>NZ_OZ333478.1:0-151678 GCF_976973735.1 Parasphingorhabdus sp. NYA22 | reverse complement strand
AGCGAAGTTCTCCAGAGCCGGATGACATTATTGCCATCCTTCAGGCCCACCATTCTCCTTCCCCCTCCCCTCCTGCCCGCGCGGGCGCGCAAGCGCCGCTGGCTATTGGGTTGCCTGCTTGGGTCGCTGGTCTCGATTTAATGAATTGGCGCTGGTGTGCCGGGATTGGGGGCGTAGCCGTGATAAAAACCGGTCTATCGGTTGCACAATCTGCTCAGCTATCAAAAGAAAGCGGTGCGGCTCAGGCGACCTTGGTTCGTTCTGTCTGACTTTGCGCGCAAATCGCCTCGAGGATGGTTGCGGCCTCTGTATCCGGCATGAAAAGCCGTGTTTTATAGGCGATAATCTCGGTGAAACAGCCGCTCGACTTGTACCAGCCAAGTCGAGCGGCATGAGCGCCGATAATTTCGAGCCGCTGGGCGCCTGCCACGCGAGACGTTTTGAGCGTTAGCTGGTCTGGTCCGTTGACCGGGATCCGGGCACCGCTGCGGGCGCTTTCAATCATTGCATTGGGAGTGAGTTTGGGCGCTTCAAGACCTAGCCCTTCGCAAAGCGCGCCCAAATCACCGGCGTCGACCACGCGCCCAAGAATTGAGCGACCGTCAGCGGCTGCGATTCTCACAACCGAAAGCATCTTTGAGGGAATCTTGCGCCAAACGGGCAACAATAATCCCGTAGCGATGAACAGGGTTTCATTTTCGAGGGTATCGCGCGCTTCTTCGGCTTCAGCATTCCACAGCTTTGCAAATTGGGTATCGCGAATTTTCCGCCAGTTGCTTTCGGCCAGCGCCTGGTCGTCGATATGGTCGATACGTGCAGGACGGATGAGCTTGAAGCGCCGGACGGTGGTTCCATCGTCGAGCAGCGAATCGCGCTGGCTGACCATCAGCGCGACCTTGCCCGACCTATCGTTCCTCATTGGCTCGGCGCTTTGGTCCCAGCTACGCCGAAAATCGATGTCATCGTGGCTGCGAACAAGACGTTTCCGGGTGATTGCAAGCTCGGCGAGTTTGGTTGTCGCTCCGCACTGATCGGTCCGCAGCAAGCGCTCGGAGACGATTTCGAGGGTTTGAACAGCGATGGTTTCAACCCCGAGATCGAGCGTTCCCGCTTCCCGTGCCTTTGCTACACGCTGATCTACTAGCCCGAGAAATTCGTCGAAGACCGCGTTCTGCATGGCGATTGGCAGTGCGAGGATGCGGTTGAGCCACCGCTGGATGGGCGGCAGGTCCATACGCAGTTCACCGCCCTCACCTTCGAGTTCAAGGCCTGTCCGCTTCTGGAAATCCTGGAAAGAAGCGCTTTTCAGCTTGCCGGAATGCAGCAGTCGGAACCAGGCATTGAGCGCGGACATGGCATAGTCGCTTTCCAGATTGTCAGCCGGGTCAAACAGATTTTGCCCTCCGGTCTGACGTTGCCCGCGGGTGAGCGCGCCGAGGCTGTCGAGCCGCCGAGCTATGGTCGAGATAAAGCGCCGTTCACCCCGGCAATCTGTAGTGACGGGCCGGAAAAGCGGGGAACTTGCCTGTTGGGTGCGGTGGGTCCGTCCAAGCCCCTGGATAGCCGCATCAGCGCGCCAGCCCGGTTCAAGAAGAAAATGGACCCGGCGGCGCTGGTTGGGAACATCAAGACTGGCATGATAGCTGCGCCCCGTGCCGCCAGCGTCAGAGAAGACCAAAATCTGCTTGCGGTCTTCCATGAAAGCATCGGTTTCTGCCGCATTGCTCCGCGCCGAACGGCGCTGAACGAGCTGGCGACCGTCGCTTGCGGTGGACAGTCTGCGGCTCCTTCCGGTAATTTCGGCCACATTGTCTTCGCCAAAGCGGGTGATAATGGCGTCGAGCGCGGAGGAGATTGGCGGCATTGCCCCAAGCTGTTCAAGGCATGCATCACGCCGTGCGATTGCGTCGGCACAGTGGACCGGGTTACCATCGTCATCTTGCATCGGTTGCGAACGCATTTCGCCTTCGAGATCGATATAGGTCTGCATTTGTCGGGTTGGGAAAGCGCGGGTGAGATAGTCAAAAAGATATTCTCTCGGACTAAGATCAATATCAAGCTCGTTTGCGGCGTCATCGTCATGGTCTGCCAGTCGCCGGTCAAGCATAGCCTCACCGGTTGAGACAAGCTGGATGACAATCGCCATTTTGTCGGCAATATGGGCTTCAATCGCAGGAAATAGGCTCGGAAGTTTCAAACTCATAAGGAGCTGCTGGAAAAACCGCTGTTTGACGCTTTCAAATCGGGAACGAGCTGCACCCTTGGCTCCCGCATTGAGTGTATCGCCCGATACAGCATCAATTACTCCGCTTTCTTCGAGCGCAGCTTCCATATTCTGGTGGATGATTGACCAGGCTTCGGCGTAACGGTCGTAAATTTCGATTTGCTCGGCGGAAAGAATATGTTCAAGCATTTCATATTCAACGCCGGCGAAGCTCAGCGCACGGGCGGTATAGAGTCCCATTGATTTGAGATCGCGCGCGACCACTTCCATCGCAGCTATGCCGCCAGCGGCAATTTCCTCAATGAACAGATCACGCGTCGGAAAGGCCGTATTGGGGCCCCAGAGGCCTAAGCGCACGGCGTAAGCGAGATTATTGACGTTCGACGCGCCGGTCGCCGAAGCATAAAGAACACGCGCAGCTGGTAATTTGTCCTGCAGGGTCACGCCGGCCATTCCCTGTTCAGAACCCTTGGTCTTGCCGCGAGCGGTTTCACCGCCTGCAACGCCGCCCATTGCATGAGCTTCGTCGAAGGCGATAACACCATCAAATTCGGGGCCGGTCCAATCGAATATTTGGGTCAGGCGGCTGCTATCTTCGCGCTGTGATCGCAACGTGGCATAAGGAACGAACAGCACACCCTCGCTCATTGCAATGTCTGTACCCAGTGGCCAATTTTTGAGGGGCTGGATATCGGCGGCGATGCCGCCAACTGCCGTCCAATCCCGGCGGGCGTCTTCAAGCAAGGTTGCGTTCTTCGACACCCAGATATGCTTGCGTCGTCCCTGTAACCAATTGTCGAGGATAGTGGCAGCGATCTGGCGCCCCTTGCCTGCTCCCGTCCCGTCGCCAAGAAAATACCCCTTGCGGATCCGTCTTTCGATCACCTCCCCAGTGTTCTCGTCGTTAATACTGCCGGCCAGCCAGTCGGCGTGGGCCTGGCCTGCATAAGCGACCGTTTCAAGCTGTGCGGCCGACAAGACCCGGTCTTTGACGATGCGCGTTGGTAGCATAAGTCGGTAATCGGGTTTGGGCGGCGCTACCGAGCCCATGGCAAGACTTTCGACAAGGGCTGTAGGATGTTCGCCGGCTTGCTCGAAGAGCATCCGTGCCGGACGGTACGGAAGATAGTCACCAACTTGTTCGCCTAGCGCAGCAGGTTCCTCGAGTGCGGTGTAAACAACAGGTGTGACGGCGTCTTCAACTGGCCTGTGAGCCGGAATGGGTTGCACCGGCTCTGCAGGGCGGACAAAGCCGCCGAACATTGATTTGGTTGCCGATGGGGTTCTGGTCTGTGGTTCGATCTCCCGGCGTGGCAGGGGCCTTGGCTGGTCAGTTAGTTCAGCTAAGGCCGCAACGTGAATATTATGAATCATTGGCAGATCCGGTAGCTTATCCAGAACAAGCAAGGTCGTCGCGATATTCGTCCCGTGCTTGGCAAAACAGCCTTCGGCCAACGTAAAGCGTTCGATAATCGAGGCACCCGTGATCATTTTGGCGAGACTCGCCGCGTTGCGGCCTGGACGGTCTATCCAGCTCGGCAGGATAGCGACTAGCCTCCCCCCGCTGGACAGCACTTTAAGGGCCGAATGAAGGTGTCTGAGCGCAGTGAAATGATCTTCATAACCATCGGCGTTGCGTGAGAAGGGTGGATTCATGAGGACGCTGGTGGGCGCCCTTCCCTGCCAGCGTGCGGCGATTTCGGCTCCATCGTGATTGGTTATGGCGGCGCCGGGATAAAGGCCGGTGAGCAGCGCGCGTCGGCATGCATCCAGTTCATTGAGCCTGAGCATTGCGCCGAGCCGTAATGCTTCGGTGGCAAGCAAACCGGTGCCAGCGCTTGGTTCGAGAACAAAATCCTCGGCGGTCAACGCCGCCCGCGCCTGTGCAAAAAGTGCGAGCGGTGCAGGGGTGGAAAATTGCTGTCGGCTCACTTGCAACTCGCTGCGAACGGTGTGCGTTGGGAGACCAGGATAGGTCGCAATCAAATCGGGAAGCTGCTGGCTTGCGGCCCGATCGTTCTGTTGAATATGGGCAACAATAGCGCACTCGAGCATTTCGAAGGCGTCGCGGATGGTGAATTGAGCTGTGCTGGTGCCAGCTGCTGCGGCAAGATGCTTGATCAGCATGTCTCGTGTAAGCGGCTCGTCAAGTTTTGAGGACAGGTTCACTCCGGCGGAGAGCAGGATGGACGCTTTAGGGTGGAAAATACTATATGGGTCAATCGGCATGGAAACCTCCGGTATATCGACCAAAATTGATCACCCTCCCCTTCCCCCTCCCCTCCGGCCCGTGCGCAACCAGCGGGCGCGCTGCCTTCGAGCAGCAAAATGGTTCAAATGATGAGAAAAATAGAAGATGGACTGAATATCGGTGCAATAAATTGCTCGTGCCGTACTCAAATCATAGCGTATGCGCCGGCAGAGGGCGGTGGAGATCGGTTTATGCTATGGTCGAGAGGCAAGCTTTCGCGCGTCGCATCGTTATCCTACCAGCTTGTATCCCATAAGGTACCGCCCGCTGCTAGCTTCGGTAAAGCTGATCATCCCAAGATATTCGTTTTGCGCGCTCATAAGTGATTGCTTTGCTGGCATCATGAGCAAGATTTACCAGTATGTTCGTTTCAAATCGCGCGGGTATCGAGGGTACCAGCAGAATTGCCGAGCGCTTTTCACGGACCCACCTGTCCCCAAATTCCTTACAGATGCGTTGCGATTTACCGTCCCACCCAGAGTGGGCAGCCGTCTGGAATTTTTCATAGCAAATGCCCTTGGGAATAGAGATCGTTATAAAATAAAGGTCTGGTGGCATCACTCCGTTGGCATGAACAAGTTTTTCCAATATCTGTGTTGAATAATGCTGCGAGCAATAGACGATGGGGCTGCTCCGCTTGTTCCATCTGCCGGGATAAAACCGCGATCCTTCATCACCGTAGAGCGGATGTTTGCCGTTTAGAGCACCAATCCTGTAGGCGGTGAGAATTTGGTCAGTATGCTGCGCGCTCACACGCCGCCGCCATAAGCGGTCCGGCCCAATATGTTAATCACTGAGTCCGCTCCCGGTCCGGTTGCGAGAGCTATCTCCAAGGGTATCCTGTTGCCGAGCATGATATGCGGCTTCGATATAAATGTTCGCGCCTTTTCGATGTCACCGTATGTCTCCAAAGCAAAGCTCATCACCTTGGCAACTCTGGCGAGCTTGTTGCCCTCGTCGCTCGTCAATATCTTCTTGGCCGAGTTTTTCCGCCGTGCCAGCGTCGGTTTGGGCAGGAAGCGGTATTTGAGATTGATATCTCCGGGTGCTACTATGGCTACAAGATGATCGATAGCCTCCACTGGCAGCCCTTCCTCTATGCACAGAGCGAGGCCGAGCAGGTCTTCTCCATCGGATGACATACCTAGAAGTTGTTCAATGCTATAATTTTGTGGATCCATGAAAGCGCCTTTGTCTCAATTGAGACTAAAGTAGCTATCAGTTGGTTTGCAAGCAAAATTCCACGACCACCTGAATGGCCTCAATATTAAGGCTGTCATAAACCCATCCGAAGGTTCGCAAAGGTGCGTTTATGGCCTTCTCCTGTGAATCATAAACCTATATAAATATCATTGTATGTTAGAGGGTTATAATAAGGTTATGAGGTTAAAGGCAGATTCAACCGCTGTCTTGTGGGGAAACGGGCGAGTCGCAGAATTTTGCCGTTCCCAGAGTGTCGGCTATTTGTTCTCGTTGTGTCGAAGGGTTGTTCCCGGAAGGTCGATGAATCGTTCCTGAAAGATCGAATGTCGTTCCTATTGTGTCGAAACATTGACTGGAAGCTGAAATTAATCGACCGCATTGAATCACTTTGAGGCTTGCATACAGGAAAGTGCTTCAAATCGGACTTCTATCGTTTGCTATGAAAAATCTGAGTAAGCTGAACTCGACACAACGGGAACGGAACCCGATATTGGTCTGGAATTTGGCTAGTTTTGACTGCTATTTTAGCGCCTGATTTCGTGACCATGCTTCTTGTTGTATCGGCGGACAAAGCCGATAAAAGCCCTTTGCCAGTCTACAGGCGTCCGATCTTCGCTGCCATTGACCCAGGTTTCGAAATCTGCATGTAGCCGATAAAGATCCCAGCCAGGACATTCACTGCGTAGAAGTTCGATGGTTTCATCGGTCATATAGCCGCGTGTTGCCGCTGTACTCAGTCCGGTTAAAGTCCGTTTGATCATTTTGCGCGCGTCAATAACTGGTTCGTCCGTAGCGCCCGTTTTCGTCACATGATTGCTTGATTTTGGAGCAGGAGCCGCTGGCTTGGTGCGAACTCGGCTTTCTGGAGAAGCGGCTTTGGGTGTTTCGCTCCCCTGCCCTGCTGACGCCAGTTTGACCGGTTCGTGGTCACCTTGTTTGCGCATCCGCAGTTTTGGTTCGCCGTGATCGAGATCCTCGATGATGAGATCATATCCGGGCAAGCCATTTTTCTCGGCAAGTTTCAATATTTCAAATTTGAACCGGCGATACTGGCCTTCGGCACCGGATTTTTCGAACAGCGTGGGCATCGATATTGCAAATCCAACATCCCCCGCCCCGCCCGCATGTTTGCGCGCAACTTTGTAAAGCCAGCGCTCGCGCCCGCCGGATATATCGAAATAGGCCCGGTCGATCGATAATACGCCGCCCTTCATCAAAACGCCTTCCCAGAACCAGTTTGAGAGCTCCAAGGTCATACCGCGCGAGCGTTCGGTTTTTTCATCGACGAGCTGTGTCCAGCCATCGAGCCAGCTGAATGTTGCCTCACGGCGGTTCTCCGCGCGGATATTTGTCTTAACTGTTGTGGAGACGAGGCGGTCCAGCCCCTGCCCCAGTAATTCATAAGCTCTGCCCGTGGTTGGCCTGCCAATCGCACGCAGCAGATCATATGGCATGATATGCAAGGTCCGAGGAATATCATTTTGTCCGCGTCGCGCCATATCGGCAAGAACGCTCGCGCAATAGATGAGGATATCGGCATCCCAGATCGTGGCCATGCCGTAATCTGGATTGGCAGATACATGGACCCATAGTTTCCCATCGGGCGATTTATAGTCGATCGGCTTCATGCGTCTGGTTTTGGCAAGCGAGAAAAATGGCCGCTCCATCATCTCGCGCTGATCGCGAAAATTGAGATCGGCGATATAAGGGAGAAACAGGTCGAACTGTTCTCCCACCGCTCTCCGGCCTCTGACGCCTTTCGAGCGAGCCATCAGAAACTTTCTTCGAGGAAAGTTTTTCTGGACCGCGAATCCAGTGGCGAAAAAAACTTTCCTCGAAGAAAGTTTACACCGTCTGCCAGAAAAGGGAAGGGTAGGGCGAGTTTCATTCTACCTCTGTGTTATACTCATGGCTTGCGAGCGCTTCGCGAAAAAGCGCGACCATCTCGTCTTCGTCTGCGCCCGATGCGGCATGAACCTTGATGGTCAGTCCTTGGCGGCTTGCTGTGGTGACGGAGAGGGCAGGGCGATTATGCCGTGAAACGCCCTCATAAAGCTTCGGGCGTTGCTTGTCAGCTTCACCCGCAGCCATAAGCCGTGCGAGAACAACCGTTCCGCCAAGTGGGGGCTGGCCGTCCTGAGCGCGCTGACCGTTTTCCTCGGTGACACGTTCAGCGGCTCCAACTATGGATTTATGACGCCTTTCATCGGCTAGTGCCTGTGACAGCTTATAGGCCGGATTAAGTGTTAGCTCGCCTAAGTCAGCGAAAGCGGCAAGAACTATATCAGGTAATGTTGCCACTTTGAGCATCTTTGACAGCCAGCCTTCGGATAGTTTTAGCCGCTCGGCCATGCGCCGCTGTTTACCGCCATAATGCTGCTCGAGCGCAGAAGCATAATTCCGTGCGCGCTCAATCTCGCTTACATCCTTGCGGGCGCGGTTCTCAATATCGGCAAGCCGAAAGGCGGCCTCGTCATCAAGATCGGCCACCTGCGCCAGAAAGGTCATGTCAGGATAGCTGTTTGTTCGTAACCAGCTGATCGCAAAATGGCGTCTCGTTCCGGCAATCACTTCATAGTCATAGGCCGCATCATCGTTTACGCGCCGGACAATGGCCGGAACTTTTTGTCCGCCCTCTGCGATGATCGTATCAATCAGGTCGCGCACATTCTCTTCATTCAGGCGCGCCTGTATTCTGGCATTGCCCTTCCAAATGCGCACGCGGGCGGGATCAAGACGGAGCTGCGTAACCTGACGGACATCGCCGGAGGCAACACGGGCCAAAGCAGACTCGCGGCCCAAAAGCGCCATACCGCCGCCTCTCGCTGGCCGTCCGCTGGTTTCTGTAGGGGCCGGAGAAGGCTCTGTGCTGGCCGCTTCATCCGTGCTTACCGGTTGGTCGTCGGCGAGCAAATCGGCTAGATAGTCTTTTTGTTTACCTCCCGCCATCATATCTCTCCCAAGGAAAACGAGAACATAAAGCGAACATAAATACTTGAATGACCTGTTTTAGGTTGCATTTACCACCTCCGCCGCACTCGCGGGACTTGTTACACCCCAATTGCGCCGGACAAGTTGTTCCACTTGCCCCAGAGCCTGGTCAAGATTGGCGCGGCAGCGTTTGTGTGTGCGCGGCGTCCCGATAGGGCGCTCCAGTTCGTACACGGTCATCATTCTGAGCGCCGCATGGCTTATTTCTGCGCTTTCCAGTATCGGTACGGGTAACAGAGCAGGGCCGAAGCTCTGCTCCATAATTTGCTGCACCATTGCGTGACTTGGATCATTGGAATCAAATTTTGAGCAGATCAGGCGCACGAAATCATAAGAAACATCAATTCCTGCTTGCCGTATCTGCTCGGTGACCTGTTCCATCATCGAGAGAAACTGTACGGTTGAACAAAAATCGGGTGTGGTTGCGGCTAGGGGAATCAATAACGCATTGGCAGCCTGCATGACCGCGAGACTAATCGTACCAAGGGCAGGGGGGGGATCAAGTAATACAATGTCATATTGCTGGGCTAGGTCGAGCAAACCGCTCTTCAGTTTGCGGAAACGCGCTGCCAACACTGATCCGCCATCTGCGCCCGATGCAGCTAGCTCGTATTCCACGTCAAAAAGTTCCAGATTGGAAGGGATGAGGTCGACATTTGGCCAGGGCGTGCGCTGGACAGCATAGAGCAAGTCGGTTTGTGTAGGCTCTATTGAGAGATATGGATAAAGCGTTTGTTCGCGGGTGATATTAAAATGAGGATTGAAGCCGAATAAAGTCGTGGTGGTTGCCTGACTATCGCAATCCACCACCAATACGCGGTAACCCAAAACGCCGAAATAATGCGCCAGATGAGTTGTAACTGTCGATTTGCCAACGCCGCCTTTGAAATTTTGAACCGCGATAATCGCCGGTTGATCGAGTGGTGCGCGGGCGGGCGAGGCATCCAGCACTTGCCGCATATTGAGAAGATCTTCGATACTATATCCGGGCCTGCGCCCGTTTTTGGTGGCCGGGGGAGGGGGCAGACGCCCGTCATTCTCCGCCATGCGGATACGGTTTGTTGAACAGCCGAGCAGTTGGGCGGCTTCTGCGATGCCGTAGCGAACTGCCAAACCCTTGCGCGCTTCAGGCAGAAATGCTTTCTTGCGCAGGCGTTCGATCATTCTTTCGCCCGCTTCAGCCATTTCTGCAATTCGGTTCACTTCTGAATTCATTTGGTGTGACGCCTGCTCAATTGAATGACTTTGTGCGCATAATATAGATTTAAGCTTCAGTCGAGTGGTTTCTCGGTGAGTGTCAAACAAAAATACGGCCAGAATAAATCGAAGATATTGGCCAGAAATCGCGTCTCGACCAAAATTCCGGGGAATGATGATAGTGATTTGATGTTTGGGGCGAAGTCCTTTCTCCTTTGCGATTGCAAAACCTTCATTGAGCAAAAAAGGATCACATCCCAGCAATGGGCCGTTCAAGCTGGCGTCTTTCTGTTTCACGGTCGTTTTTGGCTATCATCTCGCTAAGTCGCTCGGCCAGAACGATCGCTCCTGGTCGGCTGATGCTCGTACGGATGCTTTCCGAACGTGCTTTGCTCAATGTCCCCCGTCAGCATTCAATAGACAGACTGGCTGCATAAAATAAGCGAGTGTTTTGGTTTCATTGCAGTGACTGTAAGGAACGGAAATGAAACCAAAACACTCGAAAGCCCCCGCGGAGCGGGTGGTCAAAGATATCCGCAGAGCGACCCGCAAACAGTATAGCGCGGAAGAGAAGATCCGGATCGTGCTGGAGGGTCTGCGCGGCGAAGATAGCATTGCCGAGCTATGCCGCCGTGAGGGTATCGCGCAGGGCGTGTATTACAAATGGTCGAAGGACTTCATGGAGGCTGGCAAGCGCAGGCTGGCTGGCGATACTGCCCGCGCTGCCAATACTGATGAGGTGCGCGACCTTCGTAAGGAAGCCCGAGATCTGAAGGAGGTTGTCGCTGAACAGATGCTTGAGATGCGTCTGCTTAAAAAAAGCATGATCGGGGATGGGGAAGGCGAAGAATGAGATATCCTGCATCAGAAAAGCTCGAGATCATCAGGCTGGTCGAGAAAAGCCATCTGCCTGCCAAGCAGACGCTCGACAGGCTGGGCATCGCCCGGCCTACCTTCTACCGCTGGTATGATCTGTACCAGCGGTTCGGCGAAGAGGCGCTAGAAGATCGGCGTCCCGGTCCGCGCCGGGCATGGAACCGGATCCCGGAGGAGGTGCAGGACAAGATCCTGGATATGGCGCTGGAACGCTGCGAGCTATCGCCCCGCGAGCTGGCGGTGACGTTTACCGATGAACAGCGCTACTTCGTGTCGGAGGCCAGCGTTTACCGCCTGCTCAAGGCCCACGACCTGATCACCAGCCCGAACTTCATCGTGATGAAGGCCGCCAGCGAGTTCAAGGACAAGACAACGGCGCCCAACCAGCTGTGGCAGACTGATTTTACCTACCTCAAGATCATTGGCTGGGGCTGGTATTACCTGTCGACGATCCTCGATGACTACAGCCGCTATATAATCAGCTGGAAACTGTGCACGACCATGCGCGCAGAAGATGTCACCGATACGCTGGAGCTGGCTCTTGAGGCATCAGGCTGCGGGCAGGCGCATGTGCTGCACAAACCGCGCCTGCTATCGGACAACGGGCCAAGCTACGTTGCGGGTGAACTTGCGGATTATCTGGCCGACAAGAAGATGCGCCACGTTCGCGGTGCACCGTTCCATCCGCAAACCCAGGGCAAGATCGAACGCTGGCACCAGACCCTCAAAAACCGCATCCTGCTCGAAAATTATTATCTGCCCGGCGATCTCGAAGCGCAGGTCGAGGCGTTCGTCGAGCACTATAATCACCAACGTTATCACGAGAGCCTGAAAAACGTCACACCCGCCGATGCCTACTTCGGCAGGGCAGAATCTATCATCAAACAACGAGAAAGGATCAAACGAAAAACCATCGAACAAAGGCGATTGCAATACCGCAAGATCGCCGCCTAATATCAACCAACCAGATGGAACCAAATACTCGCCTATTTTAAACCGCCATATGTCTCAAATTATCTGACGACGGACAGGTCAAACCGGAGGCCGAATGATTGATAACGGGCAGGGTCAATCACACTAGCAAAACTGGGATTTGGTTCGATGAAATAGGACAAAGTAACTTTGAGCTTAACCGCCGTATTACCCAGCTCTTCCAAAACTTCTCGCGGCCATGGGAGCTCGTAAATGTGCGCCTCGTTAAATCTGATACCCTTATCTTTTCTAAATGGCTGGATCGTATTTTGCGCTACCAAGGCAAGATCATCTGCAGCTGATGCGGATGCGCGAACTATATTGGGCACGCCGTATCCAAATCTCCGTATGCTATCTGCCTTGTCCCGCCTGCTTGCACCTAAATCAATGGCTTCAAGCATCGGCGGGGTCCAGCGGGCGCTGTGAACCATCAACGCGCGAACGGTCTCTGGCCAATAATCTGGATGATCGGCACTAATTTGCGCCGCCATTCTCGCTGCTTGTGCGGTCGCCGCGCTTGTCGCCCAAAAACCCGTCAGTGGGTTAGTATCCACCTCTTTAGACGTTGTAAGAAGTGATATAGAATCCAATCCCGCAACCGCTTCTTGGCCCGATGGGCTAATTGCGCGATTGCCAGTTTCAAACACCAGATCGGGTTTGAAAGCTGACTTACTGGAATTCCACAATATCGAGTTGCGGCTATATGGACTTGCCTCTCCTACGGCAGCAGACGGAGTCCAATCTTCGTAACCCTGCTCAGCAATAGCGGTCTTTTGTGTAAAACCGCCAATCGCAAGAGCGTTCCAAGCCTGCGAAGGATCTTGCATCGGGAACGCGTCATGATCAGATATGGCCGCCGCGTTGCTATTGTCGGGAATGTTGCCAGCAGCAACGACAATCAACCGTTTGGGTGACAGGTTATCGGGATCTTGCAGCTCCGCTCCCGCTGCAGCTTGATCAATTGATGCACTCCACGCGCTATTTTCAGCACCGGAACGGTTTTCATTAGTCACCGCCATACAGAAAACACGGTCTCTCAATGGGTTTTGTATCTCGGCTTTGGCAATAGCGCTCAATGTAATTGGCCCGTAAGAATGAGGCTCATTTGGAGGAAACCCATTTGGCGGCAATATTTTTACCGATTCCACTCTGTGACTGAGAATATGATTAGATTGATCAGCGAGCGGCGCAACCAAGTCGCCGTGTAGGGATAGTCCAGCCATTCCGGTTCCATGCCCGGGACCGCCATCATGATCGTCGCCGCCCCATGCCTCGTTTACCGACATTAAATCATCGATTGAAAGGGCCGGTTCAATCAAGGGATGGGCCCTGTTCACACCGGTATCAAGCAGACAAACAGCAGGAGCATCGGCTTGGGGCCATGTAACTCTTTCAGCTAAGTCATCTATAAACGCCGGGATATCGTCCTTTAGGTCTTGTGTGAACACCAAAGGATTGTCGGTTGCTCTGCGCAGTTCAGCAATACCGCCAGTCGCAAATAGCAGAAGTTCAATCGAGCTCACTCGGCCATAAGCGGGGACGACAACTATTTCGGGAAAGTGCAAAAACGTGTCGTTTGTACCTAGCTGGAGACCGAGCGTGCCTGCAGTGGCGACAACCTTTTCCAAACTGTCAGGAAAACACCAAAGCGCCCACCAAATTTCTTCTTGCGGTTCGGTTGGTAGTGCGTCTTGATCATCACGCCAAAAGGTCCTCAGCCGTGCCTCGCGAATATGCTCAATGGGTTCAACACGACCGGCTAAGGGCGGGGTGCCTCTTCTCGAGGTAATCTCGCCTTCGGTATAATCGGATATAATATTCTCAAGTACATCGCGCGCATCATCGGGAACGAAAAGAGCAATGGTCCGTGTGCCGTCGTCCAAAACCTTTTCAGCACTTTGTCTTGTATTTTCCGTTTTTCGTTCAATTATCTCTGCGCCCGTTAACCGGTTCAATTCGACCTCAAGATATATACCCCCGGAACCCTCCAGGTCAGGGATTTCTCCAACCAATGCAGATTGTGTCTGATCAGCTTGGTTGAAGGCTGTTCGCAGCTCTTCCGCCATCCGCCTTCCATGATCGGCACGGATCCGCTGGAGAGGGTTTACGCGGCCATTATTACCCGGTGATTTATAATCGCCTCGCCGAACCAATGCGGAGATATCAATGTGAGGCAGGTCATGGTCAGCCACGAATTATGAAGCCGTCGTAAACGCGGATCGCATTGATTGCCGATCTTCCAATTTTTCGGTCAGATCTTGAGTTGTGATCGAAGAGCGTTGCGCCAGTATTGCGGTCTTTACGGCTTCACTTGCCGCCCTCGCAATTTCCGCTTGGCTCAGGCCTTCAGCCGCTTTTTCTACAGCTTTCCATTTGATCCGAGGGTATTTTATCGGCCGAAGATTATATTTTATTACCGCCCGAATTTGATCCGGAGTTGGAAGAGAAAACTCCAATACTTCATCAAAACGGCGAAGCAGCGCTTTGTCGAGAAGTTCTGGGTGATTTGTGGCCGCAATGATTGCGCTATCTGTCGCCGTTTTTTCTTCCATGAATTGAAGAAAGCTATTCAGAACTCGGCGCATTTCGGCCACGTCATTTGAAGCTGCGCGATGTCCTCCAACAGCGTCAAATTCATCGAACAGATAAACCGCTCGTCGACGTAAAATTTCGTCAAATACAAGCCTAAGCTTGGCAGCTGTTTCGCCCATAAACCGAGTGATTAGTGTGTCTAATCGGATCACAAAGAGAGGTAATTTCAGCTCACCAGCTACCGCCTCGGCGGTCATGGTTTTCCCCGAGCCGGGTGGTCCTACAAATAAATATCTATTGCTGGGCAGTTTTCCATGTTCTCGAAGTTGATCGCGCTTGCGCTGCTGCAACATCAAATGGTTCAACCGATCCAATGATGCAGATGGCAAAATCACATCTGCCAGCGTGATAGATGGTTGTTTGAGATCCAAAAGACCTTCCAAATCGCCGCGCGGACTTGCAAAGGCGATCGGAATAGAGGGTCTAACGCCGTCTTTTGCTCTTGCTGCGTCAACAGCCGCACGAAGGCTATTGGCAGTATCACGTCTGCCTTGTCGAGCTTCCGCTGCCGCCACTTGTAACGCAATCGAGAAAAATTGTTCGTCATCACCCTCAGCATGGCTGCGCAGCATTTTTTCTATTTGCTTGGCGTTCGTCATGAAAGTCCCTTGATAACCCGCATTTTCATCGTCCTTAGATGACCATATTGCCCGACATTCTCAATGTCACCTAATGAATTACATTTTGCTGTGGGTTTAGTTGGCCGTCTAACCAGAAGACTTCCAATCAATGAAGCCGCCGCCATAACCAAAAAATGCCCCTAACTGGTTAGGGCTATCCAGGTGACGTATTTTGACAACCGCTCAATAGTAAGGCCGTAACAATGTTATTAAAGCGGGTTTTCGCCGGAATATTAGACGTTAATTTTCTTTCTTCTCCTTTTTAGCAGCCAACGCTTGATGAGCAAGGTGACGTTGGAGATGGCCGGAACTATCAAAGTTCATCGTTCCCCAGATTGGACAGAGTATCATGATTGTGAGACACTCTGAGTTTGGGGGAGCAGAATGAAATCTATCGCAATGTCGCTAGTATTGTTGATTGGCGCCGTCGGACCCACGGAATTTAATCCCTGCGGGTCAGGCGCTGCTTTGGCACAGATCGGTGTGGCGGGTTGTTGCAAGACTTGCCGAAAGGGGAAAGCTTGCGGTGACAGTTGTATCGCGCGCGACAAGGTCTGCCACAAAGGGAAAGGCTGCGCGTGCAATGGATAATGCGGCGTAAGATAGAATTTGGTGTGTTGCTTTTGGCCCTGCTGCTGCCTGGCCTAGCGTGGCTCTACGACCTGATCGCCTCGATGCTTGCAACTAGATAGTGAACAAAATTGCCAGAATGAGCGCTGCAATCCAGTCTATAACGGCGCAAAACGGGATATACCAACGCGGGATTTTAGCACCAAACAGGCCATTGTGATGGGCAATATCCCAAAGGCCATGGGCAAACAGGGCAACAGCAAACCAATAAGGTGAACCCAGCACACCGGCCACGGCCATGATACCAAATAGGGCAGCCACACAGAGTTCCAAGACGAAGATATGAGGCCGCCCATCTTTGGCACCGAAGCCAATATAGGCACCTGAAATGATCCCAATGATCATTGCTATGGTCAGCCGGCTGAGATCTTCTGGTAAAAAGAGATGCGCTGGAATGGCGACGCCGAGGACAATAGCGGAAAGAGCGATCCCGGGAGAAAAGCGGGCAATGCGCTTCGGTTCATCGAAATTCCTTACTGGCGAATGCTGTGTCATTTTCTAGCGCCTCAGCGGCTTTCGGTTCCGTATTTCTCCGAAAGAATCGCAAAAAATAATTGAATGAACCTGATCATTTAAAAGATTAGTGGCTAAATTTCATAGCCACGGTTTTGACGTTGATGTTTTGTGAATAACCAGAATCCTGACCAAATTCAATCGGCTTGACGGTCAATATTGAGAGCAATGATCAAAGCCCAGTTGAACTGGTTGGTAAGGATTATAGCTGCAGAAAAATCACCCGAGCCTTTATCCAGATGCGACAAGTGCTATTCTTTTTTTGATCGACTTACTGAGTTTTTGGAGCGTTTATTTCGACTGTCCGTTTCAAAATTAAAAATGATTTTATGTTTTGAATCGCAGCGCGGCTTTTGCGTCTTGGGAGCGGTTGCTACCGCTTGACCTTGAATTGCGTAGATGGTGTATGTCGCGGGATCTATAAGCATCAGCGCTATAAAAAATCCAAATGCCCTGAGAAGGTGTTCATGGGTCATTTTTATTCGTGTTACTTTGTTGTTCACGGCATCTTGTGATTTCCGCATGCGTTGCAGGGTTCTTTTGGCCAATTCTCCCGGCGGCTCGGATTTGGACCAAGATGTCGCTAGCTCGCCGATACCAATGGTATGGAATCCGGATACTCGAAGAACGGAAAAAGCGTACCAACCGGCTGCAGCTGAATAGATAATGGCAATTGAGAGTAGAGAGAAGCGCAGGACCGCTGGCGCGGGCCCGATTTTATTTTCCCAAATTCCAGTTTGGATCGTGACTATCAGTGGTACCAGTGTTGCTAGAACGGCGAGATAGATAGAGGCCTTGGTTTCCGCGGTTTTTCTGCGATCAATCTCTGAATCCGCCATTCTTTGTGCTTGTTCCAGTAATTTGGCGGGTTGCTTCCCCCAATTTGTAGAATCAATCGCAGCCATGTCGCGATCATAGGCCTCTTGTCGCTCGTTCTTCTGATCTGGCGTCAGCCCTTCAATTATCGGGAACAGAAAATCAAAAAACCTTCTGATCACAGCCTTGTTCCCATCAGGGCATCAACGATGGCATTGGTAATCGGATGGCCAGTTCTCTGCTCAATCCAGGCCCATTGACCATTCGGATTAGCCTCCAGAAACCAATATTGCCCATCCTGATCTTGGATTAGATCCACGGCCGAATAACGCAGACCGAGATCCTGGGTCACTTTTATGCAAGCATTTGCTATATCTGATGGAAGATCCAGTTTTTGGTGTTCCACTTCCACGCCGCTGCCTTTTCGCCAGTCAACTTCAGTCTGTTCGTGTTTTTGGGAGTCAATGGCAGTGGCCATGGCGCGATCATCTACCACGGTTACGCGCACGTCATATTGCTTCGCAATTTCCTGCTGAAAAATCATCGGTGCAAGTCGGATAGAGTCCTGATCGTTTGCATTCAACGCCACGCGGCTTGTAAACATGACACGGCCTGGGCCGCTTGGATCTTCGAGCAACGCGCGCCTCAGCGGCTTGGCGATTATATTTTGGGCGGCCGCAAATTTCTGAGCAGCGGTGAAATCATTTGTGACGCAAGTTTCAGGCACCTTCAGACCAGCTGCGCGGGCAATAGCTATTTGGCGCGGCTTGTCTTCAGCTTTCTGAATGGCATATGGCGAATTTAGCCAGCGACTGTCTAAAGCAGTCCATAGGCTCCGCAATATTGCAGACCATTCGCTAACAATATATTCCCTGACGGGCTGATCAAAACTTCCCTGTGGTTCCGGGGTAAGCGGCCGGCGATAATAGGCCGCTGTAAACTCTGATAGGCAGAAGGATCTATCATCATGCGCAAAAGTCGCATGGCTCGGTTCTCCATTTGGAAATTCTATCTGCCATTCGGTTATGTCTTCGGTATTCAGTCGAAGATACGGAACCCCACGTTTTTGGAGTTCTAGGACCACGAAATCAATCGTAATGTCCCGCTTGTTGGTTGCCAGAAAAATCATTCTGCGCCAGCAATATCAGAACAACGTATAGTCCTGATCGTCGCTTTCAACCTCATAGGTGGTCTTCGTTTCCATTTCGAGTATGGAAGAAGCATTTAAACTCTGATCATCAGATTCTTGCTGGACATCTGTTTTGGTCACCAGCTCTGAAAGAGGCCTTGGCGGGAAATTTTCGTCATCCGTCTCCTGTTGCGTTGCTGTTTTGGTCACCAACTCGGACAAGTTTGAATGCATCAATACAATCGGTACTTCGCCTTGCTTGGTGCCCTCAACCCAAACATCACGGCTATGGCAATAATGTCCGCCGATGTCAGGGTGGGACTTGCGCTGGGTGGCGTAGCTTACCAGAAATGGGGTCATTCTATTATTCTCCTGAAAACACTCCAGAACAGCTCTCTTCGATTTCCAATTGCTTCTATGAGCTTTGGATCAATATTTTTCAATGCTAATAGGCCATTAGTAGAAATCAAAAGAGATTGAATATCATTTCTAGATTATTTGAGCCCAATATCGGGCATAGAATCGATTATATACTTTCCAAACACTAATGCAGTTGCAGTGAAAGCTAAAAATATGCGGGGGCGCAATGTCTAAAAACATACTTATCTATTCTGATGGAACTGGCCAGGTTGGCGGCCTTCGGCCCGATCAAAGACTTTCGAATGTCTATAAGCTGTACCGAGCCACGAGGCCCGGTCCAGATTCAACCATCAGTCCAAAAAAACAAGTAACATTTTACGATGCAGGTCTTGGCGCAGGAGAAGCTGGCGGTTTGACTTTCAAGCGTTTGCGTAACTTTTTTGCTGCCGCGCTCGGCACGGGGATCGATGAAAATGTCATTGATTGCTATGCTGCAATTATCGCTCATCATAGGCCGGGAGACAAAGTTGTATTAATAGGATTTAGCCGCGGTGCCTATACGGTTCGCGCTGTCACGAATGTTATGAACCTATGCGGCGTGCCAAAACATGATGGTGAAGGCAATCCGGTGCCGCGTTACGGTCCGGCCTTGCGAATGATTGCAAGCGAGGCTGTGCGAGACGTCTACAACCACGGCGCTGGCTCCAAGCGCGGGAAATATGAACGACAGCGCGAGCATAAAGCGAGGCGGTTTCGGTCGAAATATGGATCAGAAGGTGTGGGCGCGGACGGAGAAGGTCAAGGCAACGTTCAACCTGAATTTGTGGGAGTGTTTGATACTGTCGCTGCTCTGGGAAGCAGAACCGCTTCGATCGTCGTGGCGATAGCGTTTTTGGTGACAGCCTTTGGATTTTGGCGCAGTTTGGATGCCGATACTTGGTGGCTGAGCGCCCTGGCCGGAACCATTCCTGCTTTCATATTATATTGGGTCCTAAGAAGCGTGGGTTCGCAGTTTAAATATTATTTTGAGGATGATGCTCGCAGCTTTCGCTGGTGGAACCCGGTAGACTGGATTTCTGCCCTTTGGCATGGACATATGGCTTGGTGGAGCGGAAAAAACTATGATCGCTATGTGGACCGCGAGATACCAAAATTGCGGCATGCGTTGTCGATTGACGAGGCGCGTAAGAAGTTTCCCAGAGTAGGCTGGGGGAGCGATACGGACGTGCAGTGGAATAAGCGGCGAGGCAACCCGAATTGGCTTGAGCAGCTGTGGTTCGTCGGCAATCATTCTGATATTGGCGGAAGCTATCCGGAAGATGAATCACGGCTATCGGATATTGCTCTGGAGTGGATGGCCGGCGAGCTCGTCTCAGCCGTGCCCACCATTGAAATTCAGCGGAATTTTCTGAATACCGCACCGGACCCGTTTGGTTTGCAGCATGATGAGATACAAAGCGCGCTTGATATGCAGCCAAAATGGGTGCGCTGGATTTCTAGAGACAAATTGACTTGGGGTAAAAGGGTTCGCAGCATTCACCCAGAAGCGAAGCTACACCAATCTGTAGCGGATCGGTTAAGTGCAACGGCAGTCCCGCAGATGGGCGATGTGAAACCCTATTTGCCTACCAATTTGAAAGGTCATATCTGTCAAAATAATCCTCAAAGCCAGTCGGATAATATCAGTCGTTCCATTTGGCCTGAGAAGGACGTTTAGCCAAATTCACTGGTGGCTCGCTTCAGGGTTCAATCCAGGTTGTTGTTGTGCTTGGAGTCTGGATTTGAAACAGGCGTGTCTACGCCGTTAACTTTGCGGATGTGGTAATTTTCATATTCTCCGGTTTTGATTTTTTGCACAAACTCGGAGCGGGACATGTCGTCACCGGTAAAATTGTCGTGGAACGCTGCATTGCGTCCGCTGTCGGTCTCCTTGGTAACTTTGACTCTTTTTGGCATTTTTTTCTCCATCGCTAGTTATCATTATATAGGTACTGAGACGGCCGAATACATCAAACCGATTGAGGCTTACCAGTCCCCGGTTTCCCGTCATAACCTGACCCAAAATCCAGCCAACGGCAAGGCCGCCAATCAGCCCGTAAGTCTGTGATGTCATGGTTGGTAAGGTAAAAAACAGATAAGCCGCTATAATAACCCCACCAAGCTCGGCACAGATACGGGCTGTATTGGAGTCTGGAAGTTCCATATCATTTCTCATTATTCACTTTGATCAGATATAATCTAACCCTGCATGTTTTTTAAACGGACATTGTACCAATAGCCCGCTGCTATAATTGCAATTACCAAAACTTGAGCGATAAGAGGCTGAACCGCAGGGAAAATTCCCAACATGGCAATTTGCGGAAAATCAGGAAGCGGGGTCACGCTCATCAGGCCAGCCTCCTGCAACGCCGCAATTCCCTTGCCGGTGAGAATCACAGTAAGAACGATCATCAACGCTGAGCTATAAGCGAAGAACCTACCTATCGGTAGCTTCCGGCTGTATCGTAACATGGCCCAGGCAATGACCGAGAGCAAAAGTATCGCGGCTCCCGACCCAGCTAGAATGGTCATACCATTGTCCGCAGTCCAGAGCGCGGCAAAAAACAGGATGGTCTCAAAGACTTCGCGGTAAACGACAATAAAAGCCAGGCCAAAGAGAAACCATGCCGACCCTCGCGACAATGCTTTGCTCATTGTTTCACCGATATAGCGTTGCCATTCATCGGCGCGCGACTTGCCGTGCATCCACAAACCAACAAAAAGCAGGATGACGGCTGCAAACAAAGAACCAAAACCTTCGGTCAACTCCCGGCTCGCTCCGCTAATACCTATGAGATAGGTGGCAGCGAACCATGTTGCGCCGCCTACCAGAAGCGCACCAATCCAACCTCCATGCACATAAGGCATGACTTCGGGTCGCTCGGCCTTGCGCAGAAACGCAATCATAGCCACCACAATCAGTAGCGCCTCCAGCCCTTCGCGAAGCAATATTGTAAAGGCTCCAACAAAAGCGGATGCTTGGCTGGCCTGATCGGCGTCTAGGGCGGCCTCTGCCTCTAAAAACAGCCCATCAAGAGCGCTGATCCGGCTCTCCACCTCCGCTACGGGAAGGCTGTCACCGATAGCAGCGCGGACATGGGCCATCGCGCGTTCAATGGCTTTTAGCAAAGACGGATCGCGAGCGGCCAGACCAGGCTCAAGGGGTTCAAAGCCGTCAAGATACGCAGATAATGCCAGACTTTCTGCTTCGTCTTTTCTGCCTGCCTGATAAGCCGCCAGACTTTCCTTCAGCTTGGTCCGGGATAGCGCCAGCGAGCCGGTGGATGAAGCAGTAGTACCAATGACTTCTGGATTTTTCCGCAGGAATGCCATCACTGCGTCTGCTTTTTCTGGTCCTATCTGTTTTCCCAAATTGGCCGGAGTCATGCTCGCCAAAGCTGAGAGATCGGGAAACAGGGCGCGAATAGCCGCATGTGTTTGCCAAAGCTTTTGCCCCTTGGATGCCTCTTTGAATGCGAAACTGCCCGTATATGCGGCCATATCCCAACGGTCCCGGGCAGGTAAATCAGCAAAACTCTGCATTGCTGTCCCATCAAGCCCCTGACCAATAACCTGATACAGGGCGAACAGGCTGCGTTCTCTTGCTCGCTCTACATCGGTAAATGCTATCGGAGCGGGGTCGATCTGCCTCGCATCCGGCCCTTGACCGTTACCAGACATGCCGTGGCAACTGGCACAATTTTGCGCATACAGCTGTTTGCCAATTTGTACATTGGGTGCAGTTTTGGGAGCAAGTGGAACAGGATAACTGCGGAGCAACTCGGTTGCCAGCAAGCGTGCCTGCCGCGCCACCACTTCTGGAGACGCTTTATTATCAATGGCCGTATTGAGCTCGTTACCTTTTGCAATCAGGCCGGCTCGGCCCGACTTTAATGGCAGCTTTGCCAAACCGTCGACTACAGTTCCCGAAAACTCCGCCATTTCGGAAAATTCTGCTTCGTTTATCACTTTACCTTTATCGACTGCACCGGGATAATCGACCGCAATATAATCCAGCAGACGCCATAACGTTTCAACATCACCCTCCTTCGCCTGCGCGGAAATAGGTGAGCAAATGGCCGCCAAAGCCAGAACCGATAAAAGAGTATAATATATTCTGGTATAATGACGCATGATTAAAAGGTGCTTCCCAGCTATTCCAGAGGCCGATTTGTGAGGAAAAACATGTGCCCCAAAATAGCATCATTCTTGATTTCGTGCAGAACGGCCGCAGGTAATCACGATCCTGTTTGAGTGATCTGCCTACTAATACGCAAGCTGCACCGCTTGGCCCTCAAAATTATTTTTGAGGGGTGGGCAATATCGCCGCGTATTGATGATTAGACACAGCCAAGGAACCGGAAATGCGCAGCACCGGATTGTTTCGCCTAACCCTCGCCGTTGCCCCACAACGCTCGCGGCGATTTTGCTCACCTGAGTCTAGTTACAGCCAAGCCAGCGGCCAATGCGACGATTACACCGACGAAGAGAATTGATCTGGTCTTTGATGAGAAGATCATGCCTGCAAACACCCGCACGCAACTAATGATGACATCAATGCCGGGTATGGCCTGTCACGCCCCGATGAAAATGCCAATTTCTGTGATGATGGGCAAAGACGGCAAGTCGGTTATGGTGATGATGACAAAGCCCCTGACGTCCGGAGGTTATGAACTGCGCTCAATGGCATCGGGCGACGATAACGAAGTAATCAGCGGCAAATACGCCTTCCAAGTGAAGTGAAAGTGCCGCAATCGAAACTTCGGGTGCGGCCCCCTGACCGCATCCGGAGACTTCGATTGGACACCGCAGCGTAGGGTTTGTTTATCTGGCTCGGAAAATTGTGAGCAAAAATTCTTTCAGTTGCGGCTCTGCCGTCAAGTGCGCTGCTGCAGTAGTCATTGTTGGGGATGCTGGTATTCGCGATAATCTTGCCATCGGGCGAGATTGGCAATTGTGTTCGATTCCATCGAGTCAGGTTACAGGCGGATGTAACCGCCCATCAAGAGCAAACCGTTCCTGTGTTTCCAAGGCATATGTTCCAGAAGCGCGCACGGAATCAAATATGATACTCCAGCTATGGATAGAGACAGCGCTCGGAATGAGGATGAACAGGTTATCGGCGAGCAACTGGTCGCCGAACTGCTGCTGACCGGCACTGGGAATCCCTGGCGTCAACCAGTTGGGGTTCGGGATATCACCAGGTTCGACCATATAGATAGCAGAGGGTTTTAGTATCTTGAATGATGACAGAACATGCGGGACCGTATCAAGAACCCGGAAGGTTTTATGCACAGCCACTTCCAAAATCGCAGTTGCAGGATCGACGGCACCGTAAACGGCCCTTATATTCTTGCTGTTCCAGCGACCACCTTGGCGGAACGCTCCCTCTCCGCTATCCCATGTTTTGGTAAATCTCTGATCATCAAGCCGCCAACCGATGATATCCGATCCGCCAAGAGGCGTAGGCAAGGGTGTCATGTGTAGACGCCAAATTCAATTCGCTCGAGAAGTTGTACGACCAGTTGGGAACCAGCAGGTGTCGATAGAAGATCAATGGGTCGTTTTTGATTGAGACCGATTGCGGGGCGTTCCAGCCATTGTTCGGCTTCTTCCTGCGAACCAAAAATATCTGTCGTCTCTGCCAGAATCTCAGCAAACTTCCAAGCGCGGCCACTTTGCTCCGGGCTGAGCAGTTTTGCGGTTGTCTCGCCCTTGCGGCGCTGGAATGTGCGCATGCTGATGCCGACTGCTTTTTCGAGTGCATCGGAATGCTGGATCAACGCGACATTGGCGACCAGTTCTGTCAAAACCGTACTGGGGAAACCCTTGGAGATCACTTCATGAGCATCGAGCGCGGTTTTCAAAGGATATTTGAAAGTTGCATCACCGCCTAATAGAGCAATGACCCGATCAAATTCCCGGCTCAATACTTCTTCCGTTTCCAATTTCTTTGCTTTCCAGAATATGACAGATGGCGCGAGATAAATGACATGTGTCATACCAAATGTCAAACTAATATAATATTGCTGGAGCGCCATTGCAGAATTCAAGTCGCCTACTCGCGTTGACTTTTAGCTTTGGCAGCCAAGCTCGCAATGCTCTAATTCATGCGATCTGTGACAGCTCGATAGATTAGCTAAACAAGTTTTGAGCCTGCGCGCGGCGGCTCGGTCTGACAAATTTCTAATTTTTCGGGAGCATTGGATGCTTACCCGTCACCTAGTTTCTAGAAGAAGGATTGTGCTATGAAGCTATATTCATGCGCACAGAAATGGCCCAAGCCGCCAATTGCGAATATAAGGCTTAGCGACATTCGCAATATGGGATCCCCCAAAAGCGCAGTTGAAGCAGAAGCGGCCAGCCTTTTTCTATCCCCCTCAGAATGTCAGTGTCTTATAAACGTGTCCCTGTCAGCAGACGTTTACTGCGTACCCGGCCTAGTTTCATCGGGCGGGGTTTGTGGTTCGCCCACTATGTTGACTGGCAGCTTCAGATAGACCGTGCCATTGTCCTCAGCTGGAGGCATATAGCCGGCGCGGATGTTGACTTGGATCGACGGCAGAATCAGCTTCGGCATGCCTAGCTGGGCATCGCGCGCCTCTCGCATGGTGACAAATTCATCCTCGCTCACGCCATCATGGATATGGATATTGGCGGCTTTCTGCTCGGCCACGGTCGTTTCCCAGCGATGCTCTGAGCGGCCTTCGGGCAGATAATCATGGCACATGAACAGCCGCGTCTCACCCGGAAGCGTAAATATTTTGCGGATCGAGCGGTACAATATGCGAGCATCACCGCCAGGGAAATCGGCGCGGGCGGTTCCATAGTCGGGCATGAACATGGTGTCGCCGACAAAGGCGGCGTCGCCAATCACATATGTCATGCAGGCCGGCGTATGGCCCGGTGTGTGCAGAGCGTGCGCTGTCATTTTGCCTAAGGGGAAACTGTCGCCGTCATGAAAAAGCTGGTCAAACTGGCTGCCATCACGCGGTAAGTCCGGCCCGGCGTTGAAAATCTCTCCGAACACCGACTGCGTGATGGTGATGTGATCGCCGATCGCCAGCTTTCCGCCCAGCTTTCCCTGAACATAAGGCGCAGCCGAGAGATGATCGGCATGGACATGGGTTTCCAAAACCCATTCGCAGTTCAGCCCCTCGCGCCGAACGTGGTCGATCACGCGATCAGCTGAAATCGTCGCCGTTCGCGCCGCTGCTGCGTCATAATTCAGTACGGGATCAATAATGGCGCACGCGCCGGTTGCGGGATCTGATACAACATAGCTTATCGTGTTGGTATCATCGTCAAAGAAAGATTGAACGTTGGGGGTCATGGATGTGTCTCACAGTAGGAGGGATGATAAGTTGGCGGCGCAGCGGCAATCAGCCACTTTGCCCATCGACATAATCGCGCACGAACCGCTTGAGCGCCGGTTCGTCGCACGCGAAACCCATGGCTTCGGCCTGTTTCAGCGTCGCGTCCCCGCTCATACCGTTTTCGGCGGCAAGGTGCATGACGGTTAATGCTCCGGCCCGCTTGCCAGATGCGCAATGCACGAACACCGGACCGGGTAGCGTTTTGACTGCGGTGCGGAATTGCTCGACCAGTGCTTCCGTCATCGCATCACCCGCTACCGGGACATGGCTATAGACTAGGCCAAGAGTGCGGACTTCTTTGCCTTCGCGGGGGGGCTTGAAAGGCTGATCCGGTTCTGCCTCGCAGCGCAGATTGACCACCGATTTGTAGTCCGCTTGCGCCAGCTCGCGCAGATCATCAGCGGAAGGCGGCGCCATTCCAATGGTGAAGCGGTCGTCGATTTTTTTCATATTGGCCATAGCTTTCATATTGGTCATAGCTAAGTTCCTTGAATGTCCGAGTGTCACACGCCTTTCGAAAAAGACGCGAAGGCATATTTTTAATTGATTTAATATGCACATCTCCGCATATATATAAGTGTGAAACCTGAAGAAATCCGCAGACAGGCCGAAAAGGCTCTGTCCCTGCTCAAGGCGCTGGGCAGTCATAACCGCCTGATGATCGCCTGCCAGCTCGTCGAACGCGAACGAAGCGTCGGCGAGCTTGCCGAATTGCTTGGCATACGCGAGGCGGCGGTTTCGCAGCAACTGGCGCTGTTGCGCAAAGATGGTTTGGTGAAGCCGCGCCGCGATGGCCGCACGATTCATTATTCGCTGGCCGGTGATGCCTCGCGCCGTTTGTTGGAGACGCTATACGAAATCTATTGCGCGTCCGGTGCAAAGGGAGAGCCAGGCGAAGTCGCGCAGGACGACAAACTGTGATTTCGGGCAGAATCGTTAATGAATGCTGCATTGCTCCAGGAATTGCTCTCGCTTGTATCGGGAATATTGGTCGCGTTCACGCTGGGGCTGATCGGCGGCGGTGGATCGATCCTCGCGGTGCCGCTGCTGCATCATCGGTACACTGGCGTCGCAGCGTCTCGAACAGCGCAAAGGCGCGTTAAAGCTGCTTTTTTCGGCTATCGTTGTCGTTATCGGTTTAACCATTGCTGGCAGGGAGATGGTAGCAATAATGGCATGCTGACCGAAGCTATGGAAAGGATGACGATACCATCCCCGCCGCGAAAAATCCCACAGCGCCATCGACCCGAATCCAGGTCACCCTTCAACTCGATCCGTAGGTACAAAGACTGACAGTGCTAGCGGCAAGAGGTCGAATCGGGCTGGGGTCGTGGTCGTGATTTCGCCATCGGTATTGATCGAAAGTGGCGGGTCAGTTCGGATGTCGAGAGGACCGGGACTGCAAAATGCTTGCATTTTGCGCAAATTTCGATGACGTCCGCGTCGAAAGGCTGACAAAAAGAGTGGCCATTGCCAGGATTGCCGGGGCTCCACACTGTAAAAGTCCAAGGATTGATCATCAATGCTCGCTACTTCATACACGGACATGCCGCCGCCATAATATAAGCCGTTGCCGACTGCTATCTGAAGACTTTTCAGCTGAATTTTCCGGTCTTTAGTGACCACTTCCGCCGCGAATGGTTTCATGGCCAGCATTGTTTTAAGGGCTGCCAGCGGGTAGCTTAGACGTCCCCAACGCCGCTTCAAATTGCCAGTCAGTCGACGCGCCAGCTCAACACTCATACCCATACTCGCGACATTAGCGAAAAGCTGATCATTAACCGTTCCAACGTCAATCCGCCTTGTGCATCCAGCGACAATAACCGCTACTGCAGCTTCGGGGTTAATAGGAATGCCGAGCGTTCGAGCAAGGTCGTTTGCCGTCCCGAGTGGCAGAACGCCAAGGGGCAATCCCGTCTCGACAATACCTTTGAGAGCCGCGTTCACTGTGCCATCGCCGCCGCCGACGATGACAAGGTCGACCTCGTCAGCACGCCGTACAATTTCTTGGCTCATATCGTCAGCGCGTTTGCTCAAACTTTCGATCAGGGTGATGCCACCGCTCTGAAGTTGCCGGGCTACCCCATTGGCCATATTACCATGGCCGTTACGACTTTGCGCATTCAAAAACAAAAGCGCCCGTCGTTTGGATTGCATATTGATTCTCATGATCCTCTTTAGTTGCCATACTACGACTATCTGGCAGAAGGGTCGCCCGGAAATTGCTCACGCGATCAAACCAGCCTATTATCAGTTCATGCTTCGGGGCACTTGCTGTCCGGCTCCTGCGGTGCTGAGCTTGCCAAGCGGAATGGCAGTATGGAGCTTAGAAGCAGCAGCCCTACGCCGCTGATGATCATAACGTCGGCCAAATTGAAAGTCGGCCAGTGCCAAGCGCCAACGTAGATGTCGAGGAAATCGGTCACAGCACCGTGAAGTACTCTGTCCACGATGTTCCCGATGGCGCCTCCGGCGACGAGCCCGAGTGCAAACGTCTCGGTCAATTTTGTCGTTCGCACCGCCCAAACGAGGATGCCGATCACGATGGCCATTGATAATCCGGCAAGCACCAACGGATAGGCCGAGAATATATCTTGGAACATGCCGAAACTGACCCCCGTGTTGTAACCCAGTCTGAAATTAAGAAATGGCGCAATCTCGATTACCCGCGGTGGCTTCATCACTGTATTGACGGTCAGCCATTTTGTGACGAAATCTATAGCAAACGCAGTAGTGGCCGCAGTTACTGTCAGAAATATCTTCTTGGTCAAATTCGAATAGCTCACGATCGGATGGTCCTCATTGGTTTGCAGTGCACGGCCAAAGGCGCAAATGTGCTCAGTTTGAAACGGAGTAGGCTCACTCTGGTTCGGCGATGCTTGAGACGTTCCCGTCAGTGCGAGGACCGGCCTTCGGAGTGCGTCCATCGGTCTGACCCCGATTGAGCAAACGAAGCCCGTTAAGAACGACCAGCAGCGACGCGCCAACATCGGCCGCAATAGCGCCCCACAGCGAAGCAAGGCCGACAATAGTCAGAGCTGTGAAGACAAGTTTGACGGCGATTGAGAATGCGACGTTCTGATGAACTACAAAAAGCGTGGCGCGCGAATGCCGGACCAACCAGGGAAGTTTTGAAAGATCGTCCGACATGAGCGCCACATCTGCCGTTTCGATGGCAGCGTCGCTACCCATCGCGCCCATTGCGACCCCGATATTGGCGCACCCCATGGCCGGCGCGTCGTTAACCCCATCGCCGACCATAGCAACCGATCCGTAGCGTCGTACGAGATCCTCCACGGCGGCTACCTTGTCGGCGGGCAGCAACTCAGCGCGAACCTCGTCGATACCGGTTTGCTTCGCAATTAATTCCGCCGTGGCCTGGTTATCACCCGTGAGCATCACGACATGCTCGATTCCAGCTTGATGCAGCGCAGTGACAATACTTCTTGCTTCCAGCCTGACGGCGTCGGAAACGCCCACAAGGCCCCAAACCTCCTGACCCTCGCCGATCGCGACGAGCGTGTGGCCAGCTGCCGTAAGCGCGTCAATATGCAGCGGGATCGCGCCAGAGATGACACCCTGTTCTTCAACATAGCGGCGTGAGCCGAGCCACATGGTGCGGCCAGCCACTTGTCCGGTGACGCCTCGACCGATGATGGCCTGAACAGCTTCGGCGGGCGCGGCAACGATATTCAACTCATCCGCCTTTGCCAAAATGGCGCTTGCGATTGGATGCGCACTGCGTGCCTCCAATGCGGCCGCCACCTTGATGATTTCATGGATGCTGCGGCCTGAGAACGGTAAGATCTCGACGACCTTTGGCCGGCCTTCCGTCAGCGTACCAGTCTTGTCCATCGCGATGGCTTTAAGGCGCGCGGGCGTTTCAAGATGTGTCCCCCCTTTCACAAGAACGCCCTGCTTCGCGGCTCCCGCGAGCGCGGCCACGATCGTCACCGGCGTTGAAATCACAAGAGCGCAGGGACAGGCGATAACGAGAAGCACGAGGGCCCGGTAGAACCAAACGCCCCAGGCTCCCCCGAAAAGCAGAGGCGGAACAAGAAAGATCACGACGGCAAGGATCATCACGAGAGGGGTGTAGACACGTGCGAATTTCTCGACCCATTGTTCGCTGGGCGCGCGTCGGCTCTGCGCCGAACCCACCATGCGGATGATCTGGGCAAGTGTCGTATCATTCGCCGCCTTGGTGATCAAAACTTCGAGCGCGCCCTCTCCGTTGATCGTCCCGGCAAAGACCTCGTCCCCCGGGGCTTTGAATACGGGCACGCTTTCTCCCGTGATCGGCGCTTGGTTTATCTCGCTCTCACCAGTGACTACTCGCCCGTCGAGCGGCATCTTGTCTCCTGGGCGAACGATGATATGCGCACCGACCGGGACTTCGCCTGCCGGGACGTCGCGTTCGGAGCCATCTTCAAGCTTGATGCGTGCTGTCGGTGGAGCCAGTTCCATGAGGGCTGCTACAGCGCGACGTGCGCGGCCGAGGCTCCACGCCTCAAGTGCTAGGGCCAATGCGAAAAAGAAGGACACCGTAGCAGCCTCGAACCAGGCACCGATGCCGATCGCGCCCGCGACTGCGACCATCATCAGCAAATTCATATCTGGGCGAAGGCGCTTGGCTGCGAGCCAAGCCTTTGGTGCAACGTAGCGCGCCGCGCTGAGCACCGCGATTGTGTAGAGCAGAATGCTCGGCAAGGGAGTCGAGCCTAATCCATGTTCTCCTGCCTCGAAAGCCGCTAACACACCTCCAGCCAGCCAAGCATGGACTGCAAACCCTAGCGCCGTAAACAAGCCGCTCGCTGTCGTCAGCCAAGACTGAACCCGCTTACGGCGGACCTCGGTTTGCGCTTCTTCGCTCGTCTCACCCTCGGTCCACGGCTCCGCTCTTAATCCAGCGCGGGTAACAGCCTCTAGAATGCTGGCTTCAAGAGTAACGTTGGGCTTCATATCGATCGACATGCGGCCATTGAGCAGGTCGAAAGCGAGCTTATCTCCCCCGACCAGTGGACCGACTTCGCGCTTCAGCGCTGCGATTTCGTCGGCGCAATCCATGCCGTGAATGCGCAATAGAATTTGGCCAGACATAGGTGTTGGACTTGGCGGACCGAGCGCTTCGCGCACTAGTGACCCGCAGCACGCCGCGTCTTCGGATACTTCAACAAAATCCGACATATGCGGCGAAACTTCAGATGTCTGCCAAAGCTTTGCGTGCAAGCCCGTTTTAGCTACCGCTGCCTCGATCTCTGCTGCAGCAACTTGATTGGGTGTATGTATGGTCATGAAACCACGCTCAGTGTCGAAGGCTAGCGCATCTTCACCGCCGACGAGTGGACCCAGTGCAGCGCGGAGCGCGCGAACCTCGCTCTGGTAGGCCAGGCCATCAACTTTAAAGCGCAATGAGCCTGGAGGACTGATTGTTTTGGTCATGAGTTTACCACCATATTTCAAATTGGAGCGAACAAATTCCGCCAAGCGGCACCCTTATTACATTCTGTAGCCACTACAGAAGCAACAAGTTTTTCGTTCCCGGTGACGTTTCGTCTGGAGTAACTGCTGTATCACCTGGTTCGCTCTTGAAACTGTCGATTCAAACTATTCGGATCGCCCAAGTTGATCGGCATCTGAACTGAAGTTTTATTTGCCTACGCAAGAACTGGAACCCGGCGCTGACGGACTGAATTACAGATGTGCTTTCAAGCAGTTAATAAGTCCCTATGTAGATTTTTGTTCAGCTAAATCTGTCGGCGAGTTATGATCGGCCAAGACTTCGATGATCCGGCAATCAGCGATTTTTCCGTTGGCACACGAGCCGATCATACGGGAAAGTTCCTGCCTCAATCCAAGGAGCCGTGAAATCCGGTCGTTGACCGCGACAAGTTGATCTTGGGCGATCCGGCTCACGTCCTCGCATGAAGCATCCGGTATCTCCCTTAGCCCCAGCATAGCCCGGATTGACGCGATATCGAAGCCAAGCTCGCGCGCATGACGAATGAAGCTGAGCTGCTTGACGTCAGCTGACCCATACAGCCGCCGACCGCTTTCTGTCCGACCGGGTTTCGGCACGAGGCCTATCCTCTCGTAATAGCGGATCGTCTCAATCTTAACGCTGGCCCGCCGCGACAAAACACCAATTGTAAACATTTTTCTCCATTCTGTAGTCACTATAGATTGGAGTAGCAAATCATCTGGAACCTGTGAACCGGGCAATTCGGGCAAAGACCGATTATCGACGCTGTCATAAACGGAGTAGTCCACCGTTGCTGTTTCTTGGAGCCCCTAGTGATATATTCAGCAACTGCACTTAGTCCGTATATGAGGCCAATGCGGGTCAGAGCTCGGCTTTTGCTGCCATTGAGCAAGCGGAGCCTTAGGAGATTGCTGTCCGCCTCAAACGCCGTATCTATCGTACAGTTGTCGAGCATCGTATTGCCCGTCATCCCCATCATGACATCGCTTACTGACGGGTAAAAATCATGGCATACGCTCGAAGCCCCATTTGATATTTCAGCATTCGGACAGGTACTATAATAAGCGTCTTCTGATCATTTCAGGCACGGTCTTCACATGATCAATCGGTCGGTTGCGGTATTACGCGTAAATAGGACTTCTTCGTATCCCAGCCAGCAGGATATTTGGCTTTGGCATCTTCGTCCGACAGGGACGGCGGGATGATGACATCATCGCCCTTTTGCCAGTTAACAGGCGTTGCCACACCCTTACTTTCTGTGAGTTGCACCGAATCCAGCAGCCGGAGAACTTCATCGAAATTACGGCCGCTGCTCATAGGATAAAGCAACATGGCTCGGATTTTCTTGTCCGGACCAATGATGTAAACAGTGCGTACGGTTGCATTATTGGCTGCGGTCCGGCCTTCCGCATGGCCGGTCTCGTCAGCTGGCAACATGTTGTAAAGCTTGGCGACCTTGAGGTCGCTGTCGCCGACCACCGGATAATCGACTTTATTACCGCTGACCTCTTCGATATCGGGAAGCCAGTCGCGATTATCCTCGCTGCTGTCGACCGAAAGGCCCAGGATCTTAGTATTGCGCTTCGCAAATTCCTCGCCGAGCCCGGCCATATAACCTAGCTCAGTCGTGCAAACCGGAGTAAAGGCCTTGGGATGAGAGAAGAGGATCGTCCAACTTTCACCCATCCAATCATGAAAGTTAATGGTACCCTGGGTCGTTTCCGCTGTGAAATCGGGGGCTGTCGAGCCAATTGAAAGTGTCATGTAAAACTCCTATTTATCGTGGGGGAGGTAGGGGACGTCGAATTCGACGCTTCGGGTGAGAAAATCGGGCACGTGAAATCCTTTTTCGCGCAGGAATACCGGGTTGAAGAGGCGTGATTGATAGCGTGAACCTGAATCACACAATATGGTGACGATGGTATGGCCGGGCCCCAGTTCCCGAGCCAGCCTGATCGCTCCTGCGACATTCACACCCGAGGACGTGCCGAGGTTGAGACCTTCTTCCTCCAAAAGAGCGAAGGTGATGTCGAGCGCTTCCTGATCTGGGATGCGGTAGGCATGGTCAATTTCCAGCCCCTCAAGATTGCCCGTAATGCGACCCTGACCAATGCCTTCGGTAATTGAGCTGCCTTCGGCCTTAAGTTCGCCCGTGGTGAAATAGCTGTAGAGTGCGGCTCCGGGCGGATCGGCAATGCCGATCCTGATATCCGGCTTGCGCGCGCGTAGCGCTTGTGCGGTGCCGGCAAGCGTGCCACCGGTCCCGACCGCGCAAATAAATCCATCAACCTTGCCATCCGTCTGGTTCCAAATTTCCGGACCGGTCGTCTCTATATGTGCGCGGTGGTTTGCCCGGTTATCGAATTGATTGGCGAACACCGCTCCGTCTTTCCTATTCCTCGCAAGCTGCTCGGCGAGGCGACTGGCAATTTTTACGTAATTGTTGGGGTTGCTATACGGTACAGCCGCAACCTCAACGAGTTGGGCACCCAGACTATGAAGCGCATCCTTCTTTTCCTGGCTTTGGGTTTCAGGTATAACGATAACCGTCTCCATGCCCAGCGCATTGCCGACCATGGTCAGACCGATCCCCGTATTGCCCGCCGTACCCTCGACGATCATACCGCCTCTTGACAGAAGGCCTTGGTCCATGGCGTCACGAACGAGATAAAGTGCCGCGCGGTCCTTGACCGACGCGCCAGGATTCATGAACTCCGCCTTGCCCAGTATTTTGCATCCGGTTTCGTTCGAAGCGCGGCGAAGTTTAACCAACGGGGTGTTGCCGATTGCGGTAAGTACATCAGGACAGACGGTCATCACTTTAAAGTAAGACTCCTTGTGAAGAATTCAACCGCAGAGACCGAATACATCTTGATGATTTGCATTAATCTCATACGACGACGAACTGCCCCATCATACCAGCATCCTCGTGTTCCAGAATGTGGCAATGGTACATATAGGGCAGGTCCGGGTCAGTATATTCTTCGAACCGCAAAATAACCCGAACGACCTCGCGCGGTGCCACGGTGACTGTATCCTTTAGCCCCCGTTCTTCTGGGCCGGGCGCGCGACCATTGCGGTCAAGCACGCGGAATTGCACATCGTGAATATGAAAGGGATGCGCCATCATCGAAGCATTCTCAATCTGCCAGATTTCTGTCGTGTTGACTTTTACCGTCTCGTCGATGCGCTGCATATCCATGGACTGGCCGTTGATTGTAAAGCCACCGCCGCGCATCATACTCATGCCCATCCCCATATTGAGGACAAATCTGCGCGTCCGAACCGCATCTGTCGGATCGACGCGAGGCAGCGAGAGCAGCCGGGTGGGCATGGTGATCGCCTTGCGCCGTTGAGCCGTAGGACGGATATTCAGCACCGTGAAGCGCTGCCTTTCGTTCATCATGCCCTCGCCGTTTGTCCTCATCCCGCGATCCATCATTTCTCCGCGACCCTCACGTCTGTCCCCCATGCCGTCACCCATTCGATCGTTGCCGCTCATCATGCCGCGGTTTTGCATCCCGCCGCCTCCCATCATTCCCATCGTCTCGATGCTGTCCGCCAAAAACGCGACCGGACTGCCATCACTTAGATCGATCACGATTTGTGTACGCTCTCCAGGGGCCAGTATGACATTGTTCGTACGATATGGCTGTTCAAGGAGACCGCCATCGCTTGCGACCTGAGCGAAGCTGCGGCCGTCGTCGAATGCAAAGCGATAGAAGCGCGCGTTCGAACCATTGAGCAAGCGGAGCCTCAGGAGATTGCTGCGCGCCTCGAATACCGGATTAACAGTACCGTTGACGAGCATCGTATTACCCGTCATCCCCATCATGACATTGCGCATTGACGTGGAATAAAACAGGCTGCCGTCGCGGTTGAAGGCCCGGTCCTGCACGATCAGCGGAACATCGTCGATCCCGTAATCGTTCGGCAGGTCGAGTCGCTCGCTTTCAGTATCGCGTACATAGATCGCGCCAGCCAATCCTTGATAGACTTGCGGCCCGGAGCGATGAAGTGCATGTGAATGATACCAGAACATAGACGCGCGCTGGCGCACCTCGAAGCTCGGCGACCATTTTCCGCCTGGCTCTATCGGCTGATGCGGCCCGCCGTCGGCGCGTGCCGGCAAATGGAAGCCGTGCCAGTGTACCGTTGCCGTCTCGGAAAGCTCGCTGCTGACGTTCATCCGAACGGTGTCGCCAGCATACATTTCGAGTGTTGGGCCGAGATAAGGTTGGTTGATACCGATGGTGGGCGTATCGACGCCCTTCAAGAAACGTGAGGTGCCCCGCTGCAGATTCAGATCAAATATCCGGACACCACCTTCAACTTTGCCAGGATAAAGCGTGGGTATCTGCAGTGGATTGACAGAGCCAGAGGATATATATGATGACCGTCCGCCTCCAAGAAATTCCCGTGCAGCGATGCCTCCGATCACGAGCACGCCGCCGCCGATCGCGGCTCCTCCAAGGAGGGATCGTCTGTTTGTCATGAGTTTTTCTCCTGCGGTTTATGAGGAAGGGGATCATTCCCCCGAATATTTCTCCAGAAGCCAAACGCGATGATCACAATCAATAAGAACTGCGCTATCAGCGGCTGCGACGCCGGGAATACGCCAAGCATTTCGATACGGGGCACGAATGGCCACGGCGTTATGCCGACCATTCCCGCCTCCTGGAGCCCTGCGATCCCTTTGCCGATCAACACCACCGCCAATATGGCAATAAGGATTGCGCTGTAATTAAGTAACTTCCCTATGGGCAGCTTGCGGCTATATCGCAGCATCGCCCACGCGATTGCTACCAAGAATCCAATGGCTGTACCGGCGCCCGCAAGAACTGCCCCCCCGTTTCGTTCGGTCCACAACGCCGCGTAAAACAAGATTGTCTCGAAAACCTCCCTGTAGACCACGAGGAAAGCAAGACCGAACAGGAACCAGCTGGATCCTCGCGAAAGCGCTCTACTCATGGTTTTCTGGATATAACGTTGCCATTCGCCGGCCTGCGACTTGCTGTGCATCCAAATGCCCACAGAGACCAGCACGGCCGCTGCGAGTAGAGAGCCAAATCCTTCGGTGAGCTCGCGGCTTGCGCCGCTGACGGCGATTAGCCGGGTGGCTGCGAACCATGTCGCTGCTCCCCCGGCCAGCGCCGCAACCCAGCCTGCATGGACGTAGCGGATGCCTTCTGGACGACCCGCCTTGCGCAGAAAGGCGGTCATGGCGACGACGATCAGAAGTGCCTCAAGTCCTTCGCGAAGCAAGATTGTAAACGAGCCTACAAAGCTCGATACCCAGTCTCCCGCCTCTCGCTCGAGAACATTGTCCGCTTGATCGAACAATTCAACCAACTCACTCGCTTGTAGTCGTACCTCCGCAGTTGTCGCACCCCGGCCAATCGCCGCTCTCAGAGCGCCCATCGAGCTTTCAATCTGGGTCAGGAGTCCCGCATCTCGCACCGCCAACATCGGTTCGAGTGGCTCGAAACCATCAAGATAGGCAGATAATGCAAGATCAGAAGCTCCGTCCCGGTCGCCGGAATCATAGGCTGAAACACTCGCGCGCAGCCGTGCGCGTGCGATATCGAGTCCCTCAGCACGACTGGTTGTCGTTTTTTCGGGCATTTTCCGGAGAAATGCGGCTAGTGCACGGGCCTTTTCCTCGCCTATTTCTTGCGCCAGCTGTGCCGGGGTAATCTGAGTGAGCGTTTCGAGATTCGAAAACCGCCGACGTAAGTTTGGCTCCGCATTCCATATTTTCTCACCCCTGCGTGCATCGGCTTTGGAGAATGAGAATGCGCCGACATAGAAGGCCAATGCCCATTGATCCGCACTGTCGAGCTGCGCAAAACTCGCCATCGCCGTTCCGCCGATGCCTTGGTTGATGACCTGGTATAGGCTGAAAACACTGCGTTGCCGGGCCCTAGAGAAGTCGGAGAATGCAGCCGGCGGCGGGTCCAATCCTGCCGCGAGCGAACCGTCTCCGCCTCCGCTTGGCCCATGGCAGGACGCACATTGCTGCGCGTACAATGTCGCCGTGCGCGAGAAATTGGGCATAGCGGAGGGAGCCAGGGACACAGGATAGGCGAGCAACACTTCGCGGCCAAGCGTGCGCGCAAGTTCGGCTACTTTGTCAGCCGGTGCCTTGTCCGCTATTGCGCGCTTTAACCGAGCGGCTAGTCTTACTAGATCGGGCTTGGCAGTGGTGAGGGGAAGGTCCGCGATCCGCTCGTTTGCGGATTGAGAAAATTCTACCATCTCGTCATACTCGCCGCGACTTGTGATAGCCCCTTCGGAAACTGCTTCGGCATAATCGACCGCAATATAATCCAGAAGCCGCCAAGCCGTCGCTGCGTCGGCCTGTTCTGGGCCAGCAGCTAACGCAGGCGCGCTATTGCTCGACGCAAAAAAGAGCGCGGCCACGATAATCTGTAATGTAAGCCGCATCACATTCTTGTGCCCTCGTTCTTGTGCCCTCGTTGAACCTTACGAGCGTCGGCATCAGGCGAATCGCTAACCGACATACGGAGTGCATACTTACTGTAGTGGCTACAGGATCAAGAGGTTTCTTGTTCGCAATAGCTAAAAGTGAACCGCCCCGGGATTGCCGGAGGCTCCAACTCTTGAGTAGAAGGAGCTATTATGAGCAAGACCACAAACAAGTTTTCACCGGAGGTTCGCGAACGGGCGACCCGCATGGTGCTGGAGCACAGACAGGATTATCCATCGCGCTGGGCAGCGGTGGTGTCCATTTCTCAGAAGATCGGCTGCTCACCGCCGACACTGCATGAATGGGTCAAGCGAGCGGAAGTGGATAGCGGCACGCGCGCCGGGGTTCCCAGCGATGTTGCTGACAAGCTAAAAGCACTGGAACGCGAGAACCGCGAACTGCGCCAGGCCAACGAGATTTTACGTAAGGCATCGGCTTATTTTGCTCAGGCGGAGCTCGACCGCCCGTTCAAGCGATGATCACGTTTATCGACGATAACCGTGGATCTTATGGGGTCGAGCCGATCTGCAAGTTGCTGCCGATCGCCCCGTCAACCTATTATAGTCATGTGGCCAAGCGGCAAGATCCATCACGCATGTCAGCCCGCGCGCAGCGCGATATACTGCTGAAGCCGGAGGTGGCCCGAGTGTTTGCCGAGAACTTCGGGGTATATGGCGTGCGCAAGGTCTGGCGGCAGATGAAGCGTGAAGGCTATGATATTGCACGCTGCACGGTCGAACGGCTGATGCACGACATGGGCTTGGCAGGCGTGATACGAGGCAAGCCAGTGCGCACCACGGTCAGCGATAAAGCAGCGCCTTGTCCGCTTGACCATGTGAACCGGCAGTTCCACTCGCCAGCGCCCAATATGCTGTGGGTGTCAGATTTTACCTATGTCGCAACCTGGGCGGGCTTTGTCTATGTCGCCTTCGTGATCGATGTTTACGCCCGCTACATTGTTGGCTGGCGGGTGAGCCGAACCGCCCATGCCAGCTTTGTTCTCGATGCTTTGGAGCAGGCTTTACATGATCGCAGGCCCACGCATCGCGGCGGTCTGATCCATCACAGCGATCGCGGAAGTCAATATGTATCGATCAAATATACTGAACGCTTGGCCGAGGCAGGCATCGAACCATCGGTCGGCAGCGTCGGCGACAGCTATGACAACGCTTTGGCTGAAACAATCAATGGCCTTTACAAGGCAGAGGTAATCCACCGGCGCGGACCATGGCGGTCGTTAGAGGCCGTCGAATATGCCACACTGGAATGGGTAGACTGGTTCAACAATAAAAGGCTGCTGGAACCCATCGGCAATATCCCGCCCGTGGAAGCTGAGAAAAACTACTACGCCATGCTGGACGAAACCAACATGGCCGCTTAACTTAAACCAAATGGCCTCCGGCAATCCCGGGGCGGTTCAAAGCGTTCACCATCGCCGCTGAGGAAAAGCAAAATTTTTGCCGATTAAGCTGCTTTGCGCAGCTCGCCAGCGTATTTTTCTCTTGATCCTTATAGTCGCTACAGAGGGCATCGTGATTGCGCGTGAGGTGCTTTAGCATTGGCCAGCGTTATGCTTGCTATGGCAGGATAGCGCCTCAGTGCCCAAATGAGGAGAAACAAAATGAGTTTGCAACTTGAAGATATAGTCCCTGATTTCACTGCTGACACTACCGACGGTCCGATCAACTTGCATAAATGGATGAATGGGTCCTGGCCGGTGCTGTTTTCGCATCCGAAGGACTTTACACCGGTCAGTACGGCCGACCTGAGTGCAGTGGCAGGATTTAACCCAGAGTTTGTCCGTCGTGACGTGAAGGTTATCGGACTCAGTGTAGATCCTCTCGAAGATAATTACGTTTGGGTTGGCGACATTGCCGAAACACAAGGTTATGCACTACATTTTCCGATGATAGCGGATGCTGACCGTCAGATTGCCGAGCTCTATGGCATAATACACCCAAATGCGGACGATACTTTGACAGTACGTTCTGTGTTTATCATCTCTCCTAACAAAACCCTTAGGCCCTTAGCTATACGAGCCCCGGCGAAACGTGAATTACAAGCCCGCAACGGGCTAGAAAATTTCTAGAGTAACTAAAGGATCAGGATGTCTATTGTTTGTAGTAAGTCCGACGGAATTCAGGAGGATTATGTTTTTCGCTAATCTCTGATATCGCGCATCCCGCGTAGCGCGTCTATCCGTTCGGTGATACAGGTACTGCGGGCATGCTCGAAGTGGCATTCTGTTTCATAGGGATTGTTACAGCGGTCTCCAGATTATGGTTGTCTGCGAATGTCATAGCCCGTCTTGAGTTATGCAAATAGCGGCTTGGCCGTGCACATTGGTCGTCGGCGAAGCCGGCAAACGGCCTGGCTTCATATGTCCCGATGGCGGAGTTGTAAATTCTATTGCAAGGGCGATACTTAGAAACCGAAAGATTCTTGCATTTTTTCCTTTCCTTTTAACCCACGGGAAATTAAGAGCCAGCTAGATGAAAAAATGGTTGCACATTATTGTTAGTCTTTTCCTCGTTACGGGAATGACCGCGGGGGCGATGGCTGAAGCTGCCGAGCTGGATTCCAGTTCGTGCTCCAGCGCTGTTGCGTCAGTAGACGATTGTGTGGACTTTTCGAAGCAAGGCGACGATAAGCAGCCCGATCCTACGAAAACCTCGACTAATTGTAGTGGCTGTCATGGCCATCAAATTGGTATCCCTGAGGTAGTCGCCCAACCGCCCGAGCCTATTGTGGTAGCTCAGGTCAGGCTGGTGCGAGGCGGCTCAAGTCTTCCCCCACCGGATCATTCAGACACTTTCCGACCTCCGATATTCTGACAATTGAGGCTTAGCTAGGCTTGGCCTCGGCGCGTGCCGTCAGTTTGTCATTAGAGGAAGTTTTCATTCATGTTTGCCATCATTTGGCGAGGCGCCCTTTTGTCCGGGCTTGGCCTCGCCCTGTTCACCGAACCCCTCGGTGCACAGGATCGTACGGTCCTGTCGCTCGAAGATGCCTTGAGCCGTGCCGGAGTTTCCGGGAGCGCGCCGGGCGCCGAAAACAACCCGCGCCTCGTCGGTCCGCGAGCCGAGACTGAGGCGGCTCGCGCACTCATCGACCAAGCCCGCTTGCGGCCCAATCCAGAAGTGTCTTTTGAGGCGGAAAACATCGCCGGGACCGGCGCTTTTTCAGGCCTCAGAGCAACCGAATACACGCTTTCGGTTGGCCAGCGGTTAGAACTGGGTGGCAAGCGCGGGTCACGTATACGTTCGGCTGAGGCAGAGGCTCGCGTCACCGCGCTTCAGGGTGACCTTTCAGCTGCCGGGCTCGCACTGTCGGTACGTGAGCGCTATGTCGGAGCTATTGCGGCTTCCGCCCGCCTTGAGCTGGCGCGCGATATTGTCGAGCGCAACAGTGAACTTGCGCGCATTGCACGTGTTTTGGTCGAAGTAGGTCGTGAGCCGCCTTTGCGCGCGCTGCGCGCCCAAGCTACTCTTGCCGAAGCGCAGGCGGCTCTGGAGGCTGCTCAGGTTGGCGATCTTGCCGCCCGCAGCGCGCTCGCCGCCTTGTGGGGGGAAAGCGCGCAACTCCCAGTGGTTCAACCGGTTTTCCCTAAGATTGAACCGCCCGCAGCACTTCTGGCTAGAGATACATCGCTGCGTTTGCAGATCGCCCAAGCCGAGCGTGAAGCGGCTGATGCCGCTATTGATCGAGAGAGGTCTCTCGCCGTGCCGGATCCAGTCATCTCGGCCGGTGTCCGCCGATTCGAGGAAAGCAAGGACAATGCCTTCCTGGTTGGAGTGACGATCCCTCTGCCTTTCGCCAACCGCAATCAGGGCAATATCGCTGCTGCGCAATCACGGCTTCGCGCTGCAACCGCGCAAGAAGCGATAATCAGGACAGACTTCGAACTTGCAATCACCCAAACCCGATCACGATATCTGGCGGCCGAAACTCGGGCAGAAACTTTGTCTGAAGCCTCGCTACCCCAGGCTGAGGAAGCGTTACGGCTGGTTCGGATTGGCTACCGCAACGGCAAGTTTCCGTTGATCGAAGTCCTGGCCGCCGCCGAGGCACGCGATGGCATTCGCGAAGCTTTGATCCAAGCTAAGGAAGATCGGGACCAACTAGCTGCGCAGCTGATCTGGCTGGCCACCCAATGAGGAATTTAGTCATGAATCGTACACGCTTGGCCGTCTTAATCGGCCTTATCATTCTGGTCATTGCTGGTGTCGTAATGTTCTGGCCCGGCAAAACTTCTTCTCCAGTGCGGGAAGAAGCTGCAGCCGAAGTTGAAGAAAATCATGACGAAAGCCTGGTTGAAATGGATGCCGCCCGCGTAAAAGCGGCGGGCCTCGCTACCGAAACAATCCAGGCCGGCGGCCTCGGCGCAGAAATCATCGCGCAAGGTATGGTTACTGCTGCCCCTGACGGGGAAGCGGTCCTGACTGCTCGGGCGGACGGCGCAATTACCCGTGTAGTCAAGCGGCTCGGCGATTACGTGCGCGCAGGCGAACCGATCGCGTTTCTTGAAAGCCGCGATGCATCGGATATTGCCGCCGAACGCACCGCTGCGGCTGCCCGCGCAGCGGTGGCCCGATCTGCTTATGCCCGCGAGAAAAAGTTATTCGACGAACGCGTTACCGCTCGGCAGGATTTGGAATTGGCACAGGCTGAGCTGGCCGGAGCCGAAGCTGAATTGCGGCGATCCAAATCAGCAGCAAGCGCAGCCAAGGTTACCGGCGACGGACGCTACCTTGCGGTATCCAGCTTGATCTCTGGCCGGATTACGGAAGCCAACGCAACGTTAGGGAGTTATGTAACTGCAGGTACCGAACTATACCGTGTCGCTAATCCGTCGAAGGTTCAGATTGAAGCTGCGGTGGGGTCGGTTGAAGTTCAGCGACTTGCCATTGGTGACCAAGCGACGGTCGAGTTGCCCGATGGTCAGACAATCGAGTCTCGCGTGCGCGCAATAACGCCTGGCCTTGGCGGTGAAACGCGTTCGGCCACCGCCGTGCTAGACGTACAAGGAAGCCTGCAGCCCGGGCTTCCCGTGCGTGTTCGCCTGATGCCGAGCCGGGGCGAGACCTCGGACGCTATCGTTGTGCCAGAGGAATCGCTGCAAACACTCGAAGGCAAGGATGTTATCTTTGTTAGAACCCCTGATGGGTTCCGCGCACGCAATGTCACTATTGGGCGGCGAAGCGCTGGCCGTGTTGAAATTGTAGCAGGACTCAAGTCGGGCGAAAAAATCGCCACCACCAACGCATTTTTGCTGAAGGCCGAACTTGGCAAGGGCGAAGGCGGGGAGCACTAGATCATGATTGCACGACTTATTGCGCTTTCCGTCCGTGCACGCTGGATGGTCCTATTCCTGTTCCTCGCGGTGGCCGCATTGGGCACTTGGCAGTTGTTCCAGCTTCCGATTGATGCTGTACCCGACATCACGAGTAACCAGGTCCAAATAAACACTGTCGACCCGCGTCTTTCGCCTGAGGAAATAGAGAAGCTGGTCACTTACCCAGTCGAAATTTCTCTGGCCGGTATCCCGGGACTTGAGACGACCCGTTCGATATCGCGCAATGGGTTCAGTCAGGTTACGGCGATCTTCTCCGAATCCACCGATCTGTATTTCGCCCGGCAACAGGTAGGCGAGCGGCTAACCCAAGTTACCGAAAACCTACCCGACGGCGTGCAGCCGCAGATAGGCCCGGTTACCACCGGCTTGGGCGAAATTGTTATGTATACCGTGGGGTACACCAATCCGGATGGCAAGGGTGCAAAGAAAGTGGCCGGGCGAGCTGGATGGCAGCCGGATGGCAGCTATCTTACACCTGAAGGCGAATTGCTGACCGACGAAGTTTCGAAAGCAGGATATCTGCGAACCGTGCAAGACTGGATTATCGGCCCCCAGCTGAAGGCGGTGCGCGGTGTTGCAGGCGTCGATTCAATCGGTGGATATGCCAAGACATTTGTGGTTGAGCCCGATCCGGTAAAGCTTTCCAACTACGGAATTTCCTACAGCGAACTCGGCGAAGCCCTGGAGAATGCCAACCTTGCTGTGGGCGCCAATTTCTACAACCGTAGCGGTGAAGCCTATCTCGTTCGTGTTGATGCGCGGGTGCGGTCCGGCGATCAAATTCGAAACGCGGTGGTGGCCACGCGCGGTGGGATTCCGATCACGGTTGGTCAGATTGCTAACGTGAAGGTTGGCGGCGATTTACGCACCGGCGCAGGCAGTCTGAACGGCAAGGAAGCGGTGATTGGCACCGTGCTTATGTTGATTGATCAGAACAGCCGGATTATAGCTGAATCCGTAACAGAGAAAATTGATCAGGTTTCGCAGACGCTGCCACCCGGGGTTAGTGTAAACATCGTCCTAAATCGCGCCGAGTTGGTCAGTGCGACCGTCGGGACGGTCGAAACCAATCTTAGTGAAGGCGCGCTGCTGGTCGCTGTTGCGCTCTTCTTGTTTTTGGGAAACTGGCGCGCGGCGATTATCGCAGCTCTGGTTATTCCATTCTCCTTCCTGATGATGGCGACCGGAATGAACACCTTTGGCGTGCCAGGTAATCTCATGAGTCTGGGCGCGCTCGATTTCGGTCTGATCGTCGATGGGGCGGTCATCATCATCGAAAATTGTCTCGCGCGACTGGCACACCGGCAGGAACGCGAAGGGAGGCTGCTCACGATCCATGAACGGCTCGAGGAAACGATGCACGCTTCGCAGGAAATGATCAAACCGACCGTGTTCGGGCAGGCGATCATATTGCTGTCCTTCGCACCGCTGCTGTTGTTCACCGGTGTTGAGGGCAAGACCTTCTCGCCCATGGCAATCACGATCATGCTGGCGCTGTTCTCGGCGTTCATTCTCTCGATCACGCTGGTGCCTGCACTGGTGGCACTGCTCATTCGCGGGCGCGTTGCCGAAAAAGAAGTGTGGATGATCCGCAAGAGCAAGGACCGCTATCTGCCTCTGCTCGACAAGGCGCTTGCTCGGCCCATGCCGTTCATCGCGGGGGGCTTGGCATTCTTCCTAGCAGCATTTCCAGTCTTCGGATTACTTGGCTCGGAATTCATTCCTCAACTTGACGAAAAGAATCTAGCGATTGCCTCGACGCGCGTCCCCTCGGTCAGCGTTGATCAATCCCTTACGATGCAGCGCAAAGTCGAAGCGGCTGTTGCCCAGCTTCCTGAAGTTGAACTAATGTTTTCCAAGACCGGCACGGCAGAGGTTGCTACCGATCCGATGCCGCCCAATATCTCGGACGGGTTCGTCATCTTGAAGCCGGACGAAGAATGGCCGGCAGGAGTGAACAGCAAGGCAGACGTGGTTGAACGCATCGAGGAGGCCTTGAGCGGTCAGCTCGGGCAGGTCTACGAAGTCAGCCAGCCAATCGAGCTGCGCTTCAACGAGCTGATTTCGGGTGTACGCGGTGACGTGGCAATCAAGCTCTATGGTGACGATCTCGACAAAATGTCACAGACTGCAAATGAAATGGTGCAGGTGCTTCAAGCCATTCCAGGTGCGGCAAGCGTGAAGGCGGATCAGGTCGGGGGTGCGCCCTTGCTTGATGTGAAGCTGGATCGGGCGATGATTGCTCGCTACGGGCTCACTGTCAAAGAAGTGGCGGACACTGTTGCTACGGCACTCGGCGGGCGGGAATCCGGGCTACTCTACGAGGGCGATCGCCGTTACGACATCACGGTGCGCGTGCCCGACGAAACGCGGGTTAACCTTGATGATATTCGTGCGCTTCCTGTGCTGTTGCCCGAAGAACCCGGCGAAATCCGTCAACAGATCCCGCTGTCGCAAGTAGCGAATATCCAGTTGAGTGAAGGGCTTAACGAGATACGGCGCGAAAACGGAAAGCGCAGGGTGGTTGTCCAGATGAATCTGGAGGACCGCGATGCAGGTTCGTTCGTGGCAGAGGCGCAGGCCAAGATCGCCGAAGTGGATCTGCCTACCGGCTATTATCTGGAATGGGGCGGACAATTCCAAAATTTGCAAGCGGCGACCGCGCGACTGTCGATCGTAGTGCCGCTTGCCTTTGTTGCTATCTTCGGCTTGCTGTTCATGGCCCTTGGGTCGGTCGGCCGGGCAACTGCAGTCTTCCTGACTTTGCCACTTGGATTGGCCGGAGGGATATTCACGCTCGCCCTAACCGGTATCAACTTCTCCGTCTCGGCAGCGGTTGGGCTTATCGTGCTGGCCGGTGTTTCGGTTCTGAACGGTCTGGTTGTGATGACGGCCATTCGTGAGCGTCAGGAACATGGGCTGCCTCTAGTTGAGGCGATTCGGGAAGGCATGACCGAGAAGATGCGTGCAGTCATTATGACTGGATTTGTTCCGGCCATCGGCTTCATTCCGATGGCAATTGCTACCGGGACGGGGGCTGAAGTCCAGAAACCGCTCGCGGTTACGGTCATCGGGGGATTGATAGCTGCAACTATCCTTACTCTTTTGGTGTTGCCGTCAATCGCGAAGGTTGTGCTCGGCGCAATCGAAAACCGCAAGCGCAAGCGGACCGAGAATGCCCCGCAGGCTGCGCCAGAACCGGCATAAAGGAGAAGATAATGACACAGACGGTCAAATTGTTGCGGATATACACGGACGAGGGAGCTTATCTCGGAGATCGTAGAGTTCTCGAAGTGATCGCCTCCCGCGCCCGGGAGGCCGGTATGGCGGGGGCTACCGTTCTGGATGCGCGCTTGGGCTTTGGCCGCTCGGCCCATGTGCATCGTCGTCACGTATTCGAAAGCGACCGAGCTGTTGTCATCGAGATCGTCGATGAGGAAGAGCGGTTACGGACGTTTGTCGGTAATCTTGGCGATATTCCGGATGTCGGGCTGATGACACTGGAAGCAGTGGAGGTGCTTGGCGGGAAGGCCCGGCAAGCATTTTTCGAAGCCCGCCCATGATTTGCGCCGCATCTCGCCTCAATTGGTGTGATGCGGTGAGCATCGCGCATGACAGGCTGGACCATCCCATTGAGTTTGATCTGTCTAGCCGCAAAGCAGGGACAATTTCCGGCGCCGGCGGGGTAACGAGGTGTCTTGACGGTAGAGAACTCGTATCCATTGCCCGTGCCCGTGGCAAAGGTTTGGGGCTTCGTCGCAGGCATCAACAGGCCACTCCAGATCGAGGAAGGAATTCATCTGGCATAGTTGCAGCAAAACACTCAGTTCAAGCACCAACTTTGCTATTGAAAAAACGTTTCATGGCTAGAATTTATGATTGCGAGACAATTCTTGTGACCTCGGCTAGTCAGAGCCGGCAGTTTGCTGGGGCGCCATCCTCACGAACATCGGCTACCATACAATTCAAGGATTCGCGCTGCTCGCTCGGACTCAGGTCGTTCTGTTTCCGCCAGAGCGGGCATCATGTGGTGCGGGCGTTCGACGCGCCCGCACCACACCATCGGCGAAAACCAACCACTTCGGCGCTGCGCTCTCCCATGCGTGGGACGATCGGATGAAGGGAACAGCAATGAAAGATCTAGTGCGCCTCGACATTCCGCTTTTGCTGCCGGAAGTAAAAGATGTAGCTGACCGCTGCATAGGCAGACTCACTAACGAATTGCGAGGTAGGGCGGGCGTTCGGGACGCACATGTCGTCGCGAGCCATGATGACACTCCGGCACAACTTTGCATCCATTATGATCCTGACTTCCTGTCGCTCCAACGCGTGCGCGAGATTGCCAAAGGCACTGGCGCGGCGCTGACAGAAAAATATCAGCATATCCACTGGACGGTTGACGGACTGACCCACGCTCGCAAGGCACGCACGGTCGCCGACCGGCTTCGAAATTTGCCGGGTGTCATCGAAGTCGAGGCGAGCGCGGCAGGCACAATTAGTGTGGAATTCAGTCGATCCGAGGTGAGAGAGGCGGAAATCAGTAAGACGCTGGCCGAGATGGGGGTCCTTCAACGAGCCGAACGGATATCAATATCAGCCAACGCCGCGAAAGAGCCGCCCAAGCAGGGTCACCAAGAAGGGGAGCACGCCCACAGCAACCTCTTTGGGCCTAACACCGAACTGATCTTTTCGCTGATTTGCGGGGGGGCGCTGGCAACTGGGTTTGCGATCGAGAAACTGACTGAGGCCCCTGCTTGGATGCCGATCGCCTGCTACTTTGCCGCCTATATATTTGGCGGTTGGTTCACACTCCGCGAGGCGTTTGAGAATTTGCTCCTCAAACGCTTCGAGATCGACACGCTGATGCTCGTGGCGGCAGCTGGCGCGGGCGCTTTGGGCGCTTGGGCCGAAGGCGCACTACTCTTGTTTCTGTTTAGCTTGGGGCATGCACTTGAACATTATGCGATGGGCCGGGCAAAGCGCGCGATCGAGGCTTTGGCTGAGCTGGCACCACGTACAGCCTTAGTACGTCGAGGGGATGGCCGTCTGAGCGAAATCTCCGTCGAAGATCTCGTTATCGGCGATACCGTGATCGTAAAGCCGAACGCACGTCTGCCTGCAGATGGGTTCATTGTAGTTGGGCGATCAAGCATCAATCAGGCACCCGTCACGGGCGAAAGCGTCCCCGTCGATAAGGAGCCGGTACCGGATAGGGCGCTGGCAGCAGCCCAATCTGACAAGGTTTCCGCCCAGCACCGAGTATTTGCGGGGACCATAAATGGTCAAGGCGCGATCGAAATCGCTGTCACACGCCTTGCTGCCGACACGACGCTGGCCAAGGTGGTCAAGATGGTGAGTGAGGCGGAGACACAGAAATCTCCAACCCAGCGCTTCACCGACCGTTTTGAGCGGGTGTTCGTGCCCTCCGTTCTCGCGCTGGTGGTCATGCTGTTGTTCGCTTGGGTTGTCATCGATGAACCGTTCCGCGACAGCTTTTATAGGGCAATGGCCGTGCTTGTAGCGGCCAGCCCCTGCGCGCTCGCCATCGCGACGCCGAGCGCCGTTTTATCGGGCATCGCTCGGGCGGCTCGTGGTGGCGTGCTAATCAAGGGCGGCGGACCGCTTGAGACTTTAGGTTCGCTGAATGCGCTGGCCTTCGATAAGACTGGCACGCTTACCGAAGGGCGCCCTCGCATTACTGACGTCGCGCCATCAATGGGAGTGGACAACGCCGAACTCATGAAAATTGCGATCGCTGTCGAAAGACTCAGTGATCACCCGCTGGCGGAAGCGATCGCGCGAGATGGTGAGCAATTTCTCGATGGTCAACCGGTTCCAGAGGCGGTCGACCTCGTCAGCCTAACAGGCCGCGGCGTGCAGGCGCGTGTTGACGGGAAGGTGGTGCTGATTGGCAAGGCTGAGATGTTCGGTCGAGATGGAATCGCTCCCCTTACGGCGGAGACGGCCCAGACGATTGAGATTCTGCGCGAGCAAGGGCGCACGACGATGGTCGTGCGCACTGGTCAGCGCGACCTGGGTGCAATCGGACTCATGGACACACCGCGCACAGCCGCAAAAGAAACGATAGAGCGACTTAGAGCGCTAGGAATCCAGCGTATGGTGATGATGTCAGGCGACAATCAGCGGGTAGCCAGTGCGGTAGCCGCCGAAGTCGGCATCGAAGAAGCCTGGGGCGACCTGATGCCAGAGGATAAGGTCGAGGCAATCAAAAAGCTTCGCGCCGACGCGCCGGTCGCGATGGTAGGTGATGGTGTCAACGATGCTCCCGCTATCGCGAATGCTTCCGTGGGTATTGCAATGGGAGCTGCGGGATCCGACGTCGCACTCGAGACTGCCGATGTCGCGCTTATGGCCGATGACCTCGCACATCTACCGTTTGCCATCGGCCTGAGCCGCAGCACCCGCTGGATCATTCGGCAGAACCTGATCGTCAGCTTGGGTGTGGTCGCCTTCCTGGTGCCGGCGACGATCATGGGTCTTGGAATAGGCCCTGCGATTCTGGTCCATGAAGGCTCGACGCTGCTCGTCGTTTTCAATGCGCTCCGTTTGCTTGGCTATCAAGACAGGGGTGCCCAATGAGCTTACTTTCGAAGGGATTTGTGCTCAAAATTGCGGAGAAACGCGAAATATCCTCGATATGCTCAATGCCGAGCAGAAACTTCTCAGAAGCCGCAGCGCAGTTCGTAACCACCCGATGTGCCGCCCTCGTCTCCAATTTTAGGTTGTTTGCCGCCATCGGCGCGTCCGATGCGCGCGATCTCAACTACTTTGGAGGCACGCTGTTTGAAATGAGCTTCAGTCGCAAGGTGATATCCAGTCCGGTGTCATTGGAAACGGAGTGCCGCACCGCCGTCGACGGCGGCATTCAATTCTCGCTGATACCGGTCAAACCACGTCTCGATCGCGGAGCACGAAATCAAGTTTTGCTGACCACTGACGTTGGCGAGTATCGAGGCTTAGAAGAGTTCGAACATCAGCTAACTGAGAGGAGATTATCATGAATTCATCAACGGCAACAGGCAAAGGCATGCTCTGTCCCATTTGCCAAGTGACGCTGTCTATCTCGGATCGACAGGGCGTGGAGATTGATTTCTGTCCACAGTGCCGGGGTGTGTGGCTTGATCGGGGCGAGCTTGATAAAATCATCGAGCGATCCGAAGCCGTCACGGTATCGCGGCCGCGCGATGAGGGTCGATCAAGCCCCGGTTTTTCGGCGCACGATGACCGTCAACGATCGAAGCACCACGGGTATAAGCGCCGACGCAGCTTTCTTTCCGACCTGTTCGACTGAACCATGCAGATGAATCGCCTTATGAATGGCTGGTCAGGGGGAAAGCGTGTTTACCCAAGAAAATGAAACAATCTTGCATGCCTCGCCGACTAAAGTCTGGTCAGCACTGACGCGCTTTGAGGATTATGGACATTGGAACCCGTTCATACGCATCTCCGGCTCACTCGCGCTCGATGCGATTGTAAAGTACTCATTCAGAATGAAAAAAAGCAAGCGAGGATTTTTCATCATCAACGCTCGCATCTCGGTTCTTGAGCACCAGAGACACATTTCCTTTCGCTTTGGCTTTAGAGGGCTGATTTCGGTTGAGGAGAGCTACCTGATAGCGCCCGAGTCTGTCGGATCGCGCTTGGTTCACAGATTTCACTGCACCGGTCCGCTTTCGGCGCTGAAACTCAGGAGAATGATGACCAATTTCAACCTGATACTTGAGACCACGGATAAGCAGTTTCAACGGCATCTCCGGCGTTCATGGCCGTCTGCGAAAGTTAAGAAGCGCGTTAGGAGAGGATTTCGGCCGATTGATTGAAAATTTAATGCAGATTGGCCCTCCGCAAGCTATTTCTCGGGAGAAAGGCACCCAACAGACGTTGCCATCTTCCCTTGCGGCCCGGGTCACGCCGTGGGCGCATCCCCCACCGCCCACGGCGATACTTGACCACTATTACTCGCGCAGCAACTTCTTTTTTAAGAAGACGAATATGTATCCTCAATAAGTACTGGAATTGAGATGAAGCTTTTTATGTCAACGGTTGAGAAATGCTAATAAATTTACATCAACGTATCCCGATTTCTTTCAAGATTGTAATAGGTGCATTAGTAGGTGTCATCCTTCTACACCCCCTGGTCACGCTAATTTTCTGGCTTGAGTTCAATCAGCTATTATCGACACCCTCAGATACCGCTGCCGATTTCCTATGGTGGCGGATTAGAGAGTCCACCAGTTTCGAAATGTTTCCTATGAACCTGCTTTTTGCCGGTTTAGGCGCTGGTTTGGCCTTGGTCTTGGATTTAGTCGAAACCTTGTCTGAAAAAAGCAGAGAAAAGTCACATATTCTAAAAAGGCAACTCTCCGATCAATTGCCAATGCTTATTGCGGCAGGAGAGAGCGAGACTACTGAATTTAAAGAGTCGTTGCGCTGGGATGTAAAGGAAGGCCGAGTAAATAAAAAATTGGAAAAGGTTATAGCTAAATCGCTTGCCGGATTTATGAACCATCGCGGCGGAAATCTACTGATTGGCCTTTCTGATGATGGCACAATCAAGGGCATTGAATTAGATTGCAAGACCTTAAGAAGTAAAAGCCAAGATGGATTTGAACGCGCTCTTATTGATTTGGTGAATAATCAATTGGGAGCCAATGCCGCCACAATGGTCCACATCCAATTCTTGGATTATGGGGGCCATACCATATGCTGGGTGATCGTAGATTCCGCGTTTGAGCCAGTTTATCTAAAAGATGGCAATATTTCGAGATATTTCGTGCGGTTAGGAAATTCCACGCGTGAGTTAGATGTTCGGGAAGCGCAAGACCATATCGCACAACGCAGTCCTATTGGGAACAACTAAAGGTGTCCTACGAAATCATAGTTCATTGTTTTGCTCTGATACACCGAGATCAGAATTTTTTGCTGACTTTATTGGCTTTGGAAGAGTGATGCTCAAAATGCAAAATGGAAAAGGTTCGAAAGGCCGACGACTTCCTTTTCCATTGGGCTTCAAACTGATGCCATCGAGCATTATGGGGGCAATTTTTTTAGTACTTTGGTCAGAGGTGGCGAAAGGGCATTTGGACAAAATAGATAAAACCCTCTTGCTTGCTTTTAGGTCTATGAAAAACTCGGATCTTTTGGTTGGTCCAGGCTGGCTTCCACAAGTTGTTCGCAACGTCTCCTTTTTGGGGGATTCAATTTTTCTGATTTTTGTTATTTTGGCAGTCTCTGGCTTTTTGATCGCAAAAAGAGCCTATCTTAATGCGTTTCTATTGTCCGCTTTATCCATGGGCGGGTTTTGGATAATATCCTTATCGAAAGACTTTTTCGGCAGACCTCGGCCTTCGATTGTAGAATATCTTTCTGTTCCCAATTCCGCTAGTTTTCCAAGCGGTCATGCTGCAAATTCGACCATCGTTTATATCTTGATAGCAGTGGCTTTATTCAAAATTGTACCGGGAAAATATGCACGGGTTTGCCTGCTTTCTGGTGCGTTTATATTGGCTGCATTGATTGGCATATCGAGGATTGCTTTGGGCGTCCATTGGCCAAGCGATGTTTTGGGGGGATGGATTTTTGGACTGGGATGGTGCTGCTTGTGGTTCTTGAAAGACAGCATTCCAGATTCACCGACCGCCTTCAGTCGTTACAGTTCAAAGCAAGCACGATGAAGATACTGTCAAGAAAATACTCGAGAAATATGGAAAGGGCCGTGGTGCCTCTAGCAGATTTTCTGGATAATCTAGAGGTAGCGGCTAAGATGATACGAATAAAAGTCGTAAGCTCGGAATCGGAGACCGTTTCGAAATTGCAAGCAACAAGTCGCAATTTATTGAAGAACTTAAAAGGGATGTAAAATGCTGACAGCAAGAGAAAGTGAAGGGCTGATTTTTATAGAAGCAGGCGAAAAGTTGGGCGCGGAAGATTTCGATGCATTTGTGCCATTGTTTGAACGTATAGCGCAGCGAACACCTGGAACAGTTCCGATGCTAATTGAACTGAAATCCGATTTTTCTGGATGGAACATCGGCGGGCTGTGGCGTGATCTAAAATTTGATATTCGCCATAAGGACCAATTTGGACGTATCGCCATTGTCGGCCACAAAAAATGGGTGGAATGGGGAACGAAATTTTCTGCCCCTCTGTTTAGCGGTGACATGCGATACTTTGACTTAAAAGATATTGAGAAAGCCGAAAAATGGGCCAGGACTGGCTCGACGGAGAAGAATGGGTGAGCGAAACATCTGTAAACCTAGATTCTCCGGACAAGCGCAGAACTCTGTGGATCGTGCTGGCGTTGAATGTTGCGATTGCAATCGCCTTTTTCGGAACCGGCATTTTAGCCGATTCAAGTGCGTTAATTGCGAACGGGCTCGACAATTCATCTGACGCTGTTGTCTATGCTCTTAGCTTGCTTGCGCTCTCGCGGTCTCAAAAATGGAAGCGCGCGGCCGCGCGTGTTTCGGGGGTAATGCTTCTGATTTTTGCCGTGGGGGTGATTTTAGATGTGGGTAGGCGTTTCGTTGAAGGGTCTGAACCGGGGGGATGGCTAATGATGGCCATGGCTGCTGTTGCTGCCGTAGTTAATCTTTTATCATTGCGCCTACTTCAAAAAATCCAAGACAAAGATGTAAATTTACGAGCAGCGACAACATTTAGCTTCAACGATTTCATATCCAATGGCGGTATCATTATAGCTGGCGTCATTGTTCTGTTCACCGGTGCAAATTGGCCGGACCTCCTAGTTGGCATCGCCGTCGCAGGGGTAGCGGTGTATGGAGGCATAGACATTTTGCGGGATGCCCATCAGGACAAGCATGATGAAAAGGGAGATATCCATTGAGCGCCGGCCACGATCACGGCAGTGACAATATGAGTGATGGCCGACTTTTGTTTGCGGTTGTGATCAATGTTTTATTGACCATCGCCCAAATCATTGGGGGGGTATTATCCGGATCGCTTGCACTGATTGCGGATGCTTTGCACAATTTCAGTGACGCGGCTTCGCTCGCTTTGGCCTTGTTTGCGCGCCGCATTGGTAGGCGTCCTGCAGACGCGTTCATGACATTCGGATATGCCCGCGGGGAAGTGGTAGCAGCGCTCATAAATTTAACCACACTTCTGATTATTGGCTTTTACCTGCTTGTTGAGGCAATCAACCGTTTTGCTGATCCGCAGCCCATTGAAGGCTGGACTGTTATCATTGTCGCAGGAATCGCACTCGTTATCGACCTAGTCACAGCTATCATGGTGTATGCAAGTTCAAAGGAGAGCCTTAACATGAAGGCCGCCTTTCTTCACAATGTATCCGATGCGCTAGCTTCGGTAGGGGTCATAGTCGCAGGTATTTTGATCTTGCTATATGATCTGTATATCGCTGACCTTATCATCACGATCGCAATCGCAGTATACGTTATTTATCAAGGAATAACATTGTTACCGAAAACTGTCCGGCTGCTCATGGGCGCGGTTCCAGATGACTTGGAATTCGACGAGATTGTAGAAACGCTACGCCAGACTAATGGCGTCAAGAGTGTTCACCATGTTCATTTGTGGAGTATCAGTGAGCACAGCCTTTCTCTAGAAGCACATCTCGTCCCGAAGGAAAAATCACTGGAATCGTTTGAAGCGGTTAAAGCGTCGGCACGCTCGGCATTGGCCGAAAAATATGATATTAAGCATGCGACATTCGAGTCTTGTCTAGAAACAGACTGCTCGCCCGAACTTGTGCCAACTCATGAAAGGCGTCACAACCATGAGTGACCACATAATATTCCATGCGAATTTCAGAATGCTGCCTTCGGGGATATTTTAGGATCCTGCTTACATCAGGCGCTAGGTAATAATAATATCCGAAAGCAAATTATGGGATTAGTTGGAAGGAATAAATTTAATGCAGTCTGTGCTGTGGTACATTGATGATCAAGGCCCAGATCCGTGGGTCCAAGCGGCGCTTGACGTAACCCGCGCAGTGGAGGGCCATTTGAGTTGCCTCCATGTTTCATCACTCAATTCATTTAAGATATCGGATGCCTATGGGGGCATGGCGGCCAAGCATCGTTTCATTGTTGAGGCTCAAAAGCGTGGGGAAAAAATCCGGATGCAGATAAGAGAGCGGTTAGACAAAGAGAATGTAAGCTGGGATTTTAATCATATTGAAGGCGATCCCGTCAATGCGATAACACGTGAGAGTGCCTTGCGGGATATCGCGATTCTGGGACGGCCGCCCGGAAATTCTGATAAAAACAGGTCAACAACATTTTTCGGAGACCTACTAAGTCACATACGGACCCCAACATTGCTCCAACCTCATGATTTTATTGGAATCAATCTTATGGATCCGGCTATCATCTGTTGGAATGGGAGTATTGAATCTGCCAATGCATTACGCTCATCGCTTCCTTTGATCAAAATTGCTAGTGAGGTCCATATCGTATCAATTGATGAAGATAAGGGAACCGAAATTCCGCCAGATGCGGCTTGCAAATATCTCGCTAGTCATGGTGTGGACCCGCAATTGCAACTATTGTCATCGCGAAGTTCCCATCCTTCCGATATTCTCATATCTACGGCACAAAATTTGCAGGCCGGTGTTATGGTCGCCGGGGCTTTCGGGCGGAGCCGAACCCATGAATATATATTCGGCGGTGTTACTCGAAATTTGCTTCGAAGTTGCCCACTCCCGTTATTATTGGTCCCATAACTTCACCTGGACGTTCTCGGAAGCAGGGATTCAGCCTTGCTGGGTGGGTAAAAAATATTGACAATAATGTTTGAAAAATCGCCAATAAATGATCATTTCTGGATAATTACATCAAAGCTGTCGGCATGGCTCTTTCAATGATGGACCGTGTGTCAATGACGGCGGTGGAAGCACCAAAAAGATTACTGGGTCGATCAAGTCTTAACTTGCAAAAAGCTTCGGCGACAGGGTTGTCCGCGTTGTCAAGCACTGCTGCTTGAGCGGATATTGCAAGCAGTTCGACGATGTTACGGGCATTATGCTCGGCCAGTCCGCTAATTTTCAGAGTTTTCAGGTGATTATCATAGGAAGGATAGCGCCCGCTTGCAGAAAACAGAAATTCCCGCAGACTGTCGAGCGCTTGGGGTTCGCGTGCCATTGCGCGCAAGACATCCAGCGCGATCACATTTCCCGAGCCTTCCCAGATCGCGTTCAGCGGAGACTGACGGAAAAGGCGCGGCATCGGACCAGTTTCGACATAGCCTGTTCCGCCCAGACATTCCATTGCTACATACACCATCGCGGGCGCACGTTTGCAAACCCAATATTTTGCGATGGGGGTCAGCAGACGGGATAGCGGGTCGGCCATATCAAATGCGGCTCCGACCTGGAAGGCAAGAGCGGTTGCGGCTTCACTTTCTACCGCGAGATCGGCAAGCACGGACATCATTGCCGGTTGTTCGATCAACCGGTGCTGCATGAAGATCCGATGGGCCGTAGGCGCATCTAATGCATCAATAGCCATCGGCTTCGCATACGCCGCCTCTTGAGCAAGTGCTAACCTCTAGGCTGCTCAGGCCCCGACCCGATAGCACCAAGTGCGGCTAAACTGGAAAGCCGTCCTTCTGCTGTCTGATTTAAAATCGAGAGTCATGAAAAGCAGACTGTCAGTCTGGTTCGCAGGATATTGGCAAGCTTACAACCATTCCGCTCGCTTCAAAATATTCGAAAGAATCCAATAGGTCTATTGACCTTTGCTATTATTGCGAATAATTCGCATTCGCATTAGAGATTAGACAGGGAATTATATCGTGAATCGGACACCGCATTTCAAAAACTTGGCAGCTTTCGGGATATTGCTGTTTGCCATGCACTCTCCTGCCGCATGGGCACAGGACGGCGGCGAGACCCAATCGCAAAACCAAAATCAACGAGATGACGATGTTAGCCGGGCAGACGAATTCAAACCCGCAATTATCGTGACCGCATCGCGCGTCAACAAACCGATCAGCGCCATTCCGAACAGCGTTCGCGTCATTGACCGCGAGACGATCGACCAGCAATTGTCGGTCAGCACGAGCCTCCTCGATAGCCTCAGTTTTTCCATTCCCAGCCTGACCCCCGGACGGCAGAAGATGACAAGCAGTAGCGTCACCCTGCGCGGGCGCACGCCGCTTTATCTACTCGACAATATTCCGCAATCGACTCCCTTGCGCAACGGTGAGCGTAGCGGATTCACCATCGACCCCGCGTTTGTCGACCGCGTCGAGGTGATTTACGGTGCCAATGCCATTCAGGGTGTGGGCGCGACCGGCGGTGTCATCAATTATGTCACCGTCGCCCCGCCAACGAATGGCGACCTGCTGGCGAAAGTTTCCGCCGAAATCTCGACCGACGACTTTGAAGACAATGGCTTCCACACACGGCTCACGGGTCTGGTGGGTCAAAAAATTGGTGCTGTGGATTTTGTCGTCGCCGGGGCCTACCAGAAAAACGACTTATATTATGACGGAAACGGTAACGCGGTGGGCGTCGATCCCACACAGGGCGACCTTGCCGACACCACATCCTATAATGTCTTCGGGAAGCTTGGTCTCGACATTGATGACAGCAAACGGATCGAACTGACGGCCAATTATTTCAATCTTGCTGGTGACGGCGATTATGTTCGCGTCGACGGCGACATTGCAGCAGGTATTCCCGCAACCAGCGCCCGCGGCGTACCGGCTGGAGACCCTACCTACAATGAAGCCGTAAATCTGGCCCTGTCCTATACTGACAGGGACCTGTTCGGCGGCAAGCTGTCGCTCGCGGGATATTATTATGATTTCTACGCGCTATATGGCGGAGATGCGTTCCCGGTGTTTCAGGATGTGTCGATTGCGCCAGCGGGCAGCCTGTTCGATCAGTCAGCATTGGCATCGGAAAAATATGGCGCAAAGCTGACCTATGTGCGCGAAGATACGTTATGGAACGGGCTGCAGATCGCGGCAGGTGCCGACTATCTGCATGACGAGACCTTTCAGGAACTGGCACAGACGGACAGGCTCTGGGTGCCGTTGCTGAAATTCCAGGAATTCGCGCCCTTCGTGCAACTCGAGCAGACCTTCCTCAACGAGGCCGTGCGCCTGTCCGGCGGGCTGCGCTACGAGAATGTGGCGCTCGACGTGCCCGATTTCACCACGATCGCGAGCGCCGGATCTACCTTTGTCCAAGGCTCTTCGCTGACATTCGACAAGCTGCTCGGAAATGCCGGCATCGTCGTCGAACCGCTGGAAGGACTGACATTCTTTTCATCTTATGCGCAGGGCTTCACCATGCCGGACGCCGGCCTGGTTCTGCGTTCCGTCAACACCCCGGGGCAGACAGTGGCCGATCTCATTGATCTACAGCCGGTCATTGCCGACAATATCGAAATCGGAGCGGGTTATCACAAGAACGGCCTGAACCTTGATGCCAGCTATTTTTGGTCCAATTCCGATCTTGGTTCGCGCATTCAGGTGGTCAATGGTGCAGGACAAATTCGGCGAGAACGCACCGAGATTTCCGGATTTGAATTTGCTGCCGATTACCATTTCCCATCCGGCTTTGGCTTCGGTGCCAATTTTGCAAAACTCTACGGTCGCTTTGATAGCGACGGGGACGATGTTGTCGACCGCGATCTCGACGGACGCAATATTTCGCCGGACCGGCTGAATTTGTTCGTCGAAGGTCCGATTGCAGCTGGCCTGTCAGCACGGCTTCAGTCATCGACTTTTTTTGATCGGACATTCGAGGGCGGATTGCCACAAAATGATTTTGACGGATTTACACTGGTTGATCTTGCGCTGTCATACACAGGTAACGACTTTGGTGATTTCAGCCTGGGCATCCAGAATATTCTCGATAAGCAATATATTACCTATTATGCGCAGACGGTTACCTTCGTGAATGACAGCACTTATGTATCCGGCCGTGGACGTGCGTTCACGCTGGGCTGGAAATATAGCTTCTGATGCAGTTGGTCGCGTCGATCCATCGTTGGACGGGCGGATTAATCGGTCTGCTGCTGGCCTTGCTTGGCCTGACCGGCGCTTTGTTGTTGTGGAAGGGCGCTTGGCTCCGCATGACAGTGCCGGTGGCGGAAGAGGTTGTTCAGACCGGCCCTGCCACTCTTGGCGCGCTTGTGCAAAATATCCTGGCCGGTTCGGCCCAGACACCGACCTCCATCGTTTTTGCCAACAGCGATATTGCCCTCCACACGGTGCGCACCGGACCGGACAGCGGCTTTTATGCCGATGCGAACGGATCTGCCATCGCGTCATGGGACAGCATATGGGCTCGCTCGGAAATTTTCCTGTTTGATCTGCACCACCATCTGCTTGTCGGGGAAGCGGGAGAGACGGTCAGCGGCATTGCCGGACTGGTCGGTCTGGGATTCATCCTTACCGGACTGATATTGTGGTGGCCGACACGAAAGACATTCAGGTTGCGCCTGTGGCCTGCCAGAATGACAAGGCCCGCAATCGTCAGGCAGCACCGCGATATGGGCGTGATACTCGCGCCGTTGCTGTTCCTCACCATGTTGACCGGTGTGATGATGACGCTCAAGCCGGTCGCGGAACTTTTGCTGTCGCCTTTCTCCAGCGCAGCTGAAATGGAGTCGGCACTCGAACCGCCGAAAGTGACCGCGGGACCTGCGGATAATGCCGATTGGCCTCGCATCATGGCAGCGGCGCAAGCGCGCTTTCCTGATGCCACTATCCGTATTATCGGACTGCCGCGAAAAACGGGCGATCCCGTTGCCATCCGGTTGAAGCGGCCGGGTGAATGGCACAATAATGGCCGCACGATCATCTGGTTCGATGGCGCAACCGGCAATCTGCTTCGGGCTAAAGATGCGCTCGCTATGCCGCAGGGCTTGCAGCTATTCAATCTCGCCTATCCGCTCCATGCGGCGAAGGTTGGCGGTACAGTTTATAAAGTTGTGCAGTCGATTGCCGGTTTGGCATTGGCACTGCTCGGTAGTCTGGCCGTGTGGAGTTTCTGGTTTCGCAAGAAAGGATTTTCGAAGCCGATAAAGCCCTGACAGCTTGGTCGCCACAATGGCAAGAGGGTCCTCTGTAGCGGGGCAACCTGCTCGCCAAACGTGATCGGCGGCTCGCTGAACTCGAACGAGTGGATGTTTTGGGGCTGCAATTAGCTCGCACTATTTGTCCAACTTTTACGTCGATAGCGGTCCTTAGTGCCGATGCTTGCAACCCTGACAGTCCTGTTGTCGCGCGCGATATAGGATAAAGCTGTCCTCAATGAAACATTGCATCAACGATGGCGCAGTCAGGCACTTCGCCGCCATCACATTTTTGCGCCATGTCCGACAATGTTTGCTCCAAACGTTTCAAGTCGGATATTTTCTGTTGAATATTGGTAATGTGGTCGTTGGTTACGGCCAACACTTCTCCGCACGTATATTCTTTGGAATCGACCAAGCTGAGAAGGCCTCTTAGCTCCGCAATTGAAAAACCGAGTTCCCGTGCGCGCAGAATGAAGCGTAACCGTGCCTGGTCATCTGACGAATAGACCCTGTGACCACTGCTTGTGCGATCAACGGCGCGTAACAGTTCGATGTTCTCGTAATATCGTATCGTTTCGACGTTGCAGCCGGCGATTTTGGCCAGTTTTCCGCGCTTGACAGATGGTTGCATAAAAAGTCCTTGTTCCTGTAGTAACTACAGAGAGTATAGTTGTTTCCGTCGAAGATCAATCGCAGCGAAAGATTACATATTGCCAGAGACTGTTCAGACTGAAATGCCCGCGCAATCACCGGAAAAACGCAGCTGGTGGGCTGTTGGCGGCATCGCCGGGGCCATATTGGCATCGTCTTGCTGCATTGCACCGCTCGTCCTTGTAACACTTGGCGTAAGCGGAGCGTGGATCGGCAATCTAACCGCGCTCGAACCCTATAAGTGGTATTTTGTGGCAGTGACCCTCGGTTTTTTGGCTGCGGGTTTTTGGCATGTCTATTTCCGCACAATGCCTGTTTGTGAAGACGGCTCATATTGCGCGCGCCCACAATCATCAATCATCCCGAAAACTGCCCTTTGGGTAGGAACATCACTCATTGCTCTATCAATCACAATCGATTGGTGGGCACCGTATTTCTATTAGGAGAAAGCTTATGAAACGCGCTTATATTATATTTTCAGCCGTTGTTGCCGTTGGAGCAGGCGGACTAGGAGCCATGACATTGCTGCCATCTTCCGGCGCCCAAGCCGTTGCAGAGGCGGCATCTAAAAATGCCCTCAAAACCGAAACATTCACTATTGAAAAAATGACCTGCGCCACCTGTCCGATAACGGTCAAGAAGGCCATCGGCAAGGTTAGCGGCGTGTCTTCTGTCGATGTTGATTTTCAAGCAAAAACGGCAAAAGTGACGTTTGATCCAGAGCGCACCACTGAATCGGCCATTGCCTCTGCATCGACAAATGCGGGTTACCCAGCGAAAATCGCCGCCGCACAGTAAGATTGTTTAGGCCCTAACCAAAGAAATGAATTAATATGAACGACTATTGCGCGTCAGATAATGACGGACGCTACGACCTTGCTGTCGTGGGTGCCGGGTCGGCAGGGTTCTCGGCTGCGATTACGGCGGCAGGGAACGGAGCAAAGGTTGCGCTGATCGGTCACGGCGCAATTGGCGGCACCTGCGTTAATGTCGGGTGCGTTCCATCCAAAGCGATGATACGCGCCGCAGAAGCTATTCATGGTGCCAAATCTGCAAGCCGCTTTCCCGGAATCGCTGGGGATGCCCGAGTAGAAAACTGGGCGCAGCTCGTGACCTCGAAAGATCAGCTTGTTTCCGGGTTGCAGCAAAAGAAATATACCGACCTGTTGCCCGAATATGAGAATGTCGATTATTTCGATGAAGGGCCAGCTCGCCTTGTCGAGGGCGGGGTTCAAATTGGTGAACGCTTGATACTGGCACCAAAGATCATTGTTGCGACCGGCGGCCGTCCTTCTCTCCCTCCCATCAAAGGGATTGATGAGGTTTCAACGCTCAACAGCACCGGATTGCTCGATCTGAAAATATTGCCCAAAAGCCTGATTTTCATCGGCGGCGGCTACATCGGATCTGAACTGGCATTGATGATGGCAAGAATGGGCGTCGAAGTGACGATCATATGCCGCTCACATCTATTGCCCGGCGCCGAGCCAGAAATCTCGGTGGCACTGACTGAATCTTTCCGCACGGAAGGTATCACCATCTATTGTGGAAGCACCTATGATGCTTGTCGGCAAGACACTTCTGGCGTCACGATTTGTATCAAGCACGAAGGTGAACGGCTTGAACTCACCGCCGACGCTCTCGCTGTGATGACAGGCCGGACACCAAACACAGAAGGGCTTGGACTCGAAGATGTTGGCGTTGCGCTTGATAGGCGCGGCGCGATTGTCGTCGGCGACAACATGCAAACGTCCAACCCAGATATATATGCGGCAGGCGATGTGACCAACCGCGATCAATTTGTTTATATGGCCGCTTATGGTGCCAAGCTCGCTGCCATGAACGCGGTAGCTATGGGGTCAGAATCATATGATAATTCGGCGCTGCCGTGGGTTGTCTTTACCGATCCACAGGTTGCAGGGGTGGGTTTGAGTGAAGCCGAAGCACGGGAAGCGGGATTTGACGTTGAAACATCTGTAGTCCCTCTGGATCAGGTGCCGCGCGCATTGGCGGCGCGTGACACGAGAGGCCTGATTAAGCTTGTAGCGGACAGGAAAACCGACAAATTGCTCGGTGGTCAGATTATGGCTCCCGAAGGTTCGGACAGCATCCAGACGCTGGTAATGGCTCTAAAATTTGGAATGACAGCCAAGGCGCTTGGGGAAACAATTTTTCCTTATCTAACAACCGTAGAAGGTCTGAAGCTAGCTGCCCAGACATTCGACAAGGATGTGACTAAGCTCTCCTGCTGCGCGGGCTAGCTCAGGCAGGACGTGGAGAATGGACCAGCATATGAAAACTGATAGTGAGACGGAAAGTGCGGCCAATGTTGCTTCAAGCACCGGAAGTGGCGCCGGCGCAATCGGTGCCATTGTCGCAGCAATGGGCTGCGCAAATTGTTTTCCGGCCATTGCCGCCCTCGGGGCTTCGCTGGGTCTTGGATGGTTGGATCATTATGAAGGTTAAATCATAGTGCGATTGTTACCAATTTTTGTCATCATTGCCCTGATTGCCAATCTTTATTTGTTCAATCGCCACCGCATCATTTGGCGCGGGATATTGAGCCTGATTGGGCCAGTCCTGGTGTTGGCAAAATTCTACCTTTTCTGGTCGGCAGACTGGAGCAACGCCGTATTCTATGTTGGGTTGGCATTCATGATCGGTTCGTCAATTTTCGAAATTGTATCACCCCCGTTAAAACGATGCCCTGTTCCCAAGGCTACGGCATAAGAAATTTGAAACATGATAGGAAACCAAGCGTAATGAACGTTAAAATTTGTCCCACCTGCGGCTGCTCTTTGGTGCGGCTTGGAATTACCGATGAGCAGGCGGTAGAGGCGGCCTATAATGAGATCGTGTATTTCTTCTGTTACCAGGGTTGCGCCGATATTTTCCAGAAACAGCCAGAACGTTTTGTCGAAGAGGTTAGGGATATCCATGTCTGTCCCGCGTGCCTTGCTGAAAAACCGACCGCCTACACGGTTCCCGTACTGCACAACGGGCAGGAAATTCGTTTCTGCCGCTGCCCTCATTGCGCAGAGGTTTTCGCAAAAGATCCAGACTTCTATCTTGATCGCCTCAGCGGAAAAACCGATTTCAGGGGCCTGTTTGATACGCCAGAAGCGGCATGCTGTTAGGGCCATGCTCCATAAAGGAGTGTGAGGCGTCGAAACGAACGCGACCTGTTTTCACGTCAAGCATATATCGCCGAAGTGCAATGGCGAGCCGAAACAAAGTCCCCAGAGACCTAATTGATGCGAAATTTCAGCATTTACCCCCTTGCCTCATCCTCCCTGACGGCATCTCCATCGATCGTCGCGGAACCCGCAGCCGCTCCACCCGTTAGTCCTAATATCGCTTATCAAGGAACTCATCATGACCCAGTCTTTCGATCTCATCGTCATCGGCGTCGGCATGGCGGCAGTCACTGCGGCCAACAAATGTGCTTCGGCGGGCTGGTCAGTCGCAGTCGTGGACGAGCTACCCTATGGCGGCACATGTGCTCTTAGAGGATGCGACCCCAAAAAAATGTTGAGACGCGGCGCAGAGATAATTGATGCTGCTTCCTTGATGAATGGCAAGGGCATCGAGCCCGGCAGCCTGGCTATCAACTGGTCGGACCTGATGGCGTTCAAGCGGGTATTCACCGAAAAAATGCCGCCAAAAATAGAATCTGGTCTCGACAAAAATGGTGTCACAACCTTGCACGGCAGCGCAAAATTTGTCGCTGAGGACATAATCGAGGTTGACGGAAAAGCACGGCTGCAGGCGAAGAAGATACTGATTGCAACCGGTGCAAAGCCCCGGAAAATTGACGTGCCTGGGGCGCAGTATCTCATTGATAGCACAGAGTTTCTGGAGCTGGAGAGCCTCCCGGAAAAGATCATATTTGTGGGCGGCGGTTTCATCTCCTTTGAGTTTGCACATATCGCGGCCCGCGCGGGAAGCGACGTTCCAATCATTGATCGCGGCGAGCGTCCACTAAAGGGCTTTGACCCAGATCTTGTCGATAAATTGCTAGAGCGAAGCAAAGAGGCAGGAATTGAGGTCGTTCAGAAGACCAATCTCATCTCCATCGCCCAAGAAAATAGCGGATATTCGGTAACTGTTGATGTCGACGGTCAAGCCCAAAACTATTTGGCTGATTTGATCGTGCATGGTGCGGGGCGCGTTCCAGCGATCGATGGTCTTGATCTGGACAAGGCAGGCGTCGAATCCGACGCCCACGGCGTCAAAGTGAACGAATTTCTGCAAAGCATCTCCAATCCGTCAATTTATGCAGCGGGGGATGCAGCGGACACAAAAGGTGCGCCACTTACGCCGGTGGCCGTGTTTGAAGGCAAGGTGGTTGCGTCAAATATGCTGAAAGGCAATCATGCCAAACCAGACTATAAAGGTGTCCCAACGGTAGTGTTTACCATACCCGAATTGGCGCGTGTGGGAATGCTGGAAGAAGAAGCAAAAGCTGCTGGTTACAAGCTGCGCATCGCGACCAACGATACAAGCGGCTGGTATTCCAATCTGCGAGTGGGAGAGACCTGCGCTGCCACCAAGGTGATCATCGATGATGAAACCGGCAAAATATTGGGCGCGCATTTGTTGGGGCCGGAGTATGCCGAAATCATCAATTTTTTCGGTCTGGCGATGCGTCTTGATTTGACCACGAGCGAACTGGAAAAAATGGTCAGTGCCTATCCGTCGGTTGGCTCTGATGTTGGCTCGATGTTGTGAGGTGACGTGTATAAAAAAATTCAGCCTTGCAAGCAATATAGAGATGTGATTCAGTATTTCTGTGGAAGCGGGTGATACTGCGATTATGGGAGAACGAACGGCGATGCCGGAGACGTAGCCGGTCCAGCTTTAATATTCGTTCTAGATGCGCAAACTCGCCAAACTAATCCCGATGCCAGCCTAATAAACAGGCAAGCCGGAGCGTATCTCATCACCCGATACGACATAAACCGGAAAATCGAGCGATGTCGGCAGCATATCAAAGTGTGGAGACCGGAGGGTGCGCACGCTTCTCTATGAGGTTTCCCACGTCATGCTGACCCGCTACAGGGGCGAACTGAAGCTTAAGAATTGGGCGTTGGCAATTGCGCAGCGCTCGACCATGCGGAAGGCGCGCATCGCGCTCGCGCGGCGCCTTGCCATCATCATGCATGCCATGCTCCGAGATGGGACCGCGTTCCATCCGGCCTGACCGGTAAGAAAGGAGATCGAAACGAGCTCCCGAGCGGGAGCAAACGCCCGAGGGAGGGAGCGGATGATGGCGCCTATTGTGTAGCATGCGGCCCCAGTCGGTCGACTGCGATTTCAACCTCGCCACACCGCAACCAGCTGACCCCATAAAGTGCCAACGAACACACAGAGAACGCAGACACCCACAGGCAATCGCACCAGTTCAGGAAAACAGCAGTTGCCCTTGACGTATTAGAGAACAATCGGGTGGATTGCTGAATGGCAGGTTCTATTACAGACTGTGACGTAAGCAGGCGACGTTAAGGATCCAACTATCATTGAGAGAGAAGCATTTGTTGCCACGAACTCCCATTTTCAGGGCGGGTATTGGTATTTTATTAAGCATTGCTTGTGCATAAGATAAATGAAGCGAAGTGAAACCAAGTTAAATGATCGACAGTCCACAATTTTTGCTAAATCAAACCGAAGGTCGCCAAGGTCTGGTGGCGTTAATAGTCGCATCCTGCGAAGAAGCAGGCGCTGATGTGTTGGTTGTTGAAAACAAAGATGATTATACACTTATGATAACGGGAGCGGGTTTATCTGCTACAGTTGAAATTTGGACAATAGGAAACGGCGGTCTGTCTATTAGGTGGAAAAGCGACGAATTGCCATTGCGAGCTGTCGAGGGCGCATGGTCATCTGATTGCCGCGAAAATTTTCGCACGACCCACGCAATCACAAATTGTGAAAGCCAAAGCCATCTGATCGAAGCTCTGGCAACTGGGCTGAAAGCTGCCGTGTCGGGGGTGGCGTTTGATGGTCGCAACATCAAATAATTGCATTCGGAAATAGTTGCGGTTATTAGACCATAGGAAAGTAAATTCCTGACGGTCGCGTCCCGCAGCGTGCACAATGCCCCGAGCGCAGCGGAAAATTATTTTCCCTGAGTGACCTATGAAATTTAGGCACTCAGGAGCCTTTTCTTGATCGTTCCTAAAACCATGAAAATTTATTCTCTGCCACCCCTACACGAGTGTGGGATGCCATCCGCCCAATTTGGTATGCCAAGGCACGTCTATTCAAATTATCTCGCATCGCCGCGACGAAACCGTGGCAGGAAAATCATGGTCGGTGACTCTTCGAACACCGTGCACGGCTTAGTTAGGCTAGCACATGCTAGGCGTGAAGGTGGTCGTGGTGTAGCAAGAGGGGCTGCGAATGGTGGGCTTTGGCGCGTTAGCCGACCGGCTGCTATTTTACACGCCTACCGTGAATCTGTGTCCCAATAATGTACAGGAGCCTTGTAGCGGCGATAGTCGGGATGCTCAGGCACCTTGCGGTTCGATCGCGGCGGGATGATTGGGAGGATGCCGCGCATGAGCAGATTTTCTCGGAACCTGTCGCCGTCATAGCCCTTGTCCGCCAGCAGCGCCCTGGGTCGGGGTAGCGGCAGGGCCATCAGATCATCGGCCGATGTATAATCCGATGCTTACTACTATAGCCCCCGATAGTTTATACTGCTAATGATCAAGAGGAGCTAGATATGACCCAACAACGCATTTTCATCGGTATTTTTGCCCGATGCGATCGGCGGCGATGAACGAAATCAGATCAAGGGGGCATTATGCCGGTAGCGGTTGGACAGCGTTGTTTTCTGCCTGGTTCTTCGCGCTATCGTCCAGCCTTGGCGCAATCTTTATTGGTGAGGTGATGGGCCAGACGCCGTGCGAGTTATGTTGGTTCCAGCGCGCCTTTATGTTTCCGCTGGCCATCATGCTCGGCATCGCGGCCTACCGATCGGATCGAGATGTGCTCCCCTATGCGTTTGCCCTTGCGTTGGCGGGGTGGGTGATCGCGCTTTATCATTTGTTGCTCTATCTTGGAGTTGTACCAGACGAGAACCAACAATGCGGTTCAGGACCGTCCTGCTCAAACGGCGAAATGACGCTTTTTGGTGCCGTGCCGATTCCGCTTCTCTCGCTGGTAGCCTTTTTGGCCATCTTATTTTTTCTCAACCTTTATCGGAGATCACGATCATGAACAGGCGTTTTGGAGTAGTTTTGACGAGTTTGCTCTCAGTTGGCGCTTTCGCTGCCGGGGTAACTCTATACAGCAGTTCGGTTGCTGGAGAACCCGCAGCCAAAGCGGCGGCTGTGCCAAAGGACATATTTGTGCGTCCTCATTCACCGATAATCGGACCCAAGAGTGCACCGGTGACAATTGTAGAATTTTTCGACCCGTCTTGCGAGGGCTGCCGTGCTTTTTACCCAAGCGTCAAGCAAATACTCGCCGCGTATCCAAAGGATGTTCGGCTTGTCATGCGTTACCTGCCGCTGCACGAAGGTTCCGCTGAAGCTATTGGTATTCTGGAGGCTGCACGTGCGCAGGGCGTCCTGCAACCGGTAATGGAGGCACTATTGGACGCGCAGCCCAAATGGCACAATGGTGACATGACAGGAGCATGGTCGGCCGCAAAGGCGGCCGGGCTCGATCTTGTAAAGGCCAAGGCAATGCCGAGCGCCGGTATAAATGCGATGATGAAGTCCGATTTGGAGGACGCGAACACGCTTGGCGTCAAGGGAACGCCAAGCTTTTTTGTAAATGGTAAACCCTTGGCTGAATTTGGCCCTGAACCCCTCTACGCTCAGGTTCGCGCTGAGGTCGAAGCTCAACAAAACCCAAACCAAGAGTGAAGACGGTGGCTGGCAGGGCTGCAACGGCCCTTCTCGACAGGTTCTCTTCTACGGGCTTTGTTGCATAACTCGTGACGGTCGCGAGTCAGGTTTTACTTGGAGTTATTATGCGACCCGGATGGTCTTCGGGTTTCCTATTGCTGAGAACCGATTGAGGCCTGCAGCGCGGGCTTTTAGTTCGGTAATCTGATGGTCGAAGGTGCGCGCGGCGACGCGCTGGCCGAGGAGCTTGAAGCAATGCATCTTGGTTTCGACAAGGCTGCGGCGGTGATAGCCGCTCCACTTTTTCCAGATCGTCCGGCCAAGCCGTTTGGTTGTGCGCAGTGCTTCATTGCGGGCGTCAACGCCAGGGCCATCTTTGGTCCACAGCCGCCCGTTGCGGCGTACCGGGATGATCGGATTGGCACCGTGCTCAGCGATGACGGCATGATAGCCTCTCGTGTCATATGCGCCATTGGTGGCAGTATGAAGCGCCATGTTTACGCGTTTTCCACTCCCCTTCACCCATCATCTTGATCCCGGTGTTATCGACCAGCAGATGTAGCCCGCCCGAACTGGGCCGCCCACCGAGGTTCACCGACAATGCTTTTTGACGGCGGCAAAGCGTCGTATAATCCGGCACTGGCCAGTCCAGTTTCGCCATCTTGAGCAGGCTCGCAACCAGACCCGTCACCTGTCGTAGCTGAAGGTTGAACAGGATCTTCAGCGTCATGCACAGCTCAATTGCGCTGTCAGAAAACCGCATCGGCCAACCGGGCCGACCAACTGGTACCGAGAGCCAGTTTATCTCTGGTCAAACCACACATCCAATGAACCTCGCTGCTTCAGCGATGCATTATAAGCGGGCCAATTGGTCGTGCGGTACGTCGGGGAGATGGGTCTGGGCATCAGGCCCATCTATACATATCGATTCCCCGAGGGAATCCATCACCTTGTTATGCAACAAAGCCATCTGCGGGTGACGCCGCAGCATATTTACGGCGTTTTATCGATGATGGTGTGGTCGCTCATAGTCGTGATCTCAATCAAATACCTGTCGGTCGTTCTACGCGCCGACAACAAGGGCGAAGGCGGTATCATTGCGCTGGTCGCACGGCTCGGTCCGTGCAGGCGGCGCGCGGGGGTCATCCACGCCGCCCTAGTCGCGATGGGTGTTTTCGGAGCCTCGCTCCTGTATGGAGACGGCACAATCACGCGGGCCATTTCAGTCCTCAGCGCAATCGAGGCGATCAATCACAGACTTGCCTATACCGAGATTGATCTCAATCTTTCCGAGGTGAAGGGACCTGTGATGGACGCCTCAAACGAGCCGACTTTCTCGAGGAATTCCGCGGGCGTGTGTTCCTGTCGCAGAACCACGCGTTTCGCGAATTGTCACAGGACAACGGGCCCCCGCCTCTGCCAGACGATATCGCTCGCGATATGATCCAATCACCCTATTAGAAGGAGAACCTAGATGCTTATCGAAAAGATCAAGACACCCGGATTATCGCACCTTTCCTATCTCGTCGGTGCCGACGGGCAGGCAGCGGTGATCGCCCCCCGCCGCGATTGCCACATCTATGTCGAGATGGCTCGCGACCGATCATATATTTGCGCTTTGCTCGCTGCTGGGCTTTAGTTTCTGCCCGCGCTTGCGTGATTTTTAGGACCGCAGACTGATACCGATGGAAATGCCATCGCGTTATCCAAAAATTTCGCCGCTCCTTGGCCAGCGCGTAAAAACCGAGAAAATCCGGGAGCATTGGGATGACATTATGTGTCTGTTAGCATCCATCAAGACCGGCCACGTCGCGCCGTCGGTAATGATGCGTATTATGAACGGCAAAACCAGCTGGACGTGGCTTTGCAGGAAATTGGCAAGATCGAGCGCACGCTGTTCATGCTCGACTGGCTCGAAAGCCCCGAATTGCGACGCCGCTGCCGGGCCGGCCTTAACAAGAGCGAACAGCGTCATGCCCTGACGCAAGCGATTTCGACCTTCCGGCAAGGCGGAACAGTGCCAGATTGTCCGGTCATCAATACGCTGTTTGAATGAATAACATCGAAAGCAATAACGAGGCCTTGCAGAAACGCGGCTTTCTAGTGGGCCGCAATGCCGGCAATTTTGAGGTTTTAGATTTGTTTGAGGTTACGCACAGCGCAGAGAATTTATCATCAGGTCAAGCCCTGATGGCCTGTATCAGCGGTACTATCCCCAATATCTAGAAAATCTGCTTGATATTGTAGCCGAGGATGTGGCGGCTCGTTTCTGGTCCGATCGGTTCCGTTCTTATCATTCAATTCCCGCCTTTGGTGGAGAATGTTTTAACAACCATGCCAAGCGTTGCAAGCCTGTTTTGTCGGTGTTGCCACCAATAATGTAGTCAATTCTGGGCATGGTGCTCGGTGCACTGGCCGCATTGGGATTGAGTGTTTTGGATGTTCCAACCTTCGAGAGGCTGATGATGGTTGCCGCGATGTGCCTGATCGCTGGGTGGCTTGGGCATCACCTGAATCTTTCTTGTGATGACCAATGGGACGGAATTGCCCTCAGAAAATAAACAAATAGAAGACTGAGAAGAAGGCTATAAAAATCAATATGCCCGAAAGTGAAAATTCGTTTTGCCAAATACTGTTGCCGGGCTCGCGCACGTCGACGATTGCCTGCTCTTTGGCAACTTGTAAAACTGCCCTCGGCAATGCTAATCGGAATGGGTGCTTTGCACCCTCATCACGTAATACGAGTCGATGTTTTCTTTTTCGTTCCATGCAGACGAGTTAACAATTTGTTAAGAATTTAGTCCACCACATAATTTGGTTAAAATTCGTCTGTCTCGAACCGGCACTAAATCGGTGCAAAAGGTTAAGCGAATTTCCGCTGGATGCGGCTTGCAAATGGTGTGGATTCGCAATTGCAATTGCTGTCATCGCGAAGTTGCCATCCTTCCGATATCCTCATATCTATGGCACAAAATTTGCCAGCCGGTTTGCTGGTCGCCGGGGTATTTGGGCAGAGCCGAACCCATGAGTATATATTCGGCGGTGTTACTCGAATTTTGCTTCTAAATTGTCCGCATCCGTTATTATTGGTCCCCTAGATCCACCTGAACGTTCTCGGAAGCAGGGGTTTTGCCTTGCTGGGCGGATAAAAATATTGAGAATAATATTTGGAAAATCGCCGATAACTGATCATTTCTGGATAATTACATCAAAATTGACGGTAACGATCTTTCAATGATGGACCGCGTGTCAATGACAGCCCCTGAAGCAGCAAAGAGATAGCCGGCTCGATCAAACCTTAACTTGCAAAAAGCTTCGGCAACGGGATTATCCGCATTAATGAGCACTGAACTGAACTCTGTTCAAGGGTAAATCGCAGTATTGTCGGCACTCCCGCCCTGTATTTCACTTTAAAGTCAGGTTCATCTTTCCACGGAATGGACCCGCGAACACGCAGCGTTGATGGTTGGTGCAAAGAGCATAGCTTCGGGACATACATGGGGTTCAGAAGCTGACCCGAGCGCCTCCCACGAACCGCCGGGGGATTCCAGGACGCAAGCCGAAGGGACGTCTGCTGACGGCGTATTGGTCATCGAATATGTTATCAACGCGTGCAAACAGGGAGAGACTGTCGGTCAGCGCGAAATTTCCCGCAAGATCAAAGATGATGCGCTCGTCGATCCCTTGATTTACGGCAATAGCCCCGCTCCCGGGTTCATTGCGCAAATCGGAAAGGTAGCTTACCCCAAGATTGATCGCAATGCGGCCCGCGTTCACACCCGCTTCTATATACAGTTGATGCCGCGCAATATAGGGCAGGGCATCGCCTTCAGTCACATCACCGAAAAAGTCGCTGTCGAAGCTACTGTCGAATTGTGCATCCGTGAACGTATACGCGAGGGACAGGGGAAACGAGATTGTGTCGGTGGCGCGTGGCTCGACCGCTGCCGACAGCTCCAAGCCCTTGACGGTAACTGCGCCGCCATTGAACTGATCGCCAATGTCGCCGACGCTGCAGCCGACAGATTGGGTGCAATTGCCGAGCAAGTTGGAATAGTCGTTGTAGAATCCAATCGCAGAGACCTGGACCTCGTCAGTCCTGAAGCGGACGCCGGCTTCGTAGTTCCAGCTTTTTTCGGCGCGGGCGTCCGGACTGCCGGGGCCGGGAGGAGAGAAGCCGCGTGATACTCCTGCAAGCACAATGGCGTCGCCAAACTCGTAAGTAACACCCAGAGCAGGCAGCCACTGGTCGATATTGGTGCGGCGAACCCGGGTTGGCCCGGTCGATCGATCCGGGTCCGATCCTGCATAGTCCAACCGGGTCAAATCAATCCCTTCGTACCTCAACCCGGGCGTCAGCGTCACGGCACCGATCTCGATCCGGTCCTCGATGTAAAATGCGATGGCCTTCGCTTTCGCCTCCCGGTTGGCCTGCTGGCCGATATCAGTCTGGCGCTCAAAGACGAGGTCTCCGCCAATTTGGGAGTAGAATTCCTCGTTTTGCAGTCTGTCTTCTTCATCCTCGTGATAGCGGACGGAGACCGCGAGATTGTGGCGCGTCGCGCCGATGGCGAACGGGCGTTCCAAAGAAAACTGGGCTCCTTCACTACGATAGACGCGATTGTTGTTGCGGATCCGCACCGCGCCATTCGCACTGTCCGCCCCGCGTAAGATATTAAGAGCTTCGCGATTGTCATCGGGGCTATCGAAAACAGTCTGAATCGAATCGAATCGACCGTCGCCATCGAAATCGATATCCTGAAGTTTCGACCAGCTGCGGCTGAAGTCGTTGCGATACAGCGTGGCCGTGATCCTCGTCTCATCGGCAAACGCCAAGGTGCCGATAATACGAAATTGGTCGTGCTTCCCGGAAAATGCGTCGCGCTGGCTGGTCGCATAGCGACGATAGGGTTCTGCCGCGAAATCGGCATCGGCAAGTCCGAGGTAGGTCTCATTGGCTTTAAGGTCAGACCGGCCATAAACAAATTCCAAGCGAGCCTCTACGGGTGCGTCCGGCGCGGTGTGAACAGCCAATCGCCCACGATAATCCTGTCGTTCAAAGCCGGTGTCAGCATCTGGACGCCCGTCGATTGATTTGAAGCCGTCGCTGCCCTGCTGGTAGGTTTCAATCAGCGCACCAACATAATCTGTGTCAGCTCCAACCCAGCCCTGGCCTTGGAAGTAATTGCGCGAACCATATTGGCCTGAAGCATAGCCGGAGAATCCATCCGTCGGGATTTGGGTAGACCGAAGATTGACCGCTCCGCCGATAGTACGAGGTCCAGAGCGGATCGCGGCTGCGCCCTTCGTTACCTCGACCGCCTGCATACGTCCGATGGCGGGGAAATAATATGCAGCCGGCGCGGCATAGGGGGCCGGCGCGATCAATACGCCATCTTCCATGAGTGTGATGTTGCTCGATCGTTCGACTGGGCTACCACGCAGTCCGATATTTGGAAACAACCCGAACCCATCCTCCTCCTGGATATTTACCCCGGGCACCTGACGCAGGACACGGTTTACATCCCCATGGTCGAAGCGGCGGAGATCTTCGCTGTCGAGCAGATCGGCAGAACCGGGAATCCGGTAGGGATCAATCCGGCCTCCGAGGACGATAATCGAAGTATCGGGATTTGCCTGACGGTCTTCCGAAGCCTGCTCAGTTCCATCTTTCTCGGCGACGGGCCAATTATTCTCTTGGGCTTGCACTGGCATGGACAAGGCAACTGCGAGGGACGAGACGGTAGCACGATACATAGAGGTTTCCTTTTCTCCGAGCGGTGTGGGGAGGGCTGCCTCTAACGTTATTGCAAATGCTTCGCAAGAGCATAATTGCGATGCTCTCAAAACTTTTGTCAGTACCTATCATTCTGGCGCTTGCTCTCATGCTATTTTCTCGGGGTGGGGAAGGGGCCAGCGGTCTGCCATCCTCGCATAGTGGGCTGAGCTATGGATTACTTTATCTGCGCCAATTCCTGCCTGGCTTCCCGTTTTGCGAGGATACCTTTGCCATGCTTTATGCCCGCGCTGAAACCCTCCTTAACAATAGCGCCCATGATGAGTTCAACTAACATCGCCAACTCCCGCAAGACAGGGGCTTAGGGACTGGCGTTCCACGATACGATCCTCTGCATGCCAAGGTATTTGACAAATTTGCTTCCGAGTTAATCACGTGCAAATTCCAAAATTGCTTTGATTTCCGATGTTGTATTCATGCTGGGGGTTCAAACGCGTCGACGTAAAGTTGCTCGACCCGCAGGACTTCCTCATCAGTCAGTGCGGCAAATTCTTGTGTGCGGGCGCGCTGCGAAAGCTGACCGCCATTTTGCTGAAGGAACTTTTGAAGCAATTCGACCTGCGCTGATGGCATGTCGACGACCTGCTGCACGCCGTCACCGAACTGGTCGAACGCCTCCAGGTAACGAACCTCTTGGGGAAGATCGTGGACAATGGTTTGTTCCACGCATTCATAGAGAAATTCCGCATGCGCGGTAGCGTCAAAATAACGGTAGAAGTCGGCGGTATGATTGAGCACCTCGACATTGCCGCTCTGCGTCCGTTGCCATTCGATCTCGGGGAGAAGAGGCCTGGAATAGGTTTCCAGCACTGTCCGGTACGCGTCGAGCTGTCTTAGAATGGCAGCGCTGATCGGGAATACCAGGCCGGGCGGATTGTAGCTGGCGGCTGCCAGCGCGTGATGGATGAGCCAACGGTGAATGCGGCCGTTGCCATCTTCATAAGGGTGGATGTAGACGAACCCGAACGCTAGGACTGCTGCGGCGACAACGGGATCGAACGCTTCGGTGAGTGTTCGATCAGCGTAGGCGACAAGCCCTGTCAGCAAGTCTGTAACGTCATCATGGCGCGCACTGATATGGTCCGGGATCGGGTCTCCTGAATCCCGGTCATGAACGCCGACAAAGCCGCCTTGCGTTCTAAGACCGAGTTTTACGAAGCGCGCATCACCGATCACGATGCTTTGAAGACGGTCAAATTCGGCGAGGGTGACGGGGTTGCTGCCCGCTTGCGCGATCGCCTGACCCCATCGCGCCGCTCGGGTGCCGGAAGGTTTTTCGCCTTCTATCGCAAAGGATGATTTGGAATCGTTCAAGAGAAGGAATGCGGCAGCGCGCGCCACGAGGTCGGGGCGGACGCGCCCGATTTCGGCACGGACGCGTTTATCCAACTGCTTGTCCGCGGCAGCCTGCAGGGCCGGCGTTCGGCGGACCATTGGGCAAAAGGCCGGTGTTCCCGGGAGATTGTCGAGGATTTTGTGCCGGGACGAGACTTGTCCGCGCGCAAGGGCAAATTGTAGCTTAGGATCGACGATTGTCACCAGCCGAACTTTGCCAGGTTCAGGGATATCGAGCTGGGTACCCGTCAGCCATTCGTAAAGATACCACGCCCGGCGCGCAAAGGCGCCGGTCGGTGTCGCCATTACGAATTCGCGGATCGCTTCAGGTTCGACGGTCTTGAAGAGCTGCGCCAGAACGCCGAGATCAATGCCTTCCCACTTCATGGCGAATACCAGCTGGCCTGCAAGGCTCGCTTCGGGGCGATGGCGCGGGGTCAGCAGAACCCAGTCCGAAGTTGGCACCGGATGATGGCGTTCGGCAATCGCTGCTAGGCGAGGCGGCAAGGGAAGTGAAAGGTTATAGGCGGCGATCAAGGCAGCATAGCCACACGGCGTCGCAGGCTCCGGGAGCCTGAGTCCGCGAAAATCATTCACCGCCTGTGAAGGCCACTCACTCATAATTTTCTCCGTGAAAAATCATCACTTGAACCATGGTTGCTTGCGAATCGCGTTCACCATCTATGAAAATCTATCACAATTTACCCAAAATGTGAATATCGTTCTCCAATATTCGAGTTTACTCGTTTCTTGGGCTATCTTTCAACGTGATTATCGTTGCCATAATGGACCACGCAGAGCTGTGCTACGGATCGAACGGGGACATCAGGACCGTTTCAAATCAATATATAAGGGGATGCATTCGGTGGGTGTGGCCCCTCAATACGCATCAACGTTGGGCAAGAACGCCAACTGCCAGACTCTGGTGTCGTTGACGCTGGCCTCTCGCGAAGTGCCGGTCATGGTTGGCTTGCGGCTGTTTCTGCCCGAGAGTTGGACCAGCGATCCAACCCGGCTTAATCATGCCGGTGTGCCGCTGGATTGCCGGGATTACCGGACCAAGCCTGAGATCGCGCTGGCCGAGATCGATCGGGTTCGCGGCGGTAGCGCACCCTTCGGCGGCGTGTTGGCGGACGCTGGCTACGGGATGAGCGCCTCGTTCCGGCAGGGTCTGAGTGCACGCGGCCTCACATGGGCCGTCGGCATCCCGTACAAGCAGAAAGTCTACCCTGCCGACGTGGCAATGATTTTTCCCGTCGCCGGGCGTGGTCGCCCCCGCAAGCGGCACATCCCCGATGCTACATCCGTATCGGCGAAGGCGATGTTGGAGGTAGCAGAGTGGCGCAAGGTCAGTTGGCGGCGCGGAACCAAGGGGCTGCTCTCGGCACGCTTCGCCGCCGTTCGCGTGCGAGTTGCCGATGGCCCGCCTCAACGCATCCGGAACAGTGGCGCGCAACATCTGCGCGGCGAGGAAGTGTGGCTGGTCGGCGAACATCGCTCAACCGGCGAGCGCAAATACTACCTCTCCAACCTGTCCTCCGACACGCCGATCAAGCAGCTTGCCGGAGCCATCAAGGCCCGTTGAGTCTGCGAACAGGGACATCAGCAACTCAAGGAAGAGCTCGGCCTTGATCACTTCGAAGGCCGATCATGGAAGGGGCTTCACCGACATGTGCTGATGTCGATGATTGCCTTGGCATTCCTGCAATCCCGTCGCGTCAAGCAGGCCAAGGGGGGGAAAAAGAATCGCCGGGCCACCACCACAGCCGAGCCTGCCGGCGATCAGGCAGGCCATCATTGAACGCCTCGCCAAACCTCCTGATCTGACGTGCCCACAGTGCGGACACTGCATCTCTCATCGCTCGCTCACAAATCTGCCAAAGTAGTGCTAGGTTCTGTTGACAAAAGGGATTCCCAAATCGCTTGGTTTCGGATTCATATGTGGACGCCCCCTTTGGCAAGGGCTTTTTTGCTGAGATGACTTTGATCGGTTGCTTTCATATGTCCGGCCTCTTACTCCAAAGGTGAGACACTAAACCTGCCGTTACGCTTTCCAGCCGATTGCGGCCATTTTTCTGACCGGCTTGATCCGGTTCGAAGCGGTCGGTCAGGAAACGCCCTAATGTTAAATATTTCTGAAATATTCAGCGGCGCGGACACTAGGATCGGTCAGGTAGTTTTTCTGATGGCACCGTACATCAGAAATCGGAAAATCATTAGCGATATGATCTTGTAAAAGAAAACTAGGATATAGCGATCGACAGCTTTTCTTATCAATTGCCCAATAAGGTTGATAATATATCTTATGTTAAGTAATTGATCTCATTAACTAATATTAACCATATTTGGATTCTTAGTCAATTTTCGATTTGAAGCGTTTGCAAAAATCGGTGGAACCTGCAGTAATAGCTCCAATTATCTAAATCACTTTCCACGAAATTCGATATCGATGCCAAAAAGCTACGAATGGTGGATCTATGCCTAACCAATCGGTTATGACAGTTTACGTCTTTGTTCTTGGGTTCTTCACTTTCGTCTGTCTACGCCACATCAGCAAGTAGGCGACGGGAATGATCAACATTGACCGCAATAGTGCAGTTTGTCCGAGAATTAGCACGCGCTCCGCAACGGCTATCACCTACCATAGTTACCTTGACCGCTGAGATCTTTAGGATCCTATTGATCAACCAGTTTTGTCTCATGTAAATAGCCCGATACATGTATGCCCGGATTCAAATTCGGCAGACGCGCACAGAACTCCACGCGATTCGAAGACCGTCCACGGAAAGCGAAAGCCACTATACGGTCGCTGCTGAACCCGAAAAGCTTTGTTTGGGGCATAATATGCTAGATTATGTAGCGATCCCATCCAGCGTAGTGCTCGCCGCTTCTTTCTCCTCTTGGAAAGCTCAACCCGATGAGAAGAAGTCCGACCACAACCGATGCAACCATACCGGACGACGAAGCCCCATTCACAATGAATGGTGCCGCCACGAGCCAGGCGCCGAAAGCGATATTTACGAACCGCAAGGCCCGCGCGACTTCGGCCGTCGCGATAATCGCGACCGTTATGACCAGAGCGCCCACGACGTGGTCGCTGTTTGCCATCGCCCCCTCGCTGCCGAGCGTGAGCCTGCTCAGCATGAGCCAGACGCCCAGCACAGTGCTTGCGATCAGCGTCCACGGGAAGGTGACGCCCCTGACCGTGTTATTCCAGATGGCGCGGACATCGGTCATGTAATCTTCATTGTCGATTTCGCCGCGCGATGTAGCACCGCCCTTGAAGAAGGTTCGCACAAGCGGTTTGCCCTCTTTCTTTGACCAGTAGAGATACTGGCCCATGGCGATGACCTCATCAAGGGAGAACGGTATCATAATCAGCATTGCCAGCGCAGCAATCAGGGCCGGAGTACTCCACGTCTCGAGCATGATCGGCTGGATGATCACGAAATAGATACTGACGACGCCAAGCGGGATGACGAGTATCCCGAAGAACGTCACCATCCAAGGCATGGTCCGCCAGCGCGCCCTGGTCCCCATCACGGCCATCAGGATTTCCAGGACGTAACTGACAGCGCCAAGACCGGCATCCGGGATCGGCCAGGCCTTGGATATGTCAGAGGTAATGATTTCCTCGGTCCCGTTCTTTGGATCAGCGAGCGATCCTGAGAAAAATGGCTCCCAGGCCCCATCGATATGGCCGAGCTGATAGGAGGTGAGCATGCGCGATATCAAAAGACCAATGATGCCCATCGCCACGATCGGGAAACGCTGCGCATCGGTGGACGGACTGTAGGTCCACCCCGGCGGGATGGACTTCTTGTCCATCATGCCTTCCATACTCATGCCCGGCATCATCGGCACGAGAACCGAGAATGCGATCACCAATGTGCCTACAAGCAAATTGGTCAGATATTGCGCGGCGCTCGGGCTCCAGAAGAACAGCGGGGCAAAAAGCAGCCAGATCCCGATGAAGGCGGTCGCCCACTGGCCCAGCCAGGCGGTACGCTTCGAAAGCGACATTCCGCCGAAAATCGCCAATGCGATCCCGCTCAGCATATCACTGATGGCAAGAGCGTTTGCGCGCCATTCGATCGACGGCAGACCCCGTTCAAGGGTTACCGCCACAACCGAGGCGCGTGCAGTATCGGCGGATACGACGTCATAGACACCCGGGCTTGCGGCCAACCAGAGGCCAAGCCCGATGACCGCGTAATGGGTCCAACGCGTTTCGCGTTGGGGACCATCCATATCGTGCATCTCACCCGCCATGTCCCCGGCCATTTGGTGTCCGTCATGCGACGAAAGGTGTGGTGTTTGCACAGTTTTTTCGGCGGATCCTTTCGGATGCCACGCAACCCGCGCGGTATTAAGCTTGTTTGCCTCATACCATTTCTGCGGATCTGATTTCAGAGCTTCAACGATAGCCGGAAGCGTCTCACGGAGCGAGTGCTCAGGCTCCCAATTCAGCAGTTTCCGAGCGCGGGAAATGTCGAGAATATAATGCGCATTGGCATCATCAACCATCCATTGCTTCACGAAACCATCGTGGCCAAGAATTTCCTCCTCAATCCATGTACCCAGCTTCGCCACGGCCTTCGGAATCCGGACTGTGGTCCAGTCTTCGCCGTGGATTTCGCGATGAACGATGTCCTGGATCTCGGCGTAGCCCAGCGTATCCGGTTCGCCGATGAGTATCGGGGTCTCGCCGGGCAACTGGTCCCTGCGCGCAATCGTCTGTTCGACTGCCTTGGCCAAATCCTCGAGATGCAGCGCGGACTGCGCTGCACACAACATCCCGGGATAGAGATGCGCCGACACACGGTGTTCGTACACGCCGGCGATTTGCTCGGCGAGAAAGGCGGAGTGACCCTCGTCGTCATAGACGCCCGCAAACCGCAGGAAGACCACCGGTATTCCGCCGCGATTTTCGCGCAGCACTTTTTCAGCATCGGCCTTCGATTGGGGATAGGGCCAGGTCGGTCCGATCGGCGAGGATTCATCGATCCGCTCGTCCGGCAGTGGCCTGGGTTCGTGGACCAGCATCGAGCTCGCATAGACAAATTGGTCGACATCAAAGTCCTGCAGCGCTGTGATCAGCCGGCGCGAACCCTCCACATTGACCTCTTCATATAGAGGGTTCGGCTCGCCCGTAATGTCGAAATAGGCAGCCAGGTGAATGCATGCCGCGATCTTGTTACCGTAAGCGGCTCTCACCGTTTCAAGGGCGTCAACAACCGACGCTTCTTGGGCGAGGTCGATCGAATACGAGGCCTCCAGTCCGGGGATGTCTTCCGAGGCTGACCGGTCGAGTCCGATTACGCGGTAGTCATCGCTTAATCGTCTGATAAGCGCGCGACCGATATATCCGTTCGCACCAGTTATGAGGACAAGGCCCTTTTCCATAAATCACCCCTTCAATCTCGTCTTAACTCTTCCTACCAACATCGAAGAAGCCGCCCTCCGTTTGTCAGAGGGCGGCCCTGCGACAGGTCACTAGACTAGCAGCAACCTGCGGAGGCTTTTTCCTCAGCCGGTTTGGAGATTCCCTCGACAAGCTTGGCGGTCTTCGCGTCGTTATCGGACCGCGCGATATCCGCCTGCGAGACCATGCCGCAGCATTTGCCGCTATCGTCAATCACGGGTACGCGCCGAATTTGATTGCCCTCCATGGTCGAACAGCATTTGTCCACTTCTGTGTCGGGCGTGACAGTGACAACCGACCGGGTCATTATATCTTCCACCCACGTATCTGGCGACTTTCCTTCGGCTACGACCCGGCAGCAAATGTCTCGGTCGGTCACCACTCCAACAAGTTCGCCATCATCGTCCACGACTGGAATTTCACCGCAGTCGTTCTCTACCATCAGCTTTGCCGCGTCCTGCGCGCTCGTCTCTTTATCGCAGCAGGCCGGGTCACTGGTCATAATTTCGCGAACATTCATGTTTGTCTCCTTTATTTGATGGAACTCGCCGACAAGAAAAGCCGTTTCCAAAGCCAGAGGATGCGGCATCCAACGGTGCCTCCTCGTCGAATCATACAATGACGGAAAGATAGGGCTTCCCATCATCGGAAGGTCAACAGTGTCCAAAAAAATATTCTGGCAACGACCATCTGAATAATCGGACACGAAACGCACAACTAACAGCAATGTTCCAATTTCTCCTTCGCTTCGCCTTTCTTGTGCAACCGCTAAACGCATATTGGCGCGGCTTGTGAAAGTTGGTAATGACGTGGGCCTCACTTTCCTGCGATCTGACAGGCGCTTGCGAAATTACTTTGGTCGCGCTCCTGATCTTGGTGGAGTTGTCTTCGGCGCTGCAAGCTGTCACATCGGCTGCGTCTCCGCTCCTGGTGCAAAACAAATCCGGCAGGCGCGAACGGAAAAGCAAGACGCGTTTCTTCAAAGCCGGTTGACCAGTCATATTACCTATACGAATAAAGCTGCTCCAACCCCTCATAATTTTTCAATTTTAAAATGGCTCGTCGGGGGGCTTGACCTTCCAATGATGGGAAGCCCTATACTTGTCGGCGAGCCGCAACTGACAACGATTTTGGAGAATTTCCCCTATGGCGCAGACAGGATCACGCATGACGCGGCGAGCCGTGCTCGCTGGATCCGGCGTGGTGGCGATCGGTGCGGGAACCGCGGTAATCCTTGGAGCGGGCACCAGAGGATCTGTAGGCGCCAGGGCTGGTCAAAATGAACTCGTTCTCGAAGCGGGGAAAACCCTTGCATCGCTAATGGGCGAGCGGTTGCCACAAGTTCCTGTCTGGGGTTACAACGGCTTAGTACCCGGACCCGAGATCAGAGTCCGGCAAGGGCAGCCTTTCAAAGCGCTGCTTAAAAACAATCTCGATGAGGGAACAACCATTCATTGGCACGGGCTGCGTGTGCCCAATGCGATGGATGGTGTGCCGCATCTGACGCAGGATCCCGTCGAACCGGGGCAAGCCTTCCTATATGAATTTACCCCGGCTGATGCAGGTACCTTCTGGTATCATCCGCACCAGCGCAGTTTCGAGCAGGTCGGGCGCGGGCTTTACGGGCCCCTAATCATCGAGGTGTCCCCCGTCAGCATTCAATAGACAGACTGGCTGCATAAAATAAGCGAGTGTTTTGGTTTCATTGCAGTGACTGTAAGGAACGGAAATGAAACCAAAACACTCGAAAGCCCCCGCGGAGCGGGTGGTCAAAGATATCCGCAGAGCGACCCGCAAACAGTATAGCGCGGAAGAGAAGATCCGGATCGTGCTGGAGGGTCTGCGCGGCGAAGATAGCATTGCCGAGCTATGCCGCCGTGAGGGTATCGCGCAGGGCGTGTATTACAAATGGTCGAAGGACTTCATGGAGGCTGGCAAGCGCAGGCTGGCTGGCGATACTGCCCGCGCTGCCAATACTGATGAGGTGCGCGACCTTCGTAAGGAAGCCCGAGATCTGAAGGAGGTTGTCGCTGAACAGATGCTTGAGATGCGTCTGCTTAAAAAAAGCATGATCGGGGATGGGGAAGGCGAAGAATGAGATATCCTGCATCAGAAAAGCTCGAGATCATCAGGCTGGTCGAGAAAAGCCATCTGCCTGCCAAGCAGACGCTCGACAGGCTGGGCATCGCCCGGCCTACCTTCTACCGCTGGTATGATCTGTACCAGCGGTTCGGCGAAGAGGCGCTAGAAGATCGGCGTCCCGGTCCGCGCCGGGCATGGAACCGGATCCCGGAGGAGGTGCAGGACAAGATCCTGGATATGGCGCTGGAACGCTGCGAGCTATCGCCCCGCGAGCTGGCGGTGACGTTTACCGATGAACAGCGCTACTTCGTGTCGGAGGCCAGCGTTTACCGCCTGCTCAAGGCCCACGACCTGATCACCAGCCCGAACTTCATCGTGATGAAGGCCGCCAGCGAGTTCAAGGACAAGACAACGGCGCCCAACCAGCTGTGGCAGACTGATTTTACCTACCTCAAGATCATTGGCTGGGGCTGGTATTACCTGTCGACGATCCTCGATGACTACAGCCGCTATATAATCAGCTGGAAACTGTGCACGACCATGCGCGCAGAAGATGTCACCGATACGCTGGAGCTGGCTCTTGAGGCATCAGGCTGCGGGCAGGCGCATGTGCTGCACAAACCGCGCCTGCTATCGGACAACGGGCCAAGCTACGTTGCGGGTGAACTTGCGGATTATCTGGCCGACAAGAAGATGCGCCACGTTCGCGGTGCACCGTTCCATCCGCAAACCCAGGGCAAGATCGAACGCTGGCACCAGACCCTCAAAAACCGCATCCTGCTCGAAAATTATTATCTGCCCGGCGATCTCGAAGCGCAGGTCGAGGCGTTCGTCGAGCACTATAATCACCAACGTTATCACGAGAGCCTGAAAAACGTCACACCCGCCGATGCCTACTTCGGCAGGGCAGAATCTATCATCAAACAACGAGAAAGGATCAAACGAAAAACCATCGAACAAAGGCGATTGCAATACCGCAAGATCGCCGCCTAATATCAACCAACCAGATGGAACCAAATACTCGCCTATTTTAAACCGCCATATGTCTCAAATTATCTGACGACGGACAATGATGCTTAGCAACGCCAATGATCCTAATTGGGGAAAAGTTGAAGGGTGGAGCAATATTCCAGCTATGCCGGATGATCCGGACTGGCCGGAGCCGCAGATTCCCAATATCGATAATCCTACTGCCTGGCCGGAAAATATCCGAGACACGATTGAAGCCATAGCTGGTGCGCGTAGCGCTGAGGCACTGACTACAAATATGGGCTATGCGACAACCTTGCGCGATCCGGCATTCCTTACACGCCCTGATATCACCTTGGATAAATATGGCGAGCTAATTGAAATTACCGTGCATAACTGGATGCACATGAGGTTTGCCGCATCGCCGCCTGCAGACTTTGAGGATGAAAGCACCGCAAATGACTGGCTCGGCGCACCGTTTTCAAGCCATGTGAACAAATATTTCTGGAAATTACATGGCTGGATCGATGATTGTATAGGGCTCTGGGAAATAGAAAATGAGAAACAAGCTGATTTTTCTTCGGCATGGCGCGCACCTGAAGAAGCGCCGCCGTGGGATGATTTGCTACCGACACCTGCAGCTGAAATGGCAATTAGAAAGTCTAAAGCGCCATTATTTGGACCACTGCAGCCTTTTGCTGCGTCACCCAGCGCAATTAAAAGTGCACAGCAGGTCATCGAAAGCCATAAGAAGTAAAAGTCAATATTTTCAATAATATAAGACATAATAATGATTCTTGCGGAGCTGGCCCTACGCCGCCTTCTTGAAAAGCAACATGCCGCTCGGTACTGCAGGGCGGGGAGCGGGCTGGCCTACCTGCTAGATTGCCAATTCACCTACGACACTGCGCGGCCGTGATTTGGACCAAAACAGCGGTTACTGGGGCATGAGTGTTGGCGAGCTTTAATTAAAATTCTAATGGAATTTGATTGAGGAATTGCGGCTTTATAAATAGTAGAATATCTTGCATATGTCCATAAATATGGCTATATAAGAACCATAAGTATCGACATAAATAAGGACGCCGCATGGCTCATGCACGTAAAAAAACTGGTAAAACAGGCAGTTGGGCCACGCGTTCCGCAAGCAGCGGTAAGTTTATGGCTAGCTTTGTCACTAAAGGTGGCAAAGTTGATATTGAGCAAGTCAGCCGCACTTTTAAAATGTCTAAAGTTCAGTTAGCCGAAACTGCCGGTCTGGGTAAAACCACAGTAACAAAAGTGGAAAGGCGCGAAAGCCCGAAAGCGCAATCCCGTATGACAGAAATGCTTGAAATATTAGTGCGCGTGCGCGGTTGGGCAGGTAGCGAAGCACAGGCAATGGCATGGTATCGCGCAGAGCCCATTCCAGCCTTGGACGGAAGGACCGCCGAGGCTTTGGTTAAATCAGGCCAAGCAAATGCTGTTCGGGAATATCTCGATCATCTCGCTCTGGGTGGTTTTGCTTGAATTTTGTAGGGCGGTGTTACCGTGCCCATGATCCGTTTTGGTCTTTCAAGCCAATATCGGGAGACGGCGCTGCTATGCGTGGCGGACGATTTAACAGGAAAGGTCAGCCGGCGCTTTATTTAGCCCTCGATTCTGTAACCGCACTGATTGAATGTTCCCAGGGATTTTCTGGACGTTTATCGCCCATCACTTTGTGTGAATATGATGTTGAATGCGAAAATATCGCGGACCTTAGAACCACCAAAGACCAAAAAGCGCTGTCTGTAGATTTTGCAGATCTGGATTGCGCTTGGCTAACTATCCAGCTTGCTGGAAAAACCGCGCCGTCACAAAAGATCGCAAATGATATGGCAGCAGCCGGTTATGACGGCATGCTTGTTCCAAGCTTTGCACCTGATGCAAAAAAGGATAGTTCAAATTTGATCTTGTGGAACTGGGGACCGAAATTGCCACATAAAGTTGAAGTTTACGATCCTTCTGGAAGATTACCGAAAAACCAACTTTCGTGGGATTAGGGTTATTCTCGCTCGATATACCAAAAATCCAATATAACTTAACATAATCTTTGTTATCAACCTTAGTGATCGCTGGCTATCACCTGCCCTTTAAGTGCAAATCGCGACGTTAAATGACCCGGTCAATGTGCCGGCCTCGCAACAAGTTCGAATGGCTGTCCATCTGATGGTTCGCCCGTCTCGATCGGTATCCCGAAAGATTCGTCATCGTCAGCCTCAACGCCCATCTCATTTTCCAGAAAAGCCCGATATCTGGCGCGGTGCGTATCATTCATGATCCAGACCAGTCGTTCGCGCGGGACATTCGGTGCCTCCACAACGGCATCGGTCATTGCCCGGTGATAGTCATACGTCATACTGCCTCCGTTCGAACCGCGTCTATCATCGCGCCAATTCGGTGGAAAGCAAATACTTCGAAGGGGCGTCAGACTATGCTTTACTGCAGATTGCTCTATCTCGTTTGCGTACGCTCTAAAATATTAAAGGGTGTGGACAAATGTCCATTATTTTGGTAAAAGCGGTCAAAAGGACGCAACATGCTTAACATTATTCCCTCTGGAACGTCAAAAAAACCCGCTCCTATGGGCGGCGATTATGGCCCGGCCGAAATTGAAGCCATGCAGCGTGCCATCATAAATCTATTTTCGAAGTGGGCCGTCAAAGATGCTGACGCCGCGATCATTCTGGGCGGCATATCAAAAAAGACCTTACGGCGCTGGAGAGATGGCGACTATGGCAGGGTAAACCGGGATATGGCTGACCGGATGTCAAACCTTCTTGGTATTCATAAAGCTCTACGGGTTATATTTTCCGACCCTCAGCGCGGCTATAGCTGGATTAACAACCCGAATAAGGCTTTCGGCGACCAGTCTGCGCTAGATGTTCTGCGGCTCGGCGGTATGGAAGATGTTGTCCGCATCAGACGCTATTTGGATTCTGTTCGCGGCGGATGGTAGACGCCGCAATCGCGCATATCTCATGGCCGAAGACACACCGCTTGGTGATGTCTCAATTCCCTCCCATCGATTTGTTCGACGATATTGCTGATCCACGAGATTGGGAAACATTGGCGAGTGCACAATCGCGAACCAATCCACGTATCTATGAGGAAATTGGTGATCTGTCTCTAGTGCCGGTTGATCGCAGATTGGCTGGCGATGGTGCGTCCTGGGTCATGGCCGCATTTACACATATATCACCTGACCGGGCTTCACGGTTCAGCGACGGAACTTTTGGAGTATATTATGCTGGCGACTGTCTCGAAACGGCTTTGCGCGAACACACGTTTCATGTGGAGCGATTTTATAGAGATGCGGTGATGGAACCTGGTTGGATTTCAAAAGTCCGCCAACTTGTAGGAACCGTCGATACTGATCTTGTAGACCTCCGCGATCCGGGTAATGAGCATCTGCTCAACCCGGATATTGCTACTTATCCAATCTCTCAAACATTTGCTAAAGAACAGAAGTTGTTGGAGCGCGATGGTCTTATTTACCCTAGTTTGCGTCACGATGGCGGACAGTGCATCGCAATTTTCTTTCCCGACGCTGTAACCCCACCACTTCAGGCGGAGCATTTTCGATATCATTGGAACGGTACACGCGTTGACTTCGTTCAGGCTCTTTCTGGGGACCGGGAAATTCTGGAATTGGTCTAATATATCTCAAATCCAGAAAATCTCCGCTATGGTCTATAACCGTGACCAAATGCAGTAACAAAAAAATTCAGAGGTTTTTCGGGTCACAAAATGATTAGGATAATGAACGATCAATCAGGGTAGGATTAAAAGAGTGGATGAAGAAAATACGGAAGCAGTTGAGTTATATCATCCACCCTTTGTAGTCCGTGCTCTCGACTGGATAGAAGGTATATCCTCCGAACAGCTTATTGCCGCTGCGCAGATCAAGGATCAAAATAAGAGTGGCTTCATTCCCCCAGCTGCGCTGGTTCGAATTATTCGTCGATTTAGGACTGACGGTAAGCTGGAGCTCAGTGATCGTCTCGTAGCAATACTGATCACGAATGCTTATGATTATGTCAGGAGGGTTTCAACGGGGTTTGAAGTTGGAGATAGAGAGGACGTGATCCAGGAAACCATGCAAACGTTTCTTACCGAACTGGCCGAGAATGACGGTATTGATTGGTGGGAGGTGACATTTCACCGGGAGTTGCGACGCCGCGCCAGCGATGCCTATGCACGTTTAATTGGCCGTCACCGCAAGCGATCAGCTGAACTTACTGATGATCGAGAGTTCAGTGATGATGGTGAGGCAGCGGCTGCTCTTCAAATACGCGCTACGCTTGTAGCATTTGCGGACAAAAGGCTTAAAACAGAAGAGCACCGCCGACTTTTCCTTCTGCTGATGTTGGGCGACCTCCCGATAGATGCACCTGAAGCGCCCAATGATCTGGTTCGCCTCACAGGTAAACCGCGTAGTACACTTGCAAATCTCAAGACAGATTTTACGCGCATGCTCAAAGCAGCGCTTGTGGAGAAAGCGTCATGAATCCAACCTTATCAAACCCTAATAAGCTTGCAGAAGATTTCATTTCCTACGGTATCTGGGACTCAGCAGCTGTCGACCAACTGAGTTCAACCGAATTGGACGAGCTGTTCGATCACCTAGTTGCCCGCTCAATTGTCGAAACTGCGGCATCGAGTATCAGCCCAAATCCGGAAGTCCTTGATTCTGATGCGCAGGCAGCTGTGTTGAGTCTGCAAAGCTTCTATCTTGGTGCGCTGAACCGCTCGCGAGCGTCTAGACCTGACCCATCTTCCAAATTACCCAAAGCGGCTACATGGTTAGCAATCGAACCTGTCCTCAGAGATCGCGACTTTCTGATCCGGTTGGCGCAGCGCCGTCTTAGCGGATTGGGAGCACGCTGCGCGCGCGACTTGGCCGATCTGCTCGGTGTACCCAAACAAGTACTCGAGGACTATTTTGCAGGACAGGCCGGAGAAAACCTTGCCTTTGTTGAAAACCGAAATGTTGGCAAGCCGCAGGACGGCGGAGTAGAGGACTTCGCCACAGCTTTGGCTCGCTCAGATGTCCCTGACGCGTTCAAACGGAGGTGGCTGGAAGCATAGAAAATGGCCGCTTTCGACCTTGCCCGAATTGCCGCACGTAAACTCCGCGAAGGACATAGCGCTGAGCGCGCCCAAGGATATGAAGCTGTTGCTGCAGCCGCGGCGGGACTAGGTTTTGTCATTAAATTGGTCCCGCCCGGCGATCCAGTTATTGGTACGAGTGATGCCAAACTCCTTAGAGACTGGTTGTCGATCTACGTGCGCAACGACGTGTCGTCCGATCAAGCTGCAGCTTATGCGGCACACGAGCTCGGTCATCTGGAACTGCACCAACCACAAGAACTCTGCTCTGGATCAGACCCAGACGCCGGCGCGTCACGCGCGCTTTCGAGGGTCGAAGCCTATGGGCAGCGGGAACGACGGGAACTGCAAGCCAATGTATTCGCCCGTGAATTTCTGTTACCGCGCTCGCTGGCCCGGCAGCTATTTCTCGTAGAGTGCAAGAGCGCAGCCGATATTGCTCAGACCCTCAAACTTCCTTACCCTTTGGTGCGACGCCAGCTGTTGGACAGCCTCCTCGGCCCAGACATCGCGGAACAGTCGGTCGATATGGTCGCGCCGCAGCAGAAGCGAGATGAGAGCCAATGGGCGGCCGCCACCTTTGAAGGATCGGCTCTGCTGCTCGAGGCCGGCCCGGGTTCTGGTAAAACCCGCACTCTTGTGATGAGAATTGAACACCTTTTGGCGCAGCCGACTGTGAGTGCGAGAGATATACTTGCTCTAACATTTTCAAATAAGGCTGCAGGCGATCTTGCCGACCGCATTGCTAAAGCTCACCCAAATGCTGCCGCAGAAATGTGGACGGGAACCTTTCACGCCTTCGGGCTCGATCTAATCCGTCGTTATTATGATAAGCTTGGCCTTCCCAACAATGTCCAGTTAATTGATAAGGCACAGGCAATAGAACTGCTTGAAGATCGGCTACCGCTGATGGGACTGAAACATTATCACGATCTACGCAACCCGGATCAGGGTTTAGTGAAGATACTTTCAGCGGTCTCGCGCGCCAAAGACGAGCTCGTAGATCATGAAGACTTTGGTCGCCGCGCAAGCGCTGCTCTCGAAGTGGCCACTAGCGAGAAGGAAATCATTGCCGCAGAGCGTTCCTGCGAAGCGGCAACGGTATATAGGGTCTACACCGAGACTCTTCGTGAAGCTGGAGCAGTCGATTTTGGTGACCTCGTGATGCTGCCTGCACTCCTGATCGGCCGTAACGACGCGGTTCGCGAACAGGTGGCCCAGCGCCATTCTCACGTGCTGGTGGATGAGTATCAAGACGTAAATAGAGCAAGTGCACGTCTTTTGATTGAGCTTTATCGCGCAGGGTCAAGGCTTTGGGTTGTAGGCGATGCCCGACAATCCCTGTATCGCTGGAGGGGCGCATCATCAGCAAATATGGCAGGGTTCGAAGCCGATTTCGCTGGCGGTCAGCGCCTCCCTCTCGGTCATAATTACCGTTCGACTGATCATATCGTCAGTTTGAGCCGCCGCTTCGCTGCTGACATGCGAGCGGGCAAGAATGGTCTTGCATATAAGGCAGCCGCACAGCGATCTGAGGAAGGAAGCACCACGAAGCTGCTAGTTGGACGAAATGATGACTGCGAAGGCGAACTTCTCGCAGCAGAGATCAAACGTCTTGTGGAAGCTGGCGTACCACTGGCTACCCAAGCGGTCCTTGCGCCCACAAATGGCAGGTTGGACATTATGGCAGCGGCACTCGCCCGACAGGAGATAGCAACAACACATCTTGGCAGCTTTTTTGAGCGCGACGAAGTGCGAGATCTTTTGTCCATCCTCGCCCTACTTGCGGAAGCGAACGGCGGCGCTCTGGTCCGCGTCGCCGCGCTCCGAGAAATCAGGGTTGGACCACAAGATATCGGGACAATCGTCAGCGCGGCTCATAAAGACCGCATCCCGCTCAACGCCTTGCTTGAACGAGCATCAACCTTGCCGGGGATGACCTCCGCAGGTGGCCAAGCGTTGGAACGACTGGGAATGCAACTGAAGGGATTAGAATCTCATATGTCTGCGTTCGAGGTGGCGGCGAGTTGGCTACTTGATCGGTCGGATTATTTGCGGGATATTGCGAGTGAGCCGGGTCCGGAGGGCTCACTCGCACGCGCTGCGCTACAAGCCCTTCTTGGCTTTCTCGATCAACGCGAGCTTGATGGACGGCTGTTGACGCCAGCACGCGCGATCAAACGTGTGCGCAGTGCTGTGCTACTGGCTGACGATCGTGACCTTAGAGACGCGGCTCTTGGGGCTGACGCCGCCGCTGTTCGAATGATGACAATTCACGGTGCCAAAGGCTTAGAGTTTTCTGCAGTCCATGTGGTCGGCCTGCATGATCAGTGCTTACCCGGACGATTTCAACGCGATGACAGTCCCCTGCCGCCAGGATTGGTGCAGCCAGAAACACGGGAGATGCACCTCGAGGAGGAAGAATGCCTGTTTTTCGTCGCCATTTCGCGAGCGGAAGATCATCTTCGCCTCTATCATAACGAAATAGCAAACGTCCGATCTCGAAAGCCGTCTCCCTTTCTGGCGCGCCTCGGTAACCTTAGTCGCCACGAGCTCGCTGTTGCCACCGCCCCTTCCAACAGTCCTATTGTCCAGCACAAGCCTGTAAAAACCGTCCAAATCAACATATTTGATATTCGGGACTATGCAAGCTGCGCCTTGCGCATCGCATACCGGAGATATTTCGGGATTCATGGACGGCGCCACGAGTCTCCGTACCTTCAAACATCTGGCGTTCTCTATACTTTGGTGGATAGGATTACCGAAGTTGCCGGCCCGAATGTTAACTCAAATATGCAGGCTGTATTGGAAGAGGTTTGGGAAACACGCGGACCTATCGGAAGCGGACTAGCAGCCGATTACTTTGCCCACGCCAGCGGAAGGGTTTCGACTCTTGCACAGTTGGCCAGCGGGTTTGAGTCGCCGGGTTTTGCACATATTGAATTACCCATAAACGGTGGGACATTGACTGTCGGCGCGCCGTTAGTGCGTTCAACACCGAAAGGTACTGAAATCCGCTTCTTTGACGCAGGTCCTGTGCGCTCCAAAACCGGCAATGATCAATCAGCTGGTATTCTTCTTTCCGCCGCTAGGCATGCCTTTGGCCGCCAAGTAGACGCCATGACCGCACATATGACTGATGGTGGCGTAGTCGGCTTTAAGAGGAGTGAGGAAAAGGTAGCAAACGATCTTGAGGAAGCAGGTCAGATTTTGTCAGCGATCAACAGCGGTACGCTGCCACCAAATCCCAGCATGCGTATATGCGGACGTTGCCCCCACTTTGTTTCCTGCCCATCGGTCGGAGCCATCGAGCCTATCTAATTTTTTATTCAGACGAATTCCGTCTCTGAAAGGGATGACTCTAGTGAACCCGGCATTCCCGCATGGGCCACAATCGGAGTATTATCCATGTCAATCGACATTTTTATCAAGCGGGGTGGTTGCCTCGACGTCGTCCACCGCAAAGTAAGCGAGAGCTGTAGGCCGCCTTGCGCGTTATGGCATTTAAGGGTTGAAGGCTGCTTATTTGGGAGCGGCGATTATGGACGACATGGGTTCGGGATCAGCGAGCAGTCATACGATTAGTCATATGACCACTCATATGAGTGGTTCTAGTCTTGGCCGTGTAGAGATTGTCGGCGGCCGTCGGCGCTGGACAGCCGAGCAGAAGCTGGCGATGCTGGCAGATGCATTTGGTCCGGAAGGATCGGTTGGCCAGACTTGCGAGCGTCACCGGATTGGCAGTGGCCAGCTATACACATGGCGGCGTCTGGCGGTGAACGGTCAGTTAGGTGGCATGAACCCGTCAGGCCGAGCGCTTGCCGCACCTGCTTTTGCCGAAGTCTCGCTGGATACTGGCCCAAGCGACCGAGCGGCGGTAAATCCTGCACAGCCTAGTCTGATCAGGATAGACCTGCCGACAAGGATAAGACTGACGGTGGACGCGGCGGTCGATGCCGATGCGCTGACACGGGTGCTCGCGGTGCTTTCCCGATGATCCCGCCATCTCCTTCGACGCGCATTTACCTAGCTTGCGGTGCGACCGACATGCGCAAGGGTTTTAATGGTCTGGCGGTACTGGCGCAGCAAGTATTGCAGAAGAACCCGCATTCAGGGGCGCTGTTCGCCTTTCGTGGCAAGCGCGGTGATCTGGTCAAGCTGCTGTGGTATGACGGCCAAGGGATGTGCCTGTTTTCCAAACGGATGGATCGTGGCCGTTTCGTCTGGCCGGTGACCAGGACCGGCAAAGTGCACCTCTCTTCTGCCCAGCTTTCCATGCTTCTCGAAGGCATTGACTGGCGTAGACCTGAACGCACGGCCGTTCCGCTTCTGGCGGGATAAAACGGCATATTTGGGCGGGTTTTACTGGTAATCCATGAGCCACTCGGCTATTAAATGGCGGTGTCAGATACCGCTCATTCTTACCCCGATAAAGACGCCCGGATCGCCGAGCTGGAAGCTGCTTTGGCGGCCCGTGACACGCTGATCGAGACGCTGCGGTTACAACTGGACAAGCTGCGCCGTATGACCTTTGGCCAGTCGTCGGAGAAGCTGTCGCAGCAGATCGAGCAACTGGAACTGACGCTCGAAGAGCTGGAGAGTGAAGCTGCGATTTCCGATGCCCGGGCGCCTGAGCCGATCGTAAAAGCCGGACGGCCATCGCCCGTTCGCGCTTTGCCTGATCATCTGCCACGCGATGAACGCCGCATTGAACCGGAGACAGGTGCCTGTAATTGTCCTGATTGCGGCGGCACCCTTCGCCCGCTTAGCGAAGACAGCGACGAGATACTTGATGTACTGCCGGTGCAATGGCGCGTTATCCGTACCATCCGTCCCAAATATAGCTGCCGTTCCTGCGAGAAGATTGTGCAGGCCCATGCGCCTGCCAAAGCCATTGCCCGGGGTAAAGCCAGCTTCGCCACCCTTGCCCATGTCGTCGTGAACAAGTTCGATCATCATCTACCGCTCTACCGTCAGTCCGAGATGATGGCGGCGCAAGGTGTGGACATCGACCGTTCGACGCTGGCCAGTTGGGCTGGCCAAGCCGCCAGTCTGCTCGATCCTATCGTTAGCCGTATCCGCGAAGAAGGCTTAAAGGCCGCAAAGATCCATACCGACGATACGCCGGTCCCGATGCTGGTACCCGGCAAGGGTAAAACGGCACAAGCGAGGCTGTGGACCCATGTTGTCGATGACCGCGCATCCGGCTCTACCGGTCCGGCATTGGTCTGGTACAAGTTTACCCTTGATCGCAGCGGTATCCATCCGCAGACCGAGCTTAAGACATTTACAGGTTTGCTGCAGGCCGATGGCTATGCTGGTTACGATAAGCTCTATCAGGATGGCCGGATACGCGAGGTCGCCTGCTGGGCGCACTTCCGGCGCAAGATATTCGAGAACCATCAAGCAAGTCCGACGCCGCTCACCACCGACCTGCTGGAACGGATTGCAGGACTATACCGGATCGAGGACGATGTTCGCGGTCAGCCACCCGATATCCGCCGTCAGCAGCGCCAAGAACATAGCAAACCGCAAATCGAGACGCTGCACAGCGTGATCGACGATGCCTTGCGCCGTCTGTCGCCCAAATCAAGCATGGCCAAGGCGCTAACCTATGGCCGCAAACGCTGGGATGCGCTCACGCGCTATCTCGGTGAAGGCATAGCCGAGATGGATAATAACATTGCAGAACGCTCCATCCGTTCCATAGCGATAGGCAGAAAAAATTGGCTATTTACCGGATCCAAGGCCGGAGGAACACGCGCTGCCGCTATCTACTCGGTTATCGAAACCTGCAAACTCAATGGCGTAGAACCCCAAGCCTATATTACCGATGTTATTGAAAAAATCGCATCCGATTGGCCCGCTTCCCGTTGGGACGAACTCATGCCATGGAACTGGACAGACAATAACAAACGGAACCGTCAAGCCGCATAATACGCGGCCCCCAGCTCTCGCTTACCATGAAGGTGACCTGTTTCGCGCAGTTCAATGCAACTACCAGCAGGCCCGAGAGAACAAAAATTAGCATTCAGATGCAGCGTCCGCTGGCATTGACAGATGCTTTTTGCTGGCCTTCGCAACCCGACGGCCAACGCCGTAGGAGGCCGGCAGGCCCCTACATCATCACTGACGTCCCTGCTCTTCGCCATGGGCGAACAGGGCCTGCATGAATGCGGAATCGAACTGCTCGTCTGGGAAGGCGTCATCATCGAAATCGTCACCGATCTGGTAGACCGCAAGCGTTACGCCATGATGGACGGCGAATTCGCGATAGGACCGTAGGATGTTCCTATCGGCATGGGCGATCATGGTTTCGATCGAGCGGCGCAGGATCGAAAAAGCCGTTGGCTCGACGCCTTCGACCTGCGGCGCAAGGCGGCCATTATACAGAATGGTGAAGGAGCCGTTAGTCACATCCGCTCGCTCACGGAGCTCGGCCTGTCCCCACAGGATGCTGGGCGGTATCGCGAGGAAGCTTCCTGCGGTGCCGCCGTCAACATGCATTTCGCGGAAGGGCTGCCCGTCCGCCTCGACATCGATCATTACGGGCGGCATCAGCGCAGGGACGCTCGAGGAGGCTAGAAGGAGACTCTCGATAAGATGCTCGCGGTTGGGCATCGGCGAGACGGCGATAGAACCCAGATCCCAGATCGTGCCGCGCTGCGTGTCAAGATTGGTCGTAGTTACCAGAAGGCGGCGACCCTTCCGGTGTTCCTCTGCGATCCGCTCGACAAGTTCGGGCGAAACCTCGCGCTCGATCATTTCGAGCAAGGGACGGCTGGTTGCAAAAGCTGGTCCACCGAGCAGCCCGGAGATCGCACGCTGACGGTAGATGTCGTCCGCGTCGATTGTCGTGTAGAGGCGGCGCAAAGCGTCGTCCTCGCTTGGACCTAGAAAAGCAAAAGGCGCGATAAGCGCGCCGGTGCTGACCCCGATGACGAGATCGAAGTCGGGCCGGTCGCCGCGTTTGCTCCAGCCCGTAAGGAAGCCTGCCGAGAAGGCTCCTTTGTCCGACCCGCTGGAGATGGCCAGCAGGTCGATCGGTTCGTCGTCACCCGAGGCTCGCCTCTCCGCCATCCAGCGATCATGCCATGGCCGGATAATCTCGATTGATGCCTCTGTATCGAACCGCGTGCCGGTGAAATCAACGAGTTGTCCACCCATCCGCGCCGCCGAGGAAACGTCTTCGCGCTCGGGCAGAGTTGCGCAGGCACCGAGCGCGGCAGAAAGGACGATCAAAAGCATCGCTCTCGGCGATGTCCGTCTTGGTATCCGCGAGGCGATACCAGGCCTGCGTCGCATGCTCCTATTTGCCATATCGCGCCATGAAGGTCTGATACGCGGCCGCAGCAATCCGGTGACATTCGTCGATCGACGCCTTCTCGCGCGAGCCGTACAAGCGCGGATCGAAAATCCCGACCTTGCAAAGTTCACCCAATTGCTGGGCGGCAAGTTCATGATCGTCGCACGCTAGCTCGCCCCGCCCGGCCCATAGCGCGATCATGCTCGCTACTTCGCGGTTGCCGCGTTGGGGGCCGTTATACATGAAGGTCGAAGTAGCGAGCGGAAAGCGGTCGAAGCCGCCGATGCAGATGCGGCACAGACGCAGCACGTCGTCGTCACGCCCGAACATGCGTGCGAGGCGCGTGGTGATGACCTTGAGACCTTCGGTCGCGGTCATGTCACGCAATTCCGGTGGTACGATCTCGCTGCGCACCCGGGTCAAGGAATGCTCGACCACCGCAACGTAAAGTGCGTTCTTGTCGCGAAAGTGATTGTAGAGCGTCGGCTTGGCGACTTTCGCCTCGCGCGCCACTGCATCCATGCTGGTACCCTCGAACCCCTCGCGTACGAACACGCGCTGAGCCCCGGCGAGAATAGCCGCCCGCTTCTTCGTCTGCGTGATCTTGTTCATCTGCTCCACTTCGTTCCGATCTGAAAGTGGCCATAGGCGATTCGGTTTCAGAAAGCCAACCCGAAGGTTCATGATGAACTTTTGGGTAGCTTTTCTGCTTGGCGTTCGGAATCGATATACCTATTGATCTCTCGCTAAGTTATTCGACATATTTCGTATCTTCTCAGCGCCTTAACGCGACTTTCGCGCAGGAGCGGCTGCTGAAATCCTTCAGGAACAAGCGACTGACTTAGCAAATTCGTTCTAGATTGTACTAGACGGTTCAGAGCGAATCGCCTAGCAGGCCAGCCCATTATGATCAGACTCACAATGCGACCAGGCCACCATCGCCGATGGATAGCCGCCGTTTTTTCGGCGGGTCTGGCAGGCTGCGCCACGGTCGGTCCTGATTACGAGCGGCCTCCTATCGAGGCGACAGCGACCGACTGGATCGATCGGGAAAGCGTACCGGTCGCCGAAGCGGAATTCATCGCCTGGTGGCGCAATCTGGGCGATCCGGTGCTCACTCGGCTGGTCGAAGCTTCGCTGCAGGACAATCTGACGATCCGACAGGCACTCCTTCGGGTCGAGGAAGCGCGGGCGCGACGCGCGCAAATCAGGGCTTCCGCGCTTCCATCGGTCGGAGCCGATGCCTCCGTCACCGCGCTGCAGCAAAGCCTCAACGCCAATCCGGGTTTTGCACAGATCCCCGGCTTTCAGCGAGAACTTGAAATCTACGATGTCGGGGGGTCGCTCGCCTGGCAGATCGACCTATGGGGCCAAACGCGCCGCGCTCTGGAAGCGGGCGATGCGCGCATCGAAGGCGCGATTGCAGCCGCCAACGGTGCACGGCTCGCCGTGGCCATCGAGACGGCTTCGACCTATCTTGCCCTGATCGGATACCAATCCGAGCGCGGCGCGCTTCTCGCCAGCATCGCGGCGCAGCGCGAACTGCTGGCGCTCTCGAATATTCAGCTTCGCGAGGGCGAAATATCGCGTGCCGACCTGCTGCTCGTTGAAAGCGAGCTCGCCCGCATCGAAGCCGAGCTTCCGCGCCTCGATGTCGAGATAAGGGCTGCTGCCCTGGCTCTCGGGCCGCTGATCGGCGGGTTGCCGGAACGAGAGATCGCGCTCGCGACCGAGGATCGGAACGAGGTCGCGCTGCTCGACGTGCCTGTCGGCCTGCGCGCCGATCTGCTCCGAAGGCGCCCCGATATCGCGCGCGCTGAACGCGAACTGGCGGCCGAGACCGCCGAGATTGGCGTCGCGAGGGCCGAGCTTTTCCCGCAGCTGCGCCTCAACGCGGCAGGGGGCTTCTCATCGATCGCGCTAGATACGCTCTTCGATGGCGACAGCACCAGCTATTCCATCGTGCCGTTTTTGTCGTGGCGCGTCTTCGAAGGCGGTCGAATCCGCGCGGAAATCGATCTCGCTCAGTTGGAAGCGCGCCGGGCTGCGCTTGCTTACGAGCAAAGCATTCTAACCGCGCTCGAGGAAACCGAGACGGCCATCGCCCGCTACGACCTGGGACGTGAGGCACTTGCACTGAGCGAGCGCGCCGCGACCCTTTCGGCAGAAAATTACCGCCTCGCCCGCATCCAGTTCCAGTACGGCGCGATCGACCAGCTTCGCTTGCAAGAGGCTGAGCGGGGTCTGCGGAATGCGGAACGCGGCCGAGCGATTGCCTATCGCCAGGCGAGTCTTGCCATGGCGGGGCTGTACGCCGCACTCGGCGGCGGCTGGCAGGCCGCACCATCGGGAGACCCATCGTGAAACATACCCTCGCCCTTTTTGGGTCAGCCTTCTTGCTGGCTGGCTGTTCCGAAACGGAAAAACCGCCCGAGCCCAGACCTGTCGCCTGGGTCGAAGTCGGCGCTTCGGAAACCACATCCGACGATCAAGTGACCTTCCCGGCGCGCGTACGCGCCGAACAGCGCGCGTCACTCAGCTTCGAAGTCGGTGGGACCCTCACCTCCGTACGCGCCGAGATCGGCGATCGGGTCGGACGCGGCGCGGTGGTCGCGACACTCGATTCCGCGACCTATCGCTTCAATGCCGCGTCTGCCGACGCGCAGGTCGTCGAAACCCGCGCGCGGCTTGCGCGCGCCCGACAGGAAGCGGAGCGACAGCGCGCGCTCTTTGCCGAGGGTGCAACCTCCGAGACGCGGCTGGAGACCGCCGATGCCGAGGTAAACAGTCTCGAGGCCCTTCTAGATGCCGGGCAGGCGCAGGCTGGCTCGGCGCGCGAGACGCTTTCCGATACCCGATTGCGCGCCCCCTTTTCGGGTCGTGTGGCGCGCAGGATCGTCGAGCCGGGCACCCAGGTCTCCCCCGGCCAGCCGGTGCTCGAGCTCGACGGTTTCGGAACCGAAGTGGTCTTCAGCGTCCCCGGAACGCTGCGCGATCGGCTTGCCACCGGTCAATCGGTCGAGGTGCTCCGACCGGGACGCGACGTGCCAGCTCTTGCGGCGACCATCACCGAGATTTCCAGCCGCGGCAGCGGGCCGGGCGCCTTCGAAATCGTCGCACGGGTGATGGCCGGTGAAGGGACGATCGAGCCCGGCGAGGTGGCCGAGGTTCGCCTGTCTCGCGACGCCGGTAACGAAGAACCGCGGCCACAGTCCGCCACTTACGCGATACCGCTGACCGCCATCATGCCCACCGGTCCCGATCGCGGAGAGGTATGGGTCGTCGACACGCAAACCGATAAAGTTTCCGCGCGCACCATCCGGTTCGAAGCGGCGAGCGAGAACCGCGTTACGGTAACGAGCGGGCTGAAGAGCGGCGACGTCGTCGTCAGCAAGGGAGCAGCCTTTCTGCAAACCGGTGAGCGCGTCAGTCTGATCGGCGCCGGCGCGCGGCGGTTCGCATCGTGAGCAATCTTTCGGAACTCGGCTTCCGCTACCGCGCGGCGGTTTTACTCATCGTCGTGCTCGCGATGATCTACGGCGTCGCGAGCTATTTCACGCTTCCCGCGCGCGAGGACCCCACGATCACTATCCGCGAAGCCGTGGTCGTTACCGCGCATCCGGGGATGGACGCGACACGGGTCGAGACCCTCATCACCACCCCGCTCGCCGAAGCTATCAAGACGATGCCCGAGGTCGACGAAGTGCGTGCCACTTCAATGGAGGGACAATCGATTATCCATGCCGAAGTCGCCTTCGCCACCGACGATCTTGATCAGGCGTGGGACGAACTGGACGAAAAGGTCGAGGAGACTGTGGGCCAGTTCCCCGAAGGTACGATGGCGCCAATCATCAACGACGAGTTCGGCGATGTCGCGGTCATTACGCTGGCGTTGCAATCTGCCGATTTCCCGATGGACGAGCTGGGCGATCTTGCGGAGCATGTGCGCGACCAGCTCTACACCATTCCCGGCACCAAGCGCGTCGACATCCTGGGTCGACCGCAGGAGCGGGTCTATATCGAGATGAGCAATGCGGTGCTCGCCCAACTCGGCGTTCCGCTCGATGCGGTCGCTGCGGCGCTCGCACAGCAGAACGTCGTGGCGCCCGGTGGCGCAATCGAGACCGAAAGCCGCCGATTGTCGATCGAACCGTCGGGCGCCTTCGAAACACTTGAAGACGTCAGAAACCTTTATCTCGACCTCGGCCCGGCAGGGACCATCCGGCTCGGCGATTACGCGCAGGTCAGCAAACGATCTATCGATCCTCCGTTGCAGCGCGCCTATTTCAACGGTGATCCTGCCATCGTCTTCGCCATCTCGATGGACGAGGCGCAAAGCGTGATCAACTACGCCGATCGCGCGCAGGAAACGATCGACGACGTGCGCCAGTCGCTGCCCGCGGGCATAACGCTTGAAACCATGACCTGGCAGGCCGAGCAGGTGAAGAACGCTGTCTACGGCGTTAGCTTCAACGTCCTCCAGACGCTCGCCATCGTGCTTGCGACCATGATCCTCTTCCTTGGCCTTCGCACGGGGCTCGTAATCGGCGCAGTGGTTCCTGCGGTCGTGCTGATCACACTCGCAATCATGGGCATGTACGGCATCAAGCTAGAGCGTATGAGCCTTGCAACCATCGTTATCGCGCTCGGCCTGCTGGTCGATAACGGCATTGTGATCGCGGAGGATTTCGAACAGCGCCTCGCCGAAGGCATCGACCGGCGCAAGGCTATCGGTCAGACGGGCGGAGAACTCGCCGGGCCGCTCCTCGCGTCGACACTCACCATTATCCTTGTGTTCCTGCCGCTCATGCTCGCGCAGCAGGAATCGGGTGAATACACGCGCAACATTTCGCTCGTCATCCTGATCGCTCTGTCGAGCTCTTGGCTGATCGCGGTCACGGTGATCCCCACCCTGTGCTATTGGTTCGCCAGGCCACCCGAGGAGCAACAGAAGGGCAAGATCAGGGCCAAGGTTGACGAAACGTTCGACTGGGGATCGGCGCGCTACGAGAAGCTTCTTCGCTGGGCGCTCGCGCATCGCAAGCTCTATCTTGGCGGCATGGCCGCGCTGTTTCCTATCGCAGCGGCATCGCTGCAGCTGGTTCCGCAACAATTCTTCCCCTCGTCCGACCGTGCGCAGATACTCGTCTATGCCGACATGCCCGTAGGAACCTCGAGCGTTGCGATGGACGAAAAGGTTCAGGCGATCTCCGAGTTCATTGACGATGACGAGCGCTATCCAGACTTCGACAGCGTGGCTTCCTATTCAGGGTTTGGGGGACCGCGCTTCGTGCTGTCGCTCGCACCATCGGACCCAGCCCCCAATATGGGTTTCCTCGTCATCAACGCGAAGGACGCGGAGGTGCGCGATGCCGGTGTCGAGCAATTGCGGCAGGACATGGCCGTGGCCTTTCCCGACACTCGGATGCGGATCGCGGGGATGTTCCTCGGGCCGAGCGATCCCAACGTGATCCAGGTGCAGGTTCGCGGCCCGGACCCCGATGTCCTGCTTGAAACGGGCGACAAGCTCGCGGGCATCCTGCGCGAGGTCGAAGGGACGATCGACATCTTCTCCGATTGGGAAGAACCGTCCATGCAATACAGGGTCGAGGTCGACCAAGCGGCCGCGCGTGCGGCGGGCGTGACCTCGGCCGACGTCTCGCGTGCGCTCACGACCTATTTCTCGGGGCAATCCGTAGGCGTCTATCGCGACGGCGATGATCTCGCGCCGATCGTCATTCGTGCTCCCGAAATCGAGCGCACCGATCCGGCCCGACTGGAAGCGGTGACGCTTGTCGGGGCGGAAGGAGCGGTCGTACAGTTGGGTGAAGTAGCGATGGCTTCGCTTGTCCCGCAACGGGGACGCATCCAGAGCGAGAACCTGATCAAGACGCTCACGGTCGAAGCGCGTCCTACCTCGGTCACCCCGCAGGACATGGTTCCGATGGTGCAGGACAAGCTCGACGAGCTCGAGGCGATGCTGCCGCCGGGTCATCATATAGAATGGGACGGCATTATCGCCGAGAGCTCGGAAGGCACCAGCGCGCTGCTCGCCAATCTGCCCCTGATGATGGGGCTGATCGTCATCATGCTGGTGATCCAGTTCGGTGCGTTCCGACAGGCCGGTGTCGTTCTCCTAGTCGTTCCTCTGGGCGTGATCGGTGCGGCAGCCGGGCTTCATATCATGCAGGCCGATTTCGGCTTCATGGTGATCCTCGGCCTGTTCGCTCTGTTTGGCATTATCATCAACAATGCCATCGTTCTCGTCGACCGCTGCGAGATCGAGCGCAGTGAAGCGGAGAAACGTGCACACGATGAAGGCAAAACGCGCGACGATGCTGACGTTGAGCAAGTAGCCGAAGCGGTGGTCCAGGCCGGCATGCGCCGGTTCCGACCAATCCTGATGACGACGATCACCACGATCCTCGGACTCCTACCGCTCATCATCGGACAGGACGTGCTTTTCTACGGCTTGGCCAGCGCTATCGCGTTTGGTTTGGTGTTTGCTCTGGCAATCACATTGGGCGCGGTGCCCGTTCTGTACGCGTGGTTCTTTGGCGCACAGTCCGCCAGCTCGAAATCAGGAAAGTGATGATTGTACCGTCAACATCCGGGGCTCGTAATTGGCATTCGACATTCGTCAACTAAGATATGCAATCGCTGCAGCGGATCACGGCAGCTTTTATCGCGCCGCCCGCGCCCTTGATGTTGAACAATCAACGCTCAGTCGCTCAGTTATGAAGCTCGAACGATCGGTCGGCGCTCAGCTATTCTTGAGGTCACACTCGGGTGTAGCTCCAACGACCGCCGGGTTGCGATTTCTGCGCAGCGCCCGACCTATGGTCGCCAATGCGGACCGGATGATCGCCAACACGCGCGCGGCGGGCAGTGGCCGTGCAGGAGGTTTCGTTGTCGGGTTCAACAACTCCGTCTCTGCTGGAAACCTTCGTGCTACGCTGGTCGCCGCGCAACGCGAGAACCCTGACCTTAAAATCAACGGCGTCGAATCGGACCGCAGTGCACTTTTCGCGGGTCTCGACAGCGGCGAGATCGATATAGCCAGCCGCCCGATGTTCGCCGCCAGAACCGTCAGGAACATAGCAAACCGCAAATCGAGGCGCTGCGCAGCGTGATCGACGATGCTTTGCGCCGCCTGTCGCCCAAATCGAACATGGCCAAGGCTCTAGCCTATGGCCGCAAACGCTGGGATGCGCTCACACGTTATCTCGGTGAAGGCATAGCCGAGATGGACAATAACATTGCAGAACGCTCCATCCGTTCCATAGCGATAGGCCGCAAGAATTGGCTATTTACCGGATCCAAGGCCGGAGGAACACGCGCCGCCGCCATCTACTCGGTTATCGGAACCTGTCAGCTCAATGGCGTGGAGCCCCAAGCCTATATTACCGATGTTATTGAAAAAATCGCATCCGATTGGCCCGCTTCCCGATGGGACGAACTCATGCCATGGAACTGGACAGACGATAATAAACGGACACGTCAAGCCGCATAATACGCGGCCCACAGCTCACGCTTACACCGCAAAGTCAATAAGCTCGACTTCAAGAAACTCAAGCAAGAACTGGACACAGAGTTTGGCCCCGGTGAACTCTTTGTCGAAGACCAGGACGATCCTGTCACTCATGATCATCAGTTCAAACCCGGCAGCATTTTCCTTCACCATAGCTGCTGCAAGCGGATCGACTTGATTGTCCGCTACGCTGGCAAGACTTACGAGCATCGCTTCGCACCGAGCGTGACACTAAAAAAGGTCAAACGGCGCGCCGAAAAAAAACTCAATATCGACCCTGCCGACTCGGTCGAATTGTCACTGCAGATCGCAGACAGTTCTGACCGTCCGGACGAGGCGACACATGTTGGCTCGCTTGCCAATCCACCAACATGCTCAGTTATCTTCGACCTTGTTCCCTCAGACCGCATCAACGGCTAATCGATGACTCCTGACCAAGCTATTTGGGAACGCGATATTGGCGCGGCGTCTTTTCTGGAAGGCGTCGCGCGCAATCGGTGGTCAATCGTCTCACTCGATTGGCCTTTTGCGCTGTTCGGTATAACAGCCCGTGATGGTCGGATCTTCTATCTGAGGCTAAACTTTGCAGGCTATCCAGCCGCCCCGCCAACAGGCGGTCTCTGGGATCCTGAAACTGAAACAGTGCCTGCCCTCAACCAGTGGCCGACCGGTGATGCCGTGTTCGTAAGCGTTTTCAACCGCGGTTGGCAAAACGGACTAGCATTATATATGCCGCTCGATCGGGTATCCCTTAATGGGCATCATGATTGGCCGACTCAATATCCCCACCTTATGTGGCAACCTGACCGGGGTATCGTGCAGTATATTAGTGAAGTTCACAGACTTTTAAACGCGCGATGCTATCATGGCATCACCGGATAATCGTTTACGAATCTCATGGTATAAGTGGTGGCGGCTTATGCGACAACTGCGTCTTCGCGGTGCTGGCATCAGAGAAAGTGGTGCTTTTCTGCTCGGGTCCCGCACAGTCACCGGTGGCTGGGTCACGGATTTTGTCTTTTATGACGACATCGACCCCTACGCCCTTGCCCAAGGACATGTTCATCTAGCGGGCGCCGCTCTTAATCGAGTTTGGGACCGCTGTTCAGCAACTGGCTTGGAGGTTATTGCCGATGTTCACACTCATCCTGGCAGCTCCGGTCAGAGCCTTTCGGATCAGAACCATCCCATGATTGCAATTAGAGGTCACACAGCGCTCATCGTTCCCAATTTCGCTTCTTCTGTTTTGAATCTGCGCGGTATTGGCATCTATCGTCATCTTGGCGCACGCAAATGGATTTCTTTACCGTCTCCTCGCGCCGGTTTGCGAGGGCTAAAATTTTGAAAGGATTTATCTATGCAGCATGCTGACTTCAATCAGTTCGTCGATGGCTTCAACCGCCTAGCCAAACTTGATCTCGACATCGGCGAAGCGGTCGATCCAGATGCTGCAATGGCGCGGTTGATGAGCTATTCCGCACATGTCGCAGTAGGCCCAGAAATTGTCCAGAGTGTGGCTCACCAAATTGCACTGCTCACTTTTGTAAATATTGCTTCGCGCTTCGCATTAGGCGGTGTGACTGTATCCGGGCTCGGCGATGTACCACTACTCGCACCATGGCTTGGAAAAGATTTGAAATCAGCAGTCATCGCACTGGGCGGCAATGTTGGATCAAAAGCATCTGAAGCACCGGTTGTGATCATCGGCAGTATCCTGTCGACGCCCCCAGAGCGAGGTTGTCAGCTCACTTTCGAAGGCTGGCGCGGCGGTGTCGTGCCGCTAGGGCATCAACGTCTTAGCGAATGTGATGTGACAGCACCGGCAGCTGTGCTTTCGGGCGCATTTGCGGCAGCCGAAGTCTTCGCAATATTGCGCGGTGAAGCCGGTGCGGGCTTACGTCCTCAAGGGCTTTCGGTTTGGCGACCTGACGGAGACGCAGACTGGTTCTCCTCTATGAGTGACGGGCCAACGCTTTCGCAGTTGCCAAATCATCTATGGGTGCTCGGTCTGGGACATCTAGGGCAAGCATTTCTATGGGTATTGGCGATGTGTCCTTATCAAGATAGGTCAGCCGTAAAACTGGTACTTCAAGATACCGATATAGTGACGGGTTCAACATCGAGCACATCAATCTTGACGATTGACGGTAGTACTGGACGCAAAACCCGCACAGTAGCAACGCTTTTTGAATCGCTCGGGTTCATGACGAGCTTAGTCGAGCGGCCATTTGATGATGGATTTTGCAGGCGTGCCGACGATCCGTCAATTCTCGTCTGTGGCGTCGATAACGCCTTAGCCCGTAGCCAGGTAGAAGCGCCCGGTTTCCCGCTTGTGATTGAAGCCGGAATCGGCAGAACTGCGGATGACTTTAGATCTGTTCGCCTGCACAGTTTCCCTGCACAACGGAAGGCGTCGGCACTCTGGAAAGCTGGTGCTATTGAGCCGGACATCTCAATAGGAAAGACTCCAGGGTATAATCGCCTCAAAGAGCAGGGCGTTGACGACTGCGGGCTTACGCGTCTTGCAGGCACAGCGGTCGGTGCGCCCTTCGTTGGGGGCATCGCCGGGGTTCTTATGCTCGGACAAATATTGAGACTGTTGCACGGCGACACACTTGATGCAGTTATTGATTTTGATCTGCGCGCATTAGATGCACGACGTGCCGTAGGTAATTCGGTGTTAACTCAGCTCAATCCTGGGTTTCAATCATGTATTTAGGCGAACCACCGTGAGATTCAGACGTTACATATTGTTTCAAAACGGAACCCTAGTTGAGCAGTATGGGCTGATTGATTTCATTAGTAGAAAGAAGTTGTCAGTGTGATAATTCTAGCGTCAGCTAGCAAGGGAATTTTGGGGGTATCGAAAATATGCAAATGTATAATATTCAGATCAAGACATTTTGGCGGCCAACGGAAATGATTTCCTGATTCCGCCTTCCTATCAAAGAAAAGTCAAACACCTCATGAACTTTACATTTCTTCACGCAGCCGATCTTCATCTTGATAGCCCCCTCCTCGGTTTGGCGAGCAAGTCAGCCGACTATGCCGAACGCGTTGACCGCGCCTCACGTGACGCTTTCGAAAAGCTAATAGAACTTGCCATTGAAGAGGGCTGCAGCTTCATCGTATTGGCAGGTGACATTTTTGATGGAGACCTTCGCAATTTTGAGACCGGTCTTTTCTTCGTCAACCAGATGCAGCGTCTTGAAGAGGAAGGGATACAGGCCTTCTTGATCCTCGGTAATCATGATGCAGAAAATCGTTTCGCGGCCAAGCTCTCAATGTCGGCTAATGTTCATCTGTTCGCCAGTAAGGCAGCCGAGGCGATTGCCATCGAAGCGCTAAAAGTCTCTGTCCATGGCCGCAGCTTCCCTCAACGTGACGTGACCGAAAATATCGCACGAGATTATCCACCTGCAGTCGCTGGCCATTTCAATATTGGCGTGCTGCATACAGCATGCCAAGGAAGCGAAAGTTATCACGCGCCTTACGCTCCGTGTAGCGTCGAACAGCTAGTCAATCATGGCTATGACTATTGGGCGTTGGGCCATGTCCATGCACGCTCAGTGCTAAACGAACATCCTCATATCGTTTATCCCGGTAACTTGCAGGGACGTAGTCCGCGGGAAACCGGGGCTAAAGGTGCAACAATCGTCACAGTTAGCGACGGTGAGGTTGCGCATCTCGAACATCACGACCTCGACGTCGTTCGCTGGTTCGTCGTCACGGTAGATGTCGCCGAAACGGAAGGCCGCACCGGACTGATCGACCAAATCCGTAACGAAATTGAGGAGGTCTGCAATGACGCTGGTGATCGTGCTCTAGCAATACGCTTACGGCTCGTTGGCGAAACCAACCAACACCAACAACTTCTAATTGAACAACAGATTTTGCGCGAGGACATCGCCGTGCTTCTGGCGACACTGGCGCAAGACATCTGGCTAGAAAAGATTGTGATAGCGACAAAGGCCCCTCCCCTGCCAAGTTCGCTCGACCCGACGGTTTCGGGCCAGCTGGCAGCCGAGATTATAGCGGAAAGCGCTGATTTCATAAACGAGCTGATCGAGGAACGAATTGCAGAGGTTCGTGCAAAAATGCCTGCTGCTGCGCATGCTGACGCCTTTTTCGAAATGCTACGGGAAGATGCGCCAAAGCGCGCGCGCATATTGGCGCTCTCGCTGGTAAACGAAACGGAGGCCGGCGATGCAGCTAACTGAATTGACGCTTGAGCGTTACGGGGCTTTTGCCGAACGCATCCTCCCAATTCCAACCAATGCGGGTCTCACAATTATTTACGGCCCCAATGAAGCCGGCAAAAGCACATGCCTAGCAGCAATAAGCGACTTCCTGTTTGGCATTCCAGAAAGGACCCCTCATGCGAGCCTATTTGGTTATGATGGAATGAGAGTGAGCGCTGAGTTGGTCGATGCTGATGGAACTGCATTGACATTGCGCAGACGTCGTGGCCGTGTTCGCACCCTATCCGATGCGGCAGGCACACCCCTTGATGACTCAATCCTAAATGGGATGCTCGGCGCTACCACCCGCGAGCGTTTTGCGACATTATTTGGGCTCAACCATGAGACGCTTCGCTCAGGCGGATCGAGCCTGCTCGCGGCAGAAGGTGATATAGGTCGTTTGATAGTAGAAGCAGGCGGAGGTCTACGGTCGCTTATGGCGCGGCTAGATTCCATTGATGAAGAAGCGGACAAACTCTTTGCGCCGCGCAAATCAAGCGAGCGCGCTTTTTACAAATCCCTAGAGACATTCGATGCCGCTGAACGCGAGGTTAAGCTCCACACGGTGACGCGTGATGCCTATGAGAAAAGCCGAAAGGCAGCGGATACCGCGAACAAAAAACTGGATGATGCTCGGGCCGAACGGCAAGATGTGAGTACCGAAATTTCCGTTCTGGAGCGATTAGTGCGGGCCGTCCCACATATGCTCGCGCTCGATCAGTTAACTGCAGCATTGAACGAATATGAGGATATCACCGCGCTAGAGCCGGACTTTGACAAACAGATAGAAGCAGTACTTATGCTGCGTGAAGAAGCTGGATCAGCCCTAACAAAAGGTCGTATAAATAGGGATAAACTCGCACTGCGGTTTGATGCGCTGGAGGTTTCAGAAGCATTTATTGGAGCAGAGGCAGCAGTTCGCGATCTCTCCGAACAAGCTATCCATGTTCGCAAAGCTCGGACTGATCGGCCAAATCGGCTCAAAGAGATCAAAAATGACGAAGCTGGACTTACGACACTCCGGCGCATGTTACACTTGGCTATCGATGCCGATTTAACAACCCGTTTGCCGAGCCAAGAAGCTTTGGATCAAGTCCAGAAACTGGCAACACAGGCAATCGAGCGCGGTGCCGCTGTCGTTGCGGCTCGGGAACGCAAAGCCGACCTCACCGACCGTCTTGAGGTATTAAAGCATCGGCTCGATGTAGCGATTGCCGCCGGCTATCAAAAGCCGGTAGAGTTTAGCCCGGTACAATTTTCTAACCTGGCCACGCAGGTAGGGACAACTGAAACGGCCCGGCGCCAAGCGCTCGAAGCAATGACCGAGGTGACAGAAACAACTACTTTCCTTGGTTTTCCAACTTCCGACGCGCTTGCTTCTTTCGATTGCCCTTCGTCGGAAGCCATCCGCGCTGAACAAGTCGCGTGCTCAAATCTCGAAAAGTCCCGAGCGGACCAGCTTGAACAAAAGGTCGGCGCCGAAAAGAAGGCAAAGACGGCAATGAATGCCATTGCAGAGTTCGAGGCAACCGGCCCAGTGGCTTCAGACAGTGCGCTAGCCGATGCGCGCAGTGCACGCAGTGATACCTGGTCGCCTCTGCGCGCTGCTTATCTTGATGATGCCATCCCCGCAGACACGGTAGTCCGGCGCAAGGAGGTTGAAGTCTATGAAAATCAAATCCGGGATGCCGATGATTTGGCAGATCGGCGGGCGGCAGAGGCGAAGCATGCAGCCAATCTTGCGCTCGCCCGTAAGCAGCTCGAAAGCAGCAATATTGAGATCGAAGGGTGCATTGTGCTGATTGAAGATATTGGCCATCAGCTCGAAAAGCGAACCAGCGTCTTCGCGTCCGCCTTTCCAAGTGCAACCGAACAATACCCCCAGCTTTCAAGCCTGCTCGAATTTGCCGAACGCCGAGAACTGGCTCTGGCCGCGCTCGCCACTGCACGCGCACTCCAAGTTGATGTTGATCGCCAAGAAGCCGACCTAGAGCCAGTACGCGCGCTATTCGAGAGCGCGCAAGTCTTAATGAAGACTACGCCCGCGGAAGGGCAAACGTTTGTTTCCCAAGTACACGCATTATGCGCGGCGCTCGGCAAACATGAAAGTGGGCATGCGGACTATCGGCGCGATTTGCGTGATTATGAGGAGCTAGGGCCAAAAGCGAGCCGTGCGGAACAGGAACTTTCAGGTCTGTTGGCGGCTCAAAAAAGCTGGGACCAACAATGGAGTGCCGCGCTGGTCAAACTAGGGCTCGATTCCAATCTTGCCCCCGAACAAGCAGGTACGCTAGTCAGCGAATGGTCTGGAGCCCGTGCGACGCTAGGGACGATAGCACAAGCCCAAACGCGGCTTACCCGCATGGATGAAGATGAAGCGGCATTGCAGGTGGCAGTTGACGCATTGGGTAAAAACCTCGAGCTCGCATTGCCAACAGATCTTCTTGCGGCTGCCGATCAGATTAAGGCGCGGTGGCAAGAGCATGACGCAATTCGAGGGCAGCGCGACGCACTCGCACCCGATGTTGAGGAAGCCAAGGCTGATTGCGCTTCGTTGGAGGCGGCCGATCGCAAATCGCAAAAAGCGCTGGAAGCAATTGCGGTGCGCGCTGGTGTTCCGGCTGAAAGTGAACTTTTGCGCAACATTGGTAAACGATGTGCTGCTCGGTCTCAACTCTTGGAAGAGAAGACGCAAACGGAGCGATCAATAGCGGATGTGAGCGATGGACTCTCCATTGCAGCCTTACGTGATCAATGGGCAGAACGCGATGTAGATGTGCTTCGAGGCGCCTTGAGCTCTGCTCAGGAGCATTCAAAACAGTTGGAAGCTGAACTCGAAGTTACGATACTTGAACAAAAGACTGCACAAGATGCTCTCGGCCAATTTGCTGCTGAGTCTGGTATAAATCATGCCATCGCTGAACGCGAAAGCGCGGCCGCTGCCATGCAGATCGCTATCGAACGCTATGTCGAACTCACTGTAGCGCGCGCGCTGGTCACTAAGGCAATCGAGAAGGTCCGTAACGAGCAGCAGGATCCATTAGTTAGCCGTGCAGGTGAACTTTTTGCGTTCACGACGCGCGGAGAATTTGCAGGAATAGACACAGATATTGACGACAAAGGCCAGCCCGTTGTTGTTGGTCGGCGAAAAACAGGTTCTGCTGTTTCGGTTGCGAATATGAGCGATGGAACACGTGATCAGTTATTCCTCGCGTTCAGGCTGGCAAGTCTTGAGAACTATGCCGCTTCCACCGAGCCGTTACCATTCATTGCAGATGATATCTTGGTACATTTCGATGATGAGCGCAGCGCAGCTACACTGGATCTCCTCGCAGAGTTTGCAAAAACCAACCAGGTTTTGCTGTTCACCCATCATAGCCGAGTGCGTGACGATGCTAACCGATTAGAAGCTAAGGGGTTAGCAAACATCGTCGAGATTGAACGCGTCTAGATATCTGCGTTTGCTAAAACTAAGAAACCATCCGCAATTGAGCCCACCTCTGCTGAACGTCGCTGTGATGGTTCGACTAAAGCCATCTCGCCAACATTGTCGCATCGGCCACGCATCGCCAGATTGAACCGCCCCGGGATTGCCGGAGGCCATTTGGTTTAAGTTAAGCGGCCATGTTGGTTTCGTCCAGCATGGCGTAGTAGTTTTTCTCAGCTTCCACGGGCGGGATATTGCCGATGGGTTCCAGCAGCCTTTTATTGTTGAACCAGTCTACCCATTCCAGTGTGGCATATTCGACGGCCTCTAACGACCGCCATGGTCCGCGCCGGTGGATTACCTCTGCCTTGTAAAGGCCATTGATTGTTTCAGCCAAAGCGTTGTCATAGCTGTCGCCGACGCTGCCGACCGATGGTTCGATGCCTGCCTCGGCCAAGCGTTCAGTATATTTGATCGATACATATTGACTTCCGCGATCGCTGTGATGGATCAGACCGCCGCGATGCGTGGGCCTGCGATCATGTAAAGCCTGCTCCAAAGCATCGAGAACAAAGCTGGCATGGGCGGTTCGGCTCACCCGCCAGCCAACAATGTAGCGGGCGTAAACATCGATCACGAAGGCGACATAGACAAAGCCCGCCCAGGTTGCGACATAGGTAAAATCTGACACCCACAGCATATTGGGCGCTGGCGAGTGGAACTGCCGGTTCACATGGTCAAGCGGACAAGGCGCTGCTTTATCGCTGACCGTGGTGCGCACTGGCTTGCCTCGTATCACGCCTGCCAAGCCCATGTCGTGCATCAGCCGTTCGACCGTGCAGCGTGCAATATCATAGCCTTCACGCTTCATCTGCCGCCAGACCTTGCGCACGCCATATACCCCGAAGTTCTCGGCAAACACTCGGGCCACCTCCGGCTTCAGCAGTATATCGCGCTGCGCGCGGGCTGACATGCGTGATGGATCTTGCCGCTTGGCCACATGACTATAATAGGTTGACGGGGCGATCGGCAGCAACTTGCAGATCGGCTCGACCCCATAAGATCCACGGTTATCGTCGATAAACGTGATCATCGCTTGAACGGGCGGTCGAGCTCCGCCTGAGCAAAATAAGCCGATGCCTTACGTAAAATCTCGTTGGCCTGGCGCAGTTCGCGGTTCTCGCGTTCCAGTGCTTTTAGCTTGTCAGCAACATCGCTGGGAACCCCGGCGCGCGTGCCGCTATCCACTTCCGCTCGCTTGACCCATTCATGCAGTGTCGGCGGTGAGCAGCCGATCTTCTGAGAAATGGACACCACCGCTGCCCAGCGCGATGGATAATCCTGTCTGTGCTCCAGCACCATGCGGGTCGCCCGTTCGCGAACCTCCGGTGAAAACTTGTTTGTGGTCTTGCTCATAATAGCTCCTTCTACTCAAGAGTTGGAGCCTCCGGCAATCCCGGGGCGGTTCAGATCGACAGCCAATTCTCAGTTTCCGCACACAATTGACTGCTGCAACATTGCACTGATAGGATTGTCCAAACCTTCGTCACTTCGAAAACGATCAAGAAATTACTCAATTAGGGATCTCTAATTATACGGGGAATAGATTTTCATCGCCTTTGATGTCAATCATATGCTGATAAATCACTAGGCTCTAAGACTGGTAAACAGAGCGTTCAACGCCCCGTCGTCGAACTTTTCATCCTCCGCGGAGGACGAAGTTGGAATTGTTGGCGGGCTGGCAACCGGCACAAAATTTTCTTCAATATGCCCGATACGCTCATCAATTGTCATCAACGCTGAGTGGAGACGGTAACCCGATACGTTCGCTCTGGGTGCCAATTTCTTGATCGCTTCAGAATAATCAGACAAAGTAGATTCAGATTCTTTCTGCTCGCACGTGTCGCCTAAAGGGGGGTTCCAATCTTGCGCAGACGGCCTGCCTCGACGGCGTTATAAACAGCCTTCGTGATTTCCGTGTTCGATACAAACACTTCTGGCATATTTGCTATGGATAATTCGGGCATTAACGTGCTCCTTTTGCCAATTATACCGATTTATCGTTAGTTAAGAAGGCATTTTTCCGATTTTTCGCAATTTATGTAGGATTTCGACGAGATTTTGAAAGTGCTTGATGATACTCGCCATCTTGCGACCAAAGGGTTAGCCACTATTGTCAGATCGCCTATCCTAAATACATGACATATCATGTCTATTGACATTATATGCATGATATGTCATGTATTTTTAATGCCGCGCGCCTCAAGAGTTACATCGGGTCTACCACCACAAAGCAAGCGAGCGCTTGTGTCGTTGGGCAAGGACATTGCCGTAGCCCGCAAACGGCGCAAGATTAGTCAACAACTCATGGCCGAACGAATGTTTGTGTCGGTCCAAACAGTCCAGCGGCTCGAATCTGGTGACCCTACTGTAGGCATTGCAGTCCTTGCCAGCGCATTGTTCGTTCTCGGGTTTACCAAGCGACTTGCAGGATTGGCAGCTCCAGAAAGCGACCAAGTTGGTATGCGCGAACATCTGGCTCGGTTGCCAAAGAAAACACATAGTGGATCCTCTAAAGATATGGATTTCTAGGCGCTTATGGCTGTGATCGAGACCTATGTTTTTGTCCATTTGGCAGAGGGACCAGTGCCCGCAGGAATTCTGACAATGACAGATGAGCAGCGGACACAGTTTTCAACTTTCGCTTATGGCCGCCGCTATCTCGAGCGCCCGGACCGGATTCCCGTCGACCCTGTAGCATTGCCATTGACCGGTGGGTCGGCGGATCAGACATTTCGAACCGAAGAAGGATTTGCTGTATTTGGCGGCATTCGCGATGCCGCTCCTGATGGTTGGGGCCAATATTTGATGTACAAGGCAATGGGCGACAGAACGCCAACGGAAGCCGATCTTATACTAGCATCAGGCGATTACCGGGTTGGCGCATTGGCCTTTGGTCCGACGCCAGCACAGCCGAAGCGCATTACGCCTTGGGGTGAAGGCGATGCACCTGGCGAGCATTTCAACTTAGCCGAACTCGCTGAAGCGGCCGAACGCGCCCAAAAGGTTGACCTGCTTGATGAAAACTTACGCAAATTGCTAACCGCCGGATCATCACTTGGCGGTGCTCGCCCAAAAGCCGCAACTGAGATTGATGGCCAGCCCTGGATCGCGAAGTTCCAAGCACAAAAAGACACTTTCCCTGAATGCCGGGTTGAGCTGGCAACAATGCGTTTAGCAAAAGATTGCGGGCTCGACGTGCCAGCTCTTGGATTTGAAAATATACTTGGCCGTGACATATATATGATTGAGCGGTTCGACAGGAGCATGAATAAGCAACATCGCACTCCTTTTGCCTCCGGACTAACGATGCTGGCGGCCCATGAAAGTGAGGTTAGCCAGTATAATTATCGCGATTTGGCCGCTGTCTTGCGACAACACGGGACAATGGTAAAAACCGATCTGAACGAGCTTTTCAAGCGGATGGTATTCAACATTCTGGTGACTAATGATGATGATCATCTACGCAATCACGGGTTTTTATATGATGGCGATGGCTGGAGGTTGTCACCTTTGTATGACGTTGTCCCCAAACCGCAAATTGGATTTGAGCGGCGACTGGTCTTGGGAGTTGGCCCACAAGGCCGGGACGCAACCCTAGTCAACGCCATTGCCGGCGCGCCCGATTTTGATCTTTCGCTTGAAGAAGCAAAGGCTGTTACCGCCGAGCTTGCTGGAACTGTTGCCAATGGATGGGAAAAAGCATTCCGTGAGGCCAGTATCAATGCAGCGGATATAGCACGGTTTGCGACTTGCTTTAGAGAGGCCCAAGCAAGCTAACCGGTGGGTGCCAATGTGCAATTTCTCAAACAGATTTTTTTAAACCGCCTTTATGCCGACCACCAAGTTAGTTGCCGTATCGGCGGATCTCTAAACCTTCACATCGAAAAAAACCGCAACAGACCTAATACAGATACCCAAAGGCCCCACAGCGCGAAGGCTAATAGCAACCCAAATTCCAAGCGAAGGTGCATCAACTGTTGCAGGCGCAGCCCTCGCCTTTGTGGCAGACCTTATCTCGAGCTATGCAACTATCCCCACAAGTCTTGCCTTTGCTGCACATCTTGCAGCAAGCGCTGGTTTGCGCAAAGGCGGCCCCGGACGCGCAAGGATTGATTTCCGTAGGCCCAAGCAAACTAACGACAAGCGCAAAAGATACAACAATAGATGTCATCATAATTGCCCCTCGGAGCGAGGATTGCACATAATAAGAAAACTGCCGAATCTTTGGATTGATAGTTTCGGCCAGAACCTAGTCTATCCCCCCATACATTACTTTGACGATGATATTCTTGCTACGGTAGATGGTAAGACCGGATTCGTTTTGGAGGGATCTCGCCATCTTTGACATTTAGTTAGAAATGTAGCCCCATGCTCAAAATATCAAACAGGGTGAACCATTTCCAAACGGTTGATAACTTTAAGTCTGTTAAGGGCGCTTTTTTCGGCCGCAGACATTTTCCAGGTCATAGGTTTTCCAACGTAATACGGTACCACTGGTAATCATCTCGCAAGAAACGTTGCGGCCATCAGCGAGCAGACACCATGCGGCTGTTCGATCTCCCTTTCCTGATCCGACAGAGAGACATTGCATAGCCGGAGCACTAACAATCACATGGCCCTGCTTGTGGCTACCCTTTGCTCCGCCGAACAGACTAACAAGCCGGTCACGCGCCTTGATGCCGCTTGCCACTGGACATGGGTGGTCCGGTCTGCACGAGCCATCAATTTCACGCGCGGCGATGCCTGCAAGCCGAATTTTCATGCCCTCCCTGCACCAAACTGGCCCATCACCGTCCCAGACGGCGATGGGTGTGCATTGAAACTGCTCGCCCGCAGCTACAATAGGTGCCTCAGCCTCTGCCGAACAGGAATTCAGCAGAAAAGCGGCTACAGCTATGGGGCCAATCATTCTTTTAAACACGGTCATTTTCGACCTTTCAGCCGCATCTCCAAATTCTGAGCGGCACAGATAAATAATCACCGGAAGCCGCTGCCCCGATCAAAACCACCAAAGATGTGATTATTTGATTCGTCATAGGCGCTTTCGCGTACCTCGGCCTCTACGGTTCCATCACGACCCCTTCGGGTTTTAAGATCGCTTAAGCTGACACGGTTTTGGCGCGCCCACAGGTCGACCTCTGCTTCGCTGTTGAATGAACCAATTTTCCTGAAATGCCAGTTACTCATCTTAATTCTCCTTGTTTGGATAGAGGTTGTAGTCAGTTGTAAACCTTCGAACGAAATCGCACTTGCTCATAGTTCCATTCCCTTGCTTTTTTCAGGCAATGAGAGGGGCTGGTTCGCCTTTTCATCATTTCCTTGCGTGGCTGACGTCTGCTGCCTCGGCGGCTCCGCTTTGGTTTCAGAAATGGGACCGGCGCGCAGCTTGTCGTCGGCTAGGCCAAGTCCCTCAAGACTGCCGGGATCAAAGGGTTTGTCTGGATCGCGAGCGGCAATTTTATGCTTATCGACATCAAGCCTGCCAGCTTCTTCAAGGGCAGAATATTTATCGCCTGTGGTACGATTAAGCTGACGGCCGAGTTTTTCCTTATCGTCGGTAATGACCTTCACATCGTCGCGGACACGGGTCACAGCAACATTGAACAGTCGCTGGTTGGACAGATAGCGCTCTTCCGATCCCATCACCACCAAACCCTTGTCGGTGGTAATACCCTGCGCCATGTGCATATTGAGCGCATATGCCAGATCGATGCGTTTCAGCATCGGATCGTCCATACCAAGCCGCACAACACTCTTGTCGCTCCGCTCGACCATCACGCCGCTTCCATCGATCCCCACGACGCGGCCAATAGAGCTGTTCAGCAAATCGCGTGTTTTATCATTTGCGGTCCAACGTATCTTGTCGCCTTCATGGATTTGAATATCCTTGGTGGCCGTCAAGTTAAGCTTGTCGAGTTTTACGCCAGACGCCAGCTTTTGAGGGTCAAACGTCTTGCGCTTGCCATTGCGCTCCACTTCGACCTTGCCGTTCTGAAAGACACGCGACACCCGGTACTCCCCGCGCTCAAGTCCGACAGATTTAAGGCGGGTCCAGACTTCGAGCCGATGCCCCGGCTGATAGCTATGCGCATAGCGTAGCTCCTCGCGGGTTCGGTCAACCCGGTCTGCCACTGTCAGTTTGAGACCGTCGCCTTTCAGTTTGCCCTCGTCTTTAAGGCCGGTCTGAATGTGTTCATTGAGATTGGCCCGGGTGTCGCGCCCACTGGTAAACAACATGGTTTTGTCGCGTTCATTCTCTGGTAGATTAAGCCAGTATTCGGTCGCCGTTTCCACGCGGCCGTTCGTCTCGATTACCCGGTCGCCCAGCAATTTGAGCGCGTTACCCGCGCGCCCAACATTGGTAAGCGCTGCAACGGCGCGCAGTTCCGGCGTTCGCTGGCGCAAATTCTCGTTCATTTCCGCTGTGGAAACGCCGCCTGCCTGTGCAACCGCGAAGGATTTACCGGCATCAATGGATAATAATTGCTTGCGGTCGCCAACCAGCACAAGCTTCTCCACACCGGCTATATTGGCGATTTGGGTGAGACCGTGCATCTGGTCATTGGAGAGCATCGATGTTTCATCAACGATCAGATACGAGCCGTTCAGCAAATCGCGAGATTCTTTGGCCCGCTGCGGATTATCACCGGTCAGCAGCGCATCATGCTGCATAAGGAAGCTCGCCACCGTCTTTGCTTCCAGACCGGTTCCCTCTTTGAGATCGGCAACCATCTTGTTCTGGAAAGCAAGGCCCAGGCTCGGCACTTTTTCAAAGTCGAGAATATTGGCAACCGCGCCGAGCATGGTCGATTTGCCAGCTCCTGCAAGTCCCTGGACGGCGACAATGCGGTCACTTGAAGCAATGATCGTGCTTGCAGCTGCCATCTGCCCATCATTTAGCGGGGGTTGTTTTGAGGCTCCCGAAAGAACCTCTACCGCCCGTTCCGGCCTGACCAGCGGCAGTACGCTGTTCTTGCCGCGCTCAATTTCACCGAGAATCCCCGCTTCTGTTTCAAGCGCATCTCTCGTCGTCACCATCTCGACCACATTGTCTGACCGCGTTTTATCTCCCGGCACCAGTTCGCCCCGGTTGGTGAGTTCGATCAGGCGTTTGTCAATCAGCTCCGGCGTTACGCCATTTAACCCAAGATCAACCGCTGTCTTCGTAACCTGATGCACCTCGAACGCGGCTTCGCGCTGTGAAAGAATGCGGATCGCGCTCGCCGTTGCCAATTGGGTCCTCGCGACCGGCCCTGTCATCATCACGCGTTTCAGCGCGGTATCAACGAGCGGGTCACTTGGTTTTTGCAGTGAATCAAGAACGAATTGGCGCGCGCCCTTTAATCCGCCTTCGATTGCTCCAACCCCGCGCTCCAATAGCCCATCCTCTTTATTGGCTGACACCTTTGCCTGCTCGATCAGCTTCTCCGGCACAAAACCGAGGTCAGCTGCGCGCGCTTTCCACTCCTGTGTCAGCGCGCCTCTATCTTCGACAGCAATCTTGTCGTCACGTGTGCGTTTGGTGATTTCACGCAATCCTTGCTTTGTCGCGGTGCCAAGCTCGGTCGCTTTGGCCAGTATATCCGCGCGGCGTTGGCTGAAGGCTTCGCGCACATTTTTAGGCACACCGGCAATCTCGAACGTGCCATGCTTGCCCTGCAGCTGGACTGTATAGCCTAGCTTTTCGAGCGAATCCCTAAACGCAGCATGATAGATTGAGCTGATCACCGTATTATTGCGCCAGATCTCACCATTATGAAGCGCGCGCCAGTTCCCGTCAGGCATCCGCGTCATATTCGCTATCACGGCATGGACATGGCCCTGCGGGTCGAGCGCCCGGCTCGTGTCATGCTGAAACAGGGCATAGACCAGATTTCCCGTCCGCACCGGTACTGCACGGCCATCGATCTTCTGCCGACCTTCGGCAAGATTGGCCTCTACCCAGCGCATTGCCGTTTTAACCGCACCCACATGGGCTTGGGTTATACGTGTATCGCCGCCGACGAGTGAGAGCAGTGAGGCTGATTTGGGCATCGAGAATGTGAGGTCCATCCCCAGCGCGCGTTTACCGGGTTCACCAACCTGTGATCGGTCCGGCAGCTTGCCATTGAGAATATTTTCGAAAGTTCCTGCGTCAACCTTGCCAGTGGGATTTGATAGCGGCATCTTTGCCGTTTTTTCAGCCCCGGCAAAAGTGTCAGCGCCGTTTTCTGTCCCGCCGCCCGGCAGCTCGGGATTAAATGAGGCCCCGTCCGCTTCGGCGCTCTCTGGGCTCGCCAAAGCGCCATTCTCAGCAGCTCTTCCGGGGCTTTCCTTGCTCTCCTTGCCCGCGCCCTTTTCACCATGGTCTTTCTCTCCGGCACCGTCCTCCCCGCCTGGCGCTTCCGCCTCACCTGGAGCATCTTCTTCCGGTTCAGCATCGCCAGGAACATTTTGATCCTTCCCCTCCCCTGCCCCCGATTCATCTTCATGGTCTTCACCGGGTGCCAGACCGAGTAACTCCGCGCCTTCACCGTACCAGATCGATTCCTCGGCCGATTCCTCAAGCGTATAATAATTATCGGCAGCAAAATATTTCGCTGCACCGCCTGCACTGCCAACAGGAGCCATGGAAATCATTATTCGATCTCCATCCCGTCGTCTTCAATATGATCGCCATCAACGCCGTAAGCGGTCGCAAGATCCTTGGCGGTGGCCTCGAAACGGGGATCGCGCTGGCTCTGCGCACCGTGCGCCGCAAGCCCGGGCTTCGCTCCGGGCGTTTTACCCGCTTCAGGCTGTTGGTCTGCATCAACCCCTTGCCTGGATACTTCGCGCGTGGCTTCGTTCTGGGAGGCTATCAATACCGCTTCGACTCCCTCATCACCTGCCGGCTTCATGTCCGGCCCCGGCTCATCCGGCTTGACATCATTGACAAGTTCAAGCGCTGCAGCAACTGCGCTGGTCCGGCGTGCCGCCGCTTGCCTAGCGTCCTCTCCCGCTGCATTGCTGCTGTCCTCAAGTTGATCGCCGGGCAGCTTTCCAGCTTTGTAACTAGCCTTGTCCTGCGCTTCGCGGCCGCCAGCTTCCCCCTCCCCTTCGCCCTCGTCGTCATCCTCCCCACCGAGCAGCACCTTAGCCAATTTGGATGCGGCGCGAGCGGGTTTGCCAGATAATGTTGCGTCTGTTCGCGGTTCGAAGCCGAGCGCTACCTGGGGGTAATCCTTGAACTGGAGCACCACTCGCGCCGCCGGAAAGCCATCGGGAAACTTCACAAACCCGTGGAGCGCGGGAAGATTGGTAATGTCATCAGGAATGACCAGCGGCGCAATTTCCTTTTTGGGCGTAAGCGTCGAGGCATCACGCAAATTATTATAGCCATAGCTATAGGCTTCATCCATCTGCCGAACCTCGCGGTTGCCGATAAATTCAGCGCAAGTTTCGGCGGTCTTGCGGTCGGCGGTCGCCAGAATCAGTTTCGTTCGCGCAAGGCTGGTCAGGTTTTCGGCGCCCTCGCGGCCATAAACAGCCTGCAAACGCGCAATCGAATGCAGCCCCAGTACGATCGCCCCGCCAAACCCGCGTGCAGTCTGCAGCCCATTCTCGATAGCAGGAAGCCGGTGCAATGCGCCAAGCTCGTCAAATAGATACCATGTGCGCAAGGACCGCGTGCGCGGCAGTGTCATCAGTGTATTGACAGAAAGGTCGAGCCATAAAGTCAGCAACGCCTTGTAGAGTGGGAGATCGACGTGGCGCGCGGAAACGAATAGCAGGCTCCCCTCCTTTTTCTCGCGGCGCACCCATTCGCGTATCGAGAAAATTTCACCATCTTCAGGGAGGCACATCAAAGCCTCGGCATTGGTGTTAAACACTGCCCGGATGGATTCGGCCATGCGGGCGGCTTCAGGTGCAGTAATCGGGTCGGCGGTTGTGTCCTGAAGGATCCGGTGAACACGCTTCAGATCGGCTGTCATCAGATTCTCAGCGAGCGCGCGGTTGGTAGTTTGACCATGCTGCGTGAGCTTCAAGCACATCTGCACGAACAGCATCCTTGCGGCGAGCACCCAGAACGGATCGGAGCCGCCGCCATCATGGGGAACGAGCGCCTGCGCGGCAGCCGTAAACTCTGCTTGCGTAGAGCATTCATCGAACAGCGACCAGCTGGGACAACGCGCATCACCGGGATTGAGAATGATATCAGTGCGCTCGTCGTAAAAGGCCTCGATAAATGCCCCCGTCAGATCGAAGATAACCGCGCTGCCGCCGCGCGCGCGAACCTCGGCAACGACATTCCTGAGCTGTGTCGTCTTGCCCGCACCGGTTGTACCAACCAGGATTGTGTGGCTCGCTTCCAGTCCGTAAGGATAGGGAATTCCGGCCAGACTATAGGGATGATGCAGCCCGGCCTTGATCCGTTCGGTTAGCGGCAAAGCGATGACCTGCGGGGCGGTCTTGCCGGGAAACAGCTGCGCTGCTGATGTGACAAATTCGCGTTCATTATGGGCCATGACATCGGCGAGCAGGATGTCGCGCGACACCAGCATTGCGCCGCGCTCATGCCGCTCCTCGAGGATGGATGATCCGCGCCCCTGTGCCAGGGTTATAAACCACCAGATGACCGGCAACGCAAACAGTGTCGCGGCGCATAGCGCGCCAAACAGAGCGCGTACTGCCTTGGCCCATGCAACCTGCACATCGGGGACCAATGGAATATAGCCTATCGGCACCTGCCGCAGCGCGTCATCGGACAGCACGATGTTCATTGGCTTCATGGCATCGAACTCCATCCAGCCCGATATGGCCGACCAGATCCGCCACGCGCAAAGCTGGATCTCATGTTCGCCCATGACTGAGTAAAGCATGATCCAGTACACCGCGATGAAGCAGGCCAGCCAGATCAGAAGAGGCACTCGTGCCCCCGCCATGAACATGAAAAACTGATGCCCGATCAGCTGCGATCCGCGGGTAAATTCACTAGCGTTTCTGAGCACCCGCCCCCTTGCCGAATGATGCTCCAGCGTAACGGGCGAGCGATCAAATCTGAGGTCACTTCTGGCCATGAAATTGCTCCATTCGCTGCTCCACGGTGCGGATGACCTCATCACGTTTATTGGCGGGAAGCTGGCGCAGCAAAACATCCACCCCTGCCTGCGAAAATTCTGTAATGAGAGCGAGACGCTGGAGGTTGATGCCGCCGCTCTCGCGGTCGGTTTCAACGCGCTGAAGATATTCCTCGATCGCGCTGCGAACGACATCGACGCCGGAGATACCGCGCGCACGCGCAAGGGCTTCTATTTGCTGCTGAATGGATGACGGTAATCGAACCGTCGTGCGAATAGTGTCTGTCAATTTACCAACTTCCGTTTGGACAACGGCGCTGGTGAGACCTACGCAAAGCAGATAGCGATATGCGCCCTGCCCTGCCGGGTGTCAACTCACCTTGGCGGTGCCTGTCAAAACGGCGGCAGTCTGACTCAAAACAGATCGCGGGCCCGTCCTGCTAAGCCATTGATATTTCAAAATTAAATGAAAAACCGCCGGTTCCGCTCCCAAACGCGTCACTCTGACGCACATGACCTTTCTTATAACTATCTATATTTACACCATAAAATCCGCACGGCAGTGCATACGGTGTGCCACTTTTTTCCCCATGTTAGCGATATTGATTGAGGGTGATTGTTCATTCCCGGTTTCAGAATTTTGGGTTTTCCGGTGGGGCAGCGCGAAACGCAATTATGTACTCCAGGCATTATCACGAGATTGATTAAGCGATTTCCGCTTGATCGATCAACCAGCTCGCGAAACGAATTGGAGCTTTGGGAATCGCAAAAACAATCAAGCATTGGAAATGAAAAACGGATCAGCAATGCGCGATCATTTGGACAAAGAAACGATCTTGACAGATCGCGATTCCAGCTACTGGCTCAAGATGATTATCGAGACGGGTTACCGCCTCACGCTCGGACACGCTGCGAGAAGATTTACCCTCCCCTCTGGTGCTGGAATATTTCAGGTTTACCAGCGCGCCTCGGCTTCAAGGCGCGCTGCATTTCCTCGGCGCTGGTTCAAGCTGCGCGGCTTTCTTCTGTCTTGATTTCCACCTGATGAAAAACGGTTACGGGCACGCCAGCCTCGCGCATTATCTGCGCCAGATTTGCTTGCACGCCTGAACCTTCGCAAACGATTGCTTCAACGGGGTCCAGCTTGGCAAGTAGCTTATTGCGTTTGAACGGCGCGGCATTGCCATAGCCGCGATTAAGGCGAAAGGCGATTAGTGGCACGTCCTGCGCTGCCGCCCATGCTGCCGCGATAGCGTCAACGCCTTTGCCCTGCGCTGTGGTCGCAAGTGTCATTGTCGGGACACGGGTTTTTAGCAAGTCGAGCCTGTCCCAAATCCGCTGGTAATCTTCCCAATCCTGACCGCCGGAAATAATGACAATCGGGCCTGATGGTGCTAGCTGTTCGCGTCTGATTTTGGTTCGTGCTGCCAGAAATTCCCGCGCGTCAATCTGGCTGGCGGTCAATACGGATGAAACGCGCGAGCCTCTTAAAGCGCTGAACGGATGCCCGCTATTTGCGCGGTAAACTTCGCCGGCATGGTCGCGCATACATTCCAAAGCCTCGCGGGCTTCTGCAAGGCTCTGGCAACGCATTTGTGCTTCTTCAACCTCGCTTGCAAAAACCTCGCTCGGGTCGGAGATGCGGGCAAGTTCGCCAAGTTTCACGGCGGCGCTGTCTTCCTCGCCTTCGATCTGACGGGCAACAACATGGAAGCTGTTTACAATTCCCCATGCGATACGCTGGGCGATTGGCTCCATGCGGGTATCGCTCATAAGGGCAAAAATTTCGCTCATCATGGATTTGACGCATTGTTCTGCTTCAAAGGGGCCAGGCATATCGGCGCTGCTCGGTTCCTCGGCAATGTTCAGCTGTGCCTGGGCAAGGTCGCTGGTGAATGCTCTGTGATAGGCCGGTGAGGCTGTCTCTTCTTCATATACTTGGCCAAGGTCGGCAAAGCTGCTAACGGTTTTCGGGTTCTTGGGCATTTCAGTTCCTTTGGACAAAAAGAGGGCAGGAAGCGGCTAAGCCCCGCTCCCTGCCCTTGTTCATTTCAGACTAGCTAGCTGCATCGCTGGTGGTTTCGCCAAGGTCAGCCTTTTTGGATTTGGCTTTTCCTTGGGTCTTTCCCTGCTTTGCGGGGCTGCCGTCAAAGTCCTGTTCGCCGTTTTCGCTGTCGCCTTCGCCCTGATTAGCGGGTGCTGGCACATCGTTGCGAGTGCGGCGCGGTCTGCTCCATGCGATTGCATAGCTTTCATCTTCGCGCCGGAAACAAGCGATATAGAGAGGCTTGACCATAGACGGGTCGTCAATCGAGCCCTGCAAGAATGCCTCGCCGGTTCCGTTAGACGTTTGCTCCCAAAGCGCGCCAACTTTTACCCATGAACCTGCTGCACTTCGTGCGTGGATTTCATAGACTGGCGCGTTTTCGTTGGTGCTGTGAACCTCGCGCAGGGCAAGGGTCATAGCTACGGCCAGCGTATCGATTTTACCGATATAAAAGCCGTTCGTGTTTTTGGTCAGTTCTCCGATATTAGACATTTTCAGTTCCTTAGTTTTTGGCTTGGGATGTTTAGCTGTCCCTCGCCGGTTGATTGTCAAAGCGGCCTTTCCGCCTGACAAATACCCTTATAATAGATACTCTGATATTAGCCTATCTCATTGTTTTCTTGACACTTTTCCGATCATAACTGGTGAACCTGAGCCAGCACGTCGCGTCAGCGACAATAAGAAACACAGGGGGACGCGAAGCGCCCCCTTCCCTCCTGGTCGGCCGCGCACACAAATATCCTCGGTGTTCGATCACACCCGGAGCCACCTTCGCCAGTGGCCGCAAGACGCCCTTCGGGCTCTTGAAGGTCAACAGGCACGGGAGGGCTAGTGAAGTTTGGCAGATGGGGGTCGGCGCTTCTCGCCAGAGAAGCAAACGCCGGCGACCCCCATCTGCCTAACGCAGCTTGCCCGACGCAACTCGTTGACCTTTGAAACCGCAAGGGCAACGCAGGGACATCTGGTGAATGTGGCATAGGGGGTTATCGAACATCGGTGCGCGTCCGGCGCAATGCCCGCGCCCTCGCGGGCATTGCTCTTCCCCTTCCCGTCCTCTTTCGTTTCCTTTGCCCTTGCGTCAGGGATGGAAGCCCGCAGGGACGAGACCTCGGGGCTCGTTCGGAGCGCAGCGCAGACGACAGCCCGCCCCGGCCTCGCGCCGGGGGACGCCCATAATCTTGAGCATTGAAACCATTCATGCCCGCCTCATCCAGTCGCTGGCGCAGCCATGGCGCGGAGATAACCACTATGATGACGATTGATGGCGCGCTGCCGGCTCAGCCAGAAATGCCGAGGATATATACCCCCGGCGGAACCGGCGCTGGCAAAAGCGATATTTGGGCGCAATAGCATTGATATTGGCGATGATTGTCCATTATTGATGCGGTATAGCCTGAAACGTGACAGCGGCGGTTTTCAGATGGGCATGGAAGTGGCAACCCTTTCAGAAGCGATCGAAATGGCGTGTCTGGCTTTGAATGAGGGCGATGATGTCACGCTGGAGGATACCGGCACCGGAAAACTCTGGACAGAAGCCGAGATACTGAAACTGGCGCAAGGCGCATAGCGCCGCGCTGCCAGCAGGTGAGTTCGGCGCGCCAACAAAGACTGTACCCTGCAAACGCGCCGGATAGAGCGCCGTAGCCCGGCGCGCTTTCAGAGTGCCAGCGGGTCAGCATAACTCAAACACTGAGGGAAAATAGGCATCTTTCCTGAGCTAGTGTTCGACGAAAATCTTAATTCCCAGAGCGACGAGAAGGACACCTCCTGCGACCTCGGCGTATTTTCCGATGCGCGAGCTTGCCATTGCGCCGATTAACACGCCCAAACCGGAAAGCAGCGCGGTGAGTATCCCGATAGCAATACAAGTTAGCAGAACCGGAAGCCCAAGTGCCGGTAAGGTGATGCCGGCAGCAAAGGCGTCTATGCTCGTTGCTATCGCAGCTGCTCCCAATGCCCATCCTGAGAGACTGGGAGCAGGATCGTTTCCATTCCTGCCCAGCGCTTCCCAAAGCATTTTTATCCCTAAACCGCTGAGCAGAATGAGAGCAATCCAGTGATCATAAGCGCTGATCTGCGAAACAAAGGCTATTCCAAGCGCCCATCCCAGAAATGGCATGACGCCCTGCGCAACGCCAAAAGCCGCTCCCGTCCGAGTGGCGTGAAACAGTGAATTATGCCCTGCGGCACCTTGAGCTACCGCTACCGCAAAGGCGTCCATCGCCAAGCCCGCCGCCAGAGCCACAATGAGAAACAGGCTTTCCACCCTCGCGTTCCCTCAATCCCTAAGCAGCATTCACTTCTACGGTGATATGAGAAAGCCCGGCGGTTTGGGCCAGCCTCTCACGGTAAGCCACGGGGTTCATCTCACTTGCCGTGCTAACGGCAATAATGGCGGCATGATGACCCGGACCCAGCTGCCAGACATGCAAATCTGTGATTTTGTCTCCAGCTTCCTCGACGACGGAGCGGATTTTCGCAGCAATGGGATCGCCCGCCTCCCGGTAATCCAGCATCATCGCGCCGGTATCGCGCATCAGGCCCCATGACCAACGCGCGATGACAAGCGCGCCAACTATACCCATGAGCGGGTCAAGCCATATCCATCCGTAGACGCTGCCCGCTATCAGGGCGATAATCGCCAAAACCGATGTTAGGGCATCGGCCAGCACATGGAGATAGGCGGCGCGCAGATTTTGATCCCGTCCATGATGACCATGATGATGGTGGTCGTCCTCATCATGACTGTGATCGTGATGGTGGCTATGCCCATGATGATGGTCATGATCTTCGCGGAGCAGCCAAGCGCTGACTAAATTCACAATCAGGCCAATAACGGCGACGACAATGGCCTGCGGGAAACTAATCGGGACAGGGTTTGCCAATCTAACGACACTTTCCCATCCTATCAGTAGCGCAACCAGCGCCAGAACAATTGCACTGGCGAAAGCTGCAAGGTCCCCCACCTTGCCGGTGCCAAACGTGAAGCGGGGGTTTTTGGCATTGCGGCGCGCATAAAGATAGGCAAGCGCAGCTATCAGCATCGCAGCGGCATGCGTGGACATATGCCAGCCATCGGCGACCAGCGCCATCGAACCGTAGATGGTCCCTGCTGCAATCTCGACAACCATCATCACGCTGGTCAGGGCAATAACGAACCAGGTTCGGCGCTCGTTGCGCTCGTGATTTTGGCCTAGAAATACGTGATCATGTTCGTGACCGGTTTGCGTTGCACTTTCGGAGGCGATCATTTCAAATATGTCCGGATCACCTGGATCAGATCTGTCGCGCCTTGAGCGCGCCCTTCATCAGTGTCCGTTTCAGGGTTCGAGACATGTTCGCGGACATGATCCTCGATCAGTTCCACGGTAAGCCCATTTACGGCTCCTCGAACTGAGGCGACAAGATTGAGGATCTCACCGCAAGGAGCCTTGTTTTCCAAAGCTCGCTCAATGGCTTCTAGTTGCCCTTTAAGGCGGCTGACGCGCGCCAGAAGCTTTTTATCATCTGATGTATGTGACATAGCATAGGGGGCTACCCTATATTATGAATTTTGTAAAGAGCTGGTGTTCGTAGTTTTTTGGCCGATCAACTTCGTTTATGGGGATGAGCCAGAGCAGGACTGGCAACAGTGGCCAAGGCGGTAAGTGCAACTAGTATATTACGCATTCTTTTTGGTCCTATTCTTTAAGTTCAAATTTCGAGAATTGACCAGTAGCGGAGACGGTAATGGTGACGGGGCCTTCGGTCCGATTGCGCCAATACCAACCATGCGTGCCATCAAATGGAGCGCGAAACCTGCCGGTCGAGGAAGCTTTGGTCCCTTTATCATAGCTGGTATATTCGTCCGAGGCGGCTCCAAAAACCTCGCCGTGCTGGTCATAATTGACGGCATTTTTGTCTGTTGCCCAGGTGAACTCAAACTCTTCGCCTGCTTTCATTGTCGCTTTCACCTCGCGTCCTTCGCCCGGCTGCAAGGTGAGCGTAACCTCGCTGTTCTGAATGCCCGCTGACGCTTCTCCTTCAACGGACGCGAGATTGTCAGCGGCCGGAGCTTCTTTCTCTGCTTCCTGTTCAGCCTGCTTGCCATCGCCCATGGCTTTGAGCCCCAATGCGCTGCCAATACCGGTTGGATCAATGCCATATTCGGCAGGAAGTATAGTGGTCACCAGCAGGATTGCAGCGGTAGCGGCTGCAAAAGCAGTGGCCTTGTTCAATTGGCGGACGGAGGGAAGCTCCGAACGAGTGGGTGTTCCAAATTCAGTCATGTTAGTCCTTTCAAGCGACATAATAGCCGGTGAGCTGATATCCAAAGAGCATGAAGCCCGCGATCATCAAAGCGACATTGGCCGAGAATGCATGGCGGCTAAAGCTGGCGGTGCGGCGCCAATATCCCATCGCAATCAATATTGCGCCGAGCGCCAGAAACTGTCCGATTTCTACACCAACGTTGAACGATATCAGATTGATCAACAGGCCGTCTGGCGACAGCGAAAATTCCTGCAATTTCGTCGCAAGACCGAAGCCGTGGAAGAAACCGAATATCAGGACCGCAGCCTTGGTATTGGGCTGGAAGCCGAACCAGCGTTGATATGCGCCCAGATTGTCGAGCGCCTTGTAAACCACCGACAGCCCGATAATTGCGTCGACCGCATAAGAGCTGATGTTCGTGCCGAGCAAAACGCCCGCAAGCAACGTTGTGCTGTGCCCGATTGCAAAAAGGGTCACATAAGCGGCGACATGTTTGAGCCGGTAGACGAAGAAGATAACGCCGAATAGGAACAGCAAATGGTCATAACCTGTGACCATATGCTTGGCACCCAGATAGAGGAATGCGATAATCTGCGGTCCGCTGGTTTGTTCGATATAGCCCTGATCGCCCTCTGCGACCCCGTGGGCATAGGCAGTGGTCGCGAAGGCGATGCATAATATCATGCCCAGAAAAGCTTGGACCGAAAATTTATACCCGGATATTTTCATGAACTGCCTCATATTGTTGCTACTGCTTGCATATTTTTCTCTCTTCTTTCGGCGCGTCCGTGGATCAGCCTGTATAATGCAGGCAGCACAATCAGCGTCAGGATGGTCGAGGATATAATTCCTCCGATTACGACAGTGGCAAGCGGGCGTTGCACTTCCGATCCGGCCCCGACGTTCAGAGCCATCGGCACAAAGCCGAGCGATGCGACCAGCGCGGTCATCAGCACAGGGCGCAGCCGGGTGAGGGCTCCTTCCCGAATGGCTTCTTCAAGCGCCATGCCGCGCTCCCGCAAATCGCGGATGAAAGACAGCATCACGACACCATTGAGCACCGCCACGCCCGACAAGGCGATGAAACCAACTCCTGCTGAAATTGACATCGGAATATCTCGTAGGGCTAGCGCCGCGACACCGCCGGTCAGCGCCAAGGGCACTCCGGAAAACACGATGGCAGCGTCACGGGTCGAACGAAACAACATGAACAACAAGCCAAAGATAAGCAGGAGCGCCATAGGCACGACAATCTGCAATCTTGTGGCTGCTGACTGAAGCTGTTCAAATGTCCCGCCATATTGAACATAATAGGTTTCCGGCAGTGGGACATCGCTATCGATCTTTGACCTCAGTTCGGTGATGAACGATCCCAAATCGCGTCCGCGAACATTGGCGGTAACAACCGCGCGGCGCTTGCCGTTTTCCCGGCTGATCTGGTTAGGGCCAACGGACAGTTCAATATTGGCAATTTCTGACAATGGCACGAACTCACCGCTGCCCCCACTTGTAATCGGGATTGGCAAGCGGCCAAGCCGCTCAATATCGGTGCGGATTTCTTCTGGCAATCGAACGACGACGTCAAAGCGCCGGTCACCTTCAAAAACCTGACCCGCATTGCGCCCGCCGGTAGCGGTCGCCACTGCATCCTGCACATCGCTAATATTTATGCCATAACGGGCCAGAAGTTCGCGGCGCGGCGTGACCGACAGAACGGGAAGTCCCGTTACCTGTTCCAGCTTGGTATCTTGCGCTCCGGGTATCGATTCTACGATCGTTTCAATTTCAGCGCCCGTTTCGAGCAGTTGATCGAGATCCTCTCCGAACAGTTTCACCGCAACATCGGCGCGGACACCGGCAATCAGTTCGTTGAGTCTCATCTGCACAGGCTGCGTAAATTCATAATTATTGCCCGGAATCTGCTGCACTGCTGCGTTCAGTTCCTCGACCAGCTTTTCGCGCGGCTTGCGCGGGTCAGGCCAATCCTTGCGGTCTTTGAGCATGATGAAATTATCGGCAACCGACGGCGGCACCGGATCGGTTGCCACATCGGCTGTCCCGATTTTAGCAAATACCCGCTCGACTTCTGGAAATTCGCTAATCCGTTTTTCCAGCGACTGTTGCATCTGGATCGCCTGACTCAGGCTGGTGCCCGGGATGCGCAGTGCGTGCATGGCAATGTCGCCTTCATCGAGGTTTGGAATAAATTCCGAGCCCAGACGCGTTGCGCCCCATCCGCTGACCGCAACCAGCAAGGCTGCCCCGGCAATCAGGATTTTGCCCTTGGGCATCGACCAGTCGAGCAAAGGCGCATAGCCTTTCCGCAGCCAAGCCATGACACGGTTCTCTTTCTCCTCAACCTTGCCGGTGACGAACATCGCAATCGCCGCAGGAACAAAGGTCAGCGAAAGTAGCAGCGCTGCCGTAAGTGCAAGCATGACGGTAATCGCCATGGGGTGAAAGGTTTTGCCTTCAATCCCAGTCAACGCGAAGATCGGCAAATAGACAACGGTAATGATGATAACACCAAATATCGACGGACGGATCACTTCGCTGCTGGCGCGGGCAACAAGGCTAAAACGTTCCTCACGGTCGAGCAGGCGACCAGCTTTTTGCTGTGCTTCCCCCAACCGTCTGAGACAATTTTCGACGATGATAACAGCGCCATCGACGATCAAACCAAAATCGAGCGCGCCGAGGCTCATCAGGTTCGCGGAGACACGCCCTGCCGCCATGCCGGATAGCGTCATCAGCATGGAAATCGGTATGACCGCTGCGGTAATCAGCGCAGCACGAACATTGCCGAGCAGCAGAAACAGGATAACTATGACAAGCAACGCGCCTTCGAGGAGGTTTGTCTCCACCGTTGCAATCGTCCGCTCGACCAATTCTGTGCGATCATAGAGCGGCACCGCCTGCACTCCATCGGGAAGCGAACGATTTACCTCCTCCAGCTTTTCTGCTGCTGCCTGAGCGACAATGCGCGGATTGCTGCCGGTGAGCATATAGATCGTGCCAAGCACGATCTCCCTGCCATTTTCCGTTGCTGCGCCGTTGCGCAATTCGGATCCGATTACCACTTCGGCAATGTTGCCAATGCGAATAGGTATTCCGCCGCGTTTTGCGACGATAATCTGCGACAGATCATTTTGATCTTCTACCCGCCCCGGTATCCGGATCAGAACTTGCTCGCCCGCACGCTCTACATAGCCTGCGCCCGCATTTGCATTATTTGCTTCCAGCGCATCCACCACATCGGTCAGCGATATGCCCAGGGATGCCAGTTGCTCGGCATTGGGGGTCACATGATATTGCTTGGTATAGCCGCCAACTGTGTTGACCTCCGCCACTCCGCGAACATTGCGCATTTGCGGGCGCACTACCCAGTCATGCAAGGTGCGTAAGTCGGTTGGTGTCCACTCTGAACCGTCGGACTTGCGCGCGCCCTTTTTGGGCGTGACCGAATACATGAAAATCTCGCCAAGCCCGGTCGCGGTCGGTCCCATTTGCGGTTCGATGTTTGGTGGCAATTGCGATTTGGCCGCCTGCAGACGCTCGTTCACCAGCTGCCGCGCAAAATAGACATCGGTGCCGTCTTCAAAAACGACTGTTACCTGGCTCAGGCCGTAGCGCGAAACCGAACGAGTATAGTCCAGCTTCGGAACGCCTGCGAGCGCCGTTTCAATCGGATAGGTAACGCGTTGTTCAGCCTCCAGAGGAGAGAACCCCTCGGCCTCGGTGTTTATCTGCACCTGAACATTGGTGATATCGGGCACAGCATCAATGGGCAGTCGCGTTGCGCTCCACACGCCAATTGCCATCAGCACGACAACTATGGCGAGCACAAGCCAGCGCTGCGCGATCGAGAAGCCTATTATTCTAGCGAGCATAGTTTGGTTTTCCATTAGTGATCGTGAGATGCGCCGGACTTTTCAATGTCCTGACGAATGAGAAATGATCCTTTGGCTGCATATTTGGTGCCGGGCTTGATGCCTCCCAAAACCTCGGTCCATTCAGAGGATTTTCGGCCAAGTTCGAGCATGCGCACTTCGTAAACTTCACCAAAATTGGCATAGACCACGGTGAAATCCCGAAACGGCTGCAACGCCTCTGTCCGAACCGCCAGCGGCACTGTCACTGCGTTCACCACCACACGTCCGTGCAGAGCGATACCGGGACGCCAGCGTCCATCGCGATTTGGCAGACTAGCGCGCACCTGCGCTGTGCCTGCTGCCACATTGCCTTCGGCCAAATAGCCTCCGAGAACCGAATCAGCGACCGGTTTGCCATCAAGCGTCTCAATGATAATTTTCTGGCCAGGCCGGATTGTGCCCAAATCTCGCGGGAAAATATTGAAAACGACGCTCGTGCTGCTTGGATCAGTGATGACATAAATAGGCTGGTCATAGGCGACATTTCCGACATTGGCGTTGCGCTCTGCAACCACGCCACTGACAGGCGAGTAGACCGGATAGATTTGCAGCGATTCACTCGATTCAATCCGCGCCAGCAACTGGCCCTTTTTGACATAGTCGCCGACCGCTTTTGTCACTTGCATCACTTTGCCCGGGAATTGCGCTCTGATTTCCGAGGTTGCTGCCGGGTCCAATTGGACGACGCCCTCTACTTCACGAATATCGCTGATCGATTGTGGACCAACCACTTCAAATTCGATCCCGCCATCTTTTGCGGCAGACGCGCTTATCTTCGTCTGACCTTCGGGACTGGAATATTTCCAGACATGGCGTTTCCCGCCGGAAGCGGCGACAACCTCCACATCAAAGCTATGGGGTTCAATCACCGTGCCCTGACCGACCAGATAATCTTTCTCCGGCTTGAACGCGAATTTTTCAATCTGGCCGTCCAACCGTTTCAATGTGACGGTAAGCTTGACAGACTTCGGGTCGACGGGCTTGCCATCGCGTGTCGGATAGACGCGAAATTCCGGTGGCACACCGTCTTCAAAAACGGTCATTTCGACGGCAAAATCGCCGTCCCGAAGGATCTTTCCTCCGTGAGGGCCTTTTTCTTCTTCGGCCGCTTCGCCTTCGCCCACTTCACTCGGTGCATCTGTGCTACATGCGGCCATCGGCACAAGAAACAATACCGCCATCGCTGCACCAATTTTCCAGTTCGTCTTCATGGCTGTGTATATCCTTCATTGATTGCCGCAATAGACGCATCAAAGCGTCCGGTGAGCCGGTCTAATTCGGTTTGGAGATCGCGATATTCGATCATGGCGGTCAACCATTTGTCTTGCGCTATGATGATAGCGTCGGCTGCATCTTGCATATCCCGGAAGCTGAAACCGCCGCGATTATAACCCTCGCGCACCTGCGCCAACGTCTTGGCCACGCGCGGATAAACTTCGGATTTGATAGCTTCCGCGCGGCTAAGCGCACGGTCTGCTTCTGCGCCGAGACTTGCCCGTCGGCGTAGTCGCTCTAACCGATTGGCCTCCGCCGTCAGTTCAAGACGCCAGCGTTCGGCGCGCGCGCGTTCGATATTGCCTTGATTGCGATCAAAACGCCCCAGCGGTATGGTAATCCCGGCAACCAGCGCAATATCATTGGTTCCCTTGATAAAACGCGTGCCGCCATTGACGGTATAATCCTGAGTCTTGCGGGTTTGTTCTACAATAACCACTGCGCTTGCCCGCGCCACCCTGGCTTCTTCGAGTGCTTGATCAGCCTCTGCCAGTTCGATCTTTTGATTGCCGCCAAGCACCAATTCTCCGACCACATCAAGGTCATCGCCATTGCCGCCCCAGAAGGAGGCCAGAGCGTCGCGCGCATTGCGCAGCTGTGCCTGAGATTGTTCCACTGCGATCTGAGCCTGCGCCACTCGTGCCGCAGCCCGTGTTTCTACGAAGAGCGGGTCCTTGTATCCGCGCACCCGCCGTAAGGCTTCGCTCTGCAAGCCCTCTTCAATGGATAACTGCTGCTTTGCGATGGCCTCGATTTGCCGGGCAATCAAAATATCCAGAAACGATCGCTGCACAGCGGCGGCCAATTCCAAGCGGGTGACCTCGGCTGAGGCACTGGCCACACCGATTTCCCGTTCAGCCAGTGCAACGCGCGCCGCCCGTTTTCCGCCGCGTTCAATAGGTTGATTATAGGTGGCAGTCACCTCCGCACGGCGGAGCACGCTATAAGGGCCGGTGCCGACAAAATTCTCGGCTTCTACGGTAACCGATGGATTGGGACGAACGTCAGCTTGCACCTTTCCAGCGCGCGCCGCTGCAATCGCAGCTTCCTCGGCGCGCAATAACGGCGCTGCATCGAGCGCTTTTGCAACAGCCTGATTGAGCGAAACGGTCTCCGCAAGGCTTGGTGCACCGGTCACAAGCAACGCACCCGCCAGAAGGGCGGCACGTGAATATCTTAACATTTGTTGTAAACTCCTGATCCATAACAATTACAGCGCGCAGAAAACTGCACGCTGCGGCTAATAGATCAGGCTAATGGTGGCTCAATTGGGGGTTTTTGTGTCACAGACCGCATAAATGCAGGAGCGGACGCAAAGACCAAGTTGCGACCATCATGGTTAGTTGATTCAACTTTGGTGCCGCTCAAATGGTCTGCGGTCGGCGAAAAATGCTGATGCGTATCACCTTCCACATCGAGGGTGTTATCCTCGTCAGCAGGCTGGCTGTTCAGCGCGACTTCCTGCTTTGCCAAGGACATATTGGCATCAAGTTCCTGATGAAAGGCCTGACTGGCGCTATCATGATCTTGGTGATGTTCCACTAGTCCCGGCCCAGCATGAATGCTCCCGAAAACAAGGGCGATAGCTATCAGCATCAGGGAAAATCGAGCGAACATGGACGCGTCCCTAAACGTGGACATATTGAATCACAAGAAAAATTTTTGAGCGGGACGCGTTTTCACTTGCAGTCGTATGAAAACGCAACCTACTCGTAACAAATGCTCGAAATCCTCCGCAACAAGATATACCGCAACCTTCTTTCGGCCCAGATTATTGCGCTAATCGGAACGGGACTGGCGACAATTGCGCTCGGTTTACTCGCCTTTGATCTGGCTGGCGGTAATGCCGGCGCTGTGCTCGGCACAGCGCTTGCCATCAAGATGGTCGCTTATATTTTTGTTGCTCCCGTCGTCGGTGCCTATGCAGATCGGCTACCGCGAAGAGCGTTTCTGGTTGCAATGGACGCAGTGCGTGCAGGCGTTGCATTCATGCTGCCTTTTGTCGATCAGATCTGGCAAATCTATCTGTTGATCTTCATTCTGCAATCGGCATCGGCGGCGTTCACGCCCACTTTCCAGGCGACTATTCCTGACGTGTTGCCTAACGAGGATGACTATACAAAAGCACTTTCCTTCTCACGTCTCGCTTACGATCTGGAAAACCTGCTGAGCCCGATGCTGGCAGCAGCCTTGCTGTCCGTTATCAGCTTTCACTGGCTTTTCGCAGGCACCGGCATCGGCTTTATTGCTTCTGCACTGTTTGTCTTGTCGGTCACTTTACCGGCGACCAAGGCGATCACGCGCACTGGCGGTATCTTCGCCAAGACCACAAGAGGTCTGCGGATTTATCTAAAAACACCAAGGCTGAAAGGGCTTCTTGCACTAACTCTGGCTTCGGCAGCAGCAAGTGCAATGGTCATCGTCAACACCATCGTCATCGTTCGCGATCAGCTCGGTTTTGGAGACAAGGCGGTCGCTTTGACACTCGCAAGCTATGGTGCAGGCTCAATGCTCTCCGCGCTGCTGCTTCCGCGCATTCTTGGTCGGTTCAGTGACCGTAAGGTGATGATGACCGCCGCCACTGCGCTGTTTGGCGGTCTAGCCGCAATGGCGCTACTGACATCGATATTGCAGCAATCGGCCTATTATTGGCAAATAGTTCTCATCGGCTGGTTTGTGCTGGGGATAGGCTATTCCGCTAGTGTCACACCCTCGGGGCGACTGTTGCGACGGTCAGCCCATGCCGAGGATCGGCCCGCAATCTTCGCGGCGCAATTTGCACTCAGTCACGGCTGCTGGCTGATTGCCTATCCGCTCGCCGGTCAAGTGGGCGCGGTGTTCGGACAAACAGCGGCATTCGCCATATTGGCGTTTCTGGCGCTATCCGGAATCATCGCCGCATTGATTTTTTGGCCCGCAGGCGATCCCCAAATCGTCGCGCATAATCACGATGATCTGCCGCCAAACCATCCGCATCTTCGCGAAGAGCATGCAGGACAAGCGTTCAGCGGTCACACCTATGTGATTGACGATTTGCACCCGCAGTGGCCGCGAGGATAAGGATCGCAACTCTTCCTTCGACAAACAGACATTCCACTACCCAACGAGTTGTTGTCATTCACAATCACTCGATCGGTCGGGATATCCTAAAAGCTGCCTAACCGCTTTCCGGCTGGTGAGCAGCAGGTGGGCAATCGCCCCGAAACCCGACATTCAGTTGGATCAGTTTTAAAGCAATAGCAGAAATTGGCTGAGTTATCGTTTGATGAATGGTCACAATCGAATCTTGACCAAAGCCAAATATATCGATAATTCGGGATATATGGATAAGAATGATGCGCTGAGCGCCTTTGGTGCGCTGAGCCAATCTACACGACTTGATGTCTTTCGCCTGCTGGTCAAAGCGGGCGAAAAAGGCATGTTGGCAGGCGAAGTGAGTGGCTCGCTGGGCGTGCGGCAGAATACAATGTCTTCCAATCTATCCATCCTTTCGCAATCCGGCCTGACCCGAAACGAACGTGAAGGACGTAATATCCGCTACTTTGTCGACACAAATGGATTGAACGGGTTGCTCGTTTTTCTGCTTGAGGATTGTTGCGGTGGTCAGCCTGAGCTTTGCGGGACTTTAATAAATGAAATCGCCTGCGCCGGTTAGGAGAATGTTGTGACGGAACTTTCGCTTCCGGCTGCGGCCGGGCTTGGAACCTTTGAACGGTGGTTGTCCGTATGGGTGGCGCTCGCAATTTCCGCAGGGCTTCTGCTCGGTAATCTTTTTCCCGGTCTTTTTGCAGCCCTCGCATCGCTAGAGATTGCCTCGGTTAATCTGCCGGTGGCTGTTCTAATCTGGGCGATGGTCTATCCGATGATGGTGGGTGTCGAGTTCGGCGCTATGAGACAGGTCGGGGATAAGCCAAAAGGTCTTGTTGTAACGCTGGTCGTAAACTGGCTGATAAAGCCATTCACGATGGCTGTACTTGGTGTACTGTTTTTTGAATATATTTTCGCCGGCCTGATCCCGCCGGATGATGCGCAAGCCTATCTCGCCGGCGTCATTCTCCTTGGTGCCGCACCTTGTACGGCAATGGTCTTTGTCTGGTCGAATCTGACCCGCGGAGACGCCACCTACACATTGGTGCAGGTCAGCGTGAACGATGTCATCATGGTGTTTGCATTTGCGCCCATTGTCGCTTTTCTTTTGGGTGTGACCGATATCGTGGTACCTTGGGACACGCTTCTATTGTCGGTTGGGCTCTATGTCATGCTCCCGTTGTTGGCGGGGTATCTCACTCGCCGTAAACTGGTTGCGCATCGCGGCGAAGCGGCAGTTGATGCCTTCAAAAGCCGTGTACAACCATTTTCCATTGCCGGGTTACTGATCACGGTGGTGTTGCTGTTCGGATTTCAGGGAGAGGTCATTCTCGACCGACCACTCGTAATTGCGCTGATTGCGATTCCTTTACTTATCCAATCCTATGGGATCTTCTTTGTTGCCTATGGAGCGGCGCGGGCGTGGCGAATACCATTTAATGTCGCGGCCCCTTGCGCACTTATCGGGACATCCAATTTCTTCGAACTGGCGGTAGCCGTGGCGATCAGCCTTTTCGGCCTTGGTTCGGGAGCAGCCCTTGCAACGGTGGTCGGTGTGTTAGTCGAGGTGCCGGTGATGCTGTCGCTCGTCGCCTTCGCCAACAAGACGAAACACTGGTTTCCAACCGAAGGAGATGCTGCATGAGCATAGTTATCCACCACAATCCTGATTGCGGCACATCGCGTAACGTATTGGCCACTATCGAGGCATCGGGCGAAACACCTGTTGTTATCTATTATCTGGAAACGGGTTGGACCCGTCCGCAACTGTTGGCGTTGTTCGCCGCTGCTGACTTGACGCCACACACCGCGCTGAGAACAACAAAATCTCCGGCGGAGGAGCTTGGGCTGCTTGATCCGGCGATGGATGAAGAAACCTTGCTCTCCGCGATGCTGAAACATCCCGTTCTGGTCAATCGACCTATTGTGTGTTCGCCGAAAGGTGTGCGGCTCTGCCGTCCCAGTGAATTGGTGTTCAACTTATTGGGCAACCTGCCGCCGGGACGAATATCAAAAGAAGACGGTACGTTGCTAATTGATGCAGCAGGAAAGCGGGTTAATTGACGCTCCAATCAGTATGCACGGGTTGGTTTGATTTGCAAAGCAACAAAAAACCCGTCAGTCTGCAAACCACCCGATTGTGTTGAAAAACTCCACAACCGATTTTCGTCAGCAACCTTTGGCCTTAAATGAAGTGTTGAGCGCAACAATGATTCACACGATTAAGCGATGTTGAATCAATATTGCTGAAATTTATCGCCAGTCCTGCCAACCCCGAGTTTTTCAACACAACCCAACCAATTGCGTATATCAACCGTTAAAGGCTAGATAGCCAGATGGCAGGGCGAATCGAGAAACTGCAACTGTGGGCGCGGGCATTGAAGCGCGATGTCGTTGCTATGTGGATTGCGGCACGTAGCACTCGCACGCCTTGGCTTGCAAAGTTGGTAGCCGGGGGCGTGGCTGCTTACGCATTTAGCCCCATCGACCTAATACCAGACTTTATTCCCGTAATTGGCTATCTTGATGATCTGGTCATTTTGCCACTAGGGATTGCACTTGGAATACGCCTCATCCCTGCTCCGTTAATGGCAAATTTCAGGGCAGAAGCACTCCTCAGATCCGATCGTCCCGTGAACTATGTCGCCGCCGCTTTGATAGCCGCTGTATGGGCGGCGGCCGTACTGGCTTTGGCAAGTTGGATAATCGCAAACGTCCTCTAGCGGTCCAGAATATGTCATGCCTTCAACATTGCGATAATCGGCCACTCATAAACCGTTTGTAGCATCCCTCGGGCGCACCAGAAATCAATTCTTGTCGAACGTGTGAAGAACCGCCAGTATTGCTCCTCGGAGGGCGATGCCGCGCCATCACCCGAACCAACCTGCACGTAGCCGCGCGACCGGGAGAGATAAAGGGCATGCCAGAGATGGGAGAGCTTTTGCGCGATGGCGTTGTGCACGACCCGTTTTTCGAAACCGTCAACGACGGCGAATGGAATGCATGCATCGGTAAACAAGGCGATGAGATCAATTATGTCGAAGGTTATATTGAGGCGGCGCAGCTGCTCGCTGACACGCTGATCGCGAAGAAACTCTATGAAAGCCGAGACACACTCGCGATGCCGATCCTTTATAACGCACGGCATGGCCTGGAGCTAGCGCTCAAATATATTCTGCGCGAACTGGTGGCGATCGGCATGGCGCGCGAGCGCGAAGGACCAATCAACCATGATATCGAGGGTTATTGGGAGCATCTGAGCGCTCAGGTGATCGGCGACCTCGCCTGCAGAACCCATATAGCCGAACTCAAACCCTTCGTCGAAAGCTTCACTCGTCACGATATCGACGGACAAGAACTGCGTTATTTCGAAAATCAGGAAGGCAAACAGAGCCTCGAACAGCTTGCTGTCGTCAATCTGCATTTTGTGCAGGCGAGCATCGTCGAACTCCGCGATATTCTGGGGCGGCTCATGGACCGCGTATTCCGCCTCTCTCAGGAGGTTGTTGCAGGCAACAGTACGAAAGACTGCTCCCGCTCCGATCTCATCGAGATTGCAGGGATAGTCGGCGCGAAATCGACCTGGACCGAGGAGGCCTTTATTGCGCGCAGGGCAGCCACGATGGAACGGTTTGACCTTAGCAGCAACGGGTTTTCCAATGCGCTCACGGCGATAAAGGCATCGCGCGAAATTAAAGTGCTGATCGGCCTCGATACCAAATTGAGCTATCTCACATCCGAAAAGATTATGGAGATTGCCGAGATTTGGCTCAAGGTGCATCCACCGGTGCACTCGGACGAAAAGCCGCGAGTGGTCAATGCTGCTAGCGCAAGTTTCGACGAGATCATGCGATATGGCGACGATATGCGTGAGCTCAACGGCGCGGTTCTAAAAATGCTCTCGATCGAAGAGTTCGCCGAGCTACAAACCATCTTCTATATAGGCCGTGATGGACTTTTCGGTGATCAATATGCTCGTCTTCTTGATCAGACGCTAACTAGTCATCATCGCACGGAAAACCGCATCGCCCTTGTCCATCACATCTTGTCAAAGAGCAACTTCATTGCCGGACTTGTTGCAGGCTTGCGCAAGGTCGGGCAACCAAAACTCGCGGTGGCGCTTGCCGAGCTGCGCGACGCCGCCCGGCCAGAGGCTTAGGACATTGTTTACCGGCCTGCGGAGAAAATCGTCAAAATATGACGAGTTTCTTTTGACTTACAGCAACATCGAGGTGTTAATGCCCTCCGATGATCGCGCGATTCATGACGAATTGCCGTTACCAAGGGGTTATACACATGAATAAGATGGATCTTGTCAGTAGCGTCGCGGACCACAGCGGCCTTAGCAAAAACAATGCCGCCAAAGCGGTAGACGCAGTTATCGGTTCGATTACCGGTGCATTGAAGGGTGGCGACGACGTTCGCCTTGTCGGTTTCGGTACCTTCTCGACATCCAAGCGTAAAGCTTCAACGGGGCGTAATCCGCGTACCGGCGAACCAATGCAGATTCCGGCATCTACTCAAGCGAAATTTAAAGCAGGCAAGGGCTTGAAAGACGCTGTCAACGCGTAATTCCTCCGCGAGAGGACGACCGCAGCTTTGAAGCTGTCGGTCAGCTACCGCTCCAGTTTCGCGCATTAACAAGCGATGGCGCTGCTTGGTTTGGTGGCACCGATAATCGCGTATGCCTCTAAGCCAGAGACGCCTGCCAGGCTCCCATCGAACCGAGATAAATGTCGATTTTTTCAAACCCCTGTCTGGAAAGCCATCCTGCAGCAACGGTCGCCCGCATGCCGCTCGCGCACATCATGGTATAGTGACGTGATCTATCGAGTTCTTTCCAGCGTTCATTCAATTCACCAACATAGATATGCTCTGAACCATCAATTGATGCCTCTGCACGCTCATCTGCATCACGGACATCGAGTAAGGTCCACTCGTCGCGATCCTCGTTCAGCCGTTTTTCAATTTCCTCCGTTTCGATCATTGGAATTTGCTCCATGATTCTCCCTGCCGCAGCAGCCGGGACGATGCCGGTATAGCCGCCGATAATATCGTCAAGGGCAATGCGAACAAGATGCTCCGTTGCTGCGGCAAGCTGGCTTTGGTCTGAACCGATCAGAAGAACGGTGTCTTCTTCACCTATGAACCATCCTGCAAATGCCGGTATCATGCCGACCGGCAAACTCAGCGAACCGGGGAAGTGACCTGAGGCGTATGCCATTGGGTCGCGGACATCCACCAGATGGGTGGGAGAATGACTTTCCATTTCTGGCAGGTTTAAAATTTTTGGCTCTGCTACGCGCGGAGCGGGATCTCCACCGTCCAGATTAAGGCGCTCCATCAACCGGAAATAGGGCGGTTGATAATGGTTCTCGTTGATTTTGATCTCGATAAATTCATCCCGGCTCTCGATTTGCAACCGGGGATTATTTCTCCGTTCATGCCCGAGTGTAGAAAACTCCCGCTCCGCCATTCCCGATCCACAAACCGATCCTGCCCCATGTGCGGGATATATTATCGCCTGGTCGCCCAGTGACAGAATTTTTTGCAGGGAATCGAAAAGAAGCCCGGCAACTTCCTGTTGGCGGTCCGGGTAGAAATCGGTTCTCCCGACGTCGCCTACAAAGAGCGCATCTCCGGTAAATACACCGACAGCGCCGTCCGAATATTCTGTGTCATAGAGAGCAAAAGCTATATGATCGTCGGTATGGCCCGGGGTTTTGATGACCTCAAGTATGAGTTGCCCGATTTTAAAGCGGTCGCCGTGACCGGCGATTTCTGCATAAACAACGTCTCCCGCAGCATTGGGTCCATGGAAGACCGGTGCATCCGTCATGCCGGAAAGAATGGGCGCACCGGATACCAGATCTTCATTGCGATGAGTCTCGAAGATATGGGTGATTTCCAAGCCTTCGGCGCGCGCTATCTCAAGATAAATATCGCAGTCTCTTCTGGGGTCAATGACGGCAGCCTTGCCTCCTGAACCGACAAGATAGGAAAGATGGGAGAGACCCGGCGTCTTGATTTTTTTTAACAACATGATTGTTCCTTGCCTAAAAGAGACTACGTGCAAACTTGGTTGAAGTTCCCAATATCGCTCAGTTTCTGGCTATCGAGAACCAGGGCCGGTCTCAATGCCCGGCCCTGCATCGGTTTAACCGAACTCGATTTGCTCGGCGATGATTTCGGTGCCGCTGTGCTTCACGCCGTCTTTCTCATATTGGCTATAGTGAATACGTCCAATAATGATGAGCTTCTTGCCCTTCGCGACATGTTTGGCGATGGTTTCAGCCAGACCGTTGAAGCAGGTGATGCGGTGCCATTCAGTATATTGTTCGGGATGGCCATTTTCGTCGATAACTGCCTTGCCTTCTGCGCGTTTATTGATGCTTGTGGCAAGACTGAAACTTGTGACGGCGGCGCGCTGCGATGGGGTTTCCCCTACCCGGCCTGATAAAATAACGTGGTTCATATCATTTCTCCTTAAGGCTTGGGACAATTCCTTCTGCCTGCCCATGAATGAGAACCGGGCGGGGGCGTCTGCACTGAGGCTTGCCGAGGGACACCGCAAAAATGGTCTGGCGCGGGCAGCGAAGCAACACGGGGCCAATTTTGTGGTTGCACGGCGTTCCCCGCTTGGGGCTATGGGCAGGTGAGGAAGAAGGGGTTGTTTCGAACCATTTGGACGACATTGAAGCCCGGCCATAATGCAGCGGACGGGATGATGCGCCCTGCGCGCCGCCATCTTTCATGCGTTGCAGGAATACTGGCTCGCCCGAGGACATCTGGGAAATTTTCGCGCAAGGACCGGACAATTGCAAGCCAAGCACCATGTGCCGCTTTTTCGAGCTGCTGTTCAAATGCGCACAGATGAGGGTGAGGACAAGCCATTGTCACTGGTCAGGCAGAGTCCAGGAGCAGCAAATTACGGTGTGCGTGCCAAACGGCAGGCCATATGATTTTTTGGTATCACCATTCTCTGTCCGCCACTCCTTCGTTCACCGACGCGCCGACGTACTCTTCCAGCGCAAAAATTGGAGCCCGGCCAAACCCCCTTCACCGTCAGGCTGAAGGGATGCTCCGTACAATCTCAGCGAGATCGGACGAGAGGTTGGGTAGCGTAGAGCGGTCTATTTCAAGGACAGCGCCGATGAACCCCAAGGCCCGCGCCCGGCGCGGTTCTTCATAGTCTGCGCGACTGGTTTCAATAACCACGGGAATGTTATTATTTCCCCGCTGCAAGGAGATGAGCCAGGGCGGACGAACCGGGCCGTCAGGGGTGATGTAGTCGAACATGGGTTTTGTGGCGGTAAGGCCAATGTCTTGCCGCGCGAGCATGTGACGCGCGGTGATCAAAGCTTCGACGATGACCCGGTCGAAATCATGATCTACCGGAATGAAGCGGTGGCCGTTGTGGACAGGCTGTCCCCATGCGCGAAGCGCGCCGTAACCGCGCGCATCGGGATCCTCACCGATAGCAACCAAAGTCAGGTCGGGCCCGCTGATCGGTTTTCCCCGCGTGCCTGGGTGGCGAAGGCGGGTTGCGAGATCGATGGTGCCATCTGTGGTTTCGATGCTGTGTTCGTGAACCTTGCGGGCAAAGACGAGCAGATAAGCCTGCGGTTCATGGCCTTTAGGCCAGCTTTTAGCCAGTTCGCGTAGCACTGCGAATATGCGCCGCGATTCCCAATCGCGCGGATGGGTAAAGAGGATGCGGCTCAGCGGTATGCCGGGTGCAACCTCCAATCGTTCTGCGAGCTGGCGTACAGCGGCAAATTCGCTCGAAATGTCGCGTTTGTCCTGTTCATTTGCTTCAATGACCGTGCGCCCGCTCAGTTCGAGCAGGCGCCACAGCAGCTTTGCAAGACGCGGAGCGCCGTGGCTTGCTGCATCGCGCGGCTCCGGCTTCTCTTCGGGATGCTGCGCCAGTGAAAGCGCGGGTGGACGCAGCACGGAAAAATAGCCTTCAGGCTGGTTGCGCGCGGGACGTTTCTGGCTGGTAATAGTGGTGAAAGCCTGTTCCCGGAAAAATGGACATTTGATTCCATGTTCAGGCCTGCTTCGCGCTGTCAGCCGCCTGAGATAATAGGTGTCGGCCCCGGTGAGCAAGGCGGGCGAGAGCATCGGTGTGGCAAGCTCGCCCTGACAGTCGCAGGCGATCCATTGCCCGTTTTTGCGGGCATGGCGCACAAGCATCAGCGCTGCTTCTTCATCGCGGTGATCGCCGCGCCCGGTGTACCAGATGCGCAATGTGTCACTAAGCGCCGGTGCGATCGGCTCTTTGCCTTTTGCGTTTTTCGCGCCTCTGGGGACCAACCACATGGCCTTGCTTAAGCTGCTGGCAGCTTGACATCAATCTTTGTTATGGTGGTCCAGTTCAGCTCCTTCCAGCGGGAAATCCGGTAGCGTGTTCCCGCCGCTGGATTGAGGAAGATCGTCCTGCGTCCCTGCCGGGAAACAAGGAAACGCCGCCCTTCGCTTCCATCGGTAAATTTGATCGTTTGGGCAAAGACGATCATGTCGCCGTCCTTGGGTGGGGGCCGATGCTTTCGGGTTGCGACCGCCCTGCAGCGGGCGCGCCACTGCAGGGCATATTCGCTGGTCGTGGGGCCGAGCATGTCAAGTATCCTAGCGGGGCATTCGGATTCGTTCGGTCCCATGGTTTCGCTCATATCCTTGTAACCGAAAATCATCCCGTCGCTGGCGCGCTTATTATATTTGACCAAGCATACCAGCGCGAACACAGTGGTCTGGCCGGTGTCATTATTATATTGGCGGCACGCGGCATACCAGGTGCGCATCTTGATCATTGCAGAGGCCAGTATTTCGCTCTTGCCCGCATCGTTCTCGAATGTGAATTGATCTTCAAGATAGGCTTTTGGCGTTTTGTGGTATCCCAGTGAAGTCATGAATAGCCATCCCATTGTTGTTCTCCTTGTTATGTGGTCGTCACGGTAAAATTGACAGGGGGCCGATGTTCACGCTATGTCCACAATCATAAGGAATTTGATATGAACAAGGCACCGAACTGGTTGCAAAATATTGATGTGGATCTTGGTCTGATCGAAATGCGTGATTGCTGCGACGAACATTGGACATTTCGCGCGCTTGCCGGTGCTTCGGTTGGGGTTGACCCGGAGGATGCATTGTCGGCTGCATCCGAGCTTTCGCGCACAGTTAATGGTCTGATGGCAGGACAAACTGACGCCAAGACCGCACTAGCGGCCATTCTTGGCGGCCGCGGCAATGATTATCAGCGGTGCCTGTGGTATATTCTGGCAGGCCGGGACCCGCTTGGCACATCTGTTGATCTGGGCCGTCTGGTCGAACTACTTGCAGCACGCGCACAACTGGCCCGTGAAGGAGCGGTTTTTGGCAGCGGCTTGGTGCTTGCCGATGATCCTTATGTGACCGCCGATGTTGATGGTCCTCTAGGCGTGTTTTCGGGCGACTTTACGCTCGGGGCGCAATGGGCTCCCTTTGCTCAGGCCCGCTAGCGACAATAACCAGCGGCGGCACGGCGAACGCGGCACGGACAAAATGATCGGCAATCGCACGAAATGAACCAAGCCTATGGGCCAGCTGTTCGCCGATCAGGATCTGATCGTCCTCGCTGACGTCATATTCATCAACGGCGTCTTCCCCCTCTCTGGTTTCGGCTGCTCCGCGATAAACGGTACGGAAGCACCCCCATACACCGGCGCACATGCCGGTCCACCGGGTGTAGGCGAGTTGGTGGGTGCGGCAGAAGGCTTCCAGTTCAGTGAACGTGCCCCAGCTAACTTCATGCGCGCTAAGCAATAATGGTTCGCCGCTCACAAGTTCCGTTAGCTCAAATGTTGGGCCGTCAAATTCGGTAGAGAGGCCTTCATCACTGATGGCGGTGAGAAGTTGGGGAAGATCGGCGGCGGGTAGCTTTCCTCCGATGGTAATTGAAGCTGAACAGCGGTCTGCCATGATAATGTCCTTTCGTTGATTGAGCGCGCGACGAGTCCGTCACGGCCAGCGGCTATGATGAATTTGAAATCGCGCTTATGCGCTGGGTTTGTTGGCTTTTACGTCCGCCATTATCTGCAAATCATGCTGACTGATGTCGATGAGGTAATCAACGGCTGCCACAGTAACCAAAACTGAATATGCACCAGTATTGCTGCAATTGGGAACTTCGCAAAAGCGAAGATCGCGAACGGGAATTGGCACTCCAATGGCCTCGCAGCTTCGCTTTTGTAGGCTATAATTCTCATATATCTAACTCCTTGAGCTTTGTATCAGTCTCGATCAGCAAGGATCCTTGCGATGACGCGCTGGGTTCCGGTGTTGGCGGGTTCCGCGATAAAGGGTTGTTCCGGTTTGCCGGTTGCGGAAACCTGCATGTCCTGGTTGGTCGCTTCGGCAACGCGGGTGGCGACGCGGTATGCATTCTCGAGCGTGGCAACGTGACCCGCAGTGCGCTGGTCAGCTGACACCAGAGGTCTCCGCGAGCGCGGTGAGATCATTATCGAGCATCTGGGCAAGCGTCTGTTGGGATATGGTGTCACCCGTGATGACGAAATATCCTCCGCCGAAACCACCGGCGCGGGCCTTATCGCAGGTATCGGCATAAACGAACCCGAGCGGCAGCTTTTCTGGGTATAGGCGTTGGAGGCATTGTCCGAGCGCCGAGAGATTGGGCGCGCCATCGCTGTCAAAGATGGTGAGAGTACTGCTGGTTTCATTGTAAATGCACTCAATGCCGAAAATCAAGTCGTCCATAATCTCCCAGAAGTTTTGATCTGGACTCTGACTGTCGGTGCGGAATGCCTTCTCGATTTCCGGTGCCAGCATGGGTCCGTTTCCATCTTCGATGGATGCCGCGCTTGCAATGACTGAAACAAGCTGTTCCGCTTCCTCGCGTGTCACAGCGAGCTTGAACGAAATATGGGTGAAATAATTGGCCATGTTGGTCTTCCTCACATGTCATAATGGTGGATTTTGGTCGGATCGGGCTTCAGGCCGCAACAAGCTGGGGCTCGCGACCAACGATCCGGCACGGGCCTTGCTGGGCAAAACCCAAGATGAAGTTGACCGCTTCGTCAGCTTTGGATGCGGCGGTCAAGATGGCAGTTTTGTCGGACTTGAGGACCTTGAGCCAGTGCGCGAGGTAGGATGCATGATTGTCGAGTTGCGCTTCGGGTAGCCCGAGTGTTGCGCCAAGAATAGCGGCAGCAATATCCGCAACAAGTTCTTCCATGGCATAGGCTGCATCGCCGAAGCGTTTGCCAAAAGTGCGGTCAAGCCGCCGTTTTGCGCCTGTCCAATGGGCTGTCTCATGTGCCCGTACCGCAAAATAAGCTTCAAAGTTGGGAAACTGGTCGATAACTGGCAAAACGATCTCATCGCGGGTGCGATTATAATAGGCCTGATTGCCATTGTGACGGACCGCCGCAGGGATTTTGGCGAATATCGCCTCTAGCCGGGGCCGGTGGATGGATTCGGGTATCTTTTGAGCCGGTTTTGGTATCGGGTAAAAATGAGCAGGAAGCCCGTCAATCTGCTCAGCATTGAAGACCGCATATTGACGAAGCAAGCGCCGCGTTTGTCCTTCATCGCCGCTACCGACTGCATTGTCATCGATGCTGTCCTGATCTGCCCTACCGTCCTTGGTGACCAGTGTCTTGTAGAAGACCCCCTGCGATGATTTCTCGCCCTTGCGAACCTGTCCCTTAAGGATGATCGCCTGCCGGTAGGTCATCCAGTAAGGAGAAATATAACCGCGTTCTTCCGCCGCCATCCAGAGGATCAATGTGTTAATCCCGCGATAGGCTGAGCCGCAATGGCGTAGCGGACGCGAGATCGGTTGCCCGGTCCAGGGTTTGACCCAGGGTTTTGTTCCCGCTTCAAGTTTTGCGATAATAGTTGCGGTAATCGTGGCTGAGATGTCGGTTTTCATGGGTATTATCCTTTGAGCGCGCGCAATTGCCCCGCTGCCGAATGACAACGGGGCAATGCATGCAAGTTTGTGGTTTTGTATTCAGGCAGCCTTTTCAGGCGTTCTCGCTGGTGGTCGAGGCCTTGCTATTGCCGTCCGCTTCACCCTCGCACCCGCTTTCTGGCTCTTCGCCGGCGGGGTGGCTATTATCCTCACCCGCTGCTCCTCCTTTGGATTCCTCGCCCTCGGCCCCGGTTTCCTCGGCCTGGTTGGGATCGAAGCGCATCGCTGCCGGTAGCCATGCAATCCCCGCTTCGCGAATTTCCGGCTCTGTGATCGCGCTGCCATCACAGAGCTTTTCGCAGGCGTCGGCCATTTCAGCGACTTTGGAGCTGGCATATTTTGCAGCCAGTACCGGTCCTCCGATGGCATCGAGCGCACGCTGCATCCCGGCTTTTCGGACACGGGCGAAGTAACCGCCTGCGCTTGGCCGCCACCATGCCGCAACATCGATGTCGAGCAGTTGACCCAGATGATCGTGGAAGGGGTTGCTGTGCTGCAGACCCTTGCCACCAAGCGAGGCTTCCATGCTGCTAGCCATGCAGACGGCAAGCCAGGTTGCGCGGGTCTCTTCGTCGAGCTCGCGAAAGGCTTCAAAACGCTCGGCTGCCGTGGAATGCGCTGCCCATGCGGTATCGAGCTGTTTGCGAATTTCACCAAGCGCTGCGCCTGCAAGACTGTCAGGCAGATTGCCGCGTACGCTGGGATCGTTGCGCCGTGCCACCTCGAGGGAACATCCATGCTCGGAATATTTTCCGACCGCCCGGTCGGCGAGCGTGAAAATTGCGAGGTCAAGCGCGATGGCCGGATTGCTGGCGACGTGGAGTGCCAGAATATCGCGACGGGCGATCGAAAGTTCATCGGCAAGGACGCCGGAGAGACCCTGAAGTTTGGCCGCAACCTTTTTGGGATCCTTGTGGCCATCGCCATCGCCCTTTTGGCGGGCTTGCGGGACTTCCCAGTAATTGGCCTCGACACGCGGCTTACCGTCTTCGCCGATCACCATAAACTGGGTCAGAGAAGCCTTGCGTTCCTCATCAATGAGCACTTTGGTATCGCGCAGTTCTTCTTCTTCCCGCTCGAGTTTGGCGACCCGCTCGTTAATTGCATCGATTTCCTCGCCATCCATTTCGGTAGATTCGAAAAGCTGCTCTATCTGGCCATGTTCGGCTTCGATTTTGGCGATACGCGCCTCGGCTGCTTCACTCAGTGGTTCGCGGTCAAGCCGTGCCTGCGTGAGTTCCTCGCGGTCCGTCCAGGTCGAGCCTTTGGCGAGCAATGGAACAACCGTGCCGATGCCGCTTTTTTCGGCATGGATAGCTGCAGCCTCCTGCAACAACGTGCTGGCAAGGTCGATGGCAAGATCACCATCGAGCCATTCAGCAGCTTCGGCTTCGGTGAACAGGTCCCTTGCGACGCGCCCACCTGCCTTTGTATAGGCGGCTTCGCCGACGAGGAGAGCAACAGGATGTGATGCTGGAATTGATGCGCCGAGAATACGCTTGCGAATCTCGTGAGCATTGTTTTCAAGCCAGCTGCCCTTCACTTCTTCAAACACTGCAAGCTGCTTTGCCTGATCAGCGGTTGCGGCGTAGGCCTTAGCTACTTCCATCGTCATTTCGCCAACGGCGAGAATGTCGAAAATGGGTTCGGCAAGTGTAGCAAGCCGAAGTCTGCCTTCGACAAAGCGGCGCGTTTGGCCGAAGCGTTTGGCAACCGCATCAATGTCACCATCTGTACCCAGAAAGTGCAGAAAAGCCTGACATTCGTCGGTCGGTGTCATTTTCTCCCTGAGAAAATTCTCGGCGAGACTGGTTTCAGCTATGCCTTCAGCGCTCTCGTCACTGACCATCACTGGAATACCGTGATTTTTGGCAATCTTGCCAGATGCTGCGAGTATGTTGAGCGCGCGCAGGCGTCGGCCGCCAGCAAAAATGTCGTAAAAGCCCTTTTTCTTGGCTGTGCCGCCGATCAGGTTCTGCAGCACGCCTTTGGCTTCGATATTGGCAACGAGCCAATCCAGATTGGTTTCGGCACCGCTTTTGCGCACATTATGCAGCGAGAGCCTGAGCTTGTTGAGTGGAATGATTTGAATGGTCAT
>NZ_OZ333477.1:1252500-3555848 GCF_976973735.1 Parasphingorhabdus sp. NYA22 | reverse complement strand
CCCCCGACATCTTCCCCGTGGCGCGCGATCACAACGCCGACAATTGACCGCAGATCCTGAATTCAGCAGCCTTCAATACCCCCAGCCATGGGAATGAATCGGGCGCAACTGTCCGTTGCTGAAAACACGTTTTCAACGATGATCTCTATTTTCAAATTAGGCTTCGTTATGGCAATCACAGCCACCAGCCGAGCCTCCTTAGTAAGCGCCTCTGTGTGAGTCGATCAAGGGCGGCGCTGTAAAAAAAATGAAATATATCGATTGACAGCGACAAGCCGTGGATTTTGCTAAATATCTTTTTAAGCTGCTGAAATGTAAGCAATATATGCTGTGGATAATGATGTATAACTCGCGAATCGCGGAGTCAGCTAGGGTTCTGGTTAATGGGGAAATGATCATAGAAAATCGGCATAGAAAACCTGCCTCAGCGCATCTTGTCAGCAAAGGGACGCAAATAGGCTTGCCAAAGGCGCTGCGATTTGGCAATGGCGCTCGCCTGACCTCGACGATGCCGATATGCATCTTGTCATGGGGGCGATTAGCTCAGTTGGTAGAGCGCTTCGTTTACACCGAAGATGTCGGCGGTTCGAGCCCGTCATCGCCCACCACCACCCCGACATCGGATCGGGGATGGTTCGCTAGGGCGAATCGCTTCAGCCGAAATTCAATAACGCGATAACGCAGGCCAGTGACAAGACAGCTGCGCCTGTCATTGGAAAGAATCGCATTCGATTTTCGGGCAGCGTTGTGGCGGCAAAGTCATCGCGGGACCGGTGACCCGTGATCATCGGTCCGACGAGATTCGCCTTCAGGAGAAAATGATAGACAGCGATCGCCGTGATATGGAGTCCGATCAGCGCCGCCAGCAGGTTGAAGTTGAATTCGTGGACCTCGGCCAACTGTCTGCCGGTATCGAAGGAAACCAGCACGGCAAGTGGCCCTGATTCGAGGCCATCGACATCCACGGAAAATAATCCGGTCCCAATCTGGGTGACAAGCGCCAGCAGCAAGGCGAAGACGCCGAACACGGCCAAAGGGCTGTGGCCAAAGCTTGCGCTATATTCCCGGTTGCGCAATTTTCGGACATAGGATTTTAGAAAGCCGATTCGTCGCACCATGGGGGCAAAGCGTGCCGTCCATGTCCCGATCAATCCCCATATCAGCCGAAAAAGGACCAGACCGAACATGGTCAGGCCGAGGGTTCTGTGCCAGTCCATATAGCCCTCTTCTGCGGTCCACCAGAGGAGGGGGACAAGAACCACCATCAGCCAGTGAACCAGCCGGACGGCCCAGTCCCAGACCAAGATAGGCGCCGGATCGGTATTCATGGCGCGCTAGTCGTCCAGACGATATTTGTCATGACAGGATTTGCACGTGCCGCCCGTGGTCTTGAACGCAGTCGCGATTGCTGCGACATCGCCGCCCTGAGCAGTAGCGTCGAGATCTGCGGCGGCCTCCTGCATCGCAGCGACCTTCTCGTTAAAATCCTCTGTTTCTTCCCAAATAATCGGCAGGGCTTCAGTTTCTACGCCTGATTCGGGGCCGGTGCCCGCAGGAAACCAGTCGACCATGCCAGCGGCCTCTTTCGGTACAACCGCAGTAGCGGCCTGAATTTTGGCAACATCAGGGCTGTCGGCTTTCAACTGGTCACTAATCGCCTTGAATGCCTTGCCGATATTCTTGAGTTGCGCCTGTCGTGCTTCGATCTGTGCTTTGACGGTCATTCCATTGGCCAGCACGACATTGGCTGTTTCCGAAGCAGCGTCTGTTTCGCCAGTGTCTCCGCAGGCGGAAAGCAGGGTCAGTCCGGCAAGAACCGGTACTATCAATTGAATTTTTCTGCGTTTCATCACATTCTCCATCAAGCCAAAGATGCTTCAGACTAACGGAACTGGACATAAACGCAATCGGCGGCGTCTCTCGAAAGTAACGATTTTCCCGAAAGCCGTTGTCGGCTCGTAGTCTGATCGAAGGCGCAATCAATCTTCGGCCAGCGTTTCTTCCAGCAATGCAGCGGCCTTCGCACCATCCCAATCCATGGCTCCTATAACCCGCCACACTTCCTTGCCCTGCGCGTCGTAGAGGACGGTGGTCGGCATAACGCCAGATCCGAAACCGAAACTCAGGCCATTTTCGGGGTCGACATAGGGTTCCAGTTCTTCAAATTCGCTTCGCTCGAAAAACGGGATCACTTTTTCCGCGCCCTGAATGTCCTGCGAGACAACCAGAACCTTAAGCCGGCTTTTCTCGTGCGCAGCCAGATTATCCAGCATCGGCATTTCTACGATGCACGGTCCGCACCAGGTCGCCCAAATGTTGACGAGTAGCGGCTTGCCGATAAAATCGCTCAATTGCACGGTGCTTCCATCGGGTGCTTGGAAAGACGTGCCCACCATGGCTGTCCCTCGCTGGGAAATGTCGAGCTTGCCGACCATGGCCTTGCCGCTCTCGATGACCTTTCCCGCTTCTTCGGCATTGGTGCCAGCAAATTCTTGCCCCGCTTCGCTCGAGTCTCTATCGCAAGCCGTTAGGTTCAACCCCAAGATCATGAACAGGACGGTTCGCATCACAAAAGGCACAAAAAATTCCAATATCATGTGGGGCGGCAGGTTTGCCGATGGCCCTTCTTCAATCATGCGGGAGATAAACGCGTCAATCCCGTTCGACAAGAAATTATGGCGACATGATATTCGCGCCAGTCTGGCGCATGTTGCCATGTTGGCGGAACAGGACATCGTCGAAGCGGCGGACGCGACGCAAATCATAAACGGCCTGAACCAGATTGCCCAGGAATATGAAACAGACGGCGTGACCGAAGATCTCGACCTCGAAGATATTCATATGCACGTCGAGGCCCGGCTCTCCGAAATCATCGGTCCGGTAGCGGGCCGTCTGCATACTGCCCGTTCGCGGAACGACCAGGTCGCGACCGATTTCCGGCTTTGGGTGCGCGATGCGATGGACATGGTCGATGACGCCTTGGGGAGTTTGCAGACGGCTCTGGTAGTTCGCGCTGAAGAACATGCCGATACGATCATGCCGGGTTTTACCCATTTGCAATCGGCTCAGCCAGTGAGCCTTGGCCATCATATGATGGCCTATTACGAGATGATCCGGCGGGACCGCTCGCGTTTCGCCGATGCGCGCAAGCGGATGAACGAATCCCCGCTCGGCGCTGCCGCGCTGGCCGGAACCGGCTTTCCAATTAATCGTGAGAAAACGGCGTCGATGCTGGGCTTTGATGGCCCTACCGGGAATAGTCTCGATTCGGTCTCCGACCGGGATTTCGCGCTCGACTATCTGATGGCGGCGACCCAGTGCAGCTTGCATCTCTCGCGACTGGCAGAAGAGTTCGTGATCTGGGCGAGCCAGCCTTTCGGTTTCATCAAACTGCCGGACAGTTTTTCAACCGGTTCATCAATCATGCCGCAGAAGCGCAATCCCGATGCCGCGGAACTGGTGCGCGGCCATTGCGGGCGAATTGCCGGTGCGATGAACGCGCTGGTGATCACGATGAAGGGCCTGCCACTCGCCTATTCGAAAGACATGCAGGACGACAAACCGCCGGTGTTCGAAGCCCATGACCTGCTCGGCCTGTCGATCGCCGCGATGACCGGCATGATTGCCGAAGTGGAATTCAGCGGCAGCCGGATGCGTGCTCTGGCCGAATCGGGTTTTTCGACTGCGACCGATTTCGCCGACTGGCTGGTACGGGAAGCCAAGCTGCCGTTCCGCGAAGCGCATCACGTCACCGGAGCGGTGGTATCTCTCGCTGAAGAGCAGGGCTGTGGTTTGGCCGATCTGACGCTCGAACAGTTTCAGGCCATTGATGGTCGGATCAATGCCGATGTGTTCAGCGTGTTAAGCGTCGATGCTTCTGTGGCCAGCCGATCCAGCTATGGCGGGACTGCGCCTGATCAAGTACGGGTTCAGGTTGCAAAGGCCAAAAAAGCATTGGGGCCGGAGAGCTAAAATGAACAAAATCCATTCGATCCTGTTGCTGACCGGCGCGACCATGATACTGGCCGCGTGCGGCAACCGTGGCGCATTACAGCCAGCGAAAGGTGAGGCTCTGCCGCCTCCTGTCTATGGTGAAATGACAACACCCAGCGGAGAAGACCTGCTGGTCCCGTCGAGCCAGGCCATGCCGGAGCGTAGCGATGAACTGCTCCGCCGGTCGGAAAAACGGCAGGATGACGAATTCGATCTGCCACCTCCCGGTTAACTCCCATTCCACACGTTTGAAAGTATAAGATATTGGACCATTTCCAGCTCAAAAATGGTAAATTGCACGCGGAAGATATTCCGTTGTCACAAATTGCGGAAGAGGTCGGGACACCGGTCTATGTCTATTCGCGCGCGACGCTTGAACGCCATGCGCGGGTATTTCGCGAAGGGCTCAAAGATGCCGGTAAAATCCATCTTGCCTTTGCGGTAAAAGCAAATCCCAATCTGGCGGTTCTCCGGATATTGGCAAATCAGGGCTATGGCGCGGACGTCGTTTCCGGTGGCGAATTGCAACGTGCTCTGGCGGCCGGCATGAAAGCGGAGGACATTGTCTTCTCCGGAGTTGGCAAAAGCCGAGAAGAGCTGACCCTTGGTCTCGAAAAAGGCATCGGCCAGTTTAATTTGGAATCGGAAGAGGAAGGCCAGATGCTGGCGGAAATCGCGGCGGCCCGCGGCGAGAAAGCTTCCGCAACACTGCGCGTGAATCCGGATGTCGATGCTGGCACCCATGCCAAGATTTCGACTGGCAAGAAAGAAAATAAATTCGGGGTCGGTATAGATGTCGCGCCTGATATTTACGCGCGGCTGACCAAACTCGACGGATTGAACCTGCGCGGAGTCGCCGTGCACATTGGCAGCCAGTTGCAGAGCCTCGATCCGCTGGAAAAATGCTATGCGAGAATGGGCGAACTGGTCGCACAATTGCGGAGTGCCGGTCACGTCATCACCAATGTCGATCTGGGCGGCGGTCTGGGTGTGCCTTATAAGCCCGAAGACAATCCGCCGAGCCCGGCTGAATATGGCGCCATGGTCGCGCGAGTGACCAAGGGCTGGGATGTTACGCTGATGTTTGAACCCGGCCGTGTGATCGCCGGAAATAGCGGCGTCATGATCACCAAGGTAATCCGGATCAAGCCGGGCGTGAATAGTGACTTTGTCATTGTCGACGCGGCGATGAATGATCTTATGCGGCCTGCCATCTATGACGCCTGGCATGATTTTGAAGCGGTAGAACCAAGTGGTGAGACGATGGTTGCTTCGATTGTTGGTCCGATCTGCGAAAGCAGCGACATTTTTGCCAAGGAACGGACCGTCGATCGGGTCGAAACTGATGATCTGGGGATTTTCCGGACGGCGGGGGCCTATGGCGCGACTATGGCCAATACTTATAACAGCCGGCCTTTAGTGCCGGAAGTGCTGGTCGATGGTGATCGCTATGCTGTGGTTGCCGAGCGAATCGAACCGGCGACGATCATGGCGGCGGAGCATGTACCCGACTGGCTGAAATAATGCGTCACGCCCGCGCCCGCCGGGGGTGACCAACTATATTAGGTGAATGCTATGAACCAGTTGCCTATTTTCGTTAATTTGCAGGGTCGCAAGATTCTTCTCTTGGGACGTGGCGAAATGGCGGACGCCAAAAGGCGGCTCTATGAGCGTGCCGGAGCGGTAATCACCGATGATGAAAATGCCGATGGCCTGACGCTGGCTGTGGTCGCGCTGGAAAATGACGATGAGGCGATCGCGGCGGTCGCGCGTCTGAAAGCCAGAGGTCTGCTGGTCAACGCCGTCGACCGGTCGGCGCTGTGCGACTATACCACTCCCGCCATCATCCACCGCGATCCGGTGCTGCTTGCCATTGGTACGGGCGGAGCCTCGGCAGGGCTGGCAAAGGCGCTGCGGCAGCGGCTGGAGCAATTGCTGCCAGCTAGCCTTGGGACACTGGCAACCGCCTTGCACGATGCGCGAGAACGGATACAGCAGACGTGGCCGGATGGCGCAGTACGCCGAAAAGCCATTGATGCAGTGCTTGACCCTGGCGGCCCGCTGGACGTGCTGGTCGATCATGAATTGGAAGATTTGGAGGCATGGCTGGACCAGCCGCATGGCGAGTCCCGTTCGCAAGTCATCGATCTGGAACTGGCGAGCGCGGATCCCGATGACCTAACCTTGCGTCAGGCGCGCTGGCTGGGGCAGGCGGACCAGATTTTTGCAAGTGACGATGTGCCGGAAGCAGTGCTCTCTCGAGCGCGTGCCGATGCACAGCGTTTCGTTCTGACATTATGGGACGAGCGACCTACGGATGGTTTGACCTTGCGGATACGGATGAAAGCATGAACGGATTTTCCCAAATTGCCGGTGCCGATATCGTCACGGTGCTGCAAACGGCCCTGGCTCCCGCATTTCTGCTGGTCGGCATCGGAGCCATGCTCAATCTGTTCGCTGGCCGTCTGGCGAGGATCATAGACCGGTCACGCGACCTGCAGGAGCTTTTCAAGTCCACCAGCGGAAAGGACCATGAGCTTGTCGTTGCGGAACTGGGAGACCTTCAGGTGCGTCTTAAGGTGGTCAATAGCGCCATATTCCTGAGCGTTATCAGTGCTATAACCGCCTGTGGGCTGATCGGCATATTGTTCATCATGGAATTGACCGGCCTCGATCTTTCCGTGGCCATCGGGAGCGCATTCGTTGTTGCGATAAGCCTGCTTTCGATCGCTCTGATCCAGTTCTTGCGGGAAGTACGGATCGGCGTTCGCGATTTCATGATCCGTGAAGAATATCTTGAAAAATCGGATAGCGCGCAATGAAAAGAGGCTGCCGATCCATCTGGACCAACAGCCTCTGAACATGGGTCAGCGGTAGGAAGTGCCGCTGCCGGGTTGCCTGATCGCTAGATCAGATTTGCCCCCCGAACGGAATTTTCCGACCCCTGTGCTGAACCATGAGACATCGGACCACCTCCTTTCGCTTGTAAATGTAATACGAACTGTTGCATTGAAACTTCTCCGCTGTTCGACGCTGTGAATGTGAATCAACGCCTGTTTCCGAACAAGTCTTGAATTTTTTTATTTTGCTGTCACAATTGCGCGTTCCGGCCTGACATCCTGCTGATCAGCTCCGGCAATCTTCCACCACACGACTGAACTCGGGCCAAACCGGAATTGCGAGTGATTGCAGTCCGCTGGTTTCGACAGCAAAACGGCCGCGACTATAGGCTATGCGATCCATCATGACATCGCCGGGCGATATTGAAATTGCCGTATAAGACGGCTTTCCACCGCTATTGCTTGCCGGGTAGGATTGCGTGCCGGCGCTGGCGCGCAGGACCATTTTGGCGCCTTCACCGACCTTGCCGGAGCGCGACAGGAATAACTGCCGGCGCGATTGATCGCAGCGGATGATGAAAATTGCGTCTTTGTCAGCCTGACCGAATAGCGCCAGCGAGCCGCGGCCATCCTTTCGATAGACCCAGTCGCCTGCGGTGATCGGCCAGTCAATCCATTCGCCTTGCGGCTGGGCCGGCGCCGGGGACGGCGTTGCGATCGGCTTGGCGGGTTGCGGGGCAGGCGCCGGCTCGGGTGGCGCGGTCGAGCAGGCCGCAAGCGCTAGCGCGACCAGAGGAAAGACGAATGGGGAATATATGTTTCTCATGGCAAAGGAATATGGCCAAAAGCGCGGCGCTAGGCTAGTCCTGATTTTCCATGACCCAGTCCGAACCCAAAGCCGCCAAACAGCGCATTGACCAGATATTGGCGGATCGCGGCCTCGCCGACAGCCGGGCCAAGGCGCAAGCCTATATAATGGCTGGTCTGGTGACCGTGGCGGGCAAGAAGGTCGATAAGCCCGGGCACAAGATAGCGAGCGATGCAGCGATCGAGCTGAAGGGCAAAGACCATCCGTGGGTCTCCCGCGGCGGCATCAAGCTTGATCATGCATTGCGATATTTTGACATTGATGTCACCGGAATGACCGCCATGGATGTAGGCAGCAGCACCGGCGGCTTTACCGATGTGCTGCTGACCGGAGGAGCCGAAAAAGTTTACGCTGTGGATAGCGGCACCAACCAGCTTGCCTGGAAATTGCGGCAGGATGACCGGGTGGTGGTGCACGAGCAGACCAGTGCCCGGATTCTTACCGATCAGCATGTACCGGAGAAAGTCGATATCATCGTTTGTGATGCCAGTTTTATTTCTTTGGTTAAAGTACTCGAACGTCCGATAGAGTTTGCCAAGGATCAGGCTATATTGGTCGCGCTGGTGAAACCGCAATTTGAAGCCGAGCGTTGTGACGTTGGCAAAGGAGGCGTGGTTCGCGACGAGGCGGTGCGCCGTGCGGCTTGTGAAAAAGTGCAAGATTGGCTGGTGGGTTGCGGCTGGGAAATTTCGGGAATAACCGAAAGTCCGATTACCGGACCGAAAGGAAATGTGGAGTTTCTTGTTGGGGCTAAAAAGCCCTGAAAACGCCTCGCTTGCGAGTGCGTGTTTCATCCCATGGCTTGTTATTTTTACCACATCTCCCTAGCTGAAGTTCTATGACCAAAACAACACCAACCCCCAGTGTAACAACTATGCCGGATATCGGCGAGACCATCCAGCGTGTGATTGTGGACGGATCAAGCTGGCTGACCAATCATTATGTTGAAATGATTTTCGCGCTGATAATCGGCGCCGGAATATTTTTTCTGCTCGGAGCGATAAAGCGTCTTGCCGTGCGCTATGTGCGCCACAACCATGGGTTAACCGGTTATCGAACGATTATCGGAACGGCAATTTCCCGAACCAGCAAGTTTTTCATGTTGATGGTATCGGCCGAACTGGTTGTGAATTTTTCCAGCACGCCTTCCAGCATCGACCGGGTGGTGCATGTATTATTCACGATCTCTGCCGTTCTGCAAGTTGCTATCTGGCTCCGAGAGATCATTCTCGGTTTGATCATTCGCAAGACCTCACAGGACCCAGACCAGCATGAGACGCTGGAAAATGCGATGACCTTGATCCGTTTGCTGGTAACCTTTGTTCTCTTTGCAATCGCGGCGATCATGATCCTCGACAATCTGGGTGTGGATGTAACCGGTCTCATTGCCGGCCTCGGCGTCGGTGGCATCGCTATCGGTCTCGCTGCTCAGGGCATTTTCTCCGATCTGTTCGCGGCTCTGTCGATTATTTTCGACAAGCCGTTTCGCCGGGGTGAAACAATCACCTATGACAATACCATCGGAACAATCGAGAAGATTGGACTGAAAAGCACGCGGCTACGAGCGGTCACCGGGGAAGAGATCATCATCTCCAACACCAATTTGCTGGACAAGGAAATCGTCAACATGACCCGCCTGGCGAGGCGTCGGACGCGCTTTGGCATCGGTGTGATTTACCAGACCAAACCGGATGAGGCGCGACGGATTCCAGGCCTGTTGAAAAAAATTGTGGAGGATAATGACGCGGTTTTCATTCGCTCCGGCTTTGTCGGTTTTGGCGATAGCTCGATTAATTTCGAGCTCGATTTCGATATCATGAGCAGCGAATATGACGTGGTTTATGAAGGCCGCCACACAATCGGTCTGGCCATATTGCAGACATTCAACGAACAGGGGCTGGAATTTGCATATCCGACGCAAACAACCTTCACCGCTGCGCCGGATGGCGAAATGATCCTGCCCTATCCGGAGGGAGGCTATCCTGTCCCGCTTAGCAACGACTAGGGTTCCGTAACGGCAGAGCGCCGCAGAAAAAATCCCTTGTTAATTGACCGATTAACGAGGACAATAGGCTCAAAATCCGACTCCGGTTTTTAACTATAAAGGAATTGCACAATGCGTGACGCAGTCATCGTTTCAACCGCCCGTACCCCCATCGGGCGCGCCTATAAGGGCGCTTTCAACACCACAACCGGTGCCACCCTTGGTCATTATTCCGCAAAAGCGGCTGTCGAAAGAGCCGGCATCGACCCGGGCACGATCGACGATGTTGTATGGGGTAGCGCTTTGCAGCAGGGATCCCAGGGCGGCAATCTTGCCCGTCAGGTTGCACTGCGCGCAGGCTTCCCGATCGAAGTGCCCGGTATGACTATCGATCGTCAATGTTCCTCCGGTCTGATGGCGATTGCAACGGCATCCAAACAGGTCACGCTGGACATGATGGATGTGGTTGTTGGCGGCGGACAGGATTCGATCTCTACCGTCCAGACCCCGGAAATGCGGGTTCAGCCGGATCGCGAGCTGATGAAGATGCATGAAGATATCTACATGCCGATGCTGCAGACCGCTGAAGTGGTTGGCAAACGCTATAATATCAGCCGGGACGCTTGCGACGAATATGCTTATCAGTCGCAAATGCGCACCGCAGCAGCTCAGGAAGCTGGCCGTTTTGACGCTGAAATCGTCGAAGTGACCACCACCATGGGTGTGCAGGACAAGGAAACCAAAGAAATTTCCCATGTCGAAGTCACGATCAACAAGGACGAAGGCAACCGGCCCTCGACGACGCTTGAAGGTCTTCAAGGTCTGAAGCCGGTTCTCGGCCCCGGCAATATTGTCACTGCCGGTAACGCATCGCAGCTTTCCGACGGTTCTTCTGCCAGCGTGATTATGGAAGCAAAAGCGGCCGAGAAAGCCGGGCTCAACCCGCTGGGCCGCTATGTCGGTATGGCTGTTGCCGGTACCAAGCCTGATGAAATGGGCATTGGTCCGGTTTTCGCGATCCCCAAGTTGCTTGAACGCTTTAACGTCAAGATGGATGACATCGGCCTTTGGGAGCTCAATGAAGCTTTCGCTGTGCAGGTGCTCTATTGCCAGCAGAAGCTGGGTATTCCTGACGAGCTTCTGAACGTCAACGGCGGCTCGATCTCGATTGGTCACCCCTATGGTATGACCGGCGCACGTTGCACCGGCCATGCGCTGATCGAAGGCAAACGTCGCGGCGCGAAATATGCCGTGGTCACCATGTGCATCGGTGGCGGACAGGGTGCAGCCGGACTGTTCGAAATTTTCTAGAAATCAAAATTCAGTGGGCCGGCGGGAAATCGCCGGCCCTTTTTCTATCAGGGAGAGAATATCATGACAGCAGTAGGCGTCATCGCAACATTGACCGTGGCCGAAGGCAAGAATGCCGATTTTGAAGCCGCTTTTTCCGAGTTGATGGCTGCAGTTCGTGCAAACGAACCGGGCAATGAATTTTATTCGGTCTTCCAGAGCAAGGAAAACCCCCAAGAATATAAAGTTCTCGAGCGCTATGTCGATCAGGCGGCTCTGGATGCGCATGGAAAATCCGATCATTTCCGCGCCAGTGGCCCCAAGCTGGCACCATGTATGGCGGCTGCTCCCGTAATCGAACGTCTCGACGGTATCTAGTCCGTTTAGTGGGCGGGAAATATTTTCCCGCCTTTAAACCGGAAACCATCGATCCGGTCTTCCGCCAGCAATAGTGGCCCATCGAGATCGACCCAATGCGCAAGCTGTGCGAGCGCGAATGCTGGCCTTATACCCAATGATGTCGAGAGCATGCAGCCGACCATGATTTTCATGTCTGTGGCTTGCGCTGCATGGGCGATCGCCATTGCTTCGGTCAATCCGCCAGCCTTGTCGAGTTTGATATTCACCGCATCATAATAAGATGCAATCCTCTCGACGTCGGCGCTGGTATGGCAGCTTTCGTCGGCGCAAAGCGGAATAGGTGATTTCACCCCGCTGAGCAGATGATCGTGTCCGGCGCTGACCGGTTGTTCGATCAATTCGACCGAATATTGCGCCAGCCGCTCGGCTTCGGCGGCAATGTCGAGATTGTTCCAGCTTTCGTTGGCATCGACAATCAGCCGGGCACCGGGCGCGCCTCGGTGGACGGCGGCGACACGCTCGCTGTCGTCCTGACCCGATAGCTTGAGTTTCAGCAGGCCATGCCCGATAGCTGCGGCCCGACGGGCGTGCGCTTCCATGATCTCCGGCTGACCAAGCGATATCGTAAAAGCTGTGGTCAGCGGGGCAGGTTCGGGCAATCCGGCCACTTGCCACAGGGCTTTATTGCTTTTCCGGCATTCCAGATTCCAGAGCGCGCAATCGAGGGCGTTGCGGGCGGCGCCACGCGCCATGTTCTGGAGCAGCACAGAGCGATCAAGATCCGGATGCCGGGCGGCGAATCGCGTGATTTCTTCGACACATTGCTCGGCGCTTTCGCCTTCGTAATAGATCGGAGTTGCCTCCGCTGCGCCGCTATGGGTGCCATCGGAAATTTCGCACAGCACCACATCGACATGATTTTTCGCTCCCCGGCTGATGATGAATTCACCCGCGACAGGCCATCTTTCGACGGTGGCAGAAACAGTGAGCGTCATGCGCCGATCCTACAGCCCGGGCGCGCAGCCGTCACTCAATTAGTGAAGGGGCGCCGCGGTTGCGACAAGGTCTTTGGTTTTGCCGCACCGGTCACTTGCCTGGCGAGCGGCAGCTGCTGGGCCTCTGCCGATCGACGTGCCATATAGGTGTCGAGCCCGATTTGCAGAGCAACCAGCATATAGACAAAAGGCTGGTAAGCGATGCCCACAAACAAGGCTCCAACGAGGAAAATTATATGGCCGTGCTGCAAGGCAGTGGCGAGGGGAGCCACCCATTGCTCGCTTTCCTTCTTCGATTTGGTATATTTTCGTCGCAGCATCTCCATCCGCCACAGGCCGCCGACATGGATGATCAGCCACAATATCAGCCCGGGATAGCCCTGTTCGCCGAGCATCTCGAAATAGCTGCTATGAAACGCACGCGACTCGTCTTCGATAAGTCTGGCGTCGACATCGTCCGGATCAATGTCCCACTGCTCATATTGCTCGATGTCCACTTCCGAAAGTTCATAGGTCAGCTTGTTGATCCGGTAGACGTCAAAGCCTCCGCCGAACGGGTGCTGTTTCACATAATCCAATGTCCATCGCCAGACCGCGAGCCGGGTCGATGCCGACTGGTCGGCTTCGTAATTCTCGATCGTGGCCATTCTTTCGGTGAAACTTTGCGGCAGAAACGGAATCGCCATGACACCGAGCGCCAGAGCAAGACCTCCGTAGAGCAGCCGGTAACGGGCGAAACGCAGTTGCAGCACTGCCAATACCCCGATGCACACCAGACCTGTTCGGGCCTGTGTGCCGATGGGAATGAGTAGAGCGGCAAAGATCAGGCAATAGGAGAAGATTTTTACGCGCCAGTCGGGTGGGAAAATCGTGCCGTAATGCGCCAGCCAGAGAATCAGCGGAATGATACAGATCGCGACCGTCGAGATGATCGACCCTTCGTACAGGCCGCTATTATTGTCGACCAGCAGCACCAGCACGCCATAGCCGCCGCCAGAGGCCAATGTCTTGATTCCGCCGGTAATGATCAATGTACCGGCGCACAACACCATGAACAGCGCCAGTGCTTCCAGTCGCAATTTGGTCCGGAGGGTGAGCGGCAGGAATATCGCGAAGACCAGCGCCTTCCATACCCAGTCCCATTTTTCCAGTGCCGCGTCCGGCACTTCCGCCTGCAACGTGGTATATCCACAATAAGCCAGCAACAGGATCATCATCGCTTGCCGGAAAGAGAAGCGGCTGTCCTGCTTATTGTCGGCAAACATATAGCCGAACAAGGCCAGGGCGAAGACGATCAGTGACAATGGCACAGAGTTGAGCATGAAATAGCTCAGCCGCTGCGGGGCAACGATGTCGATATAGGCATAGATCAGGGTGAACAGAAAGGGCCGTTTGAAGGCGAGAAACAGCAGCGCCACCAGATATCCGACAAAGACGAGATCACGCATCGGGCCGTGATCCATTGTCACTGGATTGCTTCGAAAAACCACCCGGTGCTTCGTCGGGTTCCGGCGGTGCTTCGACATCGAGATCGTCACGATGCACCAGACGCCAAGCGGCGATGAGCAACAGTCCATGCGTCAAAGCGATAGAAAAATTGTCTATCATCTACCCAATATATCCCGGCACGAGCGGCGAAAACACGCTCTTCTGTCATTGCGCGATACAGCTATTGGGTTGACGGGACGTTAATCCTTTTTTGGCAGAGCTTTTCGCCATGACGCGGATATTGCACATATTGGATCACAGCCTGCCGCTGCACAGTGGCTATTGCTTTCGCACACGGGCGATCATGAAAGCGCAAATTGCCAGTGGTCTGACCGTAGCCGGTGTCACCGGTGTCCGGCAGAACCAGCATGGCTATGTAGCGGAGCAGCCGCTGGAAGAATTTGATGATCTGCAGTTCTTCCGAACATTGGCCGAGGTTCAGGGACCATCTCCGATACGCGAATGGCGCGAAGTTGCGGTCCTGGCGGAGCGGATCGAACAGGTCGTCCACGAGTGGCAGCCGGATGTCCTGCATGCCCATTCTCCCGCGCTCAACGGACTGGCCGCTTTGCGTGTCGCCGAGAAAACGGGTCTGCCGCTGGTCTATGAAATCCGGGCTTTCTGGGAAGATGCAGCGGTCGGCAATGGGACCGGCAAGGAACACAGCCCGCGCTACTGGCTGACGCGGCAACTGGAGAACCATGTTGTCAACGGCGCCGATGCCGTTGCAGTGATCTGCGAAGGCTTGCGGTCCGATCTGATCGGACGCGGCGTGAAGCCCGAAAAAATAACCGTGTCGCCCAATGGCGTCGATCTGGAGCTGTTCGGGGAGCCACCGGCGCGCGATGATTCGCTTCTCGCCGAACTGGGTTTGACCGGCAAACCGGTGCTGGGCTTCATCGGCAGTTTTTACGATTATGAGGGGATCGACGATCTGATCGACGCCTTGCCGATTCTTCAGGCCTTCCATCCGGATGTGCATCTGCTGCTCGTCGGCGGTGGTCCGATGGAAGAGGTTCTGAAGAAACAGGTCGAGCGGCTGGGAATCGGGTCTGCAGTGACCTTCACCGGCCGAGTTCCGCATGAGCAAGTAGAGCGTTTCTATGGCCTGATGGATATCATGGTCTACCCGCGCAAGGCGATGCGGCTTACCGAACTGGTCACGCCGCTCAAGCCGCTGGAAGCGATGGCGCAAGGCCGACTCGTGGCGGCGTCGGATGTCGGTGGGCATCAGGAACTGATTGAAGACGGCATCACGGGGACACTTTTCCCGGCGGGTGATCCGGAAAAAATAGCGAAAAAACTGGGCGCCTTGCTCGATAATAGCGCATCATGGCCGCAAGTCATTGAGGCGGCACGGAAATTTGTTGAGGCGGATCGTAACTGGTCGTCAAACATTTTGCGTTACACCCCTGTTTACCAAAGGTTGATAGAGCGCAAATCTTTCGAGCGCGCGGCCTGATGTGGTGGAGAATGATGTGGACCAGATAGAGCAGGATTTCGCTCGGTTTAAACAACCCGCAATGGCCCTCACGGGCGGTATTGCGGCAGCGCTGGTGATCGCCACCTTGCCGCATGTTTATCTTGAGAATATCGTCGGAGCGACCGGACTTTCGAAATTCATCCCCGCCGCTGCACCGCCGCTAGGGAATACTGCGCGCGGTCTGATCGCTGTCGTGGCGGGCCTGATATCCGCATCTGCTCTGTATCTCTTTTTGACCCACAAGACGAAATCATATGAAGGAGGCTCCGATATGAGCTTGGCACTACGCAAAAACCTGACGAGTGAGCCGGTGGCCGAAGAACGGGAAAGCAAATCGCGCTTTTCAGTGCCCAAGCTGAACCTGTCGGCTAAGTCGCTGACCAAATTTCTCAAGAAGCCGAAGAAATCGCCGGGACAGGTGACCGAGCTGAAGGATCTGCCAAACGTCAGAGCGGCTGACCGTCATCCGGATGCACCGGTTCGTCAGCCGATTTTTGCATCTTCCGATCTGGGTGCGCCGCTTGCCGAATCAATCAAGCGGTTTGACCAGTCCGGGGCCGGGAAAGAAGTCGCAGAGCCGGTAAAACAATCTGTGTCGCCGATCGCAAAACCCGATCCGTTTGCAGCTGAAAAAGTTCTGAATCCGGTGGTCGAAGAGACGCCTGAGCCGAATCAGACCGAAAATCACGCTCAGCCAAAAGCATCGAGCGCACCCCGCGAGGATTTGTCCACACTGTCATTGGCGCAGCTGGCGGACCGTCTGGAAGCCGGTCTCCGTCGTCTCGACATATTGGAAATGCGCGAGCGGATTGTTCCGCCGCAAGGGTCTTCCCAAACTGCACCGAAGCCCGAGAATACGGATTCATCAGCAGAGGTTTCCGAAGAGCCGGCTCCGGTCGCCATTCCACCGCTGCGGTCGGTCGAATCTGTCGCAATCGATGCTCAGGCCGGCCGACAAGCGGATATGGATGCGGCATTGAAGGCTGCACTGGGCACTTTGGAGAAGATGACGGCCCATCGCTGAATGCGATTAGTCCCGAGCGTTCTCGGCGGGATCGATGATCGACAGGGCATCGACCAGCAATCGCGTCTCCGATTGATCCATAACCACCATATCTGCGACAAAATGGCCCGGGATTGAAAATTCATGGTCCGGCAGGGCCTCGGCCAGTTTTTGTATCTCGTCCGGGTCGACGGCCCCCTCCCAGTCAATTGCGAAGCTGTGCCGCGTGCCGGCGAAGGTGATGCTTGCCCAAGGGCGTTCCCGTTTTAACATGACGCGAGCGTGACCGTCCGCCAGCGTCTCTATCTGACGGGTAAGCGACGAGCCCGGGTCGCGAGGACAGGCTTTCAGGCGCACTGGCTTAACCGGCATGTTCGGCCCGCCACAAATGCATGAAATTTTCTGCCCGCTCCGAAATGGTTCTGCCGGGCTGGCGTCCGTTGCGCAGATCCTGAACAAAGCGCGGATCGCGAACCGACAATCGCCCGAATTTTGTCCAGGACATGTCAGTTTCACGTAAAAATATTTCGATTTTTCGCAATAATGGCACCGGTAATCTCCTTCTCGCTCTTGGCCGCTCGATCCGGCGACTCGTTGAATAGGGAAATTCCTATTTGAAATGTGATTTCCTACATGTCTAGGAAAAATCCTATTGCCAATTTCGGCCAGCGCCTATATGGTGTTGCGATCATGTCCGAAGATCCACGCGCCAATCTCGAAGAGCTGATCCATAACAACGGCTATGATTTCGCTGCTATCTCGAAGATGCTCGGCAAAAATCCCGCCTATATCCAGCAATATCTCCGCCGCGGATCGCCGAAAAAGCTGGATGAGGAAGACCGGCGCAGATTGGCGGAGTTTTTCGGCGTGGAAGAACGGTTGCTTGGAGCTCCTGCTGTGCGCGAATCCCGCCGGGCCGGTTGGGTCACGCCGGATGGACTGCTTCGAATCAGACAATTGCAGGTGGGCGCATCGGCAGGCCCCGGATCTTTGGCGGATGATGAATATGCTGAATCGATGGGCTTCGGGCCCAAATGGCTCCGGCGACTGGGCATAGATCCCGCTCATCTATCGCTGATCGCCGTTGATGGCGATTCGATGGACCCGACCCTGGGCGATGGCGATGACATCATGGTTGACCATAGCGCTGCCTCCCGGCCCTTGCGCGATGGCATATATGTGCTGCGCATGGATGATGTGCTTCTGGTCAAGCGTGTCGCCATGGGACCTTCGGGAAAACTGTCGATCCGCAGCGACAATCCGCAATATCCGGATTGGGAAGATGTCAGCGCGGAAAGCGTCAATATCATTGGCAAAGTTGTCTGGACCGGACGGCGGCTATAGCGACTCTCCATTTTGGGGCCTTGCAACTTGCGCATCGCGCCGCCAAATAGCCTCTCATGACAGATGCACCCCTCAAGGCCGTGATTATTCCGGTCACTCCGCTCCAGCAGAATTGCACACTCCTCTGGTGTACCAAGACCAACAAGGCCGCATTGAGCGACCCTGGCGGCGATTTGAACAGGCTGAAAGCGGCAGTCGAGGAGCATGGCGTTGATCTTGAAAAGATCATCCTGACTCACGGCCATCTCGACCATTGCGGTCAGGCAGGCATGCTCGCCGAAGAACTGGGCATACCGATTGAAGGCCCGCACGAAGACGACCGGTTCTGGATCGATCAACTGGAAGGCGATGGCGCGAAATACGGGATGCAGGCAAAAAGCTTCGAGCCGGATCGCTGGCTGAAGGACGGCGACCAGGTTACCGTCGGTGATCTGGTGCTTGATGTCATCCATTGCCCCGGCCACACGCCGGGTCATGTGATTTTCTACCATCAGCCTTCAAAGCTGGCGGTGGTGGGCGATGTGCTGTTTCAGGGCTCGATCGGTCGTACCGATTTTCCGCGCGGCAACCATCAGGACCTGATCGATGCGATCACGCAAAAGCTTTGGCCTTTAGGCGACGATGTCACCTTCATTCCAGGCCATGGGCCAACCAGCCAGTTTGGCTATGAGCGCAAAACCAATGCGTTTGTTGCCGATGATGTGCTTGCGGCGCGTTAAGGGTTCAAGACCGCTTCACTCGCTATAACGGGGTTTAATCCGAGTCATCCGAGAAGCGCGAAATGGTAAACTTGACTGCTGACAGATTTAGCAAGGCCGTAGTTTCGTAACCGACTGCATAGCCCTCCAGCAGATCCAGATATCCGTCTTTCATGAACAGCACAAACCCCAGCCCATATGCTAGCCCTTCTACGTCTGCATATATTTCGGGACCAAATGTGCGAGGACATGATAGTGGCTGAGACGCCGTGGCGACGGAAATCCTGGTGAAAAATCCGCCGCCGGTATTCTCTCTTTCTGCAACAGAAGCGCCCGCAAGCTGCGCCACTAGTCCCTCTTCATATTGAGACGTCTCAATAAAGATAGAACGTAAGGCGGCGAGCTCTAGCTTGGTGAAATCTGGCATGATGTTTTGCTATACATTATTGGCCGGCATTCCTTCTCGGGCATAGTTGCCGGCCGGGTTTGCGCTATCCTCCCCAATAAGGGATGGTGATGGCGTAGATTCCCAGTCCCAGGAGTGTCAGCATGGTCACAAGCGTGCCAACCATCCGGCCTTTGCCGAATTTGCCATCATCCATGCCGATGCCATGCGCGACGCGTCCGAGCAGATAGAGACCGCTTACGATCCACAGCCATGTGGGTGAGGTTGCGCTGGCAAGCTCGATGGCCGCTACCAGAAGCATAACGAAGGGAGCGCTTTCTATATAGTTGCTGTGCGCGCGCATGCGGCGGAGGACTTTCTCGTTGCCGCCGTCACCAACGCTGACTTTCTCGCTGGTTCTGACTTGCCCGACGCGGATCATAAGCCAGATATTTATCAGCGCTGCTGCGCCCGCCACGGTCAATGTTATCGGTAAAATCATCTTGTCCCCCAAATATGTGAAAATTATAGGCCGTCTATAGAAGCAGAATGCTTGCAACGCACAGGAATTTCATTATACGCGCCAATTCGCGTGCAATCTGCTGAACCTCAACCAGGTGATTCTCCAAAAATACGGAGACTGGATTGTTTGGCTTGGATGCAGGCATTTGATTTTAAATTTAGAGAACAGGCTTAGCAATGGCTGTACCAAAAAGAAAAACTACACCGTCGAAGCGCGGTATGCGCCGGTCTCATGATGCTTTGAAAGTCGAAGCCTATCAGGAATGCCCGAACTGCGGTGAATTGAAGCGTCCGCACCACATGTGCGGAAGCTGCGGCCATTATAATGGTCGTGAAGTCTTGGCCGCTGATCTTTAATCAGCTAGTCTGTCGACTTCTGACGCGCAATCAAGGGGAATAACTGGTGGGAATGAGGCCGCGAATCGCGATTGATGCGATGGGCGGAGATGAAGGCCCACGCATCATGGTTGCAGGTGCCGCGCTCGCGCGTCACCGCCATGCAGGCTTTCAGTTCCTTTTCGTCGGCGATGAAGCGCAGATTCGCGAAGCGCTCAAGGACCATCCGAACCTCAGTGCAGCATCCGATATTTTGCATGCACCTGACGTCGTGTCCGGTGACGACAAGCCATCGCAGGCGCTGCGCGGTTCCAAAACAACATCGATGGGCATGGCTGTCAATGCCGTGAAAACCGGAGAAGTCAGTGCTGCTGTCAGTGCTGGCAATACGGGCGCCCTGATGGCGATCGCCAAACTGGCGTTACGCACCATGCCGGGTATTGACCGGCCAGCATTGTCGGCGCTGCTTCCGACGATGAAAGAAACCGACGTTGTGATGCTCGATCTGGGCGCCAATACAGAGTGCAATAGTCGCAACCTCGTACAATTTGCCGTGATGGGTGCAGCATATAGCCGCATCATGCACGGGTTTGATCGTCCCAAGGTGAAGCTGCTGAACATCGGTACCGAAGAGGCCAAAGGTACCGGCACGATTCAGGAAGCTGCTGCGACGCTGAAAGGCGCCGCGGGCCTGCATATGAATTTTCTCGGATTTACCGAGGCGGACAAGATATCCACTGGGGAGGTCGATGTGATTGTGACCGACGGATTTTCCGGCAATGTGGCTCTCAAGGCGCTGGAAGGAACCGCGCGGTTTGTCACCGACCTGCTGAAGCAAAGCTTCCTGAGCAGTCTGCGTTCCAAAATCGGGTTTCTGATTTCCCGGCCGGCGACTGAAATGCTGCGCGACCAACTGGACCCCAATAATCATAACGGCGCTGTGTTTCTGGGTCTGAATGGTGTTGTGGTAAAAAGTCACGGCAGCGCAGATGCCAAAGGCGTCGCCAACGCCGTCGAAGTGGCTGCCCGGCTGGTCGAGGACAGTATTCTCGAACGGATCAGTGAAGACCTGACAAAAATTAGCGAAGCCGCTCCAGTGGCTGAGGTGGCGAAATGAGTGCTGCTACAAGACGTTCTGTGATTAAGGGAACCGGTTCGGCTTTGCCGCGCACCCGCGTTTCGAATGCCGAACTCGCCCAGCGCGTGGATACAACCGACGAGTGGATCGTCGAGCGTACCGGCATAAAATTCCGTCATATTGCCGAGGATGACGAGACCACATCCAGTCTTGCCATAGAGGCGGCAGGCAAAGCGATGAAAGCCGCTGGACTCAGCGGCTCGGATATTGACCTGATCATCGTTGCAACGGCAACGCCCGACCAGACATTTCCGGCAACCGCCACCATCGTTCAGGACGCACTGGACTGTAATGGCTGCGTTGCTTTCGACGTCGCTGCGGTCTGCTCGGGCTTTCTATATGCGCTTTCGGTAGCGGACAGCATGATCCGGGTCGGCAGTGCGCAAAATGCACTGGTTATCGGTGCCGAAACATTCAGCCGCATACTCGACTGGGAAGATCGCGGGACCTGTGTTCTCTTTGGCGACGGAGCAGGAGCGATTGTGCTGGCAGCCGAGCAGGGTGAAAAAGGTGTCCTCGCCACCCGTCTGCACGCCGATGGCGCGCATAATCAGCTATTATATGTCGATGGCGGTGCCGGTACCACGGGGACGGTCGGCAAGCTGCGCATGAAGGGCCGTGAGGTTTTTCGCCACGCTGTCGTCAATCTCGCCTCGGTTTTGAAAGAGGTATTGGAAGAAGCAGGCGAATCGATCGACAATGTTGATTGGGTCGTCCCGCACCAGGCCAATGCCCGCATATTGGATGCTACCGCTAAAAAGCTCAACCTTGCTCCCGAGAAGGTGATCAAGACCGTTGATATTCACGCCAATACTTCAGCGGCATCGGTCCCGCTGGCTCTGGATACCGCTGTGCGAGATGGTCGAATCAAGCCCGGAGACCTGCTGGTTCTGGAAGCCATGGGCGGCGGATTTACCTGGGGCGCGTCGGTCATTCGATACTGAACACGCTGCTTTTGTTCGCGAATTAATTATAATTTACATTTTCGTCGCTAAATTTACATCCTTGTCGAAAGCCAGTTGAGCGGAATGCATTTCCGCTCCTAGCTTGGGACCATGGAATATCCGGCATCCACAAGTTTGAAGATCGCGGCTCCGTTTCTTTATCGTGCCTATCTCAGCTGTCATGCTCTTCAGGCCCGCAAGCCACAGCTTTTGAGCGCACTGCAATGTTCCGAATCGGAATTACGGGATCCCGGCTATCAACTGGGTGACGAATCGGTCGCCAGTCTCTGTGCCGCGGCTCAGGAAGAACTCAACTGTACGGACATTCACTCGGAGATCGGCAACAAGATGGTGCCACGGGGCTTTTCCGATCTTGGCTTTTCCGCATTTTTTCAGCCCAGCTTTGGTGAGGCGTTGCTCGATCTTGTTGCAGAACAACGGTTGGGCGGCGACAAGCCTGTCGTAAAACTCTTGCCGCTCTCTTCCGGTGACCGGTTGGTGTGGAATGAGGACAAGGTGGTTTCGCCCGATCTGGTTCACATCATATTTGCACTGGTCCATCAATGCGGAGAGTTGCTGGCCGATGGGCGCTTCAAAACCGTGAAGGCCGCACATTTTTCCCACCGCCGACCCGACGGGTTCAGGGGCTTCCCCGCCGAAAATTCAAGCAGCGCGCCGATTCCCTGCCATTTCAACCGACCATCCACCTATCTTGAATATCATCACATGGCGATGACCATGCCGATACAGCGTCACAATCCCGCGATTGTCTCCGCTGTCAGGCGGCAGGAGGCGTTTTTCGCGCGGGCCAGATTCGAGCGGCAGAATCTCGCGAAACTGACCTATGAATATCTTTTATATCTGCTCGACAAATCCGGTCTGAGCCTCGACGCGGCTGCCATAACATTCGGCATGGCGGAGCGGACCTTACGACGTAAACTGGTCGCCGAAGGCATGTCCTATCGTCAGCTACTGGAGCAGGTCCGGAGGGACACCTGCCATCTCTACTTTCTCGAAGGCACGCGCAATCTCTCCGAAATAGCCGCGAAGCTCGGCTATAGCGAATTGAGCGCGTTCACTCGCGCCTATACGAGCTGGTATGGCCATCCACCGAGCCAGGACACCGGCAGCGCGATCGCTCTCGCTGCCTGAATATCAAATTGTCTGAAAAATGGTGGGCGTAGAGAGAGTTGAACTCCCGACCCCTTCGATGTCAACGAAGTGCTCTACCACTGAGCTATACGCCCACGCTGGAGGCCGTCTAGCCAGCCGCTTCGGCTGGCGCAAGGCTTAATTCAAGTCGCTCATACTGTCTGGCTCAAACAACCGGTCAACCTCCAGAACCAGATCGCGCAAATGAAAGGGCTTGGACAATATTTTGGCCTTCGGAACAGACTGTCCGGCGCGCAATGTTACGCCGGAAAAGCCGGTGATAAACATCACCTGGGTCTCGGGGCAGACAGCGGCGCAATGCTGGGCCAGTTCAATTCCGTCCATTTCCGGCATGACAATATCCGTCAAAAGCAGATCGAATTTCTGCTTGTCGAGCAGCGGTACTGCAGCAGTTCCGCGGTCTACAGCGACAACTTCATAGTTGGCTTTCTCCAGTGCCCGTGTAAGATGCTCACGCATCGCCTGTTCATCTTCCGCGAGGAGAATCCGAATCATTTTGTCACGCCTTCCTGAATATGCCTGAATACAGGCCCGCCTATATGCCGAGGCCGGTATATAAGTGCAAATCGGTTAATTTTTTTCCGAAGATGGCGATTATTTCGGCGATGGAAGCCGATTTTTTCGGGGGTAAATATGGCTAATTCGATTCCCGGCAAAACATTATCCCCGGTACCGGCTTATTCGCTCTCCAATGTCACTACGCTTGGCTTCCCGGTTCTGGTCAGCGTGCCTCACTCCGGTCGGGAATATCCGCCCGAACTTCTCGACAATCTGAATGTCCCGGCTTCTCATTTGCTGCGGCTGGAAGATCGCTATTCGGACCGGCTGGCGGCATCAGCCATTGGCTCGGGATTTCCCTCGATCATCGCCCGAAAACCGAGAGCATGGGTCGATCTCAATCGCAATCGCACGGAAATCGACCCGGACATGGTGATCGGGATGGATCCGTCGCAGACAGCCCAGAAGAGCAAGAAGGTGAGAGGGGGCCTGGGCTTGTTGCCGCGCAGACTGCACGGTGCGGGGAATTTGTGGCGAAATAAATGGCCGTATCAGGATGTGATTGACCGGATCGAACAGGATCACGAGCCCTATCACGCGATGGTGGCGAATCTTCTCGACCAGATACGGTCCGTTTTTGGATGTGCGCTCCTCCTGGACTTGCACAGCATGCCATCGATATTCGACGAGAATCAGAACAAAGTAGGGTTTGTTCTAGGGGACCGCTTCGGGCGGAGCTGCGAATCGCGCTATGTCGAACTGGCGGCAGGCCATTTCCGGATGCACGGTCATCTTGTTCAGACGAACCATCCCTATTCGGGCAGCTATATTCTGGAGCGGCACGGCAGCCCCTCGCGCAATATCCATGCATTTCAGCTTGAAGTGGATCGATCGCTATATCTTGATCAGAATATGCGCGAGCCGACAGCGGCCGCCCGGTCGATCGCGGAATTGATCCGTAACTGCTGCGTAATGCTCGCCGAGCAATTGTCAGGCCACCATCGGATCGAAGCAGCAGAATGAGGGATTTTCAATAAAAAACCACCTCGCCGGTTCGGCGAGGTGGCCAAGGTTCAGGGAGGTGGCATTCCGAAGGAATGCCTGTACCGATCCGATCGGGGGATGCGAACCGATACACCGTTAATGTGGGCCTTGTTGTATTGAGTTGCAAGACCCCAGAAGCGGAAAATTACCGACAGCATTTACCTGCTTCGACCAAATCGGGCGAAGCAGGCTAGCTTGAATGGTTAAACCTTTACGGAAGGTGCTTCGGTCACTTGTGGCATTTTGCCGGCTTCAACCTGTTTGGCGAACACTTCGCGCATGATCTGCAGCGAGAAGAGATGTGCGTAGATCAACGGCAATATTCCGTTTTGGTTGATCTTGCGCAATTCATCGCCGCGCAGATCGCGCAGTTTGGCTTCGTCGACCATCTTGAATCCGCGATAGATAAAAGGCTTTTCAACGCCGGTTTGTTGAATGGAAACTTCACCATCCATCAACAATCCCATCTTTTCCAGTTCCTGGACGAACTGACCGGTCCGTTGGCCAGCTTGTTCGAACTGTTCGCAGAAATTGAGAATATTCTTGGTGGTTTCGCTTGGCTGATCGTCGTCGAACAGCGAGTCGCCTTCTTTAAAGTCGCCAACCGCATTGGCAGTCGGATCAAAGCATAGCGAGAGCTCTTCAGCTTCTGGACGCAATTTCGCGAGCATGAAGGGATAGCGGCGGACATAGGCAGGAACATAAGCAGGTTCACGAAATTGACCTTCGTCATTCATGAACGTGTTCACGCCCTCGTTCAGACCCATGAGAATCAGTGGCACGCTATTGTCGCCGACCGAAAATACAATCGGATAGTTGCGCGCTGCATTGATGAATTCATCGGTGGTAATCGGAATGGCGTGCTGCGACTGCATGAAGGATGCGTTGTCGAGCCCCTTGATTTTCCATTTGGCGTGCTCGTTGGAATTGAGCGGAACCAGATCATTATAGAACATTGGTAGGGCTTGTGCTTGCGGCGTGCTCGCCATAGTCATATTCTCCGAAAATTACTGTTGAAACCGAATAGTTGTCTTGCGCTTTAAGAGCCTGACTGATCGGACGCAAGGGGAACGAGTTTGCCCGGGTTCATAATGTTCTTGGGATCGATCGCTGTTTTTATCGCGCGCAGCATGGAGAGGCGCGCATCGGAGGACAGTCGCTCCAGTTCCGCGCGCTTATTCTGCCCGATTCCATGCTCTGCCGAAATCGAACCTCCCGCAGCGATGACGAGGTCATGGACCAATGGCGTTATCTGCGTCGCATAGTCCCGCATCCATTCTTGTGGCTGCACACCCGCTGGTGCTTTGACGTGGAAGTGGACGTTGCCGTCTCCCATATGGCCGAATGCAGCGACTTTCGTGCCGGGAAATCTCGCCTCGATGACCGGTGATGCCTCGCTGATGAACCGGGCCATGCCTGGCACCGGTACGCTGATGTCGTGTTGCAGAGCCGGGCCGTTGGCGCGCTCGGCTTCGGAAATCGAATCACGGATTTTCCAGAAATCCTCAGCCTGCTGTTCGCTGGCCGCGAGCGTTGCATCCTCAATCAAGTCCCGTTCTATTGCTTCTGCCAGCAGCTTCTCGGTAACGGATCTGGGATCCTGCGCATCCGGTTGATCGCGCACGATTTCGATCAGTACATGCCAACGATGGTTGCTCTCCAGTGGCGAGCGGGTGCCGGGAATGTGGCGCAATACCGAATTCAGGCATGTCTCCGGAATGATCTCAAAGCCTTCCAGTGATTGCGGTGTCCGTTTGTTGAGAAACCGGAATAGCTGATAGGCGGCGTCGGTGCTGTCGACCGCGGCCCAGGATACGCAGCGATCCACCAGAGCGGGGACCGTTTTCAAGGTCGCCGCGGTGACAACGCCCAGGGTGCCTTCCCCGCCCACGAATAACTGCTTCAGATCATAACCGCGATTGTCTTTTTTCAGTGCCGCAAGCCCTTCGAAAATACTGCCGTCGGGCAAGATGGCTTCGATTCCAGCGACCAGCGAGCGCATGGTTCCGTGGCGCAGCACCTGGGTGCCGCCGGCATTCGTCGAAACAAGGCCTCCGACTGTGGCGGAGCCTTTGCCGCCCAGGGTTAGCGGGAATCTCTGCTCGTCGGCCGCGAGCGCTTCGTGCAGATTCTGGAGAATCACACCGGCTTCGCAGACCACCAGTTGGTCGTCCGGCGCTGTTCTGCGAATCCGGTTCATGCGGCGTAACGACAGGAGGATCGACTGACCCCCGATATCAGGGGTCGCCCCTCCGACCATGCCGCTGTTGCCACCTTGCGGCACGATAGCCACACTGTGTTCGTTCGCGATTCTCAGTATTTCTGCGGTCTCTTGCGTGGTCGCCGGGGAGACCATGGCTTGTGCCGCACCGGTATATCGGCCGCGCCAGTCGGTGAGCCAGGGCGCCATCTCATCACCCGCGCGGGTAAATCCTTTAGCGCCGACGGCGGCCTGCATCTGTTCCAGCCATTCTGCCCTTTTTGGCATATTCATGTTCCTCTGCGGTCGTGCCATCTGTCCGCCATCAGGGTGCAGCCTTAACAGGGGGATTGCACGAGGATGATGATAGATGGCAAATTCTCAGTTCATGCAATATTCAATCACTGCTGATATAGGCAAGGCAAGGGTTAGTTAAGGGATTATGGTGAGCCTGTCACTTACAGCGATATTGCTGCTCTCTGTGCCAGATGTGCGCGAGATGCAGCCGATAGACATTCCGTCGGCAGACGCAGCTATGGTCCATGTGGCGGAGCGGCCGCTGCTCTTTGCGCAGGTCCGAATCGAAAAGCGGGTGATCATCCGCGTTCCTCGCCGTCGACCCACGCCCCTGGCGCCCACGGCGGATTTTTCACGCGAGACCGTGGAAAAGACCTATCGCGAAAAGAAAATGGGTAAATGCCTGCCGATGAACAATATTCTCGGCGTGCAGATGTTTGCGGATCGCTACCTCGACCTGATCACCAAAGACCGAAAGAGAATCAGGGCCCAGCTCGAGGATAAATGCCAGGCGCGCAGTTTCTATTCGGGTTTCTATGTCGAGAAAACGGAGGACGGCAAAATATGCGCGGGTCGCGATATCCTCCACTCGCGAACCGGAGCCAAATGCGAGATTGATCGGTTCCGCGAACTGGTCCCGGCCCCCTAGACCAAGCGAGAAAGCTTGACAAATCCCGGATATGCGATCATTGCCCGGCACAGCCCGAGAGGCTAAGACAGGGTGCAAGGTTGCATCCTATATTTTTCCGGAACCACTATGAAATTTGCCGATATCGGCCTGTCTGAAGAACTGCTGAAATCCGTAGCCGAAGCTGGCTATGACGAACCGACGCCGATTCAGGCGCAAGCCATCCCTTCCGTCCTGATGATGAAAGATATCATCGGCATTGCCCAGACGGGCACTGGTAAAACGGCGAGCTTCGTGCTGCCGATGATCGACATCCTGGCCCATGGCCGCTCGCGTGCGCGTATGCCGCGGTCTTTGATCCTCGAGCCGACCCGCGAACTGGCGGCGCAGGTCGCCGAGAATTTCGAGAAATACGGCAAGAACCATAATCTCAGCATGGCGCTGCTAATCGGCGGTGTGTCGATGGGTGACCAGATCAAGGCGCTGGAAAAAGGCGTTGATGTTTTGATCGCGACGCCCGGACGCTTGATGGACCTGTTCGATCGCGGACGGATATTGATGTCGGGCTGCGAATTGCTGGTCATCGATGAAGCGGACCGGATGCTCGACATGGGCTTCATTCCTGATATCGAATCGATCTGCTCGAAACTGCCGGCGACCCGTCAGACGATGCTGTTTTCGGCGACAATGCCGCCGCCGATCAAGAGATTGTCCGACCAGTTTCTCAACAATCCGAAATATATCGAGGTTTCGCGCCCGGCAACGGCCAATACTTCGATTGATCAATCGCTGATAGAAGTTGCTCCGAAAGCCAAGCGCAAGTTGATCGTTGATCTGCTGGACAATGAAGGCGTCGAAACCGCTATCATCTTCTGCAATCGCAAGACCGAAGTTCGCGACCTTTGCCAGAGCCTGCGCAAGGACGGCTTTGATGCCGGACAGATCCACGGCGATATGGACCAGAGTTCGCGTCTGGCGGAGCTGGACCGGTTCAAGTCGGGTGAAATCAACATTTTATGCGCGTCCGATGTGGCCGCGCGTGGTCTGGACATCAAGGGTGTCAGCCATGTCATCAATTATGATATTCCTTGGCATCCCGATGACTATATTCACCGAATTGGCCGTACCGGCCGCGCTGGCGCAACCGGCGTTGCGATAACCTTCATCACCCGCAGCGATGCCGAGCATGTCGAAAGCATCGAAAAACTGACCGGCATGAAAATTCCGGTTCGCAAAGAGCGCAAGGCCAAATCTGGCGGAAAACCGGCCGAGAAGGTCGCCGAGAAACCGGATCGGGCAGAACCGGCAAAGGCGAAAGCGCCGCGACGGGACGACGCGCCGAAGAAGGCGCGGCAGGATGATCGGCCGAAGAAGCCGCGGCAAAACGATGCTCCGAAAAAACCGGCGCCTGCTGCTAAAGTCCAGGAGAAAAAGCCACCTGTGGTGCAGGACAGCAATGAAGCCGATGACGGCTGGAATGGCCCGATGCCCAGCTTTCTGGATGCCAAGCTCAACCGCTAGGCTGTCGTCAAATCAGCGTTAATAATTAGCGCTATTGCAGCGTCAAGCTATCCAATATTGCCGAGGCCAGCGGGTCTGTCGACTTGGCCTGATCCGCGGCATAGGTGATTTCGGCCTGGACCATCGTGCCGTCGGGCTTGCGGAGCAGCCGCTGGCTGGATTTCAGGCCGTTGGTCAAGATGCCGGAAGCGCGATATTCATTCTTGCCTACGGCGCCGCCTTCCATGGTCTCGTTACCATCCTCGACGGCTTCAACAGCCTTGCTCCAGGCCGCGTCTTCGCGATTTTCAACCCAGCTAACTGCCAGTTTTGTGCCGCTCGTCGTTTCGGTGAACACACGGCCATTGTCGTCGCTGGCTGCCGTATCAACGGTCCAGCCGGCAGGCACCATGATCGTGAAGCCGCGCAAGGCGTTGGCGTAGCTTTCCATGCTGGCGAGGTCGACTGCCGCTTTCGCGCCATCGCCTTCTGCAGCAGCCGCCTCGTCGCGGATCGCCTGGCTTGCGGCATCCGCTTGCTGCGCCAGTTCTTCGCTCGACGGAACATCACCGACCGCTTCCTGTTTTCCGCAGGCCGAAAGGAGCAGTGCTAGCGTCAGAGCGGCACCGCATGGAAGAATTGGAAGCATGTTTTTCATATCAGCCAGACTTAAGACCAGCGAGGGCAAACATCAATGGCGATGTTGGATTCCGGTCGAATTTCGCGCCGGACTCGCCGCTGTTGGAAATGGCCGAAAATGTCAAATTCCAACAGGATGCGGCGAAATTATGCTGCGTTATCAATGCCCAAATCAGCCAGCTTGCGATAGAGAGTCGAGCGGCCGATGCCCAGACGCCGCGCGACTTCGGTCATCCTGCCGCGATAATGGCCGATGGCGAGGCGGATTACATCGGCCTCGATTTCTTCCAGCGGCCGCAAATTGCCGTCTTCGCAATAGAGTGTGATGCCAATGCCTTCCGGACTGTTCATCAGATGCGGTTCGGCATCGCCGGATTCGGCGACAAACGAGGCGATCTGCGGAAATTCCTCGCAGCTCAGCGCATTATGGTCGCACATGACTGCGGCGCGAAAGAGTACGCTCTGCAGCTGGCGAACGTTGCCGGGCCAGCGATAGCTGCGCAGCAGATTGAGCGCTTCGTCGGTAATGCCAAGGCTGCGCAGGCCGGGCTGGAGCGCGAGGCGGGCCAGGAAATGCCGCGCCAGTGCAGGAATATCGCCGGTCCGGTCGCGGAGCGGCGGAATGGTCAACTGGACGACGTTCATCTGATAATAGAGATCTTCGCGGAAATTGTCTTTTTCTACTTCCCGTTCCAGTTTGCGATTGGTCGCGGCGATAACCCTGACGTCGAGCTGGAAACTGTTCGGGCTGCCGAGCGGCTGGATATCCGAATGTTTCAGGAAGCGGAGCAGGCGGACCTGCGTTTCCGGCGGAATACGGTCGACTTCATCGAGGAAGATCGTGCCGCCTTCGGCCTGCTGGAGCAGACCGATCTTGCGGTCAAAAGCACCGGTAAAAGCGCCCTTTTCATGACCAAAAAGGATCGAATCGAGCAGATTTCCGGTGATTGCGCCGCAATTCAGCTTCAACATCGGCAATTTTGAACGCGGACTGGCGGCGTGAATGGCATCGGCAATGACTTCCTTGCCAACCCCGCCTTCGCCTTCGATCAGCACCGGCACCCGGGCGCGGGCGGCCTTGGCGGCAATCGCCAGCGCGGCGCGGAAGGCAGGGGCCGCCCCGACAATTTCTTCAAACTCGAGCGGCACCGAGATTTTCTCGGTGAGCGGGCGCAATTCACCGGCACCCTTGGATGATTCGACCGCAGCATCGAGCGCCTGCAGCATCAGTTCGGGGGCAACCGGCTTGATCAGATAATCGGTGGCACCAGCGCGCACGGCGTCGACGGCTTCCGCAATCGACCCGACGGCGGTCAGCATCAGGATTGGCAGGGCAGGGCGGCGGGCTTTCAGTTCGATAATCAGTTCCGTGGCTTCGGAACCGGGTACCCAATGGTCGAGGATGATAGCGTCCAGCATCATCCCGTCCTGCGTGCCGAGCGTGGCAATCGCCGTTTCCGCGTCGCGCGCATAGATCGTGCGAAATCCAGCCCGCGAGGCCAATGCCGAAATCAACCGGCATTGCGCCGGCTCATCGTCGATAAGCAGCAGTAACTTTGTGCCGTTTTGTGCCATTTTTTTCCCGATTGTCCCACAATGAAGCATTTTCATAGCGGCAACCGGTAAAGAGCCGATTAAAGGATGGATAAATATTCTATCCAAAATGACGGTGGGTAGGACTTGAGCCCTTGCCCATATAGGGTTACACCTCGCGCCAGTTTGGAACGAAAATATTGGGGAAATCATGACATCGAATAATAATCTGGGCGCAGCCGAACAAACATATAGCGGCTTTTTGTCACTGCTGAAGATCGGAACGATCGCTTCCATCGTGGTGGTCACTCTGGTCGTTGTACTTATATCCTAACTGATTGGAATCTTCTGTGAAAATCGCGGTTTTAAAGGAACTCGCCGATGGCGAGAAGCGCGTTAGCGCGTCGCCAGAAACGGTCAAAAAGTTTATCGCTCTCGGCGCTTCCCTAACCGTCGAAAAGGGAGCGGGCGTGTCTGCGTCAGTTTCCGATCAGGATTATAAGGATATGGGGGCGACGATCGGAACGCGCGCCGCCGTGCTGAAAGATGCCGACATTGTTTTGGCAGTGCAGGGGCCAGCCCCTGAAAGCCTGAAGGGTATCAAGAAGGGCGCGTGGCTGGTTGCCAGCCTCAATCCTTTTGGCGAGCGCGAGCGGGTTGATGCTTATGCGAAGCTGGGCATTGATGCGCTGGCGATGGAATTCATGCCGCGGATCACCCGTGCACAATCGATGGATATCCTGTCGTCGCAATCGAACCTGTCCGGATATAAGTCCGTGCTGCTGGCCGCGAACGAATATGGCCGCGTCTTCCCGATGATGATGACCGCAGCTGGCACGGTTTCCGCCGCGCGCTGTTTTGTCATGGGCGTCGGCGTTGCCGGATTGCAGGCAATTGCCACCGCCCGGCGTCTCGGCGCGCAGGTCAGCGCAACCGACGTGCGCAGCGCCACCAAGGAGCAGATCCAGTCGCTCGGCGCGAAGCCGATTTTTGTCGAATCCGTCGAAGGCATCGAGGGCGAAGGCTCGGGCGGCTATGCCACCGAAATGAGCGAGGAATATCAGAAGGCCCAGGCCGAACTGGTGTCTTCCCATATTGCCAAGCAGGATATCGTCATCACCACCGCGCTGATTCCCGGTCGCGCCGCGCCGCGCCTGATTTCGGACGCGCAGATTGCGACGATGCGGACCGGTAGCGTGATTGTCGATCTTGCCGCCGAGCAAGGCGGCAATGTCGAAGGCGCTGTCGCTGGCAAAGTTGTCGAGAAACATGGCGTCAAGATTATCGGCGCAAGCAATATTCCGGCGATGATGGCGGCCGACAGCTCGGCGCTCTTCTCGCGCAATCTTTATAATTTCCTCAGCGCTTATTGGGACGAAGAGGCCAAGCGGCCGGTGCTGCCCGATGACGACGAGGTAACAATTGGCATACGGCTTACCAAAGATGGCAAGGTTGTGAACGAGCGCCTTCTGGCGAACTAGGGGGTTAGCAATGGATTTTATTTCAATTCTTTCAATTTTCGTGATGGCCTGTTTTGTCGGCTATTATGTCGTCTGGTCGGTGACACCGGCCTTGCACACGCCGCTGATGGCGGTAACCAACGCGATCTCCTCGGTGATCATTGTCGGGGCGCTGATTGCGGCGGCGGCAGGATCGCAGGCGGATGGCGGCCAGACTGCCAAATGGCTGGGTCTGGTCGGCGTGGTGCTGGCGAGCGTGAATATTTTTGGCGGCTTTGCCGTGACCGAGCGCATGCTCGCGATGTACAAGAAAAAGGAGCGCAAATAATGCGATACGCATTGATTGGCGCCTCCGCGCTTCTCTTCTCGACCCCGGCGCTGGCCTCTTCCGGTGAACCGGTAAACCCTTGGGTTGCAGCCGCTTACCTGATTGCCGGTGTGCTTTTCATTCTCGCTCTGCGTGGCCTGTCGTCGCCCGAATCGAGCCGTACGGGCAACCGTTTCGGCATGGCCGGGATGCTGATTGCCGTGGTCACGACCTTGTGGACACACAGCATTGCCAGCCTGCCGGAAATCGCCGGTGCCATCGCCATTGGTGGCGCGATCGGTTTCTTTACCGCGCGCCGTATCGCCATGACCGATATGCCGCAGCTGGTTGCCGCTTTCCACAGCCTCGTCGGTCTGGCCGCCGTGCTTGTGGGTATCGCCGCCTATCTCAATCCCGGTGCCTTTGGCATATTGGATGCGACGGGTGAAATATTGACGGTCAGCCGCGTCGAGCTGGGCCTTGGCGTTGCCATTGGTGCGATCACCTTCTCCGGTTCGGTTATCGCTTTCCTGAAACTCAACGGCAATATGTCGGGCGCGCCGATCATGCTGCCGCTGCGTCATGTCATCAATCTCGGCGTATTGGGCGCGATCATCGGACTGACCGCCTATTTCGCGATTGCGCCGACCGTTGGCACGGGCGCGATATTCTGGACCATCGTGGGCTTGAGCTTCCTGATCGGCTTCCTGCTGATCATTCCGATCGGCGGCGCGGATATGCCGGTCGTCGTGTCGATGCTGAACAGCTATTCCGGCTGGGCGGCAGCGGCGATGGGCTTTACCCTCGGCAACACCGCGATGATCATTACCGGCGCGCTGGTCGGTTCGTCCGGTGCGATCCTGTCCTACATCATGTGCAAGGCGATGAACCGCAGCTTCATCAGCGTGATTGCCGGCGGCTTTGGCGCAGAGGCCGTGAGCAGCGACGGCGCAGCGAAAATCGACCGCCCGTGGAAACGCGGTTCGGCCGAGGATGCCGCCTATATGATGAAACAGGCCGAGAGCGTGATCATCATTCCAGGGTACGGCATGGCCGTGGCGCAGGCCCAGCACGCCTTGCGTGAAATGGGCGATATGCTGAAAGAACAGGGCGTCAGCGTCAAATATGCGATCCACCCCGTTGCGGGCCGTATGCCCGGCCATATGAACGTGTTGCTGGCTGAAGCCAACGTGCCTTATGACGAGGTATTCGAGCTGGAAGATATCAACAGCGAATTTGCCCAGGCCGATGTGGCCTTCATTATCGGCGCGAATGACGTGGTCAATCCGGCGGCGAAAACCGACAAGGGATCGCCGATTTACGGCATGCCGGTGTTCGATGTCGAGAAAGCCAAGACGATATTCTTCGTCAAACGTTCGATGGGCGGTGTCGGCTATGCCGGGGTCGATAACGAGGTCTTTTATATGGACCAGACCATGATGTTACTTTCCGATGCGAAGAAAATGTGCGAAGAAATTGTAAAGGCGCTCTAGACGCCGACTTCGGATTTTTCAGGGAATGTAATTTCAATGCGTAAAATTGGCCTGATTGGCGGGATGAGCTGGGTATCAACCGCCAGCTACTACACGCGGATCAACAGGATCGTGCAAAAGCGGCTGGGCGGCTTTGCCAGCCCGCATATGCTGATCGAGAGCGTCAATTTCAGCGACTATGCCCGGCTGCAGTCGGACGATGACTGGGAAGCTGCGGCGGGTCTGATGACCCGGTCGGCCAAGCGGCTGGAAAATGCCGGGGCGACCGCGATATTGATCTGTTCCAACGCGATGCACAAAATCTATGATCAGGTGCAACCGGAAGTCGGTGTGCCGATCATTCACATTGCCGATTGCGTGGGCGACAAGATGGTTGCCGATGGCATAAAGATGGCGACTTTGATCGGTTCGCGCAATGTGATGACCGAGGGCTTTTATCGCAAACGTCTGGTTGGCAAGGGGATAGTCCTGTCCCCGCCGGACGAAGAACGGGTCGAGGAGATCGACCGGATCATCTACGAAGAACTGATGTTCAATGAGGCCAAGCGCGAGTCCGAGCGGACGATGAAAACCTATATCACCAATATCGCCAAGGGCGATGTCGAGGCGGTGGTGCTGGGCTCTACGGAACTGGACCTGATCATCGATACCAAGGCCAATATCCTGCCGATTTACGACAGCACCGAAATTCATGCCGACGCGGCGATCGAATGGATTCTCGCCGAGGGCTAGGCCCTGCCACTAGTCCGGCTTTCCCAATTTAACTGACATTCATGTCAATGCTCTTGGCATCGACCGGATTTTGCGGCATCATGTCTCGTTCTTGGAGGAGAGAGATATGATACGCAGTCTAATGGTTGCCACCGCGCTTTGCCTGAGCGCCCCGACACTCGCGAAAAACGTCACCGTCGAGCCCGGCGCAGATGCCCAGGAACGGCTTCAGGAAGCCCTGATCCTCGCCGAACCGGGCGATGTAGTCGAACTGGGCGCAGGCCGCTTTGATCTGGTCGACGGCCTGTCGCTCGATGTCGACAATGTCACCATCCGTGGCGCCGGCATGGACCAGAGCGTGCTCAACTTTGCCGGACAGCTCGGCGCGGGCGAAGGCCTGCTGGTGACATCCGACCATGTGGTGCTGCGCGATTTCGCGATCGAGGACAGCAAGGGCGACGGGATCAAGTCGAAGGGCGCGGACAATATTGTCTATTATAAAGTCCGGGTGGAATGGACCCGCGGGCCGCATAAGGAAAACGGTGCCTATGCGATCTATCCGGTCGAGAGCAGCAATGTGCTGGTCGACAGCGTGGTCACGATCGGCTCTTCCGATGCCGGGATTTACGTCGGCCAGTCGGAGAATATCATCGTCCGCAACAGCGTGGCGAAGTTCAACGTCGCCGGCATCGAGATCGAAAACAGCGTCGGCGCGGATGTTTATAACAACGTCGCGGTCAACAATACCGGCGGCATCCTGGTCTTCGATCTGCCCAATATTCCCAAGCAGGGTGGCCGGAATGTCCGGGTGTTCGACAATATCGTGGTCGATAATAACACACCGAATTTCGCGCCCGAAGGCAATATTGTCGCCGAGGTTCCCGCCGGCATGGGGGTCATGGTGATGTCGCACTATGAGGTGGAGGTGTTCGAAAACCGCTTCGCCGAGAACGGCACCGGCAATATCCTGATCGTTTCCTACAGCAAGGAGCAGAAGGACCCCAATTATAACCCCAAGCCGATCGGCGTGCGGGTGTTTGAGAATGATCATGGTCGCGCCGGCTACAATCCGGTCTTCACTGGCGGCGCGCAGTTGAAGGCCGCCTTTGGCGGCGCTATTCCGCCGATTATCGTGGATGGCACGGGGGAGAATATCCTGATCGGCGATGATGTCGCGGTCCTGACGCTGGGCCTGACCACGCCCGGCCAGTCGCTCGCCGAAGCCAAGCCTGCTCTCGTCGCGGGAGCCAGCGAGCCCTTTGACGGCCGGCAACTGAAGCCGATCACCTTGCCGCAGGCGATGGAAGACGCGATCAAATAATGCGTTTGCTGGCTTCTGCGTGCGCGATCGTGGCGCTGACATTCTCGGTAGGGGCCCGTGAACCTGCGGGAGTCGCGGACGGGGTGATCCTGTCCGACGGCTTGCCGCGGGTGCTATCGGACTATCGGTTTTTCAAGGATGCAGCCGGCTGGCAGCCCAATGACCGGGTGACGCCTTATACGCTCAACACGCCGCTGTTCACCGACTATGCGGAAAAATACCGGTTCATCTATGTGCCGGAGGGACAGCAGGCGAAGGCGGAGGGCGACGGGTTGCTCGACTTTCCGGTGGGATCGGCATTGATCAAGAGCTTCGGCTACGAGATTGATGGCGAGCACCGGCTGCTCGAGACGAGGGTGCTGCTGCACCGCGCCGACGGCTGGCTGGCGCTGTCTTATGTCTGGAATGAAGAGCAGACCGAGGCGAAGCTGAAAGTCGCGGGCGCGCGCATTCCCGTCACGTTCACCGATCCGTCGGGCCGGGAGCGTTCAACCAGCTATGCCGTTCCCAACAAGAACCAGTGCAAGGAATGTCACGCCTTGTCGGAAGCGGTTACACCGATCGGCCCCAAGGCGCGTAATTTGACCCATGACGGACAGCTGTCGGACTTCGTCAGGCTCGGCCTGATCGACCGGACGCCCAAGGTCGAATATCGCGTGCCGGTCTGGGGCGAGACCAGCGCGCCTCTGAACGACCGCGCGCGCGGCTATCTCGACGTCAATTGCGCCCATTGTCACAATATCAATGGCTCGGCGAGCAACTCCGGACTGTTCCTGACCTATGAAGAAGACATGCCGGTTCGCATCGGGATACTGAAACGGCCGGTTGCGGCGGGGCGGGGCAGCGGCACCCATGATTTTGACATCGCGCCCGGCGACCCGGACGGCAGCATCATGATCTACCGCCTGAACAGTCTGGAAGCGGGAATCTCGATGCCGGAAGTGGGCCGCTCGATCGTCCATGACGAGGGCGTGGCGCTGCTGAGCCAGTGGATCGCGGAGATGGAATAGGGACTAATAATGACCAGCAGGATCGCTGGTTGGAAGGGCGCGGTGGCGCAAAGCCGGCGAGTGATCGGGAGCCGGTAGTTCCCCGGCGAAGGCCGGGGTCCATCTCCGAATATTTCCGAATTAATCAAGAGAACTGATGATCGCTGACCGCGCCGATTGCGCGTTCTACAGCATTGCCTGTAAGCCGAAAGGGCACGAGATGGGCCCCGGCCTTCGCCGGGGAACAGGATATTGCGTCACGCACTCTTACTTCGCCCGGGTCCAGTTCTGGCCCTGACAGAAAAATGCGACACAGCCCTTCATCTTGAGACTGTTGGCCGAATTCAGGCTGACTTCCGAACGATAGGTTTTTCCCGACTTCGGATCATAGACCTTGCCCCGCCAGATATCGCCATCGGGCTTGAATCCCGTCAGTATCGCCATACCCAGCAAAGTGCGATTGCGCAGTTTCTTGTCGGGATTGTTGATGTCCTTCTGGCCGACGCCATTGGGCGGGGTGACCAGATATTTATAGATGCGGCCACAGACGCTCGTCCCGCATTTGGAGATTTTGACGATGGCATCGCGGTCCTGGGTGATCCAGTCGCCGTTGATTGAATCCGCTGCCAGCGCCGGGCTGGCAAAGGCCATGGCGGCGGGGATCAGGCTAGCCGTTAATTTTCCAGGGGTAAAAATGGACATTGTCTTATTCCCTCTGCCGATGATGGGTAGGTCAGGACCGAGGCAATAGATCCTTGGCGGTTACGCCAGTCTGAACACGCCGGAACAATTTGCCCTTTTCGGCCCAGAAGATAAACGCCAGGGATGCCACGCCGCAGACCAGAAAGCCGGTGGCGAGCGGCAATATCGTGCCGTCAAATTGCAGTCCGATCGCTGCGCCGATCATTGCCGACAGACCGGAGCGGGTAAAATTCTGGAAGGAGGAGGCAACGCCGGCGGTCTTGCCAAACGGCTGCATCGCTATGGAACTGAAATTGGCTCCGGTGAACCCGACCATTCCCATCGAGGGGACGAGCAACGCCATGAAGACCCAGAGATTGACCACACCGGCCTCGGCGAGGGCAAAATGGACGATCGATACCAGGATGAAAAAGATCAGTGCGGATTGGGAAACCCGGCGCGCGCCGAAGCGCATGACGATCCGCGAATTGGTGAAACTGGCGACAGACATTGCCCCTGCATTCAATGCAAAAATATAGACAAAAATGTCACCAGCATCGAATATATCGAAGAATATCTGCTGGGCCGATGCGATATAAGCGAAGAGAGGAGCCATCATCAGGCCGCTGGCGATGACATGGCCAAAGCTGTTGCGATTGAAGATAACGCCATACCATGCCGCGCCGATTGATCTGGCCTTGATCGGGGTCTTGTGGTCAGGATGCAGAGTCTCTGGCAGTCGGGTGCTTACCCAAAGAAATGTCCCTAGCCCGGCGGTGGACAATACCAGAAATATTGCCTTCCACGGCGCGACATGGAGAACCATCTGGCCGAGCAGGGGGGCTGTAATGGGAACAATCATGAACACCATCATGATGGTCGACATCGAGCGGGCCATTGCATCGCCTTCGTAGCGATCCCGGATGATGCTGTTCGCCAACACGCCCATGGCCGAGGCGGCGAGCCCCTGGATGAAGCGACCAATCAGAAGCAATTGGTAATCCCATGCGAGAGCGCATAAAATGCCGAAGACCGTATATATGCCAATGGTCACCAGCAGGACCGGCTTGCGGCCATAACGATCCGCGAGCGAACCGTATAAAATCGAGCCTATCGCCATGCCGTAAATATAGGAGGTGATGGTCCATTGCCGGTCATTGACATTGGGCAAGGCAAAATCGTCGGAGATCAGGCCGAGCGCAGGCAACATGATGTCGATCGCCAGAGCGTTCAGCGACATCAGGCTCGCCATCATGATGATGAGTTCTTTACGGCCTATGGGAAATGGGAGAGCTTTGCGTTGCACCGGTGGCCTATGGCAAGATCGCGTGGATGTGGCTATAGCAGAAATGATAATCCGGATGCAATTACGGGCCGGAAAGCGGAGAAAATTGCATGAAGAGCGGAACGTTCCTGCGACTGGTATTGATGGGGGTAGCGCTGGGGGGCGCGAGCGCAGCCAGCGCTGAAGCGGCAGAGCCGCGAGCAGAATCTGGTTGCCGGTCCGCCTTTGGCGATATCTGGGCCGAGGACTTTACCGATGTGCCTCACCGCGAGATCGATGGTGCGTCGATAAAGACCGTCTCGGATTTCATGCGGATGACCGGCACGCGGGAAGCGGGTCTGAGAATCATCAGCGGCGGCGATTTTTCGAGCTGGGATTTTTCTGAAATCCCGCTTGCCAATATCTGCTTTGACAGTAGCAAACTGACCAATGCGAATTTTTCCAATACGCAAGCAGGAGGCATAGGCTTCATCAAATCGGATCTGACTGGGTCGAATTTGCGCGGTGCCCAAATGCCCGGAATAATGTTTCGCAATGCAAATCTTGCCGAGGTCTCTGCGCAAGATGCGGATTTCAGCGGCGGCCATTTTGATGGCGGCTGGTTCGAGGGCAGTGTCGAGGGCTGGAATATCGACGGTGCGAATATGAGCGGTTTCGTCTTTGAATGCGGGATCACAGTGCCCGATGGCTGTCCGGTTTATCAGGGCGGGGTCAAGATGAGCGCGCAGGGAACGGATTTCTCCGGAGCCACGCTGCACAGTTTTGGTCTGTATGACGTCGACCTGACCGGTGCGGTTCTCGATCAGACGATCATCGCGCCAAGGCAATTGTCCTATTTGGCGGAGGCCGAATTCCGCGGTGCTGTTATCCTGCGCGGCGGTGGCAGCGATGTGCAGGTTGCCGCTGACGAGGCGCGGTCTCTGTTGGCTGAGACCGCCAGGCAGAAAGCTGTGGAAGGGCGGCCGTCTTTTGATTGTGCCAAGGGAAGCACCAAGGTCGAACGGGAAATTTGCGGCGAATATGCCAGTGATTTGCGCGCGGCGGACCGCGAAATCGCTAGTTTATACCGGCTAGCGAAAGAGAAAGATGGCGGCGTGAGGGCAAGCCAGCGAACATGGTTGAAACAGCGCAACCTGTGTGGCGTCGCGGAATATCCCGCGGATTGCATCCGTGAAAGCTATAGCGCGCGCAAGGGGCAGTTGCTTGCCCTATTGGGCGAGAGCCAATGGCTGGCCCGCGGTGAGGCTGCGTTGTTCATCGATGATCTGTTGCCGCTTCCTGTCGCGGTTGTCGGGTCCGAACTTTTCGCCCGAATCGCGCCCGTGTTGGTCGGTGCTTCGATGAGCGAGATCCTGGTCGAACGCGGGGATGACGGGCTTTACACGATCAGGGGCAGCGCGGTCGGGGCAAACGCCCATTTGTGCAGCATCTACGCCTCGCATCTCTATTTCGACAATGCCTCCGGCTGGTATATCCCGGTATCCGAAGGAGCGGCTATCCCGATCTTCCGGATATGGGACGGCCGGCTGGAGATATTTGCCGATGGTCGCCCGGATTATAAATTATATCCCGAGGCGGGCGATTTCATGAGCTGTGGCATGCGTGCGAGCCTGAGCGAGACGATCCGTGTCGATGTTAGCGATGAGATAATTGACGCCTATCGAAAATCGCTGAGCGAAGAAATGTAGTTGCTCCCCAAGCGGGGCAACAGGCGCTAGACTGACGCGATGTCCGACTCCGCTCCCGATCTGCTCCAGCGCAAGATCATCCATATCGATATGGATGCTTTTTTTGCGAGCGTCGAGCAGCGGGACTTTCCTGAATTGCGTGGCAAGCCGGTGGCGGTGGGCGGCTCGTCCAAGCGCGGCGTTGTCGCGGCGGCTTCTTATGAAGCGCGCGTGTTCGGCGTGCGTTCGGCTATGGCTTCGGTGACTGCCAAGCGCCGCTGTCCCGACCTGATTTTCGTCAAGCACCGGTTCGAGGTCTATCGCGAAGTGTCGCAGCAGATCCGGGCGATATTCCGCATGCACAGCGATCTCGTCGAACCGCTGTCGCTGGATGAAGCCTATATCGATGTTACCGAGGACAAGATGGGAATTGGCAATGCGACAAGGATTGCCGAGATGATCCGCGCCGAGATCAGGAAGCAGACCGGTCTCACCGCCAGCGCCGGGGTCAGCTATAATAAATTCATCGCCAAGATTGCCTCGGACCAGAACAAGCCGGATGGCATCTGCGTGATCAAGCCGCATCAGGGGGCGGATTTTGTCGCCGGGCTGCCGGTGCGGCGTTTCTATGGCGTCGGCCCGAAGACGGCGGAGCGGATGGCGAAACTGGATATCCACACCGGCGCCGATCTGCGCGCACAATCGCAGGCTTTCCTGAGCCAGCATTTCGGCAAGTCGGCGGGCTATCTGTTCCGGGCCTCGCGCGGCGTCGACCATCGCGAAGTACGGTCCAACCGGATTCGCAAATCGGTCGGCGGCGAGCGGACCTATGGCGACGATCTGGTCAGCGACAGCGATATGCACGACGCGTTCGAGCATATTATCGATATCGTCTGGAACAGTATCGAGAAATGCGAAGCACGCGGGCGGACGGTGACGCTGAAGGCGAAATATGCGGACTTCCGGCAAGTGACGCGGTCCCATTCGGTGGATCATTATGTCGCGGACAAGAATGAATTTGCGGCGATCGGCCGGGACTTGCTGGCGAGTATAATGCCGGTGGAAAATGGTGTGCGCTTGTTGGGGTTGACGCTTGCCAATCTGGAAGGAGCGGAAGCAGCGGCTGTGCCGGATGAAAGCGACGATCAGCCTGCGTTCGAATTTTAGCGGAGCGGCAACGTACCAATTTTAGCCTTGCTATAGACTATACCTTGCAATACATAGTAACAATGTTAAGCAAGGCACCATGATGGAATCGCAAAAGAATATTGAGTCCAAATGGGACGCCCAGCTGCGCAAGGGAACGCTGGAACTGGTCATATTGGCGGTATTGAAAGAGCGGCGGCTATATGGCCTTGAGCTGCTCGGCCAGCTGCAATCCCTCGAGACGACGGCGATAACAGAGGGGACTTTATATCCCCTGCTGGACCGGCTGAAACGGGATGGCCTAGTTGACGCCCATTGGCAGCAAGAGGGCGAAACAAGGCCTCGCAAATATTACCGGCTCACCATGAAGGGTGAGGAGAAGCTGGCCGATCTGACGGTCCGCTGGCGCAAATCCATCGAGGATATTGAAACCTTATTGAACAATCCCGGGCCGGGACCGATCCGCCCGAAAGGAGACTGATATGTCAGATCGCGAGATGATCCATAATTACCTGCAATCGCTGATGCGGTTTTTGTCGCGCCTCGACCAGGAAGATGCCGATGACGTGCTGCGCGAGATCGAGAGCCACATCTATGATGTGATGGAAATGCGCGAAGGGACCGGTCAGATGATCGATGCTTCGGCTATCCTGGAAGGCTTCGGCCAGCCGCGCGATCTGGCCGGACAATATGTCGACCATATCCTGAAGGGTGCTCCGCCACCCAGAGGGTTCCGGGCTATTCAGAAAGTGAAAAGGGGTGCGACCACTGGGCTCCGTTGGGCCACAGGCCTAATGGGCTACAGCCTGTCCGCCACCTTGCTGGCGATCGGCATGTATAAACTGTTCGATCCGGATGCTGTCGGTTTCTGGGCCGATGAATCGGGGATGACGGTTGTGATTGGTGCGTTGTCGGAAGTTCCTGCAGGCACGCATGAACTCATGGGCTGGTGGATGACACCGGTCGCGATTGGATTGGGCATCGCTGCTGCCTATTTGGCGACCCGGCTGCTCAGGGTCCTAAAGCTGAAAAGCTAAACTCTGCTGGCAGCCAGTGATCAGAAACTCATTTCGTCATAGATCCGGCTGACATCGCCGTTCCATTCGCCGTGATAGCGTTCGAGCAGTTGCGCCGCCGGTGACTTACCCTTGGCGACCACTTCGCGGAGCGGGTCGAGAAAGCCGCTTTCATTGTCGCCGCTGGTGTTCAGGCGGTTGCGCGCGGTGAGGCCGGCGGACGATATGTCGAGAATTTCTACTGCGAGGTCTTTCAATGTCTGGCCATTGGGGATCGGTGTGTCGAGGCCCAGCTTTGGAACGCCGTTGCGCAGCGCTTCGCGTTCTTCCATGCTCCAGCCCTTGACCCGGTCCCATGCGGCATCGAGCGCGGTCTGGTCATAGAGCAGGCCGACCCAGAATGCGGGCAGGGCGCAGATGCGATTCCATGGACCGCCGTCGGCACCGCGCATCTCTAGGAAGCTTTTCAGGCGCACTTCGGGGAAGGCCGTCGAGAGATGGTCCGTCCAGTCCGACATGGTCGGCTTTTCGCCCGGCAGGACTGACAGATTGCCCTTGAGAAAATCGCGGAAGCTGAGGCCGGCTGCGTCGATATATTTGCCGTCGCGGAAGACGAAATACATCGGCACGTCGAGCATATATTCAGCATAGCGTTCGTAGCCGAAGCCTTCCTCGAACACGAACGGCAGCATGCCGGTGCGGTGCGGATCGGTATCGGACCAGATATGGCTGCGGAAGCTTTGATAGCCGTTGGGCTTGCCCTCGGTGAAGGGCGAATTGGCAAATAGGGCGGTCGCTAGCGGTTGCAGCGCCAGGCCGACGCGGAATTTCTGTGCCATATCGGCTTCGCTGGCATAGTCGAGATTGACCTGGATCGTGCAGGTGCGCAGCATCATGTCGAGGCCGAGATTACCGACGCGCGGCATATGGTCGAGCATGATCTGGTAGCGACCCTTGGGCATGATCGGCAATTCGGCGCGGGTCTTGTCCGGCCACATGCCCATGCCGAGGAAACCGGTGCCGGTTTTCTCGCCAATCGCCTTCACCTGTTGCAGGTGCCGGCCGGTTTCGTTGCAGGTCTCGTGCAGATTTTCCAGCGGCGCGCCGGAAAGTTCGAGCTGACCGGCGGGCTCGAGGCTGATCGCGCCATCACTGCCCGACATGGCAATCACCTTGTCGCCCTCTTCGACCGGCTTCCAGCCGAATTCCTGCATGGCGAGCAGCAGGTCTTTTATGCCGCCGGGCTCGTCATAGCTGGGGGCGTGATGGTCGGTGGTGGAATAGACGAATTTCTCGTGCTCGGTACCGATCCGCCAGCGGTCCTTGGGCTTTTCGCCCTGGGCCATGGGTTCGATCAACTGGTCGATATTCTCGATCACGGGATCGTCGCTGCTGGAAACCTGTCTTGTGCTCATCTTCCGGCTTTAGGAAATCATCGGTGGCTAGGCCACAGAAAAAAATACTGTTGCGCTAAAAGCTATTGTTGCTTGTCAGAGCAACCAGCTCACGGCTGCAAAGCCGCCGACGAAGAGAATGCCGACGGCGGTGGTGGCGAGGGCAAAGTTCCTGTCGATCCAATCCTTCATCGGCGGGCCGAAATAGCGGAGCAGGGCGGCGACCAGAAAGAAGCGCGCGGAACGGGCGACAATGGCGGCACCGATGAGGATATGCAGTGGCATCGCGGTGCTGCCGGCGGCGATCGTGATCACCTTGAACGGCAGCGGGGTGAACCCGGCCAGCAGGACAACGACCCAGCCCTGTTCATTGAAATTCTGGGCAAAAACATCGAACTTTTCGAGGACGCCGTAGAATTCGAGGATTGGCATCCCGACGGTTTCAAAGACAAAATAGCCGATGGCATAGCCGAGCAGCGAGCCGAGCACGGAAGCGATGGTGCAGATCAGGGCGTACCAATAGGCACGTTTTGGTCTTGCCAGGCACATGGGTGCCAGCATGACGTCGGGCGGGATCGGAAAGAAGCTGGATTCGGCAAAGCTGATGCCCGCGAGCCATTTCGGGGCCTGTCGATGCGCGGCCTTGTCGAGCATCCATTCGTAGAGTTTTTTCAGCATTTTTTAAACCTCAAGCGCCGGGCGGGCGCATCCGCGCGCTTGGCTTTCCTCGCATAAGCTCGCGCGCGCGGTCGCGCTTGCCTCGCTTCGCGTCGGTTCGACTCTCTCACTCATGATTGGATTCTAACCGAGCGAAACGAGGCAAGGCCGCCACATAAAACGGATGGCGTCCGCCGCGCCTTATTGGCGCGATAGCCAAGGGCGCGGATGCGCCCGCCCGGCGCCTGATGTCCAAAGAAGATTCCATCTAGTGCCCCGGTGCGCCGGTAATCTCTTCCAGCAATTCCTTGGGCGTTTCGCGGCCATGGTCGGTGCCGGCGGCGCGATTGCCCTTGGCCAGAGCGAAGACGACACCGGAGAGCGCCAGCAGAGCTACGATATTGGGCAGGGTCATCACGGCATTGGAAATGTCGCCCATACGCCAGATCAGTTCCAGCGGTGCGAAAGAGCCGACGAAGATTACCAGGCACCATAAGATCCGCCATGTGAAGTGGAGCCGGTTTTCACCCTTCAGCGTCGATCCGGGGGTCAGGTCATAGAGATAGGTGATCGCTCGCTCGCCATAATAGCTCCAGGTCAGCAGAGTCGTGAAAACGAAGAGGATCAGCGCCACCGAGGCAACCAGTGTGCCGACCGGAATCCCGAAGATTGGGAAAGGGAAGGCCGCTGCATAGGCGCCGGAGGTCATGGCAAAGCCGTTCAGATCCGATTGCCAAGCGTGTTCGACCACCTGTTTGACACCATCGGCATCGGTAAAGGTGAAATTACCGGCAACCGTGAGCATCACCAATGCGGTCATCGTGCAGATCACGACGGTATCGATAAAGGTGCCCATCATCGCGAAGCGTCCCTGCGCCGCCGGGTCATTGGTTTGTGCCACAGCGTGAGCGATCGGGGTTGAACCCTGACCGGCTTCATTGGAGAACAGGCCGCGCGCGACACCGGCGCGAATGGCGATAATAATCGCTGCGCCGAGAAAACCGCCGCTCGCCGATTGCGCGTTGAAGGCGCCTCCGAAAATCCGTCCGAAGGTTTCCGGCAGGTCGGGCAGGTTGATGATGAGCGCGATCAAGGCCATCAGCAGATAGGCTCCCGCCATCCACGGAACGATGGTTTCGGCCACGCGGCCAATCGATTTGATCCCGCCGATGATGACGACAAAGACCGCAACCGCTGCGACCGCGCCGCCGACCCATTCTTCGACACCGAATAATTCATTGGCGCTGTCGCCGAGGCTGTTGGCCTGAATGCCGTTGCCCGTCACGAGGGCTGAAAAGAGCGTACCGAGGCAGAAGAGAATCGCCAGCCATGTCCATTTCGGGCCTAGGCCGATGGTGATATAAGTCATCGGTCCGCCGCGATAGGTGCCGTCTTCGGCTTGCGAGCGGAACCGCACCGCAAGCGAGCCTTCGGCAAAGGCGAGCGCCATGCCGAACAATGCGGTCACCCACATCCAGAAAATTGCGCCGGGCCCGCCAAGCGTAATCGCGGTGGCGACGCCGGCTAGATTGCCGGTACCAACCTGGCCGGACAAGGCTGTTGAAAGCGCTGCGAAAGGAGAAATCTCGCCTGCACCCTTGGTGGACGATTTTTTGAACAGTCCGGCGAGAGACGGAAACAGGCGGCGAAGCGGATAGCCGCGCAGGCCGACCATGAAATATATGCCCGCACCGAGCAGTATCACGACCATCGGCGGTATCGGGAGTATTTCTGCTCCTTCCCATGTACCAGCCCAGATAAAGTCCGAAACATTGGTTACGGGCACTATCGCCGCTTCAAATCCTGAAACCGGTGCTGCACTCACAAAAATTCTCCCCCATGGCGCGCGGACGCGCAAATTCTATGCTAGCGGGCAGGATTAGCAGGCGGACGGTTTTTGGCAAATGCTTTTGCCAAATGGGCGTGAGCCCTTATGCTGTTCCGGAACCGGAAAATCGGATGGAGTCTGAATAATGCAAAGCCTGTGGGTAAAGAAAAACGAACTCGCGCAATCGCAATGGCATGAAAGCGATATGCCGTCCCTGGCCGATGGCCAGATATTGCTGGCCGTCGAGAAATATGCCCTGACGGCCAATAACATCACCTACGCTGTGGTTGGTGACGGCTTTGGCTACTGGAATTTCTTTCCGACCGGCGATGCCGAATGGGGCATTGTTCCGGTCTGGGGCTTTGCCAAGGTCGTGGCGTCTGAAAATGCCGATATTGCGGTGGGCGAGCGGGTCTATGGCTATTTGCCGATGGCCAGCCATTTGCTGGTCACGCCGACCAATGTGCAGGATGGCGGCTTCGTCGACGGAGCCGCGCACCGGCAGGGGCTGGCGATCATCTACAATCAATATAACCGGCTCGGTACTGACCAGGCTGCACTGGAAACGGAGCGGGCCATTTTCCAGCCTTTGTTCACCACCAGCTTCCTGATCGAACATTTCATGCGCTCGAATGACTGGTTCGGCGCCGAGGCGTTGCTGATGACCAGTGCCTCCTCGAAAACCTCCCTGGGTCTGGCGATGGTTGCCAAAAGCCTGAGCCCATCGATCCGGCGCATTGGCCTGACCTCGGCGGGCAACAAGGCGTTTGTCGAGAAGTCGGGGCTTTATGACGAGGTCGTGACCTACGATAATCTGTCGGCAGCCGACGCGGCCAAGCCCACAGTCTCGGTCGACTTCGCCGGGAGCGGCCAGTTGCTGGGTGCTATCCATGATCATTGGGGCGACAATCTGAAATTCAGTTCCCTGGTCGGCGTGACCCATATTGCGGAGCGTGGCGGAGCCGACGATCTGCCTGGGCCCAAGCCGGAGCTTTTCTTTGCGCCGACAGCCGCTGAAGTCCTGATCAAGGAAATCGGCCCGGCGGCGTTCCGCGCGCGGGTCGACGAACAATTTTCCGCATTCGTGACCGGTGCCAGCGCCTATCTCAAGATCGAGGATCTGGAAGGACGCGATGCGCTGCAATCCGCTTATCTGTCGATGCTGGCAAACGAGGTAGAGCCCAGCCGCGGCCTGATGTGTCATCTGGCATAGACAGTATGACTTGATTGTCGGCCGAATTGGCAGGATAACGGATCGGTTCGGGTCGCACCGATGGGGGAAACAGCGTGGCTGAACCTACAGAACTGCCGGACCTGGGGACCCATGTTCTTTTCAGGGACGTAGCACCGGAGGCGCTGGACGCGCTGGAATCGACTTCGGTGATGAAACGAGTTGCCGGCGGCGAGGCGCTGGTTATTCAGGGAGATGACGCCGACGCGCTCTATTTTGTTGAATCCGGCCGTTTCCGGGTGGTGGTCAACAAGACCCGGATCGTCGCCCATATCGAAACCGGCGAAGCGATCGGCGAACTGGCCTTTTTTGCTGGTGGCAAGCGTACTGCCGACGTCATCGCCACCCGCGATTCCAGAGTGCTGGAAGTCTCGCGCCGGGCCTTTGACGACATTGCCCGTCAGCATCCCGAACTATATGCCGCGATGCTGAAGCTGGTTTCCGAACGACTGGCCATAGCGACGGCCCGGACGTCTTCGGTAACATCAAAAAATCCGCGGGTTATTGCCATGCTGCCCGCCGGGAACAGCCAGATGCCGGATGGATTTCTGGCGCGGATGGCAGAGGCCTTCGAAGCGGTGGTCCGGCCGGATACGCCGGTGATACCGATCGACCGGTCGACGAGCGAGGCAGCGGATGCGCACGAATATCAGTCCTGGCTGGCGGAGCAGGAAGCCAAAGGCGCTTATGTCCTGATCGACGGCAGTGGATCGGACGACTGGGGGCAGATGGTCTGTCGCAATGCCGATGCGCTGGTGATGGTCGGACGACCCGGCCAGGCGGATCCCGAATCCAATGCGATGGAAACAGCGGCGATGGGCTGGATTGCGGAACCGCAGCGCACGCTGCTGTTGCTCCGGTCAAACGCCGGCAAGACAATCAGCCACAGCGGTGACTGGATCGATCCGCGCGCTCCCAAATTGCACCACCATGTTGCGCTCGACACTGGTGCGGATTTTATCAAGGTCGCCCGTTTCCTGACCGGTCGGGCAGTGGGCGTGGTGCTGGCCGGTGGCGGCGCCTTGGGTTGTGCCCATCTCGGCGTTATCAAGGCATTGCAGCGGGCCGATATCCCGATCGACTTCATCGGCGGGGCGAGCGCTGGTGCGGCCATGGGCGGCGCGATCGCGCGCGGCATGTCGGTGGATGAAACGCTCGACCAGATGGAGGCGATGTTCATCCACGCCAAGGCGATGCGGCGGCTGACCCTGCCGATTTACTCGCTGCTCGATCCGACCGTGTTCGATAGCGAGCTCAGAACCCGTTACGGCACAAGGGATATTGCCGATCAGCCGATCAATTTTTTCGGCGTCTCGACCAACCTGTCGACCAACGGCCTGCATATCCACCGGCGCGGTCCCTTGTGGGAATGCGTCCGCGCCTCGGGATCGCTGCCGACGATATTGCCGCCATTTATTGACGGGGACGGCAATATATTGGTCGATGGCGGCGTGCTCGACAATGTGCCGGTCAAGGTGATGCACGGGCTGAAGGCCGGGCCGAATATCGTGGTGTCGCTGGGCGACCCGAACGAGGTCTGGCGCACCGATGCGCTTTATAACGATATTCGCGGACGCTGGAGCCTGCTGCGGGACGTGATCCTGCGGCGCAAGCGAGCGAGCGAGTTTCCTTCGATTGTCGAGATCATGTCGCGTTCGATGGTGGTGGCCAGCCGGATGGCGTCGAAGGAAATGCTCGGCGAGCAGGATATATTGGTGAGCCCCCCGATCATTGCCAATATGCAGATTCTGGATTGGCATCTCGGCCGGGAACTGGCGGATATGGCAGCGGATTATATTAGCGAACAGGTCATTCCGACGATCGATCTCGGAGGGTAATTTACCATATAGGTAAAAATATCTTGACATTGTCACGGCAATTATATACTTTACAAACCCGCTAGAAAATGGCATAAACTTCGCAAGGAGTTAAGCAATGTCTGTTCTATCGAAACCATATTTCCACAACGAAGCTGAAGCGTTCACCTATCTGGAACAAATCATCTGGTCGAAGGGTGTTGTTTGCCCTCATTGCGGCGTGGTCGATGGACGAATTTATGATCTGTCGGACGTTCGCGGCAAGCCAAGCAAGAAAAACCCAGAAGGCGCAATTCGTCACGGCCTGAAAAAGTGTGGCGAGTGCCGTAAGCAGTTCACCGTCAAGGTAGGCACTGTCTTTGAACATGCCCGCATCCCTCTCCACAAGATGCTACAGGCCGTCTATTTGATGACCAGCAGCAAGAAGGGCATTTCGGCTCACCATCTGCACCGTGTTCTGGAAATCACCTACAAGTCGGCATGGTTCCTTGCCCACCGTATCCGCGAAGCAATGCGCGATGGCGCTTTGGACATTATGGGCGGCAACGGCGCGGAAGTTATGGCGGACGAGACCTACATCGGTAACAAGCCTGAAATGCGCTATATGAAGCGCACTCGCGGCTCTAGCCACAAAATGCGCGTTGTCAGCCTTCTGGACAAAAGCACCGGCAAAACCCGTTCGATCTATGCGCCGGGTCTGGTCAAGGATGAAGTCGCGCAGATCGTGCGTAAAAACATCGACCGTGAAAGCCAGCTAGTGACCGACGAAAGCACCCTCTACAAAGCAGTCGGCAAAGAGTTTATCTCTCACACCAGCGTCCTGCACGGTGCTGGCCAGTATATGAAAGACGGCAAGACCACGAACAACATTGAAGGCTTTTTCAGCATCTTCAAGCGCGGTATGCGCGGTGTCTACCAGCATTGCCAAGAGAAGCATCTGCACCGCTATCTGGCTGAATTTGACTTCCGCTACAGCAACCGTGCGGCACTGGAAATTGACGATAATATGCGGTCTGTAAATGCGCTCAAGGGCATCTCTGGCAAGCGTCTGACTTATGGGGGGTCTAACGGCAAACGTGCAGCCGCGTAAGCCGCATAAAACTAAGAGAGTCCGCTCTCGGTGGAGGACAAAACCACACCGTAACAGACCTTATAAATCTTGACATTTACCAAGCAATGTGCATATTCAAATTCTCCCCCGGTACGAGCCTTCTACCTAGGGTAAAAGGAGCCGCCGACTGGCGGTGGTTGGCAACGCCAGCCTAAGTCCGGGGGACGCTATTTCCGTAATTGTCGATGCCAGATGGTGAATTTTCCACTCATCGATGTGTCCTTTGTTGGATCAACAATCCCCGCGCGGCGAAGGATGTAGCGGGCTAGCCTTACCTTTGCGGGCGAAGCGTTTTCAAGATCGATGTGTCCGTTAACATGATAAGCAATCGCGCCAGCAAATATATCAACCATTTGGAGGGCTGGTGTCGTTTTAGAGTCTCTGAAGTGACTTCGTCTAAAGGGCCATTCACGGCTATCACCAACCTTGCTGCGTCCAAAATTCAGTATTGTCCTTAGATCTTCTGGCCTCTGGCTTGTTTCGCGTTGATCCAAGTATAGGTGAAAAAGGCGGTTTTTATAAAGGCGAGCAAACTTGGATGCGAGCTGGTAGATTTCTTTGTTGAAACCCACTTCACGAGAACCGTCATTAAATGCCCGATGATTAAGGTGATGGGTATCAACAATAATCGAATGAAAATGAACCCCTGAGAATTGAGGCCGGTCGAAAAAGCCGTCAACAATGCGCTTGTAACACAACAATTTAGAGTTGGAGACTTTGTTCCATTTCATTTCCCCGTGGGGCAATTCAGGCAATCTAAGGCGGTTAATTTCAGCCAAAACTTCTGGCACTTTGTTGGTTTGGACGATCATGCCTGCCAGGAGCAGAAAGCGGTGTTTAGTTTGACTGCTTTCGTCTATATATATGTCCGATAACTCTTCAGGATTAGGAGGTTCGCGGCCTGCCCGCGCAATAATTGCCATGACAATGATAAAGCCAGATGTTGATAGTAAGAGTCAATCCGATAAATTCAAAGAAGCCGCCCGCGAACTAGAAGCGGACGAAAACGAACAACGTTGGGAAGAGCGGCTAAAAACGGTCGTTAAACCGAGCCCGAAAGACGACAAGCAGAGTTGACGGTATTATAATACCTGTGGTATATAGATACCCGTAATGAGAATTAAGATATTATCGGCTGTTGCTCGCTTGTTGGGCATCCAATTCAAGATTGGCGGCCAGCCTTATGGATCGCCCACTACCAGTTGCGTGCACTGTCATTCAGCCAGTCCGCGCAATAGTAACCAAGCGAAGCCCATTGCTTAGTGATTTTAACGACAAATATTTTGTCGTTCTCGTCACAAATCGCAATCAAATCATCTCGAATGGCGCTGGGTAAAGTTGTAGTGTCAACCAACCAAACGGACTCCATCCCTTTGCACCAAGTATAGTTTTCCTTGATGTAGTCATAGATAGCTTGGTAATTTTGGCCCGGCGTATTTAAGTCATAAGTTATCATTAGGACTGCCATTTACCCCTCCCCTCAAGCCGGGAGTCTATCAGTCAAAATTGAAAGAGTCTATTTGACCAAACCGGACTCCGCTTTCCTACACGAAACTGCCCCGTTAATTTGGCGCAATGGACCCGCCCGAACCAGAAGAGCTGTTGCTAGGCCTGATCGTGTTTCTGCTGGTCCTGCCAGCGGGGTATTGGTTCATGCGGGGTTTGTTTGCGCTGATTATGGCTTGTGTACTATATTTTTAGCCGCAAGAGACGCTCCGCCATGCAGTTCAAAGGCTACTGGTGTTTCAAATATTTTCAGATCTTGAGCATCAATGCCGCAGCCATTCGCGTATATCGCAGCAACTCCAAAATTGACGAACGCGACATTATGAATAGAGATTGGCACACTAGCCTTTGCTGGGGGTGTGCGTGTTTTTTTTCGAGGTGATTTCATCGGTGTTTTTGACATCGAAGAAGTCATCGGCGCTTGAAGTTGATTCTTCAATACTTATTTTTCCGATGTTGTCTCCTCGAATGAACGCACTTCGCGGTGTCGGTGGATTTACTGGTGTTTCCTTTTTCATCTTCTTCTCCTTCAGAAAAGATATAAAACACCACGTAAGGCCAGCTAGGCTGATGATAACGAGAACCACCCCTACCCAAAAAAACAACGCCTCATTGTTTGGGAATACGGTTGGTGCAAACGCAATCATCGCTGTACCCCCAAGACCGAGTAGGCCAAGAAATATTGCGGCGATAGTATCCTCTTTTGCCATGTTCTTTTCATATCAGTGGTTCGTTTCTCTGGATAGTGGGTTTGTAAGATATATAAACGCCCATTGTCACGCTGTTTGGGTACATATAGGGAACATCGCGAAATTGTGATTCGGGCCAGCCGCCTCTGAATGACCCCGCCGGACAGGCGGGGCCGTTCCGACCGGGAGGCCCTTTTTTATGTCCGGATGATTCACGTCGGGCCGGCACGGAGTATATTATGCCAAAATCAGAAGTCAGGGGATGTTATGACAACAGACGCAAGCTGAAGTTCCTGAAAGAGCTTGCGATAAGCTCGCACGTGGCGAACTCGGCGAAGGCCGCCGGTGTTGCGGTGTCGACTGTTTATAGCTGGCGCGAGCGCGATCCGGAGTTTTTCCGGCAATGGATGCGCTCGCTAGCCGCCGGTTACGAACTGCTCGAAATGGATTTGCTCGACCGCGCACGCAACGGTGTCGACAAGCCCGTATTCCATGAAGGTGAGCAGATCGCGACGGTCACGCAATATAATGACGGCATCGGCGTCAAATTACTGCTGGCGCACAAAGAGATCGTCGCGCTGACTCGCGCGATCGAGGATGATATCAACCCCGATCAAGTGCGTATCGATCTCGACCGCAAACTCGGAGACATGCGCATGGAGCTGCTCCGCCGCCGGGCGCTGGCCGAAGGAGAGGGAAAGCAGCCGACGTCCGATAACGATGAATGATGTCTCCGAGGCGGAGCTTTTTGCCGAATGGACGGCGCGGGAACGCAACGCGTTTTTCTCTTCGTTGAGCCCCCGTGAGCAGCAGGAATTTTTCTACCGCTGGAATTTCTGGGCGCGGCCCGGCCAAAGACCGCCCGCCGGGGACTGGTCGATCTGGCTGATCATGGCGGGGCGCGGATTTGGTAAAACCCGGGCTGGCGCCGAATGGGTGCGCAGCATCGCCGAGGGCGATGGCAGCGCCCGATTTGCTCTGGTCGGGGCCAATTACGCCGAGACCCGCACGGTGATGGTCGAAGGCGAAAGCGGTCTGTTGTCGATCGCGCCGCCGAAACAACGGCCGCTATGGGAGCCGTCGCTGAAGCGGTTGACTTGGGACAATGGCGCGCAGGCGCATCTCTATTCCGCCGCCGAACCGGAGGGCTTGCGCGGGCCGCAACATAGCCACGGCAACGGGGCAGGCGCATAAGGAATTATTTCACAACGAGGCGCTCGCCCGAATCGACTTTTTGCTTCACCCGACCGTGCAGGCGATCGAGAGCGATCCTGCCAATATTGCGCCGGTTCCCGGACAGTCATGGCTTGTCGCACCGGGCGCCACAAATGACTGGCTGGGCCATGATGATCACATCGCCGGCTGGACGGGAAATGGCTGGCTGTTCATCGCGCCGTTGGCGTTGATGCGGGTCTATATCGAATCAACCGACAATTTTGCCGTTTATCGCGATTCCTGGCAATTGGCGGAAACCATCCCAAATCCGGAAGCGGGCAGCGTCGTTGACATCGAGGCGCGCTTGGCTATCGATTCGATTTTGGCCGCTCTTGTGGCGCAAGGAATTCTGGTGTCCGGCCCGTAAAACCGACTTTCCTAACCCGCTGGCAAGCGGATTTCCGCTATCCTACCGAGTTGGCGGCCTATTTTTTGGGGTAAATGGCGAAAATGGCGACATTTTCGCAACAGTTATGCAATTTGGTTGCTTGCACTGGCAAGATCAAGCGGGTAGAAAGCGGCGTGAATTTAGAACCTAATTGAGAAGGGGAATATAAATGCGGAAGCTTGCCTTAGGAATGGCGCTTGCCTCCACAGCGCTCGCAACACCTGCTCTGGCCCGTGATGGCCAGTGGTATGTCGGTGTCGAGGGCGGTGCGATGATTGTCGAAGATGTCGATCTTGATATTGGTGGTATCTCAGATACTGCTAGCATCGATCACGACACAGGATATGATTTTGACGGAATAGTCGGTTATGATTTCGGATCATTCCGCCTCGAAGCTGAAGTCGGTTACAAGCAGGCTAGCGCCAGCGACCTTATTGGTACGACCCCGGTTCTCGGCGGCGCGTTTATTCCTGGTCTCGGAGGTTCCGGAAGTGCCGGATATTTCACGCCGACAAATGGTGATGTCAACGCGCTCAGCTTCATGCTGAACGGCATGGTTGATTTCGGCGATGATGATGGACTTCAGGGCTTTGTTGGCGGCGGCGTTGGTGTTGCTCGTACAGAACTCACCAATATCATTGCTACTCCTTGGCTTGACGATTCCGATACCGGTTTCGCTTGGCAGGCTATCGCTGGCGTTCGCGCTCCAATTAGCGACAGCTGGGATGTTGGACTGAAATATCGCTATTTCAACACAACCGGCGTCGATCTGGTTGACTCCCTCGGTCGTGACGTTTCGACCGATGTGTCGACCCACTCGATTCTGGGTAGCTTGATCTACAACTTCGGCGGCGAACCAGCGGCACCACCGCCACCGCCGCCTCCACCACCGCCACCTCCACCGCCACCACCGCCACCACCGCCACCACCGGCTGTATGTGCACCTGGCCCTTATATTGTGTTCTTTGACTGGGATCAGTCGGATATCACTCCAGAAGCAGCTTCGGTTCTCGACAATGCGGTTACCGCATATGGTGATTGTGGTTCGGCTCAGGTCATGCTGGCTGGTCACGCTGACAAATCTGGTTCCGCCAGCTACAACGTCGGTCTGTCCCAGCGTCGCAACACCGCTGTTCGTGCGTATCTTGAATCGCGCGGCATTGGCGGCGGCGCCATCTCGAGCGAAGCCTTCGGTGAATCGCGTCCTCGCGTTGAAACCGCAGACGGCGTTCGTGAGCCTCAGAACCGTCGTGTTGAAGTTATGTACGGACCTGGTTCCGGTAACTAATACCGACATTACTGCCAATTGTGAAAAGGGCTGGTCTTCGGACCGGCCCTTTTTCGTTTTCGCATCAATGATGTGACAGAGGCCGGCCTTATTGCAGGCAGCCGCGTTCCCAAGATATGGTTCGAAGCCGTCGGGATATATTTCGCATGGAGAATCTGGATTAACATGTCAGGGGCGAGGTCGAGCATCGCTTACGGTGCAGCCGGGCCTATCCGCTCACCATGCGGACGACATCGGTGCCAACCGATTGGCCAAGTCTATGTGCGATATGACTCTACTGCTGCCGCTCAGCGTCGACATCTTCACTGAATATGCGTGGTGCACTCCGAAAGCCGGAAGATATTGAGCAATTGGAGAGGTCGGGGTTGGACGCCGGTAGCGATCGGAACCAACTCGGCGTTAGCTCAGCAAGCTTTCGAATAACGCCAGTCCATCAGTACCGCCGTGCTTTTTGTCGATTGCCCGTTCCGGGTGCGGCATCATCCCCAGGACATTGCCGGCTTCATTGATGATACCGGCTATATTGCGCGAGGAACCGTTGATATCGTTATGGTAGCGGAACACGATCTGATTCTCGCTTTCCAGCCGGTCCAGCGTTTCATCATCGGCAAAGAAATTGCCGTCATGATGGGCCACGGGGATCGTGATGGGTGTATTGCTGTCATAGTCCGACGTAAAAATCGTCCCGGTATTGACGACATCAAGTTCTGCGTCCTTGCAGACAAAATGGATATTGCTGTTCCGCATCAGCGCTCCGGGCAACAGGCCGGTTTCGGTGAGGATTTGAAAGCCGTTGCACACGCCCAATATCTTGACGCCGCGATTGGCGGCTTCGATGACCGGCTTGATGATGTTCGAACGGGAAGCCATGGCGCCCGATCGCAGATAGTCGCCATAGGAAAAGCCGCCCGGTATCGCGATGACATCCAGGCCCGGGGGCAGTTCGCTGTCTCCGTGCCAGACCATATGAGGCTTTTGCCCCGAAACCGTTTCCAGTGCGACGGCCATGTCGCGGTCGCAGTTCGAGCCGGGAAAGACGATCACCGCAGATTGCATCAGGAAATAGTCCCCGGTGCCGCTTCCGGCATCTCGATATCATAATTTTCAATGACGGTGTTTGCGAGCAGCTTGTCGCACATTTTCTCGATTTCTTCGCGGCTGACGGATGCATCAATGTCGAGTTCGATCAGCTTGCCAGCGCGCACATCGTTGACCCCGGAAAAGTCGAGACTTTCCAGCGCGTGATGGATGGCCTTGCCCTGAGGGTCCAATACGCCATCTTTCAGCGTTACAAATATTCTGACTTTCATCCTGCGCCCTCGCGTTTTGCCGTCATCAATAACGCCATGCTATAGCGCCAAGATTAGCCGGGGCAAGAGTTAGAAGGAGAATTGGAAAGGGCGCGCCGCCGATTTTCGCTTTATCGATTCAGAAATAGCGGGCGAATTTAAAGTTCACGCGGTGACGGCTCATTTCATACAGGTCATAATTGCTGTCCACCCGCGAATATACATAGTCGACAGATGGTGAAAATCCGAGAAACTTGATTTTGCGGCTGCCCATATAGGCGCGGGCAAATCCGCGCCAATCCTCGCGTTTTTCCGTGGAATAGAGCAGCAAAGGCGCATCAAATGCGGAGCGGCTGACGCTGGCCGCAACACCGGCATTCAGTCCCATTGGCAATTCTCCGCCTAGGCCCAGATTGACACCATAGTTGAAGCTCGAAAAACCGTCGGCATTGAGGAGATCGCGACGGGCGAAAACACTGGCCGATGCGATCAGCGACTTGCCGACCAGATGCTCGTAAGTGGCGTTCGCGCCTAGTTGCCAGCCGCTATAGGAATTGCTGATCTGGGATTCGGTACGCCGAGCGTCCAGTTCGACGCCTAGTCTCTGTCCTTCGCTAAGCGCCTGCTGATATCCGAACCGGCCACCATATTCACGGGTGGCGAGATTGCCGCCATACCAGCGCTGCAGGCCAACCGCTTGGAGAGAGATGCTGCTGTAGCGTGCAACCCGGAGTTCCGGACCGGCGGCGACCTGGATGACGATATCATCAGCCGCTTTGCCCGTATAATTGACGATCTTGCTGTCAGCATCAAACAGCAAAGCTAGGCGGTCATTGGCCTTTACGCGAATCCCGCCGGAAAAGCCCGCCGTTTGGCCGATGCCCGAACGTTCGCGGGCATTGTCATCAAGTTGCAGGGGGAGTTTTATCGGGCCGAAGTTGATGTCGATGCTTTCGGCATCGGTAGCGCCGTTGATGTTTGTATCCGGCGCGAAGCCGAAGTCGAAACTGAATCGCCAGATCCGCTGGTCGCGCAAAATGCTGCGGGTATTGCGAATGGTTTTGGCGATCTCGTCCGGCAGATTTTCATCATTTTGCGCCAACCGGAAATGATAGTCTGCGCTCGCTTCCTTGCCAGTCAGCAAATAGGCTCTGGCCAATTCCAGCCGTACCCGTGTCTGGCCAGGATTCTCATCCAGAATCGTCCTGAATTTCTTGATCGCGCCTTTGACGTCGCCCGTTTCAATTGCGATATAGCCGGCGAGAAACCGTTGCTGCATTCGCAGTTCCGGGACCTGTCCGAGCGCGTCGACCAGAGGCAGAGCCGCCTGATAATTTTTCTCGTGAATCAGCGCTTCCGCCTTGGCCAATAGCTGCTCCGGCGTGACGCGAAGGTTGCATTGGCCGGCCGTATCGCAGGCAGGTTGCAAATCGGGGGCGATCTCGGCAGCGCCATCGGCCAATATGACCATCGGCCCCGCTGCCTGAGCTTGACCGAATCCCGCGATTGCGACGCAGGATACAGCTACAGCTTTGACGAGAGTGGCAGAATTACGCATCCCCGCCTCTAGGGCTGCTTGCCGACAAAAGTTCCCAGAATGTCGATCCGTTCGTCCGGCGTTCCGCCGACGATGCGATAACCACCCCCCACTTCTTGCGCTTTCGGACCATAAAAGGCACCGTTGATGCTGGATCCGGCGATCACAAGATCGAGCCTCGTATTATCCGGATTGACAAACCAGGCCTCGTTAAACTGGCCAAAGAATCCGCCCGCAGAGACAAGATTTATATCGCCGCCGCCGTTGGCGAAAAATTTCGCTCCCTCCAGCACGCTTTGTTGTCCGCTGGTACCGTCGAACATGGGCGCGCCAACCGAACCATCCAGCGACAGCGAAAATGTGTTGGCTCCGAAATTGACGCTCGTCGATGCGGAGCCGGCGATCCACTGCATATAGGTATCTAAATTGCCTGTGACGTCCGGTTGGTCATTGAAGACCATGGTCGCCAGCATGGTACCGTCAAATGTACCGGTTCCGCTGGTGGGCACTGCATCGTTGGACGTTATTTGACCATATGCAAAGGCGCCTCTCTCGAGCGTACTCACCTGGGTGGTCAGGGCGGTGTCGAAATCATATGATACCGCTGCGGTGTTTCTAAGGTAGCCGGCAAAGGTCACATATTGCGTGTCGGTTCCAGGCAGCTGGTAAAAGAATGTTGTCGCATCGTAGGTGCCGGCTTCGGTCTGATCAATCAGGTTAAAGAGGAACTCGTCGGGACCACCGGCCACAGGCCGCGCCTGGGCCACATTCGATAGAGAACCGGATTCAAGATATTGGACCCCCGGGATTCCCCACATATCCGATGCCAAATCTGGTGTGCCAAACTGAGGTTCAACAGCACCGCCAAAATTTGTACGATGCAGGGGATCCTGAAAACGGCTGGCGCCCGATGTTCCCGCTAGTCCATTGGTGAAGCTGACGTTGAAGATTGCATCCCGTGGATCATAGGCGATCGTCAGATTGGAATTGCGGACCGTGGTGGCATCACCCTGATATATTTGTCCGGTCTGGGTAGTTTGACGCACTGTCCGCTGCTGGCCGTTTCCGCCCGGATCATCAACGGTTGATTGGTAACTGTGCGAAGAGCCAATCGCCGTATAGGTTTTTGCCTCGGTCGGGTCAGCAAATGTGTGGACCGTATCGCTGCCGGTACCGCCGCTCGTGCCTCCGGTTCCGGTAGGAGGCGCGCTACTGCCAGCGGATTGTGGGCCGGCGCCGCCGCAGGCGGCTAGCATCGTTGTACTGGCGAGCAAAATCAAAAGGCGCATCGGAATAATTCCTCACATGGGTTCCACATGAGGTCCGTGCTATCAGTTCAATGGTTAATTTGGCGTAAACCACCACAGGTTTTCGTCGTCATCGCTGATCAATGTGCGGCTTGCCATATTGTTCGGCGAAGCAGGGCGGATCGCTACTTCCCGCGCTTCTTTCGTTCGCTATTGAGGTCAGTCACTTCGCTACCGCCTTCCGGGAACAGTCCGAGCCGCCGGGCAACTTCCTGATAAGCTTCGGCTTCCCCGCCAAGGTCGCGGCGGAACCGGTCCTTGTCGAGCTTCTCGTTGGTCTTTATGTCCCATAGTCGGCAGCCGTCCGGACTGATTTCGTCAGCGAGGATGATCCGCGAAAAATCGCCTTCGAAAATTCTGCCAAACTCGAGCTTGAAATCAACCAGTCTGATACCGATTCCGGCAAACATGCCGGCCATGAAGTCGTTGATCCGGATAGCCATGGCGGAAATGTCCTGCATTTCCTCCTGGCTGGCCCAGCCGAAACAGGCGATATGTTCTTCGGCGACGAGTGGATCGCCGAGCGCGTCATCCTTGTAGCAATATTCCAGCAAGGTGTGCGGCAATGGTGTACCCTCTTCGATGCCGAGGCGCTTGGAAAGAGATCCGGCAGCGACATTGCGGACGATCACCTCGATCGGCACAATTTCGACCTGTTTGACGAGCTGCTCGCGCATATTGAGCCGGCGGATGAAGTGGCTCGGGATGCCGATGTGGCCGAGCAATGTGAAAATATGTTCGCTGATGCGATTGTTGATCACGCCCTTGCCGTTGATCGTGCCTTTTTTCTCGGCATTGAAAGCGGTGGCATCATCCTTGAAATACTGGATGATAGTGCCTGGCTCAGGACCTTCGTAAAGAATCTTGGCCTTACCTTCATAAATCTGGCGACGACGGGACATTGCTTGGTTCCACTTCGCAAAGAGAGCGACAAAAATCATGCCCCGGAAAATCGAATCGTACGACTTCGATTGAACCGGGGCGTTGAACTTTACCTATATGCCAAACTGAATGGCTGCGCAATCAATCGTCAGATGATGCGGCTACTTCGGTCCTCCGTCCCCAGAATGTGCGGTCTGGTGCCTTGAATCTGCGACGCAGGTAAATCCCCAGCCACAAAACCAATATCCAGGGCAGGGTGACGGTCAAAACTCTCATCAGCGCGCCGATTGATGATCCCAGCATGCTCGATATATTATTCCATGCACTGCGAATGGGAGCGGTGAAGCTGCCTGCGCCGGGAGCATTTGATTCATAGTTGACGATGACCTTGCTGAACGCGATCCGCCCCCGCATTTCCGCGAGCCAGCTGCGCGCTTTGTCAATTTCCTCGTTGACTTCGGTGACGGCCCGCTCGGCCTTCACAAGCTCTTCGACACTGCCGTTGCGTGTGCGGAGCAATTCGGTCAAACGTTTCGAAAGCAATTCCCGGCTGCGCAAACGCGCTTCCGTATCGATGATTTGCTTGGACAGATCTTCGCCCTCTATTGCGGTGGAAGCTTCATATCCCCCCGCATCCTCAACGATAGCTGTCAGGCCGGTGCCAAAACTTTTTGCCTTGGGTGCTGCGACCTCGAGATGCAGCATGGCATAAGCATAATTTGCCTCGTCACCGCTGCGCCGCAAATTGATGACGCGGCAGACCGACGGGCCTTGTTTCTCGCAATAGCTCGAATGTTGTTTCTGGACTGTTGAAATCTGCCCGGCAGAAATGCGATAGCCGAATTCATAGCTATAGGCGATTTGCGGACTGGAAATGGGAATATCATTCTCGTTCGCTGCCCCGTCCATCGCTTCAGCCGGACCATCAAGGCCAGACTGAACATGATCCTTCGCGGTGTCGCGCGCAATTTCATCAGCTGAACGTGTCTCCATTGCTTCCATGAAGCCAAATTCGTTTTTCGGAGCCGCCGCACTCGCGTCCGATGCGGTATATTCGGCAGCTTCATACTCCGCTGAATATTCATCGCCGTCGCTGCACGCGCTCAGCGCGCATATGGCCGCGATGCTATATATTGAAAATCGCATTTTTCCTGCTCCTCTCCCCCGAAGGGAAGGGTTGAAGCTAATGTGATAACATTACATCGTCAACGGCAAAACGTGTGTTATGAAAGATGAGCTGATCAGCCCATTGAGTTTATGCTGACAAGAGACTCGAGCTTTCGCCAAACCTGTGTCAAACTCCGAAATAGCGGAGCAGTATAATGACCAAATATGCGACCATCGACGAACTACTGGACACGCTCTACGATTGTATCTCGGGACCGCCGGGCGGGCAGGACTGGGAACGTGATCGCGAAATCTATCATCCGCGTTGCGTGCTGGTCCGCACCCGCATCGAGGATGGAAAACCGGTCGCCTATCCGTTCAGCTATGATGAATTTGTCGCGGCGACGATCCCGCTGCTCGAAGGCAAGTCATTTTACGAGATTGAAATTGGCCGCAAGGTCGACATTTTTGGTCAGGTCGCTCATGTCTTTTCTGCATATGAAGCGCGCGAGAGTCCGGAACATCCCGAAATCCAGTTTCGTGGCGTGAATATGATCCATCTCTGGAATGATGCTATGGGAGAGGACGGGAAACCCAATGGTCGCTGGTGGATTATGGGCATGATTTGGGATAATGAACGGGAAGGTCTGGATTTGCCGGAAAAATGGCTCTCGCTATGACCAGCATCATCGGCAAGCTGGGTATTGCTTTCGCACTGACAACATTGGCCGCGGCCGCGACCATCGTCTTGCTGAACCTGATCGGGCCTGACTGGGCGATCTATCCAGCAGCGACTTGTACGGAAACCAGATGCTTTTGCGAAATCCCGCGGACCGGTGCGCTGCTGTTGCAACCGGCCAACAGTATCTCGTCTTTCGGTTTTGTCTTTGCCGGGTTTCTGATGATCTTGCTGGCCCGGTCCCGTGACTGGATGTCTGCCTTTCCGCCGCTGTCGGCGAGCGTGCTCGGGGTGGCTGCGATCATCGTCGGGATTGGCTCGGTCCTGCTTCACGCGACGCTTACATTATGGGGCCAGTTTTTCGATGTGCTCGGCATGTATCTGGTCAGCGGATTTTTTCTGGTTAGCGCGCTCGCGAAATGGCGGCGCATCCCGGACCGGCGTGCGATGATCTATTACGGGCTGCTTTGTGCAGTGCTTGTCGCGATTCTCTATGCGCTGCCGGAGGTCCGTCGCTGGCTCTTTGCCGTCGTTCTCCTCGCCGCGATCATCCTGGAACTTGTCTTCGCAAGACCGCTGCGCCCGCAGGTCCGGACCGGCTATTATGTCGCCGGCCTCGTCGCCAATATTGTCGCATTCACGATCTGGAACCTCGACCAGCGCGGCCAGCTATGCGCGCCCGAAAGCCTGCTGCAGGGCCATGCCGTCTGGCACCTGCTCGGTGCGGTCGCCTTATGGTTTGCCTTTCTCTATTATCGCAGCGAGCGGCCCGTAAGATAAAATCGTGTCACGAAGACGGGCTCCATCATCAATCGGCCACTTTCCCACTACCAAGCATGAATCCAGCCTGCTATCGCTCCTCGCATGAGTGATGTAACCGCAGCCCCGCCCGAAGAACCCGAAGATGAATTTGATGCGATAGTCGAAGCGCCCTTTGATGCGGCGCTGTCCGAACGCTATCTGATCTATGCGATGTCGACGATCACCGCGCGGTCGTTGCCCGATTTGCGCGATGGGTTGAAGCCGGTGCATCGGCGCCTGTTGTGGGCGATGCGGCTGCTCAAGCTTGATCCGTCACAGGGTTACAAGAAATGTGCCCGTGTGGTCGGTGATGTCATCGGTAAATATCACCCGCATGGTGATCAGTCGGTCTATGACGCGATGGTCCGCCTCGCCCAGACTTTCTCTCTGCGCTATCCGCTGGTCGACGGTCAGGGAAATTTCGGCAATATCGACGGCGATAATGCGGCCGCCTATCGTTATACCGAGGCCCGGCTGACGCGTACGGCGATCGAGCTGATGAGCGGACTGGACGAGAATGCCGCCGATTTGAAGCCTACCTATAATGGCGAGGATGAAGAGCCCGAGGTCATGCCCGGGCTGTTCCCGAATCTGCTGGCCAATGGCGCTAGCGGTATCGCCGTGGGTATGGCGACCAGCATCCCGTCGCATAATGTCCACGAAATTATCGACGCTGCGACGCTATTGATTGATTCGCCCAAGGCGGAGCATGCCGAGATCATGGCGATCATCAAGGGGCCGGATCTGGCGACCGGCGGCACGCTGGTCGATCCCAAATCGGTTATCGACGCCGCCTATGAGAGTGGCCGCGGTGCGATGCGGGTACGCTGCAAATGGGAGAAGGAAGACGCCGAGGGGCGCGGTGCATGGCAGATTGTCGTCACCGAAATTCCCTATCAGGTGCAGAAGGGCAAGCTGATCGAGCAGATCGCGCAGATCATTGCCGACAAGAAACTACCGATTCTCGCTGATATCCGCGATGAATCTGACGAACAGGTCCGGATTGTCCTGGAACCGAAAAGTCGCGCGGTCGATCCCGAGGATCTGATGAACGCATTGTTCCGGATGTCCGATCTCGAAAATCGTTTTTCGCTCAACATGAATGTGCTCGACAAGGACCGGGTGCCCAAGGTGATGGGCATCACCGAAGTGCTGAAACAGTGGATTATCCACCAGATCGAAGTGTTGCTCCGCCGTTCGCAGCACCGGCTCGACAAGATCGATGCCCGGCTGGAGCTGCTCGGCGGCTATATCATTGCCTATCTCAATCTCGACCGGGTGATCGAGATCATCCGCAACCATGACGAACCCAAGCCGATGCTGATGGAAGAATTCGAACTGACCGATCGTCAGGCCGAAGCGATCCTCAACATGCGTCTGCGGTCTTTGCGCAAGCTCGAAGAAATGGAACTGCGGCGCGAGCGCGACAAGCTTCTCGAGGAACGGGAAGGGCTGGAAAAGCTGATCGAAAGTCCGGCGCGGCAAAAGACAAGGCTGAAAAAAGACCTCGCGGACCTGCGCAAACTTTATGCCGAGGACACCGCGCTGGGCGCGCGGCGCACGATGTTGATCGAGGCGGCGCCTGCACGGGAAATTTCACTCGAAGCCTTTATCGAGAAAGAGCCGGTCACCGTGATCATGTCGCAGCGCGGCTGGATCAAGGCCATGAAGGGGCACGCCGACCTCTCCGCCCCGGACAGCTTCAAATTCAAGGAAGGCGATGGCCCCAAATATGCCTTCCACGCGCAGACAACCGACAAGCTACTGATGTGCTGCGACAACGGGCGCTTCTATACGCTCGGCGCGGACAAGCTTCCCGGTGCACGCGGATTTGGCGAACCGGTCGGATCAATGGTCGATCTCGAGGCCGGTGCCGAACCGATTGCGCTGATGGTTGCAGACATGAAGGCCAGGCTGTTGCTGGCTTCGACCTGGGGGCGTGGTTTCGTAGCGAATATCGCCGATGTGGTCGCGGAAACCAAGAAAGGCCGTCAGGTCGTCAACCTGAAGGGCGACGCGCGCCTGATCGTGGTCCGTCCGATTCCCCAAGAAGCCGACCATGTCGCGGCGATCGGCGAGAATCGCAAGCTGGTCGTCTTCTCCCTGGCCGAAATGCCGGAAATGGCCAAGGGACAGGGTGTGATGCTGCAACGCTACAAGGATGGCGGGCTTTCCGATGCAATCGTGTTCAGGCTGGAAGAAGGTCTGAGCTGGGCCATGGGCGGCGATAGTGGCCGGACGCGGACCGAAAATGACCTGACCATGTGGCGGGTCGCGCGCGGCGCGGCCGGCCGCTTGCCGCCAACGGGATTTCCAAAGAGCGGGAAGTTTGATTGATGCGGCTGTCCGAAAGGGATCAATTCCTGCGGATAGCGGATTACAGGAGAGGCTCGGTATCAGCTCTTAAATAGGTATATTTTACGTCAAAATATAAATATTTACATAGGATTTGAAATCTACCATTATCAAATCACCCGATAATAGTCTCGAATATGGGGCAGTTTCCGGTCGTTCATGGGAAATGGTTGACTTGACGGAGCAAAACGAGTCAAACGGTGCCGGTCTGATTTTGGTGCCATAAGAATAACAGGAAAAATTTTTTAAACCGATGAGCACTGAAACTGAGGCCTTGCGTGAATGGATCGATCAGCTCGAGCAGATTCTATCGGAACTTGACACTATTCAGGCAAGTATCGCTGCCATTCATGTCGATATAGCGATCGGAGAACTCTGCCAGATCGCGGAGATCGAACGGGTCAGTGGCGCGATAAAAGCTGCTTAGTGATTAGGGAATAGAGGCGTCAGAAATTGACGAGCTCTGGACCGATTTTCTGCAATATATCCCGGCTCAGCGCGTTGCCGGCTGCGGTTATTTTTAACGGCACCTGCGCCATATCCTCAGCATCGACATGCTTGTCGACCAGCCCTGCATCAATCATGTAATTAACATATCTTAGCATGATGGCGTCCGTCACATTGAGTGTGATCGCCAGGTCCATTGCGGTAACCGGGTTTTTTGTGTCCATTGAAACGATCAGATCCAGCAATATATGCCATGAAATATCGTCGATATGAAGTTTGCTGTCCCGTAATTGTTCCACTGCGACGGCGCGGCTTTTCAACAAGATCGCAGCGGTTCTGGCTGGATCAATATTGCGACTCTTGTCTATCTCGATATTTGAAACCGGTGCTTTAACTTGTTTGAGTGAGCGATCAGTTGGATTGCTATGGTCGGCATTCATAGAAATTATATCTTTGTACTCACGCATATTTACTCCTGTCACATACTCGACTTGCGAGCCCGTATCGACCGATCGGTTGGTAGTCAATCAGGAATAGGGGTTTATCGTTAACATTAATGTCGGATATTCTTAGAATTCATGGCAGGCATAGTGTATTTTACATAGCCTGAGGCTGCTGTTATGGGCGCGGGATGAGTACCAGAATAGCGATCATGGACACCGCCGCCGAGGCAGTTCGCAGGCGAGGATATAATGGCGTTAGTCTGGATCAGATCGCCCGTGACGTCGGGATTCAAAAGTCGAGCATTTATTATCATTTCTCGTCAAAGTCGGAACTGATAGGCGCGATATTCAGGCGTTTTTCTGGTGAGATATTCTCGTTCCTGGACCATACAGCTGGCAATGAAAGCCGCGCAGGCGATCGCTTGATGGCCTATATTATAGAAACGGGTTCCTTGATCGAGGAGGGAGAATCTATTTGTATGTCGATTGCGCTCAATATCGACCGCGAGAGCCTGCAAACAGAAATTGTCGACGATCTGATGACGTTCCATCAAGCAAATCTAGCTTGGCTAACCGATACATTCGAACTTGGCCTCAAGGATGGCAGCATAGCAGATATCGGAAATCCTGGGGAAGAAGCGAACGCGTGCCTTGCTCTCGTCGATGGGGCTCAATTGGTGGCGCGCGCCCATCGCGATTCAAAATTATACGATCAGGCGACTCTGTTGCTGCGATCCAGAATTTCTGTATCCAACCCGGATTAGAGGCCAGGCTGAATATCGGGCGTCAACCATTGCCGAAGGATCAGCGCTTCTTTGCAATTTTCACCTTGTCCAGTTTCGACCGTGTGCGGATCGATTCTTCGCTGCGGGTCAGCGCCTTGGAAATGGCTTTGAGCGTCATGCCTTTTTTCGCAAAAGCGTGAAGCTTCTGGATCTCTTCGCTGGTCCATGCCTGCTTGTGGCGTTCAAAATGTTCTTTCATGCCTTGCGGCTTAACAGATTGTCGCAATTGTGCACCCAAATAGAGCGACGGTCTCGCCGCATATGCGCTCGCGACAGATGATAGCTGCCACAATCATGAGGATCGAGGTTTGCACAGGGGCATTTGTCCGCTAGCCAGCGAGGGATATTTGTAAACGGAGACTCCCATGCAGTTTGACGAAGTTGTCCTCGGCCGCCGCAGCATACGCGGATATAAGCCAGAACCCGTGCCGAAAGAGCTGATCGAAGAGATCCTTGGGCTAGCGATGCGCGCGCCATCGTCGATGAATACGCAGCCTTATAATTTCTACGTCATTAGCGGCGAGCCGCTGGAAAAAATTCGTGCGGGCAATACCGAGCGGATGCTGGCCGGTGTCCCGCAATCGCGCGAGTTTCGTCAAGGTCAGGCTTTCGCGGGCGAACATCGCGAGCGGCAGATTGGCGTGGCGAAGCAGCTATTCTCGGCGATGGGAATCGAGCGCGACGACAAGGATGCCCGGCAGGACTGGGTGATGCGGGGCTTCCGCCAGTTCGACGCGCCTGTATGCGTGATCATCACCTACGATCGGGCAGTGGACGGCAGCGACGATACCCCATTTGACTGCGGCGCCGTGGCGACTGCGCTGGTCAACGCGGCATGGTCGCGCGGCCTCGGCACTGTCATCAACAGCCAGGGCATCATGCAATCGCCCGTGGTCCGCGAGCACGCCGGGATCGCCGATGATCAGGTGATCATGAAAAGCATAGCGCTGGGCTGGCCGGACGAGAGCTTTCCGGCAAACGCCGTGGTATCAACGCGCAAGTCGGTTGACGAAGCTGCTGTTTTTGTCGGCTTTGACGGCTAGCCGAATTCGCGTGCCCCTGCGAAGGCAGGGGCCCGTCTCCCGAATGCGCCAAGCGGAACTGTCTGGAGATGGATAGCTGCCTTCGCAGGTACACGTATTTATCTGTTCAGTCTGCCCTCGACCAGCGCATCGACCACGCTCGGATCGGCCAGCGTCGACGTGTCACCCAGCGCGCCGTGTTCATTCTCGGCGATCTTGCGCAAGATACGCCGCATGATCTTGCCGGACCTGGTTTTGGGCAGGGCGGGGGTCAGATGCAAATGATCGGGTGTGGCGATCGGCCCGATTTCCTTGCGGACGTGCAGCCGCAATTCGGCCACCAGTTCCTCGGATGAGGGCTCGCCTGCATTCAATGTGACATAGCAATAAATGCCCTGTCCCTTGATATCATGCGGATAGCCGACAACCGCTGCCTCGGCGACCTTGGGGTGAGACACCAGAGCGGATTCAACTTCTGCCGTGCCCATCCGGTGGCCCGAGACATTGATCACATCATCGACCCGCCCGGTGATCCAGTAATAGTCATCGGTATCGCGCTTGCAGCCGTCACCGGTGAAATATTTGCCGTTATAGGTGCTGAAATAGGTCTGGATGAACCGTTCATGGTCGCCATAGACGCTGCGCGCCTGTCCCGGCCAGCTCGCCGTGATGCACAGATTGCCGTCGGTCGCGCCGTCGAGAACCTGACCTTCGCCATCGACCAATTGCGGCTGGACGCCGAAAAACGGTTTGCCCGCGCTACCCGGTTTCATGCCATGCGCGCCAGGCAGAGTGGTGATCATGATGCCGCCGGTCTCGGTCTGCCACCAGGTATCGACTATCGGTGACTTGCCTTCGCCGATCACATCATAATACCAGCGCCAGGCTTCCGGATTGATCGGCTCGCCGACCGTGCCGAGGAGCCGGATCGATGACCGGTCATGGGCTTTAACGGGCTCGTCTCCTTCGCGCATCAGCGCGCGGATGGCGGTCGGCGCGGTATAGAAGATATTGACCTTGTGCTTTTCCACCACTTCCCAGAAGCGACCGAAATCGGGGTAGTTGGGTATGCCTTCGAACATGACCTCGGTCGCGCCGTTGATGAGCGGGCCATAAACGATATAGCTGTGCCCGGTGACCCAGCCGATATCGGCCGAGCACCAGAAAACCTCACCGGCTTGATAGTCGAACGTATAATGGAAAGTCGTCGCGACCCAGACCGCATAGCCGCCGGTCGTGTGCAGCACGCCTTTGGGTTTGCCGGTCGAGCCGGAGGTATAGAGAATGAATAGCGGATCTTCTGCGTTCATCGGTTCACAGGGGCAATCCGCAGCGACGTCGGCGGATATTTCATGATACCAGTGATCGCGCCCTGCGGTCATGCCGACATTGCTGTCCGTATGGTTGATCACCAGCACGGCGTCGACCGAAACCTTTTCCAGCGCGGCATCGACATTTGTCTTCAGGGGCACCGTTTTGCCGCCGCGCCGACCCGCATCCGCACAGATCACGAACTTGCTGTCGCAATCCTCTATCCGGCCGGCCAGTGCATCCGGGGAGAAGCCGCCGAATACCACACTGTGGATCGCGCCAATGCGGGCGCAGGCCAGCATGGCGATCGCGCCTTCGGGAATCATCGGCATGTAGATGGTCACCCGGTCGCCCTTTTTGACACCCAGTTTTTTCAGGCAGTTGGCCATTTTGATGACTTCTGCCAGCAGTTCGGTATAAGTGATCGTGCGGCCGGGCGACTTCGGATCATCGGGTTCGAAAATCAGCGCGGTGACATCGCCCTTGCCATCAGCAACATGGCGGTCGACTGCGTTGTGGCAGATGTTCAATACACCATCTTCATACCATTTGATCGAGACCGGATCGAAGGACCAGTCGGCAATTTTGGTTGGGGCTGTCTGCCAGTCGAGGCGCTCTGCCTGACGGGCCCAGAAGCCGTCCGGATCTCTGATACTCTCCTGATAGAGCCGGTCATAGTCTGCCGCCGTGCAATGGGTGGGCGCATCGCTGCGCGGGGAGGGCATCAACCCGACTAGGCCTTTGTTTTCCGCATTGTCCGTCATGGTTCGTCTCTCCTTATCGGCATCTATTCAAGATAGTTTTTTCTGCCGCAAATATCAATTTTGTCACCACCGGTTATTCCGGCTCATGTCAGAAGCGTTACATCCTGATCTTCTAGTAATTTACGGACCCACTGCTCATCCGGAAATCCGTTCGCAATCCACACCGCCTCGATTTTGGCCAGACTCTTTGCGACAATCGGTCCGGGCTTCAGGCCCTGTCCGATCAGGTCACCGCCGGTTAGCGGAAAGACCGGCGGCTGCCAGCCTTCGAGCTGTCCCAGCATTTCGGGCAGGGCACTATCATCCGCGAACAGGAGCGCCACATCGCGGGCTGTGTCTACGCTTGTGCGATAGGCGAAGGCGCGAATGTCCGTCAGACTTGCCGCTTGATCTTCGGTGTTTTCGTTAATTCCGGCAGAAAGTCGTTCGCCAATCGCCCTCTGCTGTTTTTTGGACAGCTTCAAGCTCTTGGCTATTTGACTGGCCCTGTCTTTATCCTTGGGAAGCAGAGCCACCAACCGCCTGATAGCGCTGGGTCCGACATGATGCAGTTGCTCGCGTTTGATGAGTCTGCCGAACAGGTTCTTCGAATCCGGGGCGACCTCCGCGATGATATGCGGAAATATTCCGGCATCCAACATCTGGCTTACCGCAAATCGTGGATCGTCAGTGCCGAGAAGTTTCAAAAGCTCGTCCGCCACTCGCTCGCGGGAAAGTGTCTCGAGCTTCGCTGCTGCGGCGATGCAGGCGTTGAATGCATCATCCTCAACCTGCTGTTGGCCGAAGCGCGCCAGAAACCGAAAGTAGCGCATGATTCTCAGATGATCTTCGGCGATCCGCTCTGCGGCCGAGCCGATGAATCGGATCCGGAGATTTTTCAGATCTTCGAGACCGTCAAAATAGTCGAAAACCTCCAGCGTCTTCGGATCGGCGGAAAGCGCATTAATCGTGAAATCCCTGCGCGCGGCGTCTTCCCGCCAGTCATCGCTGAAGGCGACTGTGGCGCGCCGCCCATCGGTGGAAACATCACGCCGCAACGTAGTGATCTCTACAGGACCGTCCGGCAGGACTGCGGTAATCGTACCGTGCGCGATGCCGGTCGGAACGACCTTGATTGATGCGGCCGTCAGTCGCTCCATCACATCTTCTGGCAGCAGCGATGTGGCGACATCGATATCCTTTGCCGCGAGACCCAATAATGTGTCGCGCACCGCTCCGCCAACAAAACGCGCCTTGCCATCCAGCGCCGAAATCAACTCCGCCAGACCGCGTCTTTCTGTCCATTCTGCCGACGGCATTTTCATGGTCACCAGTCCAGCCTTTTCCCAAGATTGTTCAAAATCCCTGCAGTAATCCCCCAGATACGATAATCCTGCCAGTAGATTTCATAATAATGGCGCTTGCGCCCGTTCCAGGTTCCTTCATGGATGGTGCGGTTTTTGGGATCGAGCAGGAATTCGAGCGGTGCTTCGAACCAGCTTTCGACTTCGCCAGGATCGGCGACAAACGGCAGGTCGGGCGGGATGACGCTCAGCACCGGCTGGATGTTATAACCGCTGCCAGACTGGAAACTGTCGGTCAGGCCGATGATATCGACATGGCTGCGTTCCAGCGCGACTTCCTCGTGCGCCTCGCGCAGCGCCGCGTCGATAGGGTCGATGTCGCCAGGATCAATCTTGCCACCGGGGAAGGCAACCTGCCCGGGATGGTTGCGCATATGCTGGGGTCGCTGGACGAATATCACCCCGGGATCGGGGCGATCGGTTACCGCGATCAGCACCGCCGCGTCGCGCAGGACCTTGAGGTCATCGATATGATCGCGTTCGTTATAGAGCAGATGATCGAGATCATTTTCATTCCCCTTCACTAACGCCTGCTCCAGCCGGTCGCGCAATGTCATGAACCGTTCGCCATCGGGAAAAACACGCCGGCCGACCAGATGCCAAGGGGATGGCTGTTCTCTTCGAGCGCCAGTTCCGCAAGTTCGTAGTAGACCGGCCGCGCCAGCACCGCTTCCAGCCCTCTACGCACCTGCAGATAAGGTTGTGGCTTGTCGGTGCCAAAGCGGAGTGGATGATCCGGCCCCGCGACCACCAGATGGTCAGTGTTGAGGCGGAAGGCGAGCGTGCGATCCGCGCTGCTGCCCTGGCTTTCCAGTTCGACGGCGACAAAGGGCGCATCCTCGACCGCGATGCTCAGCTTCTGATAGGGTGTGACCAGCGCATAGCTGTCATCCGCTTCGCGTCGCAAAATGCTGGAAAAAGCCCGCACCATCGCGGGCCGTTTGATTGGATCGCCCTGATGATACCAGGTGCCGTCCGCCGCAATACGCATCTCGCTGTCGCCGGTCTCCTGTGGATCCCATTGATCGACAGGGGGGAGTTTCTGCGCTTCGGCCAATTCCGCAATTTCGGCGATGGAGAGCGAGGCAAGTTCTGGTGGTGGCGTGTAGGGCATGCAACCGGACTATTGCCCGGCGCCATTTCTGTAAAGGCTTAGACTCGCTATCTTATCCAGGGACCTAGTGTGCCAGTCTTGGGCAATGTCTTTGGCGCGTTGGTGCGGACAAGCAACCGCGAGGGTTCCCATGGCCCCGGCAGCGTCCATCCGCTGGTGCCCTCGGCCGTGAATCCGAAGAAACGCTCATAATATTCGGGGTCGCCGATCATCACCAAAGGCAGCGGATCATTGGGCTGAATTTCCTTCAGCAGGGCCGCCATCATCGCGCGGCCAATGCCCTCGCGCTGAAAATCCGGGTAAACCGCCACCGGACCGACCATGATCATCGGGTGTTTCTTGCCGGTTTCGTCGGTCAGTGCGACGGGCCAGCATTGAATGGATCCGAGCAATTCGTGCTTTTCCTGATCCACCGCGGCAAGCGACAGGCCTTCGAGCATGTCCATGCCGTCGCGCAACTTATAGGCGGTCCGGTCATGCCGGTCCGTGCCAAAGGCGGAGTCTAGCAGGGCCTCGACAAGTTGCGGGTCGATTTCGGCGAGAGGAATGATGCTGGCCAATTCGTGGGTCTCGTCTAACAGGAAAAACGCGCGCTACTCCGCTTTGGGGTAAATGTCGAGCCGCATAGGTTGCAATTGCATGATCGCGAAGCGCCAGCTAAAAGGTTGATCTGTTAAGGGAGTTTGCGCGTGACGGACCAGAACAAGCCAACCGAACCATCGACTGGCGATACGCCACCGGCCGCTGCACCAGCCAAGCCGGTCAAACCGGGTTCGCTGCGCCGCGACCCCAAGGGCTGGCTCATACTGCTACTTGGTCTGGGCGCACCTCTGGCATTTGTCGTTGCCGCTGTTGGCGGAGGCATTGGTCTGTGGGGCTGGCAAGCTGGTCTGGCAGCGATACCATGGATTCTATTGGTAGCCTTGCTCACGCTCATTCTGGCAATTGTCTTTATCGTGCTGAACCGGCGTAAAGGCCGCAAGACGCGCTGGCCCTTATTGGGACTGGGCATGATCGCAACGCTTGGTTTCCTCGGGTTCTGGATACCTTATGTTATGGCGATTGCTACACTCCCCGCCATTCATGATATCACCACCGATCTTGCTGATCCGCCGCAGTTCACCGCTCTGACCCTGCGGGCTGATAATTGGGACAATATCCCTGGTGCGGATGACAGTGACATGCGCGGCATGAACCCGCGCCAGCGCTGGGCAACGGCGCATCAGGATGCCTATCCCGACATCCGCTCGGTCCGTATTGACCAACCGGTTGCCGTGGTGATCGAGAAAGCCAAAAGACTGGCAGAAGATCGCGGCTGGAAGGTGGTCAGCGTCGATCCGGCTGCTGGCAAACTGGAAGCAACCGACACGATCTCGTTGTTCCGGTTCAAGGATGATATCGTCATTCGTGCCCGTTCGGCGGAAAATGGCGCAGCGAGCATCATCGACATGCGCTCGGTCAGCCGCGTCGGCGTGCATGATATTGGCGCCAATGCAAAGCGCGTTCGCCAATTTCTGAGCGACTTGTCGGGAACGACCACCGCCGCCTCGCAATAGGTTTTTTGTAGCGAAGGGCTATTTGGTGGGGGTCAGCTTGAGCATCCGGCCGCCTTCGCCGTCTTCCAGCACGTAGATTGCGCCGTCGGGACCCTGTTCCACTTCGCGAATACGGGCGCCCATCAGAAAGCGCTCGGCCTCCTTGGCGCTATCGCCGTCGAAACTGACACGAATCAGCGCCTGGCTAGCCAGGCCGCCGACAAAGGCGCTGCCCTGCCATGCGGGGAACATCTTGCCTGAATAAAAGATCAATCCGCTTGGTGCGATCGTCGGTACCCAGGCTGTTTTTGGCGCCTCAAATTCGGGACGGGTGTCATGATTGGGGATTTTCTTGCCATCATAATGATCGCCTTCCGAGACGATCGGATAGCCATAATTGGCACCGCGCTGAACCAGATTCAGTTCATCGCCAGCTTTCGGACCCATTTCCTGGTTCCAGAGCCGTCCCTCTTTATCAAAAGCGAGACCCAGAATATTGCGGTGGCCCAGCGACCATATCTCGGGAAGTGCGTCTTCCTGATCGACAAAAGGATTGTCGTTGGGCACGCTGCCGTCCGGATAGAGTCTGACAATCTTGCCGAGATTGGCGGTCATGTCCTGCGCCGGATCAAATTTCTGCCGGTCGCCCGAACCGATGAACAGATATTTGCCATCGGGTGAAAATGCGATGCGGTGGGAATAATGCCCCTTGCCGGTCACTTTCGGCTTTTGAGTCCAGATAGTTTTGAGATTTTTCAACGCCGGTTTTTCGCCAGCCAGCTCCAGCCTGGCGCGACCTACTACGGCACCGCGAGTGTCGTTGTTCCCGGCCTCTACCCAGCTCAAATAGACTATATTGCTGGTAGCGAAATCGGGAGCGAGGACGATATCGCCAAAGCCGCCCTGACCGCCATATGCAACCTCGGGCACACCGCTGACATCGGTTTTCTGCCCCTTGGCATCGACCAACTGCAGCTTGCCCGCTTTTTCGCTGACCAACATCCGGCCATCGGGAAGGAAGGTCATCGCCCATGGCTCATCAAAGCTCGCAATTGCGGTTGTTTCGAAAGGCTTGCGATCTATCGGAGAAATGTCGGCCAGAGCCTGCACGTCTTCAGCCGTGCTGCCCGTTGCCTGTGCGTCATCACCGTTGGTACAAGCAGCCACCAGGATTACCACCGAGAGCGAAAGTCCGATATTCTTCATGCGATTTCCGTATTTTGCCATCAAATTATTTCTATCCACCTTTACAGGGAGATATAGAGGAAGCGCGGCGATTTTGCTAGGCTCATACTGGGATTATTTGGCTGAAATCGTCCCGTTCACCGCTTGCTTACCATTATCGGTTACAGAAGGCGCATGTTCGGACAAAAATTCAGAAGCGATGATCCGCGCCCCTCGTCAGCGGTTTCCAACGGCGTAGGCGTGGCCGGCCTGATCGGACTGGCGTGCTGGGTGCTAATAGCCCGTCAATATGGCCTGGACGGTCCCTATTCCGCACTCGCCGCCTGTCTGGCCTGTGCGATACCGATGGTGATCTGGTCTTTGTTGATGGACAAGGTCCATTTGCGACCGTCGACCGGGATGAACTGGGATAATCCGAAATCGCTGAAAGAGACATTTGACGTCAGTCTGGTGAAGCTCGCTGGCCTCTGGGCCACTTGGGGGATTATCGCGACCATTTACTGTGTCGGACGCTGGTACTGGACCGGCCAATATCAATTTTCCATGGAGATAATGGAAACAGCCGCGCCCTGGTTGTTCGTGCTATCGATCCCCTATGTCCTGTTCATGGACCGTTTTACCATCGAACCGCGCGACGGGGCCTGGCATTTTGGCCAGCTGCTAACCGGCAGGAGAAGTGAATTTGAGTGGGAACAGATCTTCCACCATCTGCGCGCCTGGGCGGTTAAGGGTTTTTTCCTCGCCTTCATGCTCTCGATCGTGCCTGGCGGTTTTGCTGATCTGGTCCGGCTTGATCTCGAGGAACTGGCGGGCAATCCGGTGGCGATCGCCCATTGGCTGATCATCGCGATGTTCGTGGTCGACGTGCAGTTTGCAACGGTTGGCTATCTGCTGACGATGAAACCGCTGGACGCGCATATCCGCACTGCAAATCCCTATATGGCGGGCTGGGTTGCCGCGCTGATCTGTTATCCGCCGTTCATTCTCATGGGCAATGACGGGCCGCTCAACTATCATATCAACACCGCCGATTGGGCCTATTGGTTCGAAGGCCAGACAACCATCCTCTGGATCTGGGGCGGAATACTGGTTTTTCTTACCTCGATTTACGCTTGGGCAACGGTCGCCTTCGGCCTGCGCTTTTCCAACCTGACCCATCGCGGAATCCTGACTCACGGTCCCTATAGCTGGACCAAACATCCCGCCTACGTCGCGAAAAATGCCTATTGGTGGCTGGCGACCATGCCGTTTCTGGTGACTTCGGGCAGTCTCACAGATTTTGTGCGCAATACGGTGCTGATAGCGGCGGTTAGCGGCGTTTATTACTGGCGTGCCAAGACCGAAGAAAAGCATCTGCTGAGCGATCCGGCCTACAGGGAATATGCGGAGTGGATGGATCGCAATGCGCCAATCCCCCGTCTGCTCAACTGGATCAAGCGCCGTATCGGCTGGTGGCCCCCTGACAAGGAGCACATGCCTGAAATTCAGCCTGCCGAATAGAATTGCCGGACGTAGTTCGTGCGGCTAACCCTGTCTCATGACAGTGATCGGGACGGACGGAAAATACCGGTGCTTCGGCGGGCAGCTGGGCAAGGAATTTTACGGCGATTATCACGACCGTGAATGGGGCGTGCCCGTTCACGATGATCGGTTGCTATTTGAAAATCTGATTCTTGAAGGCGCGCAGGCTGGCCTGAGCTGGGAGACGGTGCTGCGCAAACGGGACGGCTATCGCCGCGCCTTTTACGGTTTTGACGTTGGACGTTGCGCTGTAATGGAAGATGACGAACTGGAAGCGCTGCGGGAAGATGCGGGCATCATCCGCAACCGGCTCAAGATCTACTCGGTCCGCAAGAACGCGCTGGTGTATCGTGAAATTCAGGAGGAATTTGGTAGCTTTGATGCCTGGCTCTGGGGCCATCTGGATGACGCACCGCCGGTCAACCGACCCAAATATTTTACCGATATGGCGAGCACGTCGCCGATCAGCGATGCCATATCAAAAACGCTCAAGAAACGCGGCATGAGCTTCGTCGGCAGCACCATCATCTATGCCTATATGCAGGCGATCGGGATGACCGACGACCATCTTTCCGGATGCTGGAAAGCCTGATCAGCCGGGGTTTTTGAGATAGGCGATCACGTCCGCGCGTTTCTGCACGTCCGGCATTCCGGCAAAAATCATTCTGGTCTTCGGGATGACCCGCTGGGGCTTCTCCAGGAACTGGAATAATTTTTCTTCTGTCCAGATGATGCCGCTATTGGCATTGGCTTCGGAATATCGGAAGCCTGCGACCGAACCGGCTTCGCGGCCGACGATATTTGCCAGTGACGGACCGACGCGGTTCATGCCGGGATCGACCACATGGCAGGTGCGGCATTGCATGAAGGCGGATTTGCCAGAGGCGGGATCGCCGGTCAGGCTTGCATAAGCAACGCCGTCCAATGTTGCGACGTCATCAGTACCCGGTGGACCGCTATCGACAGACGGCGCTGCTTCAGAAGCGGCCGTTCCGGTTGTGCCTGATGCTGGGTCACCGGATTCAGAACCACCACCTGAACAGCCTGCCGTTAAAATGGACAAAGCGAGTGCCGCGGTTACCGTTTTCATGCCGACCATATTCTTTCCTGTCGTGTGATGTTTATCGCATAATCAATAGCATCGCTGCCTAATCCGGATCCATAATAAATTAAAGACCTGATCGGTCGTTTTGAATTTTGGTGATCCAGTCTATTGTCCCGGCGTTGCACGAATATGGCAAGCCGCGCTGGCAGGGGTGAGAAAAATCCGCTAACGTTCGATATGTTCAGAATGGGGCTAGGGGCACTGACGGGGAACCGGATATCGCGGGTATCCAAGCCGCACCCCTTTAGCAGATGAGAAAGAGCGGCTCATGATATTGGCGCTGAAGAAATATATGTCGCGGTTGCCGGAAAAGATCTGGTTCCGGGCGATGCTTTTCAGCGTCGGCGCGATTGCCACTGCCGCTGCCGCAGAGTGGGTGGGACCATTGATTCCCTATGAAGCGGACCTCGAGATCGCCAGCGGATCGGTTGGTGATATATTGACGATTCTGGCGTCCAGCATGCTGGCGGTCATCACCTTTTCTGTGTCGATCATGGTTTCGGCTTATGGTTCGGCGACCAGCACCGCGACCCCCAGAACCATCGCTCTCATGCTTGCCGATGATCGGTCACAAAATGCATTGTCGACCTTCCTGGGCACGTTCCTGTTCAGCATCGTGGGCATCATCGGATTGTCCTCAGGCTATTATGACGATCGGGGCCGCATCATCCTGTTTTTTGCCACGATCGCCGTAATTGTGATCATTTCCGGAACCCTGATCAACTGGATACAGCAGCTGTCCACATTCGGGCGGATGAATGATCTTATCGCGAGGGTGGAGCAGGCCACCTCGAAGGCGCTGCGCTGGCATGGCCAGCACCCGTATTTGAACGCACAGCCGCCAGTCGAGATACCGGACGGCGCTCTGCCGATCAGTTGTGACATCGCCAGCGGTGTTGTGACTTCGATTGACATGAGCCGGCTGCAGGAAGCCGCCAAGCAACAAGATGTCACCGTCTACCTGACCATTCATCCAGGCAAGCTGATATATCCGGCTCGCCCGTTGATCTATCTATCTGGTGCAGGCGCGAAGGCAGCTGATCTGCAACCTTTCCGCGATGCCATATTGGTTGAGCATGATCGCAGCTTCGACCAGGACCCCCGGTTCGGACTGGTGGTTCTTTCCGAAATAGCCTCCCGCGCCTTATCGCCTGCGGTTAACGATCCGGGCACCGCCATTTCGGTATTGGATAGCGGCCTGCGTTGCTTCGAAGTCCTGGCAGAGGCAAGCGCGGAGCCTGAAGATGCCAAATATTCAAGAGTTCACGGTCCGGAGATGGAGGTGGAAGACCTGTTCACCGATTTCTTTATCAAGATTGCGCGGGACGGCGCCGCTATGGTGGAGGTTCAGCAGCGTATTCAGCTGTGTTTACTCGCGCTTGCAAAGTCATGGCCGGATTTATTCGCTGTGGCCGCTACAGAAGCGTCCCGAGATGCTCTGGCAAGAGCGCTGGACACTATTGTCCACAAACCGGATATAAAGGATCTGAAAGCCAGGTCGCAAAAGGTTGTCGATAGCTCAGACGGGTAAATTTCCGATATCGAGGCTGCTTAATGAAAGGCCGGATAACGCGACCGACGACATACATTACTCGTCGTGATCGCGTTATCCGGCGCAAACCTTTGGGTCGAAGGTGAATTCGAACATCGCCCATCGATTACAGTATACAACGCGGAGATAATCTGTTGGTTCCACGCCGATCAATTTTGTGTGTGATGCTGTCTTGCGTGCTTGCGTGATGGTCCGATGTCTAGTCCGCTGCAAAAGCGCCAATAATATCCGGGATAGCGGTGGGACTGTCCATTTTCTGCAGGGCCGAGATCGCGTCTTTGACGACCAGATTATATTGAGCCGCAGACCCTTCAAACGCGCAAGGGGTCGCGCCGACAGACCGGATCAGTCCGTAGGCTTTTTTGTTGTCGCGCAGGATATCGATCTGCAATTGGCGCAAGCCTTCGCAATAACAGTCCAGAAAAAGCGCCGTCATCAAGACTCTTGCTACGCCTAATCCGTGATATGGGTCCAGTACCGCAATGGCGAACTCACCTGTGTCGCTGGTTTCCGTCTCTCGAAACACATGCGCCGCGGCAATGGCGGGATGACCTTCTTCGTCCATATTGATCACCCCCCATGCGAGATGGAAGATGCCATCCACGCTCGCCAATCGTTCAACGACCGATGGAGGCATGGTTTTGGAGCCTGTGAAAAAACGCAAATAGCGGCTCTGATCCGACATTTGCCCGATACCCTTCTCGATTTCGGGAAGGTCGGAATGACGCACGCGTCTCAAACAGACATTTGTTCCGTTATCGAGTTTGGTATCCACAGACTGGACCTGATTCTGAAAAGACCACGAACCAGACATCAAATCTCTCCTCGTCGCACCGCCATTATTTGCCGCAGGCTGAATTTCCCCCGGCTCCGGTTGCCCGGCTTGGACTAGCATCAATCTGCTTGCGAGGCCATGGGAACGGCCTCTTTGAAAGTATGGGTGATGTAAGGGAAGGGTATCTCTATATTCGCGTCGTCCAGAGCGCGTTTGACCAGACGGATTACCTGGTCGCGGCTTTCATGCATGTCACGCTGTGCCGAACCTGACCACCACCGCAGCTTGAAATCAACGGAGCTGGAATTGAATTCGCAGGCAAAAATGTCGACCGGTTTCTGGTCGTCGGTGGAATCCGAGGATTTGACTGCAGCGCGAAGTACATCGCGTGCCTTTTCCAGATCGGTATCATAGGAAACGCCAACGATGACTTCATGGCGCCGGCTATTGTGATCGGTCAAAATCTCGACCGGGTTTTTGAACAAAATCGAATTTGGTACGATCGTTAGCTCGTTTGACATCTTCCTGATATGCGTTTCCCGGAGCAAGATTTGCTCTACTTTACCTTCGATGCCTTCGCAGGAAATATAGTCGCCAATCCGCATCTTCTCCCGCAACATGATCAATATGCCGGCGAGAAAATTCTCGAAAATATCCTGAAAGGCGAAGCCGATGGCAACCGTGCCGACGCCGAGGCCGGCAATCAGGCTTCCGGGTGTCAGATCAGGCAACAGGATCGTTAGCGCTATCAGCAAGCCGACCGTCCAGATTGCGATTTTCACCGATGTGTCGACCAGTTCCTGCAAAGATGGTCGCATAGACGTTCTTGTCGTCAGACGGTCTGCGATTGTCGTGGCAAATCTCGCGACAATCCACGTTGAAATTATCAGGAAAATGGCGATAACTAGGTTGGGCAAGAGGCTGACAACGCCTTCCCACATTGAACGCAATTGGGTGGCTAATATCTGGAGGGTATTAAGCGACTGATCTACTTGATTATTCATGCGCTTTAAACGCGCAAGTAACAAAATGGTTGCATATAGTGACCGGCAACCGGGAACTCTATCCTGCTGAAAAGGTTGATCGCCTATGTCGAACATATTCAGGCCGCGGAAAAATTGCTGGCGCGTCGAGCATGCAGATCGCTCTGCAGTTCTCATCGATGGCGAAAACTATTTTCGTGCAGTGCGAAAGTCGCTCGCTCAGGCGAAGCAGCGCATAATGCTGCTGGGCTGGGATTTTGACGAACGGGTGGAGATGCATGACACGGCTGAACAGCCGGAAGGGCCATTGAAGATCGGGGCCTATTTCGACTGGCTGCTCAAGAATAACCGTGATCTTGATATCTACGTGCTGCGCTGGGATACCGGGGCTCTGAAATCCTTTTTTCGCGTAAACGGACTGATGACCCTGATTCGCTGGTATTTTCACCCACGGGTGCATTTCAAGCTCGATTCCCACCACCCCGTGGGGGCAGCCCATCACCAAAAGGTCATCGTTATCGATGAAGATACGGCTTTCTGTAGCGGCATTGATGTCGCGAATAATCGCTGGGATACACGCGCACATGATGACAGCCAGAGCCATCGCCTCCAGCCGGATGGCAATGATGCCGGGCCCTGGCATGATGCGGCGATGGTGGTTCAGGGAGACGTTGCCCGTGCTTTGGCAGAATATGCCGTGCAGCACTGGCGGGCTGCTGGCGGCAAGCCGACCAAAGCGGTCACCGCAACAGCGGACTGCTGGCCTGCGGATCTGGATCCGGATTTCACCGATTGCCCGATCGCCATCGCCCGCACCTTGCCGAAAATGGATGATCAGCAGGGCGTCCACGAAATCGAAAACCTGTATCTCGATCTAGTCGCTGCCGCGAAAGATTTTATCTATGCGGAAAGCCAATATTTTGCTTCTGCCCGAATCGCCGCTGCGATCGCTGCGCGGCTGTCGGAACCGGACGGGCCGGAAGTCGTGATCGTCAATCCGCAAAGCGCGGAAGGCTGGCTTGAATCAGAGATCATGGACTCCACTCGCGCGCGTCTTTTTGAAGCGATAAAAGCGAAGGATAAATATGACCGGTTCCGCATGTTCCACCCGTTCAACGCCGCGGGAACAGCAATCTATGTTCATGCCAAAATATTGATCGTTGATGACCAGTATATTCGAGTCGGGTCGTCTAATTTTAACAATCGTTCGCTCGGTTTTGACAGCGAATGTGATGTCGCTATCGATGCCTCGGAAGTTCGCGATGACAGGGTGCCCAGCCAGATAGCTAGCGTCCGGAACGACCTGCTGGCGGAGCATCTGGGTGTTGATGAAAGTGATGTCCACAGCTCGCTCGAGGAAACGGGCTCGCTAATCGCTACCATCGACACCCTCAAAAAGCCGGGCCGTGAACTCAGGCTTTATCAAACGCCCGATGTCAGCGACGTGGAAGCGTGGCTGGCGGACAATGATATCCTCGACCCGAAACGGGCCGACGATGTGTTCGCGGGTGTCGTTTAAAAGCCAGCCAAGGCTGGCTGGCTGGATCTTTCAGTTATACAGCTGTTTCGCTGGGTTTCGTTTCGCTTTTTTGCTGAATCTTCTTGATGATGATTCGAGCGGCAACCGAAATAGCTCCGGCGGCGATGGTTCTGATAATATAACGCATGTCATTTTCCCTTGTTTGCTGTTCACTCTATCTACGGACGAGCAGCAAATTGGTTGCAGTCTGACGCCAAATCAGCGGCCAAATTTCATTGTCCAAATGGCAACAATCAAAGCAACGGCACCTGACGCCATCAAGCCCGAGACGATACGCATATTGTGAGGTTTTACCGGGGTAGCCTGATGCGAATTGAGGCGGTCCTGCACCGCGCAGCCATTGCGCTGGGCTACCCAGAAAATGAAAATTCCGATGATCATGAACAATGTCGCGATGGCCTTGGGCACCCAAAGCGGTTCGAGTTTCCCGAACAGGGCGTTGAAACCGAGGCCGATCCCGACTGCCGCCAGGCCGGTGCGCATCCAGCCCGCGAAGGTTCGCTCATTGGCCATGATCGTACGATCTTCAGCCCATTCGGTGCGGTCCTCGGCTAGATCCGTTCGCTCGCTCGCTAGATCCGTGCTGGATGTTTCCGTTGCCATGATCGTCTCCTGATAGCTCGCCAGAGCAGCGCGCCTGATTATATACCAAAAGCCCCGCCATCCATCCACAGGGGATGTATGTCGGGGCTTAATGTAAATGTTTAGGGTTTTAGCGTGACTAGATCGCCCGCGCAGAACCTCTTGGGCCAACGAAGAACCACAATATCAGGCCGATAACCGGCAGGATCAATATGATCAGCGACCAGATAATCTTGGCGCCGGTCGAAGAGCCGCTGCCCCAGACGCTGAGCAGTGCCCAGATGTCCAAAGCCAAAATCAGAAGTCCAACAATTCCATATTCCATGATAAATTCCCTTGTTTAAATATTATTGAAAGTGCGTATCCAGCGCGTCTTCAGGACGTCGCGTCTTCGAGATGGTCGATCAGACGACCGTCCGCTCGCAGTTCACCCTGATAGTTGCGCAACAACGTCTTCGCCGAAACCGACAGATCATCCTGCGTGAGCGCCTTTTCCAATTTCTTGCGCAGATATTCCTCGCCCGTCTCGACAGCTTCGATTGCAGCTTCGTCATTATCCTGCACGGCAGCGCTCAAATTCATGAACACGCGATGGGCGGACGCCAGGATCGTGCCGTCGCTTTCCGGCGTACCACCGGATTTCACAATTTCCTCGCGAACAGCTGCAGCCATTGCCCGGCGAGAAGCCGCGCGGCGGGAGAAGAAATTCTTGAACGTGGTCCGGTCCGCAATTTCGGCTGCTTTTTCGTAGCCATGCGTGGAGTCGATCAGAGTTTCCAAAACGTCATTTAAAATGTCCGTGGAAGCGTTATTAGTCATATCATCCTCGTTTTGCGTTGAATATGAACAATCAACATCGAACGTGCCGGTCGGTTCCAAACTAAATTTTTCCCGTCTGCCGGAACTTTTGCTATGCGATGGCGTATGCGAATGTTGCTGATTGGAATATTATGTCCCTATATCGCTGGCTCCTGACCGCCTTATTTCTGGCAATGGCGGTTGCCGCGCCTGTAACCGGCCTTTTTCCAGATTTTGATGCCCGTGCGCAGGTGCAATTGACCGAGCCGGTTGATGATCCGGAACCTGCCATCGATCCCGCGGCAGACAGCAGCGCCGATATCGCTATTGCGGACCGGTTGCGCGGTATTTTCCGGGAAATTGAGGGACTGGACGGTGTCGCGGTTGCGGTTGATGCCGGCGTCGTTCGCCTGTCCGGACCAATAGCCGATAATGCATCAGCGGACCGGGCGAAGGCCATTGCCCAGCGCGTATCAGGTGTGGTCACGGTTGAGTCCCAATTTGAACGTGATTTGTCTGTCGGCAGGAATGTCGAGCCGGTAGTCGATAAATTCAGCGCCAGTTTGCAGAACTTCCTCTCGGCGCTTCCGCTTATCGGGGTCGCGTTTCTTGTCGCCATTTTCGTAGGCCTGTTGGGCCATTTCTTTGCCTCGCGAATGGGGTTCTGGAAACGCGTCACGCCGAATATCTTTCTGGCCGAACTGATTTCCGGCTTCGTCCGCGTCCTTTTCATCATGGTCGGGATATTTATCGGCCTGGATATTCTCAACGCGACGGCATTGCTCGGCGCAGTGCTTGGCGGTGCCGGCGTAATCGGCCTGGCAGTCGGGTTTGCTTTGCGCGATACGGTCGACAATTACATGTCGAGCATCATGCTGAGCATTCGCCAGCCGTTTCGTGCCAATGATCATGTGCGGGTTGGCGAGCAGGAGGGGCGCGTGGTACGGCTGACTTCGCGCGCCACGATTTTGATGACCCTGGATGGTAACCACCTGCGGATTCCCAATGCGACCGTGTTCAAGGCGGAGATATTGAATTTTACCCGCAATCCGCAGCGGCGGTTCAGTTTCGAGCTGGGCGTTGATGCGGATGATGACCCGGCTGCCGCCATCGAAACGGGGCTTCGGGCCATCAACGGGCAGGATTTTGTTCTGGACGATCCCGAAGCCACGGCCGAAATCAGGGAAGTCGGTGATTCGAATATCCTGATTGCTTTTCATGGCTGGATTGACCAGCGGAATAGCGATTTCAACAAAGCTAGAGGTGCAGCGATCCGGGTGACCAAAAATGCTCTGGAAGAATGCGGCTTTGCCCTGCCGGAGCCGATATATCGATTGCGGTTCGACAATGGACCACCACAAATGATGGATGCGGCCAGTAAAGTCGAGCCCGCTAAAAAGGCGAGCAGGGAAAAACCGCCGAGAGTGCTGGCTAAAGATGCTTTTGACGTATCGCCGGAGGATCATGTCGAGAAACTGGTGGAATCAGAGCGATCGGATGATGGTTCTTCCGATCTGCTAGACGATCAGCAACCGGTCGAATGAGGAATAGGTTGCCTAATCTATGTTAAGACAGCGCGAAACAAATGCGCCTAATCTATTTGGTAGCGATAGCTCGGGGTTTGAACAGCGCCGCCAATAGAAAGTCATGTGTGGCCTCCCGTCCGATTACCTCCTACATTTTTGTCAGCACCGTGACGCCCGGCATCGATCAGGGCGATTTTCTGGCGATCAAGAATGATGCTATAGAAAATAGTCGGAATTCTGCAATAACCGGGCTTCTGGCTTGTAATGGGTTAAACTTCATGCAGTGCATAGAAGGGGATCGTGCCGTTCTAAACGTTCTCATGCACCGCATTTGGCAGGACAATCGGCATAACGGAGTAACCATAGTCGATGAGCGTGAGGCGCGAACCAGACAATTTGCGCAACTGCACGTGGTTGGTCGGTTTTGGTCGGCGCAGCAGGGCTTTGAACGGGCCGATCTCTCGGAGATACTAGCTGGCGAAACTGTCTCCAGTGTGGCTCGAACGATGTTTCAGAGCTTTAACTCTCTCGGCATCAAAAAAGACGGATAACAGTTTCGGATCGAGATGAAGCGAACGCAAGGCGTCTTGTTCTGGAGGTTGCCTCTATGTTACCGGGCGGTGGCTGGCTTCAGTCAGAAGTTTTCCCTTTAGCACTGGCTTTTCGAGCTTGTTCCAGATCTTCCGCTTCATCACCCTCCAACGCACGCGCTGCTTCTTTCGCCTTGCTTTCGACGTCGCCGGTCTGTGCAAATTCGTGTTGGGCTGCCTGAAAGCGGCGTGAGCCTTCCCGGCTCCCTTCGCCTTCCATCTTCAGATTTGAATCATTGTCAGCGCTATCGGTCATCATAAGAGTCTCCGGTTGTTGTATCTGTCTTCCATAACTTTAACGCAGGCTCACAGAGATTGTTCCGCGCCAATGGACATTATCCGGAAAAATTTATATGCAACCTTTCAGAACATCGGGTGTTCTGTCTTCGAGCAAGGAAAAAACGAGGCATGATTTGACAAGCCAGGATAAAAATCACGCTGATACATCAGAGTCTTCGGAGTCTAATGGTGCAGGGCAAAAGTCAAAGGATATGCCGGTGAAAAGCAAGGAAGACATGCAAGAGAGATTAGGCCTTGGGCTCAAGGACATGTATTCGAGTGTTCTGGACGAGCCGCTACCCGACGACATGCTGGCGCTTTTGGATCAGCTGGAAGAGAACGACAATAGCGACGTGAACTCCAGCCGGCCGGACGAAAATGAATAAGCCCCAGGCGTTGCCGCCGGCGCAGTTCAAGCAGCAATTGACGGAAGCCATTCCGCATTTACGCGCTTTTGGCAGGAGTCTGTCAGGTGACCGCGATGCGGCCGATGATCTTGTGCAAGATACTCTTCTGAAAGCATGGGCTGCCCGGGACCGCTTCATTGCAGGCACTTCGATGCGTGCCTGGACATTCGTAATTTTGCGGAACACTTTTTTCTCAAGCATGCGGCGAAAGAAATTCACTGCAAATTATGACGAGTTGGTCGCGGAACGGATATTATCGGCACCGGCCCCACAGCAGGAACCGTTGCATCTCGCTGACTTGCAGCGGGGGCTGATGGAATTGTCCGATGACCAGCGAGAGGCGATCATTCTGGTCGGCGCTGGCGGCTATTCTTACGAAGAGGCTGCAGATATTTCCAACTGCGCCGTCGGTACGATGAAAAGCAGGGTTTCGCGGGCGCGCAAGGCGCTGGAAGCCATTCTGGAAGAGGGGCGTTTTACCTCTGCCTCTGATGGTCATGATAATCTCACCGCTACGGCGCTTGAAAATATCATTGGTGCGGTTGAGAAAATAGCACCCTAGCTCGACCGTCTTTTGCCGACAGTCTAACCGGCTGGCGCTCGCAAGCAAAAATTTTCAAAATTCTAATGTAGCTTGCCCGACCCTTTGATCGGGAGCGCTAGTAATTATAGCGCCTCACCGCCGGTTCAGTAGTTTGAACCGGCAGTGAGGCGCGGGGCTTCTTCAATCAAAATTATGACTAAAATCAGGCGTCCTGCTTTGCCGTTGAAAAGAACAGGGCCTGGCTAATCGCAGCGCGAATAGCATTGGGTTGGAATGGCTTGGTGATCAGAAATGTCGGTTCGGGACGTTCCCCCGTAAGCAAACGCTCGGGGAATGCGGTAATGAAGATTACCGGAACCGAAATCTGTTCCAGAATATCCTTCACAGCATCAATGCCTGAGCTTCCGTCCGCCAGCTGGATATCGGCGAGCACAAGGCTCGGCTTTGCTTTTGCAACGGCTTCCAGAGCGCCCTTGTGGGTCGTCGCGGTTCCGCAGACACGGTGTCCCAGCCCCGATACGATCTGCTGCAATTCCATTGAAATAAGAGCCTCGTCCTCGATGATCAGAACATCGGACCTGATTTCCTTGTCAATCTCGGCAATGGCATCGTCAAGCAGGTCATTGATCGAATTTTCGCCAACATCGGCAATTTTTGCGACTTCGCTGACAGAAAAACCTTCCAGCGCGGTCAGCAGCAATACTTGACGGCTGATCGGGGGAATCGCGTTCAAGCGGTTCTGCGCCGTGTTGTCGTCTGGATCGTCCGTTACCCTGACATGCGCGCTTTCCCAGATACTGGCAAAGACGCGGTATAGATGGACCCTTACATCATTATTGTCTGGCATAGGTTCCGGATCGGCAATAATCGCTTCCAGTGTTGCCTTAACAAATGCGTCGCCGCTCTTTTGGCTGCCGGTTAGAGCCCGTGCATAGCGCCGTAGATAGGGAAGATGCGGTTTCAGATTTTGAGCTAGTGACATATTTTATATCTCCGTGATGGGTTCCCAACGCATGATTGGAAATAGGGTTCCATCATAATTTCGTTAGGCAGGTGACATTTAAATTTTTGGCTTGTGGTCTTGATCCGGAACCAATCTGGACGTCGTTCGTTGACTCATCATTAGACAGAATATGGAGAAAAAGAAATGACAGGCAATTATTCGGAAGAAATGGGCGCGGTGAAATCGGATCTGCAAACATTGAAAGATGATCTGGCAACCTTGACTAAGTCCGTCAAGGCCGATGCCCAGGCAAACGCATCAGAGTTGCGCGCCAACGCGAAGACAAAGTTTGACGCCGCGCGCGCCAATGCGGTTGAAGCCGGGACAAAGGGGCGCAAAAAAGCGCAGGCAACGTTCAAGGATAACCCGATCGTCAGCATCGCTGCGGCGGCTGGCATCGGGCTTGTCGTCGGCGCGTTGATGGCCCGCCGCTAGGCTTTCTGGAAGATGGACTTTAAAAGGGCTGCGAGATTTAAATCCCGCAGCCCTTTTTGTGTGACTGTCGACAGGAGGGCGACGCCCGGGGCCAATATCCGGTAACCGGACATTCTGCATATCGTCATAGTTCCTGGTTATCGGCGTGGTGGTGCGGATATTTTCAATCGTTTCATATAATTCTTCACGAGCATCATAATTCATGCAAAAGCCTCCGCTTGGATTAATTCCATCCCTATCGGATTTCGGGGTCAGTTACCGCATGGTTTGCCGCTTTGGTTCCACGGGCATGCAACAAGATCGCAAGTTGATCGTTAGTACCGGAACGGCTTCAGGGTCAGTGACAAAAAGGGGTTAGACATGAAGGCGGGTGACCAGATGACCGAAGAGTTGGAACCGACAATGGAGGCCGAAAGGTTGGCCACACTCGGTAGCTATCAGGTAATGGATAATGCCCGGAAGAACGCTTTCGATCGTATCACGCAGCTGGTCGCCGATATTTTTTCAGCGCCGATAGCGTCAATCTCCCTGATTGATGCAGACCGGGAGTTTTTTAAATCGGCGGTAGGCCTGGCTGAAATCCAGGCGGACCGCGATATATCCTTTTGCGCACAGATGATCGATAGTCACGAGCCCGTGGTCATTGAAGATGCATCGATTGAACCGCAATTCGATCGCAACCCTCTGGTGAGCGGTGATCCCTCTATTCGATTTTACGCCGGTGCGCCGTTGATCGCCCCCAATGGCATGGTTCTGGGAGCCTTGTGGTTCGCGGATACGGTTCCGCGATTCCGGATCACAAAAAACCAACTCAATCAGCTGAAAAACATGGCCGATATCGTGATGAGTGAACTGGAGTTGAGCCGCGAGATCCGTTTGCGTGAACAGGCGCAAAAAAATGCTGCCATCGATCGGTCGAATCTCGACCTCACGCTCGCCCTCAGTGATATCGCCAGCTTTCGGCTCGACCTTGAAACGGGAATGATCGAATGGGGCGGCGCCTATATGAAGATATGGGGAGAAGATGCAGGAGAGGCGCTTACACAAGTGGAAAGCGCTATGGCCCGCATCCATCCGGAGGATCGTGATAGCGTTACCGAAGCAATGAGCGCTGCAGCGGCGCCGGGCGAAAAATATGAAGCGCGTTTTCGTATCATATTGCAGTCGGGTGAAACCCGCTGGGTCGAGGGATATGGCGATTATTTCGAAGCGAACGGCCGGCCGACGCTAACCGGGGTCAATAAAGATATTACCCATTCCGTCGATCAGCAGGAACAGCTGCGGCTTCACACACGCGAACTCCATCACCGGCTCCGCAATCTTTTTGCTACACTGCAATCGATCATGATGCTGACCAAAAATTCGGCGACGTCGATTGATGATTATATCGAACGGATCAAGAATCGCCTGAGCGCGCTGAACCGGGCCCAGCAAATCCTGCTCGATACCAATTTTGTGACAGGATCGTTTGCCGCGCTGGTGAGGGACCTCTGCAAGACCTATCCGAGAGTGCGCTGGTTTGGACCCGATATTATTCTTGAAGAAAACGCGATGGTCTCGATATCGCTCGTGCTTAACGAGCTGGCCACCAACGCAGCCAAATATGGTGCGTTGACCGCGGATACGGGCCTTGTGAAGATCAAATGGACCATCCTTCCTGACGAAGATGGGCAGGATATTGTCGAATTGCGCTGGTCGGAAAGTGGTGGCCCCAAGTCACAGCCCGCTCCGTCCGTATCCGGCTTCGGATCCTCGCTTATCGATCATAGCATCACCCGCAATTTACGCGGAGAGATTGAACGGGATTGGACGGTCGACGGCCTTATCTGCACAATCACATTCCCTGCTCCTGACGAAGCGCGATATCGCTAGTGGCGCAAAAAGCCCTGCTCCGACGCATTTCCTTTTATGCCGATCTGGACGAGACTGATCAGCAGGTCATCATGCAGATCGACGGGCGGGAACGGCATTACGATAAAAATACCGAGATCATTGATGCGGGTCAGGAATTGGATAGCGTTCTGATCGTCAAGGAGGGCTGGGCGATCCGCTACAAGACGCTGGAGGACGGTCGACGTCAGGTATTGAACATATTGTTGCCGGGAGACATGTTCGACCTTCAGGTTCTGGTGGCGGCGGAGGCGGATCATTCTGTCAAAACGGTGACGAGTTTGACCGGCCTGTCGGTCAGGCCATCTGTTTTTCGCCGCCTGTTGACCGAATCCGGGAAGCTGACACTCGCATTTTGGTGGATGCAGGTTCAGGAAGAGGCGTTCCTGCGCGAACAGATTGTCAGAAACGGCAAGCAGACCGCCCGGGAAAGAATAGGGCATTTCCTGCTCGAACTTTATCGGCGGGTGCTGATTACAGGGGCCGGTACAAGCGACGGGTTTCGCGTGCCGCTAACCCAGACCGTTATCGCCGATGCTCTGGGGTTGACACCCATCCACACCAATCGGGTACTGCGGCAATTGGAACGGGATGGTCTGCTGGAGCGGGACAATGGATGGATATTGTTCAAGGATGAGGCTCGGCTCGCCGAGATCAGCCAGTTTGATTCAAGCTATTTTCATCTTGATGCGTTCCGAATGCGACTGGGCCGCGAATAAAATTTTGTTGCCATGGAACCCTGTAAACAACTAGACGTTTAATTATCGAACCATTGAAGGGAGTTCATAATGAAAAAAATTGCAATTGCTGCTGTAATGACCGCAGGACTGGCGCTTTCCGCCTGTGAAGCCAATGTAACCGAAGAAGGCGAAATGCCGACTATGGACGTTGATGTTTCCGGCGATGCGGGCCAGCTGCCTGAGATCGACGTAGAGACTGCCGATGTTGAAGTTGGTACCGAAGAAGTCACCGTTGACGTTCCTGATGTGGACGTGAAAATGCCTTCGGAAAAATAGTTTCTTCAAAACCGATAGACAAGAGTGGCCAGGCATTATGTCCTGGCCATTTTTTTGTTCTGCGCGCGTAAGATGCTCAAGTACAGGTGGTCCCGGCAGAGCCATTTCAGTGTAAAACAATGTGTGAAAAGTGGCTGGGAAATTAGTCCGTTGGTAAACGGGGGGATACGAAGGGCCAAATTTCCCAGCCGGTTTTTGAGGAATGAAATTAACGCCGGGTCATGGGTTAACATCCATTCGATCTTAACAACGGTCGGAATGAACTTTGGTTCCCGACAAATTGCATTTTTATTCAATTGTTGGCTAATTGTCGCTGACGAGCAGCTCTCCTGCCGCTTCTGGCATCCGGGTCAGCTACGAATATTTGGCCTTGTCCTCCATCGACACATTGGTGCGCATCGCCAAGATGCAACCAAATGTCCACCTGCGCGTCTTGTCAGCAGGATATTACCGATGGAGATATTATGACCGATATTTTTACCCGTCTGAAGCAGGATCATGACAAACACCGCGAAATGCTTGACCACGTCGCCGACACAAGCGGTGATACCGAGGAGCGTCGTAAGTCTTTTGAACAGCTGCGAATTGATGTTTCCGCTCACGCCAACGCTGAAGAGCAGTCACTATACGCCGAAATGTTGGCGCGCCCTGACCTGCAAGACAAGGGCCGCCATTCCGTTGCCGAGCATAAGGAAGCGGAAGACTATTTCGAAGACCTGGTCGATATGGATTTCAGCAGCTCCGGATGGCTTACCCGGTTCAAGACTCTCAAGGAGCGGCTTGAACATCACATGGACGAAGAAGAGAATGAAATTTTCGCTGCTGCCAGGAAAGATCTGAGCGACAAGCGAGCGCAAGAGCTCGCCGAGATTTTCGACGAGCGCAAGCCAGTGGAAGAACAGGAAGTCGCCTGATAAGTTGAACTGCACCGGGGGTAATATAGATGTTGAGTGACTGGACGATCACAGGATGGGAACAGGTGGCGCTCATCGCGCTTTCCGCATTCGCGATGTATTTTACCGTGATCATTCTTACCCGACTGGCCGGAGTTCGCAGCTTTTCCAAGATGAGCGGCTTTGATTTCGCTGTCACGGTTGCGATCGGGTCGGTGCTGGGGTCTGTCATTTTGGCCGAAAATCCGCCGATTGCCCACGGTGTCGCTGCGCTCGTTTTCCTGTTCGGTCTTCAGATCGCAATGGCCATATTGAGAAGCCGCTTTCCCGGTCTGCAATTTTTGGCTGATAACCGGCCGCGCCTCATTATGATCGGTGGTGAAATCCAGCATGACCAGCTCAAAAAAGCGAAAATGACAGAGAGTGACTTGTGGGGTAAATTGCGTGAAGCCAATGCCTTTAACTTTTCGCAAGTGCTGGCCGTGATCGCCGAGACCACAGGTGACGTGTCCGTTTTGCACAGCACGGATAGTAATCGTGATATCCAGCCTGAGCTCTTAAAAGGCGTAATCGCAGGTGATCGCTACCAGCATAAAGGACCTCGCTAGCGCCGGTCCTTACTCTCGTGATCCACCAGCAATATTGCCGGTGGATCATGATTCAATATTACTTCTTCGTCCTGAGTATTTCCAGTTCGATAACTAGCGGACGGTGACGGTCACTGCGCGGCGGTTCAGGCCCCATGCCGTTTCATCCGATCCCAGAGCGTCCGGCCGTTCCTTGCCATAGCTGACAACCGATATTCTCGAGAGTTCGACGCCGAGAGTCGACAGATAGTTTTTCGCGGCATTGGCGCGGCGTTCGCCGAGCGCCAGGTTATATTCGCGGGTCCCGCGCTCGTCGCAATGGCCTTCCACACGGATGCGAATACTGGGATTGGCAACCAGCCAAGCAGCCTGGCTGCGCAATATCTGCTGGTCCTCGCTGTCGACATTGCTGCGGTCGGTTTCAAAGAAGATCCTGTCGGCGGCAATATTGGCGAGAAAATCTTCCTGACTGCCCTTGATCGGGCCGCTGGCGGTGCTGTGATAATCCATGTTGTCACCGGGTGCAGGTGGCAGGCCTTCCGGTGCCTTCTTGCTACAGGCCGAGAGGCTGAGGGCCGCAACCAGCAGCGGCATCGAGATCAAGTTCATTGAAACGCGGGATTGGGACATTTGGGAAAACCTTTTGACTGTTACAAGTGCCTTTTAGGTCGCTTTTCCAAAAGCAATTACCACGGATTTTATATGCGGACCCAGCGGTCGGAGGGGCATATAAAATCCATTGTAACAGCAGCATCATGATCGATGTAAAACCGGACCGTCCCCATTAGGGACATCATGAACCAAAAGAAGCCCTCTGTGATGGCGCGGGCACCCGCTCACCCCGACGAAGCCCGCGTCATCCAACCTTCAATGTTCGAAATCAATATCCAGTCGATAGCCAACGCCCGGTTCGGTCAGCAGATATTCCGGCTGCGATGAATCATATTCCAGCTTCTGGCGGATCAGCGCCATATAGCTGCGCAAATATTGGGTATCGACGGTGGGATCATTCCATCCTGCCAGCAGCAGCTGGCGATGGGTCACAACCTGTCCCGCATGGCGCGCCAGCGTTTCCAGCAGATCGAATTCCTTGGGCGAGAATTTGATTTCGTCGCCCATCAGGAAGACCTTCCGCTTGAGAAAGTCGATCCGCAAATGACGCGATTCAAACTCCTGGCTTTTGACCGCCTCATTCTTCCGTCGCCGAACCGCCGCCCGGATTCGCGCCAACAACTCTTCGATATTAAATGGCTTGTTGATGAAATCATCGGCGCCCTGATCCAGCGCGGCGACCTTCTCCGCCTCCTGATGACGGGCAGACAGGATCAGGATCGACAGGGCGTTGAGATCAAGCAGCTTCGCGATGATTTCCTTGCCGTCGGCATCGGGTAGTCCGAGGTCGAGCAGGATGATATCAAACACCGTCTCTTTCGCTTTTTTCAGTGCTTCTGCGGCCGTCCCGGCTGAATCGACGCCATAGCCTTGCGCGATCAATACCGGCTGCAGCGAACGGATGAGGGCGGTCTCGTCATCGACCAGCAATATTTTCACGTTCATTTGCCATTGCTTTCTGAGGGGGAGGCGGACGCCGGAAGCCTGACGGTTATTTTAGTTCCCTTGCCCATTTCCAGCGGGCTGTGCGCGGATATATCGCCCCCGAAAGCCTGGGCGAAGCCGGATGCGATGGACAGGCCAAGGCCGTGGCCTTCCTTGCGTATATTTTCCGCCGAGCGATAAAAGCGGTCGAACACCCGGTTCAGTTCGGAAGCCGGAATACCGAACCCCTGATCCGATATGGCAATCTCGACCCGTCCATCCTGCTTGTGCCCGGTGATCAGGACCGGCGCGCTTTCGGGACTATATTGGATCGCATTTTCCAGAATATTGTAGAATAGCTGTTCCAGCATCACCGGATTGGCGCGCACCGTGCAGTCATCAAAGGGCAGGCTTTTGATGATCTCTCGCCCGCTGTGATGCATTTTCACGGTATTGACCGCCGACCCCAGCATTTCCACCAGATCGAGGCTCTCCAGCTGGTCGGGCGATATGCCGGCTTGCAGCCGGCCCAGATTGAGCAGGTTGGTCGTATAGCGGTTCAGCCTCTCGCACTGATCCTGAATGATCGTCAGCATTTCCATGCGCGAAGATTCCGGCAGCGTGTCGCCATAAGAGGCAAGGCTTGATGCGGATGCGGAGATTGCCGCGAGCGGGGTGCGCATGTCGTGGGATATGGAGGACAGCAGCGCGGTCTTGAATTCCTCGGACCGGCGCATCGCCTCCGCTTCGGATTTCTGGTGGAGCAGGGCAAAGCGGTCGATCGCCATGCTCAGCAAATTGAGCACCGCGTCAAAATCGATCTTGCTCAGCCGCTTGGATTTTTGCGCATCCCGGGTACAGATCAACACACCAACGCGGCGCTGGGATGATGACAGCAGATAGGCAATTTTCTGATCCTGGATTTGCTGAGATTCACCTTGTCCGACGGCCTGCTGGGCCTCCGCCAACCATCGCTTTTTGCACTCGACTGCTATCCAGTCCTCATCGCTGATGGCGTACATCTCAAACTCTTCTGATGAATCGAATATGCCGGTCTGGACGATGGCCCGGTCAATATCCTCGAGATGCACGGCGGTTTGCAGTTGATTGCTGATATCGAGCAGCTGGTTGATTTTCTGCTGGGCAATCTCGGCGGCGCGCGCCCTGTCGTTGATCCGACCGGCCAGCGCGCCGGACAAGAGAGCACTCAGGTTGAAGGCCAGCAGCGGGATATATTCGTCGGAAGTGGTGACGCCGAAATCGAGCAAAGGTTCGCTGAAAAAGAAGTTGTAGAAGAAGGAGGCACCAATGCCGGCCAGTAGTCCGCCACGCAGGCCGTTTACCGCGCCGATAATGGTCACGGCGGACACATAGATCAGTGCGGCGCTGACCGGCCGGTCAGCGCTTTGCGCGACATAGGTGGCCAGGGTCCCGGCGACAAAGACCGCCAGCCCGACGAAGAGCGAGACATAGCTGCGCGAGCTGTCCGAAGACAGTCGTTCCAATATTGTCGACATGTTTTTCAGCATCGGCAGGTCCATTCGGGCGGCATAGCGGAAATTCCGGAAAGCGGCATGCACGGATTTTCTATGCCGGCCTCCAGCAGATTTTAGCCCGGCCAGGAAAAAGACAGGCGGTCTTCCCCGGTTACTTTGGCGGAGTCATCAAAGCGGCGCTCCAGCATCGACCCATTGCCCGCATGATCAATAGCCACAATCGTGCTGCAGCGCGTTCCGTAGACCGGGTTCTGGATGAATATCCCGGAACTGGCTGGCTCCAGCTGCATGGGCGCCTGACCTGCCGCACCGGTTGCCAGCGGATATGTTGATCTGTTGGTCAAAAGATCGAGCAACGCCGCAGGCTCCTCTGCACTGTTCTGTAGCCAGGCTTCCAAAGCCGCATTGAGATGCCTGGCCTTCGCCCAGGGATTTTCCAGGGACCCGTTGGAGAGGCCATGAATCCCGGGCTCAAGACGCCTGCTGACGGAATCTGGTCGGTTAGAATGGACCACGGCTTTATCATTCTCGACGGTGATCAGGTTGAACGGGTTGAAGTCCGAAAGCGGCACTGCCTCAAGATCGGAATAACGACCATCACCCACCAAAAAATCTTTCAACAGATCGCCTCGGGATGCGAGACTTCTGTCCGGCGCTCCATAGCCGCTGAGATTGGTGACCACGGCAAAGCGGCCCTGTTCTGATGCACCCAGCCAGGTGCCGCCGGCTTGAGCGTCTCGTCCGGCTAACAGGTGATCGTGGTTTTTCCAGCGAGCGAGCGGCTCGGCGGGGCGGTCGTGCATCTCGTCGCGGTTGCCGATCGCGACAAGTTTCCAGTGGGGATGGGCCTGCCACGCGAGGGAAATGATACACATCGGGCGGCAATAGCAAAGGCGGGCTTTTTTGCGAATATATTGTCCGGATCAGTCTCCTTTTTTCCCAAAAGATAATATTCAGGGTCACACGGGTCACACCCCCTAAAGCGGAAATAGCTTTGGCCGCAGGCAGGGGCTATTCTGGCGTCGGGTTGGCGGCCTGCCTTCGGATGGAGCAGGGCTGCAGGGGCCGGAAAGCGCGCCGCCGTCGCGCAGCCGTGCAAGATAAAGCAGGTTGCGTTGTGATCATATCATCCTTTTATCACAGTCGGGAGGCTGTAGGAAAGGGGCAGGTTCTTGGCTGAAATGAATGGGCTACCACCATCATTTGTGTACCGGACTCGCACGCCGCGGTATAATTTTTCGCAAATTTTGAATCACAGCGGCAGTTCACTTTTCGCCAGATTAGTGCACAGTCATCGCCATTGAAATCCGAACCACGGCACCAGAGGAAAGAGCGCGCAACCATGAAACTAGGCCACGACCCTGAACTGCAGTCCTTTCGCGAAAAGATCCGGACCTATTTTCAAAAGGACTATCCGCAGGACATATTGGCAAAGACGGCTTCCGGCGCGAGCCTGACCACGGCGGAGGTGCGCCGCGCAGAAATGGCCCTGGGCGAGCGGAGCTGGCTGGCAAGTGCCTGGCCAGAAGAATATGGTGGTCCCGGCTGGTCGATCGAAGAACAATATATTTTTGACGAAGAGTTGGAGAAGGCCGGAGCGCCGACGGTGACGCCGATGGGCGTCATCTATGTCGGTCCGGTGGTTTATACTTTTGGATCCGACGAACAAAAGGCGCAGTGGCTGCCCGGCCTTCGCGACGGTTCGGTGGGCTGGGCGCAGGGCTATAGCGAACCCGAAGCGGGCTCCGATCTCGCTTCGCTGCAATTTTCCGCAGTGCGGGACGGCGACGAATATATTCTCAACGGCACGAAAATCTGGACCTCGGCGGCGCAGCATGCGGACTGGATCTTCCTGCTGACCCGCACCTCGCGCGAAGCCAAAAAGCAGATGGGCATCACCTTCATCTGTTGCAAGCTGGATCAGCCCGGCGTTACCGTGAAGCCGATTATCACCATCGACGGCAAATATTATCTCAGCCAGTGCGATTTTGTCGATGTCCGGGTTCCGGTTACCAACCGCATTGGCGAGGAGGGCAAGGGCTGGTCCTATTCGCAATATCTGCTCGGCAACGAACGGACCTCTTATGCGCGCATCGGCGGCAAGCGAAAGCAGTTGGCCGATATCCGCGCTATCGCATCACAAATCTCCACTGGGGGCAATCAGCGGCTCATCGACGACAGCTTTTTCGCGGGTCGATTGTGCGAGGCGGAAACGCGGCTGGATGCGCTGGAAATCACCGTGCTCAGAGTGCTGACAGCGGTCCGGGATGGCGGGACGCCGGGCGACGAGGCCTCGATCCTGAAGATCATGGCGACCGATCTGGCGCAGGATATCACGACCCTGTTTCTGGAAGCCGCGGCCGAGCATGGCAATCGCAAATTCGAAGACAGCGTCAGCCCCGAGTGGACCGGCGATGCCGCCTTCGCTGCGCCCGGCGTCGCCAATTATTTCGGCACTCGCGCGCAAAGCATCTATGGCGGCACCAACGAAATCCAGCGGAACATTATCGCCAAACGGGTGTTGGGGCTCTAGCCGGGAAGGCCGGGTTGCGGCCTCCGCCACGCTGGTGGAAACGGTCTTGAGCGGCGGGTGGACATTGCCCTGTCTATAGGGAAGGCACCACCCAGCTCCCGCCAACGCAGAGGACATTCTCCATCGCCAGCCATTGGGGAGCGGTCGCTTCGCTAATCCCGCCGGTCGGGCAGAACAGACATTGCCCGAACGGTCCGCTCAGGGCCTTTAACGCCGCTATCCCGCCCGATGCTTCTGCCGGGAAAAATTTGAAATGGGTCAGGCCGAGGTCCAGGCCGCGCATGATGTCGCCAGCGGTGGCGATGCCGGGCAGGAACGGGATATCGGCGGCAATCGCGGCTTGGCCGAGCCGATCGGTCAGGCCCGGGGAGACAATGAACTCGGCCCCTGCGTCGATGGCAGCGGCAAGCTCATCCGGATTCGTGACGGTTCCAGCTCCGACGATGGCACCGGCGACCTTGCGCATTCCGGCGATGACGTCGAGCGCGCAATGCGTCCGCAATGTCACTTCCAGAACCGGATAGCCGCTGGCCACCAGCGCTTCGGCCAATGGCCTCGCGTGCGCAAGATCGTCGATCACCAGCACCGGAATGACCGTGGCACGGCGCATCAGCTGTTCGATCGGCTTGATCTGGTCCGTCATGCGCCATGTTCCTGTATGAAGGCGGCTGCTGCGCCGAGCAGGCCGGGTTCGGGATGGGTGATCAGTTTGACCGGCAGGCTTTCCATCAACCCGCGATAGCGGCCCTTGGAGGTGAAACGGTCGGCAAAGCCGGAAGCGGCGACATGATCCGTCAGTCTGAGACCAAGACCACCGGCCAGCACGACCGCGCTCGCGCCATGGGCCAGCGCGATATCGCCGGCGACAGAACCCAGCGCCAGAAAGAAGCGGTCGAGAGCGGCGATGGCGATACTGTCGTGACCCTCCAATGCCAGTTTCCATAGCAGCTTGTCGTCGCCGGCGGGCATCGGCCGGTTTTCCATTTCTGACAGCACTTCGAATATGGTGCGCAGTCCCGGCCCGGACACGATGCGCTCGACCGACACGCGGCCATGTTTGGCGCGCAGGGTCTGGAGGATGCGGTCTTCGACAGCATCGCGCGGGGCAAAATCGCAATGGCCGGCTTCGGTCGCCAGAACTTGAGTCTCGGCATCCTTGCAGACCAGCGCCGCCACACCCAGACCCGTGCCGGGACCGATCACACTGATTACGCCGGATTGCGCCAGCGGCACCTCCGGTCCGGCGATATGCATGAACTCGTCGGGGCCGACCAAGGCTACGGCATGGGCGACAGCAGCGAAATCATTGACCAGCGTATAGCGGTCGACGGCCAGCTTTTCCCGGATCTGGGGCGGGCGGATGATCCATGGATTGTTGGTCAGGTTGATCAGTTCGTCATTGATCGGAGCGGCGATGGCGATAGCGGCGGCTCCGGGGAGCGCACGGCCGAGAGTTTCGCCGAATATTTCCCAGGCAATCTGGAAGCTCGGATGGTCGGCGGTGGTCAAGGTTGTCGGCGGCGACAGCGATACAATCGCGCCGTTCTCGATTTCCGCGATGGCAAAGCGGGCATGCGTGCCGCCAATATCGGCTACGACAATCTCGGTCATTTTTACAGCCCCGCCTCGGCCAGCATCGCCGAGCCGCCTTTTTCGGCCGGGTCGCTGTGGTGGCGCATCATTGCGAACAGTTCACGGCCGGTTCCCATTGCTGGTGGCGGTGCCGTAGCCTGTTCGCGGGCCTCCCACTCTGCGGGATCGACCAGGGCGGTGAGTTCGCCGTTCGCCGCGCAGACGCGGACGATATCACCGTCTTTGAGTTTCCCCAATGGCCCGCCGTGAAAGGCTTCGGGTGAAATATGGATAGCAGAGGGTATCTTGCCGCTCGCCCCCGACATCCGCCCATCGGTGACAAAGGCGACTTTGAAACCCTTGTCCTGGAGCACCCCGAGCGGCGCGGTGAGCTTGTGCAGTTCCGGCATGCCGTTGGCGGCCGGTCCCTGAAAGCGGACGACGACGATGACGTCTCGGTCCAACTCCCCCGCCTTGAATGCGGTAACCACGTCATTTTGATCATGGAAGATGCGGGCTGGCGCTTCGATCGTCCAGCGTGCCGGATCAACCGCGCTGACCTTCATGGTGGCGCGCCCGAGATTGCCTTGCAGCAGCTTCATGCCGCCGTCGGGCTGAAAGGGATTGTTGACCGGGCGCAGGATGGTGTCGTCGGCGGATTGTTCCAGCGCGTCAACAAATGCCAGTTGATCATCGTTCATGACCGGCTGCTTCGCGCCGTCGGACAGCGAGAGTCCGTAAACGGTCTTAATATCATAATGGGCGAGGCCAGCATCAATCAGCTCGCGGATCACATAAGGCATGCCGCCCGCTGCGGTGAAATGATTCACATCGCCCGAGCCATTGGGATAGACGCTGGCGATTAGCGGCACGGCTGCGGACAGTTCGTCCATATCATCCCAGTCGATCAGGATTCCGGCAGAGCGGGCAATGGCGGGGAGATGGATCACATGATTGGTCGAGCCGCCAGTGGCGAGCAGGCCGACAATGGCGTTCACAATCGCCTTTTCATCGATACAATGGCCCAGAGGACGGTAATTGTCGCCAGCCCAGCCATTGTGCGTCAACTGATGTGTCGCAGCGCGGGTCAGCTCCTGACGAAGCTTGGTGCCCGGATTGACGAACGAGCTGCCCGGCATATGCAGGCCCATCATCTCCATCATCATCTGGTTGCTGTTGGCGGTGCCGAAGAAGGTGCAGGTGCCCGCGCCGTGATAACTGGCGCTCTCCGCTTCGAGCAATTCTTCCCGGCCGACCTTGCCCTGGGCAAACAGCTGGCGCACGCGAACCTTTTCCTTGTTGGCGAGACCCGATGGCATCGGGCCGGCGGGGATCAGGATGGTTGGCAGATGTCCGAAGCGCAGCGCGCCGATCAGCAGGCCGGGTACGATCTTGTCGCAAATGCCGAGTAGGAGCGCGCCTTCGAACATGCCGTGGGACAAGGCGACCGCAGTGCTCATCGCGATCACGTCGCGGCTGAACAGGGACAGTTCCATGCTGTCCTGCCCCTGCGTGACCCCGTCGCACATGGCGGGCACACCGCCGGCGACCTGTGCGGTTGCGCCAGCTTCGCGAGCGAAAATCTTGATCTGCTCGGGGTAGCGACCATAGGGCTGATGCGCCGACAGCATGTCATTATAGGCGGTGACGATGCCGATATTCATCGCCTTGCCCGACCGAATGGTGCTTTTGTCGTCGCCGCTGGCGGCAAAACCATGGGCGAGATTGCCGCAGGACATGGTGGGACGGTGCACGCCCTCGTCGCGGGCGCGGTCGATCAGGTCGAGATAGGCCTTCCGGGCGGATGCCGAACGCGCGACGATCCGCGCGGTGACTTTCTCGACGACAGGATGAAGGCTCATGTTCGGCTCCAGAAAATATTAATCGGGCAGCGGGCAGCGGCAAAAAGTCTGGCGATCGGCAGGTCATTCTCTCCGGCAATTGCTTCGTCGAGCACCCGCTTCTTGTCGCAGCCCCGCACCACGAGCATGATTTCCTTCGCCTGGGTCAGAGCCGCCAGATTAAGCGACAGACGCTCAAACGGCGCTTCGGGTGGCAGCGGGTTGGGGCGCGCACGGATGATAGCGGGTGTGCCTGCTGCATTGGGTTCCATATTGGGAAACAGCGAGGCGATATGGCCATCCGCGCCCATGCCCAGCCAGACCAGATCAAACAGAGGCAGGCACGAGCCTACTTCCAGTTTTGCTACATGGGCGGGCGTCGCATCGAATGCCGCTTCCAGCTTGCCCTGATTGCTCGCCGGGTGGTTTTGCGGAACAATCCGGTCGTCGGTCAGCATCAGCGAGACCATGCCCCAGGGCAGGGTGCGCCTGGACAATATCTCGAAAATCGGCAGCGGCGTCTTGCCGCCGGGAACCGCGAGCCAGTGATTGCCGGGTCGCTTGATGGTCGCACCGACATGGTCCGCTATCGATTCGACATCGGCTTTTGCGGCCCAGCAAATCGGGGCGACGGTATTTTGTGTCTCACTCATGCCAGCTCACCCCGTCGCGTTCGGTCAAGGCAATGGCGGCCGATGGCCCCCAGCTTCCCGCGCCATATGATTTTGGCGTCATGGCATTTTTATTCCATGTTTCGCGGATGGCGTCGACCCAGCGCCACTGCGCTTCCACCTCGTCGCGGCGGACGAACAACGTTGGATCGCCGTCGATCAGATCGAGCAGCAAGCGTTCATAGGCGATGCGCTTGCGCGTCTTCGAGAAAGCCTGCGATAGCGACAGGTCGAGCGGTACTTCGCGCAGAACAACACCGTCCCGGTCCAGACCGGGTTCCTTGGCCATAACCTGCAATCGCACATATTCCTCCGGTTGCAACCTTATGACCAGACGATTGGCATTGAGCTTGCCGCCGCGCTCTGCAAAAATATTATGCGGGACGGATTTGAACTGGATCACGATCTCGCTGCGGCGCTCGGACAGGCGTTTGCCGGTGCGCAGGTAGAATGGCACGCCCTGCCAGCGCCAGTTGTCGATATGCGCCTTGATCGCAACGAAGGTCTCGGTGTCGGATCTGCCACCAAAATCCTCGGCATAGCCGCTTACAGCCCCGCCTTTGACCGCGCCCTCGGCATATTGGCCGCGGACCATTTCTTCCGCTGTCACAGCGCGCAGGCTGCGCAGCACCTTCACTTTCTCGTCCCGAATGGATGTCGCGTCGAGATTGGCGGGCGCCTCCATTGCGGTAAGCGCCAGCAACTGCAGCATATGGTTCTGCACCATATCGCGCAGCGCTCCGGTATCGTCGTAAAAACCATGACGCCCCTCGAGACCGACCGTTTCCGAGACGGTAATCTCGACATGATCAATGCCGTTTGAGTTCCACAATGGCTCGAACAACATATTGGCAAAGCGCAACGCCATCAGATTTTGCACCGTTTCCTTGCCGAGATAATGGTCGATCCGGAAAGTCTGCTGTTCGGAAAAGGCACTGGCGACGGCATCGTTTATCGTTCCCGACGATGCAAGATCATTGCCGAGCGGCTTTTCCAGACCAATGCGGACATTTTCTCCGGTGAGTCCGGCGGCTTTGAGTCCGGCAATGGTCGCCTCGAACAGGGAGGGAGCGGTGGAAAGGAAAATGGACAACCCGCCCGCGATATCACCCAATTTATCCGCCAGCTTGTCAAATCCGGCGGTCTTCGAAGCGTCCAGCGGTTGATAGGACAGGCGCGCCAGAAAAGATTCGAGCTGACCATTGCCCTTGCGATCTTCCGGCAGATATTCTGCCAGGGCTTGGGCCGCCAGTTCCCGATATTCCTCATCCGACATGCTGCTGCGAGCCGTTCCGACTATCCGCAGGTCCGCTGCGATCAGGCCGTCCTCGTGCAGCGCGAACAGCGAAGGCAGAAGCATGCGCTTCGCCAGATCGCCGGTCGCGCCGAACAGCAGCAATCGGGATGATATTCCGTTATTTTCTGCAGCCTGGGTCACAATTTTTTCCCGGATATCAAATGTTGTCAGCGTTATGGGATTTACGGACGAAAATGCCTATTGCGAAATACGCAACTCCTGTTTCCGAGCGGCATAAAGCCCATAGGAGGCGATTACTGCGTAACACATGATGGGAACAATCAGCGCCACCGCCAAGCCGCCAAAATCAGCGACCACACCCGTCAACAGCGGTATGAAGGCGCCGCCGACAATCGCGGTGCAGAGCAGCCCCGACGCTTGCGGCGCTTCGGCATCCAGTCCCTCTGTCGCCAGGCTGAAAATCGTCGGGAACATGATCGAATTGGCCAGGCCAACCGCGATCAACGAATAAGCCGCCAATTCACCGCTCGATAATGCCGATGTCAGGTTGAGCAATATTGCCGCTGCCGCAAAAAGCGCGAGCAACAGACCCGGCTTGGTCAGCCGGAGCAGAAAACCGCCCATCAGGCGTCCGATCAAAGCGCCCAGCCAGTAATAGGACAGCATGATGCCCGCAGATCGGGGATCGAGTGAGAGCGTTCTCGCGTCTCCGAGATAGTTGATCATGATGCTGGCGATTGCGACTTCCGCGCCGACATAAAGGAAGATACAGACGACCCCGAAACGCAGTCGCGCGTTGTTGCGAAGCAGGGCGAAGCTGCCCGTCATCTTCACTTCTTCGACTTCATGGCGCTGGATGAAATTGCGGGCGAACCAGAAAAGAACGGCGATCAAGGCGAGGACGATTGCTAGGCCGATATAGCTGTGGCCGATCACTGTGGTCTCCGCGACGCGATAGGCTTTCAGGGCTTCTCCGGTCAGCGTAGAACCATCAGTCTTCGACGTCTCGCCGAGGATGATTTCGGCCCCGAAACGCACCATCAGGAACACACCGACCGAATTGAAGAACTGGGCAAAGGTCAGGCGACTATGCGCGGTATCCGGGCTGCCCAGCGAGAGGATGAGCGGATTGACCGCGACTTGCAGCAGGGTGATACCGCCGCCGAGCATGAACAAGGCGACGAGAAAGGATCCAAACAGACCGGAATAAGCGGCCGGTAGAAACAACAGGCAGGATACCGCCATGATGCCAAAGCCCAGAACGATACCGCGAAAATAGCCAAGCCGCTTCATCACCAGACCAGCGGGAATGGAGAAAATGGCGTAGCTGGTGAAAAAGGCGAACTGCACGAGCATCGCCTGCGCGTAGTTGAGCGAGAACAGGCCTTTCAGCTTTGGAATCAGGACATCGTTCAGATTGGTTATTCCGCCGAACAGGAAGAAAATTGCCACCACCAATATCAGGACGCCGCGCGTTTCCAGCTTTGAACCATCGGGTGGCCCGGCGCTTTGCGCGCTTGTTGCCTGAACTGTCATTTTCTCTCTCCTGCCTGTCTTTTATTTTTGTTGGTTATATTATTCGCAGTCCAATATCGTGTCGGCCACTGTGCCCATCGCAACCCGGGACAAGCTGAACTTGACCGAACCGGTGGTGGAAATCTGGAAGGGTGCATTCAGCTTGCTGACATCGGCCCCCGCATTGGCGAAGCATTTGAGCGATACGCCCACAGTCTGCCATTCGCCGACATTGAGCGCGTTCAGGCCGCCCGGCGCGATCTCGCCGCCGCAACCGGGGCCGCATCGCATCGAGAATTTGATCGGCGCACTCGCTTTTTCGTCATAGCGCATTGTCACCAGCAACAGCACGTCGCCATTGGTTTCACGGCTGATATCGATCGGCGCGTGAGTCACCAGCTCGATGAGGGCAGGGCCGCTGCCGTCCGATGTGAATTGCCGGGCCCCTTCCTGCGTCAGATGGTCGACTGCGCGGACCTTTACCCGTCCCTGGACGGCCTCTACCGGTGTCGTGGTGACGCGCGTCCGGTCAGACTGGCCATCAGAGACTACGAGCGACCAGGATGCGGTGGGCAGCCCCTTGTCGAAGAATAATCCGGGGCTGGTTTCCTGCGCCGCGACGCCCGAGCTTTCCGGCAAGAGCGGCAAATTGGAATCAGCATCCGTGGTCAGGCCATAGCCCAGATCGAACAGGCGTGGACCAAGAGCGTCGGCGGTCATCGGCCAGGTGAACCCCAGCTTTCCCTGAAATTCATGGGCCAGCTTGCCGTCCTTGTCGCGGAACAGCATGTCGGCGACGCCGCCACCTTCGGAGCCGGGGAGCCAAGCGGTAACAAAGGCATCGGACGCGTTAATCTCCGGGTTTGTCCACAAGGGCCGCCCGGTAACAAAGACTGCAACGACCGGAATGCCCTGGGCTTTCAATTTGCGCATTGTCGCCAGCGGGCCCTGCAATTCGGACTTGAGCTGCAGCGTTTTGAGATCCCCCTGGAATTCGGCATAAGGCGTTTCGCCAAATAGCACGATTGCCGCATCTGGCCTTTCGGTAAAACTGCCATCGGGTGCATGGCTGGCAGTGCCACCTGCTGCTGTGACTGCGTCGTTGATGCCTTGCCAGATCGACGTCGCGCCGGGGAATTTGTCATTGGTAATGCCGGTCCCTTGCCAGGTCAGCGTCCAGCCTCCAGAAGCGCGACCGATATCATCGGCGCCATCCCCCGCGACCAGAATGTGGCTCTTCGGGCTAAGCGGCAGAATCTGGTCATTATTCTTGATCAAAACCAGCGACTTGCGCACCGCTTCCCGTGCCAGCGCGCGATGATCCGCGCTGCCCAGTAACTCATAGCGTCCGGAATAGGGGCGACTCGACGGGCGTCCGGCTTCAAACAGTCCGGCGCGGATCTTGACCCGCAATATATTGGCGACAGCATCATCGAGCCGATCCATCGGCACGGTGCCGTCTTTCGCCTGCTTTACCAGGCTATGATAGAGAGGCTTCCACGTATCCGGGGCCATATACATGTCGAGCCCGGCGTTGATCGCCTGCGGGCAGCTGGCATTGGTGCATCCTTGTATCTGGCCGTGGGCGTTCCAGTCGCTGACAACGAAACCGCCAAAGCGCATGCGCTGTTTGAGGACATCGGTCAGCAGGCCTTTATGGCCGGTGATTTTCTGGCCGTTCCAGCTGGAAAAGCTGGCCATGATGGTCTGCACGCCGGCGTTGATCGCCGGAATATAAGGCGTGCCGTGGACATCCCGCAATTCTATCTCACTGATTCGCGCGTCGCCCTGGTCGCGGCCCTCAAAAGTGCCTCCGTCGGCGAGAAAATGTTTGGTGCTGGCCAATACATGGGGGCCATTCAAAATGGGCTCGTCGCTCGGCGCGCCCTGCAGGCCCTTGATAAAACGCCCGACATAGCTGGCTACCAGCGCCGGGTCCTGGGAATAGCCCTCATAGGCGCGGCCCCAGCGGCCGTCTTGCGGCACGGTGATAGTCGGCGCAAAGGTCCATTCCATTCCGGTGGACCGCAATTCCAGTGCCGTTGCCTCGGCGATTCGTTCCAATAATGCCGGATCGCGCATCGCGCCGAGGCCGACATTATGCGGGAAGAGAGTCGCTCCGACAATATTGCTGTGGCCGTGAACCGCATCCGTGCCCCAGATGATAGGGATAGCCGTACGGCCACCGCTAGAGTCGACGGAGGCGTCATAAAAGGCATCTGCTAGCGCGAGCCATTTCTCCGCCGGCGCAAATTCATCGCCGCCCGGTGCGGAATTGCCGCCATTCAGGATCGAACCGAGATGATAACGTTTCGCCTCTTCCGGCGTTACGCTGGCGATATCGGCCTGGATGACCTGGCCGACTTTTTCTTCGACCGTCATCCGCGTGATGATTGATTCGATGCGAGTCTCGATGGCGGCGTCTTTGGCATAGGGCCAATCCGCCTGCGGCCAGATTTCGGGGTGGACTGTTGCCGATGAATCATCCGGCGTTCCCGCTATATTATCTGCCGGCGGGTGCGTGCTGGCACAAGCCGCGGTTATCGTCAGGGCCAGCAACGAACTGGCGATTCTGTGGCGCGCATTCAAGGTCAATTCCATATCCTCCCACAAGGTTTGTGCTACCTTCAAGTAGTCTTCCAACCGGCCAATACATATTTTTGACAACGTTATCAATAAAATTTGACAACCTTGTCATTTTTGCGTTGACAGCGTTATCAATTTCTTGCAGATCAATATGCGAGATGGACTTATCTGAGTCCATTGGCGCAACTGGGGCGTGCACATAGCCCTTTTACGTATCTGCAAGTCGCAACGGCTGCAGATGATTTAAAATGGATGATTTCGCGGAAAAGCGTTACATTCGGGAGGATGATAGAATGATCGGTACCAGAAATATATCTCGTCGTGGTTTGATGGCTGCTGCTTCCCTATATGCATTGGGAAGCGCGGGCATGGCGATGGCTCAGGACGCTCCAGCCCGGGAAGCGGAAGCGACTGAAGCGGACGAGAATATTATCATCGTCAGCGGCTTCCGCGCTTCGCTGGAAAATGCGCTGGTCGCCAAGCGCGACTCCAATCTGATCATTGAATCGGTGACTGCCGAAGATATCGGTAAATTCCCGGACCAGAATATCGCCGAATCCCTGCAACGGCTTCCCGGTGTCCAGATCGATCGTGAAAATGGTCAGGGAACCAAGGTTCGTATCCGCGGTCTCGACCAGAATCTTACGCTTCTCAATGGCGACCTGTTCGTCAGCGGTCAGGAAACCTTCAAGGTCGGCGAGGGCAATTTTGTCCGCAATGACTCGCTGGAAGGCGTGCCATCGGAACTGATCGGCGGCGTCGAAGTGTTCAAGTCACCCAATGCCTCTCTGATCGAGGGCGGACTTGGCGGTATCGTCAATCTGAAGACGCGCAGTGCGCTGGACATGAAAGACGGTTTCACGATCGCCGGCAACGCCCGGATGAACAAGGGTACGGAAATCAGTGGGTGGGAGCCAACGGGGGCGTTGATCGCGGGCTATAATTTCAACGACGAGCTCGGCATCATTGCGTCTTTCAGCTATGACAAGACGAACGACCATCACAATGTGCTCGGCGGTGAAAATCGCGGTAACTGGGCCTTTGCAGACGGACGCCGGGATACGGCAACCACGCCGACCAACTATTATGCGCCCGAATATCGCTATATAACCGACCGCGATCAATATCGCCGCCGCTGGGGTGCCTCGCTGGGCATTAATTATCGCCCAGTCGACGAGCTGGAACTGAGCGCAACCTATATTCATTCCGATCTGAAAGTGGATACCCGCGAAGCCTCCGCCAAATTCCCGTTCGGACAGGGGGAATTGCTGCAGCTGGGCTCTGACGCTGTGATCGATTCCAACGGCGTTTTGCAAAGCGGCACCGTGCAGGCCAATTCGGCGGAGGTTATCTCGCTGGTCGATGTGACGAACATCAAGTCGGACAATCTGCAATTCGGGATTGACTGGGACAATGGCGATAATTTCCGCGTCAATATCGCGGCCAATTATTCCACCGCGGATCTCAATCGCGAAGTCGCCAATGCCGATGTTCGCTATACCCAATATGGCATTCGCGCGACCGATCCGGGCGGGGCCTTGATTGACGGTGTGCCCGGTAACCCGGCTGCACCTGCGACCTGGGATTTTACCTATGATAATGGTGATTTCCCGACCTTCGGTTTCGGTGCCGGCACGCCTGATGACCTGTTCACAAACCCGGCGAACGGCTATTTCAAATCGCACTGGGCTTTTGGCGACCGTTCGAAAGTCGAAGGCCATTCGATCAAGGCGGATTTCGCCTATGATGTCGACAATAGCGATGACAATACGATAACCCTGAGCGCCGGCTTCCGCTATGGTCAGCGCACCGTCGAATTCGGTTCCGGCCGTTATCTTGCGGACCTGTCCGGCAAGGGTGAACTGGATGCGACGGCAATTCCTGAATCCGAGCGTGAAGCCAATTTCCAGTATAACTGGACGCCTTACGGATATTTCCAGGACGGTGCGATTGGCTTCAAGATCTGCGATCTGCCAGAGTCGAACAAGCCCGCCGCATTTGCCGGGTGCAGCCGCTTTGGCAATTCGCCTGCCGTGAACACGCCGTTCCAGTCCTTCCTGTCCAATCCGGAGCGTGTTGAAATAATCAAGAATTTTGCCGGTGGCGGCAATATTCCGGGCAACAGCATTTCGGTTCAGGACCGGGCCCAGATGACCGATGCACTGGCCTGGATACAGGCGCTATATCCGGACACACCGTTCAGCTATTTTGAAGATCCCTTGCAGGCCTATCTGGTCAAGGAGGAAACAAAATCGGGCTATGTGATGGCTGATATGGGCGGGGCAGATGATCCCTATCATGTCAATGTCGGCCTGCGGATCGTGAACACCAGGTTACGGGTTGACCAGAACCAGCCAGCCAATGCTGATCCCAGCTATTGGGGTACGGATAGCTGGAACGGCGTATTGCGCGATTTCCAGACGGACAGCATCGTTCGCAGCACCACCGATTTCCTGCCGAGCATCAACGCCGTGGTTGATGTCGATGACAGCAAGAAAATCCGTTTCTCTGCGGCGCGTGTGGTCGCCCGGCAACAGCTGGATGATCTTGGTCGCGGCTTCTCGACGCAATTTACGCGGGATTCCACGGTCGGATCGCCAACCGAAAATCTGTTCCTGTTCACCAACGGATCACGCGGTAATGCCGAACTGGAACCGTTCCGCGCCTATCAGTTCGATCTGGCCTATGAAATGTACTTTGGCCGGCAAGGTCTGCTGTCCATTGGTGCATTCTGGAAAGAAGTCGACTCGTTCATCGTTACAGAGACCGTTCCGGTCTTCGTCAATGATCAGGCGGGTGGACGACTGGGACCGGTCAGCCAACCGGCTAACGGTACCGGCGGACGGGTTCGCGGCTTCGAGCTTGCGGGTCAATATGCCTTTGACTTTGGTCTGGGCTTCACCGCAAACTATACATTCTCGGACACGAAAACCGACGGTGCCAATGACTTTGATACCGACCTGCCTTTGCCGGGTGTCTCCAAACATTCGTTCAACACCCAGGTCTATTTCGAAAAAGCGGGATTTGCGGCCCGGGCTTCCTACACGTGGCGCTCGAAACAGTTTGTCGGGAACTTCGGCTTTGGTGATGGCGGCGTGACGCGCACGCTCGGTATCTACCAGCGGTCTTACGGTCAGCTTGATGGACAGATATCCTATGACATCAACGAGAATTTCGGCGTCTTCGTCGAAGGGATCAATCTGACCAAGGCAGACCAGTCCGCCTATCTGCAGTTTCCGGAATTGCCATTCCGCTATGAATCCGGATCTCGCAGAATCTATGTCGGTGGTAAATTCAAGTTCTAGTCTCCCTTGATACGGGCCGGCTTCCCCAATGATGCCGGCCCGTTTTTTTGCCTATTTGTTTGCAGGCCTGACTACTGCTAGGTGACAGTCCGGCCCTTGGGAGTGCGGAAAACTGTCATGACTGAAGCGCAGCCTATCAGGAAAATCGCTATAGTCGGCGGCGGCACAGCCGGTTGGTCGGCCGCCTGTCTGCTTGGTCGTATCTTTGCCCGCAACGGTACCGAGATCACACTGATCGAGTCGTCGGCCATCCCCACCATCGGTGTGGGCGAGGCAACAATCCCCCCGATCTTTGAATTTCTCCAGTTGCTCGAAATCGATCCCGTTGATTTTGTCAAAGAGACCCAGGCCACGTTCAAGCTGGCCATCGAATTCCGCGACTGGCTGAAGGTCGGACACAGCTATTGGCATCCGTTCGGCAATTTCGGCGTTACCATCGATCGTCGGCCCTTTCACCATTACTGGTGGAAAAACGAAGCCGAGGGCCATGATGACACGGTCGCTGATTTCTGCCCGTCGATTGCGCTGGCCGAGCAGAATAAATTCCTCTTCCCGCCCGCTGACGGCCAGTTTCCCGGCGGGGCTCTTTCCTACGCCATGCATTTTGATGCAGGACTCGTCGCCAAATATCTGCGCAAGGTTTCCGAGGGGCTTGGCGTGGTGCGGCTTGATCGCAAAGTGGCGAGCGCGACGCTCAACGATCGCGGCCATATCGACCAGCTGCTTTGCGATGACGGATCGACGGTGTCGGCCGATCTCTACATCGACTGTTCCGGCTTTCGCGGGTTGTTGATCGAACAGAGTCTGAATGCCGGCTATGAGGACTGGACCAACTGGCTGCCCTGCGACCGCGCTGTCGCCGTGCAGAGCGAAGCGGTTGCGCCACGGACGCCCTATACGGTTTCGACCGCCAGAGAGGCGGGCTGGCAATGGCGCATCCCGCTGCAAAACCGGGTCGGGAACGGCTATGTCTATTCCAGTGCTTTCATCAGCGATTCCGATGCGGAGGAACGGCTGCTCGGATCGCTGGACGGAAAGCCACTGGCGGACCCACGGGTGATCGGATTTACCGCTGGCCACCGCAAGAAATTCTGGGACGGCAATTGCGTGTCGATCGGATTATCCGCCGGGTTTCTCGAGCCGCTGGAATCGACCAGCATCCATCTGATCGTGACCGGTCTCAACCGGCTGCTGGACTATTTCCCCGACCGCAATTTTGATCCCTCGCTGCAGGCGGCCTATAATCGGGAGACGCTGACCGAGTATGAGCATATTCGCGACTTTCTGATGCTCCATTATTATCCCAATCAGCGCATCGGTGAGCCCTTCTGGGATCAGGTCCGCGATGCGCTGCTGCCGGAGAGCCTGGCGACGAAGATGGAGATGTTTCGGAAAAACGGCCGGATCATATCGCGCCGGCGCGAACTGTTTCACGATCTCAGCTGGTTTTTTGTCGCACGCGGCATGGGTATGAAGCCCGAAAATTATGACCCGTTGGTAGACATCCCGGATTTTGCGGATGTCCGGGATGTAATGGGGCAGGTGAGCTCTGCCGTGGGTCAACTTGCTACTGCTGCTCCGACGCATGATCAGTTTCTCGAGGCATTGATCACGCCGGGCGACCATCGCCGTCCCGCCTTTCACGCGCCCTCGATATCCGGTTTCGGGCGCTAGGCGGCCTGACCGCTCGCTGGCCGCTCGCTGGTTGGCCGATAGAGGAAAACAGCGACGCAGCAAATTACCGCAGCCAGGATCATTCCCGGCAACACCGCTCCGCCCTTGGCCGTCGCATCTGCGCCCCCGGTCAAGGCCAGACTTAAAGCGATAATCTGCGGCGCTAGGGCTTGGCCGAGCTTGCGGGCAACATTGGACAAGGCATAGACATGGGCCGCGCAGCCGGTTCCGTCAGGCAATGTTTCAAGATCGCGAATGGCGATCGGAACCATGGACCAGAACATGATCGACATACCGCAGGTTGCCGCAATTGCGATGGCCAGAATGACCGTGGCTACTTCCAGGCCATGCGAATAGAATATCGCCAGCATCACCAGGGCGATCAGATGCAACAGGACCGCCCATATCAGGGTGGTCACCAGCCCGATACGAGATGACAGCGCCACCCATAATGGTGCCGTTATCAGTAGCGCGGCGGATGGTAAAAGCGCGGCCCAATATCCCCATTCGGAATTGCCGAGATCGCGGTCGAACAGAAACAGGATCGACTTTGCCGTCACGGTGGTGCTCAATCCGGCAACCACGATTGTCAGTAGCAATCGGCGCAGCGCTTCGTTGCGGCCTATCAATGTGAAATAATGCGAGATTTCCTGTCCCGGAGACAGGGGTGCCGTCGGCGGCGCAGCAACCCGTTCCCTGACGCCAAGCCAGGTAATGATGAAACATGGCTGAGCCAGCACGCCCAGGATCAACGCGCCGATCAGGAACGGCGTGTCGCCTCCGGAAGTCAGTGCATAGATGGTCGCTGCGGTCAGACCGCCCAGCGCAGCTCCCTGCATTCTGAGTCCGGTCAGTTTCAATTGCTCCGATGAATCATCGGTGATCCGCGCGGTCAAAACCGCATAGGGGATGTTCCCGCAGCCATAGGCAAACCGCAATCCGACATGGGTGACGGCGGCATACAGCGCCAGACTATATCCTTCCAGCGGAGGCGATCGAAATGCCAGCCACAAGGCTACGGCAATCAGCGGGCCGCTGAGCAACACCCACAATCGCATCGGATAGCGCTCTGCTTTGCGGTCGGCGACGGCGCCGATGATGGGATCGACCAGCCAGTCGATGACTGCGCCGACGAGAAAAATACCGGCGGCAACCCCGAGCGGCAGGTGCAGAACCTGAATATAGAAAAACAGCAGATACAGCTCTATCGACTGCCAGATCAGGTTGAAGCCGACATCGCCTGCAGCATAGCTCAGACGTTCGCGGCGCTTGATCACGACCGGGCTGCAGGCGGCGCGGTCGATTGCCGGACAATCAGTTCGCAAGCATGGGTTCCCAGCATCTCGAATGGCTTGTCGTCGAGTTTGGCGATGAGTGCGTCGGTCGCATCGCGTGCCATGTCATAAACCGGTTGGTGAACAGTGGTAATGCGGGGCCACACAATCCGGGCGATCGCGCTATCGTCAAATCCGGCAATGGAGACATCATCCGGCACGCTGAGGCCCAGGTCACGCGCGGCCATGATCGCCGCAGCGGCCATGTCGTCATTTTGTGCAAAAATTGCGGTTGGGCGATCGGGGCGATCCAGCAGCTTATGTGCAGCAGCCAGACCGGATTCATAGGTAAAATAACCCTGCTCTATCAGGTCCGTTGAATGGGTAATGCCGGCAGATTTCAAGGCGTCCAGAAATCCGGCGAGCCTGGCACTACTGGAAGGGTGGGTAGGATGGCCCTTGATCACGCCGATGCGTTTATGGCCCAGCCCAAGCAAATAGGCGGTCATCTTCCGCGACGCTTCCACATCGTCGGTGGTCTGGCTGGGACCAGTTTCAAGCGACACGGTCGGGGCAACGCGAGAGAAAGGAAAATTGTGACGGCCCAGCTCGCTGAGGATTTGCGGATGATCGGAGGCGGGAGGAGCCAGGACGACACCGTCGAGCGCGGCGGCCCGCAAGATGCTCATTATCTTTCCTGCCGCTTTATCGACCGATTCTACCGGCAATACCAGCAGACGGTATTTTTCACCATGCAAGCGATCAAGCGCGCCGCGCTGCAATTCCACTACATAGTTGGGGCTGGGATTCTCGTAAATCAGGCCTAACAGGTAAGATCGCCGCCCGACCAGGCCCCGCGCCATTATATTGGGGTGATAATCAAGCTCTTCTGCGGCTTTTAAAACCTTGTCGCGCAGGACTTTCCGGACATGCGGCTCGTCATTGAAAACTCTCGAAACGGTCTTGATCGAAACATCTGCAGCCGTCGCAACATCGACAATCGTAGCCCGCTTTTTCGCATCTGACATTATCCGGATATACTCGTTTTCATGGTAAGAATTTATTCCATCATGCGGCGCTTATAGTCTATTGGTTTCTAGGCTGATTATCGCTGATTTGCAACAGTATCGGCCTTGTTTTACCCTATGAGACAGGTGGGATTGCCGGCCATTTTCAAAGCCCATGCTGGTGCAAGTCGATGAAGCCGAACTTCCCGAGCGTCGCCCGATAGAAAATTGCGGATGCTGGAAACCATAATTCCTGCAAGCAGGCTGTCCGGACCGTGCTAACAGCAAGGGCGCGGTGTGGCGAGGTGTCGCGATCGGGTGATGGAAAATATGCTGTGGAGCTGCGATGTAACGTCTGCGTTGAACAGCTCGAGCGCTGATTTCAAACCACAAACAACTAGTGGTGACCCCTACGGGATTCGAACCCGTATTTCAGCCGTGAAAGGGCCGCGTCCTAACCCTTAGACGAAGGGGCCATACCGTTTGCCGGTCGGCGAGCAACGGCCATTAGGGGTGTGCTCGGCTTTGGTCAACCCTCTTTTCGCCGGAATTTGGGGCCTATTTCCTGACGCTGTCGCAGAGCGCCTGCAGCTTGTTGCTTTCCGCGTCCGGGGCGCTGCTGATCAAGGGGGTGTCATAATAGCCCAGACGATAATGGGGATATAGTCCCGGCGCGTGCTCAACCCCCGCTCAATCGGCCCAGGCAGCATCCTCCAGATGGATTTCCGCCGCCGGCCGGCTGCCCCAGTCATCGATCTTGGCGCGGCCCGCTATCCATAATTTTCGGCCTCGCGGAGCGCTGAGCAATTGCTGGCCGAGATCACTTTCCGCTGCGCGAAAGGCTATTGTTTTGATTGATGCGCCGTCATCACCGCCAACGATCATCCGGACATGGTCGGTTCCGACAATATCGCATTTGATGATTCGCACCGGTCCGGTGGCGATCCGCGGCGCGGGCCAGCCCATGCCATAGGGGCCTGCCCCGTCCATCGCCTCGACCATGGTCGGATTGACACCTTTGGGTGAAAGAACTGCGTCGAGCAGCAAGGCCTTGCCATCCTGCGCCTTGCCGACGCTATCGGCGAGCCGGTCGTTGAGAAATTCCGAGAAGGCGTCGACCTTGTCCGCTGCGATGGTGATGCCCGCGGCCATCGCGTGGCCGCCGCCGGCGATCAGCAAGCCGCTGTCTTTGGCGGCGATGATTGCCGCGCCGAGATCGATGCCGGAAATCGAACGGCCCGATCCTTTGCCGATCCCGTCTTCGTCCAGCGCGATGATGATTGCCGGCCGGTTCAGCTTTTCCTTGATCCGGCCCGCGACAATACCGATCACGCCGGGATGCCAGCCTTTGGCGGAGAGGACCACTACGGCCTGATTCTGCTGTGAAGAACACATGGCGTCCGCTTCTTCCAGCACATGGGCCTCGATCGCGCGGCGTTCCTGATTGAGATGGTCGAGCTCGGCGGCAATGGATTGCGCTTCTTCCGGATCTTGTGTGATCAGCAATCGTACGCCGAGATCGGATTTTCCAACCCGGCCACCGGCATTGATCCGCGGACCGAGAGCAAAGCCGAGGTCCGAGCAGATTGGCGCCCGCTTGAGCCGGCTGGCGTCGATCAGGGCTGACAGGCCTATATTCTGCCGTCCTGCGAGGACCTTGATGCCCTGCGCGACAAAGGCACGGTTCAGGCCGCGCAGCTGGGCGACATCGGCAACGGTACCCAGAGCGACAATATCCAGCAGTTCGAGCAATTTGGGTTCGGGTCGATTCGAAAAATAGCCTTTCTTGCGAAGCGTCCGGACAAGCGCGGCGCCTAGCAGAAAGGCCATGCCCACTGCGGCAAGATGACCGTGTTCCGCGCCCGCATCGCTTTCGTCCAGCCGGTTGGGGTTGACCAGTGCGAGCGCCTTGGGAAGTTCCACCGCACATTTGTGATGGTCCACTACAATCACCTCGACACCGGCCTGATGGGCCATGTCGAGCGCTTCAAAGGCCATGGCCCCGCAATCGACCGTCACCACCAGATTGCTGCCCTGTTCGCCTAGCTTGACTAAGGCCTCGCCCGACGGGCCATAGCCCTCCATCAGCCGGTCGGGTATATAGTAACCCGCTTCCAGCCCGAGGTCCCTCAGCAAGCGAATCAGCAAGGCGGCGCTGGTTGCACCATCGACATCATAGTCGCCGAATATGGTGACCTTCTCCTGATTCTTGATGGCTAGGGCCAGACGATCCGCCGCCTTGTCCATATCCTGAAAAACCGAAGGGTCGGGCATGAAGCCGCGGATCGTCGGATCGCGGTTGACCTCCAGCGTTTCGCGGCTGGCCCCACGGGCGAGCAGGAGTTGGGTGACCAGATCATCGGGCTGGAACCCCGGATCGCGCGCGTCGGCGCTGGTGCTGCGCCAGCGCCAGGTCTGGCCGGACAGGGATTTTTCTACGTTCAATACTGCATTCATGGTCGGCGCTATGCGTGAAAGCTGCAGCGCTGACAATCGGTCTGTTGCTTGCTAGGGGGATGATGATGAAAAAGCTTCTGATCGTTTATTACAGCTATACCGGCGGTACCGCCCAGATGGTCGAGGCTGCCGCCAAGGCCGGGCAGGGCGAGGATGGCACGGATTTGCGCGTCATGCGGGCCGAAGACTGCCAGCCGGAAGACATGCTGTCCGCCGACGGCTATATTTTCGCAACGCCGGAAAATCTGGCAGCGATTGCCGGGGTGATGAAGGCCTTTTTCGATCGCTGTTATTATCCCCTGCTCGGCAAGATCGAGGGCCGGCCCTATGCCGCGATGATTTGCGCCGGATCGGACGGAGGCAATGCGAAGAAACAGGTGGAGCGCATCGCAACTGGCTGGCGGCTCAAGAAAGTGATGGATAGCCTGATCATCTGCACCCATGCGCAGACCGAAGAAGAAATATTGGCCCCGAAAATGATTTCCGAAACCGATCGCCAGCGATGCGCAGAGACCGGTGCCACGTTATCGGCAGGACTGGCCATGGGAGTCTTCTAGACCAGTTCGCGCACACGGTCCTGCAGCACCGGTATCACGTCCGTTTCGAACCATGGGTTGGCCTTGAACCAGCGAATATTGCGCGGGCTGGGGTGAGGCAGGGGCAAGAGATCGGGCCAGAATTCCTGCCAGCGTTTCACGGTTTCCGTGAGGGTTCCGGATTTCCGCTCCCCCAGATGCCAGTTCATGGCATATTGGCCGAGTACCAGCGTCAGCTTTATGTTCGGCAACGCCTGCAACAGCGGCTTGCGCCAGGCCGGAGCGCATTCCGGGCGCGGGGGCATATCGCCACCCTTTCCGGTGCCGGGGAAACAGAAACCCATCGGGATGATGGAAAACAGCCGCGGGTCATAAAATTGCTCTTCGCTCACGCCGAGCCATTCACGTAGCCTTTTGCCGCTGACATCATCGAAGGGACGGCCTTTTTCATGCGTCTTGCTGCCCGGTGCCTGGCTGACCAGCAAAATTTTAGCAGCGCTGTCCGCCTGCAACAGCGGCTTGGGGCCGAGCGGCAGGCCGGTGCAGATCGTGCACGCTCGAATCTCGCCGAGCAGGCTCGCCAGCGGATCGGATGGACGGCGGGTCATTCCTTGCGGCGGCAAATCGCCAGATGATCGGGTTTATCGTCTTTGGCGATCGGGGGCAGGGTGAAGACATGACCGAGATGGGTTGACTGGCGTCCCTCCGGCTTTCTTTCGCCATTGACCACCGCAGCGAAATCCCGACAGGCCGGCGCGCTCTGCAAATAGTTGCTGTGGCCGGTTCTGCCGCGGCTAACAGCGGTGGTATCGATTATGGTCAGAGCCGCCTTGTCGATGACCTCGGTATATTTTGGATGCGCCGCATAGCAGCGTTCGGGAAGATTTCTCGCCTTGAGATCCGCCGCCTTAAAGGGATCGAAACATCTGGGGTAGCCCAAGCGGGGATAGCCGTGGATCCCATCAGACAAGGACAAGGCCCGGTCTTTTATCGAGGCGTAAACCGTGATTCTTCGGTCGTTCCGGACGCGCCGGTCCGAGAGTATCTCTTCGGCAATGTCGCGTTCGAAATCCTGGGTGTCGACATCGGGCGAGACGAGAATGATGTTCGAAATGACGCTCGAATCGCCATTGGAGACGTTGCGATCGACATATTCCACCGATGGCAGAACCAGCCGCGCGCCGAGCGAATGGGAAATGAGGACGATTTCCTTCGTCGTTTCCAGCTGCGCCAATTGCATCAGGAATTTGCGAAAATTGCGTTCGTCCCAATACATATTGGTTTCATCGACCGGATATTTGAACAGGGCGCCCTGCGAGGGCCAGCTATACTGAATGGCGGGACCGGTGAAATTGGCCAGTCGTGCTATCTGGTCTGTATCTCGTGAACTGGTGAAGAATGTTTCGCGATAGCCGTGGACATAGAGCAGCACGCGCCCATCCGCCGCTTTCATGTTGCTGGCAAGATTCGTCCACCATTGTTGCGAATCGGAGAAGGCGAGGGGAATGGCGCGGACAGTCTTGCCCGGTTCCCGCTCGACGTCTCGCGGTCCGGCGAAGCGGCCATAGCGTATTTTGTCTCCGCGATGATTCAGCAGGCTGATATTCTCGGTGAGGCAGTTCGGTAGCCGGCTGGTGACGAAGAATAACGGCTTGTCGTTGCTGTCGACCTGATCGCTCGCCGCCGGATTGCATCGCTCGGGTGCGACATAGGCGGAATGCGGAATTTCTCCATATTCAACCGGTGTCACGCACCCGGCGATCAGCCACGGCAAAGCAAGAATGGTCCATCTGGCCTGTGACGCAACACGCTTTAGCGTCGGAAGGCCTGTGAGGTTCATAGTCAGCTCTGGCGATGTTCGCTCTTCACCCAGCGCACGGTGCCGGAAGAAGCGCGCATGACAACGCTTTCCGTGGTCATCTTGCCGCCGCGCAATTTCTTGACGCCTTCCAGCAGGGAGCCATGGGTAACGCCGGTTGCTGCAAAAATCACATCGCCTTTGGCCAGTTCTTTCAGATCATAGATTTTGTCGAGATCTTCAATGCCCCATTTATAGGCGCGCTGACGTTCGTCATCATTGCGGAACAACAGGCGGCCCTTGAACTGGCCCCCAACGCAGCGCAGTGCGGCTGCCGCGAGCACGCCTTCTGGAGCGCCGCCGCTGCCCATATACATATCGACGGTCGTATCTTCGTCGGTCGTTGCGATTACGCCAGCGACATCGCCGTCCGGGATCAGCATGATTCCGCAGCCGATGCCGCGCAATTCAGCGATGATCTTGTCGTGCCGCGGCCGATCAAGAACGCAGACGATAATTTCGGATGGTTCGACGCCTTTTTCCTTGGCGACAGCGGTCACATTTTCGGTGACCGATTTGTTGAGATCGATAATGTCGGGAGAATAGCCCGGCCCGACGGCCAACTTGTCCATATAGACATCGGGAGCGTTCAGCAGATTGCCCTTTTCCGCGATCGCAAGAACAGCGAGCGCATTGGCGCCTGCCTTGGCCGTGATCGTCGTGCCTTCGAGCGGATCGAGCGCGATATCAATGGCGGGCGAATCGCCCTCGCAGCCGCGTCCGACTTTCTCGCCGATAAACAGCATCGGAGCCTCGTCGCGTTCGCCTTCGCCGATAACCACGGTACCGCATATGTCCAGTTCGTTCAGCGCAGCGCGCATCGCTTCCACGGCAGCAGCGTCGGCTGCTTTCTCGTCGCCGCGGCCGATCAGATTGGCCGCTGAAATGGCTGCCGCTTCGGTAACGCGTACCATTTCCATAACCAGTACGCGGTCCAATATGTCGCTTGCTTGTGGCATATTATCGATTAGTCCTTCTATAAGGTGCAAATTTGGACTCTCGATAGGGGAGCGATATTACAATGTCGAGACAGGTTATTCTTATCCTTTTCCTGATCCCTTCTGCAGCTTACGGTCAAATTGACCTGAATCGAGACCGGACCATCCAGATGATGGAAAATGCGAGGCAAATGGTTGCGGTCGATGCTGATGGCTGCCTTCTCTACCGTTCCAGCGACGAAATTGTCGTTTGCGGCCTTCCCGAGATTGATCGCTTGCAACGGTTGCCGTTTCCCGAATTGGCCGGACCAAATCGAAATGGCGGACCGCAGCGTGGAGAAATTCCAGCGGCTGATTCCTCCCGCGTGGCTTCAGGGAGTTGCGGAGTTTCGCTACAGGATAGCAACTGTTCTATCGAACGGCTAAAATCCGTTGTTGGCAACGGGACGAGCGGCCGTATCCTGGATGGGCTACAAAAGATCGCTGGTATGGAAACGGATGAGGTCCCAACCGAAGATTATCAACAGCAATATCGTGATGGTGTCCTGACCGGAGACTGATCAGTCCTGATCGCTGAGCAAATGCATCACCACCGGAGCGGCCTGCAAACTGGTAGAGCTGGACAGTGCAGCCAGACTCTCTGAAACATTACGCTCACGACTGTCGTGGGTGACCATAGAGATCAGCACGGAACCTTCATCGGTTTTCGCGGTTTGAATCAGGCTTTCGATCGACACATTGGCGTCGCGCATCGCTGCGGTGATTTCCGCCAATACCCCGGGCTTGTCAGCAACGATGAAGCGGACGTAGCTTTTGCCGATCCGGTTGCCGCTCTCGGCGCGTTCGCAGGGTTCCATCTTGCTGGCGGGCGCGGCGAATACCGTGCCGGCATCTCCGCGGGCGATATCGATCAAGTCAGCGACGACTGCAGACGCCGTTGGCCCTTCACCGGCGCCAGCGCCCTGGAACATCAGGCGACCGGAAAAATTGCCTTCGGCGACCACCGCATTGGTGGAGCCTTCGATATGGGCCAGCGGGTGGCTTTCGGGCACCAGATAGGGATTAACCCGCTGGAATAATTTCCCGTCATCGATTCTCGCCATGCCGAGCAGGCGGATGCGATAGCCCAATGCCTTGGCCTGACCGATGTCCGCTGCCATGATGTGGCGAATGCCGTCTATCTCCACGCCGTCGAAGTCGAGCGCTTTGCCGAATGACAGAGCCGCCAATATGGCGAGCTTGTGGGCGGCATCGACACCGTCAATGTCAAAGCTGGGATCAGCCTCGGCATAGCCGATTTCCTGTGCTTCCTTCAGCACATCGTCAAAGGCGTGGCCGTGTTTTTCCATCGCGGTGAGGATATAATTGCAGGTGCCATTTAGAATGCCATAGACGCGCTCGATCCGGTTGGCCGAAGCGCCGTCGCGCAGCCCCTTGATTACCGGGATCCCGCCGGCAACAGCAGCTTCATAACGCAGCGAGAGATTCGCGGTTTCTGCGGCCTTGGCCAGCTCCATGCCGTGATGGGCGATCATCGCCTTGTTGGCGGTGACGAATGACTTGCCAGACGCCAGGCTCTTGCGTGCCAGTTCCAGCGCCGTGCCGTCAGAGCCACCGATCAGTTCGACGACGCAGTCGACATCATTATGCGCCGCGAGATCTTCGGTCTTGTCGCACCATGAGTAGGAGCCCAGATCAATGCCGCGGTCACGATTGCGGTCACGGGCAGAAACGGCGGTGACGACAATAGGCCGACCAGCCCGTTGTGCGATCATCGCGCCATTTTCTTCGATAAGCCGGATAACGCCGGTCCCGACGGTGCCCAGTCCAGCGAGCGCGATGCGTAGCGGAGCAGTCATGGTGATAAGCCTCTTTGCGTTTTGGTGAGATTGTTGGCGCCTTATTAGCGCCGCCTTGGGCGAATACCAGTACTAGTTCTGCGGGTCAGGGCTGACGTGATCTGGGGCAGTTGCCGAGATCGCCCAGCACCATCTGATAATCGCTGCGCGCCTGCTGTGCATTGGCCGGTGAATCGCTGGCCAATGCGCTGGCAGGCAATTGGCGGGGCAGGAAACAGGCCAGGCGGTACCAGAGCAAACTGTTTCTGACGGGCGCGCGCGCCGCCTCGTCGACAATTTCGCCCAGCGAGACGGCCCAGAATTTTTGCTGGCCAGCCCGTTTCAGCACGGTGATCGAAATCGGCGACCCGCTATCCGTTTCCATGAATATCTGGGTTTCGCCCTCGCCAATGATGGTACCGGGCACGTGAAAAGCGCTCGCGATCCGGGAAATAGCAGGCGGTGCATCATAAGCGACCAGTTCGCGAACCAGCGAACGGACGCGCTGTTCGCGGCTTGGTGTCCAGGCGATCTGCGCGTCTTTCGCAACCAGCTGCACATTGTCGCCGCCGCCGGGCGCGCGACGGCCAAATATGATGAATGGCTTTTTCTTTATCTTCGGTGCCCGTCCGCGAGCGTCGAGGGGCAGATCTATTACATAACGAATCGTTTCGCCGACCCCTCCGTCTCCGCGAATCAGAGCGTTGGTCGATGCTATTATATAAAAACGCTGGGTGCCCGCGGGCGCATTTGGCGCGCGTTCAGGGGCAACTTTAATCGCTTTTTTAACCGTTACATGGGCTATAATCGAAGTGTCTGCGCTGAGGTCGGCTATGTCGGCATATTGTAATGTGTCGCCATCCTCGAAAACCTGAGAAAAAGCTGGAACGCCCCCGATTTGAGAGAAAAACAGCGTGAAGGCGAATATCGTTAACAAGCGCATGATTTTCCCTGACTCGGCATTAAAAGGATGGCAGTTTTTAGCCCTTATCTTAGTTCTTTAACAGCTTAATCGACCCTGAACCAACAAAGCGATTGCCTGCGCCGAACTAGCACGTTAAAACAAATTTAAGATGGCTTTCAAGCGAACGAAAAGTTGTCATGGGGAATAATAAGGGTCGCGATGGTTTCCAAGCCTCTCGCTCTTTGTCTGGAACTTCAGCAATGAAGTATACTACCTTGTGATGGGGAAAAAGGAGTTACATTTCTGAATGGCTTATGCTGACCAAGAGATGAGTTCGAACAAGATCATATCGATCGTTCTTGTCGTAATCATTCACCTGTTACTTGGCTATGCGCTGGTCACCGGGCTAGCCTATACCGCCGTCAAGAAGGTTGCATCGCAGCTGGATATGATTGATATTGATGAAGAAGTTCCACCGGAAGAGCCGGAAGAGCTACCGCCGCCACCCGAGCAGCCGATTGAACCACCTCCAGTGGTGACGCCGCCGCCGATCGTGGCGCCCGTGGTTGCTCCCCGGCCGGTGATTCAGGCAGTGCCTGTGGCTCCGCCGCGGCCAGCACCGGTTGTTGCTGCACCTCCGCCATCACCTCCTCCTCCGCCTCCACCGCAGCGTGCCAATCCCGAAGCGCGCGGTAATCCGGGGAACTGGGCCAATGCGAATGACTACCCTTCGCGGGCCCTACGTGAAGAACGTGAAGGGACGACGCGTTTCCGGTTGACGGTAAATGCTGATGGGCGAGTATCCGATTGCCAGATCACAGGTTCTAGCGGCCACAGCGATCTGGACGAGGCTGCCTGCAAAAACCTTACACGACGTGCGCGGTTCAGACCTGCTCTGGACGCAAACGGAAATCCGACGACTGGCTATTACGCCAATGCCGTTCGTTGGCAGATACCCAAGTAATGAAAATTGGGGAGGGCATCGCGAGTTGCCCTTCCCGCAACAGTTTTTTTACAATTAGTTTATCCTGAGGGGAATGTTAAAATGTTGATTGAAATTTTGGCCGCTGGTTCCGCAGCACCACAAAACGCTTTCGGTTTCTGGGAAGCAATGCAGCAGGGTGGTGTTATCGCCTGGTCTGTTCTCGCAATTCTGACGATCATGTCTGTCTCTTCTTTCTACATCCTGTTTTCGAAATTGTTCGAACAGAATAAAGTCATGAAGCAGGGCGATGCGATGCGCGCGACATTCTGGCGTGCCGGAAGCCTTAAGGAAGGCGCTGCCAAGCTCGACAAGAATTCTGCTTACCGTCAAATCGTTGACGATGCGATCAAGGCTGATTCCGATCACGCCAAATTGACCGACCCGGTCGAAGCGCATGACTGGCTGCACGGATCGATCGAACGGTCGCAAGATCTGATCAAGTCCAAGCTCGCAACCGGTCTCCCTTGGTTGGCTACGGTTGGCGCAACATCGCCGTTCATCGGCCTGTTCGGTACGGTTATCGGCATCTATCGCGCGCTGATCAAAATCGGTATCGCTGGTCAGGCATCGATCGATGCTGTTGCTGGTCCTGTTGGTGAAGCGCTGATCATGACCGCACTTGGTCTTGGTGTGGCTGTTCCCGCCGTTTTGGCTTACAACTGGCTGCAGGGACGCAACAAGCGCATCTCCGAACAGCTGGCTGCATTCTCCAACGACGTTCTGGGCTATATGGCTTCGGATGGCGGCGTTAAGCCAATCGCAAAAAATGCCGCTGCTGCTAAGCCTGCTGCGAAACCAGCTGCACCAGTCGCAAAGAAATAAGCCGGAGGCCGGGTTGTCTGCCGCGTCTGGCGCAGCAACCCGGCCAACGCACGACGAGGAGGCCTTCGCTTCCTTCAGATGTTTAGTTTTGAGAGGATAAAATCCTATGGCGATGAATGTTGGGGGCGGTAGCGGCGAGGAAACTCCTCTATCCGACATTAATACTACCCCACTCGTGGACGTTATGCTGGTGCTGCTGATCATTTTTCTGATCGCGGTTCCGGTGGTTATCCAGAGCGTAGAACTCGAACTCCCGGTACTTCCCTTTGAAGTGACTACGACAAAGAAGGAAAATGTGCTGCTGTCGATCACGACAACGGATGCCGCAGGACGTGACCCGGGTGAAGAAGGATATTCAGGAGCCACTCCAGGCGGCAACTGCCGCGTGTATTGGAACACTACCCCGGTGGATTCTACCGAACTTGTCACCAGAGCGGTGAAACAACTGGAGGATCAGATTGAATCCTTTGGTGGAGTCGAGAACATGACGCCGGAAGATATGCCGGAAGTCCATATTCGCGGTGACATCAATACACCATATAAGTGCATCGGCGGCGCAATTTACACCATGCAACGCGCCGGTTTTGCAAAAGTGGGCTTTATTTCCACACCGATCGTTGTCGAATAGTTCGACCGGCAACTAGAATTATTGAAGGTTAAGGAGACGCACGAATGGCTATGAGTGGCGGAAGCGATGATGGCGAACCAATGATGGAGATGAACACGACGCCGCTCATCGACGTCTTGCTGGTTCTTCTCATCATGTTCATCATCACAATTCCTGTGCAAACGCACGCGGTAAAAATCGACCTGCCGGTCTCGGATGACAGTCAGCAAGATCAACCCCTGGTAGATCCGATCAAAAACCGTCTGGGAATTACGGCAACAAACGAGGTCATCTGGAATGATACCCCGGTTACGCTGAACCAGGTTAAGCAATATCTGGCACAGACGAAATCGATGGTTCCGGAGCCAGAGCTGCAGTTCCAGCCCGATCCGTTGAGCGCCTATCTGACCACCGACCGTACATTGGCGGTCATCAAGGACAGCGGCGTGACCAAATTCGGCTTTGTTGGTAACGAACAATATGGCAGCTTCGGCAAGGCAAGTCGTCTACCGAACTAGGTTCTACAGCCAGAAACAGATATGGGGCCGCGATATTTTGTCGCGGCCCTTTTTTTGTGCCTGAGGCGTGGGGATGACAGGGACGGGTTCTTCTGGACATATGCCCATCGCTTGCAGCGATACCAGGTGGTGGCGCGTCGAAGGGAAGAGCGCTCTGCTGGCGTCCAGGACGGCGCTCAGGGGCAAGTCGGCTGTTTGCATGGGGACAGCAAGGCAGCGGCCCCTCCAGGACGGGAGATATGCGCTCTCTTGGCGCCGATCATTGCCGAAGTGATGTCGAGGCCCCGGGCCTGTAACAGGCCCTGGTTCTAGGCAGTCATCTTAGACGAGCCGGTTTCGGCGCTGCTGAACTGCAAATCGGCCAGCCGGGCGTAGAGCCCGTTCTTGGCGATCAGGCTGTCATGGTCCCCCTGTTCCACGATCCTGCCCTCGTCCATCACGATGATGCGGTCGGCCGATCTTACAGTGGCCAGACGATGGGCGATGACGATCGTTGTCCGGTCCTGCATCAAATGATCAAGGGCATCCTGCACCAGCTTTTCACTTTCTGCATCGAGCGCCGATGTGGCTTCGTCGAGCAGCAGAATCGGCGTGTTGCGGAGCAGCGCACGCGCGATCGAGATGCGCTGGCGCTGGCCGCCGGACAGCCGCGTTCCCGCTTCACCCATGAAGCTGTCCAGTCCGTCGGGCAGGGCGCGGAGGAACTTTTCGGCATTGGCAACGCGGGCCGCTTCCCATATCTCCTCGTCGGTCGCTTCCCATTTGCCGTAGCGCAAATTGTCGCGCGCGGAAGCGGCAAATAATACCGTTTCCTGAGGCACAAGCGCCATCCGCTGTCTGATCTCCGATGGATCGGCCGATGGCAGGGCGACGCCATCGATGCGCACCGACCCGCTCTGTGGATCGTAAAAACGCTGGGCCAGCTGAAACAAAGTCGATTTGCCGGCTCCGGACGGTCCGACCACGGCGACTGTCTCGCCAGGCGATACGGTCAGCGAAAAATTGGCCAGGGCCTCGGTATCGGGGCGGGTTGGATAGGAAAATGTCACATTGTCGAACGCGATCTGTCCGCGCGATGGCTCGGGCAGGGCAATCGGATTTTCGGGAGCTGCAATGCCCGGCTTCTCGGACAGCAATTCTGCCAGCCTGCCGGCTGCTCCGGCGCCGCGCAACAGATCGCCATAGACTTCGGTAAGTGCGCCAAAGGCACCCGCTACCAGGCCGCCGGTGATCACAAAAGCGGCGATGGTACCGCCGGAAATGCTGCCTTCTGACACGCCGATCGCGCCGCGCCACATAAGCATGGTAATGCCGGTGAATATCAGGCCAATAACAATCGCGGTCATCGCCGCGCGCAGCCGGATCCGGCGTTTGGCGGTATCGAAAGTGGATTCGACCGCGCCGCTGAACCGTTCATGTTCGCGCTTTTCCTGACCAAAGGCCTGAACAATTTTCATCGCGCCCAACACTTCGGAAATCATTGCGCCGACGTCGGCCACCCGGTCTTGGCTGGATCGCGATACATTGGTCAGCTTCCGGCCGATAAACACGATCGGTAATATGATAACCGGGATGGCAAGCAGCAGGCCGGCGGTCAGCGTAGGGGCAAGCGTGAACAGATAGATGATCCCGCCGATGCCGATCACAATATTGCGCAAGGCGACCGACACGGTGGTTCCGACCACCTGTTCGATGATCGCGGTGTCGGAGGTCATCCGCGAGGCGATTTCCGATGGCCGGTTCTCTTCAAAAAATCCGGGGGCCAGACGCAGCAGGTTGGCCTGTACGGCGAGCCGCAGATCGGCAACGACCCGTTCGCCGAGCCAACTGACAAAATAGAAACGGAAGGCGGTCGCGACAGCCAGAACCGCGACAATGCCCAACAGGCCCTGAAAATAGGGGGCGATATCACCGTTGCCGGCCATAAAGCCTTTGTCGATAATGGTTTTGAAGCCAGCGGGTATCGCCAGCGTGGCCATCGCGGAAACGAACAAAGCCAGCAACGCAAAGGCAATTTGCTTCGGATATGCGACGGCGCGATCGAACACCATCCGCAAATTTCCAATTTTTTTGAGCGGTGCGGGAGGGGTATCTTTTTCGACGGAATTGGTTTTATCGTTCATGAGAAAGCGCCTAGCAGCCCGTCCTATTTCTAACAATCAATGGTTTGCTCCGTTTTCATCCGGATCTTGCCGTCCAGCCAACATGGCGATGATGGTCGATAATACCAAGGGCGGGGCCAGTAGATAGGCGGATTTGCAGCCCCGGGGGTTCGGCGGCATAACGCTAGCCAAATGTCAGGAAATTGTTAGAACAAAGCAGCTTCGGGCGGAAAGCGGCTCGGACGATTCGTGAAATTTTCGATCAAGGATGATGCGCGCATGAATCAGATTGCTTCAAAAGGCCAGTTACGAATGTCCTTGCTGCGCTGGATATTGTTTGTCGTGCCGATCACCGTACTCCTGGGTTTTGCCTTTAGCCAGTTCGCGAATTCCGGCGAGGAAAATCGCTGGTTTCAGGCCTTGACCAAGCCAGACGCGCAACCGCCCGGACCGGTATTCGGTGCTGCCTGGGCCTTGCTCTATGTGATGATGGGAACCGCTTTCGCGATGGTGTTGCATGCCCGCGGCGCGCCTTTGCGGGGACCGGCTATCATCCTGTATCTCGTACAATATGCGCTCAACCTGTTCTGGCCGGTGCTGTTTTTCGGCATGCATCAGGTCGGTGCGGCCTTCTGGCTGCTGGTCATCATTTTCCTGCTGGCCTTGGGTACAACCCTGGTCTTTGGCCGTGTCCGCAAGGCCGGAGCGTGGCTGATGGTGCCTTATCTTGCATGGCTATGTTTTGCCGCTGTCCTCAACAAGCAGATTGAATGGTTGAATCCCGGTGCGGAAACCCTTGTGGTTCCGGCTGCGAGAACCCAGATATAGCGTGATATTTTTTTCGGGCTCCAAGGGGCCATGACGGAGTGTAATGAAATGCAAAGCCAGAACCGTTTTTTCGATGATATTTCCAAAGTCCTGAACGGGCTTGCCGGGACCGTGGCCGGCGTCGGCCGCGAAGCTGAATCCAGCGCCAGAGAGCGCGCCAAGGAATGGTTCGGCGGCATGGACTTTGTATCGCGCGACGAGTTTGAAGCGGTCAAGGAAATGGCGGCCAAGGCACGAGCCGAAGCTGATGCGTTGAAGAAGCGTCTTGATGCGCTGGAAAAGGGCACCGCCGCTCCGGTCAAAAAACCGGCGGCGAAACGTGCGGCCACCGTCAAACCCGCTGCACGCAAGCCAGCAGCGCCAAAAGCGGCTGCACCCAAGGCCGCGGCCCCTAAAACCGACGGCTGATCGCCACCCTGATCAGCGATCTATCGCCGTTCATTATCCACAGCGTTCCCACAAACAATGTGAAGGCCGATGTCTGCTTGCCTTGCCCTGATCCGGCGAGTGGGCCACTAGGCTTTTATCTGCAAAGGATCTGGAACCGCGATGCTTGACGACCAATGGGAAGAGCTTGATCAGGATGAAGCGCCGCCCGTCGACATGCTGGCGGCCTTTTTCGAGGCGCGCGGCTGGTCGGTAGATCATGTCGGTGACGACGAACTGTCGGTCGAGATAAAGGGCAACTGGACCAGTTACCAGATGCGCGCAATCTGGCGGAACGAGGACCACGTCCTGCAAATCCTGTTGCTACCGGAAATCCGGGTTCCGGACGAAAAGACCACCGTCATTTACGAAACGCTGGGACTGATCAACGAGCAGCTCTGGCTCGGGCATTTCGATCTTTGGTCGAACAATAATATCCTGCTGTTCCGCCATGCTACTTTGCTCGGCGGCAGCGGCATGTTGGGCCTTGATCAGGCGCAGACGATTGTCGATCTGGCGATTGAAGAGTGGGAACGTTTTTACCCGGTCTTCCAGTTTGTCTTGTGGAGCGACAAAAGCCCGCAGGATGCGATCAAACATGCGATGGTCGATACGATCGGCGAAGCCTGAGGCCGGAAGCGGGAATCTGATCAGGATTTTGTGAATTCAATGACGGGTATCGGTTGCGCTGCCCGCGATGCTTGGCCGGGGCTCAGCCGTTATCGCCGCGCAGATCGAACACCATTTTTCGGTCGCTATCCGGCACCAGGCCTTCCAGAACATGCCAGAAACCGGTCACCGATTCCTGTCCGGCCGAAACATAGGCGGAAGAAAGTTTCTCGCGCAGCTGGCGAAAAAGCTCTGCCTCCAGTGTGGCACCCTTTTCGGTCAGGCGCAGCAATTTCTGGCGACGGTCGACGATGCCGGGGGATGTTAGTATGAAGCCCCGGTCCTGCAATTCCTTCAGCACCCGGCCGAGCGACTGTTTGGTGATCGCCAGCAATTTGAGCAGCTCGCCGACGGTCAGATCGGGTTGCCGCGCAATGAAATATAAGGCCCGGTGATGCGCCCGGCCCAGCCCCTGTTGTCCCAGCTCCTGATCAATCGAGTTGGTCAGTCGCGTATAGCCAAAATAGAGCAGCTCTACGCCACGCCGGACTTCGTCCTCGCGCAGAAAAAGCGGCGAGGCTCCGGGGGAAATGGCGGGGCGAGATACGTCAGTCATGTTGACGTATCTTGACAGGCTGATTAGGGGATTGCAAGGCAATTGAAACATGCTTCCAATTCTTCCAATGGTGACATGAATAACAGCGAAAGCGGCAAAAAATGGCAGACATAAACAGCCTGGAATTCAACCTCGAGCCAAGCGCAACGCCGGTGCATGCCAGCGAGCGCACGAGACTGCTGGAGAACCCGGGTTTCGGAACCTTGTTCACCGACCATATGGCGATGGTCCGCTACACGGAAACCGAAGGCTGGCATGATGCCAAAATCACCAAGCGCGAGCCGATCCTGATGGATCCGGCATCCTCGGTACTGCATTATGCCCAGGAAATATTTGAAGGCATGAAAGCCTATCGTCTCGCCGACGGCGCAACGGCGCTATTCCGTCCCGAAGAAAATGCCAGACGCTTCCAGGCGTCGGCGCGGCGGATGGCGATGCCGGAATTGCCGGAAAAGCTGTTCCTCGATTCGGTCGAGGCGCTGGTCGATATCGACCGCGAATGGTTCCCCTCGGTCGAGGGCGGTTCGCTCTATCTGCGTCCCTTCATGTTCGCGAGCGAAGTGTTTCTCGGCGTTCGTCCGGCCAAGGAATATCTCTATCTCGTGATAGCCTCTCCCGCCGGCGGCTATTTCAAGAGCGGCGCGTCGGCGATCAGCATCTGGGTGTCCGAACAATATAGCCGCGCGGCACCGGGCGGCACCGGCGCGGCCAAATGCGGTGGCAACTACGCTGCCAGCCTGGTGGCCCAGGCCGAAGCGATCGAGAAGCAATGCGATCAGGTCGTCTTTCTCGACGCAGCCGAGCATAAGTGGGTCGAAGAACTGGGTGGCATGAATCTTTTCTTCGTGATGGACGATGGCAGGCTGATCACGCCGCCGCTTGGCGGAACGATCCTGCCCGGCATTACCCGCGATTCGATCATCACCCTCGCCCGAGAAGAGGGGCTGACGGTGGTGGAAGAGCCTTATGCCATCGATCAATGGGAAGCCGATGCAGCCAGCGGCAAGCTGATCGAAACCTTCGCCTGCGGTACCGCAGCGGTTGTCACCGCAGTCGGCACCGTCAAGTCCACCGAGGGTCAATTCACCATTGGCGGCGGTGGGCCCGGCCAGTTGACCGAAAAATTGCGACGGCGTCTGGTCGATATCCAGCGCGGCGTTGCGCCGGATGATCATGGCTGGGTCAAACAACTGTTCGAAGCTTAGTTACAACTGCCTCTTGCCCCCTGCGGGCAAACTGGATAATAGGCCCGTTCACCAGCGCGGCCCGGTAATAAACGGGCCGGCAATATTGGGGTGTCGCCAAGTGGTAAGGCAGCGGCTTTTGATGCCGCCATGCGCAGGTTCGAATCCTGCCACCCCAACCAAATCTTCTTTGACAGTTAAGCGCCTGAAAAACCTTTGGTTTCTCTGCGAGTCAAAACCCCGTGGCACCCTGTCGTGGCACCCTGTCGTGGTTTCGATTTTAGCACCATGACTCGCGCTCTGATTCGGTTCAAGCCGCTAAGTGCGATTTGGCAGGTTTTCCACTGATCCACCCACATAATTCGTGAGAGATATTGCGGAGGCGGGTCTCATCTAGCGCTTGTCCCCATGGGGGTTAGAACTGAATTTTATGGCCGTCGATGATGGCACTGAAGAGCCGCACGATGGTCTGGTGCTAGAAAAATGCTCCAAATATATGGCTCGACACTCCCGCTGCTCTTCAAGATCCGATTGATCTTGACGATTCAGCGCGGCTTTTGTTTGCCATCGGGCTTTGCCGATCCATAACCTGTCTTGGTTCAGATGTAGTGCTGTTGCGCGTGGACGGCGTTTGCTAGGAGAAGCTCAGTATAGGAGTGGTCAATGATCTTGGACGAGCCCCACAAACCTGAATTCGCAGCATGGAATAGTTACTTTCAGTTCTCTCAGCGAGTTCGGCAGAGAAGCCGATATGTGTGGGGGGAAAAAGTAGACGCATTCCTCGACACCGTTTTGGCAACTATCCGCAATCGCGGTGGAAATTTGAATGAGGGAACAGTCTTCTACCGTGCCCAATTAGGAGTAAATTGGCAGAACCTGATCGATGATGAAGATAACTGGATTGGAGAAGATGTGTGGGCACACGGCTCATCGCGCATGAAACCGTTGGCTGACCGAGCCAAAGAGGGGAGAGCCAATGCTGTCGGCATTCCAGTTTTATACATGGGTAGTTGTGCAGAAACTGCTGTTTCCGAAATCAGGCCATGGATTGGGGAGGAGGTATCACTCAGTCAGTGTAAGCTGTTGCGCCCACTGAAGACGCTGGACCTCACGTTGGGGCATGGAAAATCGTCATCATCGTTTGCGTTTTTGGGCGATAAACCATTGTCTGCGGAAGAAAAGGAAAAGGCAGTCTGGATCGACATCGACAACGCGTTTTCGCGCCCGGTCAGGCTAACGGATGACCAAGCTGACTATGCCCCAACGCAGATATTAGCCGAACTCTTTCGAAGTCACGGCTATGACGCTATTGGTTACAAGAGCCAGTTCGGCGATGACGGGGACAAAAAGGGTTATAATATCGCCGTCTTTAACCCCGATGATGTCGAGATCGTTACTGGTGCCCCGTGCGAAGTGACTTCGATAAAGGTGGGATTCCAGCAAAACGGAAATGAGTGGTTTAGAAAATAGCGGCAAACATTCCTTTGATGCCGTTCACTGCATTATTCTCATCCCCCTGCTTGGCTAAGCAGACGATGGAAACGTATCAATTGAACGACGGTCTTGTGCATGGGATAGCGCAATGCCGCGGGATTATAGAGATATAATTGGTCGAGAATGTATCGCGCTTTTGCTCTGGCACTTTCGAAGAAATGATTCGGAACAGGTATTTTTCTCAGTTTGAAGAAAACATCGATAAGTTTTGTATTCGATACAGTGCTTAGTAGACTAGCAACTGAATACAAGAAGAGGCGGCGGTATGAATTTAGAAAGGCTTTTGAGTGATCACCAATCCCCAGTAGCATTGGTAATAGGAAACGGCATTCATCGACATCGAGCCGCTCAAAGTGGCAATGATTGGAACCAGATGATGCAAAACCTGGCCGTCAAGTATGGACTCGACGTTGCGCACTATGAGGCTGGGCTGGCTCTGACGGAACTTTATGACCTAATCGATCTTAAAACCCCTACTGGTCAAAAAGCTTCACAACTTCAGTCTGAATTCTGTGACCGGATGGATGAGTGGGAGGCGCTAGACCATCATCGAGAAATTGCCGGCTGGGCGATGCGTCGGGAAGCCCCGGTCCTTACCACAAATTTTGATCATGTCTTGGCCAACTCGGTCGATGCAAAACTATTTTCGATGTTCAGGCCCCGAGCGGACGTAAAGGGACCAACAGATTATTATCCTTGGGAAAAATACTTTGCCTACCGTGCATTGACTGGACCCTGCGACTCTTTTGGTATCTGGCATATCAATGGGATGATTGAGCATATCAGAAGTATACGATTAGGTTTGAGCCACTACATGGGTTCAGTTTCGCGAGTGCGCCCTTGGATACACGGCGAAAAAGAAACCCGTTTGTTTTCTCGAAAGAATTTGAGCAATTGGCGGGGAAGAGAAACTTGGCTTCACATCATTTTCAATATGCCATTGCTCATCATCGGCTTGGGGCTGGAAACTCAAGAAGTCTTTCTGCGCTGGCTCTTGATCGAGCGTAAGAAGTATTTTCGTCTTTTCCCAGATCGCGAACGCCGCGCGTGGTATGTTTGCATAAAAGGCGAGAGCGCTTCCAAATTATTCTTTTTAAGATCACTAGGCGTCGAGCCCATTCAAGTTGCACAATACCCTGACATCTATGAAAACAGAGGATGGGAGAGCTAGCAAATGGCCGAGATTGAATTCATGGCAGCTCAACAACAGTGGCTTGGCCGTTGCATTATTACAATCGTCTCAGTTGGAGATAGCCCGCGTTCTCATAAAACCAAGCGGACGATCCGCAGCCCGTCATGGATAACGTGGCTCGCAGATGTCCGGTGGGTTATTAAGTGGTCAATGCCCTTATTAAACTACAGAAGTTCAGGAGCTTAGTATAACCATGTAGGTATTCATTCCAATAGCGATGATAATGGTCTGATTGATTTGCCACAGTGTTCTGAGCGAAACACTTTCCGAAAGACATCATGCGCAAAGCACCCCATAGCGCGGGGAAAAGGGAATTAAATGACTGATCTGAAGCTATTCCAAACCCACAGCGGCGCGTTGTGCGAGCTAGAACACTCGTCTGCACCCCTTGAAAAGGGGCTGCAAACGCAGTTCGAGAATAATCTCGATACGCTGCTCGGGGTGCGTTTTCTCGCATCCGAATATTCTACCACCCATGGTGGGAGAATGGATACGTTAGGGGTGGATGAGAACGGTTATCCGGTGATCATTGAGTATAAGCGTGACCGCTCCGAGAATGTGATCAACCAAGGGTTATTCTACCTGGACTGGCTCATGGACCATCGCGGCGATTTTGAACTGCTGGTGCGTAACCGCTATGGCAAAGAAGCCGCCGACAAGATCGAATGGGGTGCCCCGCGCTTGATCTGCATCGCTGCTGACTTCACAAAATATGACGAACATGCCGTGAAGCAAATGGGCCGCAACATTGAATTGATCCGCTACCGCAAGTTCGGCGACGATTTGCTCCTGCTTGAACTTTTGACCGCGGTTTCGGCGACCACGGGAGGGAACGCAATCCTAACGCCAGCAAACGGTGCGAAGTCGCGCAAGGATAAAACGGTATCAGAATATTTGGCGGACATGGGGCCAGAATTGGCTGAGCTGTTCGCCGACGCGGAAACCTATCTGCTCGGTCGCGGTGACGATGTCACCAAGAAGGTCACCCAGTTTTATCTTGCTTACCGCCGCATCAAAAACTTTGGCTGCCTTGAAGTGCGTCCGACATTGAACCAGTTGAAAATGTTTCTGAAGCTCGATCCGGGCACTGTCGAACTGGTCGAAGGCTTCTCCCGCGACGTGCGCAAGATCGGCCATTACGGCACTGGTGATCTGGAGTTGACCATCGGCTCTCATAAAGATCTCGAGCGCGCCAAGCCGCTGATCCTGCGCTCCTATGAGGAAAGTTGATTTTAAAAGTTGCTCTTTTGCCGTAAGGTTTCGGGGCGTTAAGTAGCGCGTGCAGGAGTGTGTAAATTTCCATACTCTGCGGCACTGGTTTAGTGATACTTCTAATGTTGCTGATTATGGGATGACATTTTGGGCACGTGTTTTACCATCGAGCCTCAGCATTGCGTTCAATCGGACGAAGAGGGCAGTTGACCCAGGAAAGCAAGCGTTAAATTTTATTAGTGTTAAAAAACAATAAGATAAAAAATATCACAACTTACTATATTGACTTATAGTAAGCCTTATCATAGACATCCTCTCGAAGTTAGAACGAGGAATATATGACAAAACATTTGAACCAAAGAATGAGCCAGCGCGGTATTTCCGCTGACATGGTAACACTAGCTAGTGAATACGGAGAGATCGATCAGGACAAGTTTATTCTTGGCCGAAAGGCTTTGGATCGTTTGCTTGGGGAGCTGGACCGCTTGAAAAGGATCGCACTGAAGGCGCGTGATAAGGGTGGTATCGTGGTCGTGGAAAATGGTGGTGCGCAGATTACAACGTATAATCGTGATAGTCTCAAATGGAGGCGTCACTAATGGATTTCCCATTGGTGCGTTCAATCATCGAAAGATGCCGCTCGTCAGGCATGTCTCTGAGTGACGCTGTAATATGGGCTTCTGCGTGCGCTGCACGGATCAAAGTCTCAGATGAGCCTATCCCAGACCGTAATGGAGATATGCGGGCAATATTTCGTCCTTTAGAACTTCTGCTGACGTCGGATCGACAGGCTCACGACGCGCTGGACTACGCGATAGGATGGATATTTGAGCAGAGAATTTCTCAAGCCAAATATGACGGAATTTGGGAATGCTGTCGGCAACTTTTCGATGAAAATCGATATTCAAAGATAAGTTTCCAAGATTATGCTGCTGAACTGCTTCAGATCGCAGCAAGCGATTCCCGGAGTAGTATATTTGGCCTAATGCCCGCACCGCAATCGGCGATCCTTTCAGATTTAAAATATAGCTCTGATGACAAAATAGCTTGTTTTTTCCCATCAGCCGCTCCGATAGCACTCGCTCTTTCCAAAGAGCATGATGTCACGCTATTTGCCGGTGAAGGCGAAACCGCGCTCGTAATGACCATGTTGTCTATCTCCAATGGAAATCGTTTGAACGTGGATCGTCGAGATCCAGTATCGGGTAATTATGGATTCAATTCACATATTTCAGACCGCAGCAGTCCAATAGATTCGACTTTCGATCATATCTTTTCAATTCCACCCTTTGGTGTGAAGCTGAGATTTGAAAATCGCGACCAGCGAACTTTGATTTCGACGATAGATCAATATCAGTTTGAGCGGTTCTCAAAAAACTTTACCAAGAGCTTTATATCGATCGTTCCAGAGGGGCTTCTATTTCGGACATCGAACTCCGACATTGAATTTAAACGTTGTATGTTTGAAGACGGTCTCGCTGGCGTTACGAGCCTTCCGGCGGGGATTTTCGGTCAGCGGACAGGTATATTGACTTCCTTAGTCGCTTTGGAAAAGCCAGCCCCCTTAAAAGTCCGATTTACCGATAGCCGGACGATTGATGACAAATCACGTTCAAGGCCGACATCTTCTGATCTTGCCAAACACTTTGAACTAGCCCAAAATTCTTGGATAAATCAGCCGGATCGCTCAGTTTTAGTGGAGAGAGAAGAGCTTGAAAATAATGAATTCAACCTATCGGTTGACCGATATGTTAATTCCGGCAGATTGAAACAGCTGAGCGAAGCCATTTCTGATCAACAGAGGGTTCGCCTTGGAGATATTGCGGAAATTATTCGCCCTTATGCGGCAAAGCCGGCCAGGGATGAAGACGCAACTAACACATTCACTGCCCGAGAAATAACCACTGGCGATGTCGTTGACAATATCGTGCGCTGTCCAAGCCGACATACCCAATATTTCAATTCTGACCGGGAAAAGGTCGACAGAGCGAAAGTCGAACGCGGGGACATTATAATCAGCATGAAGGGCAAGATAGGCGTCGTTGGTCTGGTCGATGGTTTCGATGCTTTTTTTGATCAAATGCTGTTGGATGAGCCTTGGGTTATCTCTCAGAGTTTTGCGATCATTAGATTAGGGGCCAACAGTCCATTCATGCAACCTGGAATTCTGGCAACGTTGCTTTCAGCACCTTGGGCGGTCGAGAAATTTCATGCGCTGGCAGGTGGTTCAACGATCCAGATGATTGGCATGAAAGACTTGAAAGCGTTTGAAGTGGTGATTCCGGATTTTTCGGCGATAAATCATTCAATGGAAAAATTGCAAAAAATGGATGATCGCCGAAAGGCAATAATGGAACTGCAAGGACAGAACGCAATCGATAAGCGAGAGTTGTGGTCACAATTGTGGAATGTCTATTTGGACGAAGGAAATAGCGAAGATGCTTAACGGCAAAATCAGAAGTCAAATTGACAAAAAACGCAATGATCTTTGGTCCGGCGGCGTTTCCAACCCGCTAACCGGCGTTGAGAAAATTAACAATTTGCTCCTTATGAGGCGGCTTGACTATATCCAGTCCTGCCGTGAAGCGGAATACGGTCAGTCGAGGTCGGTTTACGGCTGTTGTTCTAGCGCAGTGTCCGAAGGCCCTTTATGTTGAATCGATCAATTTGTCAGCATCTCTTGATAATCCGCCTTTCAAGAGCGCAGCGCAAACCTTGGCGCGCGGTCCATCAAAACCATCAGAATAAAACAGCGCGTTTTGGTAAATGCGATTTTCCTCCTAAAACATAATTTAAATGCACCCCCAATTATTCATCGGGAATCAGATATATGACAAGTGAAGTAAAAGCCCAGAGCAGCACGCTCGCCAGTTTTATCTGGAAAAATGCCGACGACCTTTGGGGGGACTTCAAACATACTGATTTCGGCAAGATTGTCTTGCCCTTTACGCTTCTACGCCGATTGGAGTGCGTATTGGAGCCTACCCGCGAACAAGTTCAATCAATCTATCAATCTATGGCTGATCAAGGGATAGATAAGGATTTGGTGTTGCGCCAGATTACTGGATACCCCTTTTATAACACATCAAACTATTCTCTCGAAACCTTAGGGGGAAGCCGAACCCGGCAGAACCTTGAGGATTACATTGCCCATTTCAGCGATAATGCCCGGGCAATCTTCGAGCAGTTTGATTTTATCAACACTATTGCCCGCATGGATAAGCAAGGCGTTCTGTATAAAATTTGCCAGAATTTTGCAGCGACGGATCTTCATCCTGACAATGTTCCCGAACGCGTGATGAGTAACATTTACGAGCATTTGATCCGTCGTTTTGGCGCCGAAGTCAATGAAGCTGCCGAGGATTTTATGACGCCGCGCGATGTCGTGCATTTGGCTACCGAGCTGCTTCTTGATCCCGATGATGAGCTCTTTATCAAGAATCCGGGACTAATCCGGACTTTATATGATCCAACCTGTGGAACCGGCGGCTTTCTATCCGATGGCATGGAGCATGTTGATAACCTTCGCGACCGTTACAGTATCGCACCTGTCATTGTGCCTTACGGTCAAGAGCTTGAGCCGGAAACACATGCTGTTTGTCTTACCAGCATGCTGCTGAAGACGCTTGAATCGGATCCTGGCCGTGACCTTTCCAAAAACATCAAACTCGGCAGCACACTGTCAAACGATCAGTTGGCAGGAGAGAAATTCCATTATTGTGTATCCAATCCGCCGTTCGGAAAGAAATGGGAAAAAGATCAGGTTGCGGTGGTCACGGAACACGAAGAAAAGAAATTTGAAGGTCGCTTCGGGCCGAAGCTACCCCGTGTAAGCGACGGCTCTATGCTTTTCCTTCTCCATCTAACTGATAAGCTGGAAGATCCAGATAAAGGTGGCGGGCGCGGTGCTATTGTCCTGTCAGGCTCTCCATTGTTCAACGGTAATGCCGGTCAGGGTGAGTCCGAGATCCGCCGGCATTTACTTGAAAACGATTATGTCGAGGCGATCATCGCGTTACCGACCGAAATCTTCTTTCGAACAGGGATTGGAACTTACATCTGGCTCCTTTCAAACAAGAAGCCAGATGAGCGCAGAGGCAAGGTTCAATTGATAGACGCCTCAGAGCATTATACGCCAATGCGTAAGAGCGAAGGCAATAAACGTCGCGCAATAAGTCCCGATCAGATTAGCGAAATCGTGAGCATGTATTCGGCCTTTGAGTCAAGCAAGCAGAGCCTAGTTTTTGATTATCAGGAATTTGGATATCGCCGGATCAAAGTGCTTCGTCCCCTGAGAATGAAAATGGTGGTAACGGAAGCTGGTATAGAAAGGCTGGCTCAAGAGAAAATCTGGCTAAAGCTGACTGAAAGCGAGCAAGAAGCGTGGACTGATCTATTGACCGATCACGCAGGAGAAACGCACGACTATGATTGGATGGAAAGTTTTGCAAAACTAGAGGCCAAACAAGACGCGTCGTTGGGCAAGGTTGGCAAGCCTTTTGTAAAGGCTCTTATCAACGCATTTGGCGTTAGAGATCCCGATATTGAGCCGGTTATCGACAAAGAGGGCAATGTCGTTCCTGATGATGATCTAACCGACTTTGAAAATGTCCCGCTGACGATGGAGATACAGGAATATCTTGCTACTGAAGTTCTGCCGCATGCCGAAGATGCTTTTATCGATAAAGGCTTCAAGGATGAGCAAGACGGAAAAGTTGGCGTCGTTGGTTATGAAATCAACTTCAATCGGTATTTTTATGAATATCAGCCGCCGCGTGAGCTGACGGAGATTGATGCCGAGTTAAAAGCTATCGAAGCCGAAATCGCTGCTATTCTGGCGGAGGTCATAGAATGACCGGCCATAAGGGATATGCAGATTATATAAATGCCAAGGCTCCATGGATTGACAAGATCCCTTCAACTTGGTCCGACAAGCCCCTTTTTTCCGTTGCTGCAGAACGCAACACGAAAAATATCGGAATGATAGAAAAAAACCTTCTATCTCTAAGTTATGGGCGTGTAATTAAAAAGAACATTGATACTACTACAGGGTTGCTTCCAGCTTCTTTTGAAACTTATCAAATCGTTGAACAAAATGACGTTATATTCAGATTAACAGACTTGCAGAATGACAAACGCAGTTTACGTTCCGCGATATGTCGAGAGCGGGGCATAATTACTTCAGCTTACATAGCTGTAAATCCCAAAAGTGTGAATCCGAAGTTCTTTGACTATCTCATGAGGTCTTACGACATCCAAAAAGTGTTTTATTCCATGGGTGGCGGTATGAGGCAATCTCTAACGTTTTCAGATATTCGACGAATGCAACTTGCCTGCCCTTCTTCTGAAGATCAGCAGACAATTGCCAATTTCCTTGATCGCGAAACATGTCGTATTGATACATTGATTGAAAAGAAAACGCGTTTTATCAAGCTTTTGAAAGAAAAGCGTGCTGCAATGATAACTCATGCCGTGACAATGGGTATTCAGGCAGACGTAAAAACCGGCCATATTAAGAAAAGTTGGATTGATAGAATTCCACCTGATTGGCAAGTTACACGGCTTCGATATATTGCGAGTGTTTTAAATAGCAATGTCGACAAAAAATCATATGCTGATCAGCTAAATGTTGGTTTGTGTAATTACACCGATGTATATTACAATGATTTCATTACGTCATCTATACCGTTCATGAAGGCAACTGCGACAAAAGCGGAAATCGCTAGCTTTCAGCTTCAAAAAGGTGACGTTATAATTACCAAGGACTCAGAGAGTCCTTCCGACATTGGTATTCCCGCCTTTGTAGAAGAGTCTATCCCCGGTATTGTGTGCGGCTATCATTTGTCGGTCATTCGTTCGAGGAGCGAAAGCTTATCCGCTTTTATATTCTACACAATACAATCTCATCAAAACAAGGCTCATTTCTATGTCGAGACGCCGGGAATTACGCGTTATGGCTTGAATCAGAACAGCATAAAAAATATCAAAATTTGCCTCCCTCCACAGGACGAAATGCAGTCGATCGTCAAATTTCTTTTTAAAGAAACAAGTAAAGCCGATCTTCTTCTGTCTAAAATTCAAGTCAGTATCTCACTGCTGAAAGAACGCCGGTCCGCACTAATCACCGCCGCTGTCACAGGCAAAATTGATGTCAGGAACGAAGTATGAGCTCTCTCCACCACGAAAAGCACCTAGAAGCTTATATTGTTCAAAGGCTCGAGAAGCAGGGCTGGCTGATCGGTTCGTCGAGTGCTTATAATAAGGATTATGCGGTCTACCCTGAAGATCTGATTGGGTGGCTAAAAGACACCCAGAGCGTGAAATGGGAAAAGCTTGTCTCTATGAATTCTATGAATGGAGACAAGGCTGCAGATGTGTTGATGAAGCGCCTTGAGCAGGCGCTCGACAAAAACGGAATGATACAGGTCTTGCGCCGGGGTTTTGATATTGCAGGCTGCGGGCATATCGACGTCAGCGAAGCTGCCCCGGAAGATAAGCGCAATGAGGCCATCATGCATCGTTATGCTTCGAATAGGCTGCGCGTCGTGCCCCAGCTGCGCTATAACGCCTCTCGGGACTTTGAAATCGATTTGGTCCTGTTTCTAAATGGCCTGCCCGTTGCGACAGTCGAATTGAAAACGGATTTCACACAATCGGTCGAGGCGGCAAAAGAACAATATCGCACGGACCGTCTGCCGGTTGATCCTATCACCAAACGCAAAGAGCCGCTTTTGACTTTTAAGCGCGGCGCTGTCGTGCATTTTGCTATGTCTGATAGTGAAATTTGGATGGCGACAAAGCTTGCTGGCGATAATACTTTCTTCCTACCATTCAACAAAGGTCGAGATGGCCACGCTGGCAACCCGGACAGAACGGACGGCGAATATCCGGTTGCATATTTCTGGGAAGAAATTTGTCAGCCGGATGCTTGGCTGCGAATTTTCCATAGCTTTGTTTATGTTGAGAAAAAGAAGGTCGTTGATCTCAAGGGCAACTGGACCAATAAGGAAACATTGATTTTTCCTCGTTTCCATCAGTGGTCTGCAGTCAACGCGATGATCACAGACGCGGCTACTAATGGTCCGGGCCAAGCCTATTTATGTGAACACAGTGCCGGCTCGGGTAAAACATCGACAATTGCTTGGACAGCGCATGACCTTATAAAATTGCGTAAGGACGATGGAACGTCTCTATTCAACACCGCCGTAATCGTAACCGACCGAAATGTGCTCGATAGCCAGCTTCAGGACGCTGTGCAGCAGATCGATCATCAAGTGGGGTTAATTGCTGCGATTGACCGTGAAAAATCTTCAAAATCGAAAAGTCAGCAGCTTTCAGAGGCAATGCTCAAAGGCGTTCCAATCATTGTTGTGACTATTCAAACTTTCCCGCATGCGATGGAAGCAATTTTGACAGAGCAGTCGCTCAAGGATCGAAATTTTGCTGTCATTATTGATGAAGCGCATAATTCGCAGACTGGCACCACAGCATCAAAGCTTCAGGCTACTCTTGCCATGAAATCAAAAGCCTCGATGGACAAGATGTCTGTTGAGGATCTCCTTGCGGAGATTCAAGCTTCTCGCGTTCGGCCGGCCAATATGTCGCAATTTGCTTTCACTGCCACCCCGAAGCACTCGACCATGATGTTGTTTGGCAGACCCGCCGATCAAAGTCGGCCAGCCGGAGACGATAACTTACCACAGGCGTTCCATAAATACCCGATGCGTCAAGCGATCGAAGAGAAGTTTATTCTCGACGTCCTAAAGGGCTATATCCCTTACAAGACGGCTTATAATCTCGGTAAGGAGATGGTCGACAAAAAGCGCGTCGATGGCAAAGCTGCAAAACGCGCTTTGGCAAAATGGATGACGTTGCATCCGACCAATGTGATGCAAAAGGTTCAGTTCATCATGGAGCATTTCTCCAAGAACGTAGAGCACCTGCTCGATGGCAAGGCGAAGGCGATGGTGGTTACAAGCTCTCGCGCCTCTGCGGTGCGTTACAAGAAGGCTTTTGATGCGTTTATAGGCACTCACCCGCAATACCGGGATATCCACGCTCTGGTGGCCTTTTCAGGCCAGCTAACCGGCAAAGAGGTTATGCACTTCGAAGACGAACAGCTTGCTGACGACACATTCGTCACCAATGAAGAGGATATCTTCACCGAAGACAATATGAACCCAGCCGTTAAGGGGCAAGATTTGCGCCTTGCTTTCGATCGTCCAGAATATCGCGTCATGCTTGTTGCCAACAAATTCCAGACGGGATTTGATCAGCCAAAACTGGTGGCGATGTATTTAGACAAAAAAATCGCCAATGATGTAGAAATCGTCCAGACTCTTTCGCGCTTGAACCGAATGTTTCCAGGAAAAGACGATACATTCGTTATCGACTTTGTGAATGACCCTGAGGTCGTGCGCAAAGCATTTGAGCGCTATGATTCCGGCGCTCAAATTGAAAATGTTCAGGATCTGAATGTCATTTATGAATTGAAGGAACGCCTAGATCAGGCTGGCGTCTATGATTTTACGCATCTTGAAAACTTCAAGACCGCCAGATTTAAAACTGCGCAAGTTATCGCTGGCGCCGGAGTTCCTCAGCATAAAGAGCTATTCACTGCCACGCAGGAGCCGACAAGTCTGTATAACGGCAGGCTCGCCGCTCAACGAAAAGAAGTTGTTGCCGCGGAAGCCGAATATCAAAACGCTAAGCTTGTCGGAAACGAAGATGCCATGAAGGCTGCCGATTATAAGCGCGGTCAGGCCGCAAATGAGATTGGGATTCTAACGGAGTTCAAATCTGGCTTGGAAACTTTTACCCGCATTTACGCTTATATTGCCCAGTTGATCGATTTGGCTGATCCTGAACTTGAAAATTACGCGACTTTTGCAAAGCTGCTGGCAAAGCGTCTTGATGGCGTCGCGCCTGATGATGTTGATCTGAAGGGATTGACGCTGACTGGCTTTGAAATCAAATCTGATGATAATGGCGCAGGCGGTGGTGGCGGAGACGAAAAGGAAGATGATCTTATCCTCAAGCCAGTTGTCGCTGGTAGCCTGCAATTGCCCGGCGGGATGCCAGTCTATCTTAAAGAGCTGATTGAACGATTGAATAGCCTGTTCGGCAATGCTGCGCCGCTCAAAGACCAGGCGCATTTCGTCAACCAGATCGCCGAAATAGCTCAGGAAAACAAGGTCGTTATGGCTCAGGTGGAGCAGAGCGAAAAAGAACTCGCCATGAAGGGAAACCTCCCTGGCTCTGTTCAGGGTGCTGTTGTCCGTGCAATGACATCCAATAACGCCTTGGCGACGCTTATCCTTAAAGAAGATAAGCAGGCAATGGGAATACTGACCAATATTATCTACGACATCCTGAAATCTGGCGATAAGCTCGATTTAGATGCGTTGACGGTGGATTGAGTATCAACGAGTAACTTGCGATATTTGCTGCTCGTTCCTCAGCACGACGATGGTGATGTGATCGCTAGTTTTTCTGACGCCCCACAAGCTGTCTTCATTCAGGCACGACACCATCCTGGCTCCCGCAACCAAGTAAAGCCGTAGGTTCGTTCGAGCCATCGCAAGCACAAAAATAAGAAAATTCAAAATATTTTGAAAAACTTTTCCCAAACGCTTGGGTCTACTTACCGCACCATCCTATAACCTAAAAGATTTGGGGTTTTCCCAAGTCATTACATAGGAGTGCGTGATGGTTCATGTTTCAGTATTAAATGACGAAGGCGGAGAAGTCAAAACATCTGTCGCTGAATATAAAAGTATGTCGGTAGAGGAGCTTTATGCGCTGACGTCAGCCGACGTTAGCAAGAAACGGGCGTTCACCGCTCGCGATATTATTCTCGACAACAAGGATAAGGTCCATGGCTGCATAGCGAAGGGATACTCAAAAACGGAAACGGCTGCGATTATCTCTCAGGATCCCAGGAATACAGCAAAAGTTTCCGCGATATTGCGAGAAATGAACAAGGCTTTGGGGCCTTGGCGCGATCTTCAAAAGCTTAACGAAGAACAAGTCGCCCCTTCTAATCCGGCAATTTCTCGACAACATGACATCGCCGTTCCCGGTCCCAACGCCCCCCGGCGCGCGTTTATGGATAACTCGTTCGATAAAGGAGATATGATGTGAACGATACACGAAATACTGTGAGCGATACACAGATACTACAAGCCATAATATGGATTGTTATTTCGTCTGGCGGCGTCGGAAAGACATATTTGGCACAGACGATACAAGCGATTGCGCAGATCCTGGGCGTGGATATACATCTCGCAAGCCAAGACCGCGGCAACCAAGCAATAAAACACGCAATGACTACAGCGAGCATCATCGACCCAAAAGCAACTGCTGAGGATGCTCGTCGTATAGTCAGCAAAGTTCAGTATCGGGAACTTTTCTGTATTGATGTTGGTGCTAATGCAGCCACCGAGGAGAGCGATCCACTTGCATTTGGAAAAGCCTTGAATCTTGAGGCTGCCTCGCGAGGTGCGAAATTCATTGCAGTCGTGCCTACCGCTCCGCTTAAAATCAATGGTGGGCCTACCGCTACAAATACGGCGGAAGACCTTCTGAACGAAGGTATCTCTGTTCACCTGGTCAAAAACCACCAAAATCTATCTCAAGAATTTGGAGAGATGAAAGCGATCGACAACGTTGATATATCTGAGCTTCCATATATGCCGACAGGATTGTTAGCAATAATACGAGACCGAAATGGCTCTTTCGCCGATCCATATCTTGATCCGAAACCTGGCTTCGCCTTAGCCGGGAACATGATCGGCAATTGGCTTGCAGAAGCTGCAAAAATGCCGCTGATGTCTGAAATCTTTGGCGACAAAATCACAGAAATGGTTCTGCCTATAGATCTCAAACCTCCGCAACTGGCTTATACCCTTGAACGTTTAAGCCATGTGACGGACGTTGCCATCGCCGCCAATGAGCGGCTCTCGCTAGCAGAAAAACAAATGTTATCAGCTCCTGACGACGATGTAGCTTTGGCGGCTTCTTGTCGAAAATGGCGCCATGCCTATGCGGAATATAAGGACGCAACCAGAGATTAACCCGGTCGAAAAACATGTGGTTATTTCTCGGTAATATTGCGTCATTTGCGAACGAACTTTTGTTGGCGGACGCAATCCCTGTTTCGCCCGCGTGCGCCCCTAGATCGATCCGGAGGGAACCCCTAACAATTCCCTCCGGCGATCCGTCATCGTTCTTTTGGCTTTCCCCATTCGCCCCGCTGAAAATCCCAAAAATAGTCCTACCAGCATCCTCAATCGGCCACCAGGCCGCCGTTTGGTCCCCTAATTTTACACAGGATGGAGAGCCCCTAAGGCTCTCGGTTCCTTGCTCTGCGCCTATCGGCTGGTCGCAAGGATGAGATAAGGTTTTGTCTACATGATCATCAAAAATATTAAAACCAAAGGCCGCAAGAAGAAACGCAAATTTGCGCTCCGCTATGGGACTGCCCTCTTCAATTATTTTATACGTGCCGACGCTGCTTCACAAAGCGCGCTAGAATCATTCGAGAGCGAAGGCGCTCATCAGCGCGCACATGATATCGGAACCTATATGACCGAGCGTGAAACTGAAGCCGTTCTCGCGACAAGGTCGATCAACATACCGGGAAGCACTTCGTCGGAGCAACTGTCGTTCATACAAAGCGCGATCGAGAATTCTGGGCACGATGAAGTCGCAGTGCAGCATCTTGTCGTAAGCAGGCGTCAAGATGAGAAAGGCCAAGACGAAGACTTCTCCAGCACTATGGAGACAGTCGTTTCTGGACTTGGTGCTGAGCGATGCCTGATATTCTGGGCAGTCCATTCAGATACCGGCTACCGGCATGCGCATTTGTTATTAGTTTGGCTTGACCATAAAACAGGAGCTAAAGTCTCACGGAAACAATGGGACGTGAAAGCTGCCCATGCAGCCATCGCCGTTTCCCAAAAGCAGCTTGGCTGGGAACCCGAAGCGAATGCCGTTTATAGCGTGGTCGGCAACAATATATTCGATCGAAATGGACAACATGCTGGCGATGTAGACAGCCCCGCGACTTGGGCCGCATTAAAATCGGGATCAACCGTTGGTCAACCGTATATATTCCGACCTGATAAGCATCAACAGGATTACGAAGCTGCAACTGGTCTTATGTGTCGGACCAGGGTGGTGCACGAGATTATAGCGCCTATCCTCGACGATGCGAAAGCAAGGCACCTTTCCATCGACAATGTCATTTCAATACTAGCCCAGCGCGGCGTGGGACTGCGTCGAGAACGCAAAGGCGTAAAATTTGAAATTGATGGAAAGCTTGTCAACGCATCAACCGTTAGGCGTTGGTCATGTGCAAAAATCGAATCTAGCTTCGGCCGGATTGCGCCCGGCCTCGAGTCGAAACCTGTTGAGCCGTGTCCAGAATTCGAATTGCATGATCGAAGTGATCCTAAAAATGAATTTTTTCGGCAGAAGCGCAGCTATGATGAAAAAGCTAAAGCCGTTCGTAAAACATATATGCACCCACAATTGCGACCATTCAGGAAATCAGTTGGCGCGCGTTTCAAATCAGCCGAAGCAAGTTGTCAGTTTCCCGCTTTTGAAAGCTGGATCGATGGAAGCGCCGTCAGTATTGATGATCCCACCGATACATATAGCGAGCAAATGCAAGTCCGATGGTTCCGTGCTGATCGAGAAATAGCTTGGCAGGCTTGGCGGCCAAAGCGATCAGCGCAATTTAGTGTTGATAACTTCCAGTCGCATTCGGTAGGTTTTGGTGGAAATTCGGGCACGCAACATGTTCTTACCGATTTCGGTCACTCAATGGTCATTGAACAGTGCGGCGGTGAAGACGTAATCTTAAATGCTCTGATTATTCTCCAACTGCGGGGCGCTGATCACATCAGCTGTGAGGGTTTCAGTCGAAAAGAACGAAAATTTATAAAGCAGCATTCGGCCGAAATCGGAATTATCGCACATTTCGAAAAGCCAAATCCAGTGTCGATCGGGCCAACATCGCATAAAAATTCGCCGCTGCAATCTGTGATGTCAAACGAAGAGAACAAACCAATTCAGGATACTGGCGAGAGAAAGACGCCAGGTTACGGTTCTCATCAACCATTGGTGGATGACGCTGTTCAGCGCGGCGATGCCGATGAAAAAGCAAAACAAGAAGAAGCGGATAAGATTGTTCCGGAGAGCCAACTAGACCGGCAAACCCCACCACCAATTCCCGCGATCACACCAACAGCACCGGTTCCGGTTGAATTTGAGCACCACCCCAATGCTAGCGAGCTTGGAGGTGCTTCCATACCCGATCGGGACGCGGCGGAATTTGATCAACAGGACCGAGAATTACGCCAGCATCGTAGGCAAATATCTTCGTTCCTTGATGAGTCGATACACCGCATTGCCGATCTCCAGAAAGACAGCGCGGGAATAATCTGGCCGTATAACCGTCGTGCTACCGATGTGCTCGATGTCGATTTTAAGCTCGCTGATGAAAACCAGCGCAAAGAACTCACCGAACGCTACGCAAAACAGGAAGACGAGATGAATCTCCTCCATAGAGCTCTGTTCGAAACATTCGACAAGGACAGATATACCAAGGGCAAAAAAGCGGTGATCGAAATATTGCCTGCTAAAATCCAGAAAATGGCTGAAGACCGTTTGTCGCGACAAATGGGTGAGGAATTGCTCCAACGCGTGACACAGGAAGTGCAAGAGGAAGCAAAGCGCAAGATTGCGCAGTGGCGAAATGCGAAGTTGGGTTCTTTGCAAAAAAAGAAACTGGCACAGGAAACGCTGAAAATCGCTTGGCGAGCCGGTGTAACTATCGAGGATACCGAGCGCCGACGTATGATTGACGCTGCAAATACAAAAGGCGGCATTCGTGCATTTGGCAATGGCCGAGATGGACTATCCATCGGATAATCGACATCCATTAACTTGGATTCCATGTTGGTCCAGTGGATGGGCGACAATTAACAATTGCAGTCAGAGACGAGGATCGAGGAAGGGACCGCAATCGGGCCAGACATAAAATGGAGGACAGCACAGCATTGGGATAGGTAATTCAGAAGAGAGTAATTCTTTCAGAAAAGCAGAAAATTTGAATCATGAAGTTGAAAGGAAAAATTCCAGCTTCGTGGTTCGAAACCACTCAGCGCGGCAAAGCCGCAAAGGAAAGAATCTTATGAACTATACCATTCCAGTTAACCCATCCGACTACCAATGCAGCGTAAATGATATCTTGCTCGCAGTTGAAAACGAATTCTGTGCCTCGATTGCTACGCCATGCCCGGGATTGAATACACTGATTATGGGAGGCAGCAGACTGACCCAAGAAGCGGAATTCGACATTGCTGAATACTCTTTTGAACAGGACTGGAACATAATCTATGTTGCTCTAGATAAATCAAAATATGATTCCAAGCATCGGCTGGACGACATGAAAATCAGCTTTTTCGACGCGAGCGGATGGGGCGAAGCCATAGTGTATGATAACTGCAGAATTTGGAAAGAAGGAGCCTTGGCCCGTCTCGTGCTTCAAACAAGCGAACCACTTGAGATGAATGTAAGAATAAACGGGGATATCGAAATACGCGATGGCGAATGTTCCTACCACGAGCACGGGTTCGACCTCGCCCGCATGGATCTGGGAAAGCGACTGACGCAGAAGCAGTTATCGGTCCCGGTCATCGGCACTATCGGAGACGCCAGTGTAATCTTTGATATACAGACCTTGCCTAAAGCCTTGGTCCCCGATTGATTGGTTAAAGCCGAAGCGGTCATCCCAAAAGTTCGTCAGAAGCGAACACCTACAAATCAATACCCGAGTAATGAAAGGGTTATTGAATTAGGGGGTAGAGGGGAAAAGCGGAGGCCGAGCCCGGCCCCGTGGCTTCGCCATAACTGGGAGACAATTAAGAAACCGTAAAGAGCGTGCAAGATAATTGCTGACAAGCTGCTCAGCAGCCACTGGGGGACGCAGAAAAAGGTCTGCGTCCCCCAGAGCGCCTGAGAGGCGCCTTCGTCCGCTTACGGCGGACGTGCCCGAAGTTCTATATATCGGGATTTTCCATTCTCCTCTTCAAATTCATCTATTGTCTTAGGCATCGTGATCGACTGAGAGTCGTTTATAATTTTCACTATTTTCATTTTTAGGGACTCCATATGCCGCGTGTGCGGCTATATTCTTTTTTCCCTTCAACCCGGGAATTTCAAATTTCCCGTTCTTCAAACAGTTCTTTTTGAAACTTCCGGTATTGCGGCGCAGAAACGGATCCTAAATGTTTGGTGCTCAAGTTATCGGCACGGTAACGGGCAGACAGCAAAACTGCCATGCCGATAGCGGCCCATCTGTTCTCGGTCCGAAATGCGCCCCAATTGTCGTCATTCCCAAGGCTGACGCTGTTCCTGGAAGCTGCCATTGTCTGAACTCTATGCAGACGCACCATAATGGCAACAACGGGGTGGTTACCCGCGAGTCCATTTTATACAATTCAACCAGATACCTGCGCGCTAGTATCAACGTTGGAACGACATTTGCGACCCGCCGTTCCAACGCCCCGTCGACCTCCCCGGTCGTCGGGGTTTTTTCTATAATGGAAATATCCGCTTTTGGGGTGGGAAGCGGCCAATCGGCTTCCCGCTAAGGTATTTCTTTAACGGACTAGGATCGACACGAGAAAGGTATTAAAGTCACTTCCCATTCGAAGGGTGAGTGCGTCGTGATATTTTCAAATCACAAGTATCTTCTCGCATTAGCATGCTGTGCGTCCATCGCGGGTTGTGATATACCAAACAAGGAGGAGAACACTGCCGCTAATTCAGCGAAAGGTGAAACCGAATTAGTCAGTTCATTAAAAGACATAAAAGGGTTTTGGCTCATCGAGCGGTTTGAGGAGTTCGAACCTTCATGGGAAAACGGCGCACCGTGGCGCAATGCCTTTGTTCAGATCGACGACGACTACCTAACCTACAAGGTAGGTTGCAACCAGTCAGGCAATCCAGTTCTCCTCGGATCGGACGGTATCCTGCGGGATACTGGCGATGGATCGCGCATGCAGACATTGGAGGGCTGTGAGCCATCTAGCGCAGCACGTGATGGGCGCTTTTTCGGATTTTTCAGCGATAATCCCCAAGTGCGTAGATTGGAACCGGATCGTGTATTTCTCAAAAGCGACACACAAGAGTTGGTTCTTGTTAGCCCAGTCCGTTGGTATCAAACTCACAAGCCAAAGTTTTTGGAGATCAAAGGTCGCTGGATACCGCAAATGTCCACAACCTACGATGGATGGGAGTCAAGCGGTTTCGGGATTGGCGAGAACCGAGGAATTGTAACTATAGGACGCAGTCACATGGTGTGGTCGCAGTGTTCCGACCTACCAATTTCGATACGCTGGACCCGCGAAGCGCGGCTCGCTGCAAAAGAGGCTATCGATTTGGACGATTGCCGCGCTGTCAAACGCGCGACGACCAATGGACCGAGGGCGATCATGACGATGCTGACCGCCAATCCGATGGTGATACGCACTGGGCCTGACAGTATTGTGTTGGTCGATGGGATCGGTGAAAAAGGCCGCCGGATTGATCTTCAGTCGGAGGAGAGCGTCCTTAACCCTCACGAACCCCCACCCATACCTAAAGAATATCCTACACCACCACTGCCGCCCTCATTCTCGTTGAAAATCAACGATTAAACGGCAAAAGACGCGATTGTCGCTGTGAGTTTTTTAACAAGTAGGGTAGCATTTACTGATTTAGCGAATGTCGGCTCTAAATGTCTTCGCTTTTGTCCCAATATGTCCGTGTTTGGGGCGCCTTGCCGACCAGCCGCTTTTGTTTTCCACCTAATCAGCCCGAATGGCAACAAGTGGGTGGGAAGCTGACATTCGCGGGATCGCATGATCGAGGTCCGCTAGGTTTAGAAGCAGACCCGTGCCTGACGGATCAGGCAGGAAAATGAATTCCGCACAGTTTGTTGCCGTCGGGATCACGAAAATAGGCCAGTTCGATGGTGCCCATGGAGGCAGTTTCGCGCGGTCCTGGCGGAGCTTCGATCGAGGTTCCGCCAGCGGCAACGGCGGTATCGTGAAGCTGCTTCACCTGCTCGAGCGAGTCGCAGGAAAAGGCGACTGTGCTGCCGTTGGCGACGCTTGCCGGTTCGTCGTTGATCGGCTGGCTGACGATGAAGTTGGTTCCGTTGCCGTTATTGTAGATCAGACGGGTATGGCCGCTGTCGGCGATGTTCCGCGTCCCTTCCCCTGCACCCAAGGTGCCGAGCACCGTGTCGTAGAAGCGCTTGGATCGTTCAATGTCGTTCGATCCGACCATGGTGTGAAAAAGCATGCATACTCTCCTTAAGGCTGATCGACTTCCGATCACCATTAGCGGTCTCACCTAACAGGCACGTAACCCGCAGTCACCCCCGACCCTCGGAATGTCCGCTATTGGGGCGATTGTGTTGAAAAACTGGCTCGATTTTCCGTTTGACATAGCTTCCGGCGACGAGACGAGCGGAGCCTGATCTCTTATCAGACCGGCATTGGGATTGTTTTTGCGAGTTTACGCAGGTTTTGTGCTGTGGCGGCGAGGAGGAACTCGTCTTTTGCGCCATTTGGTCCCCGGAGGCGCAACCGGTCGAGCTTTAATATTCGTTTGAGATGCGCGAACAGCATTTCCACCTTCTTGCGCTGCCTTCGCGAGGTAACATAGGCATCGCTGGTGGCAATATTGCGTGCCACATCGCGCGCGCTTTCATGGATGGAACGCATGATCTTGCGAACCGGGGCATTGGGACAGCATTGCGGTTTGAGCGCGCAGGCATCACAATCTGCCTTGCGGGCGCGATAGCGGATGAAGTCGTCCTTGTCGGCATCTTTTCGCGGTATGGCAAAGTTGCGGTTGCGCCGTCTCAGTTCCTTGCCGCCCGGACAGGTATATCGGTCTTCTTCATGATCGAAGGTGAAGTCAGCACGTTCAAAGCTTCCATCCCTCCGCGCAGATTTATCGAACACCGGGATATGCGGCTCAATGCCTTTATCCTCGACCAGCCAGGCGAGATTGGGCGCATCGCCATAACCGGCATCGGCCACAAGCCGGTCAGGCCACAGGCCAAAGCGTTTTTGCGTCCGCTCGATCATAGTTCGCTGTGCGGTTACCTCGGCCTGACGGATCGAGGTCGTCGCCTCTACATCCATAATGACGGCATGATCCAGATCGATCAGATAGTTGGTCGAGTAAGCGAAGAAGGCCCGTTCGCGGCTAGCTGCGGTCCATCGCGCCGCTGGGTCTGTGGGGGCCAGCTGCTTGGGCACAACCGGCGTCGCGCCGCCGAAGGCCGCATCGTCGAGCACGGCGAGATACTCGGTGACGGCGCGTCCCGCAGCTTCGGGCGGAAGTCCCTCGCTACCGGGAACCGCACGCTGCCGGTCAACATCGGCTCGGATCAGGCTGGCATCAATGGCGAAGCCTTCGCCGCCAACCAGACCTTCCTCAATGCACCACCGCACGGTCGCCTCGAACAACTCGCGCAGCAGATTACTATCGCGGAAACGGCCATGCCGATTTTTTGAGAAAGTGGAATGAGCCGGCACCGCGCCATCGAGACCCAGCCTGCAGAACCAGCGATAAGCCAGGTTGAGATGCACCTCTTCGCATAAGCGCCGTTCGGAACGGATGCCCATGCAATAACCGATGATCAACATCCGGATCATCAGCTCAGGATCGATTGAGGGTCTTCCCGTTGAACTATAGAACGGCTTTAAATGATCGCGGATGCTCGACAGATCAACGAACCTATCAATCGACCGCAGCAAGTGATCGCCCGGCACATGATCTTCCAGACTGAACCCGTAAAACAGCGCCTCCTGCATAACCGTCCGCTCGCCCATCATCGCAGTATCTCCCGCTTCCACAGAAATACTGAATCACATCTCTATAACGCTGGCAAGGGTGAGTTTTTCAACACAATCGGGGCGTAAGCGGAAGTTCCTGAAACGCGAACCATAACGTCTGCTTTGTCGGCAAGGCATCGACCCATCCGTTCTTGCACCGCTGGTCGATAAACAGCTTTCCCGGTTGCCTTCGCATGAATCCACATTGGGAAAAGCGGCAGATCTATCTTCCGCGTCAAAAGTAGAATAGCATCCGGCTGAAGCCTCAATTTTGAGGTTGGAAATGAGATGGGAAAAGGTTTCCGTCGGCCAACCTCCTACAAAGAGGTATATCATGAATATTAAGACCACCACTGGACACTCGCCAACGGGTCACCCGCCCGGAACCGAACAAGATAAAGTTCGAGTTTTACATCGGGTCACGCCATTCCAAGATTGGCCAGAAGTTGCAGATCCAGTCGAACCGCTGATGCGCGTCGCAATCCTTGATACTGAATCGACTGGTCTTGATCCCCAACGCGATGTCGTGATCGAAATTGCCATTGCATTTGTCGTCGTTGACGCAATGGGACGAATTGTCAGGATCAAAAGTGCCGGGAAGTCTTTGCAGGACCCTGGCGTTCCCTTGTCACCAAAGATCGTCCAGCTCACCGGATTGACCGACGAAATGTTGGCCGGCCAGACTATAAATCCTGATCGTATCGCAGCACGCCTGAATGAGATGGATGCCATCTGCGCCCATAACAGCTTTCATGATCGGCGATTTGTCGAGAAGCTACTTCCAGACCTCGATGCAAAACCATGGATCTGCTCCATGCGCGATTGCGATTGGGTTGGCTGGGGTTTCGACGGAGCCAAGGCTGATCACCTGCTAATGCAGGCAAGGATGTTTAATCCGGTCAAGCACCGCGCAATGGATGACGTGATCAGTCTCACCAATTTGCTGACCTTTGTCACGCCATCCGGCAAAACAGCCTTGGGCGAAGCAATTGACAACGCCCGCCGCGACACATGGCTATTTGAAGCGCGCGGACTGCCATATGATTATCGCCAGATCGTGAAAGATCGCGGTTGGAGATGGAATGGCAAGGTCTGGTGGACAGAGGTTCCGCATGATCAGCGCGAGGCAGAAGAGGCTTGGTATGCGCGGGCTTTAAAGCCGTTTTCGGGCACGCCGCATATCGAGCCAATAACATGGCTGGAGCGATACCGCTGAATCCTGAAGATTAAGGAACGGGCAGCCAAAAAGCTGCCCGGAGAACAATGAAATTGAAAGTGAATTTGAGCTTCCGAAGTGAATGGAAAAGCTCCGTCCAGAAAGGACGTCACTAAGAAAAGGAATATAGAATGACGAAGAATACAACCAGCGCGGGCTGTCCGTGCAAGGCGATGACGCATGCCTTGCGCTATGAGATGGGTTTGCAGGCAGAGCGGACTGGAACCTGCGCCATAACCTTTGGAGCTATCATCTTTCCATCCGAAGCAGTGTTCAACGCCGCTGCAGATGCTGCCATCGATAACAGGCATGACATGATAGTCAGCGTCTGGGCCGATAACAGCTGCGAAAAACCATCTGGCTATGCGCTGATCCTGCGTTCCATTGGCGGCGCTGAAGTTTTGGAAGTCGAGCCAGCGCAGCTCGATAAGAGCCGGCCATTGGTTATGGTCTCACTCGACCGAAAGCGGATGTTCTTTTTGAACGAGAGAGCCATTGTCGTGGAAGCGAAATGCGACCGTGGAGGAAAGGTCGAACGGGCAATCCGCCGGGGCAAATCCATATTGGACAAAGCTGCCGCTGATGGTTCTGAGCGGACTGTCCGATGGGAACATACCCGCGTCACCGTTGAAGGAAATATTGTCAAAACCCAGAACAACTAGATCTTCGCAGCGCATTTTTATTCACCAGCCAAACGGGCGGCATCTTCGGATGACCGCCCGTTTGGCATTTCAGGACAATTTTTATGAAACCTCCCATATATTCGGAGAGGATCGTCACCTTCTCCGTCATCTACCATCCCTACCGCCGCAACACCGAACGGTTCATTCGTGCCTTTGGTGCCTTCGAGGTCAACCTCCAGCCTGGCGATGACGTGTTGTTCACGCGCCATCATCATACATATCCAGATAAGGAACGAACCGCTCCTTTACTGGAAATGACAAAGCTGCTGGATCAACAAACCGACTGCGTTTGCGCTATTCTGGAAGCGCCGGGCGGGTCTCACCGGCCAAAACACAAAGCCGACTATGCTGATGACGTTCTTCAAGCTCTTCCGATTTTCAATCTGGGTCTCCACCGCAAGATCCATGTTCACCGGACAGAAGACCAATATGTCAGGGTCAGTGCCGAACTGTTCGGCATTCCTTTGGCTTCTGAAATGGCCGGGCCATCGGAAAAATCCCGGCGAGCAGCAGACCACGCTCAGGCGCTGTGGCTGTCCTGGGTTTTCAATTGTCTCGCCGAAGATCCGGATCAGGCCAGCTTGGTAGCTGCCTTCCAGGCTTGGCGCCGCGTTGACGACCTACGTCCCATCACTTTTTAATAACAAGAACCTGCTGAAGATCAGTAGGAGAAAGAAAAACCATGCAAAAATATACAATTCTCGACACAGAAATGGTCTTCGACCGTTACCTTACCGAAGCCTATCAGGAAATTAATCCGAAATGTGAGAAGACGCGCATCGCCGCGCGCAAACTCAATATGATCGCATTGCTCGATATCAGCATTGATGATCTTGGCCGAATATCGGTCGGCAAATTGCGTAGCTGGACAACAGAACATCAGGACGAAGGAGCGATGCTGTCCGCTGCCTTCGATGATTTGCGCGCCTCTGCCGATCGGACGTTGGTCACTTATGGAGGTTCAGCGATGGACGCCAAAGTTATCGAACTGGCCGCTATGTCGCATGATCTCGCCCTGCCTCCGCAGCTTGTTCAAGCTTTCGGACCCCGCATAGTGCGCCCGGCCCATCTGGATATAAATGCGGCCATGAAAGGCTTTGGGAAGACTTGGCATCATTTATCGGAGGTGCTCGTGAGGATCGGAATCCCAGTGGCGCTTATCCGCGACAAGGCCAATCCTGATCTGCCGTTTGAGACGGGGAACTGGGATCTCGCACGCCAGCATTGCGAACTGGACACCTTGCTGACGGCGATTGCGCTTGTTGCGTGGCGGCGAATTCAAGGTGATCCGTGCCTCCGGATTTCACAGGGAACCTTTGCATTGATTGAAGGCTACCTCCGCCAGAGGCCAAATGGCATTGTCGCGCCGATTTTGCGCAATGAACAGAGGAACCTGCTCGCAAGCATCTCGTCACGGTTCGCCGAGGCAGCATAATAAAGTTGAACGGGGCGGTCTGGAAACATTTTTCCAGACCGCCCAGTCAAAACGAATGTTCAAACCTACTGCCGGTAAAAACGAACGATCCCGCGCAACGAGGTGCGCAGCGGCGCCTAAATTGCCTTCAAGCTCTCCATAAGCCCAGTCGCCAAAGGCATATTATGCAGTTTTGGCATCAAATATTATTTCGCTCGCGCTTTTCTTGGCTCACGAAGTTTTGCAGGAAGCAATGAAACAGGGAAAGGGTCCAGGTGCTTTGTTACTTCCGGTATCGATGCTACGGCATTGCGCAACAGAGCCATATGCGCCTTCGAGTAACGTCCTTCTGTTTCCCCTTTGAGAGCATGGCCAGCAAAATCTGCTCTGATTTCAGATGGGATTCCAGCACCCTTCATTGAATCTATCGCGGTGTGACGAAATGCGTGCATTGCTTGGCCGCCTTTAAGAAATGCTAGTTCCTTGGCTATCTTGGTCCAAATACGTTTATAATAGGCATCGCCCATCTGGCCCAAGCCGCTCTCAGCTACTAGCTCCGGAAATAGGGTCTTCTCTCCCGCTTCGCGTAGCGCCGTCACATAATCAATCAAGCCCAATCGCTGCAATTCCTTCGCCACCGGCACTTTGCGTGCCGAACTAATGGTCTTCACCCGGCGCACGTCATTGGCGCGAACGTTGAAGAACCAAAAACCATCTTCCGTTTCCACATCATTGACGTCCAGGCCGCAAATTTCATCGCGGCGCATCCCTGAATACCACGCGATCAGGGGCACGAAATACCACGCATCGTGAACGAGCAAATCGCCTGGCTGCATACGCCGCGCATGTGATTTTGAACCTGTCCATGGCGGGAGATTGAAAATCTCCCTGCCTTGCTCCACGGTATAGACCGATTGTAGTTCACGTTGGTTACGAGTGTCGTTCATAATGAATGCTCCATAGTCAAGTCGTCCCAATGGGTGGTGTTTGTTAAACCAGCCAGTGAGCTGGCGCAGGAAGCCCCAATGCCGGTTGGTCGTAACAACGCCCAACCCAAGTTCTTTTCGAGAAAGGTGCTCGGCCGGCTTAATTTTTGTATCTGTAACTCGCCCTTTCCGCTTCGCTTCATTTTTTATCGCTTCTTCACCAGCAACGACTTTGGCTTCGGTTTCGTCGATGATTTGCCAGATCGTCATATCGCGATGCTTGGGGGATTTACGAAAGGAGGGGCCGTGCAGCTTTTCGAAACACTGGTCTAGTTTGACGAGATCGTCATGCGTGACGGTCGCCAGCGCTCGCCCGTCCATGACCTGCTCGAGAAGCATTGCAGGAAGTTCGAACTGGTTGCGCGTTTTCAGGGTCCAAGGTTCGCCTTTTTTTCGCGAATTGCCGTCCTTGCCGCCTGTGCGCGGATTATGCTCAAAAAATCTGAGCACTGCTTCGCTTGGTGTCATGGTGACCCACTCGTTAGCTACAGGCTGGTGAGAAGTTACGGTAGGTGAAGAATTTTGAGGGTTTATTGGTTCATAACCCGCCACTTGGACCGGAGCATAAGCCGTGCTTGGATCGGCGAGAACGCGGCGGAATTCCCGGACTGCCTCAATGCGCGCCTGATTGACCACTTTGCGCGCCATGGCTTCACGCAATACAGTTTCTTCCACGCCGATTTCGGCCAGTCTTGTGACGGCTGCCTCCTCAGCGCCATCCTGCTGAATTGATTCGGCAAGGTCCGACCAAGCCATGATGACAATGGGTTCATCGTCGTCGTCGGGATCTATCCGGGCGATCAGGAAATCATCGATTTTGCCTTTTACGACGCCGTCACTTGCTGCTGATTCGCTAGCGCCCAGACGCAGCGAGAGCGCTTTGTCTATATCGTCGTGATCTTCTGGAGGAATAATGTGGAGGTTTGCGTGCATGACTTCGAGTCGATCGCGCTCAATCAGCATTTGGCGGCGATAGATTTCCGCCCGCTGAGCGCTGGTCAGTCCGTCGCTCCTAATATTCGTCATCATGTTCATCGCGACCCTCTCGCAAATCAAAGTCAGCGCTGGAGCGAGTAACGCTGCATGCCTTCGATTCGTAGTCTTGAGGGACATCCTTAACCGAAAAGGCTTATCAAGCCCTAAACGTATGAGGCGGCGATAATAATAGGTGCCGTGCTTGCGAGTGACGTTTTGTATTCCGCACATGGGTGGTGGTATCCTTCCGTGGCACCCTGTCGTGGCGAACCACGACGGGGTAAGAGAAAGAAACCAAATATTTCAAGAGCTTATGTCATTGTTGGCTGGGGCTCCTGCCACCCCAACCAAATTTCATCACAGAGCGATGGCGGGCGGATTTATCCGCTGCATTTGCGACCAGTTTTACACTAACTTGCCAAATATCGAAATTTTTCGACGACTTAATTTGTGGGGCTGAGGCCGTACATTAGATGGCCGGGCGAGAATTGCTCCGGCATCGGGCGTGGTTTTTTCGATCGATCGGGCGATGTCGGATTTGAAACCTATCTAATTGCGGAACATGAAGGCGAAAAGATCGACCTTATTGCCAATTTGATCATATCCGGTGAGCCGGGCGACTGGTCGGAACTTTCGACCAGCTATGTCGGGCGGGTCGATCATGTGGTTGGTTTCAATTTCTCATGGGGCGTGGAGAGCGGCGGCGAACTTTCTGGCGAGGCGAAGGGCCGGCACTGGCTGGGACCGGTTTTCAGTGTCTCTTCGGAAGAGGGCGGCCTTGTTCCGTCCTTCGAATTGTCGGCCTTTGCTCCGTTGACCCGCAAAACACCCGATGTGCAATTCAGACTGGAGCTGGATTGGGAATTCTAGTTTCCAGATCCCGTTGCAAGAAAGCTGCACTATGACTTTTCGGATATTTGAATACGGGAGTTTTCAGTCGGTGGCTTCTGTGACGATCGCTTCGCGGAAGGGGCTGACGCCTTGGTCGTGATCGGTCAGGAACACTTCAACCCGATCATAACCCGGCAGCAATAGGGGCGAAAATCCCGGACATAGTGGATTTTATGCTGCAGCAACTGTGTCCGGTCTGCGGAGGATGCGGATTTGGTCCACCGGTTATCACCTCAGAAATGGCAGTACCTCCCCATCACCGGGTCCAGTATCAAGATTCGGTCAAGAAGCGAATATGTAAACGGTTGTAAATAGGCACCCAAACTTCTGGTAAACCTCCTGTAAATGATAGTAAAACCCAAATCATAAAGCGATGATTAAAAGCAATGTTACCGTATCAAGGTCAGTTGGCCGCTGGGAGAATTAAAAATGCGTATAGCGATAGCGGACGATGATTCCGAAATTATCGAGTTTCTGGGAAAAATCGTTGAAGGGCAGGGCTATGTCTATGCTGGTTATCCTGATGGGACAGCACTTTCTAACGCCCTGTTGCGCGACACGTTTGACCTGGTGATCCTCGACTGGAACATGCCCGGCAAAAATGGCCTGGAAATATTGCAGTGGATGGAAGGTGCGGTTGAAGACCGTCCGCCCGTAATCATGATGACCAGCCGCACGGCGAAGCAGGATATCAGCGATGCCCTTAATGCCGGTGCCGATGATTATATTACCAAACCCGAAGACAAGAATGTTATCGCGGCCCGGATCAACGCCCTGTTGCGCAGAAATAGCGGCGCGTCGGCAATGGAGACCACGGCTGAATATGGTGATTATCTGCTCAATCGTATCGAACAGACGGTCAGGCATGGCGACAAGGAAATCGCGCTGACCGCAAAAGAGTTCGAGCTTACCGATCTGATGTTCCGCAACCGTGACCGCACATTGTCGCGGCGATATATAATGGAGACCGTCTGGCGCACCAACGCGCATCTCGCGACCCGCACTCTCGACATGCATGTTTCGCGGATTCGATCCAAGCTTTCACTGAAACCGGAAAACGGGTTTCGGATTTTCACCGTTTTCGGCTATGGCTACAGACTGGAGACGTTCAGCAACGGAGGGTAATTGTGTTTGAAGAATTCCGGGACTGGATTCCTTCATCGGGCCTTCGCCTTTTGGTCGCGCTGTTCATTTGCGCTTTAGCCTTTGCGCCCAATGAAGCCGCCGCTCAGAAAAAATCCGATGCCGAGCAAATCACTTATGTCTTCAAGCGCGGTGACACGCTATTTGGCTTGGCGAATAATTATCTGCGAAAATGGTCTGACTATGTCGCCGTTCAGCGGCTCAATCGTATCGCCGATCCCCGCCAGATGCCGGTCGGTACATCCTTGCGCATTCCTGTCTCTTTGCTGAAATATCGCCCGAGCGAGGCCAAGTTGAGCGCGTTTCGAGGAAGTGTTTCCATTGCTTCCAGTGGCCGGAATCTGACACCGGTCCGCGGACTGAATATTGGCGAGGGCAGTGATATAAAGACGGCAGCGCGGAGTTTCATGACGCTGCAACTGGAAGATGGGTCGCAAGTTTCCCTGCCATCCAACAGCCATGTCCGGATTACCCGTCTGCGCCATATACTGCTGACCGACAGCATCGATTATGAAATAGCCGTCGCCAAGGGTCGTATCCGCTCGAAAGTCGCGCCTCTGGGCAAGAAGGCCGACCGTTATCGTGTTCGCACCCCGGTCGCTGTCTCTGCCGTGCGCGGCACCGACTATCGCACCAGAGTGGATGAAGTTTCCGGCACGGCCTTTTCCGAAACGGTTGAGGGCGAAGTGGTCGTTGCAGCGGGCGAAAGCCTGAATGCTGCGAAGTTGGTTTCAATACCCGCCGGTACCGGCGCAGCCGCGACGGTGAGCGGAGCGCTTGCGAAAGCGAAATTGCTGCCACCACCGGAACTATTGGATCCCGCAAAAGTGCAGTCGGAGACGACATTGCTTTTCGCCGTCGAACCGCGCGAATCAGCCATCGGTCATCGCATCATCATCGCATCCGATGCCGGTTTTGTGGATGTCGTCGCGGAAGCACAGGTGCCGGGCGGAGTACTGGAACTGCCGACGATCCCCAACGGACGCTATTTCGCCAAGGTAACTGCACTGGCTGCGGACGGTTTCGAGGGCATGCCGGAAACCTATAGCTTCAAGCGCCAGCTGAGCACTCTGGGCGGCAGCGCCGACGCTGGCGATTTCGGTTATCGCTTCAAATGGTTTGGCGAAGGCGAGGGTGAAAGATTCTATCGGCTCCAGATCCTGAAAGATAGCAAGACATCTGTGCCGATTATCGATGAAGCCGGGCTGTCGACCGATATTGTCACTCTGTCGGATCTGGCGGACGGGGAATATTACTGGCGCGTCGGTGTGATCCAGTTTTCCAGCGATCCCGACGATCCGGAAGCGATCGAGAAATGGACCGATTTCGAAAAAATGACCGTGGCTAACTAGCTGTCTGGGTCCGGCTCTTGACCGACTTTCCGCCAAGGCAAGTTCGCCGATGAGATTGCGCCAGCGACTCGGTGTGGAATGGCTGGCGGTGGCATTGCTGGCATCCTGCATGGTGGTGGCTCTGGGCTATTGGGACAGTCTGTCGCGCTTCGACAATCTGGTTTACGACCAGCTGTCCGGCCTTGATCGGCCGGCACCGTCACCGGATATAATGATTGTCGAGATTGATGAAGACAGTCTTGCCGCTTTCGGGAAATGGCCGTGGCCGCGGCAACGGCATGCCGAGCTGTTCGAGCAGCTGGCGGTTGGCAAACCGAAGGCGATCGGTTTCGACATTTTGTTCAGTGAACCCGGCGAATCCGAAGGAGATGAAGCGCTGGCACAGGCCATGGCCGGGCTTACCAACCTGTTCCTGCCGCTGCATTTTGTTTTTCCCGGCAGCAACGGTGCAGCATATGACGTGAGACAGCCGATTGTACCATTCACAGACGCTGCAGCTGGACTGGGGCATGTAAACCTGGTGTTCGACTCCGACGGGGTCGTTCGCCGCGCTAATCTGTGCTTTGGTGACAAGCCGTCGGGGACAGACTGGCCCCATTTGATGGAAAAAATCTATGAGGCGGTCGAAGTCGGTTCCTCTCCCGCTTATGACCGGCTGGACAATTGTGATCAAAAGCTGCTGATGCCCTTTGCCGAGCGCGGCGCATATAAATCCATATCCTTTGCCGCATTGGCCAACGGACAGGTTCCGGCGGCATTCGTGCAAGACAAGATCATATTGATCGGTGCGACGGCAAACGGCATGGGCGATCAATATCCGGTTCCGCTTGGAGACGGCGGCACCCTTGCCGGTGTCGAAATCATGGCCAATCTTTATGGCGCGATTGTGCGCGATGATTTCATCCTGCCAATCTCATTTGCACTGCAATTGGCACTATCGCTTTTGCCGGTCTGGATATTGCTACTCGGGTTCTGGCGATGGCGTCCGCGAACCACGATCATTGTCTCGTTTGCCCTGATACTGACGATATTGCTGACCAGCGCGTTGCTTATGCAATTCGCGCTCTGGTTTGCGCCCGGAACCGCTCTTTTGGGCGTATTGATCGTTTACCCTGTCTGGGGCTGGCGCCGGTTGCAGGCGACGAGCGATTTCATGGATAGCGAATTGAAGCATTTCGGTCGCTCAAGTGTCGATATACCGATCATGCGGACGGAACTTGGACCTGTTGATATTATCACCGGTCAGGCGGAACAACTGACCCATGCGATTTCCCATGTCCGTGATTTGCGGCGGTTCATTAGCGATGCGCTCAGGAACCTTCCCGATCCGATGTTCATCACCGATCTCAGGGGCAAGGTGACATTTGTTAACCGGCTGGCGCAGGCCGGTATGGCAGACGGCGCACAGGATCTTGCGCTGGATGACATGCTCGATCGTTTTGTCTCCGCCGATGATCTTCAGGAGGTTAAGGATTATCTCGATCAGAAGAGCAGGCCGACAAAACAGGATTATGTCGAATTCACGTCGAGCGACGGGCAAATTTTCGCCATGCGCCGCGCTCCCGTGGCGTCGGACGAGGGATTGCTAAGGGGGTATATCCATTATCTCGCCGATATCACGGAAGTGGCCAATGCCGCGCAGCAGCGGGAAGAAGTGTTGCAGTTGCTTTCTCACGATATGCGCACCCCCCAGGCGGCTATTCTGGCTCTTCTCGATGGCAGGGAGTCTGATGAAACCAACAGCCGAATCGAAGGGCACGCGCGCCGCACCCTGGCGCTCGCAGACAATTTCGTCGGTCTGGCGCTGATAGAATCCAGCGAATTCTCCGGCGAGGATATATTGCTCGCCGAACTGGTCGAGGAGGCCAATGACAGTCTTTGGCCCCTCGGACATGCGCGGAGCATCCGATGCGAAGTTGATGACCAGTCGGATGGCGCCTTTGTCCATGTTGAGCCCTCCAGCCTCTACCGCTCTTTCGTCAACCTGATCGACAATGCGATAAAATATAGCCCCGATGGCGGCATCGTGACCATAAAGATCCGGGTGACCGAACTGGATGGGGAACCCTTTGTATCGGTCGCCATTGCCGATCAGGGGGAGGGAATATCCGAGGCGATCCTGGGCCAGTTGTTCGAACGTTTTGCCAGCGATGACCGATTGGCAAACTCATCGATAAAAGGAGCGGGGCTGGGGCTGAATTTTGTTGCCAAGGTGATCGCAAGGCATGGCGGTCACGTCAGAGGGGAAAACCGCCGCGATGGCGGTGCCTGCTTTACCGTGCTTTTACCCTTGGCGCCCGATCTCGAGGATCAGGCCTTCTGAATCATTCAATGCCCTGGCGGGTGCGGATTGTGCTGCGCGGGCTATCGGTCGGTTCCTGGTCCAGTCCGGACAGGGCGGAATCGATCAGAAAAGGCAAGGACTGCGCTATCGTAGCGTTGCAATGATATTCTGCGGCGCTGCCCGAATAGAGCTTCTTCCCACGGGCTTGATCGAACAGGTTGACCGTCAGTCGATATTCGTGATCCTTGCACGACTGGAAGCGTTTCTGGCTTTTTGCTGCAGCGATCGATTGTTCGGCATCTTTGGCGCCAGCATCGACCGCAATATCGGCTGGACGGTCGGAAAGCGCTACATGCACCAGGATTGATGCATCCGGAGAAGATTCATAGCCTCTCTCGTTTAGCGATTTTGCAACCAGATCACGGGCAAGCGACAGCTCGCGATTGACAACTGCATCGATTGGAGACGTGGTGAATTTTTTCTGTGCCGGTGCGGCAATCACCTGATGCGTCTGGACGCGGGTTTGTATCGGTCCGGCACAGCCAGAAACCGTCATTGCGCCCGCCAATATCCATGAGAGTGATCGGATCATCACCTTCTCCGCTGATTTCATTCAAGACGATTTGATAGTCTGTCGGGCCGGAAAAGTCACGCGAATAGGCTTTGCGCTAATGGGCCTATCGGGTCAGCGCGTAGTAGATCACATAGAACCAGGAGAAAAATCCGTGGATGATCGCCCACAGGATCGACTTGTGCGTGGTAAAGCTGATGGCAATCGCCAGAGCGCTGCCAAAGCCGACGCCTTTGCTGACGATCTCCTTGCGGACGTAGGTGACTCCTCGACGCATCGGCGATTCTCCTGGCGCATAATCTTCCGGACGCATTCGTTCGGGCTTTGTTTTTCCCACCATGATCAGGCGGCTTCCCGTGCGCGGTCGGACAGTTCCTGATTGAGCATTTCGGCTAGCAGGAAGGCCAGCTCCAGCGATTGCGCGGCGTTGAGGCGCGGATCACAATGTGTATGATAACGATCGCCGAGCGATGCATCGGTGATGGCAACGCCGCCGCCGGTGCATTCGGTCACATTCTGACCGGTCATCTCGCAATGGATGCCGCCGGCGAATGTACCTTCTGCCCGGTGCACGGCAAAAAAGCCGCGCACTTCGCTGAGGATCCGGTCGAACGGCCGGGTCTTGTAGCCGCTCTCAGCCTTGATGACATTGCCATGCATCGGATCGCAGGACCAGATGACCGGATGGCCGGACTTTTTCACCGCACGGACCAGAGGAGGCAGGCCGCTTTCGATCTTGTCATGGCCGAAGCGCGTGATCAGAGTGATCCGTCCCGGTTCGCGCGCGGGATTCAGCGTGTCGAGCATTTTCAACAGCGCGTCCGGTGTCAGCGATGGGCCGCATTTCAGTCCGATCGGATTGCCGATGCCGCGGAGAAACTCGACATGGGCAGAACCCTCGAAACGGGTGCGGTCGCCGATCCACAGGAAATGGGCGCTGGTATCATACCAGTCGCCGGTCAAGCTATCCTGCCGGGTCAGGCATTGCTCATATGGGAGCAGCAACGCTTCGTGACTGGTGTAGAAGGACGTGGCTTTCAACTGCGGCACGGTGTCCGGGTTGATGCCGCACGCTTCCATGAAGGACAGCGCTTCGCCGATCCGGTCGGCCATTTCCTCGAATTTTTTCGCCCAGGGGCTGCGCGCCATGAAATCATGGGTCCAGCCGTGAACCTGTTTGAGATTGGCATAGCCGCCCGTCGAGAATGCGCGGAGCAGATTGAGCGTCGCTGCTGCCTGGTTATAGGCACGGACCATCCGCTCGGGATCCGGATCGCGCTGGCTGCTGTCAAATTCGATGCCATTGATAATATCGCCGCGATAGCTGGGCAGTTCGACGCCGTCCTGGACCTCGACATTGGAGGAGCGCGGCTTGGCAAATTGACCGGCCATGCGACCGACTTTGACGATCGGCAGCTTTGACGCATATGTCAGCACCACCGCCATCTGAAGAATGACGCGGAATGTGTCGCGGATGTTGTTCGGATGAAACTCGGCAAAGCTTTCGGCGCAATCGCCGCCCTGCAGCAAAAATGCCTTGCCTGCGGCGACTTCCGCCAGATCCTGTTTCAGGCTACGAGCTTCGCCGGCAAAAACCAGCGGCGGATAGCTGCCAAGCAGTTCTTCCGTTTCCGCGAGTTTTGTGGCGTCTGGATATTCAGGCATGTGCAGCCCTTCAAAATCCCGCCAGCTATTTGCCGTCCAATTCGTCGCCATCAGAGCGCTCCGCTTCATTTTCAATAAAATCGAGTGCCTTTAGGCGGGAGTCAATGGCGATGGCAAGGGAAACCCATTGTTGGTTGCCTGCGAAACTATCGGCAAATAGCCGCGTCAATTTAGCCGCCGGGCTTTTTCTTCCAGCTACCGCTATTGCGAAATTCCGGCTTGATCTGGCTGGCATCGGGCAAGTCCTGTCCGGCGAAGGCTTTGTCGCCCCCTCTGGCCTTCGCTTCGCTGCTATAGTTGGGGGCCTGATAAGAGCGGGCTGCGGTTGCATCCAGCGCCGGAGCAGGCCGGTCATGCCTGCGGGCATTGTCGGCCAGTTGCGCTGCGGCTTTTTCCGACTGGGCGGCTTCAGCTGCGGCTTTGCGCCGTCCCGATTCATAGGCTTTTTCCAGCGCAATCGGGTCAAGCGAACCGGCAGGTGTGGTGTCGCGTACGGCAGCCTGACTACGTGGTTTCGGCACCGGCAAAGGTTCTCCGCCGCTATATCTTTGGCTGAACGCACTGGCTTTTCCGGCATTGCCTTTCCAGCTGTAGAAACGATGCGCTCCGATTGTCCCCAGGAATCGCAGGCTGGGCGCCCAATAAGGATAGACATAGCTGGCGTGATAATGGGTTGCGGTGCCGACTGTCGTGTAGCTTTTTCCGGCAAGTGCTTCGGCAGCTACCTTCTCGGCGCGGTTCCAGTGAAAGCTCGCCGCTTTGCGGCGCAACGAACCGTCGCATGTATAGGTAAACTGGCAACCGGTTGCCCGCTCGCTGCCTTGATAGATCACGCCGCACACCGTTCCCGGATAACTGGGATGACGGACACGATTTAAAATGACCTGAGCGACGGCGCGCTGGCCGGCATCTGGTTCCATTCCGGCTTCATAATAAATCGCCTGTGCCAGGCAGTATTGCGCCCGGCTATCATCTATCGTCGAGCCGTGAAAAGCGGTTTGCCGGATAAGATGTGCGGACGATGCCTGATCCGGATTATTGCCGGATATGTCCGGTAAACCGTCAATCGTTCCGGCTCCGGGTTCCGCGAGCGGATCAACGCCGAAACCGCCGTAATTTTGCGGGATCGCATAATCGGGGTCGATGAAATAAAAGGCGGAACCGGCAAAATTTTCTTCTGCGCGCTCGACCGACTGCAATCGGGGATCGCTGGGACTGAACTGCTGCGCATCGACGCTCGATTGCGGCATGGTTGTCGGGATCAGGACCAGACTGATCAGGAAAAACGCGGTCAATATTTGCTCGCGGATCGACAGCTTTGCTAAGAATCTGCGCTGTTTTAGTGGTGATGGAAGCTGGGCACCTATTGCCTCCTCATCGGTTTTTGCGTCCGCGGGAATCGTTTCCGCCATGGCTAGCGGTGCCGGAATCGGGCCACCCCGCCCATAATCAGGGATATTGCTGCTCAAATGTGGAACATAGGGTGGAGGTACGCGCACGAGTTGTTAATGCCTGATTTGGCCCAAACGGGCAGGTAGAGCGGGATATAGCAGATTGTTGCGGGCTCTGCGCGGAACATGAATATGCTGTTCCATGATGGGACGCAGCTGCCCGCGATGTTAACGGGTTAACGCAGTCCGCCGAGCCTGCGTAGTCACCAGATATTGCGCCACCATATAACCGGCGATGCCGAAAATTATCCCGCCAATCGCGGGCGCAACGACGATTCCGTCGAGCCCGTAATATTCGCGACCGAGCCAGAGAAAGGGGACAAGCCCCAGCGTATTGCGCAGCCAGTTCATCAGTGTGGACCAGCTGGGATGACCGAGATTGTTGCAGGCGGCATTGCTGATGAACAACATGCCGTTGAAGAAGAACAGGGGCGTCAGGAAGACGGCGAACAGCCAGAATACATGCCGCCCTTCGCCGACCAGGTAGAATGCATCGCTGATAGGTCCGCTGAGCAGATACAGGATTGGCCAGATCAGCAGAGTGTAAGCGATCGCGAACAGGGTCGCCTGCTGGATCGTTGTGCGGACCCGGTCAAATTTCAGTGCGCCGAAATTCTGGCCGATGATCGGTCCCACAGCGCCGGACAACGAGAACATCAGGCAAAAAGCAACCGGCACGACCCGGCCGACGACAGCAAAGCCGGCGATCACGTCATTGGAATAGTCGGCGATGAAACGATAGGAGATGAAACCTCCGATCGGCGTGGCGACATTGGTCAGGATAGCCGGGATCAGGATCGCCATGATCGGCCGGATATCCGTGCGAAATTGGGGCAGTGTAAAACGGTAAAAGCCGCCATAACTCTTGATGATCGGCCAAATCGCGAAGATCGCCGAAACAATGGCGGCACAGGCGCTGGCGACTGCGGCGCCATTGATTCCCCAGCCGAAGCCGAAGATGAAGATCGGGTCGAGAATGGCATTGGTGATGCCCATGCTCAGGGTCACGTTCATCGCTCGCCGCGCAGCACCATGAGCGCGCAGGAAACCGGAGCAGACCATTGCTGCGACGCTGAACGGCATGAATGGGGCGATGATCCTGATATAACCGGTCGCAGCCTGGTTGGCCGCCCGATCCGCTCCGGCCAGTTCCAGAATATCGGGGGCGAAAACGAAAAACAGTATCGCCAGTGGCACAATCAATATCGTGCTGAGAACCAATATATTGGTCAGGTATCGATGGGCCTGCTCCGGATTGCCCTGACCGATATGGCGAGCGGCAAGCGCGCTCGTGGCAATCATCAGGCCGATATAGAAAGCGGTGCCGAAGAACAGGATCGTGGCGGCAAATCCCATGGCTGCCGTCAGAGCGCTGTCTTCCAGTTGCGCGATGTAGAATAGATCGGCAAAGTCGACGATGAACATAGTCAGCAGACCGATGCTGGCGGTCAGCGCCATGGTCGTAATATGCCGTAAGGGGCTGCCGGTCAGGAATATTGCGGGTTGTGTCGTGATATTATCTGTTCCACTGAAAATCGCCTGGCCGGAACTGGCAATGGCGGAAAAGATATTTTGCCCTATAGTCTTTTGCCAAGGGGTCAATTCATCTCTATTGGAAATTGATCTTTGGAGAGCATGGGATGATCTATCGAAAAGCACTGATCGCGCTGATGATCGCGGCATTGGCGGGTTGTTCCTCAGCTGAGAAAGAACAGGCATCGTCGCCGGATGAACGCGGCGTTTTCGAGCGTCGCAATACAGCGCCCGACCCGGCCGATAATAGTCTGACGCCCCGCAGCGCCGAACAGGCTTATGCGCGGACCGCGCTCAATTGCATCAACCAGCAATATCCCAACAAGATCAGCCATGTTTTGAATAGCGCCGCCGATGTCGCGGAGCCGGCAAAGCTGACTCCCGTCTTTTACGGCTGTTTCGACTGGCATAGCGCGGTCCACGGGCACTGGTTGTTGGCCCGCCTGTGGGGGCAGGACCTGGTTCCGGACATGGATGACGAGATCGCCGCAGCGCTGGCAGCGAATTTTACGGCAGAAAAAATTGCCGGCGAACTGGCCTATTTTCAAGGTGCCGACCGGACGGCGTTCGAGCGGCCCTATGGCATCGCGTGGTTTTTGCAATTGACCGCCGAATTGCGCGAGATTGCGGATGGTGAAGGCGACAAGGCAGCTCAGGCGAAGACATGGCTTGCCCGACTGCAGCCGCTGGAGGCTTTGATCGTCGGTAATATCAAGGACTGGTTGCCGAAACTGGCTTATCCGATCCGGCTGGGCACCCACAACCAGTCCGCCTTTGCCTTTGGCCTGTTTCTCGATTGGGCTGCGCGCAGCGGTGATGCTGAAATGGCCAATCTGGTGCGTAACAAAGCCTTGAGTTTCCACCGCAAGGACCGCAACTGTCCGATGGCTTATGAACCTTCCGGCGAGGATTTCCTGTCATCCTGCCTGATGGTTGCCGATCTGATGCGGCGGGTGATGGACGGGGGCGAATATGCCAACTGGCTGTCGGCCTTCCTGCCGGATATTCCCGAAGATGGCAGCGACGACTGGCTGGCCGTCGGCATTGTCAACGACCCGACCGACGGAAAGCTGGTGCATCTGGACGGCCTCAATCTGTCACGGGCGTGGGCGCTGGAAGGCATGGCTTCGGCGCTTCCGGTCAATGACCGGCGGCGCGGTTCGCTGCTCGCATCGGCCAACCTGCATGGCAATTCGGGAGAGCTATCCGTGCGGACGCCGCATTATTCCGGCAGCCACTGGCTCGCCAGTTTTGCGACTTATTGGCGCACCGCGCGGGGAATCGAAAAAAATAGCAGCAATCCGGATTCGTGAAGCCGGACTCTTCCATTCGACCGGCGCAAAATGCCGAGGCCCCGAGGCCTTCTCTTTTTAACCGGTTGTTTCCCGTCAATCGCGATCTTGCGATAAAGTCGATTTTCGGCGTCTGGAGCGCCTATTTTCTGTTCGCAACCAGCCGCGTTCTATATGTGACGCAGACCCATGCAGATGCTCTGTTCGTCCAGCGCATCCTGATGACCAGCATCTGCATCACCTTCACCTGGCTGCTCTATCGCCTGCTGATTGCCGTGCGTCGCAATGGTATGGGGGCTGCGATATTCATGCTTACCTTCCCGACCATGATCCTCGCCAATTATATCGCTATTCTCGACCAGATAGTCTTCGACCATGACGCCGCGCTGTTCGACTTTTCCTATCTGCTCAATCCGGTCGATTTCGCTTCCTTCGACTGGGCCTATGTTCTGGACGAGGCGTTTACCCGCTATTTCATTCTGGCCAGCTGGGGCGCCTTATATCTGGCCCTGTCGCACAGCAAGGATGTACAGCGGATGATGGTTCACAGTCGGCAGCTGGAACGGGTCAATCGGGCGAGTGAATTGCGGGCGCTGCGTTACCAGCTAAATCCCCATTTCGTTTTCAACGCACTCAACTCGGTCAGCAGCCTGATTATCGATCGGCAGAATGAGCAGGCGGAGAAACTTGTCGATGACCTGGCCGACTATATGCGGGCGGTGTTGACCGGTGGCGCGCAGGATATGATCACGGTGGAGCAGGAAATTGCCCAACAGGTTCGCTATCTCGAAATAGAACGCATGCGTTTTCCCGAGCGCCTGCATTATTTTGTCGATATCGAACCCGCTGCGAATGACTGGAGCATACCGGCCTTGATCATCCAGCCGCTGATCGAAAATGCCGTCAAATTCGGTGTGTCAGGTGCGGATCAGCCGCTCAATATCATTATCTCCGTACAGATTGAGGGCGATCGCTTGCGGATTAGCGTCGCCAATGACGGCCGGGTCGAAATCCTGCCCGCACAACCCCATGATCGCGTTGTCGGTACCGGCACAGGCCTCACCAATATCCAGAGTCGACTGAGAGCATTATATGGTCAAAATGCGTCGCTGCTTCTGGCGAACAGCAAGAACGGAATGGCTATTGCAACCATCGTTCTACCCCATCCGTCCTTGATTTTCGAGGATATATGAGAATGGCCACAGAGTCGCCATCAGTCCTGATTGTAGATGATGAACCGCTTGCCCGCTCCCGGCTTAAGGCACTGTGCGAACGGACCCGACTGTTCGGCGAGATAGAACTGGCCAGCGGCGGACGTCAGGCTGTGGAGAAAATCAGGCTGAGACAGCCCGACATTTTGTTGCTCGATGTCGACATGCCGGAATTTTCGGGACTCAAAGTTGCGGAGTTCTGCCAGACTCTTGTTCAGATACCGGAGATTATCTTTACGACGGCGCACAGCACTTATGCAGTTCAGGCGTTTCGAGTGGAAGCAACCGACTATCTGTTGAAGCCGGTCAAGGAGTCGCTGCTGCGCGAGGCGGTGCAGCGCGCCATCGCCAATCGGGCGCTCAATGATAACAACCGCGAACCGGATGTCGTTCAGCGTCTGTGGGTGCAGGATGGAAGCGGGGCGCTGCAGCTGATTGTTTCGGATATTGAATGGGTCGAAGCGGAACGCGACTATATGCGGCTATATTTGCTGGGCCGGAGCTTTCTGGTGCACCAATCGATGCGGTCGCTGGAAAGTCTGTTGCCGGACGGCCTGTTTGTCCGCGTTCACCGGTCAACCATCGTTCGGCGGGACTGTATCGCCGAGGTTCGCCGCAAAGGGCGCAAGCGCTATGTAATTTTGCAGGACGGCAAACAGCTGCCGATTGGGCCCCGTTATGCAGACAGGATCGCCGGAACGGCTCAAGCCGGACGTTTGGGCGGATCCGATACCGTAACCGAATAGCGCGGCGCCGGTGCCGGCTGCTTCAATCCACCGACGTCGACAAAGGTCTGCCTTTCGACATTATGCGGATGTTCCTTGGCTTCCGCCAGTGACAGCACGGGAGCAAAGCAAATGTCTGTTCCCTCCATCAGGTCGCACCATTGGGTGCGAGTCTTGGTCTTGAACAGAGCGGTGAGCTTTTCCTTCAACATAGGCCATTGCTTTGGATTCATTTGTGCGTCGAAATCCTTATCATCCGCGAGACCCGCCACTTGCCGAAGTTCTGCGTAAAATTGTGGTTCGATTGACCCGATCGAGATAAATTTGCCGTCGGACGTCTCGTAAGTGTCGTAGAAATGCGCCCCGGTATCGAGCAGATTTACGCCCCGCTCATCTTGCCACTGGCCGATATTGTGAAAGTCGAAAATCATTGCCATCAATGCTGCAGAACCGTCGGTCATCGCGCAGTCTACCACCTGACCGGTACCACCGGTCTTGGCATGGAGAAGGGCGGAAACCATACCCAGCGCAAGCATCATTCCGCCGCCGCCAAAATCGCCAACCATATTGATCGGCGGAGTCGGTTTTTCGCAAGCACGCCCGAAAGCATGCAAGGCGCCGGAAATGGAGATATAGTTGATATCATGGCCCGCCGCAGAGGCGAGCGGCCCATATTGCCCCCAACCGGTCATCCGGCCAAAAACAAGTTTGGGATTGTCCGCGAGCAATATGTCCGGTCCCAGACCGAGTCGTTCCATAACGCCGGGGCGAAAGCCTTCGATCAGGCCATCTGCGTTTTTCACCAGATCACGGGCAGTCTTGATGCCTTCATCCGATTTCAGGTCAATTTCGACGAGGTTACGGGAGCGGGAAAGGGCAAGGCGCGGATCCGGGGCGCGGCCGGGACGATGGAGAACGGTGACAGTCGCGCCCTGATCGGCAAGCATCATGCCGCAAAAGGGGCCGGGACCGATTCCGGCAAACTCAATGATATTGATGCCTGTTAGTGGTCCCGCCATGTCCTGCTCCCGTTTAATCGACTGATTAAATCGTCCTATGCAGGGAAGTTATTCTAATCAAGCTTAATGTTGAAGTTTGATCCGCAGGCTAGCGGGAACGCTGACCGTTGCGCAAAGGGAGGGTTTTTTTAGCAGGTTGACGCAGATAGCGCGGCACGTCCGACTTCTTCTGGCCGACGGGCTGTCTTGCCAGCTTTGGATCAATCGGATGATCAAATGCCACGCCGAATCTACCCTGGGCCACCCATGCGACATGTCCGGTGACCTGGCCGATATTGCGCAGGTCCAACTGTACCTTGTCGCCGCGCTTGGCGAGTACCGGTGCTTCGGCCATCAGGCCGCCTGCCGAAAGATTGCGAATCCGCACCTCGCCGCAGTCATCACCATCCACGAAGCTCAATGCCGCCTTCAGAAACAGGCTGTCACGATCGAGCTCCCGCTTCGAATGGCCAAGGGCCTGGCTGTTCATTTTCAGGCTATCGTCAAATGGTTCGTTCATGAGCTTCCTGTGGCCGGTAAATGTAAAAGCATGTGTCGCATAGGAAGTAGTACGGTAAAATTGGTGCAAATTTCGTTAATAGTTGGGATTGTTTCTCGTAGAAAGCTGGCTTGATTCAGCTGTCAGGTCACGTCGTTACCGACGGCGTGACGCCCGGATTGTCCCGTTTGCCGCTGTTGCAGAAAATTACATCACTGATCGCGCGAGATTTTCTCGTTCCGTTCGTGCGCTTCCTGCGCTTCGACGGTCATCGTTGCTATCGGCCTGGCCTTCAGCCGGTCGAGCGAAATCGGCTCGCCGGTCACCTGGCAATAACCATATTCACCTTCTTCAATCCGCCGCAGTGCCGAATCGATTTTGGATGTCAGTTTGCGCTGACGATCACGGGTCCGCAACTCCAGACCCCAGTCGGTTTCGCTCGATGCCCGGTCATTGAGATCGGCTTCCTGAATCGGACCATCCTGCAAATGCGCCAGAGTTTCCTTGGATTCGTCGATGATTTCCTGCTTCCATTTTTTCAGGGCCTGCCTGAAAAAAGCGAGCTGGCGCTCGTTCATGAACTCTTCGTCTTCGCTCGGTTCATAACCGTTGGGGAGGACTAGATCTTCTCCATTTGCGCCATTTTTTGCGGATGCTTTTTTTACCGAGGATGCCAACATACTCTCCAAACATCATGCCCTACCCGAATTTCGGAAGGCCGGACCATATATAGCGCGGGCCTATACCCAGCGTAGTTATTGGAAACAAGGCGCAAAATCGCTGTTCACCCAATAATCCGGAAATTGGGAAATTTTGGACATGAACAAGATTGCCGGGAGCATATTTTCATGCGGCTGAATGGGATCGAGTTCTCCGACGCTCCCTCCAAAAAAGGCCGTATTTTTCATAATATTGCAAGAAAGCCTCCCGCAAGAGTTCCATTTCGGGACATTAACCGTGGATGGATACAAACTGTTAACTTATTTTGCCGTTTGGCACTCGGAAACAGCGTTAATGCGATTGTTATTTACCATTTATTCTGTCTTTCTGATGCATGTCGAGACTGCGGACAGGGGCATTGGCTTTGAGAAGCTGGCTTTCTGATCGAGTCTACAGCGGAAGAGAGATGATATTATGTCGGTACGTATGGCTTTGGCAAAATTATGCGCCTGCACCTGCGGGGGAGCCCTGATCGGTGGTGGTGCAGTCCATGTTTCAGAGGCGCCGGCAGCCCCTTACGTTAAAAAGATGTCAAAAAAGAAACCGGTTCGGGCCCGTACGATCAAGAAGGGCGAGCCTGCCCGCAAGATAAAGCGTACGCGCCGCACGGTGACCCAGACGACGACGGCCTGCCAGCCGTCAGTGGTCACGATTGCCCAGACCCCGGCACCACAGGCCATTCCTCTGCCTCCCTATATTCCACCCGCTCCACCAATCAGTAGTAGTGGTGGCTCGATCCCGGTTGTTATCGGTGGTAGCAGCGGTGGCGGAAGCGGCGGCTTCTTCGGCGGTTTCTTCGGCGGCGGCAGCTCCGGTGGCGGCACAGTCGTGATTTCCTCAACCAGCAGCGGTGGCTCGACCAGCACCTCCTCGGGCGGTAGCTCAACCAGCGGTGGCTCCACCAGCACGTCTACGGGTGGTGTTACCAGCACGGGTGGCTCCACCAGTACGTCTACGGGTGGCGTTACCAGCACGGGCGGGTCGACCAGCACGTCGACCGGTGGCAGCAGTTCTTCATCCTCGAGTTCATCCAGCAGTTCATCGAGCAGTTCATCCAGTTCCAGCGGGGGTGATGAACATGCATCTTCAGGCAGCTCAGGGTCTTCCGGCAGTTCAAGCTCAACTTCTTCAAGTTCGGGCGCTACAGGCGGCTCTTCAAGCTTCGGTGGCAACAGCACATCCTCCAGTTCCAGCTCCTCGAGCAGCAGTTCCAGCTCCTCTTCCGGCGGTAGCACCGGCGGATCGACCGGTGGGACGGATGTTCCGGCACCGCCAGTTGTGCTGCTTTTTGGCGCAGCGGCAGCGGCATTGTTTGCCCGCCGGCGCAAAGCGAAACATGCAGTTACCGCCTAAGCGGCTTACATCAGGATCAATAAAAAGCGGCTGGAGCAATCTGGCCGCTTTTTTCTTTGCAGTCTTGCAAGTGAAACAGACGCTCGGCATAGGCATTCACCATGCATGATATAAAATATATTCGCGAAAATCCGGAAGATTTTGACGCTGCACTGGCAAAACGTGGAGTCGAGGCCGTGGCGCAGAATATCCTCGCCCTGGACGAGCAAAGCCGCGCGCTGAAAACCCAGATGCAGGACGGGCAGGCGCGCCGTAACGAAGCGTCGAAAGCGATTGGCAAAGCCAAGGGGCAGGGCGACGAGGCCGCAGCGCAGGCGTTGATGGCGGAAGTTGCCGAACTGAAAAGCAAAATGCCCGAGATCGAGGAAAAAGAACGAGAAGCTTCCGTGCGCTTGCAGGAATTGTTGGCCGCGCTGCCAAACTTACCGGCGGACGGCGTCCCGCCCGGAGCGGATGAAGACGACAATGTCGAGGTCGAGCGCTGGGGCGAGCTACGCAAATTTGATTTTGATCCGAAAGAGCATAGCGATATCGGTCCGGCTTTGGGCCTCGATTTTGAAACGGCTGCAGCAATGTCCGGTTCGCGTTTTGCCTTCTTGCGCGGCCAGATGGCACGTCTGCAGCGCGCAATCGGACAATTCATGCTCGATCAGCAGACCATGGAAAACGGCTTTCAGGAATGCGCGCCACCGGTGCTGGTTCGCGACCAGGCCATGTACGGTACGGGGCAACTTCCCAAATTTTCCGAGGATTCGTTTCAGACTACCAATGGTCACTGGCTGATCCCGACCGCAGAGGTCAGCCTGACCAACAGCGTAAGCGGACAGATATTGGATGAAGCGCAACTGCCAATTCGGTTGACCGCGCTTACCCTCTGTTTCCGCAGCGAAGCCGGGTCGGCCGGCAAGGATACGAAAGGTCTGATTCGTCAACACCAGTTCGAGAAAGTCGAGATGGTTGCCATCGTCCATCCAGACACAAGCGACACAGAACATCAGCGGATGACCGAAGCGGCAGAATCGATCCTGAAGGCGCTCGAACTGCCCTATCGCAAAATGCTGCTCTGCGCCGGAGACATGGGCGCGACAGCCCGCAAGACATATGATCTCGAAGTCTGGCTGCCAGGGCAGGACACCTACCGCGAAATTTCGAGCGTATCGACTTGTGGTGACTATCAGGCACGGCGCATGAATGCCCGTTTCCGGCCCGATGGGGAAGAAAAGGGCACAAGATTTGTCCACACTCTCAACGGTTCAGGTCTTGCTGTCGGCCGGACATTGGTCGCAATTCTTGAAAATTATCAGCAGGCCGATGGTTCTGTGACAATCCCTTCGGCACTACTCCCATATATGGGTGGGATCGACAAACTGGAGCCAGCGTGATGCGTATATTGTTGACGAACGATGACGGTTTCGATGCACCGGGGATGAAGATCCTGCTCGATATCGCCTCGCATTTTTCCAACGATATCTGGATCGTCGCGCCTTCCGACGAAAATTCCGGCGCCGGTCACTCGCTCACGATTACTCGACCACTGCGCATACGGAAGCGCGGTGACCAGCAATATTCTGTCGACGGGACACCAACCGACAGCGTGATGATGGCTGTTGCCAAGATCATGAAAGACGGGCCGCCCGATCTCATTCTGTCCGGTGTCAATCGCGGCGCCAATTTGGGCGAGGATGTCACTTATTCGGGTACTGTGTCGGCCGCGATGGAGGGTGCTCTGGCGGGTATCCCGTCGATCGCGCTCAGTCAGGCTTATGCACGGGGAGATCTGGGCGCTGATGTGCCGTTTGATGCGGCCGTGCAATGGGGCGAGCGCGTGCTGCGTCCCCTGATCAAGCAACGTATGGATCACCGGACGCTGGTCAATATCAATTTCCCGGCCGTCCCGGCGAGCGATGTCAAGGGCGTGCAGGTCGTGTCGCAGGGAATCCGAGACTACGGCCGGTTGCAGATCGTCAGCAACCGCGACCCGCGCGGTTTCGAATATCACTGGTTCGGTCTCGGGCCGATGGTGGAGACGCCTGCCCACAGTACCGACCTGGAAGCGATCGCCGATGGCTATATCTCGATCACACCTCTACACTTGGATCTTACCCATTATGATTCAATGGATGGTTTGAAAAAACTATACCCCTGATAGGGTTCTAGTATCCTGAGAATTTACTAGGCTTTGGCCTGCGGGGCTGGCAAGCTGCGCTTTTGCTGCTAACAGCATTTCCGCAAGGGAGGAGTTAGTTAATGGGAGCCTATATGCGTCATATTGCGATCCTGATATTGCTCCTGGGGGTCACCGCCTGCATCCCTCCGGGCCATGACGATTATGCTCCACCGCCGCCCCAGCCGCAATTGGTTGCGGATCCTGCCGTTTTCGGCACGCCGCCGGAGCAGGCGCCGCTTTCCACCTGGCAAGCGAGTCCAGTAACAGCGAACGCGCAACGGGTGGAATCGGGGACTTATATAGTGCAGCCGGGCGACACGTTGCGCGGGATTGCCAACAAGACTGGAGCGGGATCGCAGATCCTTGCGTCTGCCAATGGATTGGCTGAGCCTTATGTCATCCATCCCGGTCAGCGACTGAAGATCACTGGCGGGCGATATCACGCGGTCAATTCGGGCGAGACCGGTATCGCTATTGCCCGAGCCTATGGCGCGCCATGGCGAGACGTGGTGGCCTTGAACGCGCTGGAAGAGCCCTACATTCTGCGTGTGGGGCAGAAGCTGCTGCTGCCTGCAACCGCACCGAGCGATCCCGCCAATTTGAGTATAGAACAGCGCGCGGCTGCTTTCGATCTGGAAATTGACGATATTGTTACGGGCAGCCAGCCAGCGCTGGCCAATGGCGCCGCAGCCGGAGAGGCTTCCGATTGGCGGAAAGCCATAACAGCCAATACCACCATTGCTACACCGGCCAACTTCTCCGGACGGTTCCAGTGGCCGGTCGATGGCAGGGTGATCTCCAGTTTCGGTAGCAAAGGCGGCGGTAAAGTAAATGATGGCCTCAACATCGGCGTCCCTCGCGGCACGCCAATCCGGGCCTCTGCCGACGGCGTGATCGCCTATAGCGGTGACGAAATCGGGGTATTCGGCGGGTTGATTCTGATCAATCACGGATCTGGCTGGGTTACCGCTTATGGCCATGCCGACCAGCTCAACGTAACGCGCGGCCAGAACGTCAAAGCGGGTGAGACTATCGGTCTCGCCGGCGAAAGTGGATATGTTCAGGAGCCGCAGCTGCATTTCGAAATCCGCAAGGATCGCAAGCCGGTAGATCCGAACATCCATCTGCCGAAACGCGGCTGAACCGGCCATGGCAAGCAGCAACCGCAAAATTTCCGACTATTTTACCCTGCGGCGGCGCTCGAGCCTGCCGGTCTGGGCCGATATTGCGTGGCGTGTCACCTTTGTTCTCGCCCTGATCGGTATGGCTGTGGCGGTGCATTATTTCGACCGTAATGGCCTGCAGGACAGCTATGACGGCGATGTTAGTTTTCTGGACGTTATCTATTTCACGATGATCTCGATCACCACTACCGGCTATGGAGATATCGCACCGGTAACCGAACGGGCGCGAATGTTTGATGCGCTGGTTGTGACTCCTATTCGCATCTTCGTCGTGCTAATCTTTGTCGGCACGGCCTATAATTTTGTTTTCAAACGAACCTGGGACAATTGGCGCATGAAACTGATTCAAAGCAATTTGCACGACCATATCGTGATCGCCGGCTTTGGCACAAGCGGCAGTGAAGCCGTGCAGGAACTGCTCGCGCGCGGCACCAATCCGGAAGAAATTGTCGTAATTGATTCCTCCGACGACGCCTTGTCGCAAGCCGAAAAGCTTGGCTGCGCCGTGATCAATGGTGATGCAACCCGGGATAATGCGCTGATGAATGTCAAAATCTCGCGGGCCCGTTCGATGATTGTCTCGGCTGGACGCGATGACACCAGTATTTTGATCGTCCTCACCGCCCGGCATCTCGCCTATCATTTGCCGATCAGCGTTTCGATCAAGGCGGCGGACAACGAGCTGTTGGCGCGTCAAGCCGGAGCGACGACTGTTATCAACCCAGTTAGTTTTGCAGGCCTGCTGCTCGCTGGCAGTTGCGAAGGCGCCAAGATTTCCGACTATCTCAGCGATCTTGCTTCCGCCACCGGCCGGGTCAAACTGGTCCAGCGGTCGGTTACCGAAAGTGAGGTCGGCATGGCGATGAGCGAGGTGGTCGGCACCGGTCTTGGCGTGCGTATCTATCGGGGTGACGCGGTGTTCGGTTTCTGGGAGCCGGAAGCGAGTCTGCTGGAGGCCGGCGATATCATCGTCGAGATCATTCCCGGCAATGGCGCTGAGGCGCGGGGCAAGGAAGACGCCTGAACAAGCCTGTTCGTTGGTTCATGTTGCACCTGCGAGATAAACGACTATCTTGGCTGCTCATTCATGGAGCTTGCTGATGGCCGACACGATATCAATGCCCACCGGACTTCGTCCGCCGCACCGACTGGCGCAGCTGGGTGAACTGGCGCTGCCGCTCGATCTGATGCGCTTCGGCCTGCAATGGCCGCGTCTCGTGACGGCACCGCGCGGCGATGGCCGGCCAGTCTATCTGATACCCGGATATGGGGGGAGCGAATTGTCGATGCGGCCGCTGGAAAGCTTTCTGGGGCGGATCAACTATGACGTTGCCGACTGGTCGCTTGGCCGCAACAAGGGTTCTGTGGACCGCGATGTTGCGCGATTTACTGCGGTCGCCGAGGAGCGGTTCGCTGCCAATGGCGAGCAGGCTTTCACCCTGATCGGCTGGTCGCTGGGTGGTATCATTGCCCGGGAAACCGCTCGCCTGTCGCCGCATCTGGTGCGCGAGATTATCACCATGGGCACGCCGATCATCGGCGGTCCCAAATATACCACGCCCGGGCAGCGCTACGCCAAGTCCGTCAATATCAAGCTCGACCAGTTCGAGCGCGAGGTCCACGAGCGCAACAGCATCGGCTTCAACCAGCCGCTGACCGTGCTCTATTCCAACCGCGACGGCATCGTCGGACCCGAAATCGCCAAGGACATCTACAATCCGCAGGCCCGCAATATCCGCGTCGATGGCGGGCATATGGGGCTCGGCTTCAACCCCAGGGTCTGGCGGATCATTGCTGATACGCTCGCCGGACGGGCCTGAGCTGCGTTCGACGTTCAATCCGCCGCTTTTTCCTTCGGCTTGCGCCACAGATAGCGGTAGACACCGAACAGGTTGATCCCGAGCAATACGATATTCTGCACCGCCAGCGGGTTATTGCCGTCGAGCAGCGAGCTGGTCACCCAGACCACGGATGATCCGCAGAACAGCACGAATCCCCATCCGCTGATTTTGACCCCGGCGTTGAGCGAGACCATGGCGGCGGCGATCATGCCGCTAATGCTCGCGGTCCATCGCAATATGTCGACCAGTTCCATCGTGTTGCTCCAGCTGTTGCATCGGGTTTTGATGCAAATGCTACGCATGGACATGGCATATCGTTCAATATTCCAACATTTTTTGGCCTGCGTGGAACGGTTTTCCAGCTCGATCATTGTTAAGATGAGCCGGGCGTTGCCTCTCCCTCCCATTTGTTGGTGACCCCGGCGACTTTCTCTCCAGCCTGACCTTCCGATATAGTCGTTAACTGCTTTTATTCATTGGCCAAACCACGCGTGCACCACGCCCATGGCGGTGTAGAAGAGCAGCCAGTATCCGGCATCGATGAAGAACAGGGTCTTGTTTTTTTGCGAGAAGAGATAGTTGGTGCCGATCGCCGGAACGATGAAGCCGAGCGCGATCCCGAAGGCGGTCAGCACTTTCACGCCAAAGTCCAGATTCATCGCATAGGTCGCGAAGGTGTGGGCTAGCGTCCACGACGCGACCAGGCTGAATGCGAAGGCGCCGCCATAGATCATGCCCATGCTGCCCTCTTTGATCTTTTCCTCGGTCAATCCGACCGCGCCCATCCATTTCTTGCCCATGACCGGGCCGTACCAGATACCGCCGACCAGAAAGCCCGCCAGCGCGGCTACAACCACCGCGATCCAGTTTACATCGAATATGTTCATGTGATCCTCCTCCTGTTTCCCGGCCCAGGCCGAGCGCTTGTCTTATAGCCGAATCCGGATGTTTCGACAATTGGTGCGCGCTTGGGTCGCGCTGGGCCCCGGCTTGCGCCGGGCCGCGGTCCCGCCGCATATTGATCGTGACTCGAGGGCAAAACAGGCCTAAAGGCCGCGCCCTATGGCAACCCAAATTCCTTCTCCGCCCAAAGTGGGCATGGTATCGCTCGGCTGTCCCAAGGCATTGGTCGACAGCGAGCGCATTCTCACCCAGTTGCGGTCCGACGGCTATGACCTGTCCGCCGACTATGCCGGCGCCGATGTTGTGCTGGTCAACACCTGCGGTTTTCTCGACAGCGCCAAGGAGGAGAGCCTCGAGGCGATTGGCGAGGCGATGGCCGAGAACGGTCGCGTCATCGTCACCGGCTGCATGGGCAATGAAGCCGACATGATCATGAAGCGCTTCCCCGATGTGCTCGCCGTTACCGGCGCGCATCAGTACGAGGATGTGGTCACTGCGGTCCATGCTGCGGCTCCGGCAGCCCGCGGCGCGTTCGTCGATCTCGTCCCCGAAGCCGGGCTCAAGCTGACCCCGCGCCATTACAGCTATCTCAAGATCTCCGAAGGCTGCAACCACCGCTGTTCCTTCTGCATCATCCCGAGCCTGCGCGGTGACCTTGTCAGCCGCCGTCCCGACGCGATCCTGCGCGAAGCGGAGAAGCTGGTTGAAGCCGGCACCAAGGAATTGCTGGTGATCAGCCAGGACACCTCGGCTTACGGCGTCGATATCCGGCACCAGTCCCGCCAGTGGAATGGACCGACCGGGCAGGGCCGCGAAGTGCGCGCCCATATGACCGATCTCGCCGCTGCACTCGGCGAGCTGCGGACGCCGGAAGGCAAGGGCGTGTGGACCCGGCTCCACTATGTCTATCCCTATCCGCATGTCGACAAGGTCATCCCGTTGATGGCCGAGCGCAAGATCACGCCCTATCTCGACATCCCGTTCCAGCACGCCGCGCCGAACGTTTTGAAACGCATGAAGCGCCCGGCCAACGAGGCCAAGGTGCTGCAGCGGGTCAAGAGCTGGCGCGACATCTGCCCCGATCTCACTATCCGCTCGACCTTTGTCGTCGGTTTTCCCGGCGAGACCGAAGACGACTTCAGATATCTGCTCGACTGGCTCGAGGAAGCCCAGCTCGACCGGGTCGGCGCGTTCCGCTTTGAACCGGTCGAAGGCGCTGCTGCTAACCTCCTCGACGGCGCATTGCCCGAGGAGGTCAAGGAAGAGCGCTACCAGCGGATCATGGAAGTCACCGCCCGGATCAGCGCCGCCAAGCTGCAGGCCAAGGTTGGCCGGACACTGCCGGTGATCATCGACGACATCGGCGAGCCTGACGAGGATGGCGATGTCGGCGCGACCGCGCGGAGTGAGGCGGATGCGCCGGAGATTGATGGCAATGTGTTTTTGCGCAATGTGAGCGCTGACCTTGCGGTTGGCGACATCATCGACGCGGTGATTGAAGATGCCGACGAGCATGATCTGTTCGGGGTTGCTGCTGGGAAATAGTTCGTCATCCTGAACTCGTTTCAGGACCTCGTACCGCTTGCCACCAACTTCCGATTTGGAATCCCGGGGTCCTGAAACGAGTTCAGGATGACGAGTTTGTTCTTCCTTCTTAAGCCCCTCCTTTTCAAAGGAGGGGTTGGGGTGGTTTCTTTCGGCCAAGCGCTGACCTTGCGTTTCCATTCCATCATCTCCACTCCACCGTAATTCGCTCGCGCGAGCGATGCAGGCGCATCGCCACCACCCCAACCCCTCCTCTGAAGATGAGGGGCTTATGATCGGGCTCAGGACGAACGGTGTTATAATCACCTTCACCCCCATATGAACTTTACAAACTTTACACTGTTATAGATTTTTTCCCTTCTCTCCCTCGTCCCGCCGGAACGCGTGCATTGCGTCCGCGTGGCAGGGCAGGGCGTTGATCACCGCTTCGTCGCGCGTGCCGGTGGGTGTTGTGGTCAGGCCGGGGACCTCGCGTTGCATTTCGGCGGCTTCCTCGGGGGTCATGCGGTAATAGTCGGGCGGGCCGTCCTGGTAGGGGAAGCTGACCGCGTAAAATTCCTCGCCCTCTTCTTCTTCCTCCGGCACCGGCCGCCCGCGCGCTTCGGCCTCGGCGGCCCGTATCGCCAGCTCCTCCTCGGTCGGGGTGGCGATCAGCGGGGCGGTGTCCTCGCCCTTGCCGATCGCGTCGAGCATGTCGCCAAAGCGCGCCGCGCCGCGTTGCGCCGGGATCTGCGCGGCGATCTTGTCGAGCCGCGCCAGATGCGCGAGCAGCAGCCGGCTGTCATAGCGCCGCCGCGTCGCCACCACCTCGCCATGATAGAAAACCTCCTCCTCGACGCCCTCGATCGCCCGCTCCTGCAACTTGTCCTGCGCCTCCTCCCGCGCCAGCACCAATGCCGCTAGCCACGCCCGCGCAAAATCCGGGTCGCGCCGTTTCAGGTCATAGGCCGACTGGCGGGTGCGCTGGACAAAATAGGCCGACGCCTGGACATTGCCGGTCTGGGCGAGGGCTTCGAGGAATTTCACGCGCAGCTCGCGGTGCCAGCCGTCGTGGCGGGTGGTGGGGGAGGGGGTGTTGGCATCATCACCGTCAGACCCATCCGTTCGTGTCGAGCGAAGTCGAGACACGTCTCCGCCATCACCAGTCTCTCGACTACGCTCGAGACGAACGGATTTGTCCGGAGTGTGTTCACCACCCGGCAACCGCACATCTTCGTCATCCTGAACTCGTTTATCTTCGATGGCCTGACGGCTCAGGACCCCGTCCCCCACACCCCAATCTTCCGGTTCAGCCTCCAGAGGTCCTGAAATAAATTCAGGATGACGAGTATCTTCTCCGCCATCACCTTCACTCTCAAGCCCCTCCTTTTCAAAGGAGGGGTTGGGGTGGTTTCTCTCGTCTGAGCGGCCTTCTTGAGGCTCCGATCCACTTACACCGTCGCCCGTTGCCTCACCCCGCACCACCCGCAGGCGGTGAATAAATTCGTCCTGAAATGTCATAAGTTATACTCCTTGCAAGAAACCATCCCGATTGCAGCACAGGGGTGCCGCGGGTTAGCTATGGTTTGTCAAATGAAGTGAATATAACCCATTTGGTGGGTTGTAGGAAAGGTATCTGTCTATAGTTGTTTGTGTAGATTTGCGAGAAATCCCGTCGAATTTACATATAAGAAAAATTGGAGTAGTCTTTGGAAGAAGATTGGAAACTATAGATATGTCGATAGAACTAATTCACCTAAGAAAAATTCTAAAAATTCTTTACAGTGAACCCAATCAACGAACATCCTTACTTAGGGCTGATATTCGTGAGGAAATCGCCCGTGAGTTAGGAGAAAACGGGGGAGGTGGCGACTTTTACGCACCTTTTTGGAGTGACGCGAAGAGTCATGCCTTTAACAGATTGGATCTGCACGCTGCGACGGAAGGTAGAATCGAAGGTAACCCTCGACGTGCCCGATTGTCCGTCGTCAGATAATTTGAGACATATGGCGGTTTAAAATAGGCGAGTATTTGGTTCCATCTGGTTGGTTGATATTAGGCGGCGATCTTGCGGTATTGCAATCGCCTTTGTTCGATGGTTTTTCGTTTGATCCTTTCTCGTTGTTTGATGATAGATTCTGCCCTGCCGAAGTAGGCATCGGCGGGTGTGACGTTTTTCAGGCTCTCGTGATAACGTTGGTGATTATAGTGCTCGACGAACGCCTCGACCTGCGCTTCGAGATCGCCGGGCAGATAATAATTTTCGAGCAGGATGCGGTTTTTGAGGGTCTGGTGCCAGCGTTCGATCTTGCCCTGGGTTTGCGGATGGAACGGTGCACCGCGAACGTGGCGCATCTTCTTGTCGGCCAGATAATCCGCAAGTTCACCCGCAACGTAGCTTGGCCCGTTGTCCGATAGCAGGCGCGGTTTGTGCAGCACATGCGCCTGCCCGCAGCCTGATGCCTCAAGAGCCAGCTCCAGCGTATCGGTGACATCTTCTGCGCGCATGGTCGTGCACAGTTTCCAGCTGATTATATAGCGGCTGTAGTCATCGAGGATCGTCGACAGGTAATACCAGCCCCAGCCAATGATCTTGAGGTAGGTAAAATCAGTCTGCCACAGCTGGTTGGGCGCCGTTGTCTTGTCCTTGAACTCGCTGGCGGCCTTCATCACGATGAAGTTCGGGCTGGTGATCAGGTCGTGGGCCTTGAGCAGGCGGTAAACGCTGGCCTCCGACACGAAGTAGCGCTGTTCATCGGTAAACGTCACCGCCAGCTCGCGGGGCGATAGCTCGCAGCGTTCCAGCGCCATATCCAGGATCTTGTCCTGCACCTCCTCCGGGATCCGGTTCCATGCCCGGCGCGGACCGGGACGCCGATCTTCTAGCGCCTCTTCGCCGAACCGCTGGTACAGATCATACCAGCGGTAGAAGGTAGGCCGGGCGATGCCCAGCCTGTCGAGCGTCTGCTTGGCAGGCAGATGGCTTTTCTCGACCAGCCTGATGATCTCGAGCTTTTCTGATGCAGGATATCTCATTCTTCGCCTTCCCCATCCCCGATCATGCTTTTTTTAAGCAGACGCATCTCAAGCATCTGTTCAGCGACAACCTCCTTCAGATCTCGGGCTTCCTTACGAAGGTCGCGCACCTCATCAGTATTGGCAGCGCGGGCAGTATCGCCAGCCAGCCTGCGCTTGCCAGCCTCCATGAAGTCCTTCGACCATTTGTAATACACGCCCTGCGCGATACCCTCACGGCGGCATAGCTCGGCAATGCTATCTTCGCCGCGCAGACCCTCCAGCACGATCCGGATCTTCTCTTCCGCGCTATACTGTTTGCGGGTCGCTCTGCGGATATCTTTGACCACCCGCTCCGCGGGGGCTTTCGAGTGTTTTGGTTTCATTTCCGTTCCTTACAGTCACTGCAATGAAACCAAAACACTCGCTTATTTTATGCAGCCAGTCTGTCTATTGAATGCTGACGGGGGACAATATTGATTTGACCACCGCTAATTTTCAAACTTTTTCCCACAGTATTTCTCCCTTAAGTACAACCAATTAGAGCCTATTGAATTGCCTTCAGCAAGATAAATTTTGAAAGAAAATGAGCATACCTGAATTCTAAGTTTAATTTGGAAATTTCCAATCGTCTGGAGGCGCAAGGAAAATAACCGAATGTCCCTAGCCTTCTCCCTCAAGGCCGAACAGAATCACTCACCCCAACCCCGTAACCCCCAACAAACAAACCACAAACCCATAGCCCAGCACCCCGTACACCCCCGCCCGGAACCACGGATAGGGGATGCGCGCTTTGCCGGGGTGGCCGGTCGGGTGGACGACGGTGAGCCGCTCGCCGATCACCGGGGTCGGGAAGGGCGTGGTCACCGGGTCGCGGACCTCGACAAAGCCGCCGCGCTCGTCGGGCACCAGCAGCACCGCGCTATACATCGTCGCGCCGCCGCGCTTCTTGAGCTGGTGGCGGACGATCTGCGCCGGCACGCGGCGGGTGCCGTTGCGGATGAACAGCAGATCGCTGCGTATCATCAGCACCAGTCCTGCTACCGCGAGGGCGAGGCCGATCAAGAGGAAGAGCGTTTCGATGGTGGGGCGCTATCATGGATTTGTTGGGGTGTTAAGTACCCTCTCCCGTGCTTCTCCCCTCTCCCGTGAGGGAGAGGGTTGAGGAGACTTGGCAGCTTGCTGCCTAGGCGTAGCTGGGTGAGGGTGTACCGGACCATGGTGGCAGAGCAGCCCACCTGCGGAACACCCTCATCCAACTCCATCTAGCCGCCTTCGCTGCGCTCCGGTGGCAAGATTGCGTATCCTTCTCCCTCACGGGAGAAGGTGTTTTTCCTGCCACTGTGCTCGCGAAATTTCCCAGACCAGGGAGGGTCTTGTGGTGCCGTCGGCGCGGTTGCTTGTTATTTCGCCCATGCGGTGGAAGCCTAGCCCGTCGAGCAGATGCGCGGTGCGGTGGTTGTCGGGGGCGGCGGTTTCGCAGATCAGGTCTAGGCCGAGCGTCTCGAACATCCAGGCGAAGCTCTGCCGCGCGCCGTCGACGCCGCGGCGCTGGCCCTGGCGGTCGGGGTGGATCGCTCCGCCGAGCTCGCCGGCCGCCCATTCCGGCCAGACGCAGATATCGCTAAAGCCGCCGATCCGGCCCTGCTCGTCGAAATTGAGGAATAATAGCCCGCGACCCTGTTCGCGCTGCGCTTCGTGGTCGGCGATGAAGGCGCGCACCGATGCCACGGTCAGCGGGCGGGGCAATGTGTAGATCGGCGCGTGGATCTGCGGGTCGCCGAGAAATTCGTGCAGGATCGCGGCGTCGTCGACCTGCGCAAGGCGGGACGAGGCGTTCTCGGTGGCGATCGATGTCGCGCTGGCGACCGCGGCTTTGATCGCGGCGGCCTGGTCCTGCGGGACGGGGGTGCGGGTGATCGGGATGCTGCTCATCGGGCGTGATTACAATGTTTTTGCCAAGGTTGCCATGGTCCGCGACCGGTCGCTGGCGGGGCAGGCGCGCAATCCGGTCGGACCGGGCCGGTGGCGATGTCCTGAGGGCGCGGCCCTTAAATATATTTGCCGGTAACCGTTAGTAGCCGGGTTCGCATCGTGAGAATATTGCGGTTGATGGACGGCAATCCGGCCGGAATTCTGGGGAAACAAGGTGAAGCTATGGTCGCAAATATGATGCTACAGCGTCTGTTCGACATTCACAAAGAATTCTGGACGTTCAAATCCGAGCGCGATCCCAGCACGCGAGAGCTGATCGCCCGGCAGCAGATCAAGCTTATTGTCGACGTGTCCCGGATCATCGCCATCGCCATGATCCCGATCGCAATCTACATGATGGCCAATCTCTTCATCCATGCCAGCGTCCCGTTCATAACGGCCGGCGTCATCGGAATGGCGGTTATCATATGGCTCTCCATGAGAAATTTCCGCCGTAAAAGTATGCGCGATTTCGATATCAAATCTTTCTATGTGCTGCGGCGCAAATTCTGCTTCGATAGCATCATCGTCGCTCTGTCCCTCAACCTGAGCCTCGCCTTTCCTCTGGGCTTCGGGCAGATTCCGCTGAACGAGAATAGCGTGATCCTGATCCTCGGCAGCATCGTGATCGGCGGCTTTACCTATGGCAGCATCCCGCGGGCGCAGACATTTGCGATTGCGATACCGACGACATTATTGGCGATCGCCTTCTTCTCCGTCAAAGGCATTGCGGCGGTGGAATCGGTGTTGCTGCTGCTCTTTTTCGCTATCTGTGTCGATTCGATCTATCGTCTGTTCTTCTTCAATTTCGCCAAACGCCATATTTATGCAGCCCAGCAGAAGGACGCGGCGGAAAACGTCAAGCTTCTGCTCAACGACTATGCCGAGCAAAGTTCGGACTGGCTGTGGGAAACCGATGAAGCCCTGCGGGTTGTCCGGGCGTCGGACCGTTTTGCAGCGGCCGCCGGCCTGACCGTGCAGAAATTGAACGGCATGCATATTGCCGACCTGTTCGCCGATGGCGATGAACGGCATGCGCTGCTGCAGCGGCTGGGGCAGGGACAGCCGATCCGGGGTCTGCTGCTGCCGATATCGGTCGATGGCGAAAACCACTGGTGGCGGATCTCCTGCCGGCCGATGGACGCGGCGGCGGGACGATCGAAAGCGCTGCGCGGTGCGGCGACCGATGTCACCAACGAAAAACAGACGAAGGATCAGGTCGCCCGTCTCGCCCATTATGACGGTCTGACCGACTTGCCCAACCGGGCCCTGTTCAAGCAATCGCTGGAGAATGCGCTGGCGCGACTGGAAGGCGACCAGCATATCGCCGTGCTCTATGTCGATATCGACCGGTTCAAGGCGATCAACGACACGATGGGCCACAATGCCGGAGACCGGGTCTTGCAGGTGGTCGGCAACCGGCTGGCCACGGCCACCGGCGAAGACGATATCGTCTCCCGGCTGAGCGGCGACGAATTTGCGATCTGCCTGAGCAACGCCGGTAATAGCGATGATGTCGCCGATATCGCATCGAACATCGTCGACAGGGTGTCCCAGCCATATATGATTGACGGCCACAAGATTACCACCGGAATAAGCCTCGGCATTGTCGTCTCCAATGACAAGTCGGAAACCGCCGAGGGCCTGCTGCACAATGCCGATATCGCGCTGTACAGGTCGAAGGAGAACGGACGGGGCCGGGTGACGCTGTTCGAACCGCAGATGCTGCAGGCGCAGCTGGACCGGCGCGAGATGGAACTGGACCTGCAGGCCGCATTGAAGCGGGACGAATTGGAACTCCACTATCAGCCGGTATATGATATCGAGACCGAAAAGCGGCTGGGCTATGAAGCGCTGATCCGCTGGAATCATCCGACCAAGGGCATGGTCATGCCGAACGAGTTCATCCCGATTGCCGAAGCGACCGGCCTGATAATCCAGCTGGGCGAATGGGTTCTCCGCACGGCCCTGCTCGAAATGAGGAACTGGCCGGAGCATCTCGGCGTCTCGGTCAACCTGTCCCCGGCGCAAATGCGCAGCCCCAATCTGTTGTCGACCATCATCAATGGTCTGGCATCGGCGGGCGTCGATTCCAACCGGTTGGAACTGGAAATCACCGAGACGGTGATCATGAGCCACAACCAGGCCAATTTCGACCTGTTGAACAAGATCCATTCGCTCGGGGTCAAGATCGCGCTGGATGATTTCGGTACCGGCTATAGCTCGCTCAACTATCTGCGCAGCTTTCCGTTCAACAAGATCAAGATCGATCGCTGCTTTGTCGAGGATGTCGATGGGCGGGAAGATTGTCAGGCGATTATCCGTGCGGTGACCGGTCTCGCGTCCAGCCTCGGCATGGTAACGACGGCCGAAGGCATCGAACGCGAGGGGCAGTTGCTGCAGGTCAAACTGGCGGGCTGCAAGCAGGTGCAAGGCTATCTGTTCAGCAAGGCAATCCCCGCAAGCCAGATCCCCGGACGGGTGCTGGAAGAGCAACCCGAATTCGTCGCTCTGGACAATATTCAAGAACCGGAAGCCAATTTCGAACTTGCAAAACGCAAGATCGGATAAGCGGAAGCCACCGAGGCGCCGCGTCGAATTTACCGGATAATCGGCCCGGAACAGCGTTTCCGGGATCAAGGCCGGTTCTCTGGCCGCGTTGCAGCCAGAGAAAATGCCGCAATTTCCGGCCGCCCTTAACCGGCCAATTAAATCTCCAATTGCAACTCTTCCCCGGCAATGGCATAACATGTCAAAAGCTGGGAGAGACGGCATGGCGACTCAGATCGTGAATGAAAAAAGTGCAGCAGTAGAATCGGTTGACGTGTTGATCGTCGGTGCGGGTATTTCCGGCATCGGAATGGCGGTGCATTTGCGCAACAAATGTCCGGGCAAGAGCTTTGCTATTGTCGAGCGCCGCGATGACATCGGCGGGACCTGGAACCTGTTCCAATATCCCGGCATCCGCAGCGACAGCGATATGCATACATTGGGTTTCAGCTTCGAACCCTGGACCGAGCAGAAGTCGATTGCCGACGGTCCCTCGATCATCAAATATCTCCACCGGATCAAGGCCAAGCATGATCTGGAGAAGCATATCCATTTCGGTCACAAGGTACTGTCCGCCAGCTGGTCGAGTGATGATGCGCGCTGGACCGTGACCGCCGAGAAGTCGGATGGCAGCCAGGCCACATTATACGCCAATTTCGTCTATATGGGGGCCGGCTATTATGATTATGACAATCCCTATGACGCGCAGATAGAGGGCTTGCAGAATTTCAAGGGCGACGTCGTCCATCCGCAATTCTGGCGCAAGGATCTGGACTATACAGGCAAGAAGGTGGTGATCATCGGCAGCGGCGCGACCGCAGTGACGATGGTGCCGGTACTGGCGGAAAAAGCGAGCCATGTAACGATGCTGCAGAGGACACCGACCTGGTATGCTTCGGCGCCGTCGAAAGACTGGCTCGCCAACAGCCTGCGCAAGATATTGCCAAATAAATGGGCGTACAAGCTTACCCGCTGGAAGAATGTGAAGATGCAGGATCTCACCTTCCGCACCGCGCGCGACAATCCGCAGAAGGTCATCGACAAGCTTGAAAAGCCGATGAAGGAAGTGCTCGGCGACAAATATGTGAAGGAAGATTATACGCCGCCCTATGGTCCGTGGGAGCAACGCCTGTGTCTGGTTCCCGACGGCGATATGTTCAAGGCGATTGCTGCCGGCACGGCCGATCTGAAGACCGGCCATATCGACACCGTAACCGAGAGCGGCATCAAGCTGAAATCCGGCGAGACGCTCGATGCGGATATCATTGTCACCGCGACGGGTCTGAAGCTGGCGGTCGCCGGCAAGGTCGCTTTCGAGGTCGATGGCAAACCGGTGCACTGGCCCGACCATTATTATTACAAGGGCTGCATGTTCTCCGACATTCCCAATCTGGCAGTCGTGTTCGGCTATCTCAACGCGTCGTGGACGCTCAAGGCGGATATCGTGTCGGAATTTACCTGCCGGTTGCTCAACCACATGGACGCGACATCGACGCGGATCGCCAATCCGGTGCTGGACAAGGAACTGGAGCAGGAGCAATTGTTCGATTTCTCGTCCGGCTATATCCAGCGGTCGATCAGCGAATTGCCGCGCAACAGCAACGCGATGCCGTGGAAGCTCAACCAGAATTATCTGTTCGACAAGCCTGTGCTGCTCGAGGATCCGGTCGATGACGGGGTCCTGCGCTTTTACGGGCCCAATTCGCAGCAGGGGGTTGGCAACAGCGAGCAGGAGCTCGAAGCCGCAGAATGATTCCGGCGCTTCTTTGTGCGAGGCTGGCCCTGCGTTCCGTTGCTTAACGTTTTGTTGAGCAGATTTCGGTAATCCCCTCTGCAAGGGGTGGTCCATGGGATATATGAATTCGCAATTTCGCAGGGTGGAACCGGCGCTGATCGAACAGCGCAAGGCGTTTCGCCATCCGGTACAGATTCAGCGCACCGCTATCAGGCAGCATGGTAAAAACGCCAGGAAAGGCGAGCTGGTCGATGTCTCGATCTATGGTTGCCGGGTTGCCAGCGACAGCATGATTGCCGAGGGCAGCCGCGTCTGGCTGCGCTTCGAAGGCAGCAGCCCGATCACGGCGACCGCGATCTGGTGCAGGGATGGTCAGGTCGGCTGCCGTTTCGACGAAACGCTAGATCAGAAGCTGTTTCGCAGCCTCGCCCTGATCAACGAATAACCTAGGATTAGACCCTGGCAAAACCACTCACTTGCCAACTGACAATCGTGTCAGTAAAGTGGTGGAATGGAAAACAAGATTCTTGACGTTTTGATTGTCGGTGCCGGTCTGTCCGGTATCGGCGCGGCGGTTCACCTGACCAAAAAATGCCCGGGCAAAAGCTTTGCCATCGTCGAGGCGCGGGAGCGGCTTGGCGGGACCTGGGACCTGTTCCGCTATCCTGGTATCCGGTCGGACAGCGACATGTATACTTTGGGTTATAATTTCAAACCCTGGACCGCGCGCAGGGCGATTGCCGACGCTCCGTCGATCCTCGAATATCTCAATGAAACCGTCGACGAATACGGCTTGCAGGACAAGATCCTGTTCAACCACAAGGTGATTGACGCAAACTGGTCGAGTGAAGAGGCCTTGTGGACGGTAAGCCTCCAGTGCGGTGATGGTTCGATCGACACCGTCAAATGCAATTTCCTTCATATGTGCTCGGGCTATTATAGCTATGAGGAAGGCCACAATCCGGATTTTCCCGGCAAAGCCGATTTCGCCGGACCGATTGTCCATCCGCAATTCTGGCCCGAAGATCTGGATTATTCCGGCAAGAAAGTGGTGGTCATTGGCAGCGGCGCAACCGCGGTAACGCTGATTCCCTCGATGGCGGAAACAGCAGAACATGTTACGATGTTGCAGCGTTCTCCGACCTATATTGTATCGCGGCCGGGTGAGGACAAATGGGCCTTGCGGTTCCGCAAATTCTTGCCAGCCAAGCTGGCCTATCTGCTGACGCGCTGGAAAAATGTGCTGATGGGCATTTTCATGTTTAATCTGGCGCGCAAGAAACCGGCGGCGTTCAAGGGGCGGCTGCTGGAAATGGTCCGCGAGGAAATGGGCCCGGACGTCGATATGACGAATTTCACGCCCAGCTATAATCCGTGGGACCAGCGTCTGTGTCTTGTGCCGGACAGCGATCTGTTCGATTCGATCAAATCGGGCAAGGCATCGATCGTTACCGATCATGTCGAAACATTTACCAAAAACGGCATCAAGCTGAAATCCGGCAAGACACTCGAGGCGGATGTCATCGTCACCGCGACCGGCCTGAAAATGCTCACCGGCGGCAGCGCGACCATTTCGGTTGACGGTAAACTGGTCAAATTTGGCGACAAGATCAATTACAAGGGCGTCATGTTCTCCGGTATTCCCAATTTCGGGATGACCATGGGCTACACCAATGCCAGCTGGACGCTGAAAGCCGATCTGACCAGCGAATATGTCTGTCGCCTGATCAACTATATGGACAAGAACGGCACGCCGATTGCGACACCAACCTTGCCGGCTGACGGCTTGATCGGGACGGAGCCGATGCTCGATTTCAGTTCGGGCTATGTCCAGCGCGCGATCAAGAATCTGCCGAAACAGGGCGACCGCAAACCGTGGCGGCTCAACCAGAATTTTCCCAAGGACATCATCAATCTGCGGCACAAGGCCGTGGATGATGGCGTGATGGTCTTTTCCAAACCGGGTGCCGTCATCGCCAGTTTGCCGAAAAAGCAGCTCGAGGCAGAAACGATTGCCGCCGAATAGACTCTCGCGCTTGGCCTGAACTGTGGCTATAGCGGTCAAATGACTGATTTTAAGGCATTGATCGAGGCCGACACCGGCCAGACCGCACGCAACATCCAGCTAGTGGATGTGGGCAATTTCGAAGGCTGGCTGAAGGGGCAACCGGAGAATATCCGGGCGCTGGCCGCCGCCTATCAATTTGCCGGCAAGCCCGACAGCTATCTGCTGCTGCCTCCGGTCGGCGGCAAGAGCGATGACAAATCGGTCGCGACCGACTTTTCGGTGGTTGCCGGTGTGCCGGATCAAGCCAGGCTCGACGCCTGGTCGCTGGCCAGGCTCGGCAGCAGCCTGCCCGAGGGCAATTATCGTCTGCAGGATATCAGCGCCAAGGGCGCGCTGTTTGGCTGGCTGATCTCGCAGCATGAATTTGACCGTTACAAGGAACTGCCCGACCGGCAGGGACCGAGCGTGTTGCTGGTCAACGACGCCATCGGTCAGCGCGATGAAGCCGTGCGCCAGGCCGAAGCGACCGCGATGGTCCGGGACCTGGTCAATACACCGGCGGCGGATATGGGGCCGGACAAGCTGGAAGATATTGTCGACAAGCTGGCCGCTCAGCACGGCGGAGAGCTGAAAGTGACGCGCGGCGATACGCTGGAAGAGCATTTCCCGATGATCCACGGCGTTGGTAAGGCGGCGATGCGCGCCCATGCGCCGCGCCTGCTCGAACTGAAATGGGGCAAGGCCGGTCATCCGAAAATCGCGATTGTCGGCAAGGGCGTGACCTTTGACACGGGCGGCCTTTCGATGAAATCCGGCGCCGGCATGCTGTTGATGAAAAAGGATATGGGCGGCGCGGCGCATGCGATTGCTCTGGCCCGTATGGTGATGGAAGCGAAGCTTCCGGTGCGCCTGCACCTGCTGGTTCCCGCGGTTGAAAATTCCGTCGACGGCAATGCCGTGCGCCCCGGCGACATCTTGAACAGCCGCAAGGGGCTGACCATCGAGATTACCAATACCGATGCCGAAGGACGGTTGGTGCTGGGCGATGCGCTGACTCTGGCCGGCGAGGAAGAGCCGGAAATGATCATCGATTTCGCGACCCTGACCGGCGCGGCGCGCGTTGCTCTGGGTCCCGACATGCCGGCGATGTTCTGCGATGACAAAGAGATGGCGGACGGGCTGCTGAAGGCTGGTGAGGGTGAAAGCGATCCGCTTTGGCAAATGCCGCTCTGGTCCGGCTATGATGCGATGCTGAGCAGCAATATCGCCGATTGCGTGAACAGCGCGTCCGGCGGCTTTGCCGGGTGCATTACTGCGGCCCTGTTCCTGAAGAAATTCGCGCCGGAATCCGTGCCCTGGGCGCATTTCGATACTTTTGCCTGGCGGCCAGTGGCTAAGCCGGGCCGGCCGATAGGCGGCGAAGCGCTGGGCCTGCGGGCGAGCTGGCGCTATTTGCAGGGGCGTTACGGGCAGTAGGTAAGGCGAGATAAGATTTTCGCATGGAATTTCTGCTATCGCCCCGATTGTGTTGAAAAACTCACCCTTGCCAGCGTTATAGAGATGTGATTCAGTATTTCTGTGGAAGCGGGAGATACTGCGATGATGGGCGAGCGGACGGTTATGCAGGAGGCGCTGTTTTACGGGTTCAGTCTGGAAGATCATGTGCCGGGCGATCACTTGCTGCGGTCGATTGATAGGTTCGTTGATCTGTCGAGCATCCGCGATCATTTAAAGCCGTTCTATAGTTCAACGGGAAGACCCTCAATCGATCCTGAGCTGATGATCCGGATGTTGATCATCGGTTATTGCATGGGCATCCGTTCCGAACGGCGCTTATGCGAAGAGGTGCATCTCAACCTGGCTTATCGCTGGTTCTGCAGGCTGGGTCTCGATGGCGCGGTGCCGGCTCATTCCACTTTCTCAAAAAATCGGCATGGCCGTTTCCGCGATAGTAATCTGCTGCGCGAGTTGTTCGAGGCGACCGTGCGGTGGTGCATTGAGGAAGGTCTGGTTGGCGGCGAAGGCTTCGCCATTGATGCCAGCCTGATCCGAGCCGATGTTGACCGGCAGCGTGCGGTTCCCGGTAGCGAGGGACTTCCGCCCGAAGCTGCGGGACGCGCCGTCACCGAGTATCTCGCCGTGCTCGACGATGCGGCCTTCGGCGGCGCGACGCCGGTTGTGCCCAAGCAGCTGGCCCCCACAGACCCAGCGGCGCGATGGACCGCAGCTAGCCGCGAACGGGCCTTCTTCGCTTACTCGACCAACTATCTGATCGATCTGGATCATGCCGTCATTATGGATGTAGAGGCGACGACCTCGATCCGTCAGGCCGAGGTAACCGCACAGCGAACTATGATCGAGCGGACGCAAAAACGCTTTGGCCTGTGGCCTGACCGGCTTGTGGCCGATGCCGGTTATGGCGATGCGCCCAATCTCGCCTGGCTGGTCGAGGATAAAGGCATTGAGCCGCATATCCCGGTGTTCGATAAATCTGCGCGGAGGGATGGAAGCTTTGAACGTGCTGACTTCACCTTCGATCATGAAGAAGACCGATATACCTGTCCGGGCGGCAAGGAACTGAGACGGCGCAACCGCAACTTTGCCATACCGCGAAAAGATGCCGACAAGGACGACTTCATCCGCTATCGCGCCCGCAAGGCAGATTGTGATGCCTGCGCGCTCAAACCGCAATGCTGTCCCAATGCCCCGGTTCGCAAGATCATGCGTTCCATCCATGAAAGCGCGCGCGATGTGGCACGCAATATTGCCACCAGCGATGCCTATGTTACCTCGCGAAGGCAGCGCAAGAAGGTGGAAATGCTGTTCGCGCATCTCAAACGAATATTAAAGCTCGACCGGTTGCGCCTCCGGGGACCAAATGGCGCAAAAGACGAGTTCCTCCTCGCCGCCACAGCACAAAACCTGCGTAAACTCGCAAAAACAATCCCAATGCCGGTCTGATAAGAGATCAGGCTCCGCTCGTCTCGTCGCCGGAAGCTATGTCAAACGGAAAATCGAGCCAGTTTTTCAACACAATCGCCCCAGTAGCGGTCGTTCGCGTTGGTCTTATCTAATGTCCGCTTTGGGCGCAAAAGCAGACACTAGGAAGGCGTTGGTTGCCGTTCAGCTAACGCCCCAGTCGCAGTCATAGGCGATAATCAGTCGCGTCTCTATTCGCTTTCAGGTCAAAGCCTTGGTGCACGAAAAGCCAAATGACGTTCAAGGTCGATCTTGCTGCTATCGTCATGGTCATTGGTGGTACAAGGCCGCACTGCTAGGACATAAGCCAATTCTAACGCTGTTTGTCATTTGCGTGAAAACATTTCAGAGCTTACTGCATCAACCTAATTCCAAATGTAGGATGTGTTTTTGCCATGCAAATTTTGTCTCGTTTAGTGAAGAGCATTTGCTTTGTAGCAATCGTCTCATTTTTCGCATCCGTGCCTGCCTCTGCGAACTGCGACGATGAAACGTGCAGAGACTACCAAGTGACATTTGAAACAATTACATATGCTCTTGAGAGCTGTACAAAATCCTTAACGGATAATGGTATGACGGAGACAACGAGAAGGAAGTGTCTATTTTCAATACCGACATCAGCTGTTAATTATAAACAAATGCTGAAAAAACATGGGCCGGATAGTAAGTTAACCCAATTTGCAGCTTTCGCGGAATTTCAAGCCTCATATTATGTGACTGCCAGCTATCTTGAGCTGGCGCCAGAGAGACCGTCTCTCCCTTGGATTCAAGGTACCTGTAAATATAACGATAGAGCCAAGCAATTGAGCGGAATTTCATTTAGCAAACTGCAATCATACAGACAGGCTTGGGTTAAACAGGTTGTACCTAATATCGATGGACTCGAAAAAACGTGTGCGACAGTTCCAAAATAGGGCGTGCAATTACAATTGGGTGATACTTGTCATTACAGAAGCTGGATATTTGTTGTCAGCTAACTGGATCGAAGGCGCTTAAGCAAACATTCCGCGAACGGCCCAAGAACCGCCGTTCAATTTCCATATATCAAATGTTCGTTTTCCACCCAACACCGGAAATTCCACCCAGGGCTCAGCCCAAAAGCGACACCGCTTGATTAAACGCCCCCGGGTCGTCTAAAGGCGGTCGATTGTCATCGCTTTGTCACATGGCGCACAAGCCGCAGAGTCACGGACATTTTTTATCGCTATTGGGAATTCGAAACGCATGGACATGGAAACTGCAGATACAGGCGCGCACGCGAAATTCGTGCTTAATGGTCCGGAAGGGGGTTTCGATCCCCGGATCACCGCGTATCGCGGCGACCTGGCGGATATCGCGCTGGCCGGCAAATTGTTCGCGCCGCATTATGCCGCGGCGATGCCGATGCGCTGCTCCGCGCCAAAGGCGATGCTCCGCAAACAGCCCGGCAAGGATCATGAGGCGATTTCCGAATTGCTCCACGGCGAGGATTTCCATGTGCTGGATATCGCCGGTGACTGGGCATGGGGCTATTGCGGCAATGACAATTATGTCGGCTATGTGCCGGTCCATGCGCTGCAGCATCAGAAGAAGACCCCCGAGCCGACCCATCTGATCTTTGCCCGCGCGGCGCTGATCTTCATCGAACCGGATTATAAATCGGGTGTGATGAAGCGGCTGCCGATGGGCGCGCGGATCGCCTGTGGCGAAGCCAGCGAATGCGGCAATTTCCTGAAGACCGGCAAGGGCTTTGTCCATGTTCGCCATGTCCAGGCGATCGGCACCAAGGTCGTGTTCGACGGCAGCAACGGCACGGCCGCGCTCGCCGAACAGCTTATCGGAGCCCCCTATCTCTGGGGCGGCCGGAGCGGTGACGGTCTCGATTGTTCGGGGCTGATCCAGATGATATTGATGCTGACCGGCGTTGCCGCACCGCGCGACACCGATCAGCAGCTGGCGGCACTGGGCGAGGATATTGCTGAAGACGAAGAATTGCGACGCGGCGATCTGATATTCTTTCCCGACCATGTCGGGCTGATGGTCGACAAGGACCGGATGATCCACGCCACTTCACACGCGATGCAGGTCGTGATCGAACCGCTGAAAGACGCGGTTGCCCGCTTCGCCAAAATTTCGGACAAGCCGGTACTGGCGCGCAAAAGACTTTCCTGAGGCTGACGATGACGAAGACTGTGTTTATTGACGGAGCGGTGGGCACCACCGGACTAGAGATTGCTGACCGGCTTGCCGGGCGGGAAGAATTTGCCATGGTCCGGCTGCCGGACGAGAAGCGCAAGGATCTTGCGGCGCGGCGCGAAGCGATCAACGACAGTGATTTTGTCATCCTCTGCCTGCCGGACGATGCGGCGCGGGAAGCGGTTGCGCTGGTCGACAATGATCGCACGCGGATCATCGACGCCTCGACCGCGCACAGGACTGCCGAGGGCTGGGCTTACGGCTTTGCCGAATTCCGTGACGGGCAACGGGATGCTATCGCCAATGCGCGCTTTATTTCCAATCCTGGCTGCTATCCGACCGGCTTTCTGGCGCTGATCGCGCCGCTGATTGCCAAGGGGCTGCTGCCGGCAGACTGGCCCTATGTGATGAACGCGGTGTCCGGCTATTCGGGCGGCGGCAAGGCGCTGATCGAGCGCTTTGCAGAGGAACCCGATCTGGGTTTCCGCAGCTACGGCCTCAACTTTGACCACAAGCATCTGCCGGAAATGAAGACTTATGCCGGCCTGACCCATGATGTTATTTTTGCGCCTGCAGTGATCCGCGCCTTTCGCGGGATGCTGGTCGACATACCGCTCCATCTCGGAGCCATGGGACCGGTGCGCGCGGAACAATTATTGGAAGAGCTTGGCGCCTTTTATGCTGACTCGAAGATTGTGTCGGTTCAGGGCAGGGGCGACTTGTCGGAACTGCTGATCAGCGAGAATGATGCCCCGACCGACCGGCTCGAGCTGTTTGTCTGCGGCAATGCCGAAGGCTATCACGCTCGCCTGATCGCAAGACTGGACAATCTCGGCAAGGGCGCTTCGGGCGCAGCGGTGCAGAATCTCAATATCATGGCCGGCCTCGACGAGACCGCAGGCTTGCAGCTCTAGACTTTTACTTATTCTGACGCCTATTTGACGGTTGTTACCGCCTTGTCGGGACGCAGGCTGGTGCCGGCGCGTCCACTGCGGAAGGCGCCCCACCAGGTCAGCGGATTGAGCGTCGTGGTGCCATCCAGCGAGAAGGTGATGAATTCGGCCCGCCCGCCGATATTTTCCCACGGAATGGGACCACCCAGACCAAGCGGACTTGCGACCCGGCTGTCGGCGCTGAGATCACGATTGTCGCCCAGCAGATAGACTTCTCCTGCGGGAATTTCGACCGGTGCCACGTCATCGGTATATTGCGGCCCCAGATCGATAATGTTGTAGCTGACGCCATTGGGCAGGGTTTCGCGCAGAATCGGCAGGTTGCAGACCGGATTTCCGGCGGCGTCGGTGCCGCGTGCGCCGGGAAATTCATGGGTGCCGCACGGCGAATTGGCATCGATCGGCAGTTGCAGGTCGGGCTGGACCTCCTGTTGCACACCAATGCCATTGAGAAATACCTGACCGCCGCGCAATTCGATCGTATCGCCGGGCAGGCCGATCACTCGTTTGATATAATCGCTGCTCTGTTCTCTCGGAGTCAGGATCACGACATCACCGCGTTCGGGCAAGCTTCCGAACAAGCGTCCCGACACGCGCGGAACAACATGAAAAGTCGGCGATACCCAGGACCAGCCATAGGCATATTTGCTGACGATCAGCCGGTCCCCGACGAGCAGGCCGGGCATCATCGATACCGATGGAATATAGAAGGGCTTGGCAACGAGGCTGTGAAACGCGAGCACGGCGAGTAACAGCAGGCCGATGCTTTTGATTTCGCCGAACCAGTCGGTTTTTTCTTTTTCCGGTTTCTCTGCGGAGCCGCTGCCGGCGGTATTATCTATAGCCATATTATTGTCTTTGGTTTCCTGGTCGATGAAAAGCGTGTTTTCTACAGCGGATGGGCCTCGATGATCACGAATGCCTGCGCCCATGGATGATCGTCGGTGAGTGTGAGATGAACAATTGCCTCATATCCCGCCGGTGTGAGGGCGTCGAGCCGTTTTTTGGCGCCGCCGGTGAGGGCGAGTGTCGGCGCGCCGCTTTTGGCATTGATAACGCCGATATCCCGCATGAAGACGCCAGCGCGAAAGCCGGTGCCGACCGCCTTGGAATAAGCCTCCTTGGCAGCGAAGCGTTTGGCGTAGGTTCCGGCAATCGTATGCGGCCGCCGTGCCGCCTTGGCCCGTTCCAGTTCGGTGAACACGCGATTTTCGAACCGCTCGCCAAAACGGTCGAGCGAATTCTGGATCCGTTCGATATTGCAGAGGTCGGAGCCGAGGCCTATGATCATGTTATTTCCTCCCTGCAGCAAAGCTGCGGGGAGGTGGCGCCGAAGGCGAAGGAGGGGTGCCCCTCCACCACCCTTCGGGCGGTCCCCCTCCCCGTCTTCGACAGGGAGGAAAAAGGTTCCGTATCGCTCATCGTGCCTCGTCCATCAGTTCGCGCATCTGTCTTATACTGCCGTCGAGCCCGCTGAAGATCGCCTCGCCGATCAGGAAGTGACCGATGTTCAGTTCCACAAGCTGCGGGATCGCTGCAATTGGAATCACATTGTCGAACGTGAGGCCGTGACCAGCGTGGGGCTCTATGCCGTTCTTAGCCGCCAAGGCGGCGGCATCGGCAATCCGGCGGAGTTCGGTTTCGCGCTCCGGACCGGCAAGTTCGGCATATCGGCCGGTATGAAATTCGACGACCGGCGCACCGAGGCGGATGGCGGCTTCGATCTGCCGCGGGTCGGGTTCGATGAACAGGCTGACGCGAATATTTGCTTCTTTCAGCTGTCCGACAAAATCGGCCAGCTTGTTGTGCATACCGGCGGCGTCCAGTCCGCCTTCGGTCGTTCGTTCCTCGCGGTTTTCCGGAACGATACAGGCGGCGTGTGGCTTGTGACGCAGCGCAATCGCCAGCATTTCATCGGTCGCCGCCATTTCCAGGTTGAGTGGAATGGTCAGACTGTCCATTAATATTGTCAGATCATCATCACGGATATGGCGCCGGTCTTCGCGCAAATGGGCGGTTATCCCGTCCGCGCCCGCTTCGGCTGCGACCAGAGCCGCGCGCACCGGTTCCGGGTGATCACCACCGCGGGCGTTGCGGATCGTCGCGACATGGTCGATATTTACGCCGAGTCTGAGTGGCTGCGAGACGTTCACGTGGCCGGTGTCTCGGCGCGACTGCCGGGCTTGATCGCCGGAATGGCAGCCAGTTCGGGCGGCAGCTCGTCGGCAGCATAAGATGGCACGTCCAGCGTCACCAGCGGGAAGAAGGGTACATCAAATTGCGCCGCGCCATTGGACCGGTCGATCAGCGCGCCGGCGGCAATCACATCGCCGCCCGCGTCGCGGATTGCCTGAATGGCTTCGCGCGATGACAGGCCGGTGGTCACGACATCTTCCATCATCAAGACCTTCTGCCCCGGGTCCAGCCGGAAACCCCGGCGCAGTTCAAACGTGCCGTCGGGCCGTTCGAGAAACAGCGCCTCAAGACCGAGTGCTCGCCCCATTTCATGACCAATAATCACGCCGCCCATTGCCGGCGAGACGACGATATCGATCGAACGCCTGATATTCTGCGGAATCTTGGCGACCAGCGCTTCAGCCATTCGGGTGGCGCGTGCCGGGTCCATCAACAGGCGCGCGCACTGTAAATATTGTGCGCCATGACGACCGGACGAGAGGATGAAATGGCCTTCCAGCAAGGCGTCGCAGCTTCGGAATTCGGCTAAAATCTCGTCTTCTGTCAATGTTTCATCCCGCTCTGTTTTGCTTCCTTCTGCCCAAATGGGCATATTGCTGCTGCATTGCCAGAAAAATTAAAGGCAAAAAACTGAAAAAATATCTATTCGGTAGCTTGAGGCTTGCGGCAACCATGCCTATAAGCCGCCCCAATCGGACTATTTCAGGCCGGGCTCGCGGATTTCAAATGTCGGGCCATTGGCGGAAAACTACCGAAACTTGGGGTAAGATAGGGTTGAGCGATATATGACTCATTTTGTGAAAGCTTGGATTCTGGCCATCGGCCTGATTCTCACGCCAACAGCATTGTCGGCGCAGGACGCGTTGCCGGCAGCGCCGTCCGTAGAACCGGCGGCGGCCAGCGAACTTGAAGCGGCGGATGCACCGGCAGCGGCGGAAGCGCCCGCATCCGGGCTTGATCCAGCCCTTTATACCCCGATGAAGCCTACGCCAGGCATTGGAATGCCGGTCGATGGTGCCATTGATTTCCAGGAGCAGTTTAGCGAAACCGGGCAAACCGCACATTGGATCAATAGCGCTATCCTGGTGCCGATGATGTTTGGCGTTAGCATCCTCGTCCTCTTCCTTTTATTCTGGGTCGTCTTCCGCTTTCGTCGCGGTGCCAATCCCGAGCCTTCGAAAACAACGCATAATACGTTCATTGAAATTATCTGGACGGTGATTCCGGTTCTGATCCTCGTGGTCATCGCCGTTCCGTCGATCAGCTTGCTGGCCCGTCAGTTCGAACCGGCGCCAGAAGATGCGCTGACCGTAAAAGTAACCGGATATCAGTGGTATTGGGGTTACAGCTATCCCGACAATGGCGATTTCGAAGTCATTTCCAATATGATGTCGGAAGAAGATGCAGCCGCACGCGGCGAGCCGCACCAGCTTGCAGCCGACAACCGTATGGTCATTCCGGTGGGCAAGCCGGTCAAGCTGCTGATCACTGCAGCGGACGTTATCCATAGCTTCGCCATTCCTTCGGCCTGGTTCAAGCTGGATGCGGTACCGGGACGGATTAATGAAAAGGTTCTGCAGATCGACCGCGAGGGCGTATATTACGGCCAGTGTTCTGAGCTTTGCGGAGCGCGGCACAGTTTCATGCCGATCACGGTTGAGGTTCTCTCGCAAGAAAAATTCGACAACTGGGTTCTCGCCAATGGCGGTACGGTGAAGGGTGCGGCGGCTGAGCCTGTTGCAACCGATGCTGTCGCCGATGAAGCGACTACCGAAATTGCGGCTGCTGATGCAGCTGCTGCGACCAACTGAGGGTTAGAGCAATGACAACAATCACAGCAGATGGCCATATCGACGATCACGCACATGATGCGGATCACAAGCCGGCCTTTTTCCAGCGCTGGTTCATGTCGACCAACCACAAGGACATCGGCACTCTCTATCTGATCTTCGCGATTGTCGCGGGTATCATCGGTGGTGCGATTTCCGGTCTGATGCGTCTGGAGCTGGCTGAGCCCGGCATTCAGTATCTGCAGGCCTGGGCAAGCATTTCCAACGGCAGCGAAGCGTCGCTGGATCAGGCCTATCACCTCTGGAACGTGCTGATTACCGCGCATGGTCTGATCATGGTCTTCTTCATGGTCATGCCGGCGATGATCGGCGGCTTTGGTAACTGGTTCGTGCCGCTGATGATCGGCGCGCCGGACATGGCCTTCCCGCGGATGAACAATGTCAGCTTCTGGCTGCTTGTCCCTGCGTTTCTCCTGCTTCTGGGTTCATCCTTCGTCCCCGGCGGCACCGGCAATGGTGCGGGTACCGGCTGGACGGTCTATGCGCCGCTCTCGACCAGCGGATCGGTTGGTCCGGCTGTGGATATGGCGATCCTCTCGCTTCACCTCGCGGGTGCTTCGTCCATTCTTGGCGCGATCAACTTCATCACCACCATCTTCAATATGCGCGCGCCGGGTATGACCCTGCACAAAATGCCGCTGTTTGTCTGGTCGGTTCTGGTTACCGCATTCCTGCTGCTTCTCGCGCTTCCTGTGCTGGCTGCAGCGATTACCATGCTGCTCACCGATCGTAACTTCGGCACGACTTTCTATGATGCTGCCGGTGGCGGTGATCCGGTATTGTACCAGCATCTGTTCTGGTTCTTCGGTCACCCTGAAGTCTACATCATGATCTTGCCCGGTTTCGGCATGATCAGCCATATCGTTGCAACCTTCAGCCGCAAGCCGGTGTTCGGCTATCTCGGCATGGCCTATGCGATGGTTGCCATCGGCGTCGTCGGCTTTGTGGTCTGGGCGCACCATATGTTCACCACCGGCATGTCGGTTAACGTGAAAATGTATTTCACCGCAGCCACCATGGTGATCGCGGTGCCGACCGGCATCAAGATTTTCTCGTGGATTGCAACCATGTGGGGCGGTTCAATGACCTTCAAAACCCCGATGATGTGGGCGCTTGGCTTCATCTTCATGTTCACCGTTGGTGGCGTGACCGGTGTTGTGCTGGCCAATGGCGGTATCGATGACAACCTTCACGACACCTATTATGTGGTTGCCCACTTCCACTATGTGCTGTCGCTGGGTGCGGTCTTCTCGATCTTCGCCGGTTTCTACTACTGGTTCCCGAAAATGTCGGGCCGGATGTACAGCGAATTGCTGGGGCAGCTCCACTTCTGGATCTTCTTCATCGGCGTGAACATCCTGTTCTTCCCGCAGCACTTCCTCGGACAGCAGGGCATGCCACGTCGCTATGCCGACTATCCGGAGCAGTTTGCTTACTGGAACCAGATCAGCTCGATCGGCTATGCCGTGATGCTGGTCGGCGTGCTGATCTTCTTCGTGAACATCGGCTGGTCGTTGCTGGCAGGCCGCAAGGCGGAAGGCAATTACTGGGGCGAAGGCGCAACGACGCTGGAATGGACTTTGACCAGCCCGCCGCCGTTCCACCAGTTCGAAACCCTTCCCCAGATCAAGTGATCTGAGGGCCATTCGGGAATTTGGATAAAAATATGACCACCGCGTCACACAGTATACAGGGCTTGGCCAGTGCAAAGGATCTCTTTGCGCTGACCAAACCGCGCGTGATGTCGCTGGTCATATTTACCGCTTTGTGCGGGTTGCTGGCTGCGCCGGGAACTATCCACCCGGTGATCGGCTTCACGGCGATCCTCGCGATCAGCCTCGGGGCAGGGGCCTCGGCCGCACTCAACCAATGGTATGAATCCGATATCGACGCAGTGATGAAGCGGACACAGAGCCGTCCGTTGCCGGCAGGCCGGATGGACCGCGAAACCGCGCTGCATTTCGGCATCGGATTGTCGGTCTTCTCGGTGCTGCTGATGGGCGTCGCAGTGAACTGGTTCAGCGCGATATTTCTCGCTTTTTCCATCTTCTTCTACGCCGTGGTTTACACCATCTGGCTGAAGCGCAGCACACCGCAGAATATCGTGATCGGCGGTGCCGCCGGCGCTTTCCCGCCGGCAATCGGCTGGGCCGCGGTGACCGGTGACATGACGCTGATGCCGTTCCTGCTGTTCGCGATCATCTTCTTCTGGACGCCGCCGCATTTCTGGGCACTCGCGCTGTTCGTCAACAGCGACTATTCCAAGGCCGGCGTGCCGATGATGCCGGTGGTCGCCGGTCGCCAGTCGACCCGCAAACAGATTTTCGGTTATAGTCTGGTGCTTGCCGCCGTTGCCATCGCGCCATTCGCTCTCGGTCTGGCCGGAGCGGTATATGGCGGCGCGTCGATAGTGCTGAGCGTGGTATTCTGCGCACTTTCCTGGCAGGTTGCCCGCAGCAAAACCACCCAGCCGGAAGATATGGCGGCTGAAAAGCGCCTGTTCAAATTCTCGATCCTCTATCTGTTCGCGCTGTTCGCAGCCGTCGTCGCTGACCGGATGATATTCGCATGAGCGAGCAAGACACCGACAGAGCGCCGATGAGCCCGGAAGAACAGAAAGTCTATCAGGCACGGCAGAAGCACCGGGCGATCATCCTGGCTGGCCTGCTGTTTTTCATGGTCATATTATTCTATTTCATTACCATCGTTAAAATCAGCGGCGGTTCCTGATGTCGACCGCGCAAACCTCTCTTTCTAACAAGAATCTGCGCAGCGGCATGATGGCTGCGCTGATGGGGCTTGGCATGCTCGGTCTGGGCTTTGCAGCCGTGCCGCTATATGAGGTTTTTTGTCGGGTGACCGGCTATGCCGGCACGACCCAGAGGGTTGGTGCGGCTGAGGCTGCAACGGTTCAGGCCACCAGCAAAGTGATATCGATCCGGTTCGATTCCAATGTTAATTCGGCGCTGCCCTGGTCATTCAAGCCGGAGCAGGCGGTTGATCATGTCACCGTCGGTGCCCGCGACATGGCGATTTTCATAGCGACCAACAATAGCGACCAGCCGGTTGTCGGTACCGCCACTTTCAATGTGACACCGCTTCTGGCCGGCCAATATTTCAACAAGGTCCAGTGCTTCTGCTTTAGCGAGCAAGTGCTGAAACCGGGGCAGACGGTGCGGATGCCGGTGCTTTATTATGTTGATCCGGCGATCATGGACGATCCGGAAACAAAAGATATCAAGGAAATTACACTTAGCTATACTTTTTATCGTTCGCTCGATCAGCAGGCGCTAGACGCCGGTGCAGGCGATAGCTAAGAGAAATTCGAGAGTAAGGTTAGGGAAATATTATGGCCGGTGCCAAAAATCATGATTATCACATTCTGCCGCCAGACATCTGGCCGCTAGTCGGTTCATTTTCCGCCTTTGTCATGGCCATTGGCGGTGTCCGCTGGATGCACAGCGATATCTATTCGTTCGGTCCGTTGCTCTTTGCTATAGGCACGTCCGCTGTCGCGCTGACATTTTTCTCCTGGTGGTCCAATGTGATCAAGGAAGCCCATGCGGGCGACCACACACCGGTGGTTCAGCTGCACCTGCGCTACGGCATGATCCTGTTCATCGCTTCGGAAGTCATGTTCTTCGTCGGCTGGTTCTGGGCCTGGTTCGATTTCGCTCTTTTCCCCCAGCCGCTCGAATTTATTGACGGCATCACCACCAATTATATTGGTCAGGAGGGTGCTGCGGCGCTGCTGCAATGGCCGCCAAAGGGTATTGAAGTCCTCAACGCCTTTGAACTGCCGCTGCTGAACACGATGATTCTGCTGTGCTCCGGCACCACCATCACCTGGGCGCACCATTCGCTGATCCACGGTGATCGCAAGAGCATGATCACCGGTCTTTGGCTGACGATCATCCTGGGCGTTTTGTTCTCCTTCATTCAGGCCTATGAATATAGCGTTGCGCCATTCCCGTTTGCCGGCATCAACTATAGCTCGGCATTCTACATGGCGACCGGCTTCCACGGCTTCCACGTTCTGGTCGGCACGATCTTCCTGATTGTCTGTCTGGCGCGGGCCTATAAGGGCCACTTCACGCCGAAACAGCATTTCGGTTTTGAAGCAGCGGCCTGGTATTGGCATTTTGTCGATGTCGTCTGGCTGTTCCTGTTCATCGTCGTCTATGTCTGGGGCGGCTGGGGCGCACCGGTCCACTAGGCCAGGGCGTTGAACGATACCGAAAATACCAAAGGGCAGCCGGATGTTCTTCCAGCTGCCCTTTTTGGGCTCTGTCCCAATTGCGGCCAGAAGACGCTTTTCGCCAATCTGACGAAATTCTCGGACAAGTGCCGCGCCTGCGGCCTTGACTATAGCCAGTATAACGTCGGGGACGGACCAGCGGCTTTTCTGACATTGATCGTCGGCGCGATAGTCCTGGGACTGGCCCTCGCGATCGAGGCAAATTTCCATCCGCCTTTCTGGGTGCATATCCTGCTCTGGGTGCCGCTGACCGTCGCCGCGGTTATCGGATCGTTGCGAGTATCGAAAGCATTATTGCTGATCCTCGAGCATCGCAATCAGGCCCGTGAAGGCAGTATCGACGACAGCGACGGTCCATGATCAGGCGCCTGCCGATAGTCGGGACGATTTTTGTGCTGGCCGCCGTGGCGCTCATGGTCGGTCTCGGCATATGGCAATTGCAGCGGGCCGACTGGAAGAATGGACTGCTGGCGAGCTATGCCACGGCATCGGCTATGCCCGCCATAGCCTATCCTGCCGTCCCGAATGAGGAAGATGCCCCCTATTTTCGCAAATCGACCGTCAATTGTCTCGAAGTGATTGGCTGGCGATCGACCAGCGGGCGTAGCGCCAACGGGCAATCGGGCTGGGCCCATATAGCCCAGTGCCGCACCGCAGGCGCGGAAGGACCGGGCGCGCAAGTCGTCGCTGGCTGGTCCACCCGGCCCGATGACCCGGAATGGGCCGGCGGCATTGTCGATGGCATCATTGCCCCGGACAGCCAGTATATCATCCGTCTGGTAGCCAGTGAACCGGTCGCCGGGCTACAGAAAAGCCAGCCGCCAGCGCTGGAAGATGTCCCCAACAACCATCTATCCTATGCAGTGCAATGGTTCCTTTTTGCCGGGATAGCGCTGGTCATTTTCCTGATCGCGTTGCGAGGCCGCAACAAGGGCGTTGCCCAATCCGGCAACTTGTCCTAACCCGCTCGCCATCATGGACTATATCTCTACCAGAGGCGCTGCGCCCGCACTGAATTTCGAACAAGTAACCCTGGCCGGACTGGCTGGCGATGGCGGCCTTTATGTGCCCGAATCATGGCCGTCTTTCAGTCATGACGAGATTGCGGCGATGGCGGGCCTTTCCTACGTGGAGATTGCCGTCCGGGTGATGCAGCCGTTTGTCGGCGATGCTCTGGACGAAGCGGAACTGCGCGATCTTTGCGAGCAGGCGTACGGGCGTTTCTCCCATGCTGCTGTAACGCCTTTGGTCCAACTGGACGGGCGGCAATGGCTGCTCGAACTTTTCCACGGACCGACTCTGGCGTTCAAGGATGTGGCGCTGCAGATACTCGGCCTGTTCTTCGAGAAGTTTCTGGCCCGGCAGGACAAGCATCTGACTGTTGTGGGTGCAACTTCGGGCGATACCGGTTCCGCGGCGATTGATGCGCTGGCTGGCCGTGACAAGGTCGATATTTTCATGATCCATCCGGATGGCCGGATATCCGATGTCCAACGCCGGCAGATGACCACTGTGCTGGCGCCCAACGTCCACAATATCGCGATCGACGGCAGCTTTGATGATGCGCAGGCGATGGTTAAACGGATGTTCGCCGATCAGGAAGTGACCAACCGTTTCTCGATCTCGGCGGTCAACTCGATCAACTGGGCGCGGCTGATGGCGCAGGTCGTCTATTATTTTTACGCTGCCAGCCAATTGGGCGCGCCGCATCGCAAGATTGCCTTTTCCGTACCGACCGGTAATTTCGGCGATGTCTTTGCCGGCTATGTTGCCTCGAAAATGGGGCTGCCAATCGAGCGGCTGATCGTGGCGACCAACGTCAATGACATCCTCCACCGGGCGCTGAGTGCGGGGGATTATTCCACCGGAACCGTGACCCCGACGGCTGCGCCTTCTATGGATATTCAGGTCAGCAGCAATTTCGAACGGCTGTTGTTCGATCTCGAGGGACGCGATGGTATCAAAACCGCGGCGCGCATGACGGACTTCGAAACGAACCATAATATGCAACTGGAGCCGGGCATGCGGGAAACGGCGGCTTCGCTGTTTACCAGCCACCGCGTCGATCCGGATGACATGTCGCTGGCGATGCGCTGGGCCCAGGACAAGGCCGGACAGATCATTGACCCGCATAGCGCCATCGGCCTGTCTGCGGCGCAGAATGTCGATCTCGATCCGTCGGTTCCGGTGGTGACACTGGCAACTGCTCATCCAGCGAAATTTCCCGATGCGGTTGAACGGGCAACCGGCATTCGTCCGGCCTTGCCGCGCCGCGTCGGTGATCTGTTTGACCGGGAGGAAAAATATACAAAGCTGCCGGGTGATTATAACGCGGTGAAAGAATTTATCATGTCCAACGCCACGCCGACCGATGGCTGAAACCAGCCCCGCTCCGATATTGATGATCAGCGACCCGCGCAGCGACTATGCGCTGGTCGATTCCGGCCATGGCCGGAAGCTCGAGCGTTACGGGAAATATCATTTTATTCGCCCGGAACCGCAAGCGATGTGGGCCCCGGCCAGTGATGACTGGCAAGCCGATGGTGAATTTATTCCCGCATCCGACGAGGATGGCGGTGGCCGCTGGCATCTGAACGCCAATGTCCCGGAAGAGGGTTGGCAGATGGAGTGGGAGGAAGTCAGCTTCACCGCCCAGTGCACGCCGTTCCGCCATCTCGCTTATTTTCCGGACATGGATCCGGTCTGGCGCTGGTTCCGCGGCAATTTGCAGACGCTCGAATCGCCGCAGATGATGAATCTCTTCGGCTATACCGGTGTCGGAACTCTGGCACTATCGGCAGCCGGGGCCAATCTGGTGCATGTCGATGCGTCGAAGAAATCGGTGACCGCAGCACGCGACAATGCCGCTTTGTCGGGGATGACCGATCGTCCGATCCGCTGGATCATTGACGATGCCGCCAAATTTGCCGCTCGCGAAGTGCGGCGCGAACGGCGTTATGACGCGATCCTGATGGATCCGCCGAAATATGGTCGCGGTCCGGATGGCGAAATCTGGCGGCTCGAAGAGCATCTGGCCGGGCTGGTGGAGAATTGCGGACAATTGCTCGATGGCGACAGCCGCTGCCTGTTCCTCACTGTCTATGCCGTGCGGATGTCGGCGCTGGCGCTGGGCTCGCTGCTCAACGAGAAGCTGGCCCATCTTGGCGGAACGATAGAGGTTGGTGAACTGGCGGTACGCGAAGAGGCGCGGGGACTGCTGTTGCCGACCGCGATTTTCGCTCGCTGGTCCGCCTGACTTGCCATTTAACCGGAACAAGATCAGAGATTATCTATGACAGACACATTGCTTTTGGAAGTCAACGATCTCGACGTTGACGTGCTGACCGGGATCTATTCCGAGGAAACCCATTTGCCGCAGCCGCTGCGCATTTCGATCGCCGCGGAACTGAAGATACAGGAGCGCTATGAAGCGGACACCCCGCTCGAACGGTCCAAAAATTACATGGACCTCAAACATGCCGCGACCGAAGCGCTGCCGGAGGGCGTTCATTTCAAGCTGATCGAGGCGGTTGCGGATCATATCGTCGAGACGCTGTTCCTGCAGGACCAGAATATATTGCGGGTCACCGTCAAGATTGTCAAATTGCTGATCTCCGAAAAGGGAGAGCAGATCGGCATTACGCTTAGCCGGGGCCGGAAATGACCAGACCGCTAGCGCTGGTCACCGGCGGCGTGAAGCGGGTTGGTGCGGCAATTGCCGCGCGACTGGCCGATGCCGGCTATGCGCTGGCGCTGCACGGCAATAGCGATGCGACGCCCGAAGAGGGACTGGCAAAGAAGCTCGCGGAAGCGGACTGTAAATGGTCCGGTTTCCAGCAGGATTTTCTCGAAGAGGGCGCCGCTGAAGCGCTGATGGACCAGATTGTCGATCATTTTGGCCGGACGCCGGATTTGATCGTCAACAGCGCCTCGATATTCGGACAGGATAATGTCGGCGAGATTCTGGAAAAGGATCTGCAGGATCATTTGCGGGTCAACAGCCTGGTTCCGGTGCTGCTGACGACTGCTCTCCATCACCGTCGGCCCGAAGACAGCGACCGCGCCTGTGTGGTCCAAATATTGGACCAGCGCATCCGCAACCCCAATCGGGACCAGCTGAGCTACACGCTTTCCAAACAGGCGCTTGCCGGATCCGTCCGTTCGCTGGCAGTCGCCTGCGCCGACAAGCTCCGCGTCAATGGTGTCGCACCGGGACTGACGCTGACGGCGGGGGAATATGGCGAAGAGCAACTGGCCAATATCACCGCGATGATGCCGCTCGACCGGCTTCCCGTGCCTGATGATATAGCCGATGCCGTCCTCTATCTGGCGGGTGCTAAAAGCGTCACCGGACAGATAGTCTATGTCGACGGCGGCGCCAGTCTGAAGAGCTTTGACCGCGACTTTGTCCATCTCGGCAAGGACTGAACCTTCCGATACGCCTCAAAGGACAGGTTTTAACCTAACCCGAAATAGCCCATCTCGTAATCATCCAGCGTCGGCCGCCTTTGCGGCAGGCGGGATGCATTTGCAATTTTGAAAGGCTTATCATGCGTATTTCCCCCAAAATGATATTGACGACCACCGCTGTCATCGCGCTTGCGGCTTGCTCGACCGAAGCCCCTCAGGCTGCCGTTGATGAAGGTTCCGCCGATGCGATGATGGATTCGGCCACGACTGCCGAAACCGGAACGATTGTCGATGTTGCCGTTGGCAATCCAGATTTTTCGACACTTGTCACCGCCGTAACGGCGGCTGATCTTGCGGCGACGCTGAGCAGCGACGGACCCTTTACGGTTTTTGCGCCGACCAATGATGCCTTTGCCAAGGTCGATCCGGACACGTTGAGCGCGTTGCTGACCCCGGAAAAGAAAGCCGATCTGGCGGCTTTGCTGACCTATCATGTGGTCGCCGGTGAACTGAAAGCAGCTGATGTGGTCAAGGCGATCACCGATGGCGGCGGCACAACGGTGCTGACCACCGTGCAAGGCGGCATGCTGAAAGCCACGCTGGATGGCGATTCCGTCATTCTCGAAGACGAGGCTGGCGGCAAGTCCACCGTTATATTGACCGATGTCGAGGCATCCAATGGTGTGATCCACGCGATCGATACTGTTGTCATGCCGGGATAGTTTTCATCCCCCTGAACTAGGATGAAACGAAAAGGGCTTCACCGGCTGGTGGAGCCCTTTTCTACTGGGGTTTTTGTGGGTTTCTTTCTGCTGCAGGCAAGAGTAACCCGCGCCTACGAATTTCATCACCGTTCGAGCGCAAGGTGCGGCGAACGGTTTGATCACAGGAAAGGAAATTCATGTTCAACGCCCCCAAAATTATTCTGGCATCTACCCTGTTGGCAATGGTACCGGCCTGTTCTTCGGAACTGAGCAAAGAGGAACAGGAAATCCTCGACGCGCGCATCGCTGACGAGACGAAACCGACCAATCTGATCGCCGTTCTGCAGGCCAATCCCGACCTCAGCACCGCAAGCACAATGCTTGGTCTTTCCGGCGTCGGCGCGGAACTGGACAGCAGTGGTTCCTACACCGCATTTGCAGCGACCAACGAAGTCTATAATAAAATGGAAGCGGAAAAGCTGAGCGAGCTGATGCATTCGGACAACAAGGATGATCTGGCCGGCATCACGAAATACAGCCTGGTCGAAGGCAAAATGACCTCGGCCGACATTGCCAAGGCTATCACAGATGGCGGCGGAACCGCGAGCATCACGACGTTGCAGGGCGGCGCGATCAAGGCGACCATGGACGGCGACAAAATCGTCCTCGAAGACGGCGCTGGCAACAAGGCCAATGTGACCCAGGCCGATGTTGAATCGAGCAATGGCACGCTTCACATCATTGATGCTGTCCTGATGCCGAAATAGGTCCGGATATCCAACGACAGACAAGGCCTCGCATGATTGCGGGGCCTTTTTTGTTGGCACCGGGTCGGCTAACATCCTGTTTGCACAGAAGGAGCGAGATATGCCGCAATATTGGCTGATGAAATCGGAGCCGGATGAATATGGCTGGGATGATCTGGTCGCCGAGGGCGAAGGCACCTGGGACGGCGTGAAAAACGCGCAGGCGTCGAACAATATGAAAGCGATGGAAAAGGGCGATCAGGTTTTCTTCTATCACTCGCGCCAGGGGCTGGAAGTGGTTGGCATCATGGAGGTCAGTGAAGAGGCCACGCCCGATGTAACCACCGATCCGGATCGGTGGGTGGTGGTCAAGGTGAAGCCGGTGCGGAAGCTGGCCAACCCGGTGTCACTGAAGGCGATGAAGCAGAATCCAGAGTTGAAGGATCTGGCGATTATAAGGCAGTCGCGGCTGTCTGTGGCGCCGGTTACGGAGAGCGAGTGGACGGCGATTTTGGAGATGGCGGGTGAGTGAAGGCAATCCGGTCTGGCCCGAAATTCTAACGGCGATAGAGCGAGCCGTCGCCCCCGAGATCGGAACGGGCAAGGTCGCCGATTATATCCCGGCCTTGGCCAATGTCGATCCTCGCAAATTCGGGCTTGCCGTTGCGCTGTCCGATGGACGGATGGAAATTCTCGGCGACGCAGATGAACCGTTTTCGATGCAGAGCATATCCAAGATATTCACCCTTTCGCTGGCTCTCAAAGCGGTCGGCGACCGATTATGGGAGCGGGTCGGGCGGGAGCCGTCGGGGTCGCCGTTCAATTCGATCGTCCAGCTCGAAAATGAACAGGGCATACCGCGCAATCCGCTGATCAATGCCGGGGCTATTGTAACCACCGATCATCTGGTCGAACATTATTGCGCCGACAGCGCTGGCGCGGAGCCGGCGATTGTCGAGCTGCTGACGATGCTCCGCCGGCTGGCGCAGGACGACACGATTCAGATCGATAGCGCCGTCGCCCTGTCGGAAGCGGAATCCGGATCTCGCAACCGGGCGCTGGCGCATTTCATGGCGGCGTTCGGCAATATGGCCAATCCGGTGGAAAAAGCGCTGGCCGCTTATTTCCGCCATTGTGCGATCGCAATCACTTGTCGACAACTGGCCCGGTCGGCGCTGTTTCTGGCCCATGAAGGCCGCGATCCGGTGACCGGCGAGCAGGTTGTGACCCGCCAACGCTGCCGCCGGATATTGGCGGTGATGATGTTGAGCGGCCATTATGACAATAGCGGAGACTTTGCGTATCGCATTGGCTTGCCCGGAAAAAGCGGGGTCGGCGGCGGAATTTTGGCGGTTGCTCCAGGCTATGGGACGATCGCGGTCTGGTCACCGGGGTTGAACCGTGCAGGGACATCGCGAGTCGGCAGCATTGCGCTGGAAGAACTGGTGCGACAGACGGGATGGTCGGTGTTTGGCTAGCGTGCGGATGGTCGGCCATCGGGCCTATCCGCTGATATCTGGTGAGCCTAGCCGGCCAATATGATCGCGGCCGTTTCCTCAATGGTTCCGGCCACCAGCAGCGGGGACCCTCCGACCATACCAACTTTGGTCTGACCGTCAGCGTCGGTGCGCAGCCACGCGATATTCTCGACAACTACCATGTAATTGCCGCCGTGCGATTTGAGTAAAACGAATTTCATGAGGATGTCTCCAGACAGCTGTGGCTATGCGCTGCAAACCTCTTTTATGCATTAACGACGGGTGCGAAATGCAGTCCTGTCTGATCTGCCCGGCGAACTTTGAGTTTATGAACTGATTGAATTTGCGCAGCAATGCATTCAATGCGCCCGGATGACCATGATCACCCTTCTTTTGCTGTCGCTGGGCCTGGCCATGGATGCCTTTGCTGCGGCGGTTGCGCAGGGCGCGGCCAGTCGCCCGAACCGTAAAACCGCGTTGCGGATGAGCTTGGCCTTTGGCCTGGCTCAAGCAATTATGCCTTTGCTGGGCTGGGCGCTGGGAATCGCTTTTGCTGCTATTATGGCGTCGGCGGCCCACTGGATCGCTCTCGCTTTGTTGACTATTCTCGGCCTCCGGATGATCAAGGAAGGTCTGGATCGCAACCCCGAAGAGCCAATGAAAGAATTGTCATTATGGCCGCTGCTGGTGGTTGCCATTGCCACCAGCATCGATGCCGCCGTTGCCGGTATTACCTTGCCGACGATTGGCGCGCCGATTGTCCTGGCCTGCGTGGTGATCGGACTGACGACCTCGCTGCTAACCTATCCCGGCGTGTATCTGGGGGCGCTGGTCGGAGCAAGAATCGGCAAATGGGCCGAGGTTCTGGGCGGGCTGATCCTGATTGGTATCGGGATCAAAATCTTTGTGGCGCAGCAATATTTTGGTGGCTGACTGAGCCTATTTTCCCCGTAATCCGCTTACCGTCGCGCCAGCCGCTGTCAAAAACTCGACATCGGTTTTCAGGTGCAGGAGCCGCAAGCCCTTACGCTTCATCGCCTCTGCCAGAGCGGGCGCAAATTCATCGGTGGTTTCCACCGTTGTGCTCCATCCGCCATAGGCCTTGGCCAGCGCCGCGAAATCCGGGTTCTTCAACGACGTCGCTGACAGTCTTGCCGGATATTCGCGTTCCTGATGCAGGCGGATGGTGCCGAAGCTGCCATTGTCGATCACCAGCACCAGCAGGTTCGCGTCATACTGGATCGCGGTGGCCAGTTCCTGGCCGTTCATCATGAAGTCGCCGTCGCCTGCGATCACCACCGAGACGCGGTCGGGAAAGCGCAGGGCGGCGGCAACCGATGCGGGGACGCCATAGCCCATGGCACCGGATGTCGGGGCTAGCTGGCTGGGGTAGGCGCCATATTTCCAGTAACGGTGCCACCAGCCGGAGAAATTACCGGCGCCGTTGCAGATAATCGCATCGGCGGGAAGCTGCTCCTGCATCGTGGCAACGCATAGGCCGAGGTCGAGTTTGGCCGCCGTGGGTTGCGGGGTAGACCATTGCAGATAGTCCTGATGCGCCGATTTGCCCGCGTCGAAGGTGAGGAGATCGTCGTCCCACAACGCCACCTGTTCGGCAAATTCGTCCATCTCGGCGCAGATTGGCAGGTCGACGCAATAGACATGGTTGAGTTCGTCAGGATCGGGATGGACATGGACGAGAATCTGGTCGGGATGGTCGGGGGTGATCAGCGTGTAGCCATCGGTGGTCGCCTCACCGAGCCGTGCGCCGACCGCGAGCACCAGATCGGCATCCTTGATCCGCTGGGTGAGCTTGGGATTGGGGCCGTAGCCGAGATTGCCGGCATATACAGGACTCTCGTTGGGGAAATTGTCCTGCCGCCGGAACGCCACCGCTACCGGCAGGCCGATGCGTTCGGCATATTGGGCGAAATAATGTTTGGCCTTGTCGCTCCAGCCGGCGCCGCCGACGATCGCAATCGGGTCGGTGGCATCGCGTAGCATATCGGTGAGCGTTGTCATTGCGTCGGGGCAAAGTGGCTGGGCCGGGGCAATCACCTTGGGCCGGTCGAGCGCCTCGACCTCGTCGCGCAGCATATCCTCGGGCAGGGCAAGTACCACCGGGCCGGGACGTCCCGAACTGGCGGTATCAAAGGCGCGTGCGATATATTCCGGGATCCGCGCCGCATTGTCGATCCGCGCCGCCCATTTGGCGAGCGGTGTGAACATCGCGGTGAAATCGACTTCCTGAAAACCTTCGCGGTCACGGTCATCGCGCGAAACATCGCCGATAAACAGGATCATCGGGGTGCTGTCCTGCATCGCGGTGTGGACACCGATGCTGGCGTTGGTTGCGCCGGGGCCGCGGGTGACAAAGGCGATGCCGGGCGCGCCGGTCATCTTGCCATCGGCCTCGGCCATGAAGGCGGCGCTACCGTCCTGACGGGTGGAGACGGTCTGGATGGTGCCGCAGTCGTGGAGCGCATCGAGGACAGAGAGAAAGCTCTCGCCGGGGACGGTGAAAATCCGGTCGGTCCCCTGAATGACCAGCTGATCGACCAAAATCTGCGCGCCGGTGCGTTTCATCATGTTTCTCTCTCCTTGCTCACCCGCAGTTTTAGCTGCGCTATTGGTTTATAGGACTCACGCGATGACGCAAAGCCGCGAAGAAGATTTGGGAACGTCTTCTCTTTGCGGCTTCGCGTCTTCGCGTGAATCCATCATAATGCTGTCGCGGTCTCCAAAATTCAGGCTGGAGCCCGGCAATCGATGTGCAGCAGATGGCATAAAGTTCACTGCCTAGGCCTGATGGATTGCTTTGGTCACCATATAGGCTTTCAGTCCGTCCGGTCCGTCTTCCGATCCGTGGCCGCTTTCCTTGACGCCGCCGAAAGGCGCATCGCCGGGGCTGACCGTCAGATTGTTGATCGCCACCATCCCGGCCTCGATCTTGTCGCCGACCATATTGGCGGTATGCAGATTATTGGTGAAGGCATAAGCGGCGAGGCCCAGCGGCAGGCGGTTGGCCTGTTCGATGGCTTCGTCGAGCGTGTCAAAGGGCCGCATCACCGCCACCGGCCCGAATGGTTCGTCGTTCATGATATTGGCGTCGAGCGGGACGTGGGACAGAACCGTGGGGTCAAAGAAAAAACCTTTGTCGCCGCGCCGCTCGCCGCCGAGCCGGACGTCGGCACCCTTGGTCCGTGCATCCTCGATCATCGCGCCCATGGCGCTTGGCCGACGCGGATTGGCAAGTGGGCCCATGTCGACAGAGTCAAAGCCGTCACCGACACTGATCTTTTGCGCGCGTTCTGTGAAAGCCTTTTCAAAGCGATCATAGATGCCGGACTGGACATAGAAGCGTGTCGGCGAGACGCAAACCTGACCAGCGTTGCGGAATTTTCCGGTGACGACCAGATCGAGCGTCTTTTCCAGATCGCAATCATCGAAGACCAGTACCGGTGCGTGACCGCCGAGTTCCATGGTGGTGCGCTTCATGCCTTCGGCAGCGAGCTTCATCAGATGCTTGCCGACCGGAACCGATCCGGTGAAGCTGATTTTGCGGATCACTGGTGAAGCGATGAGATGGCTGGAGACCTCCGCCGGATCGCCAAAAACGACTTGCGCCACGCCGGAGGGCAGTCCCGCATCGACGAGACAACGGATCATTTCGATCGGGCTGGCCGGGGTTTCTTCGGCCGGCTTGAGGATGATCGAGCAGCCGGCGGCTATCGCCGGGGCGAGCTTGCGCACGGGTGTGAAAACCGGGAAGTTCCAGGGACTGAACGCCGCAACCGGTCCGACCGGCTGATATTTGACGAAACTATTCTGGCCGGCCGGGCGCACAAGAACGCGGCCATAGCAACGCTTGGCTTCCTCGGCCATGATGTCGAAATGGCTGGCGGAAGCAGTGACTTCGCCAATCGCCTGAGCCAGCGGCTTGCCCTGTTCGTAGGTCATCAGGCGTCCGATTTCCGGTGCCCGTTCGCGCATCAGGTCGGCGGCCTTGTGCAATATCACGGCGCGCTCGGCTACCGATGTATCGCGCCAGATCGGAAAGGCGCGGTCGGCTGCGTCCAGCGCCCGGTCGAGATCGGCCTTGGTCGCCTTGGGCAGATCGGAAATGGCCTCGCCGGTCGCTGGATTGACGACCTGATGGACCTCGCGATCCTCGCCATCGATCCATTCGCCATCAATGTGGAGTTGCAATTTTTTGGGATATGCGTTGGACATAGTTGCTCCTGAAACCGTTTGTCTAAGCACTAGACTTGTCGCCGGATTCCCGCAATGACTGTGAAAAATATTGAGAGGGAATAGTCATGGAGATAGTCACCGAGGGCCTGCGCTTTCCAGAAGGGCCAATCGCGATGCCGGACGGCAGTGTCATATTGGTCGAAATCGAGGCGCAGCAGCTCACCCGCGTCTTGCCGGACGGCACCAAACAACTGGTCGCGAAAACCGGCGGCGGCCCCAATGGCGCGGCGATGGGACCCGATGGCAAAATCTATGTCTGCAACAATGGCGGCTTTGAATATCATGACGAAAATGGTTTCCTGACCCCCGCCGGGATTGCCAAGGACTATGTCGGCGGCAGCATCCAGCGAGTTGATCCCGAAACCGGCGAATTCGAAACTCTCTATAATGACGGCGACTTTGGCTGCATCCTGCGCGGTCCCAACGATATACAGTTCGACGCGCATGGCGGCTTCTGGTTCACCGACCATGGCAAGACCGATTACGCCAAGCGCTGCCACGACATTGTCGGGATTTTTTATGCCAAGGCCGATGGCAGTCATCTGGAAGAAGTGATTTTTCCTTCGAACAATCCGAACGGCATCGGCATCTCACCGGACGGGAACACGCTCTACGCTGCGGAGACCTTCACTTGCCGGCTGATGAAATTCAACATCACAGCACCCGGTAAGGTTGCAGCTGATGCCGGACCCGGCGGTCCGGGTATTCCGCTCTATCGTCCTTCGGGCTATAAATTTTTCGACAGCCTTGCGATGGAAGAATGCGGCAATATTTGCGTCGCCACGATCGGCGAGTGCGGGATCAGCGTAATTTCACCGGAAGGTGAACTGGTCGAATTTGTCGAGACGCCGGATATCTTCACCACCAATATCTGTTTTGGCGGCGAGGATATGATGGATGCCTGGATATGCCTGTCGGCAACCGGAAAACTGGTCAAGACCCGCTGGAAACGGCCGGGGCTGAAACTGGAATATCTCAACAAATAGGAATCAGCTTTGGCTAGAATACATCAGGAACCACATAAGCTCGACCGGGTAGGCTGGCTGCGTGCCGCCGTTCTCGGGGCCAATGACGGGATTGTCTCGACCGCCAGTCTTGTTGTCGGAGTCGCGGCTGCCGCTACGACACAGGACACAATAATGCTCACCGCTTTTGCCGGGCTGGTGGCGGGTGCGATGTCGATGGCGGCGGGTGAATATGTATCGGTCAGTTCGCAAGCCGACAGCGAGAAGGCGGAGCGGGCCAAGGAAGCCTGGGAATTGGAGCATCAGCCCAAGGCCGAGCGGATCGAGTTGATATCGATCTACAAGAATCGTGGATTGACCGCCGATCTTGCCGAACGGGTCGCCGATCAGCTGACTGCTCATGATGCTCTGGGCACGCATTTGCGCGACGAGCTCGGCCTGACCAAGCATTTTTCTGCCAAGCCGTTGCAGGCGGCGGCTGCTTCTGCTCTGGCATTTGCAGCTGGTGCGATCTTGCCGGTGATCCTCGCGGCGCTATTGAGTGGCCAGATGCTGATCTGGGTCGTGTCCGGTGCAGCATTATTGTTGCTTGCCGCGCTGGGGGCGGTTGGAGCGATACTCGGCGGGGCGCCGATTTTCAGACCGGTTGTTCGGGTGACTTTCTGGGGTGCCGCGGCGATGGCCGCGACCGCCGTTATTGGATCGATTTTTGGAGCTGTTGTTGCATGAAATATGAGACTGTAATTTTCGACTTTGGCGGCGTGATCACATCCTCGCCTTTTGAAGCATTCAACCGGCTGGAGGCCGAAAAAGGTGTTCCGCATGATAGCGTCCGCCGGATCAACAGTGCCAATCCCGACGACAATGCCTGGGCACGGTTCGAACGTGCGGAACTGGATGGAGCGGGTTTTGACGAAGCTTTCGCTGCAGAGGCGCGCGCTATCGGTATCGAGTTGCGCGGCGCCGATGTGCTGGCGCGGCTGGCCGGCGATGTGCGGCCCAAGATGGTGGCAACGCTTGACCGGTTGAAGGCCGAGGGCTTCACGATATCGTGCATCACCAACAATGTGCCGGCTGGCAAAGGCGCGGGCATGGCGATGGATGACGAGAAGGCAGCGGCGGTGAAGGACGTCATGCTGCGCTTCGACCATATTATCGAGAGCAGCAAGGCGGGCGTGCGCAAGCCCGACCCGCGGATTTACCAGATGATGTGCGAGACGCTGGACGTCGAACCGGCGCAATGCATCTATCTTGACGATCTCGGGATCAACTGCAAACCGGCAGCGGCGCTTGGCATGGCGGCCATCAAGGTGTCGGCGGAGCAGCAGGCGCTCGACGATCTTGGCGCGCTGTTGAACATGCAATTGCCGTGAAACATTGGGCGAATCCGATTTAACCTGTAATATATTCGTCATCAATGAGTCGTCGAATGGTCGTGAAATCGCTATAGCGCGACGGGGATTGCAAGGTTGCAAGGTTGCGGGGATTCGTGAGTAATAGCTTTTCGGACAGATTTGGCACCATGACCCGCTGGTATAACCAGAAGGGGCCTTATCCTGTTCTGTTCGCCATATTGGCTGTTTTGCTGCTGGTCCAGACGGTTCGCCTGATCTGGCTGGTGCTGACCCCGCTGGGCCCTGTTGGCGATTATCGCGCCGATGACGTGGAAATCCTGTCACCGCAATCGCGCCTGACCCTGTTCAGCAGCTTCGATCCGTTTTTCCGCAGCGATGCAGCGCAAAGCGCCAATGTGGTGACATCGCTGCAACTAACCCTCTTCGGTATTCGCATGAACGAGGCCTCGGGACTGGGTTCGGCGATTCTGGCCGGGGCCGACGGGGTGCAGACAAATTATGTCGTGGGCGAAGAAATCATGTCCGGTGTCACGCTGAGCAGCGTTGAGTTCGACCATGTGATCATCGATCGCGGCGGGGTTCGCGAAAGCCTGTATCTCGACCAGTCGATACCGGCGCAAACGGTAGGCACGGACGATCCGGTTGCGCCTGCGTCCCTGACCACAGGCGGCAATGAAATTCCCGGTGTCGCATCGCTGGCGCCGCGCAACGATCAGGGCCGGGTGACCGGTATCGTGATTTCTCCTCTCGGAGATGGCGCGATGTTCAACAACGCCGGTTTTCGTAATGGCGATATCATCGTGTCGATCAACGGCAATCCGGTCGGTTCGACCAGCGATATCGAAGCATTGAAAAGTCAAATCCGGCCGGGCACACGTCTGTCGGTCGAAGTAGAGCGCGGAGCCGATACAGTTCCGATAGCAGTCAATCTGGGAGCCCCTTAATGCGTAGCTTATTCACCCGGATTATGGCGGTCCTTGCGCTTTGTGCGAGCCTGTCGGCTGCGCCAGCGTCGGCCCAGCACACGCTCAATGTCCGCGATGCCGATATTCGTGCGTTCGTTCAGGACGCGGCGAAGGTCACCGGCCGTACCTTCATTCTCGACAGCCGGGTGCAGGGCAAGGTTTCGGTGGTTACCGACCGTCCGCTCAGCCGTTCGGAATATTTCGAGATATTCCTGTCGACCCTGCGCGCCAATAATCTGGTTGCAATCCCCACGACCCGTGGCGCTTATCGCATCCAGCCCGCCGATGGCGCGGCTTCGCAGCCCAGCCGGATCGGTTCGCGCGGCGCGGAGGGTAATCAGCTGGTGACCGAGGTGGTACGGCTCAAATCGATTGTCGCGACCGAAGCGCTGGAAACCCTGCGTCCGCTGGTCAGCAAGCAGGGGTCTATCACCTCGAACCGCAACGCGAACAGCCTTGTGATCGTCGACTATGCCGACAATATCCGCCGCATCCGCAGTCTGGTCGGAGAGATCGACCGCGACAGCGCCGCCAGCACCATCATCGCGTTGAAAAATGCCGGTGCCCGGGAAATCGCAACCTCGCTGCAGGCCTTAGCCGCGCAGGGCGGCGGTGAAGGCCTGCGCGCGCCGGTGACCGTGGTGCCGATCGACAGCAGCAATAGCATCGCCCTGCGCGGTGATCCCGGTGCGGTGACGCGCTTTGCGCAAATGGCACGCGAGCTGGACAAAGGCGCGGAATCGGGCACCGAGATACGGGTCCACCGGCTGGACTATGCCAATGCCGAGCATCTCTTGCCGGTGATCGAGAATTTGCTGGGCAGCAAAGGGACGGGCGGCGGCTCTGCGACGGTTACACCGGCTGGCGGCGGTGAAGGCGCGGCGGTATCGGCTGCCAGTGGCGGCGGCAATGGCATTGCCAGCCGTGGTCCGTCGATCGTGACCCGTCTGGAAGGAACCAACGCGATCATTGTCGCTGCCAATCCCGACGTCCAGCGGATGATCGGTGAAGTGATCCGGCAGCTGGATACGCGTCAGGAACAAGTAGTTGTCGAAGCTATCATCGTCGAAATTTCGGAGTCTCTGGCTCGCGAACTGGGCGTGCAATGGCTGGTCGGCGGCGAGAATGTACCCTTTGCCGTGACCAATTTCTCCAATGCCTCGCCCAATATTGTCGACGTTGCCGGCGGATTGTTAGCCAACCAGTTTGACACGACCACGACCACCACAACCGATACCGCGACAACGGTGACGACAAACAGCTCGGTCGGTGACGTATTGCTCGAAAATGCCGCCGATTCGGTGCTCAGCGCGCGCGGCGGCTTTGGCGGCTTTGCAACCAGCCTGGGGGGTAGCGCCATATTGGGTGCGATCATCAACGCGATCCAGTCGGACACCGACAGCAACGTGCTGTCGACGCCGTCGCTGACGGTGAACAACAATCTCAAGGGCAGCATATTGTTCGGGCAGGAAATTCCGGTGTCGACCGGTGAAGCGCTGTCCGGCAATTTCGACAATGCGTTTCGCACGATCCAGCGGCAGAATGTCGGGATCGAGCTGGAAGTGACCCCGCAGATCAATGCCGGTAACGAGGTGCGGATGGAATTGCGCCAGCAGGTCAGCTCGATCGCCGGTCCGGTTTCCGATGATTTCAACGAGCTGATCATCAACAAGCGGGAAATCAACACAACGGTCACGGTTGGCAATGGCGAGATTATCGCGCTCGGCGGCCTGCTCGACGACAATGAACGGCGCACGATCCAGAAAATCCCGTTTCTCGGTGATATTCCGCTGATCGGAGAATTGTTCAAATCGCGCGGCCGATCACGGGTTAAAACCAACTTGATGGTCTTCATTCGCCCAACGATCCTGAAAGATCCGAACGATGCACGGCGTTTCTCGAGTGCGCGCTATGGGTATATCCGTGATCGCCAGCTTGCCCGCACTCCGGACGAGGAGCCGTCGATTGACGCTCTGGTCCGCGATTATCTCGGGACTGTACCGCCATCGGTCGACGCGCGTCCGGATGACCAGATCATCTATGCCCCGGGTGAAATGCCTGCGGTCAGGGACAGCGGCATGATCGAGCAGGCTCCTCTGCCGGCGAGCGAGACCAGCGGGAATCCATGATGGAAATCGCCCGGGGAACAGAAGCACTTGTCTCCGAAGCGGATGGCGGGCTGGTGATGCCAACAGTCGCCAAAGACCTGCCTTATTCCTATGCTCGTGATCATGGTCTGCTGATACAGGATCGCAGCAGTGAACGACTGTCGCTGGCGATGCGGGAAGGCTCCGATCCGTCGGCCTTGCTCGAGGTGCGCCGCTATGTGGGGCAGTCATTTGATGTGGAACTGGTCGAAGGTCCGGCGTTCGAGAAGCTGCTCAGTGCCCATTATGCGATGGACGGCTCAGCCGCCGCCATGGCTGGCGATATGGCGCTGGCCGGCGAGGGGCTGGACGATATTGCGGGAGACATCCCCAGCGCCGAGGATCTGCTCGACAGCGCCGATGATGCGCCGACGATAAGGCTGATCAACGGAATTATTGCCGAGGCAGCGCGGCAGGGTGCTTCAGATATCCATATCGAACCTTATGAAACGGGACTGGTTGTGCGGATGCGGGTCGACGGCGTGCTGACCGAGAAGCTCCGTATGCCGCCGCATGTCGCGGGCGTGATCGTCAACCGGATCAAGGTGATGGCGCGGCTTGATATCGCCGAGCGGCGGATACCGCAGGATGGCCGGATCAGTCTGACACTGGGCGGGAAATTGCTAGACGTGCGCGTGTCCACTCTGCCTAACCGGGCAAGCGAGCGTGTGGTGATGCGGATTCTCGACAAGGAAAGCGCCGGTATCTCGCTCGATCTGCTTGGCATGTCGCCAAGCACCCACGCGATCCTGACCGATGCGCTCTCGGAACCCAATGGTATCATCCTTGTCACCGGACCCACGGGCTCGGGCAAGACCACCACGCTTTACGCCGGTCTCAAGCAGCTCAACGATGGTAGCCGGAATATCCTGACCGTCGAAGACCCGGTCGAATATGCGATCGAGGGGATTGGCCAGACGCAGGTCAATGCGAAAGTGGGCCTGACTTTTGCCGCCGGACTGCGCGCGATCCTGCGGCAAGACCCCGACGTCGTGATGATCGGCGAGATACGCGACCGGGAGACAGCCGAGATTGCGGTGCAGGCTAGCCTGACTGGTCATCTTGTACTGTCTACCGTACACACCAATGATGCAGTCGGCGCGATCACGCGGATGCGCGATATGAAGGTGGAGCCGTTTTTGCTCGCCTCGACCCTGCGCGCGGTGATTGCCCAGCGGCTGGTGCGCAAATTGTGCGAACATTGCCGCACGCCGATAGAGGTTGATGGCTCGCTGGCCTCGCTACTGGGATTCGACAATGGAACGGTGGTCTACCGCGAGACTGGGTGCGAACATTGCAACCAGACCGGCTTTCAGGGCCGCATCGGCGTGTTCGAGGCGATTCGTATTGATGACACGTTGCGCAAGCTGATCAATGATGGTGGCGATGAGGCCGCTATCTCCGCCCATGCGTTCCGCAACCAGCCCCATCTCGGCGTCGCCGCGAGAGCGCTTGTCCGCGAAGGCTTGACCACGCCCGAGGAAGCGATCCGCATCTCCCGGCGCGAAAGCGAAGCGGTCGATGCCTGAATTTGCCTATACCGCGATCGATCCCAAGGGTCGGGAGAAGACCGGGCGGCTGGCGGCGGCCAGCGATGATGCGGCCCGGGCCAAGCTGACCGAGCGGAATTTCTATGTCGTCAAAATGGAGGCCGCGCAGGGCAAGTCAGGCAAGCGGGGCAAGGAATCCGCCGGTTTGTTCGGTCCGAAAAAGCTGACATCCAAAGAACTCACTTTGTTCACGCGGCAATTATCGTCACTGGCGCAGGTCAGCCCACTGGAAGAAGCGCTGCGCCTGATCGGCAACCAGAATGAAAAACCGCATGTGCAGCAGCGGATCGCGACGGTGCACGGCGGGGTGATCGAGGGACAGCGGTTGTCGGAGGCGATGCGGCGCGAACCGAAAAGCTTTCCGCCGCTCTATCGGGCGATGATTGCCGCCGGGGAAAGTTCTGGCACGCTGCCCGATATCACCGAAAGACTGGCGGACTTGCTCGAAAGACAGGCGGAATTGCGTGGGAAGTTGATCGGCACATTGGCTTATCCGGCAGTGCTGGCGCTGGTTTCGATCATCGTCGTTGCACTTCTGATGATCGCGGTTGTGCCCAAGGTTGTCGAACAGTTTGACGATGTGAACCAGCAACTGCCGATGATCACGCGGATTGTCATCGGAATATCCAGCTTTCTCGCAGACTGGTGGTGGGCGATTGCGATCCTGATCGGACTGACGCTGCTGTTTGGCTGGCGCGCGCTCAAGGAGCCCAAACTCAAATATCGTTTCGACGGCTTTCTGCTCCGTCTGCCGTTTTTCGGGCGGTTGCTGCGCGATCTGCACGCGGCGCGTCTGGCGCGGACACTGTCGACCATGGTGGCCAGCCGCCTGCCGATTATCGAGGGGCTGCGGCTGACCACCGAAACGATCCACAACAGCGTATTGCGCAAGGCTTCGGAAGATATGGTGGAAGCGATAAGAGGCGGCGGCAGCCTGTCCACGGCGCTCAAGAATACAGGCGTTTTCCCGCCGATGCTGGTCTATATGACCTCCAGCGGCGAAGCATCGGGACAGCTTGATGACATGCTGGCCCGGGCGGCGGGTTATCTGGAACGGGAATTTGACAATTTCAGCTCGACCGCCTTGTCCTTGCTCGAACCAATCATCATTGTGGCGCTTGGCGGGCTGGTCGCGCTGGTGATATTGGCGATATTATTACCGATCCTGCAGCTTCAGAATCTTGCCGGACTATAGGGCCGGAAAAAGGAATGATCATGACGACAGAAATTGAAAACCCAGACGCGGCTCCGGCTCCGGAAGCCAAAAAGCAGCAAAAAAAGCCCAACGGCTTCACTCTGGTCGAGTTGATGGTGGTTATCTTCATCCTCGGCTTGCTGACCACCATTGTGGTTATCAATGTGCTGCCCAGTCAGGACCGCGCGATGGTCCAGAAGGCGCGGGCGGATATTGCGACGCTTGGTCAGGCGCTCGAAATGTACCGGCTCGATAATCTCAGCTATCCCGGTTCGTCTGATGGGCTGCAGGCGCTGGTTACGGCGCCCCCGTCTCTGGCCACCACAGCACGCTACCGCCAGGGCGGCTATATCAAGAAACTGCCCGACGATCCGTGGGGACGGCCCTATCAATATGACAATCCCGGTCGTCAGGGCCCCGGTTTTGATCTCTATTCGCTGGGCGCCGATGGCGCGCCGGGCGGCGATGATGACAATGCCGATATTTACGCAGAATAAGACCAGCAACGCGTGAACCAGAATATCCTCCTGATTGCCTTTCCGGCCACCGCTGACGAGGCGCTCTATTGGTGGCATGCCGTCGATGGCGCGGTGCAGGCATGGGGTTGTGATCCGGATCCGCTCATGGCCTCACAAGCTTATGGGCCGGATGCGGCGCAGGTGGATGTGAGCGTGATCGCGCTGGTGCCGTCGCATCTGACCAGTATCATGGCACACGAGGCGATCAGCGGCGCAAATGAAAGCCAGACGCTTGCCGCAGCCACCATGGTCGCAAAAGCGCAAAGCCTGGAAGGCGAGAAGGTCCATATCGTCGCTACTGCTGATGGCGAGGGCGGGGTGATCACGGCTTCGGTGGGTCGGGATATATTGTCGGCCGGACTGGTTCATCTGCAGGCGTTGAATATCGAGCCCGATGCGATCATTCCTTCGGGCTGGTTGCTGCCGGTTTCCGGTGACGGCGCGCTGTCTGCGGATTTCGGATTTGATCAGGTCGTTCGTGCGGACAATATCATCGCCAGCGATGATCCGGCGCTGCGCGAGTTTCTATTTGCCGATCGTGTCGTCACGCCGATCACCGGCGATGCCTTTGACGCCATGCTGGTCGGTGCCTCCGAAAAAACCGATCTCAATTTTCGAAGCGGGCCGTTTGCGAAAAAGACGCAGCGGGCGATGGACGCGAAACAGAAGCGCCGGCTTGGCTGGATGGCGGCGGCGCTGGTCATCATCTCGCTTGCCATTCCGCTGGTGCAACTGGCCCAATATCATTGGGCGGCGGGTGCTGGGGACGAGGCGGCTCTGGCCAGTGCCGCTGCAGTCGTTGGCGAGCAGGAGAATCCAGATAGCGCCGAACGCGCGCTCGACCAGCGGCTGATTGCCGAAAATCGCGGTAATATAATGTTCCCGGTTCCGGCCTCGGCGCTTTATTCCGCGCTGCAACAGGTACCCAATGTGTCGATAACCCGCATGGTTTATGGCGAGAACGGGATCGTGTCGGCGACATTGTCCGCGGTCCGTAACGAGGATATCAATCCTGCCCTTCTGGCGATGCAGGAAGCGGGCTTCATCATCACCGCGACCCCGCGCACCGATGCTACGGGTTCGGCGCAGGCGGATATAACGGTGAGGGCACCATGATCGACAATGCGAGAAACTGGTTTGCCGGACTCAGCCAGAGGGAAAGGATATTGGTCGGGATTGCCGGTCTGTTGCTGGCGGGACTGGTCGGCTATTATGGCATCACACGGCCGATGTTCGGAGCGATGACCGCTGCAGAAGAGCGCTATGTGGATGCGGTCGAGCGGCAGGCGCGGATTGAAGCCAAGGTTGCGGCGCTCCAGCAACCGATGGACGGGCAAGTGGCCAAGTTCAGCGGCGCTATCGACGCCTTTGTCAGTCAAAGCGCGGGTGAGACGGGTATTGCGGTGGCTTCTGTCACGCCGCAGTCGGATAACCGGGTGAACATGGTAGTCGAATCGGCCAAGCCGACGGCGCTCTTTGGCTGGCTGGCGCGGATCGAACGGGAAGGCATCGCGGTCGAATCTCTCAGCGTTAATCCTGCTGGCAATGGAGCGGTCTCGGCAACGCTGACCTTGCGATCACATTAGCCGAACGGTTTTAGACGAACCGTTTTTCGTCCGCTATTCAGCCGGTTCGATATGATGCTGCTTGGCTTTGGCCGGGAACATAATCCCACCGTCGTCGGCTGACATGGCTTCCGGTTCTGCCAAGCCTGGCATCGCGACCTTCGCCTTCTTAAGGACCCATTCGCCCTGTTCATTGCGAATATAGGCAGGCGCTCGCTGGACATTCCAGACCAGACCCATTTTCTCCCACGCATAGATGATCTGGCCGTTGAGATCGAATTCCCACCATGCGATTTTCGACGAAGCCGCGCGGGGGTGCTGGTGATGGTTGTTGTGCCAGCCGTCGCCAAAGGTCATCCACGCCATGAACCAGTTGTTGCGCGACCCGTCCTTGGTCTTGAACCGCTGCGAGCCAAAGACATGGCCGATGCTGTTCACGCCCATGACAAAGTTCAGGAAGAAGAAGTTGCGGAAAAAACCGCCGATCAGGATGGTGCCGATGATATACTCCGGCCCGCCGAATGCCAGCGCCCAGAGAGCCGGCAGGACGATGCTCGAGAAGATTGCGATCGACCAGCGATGCTTGTGACACCACAAGACCTGCGGATCGTCGATCAGGCCCTTGCCGTAGATATTCATGTCGGACGTCGCATTGTCAAACAACCAGCCGAAATGGGCAATGCCCAAACCTTTCAGCTTTCCCATTTTCTTGCCGTGGCCGTCGACATAGGGGCTGTGCACGTCACCGACATCGTCGGAAAAGGCGTGATGGCGGCGATGGTCGGCTGCCCATTTCAGGACCGAAGCCTGACAGGCCATTTGCGCCATGATACCCATGGCGAGACGCATTTTTGGCCCCGCTTCGAACGCACGGTGAGTGAAATAACGGTGATAGCCGATACCGACGCCCATGTTGATCAGGGCAAAGCCGAACAGGAACGCAGACCATTCTACCCAGCCGGTGGAATGTGTGAGGGTCCAGTACAAGGCGCCGAGAGAGCCCAGTACCATCGTCGAAAGCAATATGCCATATTCGATGCGCTTCGCCCGCGCAGCCGGTCCGCCAATGATGACGCCATGCTGTGGATGCTGTTCCGACGGTGTATATTCGTCGGGTTGAATGTCGCTAAATGCGGTCGCCATCGCCAAAATTCCTCGAAATTTTACTCGAGAATACAGGATATAGGCTATTTGCGATGATTACAATTCTATTAACTATTTGGCAGCACGGAGCGCGGCAACGCGCGTCGCCGGGCTAGTCGTCGTTGAGGGGTTTGCGCCCGTTGCCAGTGTTTTCCCGTGAATTGCGAGCAGGTTCCGTGCGCGGCGGTCTGGTGGCTCTATCCGCCCGAGCAGCCGGTTGTGGTCGGGATTGGGGCTGTTCGACCGCCCTTGTCGGGCGCCGGTCCGGACGGCCGGCTTGATCACCGCGACCGCGGGTTGGTGCTGCCCGGTCCGTCCGGTCCGGTCGTGTCGCTCTTGGCTCCGACCGATCGCCGCGTTCGTTGCGCGCGCCTCTATTGTCGCGCTCGTCGCCGCGTTGCTGGCTGCGGGTGTTGTCACGGCTCGAATCTCGCGATCCATCCCGGCGGTCATATCTCTGATCGCGGCGATCTCCGCGTCGATCGGAATTTACATTGCGATCTCTGCGATCTCTGGCGTGATGTCCGCCATATTCGGCGCGCTGGCGGGCCCAGTGGCGCCGGTGATTGTCGCGCATCGCGTGGCGCCGGCCGCCGCGATCAAAGATATAGATGCCATAGCCGGGATAATAATATTGATCATACCAGCCGCCTCCATATCCGATATTGGCAAAGCCATAGCCATAGTCGCAGGCGTAATAATCGTCGAACGGCGCATAGGGATCACAGTCATATCCGCGATTATTGACATAGCCGTCTCCATAAGCGCCGCCGCCATACATGCAGCCGCCGAGACTCCAGAGCGCGCCTGCGGCTACAGCAGACTTCAGGAGCCGGGGCGTTATAAAATTGGTCATGATCGTTCCTTTGAAACCGGTCCCGCGGCACCAGCCATACAGGGTTGCGATTGTTCATCTATTGCCCCCACCAGTAAGCCGCTGTCATTGAATAGCTTATGAATGGAGTGGCTTGCTGACATTGATGAAAGTAGCTACGATGGAATTCAAACACCAGTTCAGGAGCACTCCCGTGGCTACAATTGCAGCAAAACCGCATGGATATCCCTTTCAGGAATCGGCTAACCCGCATTGGGTGAAGCGGCCAAGTGAAGAGGATCTGGCGCATATTCCCGGCGAGAAAGGTTTGCCGGTTCTCGGTTGTACGCTGGACCTGCTCAAGGACCCGGCTGGTTTTGGGCGCCGGATGTTCGAGCAATATGGTTCGGTCTACCGTGCCTTCAGTTTCGGCGGATGGTCGGTCAACATGCTCGGTGCTGACGCGGCTGAATTGATATTGTTCAACAAGGACAAGATATTCTCGAGCGAACAGGGTTGGGGGCCGATACTCAACAATCTTTTCCCGCGCGGCTTGATGCTGATGGATTTCGAACGTCATCGGGCGGACCGCAAGGCGCTTTCAGTCGCTTTCAAACCCGGACCGATGAAGCATCACTGTCAGGTGCTGGGCGAGGGCATCTTGGATCGGGTTGCCGATTGGGGCGGGACTGAATTCAATTTTTACCCGGCGATCAAATCCCTGTCGCTCGATACCGCTGCCAGTGCCATTCTCGGCATCCCATGGGGGCCGGAAGCAGACAAGATCAACAAGGCTTTCGTTGATGAAGTGCAGGCATCGGTCGGGGTGGCACGCAAGCCCATTCCTTTTACCAAAATGTGGAAGGGCGTGAAGGCGCGCGAATATCTGCTCGAATATTTTACCCCGCAGGTAAAAGAGCGTCGCGCCAAGGGTGGCGAGGACATCTTCACGCAAATCTGTCTGGCGACCCATGAAAATGGCGAGCTGCTGACCGAGGGCGAAGTCGTCGATCATATGAATTTCCTGATGATGGCGGCGCATGACACGATTACCTCGTCGGCGACCAGCCTGATCTATCTGCTCGCCAAACATCCCGAATGGCAGGACAAGATTCGCGAAGAATGCTTGTCGGTGGCGCCTGCCGGGACGGCGCTGTCGATGGAACAATTGGGTAAGCTCGAACTGACCGAAATGGCCTTCAAGGAAGCGCTTCGGCTGATCCCTCCGGTGCCTTCGATGCCACGCCGGGCGGTGAAGGAATTTACTTTCCGCAATTACACGATTCCAGCCGGGACATCGGTCGGGGTCAGCCCCAGCTTTGTCCACAAAATGGAAAAGCACTGGCCCAATCCGGAGAAATTTGATCCGCTGCGCTTCACGCCGGAAAATTCGGTCGGTCGCCACAAATATGCATGGGTGCCCTTCGGCGGCGGCGCACATATGTGCCTCGGGCTGCATTTCGCCTATATGCAGATCAAAATTTTGATGCATGCGATGCTGACCCAGAACCGCGTCGTTTTGCAGGGAGGGCCGGATTACGAACCCAAATGGCAAGTCTTTCCGATCCCGCAGCCCAAAGACGGACTGCCGATAAGACTTGAGCCAATTTAGTCGTCGAGCTAGACGATATGCGTTCTCGGGGCTTCAAGTCTCTATGATATAGGACGTTTTCGCTTTGGAGAGAGCGGATGAATAGGGGGGATTAACATGAATATCTTACGCATTGTTACCATATTGGTCGGGCTGGTCCCGCTATTTCTGGGTATCACCGGGATTCTTTTCGGTGCCGCGGAACATAGTGGCGGGGAAGCGGTGAATAGCGCACTCGACAGCCAGTATCGCTATCTCGCCGGGGTCTATGTTGCGGTCGGTTTGATGACCCTCTGGTCGGCGGGCGATATCAGGGCGCGCGCGAGCTTTCTGCGCTTTGCGATGCTTGGCTGGTTCATTGGCGGGCTTGGCCGGGTCGTGTCATGGTTGACGGTTGGCGAGCCGGCAAGCTGGCAGGTCAGCGGCACGGCCGTCGAACTGGTAGTGCCGGTTTTGCTGCTGTTGTGGCAGCGGCGGGTTTTGAGGCGCTAGGAAAAATATTCCGGAAACCTGGCTTTGATGATTGCCACCAGATCAGGTTCCATAAATTTGTAATTGTCCGGTATGGCGAGATTGCGCACAGGCGTATGTCTTAGCTCTGTGCCAAATTTCCGGGTAATTTTCTTCTTGTGGGCGGTCTCCATCACATAGATGATATCCGCCCATTCGACCAGATCGCCGGATAGCGTCGTTTCAGCGTCGTTATTCGTACCTGCGGAAATGGCGCTCACTGTTTCCACACCATTTAGCACCGCTTCGGCGGTCGGACTGCGCAATCGGTTGCGGGAACAGACAAACAGAAGCCTTGCCGGTTCGCCGCTCACTTCGCCAGCATATCCTTCAGATAGCCGCCGGTGAAGCTGGCCTTGACCTTGGCCACCTCTTCCGGCGTACCTTGCGCGACAATTTCGCCGCCGCGGACGCCGCCTTCGGGGCCGAGGTCAATGATATGGTCGGCGGTCTTGATGACGTCGAGATTATGCTCGATCACGATCACGCTATTGCCTTGTTCAACCAGCCGTTGCAGCACTTGCAGCAGCTTGCGGACATCCTCGAAGTGCAGGCCGGTGGTCGGCTCGTCGAGAATGTAAAGCGTCTGCCCGGTTGACCGTTTTGACAGTTCCTTGGCCAGCTTGACCCGCTGGGCTTCGCCGCCCGAGAGTGTCGTCGCCTGCTGGCCGACCTTCACATAGCCGAGGCCCACTTCATAGAGCATTGCCATCTTGTCGCGGATCGGCGGCACCGCCTTGAAGAAGCTCACCGCATCCTCGACCGTCATGTCGAGAATATCGGCGATCGACTTGCCTTTGAACTTCACCTCCAGCGTTTCGCGATTATAGCGTTTGCCGTGGCATTCCTCGCAGGTGACGTAAACGTCGGGCAGGAAGTGCATCTCGATCTTGATCAGCCCGTCCCCGCGGCAGACTTCGCAGCGGCCGCCCTTGACGTTGAAGCTGAACCGGCCCGGCTTGTAACCGCGAACCTGCGCCTCGGGCAGGCCGGCAAACCAGTCGCGGATATTGGTGAAGGCACCGGTATAGGTCGCCGGGTTCGAACGCGGGGTGCGGCCGATCGGTGACTGGTCGATATCAATGACTTTGTCGCAATATTGCAGGCCGGTGATCTTGTCATGCTTGCCGGCAATCACCCGCGCGCCGTTGAGCGTCCGCGCCGCTGATGCGTAGAGCGTATCGATGGTCAGCGAGCTTTTTCCCGAGCCGCTGAGACCGGTGACGCAGGTAAATGTACCAAGCGGGAAGGATACGGTGACATTTTGCAGATTGTTGGCTGTGGCGCCGTGCACGGTCAGCTTCTTGCCATTGCCCTTGCGCCTTTTCTTCGGCACTTCGATTTCGCGCGTGCCGTTGAGATAGGCGGCGGTCAGCGATTTCTTCGATTTCAATATCTGCTTGAGTGTGCCTTCGGCAACGACCTCGCCGCCATGGACGCCGGCACCCGGCCCCATGTCGACGACCCAGTCCGCGGTGCGGATCGCGTCCTCGTCATGTTCGACCACGATCACCGTGTTGCCGAGGTCGCGCAGCCGCTTGAGCGTGGTCAGCAAGCGGTCATTGTCGCGTTGGTGCAGCCCGATGCTGGGCTCGTCGAGAACATAGAGCACGCCGGATAATCCCGATCCGATCTGGCTGGCCAGACGGATGCGCTGGCTTTCGCCGCCGGACAATGTGCCGCTGGTCCGGTCGAGATTGAGATAGTCGAGCCCGACATTGTTGAGGAAGCCCAGTCGCGCGATAATTTCCTTGAGGATCGGTTCGGCAATCTGGGTCTGCGTCTTGTCCAGCTTGGCACCCAATGTCTCGAAAAATTCGAGCGCATCGCCAACGCTCCGGCGGGTGGAGATACTGATATCCTCGCCAGCGATCTTGACCGCCAGCGCTTCCGGCTTGAGCCGCGCGCCGTGACAGGTTTCGCAAGGCGCAGCTGCCTGAAACTTGGCCAGTTCTTCCTGCATCCAGGCGCTTTCGGTCTGCAACATCCGCCGTTTGAGATTGCCGACAACACCCTCGAACGGTTTCTTTACTTCGTATGATTTGCGACCATCCTGGAAGCGGAGCGTGACCGGCAGGCCTTGCGTACCGTTGAGCACGATATCCTTATGATGTTCGCTCAATTCGTTCCACGGGGTCTCGAGATCAAATTCGAACTGCCGAGCGAGACTGCCAAGCACCTGCATATAATAAGGCGAGGGCGGGTTGGATTTCGCCCAGGGCACGACTGCGCCCTTCTTGATGCTGAGCGCCGGATTGGGCACGATCAATTGGGTATCGAAATGGAGTTTCTCGCCGAGACCGTCGCACGACGGGCAGGCGCCTTGCGGGGCGTTGAACGAGAACAGCCGTGGCGCGATTTCCTCGATCGTGAAGCCGCTGACCGGGCAGGCGAAGCGCTCGGAAAAGACGATCCGGTTCGGGGGAAGGCCGGTGCCTTTCATCTTCTTGCTCGTAGGTTCCGGTTTGAAATTCGCGCTGGCTTCCGCGACGCCTGGTGCTTCGACAAGCTCAGCACGAACGGGTTGCTTTGTCGCACTGGTATCTTCAGCACCCGTTCGTGCTGAGCTTGTCGAAGCACCATTGGCGAGCGCTTCCTCGACCGTACCATCAGCCAGATCGACAAAGGCCAGTCCGTCGGCCAGCCGCAGCGCGGTCTCGAAACTGTCGGCGAGCCGCTGCTCCATGCCTTCGCGCACGACCAACCGGTCAACCACGACCTCAATGTCATGCTTGTATTTTTTGTCGAGCTTCGGCGTTTCCTCGATATCGTAAAATTCGCCGTCGACCCGGACCCGGGTGAAGCCGGCCTTCTGCCACTCGAGCAATTCCTTGCGATACTCGCCCTTGCGGCCGCGCACGACCGGGGCGAGCAGGAAGAAGCGGGTCTTTTCGGGCAAGGTCATCACCCGGTCGACCATCTGCGAAACGGTCTGCGCGGTGATCGGAAGGCCGGTCGCCGGCGAATAAGGCACGCCGGCGCGCGCCCAGAGCAGGCGCATATAATCGTATATCTCGGTCACTGTCGCGACGGTCGAGCGCGGATTGCGGCTGGTGGTCTTCTGCTCGATCGAGATCGCGGGCGAAAGCCCTTCGATATGCTCGACATCGGGCTTCTGCATCATCTCGAGAAACTGCCGCGCATAGGCGCTGAGGCTCTCGACATAGCGCCGCTGCCCCTCGGCATAGATGGTATCGAACGCAAGGCTCGATTTGCCGCTGCCGGACAGGCCGGTGATCACGATCAGCTTCTCGCGCGGAAGCTCGATATCCACGCCCTTGAGATTATGCTCGCGGGCGCCTTTTACTTTGATGTGGGTCAGACTCATGCGGGTGCTTTGCAGAAGATGCCGGAGAGAGTCCAGCGGGCCAAAAGAACAGGGTGGTCCCCGTTATATGTTCAATGTTTGTTCTGTTTTCAAGGGGGAGTTTTTTGGGGAGCGTGATGGGGGTCACGGGTGTTGGAGAGACGTGTGGGGCATTGGGTATCTCATCTTAAAGAAACTCGAGGGGCAATATCATGAAAAAGCAAATCGTATCCATGTTGTTGGTTTCCAGCTTGCTAACAGGCTGTGCATTCAACGAACAGTTGCATGGTGTAGCCGTTAATCACAATAAGCTGGTAGCTGATACAGCAAATGAAATTACGCTGCTCAATATAGTTAGAGCCAAAAATCGCCAGCCAATGCACTATACCTCCATGAAGACGTTGCGCGGGAATATGTCGGTTAGCACAACTGCTTCTTTGGGCGCTGGAATTGTGGAGCAGACAATTGGATCAACCTTCACTGATCCGGGGACGCCGTTTTCGGGAAACCTTCGTGAAACATCTCGGACAATGAATAACGGACCAGAGACTTTTTCTCCGAGTTTGGCGGCAAATATTGCAACAAATCCTAATTTTGAAATTTCGATTTACGACAACAAAGCTTTTCAAAGCGGGATCATGACACCCGTATCTCTGGGCCTTTTCAAGTATTTCTTGTCGAACGGTTGGCCGGAAGACTACTTGGCTCAGTTGTTTGTTGAGCGCATCGACTTTTATGATTTGTCTAATGGTTCCAACATTGGTGACCTTGACAATGATCCTGACCAATACGAAAAACACGAAGCCTTTTTGGCATTTCTCCAGCAGTATAATCTAGCTATTGTATCGAAAAAAATTGACCCAACTGCGCTGTTCCCACTCAGTAAATTAGAAGGTGCATTGTCATTGAAAGACATCAGTGTTTTGGATGGGAAAAACTTTGATATTGGTTCAAGCGGCGGAGTAACCAGTGTACATCGTAAAAACGGATCGCAAGATCTAATCGGTTTCGTTCCAGAGGATCAGCTGAGTTTAATAGATCGGCCTGCTTATGTGTGCCTAGATGATAAAAATCTGAATCCAGATGATGAATTCCAGAAGCAAGTAATTTCTGAAGCGAAGGCGAAATCGGCAAACGGGAAATCAAAAAAAGAGCAAATTTTTCCATCGAGATCATTCGGCTTTTCTGACGTCGACGAGAAGGCGCGGTTTGTTACAATATCGGAACTTGGTCCGATTTGCTATTTTGATCGAAAAGGAGTTTACGTTGAGGTTAGCGCGCCGATTGTGACTATTCGTTCTCCAGATGGAATTTTATACTATCTTGGAGAATATATTCGCGAACAAGAATCACGTGGATCTCACGACGAAAAGGTTATTGCCGTTTACACGGAAGGATCGAATAAGAAGCCACTTATATCGACGGTATACCGGGGGCAGCGCCATTTTATTGCCGAGGACGCGTTGCATGTACCTGGAGCAAGCAGTAAGAAACCTAAAGACCGCAGCGCCCAAACATTGGGGTTAGTGCAACAACTCATTAATTTGCATAAAAGCGCTGAAGATTTGCCAGCCGCATCTTCTGTCGTGGTTGCGCAGTAATGAAGAACCTGTCCTGAAATTGAAACGCTATCTAAGTAACCGAAGTGCGACGCTATCCTGCACTCAATGAAGAGAGGTTCAAGCTTTGATGATTGAAGTCCTCCAAAGGTCCTAACCCCCGATCTCGTTCTGCTGCAGCAAACCTAAGGGCAAAGGTCGATTATGAAATAAGCGCACGGGGTACTCAATATTGGTGAATGGTTTTAACGTGTGGAAAATCAGAAAAATTCCATCGCGTCTAACCACCCCTAACCCGCCCAAAAACCTCCCGATAGCGCTCAAAAAACCCCACCATCTCGGGTGACCGCTTGCTCTTCATGTCGCAGAAGAACTTGCGGTTCCAGCCCTTGGCAGTCCCCAGATGGATCATCGCGTAGACGTAGGTGAGTAAGCCGCTGGAGAAGGCAAACGCCGCGTTCATGCCCGCCGCTGCCCAGACGATTGCCGCTACCAAAGGATAGGCCAGCACCGGAAAGCTGATCGCCTTGCGGTAATTGAAGATCTCCTTGCTCTCTCGTGTCGGCAGACCGAATTTCCCGACCAGCGTCGAGGTGAAGGGCAGGCGGTTGTGGATGATGGCTGCCGGTATCTTGACCCACCATGGCATGGGCGCGAGCAATATTGTGGCGAGTGCGAGCAGTTCGAAAAACGGGTAGCGGATGACCAGCAGAGCCAGCACTTTATAGTCGTGATATTGTTTTGCTGTGTGGGTGAGCAGCTCGCCGACGCCTTCCACTGCATAACGTCCGGTCTCGCGGAAGCGGAAAACGTTGTTCGGGAACATATAATATTTCATCAGGCCCTTTATGCCGGGCGTGTCGCTGCGTTTGGGGCGGATGCCGAGTAGCTTGGCGACCTCGTCGGTATAAGTGCCGTACCAGACCAGATGGTCGGTCTTTTTCGCCGGCCGGTTGGCATAATAGGTCGCATTATAGTCGCTGATCCGCTGGTCGATATTGGCGTTGATGCTGTCGCGGAATTCCGGCTCGGCGATCATCCGGTGGACCAGCAGGCATTGCATCTCGCTGATATTGTTCAGGCCGCCAGTGAACGGGCGGGTGAAGCCGATGGTGAAGATATTGTCGAGTCTGGGTGAAACCACGCCCAGAAATTGCTCGCGGGTTTTATAACTGAACGCTGCGGGTTCGCCATCACCATGCACCCGGATATCGGGGATCGCGGGTACTTCCTGATCGCCGTCGATGATCATATCGAAGGTCGCGCTCTCGGTGCCTTCGCTGATCAGCTTCGCGTCATGATCGATGGTGGCGACCGACTTGTCCCATAGTTTCACATGGCCGTGCTCGAGAAAGAAGGGCAGGTCGTTGATCAGATAGCCGGCGCTGATCTTCTGCTCCAGCGTTTCCTCGCAATAGAGCTTGTAAACATCGATCGGCCAATATTTGATCGCGATATGCCCGTTCTCGACCGGTGCCTTCGCTTTGAAAAAGCTGCGGATATCCTTGTGCGGCCGGACGCTTTTGGGATGGCGTACGCCCAGGCTGTTGCGATCGAACAGCTTCGCGAAGCCATGATGGATCAGGCCGTGGATATAGCCGCCATCGATGAAGGCGCGGTAGCTCCATTTGCTGGCTTCGGCAAAATTATGGCATTCCAGCTGGTCGAGCGGTACGAAGCGCGGGCCGTCGTCGAACGGCGAGAAGGTCGCGAACATCTTGTCGAGCATGATGAAGCCATTGGTCACCAGATGCACTTTCGCGCCATAAGCGACCAGCTTGGCGATCAGCAGGTTGGAGCTGTCGCCGGTCGAGGTGATTGCCACGCTCTTGCCGGCGAAACTCTCGTCGATGGTGAGTTGCTTCAAATTCGCGTTCATCTTCCGCCGGAAAGCGGTGGCAACGACGACATGCTTGGCGCGAAACTGCTCGCCGCTTTCGAGACGGACGATGCTGTGATCGGAATGATTGTCGATATTGTCGACGCGTCCGTTATGAATGTGATCGGCATAGCGGGAGGCATATTTCTTGTGGATCGCGTAAAATTCCCGGGCAGTCGGGAAGCCGTCGGTGAAATCCTCGCCCTGCTCCCGGAGCATGTCGACCAGTTCGAACGAATAGACGCTGCTCTGCAGGGAACTGACCAGATCGAAATCGAGCGCATCGGCCGCTTCCAGCTGCTGCCAGATCGGGGTCATCGGCGAAACCATCAGCCAGCCGATACCACTGGCGTCCAGTTCCCGGATCAGCGGCATGGTCGAAAAGCCGCCGCCGACGATCAGGACATCAATTTCCCGTGTTTCTGTCATATTGCCCCTTGCTGCGCTCCGCCGTTCCCGCCTTTGGTAACCGGTCGGGGCAGCAAAACCAACGCTCTTTTGCGGGTGATGGTCGGGAGTGAGCGAGCAGACCGTCCGGGCAGGTGCGCAGAACGCAGCGGACTCGCCTTTTCATCGATGGTCAATTGCCGTTGGTCGAACGGAAACCGGAGCAGCGCGCCGATATGCTATCCGGTTAGCAGCTGGGTGATGATCCTGAATAGCGCCATAAGCTATCGGGTCGCATCAGAGCTCAATCGGGGGATGGTGTCAGGATGCGGATTAGCAAAATGCTCGCCCGGGATATATTGCCTACCGCATGGGCAAGCTCCTATTCCCGGACAAGCCGGTCTCGCGCCCGCCCCCTATTGGGCGCGGCCAATGCAACGCTTCTGATGCCATCCCTTTTGATTGTGCCCGCCCATGGGTAGCAGACAACGACAGCCGCTTCGAAGCCCCCATCACCCTTTGCTTCTGATCATCGCGCGTTCAATTTCTGGATCGGGGTCTGGGATGTAAGCGCCGCAGGGCGGATCAGCCGACCGCGGTGAACAGCATAACGCGCGAACATGGCGGCAGCGTTCGGCAGCATTGGCAGGCATCATCCGATGATGGCGCAAGCTGGACGACGGTCTTCATTTCAGACAGGCTTCGCAGCCGGCAGCCTGATCACTCCGCCATCAAGTCCCGGACAAATCCGATCAGGCCGGTTTGCCGCGCACGGCGCATGCGCTCGGTGGCGAGAATCTGCTTCACCTTGGTAAAGCAGGCTTCGAGATCATCGTTGATCAGGACATAGTCATAGCCGTCCCAGTGGCTGATCTCGCTGGCTGCGCGCTGCATCCGGCTTTCGATGACGTCCGATGCGTCGGTATTGCGGCTTTCCAGACGGTTGCGCAACTCGCCAAGCGAAGGTGGCAGGATGAATACCCGCACGACGTCCTGACCGGCGCGCTGGTATAATTGCTGTGTGCCCTGCCAGTCGATGTCGAACAGGACATCCTGTCCTTCTTCCAGACTCTGGTTAACCGGCACCGATGGTGTGCCGTAACGGTTGCCGAATACGGTGGCATATTCGAGGAAGCTGTGGTCGGCGACCATTTCTTCAAATTGGTCGCCACTGACGAAATAATAGTCCTTGCCATGTTCCTCGCCAGGACGCTTGGGGCGGGTGGTGACGGAGACGGACATGGCGATCTCGTCGTCGGCTTCCAGCAACATTTTCGCCAATGTTGATTTGCCGGCTCCAGACGGAGAGGACAGCACGAACAGCAGGCCCCTGCGGTTCAGTTCGCGGTGATCATTGTCGATATTCTGGGAAGCTATATTGTCGGCCATAGCGGCTATTGGCCGAGAAGGGCGCATCGCGTCAAGATGCTTGTCCCGATGTTTTTGCACAGCGCCTGCATGATGCAATCATGCTGATGACAGTCCGGTATATTCCGGCTATCCCGAAATCATGATTCAGGGACGCGTCAGCACCATATTTTTTGCGATCGGCATTACGATCATGGTCGGCTGGCTGTTTTACGTCGGCAAGGACATCATATTGCCGATCGTGACCGCGATCATATTGCTACAGATTCTCTATGCCGCCAGCGCCACGGTTGCCCGTATTCCGGGACTGGGCCAAACGCCGTTGTGGCTGCGCGCGACGCTCGCCCTGATCGGGGTATTGGCGCTGCTTTTTGCGATGACCCGGATGCTGGTGGCCAGTTTGCAGAACCTGGTGCCATCGCTGCCCGTCTATCAGCGCAATCTGGAAAATCTGTTCGCCGCATGGTTCCCGATGCCGGGGAATGAAACGATCGGCCGGCCGGAAATGTCTGAGCTCATGGCTTCTCCGGCGGCGATATTCGACCGTGGCACCGAAGCGGTGGCCAAAGCGATCAGCGAATTTGCGACACGGTTTTTTACCGAGATCGATATCGCCGCGCTGGCGCAGTCGGTCCTGTCGTCGCTGACCAGCTTTGGTGGATTTGTCTTCATCACGATATTATATGCCTCCTTCCTGCTCAGCGAGATCACCGGCTTTCCTGAGAAGGTGCGCCGGGCTTTCGGGTCGGACAGCGATTCCACCGACACGCTGAACATGATCACCCGGATGAACCATGATATCGGCAGCTATCTGGCGACCAAGACACTGATCAACATCATCCTCGGCATCGTCTGCTGGGTGATATTGCTGATATTGGGCGTCGAATATGCCGCTCTCTGGGCGATCATCATCGGCCTGCTCAACTATATTCCCTATATCGGTTCTTTCGTCGGCGTTGCGTTTCCGGCGCTTTTTGCCGTGGCCCAGTTCGGCAATCTGACGATACCGCTGATCGCTACCGGACTGATGACGACGGCGCAGGTTATCATCGGCAATGTCGTGGAACCGAAGATGCTCAGCAGATCGGTCAATCTCAGTCCGATGGTGGTGCTGGTCTCGCTGGCGATCTGGAGCAGCCTCTGGGGTATTCCCGGCGCGATATTGGCGGTACCGTTCACGACCATATTGATGATTGTGCTGGCCCGCCGGCCGGGAACCAGACCGATTGCGGCGCTGCTCTCCAGCGACGGCAATATCTAGGAATTTGATCCTAGGCTGGCGCTAGCGGGGGCTTCATCAGAAAGGCGCCGATCAATCCGGCGACCAGCAGTCCGATCGCAATGGCAAAGGCGATATCATAGCTGCCGGTTGCCTCGAAAATATAGCCCGCTCCGGCCGGTGCCGCAGCGGCAAAGGGCAGCATCACCGGTGCCAGCACCGAATTGATGATCGGGAAGGCGCGCTCGCCGTAATAATTGCCCGTCACCACCGGCCCGAGCACGAGCAATCCCCCATAGCCAGCGCCGAATAACATGCCCATGATCGAGAGCAGTATGACGCCATGGCCGAGCCAAAAGCCTGTCATGCCGAACGCCATCAGCGCAATGAACCCGAACACCGTCCAGCGCAGCTCGAACTGGTCGCCCAGCCAGCCCGCAGGGATGCGCGCCAGGCCGCTGCCCAAAATCGCGAGGCCGAGGATCGAGGCGGCTTCGAGGCTGGAGAGACCGTTGTCGGTGAGGTGCAATATCCCGTGGTTGAGCAGGAAAAAGAATGTGCCCAGATAGCCGAGCGTGATCAGCATGACGAGATAGAGCGTCGGCGTTCGGACGATCTGTTTCATCGTCCAGTCATGGCCGGTCCGGTGGGTCCTGGGCCGCAAATTCCTGGCCAGCGGATCCTGCGCGGCCAGACCCGGATCGACATTGTCGGGAAACTGGCCAATGTCTTGCGGACGGTTGATGATGAACCGGGTCGCGATCAGCCCGATGATGACCATGGCACCGGCAATCAGCCAAGCGGCCCGCCAGCTATCATATTGGTCCATCATGGTCGAAAGCGCCGGCTGCGCCAAGGCGCCGCCCAGCGCGCCCCCGGTCATGACAATGCCGATAGTGGTCGATCTTTTGATGCTGAACCAGCTGATCATTGCGGTTTGCGAGCAAATCGGACCGGTGAGGGCAAAGGACAGGCCCATGACGCCGCCCCAGATCATGATCCATTGCCAGATTTCGGTTACTGCAAATACCAGTAGCATCAGACCGGAAAGCATGACCAGTAGCCCGATGGTGACCGTCTGGCGCACGCCGTATCGATTGAGCAGATAGCCGGTTAACGGATAGGCCAGGCCCAGCATGATCAGCGCGACCGTTTGTGCCAGAGATGCCGTGCCGCGGTTCCAGTCCATCGTCTCGACCATGACCGGGAAGACTACCGAATAGGCAAAATAGACGAAGCCGGATGCGGCAAATTGAATGAAGAAGAACAGGCTGACATTGGTCCAGCCATAGAATTTACGGGGAGAATGCCCCGTTTGCGCGGTCGTCGCCAATATGCTCTCCTGTACCGCTTGAAATCTGCGGCTTGGGCTCAGCTTACAGCAATGTCAGTTGCAATCAATATTGCAATTGGACGGATTTGCTGTTCTCACGCGATCACTGCGTGAGAGGAATTACATGATGAAATGGCCACTCAGGATCAGCAAAACCAGCGCGCTGATCGCCTTCATATTGTTCGTCGTCTTTGCGCTGATCCTGTTTGGCATGGGACGCCCTCCGATCTGTAGCTGTGGTACGGTCAAGCTGTGGCAGGGCGTGGTGCAATCATCGGAAAATAGCCAGCAGCTCGCCGACTGGTATTCGATGAGCCATATCATTCACGGTTTTGTTTTTTTCGGGCTGGGACATCTTTTGCGCCAGCGCTTTCCGAAGCTGTTTCCGCTCGGTGTGATCCTCGCGCTGTCAATATTGGTGGAGGGCGCGTGGGAAGTGTTGGAAAACTCCCCTGTCATCATCGACCGCTATCGCGAGGCGACCATTTCTTATGGCTATGAGGGGGACAGTATCATCAACTCGATGGCCGATATCGCGTGGATGATCGTAGGATTTTTCCTCGCCTCGCGCCTGCCGTGGAAGGCTACGCTAGCGATAGCCGTGATTTTCGAACTGTTTACCGGCTATATGATCCGCGACAATCTTGCGCTCAATATCCTGATGCTGACTGTACCAATCGAAGCGGTGAAGGATTGGCAGGCGGCTGGCACCGGTTACTGGTTAACCGGGAAGCCGTAGCGCCGGTTCGGCCGTGGTTTCGCTGTCTACAGGAACCGGTCGGCCTTCGATTTCGATAACTGCCTCGGATGCGGGCAGGGCTTCGGCCTCTTTTTTATCATCATAGAGTTTTTTCGCGATCAGCGCTCCGCCGACCAGTAGCGCGCCGGGGATCGACCGGGTGGCTATGCGAGCGGCGAGCATGCCGAGGCCAAAGTTGCGCAAGCCATGACCCCTAGTGTGCTTGCGCGCTTCGTAACCCACTGCGGTGGTGAATATATTTCTGATTATCGACATGTTCTTGTTCCCGGATCAGGAATGATTTCCGACCATATTCTCAGGCCTTACATGGGTATCGTAGGTTTCTGCGTCAACCAGACCAAGCTCCAGCGCGGATGCCCGCAGGGTCTGGCCGGTCTTATGGGCATATTTGGCAATCGCGGCGGCCTTGTCATAGCCGATCACCGGGGCGAGCGCGGTGACGAGCATCAGACTATTGTCGACCAGTTCCTTGATCCGCGCTTCATTAGCCTCCAAACCTTCCACGCAACGTTCGGAAAAGCTCGACATGCCGATGGAAATAATCTCGATCGAGCGCAGCACATTGGCGCCGATCAGCGGTTTGAATACATTGAGTTCGAGATGGCCCTGCAGCCCGCCAACGGTCACTGCCTGATTATTGCCGATAACCTGCGCGGCGACCATGGTCAGCATCTCGCATTGAGTCGGATTGACCTTGCCCGGCATGATCGAGCTGCCCGGTTCATTGGCGGGGAGGTCGAGTTCACCGAGACCGGAACGCGGGCCGGAGCCGAGCAGGCGGATATCGTTGGCGATCTTGGTCAGCGACACCGCCAGCGTGTTGAGCGCGCCGGACAATTCGACCATCGTGTCATGCGCCGCCAGTTCGGCGAATTTGTTCGGGGCGGAGGTAAATTTCAAGCCGGTAATCTTGGAGATTTCCTTGGCGATATTCTCGCCGAAATTCTCCGGTGCATTGAGACCGGTTCCCACCGCCGTGCCGCCCTGCGCCAGTTGGTGCAACCGAGGCAGGACGCTCTCGACCCGGTCGCGCGCGGCCACCAGTTGCGCGGCATAGCCGGAAAATTCCTGTCCGAGCGTCAGCGGCGTGGCGTCCTGCAAATGGGTGCGCCCGATCTTGACGATCGATTTCCACTTCTGCGCCTTCTCCGCCAACGCATCGTGCAATTGTTCGAGCGCCGGGAACAGCTCGACTTCCAGCGCCCGCGCCGCCGCGACATGCATGGCGGTCGGGAAGCTGTCATTGGACGATTGCCCGCGATTGACATGGTCGTTGGGATGGACCGGATATTTGCCACCGCGCGTGCCGTATATCGCCTCGTTGGCGACGCCGGCGATCACTTCGTTGACGTTCATGTTCGACTGGGTTCCGGACCCCGTCTGCCAAATGGTCAAGGGAAACTGGTTATCATATTCGCCGGTGCGCACGGCATTGGCCGCTTTCTCAATTGCCGCAGAAATTTCCGGTTCCAGACCATGGATGCCATTAACGCGTGCCGCCGCCTGCTTGACCGCCGCCAGCGCATGGATCAGCCGGATTGGCATGCGCTCCTGACGCGGGAAAGGAAAATTCTCGATACTGCGTTGGGTCTGTGCGCCCCAATAGGCATCGGCTGGCACTTCTATTTCGCCAAGGGAGTCGGTTTCGGTGCGGGTCCCGCTCACTTTTTCTTGCCGAAGTCCACCGTTACCACGTTGGATCCATCATCGACTATCTCGACTGCTTCCGTCTCGCCGTCATTTTCAGCGGGGTCATGGCTATTTATGTCGCCTTCGACCTCGTCAACGTGGAACTGCAGTGCAAAATCCACCGCCGGATCGACGAACGAGGTGATAGCCGCGAACGGGATATGCAGCATCGAACTGATCTGGTTGAAGCTCAGGCCGACTTCGAAACGGTCTTCGTCGACCTTCAGGTCCCAATAGCGGTTCTGGATGACAATGGTCATCTCGTCCGGGAATCGCGCGATAAGGTGATCGGGTATGTCGACGCCGGGCGCGCGGGTTTTGAAGGTGATATAGAAATGATGTTCGCCGGGCAGGCCATCTCTGACAACCTCTCCCAGCACCCGGCCCACCACGGCGCGCAGGGCTTCCTGTACGATCTCGTCATATGGAATCAGGCTATCGGGTGCATCATCACTCATTTGCACTAGGTGGCGCGTAGCGGGCATCGGGTCAAGAGCGTAAAATGAATTTCGCGTCGACCAAAGGCCGCGAAATTCTTGCCTGATTTGTCCAAGCCATTATAGGCCTGTTGCATGAGAACAGCGACAATCGAACGAAACACCAAGGAAACCGAGATTTTTGTCGAGTTGAACCTTGACGGAACCGGTCAATATGACGTGTCCACCGGCATCGGTTTTCTCGACCATATGATCGAGCAATTTTCGCGTCATTCGCTGATTGACCTGAAATTACGGATCAAGGGCGATCTTCACGTTGATCAGCATCACACCACCGAAGACAGCGCCATCGCGCTGGGCCAGGCGATCAACCAGGCGCTTGGCGACAAGGCCGGCATCGTTCGCTACGGCAGTGCCTATTCGCCGATGGACGAGACATTGAGCCGGGTCGCGCTGGATATCTCCGGCCGGCCCTATTTCGTCTGGAACGCCGGTTTCACGCAGGAGCGGCTCGGCGAAATGGATACCGAATTGTTCAAGCACTGGTTCCACAGCGTCGCCGATTCTGCGGGAATTACGCTGCATATCGAACTGCTCTATGGAGAGAATAACCATCATATTGCGGAAAGCATTTTCAAGGGCTTCGCCCGCGCGATGCGCCAGGCGGTAGAACGCGACCCGCGCAAGGGCGATGCGATTCCTTCGACCAAGGGGCAGTTGGGTGGTTGAGTTGTGCTTCCCGCGCCAGCGGGCTTTTTGTAATGAATTTATCACGCGAAGCCGCGAAGGCGCAAAGAAGGTGCGGCTTGCGGATAATCTTCGTGACTTCGCGGCTTCGCGTGAAACCGTTAGCGGGTTTCCTAATGTGAGCGCCTTCGGCGGTTGATTTGCACTATGTCTGAAACCATCGCTCTCATAGATTTCGGCGCCGGCAATTTGCACAGCGTCCACAATGCTCTGATGGCCGCAGGGGCCGGGGATGTCTCTGTGACTGCCGACCCGGAATTGGTGGCGCGAGCGGATCGTATCATATTGCCCGGTGTTGGCGCTTTTGGTGCCTGCCGCGACGCGTTATTTGCTATCGACGGTATGATCGATGCTCTTGAAGCACGGATCCGAAAGGAAGGCGTACCTTTCCTTGGCATCTGTGTGGGGATGCAGATGCTGGCGGACAAGGGCATTGAATTTGGCGCGCATGAAGGTCTCGGCTGGATCGGCGGGACGGTGAAGGCGATCGAACCAGCTGATGACACAATAAAGATTCCGCATATGGGCTGGAATGATGTGACCCCGACCGAGGGCCACGATCTGCTCGAGTCCGGCGAAGCTTATTATCTGCACGGCTATCATTTTGATGCCGCGAATGAAGCCGACATATTGGCGAAGACCAGCCACGGCGTGCCGCTGGTATCGGCGGTCGGTCGCGACAATATTGTCGGCGTGCAATTTCATCCGGAGAAAAGCCAGGCTTATGGACTGGCCTTTCTCAACCGTTTTCTGGAGTGGAAACCATGATCGTATTTCCCGCAATTGACCTCAAATCGGGCGAAGTCGTGCGCTTGGCTGAAGGCGATATGGATCGCGCCACCGTCTATGGCGATAATCCGGCAGAACAGGCCGGCATGTTTGCCGCCGCCGGAGCCGAGCACATCCATGTTGTTGATCTCGACGGTGCATTCGCCGGATCGCCGCAGAATGCGGAAGCGGTGGAAGCGATTGTCGCCAGCTTTCCCGGCTATATCCAGCTCGGCGGCGGTATCCGCAATCGCGAGACGGTCGAACGTTGGTTTGAGCTGGGCGTCGCCCGGCTGGTGATCGGGACCGCAGCGCTCAAGGACCCCGATTTCGTCAAGGATATGGCCAAGGAATATGAAGGCGGTATCGTCGTCGCTGTTGACGCGCGCGACGGCATGGTCGCGACCGAAGGCTGGGCCGATGTGTCGGATGTCAGCGTCCGTGATCTTGCGCGTAGGTTTGAAGACGCCGGCGTTGCCTCGATCCTGTTCACCGATGTCGGGCGTGACGGGATGCTTACCGGCTGCAACATCGAAGCGACAGTCGATCTGGCGCGCGGCGTCGATATTCCGGTGATCGCCAGCGGCGGCGTCAAGGGGCTGGATGATATCCATATGCTCAGCCAGTTTGCCAAGGACGGGATTGAAGGCGTAATTACCGGTCGGGCGCTTTATGACGGCCGGCTGGACCTGGCGACCGCGATTGCGTTGGCCAACCGTGGTTGAGCGGGTTTCGATATTGTCATCCCCGCGAAGGCTGGGACCTAAACCACATTTGCGGCATCCATTGATATTGGCTTGGGCCCCCGCCTTCGCTGGGGTGACAAGCTCATGACCGTCCGTATCCGCGTCATTCCCTGTCTTGATGTCGCCAATGGCCGTGTGGTCAAGGGCGTCAATTTCGTTGATCTGCAGGACGCCGGTGATCCGGTCGAGCAGGCTCAGGCTTATGATGCCGCTGGTGCCGACGAGCTTTGCTTCCTCGACATCACTGCCAGCCACGAGAATCGCGATACGATTATCGATGTTGTCCGGCGCACTGCAGAGGTCTGTTTCATGCCGGTCACCGTCGGTGGTGGTGTGCGCACTGCCGATGATGCAAGGGCGCTGCTTATGGCCGGAGCGGACAAGGTCGCGGTGAATAGCGCGGCTGTGTCCCGTCCCGAAGTGGTCAGCGATATCGCGACCCGTTTCGGTAGCCAGTGCATGGTTGCCTCGATCGACGCCCGCCGGGTGGCTGAAGGACGCTGGGAAATATTCACCCATGGCGGTCGCACGCCGACCGGCATTGATGCGCTGGAACACGCCGTCCGCATGGCCGATCTGGGGGCAGGGGAGTTGCTGGTCACCTCGATGGACCGCGACGGCACTCGCGACGGCTATGATTTGGAGCTGATTCGGACGATCGCTGATGCGGTCTCTGTTCCGGTAGTAGCCAGCGGCGGGGTCGGGAATCTCGATCATCTGGTAGAGGGTGTGACAAAAGGTCATGCCAATGCAGTGCTCGCGGCCTCGATATTTCACTTTGGCGAACATACAATAGCCGACGCCCATGCCGCCCTGCGGGCAGCAAGACTTCCCGCCCGGATCTGATCGTGGCCGCAATTGTAAGAATCGCCTGAATCCGGCCTGTGCTGCCGACGGTTAATGTCGGCTTCCTTTACATTCTGCAGATTCACGAAAAACCGTTAACCAAGCTGTCCGTCTGAATCCGCGGGCTTTGCCTTTCTGGCAGGAATATTGCGTAACTATATCCATAAGCTTTCGGGCATGAAAATGGAAAATGGTCGTGACGTTATTGAAAAGTGCAATTTTGCTAAGCGCCGCCGCAATGGCTGTTGCCAACGGCGTTCCCGCCGAAGGAGCAGGGAATTCGGACAATCCTGGATCCGTTCATGATCTCGTTAGCACCGACTGGGGATCATCCGGCAATGGCAGCACCGCCGGCACGCCGGAAGCGTCTGCGGTCAAGTCAAGCAGCTTGCATGGAACATCCGGCGGCAGAACGCAGGTGCCCGAACCGTCCAATCTCTTGATGCTTGGTCTTGGCGTGATTGGTCTGATTGTCGGCCGCATGGTAGCCAAGCGCCGTCAAAAAGCCTGAAATTCGTGATTCCGGGGCTGCCCGCCTTCCTTGTCTTGTGCAGCCGGAACCGGGCCGCCAGCGGGGGATCTGGCGGCCCTTTTTTATGGTCGGGCAAACTTCTATCGCTAGGGCTTGACGAACAGGTGATCTGTCGCGCAAACCGCCAGAGATGACCGATATTCTCAAATCCCTCGAACACACGATTTTGGCACGCCGCGAAGCGGAGCCTGAAACCAGCTATGTTGCCAGCCTGCGCGCTAAGGGCCGCGCCAAAATGGCCGAAAAGCTGGGGGAAGAGGCGACCGAAGCGGTGATTGCCGCAGTGCTTGATGACAAGGCGGCGATGACCGGAGAGGCAGCGGACTTGCTGTTTCATCTGATGGTGCTGCTCGCGGACATGGACCTGTCGCTGGACGATATAATCGCAGAACTGGCGCGCCGCGAAGGCCTGTCCGGCCTGGAAGAAAAAGCCGCAAGAGGAGCAAGCTGATGGCGATCGACCCGACCGTGCCATATGACGATGACAATATTTTTGCGAAAATCCTGCGCGGGGAAATTCCCAACAAAACCGTCTATGAAGACGAATGGGTGCTCGCCTTTCACGATATCAACCCGCAGGCGCCCGAGCATATCCTGGTGATCCCGAAGGGCCGCTATGTCAGCTGGGATGATTTCTCGGAAAAGGCGAGTGAGGCCGAAATCGCCGGATTTGTCCGCGCCGTCGGCCATGTTGCGCGCGAAGCCGGCATGGTCGAGCCCGGATATCGCCTGCTCGCCAATATCGGCAAACATGGCCATCAGGAAGTGGCCCATCTGCACGTTCATATTTTTGCCGGAAAACCGCTTGGCCCGATGTTGATGCGCAGCTAGTAACAAAAGTAACAAGGCCGCAACCGGCTCGAGATAACGGGGAGAATTATAAATGGCAGGCGCAGTAGCACCGGGGAGAGAGGGCTGGTCCTCGCGAACCGCATTTGTATTGGCCGCTATTGGTTCGGCAGTCGGGCTTGGCAATCTGGTCCGGTTTCCGGCTGAAGCCGGAGCGAATGGGGGCGGTGCCTTTGTCATATTCTACATTTTCTGCGTCTTGCTGATCGGTCTGCCGATTCTGCTTTCCGAAACGCTCATCGGCCGCCACGGTCAGGGTTCTGCTATCGAAAGCATGAAGCGGGTCGCGATTGAATCGCGCGCGTCGAGCTGGTGGTCGGTCGGTGCCGCTATCGGAATGCTAGGCGCTTTCCTGATCCTCACCTATTATAGCGTGCTGGCGGGGTGGATCGTGCACTTTATCGGCGTGTTCGCGGGCGACTTCGCCCATGCCATCGGTTCGGGCAATCTCACCCAAGGCGCCTTGCAAGGTTCGTCGGTCGATCAGGTCCAGGGGATATTGCCGGCCCTGCAAGCGAACAGCAGCGAGATGCTGGCGATGCACGCCATTTTCATGCTTCTTACGATAGTTGCCGTCGGCCGGGGCGTCAGCAGCGGTATCGAGAAAGTCGCTGTCTGGTTGATGCCGATCTTTTTCCTGTTGCTGATCGCTATCACCATTTACGGCGCGTTTACCGGATCATTCGGCGCGGCGCTCACTTTTCTGTTTGATTTCGAACCGGCGCGTTTGCTCGATCCGTCGGTGCAGCTGTCGGCGCTCGGTCAGGCCCTGTTTTCTCTGTCTCTCGGCTCTGCTCTTATGATCACTTATGGTGCCTATGCCGCACGCGACATAAATCTCGCGAAAACATCTGCCCAGATCGCCACCGCAGATACGTCGGTTGCCATCATCGCCGGTCTGGCGATCTTTCCCATCACCTTCGCCGCTCTGGCTCCCGCCAGTCTGACTGCGATCCTGGATGGTCAGGAACAGGTGCAAGGCGGGCTCGGCTTGTTGTTCGTCAATCTGCCGGTCGCTTTCCAAACGATGCCGGCCGGGTCACTGATTGGCTTGCTGTTCTTCATCATGGTATTCTTTGCCGCGCTGACCAGTTCGGTAGCGTTGCTGGAGGCTTCGGTCAGCTGGGCCATCGGCCGGTTCAAAAAGCCGCGCTGGCTGGTTACGATCATATTGGGCGGGCTTGCTTTCCTGATCGGTGCCTGGGCAAGTTTCTCGTTCAACAGCCAGGCAGATTTCCAGCCGTTCGACTTCATGATCTTTTCAGGACAGCCCGTCTTCGGGATCATCGACGAACTGACCGCAAAAATATTGCTGCCGGCGTCCGCGCTTCTCGTCTCGATTTTTATCGGCTGGATCGCCGACCGGCGGCTGATCGACAGTGAAAACGGGCTGGACGGCAATTTGCAACGCGTCTGGCTTTTCCTGGTTCGCTGGCTTTGTCCGCTTGTCATCTCCGCGATCCTGCTAACCGGGCTGTTCCCGGAAATTTTGGGGAAATAAGCCCTGATGGCCGGATCAAAACCCCCGAAATGTCCGGTTTGTCGCAAACCGGTAGCCGAAAAATGGGCGCCTTTCTGCAGCGCCGGCTGTAAGGATCGTGATCTGCTACAATGGCTGGGTGACGGTTATAAAATCCCCGGACAGGCGGTTTCGCCGGACGAGATAGCCGAACATTTCACCGGCGGCTCGGGCCGAAATGGAGAGGACTGAACAGCCGCAACAGAACCGCCATTTTTAGGCTGGACAAGCAGCAATAGCCCCGCCTATAGCGTCGCTTCCTAACGTGGCCAGCGCATCGCGCAGGCCCAGATGCCCGAGTAGCTCAGTTGGTAGAGCAAGCGACTGAAAATCGCTGTGTCGGTGGTTCGAATCCGCCCTCGGGCACCACTTTTTCTCGAAATTTTGGTGTTTCGCACGTAGCGAGTGGTTGCTCGGCTTTAGCCATTCGCCCCGGCCCATCGCCGGACTTGTCGCCAAATATCGTTTGCGGATGTAAGCGGCTGATCGGCAAATCGCCAATCATCCTGCATACGGATTAAGTTAAGGTCGCAAGCCCGGCGATCTAGTAAGCCACATCCACTGCAATCCGGATCGTTCGCGGACGGAGCGGCGTCAGATAGCCATCGCTGCCCGGAACGAAGGGAGTGCCTAGGGCAAAGCGATTGCCCCGCGAATCCAGCAGGTTGGTCATGGTCAGAGTCAGCCCTCGCGCATCATTGCCGATACGCGCTGCAATGCCGCTGTCGACATAATCTCCCTGCCCTTCGCCCAATTGCGGGCCGATACCGACGCGGGAACGCCCGACATAGCTGGCCCATCCCTGAATGCGGAAATCCTCGTCGCCAATGACGGTTTCATAATTGGCCGATCCGCGCACGGCGTGACTGGCGACATTGGGTATGCGACCCAGTCGTCCGACAGCGGGGACGGAAACTGGCGACAGGAAATCGGCCGGCGGACCGGCCAATGTCGCCTGAGCCAGCTGTAACCCTGCCGATAGCTGGGTGACGCGACTCTTGTTATATACCGCGCCCAGTTCCAGCGAGAGTCCGGTCACTGGCCTGACGGCCATAGAACCCGAAATGCTGGTTATTTTGCCGTCCCCGATATTGGCCGTGGTCGGGAAGCCATTGGCATCGATATAGTCTGCCTGAATATCACGCCAGCGGCTGTGCGAGATCGAGATCGTGGCATCGAACGGGGTCACGCCCTTCCTGCCGAAGCGCATGCCTGCATCATAAGTGGATACATGATCGTTGCGGAAGCGCTGGACAAAGCTGCCGTCTATCGACAGCCCGCCGGGGCGAAAGCCTTCCTGATAGCGGGCATAGAATGTTGCGTTCTTGCCCAAAGTCGCGAGCAGCGATGCTGACGGCAAGAGATCTTCTTCCTTCCGTTTGGCGGTGATCGCGCGACCGACTTGCGTCAGGGCCAGCAGTGTATTTACATCCTCGCCATCACCGCCAAGACGCGCATGGGTATAGCGCAGGCCTCCGGTTGCGAGAATATCGGGCAACAGTTCGAATGACGCTTCGCCGTAAGCGGTATATTCGGTGATCCGGTTGGTGACGCCGACAACCGCTGCGCGCATGTTTTCTCCGCCAAAGTCCCTTGTCTGGCGCGTCCGGTTGTCGACGAAGCTCGCGCCGATCACCCACCCCAGACCGTCCTGATAAGGGCGGGACAATCGTGTCTCGCTAGTCAACATCCGTGTTTCATTCTGCTGGTCAAAGATACGGGGCGTGTCGCTGACCACGCTGGCGTCGAACCGCTCTTCAAGGTTGTGATCAACATAGGCGTTGGACGACTGGAAATGGAGGTTGTCCCAGTCCTTCATGATCACCACCATTGCCGATCTGTAGCGCGCCTTTGCTCCTTGCTCGACAAGGCTGCTGCGGGTCAGCGGCGGTGCATTCTTGTCTGCATATTGTGCGTCTTCGGCCTTTATGGTCTGATAGATGCCGCCAAGGTCCACCGTCCAGCTGCTGCCGAGATCGAGGCGGAGCGTGCCGCGACCACCGCGGATATTGGTACGGTTCACATCATTCAGTCCAAGCAGCGGATTATCGATATAGCCGCCGTCGCTGATGGAATAGCCGACCAGCCGCAATGCATGACCAGTTTCGCCGATCGGAATATTGGCTGTCGCCGATATATCTCCACCGGGCGCGCCATGCTGGACCAGCGAAACGCCCGCCGACGCCACCAGCGTCGTCTCCGTGGGATCGGGTGTCTTCGGTATCATCCGGATGATACCGCCCAGCGATCCGGCGCCATATAATGTGCCTTGCGGTCCTTCAAGAATCTCGACCCGGTCGATATCATAAAGGCGCAAGTCGGGATCGGGTGCGTTATAGCTGAGACGGATGTCGCCGAGATATTGACCGACCGTCGCCTGTGTCGGTCCAGTAAAGCTGGAGTCGGCAATACCTCTTATGAACAGCTTGTTCCTGCCGCTGCCAAGATGGGTCGAGGATATGGTCGCCATGCGTGACAATATCGAATCCATGCCCCGCTCTCCGCCAAATTGCAAATCGGCGCCGTCCAATATGGTGACAACCCCCGCATAGTTGACGTAGGGCATGCTGATCTTGCTGGCGTTGACGATAATTTCTTCAACCGGACGGCTCTCGTCAGCCTTTGATCGAGATTCCGCGTTGGCTTGGGACCTTTTCCGGGGCGATTTGGATTTCCGACTGGCCAGCTGTGCACGGGACGGACGCCGCTGGATACGCCAGCTGGTTACGCCGACTTTTACTGCATGGGCATCGGTACCGGAAAGCATACGATCCAGGGCCGATTGCACGCTCATCCGTCCGCGTACCGGTTTTACCGCACTTTGCCAAAGCTTCGCGTCGGCCACACTGATGCTGATACCAGCCTGGCGTCCCAGCCGCGGGAGGCTTTGCAACAATGTCCCGCTCGGCAATTCAATCAAGCGCGATTCATCGCGCGCCGCGACGGGCATCGCGAACAAAAGCAACAACAGAGCGGAGAACAGGCGGGCGTTCATTTTAGCGGGTCAGCAACCATCCTTCAGTTTGTTTTTCTGCATTTATGCCGGCAAGCGCTGTGAGATCATCAATCACCCGCTGCTGGTCATCACTGATCAGCAGTGCGCCGCGGAACGGCAGCGATGCAACGTCGGGCGAAACAATGATTGTCAGGCCAGCCGTCCTGCCAAGATCCTCGGCGACTTGTGCGATGGACGTACCATTATAGACAAGCTGGCCTTTGCGCCAACTACCGACGCTGAGAGCGTCGATTGCCTGAACTTGCGGAGGGCCGCCTGCATCCGACGCTTCGATACCAAAACCGGCATCCAGCCGGATATTTTCGCGCTCCGGATTATAGAGGACCAGACCTTCCGAAACAGCGACGCTCAGCGCGTCACGCCGGCGAATGACATTGAAGGCGGTCCCCATGTCGACAAGCCTTGCCTTGCCAGCCTCCACCAGAAACGGATCGCCCTCGCGGTGAACCACATGAAACATCGCTTCACCACTTTCGAGCCGGGCGAAGCGTGGCCGGTCCTCGTCCAGTTCAATGACGGTTCCGCCATTGATCTCGATCCGTGAGCCATCTGCGAGCGCCACCGTCCGGTGCTCCCCGGCAGCGGTTTCGATGTGCGTAGCGCTATTGTTGAACATGGAGATACCGATAATACCGACCAGCGCAGCTGCCATAGCGCCGCCAAGCCATGTCCTGCGGTCAGCGAGAATTGGCCGCTTGGTAAACGCAATTTCCTCGGCAGGTTCGGGCAAATCGCCGGTATCCGCGTCGATGCTGGCAAGCCGGTCATAGATCGCGCTATGGTCCGTGCCCAGTTCCAGCCACGCGGTAAAATCTTCCCAATCGTCAAAGGCAGGATCGCGTTGCCGGATTATCCAGTCCAGCGCTTGCGCTTCAACCGCGAAAGGCGTGTGATCACTCATCGATTTGCCCTTTCATTGCGGCAAGCGCTTTATAGACTTTGCGCAAATCTGCCTCGACCGTGCTCAGGCTGACGCCGAGCCGGACTGCGATGTCACGCTGGCTTATGCCCTCGATGCGGAAATAGCGGAAGGCGGCGGCGGGACGTTCGCCGAGCCTGTTAATGGTTGCGTCCACGCGAGCTAGCTCCTCCCGCGAAATAAGCGATTGTTCAACCGATGGATGGACCCGGGCGCTATCATGTTCACCCCAGGCTTTCTCCCTTATCTCGGCAGCCCGTGCGGACCGGTAGCGGTCGAGCATCAAGTTGTTGGCGGCCCGGTAGAGGTAGGAAAGCGGGTGTGCCACCGGCCCGGTTTGAGACCGCGCAATCTGGACCCACAATTCCTGAAACACGTCTTCAGCGCTGTCTCCGGCACCACGGGCGACCAGAAAGCGGATCAGCTTTTCGCGATTGGCCAGAAGCACGGCCTCGATGCCACGCGCGGTCTCAACTTTTCTCTCCGCCATGCTCATGAATTGTTCGCTTCGGCCTTGGTGCTTGTTTTTCCCGACGAACCGTTGTCTGAATCGGCCATCGCGTGCGCCCCCCGCCGGCGCGATATATAGCAACCGCATTGCAGCACGCAATAGCAGCATGGACGGGCGAGCGCTGATCGAGGTAGGGGTAGCAAAAATGTCTTTCTCCATCTGCTTCTTGTTGGGAAGGTAAGGGAGGAATGGGAAATGGGGGTCTACCCTTCCTCCCTTGCGGTTTCGCCGGCGCGGTATTGTTATAGCCCGACTCGCAGACTGGCGCGCACCGCAACGGCGGCGTGGCTCTGCTGTTCTTCCACGGATATTTCTCCACCAATTTGAAAACCCGAATTTCCGGCAACGGCGCGCAAGCGTCCGATCCAGCCGCTCTTGCGTTCTTCGGGAACAAGAGTGAAGGGCGAGCCGTTTTCGAACTGCGCAACGGTAACGCCAAGCGAGCCACCGACTATCTCCCGGCGCCCGGCTTCCAGCTCAAGGCGATACCAACCGTCATATTGGTCAACTCCGCCGAGATCGAGCCCGATCGCGACTGTTCCCGAAACGGCAAGCTCGTCGCTCTTGCGGTCTGCGACAGTCAGGTCGAGCGCGTCACCGCCACCCTTTTCAGCATAGCCGTCTTCGCTCAACTTGAAATAGTCCACTGCAATTGTCGGGCGGATCGAGATATTGCCCGAGCGCATGTCACGGGCGACTGCACCGGATGCAGACCATAATGTGCCATCCCAATCAGCCGTCATCGTCTTGATGATCTCTTCGCCACTGAGTTCACCGATGAAATAGCGATAGCCGTCGAAGTCGATCTTCGCGCCGGATACACGGGCGTGCGCCAGCCAGTTTTCCGAGGTCAAACGCCAATAGCCCGCCAGTTCCCATTGTTCTGACCAGACTTCATTCCCATTGCTCTTGTTCTCGTTTTTGCCGTTGAGATAGCCGACAGAGGCACCGAAATTGCCGATGTCGGTCTTGTGTTCGGCGCCCGCCGATATGCCCCAGCCGCCGACGTCATAGCCAGCCGTGTCGCCAAGGCTTTTCGAACTACCCCAGCCAGCCTGCGCAACCCAGTAGCCCCATTTGCCTTCATCCTTGAACGGCCCTTTGGGGTCCGCAAGGAACCGTGCCATCGCGCGTGATCCCACCGTGACATTCTCGAAAATGCCGCCTTCGTGCTCTGGCAACATCTGGCGGAGCTGGCTGCGGAACTGTTCTTGGTCGGCGATCGCCAGGAAAATAGCTTCGACATCTTCATCGTCGACCAATGCCGCATATGCTGCGCCAAAGCCGCTGGCTTCGGACCGGTTGAGGCCGAGTTCTGTCGCATCCTTGCGGGCGACACTGACGATTAGCTGATTGGCGTTTGAGCTAAGCGAGCCTTTATAGAGGAAGGGCAGAAGCGTGGTGGAGGCGGTCAAATTGTCGACACCGGCAAGCGTGCCTGCCTGCACCACGACATGGTCGCCCTCGGCGCTTTGAACGTTGGACAGCTTGATCGCGAGTTTCGAGCCAGTCGCAAAGCTTGCGCCCCCCGATACCTGCAGGGCCGTGTCGTTGCTGCCGCCCAGAGTCACGCCGAGCACGCCATTGTCGGTAACCGCGAGTGAAGCGATTTGGGCAGAGCCGATCACGTCGAACGTGCCGCCTGATACTGTCACGCCGAGACCTTGTGCATTGGTAAGCGATCCGGAAAAACGGGACGTGTCGGACAGCGTCAACATGTCCGCACCGCCGCCAAAATCGGCGTTGCCGTTGAACACAGATGTCCCTGCAAGCGCCAGCGTGTCCGCGCCTGCGCCAAAGCTGGTATTGCCGGTATACACGGCATCACCCGACAAATTGAGCTGGTTGTCGCCCGTGCCGAAGCTGCTGTTGCCCTTTACGCTGCCATCGGCGATGTCGAATATGTCGTTTCCGCTGCCGAAGCGAACGTTACCGATAATCGAAGGAGCATTGGCTGTCGCGGCTACAGCGGTCTGGCGCACGGTAGCACCGGAGCCATTTGCCGACAGGTCGATAGCGACATTGCGGTCCGATGTCGCGAGCGCACCGGTGGCAGTGATTGTACCGCTGTTTTCGATGAGGCCCACGGTGCCGGATGTATCGAGAATCGCAATCGCAGTCGCATCATCGCCGCCTGCTTTGGCACCGATGGTACCGCTGTTGCGGAGGGTCTGGACGTCTGCGCCAGCGTCGATTGAAAGGGCCGTGCTGATGGATGTTGCGCTGCTGCCACCGGTCGCCTCGACGGTGCCGGCATTGCGGATTTCCGGTGTAGTGGCTCCGGAACCGAGTTGAATGGCAGTTGCCGAACCACCATTTGAGACAGCCTTGACCGAGCCAGTTGCGCCGATGCCGATGCCGCCCTCTATGGTGACCGCACCGCCAAGCCCACCGACTTGCAGACCGCTGGCGTTGATGCCGGAATAGACACCGCTGCCCAGAATGCCGCCATCGATGACCAGACCAAAGCCCGTGCCGGTTCCGGCAACCGCGCCAATTGTCACGGCGTTGCTGCTATCGCCGATACGCATCGCCGGCGCAGCGCCAAAGGAGCGGACGAGTGCGGAGCCTTCCTTGGAATCTTCGATGCCGTCATCATCTTCATCATTGTCCGTCGTGCTGTTATCCTTTGGCGGTACCGCGAGAATGATGCCGCCGGTGACATCACCTGCAATTGACAGTGCCGGACCACCTTGGAGCACGTCGTCGGCATCCAGTTTGGAGCTATCTGCAGGCGCGGTCACATAGCGGTAGCCAGAGGATTCGAGCTTGCCTTGTACAACCAGCGCGCCGTCAATATTTCCGTCGAGCCGCGCCGCTACCGCATCAACACCCTGCGCGCTGATTGTACCGGCGAGCCGGACATCGCCGTCAACATCTTGGATGCCGACGCCCAGTGCATTGTCACCCAGCACGCTTGTTGTACCGTCATGTACGAAATTACCAGTCAATGTGCCGCCCAGACGAATGCCGGCCGAGTCATTGCCTTCGATGGTGATGGCGCCGCTATTCGTGATATTGCCAGTAAAGGCGCCAGCGGTCGCAATGCCTGTCCGGCCGGTGCCGATCGCGAAAGCGCCATCAATGTCACCGTCATTGTCGGAATCGGTGGGGGCGTATGGCTCATCAAGAATGATTTTGCCGGTCGCTCTATTGGTAATCGTACCGGTGACGCCGGCATTTGCGAGAATACCGGTCGTATTGTCTGCATTGCTGATCTCTATCGTACCCTCGTTGACCAGCGTGTTGTCGCTGTCGACGGTAACGGCAACCCCCGACGTCGTCTTGACCGACCCGGCCGACGTGATCTTGATGTCGTCGGCGGCCCCGGCATCGATCGTCGAAGTGCGGACCGGTGCGGTAGTAGCCGTTTCGATGGTTGTTTCCGCCTGTGCGGGCATGGCGATGACAGCGACCAGGCAGGTCGACGCGAGTAGATATTTACGCATATAGATCCTCTTGCGATTATCGGGACGAATTTCCCTGTACAAACACAAGACGGAGTCACTCTGCCGCAGCCTTGGCCGGGACCGGTTTTTTTGTTTCAACGGGCAGCATCTGTTTCTGCGCGGAAGGTCAGGGGAGGATGACCGGCCTGTTCTGCTGGCCCACATGAGGTAAATCTGCTGAACAAGGATAGGTTATGTTTTCCTCGATTCACTAAATGCGTTACTACTCAGGGAACCCGAAGAAGGAGGCTGAATTGAAAGCGCTGATTGAAAAAGAACAGCTTTCCGCGATCTGCATAATCACTCTCAACGAACCGGAAAATTATAACGCATTATCTTCCGAGATGCTGGGCCAATTGGGACATGCGTTAAAAGGTGCTGCCGAAAACGAACAAGTCAGGGTCATTATCATACGTGCCAATGGCAAGGCATTCTGCGCAGGGCATGACCTTCGCGAGATGGCAAGGGCGACGAAAGATGCGGATGGCGGTCGCGCATTTCATCAGGAGCTGTTTTCCAATTGTTCGACTTTGATGCAATCAATCGTGGAACACCCCAAGCCGATAATCGCCCAGGTCCAGGGGGTGGCTACCGCGGCCGGATGCCAGCTGGTAGCGAGCTGCGATCTGGCGATCGCTGCCGATGTTGCGAAATTCGGCGTTAACGGCATTGATGTCGGCTTATTCTGTTCAACGCCGATGGTGGCTCTGACCCGGAATGTCGGGAAAAAGCAGGCGTTTGAATTGCTGGCAACCGGAGGCTTCATCAGTGCTGGACGAGCGGCGGAAATCGGGCTCGTCAATCGGGCTGTTCCAATGGAAGAGCTGGAAAATGAAACTTTGGCCATGGCTCGGATCATTGCGCGGAAATTGCCATCTGCAATCGCCTTGGGAAAGAAGGCATTCAACCATCAACAGGGCATGCATTTAAGTGACGCCTATGATTATACCGCCAAGGTCATGACCGAGAACATGCTCGAAGCCGACACGGTCGAAGGAATAAACGCGTTTCTCGAAAAACGGAAACCGAGCTGGTTGGCCGACGAATAGAGCACAGTCAAAGGATAGGGCTATCCACCACCTTGCGACTTTTTCTTTACCGTTGGAGAGGCCGGCCTCTCGCGTTATGTCAGTCCGCCTTAATCTTCGGGGCTGATTTGCCGGCGAAGGCCGCGAGACGTGCTTCTGACGCTTTCTGACCTTTGTAGATGCGTCCGGTCAGTATCTTTCACGAAATGGCTGGTGAAAGTTCCAGGTTTTGCTTGATTGACTCGACCAGAACATGGTCCGATCCGAATTTCCGCATCCAGTTGTCGCCAAGAACCAGCGCGATGGTTCGATCGTGCAAAAAACCCTCGAGCTGGATAGCGGAGACGCCTTTGGTCTGATGCGACCGCGGCGCAACGGTAATCCCCAGATTGGCGCGCACCATGGCGATGACTCGGTCATCATGAGGTGATCGCAGACTGAAGGGCGGGCGAGCGCCGTGCGAAGTGAAAAACTTGCTCGTTTCGGCCAGAAGTTCGCAAGAACGTCGGGCGATCATTGTCTCGCTGCTGACTTCCTCCGGTGATACGATTGGCCGGTCAGCAATCCTGTGCAAGCTCGACACCATCAACAAATAGGGTTCTTCGAACAGGGGAATTATGCGTCCTGTCGAGATGTTTGCCGGTGAAATGGTGATGGCGGCATCGATCCTTCCTTTTGCAAGAGCGTTTTGTAGTTCGGAGACATTGCCTTCCAATAGGGAAAGCGGATTATCATGCTCCTGGCTCTGGTAATCCGCGATTATCGGTTCCAATATGTGCGAAGCGATGCTCTCCAGAACCCCGAGCTTGATTGCCTTTTGCGGAGGACTGGATTTTACGGTCTCGTCTTCGGCAAGCCTGAACTCCCGCTGGATTTTGCGGGCGTGAACCAGAAACTTGGCTCCGGCTTCGGTCAATTGAATGCGCCGCTTTTCGCGAATGAAAAGCTTTGTACCAAGATGCTTTTCCAACTCGCCGACACCGGTAGATAATGTCGGTTGCGTGACATTGATCAGCGCGGCCGCTCGCGTGAAGCTACCGCCGTCGACGACAGCGAGGAATTGCCGAACCTGGGTGCGTGTGATCATAAAACTTTCCTATACCAAATTCTCATAAAATCAATTTTATGCATGGATAGATAAAGGGTATGTGAGGGACTCTGGAAATTGCCAGAATAACCAAAGGATGAGGATCCCATGCTCGCAACTCCCCAGTTTGATTTTCAGCTTGGCGAAATGGCCGATCACATCCGCGATACGGCGCGCCGGTTTGCCGAAGAGAAGATCATGCCGCTGGCGCAAAAAATGGACCGGGAGGACTGGTTTCCGCGCGAGCTATGGACGCAAATGGGTGATCTTGGCCTGCACGGGATCACGGTCGAGGAAGAAGACGGCGGGTTGGGTCTTGGCTATATAGAGCACGCAATTGCTGTGGAAGAAGTGAGCCGGGCCAGTGCTGCTCTGGGCCTGTCCTACGGAGCGCATAGTAATTTATGCGTCAATCAGATCCGTCGCTGGGCCTCGCCGGAACAGAAAGCCAAATATCTTCCGAAACTCATTTCCGGCGAGCATGTCGGCGCGCTGGCGATGTCGGAAGCGGGCGCGGGGTCGGATGTTGTTTCGATGAAACTCAAGGCCGAAGCCGTGCAGGGCGGCTATGTCCTGAACGGGACAAAATTCTGGATCACCAATAGCAGTTGTGCCGATACACTGGTTGTCTACGCCAAGACCCGCCCCGAAGCGGGGTCGGGCGGAATTACAGCATTTCTGATCGAAAAAGGCATGAAGGGGTTCTCCATCGGGCAAAAAATCCAGAAAGTCGGCATGAAAGGGAGTCCTACCGCAGAGCTGGTATTTGACGATTGCGAGGTTTCCGAAGAAAATGTCATGGGACCGATCAACGGCGGCGTTGGCGTGCTTATGTCGGGTCTCGACTATGAACGCGCCGTATTGGCCGCGATCCCGCTCGGGCTAATGCAGGCCTGTCTCGACACGGTCATTCCGTATGTTCGTGAACGCAAGCAATTTGGCAAACCCATCGGAGCATTCCAGCTGATGCAGGGCAAGATTGCCGACATGTATGTGCGGCTGAATAGCGCGCGCAGCTATGTATATAATGTCAACAAGGCCTGCGATGCCGGGCAAACCACACGCTTTGATGCGGCCGGTGCGGTGATGCTGGCGAGTGAAAATAGCGTTCGGGTGGCGGAGGAGGCCATTCAGGCCCTTGGCGGCGCCGGATATACCACCGACTGGCCGGTCGAACGTTATTGGCGCGACAGCAAGCTCATGGACATTGGCGCCGGCACAAATGAAATCCGCCGCATGCTGATCGGCCGCGAATTGATCGGGGGGGCATAGACGCCATGACTGCGCCGATCATCCCGACCAGAATAAGCGCTGAAAACGAGACTTTTCAGCAATATGCCGCGCATAACAAAGCGCTTGTCGAAGAGCTGCGCGCCAAGGTTGCGACCAATGCGCTGGGCGGTTCGGAAAAATCCCGCGACCGCCATGTTTCGCGCGGGAAGCTGTTGCCGCGGGATCGCGTAGAACGGTTACTGGATCCGGGCTCTGCATTTCTGGAAATCGGCCAGCTCACAGCCAATGGCCTTTATGATGACGCCGTTCCGGGGGCCGGAATGATTGCTGGCGTGGGGCAGGTGTCCGGTCGGCATGTGATGATCGTCTGCAATGACGCTACCGTTAAGGGTGGTACCTATTATCCGCTTACCGTGAAGAAACATTTGCGGGCACAGGAAATCGCGCTCGAGAACCGGCTGCCCTGTATATATCTTGTCGACAGCGGCGGTGCGAACCTGCCCAATCAGGCGGAAGTTTTTCCGGACCGGGACCATTTTGGTCGCATATTCTTCAACCAGGCCAATATGAGCGCGAAGCAAATTCCGCAGATTGCCTGTGTCATGGGGAGTTGTACCGCAGGCGGTGCCTATGTTCCAGCCATGTCGGAAGAGACCGTCATTGTCCGCAATCAAGGCACGATTTTCCTCGCCGGCCCGCCGCTTGTGAAAGCGGCTACTGGAGAAGAGATCAGTGCCGAGGATCTGGGTGGTGGCGATATGCACGGCAAGAAGTCCGGCGTCGTCGATCATGTTGCCGATAGCGATGAACATGCCCTGACGATCGTCCGTGATATTATTTCCACTCTGCCGGAAAACCGTGCACCCGACATCTCGTTGAAGGATAGTCGAGCGCCAAAATATGAAGCGTCTGATTTATATGGCATCATCCCCGACGATGTCCGCGCGCCTTATGAAGTGCGGGAGGTGATCGCTCGCCTGGTGGATGGCAGCGAGTTTCACGAGTTCAAGGCACTCTATGGTACAACCCTGGTGTGCGGCTTTGCCCATATCCACGGTATGCCGGTTGCCATCCTCGCTAACAACGGCATTTTGTTCAGCGAAAGCGCCCAAAAAGGCGCGCATTTCATCGAACTGGCCTGTCAGCGTAAAATCCCGCTGCTGTTCCTGCAAAATATATCCGGCTTCATGGTCGGGGGTAAATATGAACAGGAAGGTATCGCCAAACATGGTGCGAAACTGGTTACTGCGGTGGCGACGGCCCAGGTTCCAAAAATCACCATCATGATCGGCGGCAGTTTCGGAGCCGGCAATTACGGCATGTGCGGCCGCGCCTATTCTCCCCGCTTCCTGTTCAGCTGGCCCAATAGCCGGATCAGCGTGATGGGTGGTGAACAGGCCGCCAGCGTGCTCGCCACCGTCCACAGGGATGCCAGCAAATGGTCCGAAGAGGAAGTCGAGGCCTTCAAAGCGCCTGTGCGGCAGACCTATGAAGATGAAGGCAATCCCTATTTTGCAACGGCCCGGCTCTGGGATGACGGCATTATCGATCCGGCACAAACCCGGGACGTACTGGGTCTGGCCTTCGCCGCAACCTTAAACGCGCCAATAGAGGACAGGGCGCAATTCGGCCTGTTCCGGATGTAGAGGCCAGACATGATCAAATCTCTTCTCATTGCCAATCGCGGCGAAATTGCTTGCCGGATAATCAAAACCGCCCGCAAAATGGGCGTCCGCACGGTTGCGGTCTATTCCGATGCGGATGCCAGTGCATTGCATGTGCGCCAGGCCGATGAGGCGGTTCATATTGGGCCGTCACCGGCGGCAGAATCCTATCTGATCGGCGAAAAGATCATCGCTGCAGCTATGCAAAGCGGCGCAGAAGCCATCCATCCCGGCTATGGCTTCCTCAGCGAGAATGCCGACTTTGCAAAGTCAGTGATCGATGCCGGTATGATCTGGGTGGGACCGAAGCCCGACAGCATTCGCGCCATGGGCCTTAAAGATGCTGCCAAAAAACTGATGGACGAAGCCGGCGTGCCGATAACGCCCGGCTATATGGGTGATAATCAGGACCCGGACCATCTCGCACAGGAGGCCAAGAAAATCGGCTATCCGGTGCTGATCAAGGCGGTTGCGGGCGGCGGCGGAAAAGGCATGCGCAAAGTCGATGCCGCCGACAGCTTTGCCGACGATTTATTGTCCTGCCAGCGCGAGGCTAAGGCGAGCTTTGGCAACGATATCGTGCTTATCGAGAAATGGATTGAAAGTCCGCGGCATATAGAAGTGCAGGTCTTCGGTGATGGCCATGGCAATGTTGTACATCTGTTCGAGCGTGACTGCTCGTTGCAACGGCGCCATCAAAAAGTGATCGAAGAAGCGCCGGCACCCGGCATGGATGAGTTAACGCGGGCGGCGGTCTGCGGTGCAGCGGTCCGGGCAGCGCAAGCGGTTGACTATGAGGGCGCCGGCACGATCGAATTTATCGCCGATGGCCGTGAAGGCCTGCGTGCCGATAAAATCTGGTTCATGGAAATGAATACCCGTTTGCAGGTCGAGCATCCGGTGACGGAAGAAATTACCGGCGTTGATCTGGTGGAATGGCAATTGCGTGTAGCTGCCGGTGAAACACTCCCGAAAACGCAGGATGAACTATCAATAACCGGCCATGCCGTCGAGGCGCGCCTCTATGCGGAAGATCCGCTGAACGGTTTTCTTCCCAGCACCGGGCGATTGGAATTGTTGAGCTTTGCAAGCGGTGATGCGGGTTCGCGCATGCGCGTTGAAACGGGAGTCGAGCAAGGCGATGAAGTTTCGCCTTTCTATGATCCGATGATCGCAAAGCTGGTAACGTATGGGGATGACCGGGATGCCGCTTTGGATGCGCTGTCGGAATGTCTGGATGGACTCAGGATTTGGCCGGTCAAATCCAACGCCGGCTTTCTGATAAATTACTGCAATCATCCGGTATTTCGCAGAGGGGAGATGACTACAGGCTTTATCGAGCAATGCGCCGATGATCTGCACCCACCTGTTTTGGCATCGGACGATTCATGGCTTGCTGCGGCGAAAGCGCTGGCACTGGACAAGCATTCTGACAATTTGTCCTTGTTTGGTAGTCTGTCCGGGTTCCGGTTAAATGCCTCGCCTAAATCGGCGATCATGATTTCCGATCAAACAGATCGTCGACTGGTGGATATTTCCAACGAGGCCTCGTTGGAAACTTTTGCAGTAAGTGCAGGGCATCTGGTTTTTCAAAACGGACAGCCGTTTCTTTTCACTATTCCCCGATTTGACAATGATAGCGAGGCCGAAGCGGGCGCAGGGGAGATATTCTCTCCGATGCCGGGACAGGTAATCTCCATCGAAATCGCCTTGGATGAGACCGTAGCATCTGGACAAAAGCTGATGGTGCTGGAAGCGATGAAGATGGAGCATAGCATCACCGCTCCCTTCGATGGCATTGTGCGCGAAATAGGCCCGGCCCTTGGCGATCAAGTGTCCCATGATGCTCTGCTTGTCCGCATCGAGGCTCCGGAGAAGGCGCCGGAGGAGTAAAGGTCACTGGGTGCTTTTCTGGATTACCGATCCCGTCAAGCGCAATCGAAGCGCGAGGATATGGTCTCCTTCAGAAATCAACGCATCGCTGCGGCGACGATGGCATCGCAATTCAGCGACTTCGGTTTTTGAATGAAAGCCTTTTTCTGTTCGTCGCTGTCGCCGATCCCGAGGGCGCTGCCGATAGACTTTGTCGCGACTTTCAGAACATCGCCGAGTGACGGCTTTTCGGCATCCTTGGCCTTGCCAAGCCCGGCTACGGAAACGTCCGGAGCGTTGAGGGTTCCGGAAATCCTGATCGGGTCGACAATCCGCAATGCGCTTTTTCCCTTCGCGCCGCCGCGCAATATCAGAGAAATGGTTTCGCCTTTCAAAGTGATCCGCCCTTCGCCGCGTCCGATCGATACTTTCGTATCAATAGCCAGAGGTGACGGGGTCAGAATCCCGTTGCGTGCGTCGAAATTGGCAACCAGACAACGCAAAGGAACCCTCGCTTTCGGATCGCCGATGATTTCCTCGACGGCACCTCCAAGATTCTGTCCAAGAACATGCGCGACAGTGGCGCGGACACTGCCGTCCGAGGCGACCATCGCGGCTTTGCCGTCGGCTTTTTCCAAAGCCTCCCTGAAGGTGTCGCCGGTACCGGATAATTTGATCCGGCCCCGCATGGTTGCCGTTATGATGTCGCCATTGCCGATAAGGTCGGAGATGGAAGCGCCCGTCAGCGTCAGATCCGTCGACAATTTCGGTGCGCCGCTGCGGTGATCGACCTGGACGCTGCCGGTCATTCGACCGCTTTTCAGCCCGATAACCAGATTTGTGATATTGATAAGCTTGTGATCCAGTGACAATTTGCCCTGCACGCGCCGAAATACAGTATCTCGCCGGGAGAGCAGGCGGTCGACCGCGAAGACCATCTGCCCGTCAGTCGGCCCCATTTTCGATAGATTGATACGGGTGTTGGGAAGCACCCGGGGACCGATGCGCCGGGTCAGAGCCGCCGCTTTTGCGAGGCCGGCATCATCGGCCAGATCGTCGAAATCCAGCGTGGCGAATTTTATATTGGCGTCAATCTTGGTCCGGCCATCGCGTTTGAAAATATCTGCTTTGCCAGACAGGTTCGAGTGCCCGATCGACCCGCTCAATTTATCGACAAACCAGTCCTTGTCTTTGTGACGGATATCGGCGCGCAGATCGATCTTCTGGGTCCCGAACAGGCCTGCTTCGATAATCCGGTCAAGATTTTTGAGCGTTGGCGCTCGGGCAGATAGCGAGGCGGAGAAAAGGTCGGTGTTCAATACGCCCTGCATGTTGCCCTTGGCCGTCAGTTTCAGGGCTGGTGATTGTAGTGAAACCGCAAAGGGATAATCAGCCTCGGGATCAATACCGGCAATGGCGCCACCGGTGAACAACATGGTTGCTTTCGATTTCAAGAATGTCCCGCTGCCCTCGGCGCGCAGGCCGTGTTTTAAACTGACGGAGATTGGACCATCAAGCGACAGGTCGCGTTTGTGGTCTGTAAAACTGAAATGAGAATTGGTAACATCGAGATCGGTTAAGACGGGGCCGCGATCATTTTTGTCGTCATCGCTATCCTCATCATTCCAGTTGCTGCGGCCCTCCTTGTCCCGGATTAGCGCTATCTCGAGCCCGTTGACCTGAAGACGATCAGGCCTTGCGCTACCCGTGAGCATATCCAGCACGGAAACCCGCGCCGATATGGATTTCAATTTGAGAAAATCGCCTTCTCCCGCCCAAGCCGGTTGCGCGACCCGCACATCGTGGACGGTGATGACGGGGGTGTAGGAGAAAAAACTGTCCCTGCTGACAGAGCCGATTGCGACTTCGCGATCCGAGGCGCCCTGCAGTTTTTCGCTGATCACGGTTTTGAATATGCTCGCTGGAACGGCGCCCAGCAGCAATGTTGCCAAGATCAGGATGACGAGGATTACTGCGACAATATTGCGCATTCGCCGATAGGGAGATGCGGGAGATCCCTGTGCCGTATCGTTCATGGATTAAAGATCCGCCGATTTTGCACGGAAGCAATAGTTCGCGACTATATCAATGTTTGCCGGTTTGTCCGACGTTCGCGATATGGATTTATTATGCTTCATGCCCACCCGTTTGATGCCTGCATCTATGGCCGATTGTTGGCACATAGTCCTGCATTGTGTGAATTACGTCCTGAACAGGCAAAGGTTGCGTAAAGCCCGATTGCTCCAGATTGTCCCGCTGTTCAATCGACCGCTGCTCGAGTATCGGGCGCTCCGCCGACTGCCTGATACAGGCCGATTATCGCATTGATCTGGTCGGCTTCCAGTTGAACCAGAGACAGCTCAACGCCAAGCAGGCTGCGCTGCGCATCAACTTGCTCGATATAGGGCGTGTAGCCGGCCCGGTAGCGGTTCCGTGCGTGCCGCAGGGCATCGGCCACCGCGGCGCGCTGGGCTTCCACGGCGCGTTGCTGGTCGCCGAGGCGGGCGACGACTGCTAGCCGGTCTTCGACTTCGCGAAAGGCGTTCAACACGGTCGAGCGATAGGCGAAGGCGGCCTGGTCGCGCCGTGCGGTTGCGGCGTCAAACTGTCCCTGTAGCCGGCCGGCATTGAAGATTGGCGCGAGCAGGCTGCCACCGATCGACCATATCGAGATCGGGTCGCCCAAGAGATCGGAGATTGCCGCGCCAGCCGATGCGCTGAGTCCAAGGCTCGGCATGAAGCCTGCCCGCGCCGCTCGCATTTGTGCGTCAGATGCCGCCAGTTGATATTCCGCCGCCGCGATATCGGGGCGCAGCCGCAAGAGCTGAGATGGGATGACATCGGGAGCGGATGGTTGCTGCAAGTCGGCAAGCGAGCCACCGCGAATGATGTCACCGGGCATCTCACCGGTCAGCACAGACAAGGCGTTTTCCTGCCGCGCGATTTGCGCCTCGATCTGCGGCACCAACTGCGCGGTCGCCTGATATTCCGCCTGCGCCTGGCGCCATTCGAGCTGCGATGTATAGCCCACTTCCGCCCGGTCTCGGGCGAATTTCAGTGCCTGTGCGCGCAGTTCCAGCGTATCACTCAGGACCTTGCGGCGGGCATCGAGCGCCAGCAAACTGACATAGCTGCTCGCCGTCGCGGCACTGACCGACAGCAATGCAGCTTCCCGGGCTGCCTCGCTTGCAGCGACACCCGCCTGCGCCGCATCTATATTTGCGCGGTTTTTGCCGAACAGATCCACTTCATAGGATGCGCGGAAGGCGGGCTCTGCGACCAGCGAGTTCTGGCCTTGGCCAAAGGCCGACACTTCACGTTGCGCGCCTCCCGCCACTCCGGCTTCAAGTGTCGGCAATAACAGTGAGCGTGACACGGCTTCCGTCGCCCGGGCTTCCTCCACCCTTGCGGCGGCCAGTAGAATGTCGGGATTATTCTCTCGCGCTTTCTCGACCAGCGCCACCATCCGGGCATCGCCAAATCTCTGCCACCAACTATGCTCGAGCTTTTCTGTGGCCGGTAGTTCGGTCCGCCATTCGAGAGCCGGTTGCACGGCGGCTGACGCGGGCACAGGACTCAGAGTGGGCGCACAGCCGCCGAGCGCGAGTGCACCAGCCAGCGTGGCTGCAGCCAGAACGAGACGAGATGACAGGATCATCGGGTCACTTCCCTTTTTGCGTATGCACTGTGGCGATGACCGACATTCCGGGCCCCAGTCGCTTGACCAGATCCTGATCAGGATCGAACTTTATCCGCACTGCAATACGCTGCGGGACCTTGACGAAATTGCCAGCGCCGGTGTCGGGCTTGACCAGGCTGAACTCGCTGCCCGCGGCGGGCGCGATGCTTTGCACCGTGCCGGTCAGCTCCTCTCCGCCGAGCGCATCGACCGTCAATGTAGCCCGTTGGCCAACAGCCATTTTGGCGGTCTGGGTTTCCTTGAAATTGGCGGTGACCCAGAGATCGTCGGGGACGAGATACATCAACTGGGTGCCGCCGGTTACCAACTGACCCAGACGGGCTGAAATTTCGCTCAGTCGACCATCGCGGGGTGCCCGGATATTGGTGCGGGACAGTTCGATTTCCGCCAGCTCGACCGATGCATCAGCGCCTTGAACCTGCGCTTCGAGCGCGCCGCGCCCGACCTGAACCGATCGCACCTGCTCGGCCGCAATCGCGCGCTGTGCTTTGGCCTGCAGAACGCCCGCTTCTGCCTGCTTCAGCGCTGCCCACGCCTGATCCCTTTCGCGGAGCGACACTGATCCTTCACCAACCAGTTCTTCGATCCGCCGCATATCGGCCTGTGCTTTCTGCAGACCTGCCTGGGCGGCGGCAACAGAGGCATCTTGCAGACGCATCTGTGCTTGACCCGAGCGCAGGCTCTGCTGGCTGTTGGCAAGATTGGCGGCCTGGGCTGCGGTATTTGCTCGCCCCTGCTGCAGACGCTGACGATAGGGCGCCGGATCGATCCGGGCGAGCAATTGCCCTTTCTTCACCCGCTGGAAATCCTTCACCGGCACTTCAGTGAGATAGCCGGAGACCTGCGGACTGATCACTGTGGTCATACCGCGGACATAGGCATTGTTGGTCGTTTGATTGCCGCTGTTGAATGGGGTCAGTCCCCAGGCAAAGAGCGCTATCAATACGCCCGCGAATATCACGAATATGCCCAGCGCGAGTTTTTTTCGGGAGACGTTGGGTTTCCAGCCACCCTCTTCTTCGGGAGCAGATTCGGGCACGTTGTCCGTAGCGGGACTATTTTCCATCTCCGGATCCCCGGCGCCAGGATGGCCGTTATTTTCTTGCTGATTCATCGTTTGCTCCTGGCGGTCATATTCTCGAGAAAAACGAGTTCCTTGCTTAGTGGGTTTCGTCCGCGGACGCGATTGATCACCCAGGGCACTAGCACCACAACAAAGGCGATGGAAGCGAGGCTCCCGATCAGGAAAAAGACATCGTTAAACGCCAATACCGCTGCCTCACGGCCGACTTCCTGGGTGATGCGCGAAGCAGCCGCCTGCTGCTGTAGCACCGGATCAGAAATAGTCGCTGCAAAACCTGTCGATAATTGCCCGATTTCACCGGCAAGCTGCTGGTTCGTCGCAGTAAGCGTCGCACCGGCGTCGATCAGGTGCGTCTTGAGCCGGATCGTGTGGAAGGCCGAGAGCGCAGATACGCCCGCCAGACCACCCAAGGTCTGCGAGAGGGAAAATACCGCGATAAAGCTGATGACATAGGCCGGGCCAGCCGCAAGGGCGCGCAACATGCCTTCCATCATCACCGGACCCATGGCGAAAACCGCAGCGAAACCGATGGCGGCCTGGGTCCAGTAAAGGTCGCTGGGACGGGACATGATACCGGTTCGCGTATCCGCAAATGCGGCGATCGCGATGACCATTATGGCAAACAGGATCGGCCGGGTCAGGTCTTTTGGATCCAGGCGGACGAGCGAAAGGATGCTGCCGGCAACGGTCGCTCCGGCCAGTATAAAATAATAGCCGGTCAGTTGCTCGTTGCCATAGCCGAGCGCCGAGAACAGCCCGCTCGCGCCAAAGCTCTGCTCGGCAACAAGTACCCGCACTCCCGCGCCGGTGATCGCAAGGGACAAGATTGCCCGGCTCGAAAGCCAGCTCGTGTTGAGCATCGGGCTTCGCCGGTTCATCTCGATCATCAGGCAACCGCCCAGACACAGGATGGCGACCGCAAGTGCCCAACCGAGCCAGCTGGCGTCCCACCACTGAATGCGTCCCTGAATCAGGAAGGCCAGCAATGCTGCCACGCCGATCAAGAATAATGTGATGCTGGGAAAATCAAGCTTCTCGAATGTCTGCTTCCGGAAACCAATGGGAAGGCGCAACAGGTAGACCGCGCCAAGCGAAATTATCGACAGGCCGAATTGCAGCTGGAAAGCGCGGCTGATATTGCCGTCAACGAGCAAATAGGGGGATATGGCGCGCGCTAGCGGGAAGGCCGTCTGGACAAGCCCGATACCGAGAATGAGTGAGCCGATCCGGGCAGATGCCGGCAACCCCTGCATCAGATAATAGATCGACAACGCGGAGAGGCCGCTAGCGGCGATCCCGGCCATCGCTCGTGCGCCAATTTCGGGATAATAGCCGAGCTCCAGCACCTGAACGAAATTGGCCGCGACCAAACCGATCATGGCATATTTGACAAACGGCTGGATGCCGAATTCCTGCCGGACGCGGAACAGCAACATACTCATACAGGCATAGGTCGAATAAAAAGCCACGCTAATCCACCCGGCTTGCACCGGGGTCAGCGCCATTTCGCCCTGAAGTGCGGCGGTGTTGGCCAGCAGGAAGCCGTTCTGGGCTCCTCCGACGAGCCCCAGAAAAAGACCTATGACCAGATAGGCCAGTTTGCGACGTGCGGGATGGTCCGGGTTGGCAGGCGACCCCGGCAGGATCGGCAATTCGTGCTGCTTGAACTTATAGCCCGCACTATCGTCCGTCAGACCCGGGTTGTCAGACACCGACCTAGACAGACTGCATCAGCAGGGCCTTGCCGGTCCATTCACTATCGTCCACCGCATTTGCCAGCACAGCAGCAACATCGCCGCGCGCTGCCTTCCCCTTTGGATCGACGTCATCGCCAAACAGCATATCGCGGTTGCCGTCATCGTCGGTCAGGCTGACAGGGCGAACGATGGCATAGCTGAGGCCGGAGGCTTTCAGATGCTCGTCTGCCTCGTGCTTGGCTTGCAGATAATGCGCAAGGTCGCTTTCGGGATCCGGATTGTCCGCGCCGACACTGCTCAGCATGACAAAGCGCGAAACACCCGCGTCGGCGGCCAGATCAATCAGCCGTTTGGCTCCATCGCGGTCGACCTTGTCGGTCATTTCAGGGCCGGTGGAACCGCCCGATCCGGCAGCGAAGATCACTGCGTCACAACCATCGCAGACGCCGCTTTGCAGGTCGGTCAGGTCGCCCTGGCGTTGCGCTACGTCCGCAGGCAAGGAACTGGTGTCCGAGGATTCGCGGACCAGCGCGATTGGGGAATGGCCTTTGGCTTTCAATTGTTCGACAAGCCGTAGCCCGGTGTTGCCGGTCGCACCGGCGATAAGAATATTCATAAGTCGCTCCGTTTATTTCGGTTTATAGCAGGTCAAGCAGCTTGCGCGCGGCTTCTGCCGATGATGCCGGGTTCTGGCCGGTCACGAGCTTGCCATCGACGACAACGAAAGAGGCCCAGTCATCACCCTTGCGGTAGTCGCCGCCATTTTCTTTCAGCATGTCCTCGACCAAAAATGGCACGACATCGGTCAGGCCAACGCCTTCTTCTTCGGTATTGGTAAAGCCGGTCACTGTCTTCCCGGATACCAGCGGCTTGCCGTCTGCATTTTTAGTATGTTTGAAAATCGCCGGCGCATGACAGACCGCACCGAACGGACGGTCGCTTTCGGCAAATGCCTCGATCAACGCCTTGCTGTCTTCATCTTCCGCCAGGTCCCAGAGCGGTCCGTGACCGCCGGGATAGAATAGCGCGTCAAATCCGTCAGCAGAGACAGCAGACAGCACCGCCGTATTAGCAAGTTCTTCCTGCGCGGCTTCGTCCGATTTGAACCGTTTTGTGTCGTCGGTCTGGGCGTCGTCGGTGTCGCTGGACGGATCGAGCGGCGGCTGGCCACCCTTGGGAGAGGCCAGTGTGACATCGGCGCCGGCATCCTTGAACACATAATATGGCGCGGCGAATTCCTCGAGCCAGAAACCGGTCTTTTTTCCGGTGTCGCCAAGCTGATCGTGCGATGTGAGAACCATTAGGATTTTCATGATTTTTGCCTTATTTTTTTGTTTTGATCGCTCTTCTGGCAGACAACGCACTTCTAGCGGTTAAGTTGCGCGGCCGGGAGTCTGTTGATCGTTCCTAGGTTCCGGGCCGCGCATCATATCGAACCTGTCTATTACGAATAGGCGCCGTCGGAATAGGTCAGTTCATAGCTGTGGGTGTAAATTTCGAACACGATACCGAACGGGTCCTCGACATAGCACATGCGATAGGGTTTCTCTCCGGGAAAATATTCGCGAACCGGCATGCGTTGTTTTCCTCCGGCGGCGACAATTTTCTCGATCAGTCCTTCAACGTCCGGATCCTGAATGCAAAAATGGAAGGTCCCATGCCGCTTGTGATCCAGATTATTGTCAGGCGCGTGGTTTTCCGGAAATTCGAATATCTCGATTCCAACACGATCGGCGGTGGCGAGGTGGGCGATGCGCAGGCTACCCCATCCAGGACCGAAAACATCGGTGCACATGACGCCGACTGCACTGTCGTCTTCGGTAACATCGGTCGGTTGCATTATTGTGTAGAGACCGAGTACCTCGGTGTAGAATTTAACTGCGGCATCAAGGTCAGGGACGGATAAGCCAATATGGGAAAAAGCGCGGGGTGTAGGTAGCATGGTGGGGTTCCTTTCATTCTCTGTGGTGATGAAAATAGGGCGACCATTTCATTATGTGAAATAATCATTTCAATATTTAATCATAACAGATAGTAATGAACAATGTTGAATTCTCAATGGCTGGAAAGCTTTGTTGTACTTTGTGAAACCGGTCATTTTACCAAGGCCGCGAGCCTGCTGAATATGACTCAGCCGGGCGTTTCCCAGCATCTGCGGAAGCTTGAGGCGCAAGTCGGTCAATCGCTGATCTCGCGTCAGGGCAAGAGCTTTAGCCCCACGCCGGCAGGCGAAGCTGTTCTTGCCGTCGGACGGGCAAGGCGCGACGAGGAACAGATGCTACAAGAGACGGTCCTGCGCGACGATCCTGAAGTCGGAGAGGTGAGCATCGCTTGCTCCGGCAGTTTTGCGATGCTGCTATATCCCCACATCCTGTCGGCGATGCAGGCCTCCCCGAGCCTGACCATTAGGCTTGAGGCAGCCCCGCAGGACAAGGTACTGGCCGGTGTGCTGGAGGGGCGCTTTGATCTTGGTGTTGCGGATCATGATCCGCGCCATCCGCGGCTTGAGGCCGCGCATTTGGGGCAAGAGGAACTGTGCCTCGTGATTCCGAAGGGGGCGATGACATCGCCGATCAGCTTCCAGGCGCTCGAAGAGCTCGGCTTCATCGCGCATCCTGACGGGTTTGCCTATGCTGATGATCTGTTCTCGATGAATTTTCCGGAAGAGTTCCGCGGATCCGATCGTCTGCGCATCCGTAGCTTTGTCAACCAGATCAGCCAGATTCCTTCACCGGTGGCGCATGGTATCGGATATACTCTGCTGCCACGCAGCGGCGTCGACAGCTATCCTGATGCAGACAAGCTTCGCGTCGCTCCGCTTCGCCAAGGGCTGCATCACGATCTATGGATGATTTCTCGACGAGGTCGTATGCTGCCCGCTCGAGTTGTGCGCATCGCGGAACTCTTTCAATCCGTTTCCGGAAATCTTGAGAGCGAATGAACGGCTGCGGGGCGACGGGTATATTCAGTCAAGCTCGTATCTGTCTTTATAGTCGCTCACTAGCGCCTTGTTTTGCTGATCTTTGGTCAGAACAAGATTGCCGATTACCAGCATGTCCAGCCCCGTGCCCATCAAACAGTAGAACGCATCTTCGGGAGTGCAGACGATCGGTTCACCGCGCACATTGAAAGAGGTGTTGATCAGGACAGGACAGTCGGTCAAATCATGGAAGGCAGACAAAAGGGCATGGAAATCCGGGTTGGATCGTGCGTCTACGGTCTGGACGCGGGCGCTATAGTCAATATGGGTCACCGCCGGGATATCCGAGCGTTTCGCATATAGTCTCGCCAGGCCAGAGTCGCTCTTGCTTTTCGTCTCCGGTTTATGCCGCCGCGCTTTCGTAACATCTGCGGTAAACAGCATATAGGGGCTTTCGCCATCCAGATCGAAATAGTCCTGAGCGTGTTCGATCAGCACACTGGGGGCGAAGGGGCGAAAGGATTCGCGGAATTTGACCTTCAGATTGAGCTGTTTCTGCATCTCGGGACGGCGCGGGTCAGCCAATATGCTGCGCGCCCCCAAGGCTCTCGGACCAAATTCCATGCGCCCGTTCATCCAACCGATGCATTGGCCCTCTGACAGCGCCTGCGCCGTGCGCGTGATCCGCTCTTCCGGCGACAGGATTTCGAATTTCGCACCTATGGCTTGCAGTCGTGAGGCTGCATCTTGATCTGCGAAGTCGGGCCCAAGATATGCGCCTGACATGCTGTCCTGCCCCAGCGTCACCGCGCGCGGATTCTGCAAATGCATATGATGACAGACGAGAGCGGCACCCAGCGCGCCGCCGGCGTCGCCCGCAGCAGGCTGCACCCAGATATTTTCAAAGAGATCCGCTTCGCGCAATTTGCCATTGGCTACACAGTTCAAAGCCACGCCCCCGGCGAGGCAGAGGTTCTTTTGGCCTGTCTCACGAGCGATTTCGGTACAGATTTTGAGGACGATCTCTTCGGTCACCGACTGGATAGAGGCTGCAATGTCCATGTCGCGTTGGCTTGGTTCGCTTTCCGCCTGGCTCGGCGGCCCGCCAAACAGGGTATGGAAATGCCGGTTGGTCATGGTCATCCCTGTGCAATATGAAAAATATTTCATATCCAGCCGGAAAGAGCCGTCGTCCTTGATGTCGACCAAAGTGGATTTTATAAGCTCGGCAAATCTCGGCTCGCCATAAGGCGCGAGACCCATTAATTTATACTCCCCCGAATTGACCTTGAAGCCAGCATAGCTGGTGAATGCGGAATAGAGTAAGCCCAGCGAATGCGGGAAGTGAATTTCCCTTTCGACCGAGATGGAAGCGCCTCGCCCGATCGCGACTGAACTGGTGGCCCATTCGCCGACCCCGTCCATCGTCAAAATGGCGGCTTCTTCAAACGGGGAGGGGAAGAAAGCACTGGCGGCGTGGCTGAGATGATGCTCCGAAAACAAAAGCCTGTCCCGCCAGCAAATTTCAGACGTCAGAGTCTCGGCCAAAGCTTCACACAGCATTTTTTTCTGGAATAATTTGTCTTTGACCCAGAGCGGCATGGAGGCTGCGAAGCTCTTAAATCCACGCGGCGCGAAGGCCAGATAGGTTTCGATAAGCCGTTCAAATTTCAAAAACGGTTTTTCATAGAAAGTGACATGATCAACCTGTGAAGGTGATATCCCTGCCTCGGCGAGGCAATATCGGATAGCATTTTGCGGGAAAGCGTCGTCATGTTTGATCCGCGTAAAGCGCTCTTCCTGCGCTGCAGCTACAATCACCCCGTCTTTCAGCAGGCAGGCCGCGCTGTCGTGATAAAAAGCAGATATTCCCAGAGAATACATGTGTCGCTAAAATAGCGTGTAGATAAATGGAGCAATCACAGAGCCCTGGGCCAGATTCATCAGCCCACCCAGAATGACCATCACCAGTATGATTGGTACCAGCCACAGTTTTTTCCGTACCTTCAGAAACGTCCAAAGCTCTTTCAAAAAATCCATGTCCGGACCTAAAACTGGTTCTTGAATCCGTGCATGTCCAGATCTTCCGGACTGCGCGGTTTCCAATAGGTTGTCGATGAAGGCGAGTCCCTCAACGATAGTTCGTCACGTCCGAATAGCCGCAAAACGAGGGCAAGGGGAGTGAAAACCAGTAGGAAGATTAGACCCAGAACAATCGGGCTGACAATTTTACCGAGCCACAAGCCAAGCGTCATCCATGCCACGTTAAACGGTCGCAACGCTTTTGGGTATAGCCAGGCCAGGCCGATCATGAGCAGCGCGAGCGACGCGAAAATATATGCTGCCGGGGTCAGGCTTTGTGCCCTGTAAAAAGCAATAATGGCAACGAGCGCAAACAGGCCAGAAAATATGGTTCCGAATTTTCGGTCCGAAGGCAATATTAGGTCCGGCTTGTGCGGTTGGATACTGGAATGAGAGTTCCCGTTTTGCATATATACCACCCAGATCGTTAATATTGGAAGATTGGAGCTTGCCTGTCGCAATTCACAACGGCTCGAATCCAGAAGAGTAAGTCTATGCTATTCTCTTCATATCATGCGGCAACGCTGCCGTATAGCAAGCTGGAAAACTGACTATCGCAGTCAAAATCTGGTGCTGGAACCATTCTGCTCTCGCCTAAGCAGGCGTTACATCCTAAGCGTAATCCATGAATGGAAATAGCGAGGCACTTCTAATATCTTTGAGCAGATATTTGCGTCCTGCCCTATCATTACCGCCGGTGAGTGGTTCCGAACCGATCAGCGAGGAGCTCGCAACTTTTGCAGATAGCCGGCATCGGGTAGGCCCGTTGTTACATATAGCGAGGCAAAGCTGCTCCGGTATAACGGCAGAAGCCAATGCTTCTTCGATATTGAAGTCAGCATATCAGCAAAATGTATATGCCGGCCTAAGGCAAAAAGCTGCCGAAAAAAAAATATCGACTTTGCTGACAACCCATTCTGTCCCTTTCTCTTTTCTGAAGGGGCGAGGGCTGGCGGAGCAGCTGCACGATGATTCAACGGCCCGGCAATCTAAAGATGTCGACATCCTCATCCCGACGGATCAATCTCGGCAAACCATAGAGCTAATGAATCAGGAAGGATATATCTTCAAGGCCAATACATTAAAACGCAGAGAAAAGCCTGAGCTGGCGCGTCAGGATATGGAACTCAAGCGTTTCAAGGACATTACCTTTGTGGATCCGGCCTATTCGGTGCCGATAGAATTGCATCATAGATTGTTCAAATTTGAACCGAAAACTCTGACAACTGCTTTTAACGAATCCGTCCAATTCAATGCGATCCCGTCGCTTTCAAACAGTTTCTATTGCCTTTATCTTGTCTTGCACGGCGCTCTTGCAATGTGGCCGAGATTGAAATGGGTGGTCGATTTGTCAGTCATGGCAAGACATATGCCTGCGCATATTCGACTGGAAATGATGGACATCGCGACATCATATGGCTGTGACAAGGCAGTCGCCGCGAGCTTGCTGATGACCGAAGAAGTCTTTCCTGACAGCCTGGACGATGAATGGCATCTTCTTCTCAATCCCTATCGAAAAGACAAACAGGTGAAAGAGATGGCAGCCCTGTTCTATGAAACTCTGACTGCCAATGCCAATGGCAGACCTTCTTTGCCGGTGAAGAGTTTCATACTCTCGGGCTCTGCGGATATCGTGTTTTCAGGAAAAATAGGTGTGATTGACATCGTGCTTGCGCGTTTCCTGAACTCTGTATTCGTCCGGATATGATAATTATCATTGGTCGAAATCAATCGACTCGAACAGAGCCACTTTCGTTCCGGAAATCATAACCGGTTCGCCATTTTTGGTTTTTGATCCAGAGTATAGCCGGCCTGGCACTGAACCATTTTGCGCTCGAATGGCAATTGCCAGGGCTGGCAGGGCGACAGACGCCTTTCGATTGATTAGTTTAGGACTTCTACTAAACGGTCATCATGCTGATTCTGACTTATCTGAAAATGATGTGGCGATTTTCGCGGTCGCGCTCGCTGCTTTTTGCCGGACTTTTGGTTCTGTCGAGCGTTACCCAAAGCATCGGGCTGGTGCTCCTGGTTCCACTTCTGGCAGCGCTGCAGAAATCCCAGACTGAAACGTCGGGTGTCGTCGGTATGATTGTCGACGCTCTATCCTTCGTCGGTATTCCCATCACCCTTATCGGGCTTTTGAGCACATTTCTCGCACTGAATATTCTTCGCGCGCTTATAAACTATAGCCAAACGATCGTTTCTGAACGTTTCCGGCTGGAGTTGCTGGACGATCTTCGCACGAAAAGTTTCAATGCGATGCTCGAGGCGCGCTGGGAATGGCTGACAACCCAGAAAAAGTCCGACATGTCCAATCTGCTGGTAACCGAGATCGGTCGATTGGGAAGCGCTTTGATGTTTTCGGTTCGCTTCATCGTGTCGACCTTTTCGATCGCAGCCTATATCATAGTCGCCTTCAGCCTCTCCTTTCCGCTCACGCTTGCAGCAATGGTTCTGGGCGGCGGCCTGTTCTTCGCCATGCGGCGACAGCATAAGCTTGCCCATGACCAGGGGAAGCTCTTGAGCATCGCCAACCGGCAGGTGCAGCAGACGGTTGAGGAAGGTTTGTCCGGGATCAAGCTGATCAAGATTCTAAGAAGCGAGAACCGCCAGAGTCAGCTGATGCTGGAAATCCGCAGCCTCTTGCGCAAACGGTCATTGCAATTCACCCATCTGAATGCGGCGATGACCTTTATTTTCCAGATTCTGGTCGCTGTGTTCATGGTGACGCTTCTCTATATCGGGGTTACGTCATTCGATCTGACATTGCCCACCTTGCTTATTCTGGTTCTGATATTTTCGCGGCTATCCCCCCAGATTCGGGAGGTTCAGACCCAGATCAACAATATCCTCCATTCAGATTCCGTCTTGTCAAATTATACGAATTTGATGCGCGACGCCGGTGCCGCGCGGGAAGAAACGTTATCCCAGAATCTGGGCGATAAAATCCAGTTTAACAAGTCCATCAAATTGTCCGGCGTCTCGTTCAGTTACAGGACTCGCGGCATACCTTCGCTCCGTGACATCGACATCGAAATCCCGAGCCGGCAAACCACTGCAATAATGGGGACATCGGGATCAGGGAAATCGACCTTGGCCGATCTGATCATGGGGCTGCTGACCCCAGACGCGGGCACCATCGAGATTGACGGGGTTTTGCTCGACGAGGAAAATCGTCTGAACTGGCGCAAATCCATCGCCTATATGCCGCAAGATGTGTTCCTGTTTCATGACACGATCCGCAATAATCTTTTGTGGGCAGACGAGAATGCCACGGATGAGGAACTTCAAAAGGCGTTGAAATTTGCATCTGCAGATTTCGTTTTCAACCTGCCCGAACAGCTTGATACTGTGGTCGGCGATGCCGGACAACGCCTGTCGGGTGGCGAAAAACAGCGGATTGCCTTGGCGAGGGCGATGATCCAGAAGCCGGAACTCATTATCCTCGACGAGGCAACCAGCGCGCTCGATATCGAGAATGAGGCCCGCATCCGCGATACGATTGACAAGCTTCACGATGCCATCACTGTCATCGTGATCGGTCACCGGCTCCCAACGCTGGAAAATTCCGATCAGCTGATCATATTGGAAGACGGGCGCGTCAAAAAAGCCGGGAAATGGGCGGATATCATGGACACCAACGGTTAAAGGCCCGGCGAACGATACGCCAGTGAATATCGCTCCAAAAAGAACCTAACCCTTCCAGAGCACCCGATAGAGATCGAAACGCCGGTCTTTGAGATTCTGCACAGCGCCCGATTGTCGGCTGGTCAGCAGGCTGGACATAGACAGGTCGGCAATAGCGATAGTCTCGGTATTGGGCGCGGTATCTGCCGCGACGCCGTCCCGCGCAAACGGGAAGTCGGATGGCGTCAAGATCGCGCTTTCGGCATAGTGGATGTCCATATTTTCCACATTGGGCAAGTTGCCGACCACGCCTGACATCACAACATAGCACTGGTTTTCCACCGCCCGTGCCTGGCAGCAATAGCGCACCCGCAAATAGCCACGCCGTTCATCGGTGCAGAAGGGCACGAACAATATCATCGCGCCCTGATCGACCAGATGGCGCGCCATTTCCGGGAATTCGCTGTCATAGCAGATCATCACGCCGATTGGCCCGCAGTCGGTCGGAATGGCTTCCGCGCCATAGCCGCCCTTGATATTCCACCAGCGCACTTCGCTAGGCGTCGGATGTAGTTTGTCCTGCGTGTAGATTGCGCCGTTGCGCAGGAAGACATAGGATATGTTGCGAATATCGCCATTTTCCATGCGCGTCGGGTGGGAGCCGCCGATGATGTTGATATGATAGGAAACCGCCAGCTTCTCCATCACTTCCTTGAACCGGTCGGTATATTCGGCGATTTTTTCTATCGCCTGCGCCGGATCCAGTTTCTCGCCCTCCAGCGACAGCAATTGCAGCGTGAACAATTCCGGGAAGGTCACGAAGTCCGCACCATAATCGGCTGCGACATCGACAAAATATTCGACCTGTTCTTCAAATTCGGTCTGCGAGGCAATCTTGCGCATCTGGAATTGCACGGTCGCGACGCGCACCGACTGGGGCAGGCGGTCATGCGGCGTCTGCGTCACCAGCTTGGCTTCGGCTGCCAGCGGATTTTCCCAGAACATATGAACCGCATTACCGCCGGAAGGCTTGTCGGTCGGCATATAGTCTTTCAAAATCCCCAGAGGGACAAAGCCCTGATTAAGCTGAAAATTGATCACCGGGTCGCGGAACTGCTTGTCGACCACCGCCGCCAGATAATCCGCAGGATCAGGATATTTGCGCTTGCGCCGGGCATAGCCGGGCAGCCGCCCGCCGAAGATGATCCCTTTCAGTCCGAGATGCTGGCAAAGCTCGCGGCGGACCTTGTAGAAACGCAGCCCGATGCGCAGACGCCGGTAATCCGGATCGACGCTGACTTCCATGCCGTAGAGTATCTCGCCGTTCGGATCATGCCGCGCGGCAAAACCGCCGCCGGTGATTTCAGCCCAGCTATGTGCAGCACGAGCGGTTTTCTCGGAGATCTGGAAGGTCGCGCAGTGGCCGACAATCTTGCCTTCATATTCCGCGACCAGCTGGCCATCAGCAAAATTGTTGATCTGGCCGCGCACTTCCTCCGCAGTATAGCCTTCGCCCTTGCCATATACCTTGCGTGACAGGGTCGATATTTTCCTGGCGTCTTCCAGTTCCGCCATGCGGATGATGAGCTTTGGTTTTTCTGCGGTCATCCGCGCCCATTAGCGGGCTTTTAAATCTTGGGAAACAATTGTTGTGCACCTCGCCTGTAATTGACCGCGAATATGCTGGTTTCAGAAACCTTGTACCGAGCCCCCATCGACCTGAATCGACGTTCCCGTCATATAGCTGGCAGCTTCCGATCCCAGAAACACCGCCAGATTGGCTATCTCTTCGGGCTGGCCGATCCGCTGCATGGGGATTTGCGCGGCCAGGGTAGCGGAAATTTCCTCGATGCTCTTGCCGGAGGCTGCGGATTGCTGCTCGAAAATCTGCGCGATGCGATCGGTCTGTGTAAATCCCGGGCACACCGTATTCACCAGCACATTGTCAGCCGCCACCTGATTGGCGAGTGTCTTGGCCCATCCCAGCACCGCCATCCGGATGCTATTGGACAGGGTCAGTCCGGGAACAGGCTGCTTCACGCCGGTCGACGAGATATTGATGATCCGGCCCCATTTCTGGGCTCGCATATGTGGCAGTACAAGGCGGGTTGCGCGGATGACGGATTTCAGCGTCAACTCGACGGCTTTGTCCCAGTCCTCGTCCGACAGATCGACAAACAGGCCGGGCGGCGGTCCACCTGCATTGTTCACCAATATGTCGATACCGCCGAATTCTTGAGCCGCTGCTGCAACGACCCGTTCAATGTCCTCCGCTCTGGATACATCTCCGGTCAGCGCCAGGCATCCCGGCATCTGCGCAGCTGCAGCGTCGAGCGCATCCTGCGATCTTCCACAAATCGTGACCTTCGCGCCGCATTTGTGAAATCCCGACGCGGTTGCCAGTCCGATGCCCTTGCTGCCGGCCGTAACCAGCACATTCTTGTTTTCGAGTTTCAGTTCCATAGCGGGAATGTGGCGGACCAAGGCGCAGATGTATACTATCATTGAAGCTAGACGATATCGGATGTCGGCGCATCAGCAATCGCGATTTGACCATTCCAGGCGCGAATAATGCAGCGCGTACCTGCAGCGTTTGCCAGAATTCGCTTCCTGTAAGGAGGAAGTGAATTCTGGCAAAGTCATAGTAGCTGCGGCATTGGGCCAAACCAATCTAGTTACGCGATGGATATATCCCGACAGTTGCGACGCACCAGCGGATCACCAGATAGGGTGACTGCTTTTGGACCATTTGATTGCCGCCGGTGTTGTTTATGGTAACCGTGCCGACATCCATATTCACCGCCGGCGATCCGGTATGATATATCTTTTCTGCGCCCGTTGTTGCCAAACTATTGTCATTCGGATTTGCTGTGTCGCCCGGCATATTGCTCGCTCTCGACGCACCGATATGATTATGATTGGGCAAATTATTGGTGGTCAGCGTAAATTCGGCCGAACCAGCTTTTTCGCCAATGGTATAATTGCCAATTCCCGGACCGTTGCCGACACTGACCGGACGCCGTCCGCGAAGATCGGGCAAAGCAAAGGTGCTGGTTCCGTTGCCTCCGTAAAATGTTCCATATAGCGAAAACAGAGCGGTGTGTGAACTGATGGGCAGCAAGGTGCCATCCGCCCCCATCCAGCCTCTTGGACAATAATTGCCAGCAAATGCTGATACTTGTCCAACATATTGGGTGCCCGCTTGGGCATTGGCAGGCGCTGTTGACACCAGCGATATGCCGCCAATTGTCAAGGCGACCGAGATCGTTTTATATAAATTCATGAGGAATTTCCTTTCACTCGAAAAAAACATAAGGTCATCAAAACCTTCTGTATTAGTTGCGTGAAGGGAACACACCTTGCATGGCTACGCACCAGCGCATCACCAGATAGGGCGATAGCTTGTTAACCGGGATATTGCCGCCAGTATTACCAAGAATAACGGTGCCGATATCCATGTTTACCGCCGGAGCACCGGTATGGTATATATTTTCACCTGCGGTTGTTGCCAGGCTATTGTCGTTCGGATTCGCCGTGTCTCCCGGCAAATTGCTGGCTCTCATCGTGCCGACATGGGTGTGGCTTGGCATGGTGGCACTGGTCAGCGTAAAGCTCGTCGAACCGCCTTTGGCACCCTGAGTGGGATAGGACGGCAGCCCTGGCCCTGCGCCCATGCTGATTGGCGCGCGACCGCGCAGATCAGGCAAGGCGAATGTGGTACGTCCGTCACCGCCATACATGGTGCCCAGCAATGAAAATAATGCCGAATATTGGCTGATGGAAAGCAACGTTCCGGAAGCATCTCCCCAACCGCGTGGGCAGAAATTACCACCAAAAAGCATCATTTGACCGAGTAACGGGTCGGCTTGTGCATGAGCCGGCGCCGAAACGGTGTATGTGGATGCTATGGCGACCGCGCTTGCTGCTAATAGTTTCAATCTTTTCATGATTAACCCCTCCAATAGTCTGTTGACAACAATGCGACCCCATCGCGGTTGATATAGTATATTGGAAGATTCTCCAAATATAGGAGATACATATTTACATCGATATAAGCGCGTTTACATTAATATAGACGCATTGTTTACAGTGATTTATCACATTAAGATATTGTAAGCGTATGTATCACGCTGGCAAATATTGGGCTATGCTGCCCGGACAAGTGTGAGGATTTTGGCGCCCTGTTTGGCGGCGTATTTATTCTATAGAAGAAGCGCTGGCTGACGGGCGCCCTGGCGCTGAAGGTGCCGCCATCTGGCTATATTGACCTCCAAGGAAAACGCCCTGGCTAGCCCATTGCTGTCGGTAGCTTTAGCGGGTCGCTGCTGTCAATCGACCGTTAAAGTCGGTAGCATCGCTGATAAAGTTACGGACTTCTGCTGCAAGATTGCCTTGCGCCAGGCCTTGGTCAGCAACGATGATCCGCGTCATATAGGGACGACCATCTTCCAATATTCCACTATTTACAAATAAATGACTGCGCTGAAACTGCGGCATCATATCCTGCAAATCTACTTCCCGGCCTTCCAGACTCCAGCTGGTCAAAAGTTGCAGCGCTTTGCATTGGACAGGTTCCTGTTCATTACATTGACGAAAATGGACGGTGAATTGCAGGCCATTTGGCGCGAAGGCGGTTATGATATTTTCGCCTGAGGGCATGACGGTAGCAAGATGGTTGCCGGTGACGGTCTTGAGCGTTGCATCGACCGTATCCGCATTAAAATGGGGAAGGATTTTTGCTGAATCGATGGTTTGATCCGGCAATGGCTGCGCGGCAAGCGGTGTTATGTTTGCAATACCAAGTACCAATATTGTTGAAATCAGGACTTTCCGCATGCAAATTTCCAATCTTCTATTCGAATTGATCGACTTCTTTATAACGGGTTCAAGGTTGAACCTAGTCTGTTGATCTGATGAATGGAATAGGTCTGTCTAACTATTCCAAGCTGTTGGTAACCGAGCAACTATAAAAAGCTGTGATATGCCCTGGCTGGTTTACGAAGAAGAAAAGGTGGATTGGTACTTTGTATCGCGCTGATTAACTGATTGCACCGTTTCCTGTCGATGCTGTTTGGTTCGACATCGCCCAGTTCTGCAGCGAAGTTTTCAAATTGTCGAACATTACCGGTTTGGCAATATGACCCTGCATGCCAGCTTGCAGGCAACGTGCGATATCTTCGGGATATGCATTTGCCGTTATTGCCAATATCGGTAACTGTTCCTTCGGATAGCCCTTCTTCCGGATAGATTCCGTCGCTTCATAGCCGTCCATAACCGGCATTTGAACATCCATAAGCACTAGATCAAAAGGCGTATTTCCTTCTGCGGCCGCTTCCACCTTTGCAATGGCGTCCTCACCGTTGACCGCCAGCACCGGCTGATAACCGAGCTTCTTGATCATCTCGGCTATCAGGATCTGATTGATGTCATGGTCTTCGGCGATCAAAATCTTGCCGTTATCGGCTTGAGCTAAAGGTGTCTCGATCGGATTATTTATAGAGGGCATTGGTTGTGTTCCTGTTGTTTTTCCGGTGCTGGCGGAGGGGGCTAATACTATTCCCGCCGGGAACTGGATGGAGAAAGTGGTGCCTTCCCCTTCGATACTCTCGACTTCGATCGTTCCGCCCATGAGCGAGGCCAGCTGTTTGCTGATTGTTAATCCCAGGCCGCTTCCTCCGAACATCGTCGACGTTTGCGGATACGCTTGTTCAAACGGAGAAAATATGGCCTCAAGACGATTGGATGGGATGCCGATTCCGGTATCCTTGACCATCACCTGCATTTGGATCGTCTCGGCACCGGTCAGGCTGGCGCTGGCCGAAACCGTGACCGCACCGTTGCTGGTGAATTTGATGGCGTTGCCCAGAAGATTTAATACGATCTGACGCAAATGATTTGCGTCTGCCATCACCATTGCGGGTACATTATCCATAACTTCGAGCTTGAGATCGAGCCGCTTTTGATCGGCGATCGGGGCCATCAGATACACACAACTCTGCAGCACATGCTGCGTGGACATGGGGGCAATGTTGCAATTCTCCTGACCAGCCTCGACCTTGGAAATATCAAGAATATCGTTGAGCAGCCGCATCATGGCTTTGCCGGAATCCAATATCATCTTGGCGTGGCTGTCCTGCTCCGGAGGGAGATCGGCGTCGAGCAGCAACTGGGTGAACCCCAATACTCCGTTCATCGGCGTCCGTATTTCGTGACTCATATTGGCAAGAAAGCGCGTTTTGGCATCTGCCGCCTCTTCGGCGCCTACTCTGGCGGCAACCAGATTTTGTTCCATTTGCTTGCGTTCGGTTATGTCTCTGATGCTCCCGACAATGCCGAGAAAGCTTCCATTCTTTCCAGCCAATCTGGAAAAGCTCAACTCGACGGCGAGGATAGAACCATCTTCATGAGAGATGGAGCCTTCAAATCGAGCGCGCTGGATCGCGCCGGATTGGACGGGCCCAAGCTGTGTTTTAAGAGCCTCAAAATCGTCGACAGCAAATATCTCGCCCATATCCCGTCCCAAACTGTCTTCGATCGAGCGGCCCGTCAGCTTCTGCCAGGCGGGGTTCAGAAACAACCACTGCAGATCGCTATTTGTCCGAAAGAGAACCTCGGTCATATTTTCCAGCATGGAGTTGGAGACTTCGCGGTGGACGCTAAGGGAACGCCGGATCGACGCCTTCTCGGTCAGCATTGCCGCTGTGGGCATCCCCACTGCAAAACAGCTCAGCAGAAAAAATTGCAGGATGAACAATTTCGCGGTCAACGTTAGGTCTACGGAATAAAATGGACCAGTCTCGAAGGCCGCGCAAATAACCACGACGATAGCAATCAATACGATGGAAACCGAGGTGCCGGGTGTCCCCAGTCTAAAGGCATTGAGCAGCACCAAAGGCGCGACCAGGAAGAAGACCGGAAAGCTGAGAAGCTAGAAAATTGTAGCTGCGGCAACCAAGGTAAATGCCTGAATTGCCAGCCACTCCCAGCGGTTGGCATTAAACAGCAACACGCTTCGCCGACCACCTGGCTTGTCTGCGGGCTTGATCGCATCTATCGCCACCATGACCGCCGGCCCGAGCAAAATCATACCAAGGCCGTTGGTCGCGGTCCACTGAAGCCACGACATTAAAAATAATTGCAGGGTGCCAGCAGAGAATAGCAATCCGGCTAGCAGCCCGGATGCCAGCGGAGCCACAAGCCCGCCAACCAGACAGAATTTGCCCAGGTCCCAAATCCTCTGCATGTCCGGTTTGGCTGCGCCGAGCCGTTGCATGAGGAACCAGATCAGGATCATCTCGAACTGGTTGATGGCGGCCAATGCTGTCCCACGGATCGCCGTATCTCCTGTCAGGAGATTTGCGGCAATATTCGCGATAAACGCGCCAGCGAGATAATAAGGTACATGCCTTTTGGCTGACCGCAGAATGACGGCTACCAGAAAGGCATTGGCCAGCCAGACGACCGCAATTCTGCTTTCGTCTTGTGTGAGACTGACGCCACCCCAGGCAAGCAATCCGAAAATTGCCGACACCAGAAGAATGGTCGACACAGAAGGGAAGCGCCTCTGCCGGGCTATGCGGGCTGTCATAGGCAGCCGAAGATAATTAGTTTGTCCATCTTAGCGTAAACGGAGCAAAGTCTGATTAACTAAGAAAAAACTGGCTCATCGGCTGAATTTTCGCTTCGGTTACCTTTCAAGTCCGGTTCCAAAACCGGGCGCTGGCTAAAAAAACATGCCTGACTACCCGATCAGATTGGGCATTCGCATCAGTGACAAATCGTCCCGGTCATTTCGATCCGCTGCATGCTTTCGCCACATCATGGCGTAAATCGAAGTTTCAAGGGCTGTCCCAACTTGCGAATTGCCTGTTGCCCACGAAGCCGACTTCTTCAACGCCGGCTCGTTTGATCATCGCCACGAGTTGATCAAATCGTTCGTACCGGGCCCGGGCATCGCTTTCGAAATGTAGTTGCGGCTTTGCCGGATCCTTCGCCATTATTTCCAGCCGACCGCGCAAACGGTCGCTGTCCATCGGTATGCCGTTCCAGATCGCCGTGCCAGCCGCATTCAGGAACAGTTTGTTGACTATAGGAGCGCTGGTTCCCGGAGCTCCGCTTGGCAGATCGACTGCGACTTTGTGGGTGACAGCGGGGATCGACAGCATCATCATCACCAAAAGAACCAGCAACACATCTATCAGCGGCGTGATGTTGAGTTCCGCAAATGGCTTGTCCACAGTGACGGTGGCGGCTTTTTGACGAAGAAAGTGCTTCCTGCTGCGCATTTTTTCTCTCCTGATTTATGATACGATATAACATCTAGCATAACATCGGGCGGATTACAAAAAGCCGCTTGCCTTATTGACGGAATGGGCCAAAACTGCGGCTTATGTCGGAAGAACTGGAAGCCATGGGAACCGCCATCGAAGGCGGCTTGATAGCCAAGGCGGTGGAAGATGAAAACACCGGCGCATCGGGGGGCAAGGGCGGAACATGCCTTAATTGCACTGCGGTCGTAACCGGTCGTTATTGCGGCAATTGCGGCCAGGCGCTGCATGTCCACCGCTCGATCGGCGCTTTCTGGCATGATATCTTGCATGGCGTTTTGCATTTCGAGGGCAAATTCTGGCGCACTTTGCCCTTGCTGGTCTGGAAGCCGGGTGATCTGACCCGGCGCTATATTCATGGGGAGCGAGCCAAATTTATCTCGCCAATGGCGCTGTTCCTGTTTTCCGTTTTCATGATGTTTGCGGTCTTTTCCTTTCTGGGAGATCCCTTTACCAGTGCTGATGTCAGCATCGCGGACGATGAAGTCAGCGCGGGGGTGGTTGTTCAGGCCGGGCAGATGGATGGCCAGATAAAGGCGAAAGCCGCGCAACTCTCGCAAGCAACGGGGGACGATAAGGTCCGGCTGGAACAGGAAATTCTGGACCTGAAAAAGAGCCGTAACTTGATGTCGACCTTCACCGATGAGAAAACGCCTTATCCGGATGTCAATCTGAGCGATGGCGATCCCGTCGGCAATTTCACCGAAGGGGATCTGGATCAAATTGAAACTGGTCTGGAAGATATCAAGAAAGGCACCGCGCTCACCGAGGGCAGTAGTGTCAGCACCGGATCGTCCGCGGCGGACAAATGGATCCGCGACGGGTTCAAAAAGATCAAGGGCAACCCCGATCTGCTGATCTACAAGCTCAAAGCCAATGGCTATAAATTTGCCTGGTTGCTTATTCCAATCTCGCTGCCGTTCGTCTGGCTGGCAACTGTCGGCAGGCGCGGTTATCATTTTTATGATCATGCGGTTTTTGCCACCTATTCGATCAGCTTCATGTCTCTCCTGTTTATCACCTGCGCGATACTGATGGCGGTCGGGGTGCCGGAATCAATATGGCTGATGCTAGCGATATTCTACCCGCCATTTCACATGTATAGGCAATTGCGGCACGCCTATGGTCTCACCCGGGTAGAGGCTTTTTTCCGGTTGATCGCGTTGCTCATCTTCACTGTCATCAGCCTGTCTCTATTCTTCGCTATTTTGCTCGCACTAGGCATTTTGGGATAAAATCATGACCATGAATATCGATCGCCGCCAGTTAATGGCTCTGGGAACCTTTGGGCTTGGAGCGCTGAGCGTGCCGGCTTCGGCGTCGCTGATGGGCGCAAAGGGATTTACCCATGGGGTTGCCAGCGGTGAACCTGCGCCGGACTCGGTGCTGTTGTGGACCCGCTATGTCGGCAGTGGTGATGCCAAGCTGTCCGTCGAGATATCGGGTAATGCGGATTTCACCGATGCCAAAACGGTCGGGGAAGTGCAGGCAAAAGCCGAGCGGGATTTTACTGCCAAAATCACGGTGCAAGGCCTCAACCCCAACCAATGGTATTTCTTTCGCTTCATCGGACCTAACGGCACGAAATCCGTGGTCGGCCGGACCCGGACTTTGCCGCAGGGCCCGGTGCAAAAGTTCAATATCGGTGTTGTCGGATGTTCCAACATGCCCTTCGGTTATTTTAATGCTTATGCCCACGCCGCGCAAAATCGCGATCTTGATCTGATCATTCATACTGGCGATTATCTCTACGAATATCCGATCGGAACCTATCCGTCGAAAGAAGAAACAGTGGCCGGTCGGGTGATTGATCCCGCCCATGAAATGGTCCAGCTTGCCGATTACCGCTTGCGCTATGCCGCCTACCGCAGCGATCCCGACCTGCAACGCATCCATCAGGTATTGCCGATGATCCCGTCGTGGGACGATCATGAATTTGCCAATGATGCCTATAAGGACGGTGCGCAAAATCATGATGCAAGCGAAGGTGACTGGGAGGTACGCAAGCGCGTTGCTGAGCGCGTCTATCGGGAGTGGATGCCGGTTCGGGATATGAAGTTCGGCAACCCGCGCTGGCGGGAATATCAGATCGGTGATCTGGCGACCCTGTTCTTTACCGAAAGCCGGATTGGCGGCCGTGACAAGCCGGTAGATCTGGCGGAATCGATCGAGGGGAAGCAAGATGTCGCAGCGGCGCTCACGGCGTTTCGCGATGATGTCTGGCAGGACCCAACGCGTTCGATGCTGGGCTCCGTTCAGGAGCAATGGTTCGGCGATGCGCTGCAGAAATCCAAAGCTTCTGGAACCAAGTGGCAGGTCTGGTCACAGCAGTGCGTGATGGGCGAGCTGGTGCTGCCACAGGACGCGAAAAACTGGGTGCCCGAAGATGCTCCTCCTATAGCGCAGGCACGTGTAGCGGTGGGTGCATTGGCAGCAAAAATCGGACTGCCGATCAATTTTGACAGCTGGGACGGCTATCCTCAGGCTCGCGCCCGCTCGCTGGCTGCCGCGCAACAGGCTGATGCAGATTTGATCGTCCTGTCGGGTGACAGTCACAATGCCTGGGCGTTCGACCTCGAGACCCAGGATGGCGCCGCCGGCGTGGAATTCGCTGGCCATAGCGTCAGCTCGCCGGGCTTTGAAGCCTATACCAAAGGCGTCAATCCCGATCTGGTCGCCAAGGCCGTCGTCGGGGCCAACAAACAACTGCAATGGGCAGACACCGAGCATCGCGGCTATATGACCGTGGCGCTTACCCCTCAAAAAGCGACTTCGACCTGGCATTTCCTGGATACGATCCGGGCGAAGTCCATTGTAATGACTGGCAGCAAGAGCCAGACGGTTTTCCGAGGGGTGAATCGGCTTCAAGCGTAATCGACTGGTGCTTATAGGCACTGCCGATGGAGAGCGGGGCCGATTGCTATCAGCACTCCACGGCAGGTGTTGTGCACAAATTGCGGAAACCACCTGCTAGCCCTCGACATTGATGATAAAATTACGCAAAGCAGGGGCCCTTTAACATTTAACGCAAGAAACGATCCATAATGTCCGAAGAGTTTTACCGCATTAAGCGCCTGCCACCCTATGTGATTGCTGAAGTCAATAACATGCGGGCAGCGGCGCGAGCGGCCGGCGAAGACATTATCGATCTCGGTATGGGCAATCCCGATCTGCCACCGCCGCAGCATGTCATCGACAAGCTGTGCGAAGTGGCGCAGAAACCCGATGCGCACGGCTATTCCGCATCCAAAGGAATTCCCGGTCTGCGTAAGGCACAAGCCAATTATTATGGCCGCCGCTTTGGCGTGGATCTAGATCCCGAAACGGAGGTGGTCGTAACACTCGGGTCGAAGGAAGGCCTGGCCAGTCTGGCGACGGCGATTACAGCGCCAGGCGATTGCATCCTTGCGCCCAATCCGAGCTACCCTATCCATACGTTCGGCTTCATCATTGCCGGAGCGACCATCCGCAGCGTGCCGACAACGCCCGATGAACATTATTGGGAATCGCTGGAACGGGCGATGGCCTTTACCGTGCCGCGCCCGACGCTTCTCGTGGTCAACTATCCGTCTAACCCGACCGCCGAAGTCGTCGATCTCGCCTTCTACGAGCGGCTGGTAGCCTGGGCGAAGGAAAACAAGGTCTGGCTATTGTCCGATCTCGCTTATTCCGAACTCTATTACGACGGCAATCCGACGCCTTCGATTTTGCAAGTGCCGGGCGCGAAAGATGTCGCGGTAGAATTTACCTCGCTCAGCAAGACTTATTCCATGGCCGGCTGGCGGGTCGGTTTCGCGGTCGGCAACAAGACGCTGATCGGAGCCCTGACCCGGGTGAAGAGCTATATTGATTACGGCGGCTTTACCCCGATCCAGGCAGCTGCCTGTGCGGCGCTCAATGGTCCGCAGGATCAGGTCGCCAAGAACCGTGAACTCTATCACAAACGGCGCGATGTGCTGGTGGAAAGCTTTGGTCGGGCAGGCTGGGAAATCCCGCCACCGGCCGCATCGATGTTCGCCTGGGCTCCCTTGCCGCCGCAGCTCGCGCATATGGGCAGTCTCGAATTTTCCAAGCAGTTGCTGACCCAAGCCGGTGTCGCGGTCGCGCCCGGTGTTGGCTATGGCGAGGACGGCGAGGGCTTTGTCCGGATTGCGATGGTCGAGAATGAGCAACGCATTCGTCAGGCGGCGCGCAACGTGAAGAAATATCTCCAGAAAATGGGTGTGAATACGCCGGGACAGAGCGAAGCGATTTGATCGATCTCTATTTTGCTCCGACACCGAACGGGTGGAAAATCTCGGTCATGCTCGAGGAGAGCGGGCTCGACTATGATATCAAATGGGTGAACATCGGGGCAGGGCAGCAGTTCGAGCCGGATTTTCTCGCTATAAGCCCGAACAACCGGATCCCAGCGATTGTCGACCATGATCCTGCCGATGGCGGGGAACCTGTCTCCGTCTTCGAAACCGGTGCGATCCTGCTCTACCTTGCAGACAAAGCGGAGCAATTTTTGCCGCATGACCTGCGCGGACAGATTGCCGCGACCGAATGGCTGATGTGGCAGATGGGCGGGCTGGGTCCGATGATGGGGCAGCACGGCCATTTCAAACTCTATTCACCGGAACGGATCGAATATGCCACCGAACGCTATCGCAGGGAAGTGTTACGGCTGTTCGGGGTAATGGATCGGCGGCTGGCGGATCATGACTATCTTGCCGGTGAAGATTACAGCATCGCCGATATGTCCTGCTTTCCCTGGGTGCAGACCTACAAACGTCAGGAAATCGATCTCGACGAGTTCCCCCATGTGAAGCGCTGGTACGAGACGCTGAAGCAGCGCGAAGGATTGCGGCGCGGGATGGCCGTCGGTCGCGACAAGATCAATCGCAACCCGCAGGATGATGCGCAGACACGCAAGACATTGTTCGGGCTGAAGGAATAGTGCACCTGCGCAGGCGGGTGCCCATCTCCTGGAATTGCGTCGGCATCCGGTGTTAGCCAAGGAATTTGATCTTGCGTGCAGCGCCGAACATGACCGATGCTTGTTAGTGATGATTCAGGAGATGGACTCCCGGCCTTCGCCGGGGCACAGGAAGGATTAATACATGCCACTAACAGTAGAATTCTATTTCGACCTCTCCTCCCCATGGACGTGTCTCGCATTCCACAATATTCAGCCAATCATCAAGGACAATGGCGCCGCAATCATCTGGAAACCGTTTCTTGTCGGCGGCGTGTTCAACGCGGTCAATCAGGATGTCTATGCGGCGCGGGAAAATCCGGATAATCGCAAATTCGTCCACAGTTTTCGCGTGCTCAAGGACTGGGCAAAACTGGCCGGGCTACCGATGAATTTTCCGAGCGAACATCATCCGGTAAAGTCGGTGCATGCGATGCGGGTCTGTTGTGCGCTGGAGGATGATCAGGCGGCATTGCACAAGTTCGCTACCGCTGCGTTCGACGCCTATTATGGGGAGCAGCGTAATCTGGACAACCCGGAAGTGTTGATAGCGATTGCCAATGAGGTCGGCCTGGACGGTGCCGCGCTGGCTGCGCGGACGCAGGAGCAGGAGATCAAGGACCGACTACGCGCCAATACCGAAGAGGCCATTGCCCGCGGTGCTTATGGGTCCCCCAGCATTTTCGTACCTTTTGGAGAGGGCGAAAGAATGTATTTCGGCAATGACCAGTTGCCGCTGGTTAACTGGGCGATTAAACAAGGTTCATAACTGCCCTTCGAATCGAGAAAACCGGAGCCTCGCCATGTCAGAACGCGTTACTATCACCGTCAAAGATCATATCGCCGACGTCCGGTTCAACCGGCCGGAGAAGATGAACGCGCTCGATGCGGAGCAGATTGATGCAATCGTCGAAGCCGGCGAAAAGCTGGCAGCGATGGAGGGCATTCGTGCCATCGTTCTTTCCGGTGAAGGCAAGGCTTTCTGCGCCGGCCTTGACATGGGTAGCTTTGCGGCGTCGGCCGCTGCTGCCTCTGAGCCAGGCAAGGATGGCGACAAGTCACCACTCGCCAACACCCTGACCGAGCGAACCTTTGGCAACGCCAATAAATATCAGCATATTGTGTTGCTTTGGCGGAAGCTGAAAGCGCCAGTTATTGCCGCCATCCACGGTCCGTGCATTGGCGGCGGTCTGCAATTTGCCAGCGCCGCCGACATTCGTGTGGTCGCGCCGGATGCGAAAATGTCGATCATGGAAATGCGCTGGGGTCTGATTCCGGATATGGGAAGCTACACCACCTGGCGCAGCTTTGTTCGCGACGATATCTTGCGGGAACTCACCTATACCAACCGCATTTTTACCGGCGAAGAAGGCAAGGATCTGGGCTTTGTTACCCATTTGTCCGACGATCCGCACGCGAAAGCCATGGAAATCGCCGACGAGATCGCAAGCAAACATCCGCAAGCGGTGCAGATCGCCAAAGACCTGATCAACAAGCTGCCCGATATGAACGAAGACGAAATACTGATGATGGAATCGGTCGGTCAGGACAAGGTCAGCCGCACACCCAATCAAGTGGAAGCGGTCATGGCGTTCATGCAGAAACGGAAAGCTAATTTCACGGACTAATTCGCTGCTTTCGGATTAGCGCCGTTCGTCCTGAGCTTGCCGAAGGACCTTCCAATGCTTCCAAAGATTTTGCCCGAACGGCAAGGCTGACGCGAAGTCAGCAAGTGGTTCGCATCTTCTCGAGCTCATCAACCACTGCCTGACGCAGCGGCTTGCCTTCGCCATCGGTGCGGCAGACGATGATGGAATCGCAGGTGGCGATACAGTGACCGTTCTGGAACATGGCCTGCGCGATCACATAGCTTGATATGCCGATCCTGCTGACGCCGGAGCTGACTTCGACGTCATCGGGATAATGGCCTTCGCGGAGATAGTTGATCGTCACCGCGGCGACCATACTCCGCTCGTTCCTGGGGCGGTCGCCCCAAGGCCTTAGCGCACGGTTCAGCCGAACCCTCGCATTCTCGAACATTGCCGCAAAGGCGACATTGTTGAGATGCCGGTTGGGATCAATATCCTGAAAGCGTGTCTGCATGACGACGGATACGGGATAATTTTCGGCAAGCAATTGCCATGGTTCAGGGCGGGCCATATTGCTTCAGCTCATCTTCGCGACAAGGTCTTTTTGCAGCGTCTTGCAGGCAAAGATATAGAGGCCGCCCGCGATGAAGAATATACCGACGATGTATATCATCGACCAGCGCAGCCCTTCCGCGCTTGCCGTCAAGCAGGCCCCGGCCTTGGCTGCACCGAGGGTTGCTATCAGGTCTTCTGGCCTGCCTTTGCAGATCTGGCCGGTCAGTTCTGCGGCGAACTGCGAACTGGAAAGATTGGCGTTCATCAGCATGTCGCTGGCAATGCCCATTACCAGTGGACCGCAGCCATAGCCGATGAGGTTGACGATGAACAGAAACAGGGCAACGGCGGTTGCCCGCGACTGCGGGCTCGCAACGCCTTGGCAGATTGTATATTGCGCACCAAGATATCCATAGTGAAGGACGGCAGCGAACAGCAACGCCGTCAAGGCGAAGGGGACGCTATCTGTGGTGAAACCGAGCCAGTAAAGCGGCACGCAAATGATCAGCATGACGCCCGGTAACCAGGCCACCACATTGGGATGGCGACCGCTCATCTTCTCGGTCAGATATCCCGTAAAGAAAGCGCCGACAGATGCGGCCAGCCCCAGCGGGACGGCAATCTGCAGCGTCACTTCCGAGATCGACATTTCGTGCACACGCTGGAAAAAGGCGACCTGAAAATTGCTGACACCATAGCCGACAAAGGCGACCAAAGCGGCTGCGATCATGTTGATCCAGAAGCTGCGCTTGGCCGACAATTCCCTGACCGTTTCGCCGATACCCATTTTCTTCGGTTTGGTTGCGGTCGGCGGGTCAGCATAGCCGCGCGGAGGCTCCTCGACGGTGAAGAGGAAAATTACGCCGAAAATCACGCCCGGTACACCCAAGGCCAAAAACGCCTCGCGCCAGGAAAACAATTCGGTGATCGGCCCGCCGAAGGCATTGGCCAGGACGCCGCCCAATGTGATGCCCATGGTATAGATGGCGATTGCCCTGGCGCGGCTGCGAGGCGGGAAATAGTCGGAAATGATCGAATTGGCCGCGGGTGTTAGGCCCGCTTCCCCGATGCCGACGCCGATGCGGAAAACCAGCAGTGCGATGAAGCTGCCAGCTATCCCGCACAATGCGGTCATGAGTGACCACAGGATGACACTGGCGGCGATGATTTTAACACGGTTCATGCGCTCGGCAAGCCGGGCGATCGGTATGCCCATTACCGTATACATCAGGGCAAAGCCGAAGCCGGACAGCAAGCCAAATTGCCAGTCCTGCAGCTTGAATTCTTCGATGATCGGCTGGGCGACGACGCCGATCAATATGCGATCGATGAAGTTCAATGTGTAGAGAAGCATCAACGAGATTATCACATAGTTCCGATACCCATCGGATCGATATGCCAGTCCGGTATTCGTCAGCGGCCCTGCCTGTGTCGCGGTCATGCTCTCTCCATCGTTTTCTTTGATTGATGGCCTGAACCTGTGGTCAAGTCCAGCATACTTTGTGTTTCAAGCTATGCTCCGTGATCCAGAAATTTTCTCTGGAGCCAAGCTGTTGGCTCAGCTTTCAATAATATTTCAAAATTATCCAAGTATCTGTTAATGGTCATACAGAAAACCATGGAGCTAATTGAAAAATTAGGGGGCCTCAATGGCAATAGGGTGGTCAATTTCGACCATATTTGAACAAGACTGGTCACGTTGTTATTCGTGTTTGGGAACTTGCGGGTTTCCCCAATGCCGATTCGATTGGTTTTCTTCGAGATGACGGCTGGCAATATTGACAAGTTGAATGACGGGCAGCGCGATTGTTTGCGGCTTGTGCTTGCGCATCTCAATTCCAAGGAAATTGCGCGCGAACTCGGCGTGTCTCCGCACACTGTGGATCAGAGATTGCGCACGGCCATGCGCATTTTGAATGCACAGTCGCGTTTTGAGGCGGCACGAAAATTTGCCGCTGAAGATCAGCAACAAGCGTATCAACCATTGATATATCAACCGTCGACGGTTGAGCCGGTCCGGGAAAACAGGGAACAGGAACCGTCATCCGGGAGAACCAGAAACAAAAGAACTGGTAAAACGGATGATGGTGCGAATGCGGATAGCGGCAGTGCTATCATGGCTTTGGAGCAATCCGAAATCCGGCATCGGCCGCTTCCCGTTCCACGCTTTCGTGGCGAGAAAAACAGTCTTGCTACGGTCGAGCGGTTGGTGTGGATATTGGCCATTGCGATTGGGTCCGCTTTATCTTTCGGCGGACTTGTAGCAGGACTGGAAGCGCTTTCCCGGCTAAAAGGATAAGCGACACCCCCTCCGGCCAACGCATTCGCCCGTTGACGATATTACACGAATGCACGTGTGATGTTGCAGCCTTAGGAAAGGAACGATGATGCTAAAGCAACGACGAGACGCAGCCGAGAATGTGGCGAAAAGACTGTTTGCGGCGGAACAGGCCATTGATGATGCAATATATAAAGTGTCTGATTTGGCGGGATATATGCCGATTGCACGGACGAACGCCAAACTCTCGGCCGTTGTCGGCCAGGATGCGATTGTTCAGGCAGCGGAGACATTATCTGCATTGGTTGCGGCCAGAGGACATCTGGTCGCAACCCACAACCGGCTGGCAGAAGTGCGCGATCAAATTGGATTGCGGGAAATGGCTATGGGAAGCACTGGTGCAAAGCCATCGGAACTTGCCCAGAAGCAGGATGAGACCATAGTCAATATGGCCGACCATGCGGCTTAGGTACCCTCGAGCTTGATTGTCACGATCACGAATGAACCAGAGCCAGAATTGGGGGTGATGCCGTGATCTTCCACACGATCTGGGCTTATCTATACTATATATTCCTGTTCGCTTGTTGTGGATATGCAATTTTTCGTGGCGCTCGTTCGGAGTATTTCGGGGTGATGATTATGATATTGGGATCGTTATCTACTCTGGTGGTTGCCCGTTCGTTCGGAACCTCATGGGCTAGATTAGAAGTCGGCATTTTTGCCATCGATATTGTTGCGCTCCTTGCGTTGATTTCGCTGTCGCTCAAATCCGATCGCTTCTGGCCGATATGGGCGACCGCCTTCCACCTACTGGCGGTAACCATTCATGCGGCGATGATGGTGGCGCCGCAGATCAATCCATGGGCATTTGGCACAGGAGCGGTGTTCTGGGCCTATCCGATGCTGTTGGCGCTGGCGATCGGATCCCGTGAAAACCAACCTTTGCTAACGGAGCGCAAAATAAAGTCTGGTTAACGTCGGCGCGCAGCGAACTATTTGTATTTTAGTCATTCTAGAAAATATTTCGCAGAAGTCCGCTTCTGCACACACCCGGAGTATGTTCATGGCGAGCGATCAAATTTTGCCGTTTCTCGACTTCATCCAGAAGGAATTGCTGCTGTTCGCCAGCTTGTCCTTTCTGATCGGGTCAGCCGACGATCTGTTGTTCGACGGCTTGTGGCTTTTTCACCGCCTGAAACGCAGACTGTTTGTTTATTCACGCTACGAGCGGGCAACCGTCGAAAGCCTCGACAGTCCGTCACCCGAATGCCGCATGGCGATATTCGTGCCGGCCTGGAAAGAGGCGGATGTCATTGGCGCGATGCTGCAGCGCTGTTTACGGCAATGGACCGCGAGCGAATACCGAATTTACGTGGGTTGTTACCCCAATGATGCCGAAACGATTGCGGCTGTGGCAGCGGCATCCGCCGGTAGCGCGAAAATCAGGCTCGTTATATGTCAACGAGACGGACCGACCACCAAGGCGGATTGCCTCAATCATCTCTGGGATGCCCTCTGTCGCGACGAGATCGAGGAAAATCGTAATTATGCTGCAATCATATTGCACGATGCGGAGGATATTGTGCATCCCGAGGCATTGAGACTTTTCAAACATCTGATTGGACGCGCTGCATTGGTTCAATTGCCGGTCATCCCCCGACGGGCGAAAGGATCGCGCTGGATCGCCGGCCATTATGGCGATGAGTTTGCCGAATTGCATGGCAAGCAAATGGTGCTGCGAGAAGCGCTCGGCGCGTCCATACCCTCCGCCGGTGTCGGCTGTGCCTTCGCCCGGGATGGTCTGCAAAAACTGTCGGTCAAAACCCGGGGGAAACCGTTCGATGCGGGCAGCTTGACCGAAGATTATGAACTGGGGCTCCATCTGACTGGCGGAGAGGCTCGCGGCATTTTTGCCCGGTTGCGAGACCAGTACGGCCAGCTGGTTGCAACCCAGGAATTTTTCCCGGACAAACTGGAAGATGCCATTCGTCAGAAAAGCCGGTGGATGGCCGGTATTTCCTTGTCCGGATGGGACCGGCTGGGCTGGAAGAACAGCTGGCGGGAGAACTGGATGCGCCTGCGTGATCGCAAGGCCAGCTTTGCCGCCATTATCGTGGCAATCGCCTATGTAGCCGTAATTTTGATGGGCATATTGCTTCTTGCTGAATTGATCGGGATTTACCGTGCCCAGCCGGTTTCCCGTTTTCTAAAGCTATTGCTGTTTCTCAACGGCGGATTTCTGATGTGGCGGCTGTTGATGAAATTCTATTTCGTTTTTGCTCTATACGGCCTGCGCGAAGCATCGTTGTCGATACCCCGAACAGTTGTCGCCAATCTGATCAACATCATGGCGGTCTGGCGCGCCCTCAGCCAATATATTGGTCAACTGGCCGGACAACCTGCCCATTGGGAAAAGACCAGTCATTTTTATCCGGACGCCCGGAATATCAAGCAACTCAGGCCGCAAAATACAGCGGGCGGCAGGGGCTGACCTTTTGCCGGCGACCCCTGCCGGTGCGCCGTTACGGGCAATGGCCAGCCTGACGGCGGTCTGGATATTGGTGCGCGTCATTTCATGGCACAGCTCGCCAGATCTCATGCCCAGGCCGCCGGAGCCGGTCCTCACCAACACGGCGCATCAAGTTGTGAACAACCAAGTGCAAGTGGGCCTCGGCCAGTCCTTGATTCCCCCAACCGAAGAGCGGCAGGACGTAGGAGAAATACACCGATATCAGTTAGTCCGTATTGCGGAGCGCAGAGCGGGCCACGTACCCATTGCGGATCAGCGAGCAGCAATTGTGCCCGACCGGTCCCGATTGCAGTGGCAGGACTCCGACGAAGTTCGCAACTTTTTTCTGCAGACATCCTTCACCCGGTCTGGCGCTATTTCAAATGATGACGCCAGAACAGGCCCGCCTGTTCCAAATCCGCCCGACTTGTACAAAAGCAACAGGGTAGCCGCCTATTTCTGGATTTTCGCGCGGCAAAATTCCAGCGCCAATGAACGGGCTCGGAATGATGGAGGGCGATCGGTATCCAACGGCCAATATGGTGGCAGTCAGGCTGGAGCAATATTATCCTATCAAATACTGGACAGGCCGGTGCCGGCGATTTCGGTTTATGGCCGTCTCTCAACTGCGCTGGATCCGTGGAGCCAAAGGGAGGTCGCATTGGGCACCCGTATCCAGCCGGTTCGGAACCTTCCTCTCGCTCTGCACGCGGAACAAAGGTTTGATATAAGCCCGGGAGGCGCTTCCGGAACGGCTTTTTATGCGACTGGCGGGACCGGCCCGGATCAGATCGTAGAAAAATTCAAGCTCGAGACTTATGCGCAGGGGGGCTATGTCCTTGGTCCGAATGAAACCTATTTCTTTGACGGGTCAGCGACCTTGCAGCGCCCGGTAGCGGAACTGGGGCGGACCAAACTCTCCGTCGGTCCGGGAGCCTGGGCCGGTGGCCAACGCAAGGTCAGCCGAATGGATATCGGACCGCGGGCAGATTTGATTGTTCCGCTAGGTACTATGTCAGCGCGCATCGCCCTTGACTGGCGGGTGCGGGTAGCTGGTGACGCAAGGCCCGGAAACGGAGCAGCCATAACCGTTTCTACCGGCTTTTGAAGGGCCGGAGATTTGATCCTGTTCGGTGACCGGAATTATTTCATAGCTTCGAGACAGCAACGCCCTTTATCCCGTAACAAAAAGAGATTAGTCCGTTGGCTATATGGACATATATCTGCCAATCGCCAATTTATCGGTTAATGCGTTTGTCATCATCCTTCTCGGCGGGCTGGTGGGCATATTATCCGGTATGTTCGGCGTCGGTGGCGGGTTCCTGACCACGCCGCTGCTAATTTTCTACGGAATACCGCCAACCGTCGCCGCCGCATCAGCATCTACGCAGGTTACCGGAGCCAGCATTTCGGGTGTCGCCGCCCATATGCGCCGCAAGGGAGTCGATTTCCGGATGGGCGCGATACTAGTGGCCGGTGGCATCGTCGGCACGATAATCGGCACCGGGCTCTTCCAGATTTTGCAAACCTGGGGTCAGATCGATACTGTCATCAACGTTCTTTACGTCTTGATGCTGTCCAGTATCGGTGGTTTGATGTTCAAGGAATCTCTGCAGAGCGTGCGTGCGCTGCGCGCCGGCAAGCCGATGCCTGCCCGCAAGAGACGTCATCATCCGCTGGTCGCCAATCTACCCTTTCGCTGGCGCTTCTACCGGTCCGGCCTCTATATTTCACCGATTGCTCCATTCATCCTCGGCCTTCTCACCGGCATATTGACCATGTTGCTGGGTGTCGGCGGCGGCTTCATCATGGTGCCGGCAATGTTATATCTGCTCGGCATGGGCGCGCAGGTGGTGGTCGGAACCTCGTTATTCCAGATCCTGTTCGTCACCATTGCATCGACGATGATGCATAGCATGACCACGCGGGCAGTTGATATCGTTCTGGCTTCGCTGTTGCTGCTTGGCAGCGTCACCGGGGCGCAACTCGGCGCAAAATTTGCGCAGCGGATGCGACCAGAGTATCTGCGGCTGGCACTGGCATCCATGGTGCTGCTGGTTGCTATACGCATGGCATTGGGATTGGGATTCCAGCCAGCCGAAATCTATACGGTGCAACTCCTGTGAGGCAGCGTCACAGTCTTTTGACCCGCTTGCTAGCAGTTTTCGGCATTGCTCTGCTGACGGTGGCCGCGACCCCGGTGTTGGTTCCCGAAGTATCGCAGGATCGGATCAGTATCAAAGGCGATTTTAACGGCGCACAATTGCTGCTTTTTGGTGCTATCACCTACCCTCCGGGTACCCGAAATACCGATCAGGCTGATATCGTGGTTGTACTGAAAGGACCGGTTGAATCGATAGTCGTGCGCGAGAAGCAGCAGATCGCCGGTATCTGGATTAACGCGGCGAGTAGCGAATTTCGCTCCGCCCCCGGCTTTTACGCGATTGCTTCCTCCAAGCCGATTGACGAGATCGTCGATGGCAAAACTGCAGACATTTACGAATTGGGGCTGCACCATTTACAGCTTTCTCCAGCCGGTGCGATTGACAGCCGCGAACTCGATCGTTTCGTTGACGGACTCGTCGACCTGAACTCCCGGGGAAATCTGTTCAAGAACCTGCCCAATAGCGTCAAGATCACCAATAGCGTGCTGTATCAGGCACGGATCAACCTGCCGGCCAGCGTGCCCGTTGGTGATTATACCGCGGAAACATTTCTTGTTATCGATGGCCGTGTGGAGGCTGCCGAAGTCAAGGAGATTACCATCGAAAAGACCGGAATGGGACGGTTCATTACAAATCTTTCCCAGAATAACGGCTTTCTATATGGCCTTATCGCCGTGTTTATTTCGGTATTTCTGGGCTGGTCAGCGGGCTATCTGTTCCGCAAGATGTGACGCTGATAGACGGCGACCAGCTTCGGGTTGGCTTTCTGGAGCCCCAGTAAATCTTCCTTAACCATGATCGACTAGTCCGGTGCCCTGACCAGCAAAACAGGAAAAACGCCAATGTCCGATATGGGTTCTCATGATTTCCCCGCCGCAAGGCCTCTCGCGGATACCGAAATTGAACCGCAAGAGGATGAGAACCGGGGGGCCGTTTCAAGGCGTAGCGAAGGCCACAAAATTGGCGAAGTCATCGAAATTGCCGGTTCCGGTTCCAAAATTGTTATGGACACGGCAATTCTCGGGGCACTACTCGACCATGTCGATCCGACTGTCAAAATGGCCGGCCAAGTGGGCAGTCAGGTTAAAATCCGTGTCGGCCAAACCTGGTTGCTGGCCAATATCCGGACCCAGCGGCTTTATGAAGGTCAGTCTGGACTGGTGGTTGCCGAGATTGATTTTCTCGGTGAAGGCGACGAGGAAAAGCTGACCGGCCAGATTTACAATTTTCGCCGCGGCGTAACCCGATACCCGACACCGGCATCGGTGGTCTATGCCGTGACGACAGCCGACCTCAAACAAATTTACGCTTCGGATGGCCGCGCCAATGTCGAAGTCGGTACAGTCTATCCAACCAACGATATTCGCGGTGCGCTCTATGTCGACGCGATGCTCGGCAAGCATTTCGCTCTTTTGGGATCGACCGGTACCGGCAAGTCGACCGCAGCAGCGCTGATTCTCCATAAAATCTGCGATCTTGCGCCCGAAGGCCATATCCTGATGATCGATCCGCACGGTGAATATTCTGCTGCTTTCAAGGATAATGGCAAATTGTTCGACGTGAATAATCTCAACCTGCCATATTGGCTGATGAACTTTCGCGAGCATTGCGAAGTGTTTGTTCAGTCCAAAGGCGATGCCAAGCAGATGGACTGCGATATTCTCGCCAAATGCCTGCTTGCGGCAAAAGCCAAAAACCAGGGTTCTGCCAATGTCTCGAAGCTGACCGTGGATTCGCCGGTGCCCTATTTGCTTTCGGATCTGACAACGATCCTGCAGAATGAAATGGGCAAGCTCGACAAGGCAACCAACAGCGCGCCTTATCAGCGGCTGAAATCGAAAATTGACGAGATCAAGGCCGATCCGCGTTACAGCTTCATGTTTTCCGGCATGTTGGTCGGTGACACTATGGCGGCTTTTCTAACCAAGATTTTCAGACTGCCGTCCGAGGGCAGGCCGATTTCAATTATCGATGTCTCGGCGATGCCGTCAGAGATCACGCCGACCGTGGTTTCCGTACTCAGCCGGCTGGTGTTCGATTATGCAATCTGGGCCCGCAACGAACCGCAACGGCCTATGCTGCTGGTTTGCGAGGAAGCGCACCGCTACATCCCCAATGATGATGTTGCCGAGGAAAGCGCCGTCCGCGATATCCTTAGCCGGATCGCCAAGGAAGGCCGGAAATATGGTGTTTCGCTGGGGCTCATCACGCAACGACCATCCGATCTTGCCGAAGGTGTGCTCTCGCAATGCGGTACGATCCTGTCGATGCGTCTCAACAATGACCGCGATCAAGCCTTTGTGAAGGCGGCGATGCCGGAAGGCGCGCGGGGGTTTCTCGATTCCATCCCCGCCTTGCGCAACCGCGAAGTGATCTGCTGTGGTGAAGGCGTTGCGATACCTATCCGCGTCTCGCTGGATACGCTGGCCGAGGAACGCCGTCCGGCATCGGAAGATCCGATATTCTCAGATCTGTGGCGCGAAAATGGTGGCGAGGAAGAGATTGTCCAGCGGGTTATCAAGCGCTGGAGAGCGCAGGGCCGGTAATTATCGGCCGGACCGCTGGTTCATATTCCGCGGCTGTTGATCGGGTGGCGGCATATAAAATGCCGTGCGGGGTTAACGATTAATCGACATAGCAAAAGCTGGGCTCCTGCCTGAACCGAGGGCTTATCATCCCAACCGATCAATGGCTTCCTGCAACCGTTCTGCTTCCGCTTCTTTTTCCGCCAGATCAGCGCGGGCTTTCTCGACCGCTTCCGGTTTGGCCTTTTCTACGAAATTTGGATTGCCTAGGCGGCCGGCAAGCGACTTGGCTTCCTTCTGAGAGGCGTCGCGCGCTTTGCTTAACCGTGCCTTTTCTGCTTCGAAATCGACCGCACCGGCCAGTGGCAGTACATAAGTTGCACCATCGACGACGATTTGGGCCGTCGCGCCTTCCGGGGCAGCATCAAAGGAAAAGCTTTCCAATCTGCCAACGCGTTCCAGCGCAGAGCTTTGCCGGTTGATACGCTCTGCCAGCGCATCATCGCCATCGCGCACATGGGCGGACATTTTGGTTCCGGGCGGAATGTTAAGTTCGACTTTTGCCGTGCGGGTTGCCGAGATCAGACGAATGAGCCAGTCGACTTCGGCTTTGGCGTCCTTGTCGATTTCCGCTTTCGGTTCCGGCCATTTGGCGACGATCAGATCATAGGTTCTGTCGCCCATGCTATGCCAGAGTTCTTCGGTGATAAACGGCATGAACGGGTGGAGCATGACGATAATCTGGTCGAGTACCCAGCCGGCAACGATACGGGTCTCGTCCGCCGCGCTGGCATCCTCACCCTGCAAAACAGGTTTGATGAGTTCGAGATACCAGTCGCAGAAGCGATCCCAAGTGAAGTGATAGATGGTATTTGCCGCTGCATCGAAACGCAGGTCGGCCAGCGCCTTGTCAAGCGCCTGCTGAGTTTCGATCACTTCGGAAATGATCCAGCGATTGACGGGCAGCGTAGCTTCCGGCGCAGCCAGCGTTTTGCTTGCGCCGATGCCGTTTACTTCACAGAATCGCGAGGCATTCCACAGCTTGGTCGCGAAATTGCGATAACCTTCGACGCGCTTGTCGTCCATCTTGATGTCGCGACCCTGGCTTTCCATTGCCGCCATGAAGAAGCGCAGCGCATCGGCACCATATTGGTCGATCAGGCCGAGCGGATCGACAACATTGCCCTTGGACTTGGACATCTTGGAACCATCTTCTGCTCGCACCAGCCCGTGCAGATAAAGCCGCTTCCACGGCACTTCACCCATCATCTTGATGCCCTGCATTGCCATCCGCGCATCCCAGAAGAACAGGATGTCAAAGCCGGAGATCAGCAGGTCGTTGGGGTAGTGGCGTTCAAGGTCTTTGGTCTTCTCCGGCCAGCCGAGCGTGCCGAAAGGCCAGAGCGCCGAAGAGAACCATGTGTCGAGAACGTCGGGGTCCCGAGTGAGCGCGACACCTGCGCCAGCTTGCGCCTGTGCCGATGCTTCATCCATCGCTACGTAGATCTTGCCGTTTTCGTCAAACCATGCGGGAATACGGTGTCCCCACCAAAGCTGCCGCGAGACACACCAGGGCTGGATATTCTCCATCCAGTTGAAATAGGTTTTTTCCCAGGTCTTGGGCACAATCTCGATACTGCCATCGCGCACCGCTTGGATAGCGGGCTGTGCCAGCGTTTCCGCATCGACATACCATTGATCGGTCAGCCATGGCTCAATCACCACGCCGCCGCGATCGCCAAATGGTGTGGCGATGGTGCGAGGCTCCGCATCATGTTCGACTTCTTCGCCGTCTTTGTTCTTGCTGACATGAGGGATCAGGAAACCCTGTTCCTTCAGCCGTTGCACGACCAGCTCCCTGGCGCCGTTAACGCCATCGCGTTTGAACCGGTGGAGCCCGATATATTCGTCCGGCACCAGCCCGTCGGCGGTCTGGCAGACATTGGCTTCACCATCGAGCATATTGAGCATCTCGCTGGCCGCAAAGCCCGCGCGCTTGCCGACTTCGAAATCGTTAAAGTCATGGCCGGGCGTGATTTTCACCGCGCCGGAACCCAGCTCGGGATCGGCATGTTCATCGGCGACGATTGGAACGCGCCGTCCGGTAATCGGCAGGACAACTTCCTTGCCGATCACGCTTTTATAGCGTTCATCGCTCGGATGCACGGCAACCGCCATATCGGCCAGCATCGTTTCCGGCCGGGTCGTGGCGACTTCGATATAGTCCTGCCCGTTATCCAGCGTGACGCCATCGGCCAACGGATATTTGAAATGCCAGAAGCTGCCTTTTGTATCGACGGTTTCGACTTCCAGATCGGAAATCGCGGTTTTCAACGCCGGGTCCCAGTTCACCAGGCGTTTGTCGCGATAAATCAGACCGTCATTATAGAGATCGACAAAGACCTTGAGCACGGCCTCGTTCATGCCCTCGTCCATGGTGAAGCGTTCGTTCGACCAGTCCATCGAACAACCGAGACGACGGAGTTGTCCGGTAATCGTCCCGCCGCTTTCCTCTTTCCACGCCCAGACTTTCTCGACAAATTCCTCGCGCGTGAAGTCGGTGCGCTTTTCCTGGCGCTCGTTCATCTGGCGCTCGACCACCATCTGGGTGGCGATGCCGGCGTGATCCATGCCGACAACCCACAGTGCATCCTTGCCCTTCAGCCGTTCGTGGCGGATGATGATATCCTGCAGCGTATTGTCGAGTGCATGGCCGATATGCAGGCTGCCGGTGACGTTGGGCGGCGGATTGACGATGGTAAACGGCTCGCGATCATCGCGCTCCGGACGGAAAAGGCCCTTGGTTTCCCAATGCTCATACCAGCGCGTTTCGATGGCGGCGGGGTCGAAATTTTTATCTAATGTCATGGGTCGTCTTTGGCAGCGGTTTGACAGCGGTTCAAGGCGCAAACCGCGATATCGTCATCCTGAACTTGATTCAGGATCCAGCGAAGGGGAGGGATGCCTTGGCTGAATCCAGTTCAGCGGGACGCTCAAGAAGCCAATATAGCATCAATCTCGGCATTTGCCTTGGCCCGCAATTGCCGTTTGCAGGCTTTGAAACCCGGTTGTGCCGCCAGTTCCTGAGCGCACGCGACGGCCTTGTCCAGCAATTGAGCTGGATCCGCCAATTCGTCAGCCAATCCGGCGCTCAACGCTTCTATTGGCGTCAGCAAATGCGAAGACAGAGCGAGCCGCCGTCGCCAGACAGGGTCGAGCCAGTGATCGAGGATCGCTTGTGGAACGGGAGGGAAGGGCAGCCCAGCCTTGGCTTCCGGCAGGCCGATTTTGTAGTCGCCTTGCGCGGCGACAATCCAGTCGGCTGCGAGCGCCATGATTCCGCCCGCGCCAATCGTATTGCCGTTCAGCGCAACCACCACCGCGCAGGGCAGGCGATGCAGCGCCGCCGCAAAGGCGTCAATCGCCGCTGCTGCTTGTTTCTGGCCCGTTTTGTCCAGCGTCGCTGCGATTTTTGTGTCCATGCCGCAGGTAAAATGTTCGCCGGCACCAGTCAGAACAATGCCGTTTTCGGGCGGATTCTTGGCCAATGTCTGCAAGGCCGCTATCCCTTCTTCCAGTAGCGCCGGATGGAGCGTGTTGCGTTCGCCGTTCGTCAGCGTGATGATGATAGTGCCATCACGGTCTTCGGTCGGGAAATAGCTCACTAGTCTTCACCCTCCTGGCCGCCGGCCGCTGTCCATTTTCCCATCCAGTCAAACACCGTCCGATACCATTGTACGCTGTTCTTGCCTTTCAGCACCCAGTGGTTTTCATCCGGGAAGATCAGCAATTTGGAAGGAATCTCCATTTCCTGTGCAACGGTGAACGGCATGATGCTCTGTGTGTAGGGGATGCGGAAATCCTTCTCGCCGTGGATGAACAGCGTCGGTGTCTTCCAGTTTGCGATCTTGTTTACAGGGTTCCATTTTTCCGGATTGGGCCGTGTCCACCAGTTGCCGCCATGGTCCCATTGGTCGAACCAGAGTTCTTCGGTGCTCAGCGCCATCGCGCGCAGGTCAAAAACACCGGCATGGTTGATCAGGCAATCGAACCGGTCGGGCCAGTTGCCCGCGATCCAGTTCATCATATAACCACCGTAGGAGCCGCCCAGAGCACAGGAACGTTCGCCGTCAATCTGCTGGTCTACCCTAAGCGCCGCCGCATAGCCGAGCTTCAGGTCTTCCAGCGGCTTGCCGCCCCAGTCCTGGTTGATGCTGTCGGTAAATTTTTGCCCGTAGCCGGTAGAGCCATGAAAATCGACGGTGACGACTGCATAGCCCGGTGCTGCCATTAATTTGGGATTCCAGCGGGTAGACCAGCTGTTGCCGAAACTGCCCTGTGGTCCGCCGTGCACCAGAAAGGCCATTGGCAGCTTGCCGGTTGCGCCTTCCGGTTTGATGATCTGTCCCCAGACTGTGTCGCCATTCGCTCCGGCAAAGTTGAAGCGCCGGATATCGACCTTGTCTATTGCAGCCAGTTCGCGGCCATTGATGTTGGTCAGCTGCGTGACCGTGCCATCCGCCGCGCGGCGATACAGGTCTGTCGGTGCCTGCAGGCTGTTCATCGTGTAAATCAGCGAGCCGTCGCGCAACGGAATGGTTGTCCCGACATTACCGCCCGCCGTCAGTCGCGTGACCTTCCCTGTCTCGACTTCCACCGCGAAGGCCGGATGATCGAGCACGTCCTGTGCGGTTACGATGAGATATTTATCGTCAGGCGTCCAGACGATCGAGCCTGCCGAGCGATCCCAGTCCTCGGTCAATGCAATCGCTTCGCTCTCATCGCTGCCTTGTTTGCGCAATTTCACGACAAGCCGATCAGCCTCATAGCCCGGCCGCTCCATCGCTGCCCAGGCCAGCCATTCTCCATCTGAGGAGAAAGCCGGCAATGTGTCTGTAGCTTTGTTTTCGCTGGTGAAATTTACGGTTTTCTTACTATCAATCTTGGTGCCGTATATATCAATATTGGTCGACTTGGGCTCATTGCTGTCCGCGATCCTCAGCGCGAAGAACACACCGTCTTCTCCGGGTACCCAGGTGATTTCCTCACCTCCGCCAAATGGTTTGGACGGACTGTCGCCGACCAGATCGCCGTCCAGCGCCGTGCCGTCTCCAGCGATTTTACCGTCCTTCAGTCCGAAGGCGAATATCCGGCTGTAATTTCCCGGTGTTTCCCAGCTCGACCAGTGGCGGATGAAAAGCTCGTCATATTCGCGACCGGTTCCCGGTCCGGGCTCGGCCCGGTTTCCATCTACCTCACAGCCAAAAGTCGGGCAGTCTCTGGCAATGTCTCCCCAGAGGGCAATCTGCTCGCTGGTCGGCGACAGCTTGAAGCCGGCAATATCGGCTTTCAAATCGCTCGCCTGCACAGGTGCTCCGATATCATCGCCGGTTTTTAAATCCGCATGCCAAAGCTGTTCTGAACCGCTGGCGTCGCTCAGATAATAGAGGCTGCCATCCGGCGCGAACGCCGGGCTGTGTTCGCTTTTTCCAGCCTTGTCGACAATACGACGGGGAACGGCATTGTCTATATGGACGTCCAATAGATAAATTGCGCTGGACCGCTCATAGCTTTCAGGATCGGTTTCCGTGACGTCAAAGGCTGCCCATTTCTCGTCCGGAGAAACCGCAACCGAGCCCATGCGTTTCAGCGTGGCCAGGTCTTCCACTGTCATCGGTTTTGCCGAGGCGATGGTTGGAACTATAATCCCTGAAGCGAGCAGGGCGGTGGTGAGTGTTTTGAAAAATTTTGTCATGGTCAGCAGTCTAGCACGGCTGTCCGACAAGGCAATTGGGATTAGGTCGGCGGGTTTATTTCTCGTTCAGCCGCTGAATTTCGCGCGCCACCAGTTCTTCGACCAGATCCGGCAAATTTGCATCCAGCCATTGCTTGATCATCGGTCGCATCAAGTCGCGGGTCATGTCTTCCAGCGAAGTGCCGCCGCTTGCTAGCGCTGCTGGTCGACGCTCCATCGCTTCTTTCTCGACCAGGGCCGAGAGCGACTGGCGCATGCTGTCCAGCTTGTTGTCGTCGATCAGCCGTTCTTCCTTGCGGCGGTCGCCAAACACGCCGCTCGCGGACGACTGTTGATGCTCCGGCAATTCATCAGTCAGTTCTAGTATTTCTTCATTCCGGTCTGCCGGCGTTATGTCGGGAACGGCCTGCAGAGCCGGTTTCAAAGGGGTTTTACGGCGAGGCAAAGGGCGATCCTCATCGATCGCCTTGTCTTCGGCGATGATGCGTTTGATCGAGGAGAGGATTTCCTCCATCGATGATTCCCTGTTCTGTTCAGCCATGTGCGAAACCCCCCAAACTTATACTCGGTTGCCGGAACTGATCGATGCCATTCATTCTACTTGCGCGTCGGTGTCGCGGGCAACGGCTCTATCTCCGCTTTTTGCGCTTGTGTGTCAACGGTTCTGGTAGCTTGTGGTTGCGGATTGGGATCACTCTGATAGTCGTAGAATATACCGTCGACCCGATCATAATTGAGGTCGGGATCATAAAGCGGTCCGCCTTCCAGCCCGAGATCGCGCGCTTCCGCCCGGCCCATGGCGGCGAGTAGGGAAAAACCCGCGACATAGCTATTGCGGCGAGCGGTCACCAGCTGCACTTGGGCGTTGAGCAATTCCTGTTCGGCGTTCAAAATGTCCAAGATCGTGCGGTTGCCGACCGAATTTTCCGCGCGCACACCTTCCAGCGACAGGCTTGCGGCAGCCACGGCCCGCTCGGAAGACTGTATCACCCGTTCCGACGCGCGCCAGCTGGAATAGGCCGCGCGGGTTTGCGAGATTACATCACGCTCGATCGCGATCAGTTGTTCATAAGCTTGGCCAGAAAGTGCTTGTGCCTGACGAATTTGCGCCGCTGGACGACCGCCTTGATAGATCGGCATGGTCGCCCGAATCCCGACTTCTGCAGTGGATTGCTCTTGGACAAAAACGCTGCCCGGGACATTTCCGCCGAGTGTGCCGTGATAATTTAGATAACGCCCCTGGGCGTAAGTGCTGACCTTGGGCTTGTTGCCCGCGCGCGCGGTCTTGATATCAAATTCGGCGGCATCGCTGCGTTCCTTGGCGGCGAGCAAATCCGGGTTATAGGTCAGCGCCAGATCAACGGCCTGATCTGGCGTTTCCGGCAAGTTCGGCAAAGGTGGAGGCGGCTCCAGATCACCGGGCTCGTGTCCGACGAGAGCGATATAATTTTCCTTGCTGCGGATCAGGCTCGCGCGGACGGTTTCCAGATCGCCTTTTGCAACTTCCAGACGTGATTCGGACTGGGCGACATCGGTCCGCGTCAAATCGCCGATTTCGAACCGGTCACCGGTTGCTTCCAGATTGACAGAAAGCACGCCGACATTGGCGCGGTTGAGTTTGACAATCGCTGTGTCGCGAATGACGTCCATATAAGTGGCGACGACATTGCTGAAGATGCTCGCCTCGGTGGCACGGAGGTCATATTGGCCTGCTTCCACTCTGGTGCGAGCGGCACGGATAGCATTTTTTACAGCTCCGCCGGAATAGATCGGAACATCTACCGAGCCTCCCGCCGTAGACTGGCGGAGCGGTGCGGTAAAACTGTTGGCGCTGCGCAGGAAATTTTCCTGGAAGCCGAAATCGGTGGTGGCACTGGGGCGCCCGTCGGCTTTGGCAATGGCAACGGATTCGTCGGTTGCCCGCTGGGCTGCACGCGCGCCGGACAGGGTCGGGTTGGTCTGATAGGCGGCTTCGAGCGCATCACGCAGGGTGTCGGCTTGCACTGGTGCAGACAGCAACGCCACGATAGCTGTTCCGAGGAAAAGGCGGCGTCTACTCATCTCATCACTCTCCCGGACGGCTTAAAATTTGAAGCTTTTTGCTTTTTCAAAGCCGGGCAGGGGACAGGCCCCGCAATCGGCAAAATATTGATAGCCAATATGTTCTCCTGCCGTGCGGCCCAATGCAAGGCGGGACACGCCGTCATTCATGACAGCTGCGACAATGCGGCCATCGGGCGCGAGTTGATCAACCAGAGCTTGTGGGATCTCGTCTACCAGTCCGTCGACGACGATCGCGGAATAAGGTGCCGATTGAGCCCAGCCGTCCGCATGATTGCCGGTTTCAATCTGGACATTGTCAAACTCCGCCAGATTTTTAACAGCCGTTGCCGCCAGCTTCGCATTTTGTTCGATCGCCACAACAGACCCGGCGAGTTGCGCCAGCGCCGCTGCCGTATAACCGGTAGCCGCGCCGATTAGCAGGACATTGTCCTCCTTCTTCGCATGCGCCACATTCAGCAGTCGCCCGGTGGTAAGCGGCGGGTTCAGGGCCCGGCCTTCGCCAATTTGTACGCCGCGGTCGGCATAAGCAAAACTGCGCTGGGCAGCGGGGACAAAATCTTCACGAGCAATGTGGCTCATCGCCGCGATAACCCGCGGATCGCTGACTTCGGTCGTGCGCAACTGGCTGACAACCATGGCTTTGCGCATTTGTTTGAAATTTTCCTGGCCCAAGCGTTGATCCTCGCAATGAATGTTCTGCGTCCATGCCATTTCTGTATTATGAATACAATACACTATGGCGGAGATTTTGTCGCTTCTAGACCGGCTTGCGCCTTGCGCCAAGATGGATTCCGGTGATTTTCTGCTGACTGCGTCTTTTGCGCGACATACGGGCATTTTCGCCCTATCTATGGCATTAGAAATAGAGGACGCAACTTTGGGTTGACTTTCGCCGCAAAGCGAAGCAATTCGCGCCCTCTCTCCGGCCCGATGGCGGAGTGGTGACGCAGCGGATTGCAAATCCGCGCACCCCGGTTCGATTCCGGGTCGGGCCTCCAGAGACTATCCCAATCCTCTATCATCGATTCAATCGTCAACGAGTCGCGTGCGTTTAGGCATGTGCAATGGTCCTGTGCGTCAGTACCCGCCCCGAAACATACTGAAAAGGTCGGACAACAGCCGCGTAGCACCGCAGCGACTGAATATTACAGTTTTGTTGCAGTTATGTTGCATTCATCGTCATATAAGTGTAACAATACGATATTGGTAGAGGAGAATATGCTATGATAACCGCTAAAATACTGGGATCTGCAGCTGGAATAATCTTGATGGGCAGCGCCGCTGTTGCCCAACCCTCCGGCGAAATTGGCTATGCGCAAGGTGCGCTGGGCTACGACGCGCTGGTGTCCGGCAACAATGAACTGGCTCTGCAGCAATTGCAGGCTTCCGAAGAGGCCCATGCAACGGATCCGGCCCGCCTGATCAATCTTGGCCAGACCTATGCCCGACTGGGTCGCACAGGCGACGCCGCACGGATGTTCACGGCTGCCATGCAAAGCAACCGCAATTTTGACCTGGTGCTCGCCAATGGCAAAGTAATCAATTCCCGCGATGCCGCTGAACTGGCTTTGCAGAATCTGAACCATCAGATTGCCGCCCGCTAACCGGAAGCAAGTTCGGGGAGCTATTCCCGCACGCTATAGATTTTTGAAAGGTGGCCGTTTTCGCGGCCATCTTTTTTTATGCATCCTGTAAATCTGTTGGGTTTAAAATTCGGGCAAGCCCTGCAAAGCTGCTAGCCCGGAGGCGTTGAACAATATTCGTCATAATTGAGTCTTCAAACCGTCATGCAAACAGCATCGCGGGGTCATTTCCTGTCCCTAGTGCCCTTCCCTGAGGGCGATGGGGGCCGGTTGATTCGAACCGCATCGTTTGATTCGAAAGTATCAAATCAGTTTTTTGCGGAGACCAATCCCATGTTGAATAAGCAATTTCGTTCCTTTCTGTTTGCAGGCGCTGCAGCTGTCGCGGTAACCGCTTGTGGCGCCGACGATGTCGCATCGCCGGGAGAAGGCAATATCGTTGTGCTGCCGGCACCGACGCCAACGCCAACGCCTACTCCGACGCCAACTCCAACGCCGGGCACGCCAGCTGATGACTGCCCAACAGGCTTCACCAATGCCGGTGTTCTGGCGAACAACCGGGTCTGCCAGATCCCTAACAGCATTCAGACCGCTTTGACGGTCCCGGAACGTGCCGGTACTATTTATTCGATGAGCGGACGTGTCGAGGTCGGCACCGACGTTGGCGGTAACGGCGCAGCAGCTGGTGGCGTATCCAGCAGTCTCACAGTGGAGCCGGGAGTGGTTGTCTTTGCCCAGAGCGCAACAACATTCCTGATCGTCAATCGCGGATCGACATTCAATGCGCCCGGTTCGGCAAACAACCCGATCATTTTCACCTCGCGGCAGAATATCGAAGGCACAACAACCGATACTGACTCGAACCAGTGGGGCGGCATTCTGGTTCTTGGCCGCGCGCCGATCAGCAACTGCATTGGTGCAGTGGTGGGCGGCACGGCAGGATGCCAGCAACTGGCGGAAGGTGCTGGCCCATCCGATTTCTATGGCGGAGACCAAGCTGCCGACAATAGCGGTACCATCAGCTACCTGCAGGTTCGCTATACCGGACGCGCTGCGTCAGCCAATCAAGAACTTCAGGGTCTTACCCTGGGTGGCGTTGGTGCGGGTACCAATATTTCCTATGTCCAGATTCACAATAGTGGTGATGACGGTGTGGAAATCTTTGGTGGTACGGTAAATCTGAACCACCTGATAATCACAGGTGCCGACGATGATTCTCTTGACACCGATGTGGGTTACAAGGGTGCTATCCAGTTCGTTATCGGTGTTCAGAACACCACTGGTGGCGACACGTTGTGGGAAGTTGACTCCGACGATGACAGCGGCTTCGATTTCACCCCGCGTCAGGACGTCAAGCTGGCCAATTTCACCTTTATCCAGCGGAAGACAGGCGACAAGGTCATTCACCTTCGCGGCGGACCGGACGCAGCGATCCTCAACGGCGTTCTGGTTGGACCAGGAACCTGCATAGACATCGATCAGGCCGAAACGGTTCAAGCTGCGAATGCTGCGCTTGACGAGCTTGGGCCCCCACGGATTCAGTCGGTTGTTGGCAGCTGTGCAACGGGCGATTTTGACGCGGACGCTGATACGTTTGAAGCCACTGCAGTGAATGCAGCGGGCAATGTGAACAATGACTTCAACTTCGTTTCCAGTCTCGTCTCCCTGTTCATCAATGGCGCAAACGAGGCAGCGGTGACGCCGGTTGCGAATATCACAAGCTTCAGCCCGGACTTCGTGCAGGTCGATTATATCGGTGCCGTACGCGACATCAACGATCTCTGGTACCAGAGCTGGTCCTGCAACGCGACTTACGCCGATTTCGGTGCGCTCCGCAATTGCGCCAGTTCGCCGGTCTCCTGATCGCTCAGACAAGTTCAGGAGGTGGCGGCGCATGCCGCCACCTCCCTTTCTTTATTTTCGAGGGATTATAAATGTCCAAATCTGTTCCACTCGCTAGCCTTCTTCTCCTTTCCACCGCCCTCAGCCCGTTTCCGGCTTTGGCGCAGGCAACCCCGGCCGATACGGATCAGCCTGCTGAGACAGATCCGGCTGAAGACAGCAATGTTGAAGATGACGTCGACATTTCTGCGCCAGGCGGGGGTTTTAGCGGCGAGATTATCGTCCGCGGGCGTTATATTCCCAATTCCATACGCAATAATTCGAGCGTGATTTCCGTTCTTTCAACGGAAGATATTGCCAGATCGGGCGATGGCGATATCGCTGGCGCACTGGAACGGGTTACCGGCCTTTCGGTCGATAGCGGCGGCTTCGTTTATGTTCGCGGTCTCGGCGACCGCTATTCACAGGCCTTGCTGAATGGTACACCCATTCCTTCACCCGAACCACTCAAGCGCGTTGTACCGCTTGATATTTTTCCTGCTTCGGTGCTGGCCAGTGCCACGGTTCAGAAAAGCTATTCGGTGAACTATCCCGGTGAATTTGGTGGTGGCCTGATCAATTTGACCACTGCCGCCATTCCCGATGAGAGCTATTTCGATTTTGGAATGGGCATCGGCATGAATAGCGAAACAACCGGAAAGCTTGGCTATACCCATTTCGGCAGCGATAGTGACTGGACGGGTTTTGACGACGGTACCCGCGACGTGCCGGCCGGACTGGCCGCGGCATTTAACGCCGGGTCCCGCATCGAACTGGGTCCTGATTTCACCCAGGAACAATTGCAGGATTTCACTGCCAGCCTGATCAACGCACCGACCACATTGGTTCAGAGCAATAACGATATTCCGGTCAACTGGAGCGCCGATATGAGCGCAGGTCTGGTCCAGGATATCGGTGCCAGCCGTCTGGGCGTGATTTTCAACGCGTCCTACAGCAACAAGTTTTTTACCCGCGATTCCATCGAACAGGGCGGTACCACCAGTATCGTTGCTGATGACGGGCGCAACGTGCGTACCGATCACAATATCGTGGTTAGCGGACTTCTCGGTCTGGGTCTCGAGGTGGACGAGCATGTAATCCGCTGGACCAATCTCTACATTCGGGACACTCTCAAACAGACGAGCCTCAAGGCGGCGGACAATATCAATACCGGCGAAATTGATCCGACGACGCCGGCTGATGAAATGCGGCAGCGAACCAACTGGATCGAGCGTCAGCTGATTGACACTGTGTTGGTTGGCGAATTCAAATTTGGCGATATATCGCTTGATGTTCGCGGTGGTTATGCGAATTCACAGCGCGAAGCGCCCTACGAACGCTCATTTACATATTTCTATGACCCGGTTGCGGAGGATTATGTGAATAACCTGCTGACCAACCCGCAGTCGGCCACTATCGCATTTAGTGATCTGAACGAGAATGTGTGGAACGGTGGCGTCGATCTGGCCTATGCCCTGCCAACGTCGCGCAACATAACATTGTCGACCGGCTATAGCTATGTGAACACGAGCCGGAATGCATTCCGGCGCGACTTCCGTTATTTCCCGACAAGTAGTTTGCCATTTGCAGTGAGCCAGGAGCGCCCTGATTATCTCGTTTCCGATTTCAATGTCTATGGCGGTTACACACAAGGCATCACCACTGACGGCATTTTCCTGCAGGAAGACCAAACCAATGCAGGGTCGCAGGCCTATGATGCAGAGCTGACGGTTCACGGTGCTTATGTAAAAGCGGATGTGGAGTTGCTTGACTTCGTTCAGGCCGAATTGGGTGTTCGCTATGAATCGGCAGAGCAGTCGATAACGGCGCTGGATATCTACAATGACGGTACGCTGGTGCAGACGGCGCCGCTCGAAAATGACTATTGGTTGCCCGCTGGCACGCTAACGTGGAATTTTGCGGATGACATGCAGTTCCGCGCTAGCGCTTCGAAAACCATTGCTCGTCCGCAATTTCGCGAATTGGCCCGCCCGCAATATCTTGACCCGGATTCCGGTCGGGTATTTTCGGGTAATCCGTTTCTTCAGGATAGCGAACTGTTCAATGCCGAAGCGCGCGTGGAATATTATTTCGGCGATGGTGAACGTGTATTGCTTGCGGGCTTTTACAAGAAGATCGACAATCCGATCGAACCGGTTGCATTCATCCCTGCCGGCAGTTCGGATTTCCAGACCACATTTGCCAATGCTCCGGAAGCCCAGCTTTATGGTGCTGAAATCGAGCTGCTGAAATATTTCCCGATGGACGGGCTGGGGGATTCAGACTTTTTTGCGGATAGAAGGTTCGTTGCGATTGCCAACTATACCTATACCGACTCCAAGCTGAAGGTTGGCGCGAATGATACGACTATATTGGACGATACGCTTGGCGTTCGTCCGGCAAATCAGGTTTTCATTGATGGCGCGCCATTGACCGGACAATCGAAGCATCTGGCGAATTTTCAATTCGGTATAGAAAATACAGAACGGCTTTCGCAATATACCTTCCTGCTCAGCTATGCGAGCGACCGGGTGACGACGCGCGGCCCGATTACGGGCGGCCAGCCTGATCCTGATCTGGTGCAGGATGCCAGTCTGAAGCTCGACTTTGTCGCAAGGGAGGCTGTCACCATTGCTGGTCAGGAACTGGAAATCAAATTCGAGGCCCGCAATCTGACCAATGAAAGTTTCCGGGAAACCCAGTCCGGCAACGTCCTTATTATCAACCAGCAATATGATCTGGGTCGCAGCTTTTCTCTCGGCATCAAGGCGAAATTCTAGTTTGCGGTGTGAGCGTAACCTATATGTCACCTAAGAGTCGCGGAGGCGTCACCATAGCGATCTAGCCAGTGTAACGGGCAAGATAGGACGGGGACTTCGTGATACTTGGATTTCTGATACTGGGCTGTGAGAATATGTCAGAACAGATCGCGTGTTGCGCTCGATCCAGTCGCGGATACATGGCATGAATGTGCCTGATCTGGCCGAGGGGGTAGCCATCGGGCAATCGTCTCGGTCGTTTCATGGCAGTGAAGCGCCGCTGCTCGACCTTCCTTACAACTATGCCCGTGATCAAGGCGTGTTAATCTGTTCGATGGAAGGCGATCGCGCTTCGATCGCGATGCGCACGGGATCCGACCCATCCGCATTGCTGGAAGTGCGGCGCTATCTGGCGTTGCCTTTCGATGTGGATATGGTGGATGATCCGGCATTCGAGAAGCTGCTCAGCGCCCATTATCCGATGGACGGCTCCGCTGCCACCATGGCCAGCGATATGGCGCTGGCTGGCGGGGGGCTGGACGATATTGCCGGTGATATCCCGAGCGCAGAAGATTTGCTGGACAGCGCCGATGATGTTCCGACGATCCGGTTGATCAACGGGATCATTGCAGAGGCCGCAAGACAGGGTGCCTCGGACATCCATATCGAGTCCTATGAGGCCGGACTTGTTGTCCGCATGCGGGTCGACGGCGTGCTGACCGAAAAGCTCCGTATGCCGCCGCATGTCGCGGACGTGATTGTCCACCGGATCAAGCTAATGGCGCGGCTGGATATTGCTGAACGAAGAATCCCGCAGGATGGCCGGATCAGTCTGACATTGGGGCCCAAGCTGTTCGACGTGCGTGTTTCCACACTGCCGAACCGGGCGAGCGAGCGCGTGGTGATGCGGATACTGGACAAGGAAAGCACCGGCATTTCGCTCGATCTGCTCGGCATGTCGGAGAGCACCCATGCGATCCTGACCGATGCGCTTAGCGAACCCAATGGCATTATTCTCGTCACCGGACCAACGGGTTCGGGCAAGACCACCACGCTTTACGCCGGTCTCAAGCAGCTCAACGACGGCAGCCGCAATATTCTGACCATCGAGGATCCGGTAGAAGATGCGATCGAGGGCATTGGCCAGACCCAGGTGAAAACAAAAGTCGGACTCACTTTTGCTGCCGGACTGCGCGCCATTCTAAGACAAGATCCGGATGTGGTAATGATTGGTGAGATACGTGACCGGGAGACCGCAGAAATCGCGGTGCAGGCCAGCCTGACCGGCCACCTCGTCCTGTCCACGGTGCACACCAATGATGCGGTCAGTGCGATCACACGGATGCGAGACATGAAAGTGGAACCGTTTCTGCTGGCCTCGACATTACGCGCGGTTGTGTCCCAGCGTCTGGTCAGAAAACTCTGCGAGCATTGCCGCACGCCGATACAGGCCGATGGGAGCCTTGCCTCTCTACTCGGTTTTGATAATGGCACGGTGGTCTACCGCGAGACCGGCTGCGATCAATGTAACCAGACCGGCTTTCAGGGCCTGATCGGGGTGTTCGAGGCGATCCGCGTTGATGACACGCTCAGAAAGCTGATCAACGATGGCGGGGATGAAGCGCGCATTGCCTCCCATGCCTTCCTGCGCCAGCCGAATCTCGGCTCCGCTGCCAGAGCCCTCGTCCGCGAAGGTCTTACCACCGCCGAGGAAGGCATCAGAATATCCCGCCGAGAAAGCGAGACTGTAGGTTAGGCTGACTCTTCCCATAAGCGCATTGCGGCGTTACTATCTCGCATGACCGATCAATCGACAATGACCTATGCGCGCTATCTGGCGCTCGACACTCTGCTCGACGCGCAACATCCCCGTTCAGATCTGGACGACGAGATGCTGTTCATCATCATCCACCAGACCAAAGAACTCTGGCTCAAACAGATTATCCGCGAGATGCGCTTTGCCAAGCAGCAGATAAGCACTGATGCACTGGTACCTGCCTATAAAGCCCTGGCGCGGGTCAGCCGCATCCAGGCGGTCATGACGCTCAGCTGGGATGTATTGTCGACGATGACACCTAGCGATTACACGCGGTTCCGTCATGTTCTGGGACCGAGTTCCGGCTTCCAGTCCGACCAGTTCCGGACCGTTGAATATATGCTTGGCCTCAAGGACAAGGCATTCCTGAAATATCAGGAGGATAGGCCGGAAGCGCAAGCGGCGATGCAGGCTGCGCTCGATCAACCGAGTATCTGGGATGATGCGATAGCGGCCTTGGCACGTGCCGGCTTTGATATTGCTCCGGACTTGCTGGCCCGCGACTTTGCCGTCTCGCATCAACCGTCGGAACAGGTCGAGGCAGCCTTTTTGGAAGTTTACCGCAATCCCGAGAAATATTGGGAACTCTATCAACTGGCGGAAAAGCTGGTCGACCTTGATGATGCCATGGCGACCTGGCGGCACAAGCATGTGCTGACCGTCGAGCGGATCATCGGCGGGAAAATGGGCACCGGCGGAACGGCGGGCGTTTCCTATCTGCAGAGCACGGTCGGCAAGCGCGCCTTTCCCGAACTTTGGTCGCTGCGTACCCAATTATGAGCTGGAAACATCTGTTTTCCAGGTCTCTGGCCGCGAACCCCGGGCGGCTGCATTTCGCTGCCCACAGCCATCATCTCTGGCCCGATGCCAGCCACGACGGCCATATGGCGGCCTGGCAGGACGCGGCGGCGCTGGCGGATCACAAGTGGGCTAAGATTATGGGGCCGATTTGGTCCGAAGCGCAAGAACATGTCGCTAATGAACTGAACCTGCCCGATCCAGCGACGCTTTGCTTTGCTCCCAACACGCATGATTTTATCGTGCGCATGTTGTCCGCCATTCCGGCGCGGCCGGTCAGGGTGCTGGCCACCGATGGCGAGTTTCACAGCTTTCGCCGCCAAATGACGCGCTGGGTGGAATCCGGAGAGGTTGTCCTGGAAACCGCGTCGCCGGAAGGCTTGCTTTCTCGGGCCAGGACCGATTTTTTTGATCTGATATTTGCCAGCCATGTCCTGTTCAATTCCGGCACCATCGTCTCCGTGCTGGATGAACTTGCGGCGCTGGCGCGTCCCGAGGGGCCTTGGGTGGTGATCGATGGCTATCACGGCTTCATGGCGATCGAGACCGATCTGTCGCAAATAGCGGACCGGGTGTTTTACCTCTCGGGTGGTTATAAATACGCGATGGCGGGGGAGGGGGCCTGCTTCCTCCACGCACCTCCGGGCTATGCCGAACGTCCTGTAGTGACTGGCTGGTATGCAGCATTTGACGATCTCGCCCTGCCGCCCGGAGAGGTCGGCTATGCTCCGGACGGACGGCGGTTTCTTGGCAGTACTTTCGATCCCTCCGGCCTCTATCGTTATAACGCTGTGCAGAATATGCTGAACAGCGAAGGGCTGACGACGGCGGTGATTTCAAGCCATGTCGCCGCTCTGCAGGCCCAGTTTCTGGAAGGCGACTCGCTGCCAGACTTTGAACTTCTCAATCCGCTTGGCGGCCCGCAGCACGCGCGCTTTCTCGCTTTCCGCGGGGAAACAGCATCCGCACTCCATTACAGGCTGGCCGGGCAAAATGTCGTGACAGATGTCCGCGGCGATGTCCTGCGGATTGGCTTCGCGCTTTATCAGGATCGGAACGATGTGGAGCGCTTGATAAAAATAATAGCCGAAGTGGTCTGAACGATTTGCCGTTACGGACTGTCAGCCTTTGTCCGTTATTTAGAGGATTTCGGGGTTTTGCCGACTGATATTTCCATTGACCTGAGCATTTTCAGCAATAGGCATAACCGATCAGTTAAAGCCGCCTTGAAAAGGACAGACCATGAGCATTTCCGTCGATATCCAGAATGATGTGGCGCTTATCACCTTGGACGATGGCAAGGCCAACGCCGTCAATTTCGAGCTGATGGAGGCGCTCAACGAGGCGCTGGACAAAGCCGAAACGGATGCCAAGGCAATTGTATTGGCTGGCCGTGAAGGTCGTTTTTCTGGCGGCTTCGATCTCGGTATGATGGGCAGCTTCACCCGTGACGATTCCGTCCGTTTGCTCGATCGTGCCTCGGAACTGGTGCTGCGTCTATATGGCGGGCCGCTTCCCGTCGTTGCGGCTTGCACCGGCCACGCCATCGCCATGGGCGTGTTCCTGTTGATGTCCTGCGACACGCGGATTGGAGCGGCAGGCGATTTCAAACTGGGTGCGAATGAATCGATTACCGGCATGACCCTGCCGGTATTTGCAGTCGAGCTGGCGCGGGACCGGCTCAGCCCGCTGCACCAGACCCGCGCGATGATCCAGGCCTATATTTATGATCCGAACGGCGCGGTCGAGGCGGGCTATCTCGATATGCTGGTCGAGCCGGATAAAGTCGTCAGTCAGGCAACCGCGATTGCCGGCCAACTCGCCAAGCTGCCGGGTCATGCCTATGCCTATCAGAAATCGGCAATGCGCAAACCGGCGCTGGATGCGATCCGGGCGAGCATCGGCAATCATCCTAATCTGCGGAACTAGGCTCTTATCCCTAGTCTTAGCGATGCTGGTCGATCAGGATCGGGTTGCCATCGGGATCGGTCAACATGATGCTGGCCGGACCCTTGCTGCCATCGGTCTGGCTGTCGAGCTGCACGCCCGCTGCCAGCAATGATTTTTCAATCGTCCGGATATCGTCAAAATTATCGATATTCTGTGCATTCTGATCCCATCCGGGGTTGAAAGTCAGCATATTCTTGGGAAACATGCCCTCGAACAGGCCGAGCGTTATCTCGCCATTTTTCAGGATCAGCCATTTCTGGTCTTCGTCGCCGCCAAATTTGGCAAAGCCGAGCTTTTCGTAAAAGGCCTTTGAAAGAGCGATGTTCTTGACCGACAGGCTTATTGAAAAGGCTCCGAGTTTCATCTTCATTCTCCTTCGCTGCACTTATTGCCGGACTGGCAGGATTTTCGGATTTTGCAAAACAGCAGCCGAGACGATGGCGATGATCAATCCCACCGGAAATATCTCCATGAAAGTCATCGGCATGCGAATATAGATTTTGCCGTAATCGGAGCGCAATTCTTCCAGAGCCATAATTTCCTGCGCCAGTTTTTCTGCGGTCAGGCCTGCCGCTTTTTTGGCCTCGATCGCGCTGTTCACATAGCCGTTGATATAAGCGTAATCGTTGCTCAGCGAATATAGCTCCCAGACGACCGTATACATGATCCCGGCGATCATCGCGATGGCGAGGCCCATAGCAAGTGCAGGAAAGAACCGGATAACCCCGCCGAGTTCCTGATCGCGATAGCGTTTTATGCCAATGAATATCATCGACAGCGCGACCAACATGGTCAGATAGCCGAAAAGTTCCGACGAGAGAAAACTGCTACCATTGCTGACAACGATACCCAGGATCAACGTGGCTATGGTGATAGTCCCGGACAGCACTCCATAGGTTAAGGCGATTTTCTGCATGGCATTTCCTCCGTTTGTACGGTGGTTATGGCAGCCGCCACGGCTATTGGAAATCACCCGGATGGGTGATTTCGCTATTATCATCCCTTTATATCAGCGGATCAGATGCAGGGTTCGCGCTTCCTCGATCGCCCGGATACGGCCATTGACCCGCAGTTTCGCGTAGAGCTTGGCGATATGGGTTTTGACGGTATTGGGCGAGATTCCCAGCGTCCGCCCGATCTCCTTGTTCGATTGACCGTCCGCCAATGCTTCGAGCACTTCCAGTTCCCGTGCCGATATGCCCAGCGATTTGAGCGCGGCCCTGTTCTGCTCAAATGGTCCACGCGGTTTTTTCACGGTCAGTCTGTGGCCGACCCAGATGCCGAGCGATGCAAAGGCGAGGGCGATCAGCACGACATAGATTTCAACCGAATAGGTCTTGGCGAAATATTGATATTGCAGCCACTCCAGCGCGAAAGCTGCCGCAGCCAGCGGCAGGCTGTAGAGCAACAGGATTTTCAGGACTGGTTTCGACATCGTGATCAGTGGGACTGCCGGCGTGCGCCAGCCGCCCTATTTCTCCCCCAGCAGATATTTTTGCCAGAAGATCAGGCTCGCCCAGAATTGATAGTCGGCATTGGCTTTCTTGCGGAATCCATGGCCTTCATTCTCGGCCAGCAAATGCCAGGCTGGGCGGTCATTGGCGCGGACGGCAGCGACGATCTGGTCGGCTTCGCTTGCCGGGACGCGCGGGTCATTGGCGCCGGTAACCACCATCAGCGGGATATTGATCTCGCTGGCGCGGAGTAGCGGGCTTATTTCTTCGAGCTTGGCGCGCTGTTCGGGAATGCGTTCGTCGCCATATTCCACCCGCCTGAGGTCGCGGCGATAGGCCTGGGTGTTTTCCAGAAATGTCACAAAATTGGAAATGCCGACGACCTCCAGCCCGGCCTTCAGCTTCTTGCCGTAGCGCAGCATCGACGCCAGCGTCATATAGCCGCCATAGCTGCCACCGGATATCGCGATGCGCTTGCGGTCAATGAGCCGGTCCCCCTGCAATTGGTCGAGAAACGCACCGATATCGAGCACGCTGTTCTCCCGCAGCCAGGGGCCGTTATCGAGCGTCACGAACCTTTTGCCAAAGCCGATTGACCCCCGCACATTGGGGTAGAATATCGCGATGCCCAGTTCGTTGATCAGATAGTTATTGCGACCCAGAAAACGCGGTGTGGCCTGACCTTCCGGCCCGCCGTGAATGTCGATGATCAGCGGCCGCTTGCCCTTGTACCGGGCGGGATCGGGGCGATAGAGAAATCCGGACATTTTCTCGCCGTCGAAACTTTCTATCTCGACCAGCTCCGGCGCGACATTGTCGGCGCTATCCAGCCCGCCGGTTTCGCTTCTGGTCCAGCGGGTGATCGCCAGAGTTTCGGGGTTGACGCTATAGGCATCGGTGCCGGTGCGGTTGCTGTTCAGCGTGATGCCGAGCTCCCCCCAGGGCGCGAACTTGACGCCGCTGATCACGCCATCCGACAGGCCGTCCACGACGCGGACCTCGCCGCTTTGCATGTCATAGAATTTGAGCACGGAGCGGCCGGCATGATTGACCTCGAAGGCGATCCAGCGGCCATCCTGGCTGATATCGAAATCGGTGATATCCCGGACTTTCTCGTCGATTACCGGTTCGAAGGAAGCGGTTTCCAGATTGACGAAGCCGAGCCGTTTGACGTCGCTGCCGTCATCCGATGCCGCCCAGAGCCGGCCGTCGGGCGCGAATTTCAGCCCGTCATAGCCGACCGGCTTGCTGCTGTCGGTCAGCTTGCGCGACGTGCCCTGGGCGATGTCGATCAGATAGAGCTGGTTGTCGGTGACCGAGACATAGTTGAATACCAGCAACTGTTTGTCATCCGGTGAAAAGTCGATCGGAAACCAACCGCCACCGGTGGAAGCGATCAGCATCCGGGCGCTGTCCGGGTGGGCCGGGTCCATCAGATAGATGTCATTGTAAAGCCCGGTGCGCTTGTTCGAGCCGAAGGCGACCAGCTTGCCGCTGCTCGACCAGGGGCCCAGATTGTTGCGGCTTTCGCCATCGCTGAGCAGCTCGGGCCCGCCTTTCGTCAGCGCATAGATCTGGTTGACCTCGTTGCCGCCGCTGTCCTTCTCGAACAACAAGGCGGAGCCGTCGGGCGCATAACGGGCCGAATAGACCGGTTCGCCGGCAAAGGTCAGTTGCTCGCGCTGTCCCATCGGGGTGGCAACGCGGTGCAGCTGGTTGGTGTCGGCAAAGCGGGTGGATATCAGCATGGCTCTGCTCTTCGGGTCCCAGTCGATAAAACTGGCAGTCCGATATTCCATATAGGGCCGGGTGCGGTCGACGATTTCCCGAGGAATATCAGGGATCTGGTCGGCGACCAGCGCGGCGGGTTTCGGCGCTACATCCTGCGCCAGCGCCGGTCCCTGCCATGCGATCGTTACTGCCGCGACCACCATGCTGATCAACCATTTGCCCGTCATAAACTGTTCCTGCTGTTCCGTTGTGCGATGTTTATGGACGAAGCGTAGCAAAAGCAATTAGAGGGGACCATGTTTTGTGCCGACCAACCCTTTGTCCTGCTTGATGATGTGCGGGCCGCTGATGCAGCGTCAGCGCGGCTTTACAGCGATCCGGTAGCGATCATCCGGGCGGACAAATTGGAAGAATTGGAAGCATGTTTTGAGTCCCTGTCGCGGGCGCGATTGGCGGGAAAGCATGTTGCCGGTTATCTTTCCTATGAGGCGGGGCTGGGGCTGGAGGAGCGGTTGCGGGGCAAAATGCCGGCGGATTTGCCTGCACCGCTGGCCTGGTTCGGGATTTTCAATGATTACAATGAATTAAGCCCGGATGAGGTGGCCGAGGCGCTGCCCGACCGCAACGGGGCGTGGCTTGGGCGGCTCGAGCCTCTGGTGTCGCGCGAGGCTTATGATGCGGCGTTCGAAACCGTACAAAATTACATCAATAATGGCGATATTTATCAGGCCAACCTCACGTTTCGCGCGGAAATGGACTTTTCCGGACATCCGCTGGCGCTTTATGCCGCCATAAGAGGGCGGGCGCAGGCCGGCTATGGCGGCGTCGTGTTTGACGGCACCAACTGGATGCTGTCCTTCTCGCCGGAACTGTTCTTCGCGCTGAAAGACGGAAGGATCACCGCCAGGCCAATGAAGGGTACCGCCGCGCGGGTTGCCGATCCGGAAGCGGACGCAAAAGTGCAGGCGCAATTGCAGAGCGACCCGAAGCAACGCGCGGAAAATCTGATGATCGTCGACCTGCTGCGCAACGACCTGTCGCGGGTGGCCAGGCAGGGCAGCGTCAAGGTGCCGGAGCTGTTCCACGTCGAAAGCTATCCGACCATCCACCAGATGACCTCGACCGTCACCGCGGAGCTCAGGGAGAGCCTTGATGCTGTCGATGTCATCCGCCAGATTTTCCCCTGTGGCTCGATCACCGGCGCGCCGAAAATCCGGGCGATGGAGATTATCGACGAGCTGGAACTGGCGCCCAGTGGTTCCGGCCCGCGCGGCATCTATTGCGGCTCGATCGGCCGCATCGACGCCCCCGATGAAACGGGCCGCTCCGACGCCGCCTTCAATGTCGCGATCCGCACTTTCTTCCTGCAAGAGGGCAAAGAAACGCTTTCCATCGGCCTCGGCTCTGGCATAGTGGCGGACTCGAACGGGGAAGACGAGTGGCGGGAATGTCTCGCCAAGGGGAGATTTGCGAAAGTGGATGCCAATGGGGACGGCAGTGCGGGGGGCGATGCGGGCGGGGGCCATAGAGTCGACCTGATCGAGACCATGGCCTTTGATCCCGCCAGCGGCATCGCCCGGCTGGAAGCGCATCTCGAACGGATGAAGACCAGCGCCCGCACCCTGCAATTCGAATTCGACCGCCACGCCGCGCGCAACGCGATCCAGGCGATCACTTTTCATCAGGAAGCGCCCGCGATGGTCCGCCTGCACCTCGGCCAGTCCGGCGCGCTGGCGATCGAGCTAAAGCCGATGCCCGCGCCGCAAGACGGCCCGGTCCGCTGTCAGCTGGTGTCGATGCAGGCCGAGCCCCAGGATTTTCGCCTGCACCACAAGACCAGCGACCGGCGGGTCTATGAGGTCGCCAAAGAAGACGGTGGCCTAGCGGATGGCGCCCACCCGATCTTCGTCGATGGCGACGGCTATGTCACCGAAGGCGCGATCTGGAATGTGTTCGTCGAGCGTGACGGCAAGTTGCTGACGCCGCCTTTGGCAAGAGGTGTGTTGCCGGGCGTGCTGCGCGCGGAACTGATTGAGAGTGGGCAGGCGGTCGAGGCGGAATTGCGCGCGGAGGATCTGGCGGGCGGGTTTTTGGTTGGGAATAGTGTGCGGGGGTTGGTGAGAGGTGAGGTGGCGGATTAGAGCGCTGTTATAGTAAATCTAAAATAGATTATTGATAGCAGAATATAAGTTAACACCATAGCTATCTGGATCGAAGCCTATAATCGATGTTAAAAGATCCTCGTTAAGTTCTAGTTTATGGTAATCTATAGCGCCCATGAGACGATTTTCGTTTCTTTTTTCTGAACTGCTAAGGACTTTTTTTAGAACATCGAGCATTTCAACTTGTTGTTTTATATTAGAAGAAGACTGGACGAGTAAGAGCGCTAGTTCTCTAATACGATCGGTGTCGATTAACGATGTGGTGTTGTCAGAAAGCTTAATACCCCCCCCTTCACGAATTTTTGCGTATTCATCCATATAGTTTTGATGCAAATTGAGTTTGCGTTGGATGTCTGCTGAAAATTTCTCGTCCGAGGAAGTTAATTTTTTTAACACTGCTTGAGGCCACTGATCGGCGGAGTCCGCAGCGAACGCTGCTGTTAAAATCCGATACGGGTGTTCGCTGATTAACTCTTGTTCAACGTGCAAATAATATTTTTCAAGAACCTCTGCAGCCCTAGCCTTAAACTCACCAGAACCATGTTCCGCTAATTCTTGGACGCTTTTTAAGGGGCCTCTGCCATAGCGCTTTCTAAATCGTCGCATTAAATCAAGAACACGGTCTTTTCGAGGTACATCTAACGTCATTCTCGATAGCAAGGCGCTTCCATAGATGTCTTGTAAATAAACCCCTGTCTGTTCTACGCTGTGAAGAGAGGAAGTGAAATGGCTGAAAATTCTGCTAGGAGCAGTTTCTGCTAATTTTTGTGCCCACGATAAGAGTTGGATGCGCATTAAACGAGCATTCTCTATATCAATATCTTCACCTGTCCATTTTTCGAGTCGGACACCTTCAATCACCTGATCCATCCACAATGTGGAGTTTTTTGGCGATAGTTCCAAGCTGGCCCAAAGCTCTTCTTCCGCGCTTGAGAAAATTGTGTAATCTTCGTCATTTGATGAGGACTGCGGGGAAGAAATATCGCTCAATAATTCAGATAAAATCTCTCCATATTGATTTTGCATTTTCTTTAATTCATCAATTAGTTCTTCATAAGTGTCTTTCGATACGACAATAACACTGCCGTCATCGATAATAACAAGAGGAACAGTATCCTCAATTCTATATGAATAGGAGGCGTCATGGTCAGGTGCGAGCGTTGTAAAATGATTGTCGAATTCATCGATTGGTTGGAATCCGATTATCTTAAGTCTTTCATCAGTGACCGGAATATAGATCTGATTATCGGGGTAGTGCAGAAATGATGGAATGCAGATAGCGTTATTCTGTTTTGATATGTTGAGGGCCGAGTAAAGAATGTAAGGATTGTCAGTCATTTTATGTCTTGCGCCAGTTCATATATCTTTGAGTAATATGAACTGCTTGATAGGGGGAAAAGCGGGTAAGATTTGATCTCACATCCTAGGTTAGAGAGCTTTTTTTCTATACTCGGATCTCTTAGCCACTCTTTGCAAACTATTACGGCAGCCAAATTGCCGGATGCTAATTCTATTTCTGAATCATACTGAAATTCAATCAATTTCACCCGATCATCAATTTCGGCATTTGAGGGGGAATTGTACAACTTAGCGAGTGCCAAAGGAATGAATTGAGAAGTCTCGTTCCCGATTAAGTTTCTGATGTCCTGATACGACGTGGCTGTACCATTCTGGTATTCGTCGATGCTGCCAAAGAAGTAATTTATTAGCTTTGATACAGACTGCCATGTCGGGTCAATTTCGAAGTCTTCGATCTTAAGTTTTCCAATAATTTGACGATAGCGATCAGAGTGCAGTGCTCCACTATCGAAAGGATGAATTCGTTTGGGACTTAGATTCTGGGGTCTTTTTAGAAAAAAAACGGCAGGAAGTTGCCAGAACGATGGATCATGAACGATCGAAGTTTTATATGCCGGCCTTCCCAGAAAAAAGTATGCTAGTTTCTCCCTGTTGAAGACCAGGCATTCACTTGGAATGATCTTTCCGCATTCCAATATATCCAAAAAAATCTCACCACTTGCCGTATGAATTAAACTACGCTCTTCAAGAAGCGCGCACGCTGGCTGCTGCGCTAAGAAATTTTCCAATCGTTTCATACGTCAGCGATACTTGCGCAATCGAACGTTAAGTGCAACTTGATCTTGCTGTGCGATTACAAAAACTGATTGTCTCACCTGTTTTAGCCAAAGAAAAATGGCACAAATTACAGCAGATTATCCCTATCCAAAGATTCCGGTGACAGCGCACTTCATTCCATGACCTAGGCAATTATCCCCGCTGGCTCGGTGGCCTTCATCAGTCCCGGTACCAAAAAGTAGAGCCCGGGAATATCCGGCCAATCGTCGCTGTCATTGATGATGCCCTCATAGTTTCCCATCGCTGACCGCATGACACAACATCGCAATGCATGTAAACGCCCCGGCAACGGACATAACAATCATGAGGATATTTGATGGACAAGCACGAAGATGTCATTGTCACATACGGGAAAGAAATCGTAAATATTAAATTCAATCGACCCAGGCAACTTAACGCTTTGAATGAAAACATACGCGCCGTCATCGCAGCGACGCTGAATGAATTGATGGAGAGGCCGGACATCCGGTTGCTGGTGTTTAGCGGCGAGGGCAAATCATTTTGTTCGGGCGCTGACCTGAAGACAACGTCCTATCCGAAAGTCGAGGGCGACTGGTCGACGCGGCGCAATCGTACTGCGACATGGCAGCGCTTGCTGGAACAGCTGGACCGTATTCCCCAGGTGAGCATAGCGAGTATTCAGGGTCATGTGATAGGCGGAGGCGCGCTGCTGGCGACCGCCTGCGATTTCAGGGTCATAGCCAAGAATACGATCTTCAGAATACCCGAGCTTGCGCTTGGGATCCCCAACGTATGGAACGGCACTCCGCTGCTCGCCCGAGAGGTCGGCCTGCCGGTCACGCGAGACTGGGTTATGACCGCAAGAAAAGTATATGCCGATGAGCTGATGAGCGCTCATTGGGCGCAGCGCTGCGCGGAAGACGGCGAACTTGGTCAGGCGACCGAAACCTTGATTGGAGAGCTTTTGCAGATGCCTGCCGCACCGCTGGCATTAACACGGGGCATGACTTCCAGCCTTGGTAGAGGAAAGTCGGGCATGCAACTCGGTTGGGCCGACGCCGACTTGCAGCAATGGGCGTTGAACGAAGAGGAATATCATGCTGCCGTTGAAGCCTATCTTGGTTCTATGGCCAAATAACCAGCCAAGGCCTGCGCGAAGCCAAATATTTGTCTGATGAGGGGCTGGTTCTTCTGATGGCGTTGCCGTGCTGGTATTTGCGGTTGCGTTAAGTCGGACATAAGCCGGCATCGTTATTTGCATTCCAGAAACAGTTGCGCTTAGGTGTCCCATGATCTCAATACGCGCTCGCATCGTAAATCGTCTGTTGCCACTGACTGGCACAAAGACGTTTTTCTCCAATCCGTCCGAAGTGCAGGGAAAGATAGAGAAGCTTCGTCAAAAAGGCCCGGACTTGCCCTCGAAACGCTTCAGACGGAAGTTTGCAGTGCTGGAAGAGCAGGTTGATGGATATCAACTGTTCACGATTGCTCCAGGAGCAGGCGCCCGCAAAGGCGATCACCACGTCCTTTACCTACATGGCGGAGGATATGTGATGGACATGTCCTGGGCCCATTGGAACTTTGTTGGACGGCTTGTCGATGCAACAGGGGCAAGCGTGACCGTCCCTATCTACCCGCTTGCGCCGGAGCAGAAATGTGAAAAGCTGATCCCCCAGATGCAGCATCTATTTGGACAGCTTGCAGAGAAACACGGCGCAGCGAATATGACCGTGATGGGAGATAGCGCCGGTGGCGGCCTGTCTTTGGCTCTCGCTCATGCACTGCGCGATAGCGGAAGTCTCCAGCCCAGTCGCTTGATCCTGCTATCGCCCTGGCTTGATGTCACCGCAATGCATCCTGATCAGCCTGAAATAGAAAAACGCGACCCGATGATCTCTATACCCGGGTTAAGAAAATTCGGAGAATTATACGCTGGGCCTTTAGATGTAAAAGACCCGAGGGTCAGCCCATTGTTCGGGTCGCATGATCGACTACCGCCCATGCAAATATTTACCGGATCGGCGGATGTATTATTGCCTGATTCACAAAGATTCCAGACCGCTCTGGAACGCGTGGGCGGAAATTGTGAATATCATGAATATTCAAAAATGTTTCACGTCTGGATGTTGATCCCGATACCGGAAGGCAAAAGGGTGATGCGGCAAATTGCTGATTTTATATTGCAGCCGATATAATGTCCGCGTTCGGGCTGAATTGGGCACTCGTCCTCAACCCGGCCCACCCCGACACCTCCAGCGCATCGCACGGGTGTCGAGAGCTTCCCCAAAGCTTTCTTAAACCGAGCGGTCTAAACCGGCCTTGCTTTGGCACACCATATTTTGGTTTGGATCCCGGCCTGCGCCGGGATGACGGGTGTTGGTGGATCAGCGGGCAGTGACGACGCAGCCAGTCACTGCACTTTGGAACCACCGTTCCATTCGCGGCGGAGCAGGCCATAGACCAGCAAATCGCAAAGCCCGTTGTGCGTGCGCTCATGCTCGCGCAGGCAGGCTTCGCGGGTGAAGCCCAATCGCTCGGCCAGCGCTATCGAGGCTAGATTCCGGCTGTCTATTTCCGCGAATATACGGCGATGATTTTCCCGTTCGAAGAGATGGGAAATCAGGGCGGCGGTGCAGGCGCGGGCGATGCCGCGGCCTTGCCGCTCTGCCACCGTGACATAGCCCAGTTCGGTGACCTGATCGTCATCGGTCGGAACCGCGACAAAGCGGCCGACAAGGGCGTCGTCGGATTTGTCGATGGCAACCCAGCTGCGGCCATTCCAGTCCGGATCGGTGAGCCAGTCACATAGCTCGGCTTCGCTGTCAAAATGCGGGCGCGACAGAAACCGGCACGCCTCCTCGCTCGCAAATGTCGGGAACAGGGCCGCGCTGTCCCCGGGCTGCAGTTTGCGGAGCGTGTATTTCCCGGCGTCGATCAAAACTGTGTCGGGCATTTGTTCACCATGCTGTCCTTTTGCGTATTCGCCGTTCAAGGGCGCTATTCCGCTGGCGCTGCTTTTTCAGCCTTGCCCGCAGTCACGAGGGCATCCCAACTGTCCCAGTCTATCATGCGTCCGGGATAAGCAACCTTCTCGAATGGCCATTCTGTCGCTACCCAGCGGGTTGCCCATTGATATAGCTCGGCGTCGAAACCTGCGTCATATTCGGCCTTGGTCACCCATAGGCTGACTTCCGCATCATAGCCTTCCACCTTGCCGGGACGGACGTAGAGAGAGCCGCGCTCGCGATTGCCGTCCGGCGTGAGGACGGCATAGGCAAAGGATTTGCGGCTCGAGAACCGGGCCTTTTCATTCTCCATGTCCTTCATCGCATCGGCGGCAGTGATGTCCTTGTGCGGCCAGCCAGTGCTTCGGGTGAAGGTCTTCTGCAAATGTTCGATGGACGACATATAGGCGGCGAAATCGACATCAACCAGATCTGGACCCAGTGGCACGATCTTGAAATCTTCTGTCTCGACCAATGTCGGAGCGTTGAAATCCGCCGGTATGAAGGAGGAGGGAGCCTCCGCCTCCGGCGCCGCATCCGGCTCTGCAACTTCGGCGGTGCTGGCCGTTGCGAAGGCTCCCGCAGTTGCCGGGCCGCTCGTCATCAAAAACATTGCCGCCGTCAGGCCTGCGCCCGTCATCGTGAAATTCATCATGCTTGCTCCCTGATCATGCCTGTGTCCGAGGATTGCATCCGCGGGCACCCGGCGCAACCGTTCAATTGTTCCGGGACGGATCTGGCCGGATTTCCTGCAGGTGGGGAGGGTGACCGGTGACCGCTCGGGTGCGCCGCGTGGGGCCTTTTCCCACCCTCAAAAAATTCCGGAAATATCCGGAACGATCTGCGAGGTCGTCGGTAGATTTCCTGTAGCCACATGGCAACGGCCTTCCCCCTTAATACGGGCCGCCGTGCGGCTATCCCCGACAGCAAGGGGCCCTGAAATCTAGAGGAGATGAAATGATGTTACAGGATGAGAAAAACCACAGCGTGATTGGCAGCGATCGAGTGGACGGCACCACCGTCTATGGCGCGGACCAGGACAAGATCGGCAAGGTCGACAAGCTGCTGATCGACAAGCGCGGCGGCAATGTCACCGACGTAGTGATTTCCGCTGGCGGCTTCCTTGGCATTGGCGACGAGAAGCACAGCATCCCGTGGTCGAAGCTCGATTATGACACCGAGCTCGACGGCTATCGGATCGACGTGACCAAGGAGCAGCTGATGGACGCGCCGCGCTTTGGCAGCAACGAACCGGATCGCGCCTATGACCGCGACTATCAGTCGAGTGTTTATGAATATTGGACGGTGACGCCTTACTGGTAAGCTGATCCACCAAACTGAAGAAGCCGGGCGCAGTTTCCGCCCGGCTTTTTTTGCCCGGAGTAGATTTCAACATATGTCGCAGACGGGCATTTGGTCTGGATTCCGGCCTTCGCCGGGATGACGGTTTGCTGTCTTCTCATCCCCGATATCCTGCCGACCGATTATTCAGTCTCAGCCCGGGAACCGATCACTTCGGTTCGGGTTTCTAGATCATGATAAGACGAACCCATAAACCCGCCGATATCCCGTCCGGTACGGCCATGTCAGGAGCAAACGGCCTGCTATCGCCAGATACCGATCGGCACCCGCAGGACTACGGCCTTGATCCAGCTTAGCCACAACGGCACCGAGATCCGCATCCCCAGTCTGGTCTATACCAGCGACGAGCAGCCCGGCATCTCGCGGGTGCGGCGGGGGCGGGGGTTTCAATATTTGCTGCCGGACAAGAGCCCGCTGAAATGCAGCGTGGAACTGGCGCGGATCAGGAAGCTGGGCGTGCCGCCTGCCTACACCGATGTATGGATTTGCCTGAAGGCCAATGGCCATATTCAGGCGACCGGCTATGATGCAGCGACGCGCAAGCAATATCGCTATCATGACCAGTGGCGCATCTATCGCGATCAGCAGAAATTCGGTCAGCTGGCGGAATTCGCGACGACACTGCCGCGGATCCGGCGCAAGGTGAATGCGCTGCTCGCGCCGGGGCAGGACGGTGAGGTGCCGAGCAAGGATGTGGCGATTGCCGCGCTGGTCCGGCTGATCGACCGCACCGCGATCCGGGTCGGCGGGACATCCAAGATGAGCAAGGGGGCGACCACGCTGGACAACCGCAACGTCAGCTATGGCGAGGATCTGATGCGCCTGCGCTATCGCGCCAAGGGCGGCAAGAAAGTCAGCTGCAGCCTGCGCGATACGCGGCTGCAGAAAATATTGGAACAGATCGACGATCTGCCCGGCAAGAGATTATTCCAATATGTCGGCAGCGACGGCGCGGTGCATCCGCTCGACAGCGGCGACGTCAATGACTGGCTGAAGGCAGTGTCCGGAATGGAGAGCCTGAGCGCAAAAATGTTCCGCACCTGGCACGGCAGCGTCGCCGCGATGGACGCGATCGCTTCCGAGGAGAACCCGACCATCAAGCAAGCCTGCGAAGCCGCCGCCGCGACCCTGCGCAACACCCCGGCGATTTGCCGCAAGAGCTATGTCCATCCGGCGGTGTTCGATTTGGTCGATATGGACGCGGACGAGCGGCTGGCGATGATCGAGAATGACAGCGCCAATATCACCGGGCTGCGGGTGGGCGAGAACCGGTTTGTCGGGCTGCTCTCGGCAGGCCTCTGACCAACCCGTCAGCCCGTCAGATCGCGGCCGCCATATAGCTGGCCTGATTGATCGCCGCCTTGGCGTCCAGTTCCATCGCTTCAAAGGCACCGCCGACCAGTTCGGATGAAATCCCTTCCTTCTGCAGATCGTCGTGCAGCTCGCGCAGCGGATCCTGTCCGGCGCAGATGATGATCGTGTCCGCTTCGAGAAGTTCCGGTTGGCCGCCTTGCAGAACATGCAGGCCGTCGTCATCGATTTTCACATATTCGACGCCGTTCATCATGCCGACACCGCGCCTTGTCAGCGTGATGCGGTGGGTCCAGCCGGTTGTCTTGCCCAGGCCTGCGCCGACCCGGCTGTCCTTGCGCTGCAACAGGGTGATTTCGCGATCGGATTTCACTACCTTGGGCTCGACGCCGGTGACACCGCCACGCGGATGGTTTTCGAAATCGACACCCCATTCCGCGGCAAAGACATCGCGGTCGAGGGCGCTTGAGACGCCGGCATGGCTGATCAGTTCGGAGACATCGAAGCCGATGCCGCCGGCGCCGATGATCGCGACCTTTCTGCCAACCGGCTTGTTGCCCTTGATCACGTCGACATAGCTGACGACCTTTTCGTGATCGATGCCGTCGATATCCGGGGTCCGCGGCTTGATGCCGGTCGAGACGATGACATGGTCAAAGCCCTCGGCCTTCAGCCCGGCGACGTCTGCCTTGGTGTTCAGCCGCAGGTCGATGCCATGCACCTCGATCATCCGGTTATAGTAGCGGAGCGTCTCGTAAAATTCCTCTTTGCCGGGAATGGTTTTTGCAAGATTGAACTGGCCACCGATTTCAGACGATGCTTCGAACAATGTTACCGCATGGCCGCGCTGGGCCGCGACCGTAGCATAGGCAAGGCCGGCCGGTCCGGCGCCGACAACCGCGATCCGTTTTACGTCGGTGACCGGCTCATAGTTCAAGATGGTTTCGTGGCAGGCGCGGGGATTGACCAGGCAGGTCGTCAATTTGCCCATGAACGTGTGATCGAGGCAGGCCTGATTGCAGGCGATACAGGTGTTGATCTCGTCCTCGCGGCCTTCGACCGCCTTGCGCATGAATTCGCTGTCGGCGAGCAGAGGCCGGGCCATGGAGACCAGATCAGCGTCACCGCGGGCCAGAACCGCTTCCGCGACATCGGGCATGTTGATGCGGTTGGAGGTGATTACCGGAACCCCAACCTCTTTGCGCAACCGGCCGGTCACCGAGGTGAAGGCGGCCCGGGGCACCATCGTCGCGATCGTCGGCACGGCGCTTTCATGCCAGGTGAAGTGGGTGGAAATGATCGTGACACCGGCCTTTTCCAGAGCCTTGCCGAGAGCGATGATTTCTTCCCAGCTCATGCCGCCGTCGAGCATGTCCATCGCCGCGATACGGAAGATGAGGATGAAATTCTCGCCGACCGCGGCGCGGGTCTGCTCGACGATCTCGATAGCAAAGCGCATCATATTCTCGAAAGAGCCGCCATATTCATCTTCGCGCAAATTGGTTTTGCGCACCAGAAAGGTCGATATCAGATAGCCGGCGGAGCCGATGATCTCGACGCCGTCATAGCCGGCTTTCTGCGCCATCAGCGCGCAGTTCACATGATCGTCGATCTGCTTCTGGATGCCGGCTTTATCCAGCTCGTTGGGGGGGTGTCTGGCGATCCGTGAGCGTACGGCCGATGGTGCGACCATGTCTTTATTGTTGGCCAGCGGACCGGGGTGGAGGATTTGCATGCATATTTTCACATCATCGGCAGCGCCGTGCACGGCATCCGTGACCATCCGGTGCTTGGCGGCTTCTTCATCGCTGGACATCATGGCGCCGCCCATGGATGCTTCGGCATTGGGGGCAATCCCGCCGGTGATGATCATGCCGATATTATTGGCTGCCCGCTCGGCAAAATAAGCGGCCATGCGTTCGAAGCCGCCATCCATTTCCTCCAGGCCGGTGTGCATGGAGCCCATGATCGAGCGGTTCTTTATCGTGGTGAAGCCGAGATCGAGTGGCTCTAGCAATTTTGGATATTTCATATCACGAGCCTAGCAGCATTTTATCGCGATCACATTATCCAATATGTTAAAGCGATAACGAAACCCGGTCCCGCATTTGTGGCGAAAGGGATATTTGATAGTGTATCTGCGCGCCCGCGTTGCTAGTCACTGTTGCATGACTGATTTACAAAAAACCCTCGAAGACGCCCTCGAAGAAAATGCGCTCGCCGGAGCGGTGGCCATGATTGGTGATCGTGACGGGCTTTTGGCCTCGGCCGCCGCAGGCGTCTCCGATCCCGCTACGGGCAGGACCATGGCTCTGGACGACATATTCAGCGTGGCATCGATGACCAAGGCGATTACGTCGGTTGCAGCGATGCAGCTAGTCGAACGCGGTTTGCTGGCGCTTGACGAACCGATCGGTCCTATTCTTCCCGAGCTTGCCCATCCCGATCTGCTCGAAGGCTTTGACGAGGATGGCAACGCCCGGCTGAGCCCTGCCAAGACGCCGATCACGTTGCGACATCTGCTGACCCACACGTCCGGTCTGGGCTATTCCTTTACCAGCGGCAAAATGGCGAAAGCGCAAGGTAAAGTCGCTCCCGGATCGATTGCCAGCATCTCTTCTCCGCTGATCTTCGAGCCGGGCTCGGACTGGTTATACGGAGTCAGCACGGATTGGGTCGGTCGCGCAGTGGAGTCGGTCAGTGGGCAAACGCTCGGCGCCTATATGGAAGAACATATTCTCGCCCCCCTAGCGATGCATGATACAGGCTTCTCTGTGCCGCCGGAAAAGGTCGGTCGCAGGGTGTCCCTGCTTTCCCGCACAGAGGATGGTTTTGCTCCTATTTCGCTCGAGATAGGCGGTGGTGACGATGCGGAATTTCAATCCGGCGGCGGTGGTCTCTATTCAACTGCCGCGGACTATATGCAGTTCATGCGTATGATCCTCAATCAAGGCACGCTGGATGGCGTCCGAATTCTGGATGCAGAGACGGTCGCGACAATGTCGCGCAACCATGTCGGTTCGATGAAGGTCGGTCGTATGGAAAGCGTTGTTCCATTTCTGGCAGAAACCTTTGATCCTTTTCCGGACATGGATACGCAATGGGGTCTGGGCTTTCTGATCAATCCCGAAAAAGGGCCTGCTGGTCGCGCGGCGGGAAGTCTTTCCTGGGCCGGGCTTGCGAACTGCTATTACTGGATTGATCCGGCCAGTGGAGTCGCGGGTCTGGTTCTCATGCAATTTTTCCCGTTCGGCGACAAAAGCGCGATGAAGGTCCTGGATGCAGTGGAAACAGCCGCTTACCAAGGCTGAAAGCGCCATTTGATATCTGCTTTGGGCGCAGATGATAGGTGGGTCGTGTGCCGGCCTATTGCCGCAGGCTAGTCGTCATCTTCCACCTTTTCCGGCAGGCCGTCATGATCGGTGCCGGCATAATCTTCCAGCTCCTTCTCGGTCATGCTGTCGTACATGTCCTTGGACGCGCCCTTGAGGTCGCCGACCTTGGTTTCGCCGCGCTTGGCGGACAGGGCCGCTCCGGCGGCGCGTTGCTGGGCTTTCGATTGGGCTGGCATGATAGTCTCCTTTGCTTGCTAGTGGTTGATGCTGTGCGGGATCCGTTCAGGACGACGGCTTTCCGTCTTCTTCTCCCGGGTCCCAGTGGGAGGTAAAGGGCGCACTGGTGATCAGAACCGTCAGGATGACGATGGTGATGATCACCGCCAGCCAGATTTCTCCGAAGCCGCAGATCAGGCCGATTGCGCCCGCCGCCCATATCGAAGCGGCAGAGCCGGCACCTTGAACGAAGCTGCCCTCGCGAAACATGGCGCCGGCGCCAAGAAAGCCGATGCCGGTGATCACGCCCTCGAAGACGCGGCTGGGGTCGATATCGCTTTGTGGATCACGGGTGGATTCAAGCAATTCCATCGCGCCGATCGCCAGCGCACAGGCGGCGACGGAGATGATCACGAAGGGGCGGAAGTCGATCGGCTTTCGGCGGATGAACCGCTCCAGTCCGATCAGGAAGGGGAGCAGGGTCGCAGCGCCAAGCCGCCACAGCGCTTCTGACCAGGCAATTGTATCGGGTCCGGCGAGAATATTCGTCATGGCAAATGAACGCGCTGGCAGGGCATTTGTTGCACGGGCGCCGCAAGAAAAGGCAAGGGGCCGCCGAAGCAGGACCAAAGCGGAATTGTGTCCGGCCTCAAGGGCCGGCTTCCGCTCAGTTCCGTTCTTCTGCGGCCCCTATGGGCTGCGTTCGGACGGCCGTGGTCGCGCCTAGAGTGGCACCTTGGCATGGTCGCCCATCTCGTCGCCGCTCATGGTCATGCCGGTCATCATCTTGAACATGCCGACGACGCCGGGATCGGCTTCCCAGATTTCCGCGTCGGCGAGGTCAAGCCGCAGCATCAGCAGGCTCGGGTCCTGACGACCCTGTTCGTACCAGGCTTCGACTGGCTTGCTCCAGTGCTTGTCGATGATCGCCGGGTCGGTTTCCTCGGTCAGATTGCCGGACACGCAGGCGAAGAGATCATGGCCCTTGGAGACAAACTGCATCATCGCCGGGCCGCCCGTGGCCAGCCGGTTGTCGCGCGAAGTGTAGAACCAGATCGCGCTGTTGGCATCCTTGTCGAGCTGCGCGCGCATCGGTATGCTATGCTCGCGGCTGCTGTCGAGCGCCATCATCACGAAAGGACTGTCGGCAATTGATTCCCAGAATTCCTCGCGGATCTCGTCGCGGTCGGTTGTATCATTCATATCTTTATTGCTCATGGTCTGTTTCCTTTATTCCGTTTCATCCAACCAACGCGCAGGACGGATAAAGTTTCAAAAAATTCGGGAATAATTCGGCAGGTTTTCTGGTGCGGCGGTTTGGATCCCGGCCTTCGCCGAGATGACGGATGGTTGGGGCGCGAGGGGACAATGGAAGCGCGGTCGCGGCAGAATCCTTCGGTCAGCCCGCGTCACCCCATCATAAGCCTAGTTGCGGTGAAGACGCATTGATATTACGCACGCTGCTTACTTCTTTGCACAAGGACGCATCATGACCGATCATCTGGAGCCCCCCCATCTGGAAACCATGGCTGTACACGCCGGTACCGAACCGGATCCGACAACCAATGCGCGGATTACGCCGATTTACCAGACGGCCTCTTATGTTTTCAATGATGTCGATCATGCCGCCGATCTGTTCAATCTCGATGCATTCGGCAATATCTACACCCGGATCATGAACCCGACCAACGGCGCGCTGGAAGGCAAGATTGCTGCGATGGAGGGCGGCGTCGGTGCGCTGGCAGTGGCTTCGGGCCATGCGGCGCAGATCATCGTCTTCCATGTGCTGATGGACCCAGGCGCGCATATCGTTGCAGCGAAGAAGCTTTACGGCGGCTCGCTCAACCAGCTCGCCCATTCGGTAAAGAAATTCGGCTGGAACGTCACCTTTGTCGACGCTGACAATATGGACGAGGTCAAGGGCGCGATCACCGATGACACGCGCTGCGTCTTCATCGAAAGCCTCGCCAACCCCGGTGGCGTGGTGCAGGATATCGAGGCGATTGCCGATATTGCCCATGAAGCCGGTATTCCGCTGGTGGTCGACAATACGATGGCTTCGCCGATGCTCTGCCGTCCGATCGAACATGGTGCGGATATTGTCGTGGAGAGCGGCACCAAATTCCTCGGTGGGCACGGCAATAGCGTCGCGGGCCTGATCATCGACAGCGGCAAGTTCGACTGGACCAAGAGCCCGAAATACGCGTTCCTGAACCAGCCCAACCCGTCCTATCATGGCAAGGTCTTTACCGATGCCTTTGGCCCGATGGCCTTCATCCTGGCGGCGCGCGCCCTGTCGCTGCGCGATCTCGGACCGGCGCTGGCCCCGCAGAACGCCTTTTACATATTGACCGGTATGGAAACGCTGGCGCTGCGTATGGAACGGCATTGCGAGAACGCGCTCAAAATGGCGCAGTGGCTGCAGGGTCGCGACGAGGTCAGCTGGGTCTCTTATGCCGGCTTGCCGGACAATGAATATCACGCGCTGGCGCAGAAATATCTCGGCGGCAAGGGCGGTGCGGTGTTCACCTTCGGCTTGAAGGGCGGTTATGACGCGGGGCGGAAACTGGTGGAAGCGGTCAAGCTGTTCAGCCATCTCGCCAATATCGGTGATACAAGATCGCTGATCATCCACCCTGCCTCGACGACGCATAGCCAATTGTCCGGAGACGAACTGGTTGCTGCGGGCGCCGGACCGGATGTCGTGCGTCTTTCGGTCGGGATCGAACATATCGACGATATTATCGCCGACATGCAACAAGCATTGGAGTCTTTGTAATGAGCGATGGTGCAGGCGATTATGTCTATGATGAAGAAAGCGGCGAATGGCTGAGCCCGGAAGATGCCGCGGCTCAGTCGACCGGTCCGGAAGTCGTTGATGCGGTGGGCAATGTCCTGGCCGATGGCGATGCCGTCACCCTGATCAAGGATCTCAAGGTCAAGGGCGCGGGACAGACGCTGAAACGCGGGACTTTGATCAAGTCTATTCGATTGACGGGCGACGATCAGGAAATTGATTGCCGGCACGAGGGGATAAAAGGTCTCGTACTGCGAGCAGAGTTTGTGAAAAAGCGCAGCTGACCCATTCTCCCTGTTGCAGTGCAGCAGCAATGATATTAGGCAATCACGTTCATTCCTAATCAGGCTCATTCCTTGCGACAGGACCTCCCATGACCAATATCTCCAAAGCTCTCGGACGTATCCAACCTTCTGCCACGCTGGCGATGACCGCAAAGGTCACCGAGCTGAAAGCACAGGGTATTGACGTGATCGGCCTGTCGGCCGGCGAGCCCGATTTCGACACGCCCGACTTCGTCAAGGACGCGGCGATCCAGGCGATCCGCGACGGCGATACCAATTATACGGTGGTCGACGGCACTGCTGCGCTGAAGCAGGCAATTGTGGACAAGTTCGCGCGCGACAATGGCCTGACCTATACGACGAAGCAGATCACCGCGAACAGCGGCGGCAAGCACACCCTGTTCAACGCGCTGGTGGCGACGCTGGACGTGGGCGACGAGGTGATCATCCCCGCGCCTTACTGGGTGAGCTATCCCGATATCGTCAATTTTGCCGGCGGCACACCGGTATTCATCGAAGCGGGAGCGGATCAGGGCTACAAGATCACGCCGGAACAGCTGGAAGCGGCGATCACGCCAAAGACCAAATGGGTATTGCTCAACTCTCCGTCCAACCCGAGTGGCGCGGCCTATAGCGCAGACGAACTGAAAGCGCTGGGCGCCGTGATATTGCCGCACGAGCAGGTGATGGTGATGACCGACGATATGTACGAGCATATCTGGTATGCCGATTTTCCCTTCGCCACCATCGCGCAGGTCTGTCCAGAGCTTTTTGACCGGACGCTGACGGTGAACGGCGTTTCCAAGGCCTATGCGATGACCGGCTGGCGGATCGGTTTTGCCGGTGGTCCGGAATGGCTGATCAAGGCGATGGCCAAATTGCAGTCGCAGTCGACGTCCAACCCCTGTTCGATCTCGCAGGCAGCCGCGGTTGCCGCACTCAACGGTCCGCAGGATTTTCTGGCCGACCGAAATGCCGCGTTCGAGAAACGCCGCGATCTCGTGGTGTCGATGATCAATGATACGCCGGGCCTGCAATGTCCGACTCCGGAAGGCGCATTCTATGTCTATCCCGATGCCAGCGAACTGATGGGCAAGACGACGCCCAAGGGCGCGGTCATCAAGACGGATGAAGATCTTATCGCCTATTTTCTGGAAGAAGCAGAGGTTGCCGCCGTGCACGGAGCGGCTTTCGGCCTTTCGCCTGCGTTCCGGATCAGCTATGCGACGTCGGAAGAGGTTTTGACCGAAGCCTGCACCCGGATTCAGCGGGCCTGCGCGGCGTTAATTTAAGACCTCAGGTGCCGGGCGGGCGCATCCGCGCCCTTGGCTTTCGCGCCAATAAGGCGCGGCGGCCGGTCGGCCTTGCCTCGGCTGCGCCTCGGTTAGAAACTTTCCAAGACTGAAAAACCGAACCGACGCGAAGCGGAGGCAAGCGCGACTGCGCGCCCGAGCGTATGCGAGGAAAGCCAAGGGCGCGGATGCGCCCGCCCGGCACCTGAGGTTTGTAAAAAACACCCCGTCGGAGGTGTTCGCGCAGCGAACTGCCGCGAGACACAATAGGATTTCCCGCCTGGCGTCCTCTACTCCCGTTCCGATAGAAAATCTTCCCGTTGGCAAACTGAATATGACCTTGTGATCAGGTTCACAGCGGCGACAGGAAAACTATATTAGAAACTGTAACCAACAGGCGGGACGACTCGAACCAGATGATGACCCCCAAGGAACCGACCATGATGAAATTATTCAAATCCGATTTGACCTACAGCCTCGGTGGCGGCTTTATCGCTGGCGCGTTGATGCTGTTCTTCATGCAGCCCGCCGACCAGCCTGCCGACCTTGGCGAAAATCTGTCGCCCACCGTCAGCGCGGCTTCCCAGCTTCTGAGCTAAATGCCGATCGGACCGTCCCTCTCCCGCACCATCATGTTCGGTGTGAGCATCGCCTGTTTCGGTGCGATGTGGGCCGGTGTGCAAACCGCTTTGCCGGTCGACCAGACTTCCTCCCCGAGACTTATCGGAGAGGCGCATGCCGCCGAAAAAGCCACGATCATCCCGGCGCCGCGCGTAGGGGCAGGGGAAACGGGCAAGCGCGCCGTCGCGATCTTTGCCGGCGGTTGCTTCTGGGGCGTCGAAGGGGTGTTCGAACATACCAACGGCGTGATCAGCGCCTCCTCCGGCTATCATGGCGGCAGCAAACGCAGCGCATCCTACAAGCTGGTGAGCGCCGGTCTGTCCGGTCATGCCGAAGCGGTGCGGGTGGTCTATGATCCCGGCAAAATCAGCTATGGCAAGTTGATGCAGATTTACTTTTCGGTCGTCGCCGATCCGACGATGCTCAACGCCCAGGGCCCCGATCGCGGCAAACATTATCGCAGCGCGCTGGTCCCGATGAATGCCGGCCAGGCGAAAGCTGCCCGCGCCTATATCGCGCAGCTTGAAAAGGGACGCTACTGGAAACGACCGCTCGTCACCAGGGTCGAAGCCTATAAGGCCTTCTACCCGGCCGAGACCTATCACCAGAATTTCATGCAGAAACACCCGCGCCAGGCCTATATTGTGCGTTGGGACAAGCCCAAGGTTGCCAATCTGAAACGGCATTTTCCGGCGCAATATCGGGCGAAGCCGGTAAGCTGACGCAGGACGTCACTTAACCGGCTGTTAGCTTCGCCCTGTTATAGGACAGGGCAGCCGCAGAGGGAAAAATGGTCAATCACGAATTTGAAATTATGCTCGCATTGGCCGCCCTAATGGTCGGTGTCGGCATGCTCTGGCTAGCCCGCAGCCAGCCGGACTGAGCGGGTCGACCGTTCGCCAGCGGAGCAGGTCAAAAAAAGGCCCCCGTTTCCGGAGGCCTGAATTCTATTTCGGGCTGAGTACCATCAGCATCTGTCGGCCTTCCAGTTTCGGATAGGCTTCGACCTTTGCAGTCTCTTTCATGTCGTTCTGCACCCGGACGAGCAATGCCATCCCGAGCTGCTGGTGCGACATTTCACGACCACGAAAGCGCAGGGTGACCTTCACCTTGTCGCCATTGTCGATGAACTTGTTCACGTTGCGCATCTTCACGTCATAATCATGATCGTCGATATTCGGACGCATCTTGATTTCCTTGACGTCCTGAACCTTCTGCGTCTTGCGCGCGGCATTGGCCTTTTTCTGGGCCTCATATTTGAATTTGCCGACGTCGAGATATTTCGCAACCGGTGGCTGCGCGTTCGGAGAGACTTCGACCAGGTCGAGTCCAACTTCTGCCGCACGCTCGATCGCTTCGCGCGTGTTCATCACGCCAAGGTTTTCGCCCTTGTCGTCAATAACCCTGACGGTGTCGGAATTGATCAGATCGTTAAAGCGCGGGCCGCCTTTGACGGGCGGCGTGGGGCGACGAGGGGGTGCAGCTATGTTAAATACTCCTGAGTGGTTGTCTATGGTGGCTCATTAGCCGCAAAGCTTATCGGAATAAAGCCTTCTTGATGGCGAAAGAGACATTAGCCATCAAAGCCGTTGTTTCAATGCAACAGCTTTGATGAATATATCGCTATTTGGTTGCCGATTTCAAGTCCGGTGCCATCGCCTCTTCCTTCAGCATCGCAACGACCTCGTCGAGCGTCAGGAATTCCTGCTCCTTCTGGCCAAGCCGGCGCAGGGCAACCTTGCCTTCTTCGGCTTCGCGCATGCCAACCACCAGAATATTGGGCACTTTTCCGACTGAATGCTCGCGGACCTTATAGTTGATCTTCTCGTTGCGGAGGTCGGCCTCGACCCGGATGCCGGCGGCTTTCAATTGTTCGACGACCTTTTCAGCATAAGGATTGGCGTCGGTCACGATCGTCGCAACCACGGCCTGCGTCGGCGCCAGCCAGAGCGGCAGCTTGCCGGCATAATGTTCGATGAGAATGCCGATAAACCGCTCGAACGATCCGAGAATCGCGCGGTGGAGCATGATCGGCTGATGGCGCTCGCCATCCTCGCCGACATAAGTCGCATCCAGCCGCTCGGGCAGGACGGTGTCGGTCTGGATGGTTCCGACTTGCCAGGTCCGCCCGATAGCGTCGGTCAGGTGGAATTCGAGCTTGGGCGCATAGAAAGCGCCTTCGCCGGGCAGTTCTTCCCAGCCATATTCTTCGGTATCGCGTCCGGTCGCTTTGACCGCATCGCGCAAGGACTGTTCCGACCAGTCCCACATTTCGTCGCTGCCGATCCGTTTGTCGGGCCGCAGCGCCAGCTTGATTGCATAATTTTCAAAGCCCAAGTCGCGATAGCAACGGTCCAGCATGTCGCAAAACAGGCCGACTTCCTCGATCAGCTGTTCCTTGGTGCAGAAGATATGCGCATCGTCCTGGGTGAACTGCCGTACCCGCATCAGTCCGTGCAGCGCACCATGCGGTTCGTTGCGGTGGCAGCAGCCGAATTCGGCCATGCGGATCGGCAGGTCGCGGTAGCTTTTGATACCCTGACGAAAGACCAGCACATGGGCCGGGCAGTTCATCGGCTTGATCGCCATCATGTCGGCGGTGCCGGTGATAACGGGGCCTTCTCCCTCGGCGTCGGGAACCTCGTCGGGAACGGCGAACATATTCTCGCTATATTTGCCCCAGTGGCCGGACTGTTCCCATTGGCGCACGTCCATCAATTGCGGCGTCTTGACCTCTTCATAGCCTGCCTCGATCTGGCGGCGGCGCATATATTGCTCGAGCGCCTGCCAGATCACATAGCCCTTGGGATGCCAGAAGATGCTGCCCTGCGCTTCGGACTGGATATGATAAAGATCCATTTCCTGGCCGAGTTTGCGATGGTCGCGCTTGGCTGCTTCTTCCAGCCGCATCAGATGGGCGTTCAGCTGCTTCTTGTTGAGCCAGCCGGTGCCGTAGATGCGCGATAGCTGTGGATTGCGCTGGTCGCCGCGCCAATAGGCGCCGGACACGCGCATCAGTTTGAACGCCTTGGGATCAAGCTTGCCGGTCGAGGCCAGATGCGGCCCGCGGCACATGTCCATCCAGTCGTCACCGGACCAGTAGACCGTGATCTCGTCGCCTTCGGGAAGCTCGGCGGCCCATTCGGCCTTGAACGTCTCGCCATCCTTCTGCCAGCGGGCGATCAGATCGTCGCGTTCCCACACCTCGCGTCGCAACGGTTTGTCGGCGGCGATGATCCGTTTCATCTCCTCCTCGATCTTTGGCAGGTCTTCGTCGGTGAACGGATCGCCGGCAGGGGCGAAATCATAATAGAAGCCGTCATCGGTCGACGGACCAAAGGTGATCTGGGTGCCGGGGAAGATGTTCTGCACCGCCTCTGCCAATATATGGGCATAGTCATGGCGCGCCAGTTCGAGCGCGTCTTCCTCGTCGCGCGAGGTGACCAGCGCCAGTTCGGTATCTTCCTCCAGCGGCCGCATGATGTCACGCAACTCGCCGTCGATCTTTGCCGCCAGCGCAGCTTTTGCAAGGCCCGGCCCGATGTCGGCGGCAATCTGTGCGGGGGTAGTGCCCGATGCCACTTCACGCGTGCTACCGTCGGGAAGGGTGATTTTGATCATCTCGGTCATGGGCTCAGGTCATCTCAAAGTTTGTCAAAGTTGCGGCCAAGATAGGCTGGAAAACCAGCCGTCACCGGGCTGGATTTGACTTAGTCTTTTGGGGTTTCAAGTCAACCAAATCAGATGACGGGTCGAATGAGAGAGGAAAGCGTCATATGCAAAATGTCACGTGTGCTTGACTTTTAATGCCGAATCGAGCAAATGGGTCAAGTAAACATGACATTATGTCTATGTAGCTTGATGGAGAACGATCATGAGACTGAAACGCTGTTCGGGTCGGGCGATGACCCCCAATGAAAATATCGCCATATGGGCGGCGCTGGTGGTTCTGTTTCTGGGGGCGATGTGATGACCTCTAGCCGCTCTCCTGGAATCTGGCAGCGATTCTGCCGCCTGCTGAAACCCGACTGGATGTTCGGTTTCATCCTGTTCGTCGGCATCGGCCTGCTCGCGGTTTCGATATTCGACCCGAACGAAGTGCGTCCGGGCAATGTCACGCCGTTCATCAAGATTATCGGCGCGGCGCTGCTCGTTCTGCTGATATCCTATATCGCGACTTATGCAGCCGCTTTGGACCGCCGCAAACTCGAGGATTATTTTTTCCAGATGATGGCCAACGGCGCCATTGTCGCCATCATCACCGCCATTTTTGCCAATATGGTCTGGCTGGTTTTCGAAAAGCAGTTCGGCACGATGAGCGCGGACAGTCTTGTAGCTATATTGATAACTGCGTGGGGCCTCGGTTATTTCTTCTATCGCTTTCGCGGGCTCAACACATGAAGAACCGGCTCAAGGTTCTCCGCGCTGAGCGTGACTGGTCACAAGCGGACCTGGCCGAACGGCTCAAGGTTTCCCGGCAAAGCGTCAACGCAATCGAAACCGGAAAATATGATCCGTCCCTGCCGCTGGCGTTCCGGATTGCCGACCTGTTCGCCATGCCGATCGAGGAGATATTCCTGCGCGATTGAGGGGGCGAAGAATTGTGATGCGCCGGACTGCATCTTGTCTTAAGCTCCCCCCATGTCTGATCCTCAACAAGTCTGGCTTATCGATAGCGACAGCGCGCTGAAGCGGCGGGTGCGGATCGAGGTGATTGGCAAGACTTTTGCGCTCTACGAACAACAATGGCGCAGCGACGCCTATTTTTTCGGTGACCTGGTCTATCGCGGCAAGGAAGGGGACTCCCATGTCTTCGGCCTCGAGGATGGTATCAAGGATCGCCCGAAATGGAAGCTCGGCTTCAAGGGCGGGATTCCTGCGGAACTAACGGCATTGCTGCCAAGGCCGAAGCAGCCATTGATATCCAGTATCGGTATGTTGATTATCGCGTTCCTGTGTCTGGGGATTGTCTATTTTGCGGCCAGTTGATTGCCGGTGCACCTGCGCAGGCAGGTGTCCCTCTCCTGAACAATTTTCCAGCGACAGAGGTGGTTGCGCCATTGGGCGCGCGTCGATGTGCCTTCTCATTCATCGTTTTTGAACTATAGGGCAGGAGATGGATCCCCGCCTTCGCGGGGACACACAGGCGGATGAATTTATGGAAGACGAAATAATGTACCTCGACCGTCCCGGCGGCGCTTCGCTCGCTTATTGCTACACGCCGCCCAAGCCGGGTGTGAAAGGCACGACCTTGGTGTTCCTGCCCGGCTATATGTCGGACATGGAAGGCGGCAAGGCGCTGGCCGTTGACGCGTGGGCGAAGCAACAGGGCAGGGCGATGCTGCGCCTCGATTACGCCGGATGCGGCGCGAGCGGCGGCGAGTTCGAGGAACAGAGCCTGATCGACTGGCGCGAGGATGTGCTGTTTCTGATCGACAAGGTGACATCGGGGTCTATCACCCTGATCGGTTCCTCGATGGGTGGCTGGCTGATGCTACTGGTCGCGTTGTCGCGGCCAATGCGAGTGAAAAATCTGGTCGGCATCGCGGCAGCACCGGACTTCACCGACTGGGGCTTCACCCAGGAACAGAAAATGACGATCCTCCGCGACGGCAAGCTAGAGGAAGACAGCGAATATTCTGACGAGCCTTATGTCACCACCCGCACCTTCTGGCAGTCCGGTGATACCAGCCGCCTGCTTCACAAGGAAATCGCTTTTGATGGTGCCGTGCGGCTGCTGCACGGCCAAAAAGATAGTGATGTGCCGTGGGAATATAGTCTCGAGACGGCCAGGAAAATCCGTTCAGATGATGTGCAGGTGCATCTGGTAAAGGACGGCGATCACCGGCTGTCGCGGGATCAGGATATTGCCTTGCTGATTGACGTGGTTTCGCGACTGGGGTGAATTTTTACGCTGGAACAATATTTTAACAGGCATGATATCCATGATTTCTTCGCTAATTCTGCCGTTATTGATGCAATCGGCGACGCCTTATGGTTCCCCTATCGATCCCGTGCTGCGGCCATCGGAGGCCAAGCCCGAGGCGCCCGTCAATCCGCCGACGGTCAAGCCGACGAGTCCGGTCGATATCCGCTTCAATCAATGTATCGACCAGGCGGCGGACGATCCGGACAATGGTTTGCTCGCTGCCAATAAATGGCAGATCGAGGGCGGCGGATATCTGGCGCGCAATTGCCTAGGCTTCGCTTATGCCGAACGGGAGGAATGGCCAAAGGCTATTCCGGCCTTTATGCTGGCGGCTGAAGGCGCGGAAGCTGCGGACGACGAGCGCGCGGCCATTTTTTGGTCGCAGGCTGGCAATGCGGCATTCGCTGGCGGTGATCATGCCGCAGCATTGAAATATTTCGGCTCTGCGCTGGCGCAAGATACGCTCGATGGTCTGTTAAAGGGTGAAGTGCACCTTGATATGGCCCGCGTATATGTTGCCATGGATCAATATGATCAGGCGAAAGCACAATTTGTTCTCGTTCACGAACTCGTCCCGGAGGATCCGCTCGGTTGGCTGCTGTCGGCGACATTGGCGCGGCGGATGGGTGACTTTGCCTTGGCAAAATCCGACATCGCAGTGGCCGCCAAGCTGGCGATCACCGATCCGGCGATTGCGCTCGAAGCGGGCAATATCGCTTATGAGGCCGGCGATGTTGCGAACGCGAAAATCAATTGGGAGCAGGCGGTCAAATTCGGACCGGACAGCCCGTCCGCCAAGGCCGCAACCCGCTATTTAGAGCAGCTCGCGGCCAGCGTCGAGGAATAGTCCTTTCTCAACACTGGCTCCCGGCTGGTGCGGTGCGCAACGCACGTTTAATCCAGATAGAAATTCACCGTCGTGACCACGCGGACTTTCTTGTACGGCGTGTCGGTGACGCCATAGCCGCCGGCATCGCCGTCGCGGCTGTCGATGCTGAAATAGCCCTGCGTGGCGGATTTGATGCCGCCGACATCGGTGCCGCTATCTTCGGCAAATTGTTCGGCTGACTTGCGGGCATCCTTGGTGGCTTCCGCGACCATTTCCGGTTTGATTTCGTCGAGCTTGGTGAAGGTGTAGCTCATCCCTGAACCATCTTCCAGCACAACGCCGCGACGGACCAGATCGAATTGCCGGGCGACGGCGGCCTGGGCCTTGTCGATATCGTCGGTGCGCAGGCTGAGCCGCTGACGGATGGTATATTGGGGGATGCCGTTGTTGCTATACTGGTTCACATTGGCGCCGGTCGGTTTGAGCGCGTCAGCCTTGAATCCCAGCTCCTTGAAAAAGCCGGTGATCGCAGTGGTGTCGCGGTCGATATCGGTCTGCGCGCTCTGCAGATCGGTGGATTGCGCGCTGTAGGCGATTGTCCAGGTGGCGAGGTCGGCTGTCACTTCGCGCTCTGCGAGACCGCGCACGGTGACGCTTCGATCGGCCATTTTGGCGCGCAGCAGGCCGTCGCCCAGTAAATAGCCGCCAATGATCAGGCCAACGGTCAACAGACCGGCACTCGCCAGCCAGACCTTGTTTTTGCTCTCGATAAATTTCTCGCTCATCGCTCTTTCCCTCAGTATAAAAGCCGCTTAGGCTATTTCCAGTGACCCGGTGCGGCTTTGCGATAGCTGCGATGAACCGTTTCTGAATAGCGATGAATGGAGATTATCTTTGACTATCAAATATCTGCACACCATGCTCAGGGTCAGCGATCCGGAGGCAACCGTCGCCTTTTTCGGGCATCTCGGTCTGGAGGAGGTTCGCCGTTATGACAGCGAGCAGGGGCGTTTCACGCTGATTTTCCTGGCCGCTCCGGGACAGAAGGATGTCGCGGAAGTCGAACTGACCTATAACTGGCCTGCGGAAGATGGCAGTCCGGCCGAACAATATGACGGCGGCCGCAATTTCGGCCATCTCGCTTATGCCGTCGATGATATTTATGCCTTGTGCCAGAGCCTGATGGATGCAGGGATTACGATCAACCGTCCGCCGCGTGACGGTCATATGGCTTTCGTCCGCTCGCCGGACAATATCTCTGTCGAACTGCTGCAAAAGGGAGAGAAGCTCCCGGTTCAGGAACCCTGGGCGAGCATGGAAAATATCGGCGAGTGGTAAGCGCCTGACCGCGATTACACGGAAGCGGTCCCGGCTGGCTTGGTCGCTTTGGTCGCCGAAATGTCGATCCAGACAATCTGGTTACGACCGTTGTTCTTGGCGTCATACAGGCGCCGGTCGGCCGTAGCCATCACGCTGCGCAGCGAAGCGCGTCTGGCGATCGGGGCACAGCCGACCGAAAAGGTCACGGGCTCCCGGATTTCCGGTACTTGATCGTGCACCGACTTGATCAGCGTTTCACATATTTCGGTCAGAGCATTTGCCGGACAGTTTTTACGACTTTCCCGGCTGTCGTTCTGCATTAGCAACGTGAATTCTTCACCGCCGATGCGGGCCGCAAAATGCTGCGTCGCTTCCAGCTCCCTGCCGACAACCCGCAATACTTCGTCGCCGATCTCGTGACCGTAGCGGTCATTGACCCGCTTGAAGAAATCAATATCGAAAATGGCAAGGTGACTGTAGCGATGCTCCTGCTGGTCGCGTCGAAACTCTCTCTCGAAGGAGCGGCGATTGTTGATTGCGGTCAAGCCGTCGGTATCGGCGAGCAGGGTAAGCTCCACCTGTTTGCGCAACGTATCTTCATGCTGTTGACGCAGGCGGAGAATGCGATTGGCCACGCCAAGCGCGAGAATGATGGTTTCCATCACCAGCGCGAAATAGAGCCCATAGTCAAGCGCCGGCCAGCCGATATACAGGTCCATGCCACGCGCTACCCGATCCAGTCCGAAAAAAACGATTGGCGTCCAACCGGCGATCTGAAACCAGATGGCCTTGCTGCCGCGGCGCAGCGCGTGCCCCATCGCGTATAGGACGACAAAAAATGCGGGCAGAAAGGACGCGTGGTAATAGTTCCGGGCGTCCATATTATAGCCATCGTCGACCCTCAGGACGAACGCGGTGACGAGGACTGGCAGAATCGATGTCAGAATTATGCCGGTTCGCAGCCAGGGTGCAATTTTTCCCTGTTCGACGAAGCGCACCAGAAAAAAGCCGCTGGCAGCAACCGCGATAGCGAGGGCCCAGTAATTGATCAGCATCTTGGTCAGCAAACTGGTCTCGGGAAAGGCCAGGAACATCAGGCCGGACGAGCTGAATGTATAGACGACCGTCGCCGCGATGATCACGCTGTGCCAGAGCATGAAACTGTAACGCAGGGCTCCATAGAAAAAGACATGGTAGAAGAGTGGCATTATGGCCATGCCGCAAAGAACGCCGAACATGATCGAGAGCGGCAGCTTCAAGCCGTCCCATCTTTCCTTCGAAGCAAGCTGGATCAACGACATGCTGCTAGCCACTTTCGGGTCGTCAATCGCGACATAGACATTCTTTATCCGGCTCCGCAATTCCGGGTTTTCCGTGCCCGGGACGGCAAGCCCATAATGACCTTTCGGCCGCCAGCTATCTATCACCTGTTGTTCGGAGAAGCTTGACGACAGGAGCGAGCCATCGTCGAGCACCGCATGCACCTGCATTGTGGTCAGGCCATTATTGTCGCCCTGGACCTCGACCGTGCCAGCGGGCAGGGCGTCCGCGAGGAAGGGGATTTTCACCCAGACTCGAGGACCTTTGACGGCATATTTATTGTCAGAGCAATCAAAGGCATTGCCTGACTTCAGCAATGCCGACGCTGTAACATCCGTCGCGCTGCTTTGCGTGCACAATTTGTCCGACATCGGAACTTCGGCAAGAGCCGGGGAGCAGAGGCACAAATAGGCCAGAAACGCGACAAACAAGCGCAAATGACGCCCCTTTCCAAAATCACTGCTGCAGTGCCATATCGAATAGCGAAAAACTCTTATTTTGCGGTTAAGCATCGACAGCTTTAAATTTGCGGAGTAATTTGCCGGCCATGTTAGAAATCATCCGAATTCCCGTATTGTCCGATAATTATGTCTGGCTGGTCCACGAACCCGAATCCGGCGAGACAATGGTCGTCGATCCCGCGGTCGCGGAGCCGGTATTGGCCGAGGCCGAAAAGCGCGGCTGGACCATTACCCAGATCTGGAACACCCACTGGCACCCCGATCATACCGGCGGCAATGCGGCGATCAAGCAGGCCACCGGCTGCCATATCACCGGCCCGGAAGCGGAGCGGGAACGCATCCCGACGCTCGACACATGCGTGAAGGAAGGCGACACCGTGAAGCTCGGCGACGTGGTTGCCGATGTTATCGACGTACCCGCCCATACCGCCGGCCATATCGCCTTTTACATCCCGTCCGAGAAAGTGGCTTTCGTCGGCGATACGCTGTTCGCCATGGGTTGCGGGCGGCTGTTCGAGGGCACGGCGGAGCAAATGTACGACAATATGCGCAAGCTCGAGGCGCTGCCGGATGACACGAAAATCTACTGCGCCCATGAATATACCCAGAGCAACGGCGAATATGCACTGGTCGCCGAACCGGACAATCTCGCCCTGAAAGAACGGATGGCCGAGGTGCTGACCCTGCGCTCTCGTGGCGAGGCCACCGTTCCGACGACGATCGGACAAGAGCGCGCCACCAACCCGTTCATGCGCGCGGCCTCGGCGGCGGAACTGGGCGAGCGGCGGACAGCCAAGGACAATTTCTGAACTCTCGTCTGTTTCATTCCCGGTTCAGCCCGAATCCTGTTATAAGGTTGTTCGATGGGGATCGACAACAGGAGACAGATGATGAGAAAACTGCTTTTAGCCATTCCTGCGGCGATGCTGCTCGCTGCACCCGCGATCGGCGGGGAGAAAATCGAACTCACCGAGAAACAGCAGGCGAAGCTCGACAAGCAGCTCGAAGGCCGGACCGCCGGCAAAGCCAAATCCTGCATCAACCACAACGATCAGCGCAATATGACGGTGATCAGCGACGACATATTGATATTCTCGTCGAGCCGTAATGCCAAGACCATCTACGTCAACAAGCCGCCCGGCGGATGTCCCCGTGCCGACCGCAATATATTGTCCTACCGGCGCACGAGCAGCTCGCTCTGCCAGGGTGAAATTATCCAGCTGATCGACAATGCCAGCGGCGCGACCATGGGCAGTTGTTCCTTTGGCGATTTTGTGGCCTATACCAAAGATCTCAAGTTGAGCTCCGACTAGTCGGTCGAAGCGTCCGGAGGGACTCGCACGAAGACACAAAGACACGAAGGGTTGGGTGCTTGCTCCGGTTTAGTGGTTTTAAACCTTCTCCCGTGAGGGAGAAGGATATGAAGTCTTATCCGAAGGATTAGACGAAGTTGGATGAGGGTGTTCCGCCGGTTGGCTGCTGCGCCACTGCCCTCCGGTACACCCTCACCCAGCTCCGACTAGGCAGCAAGCTGCCAGGTTTGCACAACCCTCTCCCTTGAGGGAGAGGGGGCAGCGCTTTTTAGTCGATGTCCCGTTTCACCGGTGTCTTGTCTGGCTTCAACGCATCGCGGTGTGTTTTCAGGCGTTGTTGATATTCCGCGCCATCGCCATATTCTTCAAACAGCCGCTGCCGGCTATGGGGGCCGCGGACTTTTAGCGCATGCTTGATCGGGCACCAATATTGCTCGGTGCGGGCGGAGACTTCCCGAACGTAGGCGATGACACCATTGGCGTAGCTGCAATAGGTGCAGTTGATTTTCTCGATCGCGTTCAGATAGGACAACCGCCCGCGATCATAGACAATATAATCGCGGCGCCGGACCCGGGCGATGCCATAGGCGCGAAAACACACCGATTGGTAGATGGAGACCGACACGTCGAGAAAGGCGAACGGAAGCAGCAGAGCATAGATGAATGGCGCCGTCAGAATCACGGATAGCTGCGCTTCCGATATATAGCGTAGCACCCCGATCCGCACAGACCGGTTCATTTTCTCCATTTCCCGATCAAGCTCCGCGCGGCCTTTGCCGAGCCGCTCGCGCATCAGCCTGCGTTCTTCGGCGATCTGGATTTCCAGTTCGCCCTCCAGCGCGCGGATGCGATCGACGATTGCATTTGCCTTGCTGTTCACTGGCCCGTTCCCCCTGTTGACTGGCTGACCGTCTTCAATCGCCAGTTTTTTCGGGAGAACCAATCCGTATAGCTACCTAGTGAATGCGGGCTGGGAGATGTGGAGGGGAGCTCGACTCAACCTTCGCCCGTGAGGGAGAAGGATACGAAGCCTTGTCCGCAGGATTAGGCGCAGTTGGATGAGGGTGTTCCGCTGGTGGGTTGCTGCGCTGTCGTCCCTCAGTCCGCCCTCACCCGGCTCCGACTAAGCAGCAAGCTGCCAAGTCTACGCAACCCTCTCCCGCACGGGAGAGGGGGCGCATTTAGCAAAACGACACCGAAACTTCGGTAAGCCTATTTATCTTCTTCAAACATATTGACCGCATTTTCGCCGGTTGCCGAGAGGCGGATCTTGTCGCCTTCGAACTCGGCAATTAGGCCGACAGGCAGATAGTGGTGCGAAGCACCTTTTCCGCTCTGGGTCTGCGGGCTGTCTTTCTTGGTGAGCTTGATCCGCTCGCCGCTGTCGTCAAGATGGTCCACAATGCCAACGTGCACGCCGTCCGCGCCGATGACTTCCAAATGTTCCTTGATCTGGCTCTTATCTACCATGTGATTTTCCTTATCTGTTTGCGTCATGTGAAACCAACGTGCGGGACGCGATCCTGTTCCAAGATAATCGGACGAGCGATCATCGATGAAGGACCACAGGGCCCGATCCCGATATCGCTCTAGCTTCTCGCTTGCGGGCGCGGGATACGTAATATTACCGGCAATAGCGCGATCCGCCACGCCGCGCCTGGTCGAAATGCAGATGGTCCTCATGCGCCTCGTTATAGTCCGGTGACAGGGTCGTCGCGAACAGCTCGCAGGCGCCGTCGCGCACTTCCTTGAGGAAGCGGGACCGCTCGTCATTCGCGTTCCAGTGTCCGGCGACCGAGACCGTGCGGCCGTCGGCGAGCCGGAAGGCGGCGATGTCGATCGCGTTGGCCGTGGCATGTTCGCTGTAATTGCCCGTCTGCCCGCCGCCGATCCGCCGGCAACTGTAGCTGCCATAGGTGATGATCTGCTCGACCGTGCTGCCAAGATGGCGGGTCGCCGCGGCTTTGACGATCTGATTTTCCCACAGCACCAGACTGACCGCCATCGGACAGCTGGTCCGGGCGGCGGGGCTATAGGCGATGGTCTGCGGCTGGCTCCGGGTGAGGGTGACGCCGTTGTCATAACCGCAATTCGCGCCGGCACTGACCGGGGGCAGGGGGGAATAGCCGATCAATGCGGCTTCGAGCAGCCCGAGGCACTGCGGCGTGTCGTCGGCGAGCGCGTCGATTTTACGGGTGGTGAACGGCCCGACCGGATCGGCCAGCGACAGCGGCGTCCATGGCATGCGGTGGTCGTGTGCGACCCATTCATAGCCGCGGAGAGCCAGCGCCAGAAACATGACAAAAAAGATTACGCGCAACGCGATCTTTACTGATCCCGTTGCGGTGGCGTGGATCGCCGGAGGCACCGGGGCCTGCGCAGAGCGAAAAAGCTGGCCGCGCTTGGCTTGCCCGACGGTGGTTGGGAAGCCTGTGGGGGGACGGGGGGTAAATTCACGTTATTTCTCGGTTCGGGCTGCATATCTGATCCAACTGCCGCCACCGGCAAAAGTTCCGTCGCTACTGGCGGGAGGAATTGCGGTGTCGGCGAGGGACTAGGTTCACGCGAAGCCGCAAAGGCGCGAAGCGATTTCTCACCTTCTCCCGTGAGGGAGAAGGATACGAAGCCTTATCCGCAGGATTAGGCGCAGTTGGATGAGGGTGTTCCGCTGGTCGGTTGCTGCGCCACTAGGATGCGGTAAACCCTCACCCAGCTCCGACTAGGCAGCAAGCTGCCAAGTCTGCTCAACCCTCTCCCTTGAGGGAGAGGGGATAGGTGCAACTGTCATCGAGTTTTAGTTGGCGGCCATAATGCTACAGTCTCAAAAACATCCTACCACTCTATCCGCAAACCCACTACTTCTTATATAACCCGTCCATCCGCTCCTGATAGCGCTCCTTAATCACATGCCGCCGGATCTTCATGCTCGGGGTCAGTTCTTCATTTTCGATCGCAAACGGCTCGTCGGCAAACTCAAAGCGGCGGACTTTTTCGACGACGGACAAGTCCTTGTTGACCCGGTCTACCGCTTCGCGCACCGCCGTCTTGAACGCCGGGTTGGCCTGCAGGGCGATGAAGTCATATTTCATGCCCTGTTCGCGCGACCATTCGAGCGCCCATTCGGGGTCGGGGACGATCAGGCCGACCATATAGGGTTTCTTGTCGCCGGTGATCATCGCCTGCAGGATTTCCGGCTGGATGGTGAGCATGCCCTCGACCTTTTGCGGGGCGATATTGTCGCCCTTGTCGTTGACGATCAGATCCTTCTTGCGGTCGGTGATCGCGACTCGGCCGGCTTCGTCGATATGGCCGATATCGCCGGTGTGGAGCCAGCCGTCCTTGAGCACCTTGTCGGTCTCTTCCTGATTGCGCCAGTAGCCGTGCATGACCAGTTCGCCGCGCACGAGTATCTCGCCGTCCTCGGCAATTCTGACCTCGGTGTCGACCATCGGCGGGCCGACCGTGTCCATCTTCAGGCCGGTGCGCGGGCGGTTGCAGGCGATGATCGGGCCGGATTCGGTCTGGCCATAGCCTTGCAGCAGAGTGAGGCCGAGCGACTGGAAGAAGGTGCCGATTTCCGGGTTGAGCGGGGCGCCGCCGGAGACCATCGCCTTGATCCGTCCGCCAAAGCGCTGCTGCACCTTGGGGCGCAGGGTCTTGTCGAGGAAAAGGTCCATCAGCTTGTCGCGCTTGCGGCCTTTGCCTTCGGCTTCGCGCGCGCCGATTGCGAGCGCCTTGCCGAGCAGATAATTGGGCATTTTGCCCTGTTTCTCGACTGTCTTGATCAACCGTGCGCGCAGCACTTCAAACAGGCGCGGGACGACGACCATGATTGTCGGGCGCACTTCCTCGATATTGGAGGCGAGCTTTTCCAGCCCTTCCGAATAGAAAATCTGGGCGCCGAGGCCGATCGGGAAAAACTGGCCGGCGCTATGTTCATAGGCGTGGCTGAGTGGCAGGAAGGACAGGAAGACCTCGTCATCCCAGCCAAAGTCGGTTTCGATGACCTCGGCGGGACCTTTCGTATTGTGCAGGATCGCGCCATGATGCTGCATCACGCCGCGCGGCTTGCCGCCGGTGCCGCTGGTGTAGATGATGCAGGCGGTCTCGTCGCGGGTGATGCTGGCGACCTGCTTGGTCACCTCGGCGACATCCTTGTCGCTGCCCTGGACAAGCTTGTCCCAGCTGTAGAGATCGAAATCGCCGGACTGGCCGATGCGCAAATCCGAGATGCCGATGATGATATTGGCGTCAGAAGAGTTGATCACCGAGGGCAGCAGATTCTTCGCCAGTTTGATGTCGGAGACGATCACCGCGTGGGCGCCGCTATTGTCCAGGATATGCTGGTGATCCGACGCGGTATTGGTGGTGTAGGTCGGCACGGTGATGCAGCCGGCTGCCATGATGCCGAGATCGGCGATGCACCATTCCGGCCGGTTTTCGGACACCAGCATGACGCGGTCGCCCTTTTTCAGGCCGATGCGTTTCAGCGATTTGGCAAAGGCGGCAACTTGCCGGGCCGCTTCGGTCCAGCTGGTCGCCTGCCAGGCACCGTCGATCTTGGCGCTCAGAAACGGTTTGTCGCCGCCCTGTTCGGCCCGATCGAAAAACATCGATACGAGATTGGGATATTGATCGATTTCAAGATAACGGTTTTCTGCCTTTTTCTGGCCCACGCAATTCTTCCTCTCTAATGTTCCGATATCGTACCGGACCTGGATCATTTGCTTATGAACTAGCGCGGTTGAAACCGCTCGGCAATATATTGCTTACGGAAGCTCGCTGACCGCCTGACCGGTGCTGCGCGGATCGACCGCTCCGACCCAGCCTTTTTCGCTCTTCTGTGCGCCCGCCAGTTTCGACGGCAGACCGGAGGTTACGACGATATGGCCGAAGCGCGACAGGTCGCTCTGCAGGGCTTCCAGATCGCTGCCGCCTTCGATCAGCACGCCGGATCCGCCATAATATATATTGGGCAGGGCCATCGCCTGTTCGAGCGTCAGGCCATAATCGAGCACCCCGATCAGGGTCTTGGTAACATGCATGATGATCCGTTTGCCGCCAGCGGAACCCAGCGCCAATATCGGCTTGCCATCGGCATCATAGACTATTGTGGGCGACATCGAGGAGAGCGGGCGTTTGCCGGGCTCGACCCGGTTGGCGACCGGCGCGCCGTCCTTTTCCGGAGCGAAGGTGAAATCGGTCAGCTGGTTGTTGAGCACCATGCCGCGGGCGATCAGCTGGCTGCCGAACGGGCCTTCGACGGTCGAGGTCATGTTGGCGATATTGCCATCCTTGTCGACCGCGGTGAAATGGGTGGTGCCGGCAACTTCGGAGGAAATGGCTTCGGTCCGGGCGACGCTACCCGGGGGATTGCCGGCGGGATAGGTTTCTTCACCCGGCATGTCGGGACGGGCGCGGTCCAGCGCGATCATCTGCGAGCGGCTGTCGAGATAATCCTTGTCGATCAGGCCGTCGACGGGGACGGCAACGAAATCACGGTCGGCGAGATATTTTTCGCGGTCGGCATAAGCCAGCCGCATCGCTTCGGCGATCAGGTGCCAGGCTTGTGCGGGTTGCTCTGCATGGATCTTGCCCATGTCAAAACGCTCTATCGCGCCCAATATGCCGAGCACCGTGGTCGCGCCGGAAGAGGGCGGTCCCATGCCGCAAATCTTGTACACGCGGTAGCTGGCACATACCGGCGCGCGCAAGATGGCGCTGTAATTGGCGAAATCTTCCGCGGTGATTTCCGCAGCATTGCGCGGGGCATTGGCTACGGCCTTGGCAATCGCAGCCACGGTTTCGCCGCTGTAAAAGGCATCGGCACCGCCTGCCTGCAATTCGCGCAGCAAGGCGCCCAGTGCGGGATTTGTGATGATCGTGCCAGCCTTGGCCGGTGCGCCGTCTTTCCAGTAGAGCGCTTGTGCGTCAGGGAAGTCGGCCCAGAGCGGAGCCAGGCGCTTGAGCCAGTCGGCTTGCGGCGCGCTGACCGCATAGCCGCCTTCTGCCAGCCGGATCGCCGGTTCGAAAATCTTCGCCCAGGGCAGCTTGCCCCATTTGCTGTGCGCCATTTCCATCAGCCGCATATTGCCGGGCACGCCGACCGATTCGCCGCCGGGCATCGCCTGCATGAAGGGCAGGGGCTTGCCGTCTTCGCCGAGAAAGCGGGTAGAATCTGCTGCCGCCGGCGCCATCTCGCGGCCGTCGATGGTCTGCATCCAGCCCTGTTTCGCATCATGGTGCAGGAAAAATCCGCCGCCGCCAATGCCGCTCGATTGCGGTTCGACCACGGTCAGGGCGAGCATCATCGCCATCGCCGCGTCGGTCGCGGAGCCACCGGCCTGCAGCATCTCGAATCCCGCCTTGGTCGCTTCCGGGTGCGCCGAGGCGGCGGTGCCGGCATTTCTGGTCTGGTGATGTTCGGCCTGGGCCGGAACAGCCGTGGCAAAGCACAGGAAAAGGGCGAAAAAGGCGAGGGGTTTTTGCATGGATGATTATAAATCCGTTAGTGGTGAACCGTCCGAACCGCGCGTCTCGATGATCGGCGCCGTTCGACAGGCTCAGGACTAACGAATTAAAAGGAGAAGGCCAAGGCGGTTCTTACCGGTCCGCTGAACCGACCGCCTCGATCACGGACGCAAAACCGTCCCGTTTGAGCAATTTTGCCAATTGGCAGTTCATCCCGGCGGCGATGGTCGGGCCTTCGTAGATCATAGCGGTATAAAGCTGGACGAGCGAGGCGCCGGCACGGATGCGTTCATAGGCATCTTCCGCGGTGGCAATGCCGCCCACCCCGATCAACGGGATCTGTCCGCCGCTGGCCTTGCGGAAATCCTTGAGCCGTTGCAGCGCGAGATCCTTCAGCGGCGCTCCGGAGAGGCCGCCGGTTTCAGACCGGTTGTTGGATTTCAGATCGGGCCGGGTGATGGTGGTGTTGGAAATGATCAGCGCCGCGATCCCCTGTTCCGCGGCAACTTCGACAACATCGTCGATATCCGCCGGTTCCAGATCGGGAGCGACTTTCAGGAAGACCGGGGTTTTCGATTTACCCATCGCATCCATCACGGCGGCGAGTAATTCTGCCAGCGCGCCTTTGTCCTGCAGTGCCCGCAGGCCGGGCGTGTTGGGCGAGCTGATATTGACCGTCAGATAATCCGCCAGCGGCGCCATATTCCTTGCGCCAATGACATAGTCGGCGATGCGGTCCGTGCTGTCCTTGTTGGCGCCGATGTTGATGCCGAGCACGCCCTTGCCCATCCGTCCGCGCATCCGCTTGAGACGGGGAATGGCCTCTTCCTGCCCGCGATTGTTGAAGCCGAGCCGGTTGATCACCGCCTTGTCCTCGACCAGCCGGAAGATACGCGGCTTCGGATTGCCCGCCTGAGGCAGCGGGGTCAGCGTGCCGACTTCGGCAAAGCCGAAGCCCATGCGGATCAGGGCATCGGGCACTTCGCCATTCTTGTCGAAGCCGGGGGCCATGCCGATCGGATTGACGAAGTCGAGACCGGCGACGGTGGTCGCCAGAACCGGATCGCACTTTGGGGCGGGGCCCATGGGAACGGTCTTCAGACCGGCGATGGTCACGCCATGGGCGCGTTCGGCTTCGAGCGCGAAGATGAAGGGCTTTGCGAGATTGTAGAGCATGGCCGCGCTATGGCATTGCTATCAACCGCACGCAACGATTCAGAAGCTGTTTTCCTGCGAAGGCAGGAATCCATCTCCCGACCTTCGGTCTAGACGCAATGGCACGAGATGGACCCCTGCCTACGCAGGGGCACACGAAGCTGGAAACCCGAATATTATCTGCTAAACGGCTCCCAGAAAAACATTGAGGACTCAACATGATCGCCACCCCGCAATTTGACTTCCAGCTTGGCGACATGGCGGACCAGATCCGCGACACCACAAGGCGTTTCGCGGAAGAGAAGATCATGCCGCTGGCCCGGAAAATGGATCGCGAAGACTGGTTCCCGCGCGAACTGTGGACGCAAATGGGTGATCTTGGTCTGCACGGCATCACGGTCGACGAAGCAGATGGCGGACTGGGTCTCGGCTATCTGGAACATGCGATCGCGGTCGAGGAAATCAGCCGCGGCAGCGCCGCGCTCGGCCTCAGCTATGGAGCGCACAGCAATCTGTGCGTCAACCAGATCCGCCGCTGGGCCAGTGCGGAACAGAAAGCGAAGTATCTGCCGAAGCTGATCTCGGGTGAACATGTCGGCGCGCTGGCGATGTCGGAAGCCGGAGCGGGCAGCGATGTGGTTTCGATGAAGCTCAAGGCCGAAGCGGTGCAGGGCGGCTATGTCCTTAACGGCACGAAATTCTGGATTACCAACAGCACCTGCGCTGATACGCTTGTCGTCTATGCCAAGACCCGGCCCGATTCAGGCTCGGGCGGAATTACCGCTTTCCTGATCGAAAAGGGTATGAAGGGTTTTTCCATCGGGCAGAAGATCGAGAAAGTCGGGATGAAGGGCAGCCCGACGGCAGAGCTGGTGTTCGATGATTGCGAAGTGCCCGAGGAAAATGTCATGGGGCCGCTCAACGGCGGCGTCGGCGTGCTGATGTCCGGTCTTGATTATGAGCGTGCGGTGCTGGCTGCGATCCCGCTCGGGCTGATGCAGGCCTGTCTCGACACGGTCATTCCCTATGTCCGCGAGCGCAAACAGTTCGGCAAGCCGATCGGCAGCTTCCAGCTGATGCAGGGCAAAATCGCCGACATGTATGTCCGGCTCAACAGTGCCCGCAGCTATGTCTATAATGTCAACAAATCATGCGATGCCGGGCAGACAACCCGCTTCGATGCGGCGGGCGCAGTGATGCTGGCCAGCGAGAATAGCGTCCGAGTGGCGGAAGAGTCGATCCAGGCGCTCGGCGGTGCCGGCTACACCACCGACTGGCCGGTCGAGCGCTACTGGCGAGATTCCAAATTGCTCGACATCGGCGCGGGGACGAATGAAATCCGCCGGATGCTGATTGGGCGGGAATTGATCGGGGCGGGCTAGACCCGCAACGTCTCCCAAGGCCCGGTGATTGCGTAGGTATATCCCGGCTCCTGCACATTGACGAACATGGTTGTGCCGTCGGGCGAGAAACAGGCGCCGCAGAATTCGCTCTTGTCCTTGTGGGCGTTGCGGGCGATGTCGTAGATGGTGCCGTCGGGTGTCAGACCGCGCAGATATTGGTCGGCGCGTCCATCTTCGCACAATATGATGTCGTTCCAGGGAGCGATCACCAGATTGTCGCACATGTCGAGAGAGTCGGCGCTGGTCGATTCGAAGAATAGCCGCAACGAGCCGCCGGCTTCTGGCCCGCTGTCCGGGCCCTGATCGGGTGTGTAGCGCCAAATCTGGCCGACTCGCTGGGCTCCGCCTTCGGTGCAGGTGAAGTAGAAATCACCGGTTGTTCCATCGGTTCGCACCGCATAGTCCAGACCTTCGCCGCGCATGAACTGGGCGGCTCCAGCGGCATGGCCGCGCTTGGCCAGATCGCCTTCCGGTGCTTCGACATCGTCGAGATCGATCCATTGGGCGACATGATCCTGACCTACGACAAATGAATCGGGTCCCGTGCCGCCCCAGTCTTCGGGCCAGTTGGATGTGATGGCGGCTTTTCTGTTGGTCAGAACAAGCGCCTGCAGGCGGCCGCCTTTTTGCAATTGCCCGGCCACGGTCGGAATGAAACGGTAGAATAGTCCGGTTCGGGAATCCTCGGTCATGTAGACAATGCCGGTTTTCGGATCGACGGAAGCCGCTTCGTGGGTGAAGCGACCCATGGCCTTCAGCGGAATGGCGTCGATCAGGCCGGTGGCGCTGGACGGGGTTTCGAACACGAACCCGTGATATTTGCCCGGACCTTCTGCGGGGGAGAGCATCTCTTCCTCGCAGCTGAGCCAGCTGCCCCATGGAGTCGGGCCGCCCGCGCAATTGGCTGCGGTGCCGGTCAGAACGAGGAGATCTCTTTCCATGCGTTTGTGTTTCAGATCGTAAACGACCTTGGTAACGCCGCCGAAAAAGGGCGAGCCGTCTTTCTTGCGATCATAGAGCTGGCTCTCGGACACCCGGTCGAGCAGTTCATTGCCCTTGCCGAACGGGCTGCCGAGAGGGACGCTGTTCCAGTTCTCGTGATTGCGCATCAATATGCATTTGTCGGCATTTTCGGGATCAGCGAAACAGGCCATGCCGTCGGGGCGTCCGGGGCGGAAAAAGCCGTCGGACATGATCCCGCCGGTCTCGCTGACCAATGTGTAGGAAAAACCCTCAGGCAGATCGAGGCGTTTGGCAGGGTCCGGGATCAGGGCAAAGGAGCGATTGGCGCTGTGCGCGCGGGCGCATCCGGCGATAGAGATGGAGGCATAGAATAAGCCAACGGCCTGAGCGGAGCGGATAAAATCTCTTCTGGATAATGTCATCGTTCAATCTTCCTGCTGTCGGTGCTACAATAGCCCAGTTCGAATGAAGCCGGCCCATACCGACAAAAGAAAACAGATTTATGACCTACACCCTGATCACCGCCAACCGCAACTATTCCAGTTGGTCGCTGCGCCCGTGGGTGCTGATGAAGGCGCTGGATATCCCGTTTGCCGACGAGATTATCTATTTCGAAGAGAATAATTTTGAGCGCTTCCGGGAATTTGCGCCCAATGCGCAGGTTCCCTGCTTGAAAGACGATGATCGAACCATCTGGGATTCGCTGGCGATCATGGAATATCTGGCGGAGCGGCATCCGGGCTGCTGGCCGGAAGACGAGCGCGCGCGGACCTGGGCGCGGTGCGCTACCGCCGAAATGCACGGCGGATTTGCGACGCTGCGCAATATCTGTCCGATGAATGTCGGCGTGCGCGCCAAATTGCGGGAGACCGAACCGGGCCTGCAACGCAATTTGGACCGGATCGGTGAGCTGTTCGCGCAGGGGCTGGATGATTTCGGCGGGCCCTGGCTAGCGGGAGAGCGTTTCACCATCGTCGACGCTTTTTATGCGCCGGTCGCCTTTCGGGTACGTAGTTTTAAACTCGATATTGGTGAAGCGGGCCGCGCCTGGGTGGATCATATCATCGCGCATCCGGCGATGCAGGACTGGGAGCGTCAGGCTCTGGCCGAGCCGCAGCGCGAAATTGCACACGAACAGGAGATCGCAGCCGTAGCAACCGTAACCGCGGATTTCCGGGCGGGCTAGTACCCCGGCGCAGGCCGGGGTCCATCTCTGCTATTGCGGCATGAGGGAAGGAAATGGTTTGGCGCCAAACTTGAGTTCGGCAACACACACGCTATTGTGCATCCGGCACCTTCTGGAGATGGGCCCCGGCCTGCGCCGGGGAACTGGAAGCGCCTGGGCGCAGAGCTCGGTATCGCGTGCGCGCCCAAGCCTCTAAACTTGACTGAATCCGGCGCTTCCGGCAAAGGCACGTCTTTCCAATGTTGCGGCGCAGCATATTTTCTAATGATGGAGGCTGCTCATGGCGATTCACAGTGATTTTCGGCGCGACTGGCTGTCGAATCCCAAGACAGAATTTCTCGCCGGACTGGTCGTTGCGCTGGCGCTGATTCCCGAAGCCATCGGTTTCTCGATCATTGCCGGTGTCGATCCGCGGGTCGGGCTCTATGCCAGCTTCTCGATTGCCGTGATCATTTCGATGGTCGGCGGGCGACCGGGTATGATCAGCGCGGCAACCGCTGCGGTAGCGGTGCTCGTGGTGCCGCTGGTTCGCGATCATGGCGTCGAATTTCTGTTCGCTGCGACCATATTGATGGGCATATTCCAGGCGATAGCGGCGCTGCTGCGGCTCGACCTGCTGATGCGTTTCGTCTCGCGTTCGGTGATTACCGGCTTTGTCAACGCGCTGGCGATCCTGATCTTCATGGCGCAGATTCCGCAGATGACCGGCGAGGCCTTTACCTGGCAGACCTATGCCATGATCGCGGGTGGTCTGTTGATCATCTATGGCCTGCCGCGCATCACCACGCTGGTGCCTTCGCCGCTGGCGGCGATCATCGTGCTCGCCGGCCTCAGCATGGCTTTCAAGGCGGATGTATTCACGGTCGGCGATATGGGCGAGCTGCCCGATAGCCTGCCATGGCTGCATATCCCGGAAATCCCGCTCACCTGGGAAACGTTCCGGATTATCGCGCCTTATTCGCTGGCGATGGCGGCGGTCGGGCTGCTTGAATCTCTGCTGACGGCATCGATTGTCGACGATCTGACCGAAACCCGCAGCGACAAGAAGCGCGAAACCTATGGCCAGGGCATTGCCAATTTTGTCACCGGCTGGATCGGCGGCATGGGCGGCTGTGCGATGATCGGTCAATCGGTGATCAATATCAAATCCGGCGGCCGGCGCCGGCTCTCGACCTTTGTCGCGGGCGTGATGTTGCTGGTTTTGATCGTCGGTCTTGGTCAGTGGGTTGCGCAAATTCCGATGCCGGCTCTGGTCGCGGTGATGATCTTTGTCTCTATCAGCACTTTCCGCTGGCAGAGCTTTACCGAAATCACCCATCATCCGTGGCCGTCCAATGTCGTGATGATCGCGACTGTCGTAATGGTCGTCGCAACGCATGATCTGTCGATCGGCGTGCTCACCGGCGTCCTGCTTTCGGGGATATTCTTCGCCTGGAAAGTGCGGCAACTGGTCACCATTCAGGATTTTGTCGAAGTCACCACGCATCGCTATGTCTTTGCCGGTGAAGTCTTCTTCGGCTCGGTGGATATGCTTTATGAAGCCATCGAGTTTAACGAAGAGGGCATCGATAGCGTGATCATCGACGTTCATGACGCCCATTTCTGGGACATCAGTGCGACGGGCATATTGGACAAGATTGTCGATCGTCTGAAAAACGAGGGCAAGAAGGTCGAGGTCATCGGCCTGAATCTGGCGAGCGCGACTCTGGTCGAGAAATATAGCGAGAATGACAAGCCGTTCGAGAGTCTGGGTGTGGTCGGGCACTAATTGCGGCCTGACGTGTTTCCCGGCGAAGGCCGGGGCCCATCTGGAGAAGTTGCGGCAAGTAGAATGGTTGGCTTTTGCCTGGACGCGAGTTTGCGCACAATCTTCTCCTGCCCTCGAGACAGAAATGCAGAGATGGACCCTTGCCTGCGCAGGGGCGCCTGGATCGCCGACCATTGAAGGTGCTCCGGCGCAGGCCGGAGTCCAGACGATTGCACCGGATCATTCTGGACCCTGCCCTTCGGCAGCGAACAGGGAAGGCCGGACATAAGGTCCGTGCCCCGCATCAAGGGCGCAGCGCAAAGTCCTGTTGACCGCTTGCCGCCTTTGCCGCACATCGGCTCCAAACATAAAGAGGAGCCCCTATGATCAAGCTACACCATCTCGGCTATTCCCGTTCGTCCCGCATCATCTGGCTTTGCGAGGAGGCCGGGATTGATTATGAAATGGAGACCTATCACCGCGATCCGGTGACCCGGCGGTCGCCGCCCGAACTGGCGGAAGCGCATCGTCTGGCCAAGGCGCCGACGGTGGATGTCGACGGCGTGACCATGGTCGAATCCGGTGCGATCATCGAATATCTGATCGAGCGGCACAGCGATGGCGCGCTTGGCGTGGCGGTTGATCATCCCGAACGGGCGAAATATCTCGAATGGCTGCATTTTGCCGAGGGCACGATGGGAATGAGCTTCATCATCACCGGTATTGCGCCGATGCTTGGCGGATTGCCGGACGTGCTGAACGGATTCCTGCAGGCGGAAGTCGACAAGCTGCTCGACCATCTGGAGCTAGAGCTGGAGGGCAAGGATTTCCTCGTCGCTGGCAAATTCACCGGCGCGGATATCAACCTGCACTATATGCTCGAAGGGCGCGCGGCGCTGGGACAGCTCGACAGCCGTCCGAATTGCAGCCGCTATTTCGAAGTGCTGGTCGCGCGGCCGGGCTATCACAAGACGGTGGAACTGGGCGGGCCGGTATTGTTGCCGCGTCCCAGCTGATCTGTGGTGAAATTTGAAGGCAAGCTGGCAACAGCCTGCCTGCTGGCCATTACCCTGTCCGCCTTTGCCGGCAATTCGCTATTGGCGCGGGCCGCTCTTGCCGACGGGCAAATTGACTGGGCCGGCTACACAATCGTCCGGCTGGCCGCGGGTGCCCTTGTCCTTTCGCTCTTGATCGGAATGCGGAAAGGCCGCTCAGTCCTGCCGCAGCGCAGCGATCTGGTCGGTGCCTTGTCCCTGTTCGTCTATGCCGGGGCTTTTTCCTGGGCCTATATCGGTCTGGACGCCGGGATCGGTGCGCTGATCCTGTTTCCCGCCGGGCAGATCACCATGCAGGTCATCGGCCTGACCCGGAAAATTGTGCCGTCAAAGGGGCAATTGGCCGGGGCAGCCATCGCCCTGATCGGTCTGATCTATCTTATGGCCCCGGGGACGACGGCGCCGCCGCTGCTGAGCACATTAGCGATGATCTGCGCCGGGATGGCCTGGGGTGTATCGAGCTGGGCCGGCAAGACGGTCGCCGACCCGTCGCTAACCACGGCCCGCTATTTTGTCGGCGCCAGCCTGCTGACATTGATGCTGCTTCCGTTTGTCGACTGGTCCATGTTCACCTGGCCGGGTGTCATCATGGCGGTAATTTCGGGCGGCGTGACGTCGGCTCTGGGTTATGTCCTGTGGTATAATATGCTGGCCCGGATATCGATCACCAGCGCTGCAGTGTCGCAATTGTCAGTTCCGGCAATTGCCGCGATCGGAGGGGTATTATTGCTGGGCGAAATATTGACGACGCGACTGCTGATCGGAGGGCTGATCATCTTTGCCGGTATCGGACTGACCAGCTGGGCGTCGATCAGAGCCAGCAGAAACTAGCCAACCGCATCGCGGACAACCGCAACGCCGGCTTCCCGCTGCTTCTTCAACTCTGCCTTCAGCTTCGCCGGATCGCGGGCGAAGACAAAGCCGAAACTGACCCCGCCTTCCTTGCCGATCGTGGCATGGTGCAGCTTGTGCGCCTGTACCAGTCTTTTGGCGTAACCGCCTCTGGGGACATATTTAAAATAGCGCTGATGGACCAAGCCGTCGTGGACCAGCGTGTAGATGATGCCATAGAACAGGACGCCGAGGCCGATCCATGTGCCCGGCTCCCACGCACTCGCCCCCATGATCAGCGGGCTGCCGATGGCGAACATCGAAATGCTCATCACCGCGCCGGCGATGCCGTAAATATCATTTTTTTCCAGTGCTTTGTCATGCGGCTCGTGATGGTCGCGGTGCCAGCCCCAGCCGAAGCCGTGCATGATATATTTATGGCTCGCCCAAGCGATACATTCCATCGCGATGACAGAAGCAATGATAGTGGCCAGGATCGCAAAAATGCTCATAGAGCGAAGATAGGCGCTATCGACGAGCTTTTGAAGCCAGTTCTGACTTGCGCGGACAATTGATCTGGTTAAACGAAACCCCATATCGGGAAAACAGGAACTTATGACCAAAGCAAGAACCCTCTACGAGAAAATCTGGGACGCCCATGTTGTGGACCAGCGTGACGACGGCACGGCGCTGATCTATATCGACCGGCATCTGGTGCACGAGGTGACCAGTCCGCAGGCCTTTGAAGGGCTGCGCAAGGCGGGACGCAAGGTCCGGCGGCCGGATCTGACGCTGGCGGTTCCCGATCACAATCTGCCGACCACGGCGCGGCTGGATCCGAAGGGCAACAAGATCCCTATTGCCGATCCGCAGAGCGCCGCGCAGCTGGAAGCGCTGGAAGCCAATGCACCGGCCTTCGGCATCAAATATATTGGCGCCAGCGACATCAATCAGGGTATTGTCCACGTTATCGGCCCGGAGCAGGGCTTTACTCTGCCAGGCACGACCATGGTGTGCGGTGACAGCCATACCGCGGCGCACGGCGCTTTGGGCGCACTCGCTTTCGGCATCGGTACCAGCGAAGTCGAACATGTGCTGGCGACGCAGACGCTGCAGCTGACCCGCTCGAAATCGATGGAAATTCGCGTCGACGGCCTGCTTGGCCCCGGCATCAGCCCGAAAGACCTGATCCTCCATATAATCGGCGTGATCGGCACGGCGGGCGGAACCGGCCATGTCATTGAATATCGCGGTGAAGTGTTCGAGAAAATGTCGATCGAGGGGCGCCTGACCGTTTCCAACATGTCAATCGAAGGCGGCGCGCGCGCTGGCCTGATTGCACCGGATGAAATGACATTCGCCTATCTGAAAGGCCGTCCGATGGCGCCGAAAGGCGCGGACTGGGATGCGGCCGTGGCCTATTGGAAGACGCTTCCGACCGACGAAGGCGCTACTTTTGACAAGAGCGTCACGATCAACGCCGCCGATGTATCGCCGACCGTGACCTGGGGGACCAGTCCAGAAGATGTTGTCCCTGTAAACGGTATCGTGCCGGCGCCGGAAAGCTTTTCCGATCCGTCCAAACAGGATGCCGCGCGCAAGTCGCTGGATTATATGGGGCTCGAAGCGGGGCAGGCGTTGCGCGATGTCTCGGTTGAAAATATCTTCATCGGCAGTTGCACCAACAGCCGGATCGAGGATTTGCGGGCTGCTGCTTCAATATTGGAAGGCCGCAAGAAAGCCGGCAATGTCAAATGGGCGATTGTGGTGCCGGGGTCCGGCTTGGTGAAAGCGCAAGCCGAAGCCGAGGGACTCGACCGGATATTCACCGATGCCGGTTTTGAATGGCGCGAGCCGGGCTGTTCGGCCTGTCTCGGCATGAATCCCGACAAGGTGCCAGCGGGCGAACGCTGTGCATCCACTTCCAATCGCAATTTTGTTGGACGGCAGGGGCCAGGTGCTAGAACGCATCTGATGTCCCCCGCAATGGCTGCGGCCGCGGCTGTCACCGGAAAGCTGACCGATGTGCGCGAACTGACGAGATGAGAGGTTGAAATGAGCGACGACAACAAGAATGATAAACCGTCTGAAGCAAAGCCGGTCAATAAAGAGGCTTCTGGGGATGGAGAATCCGGTAAATGGTCGACGGGTGCCAAAGTAGGTGCTGCCATCGGCTCTGCTGCGATAGCCGCGGCGCTGATGTATGCCGGACGGCACCAGATGAACAAACATGATGATTTCAAGCCGGCCAAGGGCAAGCCGTTGCCGAAATATGAAAATGAACCGGATTATGACGACGACGGCGACGACGATGATCTTATCAACAACAGCGATGAGGAAGAATAATGAAACCTGTCAATCGCGTTGAAGGTCGCGCTATTCCCTTTGGTCAGAAAAATGTCGATACCGATGTCATCATCTCGGCCAAATGGCTGAAAACGATCTCTCGGGAAGGGCTCGGCGAAGGCGCGTTTGAGTCGATCCGGGCGCAGGAAGGCAATATTTTCGACGATCCGGAATATGCCGGTGCCTCGATCCTTATCGCCGGTGACAATTTCGGTTGCGGATCGAGCCGTGAACATGCGGCATGGGCACTGGATGACATGGGGATCAAGGCCGTAATCGCACCGAGCTTTTCGGACATATTTGCCGGTAATGCGTTTAAAAATGGCCTGCTGGCCATTGCCTTGCCGCAGGAATCGATCAACCGGCTGATGGAGGTCGCCAAATCCGATCCGGTCACCATCGATATGGAAAGCATGAGCGTGACTACGCCTTTTCAGGATCGTTTTTCGTTCGAGATGGATCCCTTCCGGCACCAGTGCCTGGTCGAGGGGCTGGACGAAATAGACCTGACAATGGCCAAATCCGATGCCATACAGCGGCACGAAATAGAGAGTGATTCTGCGCAGCCCTGGCTCAAACCGGTCGCGGCATAGAATCCAAAAAAAATTCCAGGGAAGGGAATGATATGAAAGCTTTGATGTCAACCAAAGTGGGCGGACCGGATACACTGGAGATGCTCGATGTTGCTGATCCGGTTGCGGGCAAGGGACAGGTATTGATCGATGTCAAAGCCTGCTCGATCAACTATCCCGACGTCCTGATCATCCAGGACATGTACCAGTTCAAGCCGCCACGGCCATTCGCGCCGGGCGGAGAAGTCTCCGGTGTCATTGCCGCTGTCGGCGAAGGCGTTGAAGATCTGAAAGTAGGCGACCGCGTTGCTTCGACAACCGGCCATGGCGGTCTGGTCGAGAAGGTTGCGGTTGACCAGAATAGCGTATTCAAAATTCCAGATAGTGTCGGATTTGAAGACGCGTCGGCGCTTTTGCTGACCTATGGCACTTCGATCCATGCATTGGTTGATCGCGGCCATATCAAGGAGGGTGAAACCCTGCTGGTACTTGGTGCTTCCGGCGGTGTCGGTATCGCAGCCGTCGAATTGGGCAAGGCCTTCGGCGCGCGCGTTGTTGCGGCTGTATCTTCTGAAGAAAAAGCGGCCTTTGCGAAAGCTGCGGGTGCTGACGAAACCGTGATTTACGAACGGGCTCCGTTTGACAAGGATCAGTCCAAGGCATTGGCGGCGCAATTCAAGGCAGCCGTTGGTCCGGGCGGCGCGGATGTCATCTATGATGCTGTCGGCGGCGACTATAGCGAACCTGCGGTTCGTTCGATTGCCTGGGAAGGCCGCTTTCTGGTGGTCGGATTTCCGGCCGGCATTGCGAAATTGCCGCTCAATCTGACCCTGCTCAAGTCCTGTGATGTTTGCGGTGTTTTCTGGGGCGCCTATGCGGCGCGCGATCCGAAAGGCAATCGTGCCCATATCGACCGGCTGTTCAAGCTCTGGGATCAGGGCAAAATTCAGCCGCGTGTCTCGGAAGTATTCGCCTTTGAAGATGCCGGCAAGGCCATCCAGAAAATGGCGGATCGTGGCGCTATCGGCAAATTGGTGGTAAAAGTCGCCGACTGATTGCCCGTGGGCACTTGCGATAGCCTTTGATGATGCCTATTTTTGTAACAACACAGTTCGAGGGAAGCTCATGACAAATTTTAAGGATCGCGAACAAGCATTTGAAGCGAAATTTGCGCGCGATGAAGAGATGCTGTTCAGGGTTACCGCGCGGCGCAATCGTCTGCTCGGCCAATGGGCGGCTGAGAAAATGGGGCTCACTCCCGAGGAAACCGACGCGTATGCGAAAGAAGTTGTTGCGGCTGATTTTGAAGAAGCGGGTGACGAGGATGTCATTCGCAAGCTTCTCGGCGATCTGACCTCGGCTAATGTCGAAATGGATGATGCCGCTATCCGGACGGCTCTGGCCGACAAAATGGTAGAGGCCCGGCGTCAATTTATCGAAGAGGCCAGCTAAATCAGATGCCGATGGCGAGTACAGATATTGAGGCGATGATATTGGCTGCCTTTCCAGACGCATCGGTCGAGATTACCGATCTGGCTGGCGATGGCGATCATTATGCCGCGAAGGTCACATCCGCTGCGTTCGCGGATATGAACCGGGTGAAACAGCATCAGGCGGTCTACGCTGCGCTGAAGGGAAAAATGGGTGGTGAATTGCACGCGCTGCAGCTCACCACAGCGGTTCCCGACTAGGAGAATATTTATGACCGATGTAAACGCAAAAATCAAAACCGTGGTAAACAGCAATGACGTTGTGCTGTTCATGAAAGGCACGCCGCTTTTTCCGCAATGCGGATTTTCAAGCCGTGCGGTTGCCATTCTCGAGCATCTCGGGGTCGGTTTCGACTCTTTCGATGTGCTCCAGGACATGGAAGTCCGTCAGGCTATCAAGGATTATTCCGACTGGCCGACGATCCCGCAGCTATATGTCAAAGGCGAATTTGTAGGCGGCAGCGACATCATGATGGAAATGTATGAGGCGGGCGAGCTTGGCGAATTGATGGCCGAGAAAAAGGTCGCCCCAGCGGAGGCCTGAGGCTTTCCCTGATACGATATCAGGCCAAGAATCAAAAAACGGCTCGGTCTAGGAGGACCGGGCCGTTTTTATTTGGGGTAAGCTTGGGTAAGCTTTGTCGAATTTCCAATGAGTGGGGGACAACGAAGACCAGTAAGTTGACCCGTTCATTTGGACCTCCTGGAAGGAGGATTTGGGCGTGAAGTTTTAAAGACGCAATACACCTTGCATTGCTCGTGCCACTTTTACGAAAGTCATATATCTCAATAGCTTGTATGGTTTAGCTGTTGTTAACGGCTGCAAAATTGTAAGATATTTCGACAATGTGCCGCTTCTTGGCAATGACCCGCTTTTCGACAAACGACCACTGACCGTCCACCAACGACATCGACAGGCTGATTGATTGTTTACATCCGTAGTCGATGAAACTACAGATGTAGTCACTGACGATTCTTGAGGGAGGGACCAATATCGTGACCGAGCGCATTAGCGATGCCGAGCATGCCGTCATGGAAGTCCTCTGGAAACGCGCACCCATGACCGCGACGGAAGTGGCGGAACAGGTTGTCCGGGAGAAGGACTGGTCGCTTCAGACAGTCAAGACCCTGTTGTCCCGACTGGCTGCCAAAGCAGTGGTTGGCACCGAGCGCGACGGTCGTCGTTTTCTCTATTCTCCGCTGGTCGAACGGGATGATTATCTCACCGGCGTATCACGAAATTTTGTGGATCGGCTTTTCGGGGGGAAAGTCATGCCGTTGGTTGCGCATCTGGCCGAGGCCGATGAACTGAGCGCTGATGACATTCGCGAAATTGAAGAGCTTTTGAGGGAGTTGAAAAAATGAGCGGCGAATTGAACCAATGGATTTGGGACACCATGTTCTCGATGACCTTGCTGATGGTGCTGGTATTGATGGTCCGCAAACCAATCAGCCATTTTTTCGGCGCGCGCATCGCCTATCTGCTGTGGATATTGCCGCTGGCCCGACTGTTCATGCCGACGCTCACGCTCGAGGCACCCGCCGTCGCCGAACCTGTCGCTACTTTCGCTCCGATGGCGCTCGGTTCGGAGATGGTTGCTACAGTGCCCGTACAATCCACTGCGTTCAGCGCGCTGGCATCACTCGACTGGACAATGATCGCGGTCATCCTCTGGCTCGGCGGAGCGGGCCTGCTGTTCATCAGCAAGCTGGCCTCCTATCTGCAATTCCGGGAAGATATTGTTTCTGACGGCCGCTTGATCGGTCGCCACGAGAATATCAAGATTCTGGAAACAGCGGCCATTAGCGGTCCGCTTGCCTTCGGTCTGTTCGAAAAATATATCGCCGTTCCGACCAATTTTTTCCGCGACTATGCGCCGCGCGAACGGGAACTGGCGCTGGAACATGAAATTGCCCATCATGAATCGGGTGACCTGGCCGCAAATTTTGTCGGCCTCACGATTTTATCGCTGCACTGGTTCAACCCCGTTGCATGGTTCGCCTGGATCGCTTTCCGGCAGGATCAGGAAACCGCTTGCGATGCCCGCATATTGGCAAAGAGCGGTCGCGAAGTCCGCGCTGTCTATGGCCGGACCATTGCCAAATCAGCTTCCGGTCACCGTCTGGGTCTTGCCAGTCCGCTGAACCAGAAAGACAAGATCAAGGGGCGTCTCAAGATGCTAGGGCGTTCAGAAAAATCTTCGCTTCGCCGCCGTCTGGGCGCTGGTCTGGTTGCTGTCGGTACGGTTATCACCTTGCCGCTCACCGCGACAATCACTTATGCCGAGGCGGTTGATCCGCAGGACCTGTCGGCACCGCTCGCACCTGCTGCTCCCGCGGCACCACTTGCGCCGGAAGCGCCTGTTGCACCGATTGCTCCGGTGGCGCCAATGGCTTCGACCGCTCCAGCCGCAGATAGCGACGTAATCAACATCACGATGCTCAACGGCCGCAAAAATGCCGACCTGTCAAAAGACTATGTGCACAAGATCAAGCATAATGGCAGGACCATCATTTTACGCACGGACAAGAAATTGAGCGAAAAAGAAATTCGGAAAATGGTTGCTGAAGCCGAAAAATCACGTCTCGAGGCAGACGAGGCGCTGCGCAAAAGCGGACTGGGTCGTAAGGACAATCGTTCGACAATGCGCGAGGTCGAGCGGGAACTGGCCCAGGCCGAAAGAGAAATGAAACAAGCGCTGCGGGAAGCGGATCAAGAGGTTCGCGAGGCGATGCAGGAAGCGCGTGAAGCCAAGCGCGAGGCTATGACCGAGGCCAGAGAGGCGCAGCGGGAGGCATGGCAAGCGCAGCGTGAAGCAGCAGAGGAAGCCGAGCCGGCTGCACGGATCTCCTCCATATTTTATACGATCCGCAATGCCACAGCCGGTTCGACATCCAAATCCAGTCGCGACGGGTCCGGTTCTCGCAATAACAAGGTCACTGGTCCCGACTGTATCGCGATGAACAAGCAGATTGCCATCGGTGGCGAGAATGGCCTGGCCAGTCAGGCTTGGGCCGTCGTGGCCGGTTGCGGCGGGTTTGAAGTCAAGATCGACAAGACGGCGATACTTGATGCAGCGTTGAAAGGGCTAAAAAAAGAGCGGGCCGAGGCTATAGAATGCAAGGATGACACGTTCGATCGCGCCAGGAAGATCAAGGAAATCGATCACAGCATCGCCACAGTGAAGGCTCAACTTTCCATGACATAAGCCGGGGAAACCGTTTATAACGGGGCATAAGGGCGGTTCGTTTTGCGGATCGCCCTTTTTCGTGGTTGTTTTATGGGCGGGATATGCCACATCAGTGCCATGGACTTTGACCCCTCGAAATATCCCACCGGCTTGTGCGAGCAAATGGAACCGCTTGTCGCGCGGGTTCTTGCCGGCAATCCCAGCCCCTATACCTACACCGGGACGCAAACCTATATTGTCGGCAACAAGACCGATCGGGCGGTGATTGATCCCGGCCCGGCGATGGACGAGCATATCGACGCGATTATCGCGGCTGTTGGCGATGCCAAAATCACCGCAATCATGTGCACCCACACCCACCGCGACCATAGCCCTGCGGCTGCTCCGCTCTCAGCGCGCACCGGTGCGCCCATCATCGGCTGCGCGCCGCTTGTGCTCGCCGACGACGGACCACGCGCGGACGAGAGTTTTGACAAGGAATATAAGCCGGACCAAGTGCTCGGCGATGGCGAGACGGTTTCCGGTGATGGCTGGACCATCGAAGCGGTGGCGACACCTGGCCACACGTCCAACCACCTTTGTCTCTCGGTTCGGGAATCCGGCGCGATGTTTACCGGCGACCATGTAATGGCTTGGTCAACAAGTGTCATTGTCCCGCCCGACGGCGATATGGCGGATTATATGGCGAGCCTGCAGAAGCTTTATGAGCGCGAGGACAAGGTCTATTATCCCGCCCATGGCAAGAAAATTACCAATACCCGCCAGCTGGTCCGCGGTATGATGGGCCATAGAAAACAGCGCGAGCGGCAGATTTTGAAGCTGCTCGAGGAAGGTCCCGCCGCGATCGTCGATATGGTGCCGCGCATGTACAAAGGGTTGGATCCACGGCTGAAAGGCGCGGCAGGCCAGTCGGTGCGCGCGCATCTGATTGATCTGCAGCACAAGGGGCGTGTGGCGCAATCGGGTGAAGTCTGGGCGATGGCTGGATGAGCCGTCGGTTCTCTTGGCGCCTGTGGCTGCCGGTTGCCATCATCAGCGGGTTTATCATCCTGACCATTGCTCTTGCATGGATGCTTTTTGCCCGCGTCGAAAGCAGCATCAGCCCCGACCCGGTATCGATAGCCAATGCCAGTCTGACGAATATGCAGGAACAGAACCGGCTGACGGTCTTCTCTGCGAGTTATAATGCGACCGTCACCACCACGCTGACCAAGCTCGGCCTGTCGGCGCGCAAGACTTTGATCATGCCGGGCACGGTGCGCTACGAACTGGATCTGTCCAAGCTCAACGCGGATGATGTCCGCTGGGACGCGCGCGATGATACGCTCTATGTTGAAATTCCTGCGATCGAAATTGCCCGGCCAGAGGTGCATATCGAGCAGATCCAGACCTATGACGACGGCGGCATATTGATGGCCCTGACAGATGCGGAAAATGTGCTCGATCAGGCCAACCGCAAAAAGGGCGTCGCGGAACTGGCGAAGCAGGCGCAAAATCCGGTTCAGGTTCGCCTCGCCCGGGAAGCCGCGCGCCGGGCAGTGCGTCACAATTTCGCTGTGCCACTGCAGGCCGCCGGCGTGGAGGCGAAAATTGACGCCTTTTTCCCTTATGAACGCAGCCGCTACAAGGAACGGTGGGACTATTCGCGGCCGATCAGCGATGTGCTGGCTGAACAGCAGAAGAAGAGGGAAGAGGCGCAATGAAATTGCCGATCATGACTGCGGCCGCAATGCTGGTGGCCGGACTGACTTTGACAGCGTGCGAACGCAGCCCGCAGCCCGAACCCCTCTCTGAAACCGCTGGCTTTATCCTGCCAGAGCCGATCTCTAATAATGCGGTGGCGGTTGCCGATGGACCCGAAGGCCCGACAGTATACAGCTTCAACGGCCTGAAAGCGGGCAAGACGTGGAAAGACACCAGCAACGTTGCTTATGCCTGCGTGATTGCAACACAATCGTGCAAGGCGATTGCTCCCGTGCCGGTTCCGGAAGGGCGGCTGGCCAGCGCGGCGGTTACCGTGGCCGGTAAAATCTATATTTTCGGAGGCTATAGCGTAGCCGGGAATGGCGACGAGATTTCTACACCAGAGGTTTTTGCCTTTGATCCCGCAACCGGGCGCTATGAAGCACAGGCCGACATGCCGGCCCCGGTCGACGACGCACTGGCCGTGCCCTACCAAAACCGTTTCATCTATCTGATTTCCGGCTGGCATGATGAGGGAAATGTGAGCGTCGTGCAGATGTTCGATACGCAGACAGGTGCGTGGACCGAGGCTACGCCATTTCCCGGTACCCCTGTCTTCGGCCATAGCGGCGGGATCGCGGGCGACAGCATCATCGTCAGCGACGGGGTCGCCTCCGTATTTGCCGATGGCAAACGCAAATTTGTTCCGGCGAAACTGACCTGGCGTGGCGATATCGACCCGAGAAACCCGACGCAGATTATCTGGCGCGGGGTCGATGCGCATTCCGGTATCGCGAAATACCGGATGGCGGCGATTGGCGACGAAGCCGGACAGCGGATCATCTTTGCGGGCGGCGGTGACAATCCCTATAATTATGACGGCATCGGCTATGACGGCGTGCCGGCGAAACCTTCGGGCGGCTTTTTTGCCTACGATCTGAAAACTGACCAGTGGCAGGAACTGGGGCGGCTGGCCGAGCCGAGCATGGACCACCGTGGTCTCGCGAAGGCAGGCGGGGAATATTATATATTGGGCGGGATGGACGCGGAGCAGAAAGTGACCGACCGGATTGTCAAATTCCGTATCAGCAATTGATTTCCTTTGGAGGGTGACTTGCCCTAAACTAGTCGGGAATCAGAAACTCCGTTCGCCCTGAGCCTGTCGAAGGGCGGCAAGAGCATGTTTCGACAAGCTCGACAGGAACGGAACAGGAAATAGGAAGAGTATAATGGACGCACGTGGTGGAATTGGCGGCAGCTTGGCCGGGGTCGATATTGTCGAGGAAATCAACAAGCTGCGCAAGGAGCGCAACGCGATCATCCTCGCCCATTATTACCAGAAGCCGGAAATCCAGGATATTGCCGATTTTGTCGGTGACAGTCTCGAGCTTTCCAAAATGGCGGCGGAAACCGATGCCGACGTGATTGCGTTCTGCGGCGTGAAATTCATGGCCGAAACCGCGAAAATCCTGTCGCCGGACAAGATTGTCGTGCTGCCGGACATGGATGCCGGCTGCAGCCTCGAAGACAGCTGCCCGCCGGACAAGTTCAAGGCGTTCCGCGACGAACATCCCGACCATATCGCGCTGACCTATATCAACTGCTCGGCCGAGGTGAAGGCGCTCAGCGACATCATCGTCACCAGTTCATCGGCGGAACATATTCTCTCGCAGATCCCGCTCGACCAGAAGATCATCTTTGGCCCGGACAAGCATCTCGGCGGCTATATTGCCAAGAAAACCGGCCGCGACATGTTGCTCTGGCCCGGTGTCTGCATCGTCCACGAAGCTTTTAGTGAAACCGAGCTGCTCAAGCTGAAGACCCAGCATCCCGGCGCACCGGTTGCCGCGCATCCCGAATGCCCAGCCTATATTCTCGATCACGCGGACATGGTCGGCTCGACCAGCGCGATCCTGAAATATGCCAAGGAGTTCGAAGGCGACACGATCATCATCGCCACCGAACCGCATATCATCCACCAGATGGAAAAAGCGGTGCCGGAAAAGAATTTCATCGGCGCCCCCGGTGCGGACGGCAATTGCAACTGCAATATCTGCCCCTATATGGCGCTCAACACGATGGAGAAACTTTACGTCGCGTTGCGGGACCTGGAGCCGCGTATCGAGATGGACGAAGAACTCCGCTTGCAGGCGCGCAAGTCGATCGACCGGATGATGGAAATGGCTAGCGCGACGGTCGGGCAGGGCGATCTGGGGCCGACCGATCTGGCGCATGAGGGGTAAGGGGGGTGACCTTCACCCTTGACCGTTTCGATCTCGACGCTTTCGTCGCTGCCACCCTCACTGAAGACCTCGGCGCGCCTTATGGGGACGGGGGCCGCGATGTTACGTCGGAAGCCGTCATTCCCGCTGACGCGATATTCTCCGGCGTAATGGACAGCCGCCATGACGCGGTGATAGCCGGGCTGCCGATTGCCGAGGCTTTTTTTCGCTATCTCGATCCGGATGTGGAGATTGAAATCCTCGTCGCGGAAGGCCAGACGGTTGCAGCTGGCACCGATATCATGCGGCTGAAGGGCAAGGGACGCGCGATGCTGACCGCAGAGCGCAGCGCGCTCAATACGGTGCAGCATTTGACCGGCATTGCCAGCATGACCAACGAATATGTCCGGAAGATCGCAGGCACGGGCTGCACATTACTCGACACGCGCAAGACGATACCGGGGCTGCGGGTGCTGGAAAAATATGCGACGCGGATGGGAGGGGCGCAGAACCACCGCATGGGCCTGTGGGACGCGGCAATGATCAAGGATAATCATGTCGCGGTGGCGGGTTCCGTGGGCGAGGCCGTTCGCCGCGCGAAAGAAGCGGGCGTCGAAAATATCATCTGCGAAGTCGACCGGGTCGACCAGATCGAACCGGCCTTGGCGGCGGGGGCGACGCATCTTCTGCTCGACAATATGGAACCGGCGACCCTGCGCGGGGCGGTGACACTGATTGGCGGGCGCGTGGCGACCGAAGCAAGTGGCGGCGTAACGTTGGAGACGATCCGCGACAAGGCGGAAACCGGGGTGGACTATATTTCGGTCGGGCGTTTGACACAATCGGCTCCGGCTGCGGATATAGGTCTGGATTTTGAGCAGGTTTAGCGAAGAAGCTTTATACTCATTGCCAATATGGGGAAGCGAATATGGAAAAACCGAAATCAATTCTGAATTTTGAAAAGTTTTACATTGCCGGCTTTTTGATTGGCTTGGTGAGCCTCATTTTCAATTTTTCAACGAGCATGCGAATGATCCAGCAATCTGGCGGACCAATGGCAGCATCGGCGTTCGAGTTCCTGATCTTTGGAACTGCCGTAGGGGCGTTGATAGTCTTGCTATTCTGGTATTTTATAGCCGTTCGTGCAAGCAAGGCTGCCAAGTGGATATTGACGGTGTTCTTTGTTTTGGGGCTGATAAGCACTTTGTCTTCCGCTAGTTCGGTGTCAAATTCCATCCTGATTTTCACTTTATTGACCAACCTGGCGCAAGGAATCGCGATATCTTTCCTGTTTCGTCCTGATACGATTGCCTGGTTCAATGAAGATCCAACGGATGTCGGTGATGTGTTCGACTGAGATTGCGATTTATCATTTCATTACGGACTTGATTCGGGATCCAGAGCGTCAAGGTGAAACGCCTGTCTCAGACTATTCTGGATGCTGAAACAAGTTCAGCATGACGAAGAGGGTGGAAGCTGATCGAGTTGTGAAAAAAAACCGGCCGCAATCCATAATATTGTTCGAAATACTTTTTTGGGGTTCCCTTGCGGTTCCTCTCTTGGATATCGTTTATCATTGTGAACAGATTTACGGCGACATGGGAGGCCTCGTAAGTTGGGGAACGGAGATGACTCTCGTGCTGGCTGTGGTTGTGACTGTCAGCTTTGCTACACCGATATTGCTTTGGTATTTTATTGCTCGTCGAGCGAGTGGCATTGCTAAGTGGATATATACAGTATTTTTGGGGGTGGGTCTGGTTGCTATGGAAAGAACGTTGACGGAGCTCACGATCAGCGAGATTTTATTTTCGGTAATCACACAGGTAATGGCTCTCGGGTCAGTCATATTGCTGTTCCGGACAGATTCTCGAATATGGTTCGAAACGAAAGGCCGGATTGCCCACTCGGACGTCGACGATTTGAAGGATATATTCAGATGAAGATTGCCGGAACGGTCTTGCTTTTCATGCTTCCGGCCACAGCCAACGCCCAATCCTACCAATGCAGCCCACCATCTGGCCTCAGCGCCCCCGCCGAGCGCAAGCCGGCGTCCGAACCCCGCCGCATCAAACCCATTACCGCCTATACGCTGGCGCTCAGCTGGTCACCGGAATATTGCAACAAGCGCAAGGACAGCAGTCGCGACAAGACCCAGTGCAGCGGGAATGACGGCAGCTTCGGGTTCATTCTCCACGGTCTGTGGCCCGACACGCGCGGCCCCGCCTATCCGCAGTGGTGTACACCGACCAAGGCGCTGCCGCCAGCAGTGGTGAAGCGTAATTTTTGCATGATGCCGACTACCAGGATGATGGCGCATGAATGGGCGAAGCATGGAACCTGCATGACCAAGCGCCCCGAAACCTATTTCCGGGTGTCCCGGATCATGTTTGATGCCGTGCGTTTTCCGGACATGGACCGGCTGTCTCGCAAGCCTTTGACGGCGGGACAATTCCGCAATGCTTTCGCAGCGGCGAACGAGGGGCTTCAGCCCGATATGCTGCGGTTGAAGGTGAATGCGCGTGGCTGGCTGCAGGAGGTAAAGCTCTGTCTCGGCAAGAGTTTCCGGCCGCAGCGCTGTCCGTCATATATGCGGGCGGTGAAAGATGATCTGCCGGTAAAAATCTGGCGCGGGGGGTAGTGCCCCTGCGCAGGCAGGGGCCCATCTCCTGCTCTCGAATATCTGTGCAACGGGAGTAAGGATCGCTTGCCGTGAGGCCGCTTCCCATCTTTATCAAAGTGTATTTAATATAGTTCGGGAGATGGACTCCCGCCTGCGCGGGAGCACAATTCTAACCCTCCAGCGTCCGCGTCCCCGGGTGGTGCTTGTCGAGATGCTTGTGGATGATCTTCAAATTCTTGCTGTTCGAGCGCCAGAAAAAGTCGAAGACGTCGCCGAAGAGCGGGATCGCGCCAACCGCCGTATCGATGCCGACATTGGCCGCCATACGGGTAAGCTGCAGCTTCGACATGCCGAGATTGCGGGCTTCCCAGACGATATAGGCCGACATCAGCGCGGTGACGATATCGCCAACAACCGGAACCAGACCGACGATCCAATCGGCGCCTACCGGTCGATTGATACCGGGGATCACAAATGCCCGTTCCAGCATTTTTTCCATCGCTTCGACGCGGGTCCGCACCGCTTGCGGATCGCGGCTGGCATCGGGCAATTGTTCTGCCAGACGCTTTAACTTTTCTTCGAAAATGGCCATCAGATCTCCCTGTCATATACTGGCAACACGGTCAGGATATGGGTATGCCGACCAGCGGGTTCAATGGATGCCAGCCGCGCGGGTTTACCGCGAAGCCGCGCTGGCCCTGTCTGGCAATCGACCAGCGGATCGGAACGGCAATCGGAATGAAATTATAATGCTGGACCAGCATTTGCTCGACCTCGGCATAGAGGCGGGCCTTGATCTGCAAATTGGTTGCCGCATCCGCTTCGGCGATTTTTGAATCGGCATCATTCAGGCAGACCGTGGTTTTGACGCAGGTGAACTGCTTCAAGAACCATTGGGCGCTGTCATAGGGTGCGATCTCGTCCATGAGCTGGACATCCGCTTTCTGGTTCAGTGCGACCTTTCGCGCGTCCAGACCCACTCTTCTGAGGTCAGACTGGATACGCTTGAACAATATGGTGGCGCCCGCTGCGTCAGGCAGGGCGATGGCCAGCGGCACGACCGGCCCTTCGGAGGCTTTCCAGCGGCTGACATGGTTTCTGGCAAAGACTATCCGGGCCGGCATGGCCATGCCGACCCAGTCGGGATAGGCGTTGATCCCCTCGACATCGAGCGCTTCGGGGATGATCTTGAGCCGGCTCTGCCAGGCGCTGACACCGGGAAAAGAGGTCAGTAAAGCCGGGCGGTTGATCGCCATCGCCAATATTTCCCGGTTGCCGGGAACCGCCCAGAAACCATTGGCGCGGATGAAACGCAGTCCGAACAGGCCGGCGACCGGGTCGAGCCGCAAGTCGCCGCTGCCGATATCTGCTGCATCGAAAAGCGGAAGGTGATGATATTTGCCGTTCAGCACGATTTGAGCGCTCCCGGCCCGATAGCGGGCTATTGCGGTTGCGGCCGCTTCGCTGCGCAGGGATACCCAACGCTCGTCTTCATCCTCCGCGTCCTTTTCTTCCTGTGACGGTTCGTCAAATTGCGTCAGTTTGATGCCATTGTCCTCGCTCAGCAAGCGCATCGGCCCGGCGCCATGTCCGGCGCGGAACAGGCCCATTTCCGGCTGGGCGAGCAACTGCAGGAAGTTGGGGTGCGGCGAATCCAGTTTGATCTCGATAACCCGGCCGGTCATCGATACCACTTCGTCGACCACCGAGACGTCATATTGCAGGCGGCTATTGCGTAATTCGGCAAAACGCTCGCGCAGCAGGCGGGCGACCCGTTCGGCGGTAATCTGCCTGCCGTCATCCCATTTTGCATCGTACAGGCGGAAAATATAGCTCAGTCCATCGTCGGAAACGATCCAGCGGGCGGCCAGTGCCGGCACGACCCGGCCCTCTTCATCCAGCCCGACGAGCCCCTTGGCCATCGCCGCGCGCATGGTCGCGGAAGCGAAATTCAGCCGCGTCCCGACCGGATTGATCTGGGTGGAGTCATCTTCGACCACGGTAACTCTGACCTGATCCTCATCCTCGGCAAAGCCGCAGGCGCCCAACATTGCAACGGCAAGAGCCGCAAAAATATTGTTTCGCCAGAATGTCGAACGGGAATGCATCATGGTCTTATACGCAGAGTGCGGCTGGGATGCACATTGGAAATATTATCTTTCCATCCCGCGATCCGCTCAGCCACCAGACTGCGGGTCACATAGAAATAGAGCGGCAGGATTGGTGTATCGGAGATCAGAATTGCTTCGGCCTGCCGCATCAAGAGCTGGCGTTTGGCCGGGTCCGGTTCGGCGATAGCCAGCGCCAAGATCCGGTCATAATCCGGATTGTCATAGCCTGAATAATTGCCGCCACCATTAGCCTGCTGATGAACCAGCAGGAAATTTTCCGGCGTCGGCAAATCGGCGATCCATCCGGAGCGGGCCAGTGCGAACTCATGTCGGCGCAGCGCGGCAAAATGCAGCGCTGCCTCACTGTTGAACAGGCTGGCTTCCACGCCAAGCGGTTTCCACATGGCTGCCATAGCTACCGATACGCGACGATGTTCGGCGGAACTGTTGAAGCGGATCTCGAAACGCAGCGGATTGTCCGCGCCAAAGCCGGCAGCGTCGAGCAATGCGCGCGCGGCCTGCAGCCGCTTTTCCCGCGGCCAGTCAGCCCATTCGGGCTTTGCCGCTTGCGCGCCGACCAGTCCCGGCGGCAGCAAACCCCAGGCCGGGATATTGCCGATGCCAATGACCTTGTCGGCGATCCACTCGCGTTCGACCGCCATCGACAGGGCGGTCCGCACCCTGCGGTCATCAAAGGGCTGTGCGCGGGTGTTGAAGGCAAAATAATAGCTGCCGAGATAGGGCACGCTATGGGCTAGGTCGGGGTGGTTCTCTTTCAGCCATTGATGGCGGCTTGCGGGATAGTCAGCGGCAATATCCGCGCCACCGGAGAGGAACAGGCGCATTGCCGAAAGGCTGTCGTCCATCGGTTTCCATATGATGGTCGTAGTGGGTGCCGCTTCATCATGCCACTCGGGATTGCGCTCAAGCCGGGCGTGATCATTCAATTTCCATCCGGACAACCGATAGGGTCCGCTGGCAATCATCGGCCGGTCAGAGGTCCACTTGTCTCCGGCGTCACTAATCCGGTGGAGGGGGAGGGCGGCCATGGCCGGATGGGCGAGCAAAGCGGGCAGGGATGGGTCGGGGGAGGCGAGAGTGATAGTCACGCTATTGCCGCTGAGGGCCTCCACAGCCACGATATTGCCGAACAGAGCCTTCGCCGCCGCAGCCGTTTCCGGAGCGCGCAGACGGCGCAGCAAGGCGGGGAAAAGGGACGCATCAAAACCGGTGCCGTCGGAGAAACGCAAATTTTCCCGCAAGGCAAAAGTCCAGATCAACCCATCCGCCGAGATTCTCCAATCATGGGCCAGTCCCGGCTCGGCATTTCCGCTGGCATCGAGACGAGTCAGACCCTCGAACTGGTCAGCTGCGATCCGCAGCGAGGACAGGTCGGAGATTTTTTGCGGGTCGAGGCCCTTGATCTCCGAATCAGACAAGCGGACGATTTGCGCCGGGCCAGGCGCGGTGTCAGCCGCTGGACCGCTATCGCAGGATATCAGCAACAGGCAGGTACAGAGAAGGGCGATATAGCGCATCTCTCCCGTCTAGATGGTTTTGCCGGCTCGACAAAGCGGAACTCTTGTGCTTGTTCATTGTGCTTAGGAGAATTGCCGCATGACCGGTTTACAATATGATATTTCCTCGATCGGCGAGGTCGGCCCCAAGGTTCTGGCGCTGCTGCCCGAGATTGCGGTACGCGCGGAGGAAACCGAAAAGGCGCGGCGTTTGCCAGCAGACCTTGCAGCAAAGCTGGCTGACGCCGGTGCATTCAATCTGTCCAAACCGGCAGCTCTAGGCGGACTGGAACTGGAACCGCTCGACTTTATGAAAATTGTTGCCACGGTTGCCGAAGCGGATGCCAGCGCCGGCTGGTGCGTGATGATCGCGGTCACCTCGACGCTGGGCGCGGCCTATATGCCGGAACCGGTTGCGCAGGAAATCTTTGGTGCGGATGATGTCATCACCGGCGGGGTTTTCGCGCCGATGGGCAAGGCCGAAGACCAGGGCGATCATTATCTGCTCAGCGGCCAGTGGCAATGGGGCTCGGGCTCGGCCAATTGTTCCTGGCTCGGCGGTGGCGCGATGATCTTCAAGGACGGCGATCTGCAGAAATTCGAGAGTGGCGCGCCCTATCACCGGATGCTGTTCTTTCCGGCACAAGATGTCTCGTTCATCGACAGCTGGCATGTCGCGGGATTGAAAGGCACGGGGTCCGGAGATTTCTCGGTAGAAAATTTGAAAGTGCCAAAGGACCGCAGCGTGTCCTTCGTCGGCGACCAGCCGCGCGACCCAGGCGCATTGTATAAATTTCCGCTCTTCGGCCTGCTGGCGCTGGGCGTATCTTCGGTGGCGCTCGGCAATGCCCGCGCTGCGCTGGAAGAAATCAGCAATATCGCGGTAAACAAGAAGACGCCCGGAGGTGGTCGGTCGATGGCGCAGCGGGCAACCGTGCAAGCCGATCTGGCGCGGGCATCAGCTCAACTGGGTGGCGCCTTCGCTTATCTGGAAGCTGCCATCAGCGAATGCTGGGCAGAAGCAAAGGGGGCCGGGGCAATCTCCGCCAAAGGCCGGGCCAATCTGCGCCTCGCCTGCGCCCATGCCACCGAAATCTCCGCTGAAGTCTGCAAAACCGCTTATACATTGGGCGGCGGCGGTGCGGTCTATTCCACCAGCAGCCTGCAGCGCCGCTTCCGCGACGCCCATGTCGCCACCCAGCATATCGCTACCGCACCGGCGGTGTTCGAACTGGCCGGGCGGGTATTGCTGGAACAACCGGTGGATATGGCGATGTTGTAACGATTAGCGCAAATCCTGACATTTAACGCCGGCCGGGCGAGAAGATCATATGATCGATTAAAACTGGTGCGGACGGCGGGACTCGAACCCGCACACCCATTTCGGATAGCAGATTTTAAGTCTGCTGCGTCTACCATTTCGCCACGTCCGCACCGGTAGGTCCAACTTTCGCCGGAGCCTAGCGACAAGCATTATTGCGGGGCTGTGGTCAAGTGGGTAGGTAAATAAAAACGCGCAATCGGGGCGATTAGTCCTTGTTCAGACGCTCGCGGATTTCCTTGCCGGGCTTGAAATAGGGCACTCTTTTCGCCGGAACTTCTACCGATTCACCCGTGCGCGGGTTGCGACCGGTGCGCGGTTTGCGCTGGCGCGTCGAGAATGCGCCAAATCCGCGCAGTTCCACACGACCACCTTCAGCCAGTTTCTGGCTGATCTGGTTGAAAAAGAGATCGACGATTTTTTCAATCTCATCCGGCTTCAATTCCGGATTCTCTTCAGCCAGTTTTTCTAATAGTTCAGAACGTATCATCGGTGCGCCTTTCCGATTCCCGGTCGATCCAGTGGGTTTCTTTGCAGGAAACTTTCGGAATCTGGCGGTCTGTCATTTTCTAGATTCCGATAGATGCCAGAAATTATGTCTATTTTCAATGGTCTTGGCAACCTTGTCAAAAAATGATGTGTAATGGGACATGGCAAAGAAAAAGCCCGCCCCGTTGAAGGGGCGGGCTTTTCCGCAATAGGTTGCCTGTGATTGAAGAACTATTCTTCTTTCTTCTTCAGAGCGGCACCGAGGATGTCGCCAAGGCTCGCTCCGGAATCGGTTGAACCGAATTGTTCCACAGCCTGCTTCTCTTCTGCCAGCTGATGCGCCTTGATCGAGAAGTTCGGTTTCTTCGAACGGTCGAAGCCGGTGATCATTGCGTCGAGCTTCTGGCCGACCTGGAAGCGGTCAGGACGTTGCTCGTCGCGATCGCGGCCCAAATCGTTGCGCTTGATGAAGCCGGTTGCGCCATCGTCGCCCATCTGGACTTCGAGGCCGCCGTCGCGGACTTCCAATACGGTGACGGTTGCCACAGCGCCTTTTTTGAGACCGCCGGTATCCGCGCCGCCCATGGCAGGTGCGCCTTTTTCAAGCTGCTTCATGCCAAGCGAAATACGTTCCTTGTCAACATCGATGTCGAGAACGATCGCTTTAACCTGTTCACCCTTGTGGTGCAGGTTGAGCGCGTCTTCGCCGGAGATGCCCCAAGCGATGTCGGACATGTGAACCATGCCGTCAACGTCGCCTTCAAGGCCGATGAACAGACCGAATTCGGTAGCGTTCTTGACTTCGCCTTCGACGGTGGCGCCGACGGGATGCGTATCAGCAAAATCGGTCCATGGGTTGGACTGAGCCTGTTTCAGACCCAGCGAGATGCGACGCTTCTCGGTGTCGACTTCGAGAACGATAACTTCGACTTCTTGCGAGGTAGAAACGATCTTGCCCGGATGGACGTTCTTCTTGGTCCAGCTCATTTCGGAAACATGGACAAGGCCTTCGATGCCTGGTTCCAGTTCAACAAATGCACCATATTCGGTGATGTTGGTAACCGAGCCATTGAGCTTCGTGCCAACCGCATATTTTTCGGTAGCGCTATCCCAAGGATCGCTTTCGAGCTGTTTCATGCCAAGCGAGATACGCTGGGTGTCTTTGTTGATCTTGATGATCTGGACTTTCAGCGTGTCGCCGATGTTGATCATCTCGTTCGGGTGATTGACCCGCTTGTAGCTGAGATCGGTAACATGGAGCAGGCCATCGATGCCGCCGAGGTCAACGAACGCACCATAATCGGTGATATTCTTGACCACGCCTTCGGTAACCTGACCTTCAGCCAGCGACTCAATGAGACCGCTGCGCTGTTCGGCGCGGGTTTCTTCGAGAATGGCGCGACGCGAGACAACGATATTGCCGCGCTTGCGATCCATCTTGAGGATCTGGAAGGGCTGGGTGATGTCCATCAAAGGAGTCACGTCGCGTACCGGACGGACGTCGACCTGGCTGCCGGGCAGGAAGGCCACGGCGCCATCGAGGTCAACCGTAAAGCCGCCTTTGACGCGGCCGAAGATAATGCCTTCGACGCGATTGCCTTCGTCATATTCTTTTTCAAGCTTGTCCCAGCTTGCTTCGCGACGGGCGCGATCGCGGGACAGCATGGCTTCGCCGTTTACATTTTCGATGCGGTCGACATAGACTTCGACTTCGTCACCAATGGAAATGTCGGCTTTTTGACCGGGAGCGGCGAATTCGCGCAGCGCTACACGGCCCTCTGATTTCAATCCCACATCGATGACAGCCATGTCGTTTTCGATGCCGGTTACGGTGCCTTTGACGACGCGGCCTTCAAAGCCCTGGTCTTCGCCACCGAGTGATTCGTTTAACATTGCCGCGAAATCATCGCGGGTTGGAAATGCCGTTGAGGCCATATGGTATAATCCTTGGTATTCGTTTTTTCGGGCCAAGCGGTTGGTTCCGCTGGTCTTGGACCAAAATTGCCACGACCACCCCATGTGATCGCCGCATCCGTTAGAAAACTGCCAATATTGATGTATGCGAGGCTAAGTGCAAATGCCAAAAACTGCGCTAAAAGTCAGGCCGGTTATTTCCTAGCCCGTTTTGCACATCATTTGTCTGCTATGCCGGATCTTTATCGTGCCGGCCGCTTGTCTTCGCATTCACCATGGCAATTGCCTGTTGAACGGCGGCGTCTATAGTCAAATTGGTGGTATCTAGCAAGTCTGCATCTTCCGCGGGCTTGAGCGGTGCCGTGCTGCGATTCTTGTCGCGTTCGTCCCGTTTCAATATGTCGGCCAATATATCATCAAAATTGGCCGGCTCGCCGCGCCGCTTCATTTCCTCGAATCGCCGGACTGCACGTGCTTCGGAAGAGGCTGTCACGAACAGTTTTACATCGGCGTCCGGCGCGATGACCGTACCGATATCGCGGCCGTCCAGAACGGCACCGGCGGGTTGATAGGCAAAGTCCTTCTGGCGTTTGTCCAGCGCGCGCCTGACTTCCGGATGGACCGAAACCCGGCTCGCCAGCCCCCCGACTGTTTCGCTGCGCAGTCCCGGATTGTCGAGCAGAGTGCCTTCAAAGACGCAGGCGGCCAGCGCATCGGCAGCATCATCGGCATTGCCGCCCTGTTCCCTGAGTGTCCAGCCGACCGCGCGATAAAGCAAGCCGGTATCCAGAAAGGGCAGGGCGAAATGTTTCGCCAGTTGCTTGGAGATCGTGCCTTTTCCAGAGGCGGTCGGGCCGTCGACGGCGATGATCATGAGCCTGAACTCGCACGGTTCCGATAGGCCTTCCAGAGACCGCCTACAGCAATGGAAATCCAGACCATTTCCAGCAGAAATGATGCCAGATTGAAATATACCATGAGAGAGACGGTGAGCAAAAGGGCGCCCAGCAGGTTGGTGCCGTTATAGATAAACGGGTTCACCGAGTCCGCATAGACATTATAACCATAGGCAAATACGACAAGAATACTGCCCGTTATGCCGATTACATTGGCGGTAAATCCGTCGAGCATCAGGATGCTAGCGTCGTCATGAGTTCCTGGAACCCGGGAAAGCTGGTTTGCACTGGCGTGACATCGTCAATCGCCAGTCCGGATTTCGTCACCATACCCGCGACGGCGAAGCTCATGGCGATACGGTGATCCAGTGCGGTTTCGATTTCCGGCTTGGCTTTTCCGCCGGTTAGCGGTTTGCCGCCGCTACCTTCGATCACCAGGCCATCGTCCCTTTCGGTGAGCTTAACGCCGAGGAGTTCAAGCCCCTTCGCCATTTGTGAAAGCCGGTCGGATTCCTTGACCCGCAATTCGTGCAGGCCGCGAGTGGAGGTTTCGCCGCTCGCGATGGCAGCGGCAATGAACAAGATAGGGAATTCGTCGATCATGCTCGGCGCAATATTGGCGGGCACGTCGATGCCGGTGAGCGCGCTATATTTGACGTGGATGTCGGCGACCGGTTCGCCGCCGACTGTCCGCTGTTTCTTGAAGCTGATGTCGCCGCCCATATTCTGCAGCACTTCAAACAGGCCGGCGCGGGTCGGATTGATCCCGACATTCTCGATGATGATATCCGATCCGGGGACGATCAGGGCTGCAACCACCATGAAGGCAGCGGAGGAAGGATCGCCCGGAACCTTGATCTTTTGCGGCTGCAGTTCCGCTTCGCCGGTCAGCGAAATGACGCGACATCCTTCGGCGTCTGTTTCTACCGTGATATCCGCGCCAAAGCCCTTGAGCATCGTCTCGCTATGATCGCGGGTGAGCACGGGTTCAATGATCCGTGTAATGCCGGGCGTGTTGAGGCCGGCGAGCAGGATCGCCGATTTGACCTGCGCAGAAGCGACCGGCAGGCGATATTCAATAGGGATTGCAGGACACAGGCCTCTTACCGTCAGCGGCAGGCAGGATTTGTGGTCGGAAGTTTCGCGCGCCTGGATGTCCGCGCCCATTTCCGAGAGCGGGTCAATGACCCGGCCCATCGGACGTTTCGACAGGCTCGCATCGCCGATGAAGGTTGCGCTGATCCCATGCGAGGCGATCAAACCCATCAGCAATCGGGTCGAGGTACCGCTATTGCCCATTTCAAGCGCGTTGCCGGGCTGCATCAGGCCGCCGACGCCCACGCCGTGAACAGTCCACACGTCATCCTTTTTTTCGATTCTGGCGCCCATGGCACGCAAGGCCGCGGCGGTGGCAAGCACATCTTCGCCTTCGAGCAGGCCGGTGATCCGGCTTTTGCCAACCGCGAGCGCCGATAATATCAGCGCGCGATGCGAAATGGATTTGTCTCCGGGAACCGAAATTTTACCGGAAAGCGGGCCAGACGGTTTGAACGTTACTGGCTGTGGGGTGTTGCTGTTCATGTCAGAGCTTTGTTAGCGGAGCGCACCAATGATTCGTGCAGGAATATCAAACGGCTTTTGACAGCGCAGCAAAGCTATGGCAAGGCGCGCCGGATTTCACGGCTGATTTAGATAAAACTTGAATCGCCGTCGAGCAGACTTACCTATCAACGAATTGATTTAGACAGGATTTGGACACCAGCCATGGTTAAACCGGAATGGGGCACAAAACGCACATGCCCGAAATGTGGAACGCGCTTTTACGATCTGGGCAAAGAAGACCCGGCAACCTGCGTTGAATGCGGGGAAAGCTTCGTGCCGGAAGCAGTGCTGAAATCCAAACAGCCTATGCCTTTTGAAGCGCCCAAGAAGGCCGTCAAGAAGGAAGAAGATGCGGTTGACGATGATGATTTGGACATCAACATCGACGATGATGAACCATCCCCGGACAATGAAGTTGACCTTGGTGGCGACGACGATTTGGGCGTCAGCAAAGGCAAAGGTGACGACGAACCCGACGACACCTAATTTTTGATTTGCTTTCTGAAGGGCGTCTGGATTAAAGGCGCTCTTCAAATGGGGCCTTAGCTCAGCTGGGAGAGCGCTTCGCTGGCAGCGAAGAGGTCAGCGGTTCGATCCCGCTAGGCTCCACCATTTTCCTAAATCTCCCAATAATTGATCCGTTATGTCGATCATCACACAGCGGATATCCACAGCAATCGAGCGAGACCGCCAGGCTGTTGTTTGGTTAGCCTCAGTGCCCGCGTGATTCGCCCTGCTTATTTTCCGGAGAATCGAACAACGGCTCTCCCAGGATAAAGCCAATGATATTCGGGCTCCCCGTTTGGGTGAGCAGCGCTTTGCCGACAATCAGCAAGGGGACCGCTATCAAGGCTCCACCCAATCCCCATATCCATGTAAAATAGCTGATCGATAGCAGGATAATGACCGGGTTCATGGAAAAGCGCCGGCCAAGAATCGACGGCGTTATCAGATTGGCTTCGATCGCCTGCAGGCCGATATAGGCTGCCGCGGGGACCAGTCCGCCTCCCAGATCGCCGGTCGAGGCTGCACCGAAGCCGAATAGAAGCACCGCCATCAGCATGGGTCCGAGATAGGGGATGAAGTTCAATATCGCCGCCAGGCCGCCCCACATCAGAGGCGATTCTATATCCAGTAACCATGCGCCGAAGGCGACGATCACCCCCACTGCGATGTTGATGGTGGTTACAGCGCCGATATAGTGGGACAGATCTCCCGTGATGCTCCGGCCAGCCCGGGCGGCTTTCAGGCTTGTGGCCAGGGTCGACCGTTTCGATAATATGATCCGCTTCAGCCGCAGGCGGGATCCCAGCATGAAATAAACCAGCAGGATCACCAGCAGAAGTTCGAGGAGGACAGCAGGCGTGGCATAGGCGGCCTCTTCCATGACCGTAGGGCTGGCAAGCACCACTTCGCGTGCTCCGGTTTCGCCCATTGTCGAAGAGAATTCCGTGCCCATTTGCGACACCGAAGCCGTGAACTGACGAATGTCGACTAGCCGTTCCTGCAAAATATTTGTGATATCCGGAAATCGCTCTGCCAGTTCCAGAGCCGGCTGCAGAATCAGCAGAAATCCGAAAACCAGAAATAGAATGAAGGTAAGCACGGAAAGAAAGGCGGCGATTGCGTTGGGTAATCCCAGCTTCGTCAGTGCGCCGGTCAACGGCAACAGCATCAGCATGATCACCATGGCCGCGAATAACGGTCTGAAGAAAACAGCGCCCGCCGACAGGACGAACGGTAGAGCCAGAAACAGGCCGAGCGACAAAAGAAAAATTGCTGTTGAAAGCTGTCTTTTGGTCGGCGTTATTTCGCTGATCGGCTGTTTGGTGCCGAGCGTTAGTCTGGCCTCTCCGCCGACGAGATCATCATCCTTCAATATGTGACGCGCCCTTCTGTGCAAATTTCTTTGCTGCTGCAGCACATTTGGATGCTACTACCGGATAATCAATTTCCAGCGCCACATCGGATTGCAGGGCCTTGGCCTCTGTTCTCTCGCATTCTTGCAGCGTAGCGAAGACGCGCTGGTCTCTGACCATTTCTTTGCACATGGCCATGTCATCCGAACATCCCATCAAGATGATTGCGTAAGCAAGGCTGCTGATCATTTCCGGCTCCATCGACTTTTTACTGCACTTGGTTTGAAAACGCAGACATCTTTAAAAGGTTGCGACGGGTGAATGGATCGAAGCGCGAGCGGGGCGCAATCTATCCGGATACGGCGGGGTGCGCGAGTGATGATGGTGGACAGTGGGGCCTTGGGGGGCAATACAGTAATGCGCCCGCCTGCCAGCCGTTGCCAACAATCCATATCGCTGTTAAAAGCGCCACTGCGCAGTCTCGGCTTCGCTTGAGCGGTTGCTCGCGGGACAGGCTGATTTTCAAACCAAGATAATTTGGTAAACTTGGCCGTAGTTCACCCTGGCGACAGCCACAGGCCCGGCGCGAACGGCAGTCGCGAATCTGCTGATATTAGAGAGTTTTCGATAATCCGATGTCCAAAATCCCGACCCATTATGACGCAATAATTCTTGGCGCTGGCGGCGCTGGCCTGATGTGCGCTGCTGTTGCTGGCCAGCGCGGGCGGAAGGTTCTACTGATTGATCATGCCGATGAACCGGGTAAGAAAATCCTGATTTCTGGCGGCGGACGTTGCAATTTCACCAATATCGGCACCGCGCCCGATCGTTATCTGTCGCAAAACAAGCATTTCGCGAAATCGGCTCTGAGCCGCTATTCTGCCAGTGATTTCATTGCGCTGGTCGATCGCTACGGTATCGACTGGCACGAAAAAACTCTGGGACAGCTATTTTGTGATGGTTCCGCCAAGCAGATTGTCGCGATGCTGATGGACGAGTGCCCGGTTGGTGCGGTCAGCCTGTCGCTCGGGAAGTCGATCAGCAATATCAGTCATGGCGATGGCCGTTATCGCGTCGAATATGGCGGAGAGACCGCGTTTGCGCCTTCGCTTGTAGTCGCTACCGGTGGTCCCTCTATCCCGAAAATGGGGGCGACCGGATTCGCTTATGACCTGGCGCGGCAGTTCGGACTGAAGATTGTCGAACCAAGGCCGGCGCTGGTGCCGCTGACCCTCGGCGGGGAAGAAACATTGTTCCGTGAGCTATCCGGTGTGTCGGCACCGGTGATCGCGCGATGCGGGAAAACCGCTTTTCGGGAAGCTGCGCTGTTCACCCACAAAGGATTGTCAGGACCTGCGATTCTCCAGATTTCATCTTATTGGCAACATGGCGAATCGGTCGAGATTGATTTTCTGCCCGATTTGGCGAGCGATTGGCTCAGCCAGGCGAAGCAGCAATTGCCCCGGCTGTCGCTGAAAAAGGCGATCAACGCTCATCTTCCTGCCCGTTTGACCGAGACATTGATCGAACGGATCGCCCTGGAAGGCGAACTCGGCAATCTGACCGACAAGAAGCTTGATGAAGCGGCCCGACGGCTGTCTCATTGGCGCTTCATGCCCAATGGAACCGAGGGTTTTGCCAAGGCAGAAGTCACCGCTGGCGGGATCAGCACGGCGGAATTATCGTCGAAAAATATGGAAGCTAGGCAAGTACCCGGTTTTTATGCTATTGGGGAAGCTGTTGATGTTACCGGCTGGCTCGGTGGCTATAATTTTCAATGGGCTTGGGCGAGTGGCCATGCTGCCGGCAAGGCAATATGATCCCCAGTGCAGACCGTTTAATAACAACATATTCTTCATAAACCGCAGGCGACTGGCAGTTCCGCGCGGCTTTCACATTTGCCACGGAATACAGATATTATGCCTTTCACGAAATTATCCCCGCTTCTCGCCGAGGCGCTTGCGGCGCACGAATATGACAAGCCTACGCCGGTACAGGCCGCAGTGCTTGAACCAGAAGCGGATGGCCGCGACCTTATCGTATCCGCCCAGACCGGCTCCGGCAAGACCGTAGCCTTCGGTCTGGCAATGGCACCGCAATTGCTCGATGACAACGGGCGTTTCCCGTTTCTGGTCGAGCCGCTGGCTTTGGTCATTGCGCCAACCCGCGAACTTGCCCTGCAAGTGAGCCGCGAGCTAACCTGGCTATATCAACCAGCCGGTGCGCAGATCGCGACCTGCGTTGGCGGTATGGATGCTTCCAAGGAACGGCGTCAGCTGCGCCGCGGCGCGCATGTCATCGTCGGAACGCCTGGGCGTTTGCGCGACCATCTTGAACGTGGTGCGCTCGACCTCAAAAATCTGCGTGCAGCGGTTCTCGATGAAGCGGATGAAATGCTCGACATGGGCTTCCGCGAAGATCTCGAAGAAATTCTCGACGCAACGGGTGAGCAACGCCGGACATTGATGTTCTCGGCGACCATCCCGAAGCCGATTATCAATCTTGCCAAACGCTATCAGAATGACGCGCTGCGTATTTCCACCGTCGGTGAAGATCGCGGCCATGGTGACATTGCCTATCAGGCGATCACTGTCGCTCCGGCTGATACCGAAAATGCGGTGGTTAATCTGCTGCGCTTTCATGAAGCGGAATCAGCGATGCTGTTCTGCGGAACGCGCGAAGCGGTTCGTCGCCTTCATGCCAGCCTGGTCGATCGCGGTTTCAGTGCAGTGGCGCTGTCGGGTGAACACACCCAGAGCGAACGCAACCAGGCGATGCAGGCCTTGCGCAGCAAGCGCGCCCGCGTCTGTGTCGCAACCGACGTTGCTGCCCGTGGCCTCGATCTGCCGACCCTGAGCCTCGTTGTGCATGTCGACATGCCACGCGATGCCGAGACTTTGCAGCATCGCTCCGGTCGTACGGGTCGTGCCGGCAAAAAGGGTACGGCGGTTATCATCGTGCCTTACCAGCGGCGCAAGCGGGTTGAATCCATGCTGCGCGGCGCGAAGATCAACGCCGAATGGAAAGATGCTCCGACGCGCGCCGACATTCGCAAGAATGATGCCGAGCGTCTGATCGAAACATTGTTGCAGCCGGTCGAGATCGACGAAGATGATCTGGCATTGGCAAAACGCCTGATGGCAGAGAAAACGCCGGAAGAAATCGCAGCCATGCTGGTGCAATCGCACCGTGCGAAAATGCCGGCTCCGGAACAGATGCTCGATCGCGGCGCCCAGTCACAAGCCGCTCCAGGCGGTCCGCGTCCGGGATTTGAAGATACGGTCTGGTTCAAGATGAATGTCGGTCATAACCAGCGCGCTGATGCTCGCTGGCTGTTGCCGGTATTGTGCCGCCGTGGTCATATCACCAAGAATGAAATCGGCGCGATCCGGATCAACGGTGACGACACATTGTTCGAAATCCCGCGTCGTGTGGTCGACAAATTTACCGCTGCTATCGCTGAAAAGAGAGAATCCGGCGGAGATGATACCGATGATATCGTGATCACCCAGTTCGAAGGCAAGCCGCGCGATGAAGCCAAACGCAACCGCAAGGGCGGGCGCGGCGACAATGCCGGTGGCCAGCGCGATTACAGCAACGCCAGCAAGAAACATGGCGGCAAGCAGTTCGGCAAGAACAAGTTTGGTGACAAGAAATTTGGCGACAAGAAATTCGGTGACAAACCGGGTGGCGGCGGCAAGCCTTACCAGAAGCGCAAGCCGGAAGGCGAAGGCGGTTCTGGCGATGGCGGACCAAAGCGCGAATTTGGCGGTGGTTTCAAAAAGAAGTCCGATTTCAAGGGCGATCGCAAATCCGGTTCCGGTGGCAATTTCGGTGGTGGTAACAAGAAGCCACATCGCGGAAAACGTCCGTTTGAAGGCGGAAAACCGCGCGGACCCAAAGCCGACTGAACCAGTCGATGAGCGGCACCATTCAAATATTGGTTGATGCGGACGCCTGCCCGGTAAAGGAAGAGATTTACCGGGTGGCGGACCGTCATCAAGTGGCGGTGCTGATTGTCAGCAACAGCCCGTTTCGGGTGCCGGATCACCCGCTGGTCAGCCGCGTGGTGGTCAGCGATGCCTTTGATGCAGCCGACGACTATATTGCCGAACGAACCGGCTCGCACACCGTCGTGGTCACGTCCGATATATTGCTGGCAGATCGATGCGTGAAAGCGGGCGCTGCGGTGGTCGGATCGAATGGCAAGCCATTTACCGCCGACTCCATCGGAGCAGCCGTGGCAACGCGCGCGATCATGGCCGATTTGCGCGCCGGCATGGGCACCGAGAATATCGGTGGTCCGCCGCCGTTCAGCAAAGCGGATCGCTCCCGTTTCCTGTCGTCTCTCGATGAAATACTGGTGCGGCTGAAGCGTCTTGGCTAGTCTATCGTAACCTGAAAGGTGAGCGCAAAGCTGCTCCCCGGATTCAATGTTGCTGCGGTCGCCGTGATGGTTGAACCGGCAATGGATGCGCCATATGGGTTGCTCTCGTCCGCACCCGTTGCGTTATCATCTTCCTCCGTCGCAGCTGACCCACAATTGCTGCCGCTTCTCATACTGCCCGGAGTGTAGGTGAAGGGGCCGCTTAGCGTGTCGGTGGCCGTGACTGCATTCGCCGTCGCAGAACCCCCGTTGCTGATCAGGATACAATATTGGACGACAGCATCCGGAATGCGCTTCGGATTGGTCGTGCCGTTGACCGGATCGCTGATGATCGAGCTGATCTTTGTGACGCTCAGGGTTGTCGCCGGCCGGCAGAATTTGAAATCATGGATCGACATCGCCTGATTGCCCGATGCTGTCGGGGTGGTCGGCAGATGGTTGCCATAGGTTATGGAGACCGAGTCGACGGGCGAAGTGAAGGTCACGACCGCATTGCCGAACGGATCGGTTGCACCCGACGCGCCGTCGCCGATAATGGAATTGCCGCTTATATAATTGGCGGTATTGTTCGATAATGTCGGCAGGACGGTGGCGCCGTTATAGGTGCCTGTTACAGTGACCTTGTCGGTGAACTGGTTGGCAGCATAATCAATATCAAACATGGAGAATTGAAGGCCCGGCACGGCGGTTGGCAAGGTGAGGACAACCGTGCCGGAATGTGTTTCGTTGCCGTTATTCATGTATAAATAGAGTGCGCGCGTGCCCGATGCTCCGCCACCGCTGTTAGAGGTCGTGATTTCCGGAGTGCTGTTGGTGAATTCGTTCGGAGGTTGCGTTACGCCAAAACTGATGTCGCCCAGACCGGCGACGCTATAGCTATGGGCCAGAGAACCTCCAGGCGACCAGGTCGTCGGTGAGGCCCAGCTGAAATCCAGCTGATTGGATATGGGGCATATCGAGGTGAGAGAGGGCACGTAGCCGGCTATGCGTCCACCCGCAGTGAAGCTGACGCTGGCATAGTCATCTTCGCCGGTAACGCCGTTGTTCGGTGTCGAATCCGGATCATAAGCGGACGAGGCGCGAATTTGTGCGTTATTGGTGATCGTACCGGAGGTGGCCGTGATGTTCACATTCAGTTCGATCGTGATCGTCTGGTCCGGCGCGATCGCAGTCCCCAAGGTCCAGACTCCGCCACTATATGTGCCGGTGCCGGAAGTGCTGGTCAGACTGACGCCAGCGGGCAGGCTATCGCTCACTGTTACCCCGGTGGCGGTCAGTGCCGAAATCGCAGAGTTGGTTACCGATAAAGTATATCTCCCGCTATTGCTCGATGTTGCGCCGAAGGTTTTACTTAGCGAAAGATCTGCAAATGGCGGTGGCTGGGTAATATACAGGTCTGCGCGGCGGAATGATCCGGTGTCTACGCCTTGCTGATCGCAGATTTTGAGGGTCCAGGTCCCCAGGGCGTTTTGACCATCGAAGGCGGACAGGCTGCTTTGCGGCGTTCTCGTGCTGGCATATACCGGGGTCAAAGAGTCGTTGGAGGTATGAGCGGCGATGGTTCCGTCGGTGCCTTCATCGTCAAATTCGACGTTGAGATTATTGGCGCTGCCGCCGACATAATTCATCAGCGTGACGGTGGTGCCGCTTGGCGAAGTCAATGTGATTTCCAGATCGCGCCGGTACGTGTGATCGAGCAAGACGCCGATATCGACGTCACCGACAATATAGCTTGTGCCGACACTGAAAGTCCGGTTGACCGTCGCAGGGCAGGCGTTGTCCGGTATCGAAGCCGTGCTGCTATTGGAATAGCTATTGACCGTCTGAGCCGCGGCCTTTCCAGCCGGAAACAGCGCAATGGCGCACAGGCAAAGCAATCCCCACACCAATGTGTGGATAGTCAATCGGCTCTGGCCCCCGATAGATTTCCCCAAAAACATGGGCTTTCCCTATCCGCTATGGGCTAATTATTGGTTAACCACGCGAAAAGGATGTTAGGATTTTACAAGGATTTCAGGATGGTTACGTCGCTGGTGCGCGCAATAACAACGCCAACTAGGCCGAATTCCAGTCGCCCCAGCCCGCCATCCACAGGCTGATCGCCGCTAGCGCCGCCGTGTCGGCGCGCAATATTCTGGGGCCAAGCGATACCGGCACCGACTGGGGCAGGGCGCGGATCATCTCGTTTTCTGCATCGGAAAAGCCACCTTCTGGGCCGATCAGGATCGCCGCCGGACCAGCATGGGCGACCAGTGCCTTGCGGAAACTGCCTTCGCCGGCTTCATGGATGCGCTCGTCGGCGAAGAAAAGATGCCGGTCTGCGGGCCATTGTTCGAGCATATCGGTCAATTTTGTGATCGGATCGAGCGAGGGCAGGGCAGTGCGTTCGCATTGTTCCGCTGCCTCAATCATATGGGCGCGCAGCTTCTCCATCTTGATATTATGACTCTGGGTACGTTCGGTCTGCACCGGCATGATCCTGGCGACCCCCAGTTCGGTCGCTTTTTCGGCGATCCAGTTGAAGCGGTCTTTCTTTATCGGCGCGGTGCACAGCCAGAGATCGGGAACCGCTTCCCGGTCCCGTGTCTTGCCATCGATCATCAGGATCAAATCCCGTTTGCCCAGCGCCGTTACATGGGCAAGATATTCCCCGGTGCGGTCGTCGAACAGTTTGACGGGATCGCCCTGCTTGATCCGCATGACCTTGAGCAGATAATGGGCATGGCTGCCGTCGAGCCGGATTTCGGCGCCGTCGGACAGTTCGACATCGACGTAGAGACGCGGGGCGCTGTGCGGGGGGTAAGCGGGTGTGGCTGGCATGGGATAGTGTTTAGCGCCCGCTTTCATTCTCGTCATGCTGAATTTATTTCCGCATCTCTTTCGGAAGAATGCACATGTCCGATGGAGGTCCTGAAACAATTTCAGGATGACGAGTTGGAGAAGTTCAGGATGACGAGTTGGAGAAATCACGATATGCGACCATCATGTCCAACCAGCCAGTCCAAACCGTCCCCGATTCCGAACATAAGGGCATCATTGGCCTGCTGCCGAGCGCGGCCCGGCCTTTCGCCTTGCTCGCCCGTTTTGATCGCCCGATCGGCTGGTGGCTGCTATATTGGCCCTGCGCCTGGGGCATTGCCCTTGCCGGCGGTGCAATCGAGCGATGGGATCTTCTGCTCTGGCTGCTGCTTGGGTCGATCGCTATGCGCGGTGCGGGTTGTGTCTATAATGATATCGTCGACCGCGATCTTGATCGTCAGGTGGAGCGGACCCGTTCGCGGCCTCTGGCCAGCGGCGCGACATCGCTGAAAGCAGCGTGGATATGGCTCGGGATATTGTGCCTGATCGGGATGACTGTCTGGTTGCGGATCAACGGTCCCGCCAAGTTAGTGGCACTGGGCAGTCTCGCCCTGGTCGCGGCCTATCCGTTCATGAAGCGCATCACCTGGTGGCCGCAGGCCTGGCTGGGACTGGTGTTCAGCTGGGGCGCGCTGGTCGGCTGGCTGGCGATTATGCCGCAATTTCACTGGGCGATGCTGTTGCTCTATCTCGGATCGATTTTCTGGGTGATCGGCTTTGACACGATTTACGCGCTGCAGGATCGCGAGGATGACGCTCTGGTCGGCATCCGCTCGAGCGCGCTGCGGTTGGGCGACAATGTGCGTTTCGGCGTGCTGGTTTTCTATCTGATAGCGCTCACTAGCTGGGCTACGGCTTTCTGGATGCTGCGTCCGCAATGGCTTGGGCTTGTCGCTCTTCTGCCGGTCGCACTGCATTTCCTGTGGCAGCTAACGACGCTGAAAAGCGGCGATGGCGATGATGCGCTCAACAAATTCCGGTCCAATCGATACGCTGGCTTTCTGATGTTTCTTGCCTGTCTGGTTCTCGGGCAGGCCGGCTAGTCTTTAAAGAAATTGGATTGCGTTTCGCAACCTGCGCGAGTTATGATACTTAATCGCACAGTTAATCCAACGTCCTGCTTCCCGGAGACATTTGCATGAAAAAACGCCGCCTGGGCCGAAGCCCGATATATGTATCCGAAATCTGCATGGGAACGATGACCTTTGGCAGCGGCGCGGACGAAGCCATGTCGCACCGGATCATGGACGAGTCGGTCGAGGCCGGGATCAATTTTTTCGACACGGCGGAAAATTACCCCGTACCGCCCAAGCCGGAATGGGCAGGCGAGACCGAGAATATTGTCGGCCGCTGGATGAAGGGCAAGGATCGAGACAGTCTGATCATCGCGACCAAAGTATCCGGGCCCAGCCATGGTTGGATCGCCTCGGCCAAGCGCGCAGGGATGACGGCGATGGATCGCCACAATATCGTCAAGGCGCTGGATGAAAGCCTCAAGCGGCTGCAGACCGATTATATCGATCTCTACCAGACTCACTGGCCCGATCATGGCACTGCTTATGACGAGACCATGGAAGTGCTCGACGAGGAAATCCGCAAGGGCAAGATCCGAACCATCGGCTGCTCCAACGAAACCAGCTGGGGCCTGATGAAATCGCTGGAAGCATCGGAACGGCTGGGTGTTACCCGCTATTGCACCATTCAGAATAATTTCAGCATGAACAACCGCCGGTTCGAGGATGAACTGGCGCAAGTCTGCCTGCAGGAAGGGGTCAGCCTGATCCCATATTCGCCGCTCGGAGGCGGTGCCCTGTCCGGAAAATATAATGACGGGGCCATGCCCGAAGGCGCGCGTTTCTCGGCCTATCTCAAAATGGGTGGCAGACAGGCAAAAATGGCGGAACGTTTCGTCAATCCCAAGTCCGAGGAATCGACCAAGCGGTTCATGGCGATTGCCGATGAATTGGGCGTTGCGCCAGTGACGCTGGCGACCGCTTGGTCAAAGCAGCATGATTTTGTTGCTTCCACCATTGTCGGCGCGACCCACACCGATCAGCTTCCCGATATTTTCGCTGCCGCCGATCTGGTGCTCAGCGACGAGATCATGAAGCGCATCTACAAGATCAGCCGGGAAATCATGTATCCGATGGGATGAACGGCCGGCGATACTGAAGAAAGACGCTATATGAATCGTTTCCTCGAACATTGCGGCGCGAAATATCCGATCGTGCAGGCGCCGATGGGCTGGATCGCCCGGTCGCAGCTGGCTTCGGCAGTGTGCAACGCGGGCGGGCTGGGCATTATCGAGACCAGCTCGGGCGAGACCGAAAATTGCATGGCCGAGATCGAGAAGATGAAAGGCATGACCGATGCGCCATTCGGCGTGAACCTGCCGATCATGTTCCTCAAGGATCCGGCAATCCTGACCCGCGTCTGTGAGTCCGGCGTGAAATTTGTCACCACATCTGCGGGTAGCCCGCGCAAATTTGTCGGACCGCTGCAAGAGGCGGGGATCATCGTCTATCATGCCGTGCCGACCGTTGCTGCGGCAATGGGCTGTGTCGAGGCGGGCGTCGATGGTCTTGTCGTCGAAGGCGCAGAGGGCGGCGGCTTCAAAAATCCGGAGGAAGTCTCGACTTTGGTTCTGCTGCAGGCAATCCGCAGGCAGACCGATATCCCGATGGTCGCGGCTGGCGGGATCGTTGACGGGGCCGGCATGGCTGCTGCCTTTGCTCTGGGTGCGGAAGGTGTCCAGATGGGCACGCGCTTTGTGTCGAGCGCCGAGAGCCCAGTGCATCATAATTACAAGCAGGCGATACTGGATGCCACGGAAACAGGCACATATGTACTGAACAAGAAAGCCTCGCCTTGCATCAGAGCGCTGAAAACCGAACGGACTACGAAAATCTATGAAGACGGACTGATGCCCGCAGACACCTTCAAGGGCATCATGGATGTCTATTTCGGCGGCGATATGGAAGCGTCCGTCGGTCTGGCTGGACAATCTTCCGGTTTGATTGACGAGGTAAAAACTGCCAAACAGATAATCGATGAAACGGTGAGCGAGTTTTTCGAAATCACCGCCAGATTGGGCGCGCTAGCTGCCGCCAAAAGTTTCTAGAAACACAAGAGAGAGGAATTTTTAATGAGCCAATTTCCCGACGCAAAGCAATTATTCACCACCGTTACCGAAGACGGAAAGTCGATCCTTTCGATCGAGCCTTATGCTGTGCCCGAGCCGAAAGAGCATGAAGTCGTTGTCCAGATGGAAGCGGTGCCGATCAATCCTTCCGATCTCGGTCTGCTGACCGCCGCTGCCAATATGGATACAGCGCGCAGCGAAACCGTTGATGGCCACCCGGCACTGGTTGCCGACGTAGAGCCTGCGATGCAGCCTTTCTTCAAAGGACGCGCTGGCAAGAAACTCGCTGCCGGTAACGAAGGCGCTGGTACTGTCGTAGCGGCGGGATCATCCGATGCGGCGCAGGCGTTGATGGGCAAGACAGTCACCATCGTCGGTGGCGAAATGTATCGCACCCACCGGGTGATGCCAGCGGCGATGTGCGTCCCACTTCCCGAAGGCGCACCGGCGAAGGAAGGCGCTTCCTTGTTCGTCAATCCGATGACCGCCCAGGGTTTTGTCAACACCATGCGGGCTGAAGGACATGAAGCTCTGGTCCATACCGCAGCGGCTTCCAATCTAGGTCAGATGCTTGCCAAGCTTTGCCTCAAGGAAGGCGTACCGCTGGTTGCCATCGTTCGTTCCGATGCACAGAAGAAGATCCTCACCGACATCGGCCTGACCCACGTGATCGACAGCACCAAGAGTGATTTCATGGACCAGCTGATTGCTGCTCTTGCAGAAACCGGCGCGACGCTCGGCTTTGACGCAATTGGCGGCGGCAAGATGGCGAGCTATATCCTGACCGCGATGGAAAAAGCCGCTGCAGTGCGTGGCGCGGAATTCAGCGTCTATGGCTCGACCGTCAACAAGCAGGTCTATATCTACGGCCGTCTCGACACCGGCGAAACCATCCTCGGCGGCGGTCTCGGCCTCTACTGGGGCGTTGGTGGCTGGCTGCTCACCCCGCATCTCGAAAAGGTCGGCATGGAGCGGATGATCGAAATGCGCATGTATACCGTCGCCGAACGCAACGGTATTTTCCACAGCGATTATTCCAGCGAGATCAGCCTGATGGACATGATCAATCCGGACATTGCCAAGGGTTATGACAAGAAAGCGACCGGCGAGAAGGTGCTGGTTAATCCTAGCCTTTAAATTATCAGGCGCGTCATTGTCTCACCGGTTGAGACAATGACGCGCCACAACCTAGTTTTCCTGTTTCTTTACAGATCGGTTGAGAAGCACTTGGTTGGCGCTTCCGGAATTGGCAACAACAATGTCTGACAGCCCATCGCCATTCAGGTCGCCAGCCGCAACACCGTAGCTATCGGCTTCTTCGCCAATTCCCTGACGGCTGAAAATTCCCTTGCCATTATTCTGAAAAATTACGTTTCTTCCATCGCAGCCAGCGAACAGGTCGAGATCCCCATCCCCATCAAAGTCGATCGATGTTAGCGCTTGGATATGATCGCCGACAGTCCCAAAGGTCCACGGTTTCTGGAATGCCCCTTTCGGTGAGCCTTGATAGAGCAATAAACTGCCATCTGTATCGGCCAATACAATATCCGGATATTTGTCTCCGGTGAGTTCGGCGATAACGACTTGTCTGTGGTCGCCTTTGCTTTCAGCTAGGGGGAAAGGCAGGAAGCTTCCGGCCTGATTGAACATGATAACGCTTTCGGCATCATCACGTCTCGCGATCACCATGTCGATGTCGCCATCATCATCGAGATCCCCTGTTGCCAGCCCTGTCGACCCAAAGCCCGTATCTGGCAATGGTGCTCCGACATGGAACCCGCCATTGCCGTCACCCTTATAGATCATGTCCTGTCCGCGCCGGGTAGCGATTACGAGATCCAGAATATCGTCGCTATCAGCATCAAACATCGCGGCCGATCGAGCGTGCCCCTTGCTATCTTTGATTGCTGCGGAAAATACATATCTGCCGGTGCCGTCGTTCAGGTAAACAACCGCATCCAGCTTATCGCGCACGACAACGGCATCTATTGTCCCATTTCCGTCAACATCACCGGCCTGAATAGTGTAACTGGCGGATTTGGCGTTGCCGAGGTAATTGGCCTCCAGCATCCGCCCGTCTCCGCTATTCAAATAGATAAAATCCTGTTCCGCCCAATGTCGACCATTGGCCGTCAATATATCAAGGTCCCCGTCGCCATCGACATCGGCGAGGGTTACATCTGCGGTTCGGTTCTCTTCCAGATCAAATTGCCAAAAAGGATGATCGCGCAAGTCGATCCCCTCATCATTCGCAAGCGATGCGGATGGAGAACTCACGACCAATAGAATTGCGCAATATTTCTGATATTTGAGCATGATGTTCCCGATCCGTTACACAGAGATAGCAAGTTGCTGCCACAGGTGGTCCGGTAAGTCTATCCTTGCCCGCGGCCATATTCCACGACCTCAAACTCGATGCCGTTCCAGTCGAAAAAATAGAAACGCCGTCCGGGATCGTAATCGCCATGGCTGAACGGTTCGAGCCCGGCCGCGACGACCTTCGCCTCTACCGCATCCAGATCATCGACGATCACGCCGATATGGTTCATCGGCTCGCCCTTGTTGAAAATGGGGTTCGCCGCCCGAACGTCCGGGTTGGTGTAGAGCGCGATATATTGCTCATCCGTCCCGATGTGGATAGTGTGGCCATCCAACATTGATGGCCCCTCCCACCGGATATGCCAGCCAAATAGATCGTGCAGCAGGGCGGCGCTCCGGTGCGGGTCGCTGACCGTGATGTTGACGTGTTCCAGTTTTCCGTTGTTCATTTTTCATTTCCTTTCTCCGTTGTTGAATTGTCGATCCGCCAGGGCGGGAAGCGGCGATTGTTGCCGCCGTAGAACAGGCAGAGCGGATTGCCCGCCGGATCGCTAAGCCGCGCTTCGCGCCAGCCCCAGCTCTGGTCGGTGGGCCCGGTGTCGAAGGGGAGGCCTGCGGATTGCAGAGCTGCGACGGTTTCGCCGAGTTCGTCACATTCGAAGTAGATCATGGTGGTCGGCGCACCGATTTTCTCCACCGCCTGGATTGAGAAGGTCTCGCCGGTCGGTGTCTCGAACCGGGCGTAGCGGGGCGGGGAGTCGACGATCTGGGTGAGACCGAGCTGGCGGTAAAATGCTACCGACTGGTCATAATCGACACATCCCACGGTGACCTGATTGAGTTTCATTGTCTGTCTTCCTCGCAATATTGGCATCGCTTCATTGGAAGAATTGGAAGCATGTTTGCCGCGTTGCCGGCGGCTGTTCGAGCCCGCCAATTCTCCATGCTTGCGATTCGTACAACCTCAAGCTAAGTTGAGATCAAGCTATTATTTTCCTCCTCGTTGCGCAGCAATGGGGAGGTGGCAGTCCGGAGGGCTGACGGAGGGGTCCCTCCACCATCCTGCGGATGGTCCCCCTCCCCGTTGCTGCGCACAGGGAGGAAAGGAAGGAGACAAAAATGCCCGTAACCAAAGCTCTGACCATCGGAGGCCTCGCGGGTCGCACCGGCCTCTCGGTCTCTGCGATCCGCTTCTACGAGGAAAAGGGGCTGGTCGAACCCTTCCGCTCCAGTGGCGGGCAGCGACGCTTTCTGCGCTCGGACATCCGCCGGCTGAGCTTCGTCCTGATCGCGCAGCAATTGGGTCTGAGCATCGGTGAAATCCAGCGCCAGCTTGCCGAGCTACCCCATGGCCGGACACCGACCCAGGCCGACTGGACCCGGATCAGCAAGGCGATGCGCGGGGTGATTGATGCGCGGATTGCCGAGCTGGAACGCACCCGCGACCGGCTCGATGGCTGCATCGGCTGCGGCTGTCTGAGCCTGAAGAAATGCGCGCTGTATAATCCGGAGGACCGGGCGGGATTGAAGGGGCCGGGGCCGCGACTGGTATTGGGCGATTGAATTTGGCAGGCGCATTATTCCCGCGGATCACTATAGCAATGGTCAGCTGCGATCCGCGGCGCCAGTGAAAGAGGAAGCCCGAATTTGACCGCCGATCAAAATATGCGCCCATTTCGAACCGGTCTGGCCGGGGCCGGGAACGCTCTGTGCGTTCGCGCGTAAACACAGCCATGGAACATTCAATATTGTTAGACCGCAACGACAAAGCCAAGCGCGTGGACGAGCTCAAGGCCGCGATTGCATCGATGATTACAGAGCCGCAATTCCCTTGCGTTGGAGCCAAATCAGCCCTGGCGCGCGACAATCTCAAGGTGATTGCCGCGCACAGCCTGAACAGCAATTGGGACGATGTGGAAATCCATCGGGAACTGCTAGACTGGGCGCGGGATTATCGGTATTCAGCCGAGGGGCTGCGGAGCCTGGCCGTGATATTTGACGGGCCGACGGATATGACCGAAACCGAATTCGAAAGATCGCTTTGGGAGCGAATTCAGTCGCTGGCTGACAAGGATGCCTGGCTGGGCCAGACCTATGACGAGCGGGTCAGCGCCGATCCCGATGATCCGCATTTCTCGCTCAGCTTCGGCGGCGAGGCCTTTTTCGTAATCGGCCTGCATCCCAATGCATCGCGCCCTGCGCGCCGTTTTTCGCATCCGGTGCTGGTGTTCAATCTTCACGACCAGTTCGAACGGCTGCGGGAACATGGCAGCTATGACAAGATGCGCAAAACCATATTGGCGCGTGACGAAAAGCTGGCAGGAGACATCAATCCGATGCTGGCGAAATATGGCGAGTCCAGCGAAGCGCGCCAATATAGTGGCCGTCAGGTCGGCGATGACTGGCAATGCCCGTTTCAGGATCGGCGCAGCACATGAGCAGCTTCCGCATAGCGCCGCGTTCTGGTGTGGCGTTCCGGCTCAAGAAGGGCGAATATCTCGATGTGATCGATCCCGATGGCGGGCAGGTGTCTGATTTGCTTGCCTATAATGCCGATGACGTCCGGGAAGTTCTGTCGAACGGCCGGACATTCGATTATGAGGAAACCATCCGGCTGAGCGAGGGCAATCGCCTGTGGTCGAACCGCTCCAACCTGATGCTGGCCATTGTCGCGGACACGGTCGGGTCGCATGACTTCCTCCTGACGCCGTGCAGCGAGGACACGTTCAAGCATTTTTACCCAGACAAGCCTGTGCATCGCGGTTGCTTCGGCAATCTCGCTGAAGCGCTGGCCCCTTTTGGCGTCGAGCCGGACGCCATCCCGTGCGCATTCAATGTGTTCATGAATGTTCCGGTGGATCAGGCCACTGGTAAGCTGGAAGTCCTTCCGCCAACCAGCAAGGCCGGTGACCGGCTGCGACTGCGCGCGGAAATGGATCTGGTGATCGGACTCACTGCTTGCTCGGCCTATGCATCAAACGGCGGGACCTTCAAACCGATCGATTATAGGGTGTTGCAGAAAGGGGCGTAGCTCGCTTTGCGGGGTTAGAGGTTTAACGCCTTGCGCAATTCCTCGTTGATCCGCATCTGCCATCCCGCGCCTGCCGCTTTGAATGTCTCCAAGGCGATTTTATCCAGGCGCAAAGTCACCTGCTGTTTAGGGTTTTGCATTTCTTCATCGATTTCACCCGAAGCGCCTGCGATGGCTACAGCTCTGGCCTAAACTGCCAAATAGAATAATTTATGTGGTTACATTTATTGTGGAAGCGAATTCACTTCGCCGCCGGCGATGTCTCAACCGCCTGAAGGTCGACCGACATTTGCGAACGCCGAAACCCTTTGCCGGTCAGCAACCGTTTAAAATCCGCCATATTGTCAAAATGCTGCAGCTGCCGGTGATAATAATTTATATATTCAGCCAGGGCCAAAGTGGCTGCGACGGTGGCGGTTACACGGTCGTTAAATCCTGCGCTCAGATCGGGCTTGAGCCAGATTAGGATGGTATAGGCAAGCGCAGCGATGGTCAGCGCCAATATGAAGGGCCGTAATCGCCGGAGCAACCTGAATAGCGGTAGCGGATCATGACGCGGCTTGGTGAGTCGCAGATATTTGGTTCGCCAATAGGCACCGCCAATAGCCAGCAGCAGGACCATCGGGACCATCGCTGCATAGCTTGCCGGGCCCAGTTGCCCCTCGCTCAACAGGATCATGACTGCCGGAATCATGACCGCTGTGCCAGCTTCCATTCTCCAGTAGGAGCCCAGCCGATCGATAACCTGTTGTTTGGCACCCGGAGACTTTTTCACTCCGCCGCCAGCAATTCTTCCGCCGCGTTCAGATCCACCGACACCAGCTGTGAAATCCCGCGCTCGACCATGGTCACGCCGAACAGGCGGTGCATGCGGCTCATGGTCACCGCATTATGGGTGACGATCAGATAGCGGGTGTTGGTCTCGGCGACCATCTTGTCGAGCAGGTCGCAGAAACGTTCGATATTGGCATCGTCGAGCGGCGCATCGACCTCGTCGAGCACGCAGATGGGTGCCGGATTGGTTAGAAATAGTCCGAAAATAAGGGCGACAGCGGTCAACGCCTGTTCGCCGCCGGACAGCAAAGTCAGCGAGGTCAGCTTCTTGCCCGGCGGTTGCGCCATGATTTCCAGACCGGCTTCCAGCGGATCGTCGCTGTTGATCATCTCCAGATGGGCCTTGCCGCCGTCGAACAGGGTCGCGAACAGCCGCTGGAAATGCTGGTCGACTTCCTCGAACGCGGCGAGCAGGCGCTGGCGGCCTTCGCGGTTGAGGCTGCCGATCGATCCGCGCAACTGATGGATCGCCTCGTTCAGATCCTGGCTTTCCTTGGTCGATTTCTCCCACTCGCCCTCCAGTTCCGCCAGTTCGTCTGCGGCGACCAGATTGACCGGCCCGATCCGTTCGCGACTGAGCGTCAGCCGTTCAAGTTCTGCGGATTCCAGCGATGCATCGCCAACAGTCTCTTCGTCAAACTCGAGCTTTTTCGGCAGTACCACAGCGGGGCATTCGAATTTTTCCGACGAAATCCGGCCCATCTCCATCCGGCGCAAATCCTGGTTTTCGGCGCGGGCCTTGGCACCGGCACGCAATTCGCGTGCCTGGCTGAGCATTTCACTAGCCTGATTGAGCCGGTCTTCATGGTCGCGCTGCGCCAGTTCGGCGGCCTGTAGCTCGGCGTCCTTCTCGACGACCTTCGCGTTGAGCGCGTCCTGATGTTCCGCCAGCTTGCTGACTTCCACCTCGATCACCCGCGGGCGGCCTGCGAGATTTTCGACTTCGACCTCGATCATCTTGCCGCGCTTTGCCATTTCCTTCATCCGGGCTTCGGCCTCGCCGGAGCGGTCCTGCCAGGAGCGTATCTGGGCGGTGGCGACGGCTTTCTGTTCCTTCACCTGCGCCAGTTTCTGGTCGATTGAGGAGAGTGCTGCCTGCGAGGACATGACCTGCTGCCGCGCACTGTCGCGCTGGTCCTGCAGAGCTGACCGCGCTCTCTCCTGCGCTGCGCCATCAGGCTGGCTCGCGCGTTCCTTTTGCGCCGCTTCCAGCTCCGCAAGCGCGGTGGCATTTTCCGCCTTGAGAGCGGCGTCCCGTTCGGCGAGGCTGGCGGTGCGTTTTTGCAGCCAGGCCAGAGCTTCTTCCGCCTGATCGGCCTCGCGCAACGCTTGGCGCAAGGCTTCCTCGGCGTCGCGCCGAGCCGTACGGGCTTCGCCAAGCCGGATTTCAATTGCCGACATAGCTTCGCGTTGCGCGACCAGTGTCGCTTCAGCCCCCGTAACCTTGTCCTGAGCCGGGAGCAGCAGTTGCTGCAATTCGCGCAGACGATTGGCGCGGACCAGCCGTTCGGCGCTGGCATTGCCGTCATCGCGGGCGACAAAGCCATCCCAGCGGCGCAGTGCACCCGCTTTGGTGACCAGCCGCTGGCCGACTGCCAGCGATTGGCCGTCATCGCTCTCGGCGACAAAAATCTGCGAGAGGCGATTGTGCAATTCTGCCGGAGCCTGAACCCGGTCGAGCAGGGTCTCGGTTCCGCCGGGCGTGTCGGCGGATGCTGCTATATCGCCGCCGCCCCAGAAGCGGTCGCCGTCTTCACCGACCGACGCCAGCAGATCATCGCCCAGTGCCGCCGCCAAGGCGCGTTCATAGCCCGGTGCCGGCTTGACCTGATCGATCGCCTTGTTGGTGCTAACGGTCCTCGACAGTTCGCGGTTCAAGGCGTCATGTTCGGATTTCAGTCCGGCCAGTTCCGCCTTTAGCGTGGCAAGACCGGACTGCGCGGCATCGCGGGCCGCTGTGGCCTGGGCCCGCTGCTCCTCGAGCGAGGCAATCTTGCCGCCGCTGCCGTCTGCAGCTTGCTGTGCCGCTTCCCGCGTTGCAATCGCTTCGGCGAGAGCGGCCTGCAGCTTTCCCTCGTCGCCCATTTCGGCGCGTTCGGCGTTCAGCCGGTCGAGTTCCACAGCCAGCCGGTCATGGCGTGCCTGCGCGGCGTCAACGGCGGCGTTGGCAACCTTGATCTCTGCCTGAATGCGGGCTTCTTCGGCCACTGCCTTGGCCAGTTCGACTTCCGCTTCGCTGGCCGCGCGTTCGGACCGCTCGACGGCGCGCTCCAGCTCCGGACGCTCTTTGGTCAGGTCGGACAGTTCCGTCGACAGCCGCTTCTCGTCCTGTTCCAGACGGGCTAGGGCTTCCATCGCATCGCGGGTCAGCTGGTCTTCGCGGGCATTGTCATCATGGATGCGCTGGGCCTGCGCTTGCAGGTCGAGCAGCCGCGATTTCAGATTGTCGCGTTCGTTGGTCAGGGTCAGCAGGCGGTGGCTGGATTCGCTGGCCTGTTCGCGCGTCCGTTGAACATCGGCGCGGAGGATGCCGAGCGCTTTGGCGCTCTCGTTCTGTGCAGATACGGCCGCCTGCTGTTCATTCTGCGCGGCGATGACCTTGGCTTCAGCCGTTTCCGCTTCCTCCTTGGCCTGATCGGATGCGGCCGCCGCTTCTTTCCAGCGCGCATAGATCAGCCGACCTTCGACGATGGTGATTTCGCTGCTCAGCTTTTTGTAGCGCTCGGCCTGTTTCGCCTGCCGCCGCAAATTGGCTGCACGCTGTTCCATATCGCCAAGAATATCGTCGAGGCGGGAGAGGTTCTTCTCCGCTGCGCGCAATTTCTGCTCGGCATCCTTGCGCCGGACATGCAGGCCGGAAATGCCCGCCGCTTCCTCCAGCATTTCCCGTCGCGCCTCAGGCTTCGATGAAATGATGTTGGATATCTTGCCTTGGCTGACCAGCGCAGGACTGTGCGCGCCAGTGGCGGCGTCGGCGAAAATTAGAGCAATATCCTTGGCCCGGACATCGGTGCCGTTGGCGCGATAGGCTGAGCCGGCCCCGCGCTCGATCCGCCGGACAATCTCCAGTTCGCTGTCATTGTCGCCGACGTGCAGCGATGAAACATCGTTGGTTTCCCGTTCGGCGGTCAGCGCGACTTCGGCAAATTGCCGTTCGGGCCGGTCCTGGGTGCCGGCGAAGATGACATCTTCCATGCCGCCGCCGCGCATCGACTTGGCGCTATTTTCGCCCATCACCCAGCGGATGGCTTCGAGCAGATTGGATTTGCCGCAGCCATTGGGGCCGACCACGCCGGTCAGCCCTTTTTCGATGCGCAGCTCTGTGGGGTCGACAAAGCTTTTGAAGCCCGAGAGTCTGAGCTTCTTTATTTGCACGGGATGTCCCCCGCGCCGGCTTTGTCAGTCCCCGAATTCAAATCGCGCCCCCTGCAGCGATAAAGCCCGCGCCTATTTCGCGCCGGCTTCTTTCAATTTTGCTTCGACCATGGCCCAGTTGGTGCCGTCAAATTTCTGCCCGTTGAGCAGGAATGTTGGCGTTCCCTGAATATCATATTCCTCGACCGCCTTCTGGGTATCGCCCATCAGCGTTTCGGCTGTAGCGGTGTCTGCGAGACAAGCCTTGGCCTGGTCTTCGGAAATCCCGCGCTGCTGGAAGAAAGCAATCAGGCCCAGCTGTTCGGCAAGGCGGACAAATCGCGTTTCTGGCGCGGAACTCAAAATACTACCATAGGTCGCTTCGCCCATGGCCTGTGCTTTTTCAAACATTGTGCCCTGATAGCTTAGTGCCTGTTCGGTCAGCGGGAAAAACGGAGTTTCGCCGCCGCAACGCGAAAGGATGGCTGCGGAAAGGTCTAGCGGATCGCGGACGAAGTTGCGGATTTCAAAGCTGACCTTGCCGCTTTCGACATAATTGTCGCGCAGCGGTGCAAAGGCCTGTTCGCCGAATTCCTTGCAGTGTGAACAGGTGATCGACATATATTCGACGAGCTTGATCGGCGCCTCTGGATTGCCCATGACGATGCCGCCAGCCTCGGTTTTCGATACGGTCTCGGACCATTTCTGTCCGGCAGGAGCCTCGACGGCGTCGACCGAACCGGCAGCGCTCGCTCCCGCTTCGCCTTCACTTGCTTCGCCACAAGCGGTCAGCGCGAGAGCAAAAGCCAAGGGTGCAATATAGTTGAATGTGCGCATATTCTGTTCCTGCTTTTTGAAATGATCGATTGTTTATTGTGGAAGGCTCGCCAATCTGGGTTGCAACGCTTCCCAGCTATGGACTCTGGCAAGCGGTTGGTCGGCAAGTGTGAAGCTCGGCGTGCCGCTCAGCTTGAGCGTTGTCGTGGCATATTCTGTCATTGCCAATATCTTGTCCTGCTCGCCCTTGTCGGACAGGCAGGCATCAATTGCCGCTGGCGTAAAGCCGCGCCCTTTCATCAATGTGTCGAGACCGGCGGCTTTGGCGATTTTCTTCAGCCGCTGAGGAACCGTGCCGTCGTTCATGGTCTTCATCACTTCCGGCGAAGCGGCCTGGAATTTGGTCAGCCATGTCGATTGCTGCAGCAGCAAGGCCCGGTGATTTCCGAAAAATTTGGTGCGGCCGCCGCAGCGCGCCAGCATTGCTGCGGTCAGATCAATAGGATTGAGAATCAGGTTGCGGACCTCGAAGCTGATATGGCCCTTTTTGACATGTTTGGCGGTCAGGTCGCTGTGCGATTCCTTTTCAAAGGCCGCACAATGGTTGCATGTGTAGCTCATATATTCGGTCAGCTTGTGCTTGGCGAGGGGATTGCCCATGACATGGCCGCCCATGCTCGACTGCGTGACGCGCTTGGTCCAGTCGCTCTGCTCTGCCGATACGGGTGAGATCATCACCGTTGCTGCTACCAATGCTGAAGCAAGATACGCGCTTCTGTACTTCATGTCCGGTCCTTCTTCTTGTCACCGCCACCGATCTTGCCGATGATCTTTATACTTTGCTGAGCATCTTTCTTAGGGTCCGCTTCCGCCTTTGCAACTGCCGATGCGAGCGATTCCAATACCCGGTTCAACTCGGCGTCGCCAATGTCGCGCAAATTTTCGCCCAGCTGGATTGGCGCGGGCTTGAGCGAAGCGGGCAGGGAGACCCTTTTTTCCTTGTCTTTCTTGGGCGTTACGGTGCCCTGTCTGAATCTAATCTGACTGACTGCACCATAGCCGAAGAAGCGATTTACCCGCTCGATGATATCCGGTGCGATATGTTGCATCATCGTCGCATAAGCGCCGCCGACCAGCAGATGCAGTGTCCCGCCCTCTTTTTCGCCGCGTGGAAAGCGGATCGATTCGGGCAGGGACACGGCGGCATAGCGTTCGCCGACAATCTCCGTCCAGCGGCTGACCACCGAGCTCTGGATGAAGCCATAGCGACGAAAGGCAGCGCGGCCAATATCGGGCATCAGGTCGGAGATGCTTTTCGCCGGACCGCCGCGCGGACGCTGGTATTTCTGATATGCTTTTACAGCCGGTTTCCTGGCGGCTTTTTTCGGCAATTTTTTGGACGCAGGCGTACCGTTTTCGACGGTTTTCGCCTTTTCATCACCAATATTGCCAATTTTCTTCGCCATTATGTCCTTTTATGGCATGGCGCGGCCATGGCCGTCGATAGCTTCCCCGCCAAAGCCCGTAAAATTTCTGCCAATATCGGTGCACATTATGTGGATAAAGCGCGAAAACTGCCCTGGCGGTCTCCGCCGGGTAGCAATTTGCCTGATCCCTATCATGTCTGGTTGTCCGAAGTCATGCTGCAGCAGACAACGGTCGGTGCTGTCAAAAGCTATTTCGAGAAATTCACCCGGCGCTGGCCGACGGTTCAGGATCTGGCGCGTGCCGATGAGGCGGATGTCATGGCGGCATGGGCAGGCCTTGGCTATTATGCGAGGGCGCGAAATCTTCGTAAATGTGCGGAGCATGTCACTGAGAAGCTGAATGGAATCTTTCCTCAGAAAGAGTCTGAGCTTCTTCAGCTGCCTGGAGTGGGTGCCTATACGGCGGCTGCGATCGCAGCCATTGCCTTTGGTGAACGCGCGGTGGTGGTCGATGCCAATATCGAGCGGCTGGTAGCGAGACTGTTCGCCATCGATACGCCGCTTCCCAAAGGCAAGGCTGAAATTCGGGCGGCGATGGATGCGATCACCCCGCGCCACGGGGCCGGGGATTTTGCCCAGGCCTGCATGGATATCGGCGCGACCATCTGCACATCGAAAAATCCGAAATGCGACATCTGTCCGGTGCAGAAACAATGTGCGGCCTTCAAGGCAGGCGACATGGAACGCTATCCGGTCAAGCCACCGAAGAAAGCCAAGCCGGTTCGCCGCGCCCGGTTTTTCTGGATCGAACAACAGGACAGAATTTTGCTGGCCACCCGTCCGCCGAAAGGCATGCTTGGCGGGATGAGATCGCTGCCGGATGATGGCTGGGCTGCGGGAAATGACGGTCATGCGACGCCGCCTTTGACGGGTGAATGGCGGGTGCATGACAATATCGTTCAGCACAGTTTCACGCATTTTTCGCTTGAGGTGGATTTGGCAGTTTATCAGGACGAAAAAATCGTTACTAACAGTGATGATAATATATGGTGGGCGCTGGATGATATCGCGGAAGCGGGATTGCCGACCCTTTACGCCAAAGCCGTGAGATGGAAACTGAAGGAAGAAAAATGACCGCTGACAGACTTGCAACAGCTTCGCTTGGACCATCATTTTCGCGGCGCTCCGTGCTCGGCGGTATCGGCGCGGGAGCCTTTCTCGCCGGCATGCCCGGCACTGCCTTTGCAAGGGAAGCGGCAAATAACTTCCCGGGGCTGACCAAGATCATCAACCAATATGTCGCGGAAAAGAAAGTCGCCGGCATGATGGCGATGATCGGCTTCGGTCAGCAAGCCCCGGAAGTCATTGCCGCCGGTTCGCTGAAACTGGGCGGCGACACCCTGGTCGGCACCGATACCTTGTGGCGGATGTATTCGCAGACCAAGCCGGTGACCGGCATGGCTACGATGATGCTGATCGAGGACGGTCTGCTTTCGCTGGACCAGCCGCTTTCGGATATTTTTCCTGAATTTGCCGACATGCAGGTGCTGATCGACCCGGAAGGCGCGCTTGATAATGTCGAGCCAGCCAAAAAGCCGATCACCATCCGCCAGTTGCAAACCCATACCGCCGGTCTCGGCTATTCGATCATATCGAAAGGCCCGATCCAGAAGGCCTATCTTGCCGCCGGCATTACTCCGGGCCGCGTCAGCCGCAACCCCATTCCCGGGGTCGATTCCGGCGCGCCGACTCCCGACATCATGACCTTCGTAAAGCGGCTGTCCGAACTGCCTCTGGTCTATCAACCCGGTACGCAGTGGAGCTATTCGCTCAGCCATGATGTGTTGAGTGCGGTGATCGAGAAAGTTTCCGGTAAGCCACTCGACCAGTTCCTGCAGCAGCGGATGTTCGGGCCGTTGGGCATGAACAGCATATACTATCAGGTTCCCGCCGACCGGGCGGCGGATCTCGCTGACAATTATGCGCCCTTCGCCGGGTCTCTGATTCCGATCGATCCGGGTGCGACCAGCATCTATCTCGACAAGCCGGCTTTCGCCTTTGGCAGCACTGGTCTGGTCGGGACCGCTGGCGATTATGACAAGTTCCTGCAGATGGTTCTGGGCTTCGGCACAGTCGGAGGCGTCCAGGTGATGAAGCCGGAAACCGTGAAGCTGGGCATATCCAACCTGTTGCCGGAAACGGCCAGCACGGCGGGAACGTGGGTGGCCAATCACGGCTTTGGTGCGGGCGGACGGTCCGGTCTCGGTACTGCGGTCAGTCCAGCAGGTACATTCGGATGGGGCGGCGCGGCGGGCACCTCGGCCTTCGTCGATACCGTCCGCGGTCTGCGCGCGGGCGGCTACACCCAATATATTCCGTCGAACAGCTATCCCTTCCAGTCCGATTTTCCGAAATATGTCTATGCCGATCTGACCGGAAACGCGCAGGCGGGCGCGGGCAATACCAGTCCGTAAGGGGCGCAAATTCTCTGCTTTTTGCCGGGAGCCACAAAATAAAATGTCCGGGAGACAAGATGTCGATTGCTGAAAATACGATAGTGCCAACCTTTGCTGGTGGAACCCTTGATCGCGCCGATCAGGTGCGGGTCAATCCGGACAAATTGCGCGCTGCGATGATGAATCCACGGGCGAAGTTGCTCAAGCTGGATGGCCTGAACCCGGTATTCGATGACCGTGGCGAACTCGCCTGGGGCGCAGCTTATGAAGCGTCGCCGGACCATGATCTGCTGTTGCTCGGCATCGAAGATAATACGCCTTTCTTCGCGGAGCTGAACGGGGCAGGGGATGCCGGACCGGCGGCCAATAGGGCACTTTGGCAGACACTGGGCGGATTGCCTGCTGATCAGGCCGCAATCTATGCGACTGCGCGGAGTCTTGTCGACTGGCACGCACGGCATAAATTTTGCGCGCAATGCGGCAAGCCGACCGAGTCCCGCAAAGGCGGCTGGGCGCGTCTCTGTGATAGCGAGAAAGACGGTTGCGGAGCAGAGCATTTTCCCCGCACCGATCCGGTAGCGATCATGTTGTCGGAATGCGAAGGCAAGGTCTTGCTCGGTCGTCAGCCGCGTTTTCCGCCGAAAAGCTTTTCGGCACTGGCCGGGTTTCTGGAACCGGGCGAGAGTATCGAGGGCTGCGTCAAGCGTGAATTGTTCGAGGAAGCCGGCATTCATGTGCATGACGTTCGCTATGTCGCGAGCCAGCCTTGGCCATTCCCTTCGTCATTGATGATCGCCTGCACCAGTGTCACCGACGATCCGACGCTGACGCTAGATGAAGAGGAAATCGAGGAAGCGGCCTGGTTCTCGCTGGACGAGGTGAAAGCCGCGATGGCCGGTGAGCCGGGCGCCCTGTTCGTCGCGCCGCCGCCATTTGCCATTGCCTATAATTTGCTCAAACACTGGGTGGACGGAAAGGGCTGACATGACCGACCGGCTCGAACTGATGGGCGCGCCGGGGTCGCCCTATACGCGCAAGATGCTGGCGCTGCTGCGCTACCGGCACATCGCTTATAATGTCATATGGGGCGGACCGACGGGCGCTCCGGAGGGCTATCCAAAGCCGAAAGTGGCTCTGCTGCCGACCTTTTACTTCCGCGATAGTGATGGTGATCTTGAAGCCGTGGTGGATAGCACGCCGATCATCCGGCGGCTGGAGCAGGAATATAATAGTCGTTCGGTCATTCCCAAGAATGAAGCGCTGCGCTTTCTCGATCTGCTGATCGAGGATTATGCCGATGAATGGCTAACCAAGGCGATGTTCCATTTTCGCTGGGCCTTTCAGGCGGATGCCGACCATGTCGCGCCGCTGCTGATCCATTGGGCCAACCCCAATCTGCCGGACGAACAGTCCAGCGCGATGGCGGCGCAATTTGCAAAACGGCAGATCGAGCGGCTTTATGTTGTCGGGTCAAACGAGATCACGGCGAAAACCATCGAAGACAGCTACGTCCGGCTACTGGGACTTCTCGACCGGCTCATCCGGGAGCAGGGCTTCATTCTGGGAAGCCGGCCCTCTGCCTGCGACTTCGCGCTCCACGGCCAGCTGACCCAACTCACCCAGGTCGAACCGACGTCGATGGCGCTGACCAACAAATATGCGCAAAGAGTGCGCGCGTGGGTGGACCGGATGGATGATCTCTCCGGGCACAAACATGGCGACTGGCTGGCAAATGACCAGCATGGCTCGCTTCAGGGCCTGCTATCGGAAATTGGCCGGACCTATGCGCCTTTCCTGATTGCCAATGCCGAAGCCGTCCAGTCCGGTGCTGAAAATGTGGAGGCCGAAATTCATGGCCGGAAATGGCAGCAACCGCCATTCCCCTATCAGGCGAAATGTCTGCTCGCGCTGCGCGAGGCCTATGGCGGGCTCTCTGCCGAGACCCGTACACAGATTGACGGCCTGCTGGCAGGAACGGGTTGCGATACCCTGTTTGTGGTCGTCTAGACCAGTCCGAGACTAGCCAGTTCTCCAAGCATCTCCGCAGGCATTTCCTCTGCGCCTTCCGCACCTTCACCGAGATCGGCAGGAGCATCTTTTTCGTCAAGATAGCGCCAGCCCTGATGGGCGCGCTTGGGTATCGGCTGGACTGCGATAAGCCGGGGTTCCAGCCGGATCCACTGGCGGCCCTCGCCATTGTCCATGAATCCGATGATCGGCGAACGGCCGACAATTTTCTTCGCGTGGATCCAGTAGAGGGAGCCGCCAACCATCTCTTCGTGGCGTTTTGGCAGATAGCGGGTGGTTAGCCGTGCTTCGCCGCCGCTCGCTTTATTGTCTTTATGTGATTCGAGCCAGTTTCGCAGCGTTGCCGGGCTCTCGCTGCGATAGGCGATCTTTGTCATGTTCAATGGCATGGGGATTATCTGTGGTGCACGACCGCTTTAGTCAAGCATGTTCCCGAAGCGGATCGACCAAATCAGTCATGCCTAAATCTGCTTGTTGCGAGAATATTATTGCAAATGATTATCAATATCATATTGTAAGGGGAATCGGACATAGAGGAGAAGCAGATTGGGCGAGATATTGGAGAAGCTTTTACTACCACTACCGGACATCCGGGCGCTGCCGTCGGTCGAGGCAAAATTGATCATCGCCTTTCGCCTCGCGGTGGTCGCGAGCCAGAATAGCTATGACTGTCTCGACCATCTGTCCGACCGGCTGGGCGGAAGGCGCGCGGCGACGCGGATATTGATATTGGCCGAGACGATCGGATCCGCCTGGCAGGAGCCGTTCCAGATCGGACGCCCCTGTTCTTCGCTGACCACACCGGATGAAATATGGCTGGTCGCGGCGATAAGGTTGGCGGCTGGCGAAAACCGGCCCGGCTTTGATACGCTCAGCTGTGAGATGCTGGGCGATTGCGAGCGGGAACGGATATATCAGGACCTCGGCAATTTTGTTGCAGCCTATACCCGGGCTTAAAGGCTGACCATTCCGCTGCCGACGGCGAGGCTGAGGAAGGCGAGAAACCCCATGGTGTCGGTGATCATGGTGACGAAGACGGACGAGGCGAGCGCCGGATCCTGATCGATCCGGTCGAGCATCACCGGCACGAATATCCCGGCGAAACCGGCGATCACGATGTTGATCAGCATGGCGACCCCGATAACCCCGCCGAGCACGGGATTGGCGAAGACCAGACCGGTGCCGATTCCGACCAGCACGGCAATGGTGGCGCCGTTGAGCAAGGCTATGCGGAATTCCCGCCCGATAATGCGGCGGGTGTTGGAGCGGGTCAATTCGTTCATCGCCAGCGCGCGAACCGAGACAGCCATGGTCTGGGTTCCGGCATTGCCGCCGATAGACGCCACGATCGGCATGAGCACGGCGAGCGCAACCATCTGTTCGATTGCCGCTCCGAAGATCGAGATGACAAAGCTGGCCACCAGTGCAGTCGCCAGATTGGTGATCAGCCAGCGCACGCGGGCCTTGTAGCTGTCGCGGATCGGTTCGTTAATGTCGCCGTCGCCGGCACCGGAGAGTAGCAGCACGTCTTCGCTGGCTTCATCCTCGACGATATGCAGAATGTCATCGACGGTGATCATCCCGATCAGGCGTCCGTCATCATTGACCACGGCAGCGGAGATCAAGTTATATTTCTGGAACCGCAGCGCCACTTCTTCCTGGTCCATGTCGACCGGGATCAGGGTCTGCTCGCGCTTCATCACATCGGCGATAGCGATTTCGCGCGGGGTTCTGAGAATCCAGCTGAGCTGACAGGTGCCAATCGGCCGGAACGCCGGATCGACAACATAGATTTCCCAGAATTCGGTGGTCAGATCATCACTCTTGCGGAGATAGTCGATCAGATCGCCGACCCGCATATGTTCGGGCACCGCGACAAATTCGCGCTGCATGATCCGGCCGGCGGTTTCCTCCTCATAGGTGAGGGCGCTTTCGATCGCGGCGCGGTCTTCGGCGTCGAGCTCTGCCAGAACCGCCTGTTGCTCGCCTTCTTCGAGATCCTCGATGATTGCGACCGCGTCATCGGTATCCAGCTGTTCGGTCAGGTCGGCAATCTGGCCGGCGTCGAGCACTTCGATCAGATCTTCGCGAACATGCTCGTTCATCTCGGCGAGCACGTCGGCGCTGACCAGATCGCCGAGTGCGCTGGCAAGCGGCGCGCGTTCGTCGGCATCGATCAGCTCGAACAGATCGGCGATATCGGCATTGTGGAGCGGATTGACCAGTTCCTGCGCCAGCGTGCTATCATTATTCTCGACAGCGTCGGATACCGAACGGACGAATTCGTCGGTCAGCCGGTTGTCAATGTCCAGAACGTCTTCACGTTCAATGGTGGCGTGCTGGGGATCGTTGATATCGGTCATCGCGATGCTCCCCTTGTCTGCGCGTTCGGCTGCTTATTAGTCGCTGCAACGTTGCAATTGCAATCTTTTGTGACAATTATCGCCAGACAGGGTGATTTTTCCGGACGCGTTGCCTATATGCGGCCCAAGACTGATTCAATGAACGAAAAGGAATAGACCCGATGTCCCACGAAAAAATGACTTTCCACCTCGACACAGGCGATGTTGAAATCAAGCTCCGCCCTGATCTCGCGCCGAACCATGTTGCGCGGATCACCGAGCTGGCCTCCGAAGGCTTTTATGACGGCGTGGTTTTCCACCGCGTCATCAACGGCTTCATGGCGCAAGGCGGCGACCCGACCGGTACCGGCATGTCCGGCAGCGACAAGCCCGATATTGCGCAGGAATTTTCCAAAGAGCCACATGTTGAAGGCACTTGCTCGATGGCCCGTACGATGGACCCGAACAGCGCGAACAGCCAGTTCTTCATCTGCCTCGACGATGCAGGCTTCCTTGATGGTCAATATACCGTCTGGGGCGAAGTGACTTCCGGCATGGAAGCGGTTCACGCACTGCCAAAAGGCGAACCACCAGCGAAGCCAGGCGCAATCAAGTCGGTCACACTGGCTTAATCATCCGAAATGCGTCTCGATAAACCCAGGATCGCCCCGCTCGCCGAGTCAGAACTCGGTCCCGAGCAGCGGGCGATGCTGGGTGAGCGCTTCAAGACCGGCAAGATACTCAATATCTTCCGGACGCTGCTCAAGGCACCAAAAGCCTATAAAGCCTTCATGTGGTGGGGCGGCTATATCCTGTCCGACCATAATGACCTGCCGCCGCGCGAACGCGAGATCATCATATTGCGCACCGGCTTCAACTGGAAGTCGGGCTATGAATGGGCGCAGCATGTGCGCATCGGCAAAGACTGCGGTCTGACCGATGAAGAGATCGAGCGGATCAAGGTGGGACCAGATGCTCCGGGCTGGACCCCGATCGAGCGTGCGATGCTTCAGGCCACCGACGAACTGACCGGTGACGGGCATGTTGCTGACGCGACCTGGGCGGCGCTTGCGGAGCTGACCGAAAAACAGCGGATGGATCTGGTGATGACCGTCGGACAATATAGCCAGGTATCGATGCTGCTGAACAGCTTTGGCGTGCAGCTCGATGACGATCTGGAACTGGATCCCGATCTAAAGGCCTAGCGTCTCGGCTCTAGAGGCCCGCTTTTACAACCCAGTCATGGAAAATCCGCACCGCGCGGTTCTTCATGTCGCGTTTGCGGCATACGAACCAGTAGCTGTACGGGCTGTCGACCTGATGGTCGAATAACCGGACCAGCCGCGAATCATGGGCATCCGAAAAATGGCCGCCGTGCATGATCGCGATGCCGAGCCCCTGTGCTGCCGCTTCCAGCATCAGCGGGCCGCTGTCGAGATGGTCGATACCGGCCGGCTGAAGATCGGGCAGTCCGACCGCTTCCTTCCACTGGTCAAAGGCCCGGGTCATGTTGCTGTGGATCAGGATATTATGGTTCTGTAGATCCTCCGGCTTGCTGATCGCGTTGGGACCCTTGGTCAGCTCGGCCGATGCAATCGCATAAACCTTGTTGCTGTCCAGCTTTACCGAATAGAGATTGGGATCGACATCGTCACTGATGATGATCGCCGCATCAACGGCGTCGCCCAGCATATTTTCCGCATGGGCGGACGTATCGACGTCAATATGCAGCTTGGGATAAAGTTTTTTGAGTGCGGGCAGCTTCGGCAACAAGCGCGTTGCTCCGAACAATGGCAGTACGCCGAGGCGCAAGCGCATATCGCCGCCGGTGACCGTCATCTGGTCGACCGCTTCGCCGATAACTTCCAGCGCCGGGGCCACCGCTTTCAGCAAAGCCTGGCCGTCACCATTCAATACCATCGATTGGTTTCGCCGTTCGAACAGAGGTTTGCCGATATGGTCCTCCAGCGATTTGATTCGCCGGCTGAGCGCAGGCGCAGACAGTGCCAGTTCTGCTGCAGCAGCCTTGGAAGAGCCCAGACGGGCAACGCGAATGAAGGCCTCGAGGGCGCGGAGGGGAGGAAGACGACGCATAGAATGACCAATATTGTGGCTAAATCAGCTTTGTGCAACGCAAAATTAGGGCCGAATCAAGGGGAATGGCGGAAAACTGTCACTAGCATTATTGCTAAGTTGCAAGATATGCAACCTACAATGTTCTTTTCGCACTTGCACAATAATGGGTTTGGCTGCATTCAGAGTGGGCCTTTCAGGCATCCTCTCCTAAAAACTTTTCAGGCCAGTTCTTCGGAACTGGCCTTTTTTTTTGGCAGAATTCGGCCATGCGATGCTTCATCTGAAAATCTGAGTCGCATATCGGCCTGGCGATCCCTATCTTATTGGAAAGAACCAAAACGATTATCGAGGAGATACGCCCCAGTGTCCGATCCAGTACCCAATAAAGATAAGCCCGAAGACGATAGCAGCCTTCTGAAATTACAAGTTGCCAATGCCCGGCCCGAGGATAGCGGTCGCGGACTGGCCCGTCTGTCCCGTGACAATCTCGGTAAATTGGGATTGATCGAGGGCGACGTTGTCGAAATTGTCGGCAAACAGACTACGCCAGCGCGAGCGGTCCTGCCCTATCCGGAAGACGAGGGACTCGACTTTGTCCGTCTTGACGGTCTGCAGCGCGCCAATGCCGGTGTCGGTGCGGGAGACTTTGTCGAAATTCGCAAGGTCGAATCGAAACCGGCCAAGAAGGTGGTCTTCGGCCCGGCGCAAAAAGACCTGCGATTGCAGGGCAATGGCGGCGGCCTGAAGCGCAGCTTCATGGGACGTCCGCTGAAAGCGGGAGATTTCGTCGCCACCCATGGCCAGCAACAGGTCGACCGCGGCGATATGCCGCCACAATTGCGGCAGATGCTGGCAGCGCCGGCCTTTTCCCTGACCCAGATACGGCTCAACGTCATCGCGACCACTCCCAAGGGGATTGTCCATATCGACGAGGAGACCGAGGTCGAACTGCGTCCGGAATATGAGGAATCGACCGAGCATCGCCGCGCTGACGTCACCTATGACGATATTGGCGGGTTGCACGAAACCATCGACCAGCTCCGTGAAATGGTCGAATTGCCATTGCGCTACCCGCAACTGTTCACCCGGCTTGGTGTCGATCCGCCACGCGGCGTGCTGTTGCACGGCCCTCCGGGGACCGGCAAGACACGGCTCGCCCGGGCGGTCGCCAATGAAAGCGAAGCCGAATTTTTCCTGATCAACGGCCCGGAGATCATGGGCTCCGCCTATGGCGAGTCGGAAAAGAAGCTGCGCGAAATATTCGAAGCGGCGACCAAGGCCGCGCCATCAATCCTGTTCATCGACGAGATCGATTCGATCGCGCCGAAACGCGGACAGGTGCAGGGCGAAACCGAGAAGCGTCTGGTGGCGCAATTGCTCACCCTGATGGACGGTCTCGAATCCCGGCTCAATCTGGTGGTCATCGCCGCAACCAACCGTCCCGAAGCGATTGACGAGGCGCTGCGTCGTCCCGGTCGCTTCGATCGGGAAATCATCGTTGGCGTTCCCGATTTTGCCGGACGGCGCGAGATACTGGGTATCCACACGCGCGGTATGCCGCTCGACAAAAATGTTGATTTGAAAGAGCTTGCCCGCACAACCTATGGTTTTGTTGGAGCTGATCTGGCGGCATTGACTCGCGAGGCGGCGATTGAAGCTGTCCGCCGGATCATGCCCAAGCTGGATCTGGAATCGGAAACCGTGCCACCGGAAGTGCTCGAGGAACTGGTCGTTTACCGGCATGATTTCATCGAAGCGCTGAAACGCGTCCAGCCTTCCGCGATGCGTGAAGTGATGGTTCAGGCACCGGATGTCCGCTGGGAAGATATTGGCGGTCTCGACGATGCGCAGATGCGGTTGAAGGAAGGTATCGAGCTACCGCTAAAAAACCCGGAAGCCTTTACGCGTCTGGGCATTCGTCCCGCCAAGGGTTTTCTGCTCTACGGCCCGCCTGGAACCGGCAAGACCTTGCTGGCGAAGGCGGTTGCGCGCGAAGCCGAAGCCAATTTCATCGCAGTCAAATCGAGCGACCTGCTCTCCAAATGGTATGGCGAGAGCGAACAACAGATTGCGCGCCTGTTCGCGCGGGCAAGGCAAGTCGCGCCGACGATTCTGTTCATCGACGAGATCGACAGTCTCGTCCCTGCGCGGGGCCGCGGCATGGGCGAACCCCAGGTTACCGAGCGGGTGGTCAATACGCTCCTCGCGGAAATGGACGGGCTGGAAGAAATGCAGTCGGTGATCCTGATCGGTGCGACCAATCGCCCGGGTCTGGTCGATCCGGCGTTGCTGCGGCCGGGACGCTTTGACGAGCTGATCTATGTACCGGTTCCGGGCAAGGCTGGCCGCCGCCGCATATTGGCTATTCACACCTCGAAAATGCCGCTGGCCAAGGATGTCGACCTCGACGATATGGCCGAACGCACCGACCGCTATTCCGGTGCCGATCTGGAGGACCTGGTCCGCCGGGCCGGGCTTTACGCGCTGCGGGAATTTGGCGGTCTGGTTGAAACCGTGCAGATGAAGCATTTCGAAAAGGCGCTGGAAGACAGCCGGGCTTCGGTCACCGAGGATATGGAGGAAGAATATTCCAAAATGGAATCACAGCTGAAGCAGAACGCGATGCGGGCCGAACCGATTGGTTTTGTCTCGCCGGGAATGCTGACTCCGGTGAAGGACAGCAAACACGGATAACCGGCTAGTTGTCGGTCATGATCCGGTCGTCGAGCTTGAGGGTTTTGAAGCCCCAGCCGAACAGGAATACACAGATGCCGGTCGCCAGCCAGAATGGCAGGGGGCCGGCATAGGTGTAGAGCAGCACGCCAAAGGCCGGTGAGGCGATGAACGCCATGCCGTTCACCGACGCGACAATGCCGGCCACGCCGTTCTGCTCGGATCGTTTGACGGCGAGCGAGGCGCCGGCGGTAAAGCCGGGGCGGAACAGGCCAAAGCCGAGCGATGCCACCGCGAATCCGATGATGATGCCGTAAAGGTCGTGCGACAGGCCGATGATCAGGCAGCCGAAGGCGCCCAGGACCATGCCCCATAATATCGAGGAACGCGGACCCATTTGCAGCAGCGGGATCAGGCCCCATTGCGCCAGCAGGGTCGCTGCTGCACCGGCCATCAGTACGAGGCCGGTCATCCGGATTCCCATTTCAGGATCGCCGCGCAAGCCCAGCCGGTCGAGCACCAGAAAGCCGACCACGCCCAATATCAGAGCATGGGCATTGCCGCCCAGTATGCCGGTGATCAACCACGGTTTGACCCGCTCATCACCCCAGCGCAATCGCGGCGGCAGGCTGCTTTCCTCTTCGCCGCTATCATCCTCTTCTTTCAGGCTGCTCGACGAAGGAGCAGAGCTATAGGGCTCGGACGTCACCACACCGCGTGCCTGATAGCCGGGATTGTCATTGGGCAGTTTCAGCGCCAGCGCGATCATCACCAATATACCGATTGCGGCAAAGGCAAACATCGGGCTGGACAGGCCGAGAGCCGGAATGATCAGCAATGGCGCAATCGCCGGACCGACAATCGTACCAAGCCCGAAAGAGGATGAAATCAGCGACAGCGCCTTGGTCCGGTCGGCGCGCGCGGTGCGGGCGGCGACATAGGCTTGTACCGCGGGCGGCGCAGCCGAGCCGAGGCCGCCATAAAGGCTGCGGAAAAAGGCAAACAGGATGAAGGTCCAGAGCGCGCTATACCAGCCGAGCAGTCCCAGAAAAAGCGCCAGACCGGCTAGCGCGAAGGAAGTGGTAAAGCCGATCATACCGAGCCGCATCAGCGCCTTGCGGCCGCGATGGTCGGATTGGCGTGCCCACTTCGGCGCGGTATAGACCCAGAGTAGAGCCGACCAGCTGAACGCCGCGCTGACCCAGAAATCGGGGATATTCAGCTGCGTTCCGATGGTCGGCAAAATCGACTGCATGGCCGTGTTGCCCGAAGCGGTGACCAGCATGACCGAGAACAAGACAGCCATACGCGTGCTGTCTATCGGCTTGGCATCCGGATAGGATAGCTTGCGGTTCAGCGGTTCAAGGTCGGGAGAATCAGCCATCGGCGTTCCTATGCCATGCTATTTCTGCCAGTCATAGCCACGTTCGACGCGGGCGACATGAAGGCTGTAGGCGCTGTACCATTTGTCGCGACCCTGATCACGGATCAGGGCATGTTCCGGGTTGTCGCGCCATGCCCTGGCGCTGGCATCATCGCGCCAGTAGCTGACCGTGATCCCGAAGCCGTCCGCAGATCTGGCATGATCCTCGCCAAGATAGCCCGGTTGCTGCGCGGCGAGCGCGCCCATGGCTGCCGCAGCGGCCTGATAGTCCTCTTCACCGGTGTCGGTGCGTTGCGCGCAAAAGATCACCGCGATGGAGTCGTTTGGATGAAGCTGCATGACTATCTTTTAACCGGTGGATTGCACCGGGCAACCGCTATTATATTTGTCACCGGCGCTGTAACGCTCTACTATTACAGTTTGATCTGTTGCCGGAGGAATGGTTTGTCAAATAGTGTCGCCAAAACGAAAATTATGGACCGTATCAAGTCGCGACTGGAGCGCCGTCTCGGTCCCTGGGGTGTGTTCTTCAAGGGTTTCCTGAAACATCCGGTGATGGTGGGTTCGATCATGCCGTCGTCCGACATCACGATCAAGAAGATGCTTGAACCGGTGAAATGGGACGAGTGCGACCTGTTCGTCGAATATGGTCCGGGTGTGGGCACATTCTGCCGCCCGGTGCTCGAACGGATGAAGCCCGATGCGACTTTGATCGTGATCGACCTGAATGAAGATTTCATCGATTATCTGAGCAAGTCGATCCGCGACAGCCGCTTCTACCCGATTCACGGGTCCGCCGCCGATGTGCAAAAGATCATAAGAGAGCTCGGGCACGAAAAAGCCGACTATGTCCTGTCCGGTCTGCCGTTCTCCACATTGCCCGATCAGCTCGGTCCGAAAATTGCCAAAGAGACCTATGATGTCATCCGTCCGGGCGGCGCCTTTCTGGTTTACCAGTTCGTCAAAAAAGCACGCGATTTCATGACACCGCATTTCGACCATATCGACAGCGGCCATTCCCTCTGGAATATCCTGCCCTGCCATCTGTTCTGGGGGTGGAAGGCAAAATAGCCGTTGGTCGACGTCTGAATGACGTTGGTCGAAGCCGGTGATCGATCAGGCCCGGTTTAGCGCCATGTTCGAAGCTGAGAAATTTCATATTGATTGAGAGGAATATTCCGATGTCCCGTTTGTCCCGTTCCCTGTTGCTGGCGCTGACCACCACGGCATTGACGGTCACTGCGCCCGCGCTGGCCAAACATCATGAATCCGCCGAACCGGCACCGGTTAGCGAACTGGTTGCCGCGGTTGATATTCCCTATGAGGAATTCACTCTCGACAACGGGTTGAAAGTTCTCGTCCACACCGATCGCAAGGCGCCGGTCGTGGCGGTCTCGATCTGGTATGGCGTCGGTTCGGCCAACGAGCCCGAGGGCAAGACCGGCTATGCGCATCTGTTCGAACATATCATGTTCAACGGCTCGGAAAATGCACCGGGAGATTTTTTCGAACCGCTGCGGCAGATTGGCGCGACCGATCTCAACGGCACGACCTGGCTCGACCGGACCAACTATTTCCAGACCGTCCCGACCTCCGCGCTGGATGTTGCGCTGTTTCTCGAAAGCGACCGGATGGGCTATCTGCTCGGCGCGGTGACGCAGGAGAAGCTCGACAATCAAATTGGCGTTGTGTCGAACGAAAAACGCCAGGGCGACAATCAGCCTTACGGGCTGGTCGGCTATCGCCAGACAGAATTGCTGTTTCCCGCAGATCATCCTTATGGTCACGACACGATCGGATCGCTCGAAGATCTCGAAGCGGCTTCGCTCGACGATATGAAATCCTGGTTCACCGATCATTACGGACCGAATAATTCCATTCTTGTGCTGGCCGGCGATATTGATGTCGCGACTGCGCGGTCCAAGGTCAACAAATGGTTCGGCGCGATTCCGAGTGGCAAGCCAATCCCGCAACTCGACCCCGCTATTCCCACTCTTGACGCCCCGATCTACGAGGTGATGAAAGACAAGGTCGCGACCACGCGCATCTACCGCAACTGGGTGGTGCCGGGTCTGAACGATCCCGACTATACGCCGCTCGATGTCGGCCTGACCGTGCTCGGCGGCCTCGCCAGCTCGCGGCTCGACAATATCATGGTCCGGGACGAGAAAAACGCGGTTTCCGTTTCCGCCTATGTCATTCCCTTCGTGCACAGCAGCTTCGTGAATATCCAGGCAGACGTGAAGCCGGGTGAAGACGCAGATATCGTCGCCAAGCGGCTGGACGAGATAATCGCCGATTTCATCGCCAATGGCCCGACCGAAGATGAAGTGCAGCGGGTGGCGACACGCAATGCTGCGGCACGGATTGCCGGGCTGGAGCAGGTTGGCGGCTTTAGCGGCAAGGCCGTGGCCCTGGCGCAGGGCAAGCTCTATTCCGATGATCCGGAATTCTACAAGAAAGAACTGGGCCGGCTGGCAGCAACGACACCGGCAGCGGTCAAGGCGGCGATGCAAAAATGGCTGAGCCGTCCGGTCCTTGGTATCACGGTGGTGCCGGGCGAACGGGAAGAATATCAGGAAGTCGGCGCTGGCAAAGGCGCGCGGACCGGCGTTCTGACCGCTCCCGCCTTTTACATGCAGGACGGTCAGGCCGGAACCGTAACCGCGCCCGACCGGTCCCAATTGCCGCCCGTCGGCGAGATCCCCAATGTCGATTTCCCGGATATCGAGACCGCGACCCTGTCGAACGGCATCAAAGTCTATTTTGCCCATCGCGATGCGGTGCCGATGACCCGGGTGACCCTGTCTTTCAACGCCGGCACCAGCGCGGATTCGTCCGACAAGCTCGGGCTGCAGAATTTCGTCACCGGGATATTGGAAGAAGGCACGACCAGCCTGACATCGGTCGAAATTGCCGAGCAACAGGAACGGCTGGGTGCCAATATCAGCATCGGCGGCGGGCGTGACCGCACCGATGTCGGTCTGAGCGCGGTCAATCCGAATCTCGATGCTTCGCTTGACCTGATGGCGGATATTGTCAAAAATCCGGCGTTCAAGACGGATGATATTGAGCGCATCCGTGTCCAGTTGCTGACCGCGATCGACCGCGAGGAAAGCGATCCGCTGAGCATTGCCAGCAACACGCTGCCGCCGCTGCTCTTCGGTGCCGACCATCCTTATGGCCGCGGCCTTTCGGGTAACGGCACCAAGGAAACGGTTTCGGCCATTACCCGCAATGATCTGGCGGCCTTCCATCAGCAATGGATGCATCCGGCCAAGGCGACGATCTTCGCAGCGGGTAAAATCGACAAGGAGCAGCTTGTCGACAAGCTTGAGCTGCGCTTCGGTAAGTGGAAAGGCTCCGGAAAGGCCGCGCCGGCGAAGAATTTCGATGCCGCCATCCCGGAAGGAGAGGGCCGGGTCATAGTTATCCACCGTCCGAATTCTCCGCAATCGATGATCCTGGCGGGGCAGGTCCTGCCTTATAAGGGGTCGGACGATCTGCTGACTCTCAGCGCGGCCAATGAAGTTCTGGGCGGCAATTTCCTCTCGCGGATCAATATGGATCTGCGCGAGACCAAGGGCTGGAGCTACGGCACACGCAACACCGTATTGCGCGGCGAAGACCGGGTATTGTACACGATGCGTGCGCCGGTGCAGACCAACCAGACCGGTCCTGCTGTTGCAGCAATCGATGCACAGGTTCGCGACTTCATGGGCGAAAATGGCGTCACGGCAGCGGAACTGGAACGCACGGTCAACGGCAATGTCCGTCAGCTGCCCGGCCAGTTCGAGCGCACGACCAGCATATTGGGCCAGATGCAGGGCGACGTGATGTTCGGCCGGCCGTCCGATTATGCCGAGACTGTTGCGGATCGGTACAAGGCGCTGACCGAAGATGATTTGAACAATGCCATGGCCGAAGCGGTTGACCCGGACAAATTCACCTGGGTGATCGTCGGTGATGTCGACAAGATCAAAGCGCAGCTGGATGCGCTGGACATGCCGATAGAATATCGCGGCTATGAAGTTAATGACACTGCTGTTAATAGTGAGAGTAGTTCGAATGATTCGGCAGAAGGCGACGAGTGATCGGTGACTTGAGCCGGTTCAGGGCTTTGACATGAAAAGGAGAATGGAATGTCTATTGATGGAACTTATACTTGCGTAACCAAATCCCCGATGGGAGACCAGACGTCGGAATTCACCATCGTCACCGACGGTGACACGTTCACCGGCACCAACGCCGGCGCTATGGGCGCGATGGACGTCGAAAACGGCAAGGTCGATGGCAATCACATCACCTGGGAAATGAACATGACCGTTCCCATGCCGATGAAGCTGGAAGGCGATGCGACAATCACCGACGGTCAACTGGCCGGTTCGGTTAAAGCAGGCGCTTTCGGTGAAATGGCAATGACCGGCACCAAGAAATAAGCGTTTTTTGAGCGACAAAAAAGGGCCGCTACCTGTTCAGGTGGCGGCCCTTTTTTTGTCTCTTTTGTCCGTCCGGTCTAGCGGATGACGACGCTCACGGCGCGGCGGTTCTGTGCCCATGCGCTCTCGGTGGAAGCGAGCGCTTCGGGGCGTTCCTTGCCATAGCTGACCGTGGTCATCCGGGACGGGCTGACGCCAAGAGAAGCGAGGTAGTTTTTCGCCGCATTGGCACGACGCTCGCCGAGCGCAAGGTTATAGTCGCGGGTGCCGCGTTCGTCGGCATGGCCCTCGATGGTGACCCGCGCATTCGGGTTTTGCGCCAGCCATTGCGCCTGGCTCTGCAGGATAAGCTGATCCTGCGAATCGATATTGAAGCGATCGGTGTCGAAAAGGACCCGGTCGGACATCGTATTGGCCAGGAAATCGCCCTGCGATCCCTGAGCATAGCCGGGGCCGACGGGGCCGGTCGGTGCTGGGGTGGGAGTCGTGGTGCCAACAGGTGGTGGCGGCAGTTCTTCCGGTGCTTTCTTCGAACAGCCAGCCAAAACCAGGCTCGCGGTAATCAGGAGGGGAGTTGCATATTTGATCATAATTCTGCTCCTATTTGAATTTGCCCTTGGGCTTTATATAACCTTTTTCCAGTGACTTGTCTTGATTTGAATTCACGGAAGCAACGGACCCCAGGCCGGATCCGAGCCGTTGACCGGCGTCGGTAACTGCCGTTCGTTGCGGCCGGTCAGGTCGACTTGCCAGATACCGGTGCCGCCGCTTCCCTTGGTGGTCCGGAAAAACTGGATCACCCGGCCATTGGGCGCCCATGTCGGCGCTTCATCCTGCCAGCTGTTGGTCAGCAGACGCTCGCCACCGCCGCTGGGTGTCATCACGCCGATACGGAAATTGCCGGCCATCTTGGTGAAGGCAATCAGGTCGCCGCGCGGGCTCCATTCCGGAGTGGCAAAACGTCCGCCACCAAAGCTGATCCGCCGTTCGTTGCCGCCATCGGCGTTCATGACATAGAGCTGCTGGCTGCCCGAGCGGTCGCTTTCAAAGACAATCCGGCTGCCGTCTGGAGAGAAGCTGCCGCCGATATCGATACCGGGGGAAAAGGTCAGCTGCTGCGGCCTGCCGCCGCCCGCTGCCGAAACCTTGTAGATATCGGTATTGCCGGCAATCGCCATGGAATAGAGGATCCACTTGCCATCGGGCGACCAGCGCGGGGCAAAGGTAGGATTGGTGCTCTGGGTGATCAGGCGCTGGCGACCGGTGCCGATGTCATAGACATAGATGCGCGGGTTGCCGTCGAGAAAGCTCAGATAGACGATGCTCTTGTAATCGGGAGAAAAGCGCGGGGTGAGGGCAGTGGCCTGGCCATTGGTGATGAACCGGTGGTTGGCGCCGTCGCTGTCCATGATCGCCAGTCTCTTGACCCGGTTACCCTTTGGGCCGGTCTCGGCAATATAGGCAATGCGGCTATCGAAAAAGGGCGATTCTCCGCTCAGTCTCGAATAGATGGAATCGGCGCATTTATGCGCGGCCCGGCGCCAGTCGCGCGGCTCGACGATGAAGCCCTGACGGGTGAGTTCGGTTTCCAGAGCGACATCATAGAGATAGCAGCCAACCGTCAGCTTGCCATCGGGATTGGCCCGCACGAAGCCCTGGATCAGGGCAGAGGCACTGGTACCGCTCCAATAAGGAAATTGCGGAGCGGTGACTTCCGAATAGCTGATCCCGCGGACCTGGTTGCGCCCGATCGGCTTGAACAAGCCGCTCGATCGCAAGTCGGTGACGATGACATCGCTGATTTTTGCGCCCAGTTCACTGGTGCTGCCGGCAGCCGTGTTCACGCTCTGCGGCGTGGGCAGGCCGGGAACGGCAATGACCAGTTCTTCCGACGCGCTATTGTCGACATCGACGGTCAATTGGGCATGTGCGGTCGCGGTCAGGCCAACGCTGGCGATGATGCCAAGCATGACGGTTCGGATATAGAAGGCGGGTGATTGCATGGTTGGTCTCCTAGACGCCAAGATACAGGACAGGTTCGATAACCTTCCATTCATCATAATATTTTTCCGGGAATGTTGTAAAAGGTGCCGCTAGCTGGACCGCAGCAATAGCCCGTTCCTGATGGATGTCGACCTGCGAGCGATTGCTCGGCGTGATGCCTGTTGTGGTCGCTGTCGGTCGGCCGATAATCTTGCCGCTACTATCCAGACGGGCGGTGACAGTGGTGCGCAACAGTTCCGCGTCTGCTCCTGTCGGAGGACGCCATTTCTGTTTGATCAGCCGGTATAGTTCGCGCTCCAGAGAAGCGACGGCTGCAGGCGAGGCCCGCTCCGCCGCGATATTCTGGTTCCGGCTCACCGAAGGCGCATCGGTGACGCCTTTCAGGAAATCATCGCCCAGTCGCGAACCGCGGGGTTTCGGTTTGGGAACCGGCTTCGGTTCTGCCTTGGCCGTGGTACTGGCGGGCTTGTCCGGTCGCCGCCGGGGCTCGCGGGAAACGGGAGCGGGCTTGCTTGCCGGTGTCGGTTTTGCTTCGGCTTTCGGTGGTTCGGGCAGCGGCTCCGGTTCGACAAAGCTGCTCTCTTCCGGCGCACCGAGTTCCGGTGCAACGCTGGTCGCAGGCGTGATCATGGAAGGATCGGGAGCGGCGCTTTCGAGCCCCACTTCATCGGCAATCATAACCTCGATCGGCTTGTTGCGAAACGCGTCGTTGGTGCTGCTCAATATGCTCAAGGAGAGCGCGCCGAACAGGGCCACATGACCCGCAGCCGCTATTCCCAAGCCAATTTTTTCAGCTTTCTCCATATCAGCGGTCCACTACTATGGCGTCTCGGATGAACCTGTAGTGACCAGCGAAACCCGGTTCAGTCCAGCCCGGTTCAGCTCGCCCATCACCCCCATGATCAGCCCATAGTCGAGTGTTCTGTCACCGCGCAGCATGATCTGTCGCGGATCTTCCGGATTCTGGTCAGCGGCGATCTCGCGCAGCCTTGTCTCGAACGCACCGCGGCTGAATTCCTCGTCGTCGACGAAGATACGGCCGTCGTTGTCGATCGAAATCTGCACCGGTTCCTGCTCCTGTTCCAGCGCATTGGCGCGGCTTTCGGGCAGGTCAACGGGCACGCCGGTGACCAGCAAGGGTGCCGTCACCATGAAAATGATCAGCAGCACCAGCATCACGTCGACAAAGGGGGTGACGTTGATCTCGGCCATCGGCGCGCGACCGCGACTACCGCCGCGCCTGCCGATGCCGGATCCCATATTCATGCCCATGCTCAGTCTCCCAGCTCCAGTTCGCGGCTGAGCGTGGCGTGGAACCCGTCGGCAAAGCGACCCATGCGGGCCTCCAGCTTGTTGAGGCGATGGGAGAAACGGTTATAGGCAATGACTGCGGGAATCGCAGCAAACAGGCCGATGGCCGTCGCGAACAGGGCCTCGGCGATGCCGGGGGCGACCACAGCAAGCGAGCTATTCTGCTCTGCGGCAATGGCCGAGAAACTGCGCATGATGCCCCAGACCGTGCCGAACAGGCCGACAAAGGGGGCAACGCTGCCCACGGTAGCAAGAAAATTGAGCCGGTCGGCGATCCGGTCGACTTCGCGGGCAATGGTCGTGTTCATCGCGCTGGCGAGCCGCTGACGCGTGCCTTCGCGGTCGATCGGTGCCTTGGAGGTCGACCGGCGCCATTCCTTGACACCAGCGGCCAGGACCTTGGCGCTGGGCAGGGAGGATTGGCCATATTCGTCAAAGAACTTGTCGAGATTTTCGGTCCTGTCGAATGCCCGTTCGAATTTATCCGATTTGCGCGAGATTTGCCCGATGTTCATGCCAAAGCTGACGATGATCGTCCATGTCCACACACTGGCGAGCAGCAGGCCGATCATCACCGCCTTGACGACAATATCGGCTTCCATGAACAGCATGAAGGGAGAGAAATTTCCGGCAGTCGCTCCCAGGGAAAGTTGGTCTAGCAAGATGTATAATCCTTCATTTCATATCAGCCTGATCCATGACGCCGGCAAATGCCTTTGTCCACGCCTTCGGTTGTCGTCTCGGACGTCCGGCTGGCGTAAGAAACGCCGCGTGAACGGAAGCTGACGTAATATGGTCTGGGCCGCGCATAATTTTCTGGTCGATGATCACGCTGGCGGCACGCAGCGTCTCGACCGTGCTGATAACGACCAGATCATCATTTAGTTTCGCCGGCAACAGATATTTCATCGTCAGATCGACGACAGCATAGACGCCTTCACCGCTTTCATAAGCCGCGCCCTGATCCATATCGAGCAGGCGGAGCATGTCCGAACGGGCGCGTTCCATATAGCGCAGATAATTGGCGTGGTAGACAATGCCGGAAAAATCCGTGTCCTCGAAATAGATGCGGCAGGCGAAATAATGTTTGCCGTCAACAAAACGGCCATCAAATGGTTTGATATCTGCAGGGATTTCCATGGACCGCACATTAGGGGGATGTCGCCAAGCGGGAAAGGGTGAAAAGCGTAGCGGCGGTTCACTGGGCGCAAATATGACTCGATTGAACCGGCTCAGTCCGCTTTGGCCCTGACGCTAGGTTTTCGGCCATAGCTCTTCGGACAGTACGGTGCCGGTTTCCAGTAGCGATTTGAGGTTGCTGAGCACGGCTGGCCATCCTTCCCGGACGCCGATATCCATCCGTGATCCCGGCTCGAGTTCGCTATGTGTGACCGTCAATTTGGTATCAGGCCCCAAGCTGGTCAGTTCGTAAGTTACGCGTGAAAGTTTCTCGGGCTGATCAGCTTCCGCATCGAAGGCCCAGGTCCAAACCATTTTACGGGGTGGATCGATTTCGACAATCCGGCCGCGCGTATCGATTTTCCCGCTGCCATCGCTCCGCACGTGGTTCCACCGCGAACCCGGTTGCCAGTCGGATTCGTTATAATGGCCCCAATAAGCTTTGGTCAGATCACGGTCGATCAGGCCGTTCCAGACCTTTTCGGCACTGGCCTTGATAAAGATCGTGTAGACAAAATCCGGCGCGCACAACTCTCCGGTCGATGCACGCGTCTTGATCTCGGCGGTTCCATTATCAGGCACGACGTTTCTCCTCTGGCGTACTGGCATTGGAAGGGTTGGAAGCACTTTCGATCTGCTGTTTGAAATCGGTCAGCGCTTCGATCCGGGCATCCTCGAACTTGCCGACCCAGCGATGGACGATATCGCCGAGCGGAACGGGGTTGAGATAGTGCAGTTTCTCCCGGCCCTGCCAGTGGACCGTGACAAGATTGGCTGTTTCGAGAATATGCAGATGCTTGGCCACCGCCTGGCGAGACATGGTCATGCCGCTGTGAAGGTCGGTCAGGCTCTGGCCATTGTTTACGAATAGCCGGTCGAGCAGAGCGCGGCGGGTTTCATCGGCAAGGGCGGCGAAGACATCGGACATGCCTCTCTATATGCAACTATATGGTTACATGTCAAGCTCGCAAAAGGCTTCCTTGGGCCCAAGTTTGACAAACTTTGGATTGGATCAGCGCGCGCAACCAATGCACAGATGGGCGGCGGGATCGATTTCGAGACGCTTGTAGGCAATGGCTTCGCCGCACTCGGCGCACCAGCCATATTCCCCTTCGTCCACCCGGTTCAGGGCGATCTCAATCCTCGCCAGATCGCTGGTCCGGCGGCGCGCTTCGGCCTGGGCCATTTCCTGCTGCTGCATTGCATCCATCCGCGACAGCCGCCCGACGCTTTGCTGGTCGAGCTCGACCGGCCCGCGCCAGCTGGCGCCATCCTTGTCGCGCGCCTTCAGTTCCGCTTGCCGGTCAAGCAGCAGCTGTTTCAGGCTCTTGAGCTGGGAAGAGGAAAGCCCTTCGGCCAAGGCTATTCCGCGCCCGGTGCCAGCAGGTCCAGTGCCGCAGCGGTCATTGCCTCGACCCCCAATGTCACGGATTCTCTCGGCGCAACCTTGAAGAAAGGGGAATGGTGCGAGGGTACCGGCGCACCGCCCGCTTCCTCGCGATCAAAGTCGGCCTGCGGTGTGCCGCCAACCGAGAAATAGACGCCGGGCACATCGGTATTGGGGGTGACAAAATAGGCGAAATCCTCAGCGCCCATGCCTTCGCGCGGCTGGTTGTCGAACACGTCTTCGCCGAACCGGCTGGCAAATACTCCGGTCACCCTTTTGGTCAGTTCTGCATCATTATAATTGGCCGGGGTCGATTCATGCGACACCAGTACCTCGGGCAACTTGTCCTCCGGCATGCCGTTCATTCGGCCGACATTGGTCGCGATCCGCTTGATCCCCTCGAGCAGCTTTGCCCGCGTATCCGCATCATCCGAGCGGACAGTCAATTGCATCGTCGCCTTGTCGGAAATGATATTATGCTTGAACCCGCTGTGAAAGGAACCGACCGTTACGACAGCTGGCTTGAGCGGCGCGATTTCCCGGCTGACGATGGTCTGCAGCGCCATGATTATTTCCGCGCCCATCACGACCGGGTCCTTGCCGCGATGCGGGGATGCGCCATGCGCGCCAACGCCGTGGATGATGATATCGACGCTGTCGGACGAGCTATAGTTGATCCCCTCGCTCAGCGCCAGTTTGCCGGTCGGCGTGTCAGCCGAAACGTGAAAGGCCATGGCGAAATCGGGTTTGGGGAAACGGGTATAGAGACCGTCGTCCATCATCAGCTTGGCGCCGCCGATCCGTTCCTCGGCTGGCTGTGCGATCAGCACCAAAGTGCCGGCCCACTGATCCTTCCGGGCCGCCATCTGGTGCGCGGTGCCGATTAGAGAAGTGATATGCACATCATGACCGCAGGCATGCATGACCGGCTTCTCTTCGCCGTCGATGCTGACCTGTTTTGCGGTCGACATATAGTCCAGCCCGCTGTCCTCGACGAGCGGCAGGCCGTCCATGTCCGCGCGCAGCATCAGGGTAGGGCCTTCACCATTTTTCATTACCGCGACGACGCCAGTACCGCCTACCTTCTCGGTCACGGTGAAACCCGCATCGCGCCATTTCGTCGCTATGATCGCGGCGGTTCGGGTTTCCTTATAGGACAGTTCGGGATTGCGATGAAAATCGAGAAACAGGGCTTCCAGCGCATTGTCATAATCCGCTGCGATGGCGGCTGCCAGATCGGGTGACGTCGAACTATTCTGCGCCATGACAGGCGTGGTCCAGATCAAGGCGGTAGTCGCAGCCAGAGCCAAAAGATGCTTCATGTTTCTCTCCCTGTATTTTGTAGCCTTATGCAGCGCCTATACGAAATGCGCAAAGCTTGTTGCCTTCCGGGTCGCGGAAATAGGCAGCATAAAAGGCCATCGGGCCTTCATCGCCGCGAAGGCCTGGCGCGCCTTCGTCGCTACCGCCCAGTTCCAGGGCCTTGTGGTAGAAATCATCGACTTGCCCGCGTTCCTGCATCTGCAGCGCGATCATATTGCCATTGCCGGGTCGCGCCGCCTGTCCATTGAACGGCGTGGTCAGCGCAATCGATGGCGTGGTCATATCGACGCCATATAGCGTGAAGCCGTTCTCATCGAGTTGCATCAGGCGTTTCGCACCCAGTTCGCCGAGCAGCGCATCATAATAGCTGCGCGCCTTGTCGAGATCATTGGTGCCGAGCGTTACATATCCGATCATGGTCTTTCTCCTGATTATCAATCGGGGCGATTGATTTGGCGTTGGAGTGAAACCTATCAGTCGCCGAGCCAGATGCAATGACCTGCGGGGTCATGTTTCTTCCGGCGCGGTCCATCAAGTGCAAAAAACAAAAAGGCAGAAGCGCTATGCTCCTGCCTTCCTGTCTTTTTCTGCCAGTCTGGCGGGGATCATCCAGCCGGACAATCGCCGATCCGTTTGCCATTGCTCTTTGCGGTAATATTCATCTTCATGCCGCCGGCGCCGCCGATCATGTTCATCGTCATGTCATAGCTGCTCGGCCCATATTGACCGTCCATCGCCATGGTCATGTTGCCGGGAGCTCCGCCCATATTGCTGCAGGACATTTCGGACGATACGGCACCGCCGCTCATATTGAATTTCTTGACCTCGCAATTGGTTTCTTCCTGCGCAGCGAAAAATTGCGCGCCCGGATTTTCGGCTTGTTCCTTGGTGATGCAGGACTTGGTGGTAGTGACCTTGCCCTTCATGCTGTCCATGACGCCGGCTGGCATACCTTCGGGCAGGCCGTCTATTTTCACGTCAACGATTTCGACGGTATTTTCCCACTCGCCCGGTTCGAGAGTGACTTTGTTCATTTCCTTGGCGACTTCCTCGGATGTGATTTTTCCGTCGCCATCCTGATCCGCACCTTTGTCTGAACAGCCGGCTATCAGGCTTAGCGCTGCAACCGAAACTAGTAATTTTTTCACAAGATATTCCCTCAATTAATGTGCCCCGATACGGGCCATAAACCGATGTGCCGGCGAAGTAAATTTTCTATCATCCCATTTATCTGAAAACTCGATAACGGGGATGACATTGGACCCTTTTTGTTCCATATTGATCCAATGACAGAATTGGTAATTAGAAGAGACCTTGCGGAACCGGAAACCGGCGAGGATTTCGTTCCGCACAAGCCCAATCGTCCGGCTAAATCGGAAGGCGGAAGGCCTTTCAAGCTGGTCAGCGATTTCGAGCCTGCCGGCGATCAGCCGGCGGCGATCAAGGAACTGGTTGCCGGGATGCGCGACGAGGAGCGTGATCAGGTGCTGCTCGGGGTGACCGGGTCGGGCAAGACTTTTACCATGGCCAAGATGATTGAAGAGCTGCAAAGGCCCGCCCTGATTCTGGCGCCGAACAAGATCCTGGCAGCGCAGCTTTACGGCGAGTTCAAGAATTTCTTTCCGGACAATGCCGTCGAATATTTTGTCTCTTATTATGATTATTACCAGCCCGAAGCCTATGTCGCGCGGTCGGACACCTATATCGAGAAGGAAAGCTCGGTAAACGAAGCGATAGACCGGATGCGGCACAGTGCGACCCGCTCGCTGCTCGAGCGCGACGACGTGATCATCGTTGCGTCGGTCTCCTGTCTTTACGGCATCGGTTCGGTCGAAACCTATTCCGCAATGATCTTTGATCTCACCAAGGAACAGGCTGTCGACCAGCGGGATATCATCCGCAAGCTGGTGGCGCTGCAATACAAGCGCAACGATATGGCTTTCGCCCGCGGTAATTTCCGCGTGCGGGGCGATAATCTGGAGATCTTCCCCTCGCATTATGAGGATATGGCCTGGCGGATCAGCTTTTTCGGCGACGAGATTGAAGAAATTGTCGAATTTGACCCGCTGACCGGCAAAAAGGGCGCAACCCTGAATAAGGTGAGGGTCTACGCCAATTCACACCATGTCACGCCGGGACCGACGATGAAGCAGGCGATGGAAGCGATCAGGTTCGAGCTTGCCGTCCGGCTCAAGGAACTGGAAGCGGAAGGCAAGCTGATCGAGCATCAGCGGCTGGAACAGCGGACCAATTTCGACCTCGAGATGATCGGGGCCACCGGCAGCTGTGCAGGCATTGAAAATTACTCGCGCTTTCTGACCGGTCGGCTGCCGGGCGAGCCGCCACCGACTCTGTTCGAATATCTGCCGGACAATGCGCTGCTGTTCGTCGATGAAAGCCATCAGACGGTCCCGCAAATCGGCGCGATGTCCAAGGGCGATCACCGCCGCAAGATCAACCTGGCGGAATATGGTTTCCGCTTGCCTAGCTGTATCGACAACCGTCCGCTGCGCTTCAACGAGTGGGACGCGATGCGGCCGCAGACGGTGAGCGTGTCGGCGACACCGGGCAAATGGGAGATGGAGCAGACCGGCGGCGTGTTCTCCGAACAGGTCATTCGCCCCACGGGCCTGATCGACCCGCCGGTAGAGATCAAGCCGGTCGAGGATCAGGTCGATGATGTGATCAACGAATGCCGCAAAGTGGCGGCGCAGGGCTATCGCACGCTGATCACGACGCTGACCAAGAGGATGGCGGAGGATCTCACCGAATTCATGCACGAGGCCGGTATCAAGGTCCGCTATATGCACAGCGATGTCGAGACGCTGGAGCGGATCGAGCTGATCCGCGATCTGCGGCTCGGCGTTTATGATGTGCTGGTCGGCATCAATCTATTGCGCGAAGGTCTCGACATTCCGGAATGCGGTCTGGTGGCGATACTGGACGCCGACAAGGAAGGGTTTCTGCGCAGCGAAACGTCCTTGATCCAGACCATTGGCCGCGCCGCGCGTAATGTTGATGGTCGGGTCATTCTCTACGCCGACCGGATGACCGGATCGATGGAACGCGCGATCAGCGAAACCGATCGGCGTCGCGAGAAGCAGGTCGAATATAATCTCGAGCACAATATCACCCCGCAATCGATCAAGAAGAATATCGGTGACATTGTCGCCCACGCCACGGCCAAGGATATGGTCACCGGCGCGGTCAGTGACGACGGCAAGCACTTGGTCGGCCATAATCTGCGCGCCCATATCGAAAGCCTCGAAAAACAGATGCGCGATGCTGCGGCGGATCTCGAGTTCGAAACTGCAGGCCATCTGCGCGACGAAATCCGCAAGCTAGAGGCCGAAGAACTGGGCTTGCCAGCCGACTTGCAGGTTGCTCAGCCAAAAGGCAGGTCGACCGAGGGACGGCCGGGGACGCGCAAGATGGGCTATGGCAAGGTGCAGCGGAAGTGATGTGATTGCGGTGCTGTTTCGATAAACGGCATGCTGAGCTAGACTAACGGCTGGGCGATAGCTTGCGCGCCAGTCCCTGCAGGTTCATGTTGCCACCAATATTCTGGGGAGAGACATCATGCGTGCATCGATATTTTTGACATTGGCAACGTCTGCATTGGCGATTGCGGCTCCGGTCTATGCGGGAGAGACCACGCCGGTATCGGTGGCTGCCACTGAAGTCGTGTCGCCTGATTTAGCGGCAGCCGTGTCCGATCCCGGTCGCGATGAAGCCGATGTCGCGCTCGACGAGAGCCGTAGTCCGGCAGAAGTGCTGGCCTTCATGGGACTCGAAACCGGTGATGCCGTGCTCGATATTTTTGCAGGCGGCGGCTATTATAGCGAAATCCTGGGTCGCGCTGTCGGCCCCGACGGCAAGGTTCTCGCGGTCAATCCGCCCCAATTTGTCTCCAGCGAGCAGTCCAAGAAAAAATGGGCGAGTGTCACGGCGCGGCAGCCCAATGTGACCATGGTGCCTTCGCAATTGCCGGATTACAAACCGCCCGCAAACAGCGTCGATTTCGCCATGCTCCACCTGATCTATCATGATTTCTACTGGCAGAGCGAAAAGTTCAAAGTTGATCAAATGGACCCGGCTGCCATATTGGCCAATATATATGCCGGGATGAAGCCCGGCGGCGTCGTTGCCGTGATCGACCATGTCGGTTCGCCGGGCGACACCCGCACCGTAGTCGACAAAACCCACCGGATCGATCCGGCCACCGCCCGGGCTGATTTCATCAAGGCCGGCTTCGTGCTCGACGGGGAAAGCGGGATGTTTGCCAATCCGGACGATGATCTGGAAAAGAATGTGTTCGACCCGGCTGTGCGCGGCATAACCAGTCGCTTTATCATGCGATTCCGCAAGCCGAACTGATATTGCAAAGGCCATTTCCGGCGGAATTTCAACGCCCGAATCAGTCGCAATTGTAACCATATGGAAAATAAGGCATTTTTCCAATGCCCCCGAAAATCCGCCGTTGCGAGCAAATCGCACGATGACCGATTATGCATAAATTACGCAAAAATGTAATATAATTTCAATGGTTTACCAGTTGTTACTATAGTTTACATGACCGTTCAGGTCAGGTTAGCTAGAGGACCGCTATAGAGATTGCAGTGATAAGAACTGACTCAGCAACAATATTCCGACGCGCTGGAATAGATTGAGGTCAGCATCAAAAAGCATGATTTCCCTTTTCCGCCGGCACAAGCTGGCTGGCGGACTGGAAGAGTTTGACCGGCGGCGCCTTTAACCAGGGTCGCACGCTGTCGGAACAGAGGGGGAGGCAGATCCGAGTTGTGTACTGGATCTGTCTCCCGACCCTCGCAACTGGTAACGAGCAGCATCTGCTTCGCAATTGGGTCCGGGGACCTGTTGACGAACGGCCTCCGGGGGGTCGCAGGCTGTCGTCCTATCCCCAGATCCTGGGGCGCAGGGCTGGCACGCGCGTAGAGTTTGCGGGCCAATCCTGCATTTTTCCCACTATTCAGGACGCATATTTGACCGAGCAGCCGTAGGGCCGCGCTTGCGCCACGCTTACCTTGTCTCCGGCTTTAATCTCGCTCAGCGCCGCAAGCACATGGTTGCGCGCGTTTTTGATGTCTGCGGTATTCGCCGTCGGCTTGTCGTCGAAACCGCCCTGATAGACCAATGTTCCCGTGCCATCGATAATATACATATGCGGCGTCGTTTTCGCGCCATAGGCTTTGCCGACCAGACCTTTGGTATCGAACAGATAATTGGTGGATTGGATTTTCTGTTCGGCAATTAGCGCTTTTGCCTCGGCACCGGTCATATGACCCTGTTTGCCTTTGGCGCCGCTGTTGATGGTCAGCCAGACCGCGCCCTGCTGCCGCGCAGCCTTTTGCGTCGCCTGCATATTGCCGCTGTTATAATGTTTGGAGACAAAGGGACAGCCGGGATTGTGCCATTCGAGCACCACGGTCCTGCCGCGAAACTGCGACAGCTGAACCGTCTTTCCATTCACGTCGGTGAGCTTGAAATCCTGGGCAATGGCACCGTTTTTCTGGGCTGCTGCCAACGGGCTAGCCAGTGCGATTGCGGCGATGGTTGCTGTTGCAAAAGAGGGAAGGTTTCGCACGTATTATCTCCGTTCATTGAGGGATGGGATAGGGTGACCCGCTTTATACCGGTTTACTGACCAGTTCTGTCAATGTCGCGACCGTAAGAATCTGCGGAAGGATTACCGGCTCCTCGCCGGGCGCATAATATAGATAGAGGGGGACGCCGGCGCGGCCGTGTTTTTCCAGAAATCTGCTGATCACCGGATCGGGCCTGGTCCAGTCACCCATCAGCACGGCGACCTTGGCCGCTTCGAACGCTTCGGCGGTCTCGGTGCGCTGGATGGCTGCGGCTTCGTTCGCCTTGCATGTGATGCACCAGTCGGCAGTGAAATAAGCGAAAACCGGTTGGCCGGATGCGCGCAGTTCGGACAGGCGTACCTCGCTAAACGCTTCGCTGGGCAGCGTCGCGCCGGAGGAATGTGCCAGCTTCTGGTCCTGCATTGCCTCTTCGTCGGGCAGAGCAATGATGCCACCCAATATGGCGGCGACCATGGCTGCGCTGGTCAGCGCACCGCGCGAGAGGCCTTTCATCTGCCCGCCGCCGAACCACCAAAGGATCAGGCTGACCGTCAGCAGGAAGACCAGCGACAGACCCAGAGCATCGGTACCGATCTGACGGCCGAGCAACCAGATCAGGCCGATGCTGGTAAGAAACATCGGGATCGCCATGATCTTGCGAAAGCTGTCCAGCCAGGGACCGGGTTTGGGCATGCGGCTGCGGATTGCCGGTACGAAAGCGATGAGCAGGAAGGGCAGGGCAAGGCCGACGCCAAGGCCGGCGAAAATTATCAATGCGGCGATTGGTGGCAAGACAATGGTCGCGCCCAGAGCAGCGGCCATGAACGGGCCGGTGCAGGGCGTGGCGACAAAAGCGGCCAGCGCGCCGGTCCAGAAGGATCCCGCTGCACCGTCTTTCCTGGTCAGCTTGTTGCCGAAATTGATATTGGGCAGCTCGAACAGCCCAGCGAGATTGAGGCCTATGGCGGTCACCAGCGCCAACAAAACAAAGATGATCCGCGGGTCCTGTAGCTGGAACGCCCAGCCGACCGCCGCTCCGCTGGCGCGCAGACCGAGCAGCACTGCACCAAGAGCCGTGGCAACCAGCACCACACCAGCGGTATAGGCGAGCGCGTCGCGCCGGACGACGGTCTCATTGCCCCCGGACTTGGCGAGGCTGATCGCTTTCAGGCTGAGAATCGGGAACACACAGGGCATCAGGTTCAGCAGCAAGCCGCCCAATATGGCGCCGCCGAGAGCCAGGAACAGCAGCGAGGCGCTACCCTCTTGCTTTGGGCCGTCACCAGCCAGAGGCAGACCGGTCATCGCGACCTCGCCTTTGCTGGCGGTGATCAGGAAACCATCATGATTGCCGATTTTCAAAATGCCGGTGATCGTGTCGAAGCCATCTCCGCGCGCGCCGGTTTCGAGGATCAGGCGGTCGCCATCGCGATTGAATGTCTGGGGCGCAGCATAGTCGACAACGCCGTCTTCCAGGATGAAGAAATAGGGCTGATTAATTTCGACATTGGCGGGCAGCGGGATCGACAGGCGGAACAGATCATCGCTGACGGCAAAGCTGGCTTCGCTACCCAGCGGGCGGGGCAGGGCCGCGCGGAAACCGTCGAACCTTTTATCCAGCACTGTTGATGTGTCTTTGCCGACGACCTGCAATGTGATCGACAGTTCATCCTGTTCGGGGACGCAAATTTCGTCGGTGCAGGACAGCCATTCGGATTTTACAGAAATCGGGAGCGGACCGGGGCGAACCTTATCGGACAGGGTCAGATTGACCAGAACCGCATAATCACCCTTGTAGACATAGTTCATGATGCCGGAGATCAACAGCGTGTCTGGAACTTGAAACTGCGCCTTTCCGGCGGTCACACCGGCGGGCAGGGTCCAGTCAAAGCTCATGCCGATGCCCGCATCGCCGGGATTTTCCCAATAGCCATGCCAGGTCGGCTTGGGCTCCATGACAAAGGCGAGCGTGATGCTTTGCCCGGCTTTGACCTGCTGTGCTTCAGCTACCAGCGTAGCGGGTACATTCAGCTCTGTATTGCCCAGCCGGTTCTGCGCTTCCGCCGCCGGGGCGAGGGCCAGCGCTACGAACGCCAGCATTATCGAGAAAATGCGAAAATCAAATGTCATAAAAACTCACTATTTCCTGTTTAGGCGCATTTAGTCTATTGGAGGACAGCTTTCTATAGCGGCATTTATCAGTGAGGACCATTCGTGCGAAAATCGATCATAGTTACAGCCCTGACCGCATCTATCATATTCTCCGGCAGCGCAAATGCCGAAGATCACAATGGCGTGGGAAAAGCCCAGCCGAAACTGGTTGTGGCGATATCGGTCGACCAGTTTTCCGCCGATCTGTTCAGCGAATATCGCAACAGCTTCACCGGCGGCTTGAACCGGCTGGCGAGTGGTGTGGTGTTTCCTTCCGGCTATCAGTCCCATGCGGCTACGGAAACCTGTCCGGGGCATTCGACTATCATGACCGGCGTCCATTCCGGACGTGCCGGGATCATTGCCAATAACTGGATCGACCTGTCGATCGAGCGGGAAGACAAAACGGTTTATTGCGCCGAAGACGAGCGCGTTGAAGGCACCAGCTTTGGTGATATTACCGCGGCAACACAAGGCGATTATATCGCTTCCGCCTGGCATCTTCTGGTGCCGACCTTGGGTGAACGGCTCAAGAAAAAGTCGCCGGAATCCCGCAATGTTGCGGTGGCGGGCAAGGACAGGGCGGCCCTGATGATGGGCGGCCATGATGTCGACGAAATTTATTGGTGGCAGGGCAACGGATTTACCTCGCTCCAGGGGCGCAAGATATTGCCATCGGTCGCTACACTCAATGCGGCGATTGCGGAAAAAATTGACAAGGCCCGTCCGGCTTATGCCGTGCCTGCACAATGTGTCGCGCACGGGGCCAAGATTATGCATGGAGAAGGCAAGTCCGTTGGTGACTATGCCTTCCAGCGCCCCGATGGCGCAGCAAGCATCTATCGTGGTTCGCCCGACTTCGACCGCTCGATACTCTCGGCGGCAGGCATATTGTTGAAGGAACTCGCTCTCGGGCAGGGCGAGGCTACGGACGTGATTTCCATCGGATTGTCCGCGACAGATTATATCGGCCATGCATTTGGTACCGAAGGTCTCGAAATGTGCATCCAGATGAGCGAGCTCGACCGGTCGCTTGGAGAATTTTTCACTATATTGGACGGGCAAGGCGTTGACTATGTCGTGATGCTGACCGCCGATCATGGCGGTCTCGACTTGCCCGAACGGATGAGCCTGCAAGGCGTGCCGACGGCGCAGCGGATCGATCCGAATCTCAATGCAAAGACAATCGGCACGAAGGTAGCAGCGGCGCTGAACCTTCCGGACGAAAAGCCGCTGCTCTACGCGGACGGACCATTTGGCGACTATTATGTCAGTCGGGACCTGTCGGAAAAACAGCGGGCACAGGTCAAGGATAGCGCCATCGCGCTGATTGCCGCCCATGAACAGGTCGAAATGGTGTTGGACCATGACGATATTGCGGCAATCAAGGTTCCGCGCGGATCGCCCGAATCATGGACTCTCGCCGAGCGGGCAAGAGCATCATTTCACCCGGACCGGTCTGGCGACTTTGTCGTATTGCTGAAAAAGGGAATCACTCCGATTGCCTCAACCCAGCGCGGATATGTGGCAACGCACGGCAGCCCGTGGGATTATGACCGCCGTGTACCGATCCTGTTCTGGCGGGAGGGCATCCAGCATTTTGAACAGCCTTTGTCGGTAATGACCGTCGATATCGCCCCGACTCTGGGCGCGCTGATCGGTGTGGAAATAACGGCGGATCAGACAGACGGACAATGTCTCGATATTGACGGCGGTCCCGCCAACAGCTGCGAATGAACCAGGCTGTGGCCTAGCGCCGCTGGTAACGGGTCAGGCCCTGTCCGAGACTGTTGTTCGCAATCCGCAGCTCGTCGCCGCTCCAGTCGGCCACGAACCAGGTGTTCCGTTTGACACCCTTGGCCAGCGACGCGTTGTTCGAATGGATGTTGAGACCGGCTGAACTATGGTCCCTGTCTTCCGCCGCCACCGCAATGAAAGCGCTCCAGTTTTCCTTGTTCTGGCCCTGCACGAATACATTGCCACTGATCACACCGGTTGCGCCGGCGGGCAGGTCGATCATGTAATTGGTGGTCCGACCCTGGGTATCGTCGAAACTGTTATTGTTGATCGTCGCCCGTGGGGCGCGGCTTTTGACATAATGACCGCCATTGCCTTTTTCGAAGCGGCTGTTGGTCACTTTCAGCGACCCGAAGTCCCCGATGTAAATGCTGTGCGCGCAGGACAGGCCGCGATCGCAGCGTCCCAGGCGCTGGAATGTGGACCGGTCGATGACAATCTCTGCGCTGGGATCATCGGCGCTCAATATGCCTTGCTCGGCGTTGCGGAACATGGCGTTATAGACATAGAGATCGCCGCGCTCGATCCGGATGCCGGCCCCATTGCCATCGGCAACCTGCTGATTCTGGAAGATGATACCGTCGATGGTCGCCGCCTTACCCCGCAGGACAAGCGTTGCCTTGCCCTCGCAGACGCCGCCATCAAATATGGTTCGTCCGGGAACCGAAGCCTTGTAGGTGATCCGGCCCGCTGTCTGCACGGCGCAATCGCCATAGGAACCCGGTTTGATGACAATGGTCGCATTATTGCCGCCGACGGCCGTGACCGCGTCGGACAGCCGGTAAAAGCTTTCACCGCTTTCCTGCACAGTAAACGGCGCATCGCGCTGGGCCTGAACAGCGGTTCCGGCGACAGATGCCGTCATGACTGCGGCGATCAACGGGGTCTTCAAGTTCATTACGGCCATCCTGACTCGGGGGAATAGGGCATTTTCAATATCGCTTGCCGTGACGGCAAACAATATAAAAGCTTGCGCCGTCCCAGATGAATTCAGGCTGAGCGTTATAGGTTAAAAGGTTAATCTGACCGGTTTACTCGTTGAGATTGGGTCGCAGCCATTGCCGCGCCTGATCGATGGATACGCCGCGCCTTGCCGCATATTCTTCGACCTGGTCTTCGCTGATCCGCGCCACGCCGAAATAGTCGGCTTGAGGATGGGCAAAATAGAAGCCGGAAACCGCAGCGGTCGGCGTCATCGCGAAGCCGCTGGTCAGTTTGATACCGGTATTCTCCGTGGCGTTCAGCATATCGAACAGGATCGGTTTCAGACTGTGATCCGGACAAGCCGGATAGCCGGGGGCAGGGCGGATGCCCTGATATTTTTCCCGAACCAGATCCTTGTTGTTGAAATGCTCGTCGGCTGCATAGCCCCACAGATCCTTGCGGACATGTTCGTGCATGCGTTCGGCGAAGGCTTCGGCAAACCGGTCGGCAAGCGCTTTCAAAAGAATGCTGTTATAGTCATCCTTGTCCATCTCGAACCGCTGGACATGTTCGTCGATGCCATGGCCGGCGGTGACGGCAAAGCCGCCAATCCAGTCATCAGAGCTGTCGATGAAATCGGCGAGACAATTATTCGGCTTGCCACCCCGTTTGACAACCTGCTGTCGCAGCATCGGCAAGGTATATTCCGCATTTTCCGGCGAGACCAAAATGTCGTCGCCTTCCCGCCGGGCCCGCCAGATGCCGGCCACGCCTTTGGCGGTCAGCCATTTTTCCTCGATGATCTGGTCGAGCATGGCCTGCGCGTCGCGGAACAGATCAGTCGCGCTTTCGCCGACGATTTTGTCGGTCAGGATTGCGGGATAATTTCCGGCCAGTTCCCATGCGCGGAAAAAGGGAGTCCAGTCGATATAGTCGCGCAGCTCTGCGAGGTCCCAGTCGTCATAAACATGCAGGCCGGGTTTCGCCGGTGCCGAGGCTTTGAGGCTCATGTCGACGACAGCGGCATTGGCGCGGGCTTCCGCGAGCGATGCGAGTTTCTTTCCGGTTTTCCCCGCGCGTGCGATACGGACGTGCTCGTAATCCTCGCGAGTCTTGGCGATGAAGCCTTCTGCCTGGGTATCACTGACCAGTTGGGAAGCGACGCCCACAGCGCGGCTGGCATCGAGCACATAGACAGTCGGTCCGCTATAGGCGGGTTCAATGCGCAGCGCCGTGTGGGTCTTGGAAGTGGTTGCACCGCCGATCATCAGCGGCATCTGCATTTTCGCCCGTTCCATTTCTTCGGCGACAGTCACCATTTCGTCGAGCGATGGCGTGATCAACCCGGACAGTCCGATGATATCGGCATCATTTTCATTGGCGGCTTTCAAAATGTCGGTCCACGACACCATCACGCCGAGATCGATGACCTCAAAGCCATTGCACTGCAGCACGACGCCGACAATATTCTTGCCGATATCGTGCACATCGCCCTTCACCGTGGCCATGATGATCTTGCCCTTGCCCTTCGCTTTCTCGTCTTTCTCCGCCTCGATATAGGGGAAGAGATGGGCGACGGCTTTCTTCATGACGCGCGCGGATTTCACCACTTGCGGCAGGAACATCTTGCCGGAACCGAACAGGTCGCCAACGACATTCATGCCGTCCATCAATGGCCCTTCGATCACTTCGATCGGGCGGCCTTTGCGTTCTTTGACCGCCAGTCGCATTTCTTCGGTATCTTCGATGATATGCGCATCGATGCCCTTGACCAGCGCATGTTCAAGGCGTTTGTTGACTTCATAGCCGCGCCATTCTGCCGCTGCCTTTTCGGCGACTTCATCGGTGCCACGGAATTTTTCGGCGAGCGTGATCAGCCGGTCGGTCGCGTCGTCGCGGCGGTCGAATATCACATCTTCGCAAAGCTCGCGCAGTTCGGGATCGATGTCGTCATAAATATCCAGCTGGCCGGCGTTGACGATCGCCATATCCATACCCGCAGGAATGGCATGATAGAGAAAGACGCTGTGCATCGCCTTGCGCACCGGCTCATTGCCGCGGAAGCTGAACGACAGGTTGGACAGGCCGCCGGATATATGGACATGCGGGCAACGCTTCCTGATCTCGCGGGTCGCTTCGATGAAGTCGAGTCCGTAGCGGCGATGTTCGTCAATCCCCGTCGCGATCGCGAACACATTGGGATCGAAGATAATATCCTCCGGCGGAAAACCGATTCCGGTGAGCAGCTTGTAGGCGCGTTCGCAGATTTCGACCTTGCGCTCTTTGGTGTCGGCCTGTCCGGTTTCATCAAAAGCCATGACCACGACAGCGGCGCCATAAGCCATGCATTTGCGGGCGTGATTGAGGAACTCTTCCTCGCCTTCCTTCATCGATATGCTGTTGACGATCGGTTTGCCGGACACGCATTTCAGCCCCGCCTCGATCACCGACCATTTGCTGCTGTCGATCATCACCGGCACGCGCGCAATATCGGGTTCGGCGGAGATCAGCTTCAGAAAGGTGGTCATCGCATGATGGGCGTCGAGCAGGCCTTCATCCATGTTGATGTCGATCACCTGCGCGCCGTTCTCGACCTGCTGGCGAGCGACTTCCACCGCAGCCTCATAATCGTCGTTGAGGACGAGCTTCTTGAAGCGCGCCGAGCCGGTGACGTTGGTGCGTTCGCCGATATTGACGAAATTGGTGGAAGAGGATTGGGTCATAATTCGTGATGTCATCCGTTGGTCTCGACCGGAGCCGGGGAGCAATTAATAGTTAGTTCGTACCGCTGCGCTGCGGGTTGCCGGGCGCTTAGGCCGCCATATTGAACGGTTCCAGTCCGGAAAGCCGCGTCCGCACAGTGACCGCCGGTATCTTGCGTGGTTCCTGATCAGCCACGGCCTTGGCAATGGCTGCAATATGCTCCGGCGTAGTCCCGCAGCAGCCGCCGACAATATTGACCAGACCGTCTTTCAGCCAGTCGCCAATCAATTCCGCTGTTTCATCCGGCATTTCGTCATATTCACCAAGATCGTTGGGCAGGCCAGCATTGGGATAGGCCATGATCAGGCAGTCCGCTTCTTTCGACAGCATCGCCAGATGCGGTCTGAGCTGGTCGGCGCCGAAAGAACAGTTGAGCCCGATGGTCAGCGGCTTCAGATGGCGCACGGCATGCCAGAAAGCCTCAACCGTATGGCCGGAAAGATTGCGGCCGGACAGATCGGTCAGGGTCATCGATATCATCAGCGGCACATCGCGGCCGCTTGCTTCGGCGGCTTCCATCGCCGCCATGCCGGCGCATTTGGCATTGAGCGTATCAAAGATGGTTTCGATCAGCAGAAAGTCGACACCGCCGTCGATCAATGCATCGCATTGCTCACGATAGACGCCCTTCAGATAATCATAATCAATCTCCCGGAAGCCGGGATCATTGACGTCGGGGGACAGGGACAGCGTCTTGTTGGTGGGGCCGACGGATCCGGCAACGAACCGCGGCCTGCCATCTTTGGCTTCTGCCTTGTCGCAGGCCGCGCGCGCAATTTCGGCCGATTTGACATTCAGATCGCGGACCAGATGTTCGCAGCCATAATCCGCCTGACTGATCACGGTCGAACTGAACGTGTTGGTTTCGATAATGTCTGCGCCCGCTTCAAGATAGGACGTATGAATGGCTTCGATGATGTCCGGCCGGGTCAGGCTGAGCAGATCATTATTGCCCTTCTGGTCATCGGTCAGGTCGAGACTGCCGCGATAATCGTCTTCGCCAAGACGATAATTCTGGATCGCCGTGCCATAGCCGCCATCGAACACCAAAATGCGTTCAGCGGCCAGTTTCGTCAAACGTTCGCGCGGGCTGGTCATGCCGCTTTCTCCTGTTGTGCACTGCCGGGGCGTTTGCCGAGCAAATGGCAAATGGCGTAGCTCAGCTCTGCCCGGTTGAGCGTATAAAAATGAAACTGGCGCACGCCGCCGGCATAAAGTTTGCGGCAGAGTTCCGCCGCTACCGTGGCCGCGATCAATTGCCGCGCCGAAGGATGGTCATCCAGTCCTTCGAACAGATCATTCATCCATGGCGGGATTTCCGCGCCGCACATGCCTGCAAATTTCCGCGTCTGGGCGACGTTCGACACCGGCAATATGCCCGGCACCAATTCTGCATCAATGCCGGCAGCGCCTGCCGCATCGCGGAACCGGAAGAAAGCTTCTGCGGTGAAGAAAAACTGGGTGATCGCCCGGGTCGCTCCTGCATCGAGCTTGCGCTTAAGATTGTCGAGATCGCTTTGCGGGCAATCGGCTTCCGGATGTGTCTCGGGATAGGCAGCCACCGAGATTTCAAAAGGCGCGATATCGCTCAGACCCTTTACCAGCTCGGCGGCACTGGCGTAGCCTTGCGGATGCGGTTCGAAAGCCTGGCCTTCTGACGGCGGATCGCCGCGCAAGGCAACGATATGGCGAACGCCGGCATCCCAATAGGACTGGGCAACCTCGGCGATTTCCGCCTTGCTTGCGCCGACGCAGGTCAGATGCGCCGCCGCGGGAATATTGGTTTCCTTGGCAATTCTCGCCACCGTCGCATGGGTGCGTTCCCGTGTGGTTCCGCCCGCGCCATAAGTTACCGAAACAAACCGGGGATTGAGCGGCTCGAGCGTCACGACACTGTCCCACAGGGTTTTTTCCATTTTGTCCGATTTCGGTGGAAAAAACTCGAACGAAACATCCGCATCGCCGCTCAATCCGGCGAAGAGCGGTGCATCAAGCGCCCGTTTTGCCTCTTCCAGTTCGATTAGGCCCATCGGCCGCGTTGGATTGTTCATGCTGATGCTCTTTTCAAATTTTCGGTTTGCGGGGGCAATTTGTCGGAATCTGGATGCAGGCTGGGGACGGTAGCTTTCTTGGCGATCCATATTTTTACCGTCAGTTCACCGCCATCAAGCGTTCTGGTCTGCACCAGTTCGAGCTTCGACGCAGAGAGCCAGTGTCTCATGCTGTCATCGCTAAAGCCGAGCCGTGCGTGCGCATGTTCGGTGCGCAGGTCTTCCCGGTCATGGGCAGCAAAATCCGCGATCAGAACGATACCATCGGGCTTCAACACCCGCGAAACTTCTACCAATACCGCTTCCGGATGTTGCGCATAATGCAGAACCTGGTGGAGAATGACACTGTCAACCGCGCCATTTTCCAGCGGCAGATTGTTGAAGTCGCCTTGCTTCAACTCTGTTTTCTGCACCAGATTGGATCCGCTAACGGTTTCGCTCTCGAGCAATTTGGCCCGCGCCAGCCGCAGCATTTCGGGACTATTGTCGATCGCGACGATCGATTGCGCCGAGGCGCCGAACAGTTCGACCATCCGCCCCGTCCCGGTTCCGATATCCAGTAACTTGCCAAGTGGTGCATCACGCAGCAAGGCGAGCATCGCCCGCTCGACTTCCTCTTCGGGCAAATGCAGCGAGCGGATGGCATCCCATTCTTCGGCGTGAGCGGAGAAATAGCGCTCTGCCATTTCGGCGCGCGCCTTGCGTACCAGTGACAGCTGTGCTTGATCCTGCAACGCCTGTTCGGACTTCGCGACCTTGCCCGATCGAAAAATGCGTCCCAATATTTGCAGCTCGGATGCCGGTCCGGGTTTCAGAAACACCCAGCTGCCTTCTTTCCGGCGTTCCGCCAGTCCCGCTTCATCCAATATTCTGATGTGCCGGGAAATGCGCGGCTGACTCTGGTCGAGAATTTGCGCCAGTTCGCCGACGGCCAGCTCCATCTTTTGCAGCAACAGCATGATTCGTAACCGCGTAGGGTCAGCGAGTGCTCTAAAAATGTTCAAGATATGATCCATGTCGCATAGCTATATAAAGAAATCTTTATATCTGGTCAATCGGCTTGATCTTCTGCCTTTGGCTTTTATTTCCGGTCACGAGTCTAGGAGAATTTACACGCCGGAAATTGCCGAATCAGGTTCTTCATTGCGTTCATTCGGTCATATCGCTAATGATAGGCGCCGCAGGCCAGAGGAGATAAAACACCTCCCCGCCGGCTTGGTTTTTGAGGATTAAAATAGAGGGTTACCCCAATGAAAAAAGTTACAACATCGATCGTTCTGGCCGCTGCACTTGGCCTGGCCGCATGCTCCGGCGCCGACAATGCTGAAACCGGTGCAGAAGAAGCTGTAGAAGGCACTGAAGCAACCGCTGAAGAAGCTGCTGATGATGCCATGGATGCTGCTGAAGGTTCCGCGGACGCCATGGGCGAAGCCGCTGTTGAAGCAACCGCTGAAGCTGCTGATGCCGCTGGCGAAGCTGCTGTAGCCGCTGGCAATGCCGCTGAAGAGGCCGGTAACGCTGCTAAAGATGCTGCCAAAAGCGCAGTCGACAAAGCTGCAGACGCTGCGAAAAAAGCAGTAAACTAAGCTTTTCCAACTATTTCAGAAAAGGGCTGTCTTCGGACGGCCCTTTTTTTGTCTTTGGTCCAGCCCGAACAGGGTTTATGGAGATATCATGAAAAGCATCTTCAGCGTCATGATACTGGCCGGCCTGGTAGCCTGCGGCCCGGCACAAAATGATCCCGGCCCCGGCGGTGTCACCGTCGGCGAAGCAAAAGCACTGGATGAAGCAGCGGAAATGCTCGACGAGCGCAACGCGCCGCCTGACTTGACGGAGAATATGACCGCCGCTCCGGCTGATAGCGAATAGGTTCTAGCCCGGGTGGTATCGGCCCACGGCCCGTGTCACCGCCTGCATCAGGCGCATGCGTTCGGGGATCGAAGCGGTCGTATCGCCCAGCATCACCACCACGGCATAGCGGGTTCCGTCGGGCGCAGTCATGATACCGATATCATTATATCCGGTTGCTACCGAACCGAGAACCTGCCCGGTTCCGGTTTTGTGCAGGAATTCCCACCCCGCAGGCACGCCAGCCTTCAGCCGGTTCGGGCCGCTTCTTGTCCGTTTCAATATCGACTGCAGCAATTTGGTCGAATTGGCCGAGAGCAATTCGCCCCGGGCCAGTTTGTCGAGCGCGCGGACAATTGCAAGAGGACTGGCTCCATCAACAGGATCGGCCAGATAGGCGTCAAGAGACTGCCGCCGCTGTTCGACCGGTATTTTGGCGCGGGCCGCATAGAATGTCCGGCGGTAGGACAGATTCTGCTTCCATTCCATCCCGGCAATCCCGCTCTGTAAAAGCCGTTCGCCCGGACCGAAGCGGATTTTCCCGAGATCGTTTTTGGCGATGAACTTGCGGACGGCCTCCGGCCCTCCGGCATGCCGAAGCAGGGAGTCGTTTGCAGTGTTGTCGCTGCTCGCCAGCGCCTTTTCGAGCAGGGTGTAGACGGATTTCACAACCGCACCTTCCCGTTCCACTTCAACCGCCATCGGTTGATGGAAAACAGTAAGGTCTTCCTTCCCGATGCGGATCGGGTCGGAGAGCGATGCCCGGCCCTGATCGATCTTGTCGAGCATGGTCATCGCTACCCAGAGCTTGGAAACGCTTTGCTGAGGAAAATATTCATCAATCCGGTGGCCGAATTCCCATTCGCCGTCGATCCGTTTCACGGCGATCCCGGTCTTCCCGGGGAATGTCCGCCAGAGTTGATCGATCTCCCGGACCAGTGCAGGGTTGGGCTGTTCGCGTGCAGTGTCGGTGCTTGGCGGCGCTGACGGTGCCCGATTCTGATAGATCGGCGGCGGGGCGTTATCCGTCCTTGCTGCCGGCCGGTTTGAGGCAGACACGCAGGCAGCCAGTGTGACGGTCAGCATCAATGTCAATACATGCCGAAAATGTCTCATGAGCGGGCGATCATCTGCTGTTGGAATGTTCATAGACCCTTCTAACTACGCGGCCCTGTCTGAACAGGGGCAAAACTGCCTATTGCGGTGAATGATTCTCCTGCTGCGACAGATTGCTCCGGCTGGCTGGCAAACCGGTTCATCTGGGCGAACGTCTTCTATTTGACGATACCGAAATTGAATCTGCGGGTAACCCGATAGTCTAGCGTATTTACGACGAAATAGGATATTGTCCAGCGCAGCCGATTGAGAAACGTGCGGCGGGATTTGTGCAGCGCCGGCGTGATGGTTTCGCTATTTTCGTGCAGGATATCGATCACGCTACGCGCATGACCGGCAAAACCGGCATCTTCGATCCGCAACATCATCTCCACATTGATGAACAGGCTGCGCAAATCAAAATTCGCCGAACCGACATAGACAGCATTATCGACGACCACCAATTTTGTATGGAGGCGTCTGGGCTGAAATTCGAAAAGCCGCGCATGCCGCTTCAGCAAATAGCCGTATAGCAACCGGCTTGCCCCCATGGTCGCGCGATTGTCGGTTTTGCCGGGCAATATGATCCGGCTTTGTCCGCCGCGCTTTGACAATCCGCCAATCCGCCGCAAAAGCCCTTGCCCTGGCGAAAAATAGGCGGTGACGAGATCAAGCCTGCTGCCATTCTCCAGATCATTCTTGATCGCCCGCGCCCAGTGGCTCAGACGATTGCTCGGGCCACCAAGTAGCCACTGGAACTGGCCATTTCCGGCTTCCCAGTGTCTCACCATCTTCCGCAGCGAGCGCATATTGCTATTATCCTGATAAACCCAGTTGGACAAAAGCCGAAAATAGCTGGCGAGATTGGCAACCTCGGGCCCCTTGATTTCGAGGCCGAGATCTTCCCAGCTCTCGTCGCTCTGTGCGCTATCCCCGGATTGTTGGTGCACGGCGAAATATTCGTCGGCGATATTGAACCCGCCGATCAGGGCGCAGCAATCATCGGCGATGATCATCTTCTGATGATTGCGGACAAAATAGCTGGTGGAAAAACGCGGGCTGAAAACCCTGAATTTCCCCCCGGCCTGGACGAGAGGGTCAAAAAAACCGCGCGGCGCGCCATTCGAGCCGAAGCTGTCGACCATCATTTCGACCGCAACGCCCCGCTCGCAGGCGGTTATCAGCAAAGAGAGTATTTTCCTGCCGATCAGATCGTCTTCGAACATGTAGAAGAAAAGCTTGAGGCTTTCGTCGGCCCGTTCGAGCATGTGCACCAGCGCGGAAAGTCGTTCGTCTGCCGCGCGGACCAGCCGCAACCGGTTCCCGCCGACATCAAACCACTGCGGTTGTCCGGGTTGCCATAGCAGGTTGTTCACGGGCGTGTTTTCCATGGTTTCAGGGCATAGATTATCATCGGTACACCGACAAACCATTAGATTGCCGATTGGTTTCCTGACCAATCGCTGCGAGAGTCCGGATTTGTTGACAAATCCCGCGCATCGCCCTAGATGCAGGCCTCTTTTCCTATAGTTTGCAGAATCAGGAGCGCCTTATGGCTCGCGTTACGGTTGAAGATTGCGTTGATAAAGTCACAAACCGGTTTGATCTGGTGTTGTTTGCTGCCCAGCGCGCACGTGAGATTTCAGGCGGCGCAGAGCTGACTGTTGATCGCGATCGCGATAAAAACCCGGTTGTCGCCCTGCGCGAAATCGCAGAAGAAACGGTCAAGCCGAAGGATCTGCAGGAAAGCCTGATTCAATCGCTGCAGAAGGTTCTCATCGACGATGATGATACGCCGGATGAAATCGGTTCGATCAGCCAGTCGGCAGAAGCGCTTCGCCTCACGGCCGCTGCACCACCACGCAGCGCCGGTGTCGCCGGAGACTACGGTCGCCGCTAAACGCTCTGCGGTCCACCGCACATATCGAGACAAAAGAAAAGGCCGCCGGGAATATCCCGAGCGGCCTTTCTTGTTTCTTGTTTCTTGTTCCGTTGCCGGACGGCGATTAAGCGCCTTGTGGTTTGGGATCGCCAAACGGACCCTTCTTCTTCCGTCCCGCTTTCGGGATCGATGCGCCGACTGATGGCACAGCGGTCGGTTTGACGACACCGCCATCCGGACGCTCGAACTTGCCGTTCTTGACCAGTTCGTCAATTTCCTCACCGGACAGCGTCTCATATTCGAGCAATGCATTGGCCAGAGCATGGAGCTGGTCATTATGCTTGGTCAGCAGATGCTTCGCCCGGTCATAGCTGTCATCGATCAGCTTGCGAATTTCCATGTCGATCTTTTTCGCGGTCTCGTCTGACATATGCACCCGCTGCGATTGCGAATAGCCGAGGAAGGTTTCACCCTGTTCCTCTTCATATTGCAGGGGTCCCATCTCGTCCGACATGCCCCATTGGGTGACCATGTCACGCGCAAGTTTCGTGGCATATTGGATATCGCTGGAAGCTCCCGAAGACACTTTATCATAGCCGAAGATGATCTCCTCGGCGACACGACCACCCATGGATACCGCCATATTGGCGTGCATCTTGTCGCGGTGATAGCTGTAATTATCGCGCTCGGGCAGACGCATGACCATGCCGAGTGCGCGACCGCGCGGAATGATCGTCGCCTTGTGGATCGGATCGGATGCTTCCTCGTGTACCGAGACAATAGCATGGCCTGCTTCGTGATAAGCGGTCATCTTCTTCTCGTCGTCCGTCATCACCATGGACTTGCGTTCTGTGCCCATCATGACCTTGTCCTTGGCATCCTCGAACTCGCTCATCGCGACCATCCGTTTGCCGCGACGAGCCGCCATCAGCGCTGCCTCGTTGACCAGATTTGCCAGATCGGCGCCGGAGAAGCCGGGGGTGCCCCGCGCAATCGTGCGCGGGTCAACGTCGGGAGCCAGCGGCACTTTCTTCATATGCACGGCAAGAATCTTTTCGCGGCCTTCAATATCGGGACGCGGAACGACAACCTGGCGGTCAAAGCGGCCGGGGCGCAGTAGCGCCGGATCAAGGACGTCGGGACGGTTGGTCGCGGCGATGATAATGATACCTTCATTCGCCTCGAAGCCGTCCATCTCGACCAGTAGCTGGTTCAGCGTCTGCTCGCGTTCGTCATTGCCATTGCCAAGGCCGGCACCACGATGGCGACCGACTGCGTCGATTTCGTCGATAAAGACGATGCACGGGGCGTTTTTCTTGGCTTGCTCGAACATGTCACGGACACGGCTTGCGCCAACGCCGACGAACATTTCGACGAAATCGGAACCGGAGATGGAGAAGAAAGGTACGCCCGCTTCGCCCGCAATGGCGCGAGCCAGCAGCGTTTTACCGGTACCGGGCGAACCGACAAGCAGCGCGCCTTTCGGAATCTGGCCGCCAAGCTTGGCAAAGCGTCCGGGATTTTTCAGAAATTCGACAATTTCTTCCAGCTCTTCGCGGGCTTCATCGATACCTGCGACATCCTGAAAGGTTACCTTGCCCTGTTTTTCGGTCAGCAGTTTGGCCTTCGACTTGCCAAAGCCCATGGCTCCGGAACCGCTGCCCTTTTGCATCTGCCGCAGCACGAAGAAGGCGATGCCGAGGATCAGCAGGAAGGGCAGGGACTGCACGAGAATGATCTGCCAGATGCTGGCCTGTTCCTGTGCCTTGCCGCTATATTCGACGCCTTTCTCGTCCAGCAGGTTCACCAGCGAAGGATCGCTGCCGACTGGCGTGGTGGAGAACATGTCGCCATTGGTGAGTTCGCCGGTGATCTTGTCCGGCGCGATGGCCACGCTTTTCACGCTGCCTTCTTCGACCTTGTTGCGGAAGGAAGAATAGCTGATGCCCGTTGCCCCCTCGCTGGAGGCTCCCGCACCAAACATCGAAACGGTGAGCAGAAGCGCTACGATGACGCCAGCCCAGATGAACATACTTTTCATCCAGGGATTGTCTTTGGGATCCTGTTCGTCATTCATTGCACATCTTGTCCTGTAATCATGGTTGCAGCGGATGAACGGCATCACGCCGCAATTTTATCTATGCTGTAAAGATAGTCCTTTTGCGGCGGATGACAATATGAAGGCCAATGTTTTTACCGATCAGTGTGATCGGAGCGCCTTGGCAGGGCCGTCGCGGCAAAAAATCAGCTATTGCGGCGCTTCGGTGCGGGCTGGAAGCGCCAAACCGCTCCGCCCCGGCACAATATGTTGCCGAGTGTGACGGTTTCGCCCTTTTCCAGAGCGATGATTGTCTGGTCAATCTGGTTGCCGCGCGGGGATAAAGCAGGATCACAAATGTGCAGGCATTTGAGCAATAGCCGCCGTTGAAGCTCGTGAGGAAAGTCTATGTGCGAGAGAGTACAACCGAGGTCCGTGGTTGTGAGATGGTCCGCGGCAAGCCGCTCGACCATCCACTCGATCGCCTCGCGTGCGGCCCCCAGGGCGCTCGCGCTCTGGCTGGCAAGGCTGGTGTCGAATCCTTCGAGATCCTGGAGCGCATTGCGTACCCGCACACGGTCGAAGCCCTGATCGCGATTGGAAGGATCGTCGACCGCATCCAGACCATGGTCCGCGACATAGGCGATCAGTTCCGATTTCTGAAAATGGAGCAGGGGCCGGATGATGTCGGTCCGCTTCTCCCTGATACCCGACATGCCGTCGATACCGCTGCCGCGCAAGATGCGCATGATCATGGTCTCCAGCTGGTCATCGGCATGATGGGCAGTCGCTAGCCAATGGATCCGGTTGTCTTTCATCCAGTCGTGCAACAGTCCGTAACGGGCGTGCCGGGCCGCGCTCTGGATGCTGCCGCGGATCGGGACGACCGGTCGCAAAATTTCGTGAGGGATGCCGCGTTCCCGACAGATCTCCGCTACGAATTCTGCTTCCGTGCGAGCGGCGGGACGCAACCCGTGATCGACAGTCGCCGCAGCAACCCTGCCGGGACAGGCCTCGGATGCCAGCAGCAGCAGGGCCAGGCTGTCGGGGCCGCCGGAAACCGCCAGCCCCAGTTTCTGGTCATTTGATGCAAATGCGGGAACCAGCCGGTCAAGCGCCTCCACAAAGCGTGTGTCGAGCGAGGCGGCTGCATCACCCATGATCTATTTGCAGTTGGCGGCAGCCTTGCCCGATGTCACGCGATCGGCAAGCCGGCCACTGGCGACTTCGGGATAGACATCCTGCATTTCCGCCAACACCCGGCAGGCATCAGTTTTCTTGCCCAGTTGCACCAGCGCGGTGCTCAGGAAATAGAGGCTGTCCGGTGCACGTTCGCCGCGTGGTCTTTTCTGGTAATTTTCATAGAGAGCGACCGAAGCCAGCGCCGGCTTGCTATCGTCAAGATAGGCGCGGCCGAGCAGATTCTGGGCGAAGCTCGCGCGCCGATGGGTGGGATGATCTTCGACCATTTTCTTCAGCTGCGTTTGCGCTTCGGGATAGAATTTTGCGTCCCACAACCGATATCCGTAAATATAGGCGTCTTCGGCGGCATCGCCGGTTTCCGGCATGACGATTGCGGCAACGCCGACAACCCGCTTGGGATCAGGAGCAGCTTCCGCGGCCGGTTTAGGAGCCGCTTTTGGCGCAGATCCGGTAACACCGGCTGCCGGCAGGCTCGCTACTGGTGCAGCGGCTGCAGCCATCCGGTCCTCGATCTTTTTCAGCCGAAAGCCGTTTTCCTCAACCTGACCGGTCAGGTTGGCCAAGCTGCGCTCCAGCGTGTCTACCCGGGCGATCAGGTCGCTGACGGCCGAAGTCGTGACCGCTGCCGCAGGCGATGCCGGGCCATTTTCCGCCGTGATTTCGGGTTCGAAATAGCGGGTCGAACCGCCGGGAAACACCTTGCGCTGAACCGCACGCATTTCCTGCTCCAGCCGGTCCACGCGCTTGTCTACCTCTGCGTTCTGAGCCGCTACAGGTGTACTGACAAGCAAGCTGGTGAGCAGAATTGTGATACCGAATGTCTTCATCGAGGCCTCCGCTGATTTCTCGTATATTAACCATATACTACGCTGAAAAGTAAAGAATATTATGTCCCGAAACAGGCTTGTTCCGGCGGCTTGTCGCTATCGTGACGGCCCCTATGGTCCTTATTCAGACGACAAGTCGGCGGCGGGATTGCTGACTTCTTCCCGTGCCAGCAAAGCCTTCGCACTGACGCCGACATCCTTGATGGTCCGCTCAGCAGTTCCCAGTTGCGGGACAACCTGGCCGTCGATGGTGACGGTCAGAGCAGCGGGACGCCCGGTTAGAATCTGCGGGTCGTTGGCATCAGCCGGTACCGTGAAAGTCTCTCCGGCGGCCATTTCATTTTCGAAAAGGCGCTCGCCTTCCGCATCATAGATTTTCATCCAGACCGGTTCGGTCGCGGTCAGCACCACGGTTCCCTGGCTTGACAGTACCGGACCAATATCCGCGACATTCTGGTCACTGGCACCTGCCGACGCGGTTTCGGTCGGTGTTGCGGTTTCGCTTTCCGCAATTTGCTCCAGATCACCGGGATTGAGGATCAACGTGCGCCAGACCAGATAGCCGATCAGCACCAAGGCCCCTATGCCGGCGGCTGTCCATGCCAGATAGCGGGGTGGAATGCTGGACGGGTTGGCCGGCGCATAGCCGCTGACTTCGGGCTGGTAAGCCGCGTGACCCTGTTCATCCATTTCCGCGCGCAACTGGCTGCCGATGGAGGCGTCGACCAGGCCGACGGTTCGGGCGTAGGATTTGGCGAAGCCGATCGCATATGTTCGTCCGGGCAAAGCGTCGAAATCGCCGCTTTCGATCGATTCCAGATGGCGTTGCGGAATCCGGGTTTTTTTGGCGATGTCTTCGAGCGAGAGACTTTTCTGCTCCCGCGCGCGACGTAATAATTCACCGGTGCTGTGCAGATGCAGCTCGGCATTTTCTTCATCATTGGTTTCTTCGGCCACAAAAAACTCCCTTGGCCGGATCATTTTGCGACCCTTTTCGCACTTCCCGGATATTCGACGAAAAAAGCCAGTTTGAGCAGCAAAAGTCAATGACTATCATGCTTTAGACACTGGATTTTCACATTTTTGGCCACTCGACAGAAAAATTGCCGGCAGATCGTGGCAAAACTGATCAGTCGAGATCAACATTGCGCTGATTGGCCCATTGTTCGAGACGCAATCTCGGTTCGGCTGGCGCCTCCTTCAAAATCGCTTCGATTTCCAACGTGGCCTGACCGAGATCGAGCGACCGGACCATCGCCTTGATCGGGCCAACCGAAGCAGGGGTGATCGACAGATTGCGAATGCCCAGCCCCAGTAGCGCCAGAGCGTCAAGCGGGCGGCCACCCATTTCTCCGCAAATACCGAGCGGAATATCAAACCGCGCGGCATTGTCGGAGGCGCGGCGCAAGAATCTGAGAATGGCCGGGCTCATCCAGTCAAATCGTTCGGCGAGTTTGGGATTGCTCCGGTCCGCGGCAAACAGAAACTGGGTAAGATCATTGGTCCCGATCGACAGAAAGTCGAGCCGGTCCGCCATCAGGTCGAGACACTCGGCCAGAGCAGGGACCTCTAGCATGGCACCGTAGCGAATTTGCGTTGGCAGTCGCTTCTTCTGGTTTTTCAGATAGGTTCGCTGATTTTCGAATACCGCCTTGGCTTCATCAAATTCCCACGGTTCTGCGACCATCGGGAACATGACATTCAGTTTCCGTCCCGCTGCCGCTTCGATCAGGGCACGAGCCTGGACCTTCATCAGCGCGTCCCGCTCAAGGCCGATGCGGATCGCCCGCCAGCCCATTGCCGGATTGTCTTCCTTGATCTCGCTGGCCTGGAAATAGGGGAGAGGCTTGTCCCCGCCAATGTCGACCGTGCGGAATATGACCGGTTTTTCACCGGCAGCTTCCAGAACATCGCGGTAGAAACGGGTCTGGCCGGCTCTACCGGGCATGGTTGCGGCGACGAGAAATTGAAATTCGGTCCGGAACAATCCGATGCCGTCTGCCCCGGTGAGATTGAGCAATGCCAGATCATCCCGCAAGCCGGCATTGATATTGACGGTGATCCGGACGCCATCCTTGGTTACGGCTTCCTTGTCGCGTAATTCGGAATAGGCGGCGCGCTTTTTCTGGCTGAGTTCCAGCTGCGCTTCAAACGCCTCCTCCATCGAGGGGCTGGGGCGAACAAAAACGGTCTTGTCGTCGACATTGAGCAAAAGAGGGTCGTCTTCGCGGACGACTTGCCGGATATTCTTGACCTGGCCGAGTATCGGGATGCCCATCGCGCGCGCGATGATCGTGACATGGGCGGTCAGCGAGCCTTCCTCGAGAATGACACCCTTCAGCTTGCGCCGGTCATATTCCAGCAGTTCTGCCGGCCCAAGGTTGCGGGCAATCAGGATCGTGTCCTGCCGCAAGCCCATTTTTGCAGCGGTGCCCATCTGTCCGGAAACCGTACGCAGCAGCCGGTTGGCGAGATCTTCCAGATCGTGCATGCGTTCGGCCAGCAGCGGATCGTCAATTTGCCGCATCCGCATCCTTGTATGCTGCTGCACCCGTTCAATCGCCGCTTCGGCGGTCAGGCCGCTGTCGATGGCTTCGTTGATGCGCCGGCTCCAGCCTTCGTCATAAGCGAACATCTTGTAAGTCTCGAGCACTTCTTCATGCTCGCCGCCAACACCGAATTCTGCCTGACTGGTCATCAGATCGATCTGGTCGCGCATCTTGTCGAACGCCGAATAGACCCGGTGCCGTTCCGCCTCGGTATCTTCGGCAACGGTATGTTCGATTTTAACCCGCGGCTGGTGAAAAACCGCATGGCCGCGGGCCTTGCCCTTGACCAGTTGCAGCCCGCTCAGCCGATTGGCGCCAACGTCGATCGTTACCGTTTCTTCGGCGAAATTGTCGTCGACCAGTTCGGCGCTGATGATCAGTTCGGACAAGACCATTGCCGCCGTTTGAAAGGCCTCGATCTCGACTTCCGAATAGCGGCGCGGTTCGACATGCTGGGCACATAATACGCCGATTGATTGCTGGTTGCGGATGATCGGCACCCCGGCAAAGCTATGGAATTTTTCTTCACCGGTTTCCGGCCGGTACTGGAAATCGGGATGGCTCGCCGCCTCGTCGAGGTTCAGCGTCTCGACATTTTTGGCGATATAGCCGGTCAGGCCTTCGCCCATCGCGAGCTTTGTGACGTGAACCGCCTCTGCATTGAGTCCGCGGGTCGCGAACAGTTCCAGCAGGCCATCGCGGCGCAGATAGATCGAGCAGACTTCGCTGCTCACCGCGTCTGCGATGGTTTCAACGACTTGGTTCAGCTTCGCCTGGGCGTTGCCACGCGACGCCATTATCGACCGGAGGCCGGTAAGGATATTGCGGGCTGTCTTGGTACTGGAGGGATCAGATGCGGGCATGATCTTTGCCTAGCAGAAACGCCAGATGAGTGCGATGTAGAAAACGACGCTTCGGGCCAGGCGGACTTATATTTTGTCCGTCTGGCCCGATCAGCGTCGCCGAATCCCGGTTAATCCAGCAGTTCTTCTTTCAGACGGAGCTTTTCTTTCTTGAGACTATGAATTCGAATCGTGTCGGGAAGCGGGCGGGTTTCCTCTTCGTTGATCTTGCGTTCCAGCGCTTCATGTTTTTTGCGCAATGCTGACATGTGATCCTGAATCATTAAAGTCTCCTCAAAAAATGTTGTTTTTGAAAATGAAAGACGGTGGAAGCTTCCTTTCTGATTGTATCGGCCATGGCCTCCGGCTTCATGATTTAAATGTCTTGGTTTCGACTTGAACCATGAATAGGATCAGGATTGCAAAATAGCTGCACTGACGCAAGGGGGAGATTGATCCGGAATGGGGATGAGCGATGAAGAGTTGCAAATGCGGCTCGAAATGCTGAAAATCGAGCATCGCGATCTCGACGAAGCGATTGCCGCGCTGGTTGAATCGGGCAATGCGGATCAGCTCCGGACGGCGCGACTCAAGAAAAGAAAATTGCAATTGCGCGATCGTATCATCGTGATCGAGAACCAGCTGATTCCCGACATCATTGCCTGAGGTCGTGGCTGTCAGCGGAATTCCTGTCCGTTAACCAAAACTGTCCACCAGTTAACCCCGCAATCTCCCGCGTGTCAGTTTGAAACAGACGCCTTACAGGGGCGCCTGATATTTAAAATTAACTGTCAACGAGCATCTATAAATTGCTACGAAGCAAATATGCAGGACCGTGAATCCCTTTTGACGCCGAGACTGATGGATGCGCTATATACCGAGGCAATGCTTCTGGCGGACGAGTCACGATCCTATTTTGAATCGGGGCGTTTCCATGAAGAATGCGACCCGGACAATCTTCTTGCCGTTTCTTTTTCCTGTGAATCGTTAAAGGTCACCACAAGACTGATGCATTGCATCGCCTGGCTTCTGAACCAGAAAGCCCTGCAAAGTGGCGAATTGTCCGAAGGCGAAGCATGGAACCGTGATCGCTCGCTTGGTCAGGCACCCGTTACCGATCACTCGTTGGTAAATCGCTTTCCGGCAGAAGCGCGCCAGATTATAATGGCCAGCGAGGAATTGTTCCAGCGCCTGCAGCGCCTCTCGGCCCGCATGGACCGGGAAATGGAAGCGGAGTCAGCGGTCCAGGATATGTTCCGCCGACTCCAGAGCAGCTTTTAACCGAACGCGGTTCGTTCAGGCCGTCGCGCCTTCCTTCTGCTTCATAGTCGGATAATCGATATATCCCTCGGGACCCTGACTATACCAGGTCGGCGTAAAGTCGATCGGGTTGAGCTCAGCGCCGGTGCGGAAGCGTTCCGGCAAGTCGGGATTGGTCATGAAGGTCCGGCCAAAGCTGATCGCGTCGGCCTTGTTTTCGGCCAGCGCCTCGGTCGCATTATCATAAAAATAGTCGCTGTTGAGCACTAGCGGTCCTTTGAACACCGGCCGGATTTGCGGACTGACCGGTGGCACATCGGTATTGCCATAAGTACCATGGGCAGGCGGCTCGCGCAGCTCGAGAAAGGCAATGCCGATCTTGTCGAGCAGTTTGGCCGCTGCGGTGAAGGTTTCGATCGGCGTTGCGTCATCGGCGCCCTGCGAATCGCCATTGGGCGACAGGCGAACGGCGACCCGGTCGCTGCCCCAGACATCTACCAGCCGCTGGGTCACTTCGCCGAGCAGACGGATACGGTTTTCAACCGGTCCGCCATATTCGTCGGTCCGTAAGTTGGTGCCGGAGCGGATGAACTGGTCGATCAGATAACCGTTCGCGGCGTGCAGCTGGACGCCGTCAAAGCCCGCTTTTTTAGCGTTTTCCGCGGCATTTTGATAATCATCGAGAAGAGCCGGAATTTCGGAAATTTCCAGCGGCCGCGCTTCTGTATAATCCTTCTTGCCCTGATAGGTACGGACACTGCCCGGAGCGGTTGTCGCGGAAGCGGACACCGGCTTCTCGCCATCGAGGAAGTCGGGATGGACGATGCGGCCCATATGCCAGAGCTGGCAGATGATCTTGCCGCCGGCTTTGTGCACGCGATCGATAACCGGTTTCCACGCTTCGGTCTGCGCTTCATTCCAGATACCCGGCGCGAAAGGCGTGCCGAGGCCCTGCTGGCTGATGCCGGTGGCTTCGGAAATGATCAGGCCGGCACCGGAGCGCTGTGTATAATATTCACCCATGATCGGAGTCGGGACAAATTCCATGGTCGAACGACAGCGGGTAAGCGGGGCCATGAACATACGGTTCTGGGCCTCGATGGCGCCAACGGTGATCGGATCGAACAATGTGGTCAAGATGGAATTCCCTGAAACAAGAGGCGTGAATTGTTAACCAGACAGTTAAGAGACCGCACATCCGAATGCAATGGTTTGAAACGAAGCAATTTCTGTTTATATTGATAGCTCTGATTTCAAAGGAACTCCCATGTCCGTATCGCTCCCCGAAGATCCGACCCTGGACGAGGTGCGTGCCTTTCTCGCGCCCGCACTGGCAGCGCAGGCGGCATTCGACGGCTGGAACGAGAAAGCTGTGCTCGCCGCTGCGGACCTCGCAGGCGTCGATGCCGATCTTGCCAGACTCGCCTTCAACGAAGGCCCGGTCGACATGATCGACGCCTGGTTTCAGGCGGTGGACGAGAAAATGGCGGCGAAATATAGCGCCGATGACCTCGCCGTGATGAAAATACGCGAGCGGATCAAGGCACTGGTCGAAGCCCGTCTGGAAGCGCTGGAGGCGGATCGTGAAGGACTGCGGCGCGCATTGGCGATACTGGCTGCACCGCCGAATTTGCGCAGAGCCGCGAAAATGGGCTGGCGCGCAGCGGACAAGATGTGGCGGCTCGCCGGTGATACCGCGACCGACTATAATCATTATACCAAGCGCACCCTGTTGTCGGGCGTTTACGGTAGTACGATCAGCGTATTCCTCGATGATCAAAGCGAAGGCTATGCGGAAACCAGAGCGTTTCTGGATCGGCGGATCGAAAATGTCATGCAGTTCGAGAAGGCCAAGGCCAAGGTCACCGGCCGGGGCGGCGACCGGTTCAGCATGGCCCGCTTTGTCGGGCGGTTGCGTTATCGGGGAACCTGAGCAACAGATGCTGCTTTGCCGCTGATGCAAATCATAATGTGCCGCGGTTCGATACAAATTCGCACAAAAAGACTCGCCAAGCGTAATCAATATTGATAATCAGTCGCAATTAGAAAGGCCTTGTTGCGATATATGCAGACTCCCACGACCCTTGACCAGTTGTCACTCAGGCAAAATGCTGAAATCGTTTCAGTCGACTGGGCAGCCATTTCCGAAACCGAGGGTCGCCGTCTGCGCGCACTTGGCATCGATGAAGGAGTCTCGGTCGAGAAATTGCATAAGGGGATGTTCGGTCTGAACGATCCGATAGCGCTACAAGTCGGACGGATGATGATAGCCATCCGCAAATCCCATGCGCAGGCGATATCGGTCCAGCCGGTAGCCATAACGTTAGCGGCCTGATCAATGACTGAAGCTGCTCCCCTCATTGTCCTTGCGGGCAACCCCAATTCCGGCAAAAGCGCCCTGTTCAACGCACTGACCGGTGCCCGGCAGAAGATTGCCAATTATCCCGGCGTCACGGTCGAACGCAAATCCGGACATTTTGCCTTTGCCGATGGACGACCTGCCGAACTGGTCGATTTGCCCGGCAGCTATAGTCTCGATCCGACCAGTCCCGACGAAGAAGTGACGCGCGGCGTCATCATGGGATTGCAGAAGGGCGAGCGTCGGCCCGACATGATCGTCCTGGTGCTCGACGCCGCCAATCTCGACAATCATTTGCGCTTCGCACTCGAGGTCATCGCGCTCGGCCATCCGGTCGTGGTCGCGCTGAACATGATGGATCTGGCGGAGCGGGACGGGCTGACCCTCGACCCGGCGAAGCTCGAAAATGCTCTCGGCGTTCCGGTGGTTCCGACCGTCGCGGTACGCCGGCGCGGGCTGGAAGAATTATCTGCTGCTGTGGAAAACCGTCTCAAGCTCAAGCAGGACAGTGTTGGACCGATTGTCGCACAGGAACGCGATCACGGTTTGCGGCAACAGGCGAAGCTGATTGCCAATCAGGTGATTGTTTCCGAAACCGCCGGCCGACGCTGGTCAGAGCGGGCCGACAATTTGTTTCTCCATCCCTTTTTAGGGCCGTTGATTCTGCTCTCGGTGCTGTTCATCATGTTCCAGGCGGTATTCGCCTGGTCAGAGGCACCGATTGGCTGGATTGAAAGCGCCAGCGAATGGGTCGCTGCAGCCGTCGAATCGAATATGGCGTCTGGCTTCATACGCGATTTCATTATCGAGGGGGCCATCGCAGGGGTCGGTTCGGTTGTGGTGTTCCTGCCGCAGATCCTGATCCTGTTTCTGTTCATCCTCCTGCTCGAGGCGAGCGGTTATATGACCCGCGCCGCCTTCATCATGGACCGGCTGATGGCAAGCGTCGGTCTGTCGGGCCGGAGCTTTATACCGCTGCTGTCCTCGTTTGCCTGCGCCATTCCCGGCATCATGGCGACACGTAGCATTTCCGACCCGAGGGATCGTTTGACCACCATATTGGTGGCACCATTGATGACCTGCGCGGCGCGGCTTCCGGTTTACGCGATCATCATCGGCGCATTCATTCCGCCGACCACCGTCGGCCCCGGCATCGGGCTGCAGGGTCTGGTATTGTTCGGCCTCTATGTTTTCGGGATCGTCGGCGCGATGGTCGTCGCGCTGGTGCTCCGGTCGACGGTGACCAAGGGGCCGAATAGCGGCTTCCTGATGGAAATGCCGAAATATCAGCTGCCAAGCCTGCGCGACATATTGATCGGACTATGGCAGCGGGCCTGGATTTTCCTGCGCCGCGCCGGTACGATCATCTTCGCCGCCACCGTTGTATTGTGGCTTTTGCTCACTTTCCCGAAAGTGCCCGAAGACAGCGGGATGAGCCAGGTCGACTATAGCGTCGCGGGGCGGATTGCCAATGTCATCGCGCCCGTCGTCAAGCCGATCGGCTTCAACCGCGATATCGCGCTCGCCCTGATCCCGGCCATGGCCGCACGGGAAGTCGCGGTAGCAGCGCTGGCCACAACCTATGCGATTGATGCGGCGGACGAGGAAGCGGAAGCAAAATCGCTGACCGAGCGCCTGCAAAGCCGCTGGTCGCTGCCGACCGCTTTGGCCTTTCTCGCCTGGTTTGTCTTTGCCCCGCAATGTATCTCGACCATTGCTGTGACCAAGCGCGAAACCAACGGCTGGAAATGGCCGATGTTCATGCTCGTCTATCTTTTTGCGCTCGCCTACGTCGCGGCCGGTATTACATATTGGAGTGCCGTCGCCCTCGGTCTATAGAGTCCTCAAGAATCGATAATCACGTTATATATTTGGGGAATTTGAAATGGCCGGCGGCATCAACAAAGTCATCATCGTAGGCAATCTGGGCAAGGATCCGGAAGTGCGTACCTTCGCCAATGGCGGTAAAGTCTGCAATTTCAGCGTCGCGACATCGGAAAGCTGGAAAGACAAGCAGACCGGCGAACGCAAGGAAAAGACCGAGTGGCACAATATCTCGATCTATAACGAAGGCCTTGCCGGCGTTGCCGAAAGATATCTGCGCAAGGGCAGCAAGGTCTATCTCGAAGGCAAATTACAGACCCGCAAATGGCAGGACCAGTCCGGCAATGACCGCTATTCGACCGATGTCGTTTTACAGGGCTTTGACGCGAAAATGGAAATGCTCGACAGCAAGCCAGGCGGCGGCGGTCAGGGTGGCGGCTCCAACGATGGCTGGGGTGGCGGCCAAGGTGGCGGCGCACCTTCCGGCGGCGGTGGCGGCAACGACAGCTGGGGCCAGACCGGCGGCGGCTCGGGCGGCGGTCAGGGTGGCGGCGCGTTTGACAGCGATCTGGATGACGACGTTCCGTTCTAGTCAGCAACGGATGGCGAAAACATTGTAAGGCTCTATCGATAAGCCCCAAGCCTACGGCTTTGGCATTGGGCCTTCAGGCCGATATTTGTCCATCACGCTATCGAGCTTCTCGTTGGTGATGGAAGGATTTTCGGCCTGCAGGCACGGCAACAAAATAGCCTTATTTGCATGTTGCTGTGCAACCGACGGGTCATGACTGGCCTCCGGAGAAACTCCGGAGAAACAGTCGATGAAGACTTGTTCGGGAATGCCGAGATCGGCGGCGACCAGATCGGTTGGTCGTTCATGTATCGGTGGTGGCGGAGCAGGTTTGGCCTGGCTGGCTGAGACAGGTGCCAGTGAAATCACCAGAGTTGCCAAAATGATACGACGCATAAACTTACTCCTTTGCGAGAGCGGACATGATGCTGCGCTTATCGGCGTGGCGTCAATTTGATAAGTGTATCAATATGTAGCCAGAGGCTGACGGCGGCGGCCATGGTGCCTCGACATCACTATTATGGCGCGTTTCCAGACTGGCCGCTTTTACGTTCCATCCAATCAGTTCGAATGACTGAAACTGAGTGGGAAACTGCCGCTACTATTGGAGCTGTTCGCAGGTGCCATGTCCTGTGACCGCTGCGGTTTCACGCATGTGCGTTGTGACATAGCCGCCATCCACTTTTGATCCGTCGGAGCAATTCACTTCAATTCCCCCCTCTAACTTTGGAATGCCCACAAAAAGCCCGAAAGGCATCTGAGCTAGGATTTGCTTTTGATTTGCGTTGGTCAATCGGACTTGGACGGCCATCCCCGTTTCATCATGAACAATGACAAATCCTGAATACTCAAGATATATCGCCACTGCAGCAATCAGAAGAACGACAGTCACTGCAAGTTCTATCATCCGCACCTTATGTCAATGTAGCCGAATGTCTGCAAGTGGGGCCGTTGCCGACAGGCAGCTAATAAATATCCAATCCCTCGTCTGCGCATCACAGCAGACATTGGAATATCACAATTTATGCCCGGTCCGGTCGCGCTTGGTATCGAGATAAAATTCATTGTGCGGGTTGGCGGCGATCTTGACCGGCAGGCGTTCTTCGACCGCCACGCCGCATGCTTCCAAACCTTCCACTTTTTCCGGATTGTTGGTCATCAATTTGACCTTGGGCACGTTGAGCAATTCCAGCATCCGGGCCGCGATCGAGAAATCCCGCGCATCGATGGCAAAGCCCAGCCGCTGGTTGGCGTCGACCGTGTCAAAACCCTGATCCTGCAGCGCATAAGCACGCAGCTTGTTGATCAGGCCGATCCCCCGGCCTTCTTGGCGCAAATAGAGGAGAACGCCCCAGGTTGCCTCGCCCATCTGGTGCAGCGCGGCGTGGAGTTGTGGGCCGCAGTCGCATTTCAGGCTGCCGAGGACATCGCCGGTCAGGCATTCGCTGTGCAGGCGCACGACCGGCGTGCTGCTGTCGCGCTTGCCGATGACCAGTGCGATATGGTCGGTAGCATCGGCATCGCTTCGAAAGCCGTATATATGCGCGTCGCTATTCGCCGCAACCGGAAGGCGGGCATGGGCGCTGATCGTGAGGTTGGCAGAATCGGCATAGGCGGCAGCATCCTTCGCCTCGACAATATCTTCCGCGCTATCAACGATCAGAAACGCGGGCAGCAGGCCACCATGCCGCGCCAGTTCCATCGCTGCGGTGGCGGCGGGCGCATTGGTCAGCGTCTCGCTGCGAAACGGGCCCTTCATCGGATATTCCATGTCGAGTACCGGATCGACGATCGCGATAATCTCGGCCGCAGTGACGGGCGCGGGCAGGCTGATCTGGATCGGCAGGTTCGGATCGGCGGCGGCAAACTGGTTGAGCAGTTTCAGCGTCGCTGCACGGCTGGCGGAGATGATCAGCGATATCGTTCCGGAAGAGGGCAGGGCCGCCTCCAGATTGCCGGTCTCTACCGGTAACAGGTTCAGCCGCGTGCCATCCGCCTCCAGGCCAATCGGCCATCCGCGTCGGAGCGCATCTATCGCGCGGGCCGCCCGGCGGGCAGCAGCCTTGTCGGCCCCGTCGAGAGGCGATGTGTTCAAAATTCGAATTCCGTGATCAGCGGCGCGTGATCCGATGGCTTGCCCCAGCTGCGCGCGTCTTCGAGCACGGAATGGCTGACCGCCTTGTCTTCCAGTTCGGGACTGACCCAGACATGATCAAGCCGCCGGCCCTTGTCCGATGCGCGCCAGTCCTTGGCGCGGTAGCTCCACCAGGTGAAGAGACGCTCGGGATCGGGGATCAGCTTGCGGCCGACATCGACCCAGCCATGGGCATCGCGCATCGCGTAAAGATGGTCGATCTCGATCTGGGTATGGCTGACGACTTTCAGCAACGCCTTGTGGCTCCAGACATCGGAAGCCAGTGGCGCGACATTGAAGTCGCCCATCAGAATCGTAGGTTCTTTGAGATTGGCCGACCATTCGGTCATCCGGCCAAAGAAATCGAGCTTCTGGCCAAATTTCGGATTGATCTCGCGGTCGGCAACTTCGCCTCCGGCCGGAATATAGACATTTTCGATGCGGACGCCGTTTTGCAGCACCGCTCCGACATGGCGGGCTTCGCCATTATCCTGCCAGTCGAACCGTTCATCCTTGTGCAACGGAACGCGGCTGATGATCGCGACACCGTGATGCATCGGCTGACCGTTCAGGATCATATGATTATAGCCGAGACGCCGGAACATCCCTTCGGGAAATTGTTCGTTGCGCACTTTGGTTTCCTGCAGGCACAGAACATCGGGCGCTTCCTCGGTCAGAAAACGCTCGACGATGTCGAGGCGGGCACGGATGCTGTTAATATTCCAGCTGACGATTTTCAGACTATCACTCATGCCGAGCCTGATAGCCACGCTCGCACAGAAACCCAAGCCCAAAGGCGACTGGGCGGCCCGGTAATTTTGCTGGACTGGAAAAGGAAAACCCCCACCTCCGGGGGCATTAAGGAGGTGGGGGCAAACTCGCGTTCGTCACGCATGGGATGAGTTGAGGGTTGTTTCGTCAGGTAACAGGGGGAAAACCTGACTGTCTCTTCTCATCCTGTATTTGGTTATAGTCTCGTGTTTCTGTCGGGAATATGAACGAAAGAAAGATCATTTTCTGCTGATCGGTAGTCCGTCTCGGTTCACCGCTTGGTCCGGCTTTTCCGACGCGGATCGTCCCAGTTAAAGCTGCTGTTCGAGACAGCAACGCCAAATTTTTGGTTCGACAGGCGGATCGATGTGCGATTATTTTTCGAATCGAGTGACACCCAGCCATCCAGGCTCAATCCGCCGGGCGCGCCTGGCTTCTTCGTGAAAACCATTGTGATTACGCCATATTCCGGACGTTTGGGATCGTGGACCTCGACGCTCAGAACGGCGGGATTGCGAGTCGGAACGATTTTGCCATATTTTGACAGGTCGCGTTCCGGATTGAGCAGCGCCGCGAGCGGGCTGTTGCTGATCGGCCAGCGTTGCACCTGATTCACCTCATAGTCGATCAGCGTCAGCGCTTTCCCGTCCCCGACGATCAGCAAATTGGCGTCTTTCTGATATTGAAAGCGAATCTTGCCGGGTTGCTTCAATATGAGCTTCCCGGTGAGCAACTGGCCGCCGCGATCGGTCTGGCTGAAATTTGCGGTCATCGTGGTCATGGCGCGCAGATGGGCCTGAACTTTGGACAGATCGTCGGCACGGGTTTGCTGGGCAGTGGCGGGCAGGCTTGCTGTCAGGGCCAAAGGCGCAGCGATCAAGGCGAAACCATATTTCAACATTACGAAAACTCCAGATAATCCAGATATCCGCCTAGCCAGTGGCGATTGAACAATGGCTTAATCACTTCGTCAGGAAAAGGAACAGATTCAGAAGGCTAGAGCGGCTCGCCGTGCTGGTCGCGCAGCACTTCGCGGCGCCCGATATGGTTGGGCGGGCTGATCATTTCATCCTCTTCCATCCGGTCGATAATCCGCGCCGCGGTATTATAGCCGATCCGCAATTGCCGCTGCAGCCAACTGGTCGATACTTTCTGGCTCTCGAAGACAATCTGGCAGGCCTGCGTATATTGCCGGTCTTCCTTGCTGTCGCTCAGATCGGCACCATCGAGGGCAAAACTGCCGTCTTCGGGTTCTTCGGTCACTGCCTGGATATAATCGGGTGTGCCCTGCGAGCGCCAGTGATCGGCAACGCGCCGCACTTCGTCATCGGAGACAAACGGCCCATGCACGCGGGTCAATTGCTTGCCGCCGGGCATGTACAGCATATCGCCCTTGCCGAGCAGCTGTTCCGCGCCCTGCTCGCCCAAAATAGTGCGCGAATCGATTTTCGAGGTGACGTGGAAGCTGATCCGGGTCGGCAGGTTGGCCTTGATCACGCCGGTGATAACGTCGACCGAGGGACGCTGGGTCGCCATGATCAGATGGATACCGGCCGCACGCGCCTTTTGCGCCAGCCGCTGGATCAGGAATTCGACTTCCTTGCCCGCGGTCATCATCAGATCGGCAAGCTCGTCGACGATGATCACGATCTGCGGCAACACTTCAAAGTCCAGTTGCTCTTCCTCGTAGATCGGGCGTGATGTTTCCGGGTCATAGCCGGTCTGGACGCGCCGGCCGAGCGGCTGTCCCTTGGCCTTGGCGCCCTTTACCTTCTCGTTATAATTGGCGAGATTTCGCACCGAGATCGACGACATCATCCGGTAGCGTTCTTCCATCTGCTCGACCGCCCATTTCAGCGCGCGGATCGCCTTTGCCGGCTCGGTCACAACCGGTGACAACAGATGCGGAATATCGTCATAGGTGCTGAGTTCGAGCATCTTCGGATCGATCATGATCATTTTGCACTCGTCCGGTGTCAGCCGGTAGAGCAGCGACAGGATCATGCAGTTCAGGCCAACCGATTTACCCGAACCGGTGGTGCCGGCGACAAGCAGGTGCGGCATCGGCGCCAGATCGGCGATGACCGGATCGCCGGAGATGTTCTTGCCCAAAATGATCGGCAGCTTGCCGGTCTGCTCGGCGAAACTGTCGCTGCCGACCATCTCGTGCAGCACGACCATTTCGCGATTGGCATTGGGAAGCTCGATGCCCATGACCGTGCGTCCGGGAATGGCGGCGACGCGCGCCGACAGCGCCGACATATTGCGGGCGATATCTTCGGCCAGCTGGATGACGCGGCTTGCCTTGATGCCGGGTGCCGGTTCCAGCTCGTACATCGTAACCACCGGACCAGGCCGGACCGCGTTGATCGTTCCTTTGACGTGAAAATCGTCGAGCACCGATTCCAGCAGCCGTGCGTTGCGCTCCAGTCCGGCCTTGTCGATCACATTGGCATTCTGCTCGGGTGCAGGGGTCAGCAGGTCGAGCGACGGCAGCACATAGGGCCCGAAGAAATCGCCTTGCTTGCCTTTGCTGACGCCGGCCTTTTTCGGCGGCAATGCGCGCTCGCTGATCTCCGGCGGTGGCCGGTTGTCGGGTTTGACTTCTTTGCGCGGCGCGGGCTCCTTCTTGGCCTTCGGCTTGACAGTGCCCGAACGATCCGGCTCGATCACCAGGCCTTCGTCTTTCTCGGCAAACGGACTTTTTATGGTCGGGATTTTGAAAGATGTTCCGGAAAATAAAGGTTTGTCCAGCCGCAGACTGAAATAGCCGAGGACGAGGCCACCGGTCAGGGTGAGGGCGATCAACAGGCCGGAGACCAGACCGCTCCAGCTGGCAGAAATAGCGTTGAGGCCGGCGCTGGTGCCGTTGGCGATCAGCATGCCGGCGAGGCCGCCAAGGCCCGAAGGCAATTCCATTTCCGGTTCGGGGAACCACAAGGCGAGGGCGGTGCCGACCAGCAATGTTGCGACCAGGCACCAAAGCAGTTGCTGCTTCCAGCCGGGTTGCGGAATGTCTCGCCACAGCCGGTTGGCGAGCACGAGAAGCAGCGGCAGAAAGAGCAGGACCGGCAGTCCGATCAGCAACAAGAGCAGATCGGACAGATAGGAGCCGAAAACGCCCATCCAGTTATGTTCGACGCTAGCCGCGGATGTGTTGAAGGCCGGATCGCTGGGCGAATAGCTGACCAGCGCCAAAAACAGGAATATGGTCGCCAGAAAAATCGCGATGGCTCCGATCAGGGCACCACTGCGCAACAGGCTGAGGCGCATGATTTCGCGCCAGTTCGCTTCTTTGGCTTTTTCCGCCATCATATACTCCCGTGCGTCACCCCAGCCGAAGGCGCGCGTTAACTAACTGCTCCTTTGCGCGAATCGGGGACTCTCCGTCAAGTTTCTTGGCTTTATTTTACCGGATTTGCCTTTCTTTCCCGACCATCGATGCCTAACTATATCCCATATTTGGGCTCGGAAAGGCGTCTTCATGGCAATTGATTCTCGGCAAAGCGATGTCATCATATTGGGTGCGGGTATGATCGGTCTGACCCAGGCGCTAACGCTGGCCGCCCATGGACTGCGCGTGGCGATCATCGACCGGGCTGATCCCGCCGACTTGCTGAACCCGCAGAATGACGCCCGGGTCTCGGCGATCAACAGCGCCAGCTGGAACATGTTCGATGCGATCGGACTGGCCGACAAGCTGCGACCGCATGGCTGTGATATTGCAAAAATCCTGGTCAATGACGGGCTCAAGCCCGGCACTCTCGACTTTGTTCCGGCTGAGGACGAAGGCCCGATGGGGATCATGGTCGAAAATGCCGTGCTTCGCCGGCTGCTGTTCGAGGCGGTCCAGTCCCATGACGGCATATCACTGCATCTGTCGACACAGGTAGCATCCTGCGAACGCGGAGAGCATCTTGTCGATATCATGCTCGATAACGGCGAGCATCTCTCCGCTCCGCTGCTGATCGCCGCCGATGGTCGTGGCAGCCGGATGCGCGAGGAAGCCGGGATCATCATGGCGCACTGGCAATATGATCACAGCGCCATCGTCTGCAAAATTGCGCACGAAAAGCCGCATGGCAACACTGCCTACGAGCTGTTTTTTCCATCCGGCCCCTTTGCAATTCTGCCGATGCTGGACGATGCCGACGGCAAACACCGCTCGGCGGTGGTGTGGACGGTCTCGAGAAAAGACGGGCCCGCTTATGCCAAGATCAACAAGCGCGCCTTCATCGCCGAGATGATGAAAAAGACCGGCGGTTTTCTCGGCGAGCTCGAACTGCTCACGGATCGCCAGACTTATCCTCTCGGCTTCCACCACAGTTCCCATCTGACCGCCAATCGCCTTGTGCTGATCGGGGATGCCGGTCATGGCATCCATCCGATCGCGGGGCAGGGGCTCAACCTAGGCTTGCGCGACGTTGCCGCGCTGACCGAATGTCTCGTCGAAGGCGCGCGGACCGGTCTCGATCTGGGCGATTCCCAAATACTCGGGCGCTATGACCGCTGGCGCAGTCTCGACAATATGATGGTGTCGGCTGCCACCGACTTGCTGACACGGCTGTTCGGCCTGCCGGGGGAAACATCCTCGAAGATCCGCCGCATGGGCATTGGTCTGGTCCAGCGAATTCCGCCGCTCAAGGCGCAGTTCATGGCAGAGGCCAAAGGCGAGACTGGCGACCTGCCAAAATTGCTCAAGGGCGAACTGGTCTAGGCCCGTGCTCTAGCGCGAACCCTGACCGTCATCGATCTTGATAACGGTTCCGGTTACGGCATCTGACGAGGGCGACACCAGAAATAGCAAGGTGCTGTCCATCTGCTCCGGCTGAGCTACACGTTTGCGCGGGAAATGGACCGAAAAATCGCCTGCGCGCTCTATCATGCCATCGGCCATGTCGGTGGCGAACAGGCCCGGCGCAATGCCATTCACATTGATATGGAATTTTGACCATTCCACCGCCAGGGTTTCGGTGATGCGAACGACGCCGGCCTTGGTCGTCGAATAGAGGGCGGCCCCGCCGCCGCTGTAGCTAGTGGCTGCGATAGACGCGACATTGACGATCCGCCCGGGCGTTTTTTGGGCCATCAGCGGACGGGCAAACTCGTTCGACAAGATGAACACGCTACGAAGATTTGTATCCAGAACATCGTCGATCAGGTCGATCGACATCCGGGTGGCATGTTCGGCATCGACGATCCCTGCGTTGTTGACGAGGATGTCGGGCTGACCAAGAGATTCCGTGACGGCTGGAATGATCGCCTGAAGTTGCGTCGCGTCGCGCACGTCGAGGGCAAAGGCTTTGGCCGTGCCACCATCGGCGGTGATCTCGTTGACGAGATCGTCCAGTTTGTCCTTGCGGCGTGCCGTACAGGCGACTTTTGCTCCGCAGGCGGCCAGCACTTTGGCGAATCGGCGACCCAGACCGGCCGATGCGCCGGTTACAATGGCGGTATGCCCGCTAAGGTCGATGGAGAAATTGACTGTGGTCATGAAAAAGGCATCCTCTGCAAATTTTTGCGGAGGATGCCCGTGATCATGCGATAAGCGCAAGCGCTAATTTAGTTGTTAAGATCATCCTGTTCGATCGGAACGATCTTGATTTCGACCCGGCGGTTGGCTGCCCGGCCCTGTTCGGTGCTGTTGGTCGCAACCGGCTGGCTTTCACCATAGCCTCTTGTCGCCAGACGTGCGCGTTGGACGCCGCTATTGGCGAGGAAATTGGCAACCGCTTCGGCACGTCGTTCGGACAGAGCCTGGTTATAGGCATCGCTGCCGGTGCTGTCGGTATGGCCGAGAACATCGACGTAGCTTTTCTCATATTGCGACAGCGTGTTGGCAACATTGCCCAATGTGGTCTGGAATGCCGGACTGATGGCGCTGCTATCGACGGCAAATGTGACGCTCGACGGCATGTTGAGGATCAGATTGTCGCCCTCGCGGGTGACATCGATACCGGTACCGGCAGTTTGCTGACGCAGTTTCTTTTCCTGCTCGTCCATATAATAGCCGACACCTGCACCAGCGAGACCACCGAGGCCTGCGCCGACGATCTTGGCGGTACGATCATTCTTGCCGCCCAGCACGTCGCCGAGCAGATAGCCGCCAACTACGCCGCCTATGCCGCCAATGGCTGCTTTCGAAATGGTCCGGTTGCCGGTTTCGGGATTGGTTACACAGCCGCTGGTCAGTGCCAAGGCGCCAAGCGAAACCGCTGAAATTATTGATTTGTTCATCCGCATTTTCTTTTCCCTAATTGTTTTTTTGTCTCGTCAGCACTACGCCCCGCCGACCAGAAGGTTCCGTTTAACGCACGATAAATGAACGGCGACTGACAGCAAACTTGAGATTTTGTAAAACTTGCTGCTAAAGGGCTTATGGCATTTCGCCCTTTCAATGGACTTTATGACACCCTTTCCCTGGTTTGACGTTGCGATCATAATTGTGCTGGTGCTGATCAATGGCGTATTTGCCATGTCAGAGCTGGCAATTGTCTCTGCGCGCAAGGCGCAGTTGCACGGACTGGCGGACCGGGGGAGCAAGCGCGCCAAGGCGGCTCTCCGCCTTGCCAGTGACCCTGGGAAATTTCTCTCCACCGTGCAAATCGGGATCACGCTGATCGGTATTATTGCCGGCGCCTATTCCGGAGCGAGCCTGGGCGGCCCGGTAGCCGAGCGGCTGCAGGTGCTGGGCATGGGTCAGGAGCTGTCGGGCACCGTCGGCTTTGTTCTGGTGATCGGCCTGACCACCTATGCCTCGCTGGTGATTGGAGAGCTGGTGCCAAAGCAGATCGCTCTGCGGTCAGCCGAACGGATCGCCCTGATCATGGCCCAGCCGATGGAATTGCTGGCCCGCATTTCCGCACCGCTGGTCTGGCTACTCGATAATAGCAGCGCCATGATTTTCCGCCTGATGCGGATCAAGCGAGAACAGGTGAATCATGTAACTGCGGAAGAATTGCAGATGGTCTTCGCCGATGCGACGCGGTCCGGCGTTATCGAGGAGCATGAACGCGCCGTAATGGCCGGGGTCGTGCGCCTGGCTGACCGCCCCATTCGCGAGGTTATGACGCCCCGCACCGAGATTGACTGGCTCGACATCGATGCGAAGCGCGAGGATATTCACAAGTTGCTGATGGAATCACAGCACAGCCGTTTCCCCGTCGCCGAACATTCGGTCGATGAAATCCGCGGGGTGGTTCAGGCCCGTGATATCGTTGCCGCGCAGCTCGGTGGTGAGAAGCTGGATTTGCGCAAGCTGATGCGCCCGCTGGAAAAGGTTCCGGACCAGCTCGACGCGCTCGATGTGCTGGAAATATTGCGGGAAACCGAAGTCCCGATGATCCTGGTGCACGACGAATACGGGCATTTTGAAGGGATCGTCACACCCAATGACCTGCTCAGTTCCATTGCCGGCGAATTTGTCTCCGATCAGGACGAGAAAACCCAGCGCAGCCTGATCGAACGGGCCGATGGCAGCTATCTGGTTTCCGGCGCGATGGCGATTGACGCACTGGCCGAACGGCTGGGGATCAGGCTGTCAGAAGACCGCGACTATGCGACGGTTGCCGGCCATGCGCTGGCGCAACTGCGCCATCTGCCGGAAGAAGGCGAAAGCTTTGAAGATCAGGACTGGGTCTTCGAAATTGTCGACATGGATGGCCGCAAGATCGATAAGCTGATCGTCCGAGCGAGCAATCCCGAACTGGACTGATCAGAACCCGGAATGATCAGGACCCGACCCTAACGACCGATCCTAGAGCTTGCCGTATTTCTTCTCGAAACCGACAATATCGTCCTTGGCGAGAAATTTGGCCTGGTCGATCCACGCGTCTCTTGTGATCCGTCCGCTGAACGTACCGAGATATTGATCGACCTCGTTGATTTCCGCTTCTTTCCAGTCGGCGATCTGGTCGAACCGGGTCACGCCAAGGCTGATCAGCAATGTGTTCAGCTTCGGACCCACGCCCTTGATGAGACGCAGATTGTCGGGCTCTCCGACCGCCGGAGCAATTTTGGGCGCGCCTTCCGTTGCGGCTGCTGCCGTCGTCGGCGCTTCAGCCTGGGGTTCGGGAGCAGGGGCAACAGGCACCACGACCGCCTTGGGCGGTGGCGGCGCTGCTGTTTCCGGTACAGCTGCCGCAGCAGGAGCCGGTTCGGGCTTGGCTTCTGCCGGTTGCATCGGTTCACCGGCTTTTTCCAGCAGCCCGTCATCGGCATTGAAACTGTCGACGGAGGATGCTTCGCGGCCGGTTGCAGCCCAGACCCAGAAAGCCGTGACCACACCGATAAGCAGTGCAACCAGGTATAACAGCCAATTGGCGGTAATCAGCGTAATCATCTTCTCAAAACCCCGTTTTGAATATTGTTCCTAGCCGGTCTCGGCTAATATTCTTCTGTGTTCCGGCCCCAGATAAACCAGCCGATAGCGAGGCCAATCGCAAAAGTAACCAGCAGGAGCAACAGATTTTCAAGTAAAAGTGGCATCGATCAACCCTCCTGTTGCGCTTTGGCATCATTTTGCGACGAGCCGTCTCCAGCCCCGATCCGGAATTCGATCCGGCGATTCTGCGCATCGGCCGCCGCTCCCGAACCTTCTGCGCGAGGCCGGGTCGAGCCATAGCCTTTGGCGCTGATCAGAGCTTCCGCAATGCCGCGTTCGACGAGACCAGTCTTGATCCGGTCGGCCCGTTCTTGTGACATATCCCGGTTGACGTCCTTATTGCCATTGTCGTCGGTATGGCCTTCGACCGCTATCGACAGCCCGTCACAGGTCTGCAAAGCGGCGGCAATCTGGTCGAGAACTTTCTTGGTGTCGAGCGACACATAAGCGCTGCCGGAGCGGAAGCTGATATTGTTGGCTGCCATGATTTTGTCGACATCGCTTTGGCATTTGGCGATCTTGTCCTGACCGGCAGTGGCTGGGACTCCTGTGCCGGGCGCGCCGTCCTCGGCTGCGGCGATCACATGCTGGCCTTTCCAGCTTGCACTGGAGACGCCGGGGATCGCCATGACCACGGTCAGGGCTTCCTGCTTTTCTTCGTCGTCCGCTTCGCCGTCCAGAACAGCAACGCGGGACAGCGGATCACGAGCGAAGCTGACGCTGGCACTTTCCAGTCCGCGCGCGTCCAGTTCGGTCTGCGCTTTTTGCTCCAGGCCGGTGATGAAATTATCGCCGGTTACGGCATGGCCGACCAGCGCCAGGATCACGGTCGCCGCTGCACCGGTCAATATCTTGCTTCCGATTTCCATTCGTTAACCTCAGTCCTTTTTCCTGCCCGATTGCAACTTCTGGCAATGATTGCTCAAAATGGCGGATATCGCCGCCCGAGTCCAGTTGGTAGCCGCAATGCCCGAAGCCATCGCGGCTGAAACTGTCCCTCTATGAAACACAAGGTTAAGAGAAATGGTTAATTTCTTCCACTTTCCCACGGCAGTACGACCTGACGAGAAGCCGCAATCGCTTAACTTGCTCGGCCCTTCCGCCGGGCGGATAAATCTTGCCCCGGGATGTTCCGCGAAAATTTGGCGAAGATTGCCTGTCCCGGCCGACTCCACGGAAAGAACGGAAAGATTTACATTCCTTGTCGAGCGGATAGAATATGATTTTTGGGGGAATAGATAATGGCTACGAATCAGCTTCAGGAAAGAATGCAAAAATTGTCCGGCCGGACGGCCCTCCTGCTGGCGGCGGGAATATTTTCTGCCCAGCCTGTCCTCGCGCAAGACGCCGCCGCGCTTACACCGCACCAGCAGTTGGCGCGCGACATTTACCGAGATGTGATTGCTTTCCGGACGGCGCGCGGTCAGGAACAGGTTCCGGCGATGGTTTCCTATCTCGTCGAACGCTTCAAGAAGGCGGGATTCAGCGACGCTGACATCCGCGTCACCGATTATGACAGCGATGGCGAAAAAACCCAGGGGCTGATGATCACCTACCGCGCAAAAGCGGGCGGCACCGAGAAACCGATTGTTCTGCTGGGTCATATGGACGTGGTCGACGCGCTGGAGAAGGACTGGGTACGGCCGCCGTTTACGCTTACCGAAGAGGACGGCTATTTCTTTGGCCGTGCCACGATGGACAATAAATATGGCATCACCAATCTGACCTCGACTTTCCTCCGGCTCAAGGCAGAGGGCTGGCAACCGTCGCGGGATCTGGTTCTGGTCTTTTCCGGCGACGAGGAAACCGGCATGATCTCGACCGAGGCGCAGGCGAAATATGTGGCGGAAAATATCGATCCGGCCTTCGTTTTGAACAGCGATGCCGGCGGTGTTGCGCTGGCGGAAGACGGAACGCCGGTCGCGTTTCAGGTGCAGTCTGCGGAGAAGACCTACGCCACCTACGAGCTGACCGTGAATAATCCCGGTGGTCATTCATCCCGCCCGCGCGCCGACAATGCGATCTACGAACTGGCAGCGGCGCTTGAGAAAATTGCCGCCTATAAATTCCCGGTGCAGGCAACGGACCTGACCAGAAGCTATTTCGCCACTGCGGGCAAATTGACGCCCGGCGAGCTGGGGCAGGCGATGTTGCGTTTCGCGGCAGACCCGTCGGACGCTTCGGCGATTGCGACCTTGCAAGCCGATCCGGAGTCCGTCGGTACGCTGGGGACGACCTGTGTCGCCACGATGTTGCAGGCTGGTCATGCAGAAAATGCCCTGCCGCAATCCGCTACGGCCACGGTCAATTGCCGGATATTCCCGGGAACAGGCGCGGCGGCCACAGAGGCCAGGCTGAAAGAGATCGTCGGCAATGACGATGTCATGTTCAAGCTGATAACCGATGTGACCGAAAGTCCTGAATCAAAGCTGCGCGCGGACGTCAAGGCAGCGGTGCGCTACAGTCTCGACAAGAGATATCCGGGCCTGACCATCCTGCCTTATATGGAATCGGGCGGCACCGACGGCATGCATTATCGCGGCCTCGGTTACGACACGGTGGCGATTTCCGCTGCCGCGATGAAAGCCTCCGACATGTTCGCTCATGGCTTGAATGAACGCTTGCCGGTTGCGTCTTTCTATGGCGGATTAGATCACTGGTATTGGATATTGAAGAAGCTGGCGGAATGACGAAGGTTACGCTTCGCCAGAGGAGGACGGTTCATTTGCGGGAAGCCTGACCACAAATCGCCAGCTATAACCGCGATATTGCGGGATAAACTCGCTGCGGGTGCCGGTTTCGCAGTCTATCTCGTCCAGAAAGCGTCGCAGATATTTGCGCGGCTCGACGTGAAACAGCGCCAGCCATTGCTGCAATATCCAGCGAAAGGGAGGCGGCAGCTTCTCCGACTGGCCGAAATCGACGATATGCAATTCCCCGCCCGGCTCGAGGAGCGTCACAGCCTGGCGGATCGCGCCCTGCCAGTCGGGGATCATCGACAGGCAGAAGGACAGGAATATCCGGTCGAATGTCCGGACCGTTGCCGGCATTGCCAGCGCCGGATTTTCGGCATCGCCCTGAAACAGCGTGATCCGCTCCGCCATTCCGCTCTGCACCAGATTTTTGCGTGCTGCTTTCAGCATTTCCGAGCTGATATCAAAGCCGTAAAATTCTGCATCCGGCCACATCCTCGCCGCCTGGACCAGATTGCGCGCGGTACCGCAGCCGATTTCCAGCACCCGACCCCCCGCCGGCGGCTGCAGCGCCTCGATCAACTGGTCCCGGCCGAGAAGATAATATTTGCGGGTCAGGTCATAGATGCCACTCTGGCTGCGATAGACCCGATCCATCAGGTCGGCGTGGCGGTCGCTGGCCCGCTTGCGCAAAATATCGTCCATCAGGCTCATCTCAGCCGGTATAAATGCATCGCACCATAGATGGCCGAGCGGTCCTTGCGGGTCAGCGCCTGCGAGAGCTCGACATCATAATCCCATGCTGCGAGCAGTTCGTCGGCAACCCGGCCTGGCAGCAAAGTCTCTTCTGCCGCAGTGCGGAACAACACCCGAGCGCCTGGCTTGGCGGTCCGGTCAATCTCGCTCCACAGCCGGTTGAGCTGCTGGTCGGTCATCCAGTCCTGCGCGTCGAGCAGGATATAGCGATCCATCGAACCGGCATCCTGGCTGGCAAGAAATGCGATGAAATTCTGATGTCTTATATCGAGCTTTTTGCTGCGCTCGCCAAGCCATGCAAAACTGTCTTGCTCCAGATAGGGCGGCACCGATCCGGGTTCGGCGCTCTGATAGGCGCGGCCAAAGGCCTGTTGCGCGAAATAATTGTCGGCCAGCGGAAAATCGCAGGCCAGCTTGCGGGTCCGCTCGCAGAGCACATCGGCCATATGCTGATCGCCGGCAAGCGCCCGATATTGCGCTGGCGGGATGCCGAGGCCGAACAAAGCCATCGGGTTGGAGCACAGGAAGCGCATCAGCTTTTTCTGGAACAGCGGCCCGATATGCCGCTCGAACAATTCGATCTGTTCGTCGCGAGTCCGCGCCGCCATCATCAGTGATGGCTGCGCCCCTCCGAGCCGTCCGACGAAATGCACCAGGCCGATGAAATTACCTAGCAGACCCTTGCGATAGAAGCCCTTGGCAAAGCCCTTGATCCGGCGCTGACCGAAATGATCGCGGCCATCCCAATATTTACGACTGGCCGCGTCAAGATGCGGCCGCAGCCGGTCGCGATAGACTGCGAGATTGTCCTTGTGATTGGCATGCCCGAAAAAGCGGAAGAAATCCTCGTGGCTGTCCAGACTCTGTGCCGCCACCGATTTCAACCGGTTGAGCGCGATATGGGCGGCGTTGAGATCGACCGCGGTGATCTTCGCCGGATTGGCGCGCAGATAGGAGAGGGCATTGCAGCCGCCGCTGGCGATGGTGACGATATGATGGTCCGGCTGGATATCCAGCGCCTCCATATCGGCTATCGGGTCTTCCCAGATTTGCGGATAGACCAGCCCGCGAAAGGCCAGCGAGAAAGCCCGCTCGAGCAATCCCGACTTGCTGGCGCGATTCTGCAGGATCGCATCGTTCAATATGGTGGACTGTTTAATCGAACCCGCTTGTACGCTCATGGAGCCTCCCCGATAGTCTGGATCATCGCGGGGAATTTAGGCCGGTGCGGTGACGTAGGCGTGACCGGGGTGTGACAGGTTTGAGACGGCGACGCCCGCTATGGAATTCACATAATTCCACCGAAACGCTAATCTAGGTTATTGAACAAACCAAGAACACGCCTTACTGTCGGGTGATGTCCAAACTCTCCCGATCCGAAAAACTGGCGATTCTCGCAGATGCTGCGAAATATGATGCGTCCTGCGCGTCGAGCGGCTCGGTAAAGCGCAATTCGGCGAAATCGGGCGGCATTGGCTCCACGGGCGGGATGGGCATCTGCCACAGCTATGCGCCGGACGGGCGCTGTATTTCGCTGCTGAAAATACTGATGACCAATTTTTGCATGTTCGACTGTCTCTATTGCATCAATCGCTCGTCGAGCAATGTGCGCCGCGCGGCCTTCACGGTGCAGGAAATTGTCGACCTGACGCTGGATTTCTACAAGCGCAATTATATCGAGGGGTTGTTCCTGTCCTCCGGCATCATTCGCAGTCCGGATTACACCATGGAGCAACTGGTCGAAGTCGCGCGCCGCTTGCGGGTCGTGCACCGCTTCGGGGGCTATATTCATCTGAAAACCATCCCCGAGGCTGACCCGGAGCTTCTGAAACAGGCGGGGCAATATGCCGACCGGTTGTCGATCAATATCGAATTGCCCGACGATGAATCGATCGCGCGGCTGGCACCGGAGAAGGATGGCAAGCTGATCCGCAAGACCATGGACAATCTCGGCAAGCGGGTGCGAGAGGCCAAAGCGGAGCGCAAGACTTCGCGCAAGGCCCCGCTATTTGCGCCCGGCGGGCACAGCACCCAGATGATCATCGGCGCCGATGCGTCCGACGACGCCAAGATTCTGACCACCAGCAACGGGCTCTACGGCAGCTATGGTCTGAAGCGGGTCTATTATTCCGCCTTCAGCCCGATCCCCGACGCCAGCAGCAATCTTCCGGCTCAGGCCCCGCCCTTGTTGCGCGAGCACAGGCTGTATCAGGCCGACTGGCTGTTGCGCTTCTACGGTTTTTCTGTCGCGGAAATCATGCAGGGCGGCAGCGCGGGACAGCTCGATCTGAACATCGATCCCAAGCTGGCGTGGGCGCTGCAAAATCGCGCGCGCTTTCCCGTGAATATCAATCTGGCCGATCAGGAGAGCCTGCTGCGCATTCCGGGACTGGGCGGGAAGGGCGTTGGCAAGATATTACAGGCCCGCCGTTTCACCGCCTTGCGCCTGACCGACCTCGAACGCATCTGCCAGTCGGTGAAGAAGATATTGCCGTTCATTACTACGGTGGACTGGCATCCGGGCAAGCAGCTGGATTCCCTGAACCTATACGACCGGCTGAAACCGCCCCCGGAACAGCTTAGTCTGTTTCCAGCCTAGCGGTCGTGAACATGATGCCAGATTTTAGAGGCGGTAATGACCTCGCCAACAGCACGTACCGGATATCGCTCTCCAGCGAAGTCGATCTGGAAGGCTGGCGCGACCATGCGCGACGGTTATTGCAAGCGGGTATCGCACCGGAGCAAGTGACATGGACAGTCGAGGGGCGCGGCAATAGCGGCGAGCTTGATCTGTCACCACCAGCCGCCTTGCCGGAGAAAAGCAGTGATCAAATTACGCGCCCTGTCCGCATATCAAAGACGCTACTTTCGTTGATCAACACCGCGCTTTTGCACAGAAACGAAGACCGTTTCGATCTTGCCTATCGTCTCCTCTATCGTGCCCAGTCTGTTCCGAGCCTGCACCGCAACCCCGCCGATGCCGACGTGCTGAAGCTGAACCGCTACGCCAAGGCCATCCGCCGCGACATCCACAAGATGCACGCCTTTGTCCGCTTCCGCAAAATCGGCGCGTCAGAGGGCCGCGAGCAATTTGTCGCCTGGTTTGAACCGGACCATCATATCACCGAAGCGGTAGCAGCCTTTTTCCGCAACCGCTTTGCCGGCATGGACTGGCTGATCGTCACCCCCGAAGCGAGCATCGCCTGGGACGGCCAAAAGCTGGCGGTCGGTCCCGGTGGCTGTAAGGATGACGTGCCGCAGGAAGACGTGGTCGAAGCCGAATGGCGGACCTATTATGCCAATATCTTCAACCCCGCCCGGGTCAAGATCAGCGCGATGAAGTCCGAAATGCCGATGAAATACTGGAAAAACCTGCCGGAAGCACAGCTTATTCCGTCACTGCTGGAGCAGGCCGGGACGCGGGTCGAGGCGATGGTGGCGCACAAACAGGAAGATATGCTATTTGATCCCGGGATGGATAAACCGGCTGCAAATTTGCCCACCTCGCTGGATCAGCTTTATGCGCTGCTGGAACAGCAGGCCGATGCGCCGAGAGACAAATTCTCCGACCGATTGATCCGCGGCATCGGCCCGGACCATGCCGATATCATGATCATCGGTGAGCAGCCCGGCGATCAGGAGGACCGGAAGGGCAAACCCTTTGTCGGACCGGCTGGACAATTGCTCGACGGCGCGTTCGAGGCAGCGCAGATCGACCGCCAAAAAACCTTCCTCACCAACGCCGTGAAACGCTTCAAATTTACCCCGCGCGGCAAGCGGCGCATCCACGAGACACCCAATGTCGGCGAGATCAACTATTACCGCTGGTGGGTCGAACAGGAGATAAGGCTGGTCAATCCAAAACTGGTCGTGGCGCTGGGCGCAACCGCCGCCCGGTGCCTGACCGGCAAGGCTGTCACAATCTCGCGCCACCGCGGCGAAATATTGCCCGGAAGAGATGGCCGGTCAATGCTGATCACCGTGCACCCGTCCTATCTGCTCCGCATCCCTGACGAGCAGGGGCGGCTGGTCGAATATGCTAAATTTGTCCGTGACCTGCAGCTGGCGAAAGATTTTGTCCGCTGAGGCAAGCCGGAGTTGTCGCGACTTCCGCTGTTACGCCGCCAGACCGCGCTGCAGATCCAGACCGCTCGGTTCCTGGAAGGGTCGCAACCCGAATTCGGGCAGGATAGCGAGCATATGGTCGAAAATGTCCGACTGGATATCTTCATAGGCGTTCCAGTCGGTCGTATTCGTGAAGCAGTAAATCTCTATCGGCAGGCCTTTCGGTGTCGGGTCGAGCTGGCGCACAAGCAGCGTCATCCCGTCCGCGATCTGGCTGTTCGCGCGCAGATATTCGACAACATAGGTGCGGAACGTACCGATGTTGGTGACCCGACGGGCGTTAACCTCGTCATGTCCCGCCTTCTCGACCGCAGCATTCCATTCGCCCAGTTCGGCCTGTTTGTGGCCGAGATATTCGTCGAGCAGTTGAAAACGGCGAAACGCTACTTTTTCCTCGTGCGTCAGAAAGCGGATGCCGTTCTGGTCGATGAAGATTGACCGTTTGATCCGTCGCCCGCCCGCTTCGGCCATGCCGCGCCAGTTCTTGAAGCTCTCGGAGATCAGGCGGTGGGTGGGAATGGTGGTGATCGTCTTGTCCCAGTTCTGCACCTTGACCGTGTGCAGCGCGATATCGATGACATCGCCGTCGGCATTCAGCGCCGGCATCTCGATCCAGTCCCCGACGCGCAGCATGTCGTTCGAGGTGAGTTGTACCGAAGCCACCAGCGACAGCAGCGTGTCCTTGAAAACCAGCAGGACGACCGCTGCCATCGCGCCGAGGCCGGACAGGAGAAGCAGTGGTGATTCATCCATCAGCGCCGCGATGATCAGGATAGTGGCGCCGGCATAGAGGATGATCTTGAGCAGCTGAATAAAGCCCTTGATCGGGCGGGTCGCGGAGCTCGGCCGATGTTCGTAAATGTCGTTGGCGAGGGTGAGCGCCTTGCTCAGCGCCATGCCGATGAACAGGATGATCGAGGCGGACACCACGTTGCTGACCAGGGTCACAACCGGCGTCGTCAAGTGAGGAACCGCGCCGATACCGTTCGAGATAATAAGCGCCGGCACGATATTGGCCAGCCGCGCCGCGACAGGCAACGGAGTGAGGTCTTCATAGGGCATCCAGCGTGTGACGATTCGCAGCACGATATGCTTGATGATAAAATTGCCGACCCATGCAATGGCAAGGAGAATACAGATCCCGACGAGCGTTTGGCCCGAGGGCGCGAGGTTGGGAAGGAAGGGAATGCTATCTATGACGGATAGGCTTTCGCTCTGGAACTGCTGCATGGTGTCATGCCCGCCGGATGACGGGCTCTGTCTCCGCTTTTGGGGGATGTGAGGGGAGCCCGAATTATGACCGGCGGCCCCGTCAGTGTCAACAGAAGCGAACCAGAGCGTTTCCCCTCTCGACATCACGCTCGCGGTGCTATTAGATACATTCACAAACCCCCGATGGTCAGGAGATACATGACTTTCTTCAACACCGAACTGACCTTGCTGATTCTGGGCGTGATATTGTTCACGACCGTGCTGGCCGGGACATTGTCCAGCCGGTTCGGCTTTCCCGCTCTGATCGGATTTATCGGTCTCGGCATATTGGCTGGCGTCGAAGGGCCCGGCGGCTTCTATTTTGAAAATTTCGAACTGACCCAGGGGATCGGCATTGCCTGTCTTTTGTTCATCCTCTTCTCTGGCGGCATGGGCACCGACTGGCGCGACGTCCGGCGCATGGCGGCACCGGCTTTGCTCCTGGCCACCATCGGCGTCGTGATCAGCGCAGCTATTGTCGCGCTCTCCGCGATTTTCATATTGGGCTTCGGCCCGCTGCAGGGCGCTTTGCTGGGCGCTGTCATCGCATCGACCGATGCGGCGGCGGTATTTGCGGTGTTGCGTAGCTCGGGTCTAGATCTTCACGGCGATGTGCCGGCGCTGATCGAGACCGAATCCGGGTCGAACGATCCCATGGCCATCTTTCTCGTCGGTGCGTTGCTGTTCCTGATAGAAAGTCCCTCTGCCTCCCCGCTCCAGCTCGCGCCCGATTTCGTCATCCAGATGGTCATGGGTGCGATCGTCGGTGTCGGCATCGGCTTTGCCATGCCCGAAATCCTGAAACGCGGCGGCTATCAGCAAGGCGGGCTGGCCTTTGTCATCTCCATAGCAGCCGCCCTGATCGCTTTCGGCCTTGCCGAAGTGCTCGCCGGCAACGGTTTCCTTGCGAGTTATCTGGCGGGCATCGTGGCAGGGAACAGAACGTACGCCGCCAGAGATACCGTGTCCGGCTTTCAGGACGGCATGGCCTGGCTGTCGCAGGTGGTGATGTTCTTCACCCTCGGATTATTGGTCACGCCGTCCAATCTCGCACCGGTCATCATACCGGGGCTTTCGATTACCTTCATCCTGATGTTTGTCGCCCGGCCGCTGAGCGTATTCATCTGCCTCGCACCGTTCCGCCAGTTTGACTGGCGGTCGAAGCTGTTCGTGTCTTGGGCAGGGTTGCGCGGCGCGGTGCCGATTGTCTTGGCGACATTCCCGATGGTCGCCGGTGTGCCGGGCGCCTTCGCGATTTTCAATGTCGTCTTTTTCGTCGTGCTGCTGTCCAGCATCATCCAGGGGCCGACGATCAAATGGGCGGCCGACCGGCTGGGCGTCAGAAGCTGATCTGATGGATTAGGTGGGCTCCAGCGATCGTGCCCATGGTTGAAGACGACCGCTGGAGTATATCACTCGTGACCCGGAGCTAGAAACCGAAGCCGAAAGAAAAGCCGATAGCCGTTTCGGCAAGATGGATATTCGCTTCGCCGCCGCCAAAGGATGCGGGGATCGATCCGGAGCCTTTCACCGTCTGTCGTGGTGCGCGCATCGCATAGCCGGTGATCTCGAATTTCTCCGATGCCTTGTAAGTCGCGCCCAATGTGTAGTGATCGCGAACCACGCCCGGTGCCAATATGTTGAGCAGAGTTTCCGACTGCGGGACCGGGTTGTTCGAGCGGCCATAGCCGGCGCGCAGGGCGACTTTGTCGCTGGCCTGATAGACCGCGCCGAATTTCCACACGTCGATATCGTTCCAGCCGAAGCCCGGGCCGTTATCCGCACCAAAGGGAACACCCTGAAGCAGCGAGGCAATCGGGTTGCCGACCGAATTGACGTCCGAATATTCGATATGCTTGAAATCCGCGCCCAGTGTCAGCTTCGGCGTCGCGTCGACCGAAACGCCCACGCCCCAGGATGCGGGCATGTTGAAACCGCCCTGTTCGGCGAACAGTCCGGCATAGCGGTCAAACTCGGTGGTCCAGACTTTCGACTGGTAAAAAGCCCCAACGCGGAAATCATCGCCAAAGGAACCGAGATAACCAACACGGAAGCCCGCGCCAAAGGCCCAGTCTTCACCGCGGTTGGTGAAATTTGCCCCGTCCTGTGAATTGGCAGCGAACGGCTGGATGCCATTGGCTTCAAAGCTCTGCACCACGAAGTGCGGCGACACGCCGAGGCTCTGTCCTTCCGCGAACTCCACCGCGATGGTTGGCGCGATCGAAATCTGCCGCAGGTTCACGCCTGCGGAGCCAGTGGCGCCGAAGCTGGCGAAGGGATTGGTCTTGTAATCAGTGTTCATTCCGCCATTGCCGTTGACCGCAATACCGATCGAGACCGTATCGGAAATCGGGCGAACATAAGCAAATTCGGGCAGGATGAAGGGATTGGCGTCATTGCCCGAATATACCCCGTCGAGCCCCGCCTGATTGCCGATAATCTCGGAACCGCGATCGGGAATGAAAATCTCGAAGCCGACATCCAGCCGGTGCTCGATGGCGGTCGCCGACGCGGGGTTGGTGGCAATTCCGAATGCATCCTGCGGCATCGCAATAGCTACGCCGCCAGCGCCCTTGGAATTGGCGCCGACACCGTTGACGAAATAGCCGTCGGTCGCCTGCGCTGTACCCGGCATGCAAAGCGCTGCACCGGCGAGCAGGAGGCTGGCCAGAGAGGAGGCCGGGCGAATGACGGTACGTGTTGAGAAACGGGACATGACTAAACGACTTTCTGTTGGTGCGCCGGCGAAACGGGAGAGGGTGTCTGCCGGAGCGCGTCCCTAGCGATCCAGAGCGCTGTGCAGCAAGTTAGGAAAGGTTGCGTGTGATGTAGCTGAGCTTGGTGTGCTTGGGGCTTCCCTCTCCCTCAAGGTTAGGCTGTACTGACCGTTATGGCACAGCAACCCACCAGCGGAACACCGTCATCCACCGTCATCCACCGTCATCATGCCGGGAGAGGGCGCGCCATCCGAGAAGCAGAAGCCCGGCAATCACCGCAACGCCAGCCGGCACCACGCTAATGCCGCCGATCACGAATTCGGTGCCGTCTGAATGAGCCATCGACCCACCAAAAAATGGGCTAGAGACCCATGCGATCAGGAAGGATGTGCTCAAAATCAAGCCGAGCAAAATGCCTAGCCGTGGAGCGATCCGCTTCCACACCAGTATAAGCGCGAAAATGGAAATAGCGGCATTTTCTAGCAGTTGCCAGGCTTCATGGAGGCGCGCGTGGCGAGGCCATTCGGGATTAAACAGGTGGGAGTCACTGATTTCCATGACAGGTATCACGGCGGCCAGCACGAAGGCGCAGAGCGCGATGGATAATATTGTGATTTTTGGCATCCGCGGGTTTCTCTTTCAATGTTAAATAGACGCTGTCTATATTGACTATTAAATTGACGGTGTCAATATGAGCCATGTCCAGAGAAAAATCCTTTCACCACGGCGATTTGAAACGCGTGCTCTTCGATGTCGCCCTCAAGCTTCTTGATCGGGATGGCGTCGACGGCGTGACCATCAGGGCAGTCGCTCGCGAAGCCGGCGTGTCCCATGGCGCGCCCGTCAATCATTATCGGGATCGCGAGGCCTTGTTGACGGCGCTTGTGCAGCGGCAGTTTGAAACGATCCTGACGTCCGTCGAAGAAGGTCTCGCTGCGGCCGCGGACGAACCCGATGCCTGGATCGAGATATTCGGCAAAGCCTTGTTCGATTTCGCGTTGCAATATCCGCACCGCTACAAGCTTCTATGGCGAGGCGATTTGATTGATCTGCAGGATCCCGATCTTTCAAAGCTCATGGATCGAATTTATGATCAACTTTGCGATGAAATTGAGCGAGCGATGCCTGAGGCCGAATTTGATCGAGATACTGTGGCCATAGCCTTCTGGTCCATGATCCATGGATATTTGGACATGCGGCTGTCGGGAATGTTCGTGCCCCTCGACGATAAAGTAAGCCGCAAACCACGCGATGAAGCGCTGCTCGACCTTTTCAAAATGCTCGTGCCCCGAAGCAAATCCTGAAACCCGGCTTTGCACCGGAAACAGGCATCGCCGGCGTGACTGCCAGAGCATCACACCAGCGGAACACCCTCGCCCAACTGCATCTAGCCGCCTGCGCTGGCGCGTCGGGGGCAAGATTTCCTTTTCTTCTCCCTCACGGGAGAAGGTGTAAATGATGGTGGATTATGGAAATAAAATGGAGGGTCAACGGAATCCCAGTCCCAAAACGATGCGCAAGTTGAAACCGGAAATCATCATCAAGGGGCAGGACTTCTGCCTGATGACCACCGACATCGGCACCCTACGCCGCTCTGCAAGCTGGTGGTGAATGTCGAGGAGCCCTATCGCGCGCGATTGTCGACGCGCTGGATTTTCTGTTTCAGGGGTTTTAGAGATTATCGGGTCTAGAAAAGAGAAAGCATGGCGATCAAAACAGGCATAAAGCCGGTCCATCCGGGCGAGTTTATCCGGCAGGCGATCCTGACGCTATTTTAGCTATTTTCAACTATTTGGCCGTTCGGACAAAGACTGGACAATATGCCTTCGTTAAGTCACAAATAATGGCAAAGAGGTAAGGTTTTGCATCTTGATGAACCAGTGAAGTTTTTCAGTCTTGTTTGTTTGAGTATTGGCACTCTCCTTTTCGTGAACGCGTGGGGAGCTGGTAAAGTGTATTTCATTCAACTGCCGGGGAGTTTAGATATCACATCAGTTTTGGCTGCTGTGTTTTTCAATGTGTTGATCCTCTCGCCGTTCATTTACGGAATATGGAAAGGACTCCAATATTTACGCCGATAGTTCGCTCGAATTATCGGCGACAACGGCCATGCCTGGAACGGTCACTGTAATATGGATCGCGCCTATGGAATCACGGTGCCAGTTTACTAAATACACCAATTCCCTCTCCCTCAAGGGAGAGGGTTGTGCAGACTTGGCAGCTTGCTGCCTAGTCGAAGCTGGGTGAGGGTTTACCGATCCCTGATGGCAAAGCACCCCACCAGCGGAATACCCTCATCCGACTTCGCCTAATCCTTCGGATAAGGCTTCGTATCCTTCTCCCTTACGGGAGAAGGTGGAAAAAGCTCTGTCCTACACCTGGTTCAATCCGCTATTATCGCAACCGCTCCGCGCCATGCGCGGGGCAGGCTCTTTGACAATCTGGATAGGATCGCGGCGCTGGCGGCTGGGCGCTTGTTTCTAACGGACCGGTATTGGCGGCAATCTGGAAGGTTACACTCGATGGCCGGTTGATTTCCTACAAATACTGAAATTCTGCGGCCCAGGGGCAAAGTTCGCAGAAAATAAAACCGGTTGTTTGTGTAAAGTTCGGCGCGCGACACAAAAAATGGTCTGGCTCGCACGAAGGCTGGCATCACAAAGCGCAATCTCTTAGCGCCTTCGCGGCTTCGCGTGAGGCCCTTCACACCGCCCCCAGCGGACGGGCAGGTGAGAACCGATCCTTGGCCCCAAGTTTGACAAACTTTGGAGCGGCAAGCCATCGATAAACCCTAGTTACCCGCTTCCCGCGCAACTTCGCGCCAGCCGATGTCGCGGCGGCAGAACCCGCTCTCGAAATCGATCTGGTCAACCGCAGCATAAGCTTTGGCCTGCGCTTCGGTGGCATTGGCTCCCAAGGCGGTCACACTCAGCACGCGCCCGCCGTTGGCGACCAGTGCGCCGTCGACTTCCGCCGTACCGGCATGGAAAATCTTCGCGTCTTCGCGCTCGGCCCGCGCCAAATTCTGGATCTTGCCGCCTTTTTCCGGCGTCGCGGGATAGCCTTTCGCCGCCATCACTACGGTGAGCGCGGTTTCCGGCGCGAAGACCGGGGCGCTGGTCTGGGCGAGATCGCCCTTGGCGGTTGCCATCATCAGCTTGGCGAGATCGCTTTCCAGCCGCATCATCAGCACCTGGCATTCCGGGTCCCCGAAGCGGGCGTTATATTCGATCAGCTGCGGGCCGGTGTCGGTCAGCATCAGCCCGGCGAACAGGACACCGCTATAGGGCGTGCCCTCGGCGGCCAATGTGTCGACGGTCGGCTGGATGATCTGCTCCATCACCTGCTTTTGCAGGGCGGCAGTCAGGACAGGGGCAGGGCTGTAGGCGCCCATGCCGCCGGTGTTCGGGCCAGTATCGCCTTCGCCGACGCGCTTGTGGTCCTGCGCCGAGCCGAAGGGGACGACATTCTCGCCGTCGGTGATCGCGAAAAAACTGGCTTCCTCGCCGGTCAGAAATTCCTCGATCACCACTTCGGCGCCGGCCGCGCCGAAGCTACCGTCGAACATGTCGGTGATCGCGGACTCGGCTTCGTCGCGGGTTTCGGCGATGATCACGCCCTTGCCGGCGGCCAGCCCATCGGCCTTGATCACAACGGGAATTGAGAAGCCGTCGAGCGCCTTGAGCGCATCCGCAGCGCTGGTCGCCCGGACATAGCCGGCGGTGGGGATATTGGCGCGGGCGCACAGGTCCTTGGTAAAGCCTTTCGAGCCTTCCAGCTGCGCCGCCGCCTTGTCCGGACCGAAGACGAAAATATCGGCGGTGCGCAGGCTTTCGGCGAGACCGTCGACCAGCGGCGCTTCCGGGCCGACGACGACCAGATCGATGTCATGCTCGCCGCAAAACAGGATGACTTCTGCATGGTCGGTAATGTCGAGCGTGACCAGATCGCAATGCTGCGCGATGCCGGGATTGCCGGGCGTCGCGTAAAATTTCCCGAGCGAAGGGGATTGCGCCAGCTTCCAGGCCAAGGCATGTTCGCGGCCACCCGAACCGATCAACAGGATATTCATGGACGATTCCCTCTCATTAGACGCGAAGCTCCTAGCCGAGAGCGGGCAGGGTGACAACGCCCCGCCTTTGTCGGTTTCGGAAATTTCCGGAGCGCTCAAGCGGGTGGTCGAGGATCGCTTCGGCTATGTCCGGATCAGGGGCGAGATATCGGGCTTCAAACGCGCCGCTTCCGGCCATGTCTATCTGGCGCTAAAGGACGACAAGGCGGTGATCGACGGGGTGATGTGGAAGGGCAATGCCGGACGGCTGCCGTTCCAGCCCGAGGATGGCATCGAGGTTGTGGTGTCGGGCAAGCTGACCACCTATCCCGGCCGCTCCAAATATCAGGTCGTGATCGACAAGATGGAACTGGCGGGCGAGGGCGCGCTGATGGCGCTGTTCGAGAAGCTCAAGGCCAAACTGCTCGCCGAAGGGCTGTTTGATCAGGATCGCAAGAAACCGATTCCATTCCTGCCGAAGACCATCGGTGTGGTCACCTCGCCGACTGGTTCTGTGATCCGCGATATATTGCACCGTCTCGCCGATCGGTGCCCGAGTCATGTCATTGTCTGGCCGGTGCTGGTCCAGGGCGAGGGTGCGGCGAAACAGATTTCCCACGCCATTCGCGGCTTCTCCGAGATGGCGCCGGACGGTCCGGTCGCCCGGCCCGATCTGGTGATCGTCGCCCGCGGCGGCGGTTCGATCGAGGACCTGTGGAGCTTCAACGAAGAGATAGTGGTCCGGGCGGTCGCGGATTGCACGATCCCGATCATCTCCGCCGTGGGCCACGAGACCGATACGACGCTCTGCGACTTTGCCGCCGACCTGCGCGCACCGACGCCGACAGCCGCTGCCGAAATGGCAGTGCCGGTGCGGGCGGAATGGCTGGCAACCTTGTCGGAAAGCAAGGCGCGGATGGCGCGCAGTGTGCAGCGGAGCCTGAACACCGCGCAGGAACGGCTGGAGGCGCAACGGCGCTTGATGCCCGCATTGACCGATCTGCTCCGTCCCCATCAGCAACGGGTCGACGAGACATCCGAACGGATGAAATATGGCATGAGCCAGAATATCGCCCATGCCCGCAGCCGCTTTGCAAGCAGCGCCGGGGCTTTGCGACCATCGATCCTGAAGCAACGGCTGGCGCGGTCGCAGGAGCAATATAATCGGCTCGATTTGCCGGTCAGTCTGGTGCAACGTCCGCTCGACGAGGCGCGGCAGCGGCTGGACTCGCTGTGGCGGCTGGCGCAGCAAGTCTCTCCCGATGGTCCGCTCAAGCGCGGCTATGCCCGCGTCTCCGGTCCGGACGGCAGCCTGATCGCCAATCGCGCCGCCGCGATAAAGGCGGGCGATCTGGATCTGCATTTCCAGGACGGAATCGTTGGCGCGACCGTGACGGACAAAGCGTCAGCCAAACCATCCGCCAAGCCAAAGCCCGCTCACCCGTTGGCCAGCCGGGTCAAAAAACCTGCGGATGACAGGCAGAAGGATTTATTCTAGGGGAAATTGCGGTAGAATTGACCCATTGTGGCAATCATGACCGTAAATCGCAGGTAAAGGATTCAGGGAGTAAAAGCGTCCTATGTTAATGTCCAATCGCAACAAGGTGGCAAAGCTGCACTATATGCCGAACGGTTTCCGGCCGATGTCCGCGGGCGACCATGTGCTTTGCGCGGTCACCGGAGAAGCCATTCCGCTCGACGAGCTCCGCTACTGGAGCGTCGAAAAGCAGGAGCCTTATGCCACGGCACAGATTTCGGCCCACGCCCATCTGCCGGAAAGCGAAAAGTGATCAGACGGTTTAAAGCTGCCCTGTGTCTTTTGACGATCTCGGCAGCCGCTGCGCCAGCGGCCATTGTCTATGCCGAAGCCGCCGAAACCGGTGACACCGAACAGTCGGCCTTCCGCGAAGCGGTCAAATTCGGTTTTACCGGCGAAGCAATCCAGGGCGGCGTGATGATCGGCGACGCGCCCGCCGGAACTCGTAGTCTGGCTTTTGACGGCGAACCGGTCCCGTTCGACGAGGATGGCAAGTTCATTATCGCTTTCAACCGCGATGCAGGTCAGGCCGCGCAACTGGTGGCGACGCTGGACAATGGCGAGACGGTGAGGAAGTTCATCAATGTCGCACTGCGCCAATGGAAGATCGAACATGTAAATATCAATCGCCGTGCGCGGACGGCCAGCGAATCATTTAAACGCCGACGCGCGCCCGAACTCGCCCGGATCAACGCTGCGCGTAGCGCCACGAATAAAAGTGATGGCTGGCGGCAGACATTCATATGGCCGGTCAAGGGCCGTATCTCGGGTATGTTCGGTAATCAGCGCATCTATAACGGCGACCCCGGTAGCTATCACAGCGGTGTCGATATCGCGTCTCCGGCCGGTACCTATTATGTCGCACCCGCCGATGGCGTGGTGACGCTGGCAGCATCCAGCCCGTTCACGCTGGAGGGCAATCTGTTGATGATCGATCATGGCATGGGGCTGAACAGCGCCTTTCTGCACGGTTCCGAGATACTGGTCGAAGAAGGTCAGGAAGTGAAGCGCGGTGAGCCGATTGGCCGGATTGGTTCAACCGGCAGCGCAACCGGCCCGCATTTGCACTGGTCGATGAAATGGAACGCAGCCCGGATCGACCCGATCCTGCTGACCGGGCCGATGGACTGATTTCTATTGACGTTTCGGTGAGGTCAGTCGCGGATCATTCAACCCGCTTTACCCGGATCGAGCGCTGGCCATTGATACTGGCAAGGTAGCTGCCCATGGCAGCGGTCTTGATCAATATCGTGTCGCCGCTTCGCGGCTCGGCGTTGAGCCGGATACTGTCGGTCTGCTGCCAGCGGCCGCCTTCTTCCAGCGTCAAAATCCACTTGCCGTAACCGAATTCACGAGCCGATGTGATGGTGGTTTGCAGCTCTTCGATGCGCTCTTCTTTGTCTTTATCGTCCGATCCCCCGCCAAATAGCCGGATTTTGGGAAGCGAGAAGCCGAAAAGGCCACGGCGTGCTTCCTTGATCTGTTCGCGATCGGCGATAACCACTTCGCGGCTTTCCTGTGCAGCAGCCAGTGTCGATACTTTCTCGTCATAACAGGAAAGGCGGGCCGTCGTGTCTGTCACCTTCTGGCAATCAATAACATCCTGGAAAATTGCCGGTGGCGGCGTATTTTCGCCATCATCCTTCGCCAGCGCCGATGCGGGCAAAGCCGTGAGCAAGGCCGCGCTGCACGCCAATGCTGTTTTGCCAATAATATCGTTCATGATGATCTCCATCCTCTTCTGATGAGCTGAAATGATAGCGATCTATGCCGCATATTGGACATGAATTAAACATCGGTGTGAAAATCCACAACCGAATAATGGCCGGAAAACGGCTTTTAGGCCTACGCTCAAACTGTGGCAAAATAGTTACATTGTCTACAAAATCCGCTCGGGTTGCTGAACAGAAGCTTTACAGCACCGCCATCGATGTTGCATCGGAGCGGCAATTCGACGGATTAATCATTGCGTTTGGGGCGCATAGATTACCGTCGGTCAACAACCGGGGCAGGCCATGGTGGTTTGTTTCTCCAGAATAAGGGACTGGAATATAATGACAAAATTTACGAAGCTAAAAGCGACCGTAGCACCAATGGTGCTGGGAATCGCTATGGTATCTGTACCTGCCTTCGCGCAGGAAGCAGGCGCCGCTGATGAACAACCTGGCGAATTGATTGTTGTTACCGGTTCGCGCATTGCGTCGGCAACGGTCGAATCTGCTGCTCCGCTGCAGATTGTCACCGCTGAATCGATCGATGATGCCGGTGTCACCAACGTTCAGGAACTTCTCCTTGAAAACCCGGTTTTCGGTACACCTGGTCTTAGCCGTACAAACTCCGCGTTCCTGACTTCAGGTACCGGTGTTGCAACGGTTGATCTTCGTGACCTCGGTTCCGACCGTACATTGGTTCTCGTCAACGGCCGCCGCGTCGTTTCGTCGCTGGCCGGTTCGGCAACCGTCGATCTCAACGTCATCCCGACCCAGTTTGTTGAACGCATCGACATTCTTACCGGTGGTGCTTCTTCGCTTTACGGTTCGGACGCTGTCGCAGGTGTTGTGAACTTTGTTTACAAGAAGAACTTTGAAGGCATCGAAGCCAACGCACAATACGGTCTTACCGAGCAGGGCGACGACGCCCGCTACCAGATGAACGTAACTGCTGGTACAAACTTCGCTGACGGTGACGGCAATATCATGGTCCACTTCGGCTATTCGAACGAAGAAGGTCTGCTTTCCAAGGAACGTTCGAACACCCAGATCGATGCTCTAGACTCGATCTACTTCGGTGGTGAATATGGCGTCGATACCGAGCCATTCTTCTCCAGCTTCCCGCCTCAGGGCCGTTTCATTACCCCGGGCGCGACCTTCACCTACGATCCACAAGGCGCACTGCAGGATTGTTTCACAACAAACGGACCTACCTGTACTGCAACTATCGGTTCAGGAACAGGCCCGAACGGGTTTAACCGTCAGCAATTCCGTACACTCGCCGTTCCTGTCCAGCGTTATTCTTTCGCTGCAGCTGGTGAATATGCGCTGAGCGATGACATCAACTTCTTCTTCGAGGGCACATTCAACAAGACGTCTTCGTCGCGTATCATCGAACCGTTCCCGCTGGAATCCGGTGGTTCTAACGGTGTTTTCCCAACCGATGGTGGGTATAATGTCGAAAACTACATGCCCGGCACCGCAACTATTGTAGCCAACCCGTTCGTTCCAACAGAAATCCTGAACGCGGCAACGGATACCAATGGTGACGGCTTGCGCGATATCGGCTTTGTCCGTCGTCTCGCAGAATTCGGTCCACGGTCAGGCAAGACGGAACGCGATTTCTATCGCTTCGTAGTCGGCTTCGACGGCGGCCTGTTCGATGATCGTTTCCGTTGGGACGTAAGCTATAACTACGGCCAGGTTAACGAAAACCAGACTTCATCGGGTCAGGTCAATGTGGTCAACTTCCGTGACGCGCTTGCGGTCATGGCGGACGTCAATGATGTGAATGGCAACGGTTCGACGACCGATGCAATTTGTATTAGTCCTGAAGCACGTGCAAACGGTTGTGTCGCTGCCAATATTTTCGGCGCCGGCTCGATTTCACAGGGCGCGGTTGACTACATCCAGGCACAGGGCACCTATCAGACTGGCCTGAAACAACAGGTTCTCCAGGGTAATATCTCCGGTAGCCTGTTCGATCTGCCTGCTGGTCCACTCGGCATAGCTCTTGGCGTTGAATATCGGAAAGAATCATCTTTCTCGGATAATGACGCTCTGACAAACCAGGGTCTGAATGCCGGTAACGTTCTGCCGGATACAAGCGGTTCGTTCGACGTGAAGGAAGCATTCGCTGAAATCAAGGTTCCGATTTTGGCCGACACTCCATTCTTCCAGTTGCTGGAAGTTGGCGGCGCGGTACGTGTCTCCGATTATTCCACTGTGGGTTCGGTTGTGAGCTACAACGTAACCGGTACATGGCAGCCTATCGACGATCTCCGTATCCGCGGTACCTATGCTCGTGCTGTTCGTGCTCCGAACATCGGCGAATTGTTTGCGGGTCTCTCGCAGACTTTCCCATCGGGCTTGACCGATCCTTGTGAAGGTATTGGTGCAACCGGTGGCGGCGCAACTGGCGACAATTGCCGCGCTGATGCGGGTGTTGCTACCAACATCGCTGCAAACGGTGTCTTCACGCTCAGCCAGCCTGACATTCAGGGTATCTCGGGCTTCAACGGCGGTAACCCCGACGTGTTCGAAGAAACTGCAGACTCTTGGACCGTTGGTGCAGTTCTTGCTCCACGTTCGATCCCTGCATTGGGTAACCTGACGATCACTGCCGATTACTACAACATCAAGATCACCGACGTGATCTCGGGCTTCCCGCGGCAGTTCTCGCTTCAACAGTGCTATGATGAAGGCAATCCAACATTCTGTGATCTGATTGTCCGTCGTCAGACTGCAACGGCTGTTAACAGCGCAGGTTCGATCGATTTGATCAACGCCCTGCAGGTTAACGCTGCTGTTCTGAAGACTTCGGGTGTCGACGTTACAGCGTCTTGGAGCACTCCACTTGGCCTGACGAACGGCGATCGTCTCTCTCTTCGCGGTGCCTACACGCACGTGATCAAGAACGATTTCTTCTCTCTGCCTAATTCGCCTGCAGATCCTTCCGCTGGTGAAATCGGTACGGCTAAGGATCGCTTCACCGCGAACGCAGCTTACTCGAACGAAGACTTCAAAGTCGGATTTACCGGTACATTCATCGGCAAATCCTACGAAGATGACCAGTTCGATGGACCCAAGGCTCACTCGATCCCAGCTTACTTCCTGCTGGACATGAACACATCCTTCTTTGTGTCTGAAAAGTTCGAGTTCTACTTTGGTGTTGATAACCTCCTCGACAAAGCTGCACCGAACATTTTGACCGGAACACCGTTCAACGTGACCGGTTCGGATACAGCCGCTGACGTTTATGACGTCTTTGGTCGCCGTTATTACACCGGTGTTCGTCTGCGCTTCTAGTCGCAGTCGATCAAATCGGATAAAAAGAAGGCGGGCTTTCGAGCCCGCCTTTTTTATTGCCTGAACAAAATTTTTAGACCGGATCGCTTGATCAGGGATCCATCGCCCAACCGGTGATCGCATAGCGACCGACCGGGGCAAATGGTGCGACATAGGAAACCGAATGGCGCTGAGGCACGAGGAACAGGTTGAGGCTGTTGAACATGGGTCTGACACCCGCTTCGATATTTCCATATTCGTCGAAAAAGTTCAGAAACCCGCCCCATTCCGACTTCCAGTCCGGGACCGTCAGATTGAGCACATAGGCGACGCGTCTCGGGTCTCTGCTGTGCAAGTCGTCATGTTCGGTCAGGAAATGGCCCGGCCGGAAGCAGGTTGCCTGTGCCTCCGCCTTGATCACCGACTGCACGCCGGTAACTTGCCGGATCAGATTGAGAAACGGCTGGTCGTTGAGATGTTCCAGCAAGCGATTAAGCGGATGCGCCGGGTCCCATTGCTCGAGATAGGCGGTCAACATGGCATATTGTTCGTAGATGAATCCATATTCCCCGTTGCCGACTGCTTCGCCGGCCTTGTCATAGATCATCTGCCTTTCACTGTCCGATAGCGCTTGCGTCTCTGCAAAACGCAGAGCTTGCGGTCCTTCCGCGCCGATTTGCCACGCCAGCCCCCAATTCGTTCTCGTCTGCAAAACCGACCGGTAATATTCTGCCGTATCGATGTTCAGCGCATTGCGTATCTGGATACGGCCCCGTGCTTTGAATTGTTTTGCCAGATCCGCTAGATCAAGATCTGCGTTCAGCTGAAAACCAGCGTTTTGATCGGAGTTCATTTTCTGTTTCGGCCTCTATTCCTGTTGTCAAAGCAACGGTGATGGGAGTTCAAGCGCGATATTTTGGCTTTGTGCGACGGCGGCAGTCCATTGCACGACCATATCGATCTCGTCGCCATGAGCTTCATCGACGCCCGAATGCTGATCCAGGCGGGCATCCGTGTCAAATTTCGAAAAATCTTTCGAATGTTGGGTGAAAGCGGGGCCGGCAAGGACTTCTGCAAGTCGATCGCTATCTAGGCCCAGTTCGAAGAACGACCCGAGACTGGCAATTGTGTCCCGCTTGTTGCTCAAAAATGCTTCGCTATCCAGGGTCTTGATACGATCGCTGCCATATTTCTGTACAATTTTGGCAAATCGCGCATGTTCGGAAAGCCACCCCACCGCCGCAATCTGGATATCGGTCAACCGGAGCAAATCTGCGGAGGTAAAGCCGCTGATCAGATCCTGATCGTCCATGATGCCGATGACATTATCCCGGGCCCAAATTCTCCCCCACATATTTTTCGCCGCAAGCGACCGCAAAAAGGAATTGAGCGGGGCGTGCAGCAGCAAGGCTTTGGAATTCGGTCGCATATCCAGGATCGACGGTGCCAGGCAATTGACGATATTGGATGGCTTGACGATGATCTTCTCGGCATTGGAGAAGGGACGCGCAAGAAGGTCTATAGACTGATCGAGAGCCGTGGCGAGTTTTGCCGGGGCGTTACCACGCCGTTTCATGCCGACCAGATCGTTCAGGACGATCGGTTCCTTCAATCCCATGGAAATGCCTTCGATATCCAGCGCCCGGGCCAGCATTGTCGAGCAGGCGAATGCCGAATGGAAGATGAAATCTACCGGAGCCAGTTCGGCACGATCCAGATCGAGGTCTTCCGACCTGATCATCACCCGCCGGGATTCCTCGGGAATATATTCGTCGGTCAGGAAGGTGCAGCGACGATGTTGCTCGCGGGTCAATGCGACGAATTGAAACGCATCGCTGCGTTCATCGTAACGATGGGCGAGAAACTCGGCGTTTCCGGTCATTTCTGTGGTTGAAGTCATCGTGGTCCATAATGCGGGGAAATGGTCGATCGCACAATAGGCGGATTTCTCCAAATAAGGGGTTCGGTCTATCCCAGAACTTCGACGAGAAGCTTCTGCCAGTTCCCACCCATGATTTTTGATACGTCTGTCTGGCCGAAACCATCGTCCAGCAAGGCATTGCGGATCGTCATCATGCGGGACAGATTGTTGAGCTCGGGGATTACGACATGTTGCGGATCAACTTCATATCCGGGAATGCCGAGCTTTCGCATCGCCTGCCACCAGCCGAGATATTCTTTGACGCCTTCGGCATTGTCATTTTTCAATTTGCGTAGATTTTCCTGCCCCGCCATCGGAAAATCATTGGAGATGCCGACCGCGTCAATGCCGCCAATATTTACCGCATGCCGGATATGCGCGATCAGGTGGTCGATATTGGGCTGGCTGTCGGTTGTCAGCCAGAAACTCATCATGAAAATACCGATTATGCCGCCCTTGTCTGCGATGGCCCGGATGCCTTCGTCGGTAATGCAGCGAGGGTGATCGACAATCGCCCGGCAAGCTCCGTGGGAATAGGCGACAGGCGACTGACTCGCCTGCGTGGCCTCCAATATGGTCGGCACCGACCCATGGGAGACGTCTGGCAGCAGGCCGACCCGGTTCATCTCGGCAATCCCCGCTCGGCCGAGTTCCGTCAGTCCGCTCTGTTCCGTTTCGATCGCGCCGCCGGCGAACTTATTGTCATTATGATGGGTCAGTTGCAGCACACGCAGACCCTTTGCGTGAAAATACGCGATCCGGCGGAGGTCTTCGCCGATGGTTTCACAAGACTGGAATTGCAGAAATGCAGCGCAGCCGGGTTTCGAACCGATGTCGCTCCCGCGTTTGGCAACAAAGACCAGATCGCTATCTTCTATCCGGCTGATCGCGGCATCCAGTGAGGCATCGTTGACGCCGAAATTTCGCTGGTAACGCGGCGTTCCGTCCGCATCCCGGACTTCTTCGACTTGCGAGACATCGCAGATCATCGCGGTCAGTCCGGCCTGGCGGATTTCTTCCAGATTATCGGGAAGGAAACTCAACCCATCTATCACCGGAGCATGTCGAACGGCACCGGTCAGGCTCCGCGCCATCGCGATCCCGCCACTGCCCGCCAAAGCGGACAGTGCGGTGCCGCCGACAAAAGCTCTTCGCGAAACTGATTTCAGGTTTTCCATGCCCGCAATATGGATGTTCAGCCGTCGATTGTCATGCAGTTTCCATCTTCAGCGCGCCGTCGCCTTCGTCGATCTTGACGGTGGATCCATCCGGCACTTCGCCGCGAAGGATCATGTCAGCCAGCGGATCCTGAAGATATTTCTGGATCGCCCGTTTCAGCGGACGTGCACCATAGACTGGATCATAGCCGACCCGTCCCAGCCACCGCCTTGCGGCATCGGTGAGGTCCAGTTCGATCTTCCGGTCCTTGAGCAATTTCTGCACGCGGAGGACCTGAATATCGACGATCGGCGCCATATGTTCTTCGCCAAGCCGGTGGAACAGGATGATTTCATCCAGCCGGTTGAGGAATTCGGGGCGGAAATGCGCGCGGACGACTTCCATAACCTGCGGCTCGACATCCTGAACCGTCTCGCCATCCTTCATATTCGCCATATATTGGCTGCCGAGGTTGGAGGTGAGGATGATCAGCGTGTTGGAGAAATCCACCACCCGGCCCTGACCGTCGGTCAGGCGGCCATCGTCGAGTACCTGGAGCAACACGTTGAACACATCGCTATGCGCTTTCTCGACTTCGTCAAACAGGATCACCTGATAAGGACGCCGGCGAACCGCTTCGGTCAGCACCCCGCCTTCATCATAGCCGACATAGCCCGGAGGGGCGCCGATCAGGCGGGATACGCTGTGCTTCTCCATGAATTCGGACATGTCGATCCGGACCATCGCCTGATCATCATCGAACAGAAACCCGGCCAGCGCCTTGGTCAATTCGGTCTTGCCGACGCCGGTGGGGCCGAGGAACAGAAAGCTGCCCAGCGGACGGTTGGGGTCTTGCAATCCCGCGCGGCTCCGGCGGACGGCGGCAGACACAGCTGCGACCGCATCTTTCTGACCGATCACGCGCTTGCCGATCAGCTCTTCCATCGCCAGCAGTTTCTCGCGCTCGCCTTCGAGCATCTTGTCGACCGGGATTCCAGTCCATTTCGATACCACTGCCGCAATATCTGCGGGTGTGACTTCTTCGCGCAACATCGCGCCTACGGTATCCTCGGAGGCATCTTCAACCGCTTTTTCCAGATTGGGAATAGTGCCGTAGCTCAGCTCGCCTGCCTTGGCGAGATCACCGGCACGCTGGGCCTGTTCCAGCTCAAGCCGTGCATGGTCCAGTTGCTCCTTGAGCTGGGCCTCGGCGTTGATCTTGTCTTTCTCGCCCTGCCAACGCGTGGTCAGTTCCGCACTATGCTGCTCGAGCTCGGCCAGTTCTTTTTCGAGATTTTTAAGCCGGTCCTTTGACGCGTCATCGGTTTCTTTCGACAGTGCCTCACGCTCGATCTTGAGCTGGATGATGCGGCGGTCGAGCGTTTCGATTTCTGCGGGTTTTGATTCCACTTCCATACGGATGTGCGATGCCGCCTCATCCATCAGATCGATGGCTTTGTCGGGCAGGAACCGATCCGAAATATAACGGTTGGAGAGCGTTGCTGCGCTGACCAGAGCGGCGTCGGTAATCCGCACGCCATGGTGCAGTTCATATTTTTCCTTCAGTCCACGGAGGATCGAAATCGTGTCCTCGACGGTCGGTTCGCCGATGAATACCGGCTGGAACCGCCGTTGCAGAGCCGCGTCTTTTTCAACATATTTCTGATATTCGTTGAGCGTGGTCGCGCCGATACAGTGAAGTTCACCGCGCGCCAAAGCCGGTTTGAGCAGGTTGGAAGCGTCCATCGAGCCTTCCGATGCGCCAGCGCCAACCAGCGTATGCATTTCGTCGATAAACAGGATGATTTCGCCTTCGGCACCACGCACTTCGTCGAGCACGCTCTTGAGCCGCTCTTCAAACTCCCCGCGATATTTCGCACCGGCGATCAGCGACCCCATGTCCAATGCCATAAGACGGCGGTCTTTCAGACTGTCCGGCACATCGCCATTGGCAATGCGCAGCGCCATGCCCTCGGCGATAGCGGTCTTGCCGACGCCGGGTTCACCGATCAGGACGGGATTATTCTTGGTCCGGCGCGCCAGTATCTGGATCGTGCGGCGGATTTCCTCGTCGCGACCGATGACCGGGTCGAGCTTGCCATCGCGTGCCGCCTGGGTCAGGTCGCGGGTATATTTTTCCATCGCTTCATAGGCGTCCTCGGCCGAGGCGGTGTCCGCCGAACGTCCGCCACGCAAATCGTTGATTGCAGTATTGAGCGCTTCGGCGGTGACGCCGGAAGAAAGCAGCGCCTTGCCCGCTGCAGTGTCTTTGGACAACAAGAGTGCGAGCAGCAGCCGTTCGACTGTAACATAGCTGTCGCCAGCCTTTTCGGCGATCTGCTCGGCCTGATCGAGCACGCGAACCGCGTCATTATTGAGGCCCGGTGTCTGCTGCGCGCCGCTGCCCGAAACCGCCGGAATTTTTTCCAGAGCTTCGTCAATGGCCTGATGGGCCTTTTTCGCATCGCCGCCAGCCTTGGTGATCAGACCCGCTGCCATGCCCTGATCGTCTTCGAGCAATGCCTTGGCCAGATGGGCAGCGGTAATCTGCTGGTGGTTCATCCGGATCGCCACGGTCTGGGCGGATTGCAAAAAGCCCTTGGCGCGGTCGGTAAATTTCTCAAGGTTCATCGGTTCATCCTGTTCAGTCTCAGTGTCTGATCATAAATATGGTGTTGCAGTGGTGCAACACAAGCATATTGATGACTTTTCCCGTCGGGTTGATATGGTAAGCGCCAAAGGGCGTTAAGATACACGCAGCATATGATGCTGTCGGAGAGGAAAAAATACGTGAAAACACTTAAGCGTGTGGGCATCGGGCTGCTCATCATTGTTGTGCTGTTGGCAATCGGTCTCTCGGTCTGGGAGCCGCTGAGCATTAAAGAATCTGCTCCGCCACCGGATGGCTCTTATGAAGCGCGGATTGTCCGCGACGAGTTCGGTGTGCCGCATATATTCGGCAAGACCGATGCCGATGTCGCTTATGGCGTGGCCTATGCCCATAGCGAAGATGATTTTTCGACGCTGCAGGAAGTGACCGCGATGACGCGGGGCCGGATGGCCACGCTCAATGGGGCGGAGAGCGCGCCGATCGACTATATTGCCGCTTTGCTCGATGTGCGCGGCACGGTCAGTCGCAAATATGATGATCTGCCGGCCGATGTCCGCGCTGTGCTGGCTGGCTATGCGTCCGGTCTCAACGCTTATGCTGCCGATCATCCCGAAGAGGTCAAGCTGACTAAACTATTCCCCGTCAATGGTCAGGACATCGCCGCAGGTTTCGTATTGCGTTCGCCGTTTTTCTTCGGGCTCAACAATCCGGTAGAAGCGCTGGTGCAGAACAAGCCGCTACCGCGCGAAGGCGGCCCGCGCCTGTCCGACGAACCGGTCAAAACATCGATCCATCCGCTCAGCCCTGACAAGTTGATCGAGGATGATTCCGCCACACCCGTCGGACCAAACCCCAACGAAAATGGCTCCAACGCCTATGCGATTGCCCCGGACCGCTCACCCGAAGGCAAGACCCGCCTGATCTCCAATTCGCACCAGCCGTTGCGGGGGAATGTCGCATGGTACGAACTGGTTGTGCACAGCGAAGAGGGCTGGAACTTCGCCGGAGCGAATTTCCCGGGCTCGCCATTCCCGTTTCTCGGGCATAATGAATATCTCGGCTGGACCAACACCGTCAACCGGCCCGATCTGGTCGATGTCTACAAGCTCACACTGAACGACAAGAAAGACGCCTATCGTTTCGACGGCGAATGGAAGCCACTGGAAAAGAAACGCGTCTGGCTGAATATCAAATATGGTCCCTTTGTCATTCCCTATCCACAGATCGCCTATCGCTCGGTCCACGGGCCGGTAATCATGAACGACAGCGGCGCCTATGCGCTCCGTTATGCCGGTATCGACGAACTCGATATGCTGACCCAATATTACCGGATCAACAAGGCGAAGAATTTCGATGAATGGCAGGCAGCGATGGCGGGGCAGGGCGTTCCCGCTACCAATTTCATCTATGCCGATGCCGAGGGCAATATCGGGCTCTACTATAACGCGATGTTCCCCGACCGGCCCGAAGGCTATGACTGGCGCGGTGTGCTGCCCGGCGACAGTTCAAAGGCGCTGTGGCAGAAAACGCTGCCCTTCACCCGCGTTCCCGCGCTGGTCAATCCGGCATCGGGTTACGTCATGAACGCCAACAACACGCCATATATTGCTGCTGGGCCTGGGGACGAACTCAAGCCCGATAATTTCTCGCCGCTGCTCGGTGTCGAGGATGACCAGACCAACCGTTCGCGCCGGTCGATCGCGTTGCTGGAAAAGGCCAATGATGATGGCAAGATCACCGACGCCGAATTGTGGGCCATCAAATATGACACCGGCTACGAAAAGGCGGGCTATGCGAAAAACTGGCTGGACAGGATTGCCGCACTCGACCTGAAAGGCAGCGCGAAATTGCTCAAGGCGCAGCAATTGCTTGGCCAGTGGGACTGGAACCTGGATGGCAAGGGCCCGGCAGACGCGCTCGCGCTGATGGTGCTGCGTCCGGCCAACAAGTCGCATTATAACCGGGGTGAAATGCCCGATCCGCGCGAAATATTGCAGGACACGGTCGACCATCTGACGAAATATTTCGGCAAGATCGATCCGCCGATGATGGATGTGCTGCGGATGCGACAGGGCAATGTCGATCTGCCGGTTGACGGCGGCAATGACACGATCCGCGCCTCGACCCTGTGGGATGTCGAAGACGACGGACGGCTATCGGTACGGCATGGCGACAGCTATATCATGTTCATCGAATGGGCGAAGGACGGGAAGGTCCACTCCCGCTCGATCCAGCCGTTCGGCGCCGCGACCACGCGTCCGGATTCACCGCATTACACCGACCAGATGCAGTTGTTTGTCGACAAGAAGCTGAAGCCGGTTTGGTTCGATCCGGCAGATCTGGAGAAGCACAAGACGAGCGACAAGATGGTCGGGACGGCTGTCCGCTAGGATCAAGGAATCAATACCCCACACAGCAGAAAGGCCGGACATGATGTCCGGCCTTTCTTGTATTATGTGGTGATGAAATTAACGCTGTGGCTTGTAGCCTGCATTGCCCATCTCGTTGCGGCCGACGACCATATGGTGGACTTCATCCGGACCATCAGCGAGGCGCAATGTTCTTTGGTTGGCATACATACGGGAAAGCGGTGTCCATTGTGATACACCGGCTGCACCGTGGATCTGGATCGCCTCATCGATGATCCGGCATGTGATTTCGGGAACATAGGCTTTGACCATGGAAACCCAGACACGAGCTTGCTTGTTGCCCATGACATCCATTGCCTTGGCGGCTTTCAGAACCATCAGGCGCATCGCTTCGATATCGATGCGGGCGCGCGAAATAACTTCAAGGTTTTTGCCGAGCAAAGCCAGAGGTTGGCCAAAGGCTTCCCGGCTTCCGCCGCGATGGACCATCAGGTCCAGTGCCCGTTCTGCGACGCCAACGCTACGCATGCAGTGGTGGATGCGTCCGGGGCCGAGGCGCAGCTGAGAGATTTCAAAGCCGCGGCCTTCGCCGAGCAGCATATTCTCTTCGGGCACCCGGACATTGTTGAACTTGATATGCATATGGCCATGCGGTGCGTCGTCTTCGCCAAAGACATGCATTGGCCCGATGATCTCAACGCCTGGTGTATCCATAGGCACCAGAATTTGTGATTGTTGCGAGTGCGATGCGCCATCCGGGTTGGTCAGGACCATAGTGATCATGACTTTACAACGTGGATCGCCAGCGCCGGAAATGTAGAATTTCTCTCCGTTGATCACCCATTCGCCTTTTTCAAGAACAGCCTCGGTGCGAATATTCCGTGCATCGGACGAAGGATGCCCTGGTTCGGTCATTGCGAAAGCAGAGCGGATTTTGCCTTCGAGCAAGGGGACGAGCCATTCCTGCTTTTGTGCGGTTGTGCCGACGCGTTCAAGAACCTCCATATTGCCGGTATCGGGCGCGCTGCAGTTCATACATTCGGATGCCAATGAGTTTTGGCCCAGGATGCCGGCAATAAACGCATAGTCGAGGTTCTTAAGGCCTTCGCCCGATTCTGCGTCGGGCAGGAAGAAATTCCAGAGCCCTTGTGCGCGCGCCTTGTCTTTCACGCCTTCCAGCAATTCCAGCTGTCCGGGCGCGTAGCTCCAACGTTCTTCGCGATTTTCGCCCATGGCGTAAAATTGTTCGGTTATCGGATCTACTTCTTCGGCAACAAAGCGCTTCACCTTGTCATATAATATCCGGCCGCTGTCTGACATTCTCAGGTCATTCATTTCTGAATCATTGGGATCATGGGTCATTATCGTTCCTTTTCTAGTCTGTCTGGGCGGTCACATCCGAATTGACGAAGGTGGAAACGCGAGTCGTTATATATTTCAGTATTAAACTATATCACAACCATTGCAGATGACAATATCACGATACAGACGTTGATAATAGGGGGTAATCGCTTCTGATGTGTCAGTTTGGTGAGAGATTATAATTCACTATTGAACTTATAAATGGTTAGCAATTGTCCAGCGATGCGGTAATAAGAGGGTATGTCGGCAAGAAATCAGAGATTCTACTCGCGGCTCCAGCTAGCCGCCCACGCGCTCAAGAAAATTTCTGATCGCCAGTTGCTCGACGTCGCAGGCGTTACGACAGCTCAAATGTCGGCTCTGGCGTTAATAGCTTCCGAAGAAGCATCCACCCAGACTTTGTTGGCAAAAAGGCTCGGTCTGAATGATAGCGCGATCACCGCGATGATGCGTCGGCTGATTGATCTCGATCTGGTCGAACGGGTGCGGGATGACCAGGATGGCCGGGCATGGCTGTTAAAGCTGACCCAATCGGGTGCGGAGACCGTGGAAAGAGCAGGCGCAGCCGGTGATCAAGCCAGCATACAGGTTGACGCGTTGCTCGGCGAAAAGACAATTGCTACAGTCGTCGCCGCGATGGAATTGATCATCAACGAGTTGGATTGACGGCTCGGGTTGCTCAGCATTGATCAACGCGTCATCTACATCATCCTAGTGCTTCTGTTTATGATGCGAATTGCATCGCAACAAATGCGAATATCAGCGACACCGTCCTCTTAAGGCACCAAAACCGTATCTACCGCCTCCGGCAACAATTCCGGATAATCGGTAATATAATGCAGTCCCCGGCTTTCCTTTCGCGCCAGCGCTGACTTCACGATCAGGTCCGCGACCTCGATCAGGTTGCGCAGCTCGATCAGATCCTGGGTGACGCGAAAATTGCCGTAATATTCTTCGACTTCACCGCGCAGGAGGTTGATGCGGTTCTGGGCGCGTTCGAGCCTTTTGGTGGTGCGGACGATGCCGACATAATTCCACATGAAGCGGCGAATCTCGGTCCAGGTCTGCTTGATCACAACTTCTTCGTCGCTGTCGGTGACGCGGCTTTCATCCCAGGGCCGGATGGCGGGCGGGGCAGGCAAGTCATCCCAGTGCTCGGCAATATCCCGCGCCGCGGCATCGCCGAAGACGAAACATTCGAGCAGGCTGTTGGAGGCCAGCCGGTTCGCGCCGTGCAGCCCGCTCTCACTGGCTTCGCCGGCGGCATAGAGGCCGGGCAGGTCGGTGCGACCCGCGAGATCGATCAATATTCCGCCACAAGTATAATGTTGTGCCGGCACGACCGGGATCGGCCCCTTGGTCATGTCGATGCCCAGCCCGATCAACTTGTCATAGATATTCGGGAAATGACCTTTCACAAATTCCGGATCGCGGTGGGAGATGTCGAGATCGACATAGTCGAGCCCGAGCCGCTTGATCTCATGGTCATTGGCGCGCGCAACAATATCGCGCGGGGCCAGTTCCATCCGCTCCGGATCAAAGCGCTGCATGAAGCGGTCCCCGGCTTCATCGCCCGCATCTGCCGGCAGTTTCAGATGGCCGCCTTCGCCGCGCACCGCTTCGGTGATCAGGAAATTCTTGACCTCCAAATTATAGAGGCAGGTCGGGTGGAACTGCATCATCTCCATATTGGAAACCCGTGCGCCCGCCCGCCAGGCCATGGCAATGCCGTCGCCGGTTGCGCCGCGTGGTGCGGTGGAGAAAAGATAGGTCCGTCCGGCGCCGCCGCTCGCCATGATTGTCGCGCGCGATGTCAGCGTCTCGACATGACCGGTTTCATTGTTGAGCGCGTAAACGCCCCAGACATTTTTGGCGCCGGTCGGGGTCTCCGCATGGCGGTCGACGATCAGGTCAATCGCCACCATATGCGGGCGTAGCGTGATATTCGGATGGGCCGCAGCGGTATTCTGCAAGGCTTCCTGTACCGCCCAGCCGGTCGCATCATCGACATGAACGATGCGTCTATGGCTGTGCCCGCCTTCGCGAGTGAGATGCAGGACTTCCGCTTCCTTGTTGAAGGGGACGCCCATATCTTCCAGGCGTTCTATCGCGGCTGGTGCATTTTCGACCACAAATTCGACGGTTTCGCGGCGGTTCAGGCCCGCACCGGCGACCATCGTATCGTTGATATGATTTTCAAACGTATCGCCCGCATCGAGCACGGCGGCAATCCCGCCCTGCGCCCAGGCAGTAGAGCCGCCGGTCAATTCACCCTTGGCCAGTACCAGCACCTTGTGGGTGCGGGCCAGCGTGATGGCTGCGCTCAGTCCGGCTGCGCCGGATCCGACAATTATAACGTCATGGGTCAATTGATAACTTCCGTTCGTCCTGAGCCTGTCGAAGGACCGCTCTCCGCAAAATGCCGTGGTTCGACTGGTTCACCATTGTCGGTCACGGGTGCGCACATCTTCGTCACGCCGCTTTGGCGCGGGTCAGGTTGAGAAACACATCCTCGAGATCCGCTTCTTTCGTGGTGACCTCGACAATCGCAAAGCCACGTTCCTGTATCGCCGCCATCACGCCGCCGGCGTTGGTCCGGTCCTTGTTATAGGTGACCGCCACTGTGCGCGGGCCGATTATCTCGGCTTTTTCGAACAATGTATTGGCAAAGGAAACCGCATCCTGCGCCTCGCTGATATCGCGGTCCAGCGTCAGCTCGACGATCTTTTCGCGGGCCATATCGACCAGTTCGGGTGTCGGTTTATTGGCGATCAGCTTGCCGTGATTGATAATCGCGATGCGGTCGCACAGATTTTCTGCTTCTTCGAGATAATGAGTCGTCAGCACGATGGTCACGCCGGCTTTGTTGAGATCTACAACATATTCCCAGAGCTGTTGCCGCAGGTCGATATCGACGCCCGCGGTCGGCTCGTCGAGTACCAGAATCGGCGGGGAATGGACCATCGCCTTGGCGACCAGCAGCCGCCGCTTCATGCCGCCGGACAGGGTCCGGGCATAGGCATCGGCCTTGTCTTCCAGATGGACAGCGCGCAGCAATTCCATCGTCCGGCGCTTTGCTTTCGGCACGCCATAGAGTCCAGCCTGTACCTCCAGCGCTTCCGACGGCGTGAAAAAGGGATCGAAAATAATCTCCTGCGGAACAATGCCGATCGAGGCCTTGGCGTTGCGCGGGCTGTCATCAATATCAAAGCCCCAGATACTGGCGCTGCCGCCGGTCTTGCGGACCATACCGGAAAGAATGTTGATCAGCGTCGACTTGCCGGCACCATTGGGCCCGAGAAGCCCGAAAATCGAGCCGCGCGGCACGTCGAAACTGACGTCGTCGAGTGCCTGTTTGCCGCCGGCGTAGGTTTTGGAGAGGTTTTTAATCGAGATCGCTGCATCAGTCATTCGGGCGGCATACCCATATTAATTCCCATAATCAAAGGCTTTGGCAGAGGCATCATAGCGAGGGGAACAACACTTGCCCGACCGGGGGCAGACCCCTGACAATTGCTATTGGGCGACCGCTATGCAAGCCGGTACCAATCAGGTAATTGCAATATTAACCATGTTGCCGACCCATTTACTTCACGCCTGACGGCTAGGCCGCCGTGAATGTGGGACAATGAACATCCAGTCGGCCGTCGACATTCCGGGCGCGCTGCAAAATGCGCGCCTCGGGCAACCTCGTCATGGCTGTCGGGCCGCTACAGGGCGTCCATGTGGAGGAATGCGATGTTGCCGCCGACTTCCAGTGACCAACGGCTGGCCATCTATCCCGACAACAGTAGCGTTGCCGAAGCTAGAATATCCAGCATTGCCAATAAATATCAATGCCTTGTATCCTTATTTTCAAAGGTTACCGTGAATTTAACCATGCGGGTAAAGGTAAAATTACAACTATCGATATAAGACAGTTAACAACCGATATAGGACAGATTTTGTGATGACCAGAGAACAAATCTTACCACGCCTGATTGGTGGCCTTTTTGTCGTGCTCGTCGTTTTGACAGGTGCACCGGCTGCCTTCGCCCAAGCAACCGAGACTGACGCCAGAGCTGTGACCATTGGCCCGCTTTCCGTCGTCAAGACCAGGGATCTGCAATATGGCAACATCATTCCCGGCACCGGCAGTGGCACGATGTCGATTGATCCCCGCAACGGTGATATATCCATGACCGGCGGCGCCATCCGTGCCGGCGGAGTGGCCACTCCGGCGAATTTCATAATTTACGGCGGACCGAATCAAATTGTTGAAATATCGATTCCCGGATCCTTGTTCGTGACCCACACAAACGGCACCGACCAGATGCGGATTGATCGCTTGTCGATCGGCAACGGAAACCGGGATTTCAGCACCTTTGTACGCGGTCTGCTGGGAACGCTGGGCATTTATGATCTGACGGTTGGCGGGCGGCTGCGCTTCAATGGCAACCAGCAGACAGGGGCCTATAGCGGGTCCTTCATCATGACCGTCGACTATCAGTAATATCGGGCAATGATATCGGCCAATGATATCGGGTAGCGATCGGCGGGCGTCAGAAAATATTGCGCCCCCGCAAATCTGTTGCTAATTCACCGGGATGATCGAAACTCCCGAAATCGTCAAAACTTCCAAAAAACGCGTATCCTGTGACGGATCGACCGATATTGCGGGCGGTGCCGCCTTGGGCCATCCCAGAGTCTGGTTGGAAATCGACGAAAAAGGCTATGTCGATTGCGGCTATTGTGACCGGCGATTCGTTCTTACCGGCGGTCCCGCGGACATCTCTCCGGCGCTGTCCGAAGAATAATCCGACATAGGGGGTGCAAGGTCCCCAATATATTTCTATATATAGGGGATGACAAAAAACCTTGATCCCCGCTCGTTTCTATATCGTCCCGATGGCCTCGACCCGGAGCGCGCCAAAGCGCTTGTTGCCGACAGCCTTTCCGCTTGTGACGATGGCGAACTTTATCTGCAATATAGCGCGGTGGAGAGTTTCGGCTTTGACGATGGTCGTCTGAAGACCGCCGACTATAGCACCGACAGCGGCTTTGGCCTGCGCGGTGTGTCGGGCGAGATGACCGGTTTTTCCTTCAGCAACGAAACCAGCGAGGCGGCGATCAAGCGCGCTGCAGAGACGCTGAAATTGCTCGACCCGGCCAAGGGCGAGAAAGCCCCGCCCCCGCGCGGCAACAACCGCCATCTCTATGGCGAAGCCAATCCGCTGGAAGCGATACCCTTTGCCAAGAAAGTCGCGCTCTGCCAGCAGATTGATGCCGCAGCGCGCGCCCGCGATCCCCGCGTTGCCCAGGTTTCCGTCGGTCTGTCCGGCAGCTGGAGCGTTGTCGAAATCGTTCGTCCCGACGGCTTTGTCGCCACCGACGTTCGCCCTCTGGTGCGGCTCAATGTATCAATTGTCGCAGAACAAAACGGCCGGCGTGAAAGCGGCAGCTTCGGCATGGGCGGGCGTTATCTCTATGACGAGCTGTTCGAAGAAGCGCGCTGGAACCGCGCTGTCGACGAGGCCTTGGCGCAGGCGCTGGTCAACCTCGAAAGCGTAGATGCGCCAGCGGGCGAACAGACCGTCCTGCTCGGCCCCGGCTGGCCCGGTATCATTCTCCACGAAGCGATCGGTCATGGCCTCGAAGGCGATTTCAACCGCAAGGGCACCAGTGCCTTTTCCGGCAAGATCGGCCAGCGCGTCGCTGCGCCCGGCGTCACCGTGGTCGACGATGGTTCGATCCGGGAGCGGCGCGGTTCGCTCAGCATCGATGACGAGGGCACGCCGACGCAGGAAAATATCCTGATCGAGGATGGCATATTGAAATGCTATATGCAGGACCGGCTGAACGCGCGCCTGATGGGCGTTCCGGCAACCGGCAACGGCCGTCGCGAAAGCTATGCCCATGCGCCGATGCCACGAATGACCAACACGTTCATGCGCGGCGGCAATGATGATCCGGACGAGCTGATGAGCCGGGTGAAGAACGGCATCTACGCCAAAAGCTTCGGTGGCGGGCAGGTCGACATCGTCTCCGGTAAATTCGTCTTCTCCTGTACCGAGGCCTACAAGATCGAGAACGGCAAGCTCGGCGCGCCGATCAAGGGCGCGACGCTGATCGGTGACGGCCCGACCGTGCTGACCAAGGTCGCCGGTATCGGCAATGACATGGCGCTCGACGAAGGCGTCGGCATGTGCGGCAAGGGCGGACAGTCGGTGCCCGCCGGCGTCGGCCAGCCGACCCTGCTGGTGGAAGGGCTGACCGTCGGGGGGACGGCGTAAGTCTGGAGCTGGCATGACGAAATCGGTATTATTCCAATGAACTGGCCTGCTGAAATATTGTCCTTCTGGTTTCAGGAGCTTGACCCCAAGGACTGGTGGGCCAAGAGTGATGCTACCGACGAGCTGATCGAGGAGCGGTTCCTCGAACTCTGGGAAGAGCAGAAATCGAAAACCGCCGACGATTTCCTGACTGCGCCGGAAACCGCGCTGGCCGCTGTCATCCTGTTCGACCAGTTCCCGCGTAATATGTTTCGTAATAGCGCCGACGCTTTTTCCACCGATCATCTGGCGCAGCAGATTGCCGAAAAGGCGGTGGACCTGGAGCTCGACGCGCAATTGCCCGAGGATCAGCGCGCTTTCCTCTATATGCCGTTCATGCATGCGGAAGATATCCAGCTGCAAAACAGGTCCGTCACCCTGTTCACCAAACTCGGTAGCAATCAGAAATTCGCCAATGAGCATCGCGACGTGATCGCGAAATTCGGTCGCTTTCCGCATCGCAACGCCGTTCTCGGACGGCAAACCCGGGACGAGGAACAGGCCGCCATCGACGCCGGGGCGAGTTGGTAGCCCCGGTGCCGGTCGCTGCGGTCAAGCAGACCTGGCGCGCGTTGCAAGTCTGGCCCGCCGGCGGTCGCTGGAAAGCCGCTCTGGGTATTGCGCTCCCGGCCGTTGCAGTTATCGTATTATCAGGATTTCTGGGCGGCTGGCTCCGCTTCGATCCCGTAACCGATCTCCCGTCGTCGCTGATCGCCGCCGCCATCCTGTTCGTCGTCCCCGCCCTTGTTGAAGAGCTGGTCTTTCGCGGCGTGCTGCTGTCCTGGTTCGCAACCGTCTCGCAACGCTGGGGCAACTGGCTTTCGATCGGTCTGTTCGTGCTCTGGCATCCGGTGCAAGCACTAACCTTCGGGCCGCCATGGTCGGCAATATTCCTGCAGCCCTCGTTTCTATTTGCTACGTTCATCCTGGGCATAGTATTGACCCATATCCGGATCGTTTCGCAGTCCCTGTGGCCTGTGATAGTGATCCACTGGCTGCTGGTTGCGGTCTGGAAGCTTCTGTTTGGCGGACCATTTTACTGAGAAGGGTGGAATATGGCGGAATTTTTTGATGCGCTGAATGATGATCATATCGCATTCATCGCCAAGCAGCCGATGTTCTTTGTCGCGACCGCTGCGGCGGACGGCCGGATCAATCTCTCGCCCAAGGGCTATGATGCGTTCCGGGTGATCGGGCCCGACCGCGTTGCCTATCTGGATTTGAGTGGCTCGGGAAACGAGACTCACGCCCATCTGGTCGCCGACGGCCGGGTGACCATCATGTTCAATAATTTTGCCAATCCCGCGCTGATCATGCGGCTCTATGGTACCGGAAAGCCGGTGCTGCCGCAGGATGCAGGCTGGGATGAACTGGCTGCACATTTCGACATTCTGCCCGGCACCCGCCAGATTTTCGACATAAAGGTCGACAGCATACAGACCAGCTGTGGCTGGGGCGTACCGCAGATGGAATTGAAGGCCGAGCGCGAAACTTTGGTCAAATATCACCGTCAGGCCGATCCGGAGGCCTGGGTGGCCAAGTCCGCCGGCCGGATGAAAAGTATCGACGGCCTGCCGACACGCGCGACGGACCGCTATTTTGGCGAGCAATAGATCATGAGTCTGGTTGAACTTTCCCGGCATATGCACGGCGTCGAAGCGGAGATCATCCGCGGACGGCTGGAAGCCGCCGGCATCGGCGCGGTCTGTTTCGACAGCAATGTCAATATTGTCGAGGGCGCCGGCATCGCCTTGCCCGCCCGGGTGATGGTGCTGGCAGAGGATCTGGCCGAAGCGAAAGCGATATTGGCGGAGGACGTGTCATTATGACCGGTGCCGGAAAAATTTCCCTCGCGCTGGGCGGTGGAGCCGGTCTCGGCTGGACCCATATCGGCGTGCTGCGGGCGATCGACGATAGCCCGCTGGAAATCGCCGCCATTGCCGGCACATCGATGGGCGCCATTATCGGCGCGAGCTACGCCGTGGGCAAGCTCGATTATCTCGAGGACATGGCCCGCAACGTCAATTTCCGTAATATGCTTCGTTTCATGGACCCCTATTTCAAGCGCGGCGCGGTCATGGGCGCGCGCAATATCGAGAAAGAGCTGGAGACCGAACTCGGCCATCTCGACTTCAAGGACTTGCCCTTTCCGGTCGCGGCGGTCGCTGCCGACCTGCGCACCGGCGATACGATTGTGATGAAATCCGGCAAGCTGGTGCCGGCGGTCCGCGCTTCCATGTCGCTGCCTGGCATATTCAAGCCGGTCGAACATGAAGGCCGCCTGCTCGTCGACGGCGGCGCTGCCTTGCCGGTTCCGGTATCCCCGGTGCGGGCCCTCGCGCCCGAAGCCCTGTGCCTGTCGGTCAACCTGCAGGATGATTTCATCAATCGCTCGATTGCCGCAGGCATTACGGAGAACAGCGCCAAGGAACCCAATAGCATTGCGATCATCAAGGCTTCGGTCGGACTGTCGCTGCGCAACCTTGGCCGCTATTCTCTGGCGCTCGATCCGCCCGATTTCGCGATGTCGCCCCCGGTCGGCCATATCGACATCCAGAACTTCTTCCGCGCCGACGAACTGATCGATATCGGCCGGCGCGAGACCGAAAAGCTCATTCCTGCGATAATGGCGAAACTGGCCGAGCGGTCTGCTTAAAATTTGTGCACTTGTGCTGCAATGCACAATATTTACTCTTCCTTAAGAGTCTCAATTTCATCAAAATCGTTTGATTCCAATGCCTTCCGATTCTGGCACGCGCTTTGCTAAGAGTTCCCCGCAACAACAATAGGGGGCGTAATGAAATTTATCATAGCCATAATCAAACCGTTCAAGCTTGACGATGTTCGTGAAGCGCTGACCGGTGTCGGTGTGACCGGCATGACCGTAACCGAAGTCAAAGGCTTCGGTCGGCAAAAGGGCCAGACGGAAGTCTATCGCGGCGCGGAATATACCACCAACATGGTTCCGAAGCTGAAAATCGAGGTTGCCTGCAGCAGCGCTGTTGCGGCCCAGGCGGTAGAGGCGATCCAGACCGCCGCCGGAACGGAATCGATTGGCGACGGCAAGATCTTCACGCTCGGTCTCGAAGACGCCGTCCGCATTCGCACCGGTGAAACCGGCGACACAGCAATATAATCGGGGAAACAGATAATGAGAAAATTTTTGACGATTTCTGCAGGATTGGCGGTCATAGGTGCCGCTGCTCCTGCTCTTGCACAGGAGGCGGTTGAAGTGGCCGACCCCAGTGCGAATACAGCCTATATCCTCAATACGCTGCTTTTCCTGATCGGTGGATTTCTGGTCATGTGGATGGCCGCCGGATTTGCCATGCTGGAAGCAGGACTGGTCCGGTCGAAAAACGTGTCGATGCAGTGTCTCAAGAATATCGGACTCTATTCGATCGCCGGCATCATGTTCTGGGTCATCGGCTACTCGATTGCCTATCCGGGCTTTGAAGGCGGCTATTTCGGTATCGCTGACTTCCCTTATGCCATGCAAGGCGTTGGCGAAGCCGATGTCGACACCGGCTATTCGATTGCATCCGACTGGTTCTTCCAGATGGTCTTCTGTGCAACCACGGCGTCGATTGTATCCGGCACCGTTGCAGAACGGGTGAAAGTCATTCCGTTCTTCATCTTCGTGTTCGTGCTGACCGGGTTCATCTATCCCGTGATTGTCAGCTGGGAATGGGGTGCAGGCTGGCTCGATGCGATGGGCTTCAGTGATTTCGCCGGATCCACACTGGTCCACTCGACTGGTGGCTGGGCGGCTCTGGCCGGTGCCTTGATCGTCGGACCGCGTATGGGACGCTATATCAACGGCAAGGTTACGGTCATGCCGGGCTCGAGCATTCCATTGGCGACGCTGGGTACGTTCATCCTGTGGCTCGGCTGGTTCGGTTTCAACGGTGCATCGCAGCTCGCAATGGGCACGATCAGCGATGTCAGCGATGTCTCCAAGATCTTTGTGAACACCAATATGGCTGCGGCTGGCGGTGTTGTGGTTGCGATCATCCTGACTCAGCTACTGTACAAGAAGATCGATGTCACGATGGCACTCAACGGCGCACTCGCTGGTCTGGTCTCGATAACGGCTGAGCCTCTGGCTCCTTCGGTACCGCAGGCACTTCTGATCGGTGGTATCGGTGGCGCGATTGTCGTCTTCGCCGTTCCTCTGCTCGACAAGCTGAAGATCGATGATGTTGTCGGCGCCATCCCGGTCCACCTTATGGCTGGTATCTGGGGTACGCTGATCGTTCCTTTCTCCAACACCGAAGTGCCGTTTGTTGCACAGCTTACCGGTGTTGTCGCCACTGGCGTGTTCGTGATGGTCACGAGCTCAATCGTCTGGTTTGCGCTTAAATACACCATCGGTGTGCGTCCGACTGAAGAGCAGGAAATGCTCGGAATGGATATCGCCGAAGTGGGTGTCGAAGCCTATCCGGAATTTGCCAAAGGCTAACCAGTTTGGCGCCGGCCCTCTCCTCCCAAAATTCGGGTCGGCGCCTCACCTTGTTCCTCCTGCGAACAAATAACTTTATGGCCGGTGATGTGAAAACATCCCGGCCATTTTTTTGTCGGCAACAGATAATCACGGGCTACAGACCGGATAAATGAACAGTTTCGACTATCTGGTGGTCATCGCCTATCTCGCGGCGATGCTGATGTTCGGAATGTTCCTCAGCAAGCAGAATGGCGAAGGCGACTATTTTCTCGGTAACAAGGCGATAGGCTGGTTTCCGCTCGGTCTCTCGGCCATGGCCACCCAATTATCGGCAATCAGCTTTATCTCGGCGCCGGCCTTTGTCGGCTTGCGGGAAGGCGGCGGGCTGAAATGGCTGACCTTCGAATTTGCACTGCCCCTTGCGATGCTGCTGGTGATGTTCGTGATCATGCCGCCGCTCTACCGCTCAGGCGTGATCAGCATATTCGACTTTCTGGAGCAGCGGATCGGCCAGTCGACCCGCTTCCTGATCAGTGTCTCCTTCCAGATCGTCCGCGCCTTTGGTACCGGTATCATGGTCTATACGACCGGTATCATCATCGAGGCGGTTCTGGGCGTTCCATTCCTCCAGTCGATCCTGGCGATCAGCATAATCACCATCGTCTATTCCTTTCTCGGCGGCATCCGGGCGGTGGTCTACGCCGACGCGATCCAGATGGTGCTGATCGTCTTCGGACTGCTGGTCTGTCTGGCCTATGCGATCACGTTCATCGGCGGCTTCGATATATTCTGGGCGAGCATAGATCCGGAGCGGTTGCGGGTTGTGGACTGGACCTATGCGGGGCTTGTGACCGATGAATTTGCCTTGTTGCCGATGCTGTTTGGCGGCTTCGTACTCTATGTATCCTATTATGCCTGCGACCAGACCCAGGCCCAGCGGTCGCTCTCGGCCAAAAGTCTCGGGGATGTTCGCAAATTGCTCACGGCGAACGCCTTGCTGCGTTTTCCCGTGACGCTTCTCTATTGCATCACCGGCCTGGCGGTCGGCGTGATTGCATCGGGGGACAGCGCCTTTCTGGCGCTCATTCCGGATGATCGCCCGGACTATCTGATGCCCTTTTTCATTCTCGAATTTCTGCCCCATGGCATTATCGGCCTGTTGCTGGTGGCGATCATGTCGGCGGCGATGTCGACGTTGAGCTCGGCGGTGAATTCCCTGTCGGCGGTTACGATCGCGGATATGAAGGGCTTTGGCCTGCAGCTGGGAAATCCCGGGCAGGAAATCAGGCTGGCGCGCCTGCTGGCGCTGTTCTGGGGCGGGCTGATCCTCTATTTCTCGATCTATTCGGGCGATATTTCTGCCACGGTCATCGAAGCGATCAACAAGGTGGGATCGGCGCTCTACGGCCCGGTTCTGGGCGTGTTCCTGATCGCCATCCTGTGGCGGCGCAGAACCGTTCTGAGCAGCAATATCGGCTTTCTGTGCGGGGTCGCGCTCAATCTCTATTTCTGGCAGTTCCAGCCCGGCCTATTCTGGATGTGGTGGAATCTTATCGGACTGCTTGTGACTCTCTCGGTCGCAATCCTGCTGTCGCTGGCCTCGGGGAAAATGCCGCTTGCCGGTCGCCCAGCCAAATGGTCCAAGGAGCGTGTCTCGCCGAGCCACGTCCTCCTTGTGACGACAGGTCTTACCCTGTTCGTTTGTCTCATCATCCTGATTTCCCTGTCGATCGAGAGATTCTAGGCGCATCGACCAGTCGGCAGCGAAACCCGTTAGCCGGCCAGATCGGCCTTGATGAACTCCGCCGCCCGCTCACCGATCATGATGCTCGGAGCATTGGTGTTGCCGCTGATGATTTCCGGCATGATCGAGGCATCGGCGATATAAAGGCCTTCCAGTCCGCGGAATTTCAGCCGTGCATCGACAACCGCTTCATCATCTCCGCCCATCCGGCAGGTGCCGACCGGGTGATAGACGGTATCGGCGCGGTCACGGATCAGCTTGTCCAGTTCCGCGTCATTGTTGATGTCTATCGGATGCCTGTCGGTTGGTGAGAATTCGGTCAGCGGCGGTGTTTCCAATATCCGTTTCATGTGCCGGACACCTTTGCGCAGCGTATCGATATCCCGGTCATCATCGAGAAAATTCGGGTCAATGGCCGGCTGGGACTCCGGATCCTTGTCGTTCAGCCGGACCGTGCCCTTGCTATGCGGGCGCAGCACACAGGCGTGACAGCTGAAACCATGACCCTTGACCGGCTCGCGCCCGTGATCTTCGAGCATCGCCGGAACGAAATGATACTGGATATCGGGGGCAGGGACATCCGGACCGCTGCTCCAGAAACCACCGGCTTCGGCATAAGGCGTGGTCATGATGCCGGTCCGCTTGAACCGGTGCTGGAAGATAGCCTTGGCCATGCGCACGGTGCCGGCAAGCGAATCGCCGACCAGCTCTTTGGACTCGGTCTGGTAGCCGGAGACAAAATCGATATGATCCTTCAGATTGGCTCCGACTTCGGGCTTGTCGACAACGACATCGACACCCTTGTCTTTCAGATGCGCCGCCGGACCAATGCCGGACAATTGCAGGATATGCGGCGAACCGAATGCACCGGCAGACAGCACGACAGCCGCACGGGCGTTGATCGTTTCGCTGCCGGAACCGCGTTTGATCTGGACGCCGGTAACGCGCCCGTCTTTAATCGTCAGCTTCTCGACCAGCGATTTGGTCTTGATTGTCAGATTGGAGCGAGAGCGAGCGGGGTCGACATAGGCACGCGCCGCAGTCCAGCGTTCGCCGCCTTTTTGCGTGACCTGATAAATGCCCATGCCTTCCTGTTTCTCGCCATTGAAATCATCGAGAATCGGGATCTGCAGATTGCGCGCTGCTTCGACGAACGCAAGGCTCCCCGGGTTGGGCCATTTCTGATCGGACACCGAGAGCGGACCGTCGCCGCCGTGATAATCGTCGCCGCCGCGTTCGTTGCCTTCGGATTTTTTGAAATAGGGCAGGACATCATCATAGGACCAGCCGGCACAGCCTTGGGCCGCCCAATTGTCATAATCCCATTTATTGCCGCGGATATAGATCATCGCGTTGATCGCGCTTGATCCGCCGAGCCCGCGTCCGCGCGGCTGATAGCCGGTGCGGCCGTTGAGACCCTTTTGCGGAACCGTATCGAATTTCCAGTTGGTGCCTTTCGGTAGAAAAGGCAGCATTCCCGGCGTTTTCACAAGGAAATTATTATTGCGTCCGCCCGCTTCGATCAGGCAAACCGTGCGCTTGCCATCTTCGCTTAGCCGTCCCGCGACGGCACTGCCGGCGGAACCGCCGCCGATGACGATGTAGTCAAATTCTGCCATATTCCAGTCTCTCTCCATATTCGCTGTTTGCGTATTTTGGGGAGGCTATATTGTATTGCACCGGCCGTGCACAGGGCAAATAAACCGACAATCGCACCGCCGATCATATCGACCAGATAATGGGTTCCTTCAACCGGCGTCGAGAGCAGCATTGCCGCGTTGATCACCAGCAGCGGCCAGCGCAAATAGCGGCATTGCCACGCCATCGCGATATAGATGACGGCTGCTGCGGTGTGGAAACTGGGTGCGCACACCAGCCCCTGCAGCGCTCCCAGATCGACCGCACCGAGCATATTATCGCGCAACAGCGGCAGCAATTCGGCCTGATAGAGCGCGCTGGTCGGCATATAGGGAATCGGGCCCTGCCAGACATAGGCCAGCGGACCGGCCGCGGGCATGGCGAGGAACAGCAACATGGTGATCAGCGCCGCCAGCCAGAAAGTGAACAGGAAAAGCTGCGCCCGGGCGCGCTCGCCGCTCAGGGCCAGACCGCCGAGCAGTAGCACCGGCGACATGTAGATATTGGCATAGGCGATGCTACCGGCGGTTTGCAGCCAAGGATTGTCGACCACCAGCATATACCAGTCCAGCCATACGAATCCGAGAAAGGCGTCGATACGCGCCAGCGCCGGATCGACAAATCCGCTGGTGGCAGCGGCGGCAGGATAGGTCGCGGTCGCGCCGAGCAGGCTGATGAACAGAAAGAATCCGACATATTCGCTGAAGTCGCGGGCAACTCGTTGCCATCCGGCGACATGATCGCGCATCGCATAGCGGGTAGCCGCCAGCAGAATCAGCGTCAGGAAATATTTGCCGTTACTGACTTTGAGAAAGTCCATGCCGAGACCGGCCCAGCCCATCATGGCGATGACGATCATCAGGCTGCAGGCCAGCAGGCCCAGAATCCAGCTGGTCGGCACAATCCGCGAGGTCAGTGCCTGTCTGTCGATGTGAATGTCATTTGTGTCGCTCATGTCCATGAGCAGGCCCCTTGGCAAAAACCATCCGCAGGCCAAAAATATCTATATGCCAGCGCGCGCAAAGCGCGGCTGCTTCCCCCCGAAAATTCCAAAATGATTCCAATGCGCGACCCGCGTGCGAATCATGCACGACTGGAGAAGTCCTCAACCCTCTATATCGCGCTTGCGCTTTTTCTTACGGAAAGGATAGTAACAAATATGTAATCTTGTGCTGGACTAGTTCTCGATACTGTCGTGCCAGCGTTGCTTGATCATCTCGCTGCTTTCGCGGCTCCCATCATGGCTCCAGCCAGGCGGTTTGACGAGATAGTTCCACTTATGCCGCCACGGGGCCGACCACAGGTCTTTGGCGATGCCAATCCATTCATGAAAGGCGGCCCAGAACAGGTTGTAATTGGTCAGATTCTTGACGATGCCATATTGGATTTTTTCGGCATCGGTCTCCGGTTCATAGGTGCCGAACATTTTGTCCCAGATGATGAAAACACCCGCATAATTGCGGTCGAGATAGCGCGGATTGGTCGCATGATGGACGCGATGGTGCGACGGCGTGTTCATCACCGCTTCGAACCAGCGCGGCATCCGGTCAATCGCCTCGGTGTGGATCCAATATTGATAGACCAGGTTCAGTCCCGCGAGGAAAAAGATCAACGCTGGCGGAAAACCGATCAGAAACAGCGGCATCCGGAACAGGAAGCTGAGCGCAAAAAAGCCGGTCCAGGTCTGACGCAGCGCCGTGGTGAGATTATAATGCTGGCTGCTGTGATGAATGACATGTGCCGCCCAGAACCATCTGACCCGGTGTGCTGTGCGGTGGAACCAGTAATATGCGAAATCATCCAGCACGAAAGCCAATGGCACGATCCAGAGCGCGCTCGGCCAGCCTATCTCGATATCGAGGAGGCGATATTGATAGATCCACAGGCTGAGCGCCAGGACAAAGCCGCCGGTCAGGATGCCGGCGACAACACTGCCGGTGCCAAGGGCCAGGGATGTGAGAGCATCCCGGGTTTCATAACGGATCTTCTTATTCTTGCGGCTCCACAACCACTCCATGGCGACCGTGATGACGAACATCGGGACGGCCCAGTCAGTCGGGGATGGCAGGTTTTCCATGACTCCGGCTACTTACACAAATGTTAGTGGCTGTCCATATCCCGCGATCAACTTCCCGCAGACAGCGCATCAATCATCGCGCGTACCGGGGTGATGTCATAGCCCGCATTGCCCGCAAGCCGGGAGATTTCATCCGCTTCGACACCCTGTTTCGCCTGCGCCAGCGCCCACAGCAATGTGGATCGTGTGCCGGAGCGGCAATAGGCGAGGGTCTTGTCCCCGTCAGCAAGTGCGGCGATCATCGCTTCAACCTGCGGCCCGGAAAAGCCGCTATGGGTAATCGGGATCGCGATATATTTCATGCCAGCGTCGCGAGCCGCCGCTTCGATATCGGCGCTTTGCGGGGCGGACGGGTCTTCGCCATCGGGGCGGTTGTTGATGATCAGGCTCACTCCTTCAGCCTTGGCTGCGGCGACATCTTCCAGGGTGATTTGCGGCGAGACGCTAATATTGTCATTGATTTTCCGGAACATGTTCTGGGTCTCCTCTGTCGAAAATTGTGAATCGGTTGCGGTTGCCGCGCTGCAGCTGATCAAGGCAATGGGCAATAAGGCGGGCAGGATTTTCATATATCGACCTATGCTGCTTCGGTCACATCGCGGATGACGGCCAGAAAGGCTTCGCCATGTTTCTTCAGTTTCGCCGCGCCGACACCGGGAAGCTCACTGAGTGCCGACAGGCTGCCCGGCTTCAGGCCGGTCATATCACGCAAGACGCTGTCGTGAAAGATCACATAAGGCGGGACGCCCAGTTCCTTGGCCAGTTCCATACGCTTTGCTCGCAGCGCCTCGAACAAGGGATCGCCAAACGGGTTGGGAGAGGCGCTGCTGCCGCGTCGTTTGCGCGATGTCCGTTTGGGCGGTTCGACAATCGCGATTTCCTGTTCGCCCTTAAGAATCTTGCGCGCCTCTGGCCCGAACATCAGGCCGCCATGTTCGGTGTTGCGCAGCGCATCGCGCAGCAAAAGCGACCGCGATACCGGCTTGATCAGAGCGGCTTCCTCTTCGCCGACAATGTCGAACACCGAAAGCTGGTCATGACCGCGCGAGAGGATTTTCTCATCCTGCCGTCCGGTCAGGACTGCTTCGAGATGGGTGACGCCGAAACTCTGCCCTGTGCGATAGACCGCAGACAGGAATTTGCGTGCCAGCTCGGTGACGTTACGCGTTTTCGGGGCGTTCAGGCAATTGTCGCAATTCCCGCATTGGTCGGCTGGATGTTCACCAAAATGCCGGAGCAAAATCGCCCGCCGACAGCCGGCGGTTTCGACCAGGCCGCCCAAAGCCGCCAGCCTCGTTCGCTCGCTCTCCAGCCGGGTCTCGTCAATTTCGCCGAGCCGCTGCCGTGCTCGGGCAAAATCTTCGGCGCCCCAGAACATATGCGCTTCGGCCGGGTCGCCATCGCGGCCGGCACGTCCGGTTTCCTGATAATAAGCCTCGATCGATTTTGGCAGACCGGCGTGGGCGACAAAGCGCACATCCGGCTTGTCGATCCCCATGCCGAAGGCAATGGTAGCGACCATCACCATATCTTCCGAAGCGACAAAATCATGCTGGTTCTGCTGGCGGACTTCCGGCGGTAGTCCAGCATGATAGGCGCGCGCGCTGCGTCCGGTGGCGGCGATCTGGCTGGCCATTTTCTCGGTTGCAGCCCTAGTCTGCGCATAGACAATGCCGGGTCCCGGAATGCGATCAACGAGATCGCCGATCTGCCTTGCTAGGCCGCTGCGCGGGCTCATGCTGTAGCGGATATTGGGCCGGTCAAATCCGGCGAGGATCAGACCATCCTGCTCGATTCCCAGCTGCACCAAAATATCGTCGCGTGTATGCGCGTCGGCAGTGGCGGTGAGCGCGAGACGCGGCACTGAACCGAAATGGTCGAGCAGGGGGCGGAGTAAACGGTAATCGGGCCGGAAGTCATGCCCCCATTCGGACACACAATGCGCCTCATCAATGGCGAACAGCGAAATATCGGTCTGTTCCAGCAATTCGCGGAAATGCGATTGAGACGCGCGTTCCGGCGCGGCGTAGAGCAGGTCCAGTTCGCCTGCCTTCAGACGGGCAATCGTCTCGGCACGATTGTCATCGGCAGAGGTGAGGGTGGCCGCCCTGATCCCGACCGCTTCGGCGCTGCGCAACTGATCGTGCATCAGCGCAATCAGCGGCGATATGACGATGGTCGTGCCTTTATTGGCAATGGCGGGCAACTGGTAGCAGAGCGATTTACCGGACCCGGTCGGCATCACGGCGAGCGTATTTTGCTTCGCCATCACCCGTTCCAGCACCTGGTCCTGCATGCCGCGAAAGCTGCTGTAGCCGAAGGTTGATTTAAGGAGGGGAAGTAGGGCTTCGGTCATGCTTTCTTCTCTAGCCAGAGACGGCGTACTGCGAAACCGCAAAAGCGATTTTGACCGAAAATGTAATCCGCCAGGACGGTCACACCTTCTCCGGCTGGTCCTCGGCCTGCCGCTTCCACATGTCCGCATAGAGCCCGCGCTTGACCAGCAACTGCCGGTGACTGCCGCGTTCGGCGATCCGGCCTTCGTTGAGCACGATGATTTCGTCGGCGTGGGTGATCGTCGAAAGCCGGTGCGCGATAATAAGCGTCGTGCGCCGCTCTGATATCTTGGCGAGAGTCGCCTGGATTTCATCCTCTGTGCGACTGTCGAGTGCCGAAGTGGCTTCGTCCAATATCAGGATCGGCGGATTTTTCAGCAATGTGCGGGCAATGGCAACGCGCTGCTTCTCGCCGCCGGACAATTTGAGCCCGCGCTCTCCGACCTGCGTATCATAGCCATCGGGTAGCTTGGCGATAAAGCTATCCAGCGCTGCTCCGCGCGCGGCCTCCTCGATCTCTGCCTGGGTCGCGCCTTCACGGCCATAGCCGATATTATAGCCGATGCTGTCGTTGAACAGCACGCTGTCTTGCGGAACGATACCGATTGCGCCACGCAAACTGTGCTGGGTGACTTCGGATATGTCCTGACCGTCGATCAATATCCGTCCGGCTTGCGGATCATAGAAACGGAACAGCAGCCGCGCGATCGTCGACTTGCCGGCGCCGGAAGGCCCGACAATGGCAAGCGTCCCGTCGGGCGGTACTTCGAAATCTAGCCCGTGCAGGATCTGGCGATCATCATCATAGTTGAACACCACATTCTCGAACCGCACAGCGCCATCGGAAACCTGCAGCGGCTTGGCGCCCGGCTTGTCGACCACTTCCTGTTCGGTATCGATCAGTTTGAACATTGCGTCCATGTCGACCAGACCCTGGCGGATGGTGCGATAGACCATGCCGAGCAGGTCGAGCGGGCGGAACAGCTGCATCAGCAGCGCGTTCACCAGCACCAGGTCACCCACCGTCAGGTCACCCTGTTTCCAGCCGTAAACGCTGAACGCCATCGCGCCGATCATCGTCAGGTTGGTGATGATCGACTGGCCGATATTGAGCATGCCCAGCGAGTTTTCCGATTTGACCGCGGCATTGGCCCAGTCCCGCATCGCCTTGTCATAGCGGTCGGCCTCGCGCTGTTCGGCGGTGAAATATTTGACCGTCTCGTAGTTCAGCAGGGCATCGACGGAGCGACCGATCACTTTGGTGTCCATGTCATTCATCTTCGCCCGCAGCGCATTGCGCCAGTCGGTCACCTTGCGGGTGAAGGTGATATAGATAGCGACCATTGCCATTGTCGCAGCAACCAGCCCGAAGCCGAATTTGATCTGGAAGATTATCAGCACAGCGGTCAGTTCGACGACCGTGGGAGCAATGTTGAACAGCAGAAAATAGAGCATGATATCGATGCTCTTGGTGCCGCGCTCGATGATCTTGGTGACTTCACCGGTGCGCCGACCGAGATGAAAGCGCAGCGACAGGCTGTGGAGATGGGTAAAGACATTGGTGGCGAGGCGCCTTGCTGCCTGCTGGCCGACCTTTTCAAAAACAATGTTCCGCAAATTGTCGAACATCACCTGTCCGAACCGCGCCAGACCATAAGCCGCTACAAGCGCGAGCAAAACCGTCAGCTCGGTGCCCAGTGCATCATCGGACATGCCATCGATAACCGCCTTGTAGATGAACGGCATCGTCAGAATAGCGGCCTTGGCACAAAGCACCAGGAATCCGGCGATAATGATCCGTAGCCTTAATCCCGGCTCACCTTTGGGCCAGAGATAGGGCAGGAAACGCTTGAGCGTGGGGATCATCGGCGGGTCGATCTGACCCTGGGTGGCATAATCAGGTGGCATGGGTGCGGATGTAGGACTGCCCGCACCGAAAGTCTATCCGGCTATAAATTCACCGGCGCGGTGCGTCAGAAGCTGCCGCTGACGGTCAAACGGTAAATCAGTCCGAACTCGCGGCTGCGATCCTCGACAAAGGCGATCGGACCGTTGCGACGACCTCTGATAAAGTCGCGATCCAGATCCCCGGGCTGACCCAGAAGATCGCCATAGGCCGTGCGGGTAAAGTTTTCGGCGCGACCGAACAGATTGCCCAGATTGGCCTGTACCGTCAGCCCCAACACATTCTTATGCTCGACAAATATCCAGCTATAGGGCGCGCCCGTGCGGAAGCGGGTGATCTGGTCCAGTCGCAGAAAATCCGAGTAGCGGGATTCTTCAACACCCGCGCCCCAGGCCCAGTTGCTGCCCGGGATATCGTGCCGCAATGTGGCTTCATAGCTGTATATCTTGTCGTCGCTGATCCGCCGATAAATGCCTGTGAGCGGATCGCGCAGCGAACTCCGCCGGACTTCTCCCTCAAAGTCGAGCTTGGCGCCGGTCCAGCCGATCGGATCGAACAATATGCTGGTCACCATTTCCACACCATAGCTGGTTGCACTGTCCAGATTTCCGCGCGCCTCGGTGGTCGCCGTGATCGGGATGGAATCGACAATGTCGCTAAACTTCTCGCCATAGATATTGACCGTAAGCGAACCCCATGGTCCCAGCTTCTGTGTCGCCTCCAGTTCCGCTCGCCAGCTTTGCGGCGGCACCAGCCCGGGATTGCCGGCATTGCCACTATTTTGCGATACGTCGACCGATTGCACAAAATCGAAAAAGTTCAGCTGACCCACCGATCGCTCGACTTTCAGGCTGATGTCGAGATCGGGCTGCGGCCGCCACGCCAGCGAGACAGACCCTTTCGGCCGGATGAAAGACCGGCTCTCACCGGCCGCTCCGCTCTGGCTGATTTTGCTATATTCGCCGCCCAGGGTTGCCTGAAGACTCAGATTCTCCAACAGGGGCCGTCCATAGGAACCAACGACCTCGCCGCGATATTCGGTTACTTTGCTATCCGCATTGGTGAGCACGACCGGCTGATACACGCCCTGCGGATCAAGGACTTCCAGCGCGCCTTCATTGTCGAGAAAATTATAGGCGCCTTCGATGCTGATGCCCCAGTCGGTTCCGCCAGCGGTCTTCCAGCCATATTCGGCGCGCAAGATCGACTCCCCTTCGTCGGTCACCCGGTCAAACCGGCTACCTCTGGCGGGCGTGACGCCGTCGGAAGAAGTCTGTCCGAAAAAATCGGTAACCGGACTATGTTCGAAGCGCTGCAAGCCAATGAGTTTCAGACGGCCACCGCCAAGACCGAATTCATAGTCCGCACTGAATTCCGCATTCCATTCATTCTCGCGGCTGGAATAAAGTTCGAAAATGTCAGACTGACCGACTTGTGTGCGATCCGTGGCCACCGTTTCCCGTTTCCGGTAGAGCTGATAGGCGGCGTTGGCATTGAATATCGACCCACCATCACCGGCGAGGCTATAGGATCCGCTCAGCTTCGGCTGATCCTGACGATAGCGGGAGATCTCGTCGCGTTCGAACAACAGATTGCCAAAGCGGTCGGTGATCTGTTCCGGCCCCTCGACACCGTTACGCGCAGCGTCATTTTCGATCGACAGGGTGAAATCGCCTTTGCCGAGCTTGCCGCTGATCGATGCTTCTCCATCCAGCCAGTTGTTGCCCGCGCGCCGCCATTGCGGCTCCCATTTGAAATTGCCGCTGAGACCGCTGCTCTCGCTGACATTGGTGACGAGATTGAGCACCTGGCCGGAGAGGCCGGAGATGCTCAGCGTCGCCCCGTCGACAATTTCGAGCCTCAAGACATTGGCTGCGGAAATCCGGCCGAGGAATGTGAAGGCGTCGATATTCTTGCCCGATATACGCGCGCCATTGATCAGGACATTTTCGTCGGCCTGGCCGAGGCCGCGTTCGTCGCTGTCACCAGTGTCGATGGTGAAGCCGGGCACCTGACGGACCATGTCGAGCGCAGTGCGGGGATTGAACCGGGAAAATTGCCCCGCATCATATATCTGCCGGCCGCTTTCGGTGCGCGGCTGCATGGAGGAGAGGCTTGCCGTCTGCGACTGTGCCGCAACAGGGAAGGGCGACGATGCGATTACCGCAGCCATGGCAATGCCAGTCAAGAACCGTTTTCTGTCGTGCACCATATCCCCCGGACCGTCTGCTTCGAATGGGGCGCTGCTATGGCCGATTGGTTGCAGCCGATACCGGCTTTCGATAAACTACATTCGTAGTCGGATAAACAGCTTCTTCTGTTCCGGGTAACAAGCCACTCTAATCTTAAGGTTTATGGAAAAAAAGCACCCAGGCCGCCGCGCAATTGGCGAGCGTGTAGACGAAATAGAAAATCACCGCGGTCAGCATACCCATATTGGCAAAAATCATCGCTGCAACGAGCATGAAGAACTCGAGAAAATAACTGCCATGGGGGCCGAGAATTTTCCGGAAACTGCCACGTGCTTCGGCCATGACCGGATGATTGCTCTCGAGCATGGCCTTGTGCATCGCGAAATTGGCGACACCGCACAGGAAGATGACAAAAATATACATGGCTTCAATATAGGCCAATTGGATGCCATTGTCATTGGCGGACAAAAGATTCAGTCAGCTGCGGACAGGAATAATCTGGTCAGCCATCCCTATAATGTCGTGCGGATGGAAGAACGCTGGGCCGAGGTTTACGGTGCCTTCGAAAAATATGCGCCGCGTCATGAGGGCTATGAAGCTGGAGATGTCCAGCTATGGGTGGACCAAATGCGGGCGGCGCGGAAAAGCTAGTGCATGCCCGTCAACCTTGCGTGGGCATGGGCCTCAGCCGTCGGCAGCGCAATTATCCGTTGATCGTTCCGTACAAATCATCCCAGTTCGGATTGGCTTCGCTGACCAACCGCAACTTCCAGACGCGCTTCCATTTCTTGATCCGTTTTTCGCGCAAGATGGCATTTTCGATCTCGTCATGACGTTCGATATAGACCAGCCTTTTGCAATCCCATTTTTTGCAAAAATTCGAACCGGTGCCTTGTCGATGGGCGGATACTCTTTCGGCCAATCGTGCAGTGACGCCGGTATAGAGGACGCCGAATGGCTTGTTGGTCATGATATAGACGTAACCGCCCTTGGTCATAACTCTTCCCCATTTCCGTCGCCCCTGCGAAGGCAGGGGCCTCTACCGGCATTGCGCTGCAGACGAGACAGGCCCCTGCCTGCGCAGGGGTGACGGCTGTCTATGACAATGACATCACAAAATTCAAACCCCTTCGAGCAGCCCTTCTTTCCTAATCTTCTCTTGCCACACCAATGGCGCCAGATGGTGGACGCTTTGCCCTTCGGAATCGACCGCGACCGTTACCGGCATATCCTGCACTTCGAACTCGTAAATCGCTTCCATGCCTAGCTCCTCAAAACCGACAACCTTCGATCCCTTGATCGCACGCGACACCAGATAGGCGCTGCCGCCGACCGCCATCAGATAGGCGCTCTTGTGCTTCTTGATCGAACCGACCGTATCTAGCCCGCGTTCAGCCTTGCCGACCATTGCCAGCAGGCCCTGTTCGAGCATCATGTCGGTAAACTTGTCCATCCGCGTGGCGGTGGTTGGACCGGCGGGACCAACCACTTCTTCACCAACCGGATCGACGGGGCCGACATAATAGATAACGCGCCCCTTGAACGAGACCGGCAGTTCCTCGCCGGCCTCCAGCATATCCTTGATCTTCTTGTGCGCAGCATCGCGGCCGGTCAGCATCTTGCCGTTGAGCAGCAGCCGGTCACCATGTTTCCATGTCGCCACTTCTGCTGCATCCAGCTGGTCGAGATGCACGCGCTTGGCTTCCGAAGATGGCGTCCAGTTCACATCCGGCCATTCGTCCAGCTTGGGCGGCTCGAGATAGGCGGGGCCGCTGCCGTCGAGCGTGAAATGCGCGTGGCGGGTGGCAGCGCAATTGGGGATCATCGCCACCGGCTTGCCGGCGGCATGGCACGGCCAGTCGTTGATCTTGACGTCGAGGATGGTGGATAGTCCGCCGAGTCCCTGTGCGCCGATGCCGAGCGCATTGACCTTGTCGAAAATCTCGATCCGCATTTCCTCGATATCGTTGCGCGGGCCACGTTCTTTGAGCTGTCCCATATCGATCGGGTCCATCAGACTTTGCTTGGCCAGAAGTACGGCGCGTTCGGCGGTGCCGCCAATGCCAATGCCGAGCATCCCGGGAGGGCACCAGCCCGCGCCCATTTGCGGGATCATTTCCAGCACCCAGTCGACAATATTGTCACTCGGGTTCATCATCTTGAACTTGGATTTATTCTCCGACCCGCCACCCTTGGCCGCGACATCGACGGAGACTTTGTCGCCGGGAACCATCTCGACATGCAAGACACTCGGGGTGTTGTCCTTGGTGTTGCGCCGGGTAAAGGCGGGGTCGGCGAGGATAGAGGCGCGCAGCTTGTTCTCGGGATGCAGATAGGCGCGGCGTACGCCTTCATCGACAATTTCCTGCATCGATTGCGAAGTGTCATCGAGCCGGCAATCCATTCCCCATTTGACGAAGACATTGACGATGCCGGTGTCCTGGCAGATCGGGCGGTGACCCTCCGCGCACATTTTCGAATTGGTCAGGATCTGGGCAATCGCATCCTTGGCTGCAGGCGATTTCTCCGCATCATAGGCTTTGCCGAGCGCCCGGATATAATCCATCGGATGATAATAAGAGATAAATTGCAGCGCGTCGGCGACGCTCTCGATCAGGTCGGCGGTTTTGATGGTCGTGGTCATGAATGCTCCAGAATATCGGCGAAATGCGATTGGACTGCCTTTTGACCGATATGACCGGACCGGGCAAGTTTTTGTGGTGCCGCGCCTGCCGTGACATGGCCGGCCTGGTGATGGACCTGGCCGATTCAGCAGAGTGACCCTTGTCACGGCCAATATAATAAGCGGGTGTTGGAGGATGTAAAAAATAAACCGTCGCTCGCGCTATGCTGCGATTGCGAACGATCCGCTGACGCGATACGAACAGCGAAGCGGGCAGTGCCAACTACCCATCAAGGAACCGATTCTATGCGCGTGCGCGATTTTCTACTGCTCGTCCTGATCTGCCTGATCTGGGCTTCCAACAATGTACTGAGCAAGATCATCGTCGATGACTGGGCCGTTCCCCCCATTTTCTATGCGGCTCTCCGCTTTGCCGTCGTGGCGCTCGTGATGCTGCCCTGGCTTTTGCCGATGCCGCGCCCGGCCTGGCGCATCATATTGATTGGAATGCTGATGGGTGGCGGAAATTTCGCGCTGCTGTTCATTGGCCTGCAGACAACCTCGCCATCGTCCGCCGCCATCATATTGCAACTCGGGGTTCCCTTCACGATTCTGCTGTCAATGCTGATGCTCGGGGAGCGCGTTCACTGGCGCCGCGGCATTGGTATCGGCCTGACTTTGCTTGGCGTGTTGGTTGTGGTCTGGCGCCCTGAAGGCATCACGCTCTCGACCGGGCTCTGGTTCGTTGCCGCTGCCGCATTTGCCGGCTCTGCCGGTGCTGTGCTGATGAAGCGGGTTCATGATGTCGCTCCATTCCGCTTTCAGGCCTGGGTCGGTCTGGTGTCCGTAATTACCTTGACGATTTCCTCGCTGCTCTTCGAGCAGGGGCAATGGGCCGCTGCCGTAGCTGTCGGATGGCCGCTGGTCGCTGCTGTCCTGTTTACCGCTCTGATTGTTTCGGTAGGGGCTCATTCTGCTTATTATCACCTTATTCGAAGCTATGAGGCCAATCTTCTTGCTCCGCTTACGCTTATAACGCCGCTGGCGACGATCGCCTTGGGGGTCTTGATCACGAATGATGCTTTCGATTTGCGTATGGGAGTGGGCGCAGCGCTGGCGATTGGCGGCGTGCTGATTGTCGCGCTTCGGCGCAAGCCTGCCACCGCGCTGCTCGTCGATCGCGAGCAGCGATAGAGGTTGTGGCAGAACTGCGCGAGCCATTCCTCATCAGAATTTATTTCAGACCGGACTATAAGCGCTCGGCGTAGGTTATCGGTGTGGGCTTGAAAAAGGGCGGATTAATTCTGGTAGCGCCATTGCCAGCAATGTCAGCCCAAGGATACTGTAAGCGAAGCGCTCGGCATAGACAGAAGCATTTCGAAATGCATGGTGGATCGGCTTGCAAGCAGACTCACTGCCAAAATTAATGCGGAATAGCCCCCCCCCTCTAAGGTTGAGCGTTGCATCCCGGGGCGGAAATTCTGCCGGCACGGCTACAGTTTATCAATAGTCGGTCCGATTAGCTCGGATTAAAGAGAACCGTGGATTCAAAGGGGGAGGGAAGCGATTTTGAATTCGATTCTTTCGCCAAATCAAGTTCAATCAAGACCGGCTTTTCATATTTCATTTTGGTCTTGGCGGATTTCGGTTCGTTTTCCTGCTCATGAATCATGTTTATGCTCCAAATCTGATTGTTCCTTCATTGTCGCCATTATGGTTAATGACGAAACGTGAAAATTACCGGTCGGCAAGATGCGAGCCGGACATATGATCTACCAGATATGGTGTCACAATTCTGCCATCACCCCTTGTGGATGATCTGTGGACAGATATTTTTGTAAATATAGGCATCTGCTCTTGCACAACGCGCTAGGCTTAGAAGGTCCACGCGTCGCTGCATCGCAGCATGAATCGCCGCTCGACGAAGCGATTCATTTATACGACGAACGGAGTCGTTAATTTGTCATTTACCCCCTTGCATAAAATTTCGATTCAGCCACTATAGGTTGTGGTTCGGCCTAGGGGGCACACCAACTGATAGTATTAGCCGTCTTTAACACCGACTCGGTGGGGCCCTCCCTTTGTGCCAAATGTACAGTGAGAAATACCGGATTTGGGTAAGAAAAAAATGCCCGCCGGGGCGTGAATACTGTTAGAGTGAATGCTTCGGCATGAGTCGAACAAGACAGGAACAAACGCCCGGATATGATCCTGGTGGTCGATCGGCCGAATATGCCGCCTCGATCGTTGATTTAGTAGAGTGATTTGAGGGGGCTTTGATGGATTTTAGAGACAACCGCGACAACGAGAATGTGTCGGGAACAGATGTGAGTGAGAGTGAAATGGGCGCGGAAGTATTGGACAAGCCAGAAAGCAAGACCGAAAACACGGGGCCGACCAGCGAACCTGAAGTCAGCAAGAAGGCTGCTGCAGAAGCGGCTGCGACCAAAGCCAATGACGAGAAGGAATTGAAGGCCGAGCGCGACAGCCACAGTGTTGAAAAGCGCCGCTTCAAGATCACGCAGGACGAAAGCCGCGATGCTCTGCTGACCGACTTTGGCAAGGAAACACTCAACGACCGCTATCTGTTGCCGGGCGAATCCTATCAGGATCTGTTCGCCCGCGTTGCCGACGCTTATGCGGACGATGAAGCGCATGCCCAGCGGCTTTATGACGCGATTTCCAAACTCTGGTTCATGCCGGCAACGCCCGTATTGTCCAATGGCGGCACCGGACGCGGCCTGCCGATCAGTTGCTATCTCAACAGTGTCGACGATAGCCTCGGCGGCATCGTCAACACCTGGAACGAAAATGTCTGGCTCGCTTCGCGCGGCGGCGGCATCGGCACCTATTGGGGCGCGGTTCGCGGTATCGGCGAGCCGGTCGGCCTGAACGGCAAGACCTCCGGCATCATTCCGTTCGTCCGCGTGATGGACAGCCTGACCCTGGCAATTTCGCAGGGCTCTTTGCGCCGCGGTTCGGCGGCTTGCTATCTTGACGTCAACCATCCGGAAATCGAAGAATTTCTTGAAATCAGAAAGCCTTCCGGCGACTTTAACCGGAAAGCCCTGAACCTGCATCATGGCGTATTGCTGACCGACGAGTTTATGGAAGCGGTTCGCGACGGCAAGGAATTCGATCTCAAATCGCCGAAAGACGGTTCGGTTCGCGGCACCGTTGACGCGCGCAGCCTGTTCCAGAAGCTGGTCGAGACACGGCTGGCCACCGGCGAGCCCTATATCATCTTCAGCGACACGGTGAACCGGATGATGCCGAAGCATCACCGCGATCTGGGACTCAAGGTTTCCACCTCCAATCTCTGCTCCGAGATCACACTGCCCACAGGCCGCGATCATCTCGGTGAAGACCGGACGGCGGTATGCTGCCTGTCCTCGCTCAATCTCGAGAAATGGGATGAATGGTCGGTCGAGAAGGGCTTTATCGAGGACGTCATGCGCTTCCTCGACAATGTCCTGCAGGATTATATCGACCGCGCGCCGGAAGAAATGGCGCGGGCGAAATATAGCGCGATGCGCGAACGCAGCGTCGGTCTCGGCGTGATGGGCTTCCACAGCTTCCTTCAGGCACGCGGCCTGGGCTTCGAAAGCGCGCTGGCAAAGTCGTGGAACTTCAAGATCTTCAAGCATGTTTCGGCCAAGGCATCCGAAGCCAGCATGATGCTGGCCAAGGAACGCGGCCCTTGCCCCGATGCGGCCGATCAGGGCGTGATGGAGCGCTTCTCCTGCAAGATGGCGATCGCGCCAACCGCGTCGATCAGCATCATCTGCGGCGGCGCCTCTGCCTGCATCGAGCCGATCCCGGCGAATATCTACACCCACAAGACGCTCTCGGGCAGCTTCATCGTGAAGAACCCGCATCTGCTGAAATTGCTGCAGGAGAAGAGCAAGGACAGCAACAATGTCTGGAACACGATCCTCGAAAAGGGTGGCAGCGTCCAGCATCTCGACTTCCTCAGCCCGGAGGAAAAGGACACGTACAAGACCAGCTTCGAGATCGACCAGCGCTGGCTGCTCGAACTCGCCGCCGACCGCACGCCCTATATCGACCAGGCACAGTCGCTGAACCTGTTCATCCCGGCCGATGTCGACAAGTGGGACCTGCTGATGCTGCACTTCCGCGCGTGGGAACTTGGTATCAAGTCGCTTTATTATCTGCGTTCGAAATCGATCCAGCGCGCCGGTTTTGCCGGTGGCGAGACGATGATGAGCGAGCCGGCAACGGGCGGCGGCGTCGAAGCCGACAATACGCTCGATCCGAAAAAGGTCGAGCTGATGACCACCGCCGGCACGACGGATTATGACGAATGTCTGGCCTGTCAGTAAATTAGGCAGTTTGCCTACTGCCCCCTCCCTTTGCTCCTTTCGGGAGGGGGCCGTTTTTTAAAAGGAAAAGAGCGCAGCGCACCAAAGCCGTCACCCCAGCGAAAGCTGGGGCCAAACCCGGACCAAGGTGTGCGAAAATAATATCGGAACAGGTCCCGGCCTACGCTGGGATGACGACGAGTATAAAGCGGAGATTGAGTAACCATGTCACTTCTGGAAGCACGCAAAACCTACAAGCCCTTCGAATATCCATGGGCCTACGAGTTCTGGAAACGGCAGCAGCAGATTCACTGGATGCCGGAAGAAGTGCCGCTCGGAGAGGATTGCCGTGACTGGGCGCAGAAGCTCACCGATCACGAACGCAATCTGCTGACCCAGATTTTCCGTTTCTTTACCCAGGCCGATGTCGAGGTGCAGGATTGCTATCACGACAAATATGGCCGGGTGTTCAAGCCGACCGAAATCAAGATGATGCTGACCTCGTTCAGCAACATGGAAACTGTCCATATCGCCGCCTACTCGCATCTGCTCGACACGATCGGCATGCCGGAAAGCGAATATTCGATGTTCCTCGAATATGAAGCGATGAAGGACAAGCACGACTATATGGGCACATTCGGCGTCGACAATGACGAGGATATCGCCAAGACGCTGGCGATGTTCGGCGGCTTCACCGAAGGTCTGCAGCTGTTCGCCAGCTTCGCCATGCTGATGAACTTCCCGCGCTTCAACAAGATGAAGGGCATGGGCCAGATCGTCACCTGGTCGATCCGCGATGAAACGCTCCACTGCGAAGGCATCATCAAGATGTTTCACACCTTCGTGCAGGAACGCGACTGCCTGACCAAGTCGGTCAAGGAAGATATTATCGACTGCTGCCAGAAAACCGTGCGGCTGGAAGATGCCTTCATCGACCTCGCGTTCAGCGACGGCCCGGTCACCGGCATGACCGCCAAGGAAATCAAGCGCTACATCCGCTATATCGCCGACTGGCGCCTCGGCCAGCTCGGCTTCCAGCCGATCTACATGGTCGAAGACCACCCGCTGCCATGGCTCGCCCCGATGCTCAACGGCATCGAGCACGCCAATTTCTTCGAAGCCCGCGCCACCGAATATTCAAAAGGCGCGACCAAGGGCGAGTGGAATGACGTCTGGTCGAGCTTCGACCAGCGCAAGGGCAAGGTCGCGAACGAGGACGAGGCTGTCGATGATGGTCCGGATATGTTTGCGGAAGCAGGGGTTGCTGCGGAGTAGGGGTTGTACAAAGCAAGAACATCGTGTATGAAAAAGTGTGGAAAATTTTGTTAATATTTCGAAAGAACGTGTGGATGCCCTATCCGCAATCCGAACGGAAAATGCGATGCTAGATGTCCGGGCGATAGCAAATTTTGTTCTTGATGTAGCTAACGCCAAAGACGTTCCTGTTTCTAACATGGCATTGAATAAGATCGTCTATTTTTTGCATTGCGATTATTTAATGGAACAGAAACAGCCGTTGGTTGGGGCAAAAATTGAAGCATGGAAACACGGTCCGGTCTTTCGAGAGTTGTACCACGAATTTAAAGTATGGGATGATAAGCCGATAAAATCGCGTGCGAACAAAGTGGACCCACACACAGGCGAAGTGATGATTGCCAAGGCCCATTTTGGGAGTGAGGAAAGAAAGTATATATCCAGCTTAGTCGAGAGATATATTCATTTTTCGGCAGCGCAGTTGAGAGCTCTCTCTCATATCGAGGGTAGTCCTTGGCATCAGGTATGGGATCATTCTGGTCGATCAAATCCAGGAATGAAGATTAGCGATGATCTAATTACCAAATATTACTCTCAGGGAGCATTGCAGTGACAGAATACTCTGATCCTATTTTTCGTAAACTTGATCGTATACCCGGAGCGCCAAATTTTGTGCGGTATAATTTTCAGGAACTGGTTAAAACAACAAAAGCATACGTTCAGTTTGCCAAAGGTATGCCGACTGTTTCGTACGTAAATGGAGTCAAAATAATAACCGATTTGGTGCTCGGCTTGATTGATGTGAATCAGGCCCGAAAAGCAGCGGTTAAATTGAAAGATTCTCCATCAAGGCAGCCGGTTATCGAATTTGTTGATGCCTTTTGTTTGTACGCAGAACAGCGTAAATATAAAGCTACTCCTGCATACAGTGATTTTGAAACATCCTTTTCTATCGGTCGAAATTTGTATCTCCCCGTCAAGCCCACGTTAGTTGCGCTTGAACATGGCCAGCTTAAACCGATTTTTGTCTTTGGTTGGAAATCCGTGCCGCTCAACACTTTTCAACGAAGACTTTTGATGACGATCTTGGAAGACGCTATATTTTCATTGACGGACTTTTCGAGTTCCGATGCTGAAATCGTATTTTTACCTGAAGTAGAGGAGCAAAGAACACCAGAGATATGGCATCGAGGCGATTACGAATTACTCTCCGAAAATGAGTTGAGAAATCAGATGGAGATATTTTTATCGGCAAGGGATTCTGCTTATCCAATTATCGCTGAATGGTTGAAAACCAAAAAGACTAGCCCCTCCGATATTGGGGACAGCAAGGATGATAGGGATCAGCTTGGCTTTTTTGACGGTGATTCACCCGAATTGCGCTGATTCGTGGTAGATAGGAACTTTCACTCGGGTTCCGATGACAGTGTACCAATTGAAAGACGATGGCATGACTTCTTCTTCACCTGAACCGCTTGCGGTCCGGTTTGACGAGAATAGTTTCTGGGTCGATCTGGAAGACGGTCGTACGCTCGGCATCCCGCTGGCCTGGTTTCCGCGCCTGTTGCATGCCACGCCCCGGCAGCGTGAGCAGGTCGAACTCAGCCGCTCAGGCCTGCACTGGGAAGAGATTGACGAGGATATATCCGTCGCTGGCCTGCTGGCCGGTCGCGGCGACATTACCCGTACGACGGACGTGGCGGCAGAATAAGAGGGGATTCGAAACACGGCGTCGGCGCGCCAATCCCCTCCCTCGTCATCCTGAACTCGTTTCAGGATCTCCCAAGGCTCACGCTCTGACGATGGAGGTCCTGAACCAAGTTCAGGATGACGACTGGCTTAGGCCAATTCTCCTCTCAACCGCGGCTCACTACCCACAACAGCAAAATCGGCAACACACTGTTGCCCCGCGCCCACCGTCTCCCGCGTTGACGCTAGGGCAAGCCCGCCCTAGGTTTCTCCCACCAATCAACGGGGAGGAACAATCATGAAATTTCTGGATGGATATAAAGAACACACCTACGCGCTGCTGCGGATCGTCGCGGGGCTGTTGTTCATGGCGCATGGCGTGCAAAAGCTTTTCAACTTTCCGGTCGCCTTTGAATATCCGCTCAATCCGGTGCTCTATGCCGCTGCGGCTATCGAGCTGATCGGCGGCGCGGCGATTGCGCTGGGACTGTTCACCCGTCCCGCCGCCTTCATCGCCAGCGGCATGAGCGCCGCCGCCTACTGGATGGCGCATGGCTCCGCCGGCCTGTTCCCGCTCACCAACGGCGGCGAAATTGTCGCGCTCTACTGCTTCATCTTCCTGTTCATCGCCGCGCATGGTGCCGGTATGTGGAGCGTTGATGAGAAAAGAGCTGAAACCTAATATAACGCATCGTCATCCTGAACTTGTTTCAGGACCTCCATCGGCAGAGCGCGAACTCTCGGGGGATCCTGAAACGAGTTCAGGATGACGAGTTTAATTACCGGCTCAACCCTCAGCCACTATTCCCGAAATCCGCGCCGCCCTTTTCGCTCAGCGGCGCATCATCCTCCGCCTTGTCCAAGATCCCGAGGTCGCTTTCCTCGTCATCATCATTGCGCTCGCCCGCAAAGGCGCCGCCTTCGATGCGGCCGCTTTCCACCATCTGTTTCATATGGTCGACCGTGTCCTGGGTGTCGTCGGGGATGATCTGCGCCGGATTGGTGTGGCCGCCGTGCGTGCTGTCCGCGATATCCTCGCGCTTGGCCTTGGTGTGCTGCTGCGCCTTCTCGGCAAATTTCTGCGCCTGCGCATCGTCGCGCTGGGACTGGTTGATGTTCTGATTGTCGGTCATGATTTTCCTCTTTCTGTTGTTCTATCAACACGGGGGCAGGGGATTTGTTCCGTGAAGCGCGTAACGTTGCGGCAGCAAGCCCCGTCATTGCGAGGAGCAAAGCGACGAAGCAATCCAGAGCGGCAAGCGACGCACTGGATTGCTTCGCTGCGCTCGCAATGACAAAATAACCGCTCCCCCCAGCCGCACCTTTCACCAGTTTTTAAACCTATCCCGATATATTCGCGCGATGTTGTCCGCGACCAATATCCTGCTGGCTTTCATGCTAATCAACGCCTGGACATTCGTGATGTTCGGCTGGGACAAGATTCAGGCGGAAAAATTCCAGTGGCGGGTATCGGAGGCAACGCTGTTGAAACTGGCGCTGCTCGGCGGATCACTCGGCGCTTATGCGGGCAGGGCGCTATTCCGCCACAAGACGCGTAAGCAGCCGTTCAACGGCCAATTACAGAATATCGCGATGATCCAGATGGTTGTGCTGACCTTCTGCGGCGTCTATTTTTACGAGCCCGCCGGTCTCTCGACACCGGCGCAAGCCGAAAAGGTGCAGACCTTCGCGCAGCGGCCGCAACAAAGCGCTTATTATCGTAATTGCGCTGCCGCCCGCAGCGCCGGCGCTGCGCCGCTCTATCGAGGCCAACCCGGCTACCGTTCGCCGCTGGACCGCGACAATGACGGCATCGCCTGCGAACCCTATCGCGGGCGGTGACACCAGTTCGTCATCCTGAACTTGTTTCAGGATCCCTCGAGGTTCACTCGCTGCCGATCGAGGTCCTGAAACGAGTTCAGGATGACGACTTGTGCTACCGGATGCAGCGCAGTTGGTTGGGCCACAAACGCTACCGCACAGGCCCAAACCCCAAACCCTCCGCCAGATCGAGCCACTGCGGATTGCTAGCCTCGATCAGGTTCAGCTTCCACTGCAGGTGCCAGCGCTTCAATTGCTTCTCGCGTGTGATCGCCAGTTCCATCGTGCCATATTGTTCGAACAGCACCAGCTTGTTCAGATTATAGCGCTTGGTAAACCCGTCCGCGCTGCCTTCGCGATGCTGGTATATGCGCTGCATCAGGTCGGATGTGACGCCGACATAGGGCAGGCCGCGCGGCCTGTTGGTCATGATGTAGACGCAAGGCTGGAAGGACATGGTGTCGGCTTACCGCCGAGGCGGGGCTGTTAACAGGGGCAGGGGGCGAAACTGTCAAGTGGCGGCCTATTCCGTCAAAGCTCGCTGTCGGTACACAGAATCGTCATCCTGAACTTGTTTCAGGACCTCCCGATAGTTCACGCGCTGCCGATGGAGGTCCTGAAACAAGTTCAGGATGACGATCCTCACTACGCCCCAACCTCACCGCCGCGGCAACAACCTCCGCCAGTCACCCCAAAGCACCACCACCAGCGACCCACCAATCACCACCAGATCCACCACAGCCTCAACCGGCGCATATTCCAGACCCGCGACCGCCGACAATCCACCAATCACCGCCCAGACCACAAACAGCTTCCGCCCGCCGTCCCAGCCCTTCACCAGACCGATGCCGGCGGCAAACAGCAGCATCGGCGAGAGCATCATCAGGATCGGACCAAGGCCGGGCACCAGCATCATCATCGACGCGGTCAGCATCGGTGGCAGGGCGGGCAGGGGGACCGGGAGAAAGCTGAGCGCGGCAACGGTGATCGCGCCCCAGCCGATTATGTGACGATATTTTTCCATGAACGCCCAATATCACGGCGCGCCGGATTTGCTATCCTGTTGGGAATTTCAGGGATCGACCTCTGTCCTACATCCGGCCGTTATGCTAAAGCCGGGATCATGAGAAACTATGCCGCCAATCTGGTCCAGGCTTTTGAAAAAAGCGAAAAATCTTGATTTTGGGGCAGGTGGGTATTTTTTCTTTTAACACTGTAAGCTTTGTAAAGTTCAACCCGGAGTCGCCATGAAATTTGTCCGAATCATTTTCGCTCTCGCCGCCGCCTGGGGCTTGTTCGCGCTGGTCCCCGGACTATTCGGCGAAGCCGGCCCGCGACCGGAATATTATTACGGTTTCATCGGCATCGCATTGGTGTTCCAGCTGATCTTCATCCTGATCGCCATTGATCCCGCCCGCTATCGCGCATTGATCCCGCTCTCGATATTGGAAAAGCTGTCCTTCTTCCTGCCGGTGACCATCCTCTATACGCAGGGACGGGTGGCAATGGGGCCGGTGTTCTTCGGCGCCATGGTCGACGGATTGTTCATGTTGTTATTCGCGCTGGCCTGGCTGGTTTCGCGCAAGGCCGGGCAGGCGGCCTAGCACCAGTTGCGGCGATAGCCCTGCCAGCGTTCGGCGAGGCCCTCGGCGACCAGTATCTCGCCCAGGCTCTGGCCGTCGCGGGTGATGATCCGCAGATCGCGGCCATATTGGTCCTGGTCGCGGTCGATCGATTGCAGCGAGAAGCTGCCCTGATTGAGCAGCGCCTGCAGTCTGATCTTGGCGCGCTGGCCGAGCCGCTTTTCGGAGGCGCAGCCGGGGCGGGAGATTTCCGGGGTGTTGATATCGGCGATGCGGATCTTGCGGCCCTCGAACCAGATCGTGTCGCCGTCAACGACGCAGCTGTAGCGGTCGGGGCCAAAGCAGATGCCGAAACTGGCGCGGTTCGGATCGATGCCGACGGCTGCTGTCGTGCTGGCCGGACCGCCGCTGAGGAAGATCGCCAGAAACAGCGCCGTGCACAAGGCGACGGTGATGATGATGAAGGTGGGCCAGCGGATGTCGTTCACCGGCTGGAAAATAGCGGGAAGATGTTAAAGGAGGCTAAATGGCAGTGTCTGGAAATGCGGGGCAGGGAGGCGACATGGGAGTGGGGATCGGCGGCGCCCGCCCGGGGCATCTTCGGTGATCAGATCACCAAAGATGCGCTGTTGTTGACTGCGGGGCCGATCGAGGCGCTGAGCAGGACGGCAGCCGAAACGAACGAGGCAAAGGCTGCGGCAAGGCGGGTTTGAAATTTCGAGGACAACATATTCGGGGTTCCTTTATGTGTGGGTTAAGCGACCAGAGCGGCGGCGTTGTTCATGGCGGGGGCGATCGAAGCGCTGACGAAAATTGCGGCGGTGAAAAGAGCAGCAAAAGCGGCGGCGACCTGGTTCTGGATGTTTGCGTTGGTCATGTTGTATTTCCTTTTTGGTTTAAATGGTTGCTTCACAAACTGTTTTGCGAAGATGCCAATAGCATTGCACAGGCCGTGCCAGTTTAGGAAAACCCATATATATCAATTGGATAGCTATATTCAGCCATCGGGCCAATATGAACCCAAACTGAATAATGGGGAAATGTGCCAATATTTGGCATTGGCGATTGCGGATAGATCGCGACGGGGATCGACAAGTTGTTAATCTGGCGATGCTATCGCCTGATCCATGTTCGGACCCCGCCTCACACGAGTCTTCGCCAGCCGCGGCCACGCCTTATGGTGGTCCGCGATGGTGCTGGTCACCGCTTATTGCGTCGCCGCCGATCCGCCAGCCGAAGTGGCGCCCGCGCCGGATGCGGCCGAGACCAAGGCACAAGCCAGGCAAGGTGATCCATGGGCCGGCATGAAGGATGCCGCCAGGAAGCGCAAAGAGTTGCTGCCCTGAGCCTATAAAGCCGGAGCCTATAAGTTGGTGATGCTATTGCCGCTTCAGGCAGGACGCCTCAATATTGCGCGGTCCCGCCATCGACGCTGAGCGTCCCGCCGGTAATCCCGCCACCCGCATCCGATGCCAGCAGCACCGCCATCGCCGCGACCTCCTCGACCTTGCCGGGACGCTTGAGCGCGCTTTCCTGCGAGAACATGTCGATCATCTCGTCGAAGCTCATGCCGAGCCCTTCCGCCGTCGCCGGGCCGCCCTGCATGATCAGGTCGGTCAGGATCAGACCGGGGCAGATGGCGTTGATGGTGACACCCGAAGTGCCAACTTCCTGGGCCACTGCCTTGGTCATGCCGTTGATGCCGTGCTTGGCGATCGTGTAGGGCGCGAAGGTCGGTTTGCCCATCTTGCCCTCGGTCGAGCTGATGTTGATGATGCGGCCCCATCGCTGCGCGATCATCGGTTTCAGCGCCCGGCGGGTCGCCCAGAAGGTCGAATAAATATTCCATTTCATAGCCATATCAAAGGCTTCGTCGGTCAGATCGACGAGAGGCGCGAGATCGCCCGCGCCGCCCGCGTTATTAACAAGAATGTCAATAGCGCCGAAATGCTTCACCGTCTGGTCAATAAAACCCTCAACCTGATCCTGCTCCATCACATCCCCGGCAATGAAGATCGCCCGGTCCCCGACATCCAGTTCCGCGACAACTTCAGCACCTTTGTCCGGATTGCGCGCAAAAAGCGCAACATTCGCCCCCTCCGCCAGAAACGCCTCGGCAATCCCGCGCCCAATACCCGCCGTGCCGCCCGTAATCGCTGCTGTCTTGCCGTTCAATTTCATCGCTCTTCCTCTTTTCTATATCGGGCATTTGCTATCGGACGGGGTGACAATCGACAATGGATTAAAAAGCTAGTCCCTGATGCTCCGGTTCAATCCATTCAGGTAAACGGCTCCAATTATGAACCTTAGATAAAGTCAGCATTCAGCAATCGGTCAAGGCGGCGCCGCTAGAACTCTATTTGTCAGCCAGCAATTGATTCGGGTTCCGGAAGAACCCTTTTGGAGTGAAGAAAATGATCAACAAGATTTTGGGAAGTCTAGCCATTTCAACCGCAGCCATCGCAACAATGGCCTTTGCCGCGCCTGCAGAAGCACGCGGCGGCTATTATGGTGGCGGACAGTATGAACAAGCGCGCAGCGACGGATATCGTGAATATCGTCGTGGCGACACATATCGGGGCAGCCGTTACCGGGACCGGGATCGCCGCGACTATCGCGACCAGCGCCGTTACCGCGATAACCGTTATTCAGACAACCGCCGCTATCGGGGTTGTGACCGCGGCACCGGCGGTACGATTATCGGTGCGATAGCAGGTGGTCTGCTCGGCAACGAGGTTGCTGGTCGCGGTAGCAAGACCGAGGGCACGATCATCGGCGGTGCAGTCGGTGCATTGGCCGGTCGCGCGATCGACGGCAACTGCTGAACCGTTAGCGTTTCGACTTATTGAGCTAAACCCTGTGCCACAGTGTGCAGGGTCATCAATTCCCTCGAGTGGCGTATTGGGGGACAGGGGGCCGGTGCTGCTTTATAGCCCGGCCCCCGATCATTTCTATGGTTTGGCAAGCAATGGCGGAACCGGTCCGACCCAGTCTGCCAGATCGGGCTCGTCCTTGACGAAATAGGGCTCGCCCTTGCTGTTCAGGTAGAAGCGCTGCATCTCGCTGCGGGTAAAGGGTCGGGAACCCAGTCGTCCGAACACTGCCATCTGTCCGCCTGTCTCATCGACTGCCCGATCCCGATCCAGACCCTTTGACAAGGCCAGTGCCGGTTTCGGCGTGCGGGCAAAGGCGATGAGCTCCGGCTTCGGCGCGGGCGAGAAACCATAGAAGTTTTTCTGGCTATCGGGTGTGGTCAGCTGGACCACCTTCAGACCATTGCGGCCATCGGCGACATAGGCAAACAGGGTGGCGTTGGTCGATCCGACGATGACATCCTCTGCATCATTCATCGTTCCGCCAAAAGTCTCTTTCAAATAGACGGTCGGCGCTTCCGGTCGCGTGATATTGGCGATTACCAGGCCTTCGTCCTTGGCCGCGATATAGGCATAGGTGCGGGCGAGGTAGATCCGGCGGGCGTTACGCAGCGGAATTGTTCCTGAAGCCACGGCGATGGGGTTTTCCATGTCGGTGACATCAAACAGTTTTACGCCGTCGGCATCGGTTACCCACAGATATCGGAATTGCAGCGCCGAAGCCCGCGCGTCGGCCATCGGAATGGTGATAACATGCCGGGGTTTTAGCGGGTCGTCGAGATCGATCAAAGTCAATCCTTCAGCAGTGGTAATATAGGCATAGTGCCCGGCCAGAGTGATATGCTGGGCTCCATCAAGCACCCCGCCTTCGTTCCAGGTCAGGCTGCGCTTGAAAAAATTATTACGGAATTCGCCATCGGCCAACGTGTTGATATTGACCAGTATCAGACCTTCTTCGCTATCGGTGATCACAGCATAATTATAGATCGGGTGGAATGCCTGTTCTTCGTTGACCTCCCGCAGTTCTTTGGTGTTGCGGGTGGGCGCAATCGGCTGGTTGGTCGCCAGCGCCATACAGGTCGCGTTCTTGGTATCGACATGCGTATCCTGGCCAAGCGATGAGAAGGGGGCTTTGATGATCCGCTCCGAAAAGCCCTTGTTGCCGATGGAAGCGACATCATAGGCGCGGAATCCGCCTTTGCCCTCGGCAACAAACATATATTCGCCGCGCAATTGTAGGCAGCGAACGGCATCGCTGGTGCCCTGAACGACATTTTTGAACTCTTCGAGCGCCTTGGTTTCGCCGGATAGATCCTTGTCGAGCCGTTCTCCGCGGACCCAGTCGATCAGTTCGCGATCATTATCTTCAACGTGCATCTTCCAATAATCGGGATAGGCATATTTCTGGAGGTAGGAGCCGATGACCGCCTGTGGTTCATCCCATTCGGTCACCCGAACAGCTTCAAAGCCTTTTTCCAAACCGACCCAGGCGTGGAGGCCGATGAAGTTTACAAAATTCGTGCCCTGCAGCAATGTTTGCGCCATGATCGCGTTGTTGTCATTGGCTTCGCTGACGTGACAATCCGAGCATTGTTTGGTCTCGGTCTTGCGCACGGTGTGCGGGAAATGCGGCGCGAATGCTTGTGATGAGAAGCCGATCCCAGAGATAGGCGGCTGCTGGACGTATATGCGTTCGCGGTTGATATTGGTCGAGGACAGGATCAGCGCGGAAGTGGAACGCACCGGAGCGATAACATTGCCCTTGCTGGTCTGGTGACGGCCGAGCTGGAACATTTGGTCGCGGGCAACTTGTGGATTGTATGTTGCGTAGTTCCGCGTAGTTCCTCCTTCATATTTATGGTTGTCGGCCTGCCAGTTGGCTTCGATCGGCAGATGGCAGCCACCGCAGCTTGTCGTCCAGCTGAGATGGCAGGTGAAGCAGACCATATTTTCGTCTTTATGCGCCCGTTCTTCTTTCGGAACGCCGCTACCGAAGGCATATTTGCCCGTTTCTGCTCCGCTTTTGGACATAAGCTTCGCTCGTGCCGCCTTGAGATTGAAGTCGGGGTGCGAACGATCGACGCTATTCTTGACCAGACTGACTTGCCAGCTGAGTTCGGGATCGACGATCGAACGCTGGATCAGTACGCGCTTGCCCTCGGGGTTTTTAAACCATTCGAACCGCCGCTCGCCATTGGCATTGCGCAGCAGACCAAGATTGCTGCCTTTGGGCCGAGCCGCAAGATTGCTGGTCAGCAAAGTGGGGTAGGCATCAGCGGTACCGTGGCAATCCTTGCAGCTGATCTCCACGGCATTGGCAACCTCGCCATAGATCAGGCCGTTGCCATGGCTGTCTTGCGAGAAATGGCAATCGGCGCATTGCATGCCGACTTCGGCATGGATGCTCATCATATGGACCGATTTGCCCGGATTCACTCCTGGTTCAACGAATTTCCCTTCGTCTTCCTTGCGGAATTTTTCCGGATCATCATTGGCGACAATATTATCGGTATCGGTGCTGTAGCTGGCTTGATTGCCCTCGGCGTCGAGCAGATTGCCATCGCGATCACGTTTCAGGACCGCACGGAAATTCCAGCCATGACCGTGATAGTCGGCAAATTGAGTATCCTTGGCTTCGCTGTTGAGATCATAGACGTTGCGCAAGAAATCAATGTCGGCCCACAGCCCCTTCGGCGCAGCGCCTTCCGGATTGCGGTCCAGCACCTTGCGGACTTCTTCGGCATCCGGATATTTCTGCTGCTTATAGGTCTTCTGATAGTCTTCGTCGCTCATGCCTTCCGGTTTGGGCGTCTTGTTATCCGGACCGGGCCACATATAGGGCGCGTCTGATTCATAGTCCCACATCGTGTAGCCAAGATAGCTGTTCAGGAAGATATTCGGCTGGTGCATATGACAGTTCATGCATTGCGCGGTCGGGATCGCCCGGGTGAAGGCATGTTGTATCGGATGGCCTTTTTCGCGCTTTGCCGGATCTATCTCGTCGGCATGATCATCGCCATGGCCGGTGTTGTCGCCATGCGCTGCTGCAGCCGGCTTCTTGTCTTCGCCATGGGCGCCTTTTGCTCCGTGGGCAGCATCATATGTACCAAAGCTGCCGAAACGATGTTCGCCCTCTGTCAGATTGCGGATCGTCGGGTCGACGGTCTGCGTCTGGCCGTCGCGGCCATATTTGGCCCAGATCGAGCTGTGCCGTGGTTCACGGTCATTGGCATAGACAACGTGACAGCCGGCGCAGCCCGACTGGCGATAGTCGCCCGGCTGGTCGTTGGTGCCCATGAACCACATGAAAGGATCGTTGAGGCGGGTTTTGTGGATATTGAGCACGGGAATGGCGACGCGCAGGCCGGTTCCCGGACCGCGATTGGATTGTTTGAGATCGGGACGGCCGGGCTCTTCCAGCCGCTGGATGATGCCGCCGATATTGGGCAGTCCGATCTCGGGGAACTGGGTGTTGATATTGCGGCCACCGCGCTCGAACACCCGGAAAATATCGCCCGGTGGTACAGTGTGCCACGTCGGTAGCGGGTAAAGGATTGGCAGCGCGCCGCGTTTCTTTTCGGCTTCGGTCACGGTGCCGTGCGGATTGCCGGGCGACTTGATCGTCGCCGCTTCGCCCGTACGGGTGTAGGCTTCGCCGAACACGTAATTTTTGAACGGAACGATACCGTTGTTATAAGCGGCTCCACCCCAGAGCATCGCGCCGGTTGCCATGAGCGACCGTTCCGAAGCCTCGATAATTTCCATATGGCAGGCGCCGCAGGATTCGCGCGCAACCCGATAGTCCGACGGATTGACAAAGCGCACAAATTCCGGCGATTCACTGTTCAGCAGACCATAGCTGCGCTTGGGATTGGCGGAAGACGGCCAGTGCCAGCTTTCAGGATATTTTGGCAGGACATGCGCCTTGGTCAGCGCATCCATATAGGGGAGGCTGTTCTTGCCCCAATTATTGTCACCGACAACCGACGCGTCGCCGCCGTGACAATCGACACAGCCGAGAACCACGGCCGGGGTTTCGTGCATGGTTTTCTGGTCGCTGTCGGTGTGGCAGGTCTGGCAGCCGTCGCTCTTGACCTGCGCTTCATCCCAGGTCTGGTTCTGCGGGGCAGGGGGCGTGAAACTATAGTCGACCTTTTGCGGCTTTTCCTTGCCTGCAGCCATCAATAATGATGCCGGAGTGACGGTCAGCGCCAAGGCACCCAGTCCCGCGAGGAATAATTTGCTATTGCCGGTCAAGAGGTTCCGCCAGCGCATCAGAATGCCAATATCGCGTTAAGTAGAATCGAATAGTGGAAGTCGCGTTTGTCGGTCTGATCGAACAAATCCTTGAATCCTTTTCCGGGTATCAAAGCAGCGCCCGAGAGGCGGAATACCATATTCTGCGTGGCTTTCGGGCGGTAAATGGCGGCCAGCGACAGATCCCAGCCGATATCCCTTGGAATCGACCCTTCGACGCGCAGAGCTTCGAGGCTCTCGGTCTTGTGGAACCAGAGATGATTGGCATTGCCGGAGAGCCGGAAATCGGGCGTCAAATCAGCGTCGACGCCGACGCCGGCCAATATCGTGCCGGGATTGTTGAAATTGCTCTGGCCCTGTTCCTTGGACGAACGAAGGCTATTGAGAATACCATTGCGACCGTTGATCGAGATCACCCTGCCGCCACCGGCGAAGGGGATGGTCTGGCGGATCCAGTAGCTTGTATCGGCTCCGGCAAAGATCGGATTTTCGAAGATCGCGTCAAAGCCGGCCTCGGTATTATTATAGGGATTGCCGTCGCCGCTGGCGAACAGGCCGGAAGCGCGGAAGCGCAGGAAGTCGACGTCATAGCTGGCTTCCAGCGCACCGAAATAGGCTTCGATTTTCGCCGGTTCGCTGGTGAAGAAGCTGTTCCGGTCCTCGCCAAACGCACCGTAAACCTGACCCGTCAGATTGATCCGCCCGATCCGCCCATCAAAGGCATAGCCCGGATAGACAACATCATAGGCCCGGCCCCTGAGGTCGCCGAGCAGTGCCGGACGGACAGGAAAGCCGTTGTCGTCAATCTGGACATCGGACTTTTCGCGATTCATATTATAGGTCAGACTGAACTGGCTGGTCAGGCCGACAAACGGCAGATCCTGCCGGTAGAGATTGGCAAAGAAAATATAGCTTTCGCGCGGGGTCTGGGTGATGTCGTTGAGACCGGAATTGGTGTCTTTTTCCAGCTGGACAAAGGCGCCGAGATTATACTGGATCCGGTTGTTGTCGCGGGTGCCGAACAGGCGAAAGCCGAGTTGGTTGTCCTGAAACAGGAAGCCGCGGAAATCCGCCTGCATCGGCTGGATACCTAAGCGGAAACTGTCGAAGTCATAGCGCGCCGAGGTGTTGCGGATATGATAGTCGAAAAACGCCTCCTGCACGCCGACAAACCAGTCGGTGCGGTGCGAGGATTTGGACGGCTCGACGAACAGGACCCGCCGTTCCGGGACATTCACATGATTGACCTGGGTTGCCAAAGTCAGGCGATATTCCACATCAGGTGGCTTGTAGGCGGTGGAGCCCTTGATCAGGGCAAAGCCGGTGATGAAGGTCTGGGCGTAGACCTCCGAACCGGAGCGTCCGAATACATCGATGCTGTTCGGCCGTTCCGTGGTCTGGACGCCGACCGGGATCGGAAAGCTGCGGGGCTCGACGACCGTATCGGAAATCACATTGGCGACGAAGAACCAGTCATCGCCTTTGAGAAAGCCCGGTTTCTTGTCAGCCGGGATGGGCTTGTCGCCCTTCAGAACATTCTGGTTATAGGGATTGAGCGTGCTGTGACAGTTGTTCCGCAGCGCTCCGAACAAAGTATAGATCGCCTGGTCGCCGCCCTTGGCGGGACAGAGGCTTTGCATGATCCGCCAGCGGTCGGGGACCGGAAACTCATCGGTCGGAAAGGCATCCGGGGGCGGAGCATTGATCGCGCCGGGATTGTTCTGGGTGACCCGATCGGGCAGGGTTTGCTGGACGCCGGGCCGGCGGCGGCCGTCTATCAGCGCGTCATCGGCGGTCAGGCTGTCAACGTCCATTTCCAGTGGATCGGGAGTTTCGGACTGCTGCGAATCGGAAGAATTGGAAGCATCTTTCGGAGTGGAAGGGGCAGCTGCGGATTTTTCGTCCTTTTCCGGCTCTTCTTCGTCGGGATCTGGCCCGCCCATGCCCGTTTCGGTAGCAAAATCGACAGATTCTGTACGTATCCAGTCAAATTTTTCCCCAGCCAACAAAGCTGTCAAAGAGGCTTCCATGTCGTTGACAGAAGCACGCTGCGACTCCAGCTGCTCGGCTTGCCCCGACATCACCGCCAGGATCGGTACAAAGGAGGCTGAGAGTACCGGCATCAGTCCTACAGTCCCTCGCAGACATTTTGTTCATTGCTGTCGAGGAACGGCGCGAAGGGGCAGTTCACATAGCGCAACCGGACATTGGCATTGCCCAGGTCGACAACGATATTGTCGGCCCGGATGGCTTTTGGTGCGTGGCCAATGGTGCCGACGCGCTGGCCGGCGTTATACAGTCCGAGGAAGCTGGCCATGTCGTCCTGGTCGATACCGTCGCCGGAGACCCCGACACCGCCGATGAGCTTGTCACCGCGATAGATTGGCACGCTGCCCGGGAAAATCTGCATACCGTTGGCGAGGCGGACCTGTCCGCCGGTTCCCGCTATTGTCGGCAATTGAGTGCATTGCTGCGTTGTATCCGCGCTGGCACCGCTGGATCTGACATATGCGACATGGGTCACAATGTTGGGCACGACGAGGTCGAGTTGCAGTCCGACAGCAAAGGGACTGAATTGCGATGATTGCGCGACCGACAATGGGCCCGGCGGACGGCTGATTTCACCATCGGGGAAATAGGGTCTGGAAAGATTGCCGCCCGAGCGATCGGCAAAGGCGACCGTGCCGGTGAGCGCATTGGGATCGCCCAGAAACGTGCGCACACGCTGCACATAGGCAGAGACATTGGCCAAAGGCGGGAATGCCGGCGTGCCCAGCAATTGCTGGGCCGCAACCGTGTTGGAGACAAAGGCCGCCGTTCGCGCCTTTTGCAGTGATACATCGGTACCGAAAATCGGGCCGTCCGGAGTGCGCACGATACCCAAAATCTGGCCGTGGGTATCGACGACGCTCACGGTTGCCTGCATCCGGCTATCCAGCGGCTGGCGGATTTGCGCTCTGGCCCGACCGAAGATGATGAAGGCTTCTTCCAATATCGCGCGCACTTCCGTCGCGGTGAGCGGGGTGGTTACCGCTGCCGCATCGGTGCCGGCGCGGATCGGATAGCGATTGGTACCGCTGCCATCGGTCAGCACGAAAGCATCGCTGTTGCTGAACTCGGTTGCTGTCGCCGCGCGGATGCCGGACGCTTCCGTCCCATAAGCGGTACCCGCGACGATCGCGCCATTGGTATAACCGGTAACAGTCAAGAGCGTGCCAATGACATTGTTTATCGCGGCAAAATTGCTCTGCAGCGGTGACAGGTCGGACACCACCATGTCGCTGAACCGCAATGATGTGCCATCGACCGAAATCCGGTTGGCGGTAATCGAAGCAGGCGGCGCAAAACCCTGAATACCGGCGAGGGCGATCGCCTCTTCATCATCGACGTCGATGTCCAGAATATTGGGGTCAAACGCATAGTCACCATCGCCCATCACACCGATGCCGCCGACCACTACCCCGTCTTTATAGAGCGGCAGTCCGCCGGGATCGGCGGCCAGTCCTAGCGGCGATCTTTTCGGACCGATCAGCGATCCGGTGCCACCCATCGCGTAGAAACGCTGGGACAGATCCGAGCAAGGTAGCTGGCTGAACTGCACGCCGAAAAGCGGACCGCTTTCCAGGCCGACGGTGGTTGGTGCGGGCGGGAAATGTTCCTGCGCGATCTGGCTGGCTGTCCGGGAAGAAAAGGCGTTGCCGCCGCTGGACAGATAGGCGCCGGTCACAGCCTTGGCGATTGCCGCGGCCGCTGCCGGAACTTGTTGACCTTGCAGCCCGACAAAATTGGCCGCGCTGGCCAAGCCGCCGATCTGCCTGTTGCTGATCGTCACTTCGGTCGATCCGCTGTTGGAACCGTTCATGTCAAACACGGCGAGCACATTGCCGACCCGGTCAACCACCGCGATGACCGAAGGCAGATTGCGAGCCTGTGCTTCACCCACGGCCTGGGCGAGGATCGTTTGCACATCCGTGACTGTCAGCGACCGCAGTGCGGGTGCCGTGAACAAGCTGCCGGTTGGCGTGGGCGTTGGTGTGGGAGCCGGAGATGGCGATGGTGTGCCGCCAAAATCATTGCTGTCGCCACCGCCGCCACAAGAGGTCAGTAGCAGCGCTGCGGCTGAAATGGCAGAGGTGAAAAAGGGTTTGCGCATCACCAACTCCCTATCTGAGCGACCGGATCGTGCGGACGGCGCTGCCGAGTGCCCGGCGGTATTTCAGCGGTTCATAATCATTGGGCTCGGCAACGGCCGCATAAGCGACATTAATTTGTCCGCGCAGACTGGAAGCAGCAGATTCGCTGACCTGACCGCTGTTGACCAGTCCGTTGAGCAAAGTGTCGATCGCCATGACCGCTTGCACGCTGCCTTCATAATCGGTGAAGCGCGGCGATATCGCCTGACCGGCGATGGTCTCCATGATCTGGAAAGTCTGGTCGCGGCCAAAGCTGGCGCGGGAGAAGCGGTCGGCGAGTTGCGTTGCATATTGGCGCAGGCGGGCGGCTTCCTCGACCGCAGGGCCGCGGCCTTGCGCCATGGCGGCGTGAAATGCTCTGGAGCGGTTGTCGAATTCACCCGCAATGTCCGGCGCCGCCACTTTGATCGCGGCGCTGAGCATGATCATATTCTCGTCATTATAGGGCGGCATGCCTTCGGGGATCGGACGCCCGGGATTGTCGACCGATGTTGGTCGAGCGGAAGCATTGTCATAAATCCGGCGATGGCAACTGTGGCAGTCGTAGAAATAGAATTCCGGGAAAATGCCTTCGGTGGCGAGAGCCGGTTTGCTGAAAAGATTGAGCGAGCGTTCGAGCGCCATCGCCTGACCGACCGCCCAGAACCGGACGCTGTTGGTCCGGCCCTTGCGGCGGACATAATCGACATCCTCGTCATGATGTTGCTGCAAGGTCGAGAACAGGTCCATCTCGAACGAGATGCGCGGGTGACCGGCGGCCATGATCCTGTGATCGACAAACTGGCCTTTTTTGGCGCTGCCGAAATGACAGTCGAGACAGACGCTGGCGCGGGCCTTGGGATTGTCGAGAGGCGTGAGGCCCTGCGCGACATTGCGGGCATGACTGGCGCCAACGGCATAATGGCTGGAAAGCCAGCCGGAGGATGCGCCGTGGCAGGATTCACAGCCGACACCATCGTTCAGCTGGAACCGCGGGCCCTTGCTCGCGGCCGCTGTGCTGTGACAGCCGAGGCATTCGGATGCGGAGGCTGCGTCCTTGATGCCGAGGCGTTTGGCGATCGCGATGCTGCGGGGTTCGCGGAGGACACGGAAAGCGCGGCTATGGGCGCCGCCGGGGGTGGATTCTTCCTGCCAGCGCATGATTTCGTCTTGGCGGACAATTTCGCCATCGGCTTCCTGACGCCCGTGGCAGGTCGACCCACCGCAGGTTGCCACGCCAAGATGGGTGCCTCTGGCGGTGTCGGTGGCGGCTTCTACCGGTTCCGGGCTTGCCATGGTCGAGACAAATAAAGCCGCTGCGACCAGTGCCGAGCAGAATAGGCTAGCGGCCAGTACTGACCAGCCTGGTACCCGTGAAAATTTTGCCCTCGTTTGCATCGTTGCCCAATCCGGTTTTGAAACCGGTCCCCTTATTCAGCACGAAGCGACCCTTGCCGTTTAATATAACGATCAGGTTACCTATCCCCCAAGTGATGCTCAATGCAAACGAAAATCGCCCGATTTCTTTTATTTTTTAGGGCGTTGACGATCCTATCATGCAGCAATGGAAACTTGGTGTGGCCCCCGGGCCACGGTCAGATCCGGCTGGCTAGCCGGGTTTGCGGCGAATCACCAGATTGCGGATTTCCGTCATGTCCTCCATGGCAAATCTGATGCCTTCGCGGCCCAGGCCACTGTCCTTGACCCCGCCATAAGGCATATTGTCGACCCGATAGGATGGCACATCATTGATCACGACACCGCCGACATCAAGATGGTCCCAGGCATCGAGTGACTTGAACAGATCGCGGGTGAAGATACCCGCCTGCAGCCCGAATTTGCTGTCGTTGACCTCGTCCATCGCGGCACCGAAGTCGCTGAATTTGGAGAGCAGAGCGAGCGGACCAAAGGCTTCTTCGCGATAGGCGTCGGCGCTGCTGTCGACATTTTCCAGCAACGTCGCCTCGAGCATATTGCCCTTGCGGTTGCCGCCACAAAGCAGCTTTGCGCCACCGGCAACAGCGCTTTCGATCCAGCCATGCAGGCGGCTGGCTTCGCCTTCGGAAATCATCGGACCGATGAACGTATCGCGATCTTTCGGGTCGCCGGAGACCAGTGTCTTTGTCTTGGCAACCAGCATGTCCCTGAACTTGTCGTAGATGCTTTCGTGAATGATAATCCGCTGCACGCCGATACAGCTTTGGCCGGATTGATAAAAGGCACCGAAGACAATCCGTTCGAGCGCATCGTCGAGATCGGCGTCGGCATCGACGACGACCGCGGCATTGCCGCCGAGTTCCAAAATGACCGGCTTCTTGCCGGCCTTTGCCTTCAGGTCCCAGCCCACACCGGGAGAACCGGTGAAGGACAAGAGCTTCAGGCGCTCGTCGGTGGTGAACAAATCGGCGCCATCCCGACTAGCGGGCAGAATCGAGAAGGCGCCTTTCGGCAGATCGGTCTCCGCCAATATTTCGCCCATGATGATCGCGCCCAGCGGTGTTTTGCTGGCCGGCTTCATTACGAAGGGACAGCCCACGGCAATCGCCGGTGCAATCTTGTGCGCCGCCAGATTGAGCGGGAAGTTGAACGGGGAAATGAAGCTGCACGGACCGATTGGAACGCGTTTCCACATGCCCATATAGCCTTTGGCGCGCGCGGATATATCCAGCGGCTGGACCTCGCCATAGTTGCGCACGGATTCTTCGGCGGCAATACGGAAGGTGTCGATCAGACGGCCGACTTCACCCTCTGCATCCTTGATCGGCTTGCCGGCTTCCACGCAAAGGGAATAGGCCAGTTCGTCATAGCGTTCCTTGAACCGGTCGACACAATGCTGCAGCACATTCTGCCGTTCGTAGCTGGCCATTCTGGCCATCGGTTCGGTGGCGGAAACCGCCCCGGCAATCGCCTCTTCGATGACATCGGGTGTCGCCAGCGCCGTCCGGAAAGCAACCTCATTGGTATATTTGTCGGTTACTTCCAGATCGGTGTTGGGCTGGACCGCTTCATTGTTGAGATATAGCGGATAGACGTCTTTTAATTTTGTCATAGGGTTCCTACTCAAACCTTTGCGCTGAGTTCCTTGATCTCGTGATTCAAGATGCGATCATTGTCGGAATAATCAACTGGAACTTCGATCAGATGCACGCCTTCGCTGTTCAGGCATTTGTCGATCGTTTCCTGCAGGTTCTGGGCGCTGGTGATCCGGTAGCCATTGGCACCATAAGCTTCTGCATATTTGACAAAGTCGGGATTGCCATAGGTCAGGCCCCAGTCCTTGAAGCCCATGTTCGCCTGTTTCCAGCGGATCATGCCATAGCTGTTGTCGTTCAGCACCAGCACGGTGATGTTGAGTTTCAGCCGGACAGCGGTTTCCATTTCCTGGCTGTTCATCATGAAGCCGCCATCACCGCAGATCGCCATGACCTTGCGGTCGGGATAGACCATCGCCGAGGCCATGGCAGAGGGCAGGCCGGCGCCCATGGTCGCCAGAGCATTGTCGAGCAATACCGTATTCGCCTGACGCGCCTTGTAGTTGCGGGCGAACCAGATTTTATAGACGCCATTGTCGAGGCAGATGATCCCGTCGGCCGGCATCGCTTCGCGGACGACCTTGACCAGATGCGGCGGGTAGATCGGGCAACGGACATCGTCGTCCATTGAATCCGTATGCTCTTCCTCGGCCCGGCGCGCCTTATACATTGCGTCGAAATTCCAGCTGCCGGACGGAACGATATCTTCCTTCATCTGCCAGATGGCATTGCCGATATCCCCGATCACCTCGATCTGCGGGAAATAGACAGGATCGACTTCGGCGCTGTTCATCGACACGTGGATGACTTCGGTGCTGCCGGTAGCCATGAAGAAGGGCGGTTTTTCGATCACGTCATGACCGACGTTGATGATCAGGTCCGCGGCTTCGATTGCGCGATGGACAAAATCGTTTGCCGACAGGGCCGCACAGCCCATGAATTCCTTGTGGGTTTCATCGACCACGCCCTTGCCGAGCTGCGTAGTGACAAAGGGGATGCCGGTCTTTTCGATAAATTGCGTGAGCATGCGGCCGGTGGTGGTCCGGTTGGCCCCGCCGCCGACGACAATGATCGGAGATTTGGCATTCTCGATTTTCTTGGTCGCGGCGCGGACGGCTTTTGCCTCGGCAACGGGCCGTCGGGCGAGGCTAGGCGCGATTGGCGTCGAATCCGTTTCCTCGTCGGCAATATCTTCCGGAAATTCGATATGGGTGGCGCCGGGCTTTTCTTCTTCGGCGAGGCGGATCGCTTCGCGTACGCGGCTCGGGATATTGTCGGCGGAGGCCAGCTGATGGGTGAATTTGGTAATCGGGCCCATCATGTCGACGACGTCGAGAATCTGGAAGCGGCCCTGTTTGGATTTCTTGATCGGCTTCTGGCCGGTGACCATCAGGATCGGCATGCCGCCGAGTTGCGCATAGGCTGCTGCCGTCACCAGATTGGTCGCGCCGGGGCCGAGGGTTGCCATGCAGACGCCGGTCTTGCCGGTATGCCGCCCGTAGGTAGCTGCCATGAAGCCAGCGCCCTGTTCGTGACGGGTGAGAATGAGCTTGATTTTCTTGGAGCGCGATAGGCTGTCGAGCATGTCGAGATTTTCTTCGCCGGGAACGCCGAACAGATATTCAACGCCTTCATTCTCGAGACATTCTACGAAAAGATCGGATGCTTTGGTCATGTGGGTCCTTCCCTGGCCGCGACGACCAGTACTGGTGCGAGTAATTGGTAACGACCCCAATGACCCTCAATCCCCCTCAGAAATGAGACTCACTCTACCCCTATGTTCTTGGTTGATAAGTTAAAATAGCCGCGAAGTCACCCCTCAATATCCCCGGTCGAAGTCGGCCACGGCAATCATATCGTCGCCATTTTTATAGCGTTTCAGATTTTCGACGAAGCGGGCAGCGGCACGCTGGAACATCCGGGTTTGCGCTTGCCCCGACAGATGCATGGTGATGAGGCAATTGGGCGCGTCCCACAAAGGGTGGTCGGCGGGCAGCGGTTCGGGGTCGGCTACATCGAGCGCAGCCCCGCCAATAGTCTTGTCTTTGAGCGCTGCAAGCAAGGCATCCTGATCGACCAGCGATCCGCGCGCAACATTGACCAGCCAGGCGGAGGATTTCATCGCGGCAAACTCGTCTGCACCAAACATATGTTTGGTGTCGCTGGTTGCAGGGGCGGAAACGAAGACCCAGTCAAATTCGCCGAGCCGTTCGCGCCAGTCATCGAGCCCGATGACATTGGGCTCGCCGGTCGCGGTGCGGCGGACAGCGGTCACGTCGACGTCAAATCCGGAAAGCTTTTTGGCGATCTGCTGGCCAATGCCGCCATAGCCGATGATCAGCGCCTTGCTGTCGTCAATCTCGGCTGTGCCCGGTGGCGTTTCGAGCCAGTTGTGCTGGCGCTGGTTGTCGAGAATGACATCGCTACGCTTGGCGGCGGCGAGCATCATCATGACCGCAAATTCGGCGATCGGCGCGCTGTTCAGGCCAGCGCCGTTGGTCAGTTTCGTGCCCTGTGCCTTGAGCTGCTCCAGCGGAAAATGTTCGACGCCGGCGTAGATGCTGTTGAGCCATTTGAGACTGGTCGCGGCGGAGATGATTTCTGCCATCTTGTCCTTGTCATACATGTCGAACCAGCCGATCTCGGCATGCGGGGCGATTTCCATCGCTTCCTCGGTGCTGGTGAACCATGTGACATCCAGATCGCCGCAATGCGGTTCGACCAGTGGACGGACGAGGGAAGCCATGGCGGCTTTCGGTTTGGCGGTCATAAAGTCATTCTCCTAAAAATCGGCGTTCCCATTTTGACGGGAATCTGCATTTCTGTTCAAGCGTTGTCCAACCAGTCTCCCCGTCTTCGCGGGATAACAGGGGACGAAAATCTATATCTCTATCTTCCAGTCCCAACGCAGGGAATCGCCGTCCATCAATTCTACGCCCTGTGCGGTGAGTTCATCGCGGATGCTATCGGCGGAAGCGAAATCCTTTTCCGCTTTGGCTGCTTGGCGCTGGTCCAGTTTGGATTCGATCGCCTGTTCGGTGATTGTCACGCCAACTGGACGAATCCGGAGGTCAGCACGATTGAGCGTTCTCAAATTAAAGCCAAGGATTTCATCAAGAGCTAAGACTGTTCTTAGCTTTTCATCTTTATCGACTTTTTTCATGCCTACGATTTCTTCAAACCAAGGCAATGCATGTGGTGTGTTAAGATCGTCCTCGAGAGCTTGTCTGAATGTTTCCATTCGCAATCTTAACGTACCACCGATTCCGCTAGTTAATGATCCTACGTCAAATTGCAGGTTGTCATCATATGTAACAATTATTGCTCCGTTTGGCTGTCGTAGCTGATTGTCGTATAGGTCGAGCACATCGTTCAAGCTATTTGCCTGCTTTTTAGCGTTCTCCCATTGGATGACAATCCGCTTCAGCCGCGTCAGTGCTGCGACCAGATTTTCCCAGGTAAATTCCAGCTCGCTGCGATAATGGGCCTGCAGGCACATCAGGCGATAGGCGAGGGGATGGATGCCCTTGTCGATCAGCAACTGCAGGCGCAGAAAATCGCCAGACGACTTGGACATTTTGCCGGTCCGGTCGACCAAGAAATTATTGTGCATCCAGATTTTCGCGCCGGAGTGATCGGAGCAGCTGTGTGCCTGATTTTGTGCGATCTCGTTCGGGTGGTGAATCTCGCGGTGGTCTATACCCCCGGTATGGATGTCGAACGGAAGGCCGAGAAGGGCCTCCGACATCACCGAACATTCCAGATGCCAGCCCGGCGCGCCTTTGCCCCAAGGGCTGTCCCATTCCATTTGGCGGTTCTCGCCTGCTGGCGTCTTGCGCCAGATCGCGAAATCGGCGGCGTTGCGCTTGCCCTCGACTGTATCGATCCGGCCTTCGCCATCGTCGGTCGATGCGCGGGCGAGGCTGCCGTAATCGGCCACGGTAGACACATCGAAATAGAGGCCGCTGTCGAGCTCGTAGCAATGTTTGTCGGCTATGCCTTTTGCATAGTCGATCATCGCCGGCACATAGTCGGTGGCAATTGACCAGTGGGCCGGTTGCCGGATATTGAGCGCCTTGATATCCTGCCAATAAGCTTCGGTATAATGTTTAGCAATTTCCCAGATTGACTGGGCTTTCTCGGCCGCCATTTTCTCGAGCTTGTCTTCGCCTTCATCGGCATCATCGGTGAGATGGCCGACATCGGTAATGTTGATGACATGGGTGAGCTTATAGCCCTTCCAGCTCAGCGTGCGTCCAAGAAGATCGGCGAACACATAGGCTCGCATATTGCCGATATGGGGATAATTATAGACTGTCGGCCCGCAGGTATAGACGCGTGCTTCACCGGGGTGAACGGGCACGAATTCCTCCATCTGGCGAGTCAGGCTGTTGAACAGTTTTAGCGGATGCGAAGCAGTGTCAATCATCATCCATCGCCTAATGGCTTTCCGCGCAAAAGGTCAACAGATCAATTGACCGGCGGCGTCATTCCGCCGGTTCGAGCTCTTCCGCTTCGTCGTCAATCACGCACTCTCCGCTATTATCGCGCTCGCATTCAGAGCCGCCAACCCACAGATCGTCATTGCCCGCACCGGTCACCGGCTCGTCGATCAACGGCGCGTCAGCCATGTCCTCATTTTCCCTGATCTCGATAAGATTGGTCGCAAGCGGGTCTGCCACATATTCTTCCGGAGTTACCTCTTCCTCGATCACATCCTGAACCGGATCCATCAATGTGGGCGTGTCCGGCGTTGGAGTGGGTGTCGGAGTTGGAGTTGGAGTCGGAGTAGGGGTCGGCGTTGGAGTTGGAGTTGGAGTAGGCGCACAACTCGTCGGGTTGGCGATCACACAGCCGTTGATGGTTGACTGTTGATCGAAACCGGCCCCGGTTATCGTTGTGACCGGAATAGCGTCAATGCCCGTTGCGCCATTGACCGTGCCATTGATGACGATGGGCGTGACGCCACTGGGACCCGCATCGATGGAAAGTCCGCCAGTGCCGGCAACGAAGCCCCGCCGGGCATCGAAATCAGTGCCATTGCCTGTATTCTGAACATAGAATTGGCTGGCAAGCAGAGTGACGCTGATTGCCTCGGCCTGAATAAACCCGTTGTCTCGAACATTGCCGTCATTCTGGGCAAGGCGCTCATCAATTTCGGCGGCGCCCAGACCCTGGATATCGTCAAAAGCCTGATCGGTCATCGCGTATATATTGCGTGCGGTGAGAGACAGGTTCCCCGAAAGGCTACTGTCATTGCCCATCGCAATAGAGCCGGTCGTGGCGTTGACGAACAGATCATCACCAGCGGCGAGATTGAGGGTGGAATTGAAGTCGCCCTGAACTGAGAGACTACCGATCACACTTATCGATTGATCTGCGGTAATATTAAAATTTCCATCTGTGCCGAAATTGCCGTCATCAAAAGCGCTCGCCGTCAGGGTCTGGATGGTTAGATCAAATCCGCTGAGCCCCGTCTCGGCAACGTTGATTGTCAGGTCACCGCCCGAACGGATCCGGCTGAATTCGTCATTTGTAAGAGAGAAGACTCCCCCCAGATCCGTTTCGTCGCCGAGTCTCATCTGTCTGGTGCCGTCGGTAGAAATACGGATGTCGCTGGTTAAATCTCTCTGGCCAAGGCTGCCCGTCGATCCGATATTCATATCGGCGCTGACCGTCTGGATGGTGCCGCCAATTGTTGCTGCCTGGAGGTCGATCACGCCGCCGGCGGTGATCTGCAGATCATTCGCCGCGCTGACCGAGTCGTTGATCAGAACATTGTCGTCAGCGATCATGGCGATGTCACCAGTGGCTTGCGCGCCATCGACTTCCAGACCTGCTACCGAGGACAGATTGATATCGCCATTGGTAGCTTCGGCGCGGACCCTCGTATTTTGTTGCGTCACAATTGAGACCGCTTCGCCCGACGCGACAATGCCATTGGACACATCGACATTATTGGTGACATTGACCAGACCGTTTATGGCCGTCAGAAATATACTGTTGCCCGCGACATTGGCGATCTCGATGCCGTTGTTGGCGCTGATGTCGACTTCGTCTTCGCCTTGGCTCGTTGTCGCCGCATTCACTTCGCTTGCAGTAAAGGCACCTTGCAACTGGGCTCTGACATTTGCGCCGCTGTTAACGGTTCCGAGACTGGCGTCACCGCCGCCGTTGATCGCGATATCGCCACCGGAAGTCATGTCGCCACCGGTGATATCGCCGCCGGCGTTGAACGCCATGTCGCCGCTGCTCGCGGCGCTGGTGAAATCGATATTGCCGCCGGCATCGACGGTGAACGTTCCGCCCTGCGCATCGAGGTCGCCAAATCCGACATCACCGGTCGCATCGAGATCGATGCCGCCGCCGACCGTTACCGCGCCAGTCCCGTCGATATTGCCGGCAGTTGCATTGAGCGTCAGATCGCCGCCGATGGTACCGCTGCTTAGTGTGACAGATGACCCGGTAATGCTGGTGTCATTGCCGCTGATGACATTGGCAATAGAGGGAGTGCCCAGCGCTGTGACGATGATATCATCATGTGCGTCAAGCGTCCCGGAAACGCCGATATCGCCGCCGCCGTCGAGCATGATATTGGAGCCGGTCGCGGTCTCCGAGGAAAAGACAATGGATCCGGCCTGACCCGCATTGGCGGTGTCGAACGACAGGGCAAACAGATCAATACCTGCGCCGCTGGTGGTCGCGCTGTCCAGCGAGATCATACCGTCAGACCCGACGATGAAATCGTCACCTGCAGCGACAGTTGCCAGCGCGACATTTCCCAGCGCACGGATCGACACATCCTCGCCAGCGCTGAGCGAACCCGTGGCGGCAATATTGTCTCCCGCCAGCAAGCCGATCGAACCAGCGGTCGGAACGCCGGTTCCGGTTGCAGCGGCGGCGAGCGCGATATCTTGCGCCGCGGAAACCAGTATGTCGCCGCTATTGGTGGTAAGCGTGCCGACAGCCACATCATTTGCGTATAGATTGATGCCCGCCCCCACATCGGTTGCCGTGATATCGCCTGGGCCGCTGTTTGCGCCAATCGTGCCGCCGGTTGCGGTCAGGGTGATCGAAGCGGGCGACATGATCGAGTCGAACAATATGTTCGTGGCGCTCGAGAAGTTGATCGAACCGGCGTTCGCATCGCCGATGGCAATATTGCCGCCGTCCAGATTGAGCGCATCGGTCGCCGTCAGGTCACCGCCGTTGATGCTGCCGCCCGCTGTCATCGAGATGGAGCTGCTGCTGGTCGCCGCCGTGAAGGAAATGCTGCTGACTGCATCAAGCGTCATGGCATCACCGGAGTCTAGGCCCGCAGCTAGGATTTCGTCGCCATTGGCACTGATCGTCATTGCGCCACCCGCCGATGAATTGCCGAGCAGTTCGACCCGGAAGCCGGAACTCAGATCCAGGGCTCCGGCTGCATTCGCCGAGGCAAGGCTGATGTCGTCGGCGCTGACCAGGATATCGCTACCTGCGTCAAGATTTCCGGTTTGCACGGCGCCTGCTGCGTCGAGAGTGATGTTGCTGCCCGCTGTGATATCGCCCGGCCCGAAGAGAGCGGAAACGCCACCGTTGACCGCGCTGATGGTTACATCATTTGCGGCGTCCAGTGTTCCGAACTGCACATCGAGAAAATTCGCGACCAGATCGATATTATCCGCTGTGGCCGTGCCGACGAAAATGTAGTCTCCGGCCATTGTCAGGTCGCCGGCCGCATCTGCATTATCAATTGTTATTATGCCGCCCTGAACATCAATCGCGTCACCGGTCAGGCTATCAGCCGCTACACTGAAAAGCCCATTCAGGTTGATCACCGGCGCATCAATGCTGGAAAAATCGAGGTCTTCGGCGTCTATATTGACCGATGTGCCTGCGCTGGCATTGTTCGCGATGATAAATTGCGTATTGATATCCAGGCTGGTGGCTGCGTTCAGGTTGCCGCCGAATATGGCTTCTCCCGATGTCAGAGAGATGCTCGATCCGGTGCTGGTGATCTGGTTGAACTGGATCCCGACTGCTGCATCAACAATGACGGCACCGCTGGCCGTCGCCGTACCGAATATAGTTTCATTACCGGCATCAATCGTAAAGTCTCCACCATCGGCCGAGAGGTCGCTGAAACGGATGCTGTCGGTTGCGTCCAGATCAATGCCACCACCAACGGTCACCGTGCCGTTGCTGCCGATATCGCCTGCGGTTGCGTTGAGGGTCAGGTCGCCGCCGATGGTGCCGTTGTTCAGCGTCACCGACGCACCCGTGATACTGGTGTTGCCGCCGCTGATCGCATTGGCGATACCTGGCGTGCCGCCAGCGGTAACAGTGATATCTGTCGTCGCATCGAGCACACCGGTCACCAGGTCGGTGCCGGTTGTGATGGCGATGGATGCCAGAGAGGTGACATCTCCGACAGTGCCCGATCCGTTGGTGGCGGTCAGACGCAATGCGGTGGTATTGCCGTTTGTCGCCGAGGCGACGTCGAAATTCTCGCTTGCGGCCAGTGTAATGCCGAGGCCCGCGTCCAATGCGCCGGTCGTTATGCTGCCTGCTGTCGCATCGATTGTCAGATTATCACCCGCGGTGACATCGCCGACAGTGACATCCGTGCCGTCGATATCGACAAATGCGACAGCGTCGATAGCGCCGCCGGTAATCACAGTGCCGCTAATGCTGACGAGGCGGTCCGCTGTGACCGACCCGAAATCGGCGGTTCCGCCGGCGCGCAGCTGAATGTCGCTTGCGCCGCCACCGGTCGCGCTCAAATCGCCGGTCGATATATTGCCGTCCAGCGCGCTTACCAGGATCGATATTCCGGTGATGTCGGCGGTCGTGACGTTGCCGCCCGTCGCCAACGCCTGGATGCCGGTGCCAGAGAGCGCGCCTGTCGAGATATTCCCGTTAGCGGCGGTCATCGTGACAATGCCGTTTGATGTTGCATCGCCGGTCGTGATGTCATCCGCTTCGATGCGGACCAGCGCACTGCCGGTGATATTCTCAAAATTGGCGGTGATCGCGTCGACATCGACGATATCATTGGCAAGCATGGTGGTTACGGTGGCCGTCCCGCCGGACACCAGATTGATGGTCTGGTTGGCGCCGGCATTGGTTGCTGTCAGCGAGGTGCCGGTGATATCTCCACCCGCCGTCAGGCCGATTCCCTGGGCCGCGATGTCGGCAAAATCGATCGTCCCGTTATTGGCAACCACGGTAGTGTTATTGACGGTTGTGACATCGCCGAGAATGACATTGCCGCTCAATGCTTCCAGTCGCATCGACGATCCGCCGGTGACGGTGCCGATATCCAGATCACCGGTCGAGGTGGTGACATTCCCGATATTGTCCGAATTTAGCGAATTTGCATCGATAGCCCCGGCAATGATTGCAGTGGTCAGGCCGGCGCTGAGTATATCCGCGGTCAAGGTTCCGCCGGCATCGATATCCAATGTATCCGTCGCAATCGCGCTGCCAACGGTGATGTCACCGGTAGCATTGATAGCCAGATTATTCGGTCCACCGCCGGTTACGCCGAGCGATTCAATATTGTTGCCGCGAACATTGACTGCGTTGACAGTTACGCTGAACGCACCGACATCATTGAAATCGAAATCACCGGCGACGCCGGCGTTAACGGTCAGCGACGCGTTGCCGACGATATCATTCACGGCAATGTCATTTGTCGCGTCAAGAATGATACCATTATTGCCGCCGGTCAGATCGCCGACAGCGATGCTGCCGCCAATGGCTTCGATATCCAATATGTTGACGGTGGTTGCATTACCGCCAGAAACGTCGCCATCTGTCGCCAAAATATCAATTCTGCTGATGATATTGAACGAGGCATCAAGGTCGATGAAACCGACATTATCTCCGCTCAGGAATATATTGCTTGAACCCGTCGAGGTTCCCAGGAACACATCACCGGGTCCTGATTGGGCTGCGAGCAGCTGGATCGAGTTTCCTGGCGCACTGATCGAACCGAAGCTGATATCGTTACCCGCTTCGACCCGGAATTGCTGATTTGCGCCCTGCGTGTAGGCGCCAACATCGATACTGCCGGGAACCGTGTAGACATTCTCGGTTCCGCCGCCAACCAGCGCGATGGTAGTCAACTGCCCGCCAGTCGTGATCGATGCGGCGCTAATGTCCGACCCCACAGTGATGCCGATATCATTGCTGCTGGTCAGCGAGGCAGAGCCCAGCAGGCTGCCATTGACCGCGCTGATGAATATGCTCGCGCTGCCGACCGACGCATCGCGCAGGTTGACGTCGCCTTCGGTACTCTCGACGAGGAACTGGTTTGACGCATCGAGCAGCGTGGCGATGCCATCGGTGCCCATGATGATATCGCGGCGGGTCGTGACCAATATGTCATTGGCGGACACCGTGCCGGACTCGATGATGCCCTGAACCACATCATTGTTGCTCGCCTGGCCGATATAAACGAAATTGTCGGCGTTGAGCGTGCCCAGGCAGATATTGCCTTCGACACATTGTCCGCTGAGCAGGCCATCGTCATCGGATTGTCCGATCGCGGCGATTACGGCGTTGGAAGGGGCATCATTGATATCTGCCGAGACCGAACTGGCGGTGATCGTGCCACCGAGGCCGTCAATCGCGTTGGCCGACATCACCACAGCGAAATCATTGGCATCGATATTGCCGGCAGCGACAATCGAGGCGATCGGGCTAAGCGGCGTGGTGCTCAAAGACGTCAGACTGCCGGCTTGCAGGATCAAATTGTTGGTATTGGAAAAAGGACTGGCCGGGTTCGGCGTCGTTGCCGGGTTATTACCGGCAACGAGGCTCGCGCCGGTCTGGATGATGATGTCATCTCCAGTCGAGACGGTTAGGCCATTATCCGAAACCGTGCTGCTACCGGTGGCGAAAAGCGCGTTTCCGCCGGCGTTTACCGTGATAAAACCGGTGGAGGTGACGTCGCCATCGATTGTGGCGTTATAGCTAGGATCGAAGGGGCTCGGTGTCGGACTTGGATCATGCCCGGCCTGGATCAGCATTTGCGGGCCGAGCACCAGGGTTCCTGCTCCCAAGGTCACCGTCGTCACGGTTCCGGTCACCGCCGCATTGGTAACATTGGCATCCCACATGGCGGAAATATCAACCAGACCAACGCCGGCAATATCGGCGACCGTGGCATTTTGTCCTGTGCGAACCGTAGCTGTGCCGGCGGCATTGACCCGCGAGCCGGCTGTGCTGGTGAAATTGGCTTGCGCTGTCGCAGAAAAGTCTCCGGACACGTCTATGCTATTCACCGGAACCAGATTGTTGCTGTGATTGATCAGGATATTCTGACCACTGGTCAGAGTGGCATTGCCGCCAACCGTCATCTGCGCATCGCCGTCGAGATTATATTGGATGTTACCAGCAACGTCGACGACCAGATCGCCGAGAATCGATACAGCTCCGCTGTTACCAGTCATGAAGAAGCCGCCGGGCAGGGCCGAACCGGAACCGATCCCGGTTCCGACTGCGGTATCGAAAGCGGTGGCTGTCAGGCTGCCGAAACTTATCAATCCCGCGGGATCGGTCGAGCTGTCGGAAATCTGGATAAGTCCACCCGCGCCGACACGGCCGAACAAGCCGTCTCCACCCGTGCCGCTGGAATCTATGGTGACGTTGGCGAAGGTCAGTATTCCGGGACTGCCTTCCTGAATCTCGACAATCGCCGTTCCGCCAGTTCCGATGCCGCCGTAGCCCGGGGTTCCGTCGGTCCCGAAGGCGCCATAAAAGCCGCCGCCGCCGGCGTCGCCCGCCAGGCCGGCTGTGGTTATATTCAGATCGTTGCCGGAAATCGTACCGCCTTGTGCGAGCAGTCGACCGGTGCCGCCCGTTCCGTCACCGCCGTCGCCGCCGTCGCCGGCCACACTGTCATAAGAGTTGCCACCATATCCGCCAACTCCGCCGGTGCCGGTGCTGGTCATGGTAAAATCGGAAGAGGTCAAATTTATCGTTCCGCCCGTCCGCGCGATCAGTTCGACCGTGCCGCCTGACGCGTCACCGCCCGACCCACCATCGCCGCCGTTTATGCCGCCGCCAAAGCTATAGAAACCGTCGCCTCCGTTTCCGCCGGTAGCGTCAGCTTCCAATATGGCGAAGCCGAGATCGAGATTGCCGCCTGCACCTGTGATCTGCAGTCTTGCCGTGCCTGCGGTAGCATCGCCACCATTGCCGCTGTTGCCGGCATTGTTTCCCGGGTCAATTCTGCCCTGACTGCCATCACCGCCGGTCGCATTCGCCAATATCGTCGGATCGTCCAGATCGACGGCCGCGTCGTTGACGTTGATCGCCGCAACACCGCCATAGGCGCTGCCTCCGTTGCCGCCGGTCGAGCCATAGTCGCCTTGCCCGCCGATAGCGCTTGCGTCGACGGTGACCGTCCTGCTTGTGGCATTATTCTGATTTAGATTGAGTGTTGCATTCCCGCCTCGAGCGGTTCCGCCATTCCCGCCCGAACCGTTCCCGTAGAACGAGCCGCGGTTGTCGAAATTGCTCCCGCCGTCGCCGCCTACAGCCACCGACTCTATCGTCGCAGACGTGAAGGTCAGAGTGCCGGAGGTGTCGTTAAGAACAGCATCACCGCCGGTAGCATCTCCGCCTGATCCAGCCGGGCCACCGTCGATGTACGCATCGATGTTGTCGAATCTATCGCTGGTAGTTCCACCATAGCCGCCGGTTGCGGAGGTGCTAACCCGAACGTCTCCCGCGTCAATGGTAGCCGAGCCGGTCATGTTGAATGTCGCTGTGCCACCGATTCCGGCACCGCCGTTGCCGCCGTCGCTGCCATAGCCAAAACCACCCGCCGCATATGCTGCGTAGGGAGCAGATGCCGGGTTGTTCGCTTCTGCCGAGACGGACAGGGTGTTGGTTACGGTCAGGTTGCCAGATATAGCGTTGAACGTAGCATTACCGCCGATGCCACGACCACCATCGCCACCGGCGGTCCCGTCGAGGATATCACCATAAGCGCCGTTGCCGCCAAAGCCGTCCGCGCTGATTGTCAAATTGGTGACGGTGGCGTCGGCACCATCGAGGTTGAAAGTTACATCGCCGCCCTGACCGTCGCCGCCGTCGCCGGCAGAAGTGCCACCTGCCATAGGTGCATCAACCACGCTAAGATCCATAGGCTCGACCAAAGCAGACAGGTCAGGTGCCGGTCCATTGCCGTTGCCGTTCGGCAACGCTACTTCCGATCCGCCTTCTCCGCCAGCGCCGCTTGCGCTGGCGACGACATTGCCTGCGATGAACGTACCGCCGAGAAGATCAAATGTTATGTCGCCACCAAAGCCGCTGCCACCGCTTCCTTCAAAACGCGGCGTTGTTTCCGCACCGGCAGCGATCGAACCATCGGCATTGAAATCAACGTCTGCAAAACTCATGCGGCTGCTAATCGGAGACGTGCCCTCCAACAGGATTCTGACCGATCCCCCCTGGGCATTGGTTGTCGCCGAAATCGCAGGGTCTTTCACGCCCCCTCGAGCGCTTGCATTTACATAAAGGTTTCCTGCCAGAACAATGGCACCATCGTTGGCGTGAAGCAGGACATCGCCGCCAACCGCGTTGATGCCAAAAGTGTTCTCGGTGTTGGTATAAGCATAAAAGTCCGCTGCGTTGCCGGAAATCACCCCACCGTTTTGTGCAATCAAATTGATGTTGCCTGCGGTCGCAAGTGCGCTCATTTCGCCAAAGGAAAAGAGGTCTATGCTGGTATCAATGTATAAATTGTCAAAATTGACTTCGCCATTGTCAGCACCGATCGAAACCGATCCGGCGGTGAGTGCGCCGCCGAGACCGCCGCTGGAAGCAAAGGTGTAGACATCGATGCCATTTGACACGAACAGCCCTGTTTCCCCTCCGGTGTTGAAAACACTGATGGTCACAGCGTCTGCGGCTGGATCGTTGAGAACATTGCCGCTTGTCGAGGCGTCGATGACAATTCTGTCTGAAACGGCCACATTTGTACCGCTGTTGCTGATGGCAAGATTGACCGACGCACGAGTGACGTCGCCGACCATGCTGTTGCCGGCTGCATCGAATGAACTTCCGCCACTTGCAAAGGCGGAGAAATCCAGACTTCCGAAATCGTGATTGCCCCCCGAAATGGTGAGATCGATATCTCCGGCAGTGGCAGCATTATTCTGGGCGGTCGCGCTGTCCGAACCGCTGGATCCAATCGCATAGGCCGTTAACCCGAGATTGCCAGTGACCGACATCTGGCCACCGGTCAGATTCACGTCGATATTGCCTGCGGTGCTGTCGCTACCGACTAGGCCGGGCCCATTTCCGCCAATTTTACCCTCTCCGGCATTTAGCACCGCCGCGTTGAAATTGACATTGCCGCCAAATTGCGCAGTGCCGCTGTCCATATTGAAGGCTATGCTGCCTGCCTGGCCGAAACCATTTTGAGTCTCGCCTTTTCCGCCCTGGGCGCTGGTCAGGAAATTCGCATTACCGCCGATGTCCAACGCACCCCCGTCACTGATATTGATTGCAATATCGCCCCCGACAGCATCCTGCCCGATCCCGGTGTTGCCATTGTTTCTTACGATAAAGAAATCATCGGCGCCGGTTGCGCTGCTATCAGCCGTCAGATCGCCGACCACGCTGAGTCCGGTATTGGCCGCAGTCCCAAAGCCGGTGCGATCAATATTCAGATTGATGTTGCCGCCGGTGGCGCCGGTTCCGGCTCTCAAATTCACATCGCCGTTGACCAATATCTGGCCACCGCCCGATGTGTTCAGATTGATCTGATTGCCCGCTGTCAAATTTAAGTCCTGCGCTCCGACGGTGTTATTGATAAGAATTCGATCGGTTGCTGACTGCGAAGAAATTGTGATGTCGTTTGATGCAAACACCTCGAGCGTCGAACCGAATGCAGTCGCGCCGGTGCCGCCAATCTGGATATTGGTTGCTGCGGTTGACGTTGTATTTTCTTCGATTGAATTAACCGGCGCGGCAAGCGACCCGGATGCCGTAACATTCCCGCCAGCGCTGAGGATGATTTTGCCATTGTCAATCATGGCGGAGGAAGCGGCAAGATAACCTACTGTACCACCGACAAGCATAGTCACGGCATCATTCTTGGGTACTGCGACCATGTAAATGGCGCGGGCATCGGCATCCGTAATCTGGCCGGAGCCGTTTGAAGTCGGGGTCGAAGCGAGGCCGATGGTCGATCCTGTATGAACAACACCATTGGCATCGGATGTTCCAACGCCGATCGAAATGTCAAATAGCCCGTTGTTGATGGTCAGATCGGCTTGTTCCGCAGCGACATAAGCGACGGAACCGTCGGCGCGGACATTGCCGCCTTGCACGACACGCGGTGCCACCATGGCAACATAGGTATCTCCGCCAAAGAATTTATTGACGGTTATCTGATCGGTGCCCGGGCTTCCGGTCAAAAACGGTTCTATGGTGATGGCGCCGCTTGAGGCGTCGCCCCTGAACCGTATCTCGCCGGAAGGACCATATAGTCCGTTGGTCGTATCAATGGCATTGGTTGTGAGCACAAGGCTGCCGACATCAAAACGCGCGTTCCCGCCCACAACAATGCCGCCGGGACTGTAGAACCAGACATTGCCACCTTGCCGTGGAGTGGAGATATCCAATATGCGGCTGGTAACATTGCCGTCAAAACGGATCCCGCGAGTCAGATCAGTCGGCACGATGCGGTTGAGCACTGTGTAATCAGTGTTACCAGAAAATGCCAAAGTGTTGCCATCGGGAAGGAAAGAGATCGCGCCCGTTCCGCTTTGATCGACAAGAGTCCAGTCTATGATGGTCTGGCCGGTTAGCCCGGTAATGCTATTCGTCTCCGCTCCCGGCGTAAAGGCGCCGGCGCCGGAGGTGAAAACCGGGTTGCCGTTTACAGCATGGCCGCTGGCCGTTGGACCAGCCTGTGCCTGAACCAGTCCCGGCACTGGTGCGGATATTCTGATCGGATCGAAATTGGCCGGTGCGGGCGCGGAAATCCGTACGTCCGTAACAGGTGGTCGCGCAATCGGCGCCGAAATCCGGATATCGGCGTCAGGCAGCCGTGCGATTGGCGCGCTGATCCTGATATCATTGACCGGAAGCGGCGACAGCGGCGTAGAAATCCTGATATCCCGCGGAGAGAAATCGGGCGCGCGCAGCATCGACTGGGCTTGCGCCTGCGCTGCTTGCGGAGCAGACGCCAGCAGGAATGCGGCTGCTGCCATCGAGCTTCCCGACAGCCAGCGCATTCTCCGTTCTAGTCGGGGCGTGCCTGTGTGGCTTTTGCTCTTTGATCGTTTGCTCATGATCCTGTCCTCGGTTGAACTGCGGCTGGTCTATCGTCGAAAATCGGTTTCATCTGCGCTTCCAGGGCGCCAGTTGGACGGTCAGCGTCAGTAGTGCCCGCGCGTCCTGGCGGCGGGTTTCGAACGGCGCCCGTTTCAGCGGTACAACCGCGGTCAGATCCAGACTGGCCTGCTGGCCGATCGTCATGCGTAGCCCGCCACCGGCGGAATAGAGTTTCTGGGGATCACCCGGAACATTCTTGTTCCAGACGCCCATGATGTCAAAAAACGCATAGGGTTGAAGCGCGATGCTCTCGGGTGTCTCGGGGACCAGCGAGCCGTAGCTGATTTCCGTCTGCAGGCCATAGCCGCTGTCGCCGATGATCGTTCCCGGATCATAGCCGCGACCCGTGGTATAATTGCCGCCGGACACTTCTTCATAGGAGAACAGCGCATCAGGAGAATATTGCAGTCGCGGTTTCAGCGTCACTGCCAGCAGCGGCGTCGGACGAAAGTCGATCTTGGCCTGGCCCCTGACAACAAAGGCTGTCGGGTCGCCATCGGCGCGGGTTGGGAAGACGGTCTTGCCGACGCAATTGACAAAGGCCGGACCACAGCCCTCGCTGGCGCCCAATATGTCCAAGCCCTGCCGGATTTCGAGCGAACCGCCGATGCCCCATTTTGGTTCGAAGGCGGAATAGCCGCCGCGTCCGGAAATGCTGCCCGCTTCGATCTGGTTGAAGTCCAGCCGGGCAAAGGCCACGCTCAGCCGGTCCTCATTGGTGCGGACACCCAGCAGGTCGGTGCGCTGGTCAATATAGTCGAGACCGACCGTGCCGAAAATATTGTGCGACTGCTTGCGAATGAAAGGATAGCTTGCATAGGCACTTGCCACCAATGTCTGTGAATCGACGTCAAGTCCGCCGGACAGCTCGGGTCTGGTCCAGGCATAGGTGAAATTTCCGCCGAATTTGAGGCCTTCGCCGCCGACCGTGAATTCATGGCCAACTTGCAGAACCTGCTGCTCCTTGAAATCAGCTGACGAATAGCCGCTGATCACGGTTTCATCGCCCAATCCGGTCAGTCCGTTAAACCGGACCCGCGCCAGTCCGCCGAAACGGCCGACCGCTTTGGAGCCGAAATTCTGGACATTGATGTCGGCATATACCGGCGTGCGGACGACGTTGAACTCGCCGACAACTTCGCCGGGCTGGCCACCGGATTCTGCCGAAACCGGGCGGAGCGAAAGCCGTACGTCCAGCCCCGGTATGTCACGAGCGAGCAGCAGATAGCGGTCCGCCGTGTTGATATTGAACACCGGTTGCGCGGCGAGCTTCTCGATATATTTTTGCAGCAGGGCTTCGGATGGCCCGGCATCGCCCCGGACCTGCACCGCGGTCATCCGTGCCATCAGCACATCGAACCGGACATTGCCGGAATCGATTGTCTGCGGCGGTACTTGTACGGCCGCGAGATAGCCATCGCTGCGGAGGATGGTTGCCGCGCGGTCACGGATATCGCAAACTACCGAAACCGGGACGTCCTGACCAATATAATCTGTGTAGGATGAACTTAGTGATGCGGCATCAACCGAAATCAGTCCGGTAAAATCAACCGACTTCAGCGTGAACCGCACGTCGGAAAATTCCGGTCCGGCGAGCGGGCAGGCGGATCGCTCTACGTCTCCGTCAAAGGAAAGCGGCTGGGCCTGGCCCTTCAGCGCTTCATCGATGACTCCGCGCTGGATTTCCTCCCTGGTCGGCGCCGCGGCGGATGATTGTCCCCATGCAGGCACGCCAGACAAGAAAATGGCGAAACCTGCCGCCAGGGCAGTCGTTTTAAGCGTAGTTCGCGAGCGCGTCATATACATCCCCGTTTTGCGGTGATTCCGGCGCAACACAGGGAACCACCATACCGGCTCTGCCGTCCGGCGCCTGGCCGGAACGGCAGAATTCATTCAGAGACTAGCCCTGGTCACCCGGTTCTTCATTATTCGCGTTAAGTGTCTCGACCAGCAAATCCAGCTGGCCCTGACAGCCGTTCTCGATCAGCACAGCCGCCGTCGCATCAAGGTCGGCCGGTTCGCTGTCCAGGACCACAAAATTCACCTCTACCGATTGCTCTACACTCGAGCCGAGCAGTCGATAGTTCGCACCATCGGTTACCGGCAGAACAGTCTTCGGCCATGCCTTTAACGGATTGCCTTTGCGCCATGCGATTTCGGTGACATTGCCAGTTGTCGGTTCAACAATGGAGGCCGTCGCCGATCCGGTGTAATCCGGCCGCCAGACAACCAGTCCCTTCGGATTGCTGACACAGAATTTGCCGCCCTTGGTCACGTCAAGGAACCAGAGATTCGGATTGTTCGGTGTAACGGCCGCCGCGCTGGTATCGCCGCGAACCGCTCCGGTTCTGGCCCGACTGCTGCCACGATTGTTGATGAAGCTCGACAGCCGGCCGGATGCGCTTGAGGCCGAACCGCTGCCCTGTGCGAGCGAATAGGTTCCCGGACCTGACAGAACGCGCGTGCCCGACTTGGTCAGGATGGTGACCTTGTCCTGGGCCTTCAGCGTGATTTTCGCATCATTGCCCATTTTCTTGCCCGCAGGGTAGCTGCTGGCCGAAGGTCCGGTCGAACGCACGACCATATTTTGTGCCAGTGCGACGCTACCGACGCCGAAGAGCAGAAACGTACCGAGAGCCGCCTTCGCAAAGCCGGGAAGAATTCGTCCGGACGGTGCCAGAGTGTTTTTATCCAAGTGCATAGCTTTCTCCATTTTTAGTCTTTTTCAATCGTTTGAGCAGATTGACGAGGCCCAAATCCTCGCCATATTGCTTGATCACGGCACCCAGTGCCTGAATAGAACCACTATCACCGATTTCATGGGCCGCTATGATTGCGGTCACTGCCGCACGATCTTTTTCTTCCCACTCGGGAACCGGTTCGAACACATCGACGGGCGTGGATCGGCCGCGGAGCGTGATCCGGCCCATTGGCCGGTACCAGTCGAGACCGGTCCGTTCCATCGCTTCCCGGCTCAGCAGGACCTTGGTCTCCAGCGTCTTGTTGGCCGCTTCCAGCCGGGCAGCGGTGTTCATCGCGTCGCCCAGTGCGGTATATTGAATCCGGCCTTCGCCACCGAAATTGCCGACGATCGCATCGCCATAATGCATGCCAACCCGGGTTCTGCCAATCGGCGGCACGCCTTCGGGGACATTTTTGCGAAATTCCTCGCCCGCCAGATAGAGAGCATAGGCCGCCTTGGCAGCCCGTTCGCCGTCATCGGGATAGGCGATGGGCGCGCCCCAGAAAGTGACCAGCGCATCGCCGACGAACTTGTCGATCGTGCCACCATATTCCAGCGCTACCTCGCTCAGCCGGTCGAGGTAATCGTTGAGCAAATAGGCCACCATCTCCGGCTCGATGGCGTGGGTCAATTTGGTAAACCCCTCGAGATCGGTGAAGACCGCGAATATTTTCCGCTTCTCGCCATGTAATGCGAGCTTCTCGGGATCCTTCAATATCTCGTTCGCGATTGATTTTGGCAGATATTTGCCCAAGGCGCTTTGCGCAAAGGCCCGCTGCTTGGAATTTATGGTCCGCGCGGCCGAGCCGACCGAGGCATAGCCGAGAAGCCAGCCGACACCCCAGCCAAAGGCCGGCAGGGAAAGCGTGTCAATTCCGACATTTTGCAATATGAAAGGGAAGATCAGGAAAAAGGCGAATTGTCCGAGCAGTATGAAACCGACCTTGAGCGCATTGCCGACGATCAGGGCGGAGAGACCCCCGCAAATCGCTACGATCAGCGCGCCCAGCCACAAGGTCCATGTCGGGATCGGGGTGGGCAGATCATCGTTTAGCAACTGGGCGAGCATATGGGCATGGACTTCCAGTCCGATCATCTTGCCGTCATCGCCCTTGATGTCGGCCAGTCCGCCGACCGGAGTTTCGAACCGGTCGCGATCGACAAAGTCACCGCCGATCAGCACGTGTTTGCCGGCGATGAACGATCCGAGCATCTCGGCAATGGCCGGATCGGCAAAGCTTTCGATCGGGAATTTGTCAAACACCGGAACATCGGTTGTGGTCGGAACGTGATAGCGGATGGCGCCGTCATTCTGGGCAAATTTCGGGTTTGGTCCGGTCAGGGCAATGGCCATAAACGGAGGAGCGCCGGGCCGGTGCGGGGTCCACCGGCGCTGGACGCCGTCGCTGTCGGTTTCCAGCTTGATATCGGTGGGCCGAACATTTTCAGTGCGGGCTTCTGCAAAAAACTGCTGCAGAAATTCATGCTCGGCGAAGGCGATTTCCGGATTTTCCTTCGGGTCGGCATAAGCGAGAAAGGTTGGCGTTTTCATATTCTTGAAGGCCGAGATCAGCAGCGCGTCATCATCCTGCGGCATCGTGAACAATATATCGATGCCGATCGACTTGGGATTGGCAGCATCGATGGTTTCGAGCGCCTGGGCCAGGATCGTCCGGTCGACCGGAGAACGCTGGCCGGTCAGCTTCAGCGTATCCTCATTATAGACGACCATGACGATATTCTCGTCTTTTTCGATCTCCGGCGCGAACACCGATGCCCGCAGATCATATAGCGCGCGCTCCGCTTCCTGGATCAGCGGCGTCGTCCAGCTGTAGCGGGCGACCAGCAACGCGAGGATCATGAACAATATGGTCGATCCCAGGCGGATCGGGCCCAGCTGGTCAAACAGGCGGCGAAGGGATTGCAATATGCCCTTCGCTCCCTCTTTGACGTCGCGGTTATTGGTAACCGGGTCCGTTGGCGCAGCGGTTGCCGTCATTATTTCAGAGGCGCTTTCGCTGTGGTTGCAGGTGTTGCAAGACTGACGGAGCCATTCACGGCGTCCGGCAAAAATGGCCGGGCACCGTCACCGATCAGGGCAAATCCGGCCCAGTAAAAGGGGTGGGACGTAACCGGATCGTTCATCAGCTCCAGCTGGGACAATCTGAGCGCTTCGGTGATCGAGCGTCCCTGACCGTCAGTGAACAGACCGTTGATCAGCCTCTCCGTCGCGCGGAAATCATCCGGGGCAGGCCAGTGACTGGCGAGTACCGAACGGCCACCGGCACCGATGAACGACCGGACCAGGCCATCCAGAGCCGTTCCGCCGCCGCTGCTCACGCCAGCCTCGCGGGTCACCGCTATGCTGGCTTTGCCCGCGGTATCGCAGGCCGAAAGGATAATGATATCCGCATCCAGCTTCAGATCGAAAATTTCGTCAAACGCCAGAAGACCGTCTGATCCCTTGCCGCCAAAGGATGTCAGTAGCGCCGGTTTTGCCGGGCAGGACGGGCTGGGCGCGGTGACCAGACCATGGGTGGCAAAATGCAGGATACGGTAATCATTGATATCGTCATTCGACAGGACGGCGCTGTCGGTAAATGCCGCGCCGGTCAGCAGTTCGGAGTTTGCTGCGCCGATCAAGCTTCGGGCCTCCATCAGCTCGCGATCGGATATCGGGCTGTTCCACTGGCTCAGCGGCCATTGGCACTGGGCACTGTTCTTTTGCTCGCCGCCCCGGATGGCAGCCATTTTGGTATTGGCCACTACCGGCTCGTTTCTGCCCATGCCGAGATATTGACGAGTGGCTTTGGATTGTGGCGCCTTGCGGGCATCGGCGAAGGAGCGTGCGGATACGGCGGTGCTGATATCCAGATCTTTGCCGAGCCATTGGACACCGGCAAAGTCAAAGGGATCGCCGTCGATCGCTTCGGTCCTGCCAAGATATTGCGCAACCGACGCATCATCGGCGACCAGCAAATTGATCGGCAGACGGAGCATGGCGCCGTCGGGTTCGAATATCAGATGTGTCCTTCCGGCAAGCTGGTCGGAAACCGGTCCGAAAAGATCGGAATACAGTGCGCGAGCCGCTTCGATATCGAAAGGATAGGTTACATACTGGCCATTTTCGAACACCGAGATCGAGGCGCGGATCGTATCGACCTTTCCGTCGAGCGCTGCCTCGTCCAGCGGCACCCGGTAAATTTTCGCCGCTGACTGATCGGTGTAGAACATGAATATATCGCCGCCGATAATCGACATGCGCATATAGGCTTCGGAAGGCTGCATGGTGGCGCGGAGCTCGTCGAGGCTGAGGAAACGGTCGGTAACTGCGCGATATTGCGGAAATTCGGAGAGCCTGACCTGGGTGAGCTGCTGGCTTCGTTCCAGCGCCTCTATTTCGGCAGCGAGACCGTCTCTTTGTGTGAGGACCAGCGCCGTCTGCTCAACTCTGCCGAGCGCCGAGAAACGGATTCGCAATCTTTCGATATTGCGTGTCAGATTGATCGATTGCCTAAACAGGCGGGCAGCCTCGTCGGTGCCTCCACTCAGCTCGCGCGAGAGAACGGCCTGGGTTTCGGCCACACCGGGGCGGACCAAAATCTGCGAGGCCTTGAAAAACTGGTCGGTTGCCATTGGGTCAGCGGCCAGCAGAGCAAAATAGGGGGCCAGCTGGTTGGCCATGCCGGTAATCGCGCTTTGCTTGCCGAGCGAACTGTCCACGACTTCCGCATATAATGTGCGTGCTTCGGCTTCCTGTCCGTTGCGCAAAAGAAACGCAGCGAGGCGCGCCTTGGCGCCGTTGACCGCTCTTGTTTCCGGATATTGGATGCTCAGCAAATCGAGGCCGTCGCGCAGATATTGCCGGGCCTCGCCGATATTGCCATCCGCTTCCGCAAGCAGCGACAGTTCGGCGAGTGTTTGCGCTCTCAGGCGGGTAATCGAGGTGACCCGGCCATCGCGCACGGCGATCGCGCGGTTATAAGCCGAGATGAACGAATTCCTGGCGACTTCGCGATCGCCATTCAACCGTTGTGCCGTGCCGAGAAGCTGCAAGGCCTGTGCATCGATAATCTCGCTGCGCTCCTGCGAACTCAATTTTGTTTCGTCGATAAAGCCGAGCAGGTTGCGGGTCTGCACGCTGCCGTTGATTCTGGTTGAAATCCTGGTGGTGATTTCGAGTCGCTCGGCCAGGGCAGCCTGCTCTTCAATGGCGGTTTTGAGGGGAGTTTTGATCCGTGCGATCGCCGCAATTACCTGGCCCTGGTTGAGCAAATGCATGGTTTCGAAATTGCGCTGCAGCCGTTCTGTTATCGGGTCGCGGCCATTGGTTTCGCTGGCTTGCTCGAAAAGGTCATCGGCTTCGGCAAATTCACCGAGATTGGATTTCTGCAACGCCCGGTTGATCAGATATTCGCGAGGATTGATATCCTCCCCCTCGAGGCCGGATGTGCGTTGCTGCAAGGTTTCGAAAAAGGCAGCGGCCTCCGCATAGTCGCCGCTCAGATTTCTGCGATAGCCTTCCGCCAGAGCCTGATAGGGCTTGAGCGTTGCGGCCTGTACCCGGGCAAAGGCGAACGGGTCTTCGATCGACGTGGATGCGACATCGATTTTGCCCGTGGCGATCGAATCATTCAAAATCGACCTGAGCGCCAGCATGGTCGCGCTGTCATAGGCGGACAGACCTTCGGCGACATAGCTGGTGCCACCTTGCCTGCCGGTGATCAGCGAATAGGCAACCGGTTCTGCTGCAAGTTGGCATGCGGTGTGACGAAAGCCGCCGAGTGTCGCTTGTGACTGGTCATCGGTGCAGGTCACCGGTTCGTCCCGATTGGGTGCGATACGGGCCAGCATCTCCTGCTCTGTGGATCGGGAGGAATAGACAAAGCCGACCGGTCTTGCCGAATCGCGGCAAACCACAGCCCAGCTCCGGTCGAACATGTTGGTTTTGGCTTTGTTTTCGATGCTGCGATCCTGCACCTGGCACAAAGTGCCTTCGCTGCTTCCGATCGGGAAGCTGTCGCGCAGTGACACCGGCGTGCCCTGGGCAAGGGCCGCCATCGGGCTTGTTACCAAGCCCATCGTCAATATTATTGTACCGATCCTCATCCGGTGCACGATATTCTCCCCACAATTTTTGTGCATTGCCCAGCCCCCTCAGACTTAGGCAATGTCGATTGCGACCCAGAATATTCTTATAACTACACTAGTTAGCCGAGAAAACCGAGTCTCGGATAGTAGAATATCGACACCGGTGGTGGATTGAGTGACCATCGTCACATTGCGGGACGTTTTTGCCCCGAATATTGCCCGAAAACCGTAGCCTGCAGTGGTTAAAAACCGCGAAACTCTATTGCATCGCTGATCGGCACGCGAGGAACATCGAAATTGTTGATCGGGGCATCCGGGTCGCGATAGCCGATCGCCATGCCGCAAAAGAATATATGCTCATCATCAATATCAAGCAATTCGCGCATATGGGTGCCGTACATCGCCCAGATTTCCTGAGGGCAACTGTCGAGGCCTTCTTCGCGCAGCAGCAGCATCACTGTCTGCAGCCACATGCCCATGTCCGACCATTGCGGCGGTCCCATATATTTTCTGGTGTAGGTGAACAATTGCACTGGTGCGCCGAAACTGTCCCAGTTTTTTGCCATCTGTGCGACCCGTCCCGCGGCGTCGCCCCGTTCCAGACCGACGGCGTCGAACATATCTTTGCCAACTGCGCGGCGCTGTTCTTCATAGCGACCATCGAGATCCTTGGGATAGATCGCATATTCCATATCTTCGCCCATCGGCGCAGTCGCGGCCTTGGCCTTGACGGAAGCGGTGATGTTCTTGAGCGCATCTCCGCCAACGACAACCGCGCTCCATGGCTGGGTGTTGCCGCCAGAAGGGGAGCGCTGTGCCGTTTCGAGAACGCGTTCCAGAATTGCCTTGTCGACCGGCTTGTCAAGAAACTGGCGCACGGACCGGCGGGAGGTGACGGCTTCGGTTACGTTCATTTTGATCCTTCTTCGTCGAACAGCCCGGCCAATTGCTCGACCATAGTTCCGCCCAGTTGCTCGGCATCCATGATCGTGACCGCTCTCTTGTAATAGCGCGTCACATCATGACCGATGCCGATGGCGACCAGTTGCACCGGCGAGCGGCTTTCGATCCATTCGATCACCTTGCGCAGATGGTTTTCCAGATAGGCGCCATGGTTGACCGACAGCGTGCTGTCGTCGACCGGCGCGCCGTCGGAGATGACCATCAATATACGGCGTTCTTCGGGGCGGGCGATCAGCCGGCTATGCGCCCAGAGCAGGGCCTCGCCGTCGATATTTTCCTTGAGCAGGCCTTCGCGCATCATCAGGCCGAGATTTTTCTTGGCATGGCGCCAGGGTTCGTCAGCCTTCTTGTAGACAATGTGGCGCAGGTCGTTGAGCCGTCCGGGATTGGCCGGACGATCCGCCGCGAGCCAGTCTTCGCGGGTCTGGCCGCCTTTCCAGGCGCGAGTGGTGAAGCCGAGAATTTCGGTTTTGACGCCGCAGCGTTCCAGCGTGCGTGCCATGATGTCGGCGGAAATCGCAGCAATGGATATCGGACGACCGCGCATCGAGCCGCTGTTGTCGATCAGCAGAGTCACGACGGTGTCGCGGAAATCGGTTTCGCGTTCGATCTTGTAGGACAGGCTGTGCGAGGGATTGCTGACCACGCGGGCGAGGCGGGCGGCATCGAGCATGCCCTCTTCCTGATCGAAATCCCAGCTGCGATTCTGCTGCGCCATCAGGCGGCGTTGCAAGCGGTTGGCAAGCTTGGTCACCGCACCCTGTAAATTGGTCAGCTGCTGGTCGAGGAAAGCGCGCAGTCGCGTCAGTTCTTCTTCGTCGCAAAGCTCTGAGGCGCTGACGACCTCGTCATATTTTTCGGTCCACGGCGCATAGTTGAAGCCGGGGGGCAGGTCGGACATCGCCCGATTGGGGCGGACCGGCATCATGCCGTCGTCGCCGGCGTCTCCCATTTCCTCTTCGGCGCCTTCTTCCAGCTCCTCGGCATTCTGGTCGCTTTCGCCGTCCTGGCTATCGTCGTCCGATGGTTCGGAGCGCATTTCGGACTCGCCCTGGTCACCGGTCGCTTCCTCGTCAGCGCCGTCATCCTGACTGTCGTCGCTGTCTTCATCGCTGTCATCGTCGTCGCTGTCGTCAGCTTCGGATTGATCATCGCTCTGGATCAGATCAAGATGCTGGAGCAACTGGGTCGACAATTTGGCAAAGCTGTTCTGGTCGTCGAGCGTCAGGTTGAGGCCGTCGAGATCCGTGCCTGCACTTTCCTCGATCCACTCGCGGAGCATGTCGAGGCCCTTGACTGTGCCTGCTGGCGGCGCTTGTCCGGTCAGTTTTTCCCGCGCCAGCAGGGCTAGCGCAGTGGAAATCGGAACCTCATCACGATTCTGTGCCCGTGCAATAGGGTCGGAACGCATCCGCATTTCCAGCGCTGCGTTCAGATTATCCTTGGCGCCGGACATGACGCGGGATCCCAGCGCGTCGGTGCGAACCTGTTCGAGCGCATCGAAGCAAGCGCGTGCTACGGCTTCCTGCGGGGCGTTTTTCCGGTGCGTCGCTTCGTTGTGATGGCGCAATCTCAGCGAAAAACTGTCGGCAAAGCCGCGCGCTTCGGCGACTTGCGCCGGTGGCAGGTCGCGCGCCGGCATTGGCACCTTGAGATGCTGACCGGCTTGCGACGGGGCTTCGGCGGTATAGGCGAGTTCAAGGTCCGGATCTCCGGCAATAGCGCGCGCCGCGCCACCCAGCACGTCTTTCAAGTCATCAAGTTTGGAACGGTCAGCCATAGAAGCGAACAGCTTTAAGCGGAAAGGCGAGGGGAATCAAAGGCCTAATTTCCTGCTTTTTTGTTAGGCGGGATCTTGCGACCAGGTTTACTGTCCCGGTGGGGTTTCCACCTGCCGCCGTTCGATCGCCATGCCATCGCCATCGATCCTCAAATCCACCGGCACACCACCTATTTCCGTACCAACCCGGACACCGGAATCGCCATTTATCCTGATATCGATATTGCCGGGTTCAGCCGGGATATCAGGAATTTCTGGCAGATCGAGTGGAGTGACCGGGCCTTCGGGGTCTGGCTTTTTGACCGGTTTGGCGGTGCCAGCGGGCTTTTTGGACTGGACAGCCTGCTGCATGAAGTCCTTCCAGATACTTGCGGGCAGGCTACCGCCACTAACGCCCTTCAGCGGTGTATTGTCATCATTGCCGATCCAGACGCCGACCACCAGCCGGTCATCGCCGTCGCCAGCATAGCCGACGAACAGCGCGTCGCGATTGTTCTGGCTGGTGCCGGTTTTGCCGTAATTGGGGATCGTCAGCATGGCCCGTCGTCCGGTGCCGTCGTTGACCGCCGTCCGCAGCAGCGATTCCATGTTGGCATGGGTTTTGGCCTCATAACGTCCCGGCCAGTCGAACAGCCACTCGGTCCAACCCTGTTTCTCCCTCTTGAAGGCATAAGGCTCCACCGGCCAGCTGTTGCCGGCAACCCCTGCATAAGCAGCGGTCAGCTCCATCAGGTTCATCGTCGATGTTCCAAGCGCCAGGCTGGGATCATCTTCGGCGAGTCTGGATTTGACCCCGAGATTGCGGGCTTCGCGGATCACGGCCTTGTCGCCGACCTGGCCAAACAGGCGCACCGCCGCGACATTGCTCGATTTGGCGAAAGCGTCTTTTAAACTGAGCGAGCCGCGATATTTTTCGCCGGCATTTTTGGGAAGATAGCCGCCCTTGGTGATCGGCGTGTCGTCGATCATGTCATCCGGGCTCATGCCCGAGCGCAGCGCGGCCAGATAGACAAACAGTTTGAAGGTCGATCCGGGCTGGCGCTGGGCCTGGGTGACCCGGTTGAAGGCGGATTTTGCATAATCCTTGCCGCCGATCATCGCCACGACTTCGCCATCCGGGCGCATTGCAACCAGAGCAACCTGCGCCTGACCGAGCGGCGCGCGCGCCACCGCGCGGCGGGCAATTTCCTGCATCCGGGAATCGAGCGTCGTGGTCAGGTTGAGCTTCTCGTAGCTGAGATCAGCCAGTTCCCGCGCTTGCGGCATCGCCCAATCGGCAAAATAGGTGCCGGTGGGCAGGGCGTTTTTGGCGCGGACGTCCAATCTGGCGATGCCGAGGCCATCGGCCTCGTTCTGGGTAAGATAGCCAGCGCTGACCATTGCCGCCTTGACCAGATTGGCTCTTTTTGCCGCCAGCTCCGGGTTGCGCGTCGGGGCGAGGCGGGACGGCGCCTGAACCAGACCGGCCAGCATGATCGCCTGTTCCAGCTTGAGATTTTCCGGCTGGCGATAGTAATAATGCAGCGACGCGGCGCGTAATCCGTAGACATTGTCGCCGAAATAGACGTTGGACAGATAGCGTTCGAGTATCTCATCCTTGGTCAGCCAGGCCTCCAGCCAGAAGGCGATCAGCATCTCGCGCGCCTTGCGCGTCAGGCTGCGTTCCGGGGTCAGAAATGTCGTCTTGGCCAGTTGTTGCGTGATCGTGCTGCCGCCCTGGGTCATTCCGCTGCCGGAGATATTGCTCAACAGCGCGCGAGCGAAGCCGCGCGGGTCAACGCCCCAGTGCGTATAGAAGCGCCGGTCCTCGATCGACATGAAGGCCTGCATTACATGATCGGGCAATTTTGCGACTTGAACAGGGTCATCGACGACCGCGCCATTGCGTGCGAACGGCTGTCCGTCGGAGGTCAGCAGGGTGATTTGCGGCGGAACGATCGGCTGCAGGGATTTGGATAAAGGCGCGGTGATCGCAAGATAGGCGACCAGCAGGACGAACAGCAACAGCCCGGCGGCAAGAGCGCGGCTAAACCACCACCATTTGCCACGCGGTTTTTTGAGCGGCGCAACAGGTTCGTCAATGCGTGGCGGGATGGCATCGCCATAGGGTTCATAATATGTGTTCTCGGCCGCCGGCTTGCCGCGAAATGGCCAAAACCAGCGTCGTTTAACATAGGAATCAGGGCTAGGCTCAAGCATGTAAATGCTGTGTTGCCATAATAATACGCCGTTGGCGAGAAAGAAGTTTGGAAAGGATGAAGGATTTGCTAGTCAATTGGCATATCTCGGGAATGGATGATGCTAGGAAAATTTTTGAAAATCGGAAATCCATTTAGACTGACCCAACGCGAATATGAAGCGACGATCAATGCGCTGAATATTTTCTTCGGCGCGATTATCGGTGTCAGTCTAGGCAATATCACCGAAATCCCGATGGATGACTATGTGATTTTGCTGGTCATCATCTCGGCGATGGTGAGCAGCATCCTGCTCGTGACCTATACCCATCGCCGAATCTGGAACAGCGTCATGCTGACGGGGGTCTTGCTGGCAGCCTGGTATGCTGAAAGCGACACCGGTGGACTCATCGATTTCCCTGAACGCGTTTTGCCGACACTCACGGTATGGGCGGTGCTGGCCGTGACGACCGAATTTTCGGATCGTGCAGAGGACCCCAAAGCCGACTAGATTTGGCGCGTGACTATTTGCCCATCACGCTTTCCGGCAGATCTTCGCCGAACACCCGCTGATAATATTCCGCTACCAGCATCCGCTCCGCTTCGTCGCATTTGTTGAGGAAAGAGAGCCGGAAGGCGAAGCCGATATTTTTGAAGATCGCGGCATTTTGCGCCCAGCTGATCACGGTCCGCGGACTCATCACCGTGGAAATATCGCCGTTGATGAATCCCTGACGGGTCAGGTCGGCGACCTTGATCATATTTTCGATCGTCTTGTCACCGGCGTCCGGCACTTTCGACAGGATCACCTTCGCTTCGGTTTCAGCGGGCAGATAGTTCAGCGTCACCACGATATTCCAGCGATCCATCTGGCCCTGGTTTATCTGCTGGGTGCCGTGATAGAGGCCGCTGGTGTCGCCGAGGCCGACCGTGTTGGCGGTTGCGAACAGGCGGAAATAAGGGTTGGGACGGATCACCCGGTTCTGGTCGAGCAGAGTCAGCTTGCCTTCGGCTTCCAATATGCGCTGGATCACGAACATAACGTCCGGGCGACCGGCGTCATATTCGTCGAACACCAGTGCGGTTGGCGTCTGCAGCGCCCAGGGGAGCAGACCTTCGCGGAATTCGGTGACTTGCTGGCCATCCTTCAGGACAATCGCATCGCGACCGACCAGATCGATACGGCTGATATGCGCGTCGAGGTTGATCCGGATACAGGGCCAGTTGAGGCGTGCGGCAATCTGTTCGATATGAGTCGATTTTCCGGTGCCGTGATAGCCTTGCACCATCACCCGGCGATTGAAGGCGAAACCGGCGAGGATCGCGATCGTCGTTTCCGGATCGAAAACATAGGATGGATCAAGGTCGGGAACCCGTTCGTCCTTTATGCTGAACGCAGGAACCTGCATATCCACATCCACACCGAAAACCTCGCGGGCATCGACGGTTATGTCGGGTGCATCCATTACAGTTTCGTCGCTGGCGTCCGGGTTGATATCGGGTATGTCGGTCATCATAGTCCTTCGAAAAATCTCTGCTGCCCTAGGCAATGCCAAAGGGGCGAGCCACTATCTAAAATCTGGTGATTCCTTGAGCTGCGTATAGGCCTCGATCACTTTTGCCAACTGTTTCTCGTGGCTGCGGTCACCGCCATTGCGATCTGGATGATATTTGCGGACCAGCGCGGAATAGGCGCGGCGGATATCGCTGCGGACAATGGATTTGGCGTCACTGTTGCCTAGCCCTAGCGTCTTGAGCGCTTTCTGATCCGCGCCGGAGAGAGCAGGGCCGGACGTCTGGCGGCGGTTGAGACCACCGGCAAATCGCGCACCAATTGCATCCAGCGGATCGGTAAAATCGCTCCATGCCGGTTGCGCACCCGCTCCGCCGTCATAGATTCGGCGGGACGAATCCCATCCCCTGACCGGATGCTGTGCGTCGAATATCTCTTCGGCGTCCATGCCGGCGAAATAGTCATAGCCCTGGTTAAACTCGCGAACATGGTCGAGGCAGAGCCAGCGATATTCGCCGGGGCCGTCGTAACTGCGGCCAGAACCATAGATGGGCGGTGCGCGAAATTCGCCACATTCCTCGCATCCGTCCACGGCGCAGGGCTGGCCTTCAGTTTCGACGCGGCCATGAAAACGGCTGGCTTTTCTTTGGGGGGAAACGGTCAATCTTGCTCCGTTGGTCCTGCTGTTCGAAGGACGGTTTGAAAGCCATAAACGCACTTCGACAAGCGCAGCACAAACGGCTAATATGTTGAGTGAAAAAGCAATATGGAGATTCGATGCCCAAAGGTCCAGTCCACAGCGAGATAGAAAAGCGGCTCAACGCCGAACTCGCGCCAATATCGCTTGTCGTGACCAACGACAGCGCCAGCCATCACGGCCACGCCGGCGACGATGGCAGCGGGGAATCGCATTTTTCCGTCGAGATCGAATGCGCGGCCTTTGCCGGTCAGTCCAGGCTCAACCGCCAGCGTATGGTGAACAAGGCGCTGGGTGATATGATGCGGGACCAGGTCCACGCGATGGTGATCAAGGCGAAGGCACCGGGGGAGTGAATTGAGCCTTCTCCCTCACGGGAGAAGGTAAAAGCGTTGCAGCAACGAGCGAAAGGTCGAACATGATCCGCAAAATCAATCTTGCCGAAGCTTTCGCCAGTTTCTCCGATCATTGGTCCCCGAAAGTCGCGGGCGATATCAATGACGCGCAGGTGAAGCTCGCCAAATTCGAGGGCAAGTTCGACTGGCATCATCATGACGAGGAAGACGAGTTGTTTCTGGTGGTCAAGGGCACGATGCGCATGGGGCTTCGTGACGGGGATGTTGATGTCGGGGAAGGGGAGTTTCTCATTGTGCCCAAGGGCGTTGAACATCGTCCGGAAGTGTTGGACGGCGAATGCCATGTGCTTTTGCTGGAACCAAAATCGATCCTGAATACGGGAAATGTGATCACCAAGAAAACCGTCAGAGATCTGGATGTCATATGACTATCATTGCGCAAACGATTACGCCCACCACTCACGACCTAGGCGAGTTTCAGGTCCGCCGCGTGCTGCCATCGCGGCATCGTCGGATGGTGGGGCCGTTTATCTTTGTCGATGAATTTGGCCCGGCATCACTGCCGGAGGGACCAGGCATGGGCGTGCGTCCGCATCCGCATATCAATCTGGCGACGGTAACCTATTTGTTCGAAGGCGCGATTGACCATCGCGACAGTCTCGGCACCCATCAGACAATCCGGCCGGGTGAAGTCAACCTGATGACCGCGGGCAGGGGGATTGTCCATTCGGAGCGGTCTCCGCTTGAAACAATAAATGAACCAAAGCCGATGTTCGGCATGCAGACCTGGCTGGCTTTGCCCGACGGCAAGGAAGAAATTGACCCGGCGTTCGAGAATGTCGGGGAGGAAGGTTTGCCGCTGATCGAGGATGGTGGCGCCAAAGCCCGGATTATCATGGGTAGCCTTTGGGGACAGACGGCGCCGACGACCTGTCACGCAGAGACTATTTACGCTGATATATTACTGTACGCCGGTGGCGCGATCCCGATCGATGCGGAGGCCGACGAACGGGCGGTGATGTTGGTCGATGGCGAGGGGACGCTGGATGGTGTGCCGCTGGAGAAATATGTGCTTTACGTGATCGCCCCGGGCGCAAAGGTGTCGCTTTCATCGCTGTCGGGCGGGCGTGCGATGCTGCTCGGCGGCGAGGCTTTTGCCAGCGAACGCCATGTCTGGTGGAATTTTGTCTCATCCAGCAAGGATCGGATCGAACAGGCCAAGGCGGACTGGTTTGAAGGGCGCTTTCCTGTGGTTCCGGGTGATCCGGACGAATATATTCCGCTGCCTACGGGTAAGCCGAATACAGTTACGGATTGAGAAGCCATCTCCTATAGGGAGAGGCAAGTGTAGCTGGCCCGCTTGCGGGCAAGCGGAACTCGGTGAGGGGATCGTCAAGCCGAGAGTACTAAACCCCTCACCGACTGCGCCTAAGGCAATGAATTGCCAAGGCTTGTTGCATCTCCCTATGGGAGAGGGCAATCTACTCTTCCTACCTTATTAGCCCTCAAACCACTCGACCCAGGCACCATGGGCATGGGCGCGGCCCAATAGCGCCGGTTCTTCACCGCCGGGCCAGTAGCGGATGATCAGTTCGTGGCTGAAGGTCTTGCGATTGGTTTCCAGCGACATCCATGCAAGGGGCCTATCCGCTGTCGCCGCTTTGCCGGCCGTTTCCATGGCTTTGGTGATCCGGTCCCTGGTTGCCTGCGGCAAATATTGCCAGACAATCGAATGCATCAGCACCCGGGTCACGCCGCTTTCTTGGGGCTGGGTCAGCTGCTGTTCGGTCCAGTCGGCGGCATCGGCTTTCGCGACATTGGGCGGGTTCTGTTTGGCCAAGGCGATCGAGGCTTCCATACGCTCGAAGCGGACGGGCATTTCCGGCCAGATATAGCCCTTGAGCCGCGCGGCGGTTTCGTCGTCGGTGAGATCGATCGGATTCTGGTCGCAGCCGCGAGCGCTGACAATCTCGACCGGGGCTTGCGGGGGAGGCGGGCCGCGCCACTCGGGCTTGATCCGCATCGGCGACTCCTCTGGTCCCGTCAGAACGCCGTTCAGGTCATAATGATAGCGGTCCATCATCGTATTCACCCCGGCACTGGCTCCGAGTTCGAGCAGTTCGAATCGCGGCCCGACCCGTCCTGACAGCCAAAGCAGGCCGGCCATGAAACTGGACGATCGACCGGATTCATTGGTCTGCGGTGGGTTGTCGAACCAGGTCAGCAGATTTGCGTCATGGTCGGCGACAACCTGTCCGACCAGACGATCAATGTCGTACTGATCGGTGATCCGGCCTTCGTAAATCTCGGCCAGTCGCGGTTCCTTGCCGCTGAGATAGAGGTGATGCAGCCCGCCGGTGAGGCGCAGCGGCATCGCGTCTTCCAGCGGTTTTCCCGGCCAGCGCGCAATCTTTTGCCCGCAGGCTGTCGGGCCGTTCATCAACGGCAACTGGGCGATGATGATCGAGGCTGTTACCGGTGCATCGTTGCGCAAACAATGTTCCGCCTGACCGCGCATTCCCTGTGCGATATCTTCCACGTCCAAAATGTCCATAACTCGTTGCCCTTTCATCTGCGAAGCCGTAAAGCCGCGGCCATCATGGCCAAACCACTAATCTTTGCAATTCCGAAAGGGAGGATTCTCGACGATGCCTTGCCGCTCCTGGAGCAGGCGGGAATTGTGCCAGAAGACGCCTTTTTTGACAAGTCCAACCGCAGTCTGCAATTCGCGACGAATCTGCCGCATATGTCGATCATCCGGGTGCGGGCGTTCGACGTGGCAACGTTCGTTGCACATGGCGCGGCGCAGATCGGCATCGTCGGGTCCGACGTGATCGAGGAATTTGGCTATAGCGAGCTTTACGCGCCGGTAGACCTCGGTATCGGCCGCTGCCGCCTGTCGCTGGCCCAGCCGAAGGATGATGCAGAGGAGGTCGGCAATATTTCCCATCTTCGGGTCGCCACCAAATATCCCAATCTGACCAGCCGCTATTTCGAGAGCAAGGGCATTCAGGCAGAATGCGTGAAGCTCAATGGCGCGATGGAACTGGCGCCGTCGCTGGGTCTGTCGCGGCATATCGTCGATCTGGTCGAATCCGGCAGCACGCTGAAAGCCAATAATCTCGTCGAAACTGACCGGATACTGGATATCTCCGGCCGGCTGGTCGTCAACCGCGCGGCATTCAAGATGCGCAGTGCCGAGTTGACGCCGCTGGTGCAGAAATTCCGCGAGCTGGCGGGACAGGTCTGATGGTGTCGGTCAACAATTTTCACCCCTCCTCTTCAGAGGAGGGGATCAAGGGGTGGTGCCGATGCTCTTGCATTACTCGCGTCAGCGATATGCGGGCCGGAACCACCCCAACCCCTCCTTTGAAAAGGAGGGGCTAAGATGGCTCTGCGACTATCCATTTCTGATCCGGATTTCGATGCTGCCTTTGACGCGCTGGTTAATGCCCGGCGCGAGGCGGATGCGGATGTCTCGGCCGATGTTCGGGCGATCATTCAGGATGTTCGTGATCATGGCGATGACGCTGTTGCGCGGCTGACCAGCAAATTTGACCAGCATGATCTGGAAGAGACCGGCTGGCATGTCGACAAGGCCGAGTCCGAAGCGGCACTGGAAGGTCTGGAAGCATCTTTGCGCGTGGCGCTGGAACTGGCGGCCTTGAGAATTCGTGATTATCATGACGGCCAACTCCCTGATAACAGGGATTATATAGATGACGCCGGCGTGCGCATCGGCGCGCGCTGGGGCGCGGTCGAGCGGGCGGGCATCTATATTCCGGGAGGCCGCGCGGCCTATCCCTCTTCAGTGCTGATGAACGCCATTCCGGCCAAGGTTGCCGGCGTCGAGCGGATCATCATGGTCACGCCTGCGCCCGGTGGATATATCAATCCGCTGGTGCTGGCGGCGGCAGAACTGGCTGGCGTCGACGAAATCTGGCGCATTGGTGGCGCTCAGGCGGTGGCAGCGCTCGCATATGGTACAGAAAAGATCAAATCTGTCGATGTGATTACCGGTCCCGGCAATGCCTGGGTTGCTGAGGCCAAGCGGCAGGTGTTCGGTGTCGTCGGCATTGATATGGTTGCAGGGCCGTCAGAGATTGTTGTCGTGGCCGATGGCAAGAATGATCCCGACTGGATCGCTGCCGATCTGCTCAGCCAGGCGGAACATGATCCGACCAGCCAGTCGATATTGTTCACAGATGATGCCAAATTTGCCGATCAAGTTTCTGAGAAGATAGCCGAACAACTGGGCGTTCTGAAAACATCCGCAACCGCGACCACCAGCTGGAGTGATAATGGTGCGATCGTCATTGTCGACCGTCTGGAGCAGGCGGTGCCTCTGGTTGACCGGCTGGCTGCCGAACATCTGGAACTGGCGATCGATGAACCGGACGCCATGTTCCGCAAGATCCGCCATGCCGGTTCGGTCTTTCTGGGCCGTCACACACCCGAAGCCGTCGGTGATTATGTCGCCGGTCCCAATCACGTATTGCCAACCGGAAGACGGGCGCGTTTTTCGTCCGGCCTCTCGGTGACCGACTTCATGAAACGCACCAGCTTCATCCACTGTGATGAACAGGCCCTGCGCAATATCGGCCCGGCCGCGGTCGCTCTGGCAGAAGCAGAGGGCTTGCCCGCCCATGCCGCCAGCGTACAGAAGCGGCTCGACCGGCGCTGACAATCAAGAGAAAGAAACGTCCATGACCATTTCCTTATATGATGCCGTAATTCCGACCCAGCTGCAGATCATCGCTGCGGTCCGCAAGCTGGTCGACAAGGCTAAAGCCCATTGCGAGGAAGCGGGCACGGCGCCGGCAGAGATTATCGGCGCGCGGCTGATCGAGGATATGCTGCCCTTCTCCTATCAGGTGAAATGCTGCCGCGAACATTCGCTGGGCGCGATTGAAGCGGTTAGAGAGGGCGTGTTCACGCCAAGCCTGGCTCCGCCACCCGAAGACTGGGCGGGTCTGTACGAAAAGCTCGACGAAGCAAAGGCCGGACTGGAAGCGGTTAGCCAAGCCGAGATGGCGGGTTTTATCGGCCAGGATATGGAATTCCGTTTCAACGAAACGGTGATGCCTTTCACCGCCGAGAATTTCCTGCTGAGCTTTGCCCAGCCGAACTTCTATTTCCATGCAACCACCGCTTATGACGTGCTGCGCCAGCGCGGTTTCAAGATTGGCAAGGGCGACTTTCTCGGCATGCCACGGATGAAAAGAGCATGACCGCAAAATCCACATCCCGGTCCGCCGCTCGTCTTGCAGCCGTCCAGGCGCTATTCCAGCACCAGATGGAAAAGACGCCGGTGCCAAAACTGCTCAAGGAATTTCATGACCACCGGCTGGGCAAGGAAATCGAGGATGATCAATATCATCCGGCCGAGCGCGAGTTTTTTGACGATCTGGTCATCGGCGTAACATCGCGCCAGCAGGAAATCGACGAACTGGTGGCTTCGAAACTGGCTGCCGGCTGGACGCTAGGGCGCCTCGACAAGACGATGGTCCAGATCCTCCGCTGTGGCACATTTGAACTGGTCGCACAGGAAGACGTACCGATCGCAACGGTAATTGACGAATATCTGGACGTGGCCCATGCCTTCTTCAACAAGAAGGATGCCGGTTTTGTAAACGGGCTTCTGGATAGCATCGCGAAGCAGGTTCGGGGCTGAACAATACCCCCGGCTGCCACTGGGGGAAGAATATTGTCCGACTTTCTAGACCGCTTGGATCCTGCGTTCCGCGACATGATCGAGGCGGACGGGCCTTATCTTTTCGAGATATTGATAAGCGACGTGGCGGCTGCCCGTGCCGCGCTGGATGCACTGTTCGCGCAAATGGCGGTCGATCTGCCCGAATATGACGGCCAGAAAGACGAATATCATATGCCGGGGCTGGAAGGCGATCCTGATGTCGCGGTGATCGAATACCGCGCACGGGATGTTCTCTATCCTGATTGCACGATCATCTGGCTGCACGGCGGTGGCTATATGATGGGCGGCGCCGATGATCTTTCGGCCCAAGGCTATTCCTCTCTCGCTCCGGTGGTGTCCGTCGACTACCGGATGGCGCCGGAACATCGCTCGCCGGCTGCGGCCCGCGATGTCTGCGCGGTGATCGAGCGGGTGGCGGCAAACCGCAATCCCCGCAAGATCATTCTTGCCGGCCCGAGCGCCGGCGGCGGGCTCGCGGCGAGTGCAGCATTGATGAACCGCGATCGGGGAGGCCCGGAAATCGCGTTCCAGCTGTTGATCTACCCGATGCTCGATGATCGGCACGATACGCCGTCCGGCCATATGGACATCCCGCCATCGACATGGACCCGCGAAACCTCGCTGCATGCCTGGTCGCTTTATGCCGAGGAAACGGGCGCGAGCCCTTATGCAGCAGCAGCGCGCGCGACGGACCTCGCTGGTCTACCGCCCGCCTATATCATGTGCGGCGATCTCGATCTGTTTCTCGATGACGATATTGCCTATGCAAATCGGCTTCGTTCATCCGGTGTTCCGGTTGAGCTTGCTATCTACCCCGGAGCGCCGCACGGATTCAATGGATTTGCCCCTCAGGCAGCGGTCAGCAAGCGCGCCAACGCTTCCATCAGAATGGCACTGGAGCACGCCCTCTCTTGAACGAATTGCAATTTATTGACCGGTTGAAGGCCATCACCACGCATCCGGCAGCACGCGGATTGACCGACGATGTAGCGATGATGCCGTTTGGCCGGCACAAGCTCGTGATGACCCATGACATGATGGTCGAAGGCGTGCATTTTCTTCGCGACGCCGATCCCGCCGATGTGGCGTGGAAGCTTGTCGCGGTGAATCTGTCCGATCTGGCAGCCAAGGGCGCGAAGCCGCTTGGCATCCTGCTCGGCTATGGCCGGACTTCCGGGGATGAGTGGGATGCAGCCTTTGTCGAGGGTCTGAAGCAGGCAATAGACCGCTTTGCCGTGCCATTGCTTGGCGGTGACACCGTGGCGATGGGCGAAAATGCGCCGCGAACCTTTGGCCTGACCGCAATAGGCGAAGCCAAAGGCCATATCGTGCCGTCGCGCAGCAATGCCAAGCCGGGCCACGCCGTCTATGTTACCGGTACCATTGGCGACGCCTGGGCCGGTCTGCAAATTGCATCGGGAAAGCTGCGTTCCACGGATATCGACACCACTGCATCGTTGCTGAAGGCGCACACCCGCCCGATGCCCAAGCTGGAGGAAGGGCGGATATTGTCCAATCTGGTCAGCAGCATGATGGATGTATCGGACGGCCTGTTGCTGGACGCGTCGCGGATCGCTGCGGCCAGCGGCATAAAGATCGAAATCGATCTGGCGGAACTGCCGCTCTCCAAACAATTCCAGACGCTGGTCGGTGACGACAGCGATGCGCGGATGAAGGCGGCGACCGGCGGTGACGATTATCAATTGCTACTGACCGCCAGCCCCGAAACCGTCCTCTCCGTACCGCTGACTTGTGTCGGTATTTGTCGACCGGGGGAGGGCGTCTCGCTGCACAGCCATGGCGAACGACTGGAACTGCCCGAGCATCTAGGATTCGTGCACGCCTGATCCGGCCGGATTCTATCAAATTGAATAGCTGCAAAAGCCATTCAATTGCGCCGTTAAATCAGGGCTTGCACGGTTCGCGTTTCCCGCACTATACCTGTCACGAAAGCGCTCTGATCAATGGGGTGCTCGTAAAAAAATAGGGGGGGATGCTCAGCAATGACTGTAGTCACCATTTCAATTTTATGTGGTTTCATAGCCATATTATACGGCTTTATAACCAGCCGTCAGGTGCTCAACGCGCCGGCCGGTAACGAAAAAATGCAATCCATTGCCGGCGCCATTCAGGAAGGCGCACAAGCTTATCTGAACCGCCAATATCGCGCGATCGGTCTCGTTGGCATTGTTGTCGCGGTTCTGGTCTTCATCTTCCTCGGCGCAATCTCGACCGTGGGCTTCCTGCTCGGCGCGATCCTTTCCGGCGTCGCGGGCTATATCGGCATGAACATTTCGGTTCGCGCCAATGTCCGTACGGCACAGGGCGCCAGCGAAAGCCTGCAAACCGGTCTCACCGTCGCGTTCCGCGCCGGTGCGGTGACGGGTATGCTGGTTGCTGGCCTCGCGTTACTCGCAATCTCGATCTTCTTCTATGTCCTGACCACCCAGATGGGCATGGCCGCCAATGACCGGACGGTCATTGACGCTTTGGTCGCTCTGGCCTTCGGTGCTTCGCTGATCTCGATCTTCGCGCGTCTCGGTGGTGGTATCTTTACCAAGGCTGCTGACGTTGGCGCCGATCTGGTCGGCAAGGTTGAAGCGGGCATCCCCGAGGATGATCCACGCAACCCTGCAACCATCGCGGATAATGTCGGTGACAATGTCGGTGACTGCGCTGGCATGGCGGCTGACCTGTTCGAAACCTATGTTGTGACCGTTGGTGCCACCATGGTGCTTCTGGCGCTTCTCTTTGGTGATCTGGTTGGCAGCGCAATGCTCTATGACCTGATGTCTCTGCCTCTGATCGTTGGCGGTGTCTGTATCCTGACCTCGATCATCGGCACCTATATGGTGCGGCTGGGTAAAAGCACGAACATCATGGGCGCTCTGTACAAGGGCTTCCTGACCACTGCAGTGCTTTCGATCCCCGCCATCTATTATGTCACCATGCGCACGCTGGGTGACATGGATACGCCAATCGGAACCGAGCTTGATGGTTCTGGCGGATTTACCGGCATGGCCCTGTTCTGGTCGATGATGGTTGGTCTGGCTGTTACCGGCCTGATCATCTGGATCACCGAATATTATACCGGCACGCAATATCGTCCGGTACGGTCGATCGCCAAGTCGTCGGAAACCGGCCACGGCACGAACGTGATCCAGGGACTGGCGATTTCGATGGAAGCAACGGCCTTGCCGACGCTGGTTATTGTTGTCGGCATCGTTGTAGCGTTCCAGCTCGCAGGTCTGATCGGCATCGCCTTTGCGGCAACCGCCATGCTGGCCCTCGCCGGAATGGTTGTGGCGCTCGATGCTTATGGTCCGGTTACGGATAACGCAGGCGGCATTGCCGAAATGGCTGGTCTGGACGAAAGCGTCCGGAACAAGACCGACGCGCTCGACGCTGTGGGCAACACCACAAAGGCTGTGACCAAAGGCTATGCCATTGGTTCTGCCGGTCTTGCGGCTCTGGTGCTTTTCTCGGCTTACACGGCCGACCTCAAGGAGTTCTTCCCGAACCTTGAAGTCAGCTTCAGCCTTGAAAATCCCTATGTGATCGTTGGCCTGCTGCTGGGTGCATTATTGCCCTATCTGTTCGGTTCGATGGGTATGACCGCTGTTGGTCGTGCTGCTGGTGACGTTGTTAAAGATGTTCGCGAGCAGTTTGCTGCTGATCCGGGCATCATGGCGGGTACCTCGCGTCCCAACTATGCACGGACCGTCGATCTGGTGACCAAGGCGGCGATCAAGGAAATGATCCTGCCATCACTGCTGCCGGTTCTTGCACCGATCGTGGTCTATTTCGTGATCACTGCGGTTGCCGGTCAGGCGAACGGCTTTGCCGCTCTCGGTGCCTTGCTGCTCGGCGTGATCGTCTCCGGTCTGTTCGTTGCCCTGTCGATGACAGCTGGCGGCGGTGCCTGGGACAATGCCAAGAAATATATCGAGGATGGCCATCATGGCGGCAAGGGCTCGGACGCCCACCATGCTGCGGTGACCGGCGATACTGTTGGCGATCCTTACAAGGATACCGCAGGTCCAGCCGTCAACCCGATGATCAAGATCACCAATATCGTCGCATTGCTGCTGCTCGCAGCGCTCTATGCGGCGCAGGGCGGCGTTTAACGCGACAATGCTCCCATTGGTTTGAAACAAGACCCCGCCGGAAGCGATTTCGGCGGGGTTTTTTCATGGCCGGAACCCGCCGATTGCTGTCCGGACAGCGTTAATAAGATTTTACCCCTTTTCCGCTAGCCAGAATGGCGACAAGGACAATAATGCGGGCGGGACGATATCGATGGATTTGAGCGGACTTCACAAGATGGAGGGCAAGGATATCCGGGCTAACCGGTTTCGCGAAGGCTTGTCCGCACCCGAATTCGAGACGGAATTCCATGCGGTAGCGGAACTAGATGCCAGTCTGGTCGGAGCGTGGAGCGAACTTGCGGAGCAGGCGAGCGAACCGAATATATTCTACGAACATTGGTTTCTGCGTCCGGCATTGGCGCAACTTGACCATCATCGCAATCTGAAGCTGTTTCTGCTCTGGGCGGGAGAACCGCAACATTCCCAATTGCTGGGTCTGCTGCCGCTCGGCCCGGAAAATCGATACGGGCGCTGGCGGGTTTCCTATGTACAGAACTGGATGCATCACAATTGTTTTCTCGGCACTCCGCTGGTCCGCAAGGGCTTTGAATCGATGTTCTGGGAAAAGCTGCTGACCGCCCTCGATACGAGCAACTGGCCGGGCTTCCTGCATATCAACGGAATGACGATTGGCGGCCCGCTGGATCAGGCATTGCGGACGGTTTGCGGCGACCGGAAACGGCGTTGCGAGCTGGTGCACAGTGAGGCACGGGCGTTGCTTGAGGGGCAATTCACGGCGGACGAATATTACCGGACGAATATCCGCAAGAAAAAACGCAAGGAGCTGCTCCGCAAACAAAGGCGTCTGGGCGAAACCGGCGAACTCCTGTTTTCGTGCCAGCGGGATCGCGAGAATCTGGATAGCTGGATTGACGAATTCCTGGCGCTGGAACGCAAGGGATGGAAGGGGCAGGAAGGCTCTGCGCTGGATTGCACCGATGCCACCCGCGAATTTTTCCGCGGCGCGATCCACGGCGCGGCACAAGGCGGCCAGCTGGAACGACGGACCCTGCGCCTCGACGGTCAGCCGATTACGATGCTGGTCAATTTCCTGTCCGGCCGCGGCGGCTTCGGGTTCAAGACCGCCTTCGACGAAGATTATTCGCGCTATTCCCCCGGTGTCTTGTTGCAGATCGAAAATCTCGATTGCCTCGAGAGAGAGACGCTCGACTGGGTCGACAGCTGCGCATCCGAAGGTCATCCGATGATCGATGGCTTGTGGACCGACCGGCGACATATCGGGCGGTTTTCTATCGAACTCAAAGGCCTGTCCCGCGGCGCAATCTTTCGCGGTGTCAGATTTGGCGAGGCCTTGATGGGCAAGGTCAGGGGGCGGACGATATTTGACCCGACGGAGGTGCAGCCATGAACCAGATGAGCAGCAGGGACGCTTTTCGACAGCAGGTTTTTGGCGAGGATAGTCGGCGGAAATTTGACGCCTGCTATCCCGAACAGGCGCAACTGCTCGATCATGCGATGCAGTCGCACGACTTGCTGACGCTCGACGCGCTGGCGAAGCTGGGCACGGCGCTGCCGGAAACCAGCGTCGAATATAATCCCGGTGACCTGCCGGTCGGTATCCGGCCCGAGGATGTTCCCGGCAATGTCCTGAGCATTGGTGACACGATCCGGACGATCGACCAGTCGGCGAGCTGGGCGGTGCTCAAGAATATCGAGCAGATGCCGGAATATAAGGCTTTGCTGCTCTCGCTGCTAGCGGAAATCCGGCCGATACTGGAGGCCAAGACCGGCCAGATGCTCAAGCCCCAGGGTTATATTTTCGTGTCTTCGCCGGGTGCGGTGACTCCTTATCATTTCGACCCCGAGCATAATATATTGCTGCAATTGCGCGGCGAAAAATGGATGACCACTTTTCCGGCCGGTGATGCTCGCTTTGCCGCTGACGAGATCCACGAAGGCTATCATCTCGGCGGCCCCCGCAATCTGGTCTGGCAGGACGATTTCGAAGCAAAAGGCACGCGCCACCATCTGACGCCCGGCAAGGCGATCTTCGTGCCGGTCATGGCCCCGCATCATGTGCAGAACGGACCCGAGCCAAGCATCTCGCTCTCGATCACCTGGCGCAGCGACTGGAGCTTCGAAGAAGCGGATGCGCGGGCTTTTAACGGCTGGCTGCGGAAGCGTGGGATCACGCCCAAGGCGCCGGGACGCTTTCCGGCGCGGAGCAGGGCGAAGGCTTTTGCTTGGCGGGTTTTGCGGAAGATATCCGGGCAATAGGAGCAGGGATAGCCCCTCCTTTTCAAAGGAGGGCTCGGGGTGGTTCCGTGCCGCCTGTCGCTACGCGAGGGATGATGTCGCATCGCCACCACCCCAACCCCTCCTCTTAAGAGGAGGGGCTAAAGAGGGTAATCAATCTCGACAACCTCAATATAATGTGGATATAAATACACAATCGATGGAGCCGTAAAACCTCATCGGCGGCTTCTTGCAGGCTGGATTTGAAAGGTGAGCAGCATTTTCTATTTCGCGATCATACACAAGGATGAAGACAGCGCATTCGGTATCAGCTTTCCGGAAATCCCCGGCTGTTTCTCTGCTGCGGACCGGGAAGAGGATATCATCCCCAATGCGATCGAGGCTCTGTCGCTCTACTTCGAGGACGAGGAAGCGATCGCGCCCCGCTCGATTGGTGAGATCCGGCAACTGGCCGCCGAAGACTTGGCCGAGGGCGCCTATCTTGTGCAAATTCCCTATCTGCAAAGAACTGGTCGGACCGGCCGCTATAATGTTTCGCTCGACACCGGCGTGGTCAGGATGATCGATAGCGCCGCAAAAAACCGCAAGATGACACGGAGCGCTTTTCTGGAAGATGCGGCGTTGAAAGAAATTGGGGCTTAGGGGCTGTGAGCTAGCGATTTTGAAAGCGGGCTTCGCTGGTGATGGATTGCTGGAGGCTAAACATCGCTTGGACCGATTAAGTGGGAAAGAAGAATAGTATGGCATTTGTTTTTGATCGCGAAATTCATGGCGTCAGAGATGATGAACGAGGTGTTCAAGTCAGAGAAGGTGGCGGTAGGGGAGATTTGGGTGAAATGCGATATCACATTCTGCTCGAAGATTGTGAGTTTGTGAGAACCACTTGGAAGACCGAGCGAGGAATACTGTTTCATTTCAGTGAGAAAAAATCAAATGGCCTTCGGGATAAGCGGGTTACGATTGAAGGAGAGCCAATTATCGTTCTTCAAACATCAAAGAATTTAAGAACGCGTGGAGACTGCAAATGGGATGAGCAAACGGAGGCGCTGTACAGGGAAGGGATCTATTCTCTTTTTTGCATTGTATACGGCACTGATAATATGAAGATAATTCCTTTGTATTTCACCTGGGCTTTGGATCAACAGCTGCCGGAACGATATGTCCCACCACCCACGCTAGCAGTGCTTGAGTCAAAATAGATTTACGGTCACAGCTTCAACAATCCCCAACCTCCTGCCGTAACGACGGCCCCAACCAATCCCGCTTGACATTCCCCCCGCCACCGTCACTCTCTCCCGCAAAACAGGGAGAGAGAATATGGCCACCAATGTCGCCGCAGCCGCACCAACCACCATGGACGCCTTTATCGAGAAACAGGCGCGGGCGGATGCGGTGGTGAATATCGTGCTGGCGGGCGGGATCAATTACTGGCTGACCCGCGATCTGGCCTTTGTTCCGGCTACGCTGCCCTTCGGCGATTCCGCTCCCAATCTTGGCGGCACGCTGATTGCCATTGCCGTGCTGATGAGCCTGATGCTGACTTTGATTGTCTACGCGATCACCGTGTCGCAGCGCAAATCGGGCAAGCTCACGCCCGGGCTGGCCGCCGACACGCGGGTCGGTTTTGCGCCCTTCGTTCTGGCATTCAAACATCTCGCAATGACGCTGATCCCGGCCTTTCTGATCGTGATGGTCTTGCAGGGTGCGGGGCCGGAGCTGCGTTTCACGCCGATGGCATTTACGGTGATTGTCACGATCATCGCCGCGGTGCTGGCCTATTTCATGTCGAAGAGCACGACGCGGGCGACGCTGAAACTATGATCATCATCACCGCCACTATCTCCACCGCGTTCGCGGCCAGCCCGGACGAGATCATCGCGCTGTGCAGCGAGCATAGCGCCCGGTCCCGCGCCGAACCAGGATGTATCTCGCATAACATCTACTCCGATTGCGAAGACCCGGCGCGGTTGTTCTTTCATGAACAGTGGCAGGACGAAGCGGCAGTGGGGGCCCATTTCTCGGTTCCGGAATCGGGGGAGTTTGTGAAGCGATTGACTGTGTTGCTTGGCGAGCGGCCGAAGATACAGATTTACCGCGCGCAAGCGGCTTCGATGGCGGAGCTGGGCTAGATATTAATGTATCGCCCCAGCGCAGGCTGGGGCCTAGCCCGTAGTCCTTTCGAGAAACCAACTGGGGTTGGATCCCAGCCTGCGCTGGGATGACGACGTCAAAACCGCTTGCGGAAATCGATCTCGACATAGCGCCCGACCGGATCGAGATAGCCTTGCTGATAGCTCAGCGGAATCAGGCCGCTGCCGTCGCGGACGGTCTGGATGTCATTGAAGATATTCTCCACTTTCAACGCGATCCGGCTGTTTTTCAGGAACGGGACTTTCTCGGTCAGATTGCCGCGGTCATCGAGATTGATGAACATCCGCAGATTGACTGTGGTCAGATCGGAGAATCGCAGGTCGGAGCCGGTCAGGCCGCCGCTGACGCGGGTTGCGGTCTGGTGCTTGGCGTCGAGCCGGAAGCCGATGCCATTGTTGAACCAGCCACCGTTGACCTCGAACTCGTGCCGCGGGCTGCCGCCGGTCGAACCGGTGGCAGAACCGTTGAGCAGGTCCAGTTCGTCGACGCCGTCGCGGATCTTGATCTTGTCTTCGAGGCGGATGGTGTGAAAGGCCGACAGCTGCCAGCGCCCGCCGCTCGGACGGCCACCTGCACCGGGGCCGCCACCACCGGGACCACCGGACCGGGCATTCTGCCTGCCTTCCGGTGCGCCGCCTTCCGGTGTTCCGCCTTCGGGTGGCGGGCTGCCTTCTGCAGGGCCGTCTGCTGCCGGTTGCGGCTGTGGTGCTGCGCGCTCGGCGCGCCCGCCGCCGCGGCTTTGCTCGCCGAAGCGTTTCGAAAAGTCGATACCATAGCGAATCCGCTCGCTGTAGACATTGGCATAGGTGACCGGCCGCTGGTCGATCGCGATCAGACGGCCATTGGTATCCCGGGTTACACGATCGGGAAAGGCCGCCTCGATTTCGGGCGTCAGCAGCGGAAAGCTGGATGCGACATTATCGCTGTTGTTGCGGAAATATTCGCCCAGAAAAGTGAAGCCTTCGAGCCATTCGGGGCGATAGTTGACGGCCAGCTTGATGTCCCGCTGTTTCTCAGCCGGCAGCGCCAGATTGCCACCGGTCGTGATCGAGGCAAGCACGGTTTCACCATTGGTGAAGTCGAAGGTCGTCACGTTCGGCGTGACGATGAGCGGATTGCCGAGCTGGGCAATCGTCGGCGCGGCGTCTTCGCCAATGGCGGAAGCGGAAAAGACCAGTCCGTCCAGCGGTTCCCAGTTCAGACCGAAGCCGAATTCGACGAGACCTCCGAAATCGGACAGTTCGGAATAGCCGAGATTGCCGTTGATCGACAATTTGCCAATCGCTTCCACGACGTCGATATTCTCGTCGGCAAGCGGGATATCGATGTTGATCCCGGTGCTAATTTCATCGCGGCTGAGGTTGGTGGTTGTGAGGACCGCGCCGCTCGTTTCCCAGCTGTCCAGATCTTCGCGATTATAGCCGGCGCGGAGGGTCGTGGTCACGGCTCCGGATGGCAGGACCAGCAAAGTGCCGGACAGGGTCGCGAGATTGTTGATCGTCTGATCGACAACCTTGGCGCTGTCGGTGCCAGGTGTGCCGAGCAAGGGACCGAAGCTGACCGCCAGCGGATCGACCGTGCCGGCATCTATTGCCGCCTGCAGGGCGCTGGTGTCGCCGGACCGGTCGGTGTCGGTGTTGACCTGCGTGCGGGTGTAATCGCTGGTCAATGACCAGCGCCAGTCACTCAGCATGCCGTTCAGGGTCAGGCCGGCCTGCGCGGTGTTGGTTTCCTGCACCCGGCGGAGCGGGCCATATTCGGTGAAATAGCGGAACAGCGGATCGCCGGCGACCTCCAGAGTGCCGCCGGGCAGGCCCTGCAGGCCCCGGGACTTGTCGTAGACATAGCCGCCGTTCAGGGAGAGCGACATGCCATTGTCGAAGTTGCGGCTGTAATTGGCGTTCAGTTCCACATTGTCGGAGGGCGCGACCAGAGTGCGATAATCGCCCAGATTGACCAGTTCGCCGGCCGCATCCTGGATGATGTCCCGCTCGCTTTCGGTAATCGCGGTGTTGTTCTGCCATTCCAGATTGACGTTGACGCGACTGTTCTTGCCAATGCGGGTGATCGTGCCCTCAAGCTCCGAACGGCCCTGACCGCCTTGCGTCGGAATGCCATATTCTGCCGATACGCTGACGCCGGTATAATTGTCCTTCAGTACGAAATTGATCACCCGCTGGTCGGGGCGATAGCCATATTGCAGGGCCAGTTCTTCCGGGAAGACCTGCACTGTGCGGATGGCTTCGGGCGGCAGATCGCGGATTTCGCGGAAGCCGGATGTGCGCTGGCCGTTGATCAGCACGATCGGACGCCCGGTGCCGCGACCCCGGCTGGACGTGGTCTGCGAAGAAATGGCCTCGAGCAGGTCCTGCACCGATGATGCGCCATAGCTCGCGATATCTTCTTCGCTCAGTTCGACGACGGGCGGTATCTCGGTGACGACCGCACCGCGCGGAAGCGCTGCGGTTACGACAATTTCTTCATCGGCATATTCCGAATCTGTTTCGGTGATTTGCGCGCTGGCGGGAGCCGCGAGCAGCATCGTTGCCAAAATGACGGGGGAGGCGGTGAGGAGGGATTTTGGGGAAGAAATCATGATTTGGTTCATTAGCTCTTAAATAGGGGGAGAGAAGATGTCCGAAGTGCCATGTGAAAGGCGCTAATGGTATAATTTCTTTGTATTAAATTGTCGCAGGGAAAATGCCGTGCCAGCAATAGATATTATCATTTTGGTTGATGCAGCTAATCCTTCCCTTTTTGTACATTTGCCGTTATGGCGCACTGCAACACGCGGGTTTGCCGCGACATCAGGGAAAATGCACCGCCATATGGCAAAAGAAGAATTACTGGAAATGAAGGGAATGGTTCGCGAACTGCTCCCCAACGCCATGTTCCGGGTCGAACTGGAAAACGGCCACGAGATTTTGGGTCACACCGCTGGCAAGATGCGCAAAAACCGCATCCGCGTGCTGGTTGGTGACGAAGTGCTCGTCGAGCTCACCCCTTATGATCTGACCAAGGGTCGTATCACCTATCGTTTCAAATGATGGTATGCCGTTCGTCCTGAGCCTGTCGAAGGACGGCGACGGGCTGGCATTGCATTTGCGTATATGGCTTCGACAAGCTCAGCCCGGACGGTTTAGAGGGTGTTTACTGACATGAAACTGGTCCTTGCCTCCTCCAGCCCGCGCCGTCTGGACCTGCTTTGCCGTCTCGGCGTTACGCCGGACCGGATCATCTCTCCCGATATTGATGAAGCGCCGCACAAGGGGGAGCTGCCGCGCGACTATGTATTGCGCATGGCACAGGAAAAGGCCGCTGCGGTCGAGCGCGAAGATCAGGAAATACTGGTCGCTGGCGATACCACGGTCGCGGTTGGTCGCCGGATATTGGGGCAGGCCAGTGATGCAGCCGAGCAACGCAAATTTCTGGAACTGGTTAGCGGACGGCGGCACCATGTGATGTCGGCGGTCTGCGTGATCGCGGCCGATGGCACGGCGCGGACGAAATTGTCCGACAGCATTGTTAAATTCAAACGTTTCGAGTCCAGCGAGATTCAGGCCTATATCGCCACCGGCGAAGGTCAGGGCAAGGCGGGCGGCTATGCGATCCAGGGCACGGCTGAAGCCTTCGTCACCTGGATGTCGGGCAGCTACAGCGGGATCATGGGATTGCCTCTATATGAAACCCGCAATCTGCTGATCAGCGCGGGCTATCCTCTTGGCTGATTTCGCCAATGGCTGGCTTTACGAAGCCGGGATCGGTGAAAACCGGGCGTTGCGGCTGGAAAATGGCGAACTCTCGCAGATACGCGTCGAGCGGGCCGATGGCAGTGCTAGGGCCGGCGCGGTCGTCGATGCGAAATTTACCCGGCAATGGGTGGCCGGAAAGTCCGGGATCGTTACATTGCCTGACGGGCAGGAGGCGCTGCTGCAGCCGCTGCCCAAAGGACTGACCGAAGGGTCAATGGTCCGGGTGGAGATTGTCCGGGCCGCGATGATCGAACGCGGCGGGCAGGCGAAGCGGGCGAAGGCGCGGCCAGCGGACGAAGACAGTGCCCTCAGCGATGGTCCCGACCTGTTGACCGAGATTGAGGCTAGCGGGCTGCCGGTCAAAAAGGTCCACGCCCATGATGCAGATATCTTTGCCGGGCATGACTGGCACGAAGCCGTCGAGCAGGCAGAAACCGGACGGATCGATTTTGAAGGCGGGAGCCTGCTGGTCTCGCTGACCCCGGCGATGACATTGTTCGATGTCGACGGGCCGCTGCCACCGTTCGAGCTGGCGAAGCGGGCGGCGAAAGAGATCGCGCTGGCGCTGGTGCGCTTTGACATATCCGGCAATATCGGCGTCGATTTTCCCACATTGCAAGCCAAGGCAGAGCGCGCCGCCGTCACCGCTGTCTTTGACGACCATATGACCGCCAATTGCGAGCGCACCGCGATCAACGGTTTCGGTTTCATGCAGATCGTCAGCCGCAAGACCCGGCCATCGGTGCCGGAGATCATGCAGGGCAATCGCTCGGTCAATGCCGCGTTGAAATTGCTGCGGCAGGCGGAGCGGGATCGCGGCACCGGCGCGCTTCAACTGGCGGTGCATCCGGCTGTAGCGAACAAGTTGCATGCGTCACTGCTCGAAGAACTGGCCAAGCGGACCGGGCGCTCCGTGTCGGTTGAACCGCGTGGCGAAATTTCGATCGATGGCGGCTCGACAGGATAATTGCAGCCAAGCTTGCAATTCCGCTAGCCAATCTTCAAAGCCTGCGCATGACAGATATCATTCTTTATGATTATTGGCGCAGCTCGGCGAGCTACCGCGTGCGCATCGCGCTCAACCTCAAGGGCGTCTCTTATAAAGCGATCAATACCAGTCTGCTCGATGGCGACCAGAAAGCTCCGGATTATGTTGCGCGCAATCCGCAGGGTTTCGTGCCGATGCTGTCAATTGACGGCCATGACCTGACCCAGTCGCTGGCGATCATCGACTATCTTGATGCAAAATATGACGACCCGCCGATGGTATCCAGTGATCCGGCAAAGCGGGCCAACACGCTCGCCCAGGCACTAGTCATTGCGGCCGATATTCATCCGGTGAACAATCTGCGCATATTGAAATATCTCAAGAACGAACTGGGACAGGATCAGGAAGCCATCGACACATGGTATCGGCAATGGATCGAAGAAGGCTTTGTCGCGCTCGAAGCCATGGCACCGGAAGCCGGTCTGTTCGGTGGTGACAAACCCAATCTTGCCGATGTCTGTCTCGCCCCGCAAATGTACAATGCGCGGCGGTTCAAGGTGGATTTGAGCGCGTTTCCCAAACTCGTGCGGATCGATGCCGCATGCAATCAACTCGAGGCTTTTCAGAAAGCCGCTCCCGAAGCAGTAAAGGATCAATGATATGACGATTGAAGGTGGATGCTATTGCGGCGCAGTGCGTTACAAGGCCGAAGGCGAACCGATGCTGAAGGCGGAATGTTTCTGCCGCGAATGCCAATATACGACCGGCGGCAACAGTCTGTTGTTGATGGCGATGCCGGCGGACGGATACGAGATTACCAAGGGTGCCGTGAAAGGCTTCAAGCGCGATGACCTTGAAAATGGTGTGACCCGCGAATTTTGTTCGGATTGCGGTACCCATCTGGCCACTCGCGCGCCGGGCTTCGAAGTTGCGGTGATCGTGAAGGTCGGCACGCTCGATGATCCGAGTGTCTTCGGCAAAGCGGACAGCGCGAATTTCACATGCGACGCGCAGGACTATCACCGGCTGCCGGACGATATGCCGGTTCATCAGAAGTGGATGCACAGCTAGATCATGAAAAAATCGGTTTTAGCCTGTCCGCTATTGGCATCAATGGCGTTGGTGTCTGTTCCTGCGTGGGCGCAGGAGCAGGTCGGCAATGATGATGTTCAGGTTGCGGAGATCATCGTTTCCGGATTGCCCGTTACACGCGGCGAAAATGTTTATAACGCGATCGACATTTCGATGGATCAGTCACAAACGGTCGAAAATGCGTTACGTGACGTGCCCGGACTGCAACAATTTCGCCGTTCGGACGCGCGTTCTGCCAACCCGACCAGTCAGGGCGTTACCCTGCGCGGATTGGGCGGCAATGCCTCTTCGCGTGCGTTGCTGATCCTGGATGGTGTACCACAAGCCGACCCCTTCGGCGGATGGGTCGCCTGGCCCGGCTATGATGCCCTTGCTCTTAGCAGCGCCAGAATTACACGCGGCGGCGGCAGCGTGACTGACGGGCAGGGCGCCATTTCCGGAACCATCGAGCTGTTCAGTGACAATGTCGGCGACCTGATCGAACTGGGCGCTGCTTATGGCAGCCGCAACAGCGTCGATGCCGATCTGCTGTTCGGTCGCGAGCTGGGGCAGGGGCAGCTGACGATCTCCGCCAATTACGCGCGCGGCGACGGGTTCATTCCGATCATTGAAAGCCAGCGCGGAACCGTGGATCGTCCGGCGGAATATGAGCTAGCCGGTCTCGCCGTGCGCTTTGTCGCGCCGCTTTCCGACAATGTTGAGCTGCAGACCAATGTCCGCGCCTTCACCGATGACCGCGAACGCGGCTTTGCCTTTAGCGAAAATCACAATGACGGAGCGGATGCCAGTATCCGGTTGGTTGATCGCACTTCCGATTGGCAATGGTCGGCTCTGGCCTATGTCCAGATCCGCAATTTCGATGTCAGCTTTGGGGGCGTCGATGATGATCGCAATTCGGTCAGCCGGGTGTTTGAACAATATAATGTGCCCTCCACCGGCCTGGGCGGCCGCTTTGAGGCGCGCCCTCCGGTTGGTGACAATATCGAATTGCGCATCGGTGGCGACTGGCGACGTACCGAGGGTACAACCAACGAGAATTTCTTCTTTGCCGACAATGATACGCCGCGCCGCAGCCGCAGCGCCGGGGGGAGTACATCCACCTACGGCGGTTTTGTCGAAGCCAGCGTGCAGGCCGGCGATGCGCTGGTCCTGACGGGTGGCGGACGTGTCGACGTCTGGTCGATCGATGACGGTTTTCGCAAAGAGATAGAGTTGATCAGTCCGTTCCCAGGGGCTGTCCGGAGCGACGAGACGTTCGTCAATCGCAACGGCATGGAATTCACCGGACGCGGCGGTTTTGCCTTTGATGCAAGCGATGAGCTTACTCTGCGCGGTGCCGCCTATCTCGGCTGGCGCTTACCGACACTGAACGAATTGTTCCGGCCCTTTCGGGTCGGCTCCGATGCGACGGCGGCCAATGAATTGCTGGAACCGGAACGAGTCAAGGGAGCCGAACTGGGGCTGGACTGGGAAAGCGGCGTTGTCACGCTGGGTATTACCGCCTTTTACAACCAACTTGATAATGCCGTTGCAAACGTAACCCTGGCCAATGGTCCGGGCGTCTTTCCCGGTGTCGGCTTTGTCGCGGCAGACGGCACGTACAGCCAGCGCCAGAATCTCGAATCGATCAAATCCAAGGGCATTGAAATCGATGCCGCGTTTGATCTTGGCGCACTGGTCGACGGCCTGGCCGTCCGCGCTGCCTATGCCTATGTCGATGCGGAGGTTGACGGTTCCGGTGACGCGGCTGCGGTCGACGGTTTCCGTCCAGCCCAGGTGCCCCGGCACAATGCGTCCGGCTCTATCCGCTGGGAAAAAGACAATGGCACCGGTGCCAGCCTGTCGGCGCGCTATGTCGGGCAACAATATGAGGATGACGTCAATATCCTCAGTCTCGCGGATGCTTTCACGATTGATGGCCGGATGGCGCTGGCCGTCAATGATCGACTGCTGGTCGAAACCCGGGTTGAAAATTTGCTCGATGCCCGCGTAGAGGCTGCTGTCAGTAGCAATGGAATAATAGAACGCGCCTTCCCCCGGACATTTTGGGTTGGACTTCGTGCCAAAATTGAATAAATATTACTTATGAACTTTAAGCTTGATGATTATCTGCCCTACCAGCTCTCGACGACCTCCAACGTCGTCAGTGACGTGATTGCGGGCGAGTATAAGAGCCTCTTTGGCCTCAAGATCCCCGAGTGGCGGGTGATGTCGGTGCTTGGTACGCGCGGCGCCTCGACCCAGCGGCATCTGGTGGAGGCAACGTTGATGGACAAGGTGACCGTCAATCGCGCGGTGAAGACTCTCGTTGATCGCGCCTTGCTTGATCGCAGTCCGAACACCGCCGATGGTCGTTCGCATCATTTGCTGCTGAGCAACACAGGGCGCGATCTCTACGGCAAGATCCTGCCCGCCGCCCAGGCGATGGACAAGAAGATCATGTCGGTGCTCAGCGCGGAAGAGAAAGCCGAGCTATCCGCCATGCTGGCACGGATAAAAGAATCGGCGGATACGATCGCGGCGGAATGAAAAAGAGCGGCATGTAACTGCCGCTCTCTTGAAGTCCGGAATTGTTTTCCCGCTATAACATCGCATCGGAGATCGAGCAGGCTGCAGGACCGAGGATCACGATGAACAGGGTCGGCAGGATGAACATGATCAGCGGTATCGTCATGATAGCCGGCAAACGTGCGGCCTTTTCTTCCGCCCGCATCATCCGGTCATTCCGGAATTCCGCCGACAGAACCCGCAGCGAAGAAGCCAGCGGCGTACCATATTTCTCGGTCTGGATCATCGTCGTCACCACGCCCTTGATATGGTCCAGCGCGACGCGATAGGCGAGATTTTCAAAAGCCTGCCGCCGCTCGGTCAGAAAGCCCAGCTCGATCGAGGTCAGCGAAAATTCATCGGCCAGTTCCGGATAGGCGGTGCCGAGCTCTTTCGAAACCCGGGCAAAAGCCGCATCGACTGTCAGACCGGCTTCCGCACAAATGACGAGAAGATCGATGGCGTCGGGCAGACCCTTGCGAACCAGATCGGTCCGCTTGGCAATCAGGTTGTTGATGTAAATATCAGCACCTTTATACCCCAGGATCGCCGCGCCGGCGAATACGGCGAACCGCTTGATGTCGGACCAGTCGGCGAGATAGTCGAAACCATATATCGCCAGAGCCGCACCGCCGCCCAACAGGATCGGCAAGACCAGCCGGCTGAAGATGATGAGAAAGGCCAGATCCTTTGAACGAATACCGGCCTGTGCCAGCTTCTGCTGCGCTTCCTTGACCTGCGTGTCCTGCAGCACCTGCATCGACGACAGTATGTTGCGCATGCGGTCGGTGGTGTCATTCTGCTGGACCAGCTTTGCGCGTTTCTTGGTGGTTGAGGCGGTGATACCGGCCTTCAGCTGTTCGCGGCGCTCGTTGAGAGCCTTGACCCGCTTTGCCATAGGGTCGCGGACCGTCACGGCAGCATAAATTGCGAAGAATACAGCTGCCGCCGCAACGGCAGACAATATTGTCGCCACCCAGAGCACGTCTATGCCAAATAATGTTGGTCCGCCGCTTGTCATTTGCCTTGTACCTTCATCCTTAAATCTCGAAATTGACCATCTTGGCCATTATGAACACGCCGATGCTCATCCAGCACAGCCCGCCGAGGCCGGCGATGATCAGCCGTTCTTCATAGAAGAATCCAGCCAGATATGTCGGGTTCACGCTGTAAACGAGAGCGAACACGATGAACGGCAGCGAGCCCACGATATAGGCCGAAGCCTTGGATTCCGAGGACATCGCCTTAATCTTGAGCTTCATCTGGCTACGCTTGCGCAGCACATCGGCAAGGTTGAACAGCGTCTCTGCCAGGTTACCGCCGGTTTCACGCTGGATCGCCAAAGTGATGCAGAAGAACTGGAATTCGGGCGTGTCCATCCGCTTTGCGCTTTCCTGCAACGCATCTTCCATCGTCTGGCCGATCTTGATGCGATCGACCACTTTCTGGAATTCCTCGCCAACAGGACCGTCAATTTCCTTGGCGACCACACCGATTGTTTCGGTGACCGGAAGACCCGAGCGAAGACCACGAACGAGCAGTTCGATGGCGTCGGGAAAGGTGGAAGTGAACTTGGCGATACGCCGGTTGATCAGGAAGCTTACGGTAAAATGCGGTATTCCGGCACCGACCAGAAGCCCAATAAACAGGCATAGCAAAACCGGGGCGCCCTTGAGCAAGAGCAGGCCGGATATAACCACGAACAGGCCGCCCGCTGCATAGAAGAAATAGGAAAGCGGCCAGCGCTTGCCGGTTTTCTCCAGCCGGATCGCCAGAATTTCCATCTTGGTCATGTTCTCGCCCTTGGGACGAGTGGTTTTGCGACGCGCCGAAAGCGCCTTTTTCATTTGCGCTTCAACCCGCACATTGGCGCTGTCGGAATGGCGATATTTGACCTTATCAAGCCGCCGGGCGGCGGCCTTGGATTGCGATGGGCCGGCATACGCAAAGATGAGCAGCAGCAGAACCGCTAGAACGCCAGCACCCAAAATTGCAGTTTGCATTATACCCATTGTCTAATCCCTTTAAAGCTGAAGAATATCTGCACCCGCTTCAGACTTTAGGAGCATCCTCTTTGGCTTTTTTTGACGGCAGAAATGATTTGAAATCGCCAAATTTATCCATGAAAGATTTCTTGTTGTCCGCGTCTTCGGGATTTGCCCCGCCACTTGCGGATCCGAGCACCAGGCTCGTCAGCTCGATTATTTTCGCCGAGGCTTTGCTGGACTTGCCGGCCTCCACCATTGCCTGACCCAATTTCGCAGCCTGTGCTGCGGTCTTGGCATCATAGGGAATCATGATGTCGATCTTGCGCTCGATGGAGCTTTCAAAATCCTGACGGCCGATTTCCAGATTGGTGGTCTGCACCTTGTTGGCAACGACATAGACCTTGCTCTGTGCAGCGTGGGATTTCAGCCAGGACAGCAAACGAATGCAGTCTCGCGCCGAAGCCAGCGTCAGTTCCGTCACGATGACGGTCGCATTCACATCACCCAGAAGATGGGGATAGTTGATCAGCATGTCGCGCGGCAAATCGATCACCGTGCAGTCGAAGGCGGCGCGAAATTCTTCCTGTAACTGGAAAAACGCGGTGCCATCGGTCAGGATCGGCGAGTTAATCGGCGCTTCTGCGGACAGTAGCGACAGCTTTTCATTAGCCTTGATCATCGCGCGCTCGATAAACAGCCCGTCAATCCGGCTCGGATTGTCGATCGCATCGGTAAGGCCGCGACCGGGCTCCAGGTCCAGTGACAGCGCACCGGTGCCGAAATGGACATCCAGATCGAGCAGCGCGGTCAGGCGCTCCCGGTCGTGGCTGAGCAGCCAGGCCAGAGAAGTGGCAATGGTCGAAGCGCCGACACCGCCACGAGTGCCGATAACGGCCGTGGAAATATGTGGTTTTTCGGCCAGCGCATCGTCCATTTTCGGGGCGTTGATGACTGCTTGCGCCTGCGACAATACGTCGCGCAACTGATCCGGACTGAAGGGTTTCAGCAGATAGTCCTGCAAGCCGCTGACGATTAAATCGCGATAGAGGCGAACATCGTTGACCTGACCCATGGCGATCACGACAGTGCCCGGTTCGCAGACTTCGGCCAGCGAGTTGATGTCGTTCAGCGGATCACCGGATTCCGACAGATCCACCAGCAATATATTGGGACTGGCAGAAACGGAAAGGGTCTGGACGGCGTTGCGCAGTCCACCCTTGCTACATTTGTCGACCGACCAGCCCATTTCTTCGGCAACCGAACGGAGCATTTCCAGCGTGTCATCATCACAAACGAAGGCGGCAAATGGTTCACGTCCGTTGGCCGAGCCGGGTTTCCAGGGAGCGTTCATTATTGTCCTCCAACTTGCTTGTCACGATAGGCACGGATGGCCTTGGAAGCCTGCGCCTGATCTTCACCATCGGCATTCTGGCCGCGGACGAGATCTTCCGGATTGGCAATCATGGCAGAGAGCGTACTGTTCGTGCCGCAACCATAGTTGGCGCTCGTACGCGCCTGAAAGTCTGTGTGGCTGCGATGGCTGAAATCGGGGCATCCCGGCACCGAAGCCGTGGTGCGCGTCACCACAACCCGCATCTGACCCGAAGGAATATTGCCTTCGGTCACGGGTGCGGTTTCGCTGATCAGCAATCCGTAGCTGGCCACGATATTTTCGACAGCCGCCTTTGCCACGGCGCTGGTAGAATAGCTCGGGTCATCGATCGAAACGCGATCGCCATAGCCAAGTTCGAGAGCGTCGAACCAGCCGGACAGGCGATTTTGCTCCGCCGCGGACAGTCCGCCATTGCCCGCACTCAGATCGAGCACGAAGTTCGATTTGGAAACGACCGGTTGGCGTTCGCTATAGACGCTGCGGTTCGCGGTGTTGCTGCCACAAGCGGTAACCGAGAGCCCGAGGGCGGTGATGAGTGCCATTGAAACGATGCGCATGAACTATTCTCCTGACCGAGCTTATTTGTCGAAACTGAAACCGGGAGCAGTGCCGCCGGACTTCTTGGATTTTTTGGCCGATTGGACCGCAGCCGGGCTCTCCAGGCTGCCAAAGCTCTGGCTTTCCGGGGTCGCTGGAGCCACGCTCGGCTTGGGCCGATCGCCACTGGAACCGCTATGGTTACGGTTCATGAGGAACCGTTCCGCGTCATTGGCGGCCTTGAAGCCGTCGGTCGGCAAAACAATCTCGCTGTCGCTGACCGGTTTTACCAGATATGGCGTAACCACGATCATCAGTTCCGTTTCATTGCGACTATAGCCATCGGACTTGAACAAGGCGCCAAGGATAGGGACATCCGCCAGACCCGGAGTTTTCGCGATTGCCGAGTTGTAGCTATTCTGCATCAGACCGGCGATCATGAAGCTTTCACCAGATCCCAGCTCGACTGTGGTCTCTGCCCGTCGGGTGGATACCGCAGGTATGCTGAAACCGTTGATGATGACGGCGCCGTTGGTGGTTATTTCCGACACTTCCGGTGCAACGCGAATGGAAATCCGGCCGTTAGAGAGCACGGTCGGCGTATAAGACAGGCTTACCCCGTAATTCTTATACTGAACGGAGACTTCACCCAGACCGGTTGAAATAGGAATGGGAAACTCGCCGCCAGCCAGGAAGGTTGCGGTTTCTCCCGAAATGGCGGTCAGATTTGGCGATGCCAATGTGCTGACAAGACCAACGCGCTCGGACACGTCCAAGGCGGTGGCAATGTCGATGCCGAAAAGGCGGCCTGCTGCCTGGATTGTGTTGAGCTCTGAACCGGCGTTATAGTTGAAAGCGGTCCCGCCGGCAGTCACGAACTGGCCGGTTGCGGTGTTGAACGGAAGCGAAACCGAACCTGCGGGCAAGCCAAACAGACTTGATGCATCCAGATTGGGGAATGCCGAGGTGTCGAAATCGGTGATCGAACCGAAACTGCGACCGCGCGATACGCCAAATTGGAAGCCACCGGTTGTATCCCGGGTCAGCAGATTGCCGTTGATTTCTTTCGCCAGCGAACGGCTGACTTCGGCAAAACGGACCTTCAGATTGACTTGCATCGGCGTCGCGGTTTTCAGGCGACTAACGACGCGGGTGGCATCGCCGACAAATGCCTGTACCAGATTTTCAGCTTCCTCCGCATCATCGGGATTGGCGATGGTGCCGGTCAGCAGCACGAAATTGTTGGTCGTGCTGACCGCAATATTCGCTTCTGGCATGGCCAGATTCAGCATCTGGTCAATCGATGAAATTTCTGCACCGACTGCGACTTCCGCCGAATAGATGACTTTCCCGGAGGCGCTGGTAGCGTAAAAGCTGGTCTGACCACCCTTTTTGCCGAAAATATAGATTTGACGCGGTGACCGTACCTGAACATCGGCGATGGCATTTTCAGCGATGAAAATATCTTCGATCGGCGAAGGCAGAGTGATTAACTTGCCACGGCCTACCGCGATGGAAATTCGCGAATCCGGCTGAGATATGTTGACCGACTGGGCGTTAAGCGCAGTGGTGCTGTTGGCAGCCAGAGCCAGGGCGAGAGCGGCGACGACGGTAACGCCGATTGCCTTTTTCGCCGAACGGCTATGCTGTGCATATACTACGGCCATTACTTGTCTCCAAATTCGATGTCATTGACCGTATTGCCACGCGCGACGCGGACGACCGGACCTCTTGGTTTTTCCTTTTCGGCCAGTGGCGGTGGCGAGCGCGTTTCAAAGCGCGACACGTCGCCTCCGGTCGAGAAGGTTGATTTAGTGCTGGTGGGGCGCGCAGCCAGCGAACGGATCATGTCGGCTTCAACAACCGGATCATCCGTTTTCGGCAGCTTGATTGCGCCGGATGCAATGGCTTCTTCCAGTTCGGCAGCGCTGTCGGCGAGCGAACGTAGCGACAGGCTCAATGTGCCCAGCGTCTGGGCAACCGAGATCTGTTCGGCAATTTTCGGTGTGGCTTCGAGAGTGACCAGCTTTGCCTTCTTGGCAATTTGCTGTCCCTCTTCATTGGTGGATGCGGTCACCCGGTTGTCGGTGGCCAGGACCCGCAGGTTGCGGATCACGGTTTCGGAAACCTTGAGCTCGGGACCTTCTCCCTGCACCGACTGGGTCAGCATCAGGTCGACCCGGTCACCCGGGAATACAAAGCCGGCGACGCCGGTCAGACCCGATACGGGAATGGTGACTGCGCGCATGCCAGGGCCGAGCGCAGCAGCAAGGAAGCCGCGATCACCCGGCGCTACGAGAGAGCCTTTGGTAAGCGGCTGGCCGGCGGTGACCGGATTGCGGACAACGGTACCGGCAAGCGTCTCCACGTCGGTGCTTTCCTTCATGAAATAAGCGTCTTCGATCAAATCCTTCGGCCATGGCTGGAACCGGAAACTGTCTGGCGTGATGATCGTGCCAACGGGAAGCGCGCGGGTTGCGACGAGGACTTCTTCGCCCACCACTTCGGCCTTCTTGGCAGCAACTTGTGGCGCGGAGGCACCATCAAACATATTTTTTGCTAGCAACGCCGTAACCGCAGCCACGATCAGTGCGCCAATCAGCAAAATGATTTTCTTCTTTTCCATGACGTCTAACGCCTCCTGAATGCCCCCGCCCAAATGGTTCCATTGGCGGTCATTGCCTCTTTCGAGTAAAATGGTTAAAATATCGTTTGTGAACTATGTCCCGTGATGCCCAGGATCATCCAGAGCCCGGCAAAAGCGATGGCTACCCCGTAAGGAACCTTTATTGGACCTTCGGTCTTTCGGATCGTTTTGCTGATCATCATTAACATCGTCAGCAGACCGCCCGCGATCGACATGATCACCAGCAGTTCCAGAAATGTCAGCCAGTGCATCCACAAAGACAGGGCCGTCAGCAGTTTGACATCACCCCCGCCCATTGCCCCGACCGCGAACATTCCTGCAAATATGGTGAATATGATGGCAGCCAGACCTAATTGCCCGATCATCTCCGGCCAGACGGTCATGCCGCTGGATATCCAGAAGACCGGTGCTCCCAGAGCAATGCCGAGATTCAGCCAGTTCGATATATGGCGGCTTTTGAGATCGGTAATCGCGGCTGCAATCAGTGCAATTGCCAATCCGCCCCAGAGCAAGTAGATGAAGGTTTCGCTATCCATGGACAGACCGTCTAGTTAATTTGCCTTACCAAATAGTAACCATGATTTCCGGAACGGTTTTTGTCCGACCCTGTGACAACGATAAAGCGTGATATGACAGACTTGAAAGACGAGCGCTTTGATCGCCGGTCGGTTCCAGAAGACGCCACGGAAGAGACATGGATCGGTCCGGATGGCTGGGAGTTCCGGAAACTAGACTGGCTGCAGGATGATGGGCCGGGCGGACCGCGAGGCTCCATTCTCTTCATGACCGGCCGGGCCGATTTCTACGAAAAATATCTCGAAACATTTCACGATTTCCACGCGCACGGCTGGAATGTCACTTCGGTCGACTGGCGCGGACAGGGCGGATCGGGCCGTTGCGGGCCGCACCCGCATGTCGGCCATATCGACGATTTCGCGACATGGGTGACGGATCTGGTAGCGGTGTTTGACGACTGGCGTGCCACCCATCTCGGGCCGCATATAGTGCTGGGCCACAGTATGGGCGGGCATCTGGTGTTGCGGGCGATGACCGAGCAGCGCATCCGTCCCGATGCGGCGATATTGAGCGCGCCGATGCTGGCTCCGGCGGGTGGCGGCATGCCGGAGTGGACCGCGCAGCTGGCCGCCAAGATCATGTGCCTCATCGGTCGCGGCGAACGGCGTGCCTGGAAACCGATCGAAAACCCGCTGGAACCCTATGTACCACGCCAGGCTCTACTGACCCATGATGCCGACCGCTATTCGGACGAGTTTTTCTGGTTCCGCGAGCGTCCCTTCGTCCGGCTGGGACCGGCGAGCTGGCGATGGGTGGAACGCGCCTATTCCTCGACCCGATCCTTGCGCAATCGCAAAAGGCTGATGCAAATGGATATACCCGTTCTGGTGCTGGCGACATCGACCGACGAGTTGGTCGATCATCCGACGATCGAGCGTGCCGTGCATCTGATGCCCAAGGCCGAGATGAAGCTCTTTGGTGCGGAATCCGCGCACGAAATTTTCCGTGAAGTTGATGAAGTGCGCGACGATGCACTCGACAGCTGTTTTTCCTTTCTCGACCGTGTGGCCCCTAAAAAATGAAGCAATTTGACGTCATCATAATCGGAGCCGGTATCGCCGGCGCCAGCATCGCCTCCGAAATCGGCGCGGATCGTTCGGTTCTGCTGCTCGAGGCCGAGGATCATCCCGGCTATCATTCGACCGGTCGTTCAGCAGCCTTCTGGACGGAGAGCTATGGCGGTCCGCTGGTGCAGCCGCTGACATCGGCCTCGCAAGAATTTCTGGAAAACCCGCCGTCGGAATTTTCAGAATCCGCTTTTCTTGGCCCGCGCGGTGCGGTCAACATCGGCCGGGACGATCAGCAACATCTGGCCGACCAGTTCCTGAGCGATTTCGCCGAGAGCGGACTGTCCATGGATCGCTGGTCCTGGGAGCAAGCCGTTGCCCTGGTTCCGAATCTGAAGCCGATATGGAAACATGCGGTCCATGAGCCGGATTGCCGTGATATCGATGTGGCCGCCCTGCATGCCGCCTATCTGAGAGATGCGAGACGCAAATCTGTCGAGCTGATCTGCCGGGCGCCGGTAAGCCAGATCCGGAAGAAGGACGGGATATGGGAATTGATCGCCGGAGGTGAATCCTATCGTGCGCCTGTGCTGGTCAACGCGGCAGGTGCCTGGGCCGATGACATAGCGCGGATGGCCGATGTGAAGCCGGTCGGCATCCAGCCTATGATCCGCAATATGGTGCAGATCGAAACCGCCCCGCCTTCAACGCAGGCAACACCGCTGGTCGTTGGACTGGATGGCAGTTTTTACTTCAAGCCGGAAGCCGGCGGCGGCTACTGGCTCAGTCCGCACGACGAAATTCCGTCCGAGCCGGGCGACGTCGCACCCGACGAGATGAGCGTTGCCCTTGCCATCGACCGGTTCGAAAAGGTCATGGACGTAGAGGTTAAGCGGGTCAGCCGGAAATGGGCCGGCTTGCGCAGCTTCGCACCGGACCGGCTGCCGGTGATCGGATTTGACGCCGCAGCCGATGATTTTTTCTGGTTCGCGGGGCAGGGTGGCTTCGGCATCCAGACGGCGCCTGCTGCCGCAAAACTGGCCCGATCCGTGCTGCTGGGACAAGATCCCGACGAAAGCCTTCATGCCGTTGACGCCAGCCTCTACACAGCGTCACGCTTTTCCTAGGAAACATCGTTTTACAACGGGCCGGTTGCGCGGACGGGTGGATTGCGCAATAGTTTGCCCATCCAACAGAAGGAGAGGATGGCAATGGCGCATAAATTTGAAATCTGGAAAGACAAGAAGGGCGAGTTTCGTGTTCGCTTCAAATATAACAGCGAGATCATTTTCGCGACCGAAGGCTATTCCAGCAAGGCGAGCGCCAAAAATGCGATCAGTTCGATCCAGAAAAATGGACCGGATGCCGAGATTGAAGACAATAGCTAGGGACTGACCCTAAAAACTACGGCGATTGGCCACGACGTTCATGGCAGCGTCGCTGGCCAATTGGTCTGCGCGCTCATTGTCAGCGTCGCCAGCGTGGCCCTTGACCCAGTGCCATTCGATATGATGGGGCTCTACCGCCTTTAACAGATCCTGCCAGAGGTCGGCATTTTTGACCGGCTTTCTCGCGGCTGTCCGCCAGCCGTTTTTCTGCCAGCCGAAAATCCACTTGGTAATACCGTCTTTCACATATTTGCTGTCGATCGATAGCTTCACCTTGCAAGGGCGCTTCAGCGCGTTGAGCGCTTCGATCGCGGCGCGCAATTCCATGCGGTTGTTGGTCGTATCCGGCTCACCACCGGATATTTCTTTTTCTGTGTCGCCATGACGGATCAACGCGCCCCAGCCACCCGGCCCGGGATTGCCCTTGCATGCGCCATCGGTGGCGATTTCGACAATTTTCGTCTCGGTCATGCGGTGAAAATATCCTTGTGGGTCTGGTAATATTGCAGCCGGTTGAGAAAGGCCTGCGGGTCCTTGCGCGTCACCAGCGCGCCAGCCGGGGTGTTGATCCAGTCATAGGCCCGTGTCAGCAGAAAGCGCAGAGTTGCACCGCGGGCCAGCAAAGGAAGCGCCTGCCGTTCGGCGTCGCTGATCGGAAAGGCCGATATATAGCCTTCGATCAGCGCTCGGGATATCGGTTCGTGGAAATCCGCGCCATCCTCGGAAAAGCACCAGGCCGCATGGGTCACCGCGAGATCATAGGCGCGGATGTCGGTGCAGGAGAAATAAAAGTCGATCAGCCCGGTCACCCGGTCGTCCAGCATCAGCACATTGTCCGGAAACAGGTCGGCATGAATCGCCGATCGGGGCAGGTCATGCGGCCAATATTTGTCGAGATGGTCGAGTTCTTGCGAAACCGCATCTGCCAGGCTTGGCGCGATTTCGTCGAGCTGTGCGGGGCCACATTGGTCAGCCAGCGTCCGCCAGCCATCGTGATCCATGCTGTTGCGGCGCTCTAGTTCGAAATCCGCAAGGGCCCGGTGCATATCCCCCAAGGCTTTCCCGGTTGCTCGGGCCTGAGCGGTTGTCGGGTGACTTACCGACACCCCTGAGAGAAAGGTGATCAGGCAGGCGCTGCGTCCGCAGAGTTGCTGTATCTTCGTGCCTTCGCGGTCGGCAATCATCGGTGGCACCAGGCAACCGTGTTGCGCTAAGTGATCAAGCAGTTCGATGAAAAATGGCAAGTCCGCCGGATCGACCCGTTTTTCATATAATGTCAGGATGAACTTGTCTTGCGTTGTTTCGAGCAGATAATTGCTGTTCTCCACCCCTTCGGCGATGCCCTTGACGGACACCAGAGTGCCGACATCGAAACGGGTCAGGAACCGGTCGATTTCCTCTGCGCTGACCTTCGTATAGACCGCCATCAGGCCGGTTCGAGTCCGCGCGGCAGTTTGAAGACCATATTTTCCTTGGTGGTCTCGACTTTTTCCTGCTCGATATCGAAATGCTCCTCGAGCAGGCTTATGACTTCGCGCACCAATATTTCCGGTGCCGACGCGCCGGCGGTCAATCCCAGTTTGCTGACACCGTCCAGCCAGGCGAGGTCGATCTCACTGGCCCGCTGAATCAATTTCGCGGTTGCGCCTCCGCGTTCGGCAACTTCTACCAGACGTAGGCTATTGGAACTGTTGGGCGCGCCGATGACCAGAACAAGCTGACAGCTGTCGGCGATTTTTTTCACCGCATCCTGGCGATTGGAGGTGGCGTAGCAAATATCCTCGCCTTTAGGCCCGACAATAGTCGGAAAACGGGCCTGCAGCGCCGCAACGATGGCATGGGTGTCATCGACGGAAAGGGTGGTCTGGGTCAGGAAAGCGAGCGCTTCCGGGTCCGCCGGTTGCAGCGCGTGCACATCGTCCAGCGTTTCAACCAAGGTCATCTGGCCGTCGTCGACCTGGCCGAAAGTGCCGATAACCTCGGGGTGATTGGCGTGACCGACAAAGATGATATGCCGGCCGGCTTCGGTCTGCCGTTCCGCCTGACGATGCACCTTGGACACCAGCGGGCAGGTCGCGTCGAGATATTCCAGCCCGCGTTCTTCCGCTTTATGCGGTACCGCCTTGGGGACGCCATGGGCCGAAAATACCACCGGGACACCGTCGGGCACTTCGTCCAGTTCCTCGACAAATATCGCGCCCAGTTTCTTCAATTCATCGACGACATAGCGGTTGTGGACGATTTCGTGGCGGACATAGACCGGTGCGCCATATTTTTTTATCGCCAGCTCGACGATTTTTATCGCCCTGTCGACGCCTGCACAAAAGCCGCGAGGCGCGGCCACAAGCAAGTCTATCTGCCGTTTCTGCTTATCGGAATGAATCATGTTTTTAGCTCTTAGGGAATAAGTTCACCGGCGAAAAGCCTGTCTGTTCATCTTATGGACGGTTGCACCGCATTAAAGGCCCAGATAAGGGTTGCGAAATTTTTATCGGCGCGCATGGAACCTATGTGTGATGCCCGTGATCAAAGGCAAGGATTGAAAATGATGGCGAATGGCCGGTTGAAAAAGATGATAATGGCAGGGGTCGCGGTTCTGGCCGTTACCGGATGTGCCAAAGAAGGCGCGATCGACTTGAGCTCGGGCGTCGGTATTTCGGTTATCCGCAGCGGTTGCCCGGCGGTTGCGGTTCCCGACCACACCGGCGACATCACGATCTTCAATCCTGCAAGCAGCACCGACGCCAGCGCCATTGATGTGGTCGCCTACATCACCAATGTCCGTACGACCTGCAATAGCGAAAGCGCGCGAATTTACAGCGAAGCGGCATTTGATGTCCATGCATCGCGGATGAATCCAGCCGGTGCCCGTACGGTCACGATCCCCTATTTCTCGACGGTCGTCCAGGGCGGTACTGCCGTGGTCGCCAAGCGGGTCGGTAATGTGACGCTGCAATTTGCCGATGGTGCGTATCGGGCAACGGCCGCAGCCAAGGCTGGTTCCTATGTCGATGCCTCCGCCGCGCGTTTGCCGGACGATGTAATTGAGCGCCTGACTCGCCGCCGCAAGGCCGGTGATCCCGATGCAGCGCTCGATCCGCTGGCCGATCCGACGATCAAGGCGGCGGTTGCGCGGTCTTCGTTCGAAATGCTTGTCGGTTTTCAACTGAGCCAGGCACAGTTACAATATAACGCTACCCGATAGGGTTGCCTCAATTGACGAATGTTCGTGCCTGATCAAATCGGGCCCCTTCTCCTATGACGAATTGAACCCATCATGCTGTTCCACATTTTTCAAAAGCATATTGATGCGATATTGGATGAACTGACCGAAGCGGCAATTCTTCCGGCCGGGATCGACCGGTCGAATGTCACGCTGGAGCCGCCACGCGATCCGTCGCACGGAGATCTGTCGACCAATGCGGCGATGGTCCTGTCAAAGGCAGCGGGCATGAAACCGCGCGATCTGGCGGAGAAAATTGCGGAAAATCTGGGTGCGCTGGATGATGTGCAATCTGTGGACATCGCCGGTCCCGGATTTATCAACCTGCGGGTTGCGGCTCCCGTATTGCTAGGCGAATTGCTCGAAATCGAGCAGCTGGGTCCGGAATATGGCCGGTCGGACAAGGGCAAGGGCATCACCGTCAACATCGAATATGTCTCGGCCAACCCGACCGGACCGATGCACATGGGCCATTGCCGCGGCGCGGTGGTCGGTGATGCGCTGGCCGATCTGCTCGAGGCCGTCGGTAACAAGGTGATCCGCGAATATTATGTCAATGACGCCGGGTCGCAGGTCGACACGCTCGCCCGTTCGGCCCATCTGCGTTATCTGGAAGCGCTCGGTCAGGATATCGGTGCGATACCCGAGGGGCTTTATCCGGGTGATTATCTGAAGCCGGTTGGCGAGGCACTGGCTGCCGAATTTGGCGACAAATATAAAGATGCTGCAGAAGCCGACTGGTTGCTGATCTTCCGCAAGGCGGCGGTTGCCAAGATGATGGACATGATCCGCTCTGATCTTGCCATGCTGGGTATACGGCACGACGTCTTCTCTTCCGAAGCCGAACTGCACGAGGCGGGCAAGGCGGATATTGCCGAAGCCGAGCTGCGCTCCCGCGATCTTGTCTATGACGGGGTGCTGGAGCAGCCCAAGGGCAAGGTGATCGAGGATTGGGAAGCGGTCGAACTGCCGCTGTTCCGTTCGACTCAATTTGGTGATGATCAGGATCGCCCGATCAAGAAATCCAACGGGCGCTGGACCTATTTCGGCGGCGATCTCGCCTATCATTACCAGAAAGCACAATCGGCAGACGAACTGATCGATATCTGGGGTGCCGATCACAGCGGTACGGTCAAGCGGATCAAGGCTGCTGTGGCGGCGCTGACCGGCGGCAAGACCAAATTTGACGTGAAGCTTGTCCAGATGGTGCGCCTGCTGCGCAACGGCGAGCCGGAGAAAATGTCCAAACGCTCCGGCAATTTCGTCACCATCGCCGATATGGTCGAAGAAGTCGGCAAGGACGCCGTGCGTTTCACCATGCTGACGCGCAAGGCCGATGCGCAGATGGACTTTGATTTTGCCAAGGTGATGGAAGCCTCTCGCGACAATCCGGTTTTCTACGTGCAATATGCCCATGCCCGGATCCAGTCGATGCTGCGCAAGGCGGCAGACGAAGGGGTGATGCCTTCCGCCGATCATCTCGACCGGCTTGGTGAAGAGGAAATGGACCTCATCAAAATGGCGGCGCAATTTCCGCGGATCATCGAATCGGCGGCCGCATCGCGTGAGCCCCACCGAGTCGCATTCTATCTGAACGACCTCGCAGCCGCATTTCACGCCTATTATAATCTCGGCAATGACCGGCCTGACAAGCGGATCATAATGGTTAACGACCCGGAAATGACTTCTGCGAGGCTTTTCTTAGCCAAGAATATAGGGCAGACTGTGAAGAACGGTCTTGCATTGATGGGCGTAGAGGCCGCAGAATCGATGTGATCAGCCCTTTGGCTAACGGAGCAAAACATGTCAGACACCACCCGCGATAATCTTGATCTCGATGACGAAGATCGTCTGCCCTGGCTGGAATCGGCGGAAGATTATGACGACGACGGTGAATATTCGCCGGTCCGTGTGGCATTGTTCGTCGGTGTCGGCTTGCTTCTCTTGGCGGCAATTGTCGGCGGCATCTACTGGCTGCAGAACCGCGATGGTGGCGGGCTCGATGGCAGTGGCGAACTGATCGCAGCGCAGGAAGGCGATTACAAGGTTCGTCCTGACGATCCGCAGGCAAGGAAATTTGAAGGCGAGGGCGATGCCAGCTTCGCCGCCAGCGAAGGTCAGGAAACACCGGCACAAATGGGTGATCCGGTCGCAACCGAGGCACCGATCCGCAAATCCGACGCGGCGCCAGCCGCAGATGCTGCAGGGAGCGCCCTGATCCAGCTAGGTGCGTTCAGCTCTGCCAGCCTCGCGGATAGCAGCTGGTCCGGCTATGCCCGCCGGTTTGAATCGATCGGCTCGCTGCCGAAGAAGGTCATCCCCGGCAATCTGGATGGTGGTACGATTTACCGGCTGAACGCGGTCGCACCAAGTCGTGAGGCGGCCCAGGAGATATGCAATAATCTCAAGGCCGCTGGCGAAAGCTGCCTGGTCGTTCGCTGATTTTGCCGCAATAGACGGTTGAAGCGCTGTGGATAACGGCGCTTTCGCCTTTACGCGGCTGCGAAACAGCGCGAGTATAAGACATGTTGCGTGAGAAGAGTTCATCATGGCTATGACACCGGCGGTATTCGGAATTTCGGGTCTGAGCCTGGTCCCCGCTGAAAAATCATTTTTCCGCGATAGCGATCCTGCGGGCTATATCATCTTCGGTCGCAATATCGAAAGCAAGGCGCAATTGCGGGCGCTGACCGACGAGCTGCGCGCGATCCATGGCCGCGATGATCTGGCGATCCTGATCGATCAGGAAGGCGGTCGCGTAGCGCGGATGCAGGAGCCGCTCTGGCCCAAATTCCCCGCCGGGGAAGTTTTCGACAAGCTCTACGACATTGCCCCGGCGACCGCGATCGAAGCGGCGCGGCTCAATGCCCAGGCGATTGCGGTCACCCTCAGCGAAGTGGGGATCACCGTCGATTGCCATCCGTTGCTCGATGTCCGCCAGCCGGACGCCAATAACGTCATCGGCGACCGCGCTCTGGGCAGCGAACCGATGCGGGTTGCGGCTCTGGGCCGGGCGATTCTGGACGGCTTGCAGCGCGGCGGTGTGGTCGGTGTGGTCAAGCATTTGCCGGGCCATGGCCGGACCAGCGTTGATACGCATAAGGCTTTGCCGACAGTAACCGCCAGCGACGAGGAGCTTGAGCTTGATCTCGCTCCGTTCCAGATGCTGAACAAGGCGCAAATGGGCATGACCGGTCATTTGTTGTTTACGGCGTGGGATGCGGAAACGCCGTCGACCCTGTCGAAAACCGTTGTGCAGGATATCATCCGCGACCGGATCGGTTTTGACGGTCTGCTGTTCACCGACGATCTGGATATGGAGGCGCTCTCCGGCACGGTTCCGGAGCGGGCCGAACGGGCCCAGGCTGCGGGCTGCGACATCGCGCTCAATTGCTGGGCCAGAATGGACGATATGACCGGGATTGCCGAACGGCTGGCACCGATGTCCGAAAAAACCCAGCAAAGGCTGGATGACGCAATGGCGACCATTGCCGGCATGACAGCTCCCGACCACCCGGATGAACTGGCCAGCTTGCTCGCCCGGCGCGACGGGCTGATGGCAGCGGTAGCATGAGCGACGAGCCCCAGGATGAAGGGTTCTTCTTCCCGCCCGAGCCGGCGGCATCCGACGAAGGGTCGCTGACCCTCAATATCGACGGCTGGGAAGGGCCGCTTGATCTGTTGCTCGCGCTGGCCCGCAACCAGAAAGTCGATTTGCGCGAGATATCGATCCTCGAGCTGGTCCAGGAATATCTCAAATATATCGCCAGCGCCCAGACGCTGCGGCTGGAACTGGCCGCCGATTATCTGGTAATGGCGGCCTGGCTGACTTATTTGAAATCCGGACTGCTGCTGCCCCGTGATCCTGAAATCGAGCCATCGCCCGAAGAGCTGGCGCTGCGGTTGCAGATGCGGCTGGAGCGGCTGAACGCGATGCGGGAATCCGGTGCGCGTCTGCTGGCACGGGACCGGATCGGTCGCGACGTCTTCATGCGCGGTGCTCCGGAGGGGCTGCGGGTCGTGAAGGAGCGGCAGTGGCAGGCCGAATATTATGACCTGATTGCCGCTTATGCCCGCGTAAAGGTTCGCGGGGCGCCGGCAATCCATATTGTCCGGCAGCGGATGGTGATGACGCTGGAGGATGCGCTGACCCGGGTGTCGCTGATGCTCGGAGAAGCAATCGACTGGATGGATATCCGGCATTTTCTGCCCCCCGGCGCGCCGCCCGAATTGCGCAAATCGGCGCTAGCGTCCAGTTTTCTGGCGACACTGGAACTCGCCCGGCAAGGGAAGCTGATATTGCAGCAGGAAGAAAGTTTTTCACCGCTCAGAATAAAGGCGACGACCCATGGGTGAACATGACATCGAAGACAGCAGCCTGATTGATCCGATGCCCGAGGCCATGGATATCGGCAAGCGTGCGGTCGAGGCGACGCTTTTTGCCTCCGAAAAGCCGATGACGATCGCCGATATCAAGGCCTATGTCGGTGAAGAGCTGGATATCCGCCAGATATTGGACGACCTGCAAGAGGATTTTCAGCATCGCGGTATCGTCCTGATCAAAACCGGCGACCGCTGGCATTTCCAGACCGCGCAGGATCTTTCGCATCTTTTGCGCCGCGAACGGGCGGAAATGCGCAAGCTCAGCCGTGCCGGCATGGAGACGCTGGCGATCATCGCCTATCATGAACCGGTCAGTCGCGCTGAAATCGAGGCAATAAGGGGCGTTCAGGTCGCCAAGGGCACGCTCGATGTGCTGATGGAAGCAGGATGGGTGCGCCCGGCGGGCCGGCGCGAAGTGCCGGGACGGCCACTGATTTACGCCACCACAGCAGAATTCCTCACCCATTTCGGATTGCAAAGTCGCAAGGATCTGCCGGGTATCGAGGACCTGAAAGCCGCAGGATTGCTGGACCCCGTCGACCTTGTGCTGGAGCAAATGGAACTGGACGCAGAAGCAGAATCGGAAGTGGATCAGGCCGCTGAAGAGTCCGTAGAGCGAGAATTCGTAGATGATGATGGTGTTTTGCTGGAAAACGAGATTGAAAGCGCTTAAATAGAGCGCTTAAGGAGAATATCGCATGCAACCGAGTGTTTGGCAGATTTTAATTGTAGCGGCGCTGGTTCTGGTTCTGTTTGGCCGTGGCCGGATTTCTGAAATGATGGGTGATGTCGGCAAAGGCATCCGTTCCTTTAAAAAGGGCATTACCGAGGAAGAAGCGGACGCTGCCACCCCCCCTCCGAAGATTGACAGCAAGACCGGCGACAGGTCAGCCGATAACAGCAAGACCGCAGATAAAACGGCTGTTTGATCAGGCCGGCCTCTGGACTTAGGGCCGCATGATATATGTTTGACCTTTCCATATCCGAGATCGCGATTATCGCGATTATTGCCGTTGTCGTAATCGGCCCCAAGGAATTGCCGCGCGCCCTGGCGACGGCAGGAAAATGGATGGCCAAAGGACGCGGCGTGATGGCCAATTTCCGTACCGGGCTTGATGCCATGGTCCGCGAAGCCGAGCTTCAGGAAATGGAAAAGAAATGGGCGTCCGAAAACGAACGGATCATGAGCGAACATCCCGCGCTTCCCGATGACAGCGCGGCGGATGAACCGAAGATGGAACCGCTGGCCGGACCTCCCGCAGATATTTCCGAACCACCTGTTTCTTCAGAGGGCCGGGCCGAGTTTCCGCCGGTGGATGATTCCAAGCCGTGAACGATCAAAGCAAGCCGGATCTTGATGAAAGCAAGGCGCCGCTGATCGAGCATCTGATCGAGCTGCGTCAGCGGCTTCTATGGTCGGTAGCAGCGCTGACCGTGGCATTTCTGATCAGCATATTTTTCGCCGACGAGATTTTCGGGATATTGGTGCAGCCGCTGACCGATGCCTTCCCCGCCGGCGAAGGCAAGATCATTTACACCAAGCTTTACGAAGCCTTTTTCGTCGAGATCAAGGTTGCGATGTTCGCGGCCTTTTTCCTCGCTTTTCCGATCATTTCCAATCAGCTGTGGGCCTTTGTCGCGCCAGGGCTCTACGCAAAAGAGAAAAAGGCATTTCTGCCCTTTCTGATTGCCACACCACTATTGTTCATGGCGGGCGCATCGCTTGCTTATTTTATCGTCATGCCGACCGCGTTCAAATTCTTTCTGGGATTTGAAGGACCGGTTGGCGGCCTGCAGCAGGAAGCCTTGCCGGCGATGGGCGACTATCTGTCGCTGGTGATGCAGTTCATTCTGGCCTTCGGCGTGTGTTTCCAGTTGCCGGTGCTGCTGCTGTTGCTCAACCGGGCGGGAATCGTAAGCAGAGAGCAGTTAAGGGGCATGCGCCGCTATATGGTTGTCGGGGCTTTTGCTCTGGCCGCGATCCTGACCCCACCGGATGTGGTGTCGCAGCTGATGCTCGGTATTCCGCTGATCCTGCTTTATGAAATCTCGCTACTGATCATGTGGATCACCGAGCGGAAGAAGAGCAAAGAAATCACACCCTGAGCGGTATTGAATAGCTTGATGGGTTAGTGGTGAGCTTGTCGAACCACGCCTCTCCTGTGAGAGGTGCACTTCGACAAGCTCGGAGCTAATAGCGATCAGTCAATCGCGTCCTGGCCGGCTTCGCCAACCGACTCAATGTCCTTGCCGACACCTTTGACGGTCGCGCAGGCGCTGAGGAGAACCATTGTAGAAATCAAGATCGCTGCGGTAATTTTCTGCATATCAAAATATCCTAAAAACTGAACTTTGCACTGACGCGAATATCACGACCGGACAGAGGTACATAGTCTTTAGTGAACGACGCATGACGGCGGGCATTGACGTCGAAAATATTATTGGCCGAGGCGAGGAGGGTAACCCCGCCATCCTTGCCGAACGGACGCCATGCTGCTGATGCATTGACCATGGTAAAGCTGTCGGTCGCGGTTTCAAAGGCCGCAACCCTGTTCTGGTCGTCGGACCATTCGACTTCTGCGCGCAAGTCGAGATTGTCGCTATGCGCCTTGAGCCCGCCCAGCAGCCGCAGCGGCGGGATACGCGGAACCGCGCCGCCGCCATTGTTGATCTTGGCCCTGACATAGTCGGCCACGCCGTCGGCGATAAAGTCGAAACCGCCTGCTCGCGCGAACATCACCGATGCCGAGGCTTCGAAGCCATAATAGGTCGCATCGCGCTGGAAATATTGGAAGACGGGCAGTCCGTCTTGCTCCGCACCGGTTTCCGTCTCGAAAATATAATCGTCGAAGAAATTGGCATAGGCGGTCGCGCTAAGCTGGACATTGTCGCCATCCCAGCGGGCATATAGCTCGCCACCCCAGCTTTTCTCGGTGGTGAAGTCCGCATTGCCGATTTCATAGGCCTGGGTAGCGATATGCGGTCCGTCGGAGAGCAGCTCTTCTGCCGAGGGCGCACGTTCCGACCGGGAAATATTGGTGCCGATCTTCAGGGCGCTGTCATCGGGAGCATAGGCCAGGCCGATGGCGCCGGACAATGTGTTGAAGCTGCGGTCAAAGCTGATGCTGTTGGCGGCAATGTCGGTCTGTTCAACGCGCATCGCGCCTTCCACTTCCCAATTGCCGAGATCAACTTCCTGAACGGTGAACAGCGCCCAGCTTTCCAGACTGTTCTTGGGCACGAAGGCTTCTGCGCCGACAGCGTTGAAATCGCGGACCAATACCTGTGTCCCGATCACGCCGCGCCAGCCGTCATGATCCGCCTGCACCAGTTCAGCGCGAGCCTCTATACCCGAAACGGAAAAGACGGTGCCGATCTCGTCACCCTCGAATTCGGTATGTTCATAGTCGGAATAGCCGGCGCGGAAATTGAGAGATTCGAAAAATCCGCCCATATTAACGCCGCCGCGCAGGTCGGCGCGGTATTGCTTCAGGCCGATGGTGACCGGGCCCTCTTCCTCATGGCCTTCCTCTTCTTCCTCACCTTCTTCGCCGTGCGCATGTTCGGTACCGGGGCGCGCAGGAACGCCATAATCCGTGTCATAATAGCTCACCGAAAAACCAAGATTCCCGCCATCGTCAATATAGGCGATCCCGGCACCTGCGGTCTGGGTGCGGCTCGCAGTATTGGCGATCCGGCCGGACTGGTTAGCGGTTTCGGTCAGCTCTTCTGCTTCGTCCAGATGGCCCTCTTCGGTTTCTTCAGCGGCCTGAGCCAGCACTTCTGCGCGCAGCGCAGGGGCGAGAACATATCCAGGTATATTCACATCACCGGTGTCGCGGAAGCTGCCGTCAGCGTGGATCACCAGCTTGGATGTCAGGGGTACGTCGACCGATCCGGCGATGCTCCAGTCGTCCGCAGCGCTGCCATAGCCGCCAATCGCGTCGACATGAACGGCATCGTCCGGAATGTCGCGGGGAATACGCTTGTCGATCACGTTGACCGCGCCGCCGATGGCGTCACCGCCAAACAGGAGCACCGCGGGGCCGCGCAGCACTTCGACCCGCTGAGCGGTCAGCGGGTCGATGGTGACTGCGTGGTCGACCGAAGTATTGGATGCATCCAGCGAACCGATTCCGTCCGTCAGCACGCGAACGCGTGGTCCCTGGAAACCGCGCAGCACAGGACGCGATGACCCGGGGGCAAAGGAAGTCGACGACACGCCGGGCAGGCCGGTCAGGCTGTCGCCAATCTGGCCGCGGAGATTTTCTGCCAATTCATCACCCGTCAGGACAGAAGTACCGGCTAATATGTCGAGCTGGTCGACATAGGGAGCGGTGACGACGATCATGTCGTCATTGTGAAAATCGTCGGACAGTCCTTTGCTGCGCTGTTCGGCGCTATTATCTTGTTGAGCGAAGGCCGGAGCGGCTGGCAATGCCAGGATTGCGGCGGAAATCAGGAATTTTCTATGGGACAAGACTATCTCTTCTCTGCTGGAGGTGGGAATTGGCTGTCGGATAGGTGTAATGATATAATATATCAATAAGTAATTGCGCGGACTCGGCAAAATGAGTGGAATATGCTATAAACGGCTCTTAATCTGAGTGGAGAGTGATGATGGCAGAGTGGAAAGAAGACGGATATCACAGCGTCACACCTTATCTCACAGTGGATGATGCCGAAGAAGCGATCAAATTCTATGCCGATGCCTTTGGTGCGACCGAGCAGATGCGCCTGCCGATGGGCGACAAGATCGGCCATGCCGACCTGCTGATTGGTGACAGCCATATCATGTTGTCGGATGAATTTCCCGAGATGGACAAGCTGGGCCCCAACAAGCGGGGCGGTGCGACCGCGAGCCTGATGATCTATGTGCCCGATGTCGATGCGGCCTTCGCCAAGGCCGTTGCAGCGGGTGCCGAAATCGTGCGTCCGGTGGAAGATCAGTTTTACGGTGACCGTTCCGGCTGGGTGAAAGATCCGTTCGGGCACGAATGGACCTTGTCGACTCATGTCGAGGATGTCTCGGAAGAGGAAATGGGCCGCCGGATGGCAGAGATGATGGCGGGCGAGGGAGCTTAGTCACCATCGTCATCCTGAACTTGTTTCAGGACCGCCTCACTCTTGTCACCAACTCCCGGTAGAGACGCCCGAGGTCCTGAAACAAGTTCAGGATGACGGGGCTGCTGGCTTTGGCTATGGCCAGTCCATGACCTACACCAAAAAAATTCTCCTCCTCGGCTCCGGCGAACTGGGCCGCGAATTCACCATTTCGGCCAAGCGGCTTGGTGCTTATGTTATTGCATGCGATGCCTATGATGATGCCCCCGCCATGCAAGTGGCAGACGCCCGCGAAATTTTCTCGATGCTCGGCGGCGAGAAACTGCGCGCGGCGATTGAAAAGCATCAGCCCGATTTAATTGTTCCCGAGGTCGAGGCGATTCGCACCGAAATTCTCGCCGAGATGGAGGCAGAGGGCTTTCATGTCGTGCCATCGGCTCGCGCCACGCAGCTGACAATGAACCGCGACGCGATCCGCGATGTCGCGGCCAAGGACTTGGGCCTGACCACCTCGCGCTACCATTATGCCGAAAGCTTTGGCGAAGTCGCCAGCGCGGCGGATGACATCGGCCTGCCGCTGGTGATCAAGCCGGTGATGTCCTCCTCCGGCAAAGGACAGAGCAAGGTCGACAGCGCCGATAAGCTGGAAGAGGCGTGGGACTATGCCGTCGCCAATATGCGCGGCGACCGGGCGCGGGTAATTGTCGAGCAATTCATCGACTTTGATTACGAAATCACTCTGCTGACCGTGCGGACGCGCGACGGCATCCTCTTCTGTCCGCCGATCGGTCACAGGCAGGAACGCGGTGACTATCAGGAAAGCTGGCAACCGGCGGCGATGACCGATGCGGCTCTAGCCACCGCGCAGGATATGGCGCGCAAGGTCGTCGAAAATCTCGGTGGCGGCGGCAAGGGCTGGGGCCTGTTCGGGGTCGAATTCTTCGTCACCAAGCAGGGCGAGGTCATCTTCTCCGAACTCAGCCCGCGACCGCATGACACCGGCATGGTCACCTCTATCGGCCAGAATCTCAGCGAATTCGACCTCCACGCCCGCGCCATCATGGGGCTTCCCGTCCCGCATATCGCGTTAACCGCACCAGCCAGCGCCAGCGCGGTGATCCTGGCGGATCGGGACAGCGAGCAGTTTGAATTTACCGGCATGGCGGAAGCGCTGGCGCTGGGCAGTGAAGGCGCAGAAGTGGACGTGCGGATATTCGGCAAGCCGGTGACCCGGCCCTATCGGCGGATGGCGGTTGCACTGGCGACCGGAGCGGATACGGATGCTGCGCGGAAACTGGCGAAGCAGGCGGCCGATGCGGTCGAGATTAAATATAAGTGAGTTGAAAAGCCTCTTTTCCCTTCTCCCGTGAGGGAGAAGGATACAAAGCCTTGCTGAGGAACGAAACCAGGCGATGTTGGATGAGGGCGAACTGCGCTTCTGATCACAGAACACCCTCGTTCAGTTACGCCTAGGCAGCAAGCTGCCAAATCTCCGCATCCGTCTTCCTCACGGGAGAGGGCTTTCAAATATCAAATTAATCCGCCAAAGACCTTCCAAACTTTAGGAGAAAACACCCCATGACCGCATCTCTCGTCCTCTATGGCTCGCCTCTGTCTCCCTTCCAGCGCAAGGTCGAGGCGGTGATGGCGCTCAAGGGACTCGATTATGATTGCGAGGACGTCAACGTCATGGGCATGCCGGACTGGTACAAGGCAATCAGCCCGCTCGGCCGCATTCCTTCGCTGCGTGACCGCGAAATTGCCGAAGACGGCCCTGCCGGGACGATTACCGACAGCTCGGCGATTTGTGGCTATCTGGAAAAGCGGCAGCCGGAACCGGCAGTCTATCCCGCCGATGCATTCGACCATGGCCGCGCGCTCTGGCTCGAGGAATATGCAGATACCGGCATGGCAATGGCTGGCGGTATGGGCGTGTTCAGGCCGATTATCTTCAATCTGTTGCAGCGCAAGGAGCCGGATATCGAAACCGCTCGCAAGACCTGGAATGAAAAATTGCCGCCGCTTTACGACTATCTTGAAGCGCAGCTCGATGGCCACTCCCATTTCATTGGCGATACGATTACGATTGCCGATATCGCAGTCGCCGCACAGATCGCCCAGACGGATATGCTGGCCGGTCTGCCCGACAAATCCCGCTGGCCGGCGCTGGTCGCCCATTATCAAGCGATGAGAGCGCATGACTGTTTTCAGCGCAACAATACCGGCTGCGACAGAATTCTCGCGAAACTGGTAACTGAGAAATTTGACCTGAGCTAGAGATTGTAAGGTGGGCTTCTCAGCCTACGGTCAGCAGATAGAGCGCGTAGATTGCGGGCATGCTCAGAACCGAAAAGACGGTCTGCACCGCGACCAGATTGGCGGATAAAGCAGCGTCGCCGCCCAGCTGTCTCGCCAAAATATAGCCGCTGCTCGCGGTTGGCGTGGCGGCGGCGATCATGACAATCGCAAGACTGTCTGCCTGAAGGCTGAGCATCAATCCTGCAGCCAGTGCCACCAGCGGCAAGCCAAGCAGGCGCACGGCTGACCATGTCAAAGTGGTGTGGCCCGCCCGCTTGAACGCCTCGAGATCAACCGCCGCGCCGACCACGAGAAGGCCGAGCGCAAGCGTGGCCTGACCCAATATATCGAGCGTTTTTTCGGCAATGCCGGTGGGCGCAATGCCCAGCAGATTGAGCGCGATGCCGATCACGCAACCGATGATCAGCGGATTGCGGATCATATCCATCATTACATGCGGCTTTTTTGTCCCGGTGTCCTCGGCGAAATGGGTCAGGGCCAGCACCGAGATGACATTGGCCGTCGGTGTCAGCACCGCGACCGCAATCGCCATTAGCGCCAGTCCCGGTTCGCCGAACAGGGCGCTGGCCATGGACAGGCCGACGAAAGTGTTCCAGCGGACATTGGACTGGATGATTGACCCTTTTCGCGGTCCGTCATCGGCGCGTTTGGCGAACAGCCCGAATATCGCGAGCGTCAATTGCGAGCCAATCAGCACCAATATCATCGCCCAGGGGGCAGTATCGAAAGATGCGGTGGCCAGAACATTGATGATCAGTGCCGGGAAAAATATGAAATAGACTAGCCTTTCGATCGCGCGCCAGCCATCGGCGGGCAGGAAATTCCTGTGCGCCAGCAGCCAGCCCAGAGCGGTGATCAGGACCACCGGGATCAGGGCATATACAAAATTTATCATCGATGGATCGCGCGCGCGAAACTACAATGCTGTGGTTCTGAGAGGCAACAGATCGGGAAAGTCCGGCTCGCGCTTCTCGCCCATGGCGGCGACCGCTTCCTGAATATGCGAAGGCGGGAACATACCTGCGTTCCAGACGCCGATATAGTCCAGCGTATCCGCCGTATTATGATCGCGACCATAGTTGATCAGGACCTTGCAACCCGTGACCGCCAGCGGCGATTTGGAGGCGATTTCTTTTGCGGTTGCCATGACATAAGCGAGACATTCTTCCTGCGTCTCGAACACATCGTTGACCAGTCCGATTTCCTTCGCCTTGGCGGCGTCTATCCGGCGGCCGGTGTAAGCCATTTCCTTGACCCAGCCCTCGGGGATATAGCGTTGCAGGCGCGGGAAGGTGCCGACATCGGCTGTCATACCGATATTGGTTTCCTGAATGCAGAAAATCGCATCCTTGGTGCACCAGCGGATGTCACCGGCGCTGATCATGTCGATCGCGCCGCCGATGACGCCACCGTGAAGCGCGAATAATACGGGTATGCGCGCTTCTTCCAGCGCGTTGAAACTGTGCTGGATGCGTTTGACGTTGGAACGGAACATTTCCGCGATCACATGCTTGTCTGCGGCATCGATTTTGTTGTTCGGTTGCGGCGCGAAAACCGACAGGTCCATGCCGGCGGAAAAATGCTTTCCGGTAGAGCTGATCACAATGACCCGCGCGCGCGCATTGATATCGATATCCTCGACGATTTCCGGCAGATCATTCCAGAATGCCCGGTTCATGCTGTTGAGTTTTTCCGGGCGGTTCATCCGGATATGAGCGATGCCATTGTCTATTTCGACATCGAAACATTCATATTTTTTCTCGAGCATGTTGTTATCATTCCCTATTCCAAGCCAGAAGTTTCCATTGGTCTAGCATGATAATCTGCCCCTGCGTACCAGCAATTTTGCAGAATCGACGCCGTCATCGCTCGACTAAAGCAATGCTATTGCCCCTAAAAAGGCTTCAAGCTTGCGGCGCGAAATCGCGCGCACTATGTATTGTTCTATGAGCATCATTCCAAACACACTCGAACTGATCGGCAACACGCCGCTCGTCCGCCTCTCCGGACCCAGCGAAGCTGCCGGTTGTGACATTTACGGCAAGTGCGAATTTGCCAATCCCGGCGCCTCGGTGAAAGACCGTGCGGCGCTCTACATCATTCAGGACGCGGAAGAACGCGGCTTGCTGAAACCCGGCGGACGGATCGTCGAGGGGACCGCAGGCAATACCGGTATCGGTATCGCGCTGGTTGCCAATGCCAAGGGCTATAAATCGACCATCGTCATGCCGGAAACCCAGAGCCGGGAAAAAATGGATACGTTGCGCGCGCTCGGTGCGGAACTGATCACGGTGCCGGCGGCGCCTTATTCCAGCCAGTGTCATTTCGTCCATCAATCGCGCCGGATTGCGGAAGAAACCGAGGGCGCTGTCTGGGCCAACCAGTTTGACAATGTCGCCAATCGCCGCGCCCATATCGAGACCACGGCGGAAGAAATCTGGAACCAGATGGACGGCAAGATTGACGGCTTTACTTGCGCTGTCGGTACTGGCGGCACGCTGGCCGGCGTCGGCATGGGACTGAAGGCGAAAGACGAAAATATCACCATCGCCTTGTCCGACCCGCATGGTGCCGCGCTCTACGAATATTATGCCCATGGTGAGCTCAAGTCCGAAGGCAGTAGTGTTGCGGAAGGTATCGGGCAGGGCCGGATTACCGGCAATCTGGAAGATGCGCCGATCGACAGGCAATATCGCATTTCCGACGAGGAAGCACTGGTGTGGGTCGAACGGCTGCTGATGGATGAAGGACTCTGCCTCGGCATGTCATCGGGCATCAATGTCGCCGGCGCAATTGCGCTGGGCAAGGAATTGGGCCCGGGCAGCCGGGTTGCAACGATCCTCTGCGATACCGGTTTCCGCTATCTGTCCTCGCTCTACAATGCCGCATGGCTGAGGGAAAAGGGGCTGCCGGTATTCCCGTGGCTCGACAATGATGGGTAAGAAGGCGCAAACTACCGGCCGTCAGGACACGATGCAGCGCATCCAGGTTGGTGTCGTCGGTCTGGCAGCGGTGCTGCTGCTGGTCAGCGTCGCCAATTTCGTCATTCAGCGCGCCAGTCATGAACAGACGGTGATCGAGGAAATGCAGGCCGAAGCAACCGGCAGCGCGCCTCCGCTCGCCAGCACTCCGGAAGAAAAGCCCGCCGAACCGCTGGCAGAGCTGGGCCTCACCCCGGCACCGGCAACCGGGAAGCCGGAAGCGCAAAAGCCTGCGGCGAACCTGCCGGGACAAACCGTACCGGATTTGAAGCCCGATCCGAATCTGGACGCGCCGATGGACCGGGAGCGGCGCTAGTTGGCGCGTTTATGGCAGACGGTTCCGTCGGCCTTGTTGGCTTTACTGGTTCTTGCGCAATGCAGCGCTGGCGAATCCCCGCCTGATCCGCCCCAGGCCAAACCCCGCATCCAGCTCATGACAAGCCTGCCTCTGGTGTGGGGCGACGGTGCCTCGATGGAATCGATTCTCTCCGGTGGGTCGGAACCAGCGCCGATCTACCGCTATTGGCAGCAAAAATATGAGATTACGGCGGTCGACAGTCTGGAAAATCTTGCCGTGCAAGATCCAGATATCGTCATCCTGGCCCAGCCGCGCGCCATGGATCCAGCCGATCTGACCGATCTTGACGCCTGGGTCCGAGCGGGTGGCGCCGTCATCATCCTCACCGACTCCGATCTGGTCTGGCCGTCCCGGCTGCCGCTCGGCGATCCACGCAGACCGCTGGCCAGCGGGTTTCTGTCGCCTCTGCTCGGTCACTGGGGTCTGGCACTTGTCGGTGTCGCCGGAAATAGCGCAGAAGTCGTAAATCTTCACTTTGGTGACGATGTTTTTACCAGCGTGGGAGTGGGCAAGCTAGCGCCGGAAAAGGAGAGCGAGGCGTCGGATGTGAACTGCGACTGGAGCACAGCCGATTTTATCGTCCAATGTTCGGTTGAGCAGGGGCGTGCGACAATCGTTGCCGATGCAGATTTTCTCAATGCGGAGCTCTGGCCGGAAGCGGCCCGCAAGTCACCGCAGAAAAGCGGCGCTGTACGGTTCATTGATTCTCTGGTGAAGGAGCAAATCGATGCCGATGATCGCGGGAAATAGAGATATGGCGAGCGATTCCGGACAGCAGGTGCAGATGCCCAGATTGGCGGTCAGATTGGCGGAAATTTAAATATAGGAATTACAGTAGGTTAATAGACGCTTCCCATAATATCCCGTAAAAAACCCTTTTATCCCAAGCTCACCCCTGTTAGCAATTATTTGTTATCGGGGTATTCTTCCTGTCCGGATTCTAATTTTCGGAAAGGCGCTGGAAAACGCACTTCTGGAGCGGGAAGAGCATTGGCCCCGGTTCGGATAAGGGATTTCCACGGTGTCAGTTGCATATGCATATTCAGGCTCTGCAATATCGGCGATAGACGACAAGGGTCGTCTTTCGGTTCCCGCATTTCTGCGTAAAAATCTGGTGGAAAGCAGCGATGGCCGGACGCTCTGCCTTGGCACTCATGAAAAATGGGATTGTCTGGTCGGCTTCGGTCTCAGCCGCAAATCCGATATGCTCGCCGAAATCGACAAGCAGTGGGAAGCGGCAATCGCGCGCGGCGAAAGCTTTGACAAGGACGCTGCCGGTGCCCGGAAATTTTCTTCGTTGCAGGACCTGAGCTTTGATGCCAGCGGCCGCTTCATCCTGCCGCCGCAACTGCGGGACCTCGGTAATCTTGATGGCAATGTCCTGTTTCACGGCATTGGTACGACCTTCTGCCTGTGGAACCCGCAGACCTTGCTCGACACCACCGACGATGTGCCGGTTGATCGCCGTCTGGTCGAATTCCATCTGAAAGAAGCTGGCGAAAAAAGCGGAGGGAAACAGAAATGACCCCCGCTTCAGCCGCACGCCATGTTCCTGTCCTGATCGACGAAGTGATCGATGCGCTCGCCATTATCCCCGGCGAGACGCATGTTGACGGTACGTTCGGTGCCGGCGGTTATAGCGCCGCGATGCTGGAAGCGGGCGCGCATGTGCACGCTTTTGACCAGGACCCGGATGCGATTGCCAGCGGCCAGAAAATGGTCGACGAGACCGAGGGAAAGCTGACTCTCCACCACGCCCGCTATTCCGAAATGGCCGAGATATTGGTCAATGACGATATCGACGGCGTCACGCTCGATATTGGCGTGTCGTCGATGCAGCTGGATCAGGCCGAGCGCGGATTTTCCTTTCAGAAGGATGGTCCGCTCGACATGCGCATGGCCCGCGATGGCGAGAGCGCAGCCGATTTTCTCAACGAAGCCGACGAAGACATGATCGCCGATGTGATCTATCGCTATGGCGAAGAGCGTCGTTCGCGACGGATCGCCAAGGCGATTGTCGAAGCACGGCCGCTGACCCGCACGTCCGAACTGGCACGAGTGGTCAGAAAAGCGCTGGGATTCCGAGCCGGCGACAAGAAGGATCCTGCTACCAGAACCTTTCAGGCAATCCGAATCCACATCAATCGCGAACTGGGCGAACTCGAAGACGGACTGGCTGCGGCAGAAAAAATGCTGCAGCCCGGTGGTCGTCTTGCGGTTGTGACATTCCACAGCCTCGAAGATCGCATTGTCAAAAATTTCTTGCGGGACCGCAGCGGACAGAAGTCTGCCGGTTCACGTCATCTACCCCAGGTTAACGAGACACGGCCGGCACCCACCTTTCATAAACCAGCCAAAGCGGTGCGTCCGGCCGGGGCGGAGCAGGCTCTTAATCCCCGGGCCCGCTCCGCCACCCTGAGATCGGCAGTGCGCACAGACGCGCCTGCCGGCGACGGTGACGGACAGTGAAGCTGGCGATCAAGCGCCTCGAAGGCATGGGATGGCTCGCCCTGGTTTTTCTGGTGGCGATTTTGCTTTATCCGCTCTCGCTCAGCGTCGCGACCTTGCGCAGCGATCTTGCGCGCACCGATCACAAGATCGTCGAGATCAAGAAGGATATCCGCTATCTGGAAACGGAATTCAGCGCGCGCGCCAATCTGCGTCAGCTGGAGGACTGGAACAAACTGGAATTCGGCTATGCCTCGCCGCAGGCCTCGCAATATCTCGATGGCGAGCGAGCACTGGCCAATCTGGGCGGCAAGAACTTGCGCAAGCCGGTACAGGTTGCCGTGATCAGTTCGATGGAAGGCATCAGACCGGCCGGCATTATCGGTTCGGTCTTCGGAACCGCCAACGCGCAAGACCGCAATGCCGACGGCAGCGCGATCGGTAGCAATCCCGGTCTCGCCACCACCGTGAGGGATTCCGGATCCGCCCAGGGGCTGGGGGGCGCGCAGGCTCGCACCACCCGCGTCGCGCATATGGAAGAAAAACTGCTCGACGACGGGCTTGTCCGCGATCTCGGGCGAAAGGCAATTGCTGAAAAAATCGAAAGCATGGCCGAATGACGACACTTCTGGCCAACAGCAAGAAGGTGCAGTTTTCGGGAAAAGCCAAGGAAATAACCGCGAGTGCTCATTTTCGGCTGATGATATTGCTGCTGGTGTTTCTGGCTGCCTTCACGATTATCGTCGGACGGCTGGTCAGCCTCACGATATTGGAAGATGCGACACCCTATCGCGCATCGAGCAGTGCCTTCATTCCCCCGCGTGGCGATATTGTCGACCGCAACGGCGTGCCGCTGGCCCGGACGATATTGGGCTATGCGGTTCGCGTGGTACCGGCCCGGGTACTGGGTGACAAAAAGACGTTGGCGCGGCAGCTATCCTCGATTTTTCCGGACACCAGCGCAGCCTATTTTCTCGAGAAGCTAAGCGGCTCCCATCCTACCTATCTTCGCCGCAGGGCGCTGCCCGAAGAGGTGAAGCAGATCCATGCGCTGGGTGAGATCGGTATCGAATTTCCCCGGGAGGACGAGCGGCTCTATCCGCAGCGTGAACTGGCGGCCCATGTGCTGGGTTATGTCGACGCTGACGGCAAAGGTGTGATGGGCATGGAGCGGGCGCTCAACGACCGTCTTCTCGATGAGAAATTGCGCGGCACGCCATCAATATTGTCGATCGACAGCCGGGCGCAAGCGGCGCTAGAAAGCGAGCTTCAGGATGCCATGATCATGACCGAAGCGCGCGGCGCAGCGGGAATCATCCTGGATGTCCAGACCGGAGAAGTCATGGCGCTTGCCTCGCTGCCGCTGTTTGATCCGAACAAGATCCGCCGGGCATCGATGAAGCACCAGAATAATGAAGTGACACAGAGCGTGTTCGAACTGGGGTCGACGTTCAAGCCTCTGACCATTGCTGCTGCGCTCGACGCCGGTACGGTTACCGATCTGGCCGTGCGCTACAATGCGATGGAACCGATCAAGGTTGGCGGCTTCACGATCAAGGACGACCATAGCCAGGGGCGCTATCTGAACGTGCCGGAAACGCTGGTGCACAGTTCCAATATCGTCACCGCGCGTATCGCCGACAATCTTGGCCAGGAAGCGATGGAAAATATGTTCCGGCGCCTCGGTTTTGACGAACGACCACATATCGAGCTGTTCGAAAGAGGCCATCCGCTGTGGCCGCGCAACTGGGGCAGGGTCACCAATATGACCGTCGCTTATGGTCATGGTATTGCCGTCACCCCGCTCCATCTCGCCAGCGCCTATGCGGCGATGGTCAATGGCGGCATCTGGCGTCCTGCGACTTTGCTCAAAGTGGAGCCGGGCGAGGAAGCCAAGGGACGGCGGGTATTCAAGGCGGCAACCAGCGCGCGTATGCGGCAGTTGCTGCGGATGATTGTTTCGGACGGAACCGGTCGCAAGGCTGATGCGTCGGGCTACCGGATTGGCGGCAAGACCGGCTCGGCAGAAAAGCCTTCGGAAGGCGGCTATAACAAGACGTCGCTGGTTTCGACCTTTGCCGCGGCTTTCCCGATGGATAACCCGCGCTATGTTGTCATCGCCATGCTTGATGAACCCAAGGGAACCGCTGCAACCTCGTTCCAGCGTACGGCCGGCTGGACCGCCGCGCCGATCGTGCGGAAAGTCGTATCTCGCGTCGGACCGATGCTTGGCGTGATCCCCGATGAACATCGCGATGTCGACGTATCCGAATTGACGCCGCTTCTCTGGAAGCCCAAAACCACAGCCAATGAGCAGAATGATGCGATTGAATAATCTGGTACCAGGAGTGGAAGGCGAGGTCGGCGAGCAGGCCGTCACCGGCTTTGCCATCGATCATCGCAAGATCGCGCCCGGCAATATATTCGGCGCTTTCCGGGGTGCAAAGTTCAACGGCGAAGATTTTATCGAAGCTGCAGTCGCCGCCGGCGCCATAGCCGTGGTCGCGCTACCCGAAACCGTGGTCGAAGGCGCCGTCCATATTTCCGACGAAGAGCCGCGACGATTGTTCGCCCGGATGGCCGCGCGTTACTTCACGCCGACACCAACCCATGTGGCGGCGGTGACCGGTACCAACGGCAAGACATCGATCGCGGAACTGACCCGTCAGCTGTGGCGGATGGATGGCTATAATAGCGCATCGATCGGAACGCTCGGCGTCACAACGGCCGATGAGCAGGTCAAGACCGGTCTCACCACTCCGGATATCGTCACCTTTCTTTCGAACATGTCTGGTCTGGCTCGCGAAGGGGTCAGTCACGCGATTTTTGAAGCGTCGAGCCACGGCTTGTCGCAATTTCGCACCGAAGGATTGCCGGTCAATATTGCCGCCTTCACCAATCTGAGCCGCGACCACCTCGATTATCATGGTGACATGGATAGCTATTTCGAAGCCAAGATGCGGCTGTTTGATGAAGTTGTGGAAAGCGACGGCACCGCGGTCATCTGGGCCGATGACGAGCCCTGGTCCGCTAAAGCGATCCAGCGGGCAAAGGACCGCGGGCTTGAACTGTTCACCGTCGGAGAAAAAGGCGATACGCTGAGGCTGGTGTCGCAAACACCGACTCATTTGGGTCAGGTCCTGATGGTCAAGGCGCAGGGCAACACCCACCGCATTTCGCTGCCGCTGATCGGTGCTTATCAGGCTGCCAACATCTTGTGCGCAGCCGCCATTGTGCTGGCAACCGGCGGACAGTTGCAGAATATATTTGACCATATGCAGCGGGTGCAGCCGGTCCGTGGCCGGATGGAGCGGGCGGTAATCACCCGCGCCGGCGCGCCGGTCTATGTCGATTATGCGCATACGCCGGACGCCTTGCGCGCGGCGATCGAAGCCTTGCGGCCGCATGTGACTGGTCAGTTGATCACGATTTTTGGCGCTGGTGGCGACCGCGACAAGGGCAAGCGTCCGGAAATGGGCAAGATTGCCGTTGAAAAGTCCGATCATGTGATCGTTACCGACGACAATCCACGCAGCGAAGATCCGGCCGCCATTCGCGCCGAAATCATGGCCGGAGCTAGCGGTGCCGAGGAAGTCGCCGATCGCCGCGCGGCGATTGCCAGGGCGATAGGGCTGGCCGGTCCGCAGGACATCATCCTGCTTGCCGGAAAAGGCCATGAACAGGGCCAGATCGTCGGCGACCGTATCATTCCCTTTGACGATGTCGAAGTGGCGAGAGAATGTGCCGGAGCGCAGCCGCTATGACCATATTATGGACATCCGAGGCTATAGCGAAAGCCACATCCGGCAAGGCCAGCGCTGACTTTTCCGTAAACGGCGTTGCCTTTGACTCGCGGGAAATCGGCCCCGGCGACCTTTTTGTCGCGCTGAAGGGCGAGCATAGCGACGGTCATTTGCACGTCGAACAGGCTTTTGCCTCTGGAGCGGCCGGCGCCATTGTCAGCGAGCCGGTCGACGGTCCGCATGTTTTGGTATCCGACACCGTTAAAGCGCTCGATGCACTGGCCATTGCGTCACGAACCCGCACCTCCGCAAAAATCATCGGCGTGACCGGATCGGTCGGCAAGACCGGCACCAAAGAGGCGCTATATGCCGCGCTCGACCGCTGTTCTTTCGGCAAGGCGCACCGGTCGGTCAAAAGCTATAATAATCATGTCGGGGTTCCGCTCAGCCTGTCGCGGATGCCGGAAGATGCGAAATATGGTATTTTCGAAATGGGCATGAATCACGCCCACGAACTATCGGCGCTTACCCGTCTGGTGCGGCCGCATGCCGCGATCGTCACCGCTATAGCGCCCGCCCATATCGGCAATTTTTCCAATGGCGAGGCCGGCATCGTTGATGCCAAGGCGGAGATATTCGAAGGCCTGATGCCCGGCGGTACAGCCATCATTCCGCATGACAGCCCGCATTGTCAGCGGCTGCGGAAAAAGGCGGAACGCCACGCAGATCATGTGATATCGTTTGGATTTGAAGCCGGAGCCGACGTCCGCGCGATTGATGTGGTTGCCGCGCCCCGCGGCGGCTCGCTGGTCACGGCAAAGCTTGGTGAGCAAAGTCTCTGCTTCACGATCGCCGAGGCCGGTCGTCATTGGGTGTCCAATTCCCTGGCCATACTCGCAGCGGTCCGTGCAGTCGGCGGTGATCTCGCGACCACCGGTCTGGCGCTCGCAGAAATGAGCGGTATCGATGGTCGCGGACGTCGCCACCTCGTCTCGCTGAAATCCGGCGGCACAGCCACGGTTATCGACGAGAGCTACAATGCCAATCCGGCATCGATGAAAGCGACGTTACAACATTTTGCCAGCGAAGCCTGCGCCGGACAAAAAATCGTCATATTGGGCGCGATGGGCGAACTGGGCGAGCAATCGGCCCGCTATCATACGGCATTGGCGGATGATATTCTGCTCTCCGGAGCCAAAGCGATCATCTTGGTTGGCGACGATATGGCACATACTGCCCCGAAACTCGAACATGGCCTTGATCAGGGCGTGAAAATGTCACATGCGGCAAGTGCTTCGGACGCGCTGACCGAGGTCGCAAGATTGCTCAGCGACGGGGATATCCTTCTGGTCAAGGGTTCAAATTATCTGGGGCTTTCCTCCGCGGTTTCCGCGTTGGTAAGCGGGGAGTATTGATGTTTTATTTACTGGCCCAATGGCTTGAATTCGAAGGTATTTTCAACGTTTTCCGGTATCTGAGTTTTCGCTCGGGTGCTGCTATATCAACGTCGCTTTTCATCGGTCTGTTGATCGGCCCCAAGTTCATCAACATGCTGCGCATGCGGCAGGGCAAGGGACAGCCGATCCGCGAGGACGGTCCGATCACCCATCTGAAAAAAGCCGGAACGCCTACCATGGGCGGTCTGATGATCCTTATTTCGGTGGTGACATCGCTGTTGCTGTGGATGGATCTCAGTAATATGTTCGTCTGGGCCTGCATTTTCGTGACGCTCGGCTTCGGCGCAATCGGCTTCATGGATGACTATGACAAGGTCCGCAAAGCGAGCCACAAGGGCATTCCAGGCCGCGTCCGGCTGTTGCTCGAATTCATCATTGCCGGTTTTGCCACTTGGTTGATCGTCCAGCAAATCGGCACCAGCCTTTATGTGCCGTTCTTCAACGACGTGCAGATCGACCTCGGCTATTTCTACATTCCTTTCGCGATGTTCGTGATTGTCGGCGCCGGCAATGCGGTCAATCTGACCGACGGGCTGGACGGCCTTGCCACCATGCCGGTCGTGATTGCCAGCGCTACCTTTCTGGTACTCGTCTATCTGTCCGGTAACGCGGTGTTTTCCGAATATCTTGGCATTCCTTTTGTTCGCGGAGCAGGGGAGCTGGCAATTTTCTGCGCCTGCGTGATCGGCGCCTGCCTTGCTTTCCTGTGGTTCAATGCGCCGCCAGCCGCAGTGTTCATGGGTGATACCGGCAGCCTGGCCCTCGGCGGCGCGCTTGGCGCGATTGCCGTTTCCATCCATCATGAAATCGTGCTGGCGCTGGTCGGCGGGCTGTTCGTGCTCGAAGCCGTATCAGTGATCGTTCAGGTCTTTTTCTTCAAACGCACCGGCCGCCGCGTCTTTCGCATGGCACCGATCCACCATCATTTTGAGCAGCTTGGCTGGTCCGAATCCACCATCGTGATCCGTTTCTGGATCATCTCTCTGGTGCTCGCACTCGCCGGATTGGCGACGTTGAAACTCAGATGATTGTCTCATCCGCCTTTGCCGGAAAGCGCTATGCCATTCTTGGACTGGCCCGGTCCGGCATGGCGGTGCTGGAAAGTCTGCATGCCAGCGGAGCGCAATTGCTCGCCTGGGACAATCGCGAAGAATTGCGCGACAGCGTCGCCGACAAGGCGCTCATTGCTGATCCGCTGGAAAGTGATCTGACCGGCTATGAGGCGATTGTTGTCTCTCCCGGCGTGCCGCTCAACAATCACCCGATCGCGCAAAAGGCAAAGGCCGACGGCGTCCCGATCATCGGTGATATCGAATTATTCGCCCAGGCGCGATCAGAACTGCCGGCGCACCGGGTGGTCGGCATCACCGGCACCAACGGCAAATCGACGACGACTGCTCTGGTCCACCATATATTGCAATATGCTGGTGTCCCGGCGGTGATGGGCGGCAATATCGGCGTACCGATCCTGTCGCAGGAACCGCTGCCCGAGGGCGGTGTCTATGTGCTGGAACTGTCCAGCTACCAGATTGACCTGACCAACAGTCTCGACTGCGATGTCGCGCTGCTGCTCAATATCAGCCCGGACCATCTCGACCGCTATGACGGCTTCGACGCTTATGCTGCCGCAAAAGCGCGTCTGTTCGACATGCTGGGGTCCGGTCACAGCGCAATCTTCGCCAGCGATGATGAAAAGACCCAATTGGCCTTGCACGGCCTGCGCGATCTCGGCCGGGTGCAGAATATTTTCGACACCAGTGCTGTCGAGCTTGCCGGGCAACCGGATTGGCCATCGCTGCAAGGGCCGCATAATCTCCAGAATGCCATTGCCGCGATCGCCACGGTCGAGGCTCTCGGCATAACCGAGGATCAATGGCGTCCGGCACTGGCCGCCTTTACCGGCCTGCCGCACCGCATGGAGCGCATCGCCGAAGCCCGAGGCGTATTGTTTGTCAATGACAGCAAGGCGACCAACCCGGCATCGACCGGACCGGCGCTCGGCGCTTATCCGAAAATTCACTGGATTCTCGGCGGCTTGCCGAAAAGCGACACGCTGACCGAATGCGAGCCCTTCTACAAAAATGTTGTCCGGGCCTATACGATCGGCGAAGCCGGACCCCTGTTCGGAAAATTACTGGCCGGCCATGTTCCGGTTGAGTCCTGCGAAATGATCCTCACCGCGGTGCAACGGGCAGCTGCCAATGCGCAGCCCGGCGAAGTGATATTGTTGTCGCCGGCCTGCGCTTCGTTTGACCAGTTTCGCGATTTTGAAGCGCGCGGTAATTGTTTCCGCAGCGCCGTCAATTCGGTGATCGAGAGTGATCTGATCGGGACCGCGACCGGGGAGACAACAAGATGAGTGCATCTGAACAAGAGACCGGCCCCGCACATCCGCTTCCCGAAATTTCCGCTGCGCTCAAGAAGAAGCGCTTCCAGTTGCAATCGCGGTTCGGACGCAGCGACCGCTCTCCGCTCGCGATCTGGTTCTGGGAACTCGACCGGGTGCTGCTCGGGCTGATCCTGACGCTGGTCGCCATCGGTCTGATCGCGGTCGCTGCTGCGTCACCGGTCACGGCGCTGAAACAGAGCACTGCAGCGATCACGATCGAACCGCTCTATTATTTTTACCGCCAGCTCGGCTGGGTCGTCATCGGCGTTCCGGTGATGCTGGTGGTCTCGATGCTGCCGAAGGAACAGGCCCGGCGCTTCGCTATTCTGGCTGCGGTCGCGGCCGTCATATTGCTGTTTCTCGTCCCGGTTTTCGGGAAATCCGTCAACGGGGCCCAGCGCTGGATCGGCTATAGTTTTGCCACGATCCAGCCCGGCGAGTTTCTCAAGCCGCTTTACGCGGTGACGCTAGCCTGGCTGCTGTCGCTCAGGATCAAGGATCCGGCCCTGCCGGTGATTTCACTGTCGGTGATCCTGACGGCGATCATCGCCATATTGATGATGATGCAACCCAATCTCGGCGAGACCATCCTGATCTGCGGCATCTGGTTCGCGGTGATGACCGTCTCCGGACTGTCTGCCCGCCTGATCGCGGGGATCGGTATCGGCGGGGTTGGCGGTCTGGTCGGAGCCTATTTCCTCTATCCCGTGGCAACCCAGCGGATCAACGCGTGGCTGTTCGGCGGCGGTGAATTCGACCAGGTGATGTTCGCTCATAAAGCCCTTACAGGCGGCGGTTTGCTCGGCACCGGCCCTGGACTGGGTACGGCCAAGTTCAAGCTGCCCGAGGCGCATACCGACTATATTTTCTCGGTGATCGGCGAAGAATTCGGCCTGCTTGCGTGCATGGCGATCGCGCTCGTCTATCTCGCGATCGTTGTCCGTGTGTTTCTTCGCCTGCTCGACGAAGAGGATAATTTTATCATTCTCGCCGTAACCGGCCTGACCGCCCAATTTGGCGGACAGGCGCTGATCAACATGGCGGTGAACCTGCAACTGTTCCCGTCCAAGGGCATGACTCTGCCGTTCATCAGCTATGGCGGCTCGTCCATTCTCGCCCTGTGCATCGGCGTCGGACTTTTGCTCGCATTTACGCGGCGAAACCCGTATCTTGACCGTTCACAATATGTCTCGGCCTGGCCCGAGCGGGAACGGATAGCGGTATGAGTTTTTCGAAACATTATGTTCTGGCGGCTGGCGGTACCGGCGGCCATATGATCCCGGCCTATGCGCTGGCCAGGGAACTGGTCCTGCGCGGCCACCGGGTGGCGATGATCACCGATGAGCGCGGCGAAAAAATACCCGGCATGGTCGACGAAGCGCAGGTCCATGTCCTGCCGGCCGGCCGGATTACCAAGAATCCGCGCAGCTGGGTCAGCGGAACCCGCGCCATATTGAAGGGTCGCCGGATGGCGATGCAGCTTTACGACACATTCCAGCCGTCGGCGATTGTCGGCTTCGGCGGCTATCCCGCCTATCCCGCTTTGCTTGCAGCGAACAGCAAGGGCATCCCTACAATCGTGCATGAGCAGAATGCGGTTCTCGGCCGGGTCAACCGGCTGGCCGCGCGTTCGGTCAATGCCATTGCCACCGCCTATCCCGATGTGCTGCGGATCAAGCCGAAATATCAGGACAAGGTCCATCTGGTCGGCAACCCGGTGCGCGAGGAAGTCGTTGCGCTGCGGTCCGAACTTTATCCCATTTTGTCGGAAGACGGCATCTTCCGTGTACTTGTTACCGGCGGCAGCCAGGGTGCTTCCATCCTTTCCGATGTCGTTCCCGATGCCATGGCGATGCTGCCGATGCATTTGCGCCGCCGCCTGCAGATTACCCAGCAATGCCGTGAAAATGATATCGAGCGGGTGCGGGCGAAATATGCCGAACATGATATTCCGGCGGAACTGGCGACCTATCTGCCGGACCTGCCCGAGCGGCTCGGCTGGGCGCATCTGGTAATTGGTCGGGCAGGGGCCTCGACGATCGCTGAACTGACCACCGCCGGTCGTCCTGCTATCCTGATTCCGCTACCCAGTGCGATGGATGATCACCAGACCTATAATGTCAGAGAAATGGTCGCTGCAGGCGGTGCGCGGTCGATCCCGCAGTCGCGCTTCTCTTCCAAGGAACTGGCCAAGCAGATGCAGAAAATGGCGCTGCAGCCCGGTGCTCTGGAAAACGCCGCGCGTTTCGCAGCGAAATGCGGTCGGCCGGAGGCCGTCAATGATCTCGCCGATCTGGTCGAAAGCATCGGCACATCGCCGCTCGGAAAGACGATGAAAGCAGAAAAAGAAATGCCGCAACGGCTGACCGCCCGCAACGAGGCACTGGCAAAGGATGCTGTTCAGTGAAGGGTGTCGGAACGGATATCGGAACGATCCATTTCGTCGGCATCGGTGGCATCGGCATGTCCGGCATCGCCGAAGTGATGCACAATATGGGCTATCAGGTGCAGGGCAGCGACATTGCCGAGGGCTATGTCGTCGAAGGCTTGCGAGCCAAGGGCATTGATGTGAAAATCGGCCATAGCGCGGAAAATGTCGAAGGCACCGCGGTGGTGGTCACATCAACGGCGGTCAAGCGCGGCAATCCGGAAGTGGAAGCGGCGCTGGCCAGCCGGATTCCATTGGTACGCCGAGCGGAAATGCTCGCCGAACTGATGCGGCTCAAGTCTACGATCGCCATTGCCGGTACTCACGGCAAGACAACCACCACGTCGATGGTCGCGGCGATGCTAGACGCGGGCGGCATAGATCCGACCGTGATCAACGGCGGCATCATCAACCAATATGGCTCGAACGCCCGGCTCGGTGCCGGCGAGTGGATGGTGATCGAGGCTGACGAAAGCGACGGCAGTTTCCTGAGGCTCGACGGTACCATCGCGGTCGTCACCAATATTGATGCCGAGCATCTCGATCACTATGGCAGCTTCGACAAGATCAAGGACAGCTTCCTCGAATTTGTCGAAAATGTTCCCTTTTACGGCGCTGCGATCCTGTGCATCGATCATCCCGAGGTCCAGGCATTGTTACCGCGTATCCGCGACCGGCGGATCATCACTTATGGTTTCTCCGCCCAGGCCGACGTCAAGGGTGTCAATGTCACGCCGTTTTCCGGCGGCAATCGTTTTGACGTCGATGTCCGCGATCGCGACGGCGAGACCAGAAGGATCAGCGGTATCGAATTGCCGATGCCGGGCCGGCACAATGTCCAGAACGCGATTGCCGCAGTGGCGGTCGGACTGGAAATGGGCATCAGCGACGAGCAGATCGCTAAGGGCTTCGACCATTTCGGCGGCGTCAAGCGGCGCTTCACCAAGGTCGGCGAAGTCGACGGCGTGACCATTATCGACGATTACGGCCATCACCCGGTGGAAATCCAGGCGGTGCTGTCTGCTGCACGCGAAGGCGCGCAAGGCCGCGTGATCGCCGTGGTCCAGCCGCATCGTTTCACTCGCCTGCGCGACCATATGGAAGAATTTCAGGGTGCGTTTAACGATGCCGATATGGTGTTCGTGACGCCGGTCTATGTGGCGGGCGAGGAACCGATCGAAGGCATTGACAGCGACGCTCTGGTCGAAGGCTTGAAAACCCGTGGGCATCGTCTCGCGGAAACGGTCGCGGACCAGCAACATCTGGCACGGCGACTGGCTGAAGAAGCGCAACCCACGGATATGATCATCTGCCTCGGGGCAGGGGACATCACCAAATGGGCAGCCGGGCTCGCGGATGGTATCGCGGAGGCGCGCAAATGAGCCGGTCTCTGTTCCTTTTTATCCAGAATTTGTCCGTGTGTCCGTTCGTCCTGAGCTTGTCGAAGGACGCCTCCAGACGAGACGTGCCCTTCGACAAGCTCAGTGTGAACGGATCATCCCGCCGGGAGCCGCTTTCATGAACGCGGTCGCCACCATACCCGAAGTCCGCGGCAAGCTGACCGAAGGCGCGGCTCTGGCCCCGCTCGTCTGGTTCAAGAGCGGCGGGCCAGCGCAATGGCTGTTCGAGCCGAAAGATAGTGATGATCTGCAGCAGTTTCTTCGCGATCTTGATCCGGCAATTGCCGTCTGGCCGCTCGGACTGGGGTCCAATCTGATCATCCGTGACGGAGGCTTGCCGGGCGTTGTAGTGCGTCTGGGCAAGGCCTTTGCGGCTATTCAAGCCGACGGAATGACGCTCAACTGTGGTGCCGGTGCGCCGGGAATTTCAGCGGCCAGCAAGGCCCGCGACCATGGCATTGCCGGGTTGGAATTTTTGCGCGGCATTCCCGGTACCATCGGCGGCGCGGTCCGCATGAACGCCGGTGCTTATGGGCGCGAAGTTTGTGACATATTGGTGAGCGCGGATGTGATCCTGCGTAACGGCGATCTGGTGACGATTCCGCTCGCCGACATGGGGTTTAGCTACCGCCATTCTGGCTTGCCGGACGGATCGATCGTTGTCAGCGCCACATTTGTGGGAGAGTCCGGCGATCCCGAAATTATCGGTGCCGAGATGAAGCGGATTGCCGACGAGCGCGAGGCTTCGCAACCGCTGCGGTCGAAGACAGGCGGCTCGACGTTCAAAAATCCCGACGGCAAAAAAGCCTGGCAACTGGTCGATGAAGCCGGATGCCGCGGCCTGCAGATCGGCCAGGCGCAAGTGTCCGAAAAGCACTGCAACTTCCTGATCAATCTCGGCGGTGCGACATCCGCGGATATCGAAGCGCTTGGCGACGAAGTGCGCAAGCGGGTAAAGGCGCATTCGGGCGTCGAACTGCAATGGGAAATCCAGCGCGTGGGGGATGAATCGTGACCGCCAAAGACAAAAAGAGCCTCCATATCGCCGTCCTGATGGGCGGATGGTCTGCCGAACGCGAAGTGTCGCTGAGCAGCGGCAATGGTATCGCCGAGGCGCTGGAGAAAAACGGCCATAAGGTGACCCGCGTCGATATGGATCGCAATGTCGCGCAGGTGCTGACCGCGATCCGGCCCGACGTGGTGTTCAATGCGCTGCACGGTGTGCCCGGTGAAGATGGCAGCGTGCAGGGCATGCTCGATCTGATGCAGATCCCCTATACCCATAGCGGGCTCGCCACATCGGTAATCGCGATCGACAAGGAACTGACCAAGCAGCAGCTGGTCCGCGCAGGCATCCCGATGCCTAGAGGCAAAATCGTTTCCAGCGCCAGCCTGTACAAGGCCGATCCGCTGCCTCGGCCCTATGTCCTGAAACCGGTCAACGAAGGCTCGTCGGTCGGCGTCGCGATCGTGACCGATGACAGCAATTACGGCAATCCGATTGGTCGCGACGTTGTCGGGCCGTGGCAGGAATTTGACGAACTGCTCGCCGAGCCATTCATCAAGGGCCGCGAGCTGACGACGGCCGTTCTCGGCGGCAAGGCGCTGTGCGTGACCGAATTGAAAACCGCGCAGGGCTTCTATGATTATGCCGCCAAATATACCGAAGGCCTGACCCAGCATATCTGCCCCGCCGAAATTCCTCCCGAGATTGAAAAATTATGCCTCGACTATGCGCTGCGCGCCCATCAGGTTCTGGGATGCAAGGGAACGTCGCGCACCGACTTTCGCTGGGATGATGAACAGGGCGCAGCCGGCCTGTTCGTGCTGGAAACCAATACCCAGCCCGGAATGACGCCGCTCAGCCTGGTGCCCGAGCAGGCAAGACAGGCCGGAATCAGCTATGAACAGCTGGTCGAGATAATCGTGAGAGAAGCGCTATGACAGCTACCCGCAAACGCAACAACAGCCAGGCCAGGGGCAAGCCGCGGAAACAGGCGAAACGCAAGGTTCGGCAGGTCTCGGTTTTTGACAAGATATTGCGCGCCATGCCCGTCACCGAAGAACAGGTGCAAAAGGGCCTGACCTGGGGGCTGGTGGCCGTGTTCATTCTCGGTGCCTATAGCGTTGCCCATTATTCCGGCATCAATGACCGGATCAAGACCGAGCTCGCGGCAGCGGTCGGCAATGCCGGCTTCGAAGTAAAAAGGGTCGAGGTGACCGGTGTCAACCGCATCGACGAACTGAAAGTCTACGAAATCACCCTTGCGCAGAAAGACCGGTCGATGCTGCTGGTCGATATTGACGAAGTGCGCGAGGATTTGTTGTCCAATGGCTGGATCAAGGACGCCCGGATTTCGCGGCGGCTGCCCGACACGCTGATCGTCGACATTATCGAACGCGAACCGGTCGCCGTCTGGCAAAATCAGGGCAAGCTCTCGCTGATCGACAAGACCGGCTACCCGCTGGAAGAAATCGTCAAGGAAGAAATTCCCGACCTGCCGGTGATTGTCGGCAAGAAAGCCAATCTGAAATTTTCCCAGCTGGACTCGTTGCTCGACGTCGCGCCCGCGCTGCGGCCGATGGTGACTGGTGCGACCTGGATCGGCAACCGGCGCTGGGACTTGGAATTTGACAGCGGCGAAACGCTGGCTCTGCCCGAAGGCGAAGAAACCGCGTCGGCGGCCTTGCTGAATTTCGCGCGGATGGATGGCGTCAATCGTCTGCTCGGGCGTGGGGTCGTCCATTTCGACCTGCGCGATGCCGAGCGCGCCTATCTGCGGATGCCGCCGAAACAGGAACCGGTCGATCCGGATAGCTGATTGCCTGAATAGTATATAATATAGTGATGATAATGATTGAGGTGAGGGAATAGGCTCATGGCAGCACGGGTAGAAAAAATCTTCACATCGCTGGATATCGGTTCGTCGAAAATTTCGGCGATGATAGCCGGGCGAATGGACAATGGCGAACTGACCGTATTGGGCACCGGCCATCATGCCAGCAAAGGCGTGAAACGGGGCTATATCGCCGATACCGAGACGACCGAGACGGACGTCCGCGCGGCGGTGGAACAGGCCGAGCGCATTGCCGGCACCAATATAGATGATGTCTGGGTCAGCTTCTCGGCTGGCGGACTGCAGAGCATGCTGACCTCGGTTGAAACCGAACTGGGTGGTCACCGGATCGAACAGGAAGATATCGACCTGCTGCTCGACGCGGGCCGCAACAGCATCGACCCCAAGGGCAAGATGGTGCTGCACGCACAACCGGCACTCTATACGCTCGATGGGCTGAACGGCGTGAAGAAACCGAAGGGACTGCACGCCGATCGTCTCGGCGTGGATATCCATGTCATTCTCGCCGAAGCCTCGCCGGTCCGCAATATCGAGATGAGTGTGCGCGGCGCGCACCTGAATGTCAGATCGATCGTCGCTTCACCGATTGCGGTCGGCAACGCCTGCCTGTCCAGAGAAGAGCGCGAGCTTGGCGTGGCGCTGGTCGAAATGGGCGCTGAAGTGACCAATGTCTCGCTCTTTGCCGGTGGCATGCTTGTCGGCTTGAAGACACTGCCTTACGGTGCCGCCGACATTACTGACGATATTGCCTCCTCCTTTGGCTTGCGGCGCGCGCAGGCCGAACGGATTAAATGTTTTTATGGTTCCGCCACCACCAGCCCGCGCGACAATCATGATGTAATCAATCAGGATCTCGACAATGATGCCGAAGTCAACGAGGAAGACGGCCGGATCACCCGGGCGCAGCTGATCGCCGTTATCCGGCAACGGCTCGACCATCTGATCGGTGAAATCGGCCGGTCACTCAAGGAGCTGGGCTTTACCGGTCCGGTGGGCCGGCAGGTCGTCCTGACCGGCGGCGGAGCCGAGCTCAAGGGCATTGCCGATTATGCCCAGTCGGCGCTGGGACGCACGGTGCGGATCGGTCGCCCGACGGGGCTGAGCGCGCTTCCGGAAGCGCATAGCGGTCCGGCCTTTGCCGGTCTCGCGGGACTGGCGCTCTATGCGTCACAGGAACCGGTTGATCTGCGCTTCATGTCAAGAAGCCATCAAAATGTTCACAAATATGGCGGATCAGCAGTAATCGGACGGCTTATGTCGGCGATCCGCGGAAATTTTTAGTAAATTGACGAAAATAAATTAACTTTTCGGGTGATTCCGGCGGGAAATTTGTGCAAAGCGTTAAACAAATATTACAGCACGATAAAATGTCTCGGGAGACAGTGAGATGAGTATCAATATTGGCCCACCGGAAGTCGAAGAACTGAAGCCGAAAATCGCGGTTATCGGTGTCGGCGGCGCAGGGGGCAACGCTATTGCCAACATGATTGCCGCACAGGTTGAAGGCGTTGATTTCATCGTCACCAACACCGATGCGCAATCGCTAAACAGTTCTACCGCCGAACGGCGTATCCAGCTCGGCCCCGATATTACGCAGGGTCTGGGTGCGGGATCGCGTCCCGAAGTCGGTCGTGCAGCCGCCGAGGAAACCATTGATCTGGTCGAGCAGGCTCTGGAAGGCACGCATATGTGCTTCATCGCTGCCGGCATGGGCGGCGGTACCGGTACCGGTGCAGCTCCTGTGATCGCAAAAGCGGCGCGCGACCGCGGCATATTGACCGTTGGCGTGGTGACCAAGCCATTCACTTTCGAAGGCACACGCCGGATGAAAGCGGCCGAAGCTGGCATCGAAGAACTGCAAAAGAATGTTGATACATTGATCGTCATTCCGAACCAGAATCTGTTCCTCGTCGCCAATCCGAACACCACCTTTAAAGAAGCTTTCCTGCTCGCTGACGAAGTGCTGCAGCAGGGCGTTCGCGGCATTACAGATCTGATGGTCATGCCGGGCCTGATCAACCTCGACTTTGCCGACGTGCGCAGCGTGATGCACGAAATGGGCCAGGCGATGATGGGTACGGGCGAAGCGGAAGGCGACGGACGTGCGCTGGAAGCGGCAGAAAAAGCCATTGCCAATCCTTTGCTCGACGGTGTGTCGATGCAGGGCGCCAAGGGCGTTATCGTCTCGATCACCGGTGGTGAAGACATGCGCCTTATGGAAGTCGACGAAGCCGCCAATCATATTCGCGAGCTGGTCGATCCGGACGCAAATATCATCTGGGGCAGTGCGTTTAACCCGAATCTCGACGGGCGCATCCGCGTGTCGGTTGTCGCCACCGGCATCGATAGCGAAGGCAGCCGTTCGTCATCCGCACCATCGGCGTCTTTCGCCATGAGCAGCCCGGTCAGTAAATCGGAAGACACGCCGGCCCCATCCACTTTCGCTTCGTCCATTTCCAGCGACGAGAGCGTAGAGGAAGCCGCCCAGGAAGCTGAAATCGCATCTGCACCGGTTCCCGATATTGAGCAAGAAGTTGAAGCCGAAACCGAAGCCGAGCCAGAACGCTCTCCCGCTCCGGTCGCGACCTATGGCGATGACGATGATCTGGGCGCAACGCCGTCCTTCGCATCGCTGACGCCCGGGATTGCCTCGACCGGTTCCGCTCCGGAAGAGGATGAGCTGATTCTCGGCGATGATGCCATCCAGCCTGAAGATGACCCGGCTCCTGCCGCCAGCCAGGCACCGCCGGCACCACGCGTTGCTACCGGTGGCGGGACGTTGTTCGAACGGATGTCCAATCTGACCCGTGGTGGATCAAAAGGCGACGAAGCCGATGATGGCGAGGAAGATAAATCCCGCGATCCGCTCGATATCCCGCGTTTTCTAAACCGTCAGAATAATCAGTAAATTCCGGTTTCGGCCAAGCGGTTTGATCGGCTGATGGGGCGGCGCGAGGGAGTTTGTCTTTCGCGTGCCACCATTGGCCTTGCCGGATTGCGGGAACGATTGATTTCAGGCGCGATCATTCCTTTATGTATCTTGTGAACCAAAAACTGAAAATATTGCTAGCCGTATCGGCGGCGCTTGCGGCTGTTGTTATGCCGCAGCTGCCCGCCGTTGCCCAGTCCAGCGTCCAGTCCAACAGCGACAATTTGCAAGATGCGTTGCGCCGGATCGCGATTAATTCCAACGATTCCTCGGCGCTGGCCGACGCCGGTCTCGCGGCCCTTGAACTGGGCGACATGCGCGCAGCGATCGGGTTTCTGGCGAAGGCAGACCAGATATATTCGACCAGCGGCCGGGTAAAAGTCGGTCTGGGACGGGCGCTACTGGCAGAGGAAAATCCGTTTGGTGCAATCCGCTATTTTGACCAGGCAGTGGCCAATGGCATAGCCCCGCGCGAGATCGCGGCGGATCGTGGTCTTGCCTATGACCTGATCGGGCGGAACCGGGATGCCCAGAAAGATTATGAGCTGGCGATGCTCTATGGCAGCAATGACGAGTTGATCGGACGCTATGCGGTGTCGCTCGGGATCAGCGGTGACGTCGACCGCGCCGATGCACAGCTCAATCCCTTGCTGCAGAAAAGCGACCGGGATGCCTGGCGCAATCGGGCTTTCATCTACGCGATGAACGGCAGGAAGAAGGAAGCGGACAATATCGTCGAACAGACCATGGAACGGAGAATGGCGAAAGCCATCAAACCGTTTTTTGATCGCATGCCCAAGCTGACCGCAGCCCAGAAAGCGGCTGCCGTCCATTTCGGTCATTTCCCCGCCAGCGAGAATATCGGTGTCGATGTGGCAGCGGTTCAACTGGCATCCAGTCAGGCCGCCCGAAACGGTAACGGAGCGGATGCGGGCCTGATCCCTGTCGGCGAGGCTCTGGGCACAGATGCCAAGCGGCCGCGCGTACTGGCGATGCCCGACAAATCGCCGCGCCGTCGTCCCGGGACAACGGAGCGGAAACCTTCCGAGCGCGAGGTCAGACGGGCGGCGAAGAAAAAAGAAGCTCAGGCGCTGTCGCAGACAACATTGCCAGCGCCGTCAACCGGCCGCTCATCTCGTTCGACGACCACTGCGAGCAGCAAGCCGCTTCCGGCACCGCAACCTGTAACGCCGCAGACGATAGAGGCGGAACCAATCAAAACCGTCGAAATCCAGCCCGAAAGAAAGGCGGCTGCACCCGGCTTTGCCACCACGCTTGGCGTCAGTCAGCCACCGGTGCTGGTATCGCAAACCCTGGAGCGCAAGGTGGAAATCGCCGGTCGGCAGCCCGATTCCGCATTAGCTGTCCAGCGGTCTGCGCAAGGCCCTTCCGCAGAGGAAGCCAAGACAGGCGGTCCGGTCAATCTGATCAATTTCGATCTCGCGCAACAGCGGCCTGCCTCTACCGAGATGGCAGCAGCAGTTCCTGTGTCGCGGCCGCTTGCCGATATTATCAGCGGAATCGATATACCGGATCGGGAAACCAGAAGTGCGGTTGTTCCGGTCGATCTCGACGAAATCGAACCGGCCAAGCCGGAACCGAAGATCGTTGCCAAACCGGTTGAGAAAACCCCGGTCAAACCGAAAGAACCGGCCCATCCGAAACGCTATTGGGTACAGATAGCAACGGGTTCAAATCTCGACGCGCTGAAATTCGACTATCGGCGGATGACAAAAAAACAGCCGGATATATTCAAGAGCCAGAAGGCATGGACATCGCCCTGGGGCAGGACCCGGCGACTTGTCGTCGGACCATTTGACGATTTCAAGGCAGCCAAAGCCTTTGAAGCGGATTATCGCAAGGATGGCGGTGACGGCTTTGCCTGGGCCAGCGCCGATGGTGTCGAGGTCAACGAGCTCGGAAAATGACCCAGTTGAAAATTTACGCCAGCGACCCGGCCAACAGCCGGGGGCGGCTGCACGATGAAAAACGCGCTGTTACACGCGGCCCCCGCGATGATTTCCAGCGCGACCGCGACCGCATCATCCACAGTATTTCCTTTCGCCGGTTGCGCCACAAGACCCAGGTCTTTGTCGCGCCCGACGGTGACCATTATCGCGTTCGCCTGACCCACAGCCTCGAGGTCGCGCAAATCGGCCGGACGATGGCGCGGGCTTTGGGTCTGAACGAGGACCTGACCGAAGCACTTTGCCTCGCCCATGATATCGGCCATCCGCCGTTCGGCCATGCCGGGGAAGATGCGCTGCAGGAGGCCCTCGCTGATTTCGGCGGTTTCGATCATAATGCCCAGACCATCCGGACGCTGACCAGGCTGGAAACACCTTATCCGCGCTGGGACGGCCTTAACCTGACATGGGAAATGCTGGAGGGGCTGGCCAAGCATAACGGACCTGTGGCGCAGCCGACCTGGGCGCTGGCCGAGGCCAACGCGGCGAGGGACCTCGATCTGCACAGCTGGCCGTCACTGGAGGCGCAAATAGCCGCCATTGCCGACGATATCGCCTATGACAATCATGATATCGACGACGGCATGCGGGCAGGTCTGCTGACGCTTGAGCAGCTGCTCGAACTGCCGTTCATTGCCGAGCGGTGGCAAGTGATTTGCGACCGCTTTGATGATGTACCGCAGGAGCGGCTGCTTCCCGAACTGATCCGCGACCAGATCGGGCTGATGGCCAATGATGTGCTGGAAACCACGCAGGCGAGGATCGACCGGCTCGGCGTGAAATCGCCCGAGGACGTGCGACAGGCAGGCCAGATGATTGGCGGATTTTCAGACGCGATGGCGGAAAAGGAACGCACGCTGAAGCGCTTCATGTACGAAAATCTCTATCATCATCCCAAGCAGATGGCAGCAGCGGAAGAGGGCAAGATGATGGTCGGCGATCTGGTGAAAGCCTATCGCGAACAGCCCGACCTGATGCCCGATAGCTGGGCTGCAGCCTTGCCCGAAAAAGAGCCGGAGCGCATCCGCCATATTGCCGATTTTCTTGCCGGGATGACCGACCGCTACGCGCGCAACCGGCACGGCGAAATCTTTGGCGAGCGCGTGGACCGAAGTTGATCCTTCATCCCGGCGAAGGCCGGGGCCCAACCCAATCGGGTGAGTCTCACAAAAACTGGTTTGGATAGCAGCCTCCGCTGCTATGACAGCTTATCAACAGATAATATGCGGGGACCCTGACCATGGCCGAAAAAATCCTGATCGTCGGAGCCTCCGGCCTGATCGGCGGACTGCTGACCCGTCAACTGGTCGACCACGGCAGGGACAAGGGGCTCCATCTGCTGCTGCGCAGGCCCTATCGGGAGGATGTCGGCAAAGCGAAAATCCATGTCCAGTTGCAGGAAAACTGGCCCGCTACTATCGCGAAGATCAAGCCCGATATCGTGATATCCTGTTTGGGATCGACGATGAAAAAGGCCGGCTCGAAAGCGGAATTTGCAGCGGTCGATCGCGACCTGGTTGGTACGGTGGCAGCGGCGGCGAAGGCAGCGGGCGCTAAACAGATCATTGCCATATCCTCGACCATGGCCGACAGCAGCGCATCGAGTTTCTACCTGAAGACCAAAGGCGAAGCCGAAGACCTGATGCGCGCGCAGAATTTCGACCGCCTCGACATCATCCGCCCCGGCCTGTTGCGCGGCGAACGCGCGAACGATAACCGTCTCGGCGAAAGCCTCGCCATCGCCGCCAGCCCGGTCATGGATCTGTTGTTGCACGGAAAACTGCGTCGCTTCCGTTCGATTTTGGCCAGCGATGTCGCCGCTGCGATAGTCGCGCTGACAGGGCAAAAAGCGCCGGGCGATTTTGTCCATGAAAATGATGCGATCTGGGCAATGGTCTGAATGTTACGAACATCAAAAAGTCGCAAAAAAATTGACAAAAAACTGGCCTCCGTCTTTCGCTAGTCCCGCCCCGGACGCGCTTCTGCGCGCAATTTTTGTCCGCTTATTCTTCGTCCAGGACCTTGGTCATGGTTTTGGCAATCTCGTACCGCTTGCGCCGGGATTGCATGGCCAGCTTGCCGGTGTAGAGGCCCTTGAGAAATGCCGTGTCCCATTGCGATAAACCATTTTCGGTCTCTGTCGTGCGTTTGACGGACTGGAACAGATTGAGAATGGATTGCCCCTCGACCGGAGCGCCGCGATCTGGAATGCCCGAGAGAAAGCGCATCGCGATATAGGACGCGAGGCCTTCGAAGGTGAGGCCGTCGATTTTATTGACGTCCACTATCGCCACCCCGGAAACAAAGTCATATTTGATCGATGTTTCGATGCGGGAGTCACCAACCCCGGTTCCTTGGACAATCCGGTCGCTATATGGCCTCAAGTCGGAAAGCCCGGGGGGCGGGCGCAGTGCGCCATCGAGGCTGATAGTTCTTCCATCGCTGTTCAATAACCGGGCGCCGAGCAACATCCTGACCGGTTGATCGCTGTTCTGGACTGCTTCCCGCTGATCTTTCTCAAAGCGGGAAAATAGCGACGGTGCCGCCTCTTTCAACTTCGTAACAAAAGCATCGGGGTCTGCGGTCAGCACAACCGCCATATTGGGCTTGCAGCCTTCCGCAGCAACTTCATGGCCGATCGCGATCGTCGTGGATTCGATGATTTTCCTGACTCGGTCAGCATGTTCCGGCTGCCATCCGGTCATTTCGAGGCAGACCGGTACATCCCATCGCGCATATTGGCCGTTGAATTCTGGGATATCCAGCCTGTCGACGAATGATTTTGTGGCTTTTCTGACATCTTGTCCGGTCACCACGATCTGGTCGTCGTGACGCGATTCCAGTTCCGGTTCGCCGATAGTCTCCAGGTTTGCGGCATGGACGGGAAATCCTGCCAAATGGGCGGCGCAAATCAATGTAGCGAGTTTTCTCATGGCAGCCTGCACGCCTCCTTGATATCTCTGGACAATTTCCAGGTTAGTCAATTCCCGTTCGCCAGTCAATTTTCGGGACAGGATCATCGCGGGAGATGGATCGCGGCTATCCAGTTCGTTGAGGAAATCATCGACCTGTTGATCGGAACGACCGGTCTGCCGCCCCTAAGGGATCGGCAAGCTGCGCATGCCAGCCAGATAGACATCAAAGGGCAGGTCACCCTGTCGCCAGGGGGATTGGCGGCCGTTGGTCTGCTTGTTCACCCGAACCGCCGTTTTGCGCATTACCTCGTCGAGCGACTGACGTTTCCGGATCTCGCGCGCGAAAGCTTTGGCGAAAGGGCTGCCTTTGCCGGGTACGTCCCCGTCCTCGGCGACATTGCCGGGTTCGGTCGAGAATAATAAAATGGCCGAAAGACCGCGCAGATTGCCGAGCTGGGCAAGGCCGGACTGGGCATTTCTGACATCATCCAGGGTAATCGTTTCGGCCTGCCGGCTGGCTCTCGCAATGCTGTGGACCGCCATTTCGCGGGGTGCCGGGTTTTTGACGAGGGGATTGTTCCGGCACGCATCGACGATGATGATCGCGCCCTTCGCCGCTTCGGTCAATTTCTGCACCATCGCATCGAGCGGGATCAGCGAGACGCCATCGGATGCGAGGAAATAGTTGCGGCCCCTGATCTGGAAGCCGTGTCCGGCATAATAGAGCAGGGCGATATCGTCCGGTCCGAGGCTATCCGCAAAGGCCGTGAAATTTTCGTCCCAGTCCTCGACCTGTGGTTCGTTGATCAGGGTGATATGTTCAATCCCGCCCTTCTCCAGTGCCCGCGTTACCAGCCCGGCGTCGGCCAGGGGATTGGCGAGCAACAGGGCGGCATTTGTATCAATCAGATCGTAATTGGACGCCATCACCAGTGCACGGGTTTCGGCGAAAGCGGCAGCGGGCGCCATACTGCACAGAAACAGCAGGCAAAGGGTGAGCAATTTTCTAATGGTCATAAACAAGGCATCATCGCCAAATTCTTCCTGCAACCGCTGTTCCCCCTGAAATGCGCCAATTGCAATGGCTTTAACTACGATCAGCGTCATAGGCAAATATCAGGCTGACATGGCTATGACGGACCTGCTGATAATTTTCCGCACCGCACAACAGAATCATTGACTCCGCCGACACGCTGATCCACTCATAAATCTGCTTTTTGATCGGCGCTTTCGGGCAAGGATCATGAGGCGTTGCGGGAGAGCGTTTTGCTGTCTCACAGGACTGCAAGGCCGCCGAAGGAGCAACCGCCCCGGAAACTCTCAGGCCAACGGACCGCAACGGCTCGCAAGCACTCTGGAAAGAGAGCGGATGGTCAAATGACCGGCGCTCCACCGAAGGGGTAAATCTTTGTCGCTTTTGTGCCGGTGGGCTTGTCCGCCGAAGCCTTGGCGAAGGAGGATGAAACTCTCAGGTTCCGTGACAGAGGGGGCAGTTTTGCAGGGCTTTGCTGCGGGCTGTCTTCTTGATGCGGAAATATGATGAGTGAAAATAGCGAAAATCTGAAACAACTTCCTTTAGGCGACTGGCATCGCGGCCTCGGCGCGCGGATGGTGCCGTTTGCGGGCTATGAAATGCCGGTGCAATATGAAGGCGTGATGGCTGAGCATATCTGGACCCGGACCGAAGCGGGTCTGTTCGACGTATCGCACATGGGTCAGCTGCAGCTGATCGGCGAGGGCGCAGCCGATGCGCTGGAACGGATTACGCCGGGCAATCTGTCGGCGCTGGCTGCGGGCAAAATCCGCTACACTCTGCTGCTCGCCCAGGATGGCGGGATATTGGACGATCTGATGGTGACCAACACCGGCCACCATCTCTATCTGGTGGTCAATGGCGCGACCAAGCATGATGATATCGCCTATTTGCGCGAACAGTTGCCGGACAGCCTGACCCTCGAGCATCTGGAAGATGCGGCATTATTGGCGCTGCAGGGACCGAAGGCTGCGGAAGCGCTGGCCAAACTGGGTATTGATCCGCTCAAACCAGACTGGCCAAAGCCGACCGATCTCCATTTCATGGAAGCGGGTCCGTTTCTGTGGCGCGGCATCCCGCTCGGCATCAGCCGCTCGGGCTATACCGGCGAGGACGGTTTTGAAATCAGCGTGCCGGCGGAACATGCCGTCACTCTGGCCGCCGCTCTGACCGAGTTGGACGAAGTGCGCCCGATCGGCCTTGGTGCCCGAGACAGCCTGCGCCTCGAGGCAGGCCTGCCGCTCTACGGTCATGACATGAATGCGGATATATTGCCGGTCGAAGCCAATCTGAATTTCGCCTTGTCCAAGGTGCGCCGAGAAGAAGGCAATTTTGCCGGAGCAGAGCGCGTGCTCGCGCAATATCCGGACAAGGCCGCGAAAAAACGCGTCGGCCTGTTCGTCGATGGTCGTCAGCCCGTTCGGGAAGGTGCGACCGTGGTAGACGCTGCTGGTACGATCATTGGCAATGTGACCAGCGGCGGTTTCTCGCCGACGCTCCAGCGCCCGATCGCCATGGCCTATGTCCCGATGGACCTGTCTGAAACGGGAGCCCCGATTACCGTCGAACAGCGCGGCAGGAAAATCGCCTGCACCGTCGCCGATATGCCCTTTGTACCGCATAACTATCACCGCAAACCCAAGCCATAGATTGACAGCAAGAGGATACGAGAATGAGCCGATATTTTACCGATGAACATGAATGGGTCGATGTCGAAGGCGACACGGCAACCGTCGGGATTACCGACTATGCGCAGGAACAGCTGGGCGACATTGTGTTTGTCGAAACACCGGAAGTCGGGGCCCAGTTAGGCCAGGGCGACGATGCTGCGGTGGTGGAATCGGTCAAGGCCGCGTCCGACGTTTATGCGGCGGTCTCCGGCGAAGTGGTCGAAGTGAACGAGATGCTGGAAGAAGAACCGGCGCTGGTCAATTCATCGGCAGAGGAAGACGGCTGGTTTTTCCGCCTGACCCTGTCGGACAAGAGCGAACTCGACGACCTGATGGACGAGAAGGCCTATCGCGCCTTTGTCGACGAACTGTAGGATTAAATAGCCACTCCCCTTCAGGGGAGGGGTTGGGGTGGGGCCTGTCCTCACTCGCAAATTTGGATGCTGGCATCGAGCCAGCCTCCTCATAACCCACCCCTTTCCCCTCCCTTGAAAGGGAGGGGCGATTGGAAGGAAGAATATAATGCGTTATCTCCCGCTGACCCCTGACGACCGGCAATCGATGCTGGCGACCATCGGCGCGCAATCGGTTGACGATCTGTTTGTCGATGTGCCCGAGGAAGCCCGGCTGAACGGGCCGATCCACGGCCTGCCAATGCACGCGGGCGAAATGGCGGTGGAAGCGCATATGAAGGCGCTGGCGAAGAAAAACCACGCTGCCGGCGACATGCCGTTCTTCCTCGGGGCAGGGGCTTATCGTCATCATGTTCCGGCGAGCGTTGACCATATCATCCAGCGCGGCGAATTTCTGACCGCCTACACACCTTATCAGCCGGAAATCGCGCAGGGCACGCTGCAGACCTTGTTTGAATTCCAGACCCAGGTCGCGCGCCTGTTCGGTGTCGATGTCGCCAATGCATCGATGTATGACGGCTCGACCGCTTGCTGGGAAGCGATCACCATGGCCCGTCGCATCACCAAGCGTGGCAAGGCGATCCTGTCTTCGGGCCTGCACCCCCATTATGTTTCGGTGGCCAAAACGATGGCGCGCTTCACCAAGGACAATCTGTCCTATCAGGCACCGACCCTCGATGCTGCGACCGACGGTCAGAATATGCTCGACCAGATTGATGACGAAACCAGCTGTGTGGTTGTGCAATATCCGGATATATTGGGCCGTATCGGCGATCTCTCCGCCATCGCGGAAAAGGCGCATAAGCATAAGGCTTTGCTGATTGCCGTCGTCACCGAGCCCGTCGCTCTCGGCGCGATCAAATCGCCGGGCGAGATGGATGCGGATATTGTCGTTGGCGAAGGCCAGTCGATCGGTGTCGGCCTGCAATTTGGCGGTCCCTATGTCGGGTTGTTCGGCTGCAAGGCAAAATATGTCCGGCAAATGCCGGGCCGGCTGTGCGGAGAGACCGTCGATGCCGAAGGCAAGCGCGGTTTCGTCCTGACGCTTTCCACCCGCGAACAGCATATCCGCCGCGAGAAAGCGACGTCCAATATCTGCACCAACAGCGGCCTGTGCGCCCTGGCTTTTTCGGCGCACATGACCTTGCTGGGCGAGAAGGGGCTCCGCGAACTGGCGATGCTCAACCATAAAAAGGCGGTGCAGGCAGCGGACCGGCTGTCAAAAATCAATGGCGTAAAACTGTTGAATGAAAGCTTTTTCAACGAGTTCACGCTGGTGCTTGAGAAGGATGCGCGGCAAGTTGTGCGGCAGCTTGCCGACCAGCGGATCCTGGCCGGTGTTTCTCTCGGTCGCCTCTATCCGGAGGAGGCACCGCTTGCGCATGGACTGCTTGTCGCGGTTACGGAAACATCAAACGATGGAGAGATCGAGCAATTTGCGACCGCTCTGGAAGGAGCCCTGTCATGAGCATGCTCTCCGAAGGACGCCCAACCAGGCAGGAAGAAAATTTGCAGATGACCGACGATGGCTCCATCACCACCCACACCGGCAATCGCGCCCTGATGGTTGACGAACCGCTGATTTTCGAAATCGGTTCGTCCGATCGCAGCGGTGTCGATCTGCCCGAGGCACCACAAGTCGAAAGCCGTCTCGGTGGCCTCGAGCGCGAAGCGCCGATTGCCATCCCCGGATTGTCAGAAGGCGAGATGGTGCGTCACTATACCCGCCTCAGCCGCCAGAATTATGCGATCGATGTGGGTTTGTTCCCGCTCGGCAGCTGCACAATGAAGCACAACCCGCGGCTCAACGAGAAAATGGCGCGGCTCAAGGGCTTTGCCGATATCCATCCGTTGCAGCCGATCGACAGCGTGCAGGGCGCGCTGGAACTGATCCATGAATTGGCTGAGTGGCTGAAGCTTCTCACCGGTATGCCAGCGGTCGCGATGTCGCCGAAGGCCGGCGCCCATGGCGAACTGTGCGGCATATTGGCGATCCGTTCTGCGCTGGAAGCGCGCGGCGATGCCCGCGAAGTGATCCTGGTGCCGGAAAGCGCCCATGGCACCAATCCGGCGACCGCCGCCTTTGCCGGCTACAAGGTCGAGGATATCCCCGCCAATGGAGATGGCCGGGTCGATCTCGAGGCGCTCAAGGCGCGCTTGGGACCCGATGTGGCCGGTGTGATGATCACCAACCCCAATACCTGCGGCCTGTTCGAACCGGACATGAAGGCGATTTCCGACGCGGTGCACGCGGCCGGTGGTCTGGTCTATTGCGATGGTGCCAATTTCAACGCCATTGTTGGCCGGGTGCGGCCCGGCGATCTCGGCGTCGATGCGATGCATATCAACCTGCACAAAACTTTTTCCACGCCGCATGGCGGCGGCGGTCCCGGTTCCGGACCGGTGGTCTTTTCCGAAGCACTGGCGCCCTTCGCGCCGCTGCCGATTGTCGAGAAAATGGACAATGGCCATTTCCGTCTCGTCGAGGAAGAAACGGCCGAGGACCATCACAGTAGCAGCTTCGGCCGGATGGTCGCCTTCCACGGCCAGATGGGCATGTTCACCCGCGCGCTGGCCTATATGCTCAGCCATGGTGCGGATGGCCTGAAGCAGGTCTCGGAAGATGCCGTGCTCAACGCCAATTATATCCTGCGCAGTCTTGAAGGCGTGCTCGAAGCGCCTTTTGCGAAGAGTGGCCCCTGCATGCACGAAGCTCTGTTTTCCGACAAAGGCTTCAGCAATGGCTTGTCGACGCTCGACTTAGCCAAGGGCATGATCGACGAGGGCTATCACCCGATGACCATGTATTTCCCGTTGGTGGTCCACGGCGCGATGCTGGTCGAGCCGACCGAGACCGAGAGCAAGGCGGCGATTGACCAGTTTATCGGTGCGTTCCGTTCCGTGGCTGAACGGGCCAAAGCGGGTGACGAACTGTTGAAATCCGCGCCCTACTTTGCCCCGCGCCGCCGCCTCGATGAAACCCAGGCAGCCCGCAAACCGATATTGGTATGGACCGAGTCTGAGGATCTTGCCGAAGCGGCCGAGTGATTGCGCTCCCTGATAGCGCAATCACCTGAGCTTGATTATTTTACGCAATATTTGCCGGAGGTTTTCAATCCACTCGAGCAGCTGCCGCTTCTGATTTCCGCATAATCGCCTTTATCACCGACGCAGTAATTGGCGGAGGATTTGAAGCCTGTGGGGCATGAGCCGATTTTGGCAATGGCGACTGCGCCAGAGCTGGATTTGCACGAGCTTCCCGATGATTTGAAGCCGGTCGGGCAGCTGCCATCCTTGGCCACGGTGGTCCCGCTCGACTGGGCGAAAGCCGCCGGAACGGCCATGCTGGAAATGATCAGTGATGACAAGGCGATTGCGTAACGCATATTCAGTTTCCTTTTGGAAATTGGGATAGTCTGTAGCGGGTTCGATACTATCGAGCCGGCGCGCTCAGATATTCGAATGCGACCAGGCTCTTGCCGGTTCTCTTGTTATAATATTGGCAGTAGAGTTTTTCCGTTTTCGCGCGGCTGTGCTCGTTGAGGCGAGCGAGAAAGCTGATGCCATATTTGCCACGCTTTTTCCGGTCGGCGGAATAGGCGGAGGCACGGGACGAGTTGGTGCCGGTGGCGCAATCGCTAACGCCCTGATCATTGCCGCAATGCAATTTCATATGGGAATCGCCAAGATATTGATCGCTATGCCAGGTCCAGTAATCGACCGTGCCGGCGCCCGGGTCGTCCGATTTCACACACTGCCAGGTAAAGTCATTGCCCTTGTCCATCGCCTTGTATTTTTTTTCGTCGACTTCGAAATAGAGAATTTCCTGCGGTTGCAGAGATGGCGCAATGCACGACCCGCTCACTGTGCCGGGCTTGCGGTTAATGAAGCCGGTGCGCTTTTCTTTGCTGAAGCCCTGCTGGAATGTATATTCCCCGAGATTGCCGACCGTCACATTGGAAAGCGCAAGGCCTGCACATTGGGTTTGTGATGTGAGATTGGCAGATGGCGTACCGAGGGCCACAGAACCGCTGCGGCCACTGCTTTTCCCGATCTTGATCTTTTTGCCTTTTTTCCCGCGTATCGCGTTATCAATTGCATTGGCGGCTTCTTCTGCGGCCTGTTCCTCCGCATCGCTCTGGGTCTTTCTCGCTTCTTTTTTGATCGCCTTGCTCAAGCCACCAAATTGGGCCTGCGCCGTGCCGCTGCCGAGCAGAGAAATGGCAAATATTGCCGCGATAGCTGGTTTCGAAAAATTCATCCTTGGCCTCCATTGGGTTCAGCAGCGGAACTAGGGGAGCCATGCGGGCTTTAGAATATACCATATGGTATAGTCGGGCAGATTATCTGGCTGGCGACAAGGCTTGCCGAAAGCGGTTCAATCCGGATGGCTTTTGGCGGCTTCCTCGAAGATCCTGTGCGGCACCTGCTGAATCGCCAGACTGCCGACATCGGGCAAGGGACCGATCAGGTTGAAGCCATAGTGGTCGCAAAATTTTGCAACCATGTCGGGCGGCGCAAGCCGGTCTTCCGCTCCGCAAATGACGGTGACCGGCACTTGCAGATCGCGGCACCATTTCGACCAGTCGCTCGCCGTCAGGATTGCCTGTTGCGCAGTCGATTCATAGCCATCTTCAAATGTCCGCTTCATCGAGAGCTGCATCAGTTCCGCGACATCGGGCCGGCTGAGCGTTTTCATATCGGCAGCGCTTTCGCCGTAAATGCTTTTGAAATAGGCCATGCTCTTTCCGCGCCGGACCATCGTCGAGATGGCCGCGAAATATAGCCGTACGAAGGACGGCGCGATCCGCGCCAGCCGCAGCGGTGCCCGATAGCCCATGGCGAGATGCGAGAAATCATTGGCATCGCCTGCCGGCAATATCGTCCCCGCCATGACCAGTCCGCAGAAGCGATCCGGGTGGTTGCGAATGGCGGCCATCCCATAAGGCGCGGCAACTCTCGCCGAAACCACCGAACAGCGCGCTATCTTCAGCTGATCCAGCAAATGGACAAGCCGTTCGACAAATTCGTCCACCACCGCGAGGCCCGTGCTCGCCATCTTGCTGCCGGCATAAAAGGGCAGCCAGGGCGCAATGATGCGCAAATTCTGCCGCGTCGCCGCGTCCTGTTGCCTGGCCGTCAGATAGGCACCGTCGATTGTGGCGTGCAGATAGAGGACCGGCCTGGCGTTCGGATTGCCATAGATTTCAAACGGCAGATGGCTGCCGTCCTGCAAAGTCAGTTTGTGACTGGAACAGGCAGGGTCCAGATTGGGGGCCTTTGCCTCAGCTGTCGCGAAGGCGTTGCTAAAACCGGCATAGAGGGCAATCAGATCGGTCTGCGAACCAATGGCCAGCTTGCGAAGCAGACCCTTGAGCTGGTTTCTCGCGGTCCCCAGAGCGCGCTGGCGATCGGACGCAAATTCCAGGACAGACAGGCCATTGACCAGATATTCCGCCAGCTTTTTCTCTGTGGCGGTAAGCCCTAGCGACCGCGCGAACGCATCGCCACTGACAGAATTCCAGCGCAGTCGCATCACCCGGAAATCCAGTTGCGCACTGTCGGCGCCGGATGTCTGCGCGGCGAACAGCACGCCTCTGTCATCCTCCGGATCCATATATAGGCGAATGATCACAGGTCCAGCCTTGCTTCCGCCAGCCATGAGCCTTTCGACCTGGGCAAAAGTCTCGCCATCGACGTCGAAAAGCCAGTCGGGTACCGATTGTCCCCGGACGATTTCTGCGCTCTGAAAAATCTGTTCGTCGGCGCGCAACACGATCATTGACGGACCAAGTTTCAGGTCCGCTGGCGTCAGTTCGCCGTCGGTCCCGTCCAGGTCCCGGGCATAGGTGGCAAAATCATCCCCGACACTAGGATCAATTTCGGTCAGCAACGCGGTTACATTGGCAAAATGCGGCTGAAGCGCGCCTTCATCCTCGGCAGTCGGCTCCTGCAACACCGTCAATAATTTAATCAACCGTTCCGGCTGGGCCGCTATAGCATAGGCGTCGCGGATCAGCGGATCGAGAGAATCATTCGGCATAGTTCCAGCCTACAGAAACCGACAAGTTTCGGAAAGAACATCTCGCTTTTTCAGGTGGTTGTCCGGGTGCCGGATAAAGGCCAGCGAGGTGGCTCTAAAACCAGCGTCGAACCTTGGCTTTATAGGCGAGATATTCGTCACCAAATTTCGCCGCCAGATAGCGTTCTTCCCGCGCGATCACCTGTGTGCGGATGACGATGAGTGCGACCGGCAACAGGATCACCGCCCAGCTGCTGCGGAACCACAAGGCCAGGCCGAGATAGAAGAGCGCCATGCCCAGATACATCGGATTGCGGGTGTAGCGGTAGACGCCGGTACTGACGATCTGGTTGCTGTGTTTCCATGGCTCGAGATTATTGCCCAGTTTCCTGAAACGGCTGGTTCCGGCGAGCATCACAAAGATACCGGACAAGAGCGCAATGCCTCCGGCCGCCATGATCAGGGGAGAAACCGGAATGAAGTCCGGTACCCGGTCGCTCAGACGGTCGAGCAACAATCCGGTCAGCAGAAAACCGACATAGACCAGCGGCGGTGGAAACCTGACTTGCGCGCTGTCTTCTTCGGGGCGGAAAAATTTCATCATCAACCGGGATAATATCGCAAAACCGCCGGACAGGCAAACTCTCGGTTGTAGCGACTGTGCGCTCAAAACTGCCGGTGCAAAAACTGTGACGGTGAAATTCTGAGCCATATAATCTCGCCAATCCGGACCATAAGGCTGGCATTCCCGCTCCATCGTCGGCAATAAGCTCGCAAATTCCTTCCACGAATATCCTTTCGAAAGCATATATTATGAAAATCGACAGCAGCAGCGTAGCCTTCATCACCGGCGGAGCTGCGGGTATCGGGCTCGGTATCGCTCAAGCCTTTGCCAAGCGCGGCGCGAAATTGATGCTCGCCGATATTGATCAGTCCACGCTTGATTCTGCTGCAGAAACATTGAGGGCCGACGGCGCTGATGTGGCAACCGTGGTCTGCGATGTCGCGGACGAAGCGCAAATGCGCGCGGCGGCGCAGGCGACCATCGACCGTTTCGGTAAAGTCCATATCGTCGTCAATAATGCCGGAGTCGCGCTGGGCGGTATGACCGGCGAGATTGACCTGAAAGACTGGCGCTGGATTGTCGATATCAATCTGATGGGCGTGGCGCACGGCGTCGAAATATTTACTCCGCTGATGAAAATCCACGGGGAGGGCGGTCATTTCATCAACACCGCGTCGCTGGCGGGCCACATCGCGGGTCCGGGCATGGCGCCCTATCATGCGACGAAATTCGCGGTCGTCGGATATTCCGAAGCCATGCAGCAGGAACTGGCTCCCGCCGATATCGGCGTCAGCGTATTGTGCCCCGCATGGGTTAAAACCAACATCCACCGTAGTGGCTTTAACAAGCCGACCGGCGGTGGGAATGAAGAAGATCCGAAGTTCAAGGAAATGAGCAAGGTGATCGATGGCGGTCTTGATCCTGCCGATCTTGGCGAGTGGACGGCGACTTGCGTCGAGGACAATCGGCTATATATCTTCTCCCATCCCGAGTTCGCAGCGGGCATCGATATGCGCTATGCAGCGGTGAAGGCCGATTATGACGCAGTTCCGTTTGGCAAATGACAAAGAATAGCAGGTTCTAGCAATGGCTGATTCCAAACCCTGGACGATCGACGACGCTGCCCCTGGCGAACAGCGGCATGCCCCGGCAACGCTCCGCAACCGCGATGCAATTGTCGAAGTCTTGCGCGATATCCTGCCAGAGCAGGGTGCCATATTGGAAGTCGCCAGCGGCACCGGCGAGCATGCCGTCTATTTTGGCCGGACTTTTCCCAATCTGACATTCCAGCCCAGTGACCCCGATCCCGCATGCTGCGAGTCGATCGCCGCGTGGACGAAGCGCGAAGTGGTGCCGAATATCCTGCCGCCGAAACAGCTCGATGCGCAGGCCGCGCAATGGGACGTGGAGAACGTGGCGGCGATCCTGTGCATCAATATGGTCCATATCAGCCCGTGGGAATCGAGCATCGGCCTGTTTGAAAAGGCCGGCAAGCTGCTCGCTCCCGGCGCGCCTTTCTATCTCTACGGTCCCTACCTGCGCGAGTATGTCGAGACCGCTCCGGGCAATCTCGCCTTCGAACGCAGCCTCAAGAGCCGCAATCTGCGCTGGGGCTTGCGCGATGTCGCGGATATGGACTCGCTGGCGGCACGCAACGGTTTCGTTCGTGAGAGCCTGATTGATATGCCGGCGAATAATATATCTTTGGTTTATAGAAAGCAGGATTAAGCCCCTCCTTTGAAAAGGAGAGGCTAATCACCGTTCCTCTTGCCATGACTTAATCGCCCGATTAACAAGGGTGCAAATCAATTAGGAGCGGGCAAATGACAGAGACACGACGCTGCATGGGGTCTTCCATTGCCCACTGGGCTGCGAACACGCCGGACAATATCGCGATCGATGATCCCGATGGTCTCGTCAGCTATGCCGAACTCGACAAGCGGGTCACTGCCTATGCGCAGGCCTTTACCGGCGCGGGCCTTTCCAAGGGCGACCGGATCTGCTGGCTGGGCAAGAATAGCGGTCTCTATTTCACCCTGTTCGCCGCGGCCAGTCGCGCCGGTATGGTTATCGCTCCGATTAACTGGCGCCTCGCTGCGCCGGAAGTCGCCTATGTCCTGAAAGACACAAGGGCACCGCTGCTGATGTGCGAACCGGATTTTGCCGACACCGCGAAAAATGCAGCGAAAGAATCGCCCGATACCAAGACGATAATCTGCACAAAGCCCGGCACCGATCTGCCAACACTGGCCGATTTTGTAGCCAACACCGCGTCCGGTGATCTGCCTCAGTGCGATCCGGCGGAAGGCGTACTGCAACTCTACACCTCCGGCACCACCGGCAATCCCAAGGGGGCTGTGCTGACCAGTGACAATCTGTTCAAGCTGCGGCCGCTGGTCGAGGATCATCCCGATCATAAATGGATCGATCTGAAGCCCGGTGACAGCACGCTGGCGGTCATGCCCTGCGCGCATATCGCCGGCTCCGGCATTGGCCCGATTGCCTTCTACAACGGCGCGACGATGATGGTCATCCCGGAGTTCCACCCCGACCATGTGCTCGATTGTATCGACAAGGGGCTCAACCAGTTCTTTCTCGTGCCGACCGCGCTGCAGATGCTGGTCAACTGGCCGCGCGCCAAAGACACGGATTTCTCCTGCGTCCGATCGGTCACCTATGGTGCCGCGCCGATCCCGCTGGAACTACTCCGGCAATGTATCCAGACCATGCCCAAGGCGCTGTTCTGCCAGCAATATGGCATGACCGAGACCACCGGCACCGTCTGCATATTGCCGCCCGGGGATCATGATCCCGAAGGCAATGAACGGATGCGCGGCATCGGCATCCCGCTGCCCAGTGTTGAGCTGAGGATTGTCGACGAGAACCGGCAGGAAGTTCCGCCCGGCACCATCGGAGAAATTGCCACACGATCCGGCCTCAACATGCTGCATTATTACGACAATCCGCAGAAGACCGCAGAGACGGTCGACGCCGATGGCTGGCTCTACACCGGCGACGCGGCGGTGATGGATGAAGACGGCTATTTCTACATCAAGGACCGGGTCAAGGACATGATTATCTCCGGCGGCGAGAATGTCTATCCGGCGGAAGTCGAGAATGCGATCTTCGGCCACCCGCAGGTCAACGAAGTCGCGGTTATCGGCATTCCTGACGCCAAATGGGGCGAAGCGGTCAAGGCGGTGGTGTCACCCAAGCCGGACGCCGGGGAGATCGACACCGACAGCGTCATCGCCTGGGCTAGGGAGCGGATTGCCGGTTTCAAGGTGCCGAAAACCGTCGACGTAATTGCGGAACTGCCGAGGAACGCCAGCGGGAAGATATTGCGACGCGAACTGCGCGCGCCTTATTGGGAAGGCAATGATCGCGGAGTGAACTGAGGGGGCACTTCCAAACCGGGCGGCAGTCAATGTCTCCTTCGGGAAAACGCTCTCGATCAATCGACTCCATAACTTAATCTTATTCGGGACGATGGAGCGTCGTCATGAACGGTCGACGCGGAATATATTTATGAAAAACAAAGAAAAAATAATAGAAGAAAGCAATCGAAACGGCCCCAAGTTTATCAGTATGCTGGGCGGGAAGCTGGTTGATATTGATGATGAGAAATGCGCTTGCACATTCGAATTTGATATCGGGAAAGACTATTGCCATTCGATAGACATTGTCCAAGGCGGATTTGTCACCGCTATGCTGGATGCTGCCATGAGCCACGCCCTGTTTCTACACGATCCGGATATTGTCGGCCTGTCATCGCTGGAAATAAAGACGACATATCTGGAACCGACCCGGGCTGGCAAGCTGCGGGTTGAAGGCTGGGCGATCAAGCAAGGCTATAAAATAGTCTTCATGGAAGGCCATGTTTACAACGAAGACAATGTTCTGACGGCGACAGCCAGTACGGTCAGCAAAATATCCCGTGGGCGTGCAGCCTGAGCTACTTGCAGACCGCACCACGTCCACGGGAATACTCTGCCGACACCGGATATTGCGCCGCGGATTCAGCCTGACGGGATACCACCTGTCTGCTCTATTTTGCGTCTAGCCACCGGCGTCAAATGGCGATAGCGTGATCGCTGTTTAACGGGAAATTGGACGGGGGAAAGCAAGCTACGCCATGCCGAACGGATTGATTACATCACTTTGTTATATCAGCACCGCGCGCGCGGATCTGACGGAGGCCGATTTTCAGGCTATTCTGAAAGAGGCCAACCAGCGGAACGACACGCTCGAACTGACCGGTCTGCTTGCGTTCAACGGACTGAATTTTATGCAAATTCTGGAAGGTTCCCGGGCGAGCGTTAACCAGTGTATCGCCCTCATAGAGACCGATCCGCGCCACGACGGCATGGTGATATTCGATCGTCGCGAGGTCCGGCGGCGTGAATTTCCCGGTTGGCAGATGGCCGGCATCAAGGTCGATCCAGAGAGTCAGGACAGCAAGGCCGATCTGGACCATATTCTTTCCGAGGACGGGGTCCGGCCCGACACCCGAAAGCACTTCGAGAGCTTTCGGTCCTTCGGTACGCCAGCGCAATAAGGGCAGGTCTGGAGACGGCCCGGTCTCTGTCTTTCGCCGGTAATATCTTCTAATTCTCTTCGCGAGCGGCTTTCCACGCCCCCATCGACCCCAGATAAATATCGAGTTTTTCAAATCCGCGGCTGGCCAGCCAACCCGCTGCCACCGTCGCCCGCATGCCGCTGGCGCACATCAATGTATAATGACGCGCCTTGTCGAGCTCTTTCCACCGTTCGCTCAATTCGCCAACATAGATATGCTGCGAGCCGTCGATCGAGAATTCGCTGCGTTCATCCGCATCGCGCACGTCGAGCAAGGTCCAGTTGTCGCGGCCCTCTTCGAGCCGCGTCTTGACCTCGTGCGTCTCGATCATCGGGATTTGCGCCATGTTTTTCCCTGACGCCGCTGCCGGAACCATGCCGGTATATCCGCCAACGATATTGTCGAGCGCGATACGAACGAGATGCTCCGTGGCACCGGCAAGCTCGCTTTCGTTCGAACCAATCAGCAATATGCTGTCGTCCTCGCCGATATACCATCCGGCAAAGGCAGAAACCATGCCGACCGGCAGGCTCATTGATCCCGGAAAATGACCCGAGGCATAGGCCATCGGATCGCGCACATCTACCCAATGGGTAGCGTTGCAATTGTCCAGTTCCGACAGGGTCAGGTTTTTCGGCCTTGGTACCCGCGGAGCAGGATCGCCACCTTCCATATTGAGGCGTTCCATCAACCGGAAATAGGGGGGCTGATAGTGGTTCTCGTTGACCTTCGCGTCGATAAATTCTTCCCGGCTCTGGATTTGCAACCGGGAATTGTTTCTCCGTTCATGCCCGACCGTCGAAAATTCCCGCTCGGCCATTCCCGATCCGCAAACCGACCCGGCACCATGGGCAGGATAGATCATCGCCTGATCGCCGAGCGCCAGAATTTTCTGCAGCGAATCGAACAACAGTCCGGCCACTTCCCGTTTGCGATCCGGGTAGAAATCGGTCCGGCCGACATCTCCCACGAACAGCGCGTCTCCGGTGAATACACCTACTGCGCCTTCAGGATATTCGCTGTCGTAGAGCGCGAAGGCGATATGATCGTCCGTATGTCCGGGCGTCTCGATGATCTCGATTACCAGCTGCCCAATTTCGAAACGGTCGCCTTCACGGGCGGTCTTCGCATAAACGATATCACCTGCCGGATTGGGGCCATGATATACTGTGGCGCCTGTCATGCTTGCCAATATTGGCGCACCGGAGACCAGATCTTCATTCCGATGGGTCTCGAAGATATGCGTTATTTCAAGACCCTCGGCGCGTGCGGTCTCGAGATAGATGTCGCAGTCCCGTCTCGGATCGATGACAGCTGCCTTGCCGCCTGAACCGACCAGATAGGAAAGATGGGACAGGCCGGGCGTCTTGATTTTCTTCAACAACATGATTTTTCCTCGCATCGATCAAATTACACGGAAACCCGCCTCGGGTTCCGCCGATATGTGGCCGGTAGCAATGCATTTGCTACAAGATCATCCGCTCCGCCACCTGATCAAAACCAGAAACGCACGCCCACCACATAATTGGTGACGCTCGGGTCCTCACCGGCAAGCCGCGCAAAGTCGCGGCTGCCGCCGAGTTTCCATTCCTGCTCGATCCCGACATAAGGCGCAAATTCGCGGACGATCTCGTAGCGGAGCCGGAGGCCAAGCTCGATATTGTCGATACCGGCGCCGATATCCAGTTCGGGAATCTCCTGAGCCGACAGGTTTATCTCTGCGCGCGGTTGCAGGATCAGGCGCTGGGTGAGGCGCTGGTCATATTCGGCTTCGATGCGCGCGGTCAGGTCGCCCTTGGTCGAGAGAAACGCCGCGATATCGACTTCGAACATATATGGCATCAGGCCCTGGACGCCGATCACCGCATGGGTGCGATCGGGGCCGGTCAGATCCTGTCGCACTCCGGCTTGCAGATCGAAAAAGGGCGCGATGGCGCGACTGTATAAAGCCTGCACTTCGGCGCTTTCCAGCGGCTCGCCAAAACTGCCTTCGCCCTCACTCTTGAACCAGAATTTGTTCAGATCTCCGCCATAATAGCCCTGCACATCCCAGAGATAGCCGTCATCGCCCTGGCGCGCACGATATTCCAGCCGGTCGCCCTGGAACCAGAAGACCTGCATATTGCCATGTTCTTCGTAGAGCGCTTCGCGAGAAGGACGCATCGCATCCGCGCCCCAGATAGCATCCGCCGCATTGGGAGGACCGGTCAGGTTGTTCGAAGAAGATGATGGCGGGGCGGCTGGCGTATCATGGCCCATCGCTCCATGATCCATCTGGCTATGGTCTACCTCTGGCGCGGCTTCCGGCGCAGCGGGCATCTGATGCGCGCTATGGTCCATCTGGCTGTGATCCTGAGCCAGTGCCGGCGTGGTCGCGATGATCGCTGCCAGGCTCGCTGAAAATAGCCGCATCATGCTGATCCTTCCGGAAAGGCAACGCTGACCGTCTGCATCATCCCGGCGTGCATATGATAGAGCAGATGGCAGTGAAAGGCCCAGTCACCCGGCTCGTCGGTGGTCACGTCAAAAGTCGCGCTGCTGCCCGGCTGGACGATCACCGTATGCTTTTTCGGCTGGTGATGACCCTGGCCATTGACGACCTCAAAGAACATGCCGTGCAAGTGGATCGGGTGGGCCATCATCGTATCATTGACCAGCTTTACACGCACGCGCTCGTTAAAGCCGAAGCGGATCGGATCATCGCCGACCGCGCTCATTTTCTTGCCGTTGAACGACCACATATAGCGTTCCATATTGCCGGTGAGATGCAGTTCCATCTCGCGGTCCGGCGAACGCTTCTGATGGTCCATCTCAAGCGACTTGAGCAGGCGATAGTTCAGAACGCGATGCGGCACATCATCGAGACCCAGTCCGGGATAGCCGGTGCGGTCCTGGGGGTTCATCGATACCATATCAATGCCGGGACCGACCTTGACCGTATCGGGCAGCAGCGAGGTGTCGCGCATGCTCATCCCGCCGCTCATATCCATCGTGCCCATATCATGGCCGCTATGCGCGTCATCTGAAGCCGCTTCCGGCATGGCATGACCCATGGCTGCGTGGTCCATCTTGCTGTGATCCATCGGCTCGGCTGGCTCAGTACTATCGCCACCATGATCCATATCGCCATGCCCCATGTCCACCATCGACAGCAAAGGGGGCGCGCGCAGGGCAGGGAAGGCGGCCTTGCGTCCGGGTTGCGAGGTCAGCGAGGCTCGCGCCATGCCGCTGCGGTCCATGCTTTCCGCCGCGATCGCAAAAGCACCCGCTTCGGTCGGGGTGACAACCACGTCATAAGTCTCGGCCACACCAATCTGCAGTTCGTCCACCGCGACCGGCTGCACATTTTGGCCATCGGCCTGTACCACCGTCATCGGCAGGCCGGGCAGGCGAACGTTAAAGAACGTCATCGCGCTGCCGTTGATGATCCGCAGCCTGACCCGCTCGCCCGGCGTGAATGGCAGCTCCAGCCGGTCCTGCGGCCCATGGCCGTTTATCAGATAGCTGTAGGTCGGCGCCGAAACGTCAGCGATATCGGTCGGCATCATCCGCATCCGCCCCCACATCCGCCGCTGTTCCGCGCTTAGTGGATAATCGTCCGTCGCACTGGTCTTCTGCATGCTGAAATAGCCTTCGGCGACCTTCAGCTTCTTCATGATCTGGTGTGGATGCATCGGCGTGAATTCGCTCAGCAATATGATATGCTCGCGGTCATATTGCACCGGATCGGGGACAGCGGGATCGATGATGATCGGGCCATAATGACCGACCTGTTCCTGCAGCCCGCTATGGCTGTGCCACCAGTAAGTACCGGATTGCCGCGGGGTCAGGGGGATATCGAAACGTGCGCCGGGCTTGATCCCGGGAAAGCTGATCCCCGGCACACCGTCAAACTGGAACGGCAGGAGCAGGCCATGCCAGTGAACAGAACTGTCCACGTCCAGCATATTGTGCACGGACAGCAGTGTCTGCTCGCCCTCTTTCAGCCGGATCAGCGGTCCCGGCACCGTGCCGTTGACCGCAATCGCATGGCCGGACCGACCGCCGGTGGCAAAGCTGCCATCGGCAATATGCAGATCAATGTTCGCGCCGGAAAGTTCATGGATACCCTTGCGCACCGGGCCACCCATCTTGCCCATGGACCAGGCAGGCATGGGCAGGGCAGCAAGGCCGCTCAATGCAGCAAGAGAGCCGATCATCGTGCGCCGCGAATATTTCATGTTGGTTTTTTGCATGGCTTCATATATACCCCCATAGGGTACCAAGACAAGAGGGAAGATATGGCCAAAGGTGCAGTGGATCAGAAAATCAACCGGCTTCGCCGCATCGAGGGACAGGTGCGCGGCATCGCGCAGATGGTGACCGACGACCGCTATTGTATCGACATATTGCATCAGGTGCAGGCGGTGAAATCCGCGCTGGCAAAGGTCGAAAGCCAGATATTGAAAGACCATGCCGCCTGCTGCGTCAGCGAGGCGATCGCGACCGGAAGTCCGGCCGAGCAAAAAGAGAAATTTGAAGAATTGATTGATCTGTTTGAAAAAGTGAAACGGTGATCCGCCGGTCTTGCTGCTTCGGCAGCGGGCGGCAATTGGAAAGGAAAGTTTGATGATTGGAGCTATTGCCAAATCGATGAGGGAGACCAGCGCGGCCGGACTGCTGCTGGTGTCGCTGGCAGCCTGTTCGACGGCAGCACAGGCCGCAAGCTACACCATGTACCGCGATGCTGGTTGTGGTTGCTGTCTGGAATGGGCGGATCATGCTTCTACCGGTCTTGATGCCGAGGTAATCGCTGAAAATGCCGATATGCAGATGGTCAAGGATCTGCACGGTGTGCCAAACGAACTGCGCGCCTGCCACACGATGATCGTTGAAGGCTATGTTATCGAAGGTCATGTCCCGGCCGAAGCGATCCGGAAATTGCTCAGCGAAAAACCCGAAGGCTTCACAGGACTCGCGGTTCCCGGCATGCCGGTGGGATCGCCTGGCATGGAATATCAGGACATGACGGAACCTTATCAGGTGATCGCTTTTGGTCCCAAGGGTCAGCGCGTATTCGCCAGTTATAACCAATAAACAAGACCTCGAAGGAATCGATAATGAACAGATTTACACTCTCGCTCTCTGCCGCAATCTTCGCTCTAGCTTCTCCCGCGGCGGTTCTTGCCGAGCATCATGAAGGCGGAGTTGATGGTCATCAATGCGAGAAGACCGAAGACGGAAAAATGAAATGCTGCATGACCGACAAGGACGGTAAAAAAGCCTGCCATATGATGGAAGGCGACAAAATGGATCACAGCAAGATGGACCATTCAAAAATGGATCATGGCAATATGGCGGACTCTGAAACGCCGGATGCAAATCCCGAGTAAATCCGGTTCGGCTTTAACCGCCGTGCTCCCGTAAAATCTCCATTAGCCCCATGTCGCTATTCCAGTGACATGGGGCTTTTTGACAAGTGCTGTTGCCGTCAGGCAGCGGTCCTCATTGACTCCTGCTTTATTTGAACCCATATACCCCTATAGGGTATATTGATCGCAATCGAAAAGGATATGGATATGACCGAGCCCGCTTCACACGAACATGGCCACGAAGAAAATGCTGCACCGGTCAAAGACCCAGTCTGCGGCATGACGGTCGATCCCGCCAACACCGAACATCACGCGCATCATGCCGGTCAGGATTATCATTTCTGCTCCGCCGGTTGCCGGACGAAATTCGTCGCCGATCCGGATCGCTATCTATCGCCAAATCCTTCTGTCGCGCAGGAGGACGTACCCGAGGGCACGATCTACACATGTCCGATGCATCCCGAAATCCGGCAAGAGGGACCCGGCTCCTGTCCGATCTGCGGCATGGCGCTGGAGCCGGAAACATTCTCGCTCGATAGCGGCCCCGATCCGGAATATATCGACATGCGCCGGCGTTTCTGGATCAGCGCGGTCTTTTCCCTGCCTTTGTTCGTCTACGCCATGGGCGACATGATCCCCGGCAAGCCGTTTGAATCCTGGTTCGATCCCGGCACCGCAAACTGGGTGCAGCTGTTGCTGGCTTCCCCGGTCGTTCTCTGGGGTGCCTGGCCGTTTTTTGTTCGCGCCGTGCAATCGATCAAGACGATGAATCCCAATATGTTCACATTGATCGGGCTGGGCGTTGTCGTGGCTTATGGTTTCAGCCTGGTCGCGACTTTCTTTCCCGGTCTGTTTCCTGCGGCCTTCCGCGGCCACGACGGAACGGTCGCTGTCTATTATGAAGCCGCCGCCGTTATCACGACATTGGTATTATTGGGGCAGGTGCTGGAGCTGAAAGCGCGCGGCCAGACCTCCAGCGCCTTGCGCGCTCTGCTGGAACTGGCCCCGCCGGTTGCCAAGCGGATCAACAAGGACGGCTCGGAAGAAGAAGTAGCCCTCGACGAAGTGCAGTCGGGTGACGAGCTGCGCGTCCGGCCCGGCGAAAAGGTCCCTGTCGACGGCACCATCGCGAAAGGCGCGAGCACGATCGATCAGGCGATGATCACCGGCGAACCCATTCCTGTCCAGAAATCCGAAGGGGACACTGTCACCGGCGGCACCGTCAACCAGACCGGCAGCTTTGTGATGACCGCCGAGCGCGTCGGCAAGGACACGTTGCTGGCAAAAATCGTCCAGATGGTCGCCGACGCCCAGCGCAGCCGTGCTCCGATCCAGAAGCTCGCCGATACGGTGGCAGGCTATTTCGTGCCGACCGTGGTTCTGGTCGCGCTGATGACCTTCGTGGTCTGGGCGATATGGGGACCGGAGCCGGCGCTGGCTTATGGCCTCGTCAATGCCGTCGCCGTGCTGATCATCGCCTGTCCCTGTGCGCTTGGTCTCGCCACGCCGATGGCGATCATGGTCGGCACGGGCAAGGGCGCGCAAAACGGCATTTTGATCAAGAATGCCGAAGCGCTCGAGACGTTTGAAAAGATCGACACGATCGTCGTCGACAAAACCGGCACCCTTACCGAAGGAAAACCCAAGCTGGTCTCGGTCGAGCCGGAAAGCGGCTTTGACGCGAACGAAATGCTCGCATTGGTGGCCGCTATCGAAGTCGCCAGCGAGCATCCGCTTGCCGCCGCGATTGTCGAAGGCGCAAAAGACAAAGGTCTGCAGTTCGAGGCAGCGAGCGACTTTCAATCGGTCACCGGCGAAGGCGTCGAAGCGACGGTCCGGAATAAACGGGTCGCGATCGGCAACGAAAAGATGATGGAACGGCTCGGCGCAACCAGCGCTGACCTGACGTCGAAAGCCGATGATGGCCGCTCGCAGGGCCAGACGGTGATGTTTGTCGCGGTCGATGGCAAGGCGGCCGGCCTGATCGGTGTTGCCGACCCGGTCAAGGCGACAACGGCAGACGCGATCAAGACGCTGCACAAATCCGGTCTCCACGTCGTCATGCTTACGGGGGATGCCGAAGCCACGGCGCAGGCGGTTGGCAAGATGATCGGGATCGACGAAATCCACGCCAACGTCTCGCCCGAGGACAAGCATCGGGTGATCAGCGAATTGCAGGCTGCCGGCAAACGGGTGGCGATGGCCGGCGACGGCATCAATGATGCGCCAGCGCTTGCCAAGGCGGACGTCGGGATCGCGATGGGCACCGGTACCGACGTCGCCATGGAAAGCGCCGGCATTACGCTCGTCAAAGGCGATCTCGGCGGCATCGCCAAGGCGCGGCATCTCAGCCAGCTGACCATGAGCAATATCCGGCAGAATCTGTTTTTCGCCTTTTTCTACAATGCGCTGGGCGTGCCGGTCGCTGCCGGCATATTATATCCCTGGTTCGGGATTTTGCTCAGCCCGATGATCGCCGCCGCCGCGATGAGCCTTTCCTCGGTATCGGTGATCGGCAACGCGCTCAGGCTCAGGGGCAAGCAGCTTTAGCGGGGGGAGTGGGCCGCCCCCAAGAGGAACTTTTCCACTGCCCGGACGTAAATTACCCCATAAGCGCATGAACTCAGCCAATCTGAAGGGGAAATAAAATGTCGAAATACACCAGATTCATTGTGATGATCGCGACCTCCACGCTGGTGATGTTCGGCCTGATGTATCTGAACACCTACGCGCTGGATCATATATTTTATAGCGAAACCCGGACTTGGATGGCGCTGTACATGGGCAGTGCGATGGCCATCATCATGCTGCTGTTCATGCTCGGCATGTATGACGACAAAAGGAAGAACGCGCTGATCCTCGTTGGCGCCGTCGTCCTGTTTGCCGGCTCGCTCTATCTCGTCCGGTCGCAGGATACGATTTCCGACCAAGCCTGGCAGAAAGCGATGATCCCCCACCATAGCATCGCGATCCTGACCAGTGAGCGTGCCCATATCGAGGACCGACGCGTACGGGAACTGGCCGATAGCATTATCAAGGCCCAGCGCCGCGAGATCAAGGAAATGAAGTGGCTGATCGAAGATATTCGCAAAAACGGCAAGGCGACCACCGAAGCCGAGGCACAGGCGCGCCCGGTGCCGGAATTTCAAGGAAAATTATGAGCCGGGCGGCAATGCAATAGCGCTCGGGTAGCGCGGTAAACCCGCCGCTAAATCACTCCGCAATTTCGGGTTTGATCCGGTAGATAACCGTATCGCCGACGCCCTTCAGCGCGATGGTTTCGGGCGCATCAAATTCATGGGCTTCGGTACATTGATAATAAGTGGCGGCGGATACAGCGATGCCATTGGGCTCGGCCGCGCCTTCGATCCGGCTGGCGATATTCATCGTATCGCCCCAATAATCATAGGCCAGCCGGCTGGTGCCGACCACGCCGCCGACCACAGGACCGCTATGGATGCCGACCCGCAACTGGATGTCGATCCCGCCGTCTCTGGCCCGGCTCTGCATTTCCGCGATCACATCCTTGGCAAAACTGACCGCATCTTTCGCGCCGGGGCCTGTCGAGGCGGTGCCGCCAGAGACGGCGAGATAGCAATCACCAATGGTCTTCACCTTTTCGATGCCATAGCGGCTCGCACATTGGTCGGCGATCAGGAAAAAACCGTTCAACTGCTCGACCAGATGGCCCGGCGACAATTGTTTGGACAGCTTCGAAAAGCCGACAATATCGATGAAGACGACCGAGATGTCGGAGAAGGAATCTGCCACCACTTCGCCTGCCCGCAGCCGCGTGGCGACTGCTTGCGGCAAGACATTATAAAGCAGTTTCTCGGTCTTCTTCCGTTCCTGATTAAGCTCCTGGCGCGCCACATACATGGCCCGCGCCCGGCGATCCGCTTCCCAGTTGGAGAAGATCGCGAACAGCAGGAAAAAGCTGATGTTGACGATGGTGTGATACATTTCGTCGACGTCGATGCCATGGCTGTCCATATAGGCGATGAACACGCCCAGCGTGCCGATCGCCCAGATCGCGAACAGCCGCACATTGGCGACAAAGGCAACGCTGGCGATGAAGTAGATCAGGCCAAAGAAGACCACGGCAATCTTGGTGATATCAAGGTCATTTTCAGCGGTGGTCCGCACCAATACCGTCATCAGCACGGCCGCGGCGACGGTCATGGCTACGAACGGCAGGATATCCAGCCAGGGCCACTCGACATAATGACGGTTTGTCGTTGCAAAGATCGCCAGCGCAAAAAAGCCGACAATCGCCATCGTGGTGATGTTGAACGTCGCAAAGGCCTGGTTCGACGAAAACACCGGGGTCAGCATGAAGAAACCGAGGAAAATCAGTGGCCCGAGAATGAGCACCGCCCGGGTCGCCTTGAGCCGGGACGCGCGCTCGTCATGCACATAGTTCCGCTCGTCTTCGGCCTCGGCAAAATGATTGATAAATGCCATATTATATCCCCCCGGATGAAACAGTCGCTGGCCGGAAAACCGTGCGACGCGAATGCTGCAATCCGGCCCTTCTATCACAGGGCTATAGGGTGCTACTATTAACTAGTGGTTGTTTTGGAGGAATTGTTCCCCGGGAGGGTGGAGCGGAGGGGAGCCAATTGCGCTTTGGCCAGAAAAGCGGACATTGCGGATAGGGAGACTGAATGGCGACTAACGCTCCAGAGCTGGTCTTTGCCTGGGTCCTATTTGACGTCCGCTATGGCGCAAAAGAGCACATCAGTTTTGCAAAAAAGCGGTATTGAATTAGAGTTGCGATCTGCTACTGATCTGTTACTGACCTGCTGCTGGCAGTTGGACCCGAGAAACTATTTTTAGGATATTGATATGAGCGACGAGGCCCAATTTCTAGACAAAAGCGTTGTTATACCGGATCCCTATTCGATCTCGCTCGATCAAATCAATATGGCTCAACCCATGTTATTTCAAAACAATGCGCATGGTGAATATTTCCGCCGCCTGCGAAATGAAGACCCGGTTCATTATTGCGCAGAGAGTGAGGTTGGTCCTTTCTGGTCGATCACCAAATATGATGATATCGTGAAGATCGACAGCAATCATAAACAATTCTCCTCGGAACCTACCATTTCCATGGGTAATCCATCGGAAGATTTCACCACGCCGATGTTCATTGCCATGGACCCGCCAAAACATGATGTGCAGCGCAAAGCAGCAAACCCAGGAGTCGCGCCTGCGCGCCTTGCTGATCTTGAAGGGCTTATAAGGGAACGCGCCGGCAAGATTCTGGATGATCTGCCCGTCGGTCAGGAATTTAACTGGGTTGACCGCGTATCGATCGAATTGACAACCCAGATGCTTGCGACTTTGTTTGATTTTCCGTTTGAGGATCGCCGCTTGCTCACCAAGTGGTCAGACGTCACGACCGACGTCGAAATGTTCGCCAACGAAGAAAAAATTCAGGAACGGCGTGAAATCCTTCGTGAATGTCTCGCCTATTTTACCCGGCTTTGGCTAGAGCGCGCTGAACAGCCACCAAAGTTCGATTTCATTTCCCTGATGGCCCATAATCCGGACACAAAGGATATGATCAATAACCCGATGGAATTGCTCGGCAATCTGATACTTCTCATCGTCGGGGGCAATGACACAACTCGCAACAGCATCAGTGCAGGCATTGTTGCGCTCAACCAGAACCCGCAGGAATATGACAAGCTGTTGGCTGATCAAACATTGGTCCCGAACATGGTCTCGGAAATTATTCGCTGGCAAACGCCGCTGGCCTATATGCGCCGCACCGCCAAGGAAGATGTCGAGTTTCAAGGCAAGCAGATAAAAAAAGGCGATAAAATTGTCATGTGGTATGTTTCGGGCAACCGTGACGAGACCAAGATTGAGAATGCCGATGCCTTCCTGATCGACCGCGCCCGCGCGCGCCAGCATATGTCGTTCGGCTTTGGTATTCATCGCTGCATGGGCAATCGTGTCGGCGAGATGCAGGTCCGGATCCTGTGGGAAGAAATATTGAAACGGTTCGACCGCATTGAAATGGTCCGTGCCCCGATCCGCGTAAAAAGCAGCTTCGTTATGGGTTATTCAGAAGTCATGGTCCGGGTTAAGCCAAAAGGATAAATTGTAAATATGCCGAAAATCACCTTTATCACGCATGATGAAACCGTTTACGAAGTGACGGCCGATATAGGCGCGTCCGTTATGGATGCTGCTTTCGATAATTCGATCCCCGGCATCGATGCCGATTGCGGCGGCCAATGTGCCTGCGCTACCTGTCATGTCTTTATCGATGGCGACTGGGCCGCCAAAGTCCCGGCCCGAGAAGAAATGGAAGAATCCATGCTCGAATTGGCGGAAGGCGTTACCGAATTTTCCCGCCTCGCCTGCCAAATACCGATTACCGATGCATTGGATGGACTGAAGGTACAATTGCCGGAAGCACAGCATTAGCTAATGCCCGCTTTTGCGTTCATCACGGTTTGATCTCTTCCGGTTCCCGATGTCTGCCACCGATTGACCTGCTTTGCCGCGAACGTTGCCTTCGGGGAAAGCGGGTGGCGACATGGCACGACGGCATTGCACATTGGTCTTTCCTACACCTGGCTCGATCGTTTATCTTCGTCTTGGCTCTTTGACAATCTGGACAAGACTACAGCGATAGAGCTCGCCCGCCTGAACCACCCGGACCAGATTGTTTGTTTCACCTAAAGGTCACACTCGGCGCCATGGTGGCTGAGAGAAAAGACCGGAAAATTGCGGATTTGGGGCAAAGGTCGCGGAAAACAAAAGGGCACGTTTGTGTAAGGTTTTAATTGTGAGCGCGGTTGAGGCCAGTTCGTAGTGATACGGTCCTTCGACAGGCTCAGGACGAACGGGGCTGTTTGCGGGCTCGCACTAAGACACAAAGTTACAAAGGGTGTTAGAAACGCGCACCAAGTCTTTGTGACTTTGTGGCTTTGTGTGCAAAAAAGACATCATGCCGCTGGCCGCGAATAACCGTTCTTGGCCCTAACTTTGACGAACTTTGGAATTGCTCATGGCAAAAATCCGTTCGCTTCGAGCGAAGTCGAGAAGCCTTGTACCATGTGTCTCGACTACGCTCGACGCGAACGGATTGGGGTGCACTCGTCATCCTGAACTTGTTTCAGGACCTCGGGCGGCGGTGCGCAATCTCAAGGGGTCCTGAAACAAGTTCAGGATGACGAAGCTGTCCAGCTTGCTCGCGGCAAGCACTTCAACAGGCTCGGTGCGAACGGTGTTTGCAGACGCTCTATTCCGCCGGGAACCAGCGCCCTTCGAATATCACGCCCTCGATCCCGACCTCCCGCAGCTTCGCCGCACCGCCGACATAGGGATCGCGATCCAGTACGGTGAAATCGGCCTTCTTGCCGGTGGCGATACTGCCGACCATATCATCCAGGCCGATAACCTGCGCCGCCTCGACAGTGATCGCGCGCAGGGCCTTGTCGAGCGAGAGCCGCTCTTTCGGCGCTTTGACATTGCCGTCGAGCGTGATCCGGTTGCTCGCCACCCAGGCGAGATAGAGCGGGTCGATCGGCGCCATGTTAAAGTCGCTGTGCAGGCCGAGCGGGACACCCTTGCGCTCGAGCGAGCCGAGCCGGCTCATCTGCGCGGCGCGGTCGGGGCCCATGCCGGTCTTGGCATAGGCATCGCCGAGGATGCGGATATAATTGGGCTGGGCGGAAACATAGAGGCCCATCTCGCCGATCCGCCGGTTCTGCGCCTCGGTCGAATAGCCGAGATGCTCCATGATGATATGCTGGCCGTTGCGGAGGGCGAGCTTTTCGGTGATGTCGAGCACCACATCGAGCCCCTTGTCGCCGTTGACATGGGTATGCAGGTTCCAGCCGGCGTCCCAGAAACGCGCGGTCTGCTCGAGCAATTCTTCCGGTTCGGTCAGCCATTTACCCTCGTGACCGTCGCTGTAACCAGGCGGGTTCATCTGCATATATTGGGCAAAGAACGCGCCGTCGGCAAACAGCTTCACCCGGTTGGAGAAGAAGAATTTGCTGCTGTCATATTTGGCTTTCATGTCCTTGAGCCAGACATTGGGATCGCCGGTAACCAGCGGCGCGACAGGGATAGCGAGGATGCGGGATGGCGTGGTCGGCTGGTCATAGAGGCTCTTGAACAATGCCGACTCCATCTCCGGTCCGCCGAAGCCGCCAAAGGCCAGATCGGCGCTGGTGGTGACGCCATTTTCCAGCATCATCTGGCGCATGTCGGAAAGGCCCTGCTGCACCTTGGCCGGTGAGAAAAGATAGGGCCGGAGCATTTCGATGCCGTTGAACAGGGCGGTTTCGTGGATGATACCGCTGGCAAAGTCGGCATGGCCGGGATCGATATTGGGCTTGCTGAACGCGGCGGTAAAGGCCGCTTCGTCGCCGATACCGAGCAGGGTCAGCGCCTTGCTGTTGGCGATGATCTCGTGGAAGCTCCGTTGCCAGATCACCACCGGCCGGTCGGGCGCGATGCGGTCGAGTTCGGCGCGGTCCATGTCGCCGTGGAACAGCTTGTGATGGCCCCAGGTGATAAACAGGGCGTCTTCGCTCTTGGCCATTTCCGCGCGCAGCCGCTGCTCATATTGCGCCTTGCCGCGGGCTGCAGGATAGGTCTTGCCGGGGAGCTGCCATTCCTCGGGACTGATGAACGGCATCGGCAGCATCATGATCGTCTGCATTGGATGGATATGCGGCTCGATAAAGCCGGGCATCAGGATCTGCTTGGAAAACTGCCGGTCGACGGTGACCTTGCGATCCCTCGTCCATGCTTCCAGATCTTCCAGAGTCTGGCCAAGCCCGAGGATGATGCCGTCGGCGGTTGCGACATAGCGGGCCTCGGGATAGCCGGGCTCCATGGTGATGATCTTGGCGGCTTCGAAGATCGTCACTTCGGGATAGGGGAGGGCAGCGGGTCCCTCTTCCGCCTGCGCGCCGGTTGCCAATAGCAGCGTAAGCGCCGCCCCGATGGACGATATGAATTTCAGCATGTCTCTCTCCCTTAGGCGGGAGTGATTATGCGCTCGGCTCCGCCTTGGCAACTGTCAGCTTGCTTGCCTTGACATGTTCGCGCCAGGCAATGAACAGACCCGAACCGATGATCACCGGCGCGCCGAGCCAGATCGACAGGCCGGGATATTGACCGAAGATCACGATCCCGAAGAAGGTCGCCCAGATCAGCGCGCTATAGTCCATCGGCACGATCGTCGACACCGGCGCATAGCGCAGCGACTGGGTGATGCACAGCTGGCCGAGCGCGCCGAATATGCCGATGCCGAGCAGATAGCCCCAGGTCTGGGCATCATGGCCGCCGCCGTAAATGAAGGCGCAGACGGTGAGGGCGGGCAGGGTGTAGACCGAGAACCAGAAGATCGTAACGACGCTGGTTTCGGTGCGGCCGAGCATGCGGATCACCATGGTGACTGCCGCCGTGACGAGAGCGCCGCCAAGGGCAACCGCTGCGCCGAAGGCGGGGATCAGAGATCCGCCCGGCTGGACCACGATCAGCACGCCGATGAAGCCGATCAGGATTGCCGACCAGCGCCTGATGCCAACCTTCTCCCGCAGGAATATCGCGGCGAACAGGGTGGCGAAAATAGGCACGGTGAAGCTGATCGTCGTCGCGTCGGCCAGCGGCAACAGGGTCATTGCCCAGAAGTTGAGGCCCATGGCAAAAATGCCGAGACAGGAGCGAAGGATATGGAGCTTGTGCTTGTTCGAAATGATCGACGGCCAACCCTCCCGGCTCCGCATGATCAGAAAGCAGATCAGCGGCATGGCGATCAACTGGCGGTAGAACAGGCTTTCGGTAACATGCACGCCTTGCTCACCGGCCAGTTTGACAAAGGCAAACATGACCGCGAGCGAGAGCATCGCTGCCAGACGCGTGAGGATTCCTGCCATCGGCCGGTTCTGTCCGATTGCATCGTCATTAATCATGCAATCTTGCCAATAAAGATAGCGGTACGGGTGTTGTGCATTGGCGCGGTTAATAGCATATAGCCGACAAATGCAATCAGGAGTCTTTCAATGCGCACTGTAACCCATGTCTTGGCCTCCGGCGGAACCGCAGCAGCCTCCCGCCAGAGCGATATTTTCGATCCCAATAATGGCGGTATCCAGGGCAAGGTGGATCTCGGCGACGCAGCGGTGCTCGACAAGGCGGTAGAGTCTGCTCTGGCAGCGCAACCGGCCTGGGCTGCAACCAACCCGCAGCGCCGCGCACGGGTGATGTTCAAGTTCAAGGAACTGGTCGAAGCGCATATGGACGAACTGGCCAATCTGCTGTCGATCGAACATGGCAAGGTGATCGCGGACTCCAAGGGCGACATCCAGCGCGGACTGGAAGTCATCGAATTCTGCTGCGGCATTCCGCATATCCTCAAGGGTGAATATACCCAGGGCGCAGGACCCGGCATCGACGTCTATTCGATGCGCCAGCCGATCGGCATTGGCGCCGGCATCACCCCGTTCAACTTCCCGGCGATGATTCCGATGTGGATGTTCGGACCGGCCATCGCGACCGGCAACGCCTTCATTCTGAAACCATCCGAACGCGATCCGTCGGTACCGGTACGGCTCTGTGAACTGATGCTCGAAGCCGGATTGCCAGAAGGCATTTTGCAATGTCTGCAAGGTGACAAGGAAATGGTCGATGCCATTCTTGATCATCCGGCTATTGGCGGCATCAGCTTCGTCGGTTCGTCCGATATCGCCCATTATGTTTACCAGCGCGGCGTTGCAGCCGGCAAGCGGGTCCAGGCAATGGGCGGCGCGAAGAACCACGGTATCGTTCTGCCAGACGCGGATCTCGATCAGGTTGTAAATGATCTGTCTGGCGCTGCTTTCGGTTCGGCTGGCGAACGCTGCATGGCGTTGCCGGTGGTCGTTCCTGTCGGTGAGGAAACCGCCGACCGTCTGCGCGAGAAAATGATCCCGGCAATGGACGCGCTCCGTGTGGGTGTCTCGACCGATGAGGAAGCGCATTACGGCCCAATGGTCAATCCGGCGCAAAAAGCGCGCGTCGAAGGCTGGATCCAGAAAGGCGTTGACGAAGGCGCTGAACTGGTCGTCGATGGCCGCGGCTTCTCGCTGCAGGGCCATGAAGAAGGCTGCTTCATCGGGCCATCTTTGTTCGACCATGTCACCACCGATATGGAAAGCTACAAGGAAGAGATTTTCGGCCCCGTTCTGCAAATCGTCCGCGCCAAGAATTTTGAAGAAGCGCTCGCGCTGCCGAGCCAGCATCAATATGGCAACGGCGTCGCGATCTTCACCCGCAACGGCCACGCCGCCCGCGAATTTGCCAGCCGCGTCAATGTCGGTATGGTCGGCATCAATGTACCGATCCCGGTACCGGTCGCCTATCACAGCTTTGGCGGCTGGAAGCGCTCGGCTTTCGGCGATACCAACCAGCACGGCATGGAAGGCGTGAAATTCTGGACCAAGGTCAAGACGATCACCCAGCGCTGGCCTGACGGCACGGCCGATGGCGGCAACAAGGATGCGTTCGTCATTCCGACCATGGGCTAATGGACCGGTAAGGCTTTGGCGCTGTAGAGTTCCAAATCAGGACAAGCCGCCCGAAATGCTGGAAATTCTGGTGTTTCGGGCGGAAACGATCATCATGGCTGCCTACTCGATATTGATCCCGGTGCCGCGTTGCTAGCGCTGTCGCCAAGGCTGTTGCTGCCATCGGTTCTGCTGGCACTTGTCCTGTTCGCCTTCTGGCGTCCGGACAATGTTGCAAACGAGACAATGGCCCTGCCTTCGCCGGTCGCAATGTCCGACAAGCGCATCGCCTTCAGTTTCGACGATGCGCCGCGGGGCAAGGGCGCTTTTCTGGAACCGGACGAGCGACCGAAGCTGTTGATCGAGGCGCTGAAAACAGCGGGCATCGAACAAGCCGCCTTCTTCATCAACACGGGGCGGATTACCGCTTACGACAATGACGCGGCCGATATCGCTGCGTATGCCAAGGCCGGACATGTCCTGGCTAACCATACTGCCAAACACAGCAAGCTCTCAGCCGTATCGGTCGAGACCTTTCTCGCCGATATTGATGCAGCGGAGGTCTGGCTGAAAGACAAACCCAGTTACCGCCCGTGGTTCCGCTTCCCGTTTCTCGATGAAGGACGGAAAAACAGAGTGAAGCGCGATGCGGTGCGGACTGGTCTGAAAAAGCGCGGTCTGATGAACGGCTATGTAACGGTTGATGCGTCCGACTGGTATCTGGAGGACATGGCGATCTCGGCGGCCAGGGCGGGAAAGATCATGGACTGGAACGCGCTGCGCGACCTGTTTGTCGAATCCTATGTGCAATCGGCCGAATTCTCGGACGATCTGGCGCGGCGGACGCTGGATAGAGCGCCGGTACAGATGATATTGCTGCATGAAACCGATTTGTCCGCGATGTTCGTCGATGATCTGGCAGCAGCGCTCAAGGCGTACGGCTGGACGATTGTCACCGCCGACGAGGCTTATCGCGACCCGATTGCCAATATGGAGCCGGACGTCGATTTTGCCGATGGTACCCGCACACAGATGCTGGCCGCCGAGCGCAACATCGGCAATCGATGGTACAAGCGTAATGATCAAAAAGTAGCAAAAAAGCTATTTGCCGAGAGGGTGCTGCGCGACTAGACCTCGTTGCATGAAAACCATCCCTATCATCTCCGGCCTTGTTTTGGGCTTTGCCGCACTAGGCACCCCATCGGCGTTGGCGCAAACACCGGAACAGGTGGCGCAACAGGTGCTCGCCAAAAGCCCGGTCATCGACGGGCATAATGACGCGCCCGAACAGATTGCCGAGCGGTTCGGCAGTGATTTCTCGGAATTCGACTTTCGAGACACATTGCCGACCAACGGGACGGGTTCGAAGCCGATGCACACCGATATTTCTCGACTCCGGCACGGAGGAGTCGGCGGTCAGTTCTGGTCGGTATGGATCGACCCCGAATTGCCCCAGTTTGAGGCGGTTCAGCGGGTGATCGAGCAGATTGATATCGTCCACCGGCTGATCGATACATATCCGGATGATCTGCAACTTGCCCTGACCGCTGATGACGTGGAGGCGGCCCGGGAAAATGGCCGTATCGCCTCGTTGATCGGTATGGAAGGCGGCCATTCAATCGGCAATTCGCTGGCCGTACTCAGGCAGACTTATGCTCTGGGCGCGCGCTACATGACGCTGACCCACTGGAAAACGCTCGACTGGGCCGATAGCGCAACGGATGCGCCCGAAAGCGACGGCCTGTCAGACTTTGGCGTTTCGGTAGTCCAGGAGATGAACCGGCTCGGCATGATCGTCGACATAAGCCATGTTTCCGAAGCCACGATGAATGACGCGCTTGATGTGACCAAGGCGCCCGTGATGTTCAGCCATAGCTCTGCGGATGGTGTTACCAAACATCCCCGCAATGTGCCGGACGCGGTGCTGAAGCGGCTGCCAGCCAATGGCGGGCTGGTGATGGTCACGTTCGTGCCGTCCTACGTCAATGCAAAAAACCGGGACTGGGCCGCTGCGGAAAAGGCAGAAGAAGCTCGTGCGGCTGCTCTATATCCCGGCGATGCGGTGGCGCGAACAGCCCATCTGGCGGACTGGAATGAAGCAAATACTATGCCGCCGGTTACGGCAACGGATATCGCTGACCATATCGATCATATTCGCGATGTTGCCGGCATAGACCATATCGGCCTCGGCGGAGACTATGACGGAATCCCGTTCACCCCCGACGACCTCTCGGACGTATCGACCTATCCGCTGCTGTTTGCTGAACTGGCAAAGCGTGGATATAGCGCAGCCGACCTTGCAAAAATCGCCCGCGGCAACATATTGCGGGTAATGCGAGGAACAGAATCAACCGCCGCTACAATGGCAAAAAGCAAGAATCCGATATGACCCAATTTTCCCTGACCGAAGACCAGCTCGCCATTCAGGAAATGGCGCAGAAATTTACTGCCGACGCGATCACACCTTTTGCTGCCGAATGGGACGAGAAGCATATCTTCCCGCGCGACACGATCAAACAAGCGGCAGATCTCGGCTTCGGCGGTATCTATGTATCCGAGGAATCCGGCGGTATTGGTCTTGGCCGACTGGAATCGGCGATCATCATGGAAGCGATGGCTTATGGTTGTCCCTCGACCAGCGCTTTCATCTCGATCCATAATATGGCCAGCTGGATGATCGACACATTCGGATCACAGGCGGTGAAGGACAAATATCTGCCCGAGTTGGTGCCGATGGAGAAAATCTCCAGCTATTGCCTGACCGAAGCCGGCGCGGGATCCGACGCGGCCTCGCTGAAGACAAAGGCGGTTCGGGACGGTGATGATTATATCGTCAACGGCTCGAAACAGTTCATTTCCGGCGGTGGCGAGAACGAAATTTACGTCACCATGACACGAACGTCTGATGATGGCGCGAAGGGCGTTACTTGCCTCGTCATCGAAAAGGACATGGAAGGCGTCAGTTTCGGCGCAAACGAAAAGAAACTCGGTTGGCACTCGCAGCCGACTGCCCAGGTGAATTTCGATAGTGTTCGGGTTCCCGTTGAAAACCGCGTCGGTGATGAAGGCGAGGGCTTTCGCATTGCGATGGCGGGCCTTGATGGCGGACGATTGAACATTGGCGCCTGTTCGCTTGGTGGTGCACAGCGCTGTCTCGATGAAGCGGTCGCCTATACCAAGGATCGCAAGCAATTCGGCAAGGCGATCAGCGATTTCCAGAATACCCAGTTCACGCTTGCCGATATGGCGACCGATCTTGAAGCTTCGCGCGCGTTGCTTTATCTCGCGGCTGCCAAGGTGACCGAAGGCGCGCCGGACAAGACCAAATTCGCGGCCATGGCTAAGCGCCTCGCTACGGACAATGGCAGCCAGATCGTCAACGATGCCCTGCAACTCTTTGGCGGTTATGGCTATTTACAGGACTATCCTATCGAACGTTTCTGGCGCGATCTGCGGGTGCATAGCATTCTCGAGGGCACCAATCAGGTTATGCGGATGATCGTTTCGCGCGAACTGCTTCGGCAATAAGGTAAATTATGACAGAAGATCTCATTATCAGAAAAACCGGCCGGGTCGGCCATATCAGCCTGAACCGGCCCAAAGTGATCCATTCGCTCAATCTCGACATGTGTTTGGGGATGATCGACGCGCTGCTCGAATGGCGCGACGATGACGAAGTCGAAGCGGTGATCATCGATCATAGCGAAGGCAGGGGTTTTTGCGCCGGTGGCGATATTGCCATGCTGCGCGAATCCGGCATGACGGACGGTAAGAAAGGCCGTGAGTTTTTCTACAAGGAATATCAGCTCAACCATCTGATGTTCGAATATCCCAAACCGCTTATCGCCTTCATGGACGGTATCACCATGGGCGGCGGCGTGGGTATATCCCAGCCTGCGCCCTATCGCGTTGCGACGGAGAATACACGCTTTGCCATGCCGGAAACGGGCATTGGCCTGTTCCCGGATGTTGGCGGTGGCTGGTATCTATCTCGATTGAGCGGACGTTTGGGCCAATTTCTGGCGTTGACCGGCGCACGTCTGGATGGCGCGGAATGCAAGGAAGTGGGCCTCGCGACCCATTATTTGCCATCAGAGTCTCTGGATGAAGCCAAGCAGAGAATTGCCGAGAACCCGGACCGGATCGAAGGTATATTGGGGCAGCTTTCTGCCAATATTCCGGAGGCTCGGATCGCCAGCAATCTCGACAAGATCGACAAGTTTTTCGCCTCGGATGTTTATGAGGACATATTGGCCGCGCTTGATGCCGATGACAGCGACTGGGCCGCCAAGGAACGCGGTACTCTGGGCACCAAGAGCCCGCAGACCTGCAAGGTGGCTTTGCGCCAGCTCAAGGAAGGCGCGGCGATGGATAGCTTCGCCGATGAAATGCGCAACGAATATCGGATCGGCTATCATGTGCTGGTTATGCACGATTTCCTCGAAGGCGTGCGGGCACTGATAATCGACAAGGACAATGATCCGAAATGGAATCCGGCCACCCCCGAAGAAGTGACCGACGAATGGATTGATGCGATTTTCGCACCCCTGCCAGCAAAAGAAGAATGGAAGCCCCTATGACTTACGAAACAATTCTCACCGAGAAAAAGGGTGCGGTCACCCTGATTACTCTCAACCGGCCCAAATCCCTGAATGCATTGAACAGCCAGGTGCTCGAAGAATTGATTGACGCCTTTGCTGCTTTTCAGGCTGATGACACGCAAAATTGCGCCGTCCTGACCGGTTCCGGCGACAAGGCTTTTGCTGCCGGTGCCGATATCAAGGAAATGTACGACAAGTCCGCGGCTGATTTCTATCTGGAAGATTTCTTCGCCAAATGGACCAGCCATATCGTCAAGGCCACCCGCAAGCCGTGGATCGCCGCGGTCAACGGCTTCTCGCTCGGCGGCGGCTGTGAACTGGCGATGATGGCAGATTATATCATTGCCAGCGACAAGGCGAAATTCGGTCAGCCGGAAATCAAGCTAGGCGTCGCACCGGGCATGGGCGGCTCGCAGCGGCTGACCCGCGCGATCGGCAAGGCCAAATCGATGGAAATGTGCCTGACCGGCCGGATGATGGACGCAGAAGAAGCCGAACGCTCCGGGCTGGTTGCTCGCGTGGTGCCGCATGACGAATTGCTCGATGAAGCGCTTAAATCGGCTGCGCTTGTCGCCTCGATGCCGCCGATGGCCGCGCAGGTGAATAAGGAAATGGTCAATGCAGCGTTCGAAAATAATCTCGAGCAGGGCTTGGTCCACGAACGGCGTCTGTTCCAGATCCTGACAGCCACCGAAGACAAGAAAGAGGGCATGGCCGCGTTTATCGAGAAGCGTGAAGGCCAATGGAAGGGGCGCTAGAACTAGCTGCTTCTACCTCGCAACGCCGCATGGCTTTGTTTCGCTGACAATCACTGGAGACTATAATGAAAATCGGATTTATCGGCCTTGGCAATATGGGCGGCGGCATGGCTGCCAATCTCGCGAAGGCGGGGCATGAGGTTTTTGCCTTTGACCTGTCTGGCGAGGCGCTGGCTAAAGCGGGAGAAGCGGGCTGCCATCCGGTCAGCGATGCTTCTCAGGCGATCCAGAATATGGAAGCCGTGGTTACCATGCTCCCGGCCGGCACCCATGTCCGCAAAGTCTATGAATATGAAATCATCATCAATGCCAATCCCGGCACATTGGTGATCGACTGCTCGACCATCGACGTCGACAGCGCCCGCGACGTGGCGACCATGGCGGAGGCCAAGGGCCTTGTGCCTGTCGATGCGCCGGTATCTGGCGGTATCGCTGCGGCTAATGGCGGCACATTGACCTTCATGGTTGGCGGCAGCGACGAAGGCTTCAAGCGCGCGGAGCCGATCCTGTCCGACATGGGCAAGGCGGTAATCCATGCTGGCGGCAATGGTGCCGGACAGGCAGCGAAGATCTGCAACAACATGCTACTCGGCGCGTCGATGATCGCCACTTGCGAGACGTTCAAGATGGCGGAGAAGCTGGGTCTCGATCTGCAGAACTTCTATGATATTTCCTCGAAAGCTTCGGGACAAAACTGGTCGATGACCAGTTATTGCCCAGTACCCGGTGTCGGTCCGCAAAGTCCGGCAGACAATGGTTACGAAGGTGGATTTGCCGCCGCTTTGATGCTCAAGGATCTGCGCCTGGCGATGGAGGCTGCGCAAAGCGCCGGCGCTGATGTACCGATGGGCGCAGCAGCGGCGAAACTCTATGAGCAATATGCCGAAGGACAGGGGCAGGGCGGCAAGGATTTCTCCGGCATCATCAATATGATAGACAAAGGCTAAGCCTATATGCCGCCGCTGTGGATGGTGATCTGCGGGCTGTCGGGTACGGTTGCCCTGATCTCGGAGATCGGCAACCGGCGCCGCAACAATCGCCGTGATATTGAAGATGTCGGCTTCATGCCTTGGTCAACCATCACCGCCTTGGCGTTGCTGACCTTCGGGATATCGATTGCCTTCGGACTGGGAATAATCTCGACCGGATGAGCGCGTGATTACAGGCAGGCTTCCAGCAGCGGCTGGTCAAAGCCATATTGTCGCGCTTTTTCGAGCGTATAGGGCCGCAGGCCCGCCGATACATATTCACCGATGATCTTGCCGTCGGCATCCTCGTCGAGATATTGATATTTGAACAATTCCTGGGTGACGATCACGTCGCCCTCCATCCCGATTACCTCGGTGATGTTGGTCGTGCGGCGCGAACCATCGCGCAGACGCTTCACCTGGACGATCAGATCGACGGATTCGGCGATCTGGCGGGAAATGGCTTCCTTCGGGATTTTGATGTCGCCCATCAGGATCATATTCTCCATACGGCCGAGACATTCGCGCGGGCTGTTGGCGTGAAGCGTACACATGGAGCCATCATGGCCGGTGTTCATGGCGGCCAGAAGGTCGAAACATTCCGCGCCACGAATCTCACCAAGGATGATCCGGTCAGGCCGCATACGCAGGGCGTTCTTGACGAGATCGCCGATGGTAATCGCGCCTTCGCCTTCAAGGTTGGGCGGACGGGTTTCGAGCGGCAGCCAGTGCGGCTGTTGCAAACGAAGCTCGGCGGCATCCTCGATCGTCAGTACGCGTTCACCCGGATCGATCATTTTCGACATCGCATTGAGCATGGTCGTCTTACCGGAACCGGTACCGCCCGAGATAACAACGTTGAAGCGGCATGCGCCGGCAATCTTGAGCGCCGTACACATGTCATCGGACATGGAGCCGAAGCCCTTCATCATATCGAGAGTGATCGGTTTCTCGGAAAATTTACGAATCGAGATCGCGGTGCCTTTGAGGCTCAGCGGCGGAACGATTACGTTCACACGCGAGCCGTCCTTCAGGCGCGCATCGGCAAGCGGCGTTGTCTGGTCGACGCGGCGGCCGACCTGGTTGACGATCCGCTGGGCGATCTGGAACAGATGTTCCTCGTCCCGGAACTGTATCGGCGCGATTTCGAGCTTGCCCTTGATTTCGATATAGGTCTGTTCGGGACCGTTGACCATGATATCCGAGATGTCCGGATTGCTCAGCAGCTCTTCGAGCGGTCCAAAGCCGAGCAATTCGTCGACCAGCACTTTTTCCAGCGCAAATTGTTCGCGCCGGTTGAGCGTGAGCTTTAACTCGGTCAGCACTTCCATGATGATCGGGCGGAATTCTTCGGTCAGTTCTTCCTTGTTCAGGGTCGCGGCGGCTTCCGGGTCGACGCGCTCTAGCAAGCGCGGCAGCACCTGTTCCTTGATCTTGTGGACCGAGGCACCAAAGCCCTCTTCCTTTTCGGAATCTTCTGCCAGCGGTTGCGAACGCTCGGAAAGGCGCGCCATTGCGTCACTTTGCGCAGGAGCTGGTGAGGATGGCGTTTCGTTATCGGTGAGCGGAATGGATTCAAGCGGCGGAAACTGGTTGCCACCCAGATTGTCATCGCGATTTTCTGGCTCGGCAATCTTCTTGCCGCCGCCGGTCATGGGCTTCGCCACGCCAAAAGACGGTTTACCGCCGCCCAGTCCATTTTTCTTGCCAAATGCGCTCATGCTATTCTGTCCGATATGTCTAATGTCACACGATCAATGCCCTCTTTCCCCGAAAATGGTTAATAAACTGGTAAATCTGCCTGATTTCAACAGGACGATTGTTCATGCATTTTTGTGACTTGCTCCGCATAAAGCAGCCGCTAAGCCGACAATATGCGCAAGGAACAAAATTTTGACTGCTGACCATTCTCGTGATCGGGCAGCCGCCAGCGGTATCACACTCGCGCTGGTGGCCTTTGCCGGTTTCCCGCTCGGTGATGCGGTGATCAAGTCGATGGCCGGAGACTGGCCGGCGCCGGCTGTGGCAGCGCTTCGCTTTGCGATCGGTGCGCTGGCTCTCGCGGTAATCCTGTTCATGCGGGAGGGTCGTCGCGGCTTTCAGGTCAACCGGCCGTGGCTCCACGTTGCGCGCGGATTTGCGTTGTTTGTCGGGACCATCAGCTTCTTTTCCGCCATTTATATCATGCCGCTGGCAGATGCGGTGGCGATATCCTTTATCAACCCGATCCTCACCGCATTATTTTCCGGCTGGTTTCTGAAAGAAAAGATGCCGCCCCGGACATGGGTCGCGACGATCATTGCATTTGCCGGGGTGCTGATCATGCTGCGTCCCAATGTTGCCGCCTTTGGCTGGGTGGCTATATTGCCGCTGATTTCCGCCTTTGCCATGTCGACGATGCTGATCCTCAACCGCATGGTGTCGACCCAGCGGTCGATCTTCGCGGCGCAATTCTATATTGCCTTCTGGGCGGCAGTATTTCTGATCATTGCTTCGCTGATCGGGCACTGGCTGGTCCCTGTCATGGCCGTCCCCAGTGCGCCGGATTGGGACGTTGTGCTGCGCTGCCTGTTGGTGGCACTGACTGCGACGGGCTGTCATTTCCTGCTGTTCATGGCAACGATGCGAACGACCGCGGCGGCGATCGCGCCGATTGTCTATATCCAGTTGCTGATCGCGACGGCCATCAGCGTCTTTGTCTTTGATGATCCGATTGACCGTACCGCGATGTTCGGGGGCTTTTTGATAATTTTCAGTGGATTGCTGCTTTGGCGCAGCTCCCGGAAGGCGACGACAGTGCTGGAAGCCTAGGCTATTTGGGAAACTTGCTGAAGCAATGCGAGATGCCGGTCTGTCCAAAGTTACACGAACAGCAGCATTTTCCCTCAAAAATGGTCAATCAGTAACGTTCGCTTTCCCTATTTGCGCTGCGTCTTGCCATGGTGATAATAGTCCATAATCGCATCCGCCGCATATTCGGCTCCGTTTTCAATGTCATCGCCTAGCGCGTCGCGCGTCAGTTTTTTCTGTATCTCGATATATTGCGGATGCATTTCGTGCGCGCGCGCCACGGCGGCAAATATGTCGGCAGGATCGTCAATAACCTCGCCCATTTGCCAGAACAGATAATTGGGGTTGTCCCGCCAATCTATCTTGTTGAAATTGAGAAATACGCACGGTCTGGGCCGGGCCGTGAACTCATAAACCTGACTGCTGACATCCCCGATATAAATATCCGCCGCGACAGTATAGCTGTTATCAAGCAGGCGGTCCGAGCAGGTGTCGATGAGGATATTCTCGGTGCTGCGGCTTTCCCACTTCTCTCTAACGCTTGCCGACCGTCTGCGGAACATCTTGATATGGGGCGCTACGATCAGGTTGAATATATCCTGTCTGGCAAACTGGTCCAGCATCGGCTCGATTGCCTGTCGCCATGATGATTGCTTCCGGTCCTTATGCGGATTGTAGATGACGGCCGGCCGGTCGTTTTCGAACAACGCCTGCTTTCCCTTGCGCAGCCGTTCCGTGACCTCGGTTTTCAGATAGCCGGTTGTTACGATCCCGTTCGGCTGACCCAGTCCCTGTTCCAGATATCGTTCCGCTGTCTTGGATCCGTGTGGCAGGAGCAGATCGAACTCTGCGATGCGGGGATGCCAGGCGACATCCCTGTCGCCCGCGCCATGGCTTTTGAACACGAAAACAGGACGGTCGGATTTGCGCTTCTTGGCAAGCCAGGCGACCGTATTCTCGACCGAAACGATTACATCATAGGATAATAGTTCCCGCATATTCGCGCGCATGACCTGGTTTTTCGCCATACCAAGAAAGCGTACTGATTGGATCATCCAGCCCAGAAAGCCGCGTTTCAGGCGCTTCACAGGTACGGGTTTGACGCCATTTGCAGTCGCTATCCGCAGCAAATGCTCAGGCACTGTCGGATCATTATAATATGCGATCACGTCACACCCATCGCGTTTGGCCAGTTCCAGAGCTATGGTGTAGCCGTGATAAGTTTGATACGCTTCTGCAATGAACAGGAAGGCAATTTTCATACAAATGGGTCCAGTATGTCTGAAGGGTTTCCTCGGACATGAATTTCTGTTGGTCGGATTGCAGGTGTACTGTTGAATAACAAGATTATTATCGGGGTTCGATCCTTTTTCGAGTCCAATAGCTCGCTCAGTCGTGTGATCAAAAACCTTGGCTGGCTGCTGGCTGGAAAGGGTTTCGGTGCGGTGCTGAGCCTATTCTATCTGGCATTGGCGACCAGGTTGCTCGAGCCTGCCGGTTTTGGATATTTCACGCTGATACTGGTGACGGCACAGGTCGCTTCGGCATTTGTCTCTTTTGAAAGCTGGCAACTGGTAATCCGCTTCGGCAGCCAGCTGCAGGCGCGAAAGGCAGATGACGAGATCAACAGGCTCGCTGCATTCTGTCTGCTGCTTGACGTCAGCTCGGCTCTGCTCGGGATATTGCTGGTTACCGGCTTGATAGCGATTTTTGCGCACCAGTTCGGCTGGCAGGATGAAATGATAAAAATGGCGATCCTGTTTGCGGTTGTCAGCCTGCTCAGTGTGCGTTCCTCCGCTATCGGGATATTGCGCCTGTTCGACCGGTTCCGCGATGGTGCAATGGCCGCTGCGATGACGCCGCTGGCCCGATTTGGCGGCGCCTTGCTGGCCTGGTCATTCTCGCCCGATATAAAGGGCTTTCTGATCGCCTGGGCTGCGGCGGAGGTACTCACTTGCTTCGCCTATTGGGTGACTGTCCGGCTGGTCACGCCCGTCCGGTTTGCCGGCCTCGGGTTCTCCGAGATACTTGCGACACCAAGAAGCTTCTCGCAATTTTTCAGCTTTCTCTGGATCACCAATCTCGGCACGACCGTAAGAGCTATCGCGCAGCAGGTTCCGTTGCTGGTTGTTGGCTTTTTTGTCGGCCCGGCCGCCGCCGGACTGTTTCGATTGGCCTATCAGTTGAAAGACGCGGTCGCGCGGCTCGCCGATATGCTCGGTCGAGCCGTTTATGCGGAACTGAGCGCAGTGGATTCGCATGAGGGCGGCGACGCCCGCAAGACGCTGTTCGCACAGACCAGTCGCATATCCGCGGTCGGTTCCGTATTGTTGGTGATCATTGCGCTTCTGCTCGGAAAACCGGCGTTGCAGCTGATTGCCGGAGATGCGTTCCTGCCGGCCTATCCGATACTTCTGGTTCTGGCACTGGCTGCGGCGGTCGAACTATGGGGTGTCAATTTCGAACCCAATTTGATGGCCGCTGGCCGTCCCCGGGCAATTCTCTGGATACGCGCTGCCGCAGCATCGGTTCTGCTCGGCCTGCTGGCGGCCCTGATACCCAGTCAGGGCGGTCTCGGCGCGGCCTATGCCATATTGGCATATAGCCTTCTGGCTAATATGGCGCTGTGGATATTTACCCGCTATTCAGACTGATAGCGGACGATCAAGGATCAGATCAGGAAACAGCCTCGGCCAGAACCGTCAGGCCCTTTTCATTGACCTGGGCAAAGCCGCCCTGCACGGAAATCGTCTCCGGCGTCGCGCCTTCGCTGGCGTAAATAACCAGTTCCGCATCGCGGATCGTCGACATCACGCCGGCGTGATGGGCAAGCACGCCAAAATCACCCTCGATACCGGGCACCACCACCATATAGACATCTTCCGACCGGACGAGCTTCTCTGGGGTTACGAGTTCGAAATGTAGATTTGCCATTTTCATATCCTTTATCCCTCTCCCTGGAGGGAGAGGGTTGCGACGACTTGGCAGCTTGCTGCCTAGTCATAGCTGGGTGAGGGTGTTCTGCCATCTGGCGCAGGGAGCACCCTCATCCAACTTCGGCTAGCTGGCAAGCCAGCAAGCCTCCGTATCCTTCTCCCTCAAGGGAGAAGGCTTCGATTCATTAAGCCGCTTCAGCAGCCATTTTTTTGCCTTTTTCGATCGCTTCTTCGATGCCGCCGACCATGTAGAAAGCGTTCTCTGGAAGGTGATCATATTCGCCTTCAACAACAGCCTTGAACGATTTGATCGTATCTTCGAGATCAACGAACTTGCCCTTGATGCCGGTGAAGACTTCCGCAACGTGGAACGGCTGCGACAGGAACTTCTGGATTTTACGGGCGCGCTGGACGACCAGCTTATCTTCTTCCGAAAGCTCGTCCATGCCGAGAATGGCGATAATGTCCTGCAAAGACTTATATTTCTGCAGGGTTTCCTGAACAGCACGGGCCGTATCATAATGTTCCTGGCCAACAACACGCGGTTCGAGAACACGCGAGGTTGAGTCGAGCGGATCAACAGCAGGGTAGATGCCAAGCTCCGAAATCGCACGGTTCAAAACGGTGGTTGCGTCGAGGTGGGCAAAGGATGTTGCCGGTGCAGGGTCGGTCAAGTCATCGGCAGGAACGTAAATGGCCTGAACCGATGTAATCGAACCCTTGTTGGTCGAAGTAATGCGTTCTTGCAACTGACCCATGTCGGTCGACAGGGTAGGCTGATAGCCCACAGCCGAAGGAATACGGCCGAGCAGTGCGGACACCTCCGAACCAGCCTGGGTGAAGCGGAAAATATTGTCGATGAAGAACAGAACGTCCTGGCCTTCGACGTCGCGGAAATATTCCGCCTGGGTCAGACCGGACAGAGCCACACGAGCACGCGCTCCTGGAGGCTCGTTCATCTGGCCGAATACGAGAGCCACTTTGGAGCCTTCCGACTTCGGATTGCCGTCGGCATCCTTGGCGATAACGCCAGCGTCGAGAAATTCGTGATAGAGATCGTTACCTTCGCGGGTACGCTCACCAACACCGGCGAAGACGGATGTGCCGCCATGGCCTTTTGCGATATTGTTGATCAGTTCCTGAATAAGAACGGTCTTGCCCACGCCGGCGCCGCCGAACAGGCCGATCTTGCCGCCTTTTGCATAAGGCGCGAGCAGATCGACAACCTTGATGCCCGTCACCAGAATTTCATTCTCGGTGGACTGGTCGACAAAAGCAGGGGCTTCCGCGTGAATAGGAGAGGTAGCTTTGTTGCCGATCGGGCCGCGTTCGTCGATTGGCTCGCCGATCACGTTCATGATCCGGCCAAGCGTTTCAGGACCAACAGGCATCATGATCTGCGAACCGGTGTCGGTGACTTCCTGACCGCGGGTCAGACCTTCGGTCGCATCCATTGCGATGGTACGAACCGTGTTCTCGCCGAGATGCTGTGCAACCTCGAGGACCAACCGGTTGCCGTTATTGTCGGTTTCAAGAGCCGAGAGAATTGCCGGGATTTCGCCGTCAAAGGTTACGTCGACGACAGCGCCGATAACCTGTGAAATGCGGCCTATATTTTTGGTTTTTGCCATTTTTCCGTTTCCTTGCGTACGTGCTTTAGAGCGCTTCAGCGCCAGCGATGATTTCAATCAATTCGGTGGTAATCGCGGCCTGACGGCTGCGGTTGTAAACAATCGTGAGGTTGTCGATCAGATCGCCGGCATTGCGGGTCGCATTGTCCATGGCGGTCATCGATGCCCCTTGCTCTGACGCGTTATTTTCAAGCAATGCACCGAAAATTTGAGTGGTCAGGTTGCGCGGGAGCAGTTCGGCCAGGATTTCTTCCTTGTCCGGTTCATAATCCACTGCACCGCCCGCCTCGGAAATAGCGCCGTCTTGAACTGCAATCGGAATGATCTGCTGGACGGTAGGCTCCTGTACCAAAGCGGATTTGAACTTGCCGTAAAACAAATGGGCAACATCATATTTGCCCTCTTCGATCATATCCGTCAGGTCCTCCGCAATCGCCTTGGCCTCTTCATATCCCGGTGCCTTGACGGTCGACGTATCGAAATGCTTCAAAATCTGGCCGGGATAGAAACGCTTGATGATCGGAATACCCTTGCGGCCGACCATGTAGAATAAAACCTTATGACCTTCGGCCAGAAGCCGCTCTGCCTTGGCGCGGGCTTCCTTCACGATATTGGCATTGAACGCGCCGCACAGGCCGCGGTCTGAAGTGGCGACGACCAGCAGATGGGTTTCCAGCTTGCCCGTACCTGCCAGCAGTTTCGATGTATTTACATCAATCGAAACCTTGGTGGCGAGGCTCGCCATCACATTTTCCATTTGCTCGGCATAAGGACGCGCAGCTTCGGCGGCCATTTGCGCCCGACGCAACTTGGCTGCTGCAACCATCTTCTTGGCTTTGGTGATCTTCTGGGTCGACTTAACCGACGCGATCCGATCTTTCAGTTCTTTAAGACTAGCCATTTCATTCCTTCAATTGTCATTCCCGCGAAGGCGGGAACCCAGTTCAATAAAAATGTCGCTTCGCGGCTCCTTTATTCTCTGGATCCCGGATCAAGCCCGGGACGACATTTTCTCCTTATACGAACGCTTTGCCAAATGCTGCCAGAGCCGCTTCCAGAGCCGCCTTGGTATCATCCGCCAAGTCACCGCTTTCACGGATCGTTTTCAATATGTCGGCATGTTCGCTGCGCAAATGAGCGAGCATCGCTGCTTCATAACGCACAACATCAGTAACGCCGACCGTGTCGAGATGGCCGTTGGTACCAGCGTAGATCGAAGCAGTCTGCTCTTCGAATGGAAGAGGCGAGAATTGCGCCTGTTTCAGAAGCTGCGTCAAACGCTCGCCACGTGCCAGCAATTTCTGGGTCGACGCATCGAGATCGGAACCGAACTGCGCAAACGCAGCCATTTCACGATATTGCGCGAGATCGAGTTTGATCGAACCCGAAACCTTTTTCATCGCCTTAGTCTGTGCAGCAGAACCAACACGGGAAACCGACAGACCCACGTTAATTGCGGGACGGATGCCCTGGTTGAACAGGTCGGTTTCGAGGAAGATCTGGCCGTCGGTGATCGAAATCACGTTGGTCGGGATGTAAGCCGAAACGTCGCCAGCCTGGGTCTCGATGATCGGCAATGCGGTCAAGGAACCGGAGCCATTGGCTTCGTTCATCTTCGCGGCACGCTCAAGCAAGCGACTGTGAAGATAAAAAACGTCACCAGGATAAGCTTCACGTCCTGGAGGACGACGCAACAGCAGGGACATCTGGCGATAAGCCACAGCCTGCTTGGAGAGATCGTCATAAACGATACAGGCGTGCATGCCGTTATCGCGGAAATATTCGCCCATCGTCACACCGGTATAAGGTGCGAGATACTGGAGAGGCGCAGGCTCGGAAGCGGTTGCGGCAACCACGATCGAATATTCCATGGCGCCATTTTCTTCGAGGCTCTTGACGATCTGTGCAACCGTCGAGCGTTTCTGGCCGATGGCAACATAGATGCAGTAGAGCTTCTTGCTTTCATCATCACCGGCGTTGACTGTCTTCTGGTTGATGAACGTGTCGATCGCGACAGCGGTCTTGCCGGTTTGACGGTCACCAATGATCAATTCGCGCTGGCCACGGCCAACAGGAACGAGAGCGTCGAGCGCTTTCAGGCCGGTCTGGACGGGTTCGTGGACCGATTTACGCGGGATAATGCCCGGCGCCTTGACTTCCACCCGGCTACGCTGCGTGGTGTTGATCGGGCCCTTGCCATCAATCGGGTTGCCGAGACCGTCGACCACACGACCAAGCAATTCCTTGCCGATCGGAACGTCCACAATCGTGCCGGTCCGCTTGACCACGTCGCCTTCTTTGATTTCAGCGTCAGAGCCGAAGATCACGACGCCGACATTGTCAGCCTCGAGGTTCAGCGCCATGCCCTGAATACCGTTGGAGAATTCAACCATCTCGCCGGCTTGCACCTGATCGAGGCCGTGAATACGGGCAATACCGTCACCGACGGCGAGCACGGTTCCGACTTCGGAAACCTGGGCTTCATTGCCAAAATTGGCGATCTGGTCCTTGATGACCTTTGAAATTTCTGCGGCGCGAATATCCATGTGTATCTTCCTTTAGCCCTTCATGGCCTGCGATAGGGTGTTCAAACGGGTTTTAATCGAGCTGTCGATCATCTGGCTGCCGATTTTCACGACCAGCCCGCCCAATATGGACGGATCGACTGCGGTGGAAACGCTAACATCGCTTCCCACACGTTTCTTGAGCTGCGCCTTGAGCGCATCAATCTGCTTTTTATCCAGGGGGTGAGCCGAGGTGACTTCCGCAGTAATTTCGCCGCGATGGTCCGATGCCAAAGTGGAGAAAGCGCGAATAACCGCCGGGATTTGGTCGAGCCGGCGATTGGCCGCGAGCACACCGAGCACGTTGGTCGACAGCTTGTCGAGGCCAAGGGCCTTGGCCGTGGCTGCAATAGCCCTGCCGGCATCATCGCGCGAGACAACCGGGCTGCTGGTCAGCGCCCTGAGGTCATCCGATTCGGCCATGGCTGCGCTCAATGTCGCGAGACTGGTCAGCACCGCGTCGATGCTTTTATTTTCTTCTGCAAGCGCGAACAAAGCCGTGGCGTAACGCCCCGCTAAACTCGCTCTAATGCCGCTGGAATGATCCACGCGTTTGCTTCTCCTTGACCGTAATTGTGGTCTGAAAACCGTTCATGAAATAGTCCGTTTAATGGCCGGAAATCCTGCAATTCCGCCCACAGATGCGCGGCGTCTAGCAACCATTTTGCTGCGATGCAAGACGGCTTTGGGAATCATTTTCCCGGAAAGACAAACCAGCAGTTTTTGGCGGCTTTGAATCGCTCCACGGATTATTTTTTGCTTTGAACGCAAGATACGGGAAGCCGTACCGGCAGAGCTGATTTATATCCGTTTCGACAGCCAGAATGGGCGATTGCATATGACCTACAAAATCACCGGATTGAGCCCGGAACTGGCAGAGAGGTTTGAGGTCGCAACCGCTGAAGAGCTCTCGGCGCTGGGTGCGGTGCAAATGACCGCGACCAGTAAGCCCGGCTTCCCATGCCGCATATCTTTGGAAGATGCCGAAGTGGGCGAAAAGGTGATCCTGTTCCACCACACATCCCATGATGTCGATTCGCCCTATCGGAGTTCCTACGCGATATTTGCGAGAACCGGGCTGACAGCGTCTGCGCAATTTACCGATATGGTTCCGCCGGTCTTCGAGGGACGGCCATTGGGCATGCGCGCTTTCGGCGAGGATGCGATGCTGAAAACAGCCATCCTTGCCTTGTCCGGCGAAGCTGACCGGTCGATCCGTGAGCTATTTGAACTGGACGAGGTTGCCTATATAGATGTTCATAATGCAGCCCATGGATGTTTTTTTCGCGCGGGTGGAGAGGTTTGAGCCGTGAACGAGAATTTTGTGGATAATGTTCGAGCATGGACGGCTGTCCAGGCCCGCGACCGCAGCTTCGACGGAAAATTCGTAACTGGCGTCCTGAGCACCGGCATCTATTGCCGCCCCTCCTGCGCCGCACGCCACCCCAAGCGCGAAAATGTACGTTTCTTTGCGAAAGCCGAACAGGCAGAGGCAGCAGGTTTGCGCGCTTGCTTGCGCTGTCTCCCCAACGACGTGGCGCGTGACGAAGCGGCGGTGAAGACAGTAATTGACGCGATCCGGATGGCGGAGGCCGCACCGACGCTCGGCGAACTGGGCCAGCTGACAAGCTATTCGCCGACTCACCTCCAGCGGATTTTCAAACGCGAAACCGGACTTTCGCCAGCCGCCTATGCGCGGGCTTTGCGATCAGAACGGGTCAAGGACGCGCTGGCTGGCGGCGCATCGGTAACCGAAGCCATTTACGACGCCGGCTATGGATCGGCTTCGCGCTTTTACGAGGAACAGAAAATGGGCCGGAAAATGGGAATGAAACCGGGCGTGTGGAAAAATGGCGGGGCAGGGGTGACGATCTATTGGGCCAGTGTCGAGACATCGCTGGGCGTGATGTTGGTAGCGGCGACCGATAAAGGCGTTTGCTGCCTGTCTTTCAACGAAGGCGAAGCAGAGCTATGCCAACGATTCCCGAAAGCGGACCTGCAACAGGGCGGTGACGATTTTCGGAAGCTGCTCGCGCAGGTGATGGCACAGGTCCAAGCGCCGGGCCGGCCGCACAATATCCCGGTGGATGTCCAGGGCACTGCCTTTCAGGAAGCTGTCTGGCAGGAATTGCGCAAAATCCCCGAGGGCGAAACACGCAGCTATGCGGATATCGCTGCTGCCATCGGCAAGCCCAAAGCCGTCCGGGCGGTGGGCAGCGCCAATGGCGCTAACCATGTCGCCGTGCTGATCCCCTGCCACCGGGTGGTGCGCAGTGACGGCTCGATGGGCGGCTATGCTTATGGGCTGGAGATCAAGCAAATGCTGCTGGAGAAGGAACGAGGTTAAAGCGTTTCTCAATAGCGGTCATCGCTAACGCCTTGCCAAATCGCTGATATCTGGAGGTAGACTTAATGGTTCTCCGGTCAGAACCGACTTGCTCCCCGATTCGCCAGCGATCAGCGTCGAGAAAAGACGGATGAGCGCAGATGAAAATCCCAATTTTGCAGTTAAAATAGAGGCCCGCAGTCAGATCGAAGTTCAAGATGATCCATCCCCTTGGCCTTAATTGATATTGTATTTGCCGTAACCAACCGCAGATGACCTCGTATCAATCTGCAAATAGTTTGAGCCAATCAGCCATCTGAATGTTCGAGGGCGGCAGGTTCAAACGGGGCAATTACGGCCTGCAAAATGTTAGATCGATGTCCTGGTCAATATTGTTCTGAAAATTGGGCGTGGAGCAGGTGTTTCTATGCGACGCCTGCTTTCACTAAGGATGGATTCGGTGACCAGATGACTATTGAAGACAATATGCCAACTTCGACTGGCAAAAGGATTTCCATCTTTGCGGGGATCACGGCGGCATTTGGCCTGTTATCAATTCCAGGAATCTTGCTGACCCGCGGAGGGGCAGATTTTTCAGCATTGTGGATTTCGAACGGCTTCCTGGTCGCCGCATTGCTGCGATATAGGGGCAGAATTTCCGTCCCGCATATCCTGGCATGCGCAGCAATCGGATTTGTTGTCGCAATCAGCGTGGGCGATAGTGGGACGAAAGCCCTGTCCATGGCGACCGCCAACGCTGTTGAGGTCGCGATCGCGATTTTTCTGATCCGCAGACAGTGCGGGACGGATCCCAATTATGTGGATTTCGGAAAGCTGATTTGGTTCGCCATGCTTGGTGGTTTGGTGGCGCCGCTGATTGCCAGCGGGGTGGCAATCGGACTGTTTTCCATATTCGGCGAAAATGTGTCGCTGCTTGGATGGCTTGACTGGCTGATAGCGCATAGCCTTGGCATGTTGATCTTTGCCCCGATTTTTTCGATCATTTTTGGAAATCGCAACGGTATCCATCGGTGGAACAAGACGATGGACCTGGAATATCTGGTCATCTTCGGGCTCGGCGGACTTTTGACAATCTTTGTGTTCAGCCAGTCCTCCTACCCGTTTCTGTTCATGACTTCGCTGTTCGTACTCTTTGCGGCGGTCCGTAAGGGAATTGTCGGTGCATCCTTATCTGTGGCGGTCATTGCAATCATTGCGATTGCCGGCACATTTAACGGATCCGGGCCAGCGCAGTTGATAGACGGAAATTTGCACGACAATATATTTGTCGTACAAATTTTTCTTCTGTTCACCTTTGCAAGTTCGCTCCCGTTTGCCAGTTTTCTCGAAGCGCAAACCATTTTGCAGCGGGAATTGCGGGTCAGTCGAGATCAAACCCAATCGATATTTGACAATATGCGGGACGTTGTTTTCCGCACCGACAAATTTGGGCGCTGGGTCCTTCTCAATCCGGCCTGGGAGACAATAACGGGCTATTCCGTGGAACAGACGCTGGGTTGGTCGGTAACCAAATTATTGACTGAAAATTCTTTACAGACAGCAGAGATGGAATATCTCCGGCTCGCAAGCGGGGAATTGGACACTCTTACTCTCAACCAGACCTTCATTCGCGCTGACGGAAAGGAACGTCGCGTCGAAGTGTTTCTCGAGGCCGTACGTGACGAGATGGGACGGTTTGAGGGAGCGACGGGGAATATCCGGGACGTTACAGAGGCTATATCGAGCAGGCACGCTCTGGAAAAGAGCGAAGAACGGTTCCGCAGGCTCGCGGAATCCGCTCCCGTAGGATTTTTCCAGGCGGATGCGGAAGGCATAATTTTCTATGTGAGCAAGGCCTGGCGTGAACGGGTCGGCCTCAGTGAGGAAGAGGTCAAAGGCGACGGATGGATGCGGGCGCTGAAAGACAGAACTTCTTACGATATGGACGAGGCGTTTACCGGCTTTAACAAGCCCGGAGACAAATGCGAACGGGAAGCCTGCCACACCACAAAAGATGGCGAAGAAATCTGGGTTCGCACCGTAAACCAGGCCGAGTTCGATATTGATAATAATATTATCGGTTATGTCGGTGTCATTGTAGAGATCACCGAACAGCGCAGGGCGATTGCAGAGCTGCGCCAGCGTCAGAGCGAATTACGGGAAGCGCGTGACATCGCCGAAGCAGCAACTGAAGCCAAGGCATCATTCCTGGCGAATATGAGCCACGAAATCCGTACGCCCATGAACGGTGTGCTCGGTTTCGCAGAGATGCTCAGCCAGTCGGAACTTGATGAACAACAGGCGGGATATGTCTCGCTGATCGAGGAGTCCGGCAAAATCATGATGGCATTGTTGAATGACATTCTCGATATTTCCAAAATTGACGCAGGATTATTGGCTTTGTCGCCGGAGCCGTTTGAACTGGCCCATTTGCTCAAGAGCACGTGCAACATGATGCTGACCGCGGCCGGGAATCACGGGCTCGCACTCAAGCTGGACTATACAGAGAATCTGCCAAAATTTATCGAGCATGACAAGCTGCGGCTCCGCCAGATTCTGACGAATCTGATCGGCAATGCGATCAAGTTTACCGAGTCCGGATCGATAACCGTCAAGGCTGAAATGTCAGATGACGACAATGGCAAGTTCCGGGTAAGCGTTATCGATACCGGCATCGGCATAGCCGAAGAACGGCAACGCTCGATATTCGACGAATTCGTACAGGCAGAACATGATACGGATCGGTCCTACGGCGGGACAGGTCTCGGACTGGCGATTTCTAGCAAGCTTGTAGAAATGATGGGTGGCAGTATCAGCTTGCAAAGCACACCCGGTTCGGGATCCACATTTTGTGTCGAGATACCTTTAAATGAATGTGTCGACCCCCGTGGGGAAGCAACCAGGCGCGCTAACACCGACAGCCAGCAGTCCACGTTACCGGCCGTCAGTCGTACCATATTGCTGGTCGAGGATCATGAAATCAACCGGCTGCTTGCGACAGCGATGCTCGAGCGCATGGGCTGTAGCGTTATCTGCGCCGACAATGGCGTGCGCGCGCTGGAAATCCTGACCGGCGATGCTGACCAGGGACTGAAATTTGGACTTGTCCTGATGGATATGCAGATGCCGATCATGGACGGGATCGAATGCACAAAAAAAATCCGCCAAGCTGGCATCACAGCCGCACAGCTTTCAATTGTCGCGCTGACCGCCAATGCTTTTTCCGAAGACCGGGAAGCTTGCGCGGCAGCGGGCATGCAGGATCATGTTTCCAAACCGATCCAGTTTAATGACCTCTACAAAGCTGTGTGCAAATGGTATTTTGAGCCGCGTTCGAAAAAACGGACTCCGGCGGCAGAAGTGGTAAAGGAAGACGAGACCATAGCCTTGCTTCGTCCGAAATATGAAGAATTTCGAAACAGAACACTGGATCGCCTGATGGCTGGAATGGCTACAATCAACCACTGGTCGGTGGAGCAAAGCGAAGAAATCGCTGGTATGTTGCACAAGCTTGTGGGGTCCGCAGGCTCATTCGGTGAAGGCGAAATGGCCGCCGCGGCAAAGCAACTGGAAGACGCGATCAAACAGGATAAACCAGTCGATGTTTTAAGATCGCTATCCAACAATCTGCTGACCTATGTTCGACAGGATACCCAGCTGAGAGCCAACCGTGCCTGAGCAATATAAAAGAGTGTCTGGACGATTTGGGATTTTCGGTTAACGACCAGCGCACTTCTGAAAGCCTGAGCCGTATAGAATGGCCAGCCGGGGCGTTCTAGGGTCTAGCGCGGAATCCAATCATCGAGTCAGCAGCTGAAATCCGCTAGCCCGTTCACTTCGGCACAATCACTCGTCATATATGCGAAGCACTCAACGATATTCCGGGTTTGGATGGTTATACCGCGTGCCGTCATCCCAGGCTTCGCGCGAATTGCCGTAATCGGGTATGCCGCCAGCCTGCTTGAGCATATGAGCGGTGTGCATCAGGTTCCAGGCCAGAAATGTTGCGTTGCGCTGCGTGAAATCGCTGTCAAAACCGACGCGAGTGCCATCGTCTTTCTTGTCCCCGTAAGAAGGACCAGGGCCGATCGGGCCAATCCAGCCGGCGTCAGCCTGTGGCGGAATAGTATAGCCGATATGACTCAGCGAATAGAGCGTGCTCATCGCGCAGTGCTTCACGCCGTCTTCATTGCCGGTAACGATACAACCACCGGCTTTGCCGTAGAATATATACTGGCCCTTGTCATTGGTCTCGCCGGAATGGGCGTAGAGCCGCTCGATGATCTTGCGGCATTCCGATGACACATCTCCGAGCCAGATTGGGGTGCCAATGACCAGTATCTCCGCTTCCATTACTTTTCGGGAGATCACTGGCCAGTCGTCCAAGGCAAAACCATGTTCTGTCATATCGGGATAAACGCCGGGAGCGATATCATGATCGACGCTGCGGAAAGTCTGGACCGATATGCCGGCGTCTTCCATGATTTTCCGGACGACGTCCATCAGGCACTCGGTGTGGCTGAACGCGGGCGAAGGCGTCAAAGTGCAATTGATGAAGACCGCTTTCATGCCCGAATAATCAGGTTTTTGGCTGGCGCTATTTTTGCTGGTCATGGGTGTTTCCTCTCGGGCTAATCAGTCTTTCTACACTCGTATACCAGGCTCTCGTTTGCCTGCGACGGCAATTCCGCTCTGATTGCCTTCACCATATCCTCGATGTCAGCGAGCGCCTTGACGTCGGTCGTGCAGGCCCGGTTGCCGTATTCGGCACGGATCGCCCGCGCTGTGGTCATCGCGTCCAGCCCCATCAGATAACGCTCTTCGGTAAACTCGCTGCGATCCGGCTGGAAGCTGCTGATGGTGACGGTCTGCTCCTGATTGGGAACGAAGATACGGGACCATTTGGCACCATCGCGGCCATATTGGGTGCGGCCGTTGACACAGCCGCCATCGGTCCACTCGAGCGGCAGTTCATTTTCCTGCGAGACGGTGATCCGGCTGCGTTGCGGGTTGATCGTGCATTGATATTTGCCCGACGTTGCGATGCTCGGTTGCTGCGGTTCGCTCTTATCCGCCTTTTCCTGCAACGCGGCAGCGACACGGTCATCGATTTCGCTAAAATCCGGGCGCGCCAGGAAGATAATGACAGCGCCGAGCAGCAGAACCGCCGCACCGCCCGCTGCCCCGATGCCCGGGTTGCGCTTGCCCTGAACCAGCAGAATAGCCGCGCCACCGGCTGCCAGCAACGACAGCGCCAGCATCAGCGCCGCAATCGCGATCCGGTTTTCGCGCTCTGCGATGATATCCTGGGTTATGCTGGTGCGCAATTTGGTTTCGGCCCGTTCGCGCTTTTCGGCTTCGGCTTCCTTGGCCGCTGTCACCTGGGCACGGGCAGCCGCTTCACGCAGCCGTTCTTTTTCGCTGATCTCCGCAGCCGATCGGCAAGGCGTCGCCGTTGAGCCCACCTTTACGCCCGCCTGACGCAGGAAGTTCAATATTTCGCGCGCTGATACGGCAAAACCGAATTCGGCATCATTGCCCTCGCTGATCGAACCGAAGCTGTTGACGCCCAGCACCCGGCCGCAATTGTCGATCAGCGGTCCGCCGCTATTGCCCGATGCTATCGGCGCTGTGTGGAGGATCGTGTCAAACTGCTTGGTTGTGCGGCCGCCGGAAACCGTCCCGGTGGTCTTGACCGGCGACATCGGGTTGATCAGATCGTCCAGATCAAGCCCCTGCGCCCGATCGACGGAACCGGGATACCCGACCGCTACTACATCCGCACCATCTCCGACCGGACCGCCAAAGATCGTCATTGGCGGCAGGCGCCCGCCATCCAGTACCTGGATGAGCGCAAGATCGTTCTCGGGTGAATAAGCGATGATTTTCCCGCCATAGCTGGTTCCGCCCTGCGACGGGATGATGCCGATAACGACCGAGCTTTCCTGCCGCGCGATCTCGACAACATGGGCGTTGGTCACGATCTTGTCCGGCGCCACCGCGAACCCGCTGCCATGACCGACAAAGGCAACTTTGCTGCCGTCTTTCGCAGCCAGAACCACGCGGACCACCGAACGGCTGGCGGCGCTGATATCGGCCGGGTCGGCCTGGGCCGGGCCGGTTAGCAAGGTGGCCACGAGCATAGAGAAGATGAGGGACAGTTTTTTAATCATAGTTCGGCTCATGCTTCAAATAGACGCAACATTCAAAGGACTTTTGCACTTCATCTTAGCGCCTCCTTTGCAAAGGAGGGGGCGGGGCAGTTGCGAGCGCAAGCGAGCTGCGCGACATCAAGGCACAAACCGGAATAGATCTCGTTGGTGCCTATCCCCCCCCTTCTCCTGCCTTGAAAGCGAGGGATGATCGGAAATCAAACAAAACTATAGGGATCGACATCCACCCCGACCCGTACCGCGCGCGGCCATTCCAGCTTCTCCAGCCATTCGCGCATGATATTCTGGAGGTCGACCGACCGCAGGGCGTGTACCAGCAACCGATGCCGGTGCCGTCCGCGCAGCATCGACAGAGGCGCAGGGGCAGGGCCGTAAACCGAAAATCCGTCGAGCTTGGGAGCTGTCTGGCCAATCAGGCGTGCGGTTTCCATCGCTTCCTTGTTATCCTCGGACGAGACAATGATCGCGGCCCAGCGCGCGAACGGCGGAGCAAGGGCCTGTCGACGGGACTCTATTTCGGCGGCATAAAAGCCTTCCCGGTCATTCTTGATCAGCGCCTGGATCACCGGCGCTTTGGGCATCCGGGTCTGGACATAGACACGGCCGGGTTTCTCCGCGCGGCCGGCGCGGCCGGCGACCTGGGCAATCTGCTGAAAACTGCGTTCCGCGGCGCGCAAATCGCCGCCTTCCAGCCCGATATCCGCATCGACCACGCCGACCAGAGTCAGATTGGGGAAGTGATAGCCTTTGGTCACCAGCTGAGTGCCGACGACGATATCAATCGCGCCCGCTTCCATCTGCTGGACGAATTCGGCGGCCTTCTGCGGCGACCAGATCGTGTCCGAAGTGACGATCGCCGTGCGTGCGGCAGGGAACAGCATTTTGACCTCGTCGCAAATTCGCTCGACCCCGGGCCCGCAGGCGACCAGACTGTCTTCGTCGCCGCATTCCGGGCATTTTTCCGGAATCGGCATGACATGGCCGCAATGATGGCAGGCGAGGCGGCGGGTAAGGCGATGCTCGACCATCCATGCGGTGCAATTGGGGCAATCGATCCGGTGACCACAGGTCCGGCACAGGGTGAGCGGGGCAAAGCCGCGGCGATTGAGAAAGAGCAGCGATTGTTCGCCGCGCTCTAGGTTCTCCTCCAGCGCATGGACCAGCGTCGGCGCCAGCCAGCTTCCGCGCGGCGGGACATCCTCGGTCAGGTCCAGCGCCTCGATATCGGGCATAGTCGCTCCGCCGAAACGCGCTGGCAATTCGAGCAGTTCATAATTGCCCTGCTCGACCTGATGGCGGCTCTCGATCGCCGGTGTGGCGGAGGCCAATATGACCGGAATCTGCTCGTACAGGCCGCGCATCACCGCGACATCGCGGGCGTGATAGCGCACGCCGTCTTCTTGCTTGAAGCTGGTCTCGTGGGCTTCGTCGACGATGATCAGTCCCAGGTTGGCATAAGGCAGGAACAGGGCGGAACGCGCGCCGACAATGACCTTGGCATTGCCCTCTGCCAGCGCCCTCCAGTTTCTTTTGCGCTCCGACTGTTTCATGCCGCTGTGCCAGGCCAGCGGCTCGGCCCCGAACCGCGCCTCGAAACGGTTTAGAAACGGTTCGGTCAGGGCGATTTCGGGCTGCAGGACCAGCACCTGCTTGTCCTGACGCAAGGCTTCGGCGACAGCCTCGAAATAGACTTCGGTCTTGCCCGAACCGGTTACGCCGTCGAGCAGAAAGGGTTTGAACTGCGACGCGCGGACCGCCTCGATCAATATATTGCTGACATTCTGCTGATCAGTGCTCAGATCAACCGTGTCGAAATCGGGCGTGGGCCTGGCGGTGGTGGCGAAAGGGGAGACTTCTTCCCGATCAAACACGCCCAGCTTTTCCAGTCCGCGGATTACCGCGATCGACACATCGGCCTTGAAGGCCAGTTCGCTGATCGTACCCTGCACGCCAGCCAGTTTTTCGAGCGCCTGCTCGCGCCGCGGCGTCATCCGGTCCGGCACCGTGCCATTCAACCGGTACTCGCTGATCGGGCGATTGTCGGCGAAGGCAGCGCCGCTCGACAATACCATGCGCAGCACCGAGGCTGGCGAGGCGAAGTAATAGGCGGCGGTCCACTCGATCAGTCTGCGCAACGGCGCACGCAGCGGCGGCACATCGCGAACCTCGAGCAGGGGGCGCAATTTCTTCGGGTCAATTTCCTCGACCGGAAAGCTCTCCGCCTCCCACACCACTCCCGGCAATTTGCGCGGACCAAGCGGCGCCATCACTATCGAGCCCGGTTCGACCCGCATGCCGTCGGGAACGCGATAATCGAGCGGACCCAGGGCGGCATTAAGGAGGAGTACACGAACGCGATTCATATTCATGCTATAGGCAGCTTATCATCATCCGTCATTCTTGCTTTGACGAAAACAGGAGAGAGTAATGAACTATCATCGCAGATCGGTTCTGGGCTTTGGCGCTGTCGCCGGATTGCTGGCGCTTCCCGGCTGTTCGAGCTTGCCGGGCCTCAGCCTGACCGAAGCTGTCAAACGGCTGCTCACCCTGTCGTCACAGAATGCCTTCGCAGAATTGCTCCAGCCCAACGGGTTCTTCGACAGCCAGATCGCCCGTATATCCGTGCCGGATTCGCTTGGCGGGGCGCGGGTAACAAGCGTCGCAACCGCCTTGCTGCGTTCCAAGCCGATCCAGGACCGCTTGCTGATGCAGGTCAACCGAGCGGCAGAAACGGGTGCCGAGCTCGCTGCTCCGATCGTCGCTGAAACAATCCGCAATATGAGCATCGATGACGCTGCCGCGATCATCAATGGCGGACCGCGCGCGGCCACCAGTCTGCTGCAGGGGCAACTCGGCAACAGCTTGGTCGACCGGATGCTGCCGGGCATCGGTAATGGCCTGAGGCTGTTCGACAATGAAATTATCAATCTCGTGCTGTCGCAGGCCACCAATGTCGATTTTTCCAGCATCAGCCGCGATGTGACCAACAAGGTCAGCGATGCCATCTATCGCTCGATAGGCGCGCAGGAGGAATCCATTCGCGCCAATCCGCGGGCTACCAATGATCCTCTGCTGATTGCGGTTCTGGGTGTCGGGAAGGCCTTTTAGCGGCTTTTTATCCCGCAATCTTCCCCCAAACTATCCACAGCTTTCTGCCGCCAAGAGACGGGGGGCAGTTCCACGGATCGCGGAAAGCGGATAGGCACAGGGTAACAGCCGCATTTTTCCCATTTCTGGAGCCAGACCGATGAAATTTTTCGTAGACACAGCCGATACCGCAGAAATCGCTGACCTTGCTGCGACCGGCATGGTCGACGGCGTCACCACCAACCCGTCGTTGATCAAGAAATCCGGTCGCGATATCATGGAAGTGACCAAGGAAATCTGTGGCCTGACCGACGGACCGGTTTCTGCCGAAGTCATCGCGCTCGATCACGAAACGATGATGAAAGAAGCAGAAGTGCTGCGCAAGATCGCCGACAATGTCTGCATCAAGGTGCCACTGACGATCGACGGGCTGAAAACCTGCAAGGCGCTGACCAGCGAAGGCACGATGGTCAATGTCACGCTTTGCTTCTCGGCCAATCAGGCGTTGCTCGCGGCCAAGGCCGGCGCCAGCTTCATCTCCCCGTTCGTCGGACGCCATGATGACAATGGCCTCGACGGCATGACGCTGATCGAAGATATCCGGCTGATCTACGACAATTACGCCTTCGACACGGAAATCCTGGTCGCTTCGATCCGCCATCCGATCCACGTGCTCGAATCCGCCCGTATCGGCGCCGATGTCGGCACCATGCCTCCCAATGTCATCCGTAATCTGTTCAAACATGTGCTGACCGACAAGGGGCTCGAAGGTTTCCTGAAGGACTGGGAATCAACCGGACAAAATATCGGCTGATCCGATAATCGTCATCCTGAACTTGTTTCAGGACCCCGTGCGTTAGCGCATTGCCGTTGGAGGTCCTGAAACGAGTTTAGGATGACGAAGAGCTCTATCAAAAACCCTTGGGCGCCGGATCGACCACGGTAAAGCTGCCATTGCGGATTTCCTGAACTTCCAGGGCCCGCTCCGAAACACCGTCAGCCTTGAACCGGAAAACGCCGTCCAGTCCGATAAAGCCGCCCTTGTCGGTCAGTTGATTGATCGGGAAGGGCGATCCCACTTTCCAGTTGCGGGCGACCTTGACCGTCAGCAGTACCGAGTCATAGCCGAGGCTCGACAGCCGGAATGGCGCCTTGCCATAGCGGGCGCGATATTTGTCGGCATATTGCTTGTACAGCCCATCAGAAACGCTGGCGAACCAGGCGCCGCGCATCGACGGCGCGCCGGCCAGGTTGCTGCTGGTATTCCATAGATCGGTGCCGAGGATTTTCGCGGTGCCGCTGGCATTTTTGCGAATATAGGGCGCGGCCTTGATCGCCATGTCGCCATTGTCGGCGAGCAGGACGGCTTCGAAATCGCCATTGTCGGCGAGCTTCTTGGTGGCCGCCTCGATCGATTTGGAATCGCGGTTGAAGGTCTGGATCGAGACCACGGTGCCGCCGGCATCTTTCACGCTGCGCAGCAAGGTCGAGGATGCGCGCTGTCCGTAGACGCCGTTAGGAACCAGCGCCGCAAAGCGCTTCATGCCTTTGGATTTGGCATATTCGACAACCCGGTTGATCGACTGCGACGGGATATGGCCCAATATGAAGACATTATTGCCAGCGGCGCCGCTGTCGTTGGAAAAGCTGAGGATCGGCACGCCGGCCGGGCGGGCGATATTGGCGGTCGCCACGACATTGTCGCTGAGCAGCGGGCCGATGATCAGTTTATTGCCATCGCGGATTGCATTTTGGGCCGCTGCAGCCGCGCCCTTGGCCGTATCATAGCTGGTCATGCGGATATTCTCCGCCTTGGTATCGAGCAGCGCCATGGTGGTGGCATTGGCCAGCGACTGGCCGATACCGGCATTTTTGCCGGATAGCGGCACCAGCAGGGCGATGCGGTGATGTTTCTGGTCGTCGGGCAAGCCGGCGGTCACCGGAGGCGGTGCAGGCGTGTCGGTCCGCACCGGCTCTGCGCCGCGCGGGACAACCGTTGCACAACCGGCGAGCATGACGAATGCCGAAACACTCGCCCACTTCAAAATGCCGCGTCGTCTGCTTTGATCTTGTCCTAGATGCACCTTGTCTGCCATGACCGTCATATGTCTGCTCCTGCCCAATCCGGTCTCTATATCGTTGCCACCCCTATCGGCAACCTCGGAGATTTGTCGCGCCGCGCCGAAGAGACGCTCGCCGCCGCCGATATCATCCTCGTCGAAGATACAAGAGTGACCGCCAAGCTTTTGAATCACATAGGTAAAAAGTCGAAGATGATGGTCTATAATGACCATAAGTCTGCGGCCGATCGCGAGAGCATTTTGGATGCGATACGGTGCAAAATTGTCGCACTGGTCAGCGATGCGGGAACGCCGCTGATCTCTGATCCCGGCTACAAACTGGTCCGCGACGCGCAGGCGGCGGGCCTCTATGTTACGACAATTCCCGGCCCCAGCGCCGCGATCGCCGCCCTGACCCTGTCCGGATTACCCAGCGACCGGTTTCTTTTCGAAGGATTTCTGCCGAGCAAGACCAAGGCGCGAACCGAATCGCTCGCTGCTTTAAAGTCGCTCAACGCCAGCCTGATCTTCTACGAGAACGGCTCCCGGCTGGGAGCGATGTTGTCCGACTCGCTGGCAGTGCTGGGCGACCGGAAGGCAGCGGTTGTCCGCGAAATCACCAAGAGATTCGAGGAAGCAGTCGCCGGTTCCCTGAGCGAACTGGCCGAGCGCTATGGTGCGGAAAGACCCAAAGGCGAGATCGTCGTGATCATCGGCCCGCCGGGCGCACCGGAAGCGGCCAGCGAAGCGGATATCGAGGCGGCGTTGCGGGAAGCTTTGGTGCGGCTGCCGGCATCGAAAGCGGCTGGCGAGGTTGCGCGCGCCTTCAACACGGACCGCAAAGCGCTCTACGAACTGGTCAATCGCTGGAAATCGGAAAAATGAGCACCGTTCGCCCTGAGCCTGTCGAAGGGCCTCTCTCGGCCATGCGGTGCCTCGACGGTCGAGGTGCTTCGACAAGCTCAGCACGAACGGTCTCTCGAAAATGAAACGCGAGGCCGCCGAGAAGCGCGGGCGCCAGGCTGAAAAGACCGCAGCCCGCTTCCTGCGCCTGAAAGGCTGGCGGATATTGGGCGAACGGGTGCGAACACCACGCGGTGAAGTCGATCTCGTTGCCAAACGCGGCGGCCTTGTCGCCTTTGTCGAGGTGAAGGCCCGCACGAAGCTGGAGGATCTCGAGCAGTCGATCGATCTGAAACGGCTCCAGCGCGTCGCCGATGCGGTGGAAATACTCTATCCGCAATTTTGCACCAAGGGTGAAGATGCACGGATCGATGTGATACTGGTTTCACCAAGACGCCTGCCTGTCCATTTGCCTAACGTATGGCATGGGTTCTAGAATCAAACATGCCGTTCGTCCTGAGTCTGTCGAAGGACACTTCTCGACGATAGGCGTTGTCGAGCTTCGCTCGCCCTGCGGGTCAACAGGCTCGCCAACATCGGCAAGCGGATCGAACTTTCCCTTTACCGCGGTAAACAAAAACGCCCTTCGACAAGATCAGGACGAACGGTTATGGATCGTCAAACGCAGCACAGTGTGAATGAAAGCAAATCAATGACCCTGAAAATCGCCGTACAGATGGACCCGATGGAAAGTGTGAATATCGCGGGAGACAGCAGCTTCGCGCTGATGCTCTCCGCCCAGAAACGCGGTTACGAAATATTCCATTATGACGTAAAAGGCCTGACACTGCACCCCAATGGCCGCCTGACCACGCCCGCGCATCCGGTGACGGTACGGCCGGTCGAGGGCAATCATTATACATTCGGCCATCCGCTGAATCTTGATCTCGGCAGCGATATCGATGTCGTGCTGATGCGGCAGGACCCGCCGTTTCACGTCGGCTATATCACCGCGACCCATTTATTGGAACGCATCGAGAGCGAGACACTGGTGGTCAACAACCCCGTCTCCGTCCGCAACGCGCCGGAAAAAGTCTATGTGCTCGATTACGCCCAGTTCATGCCGCCGACCCTGATCACCCGCGACCTCGACGAAGTGCGCGCCTTTCAGGCTGAACATGGCGGCATCGTCGTTAAGCCGCTGCACGGCAATGGCGGCAAGGCGATCTTCCTGGTGCCTGAAGATGGCAGCAATCTCAGTGCATTATTTGAGGTATTCAACCAGACCTGGCCGGAGCCGCATATGGTCCAGCCTTTTCTCCCCGAAGTGCATCAGGGCGACAAGCGCATCGTGCTGATCGACGGCGAAGTTGCCGGCGCGATCAACCGCAAGCCCGGCGAAGGCGAATTCCGCAGCAATCTGGCGCAAGGCGGCTATGCCGAAGCGGCAGAACTGACCGAGCGCGAGAAGGAAATCTGCGCGGCGATGGGGACGGACCTGAAACGGCTCGGCCTGATCTTCGTCGGCATTGATGTGATCGGCGGTAAATGGCTGACCGAAATCAACGTGACCTCGCCGACCGGCATTGTCGCAATAGACAAGTTCAACGGTACCGATACGTCGGGCATGATCTGGGATGCGATCGAGCGGCGGCTTGGAAACTAAAAACTCCATGTCAAAAAGGCTATGGTCCAGCGGCGGTATTGTACTGCTTTTGCTATTGACGCAGATTGCCGTCTTGCTTGTGAGTTGGGGCTCGCTCCATCAAATCAGTGTCTTTTGTACCGGACCTCTGGACGGGCAATATTCCGAGATATTTGGGTCGATCCATATCGGATTTCTGCTTTTGCTGGCAGTTGGTATCGGTTCATTTTTTGTCAAAAAGCTGAGGTGGGTTTATATTCCGCTCGCATTGCTAGGGTTTGCATTGCTTCCCGTGCAGTATCATTTTGTCGAACAAGGTTTGCTCTCCTGTGATTTCCCTTGAAGCCCAAAGCCGTGAGCTCTGAATGAGCAGCTGGGTAACAGACCTGATCGAGCAGGGTGGCTATTGGGCCATTACTTTGCTGATGGCGCTGGAAAATATCTTCCCGCCGGTCCCGTCCGAGCTGATCATGGGGCTTGGCGGCGTCGGCGTGGGGCAGGGGACGTTCCACCCGGCCTGGCTGGTGCTGGTCGGCACCATCGGTTCGCTGGCTGGCAACTATGTCTGGTTCATGGTTGGGCGGCACTGGAACGAGGATGACCTGCGCGCCTTTGTCCGCAAGCACGGCCGCTGGCTGACGCTCGATGTCGCGACAGTCAACCGGATCGACCGGATTTTCGACAATCACGGCCAGTGGGTAGTCTTTGTCGCCCGCTTCATTCCCAATATCCGGACGATGATTTCTGTCCCGGCCGGCTTGTTCGGGATGTCGCACAAGCGCTTCATCCTCGCCACCAGCGCCGGTGCCGCGATCTGGAACAGTGCTCTGGTTTATGCCGGCTATACGCTACAGCAGAATGTCGATGATATCGGGCAATATCTGGGACCGGTGTCGCTTGGCGTGATCGGGTTGCTGGTGGCGGTCTATATCTGGCGGATTATCTTCTGGCGGCCGAGTGAGGGCTGAGGCAGAAAAGGATTGGCCGGAAGTGATTGGCCGGAAGTGATTGAAGGGCGGTTGGAGTTATGACTGATTCCGGAAGAAAATTCGGTCGAGCAGACCATATATTGACGGCAAGTTTGCTGACAATCCTGTTCGGAATCGCCTTGCTGCTATTTTACAGTGACCGTTGGGGGGTAAGCGATGCGGGTTTCGTTGCCCTGCTTGTCGTCCCCGCAGCGCTTGGCGGATTAACCGTCCAACTGGGCGACCCCAACGGCAGCAAGTCCATGCTCGGCTGCATCGGCTTCGTAACGGTAGGTCTGGGGATCATTTTCTTGTTCACTTATCTGGCCAAAGTTGAGGGATTGATCTGCATTGCGATGATATTCCCGTTCTGGATTCCTGCGGCAGCTGTCGGAGCACTCATCAACAGGTGGAATGCCAGAGAGGCAAGGAAACAAGGAACGACCCGGCTGATGTCCATGGGCTGGGTCGTCGTTCCCATAGTGCTGCTGGCTGCCGAACAGAGGATACCGCCAGAATGGAATAGTTGGGAAGTGTCTCGTGAAATCGAAATCGAAGCAGCGGCAGAAACCGTGTGGCCGCTGCTGATCAATATTCCCGCAATCTCCTCGGATGAGGGGACATTCAACCTGACTCAGGATATTTTGATGGTACCCCGTCCGAGTGAAGCGAAAATTCAGCGCGAAAGCGCGGGCCTGGTTCGAAAAGCGCAATGGGGTAAAAACATTCAATTTGATGAGGCGATTTCCGATTTTCAACAAGGCGAAGCTCTGGGTTGGAATTTCCGCTTTCCCGATGATTCAGTCCAGAAATACACCGACAAACATATTTCCCCCGATGGCGATAAGCTGAAAATTATCTCGGGGCGCTACGAACTCAAGCAAACGGGATTCAACCAATCGAAGCTGGTTTTGACCACCCGCTACAAAATGCGCAGTCATATGGATTTTTATCTTAGCCTGTGGGGTGAACTTTTGCTCGGCGATGTTCAGGACAATGTTTTGCACATCATCCAAGAACGGGCCGAGAATTCGATCTAGGCACCGTCGAAAAATCGGCAAGCTCAGGTTATTATCCGGCCCCCGGATGGCACCATAATAAACATCCAGCAAATGCGTCGCATCAACGGTAGTATGGACCTGCGTCGAACTCCGGCTCGCATGGCCCAATGATTCCTGCAGGCTCCGCAAACCGCTAACTCCTTCTCCCATAGCGAGAGGATGAATCCCTGTCATTCCAGTCTCGTCATTGCGAGCGTAGCGCAGCAATCCAGAGCGGCCCGGGGCTGTGAATCATGGATTGCCGCCTCGTTCCGGATAACAGCATCAGGCCGGACAGCAGCTGCTGGTCCGGCCTGATGTGATCAACGGGAGAGTGTCGATCAGAATTTGAAGGCGGCTTCGACGAACAATTGCCGGCCGCGGTTCTGGGTGACTATGCGGTCATCGCCGCCAGCGGGCAGAAACGGCCGGTCGCCAACCGTGTTGGCCCATAGCTCGTTGGTCAGATTGACGCCGATCAGCGACAATTTCCACTTGCCGTCGGGCTCGCCGATCGAGACCGCGCCGTCGAGCGAGACATAGCTGTCCTGGACATAATCGGTGAAATTATTATTGCCGGCGAAATAGGACGAGCTGTAGGCGGCGTTGCCGTTCAGCCCGAACTCGATCGAATCTCCCATCGGCACGGTCCAGTCGAAAGCGATATTTCCCGACCATTTTGGTGCCCGCGCCGCGGTCCGGCCGTCGAGGTCGACGTCATCGGCGTTTCCGGGAATGCCGTCGGGGTCCTGCGATATGAACGTGTCGGTGAACTTGGCATCGGTATAGCCGAGCGCGCCGGAGAAGCTCAGCCCCTCGACCGGGGTGCGCCATGACCAGTCGAGGTCAAAGCCCTTGGTCGTCAGTTCGCCCGCATTGATGGTCAGGAAGCGGACCGCGGCGCCGTCGAAATTCTGCACCTGCAGATCATCGAAGACGAAATAGAAGGCCGACGTGTTGATCCGGAATGCGCCATTGCCGAGCATCGCCTTGACGCCGATTTCGCCGCCCTTGGCTGTTTCAGAGTCGTAGATAAGCGAACTCAGCGCCGCTGCGCGGGCCGCCTCGGGATCGGGATAGAGTCCCGGATATTGTTCTGCGAAACCGGGAACGACCAGCTGGATCGACGCGGTCGGCAGGCTGCTGTTGTCGACGCCGCCCGACTTGAAGCCGGTCTTGTACGATGCGTAAAAGTTGAGATCAGGGGTCGCCTGATATTTCAGCGTCACTTCCGGCGAGATATTGCTGTCGGAGAATTTGACCGGACCGGTCTGGAAGCCTTCGGGAACCACCAGGCCGATGCCGCCGACAATGCCGTTGAGGAAGGTCAGGGCATTGTGCACGAACGGGAAGGAGGTTCTGTGGGTCTTTTGCTCGTCGGTCCAGCGGACACCACCGGACAGTTCCAGCTGGTCGGTAATATCCAGGCTCATGCTGCCGAAGAAGGACAGGGCCTCGCTTTTTGTCGTGCGGTCGGCAACCCAGTCATAGGTGATACCGCGGGAATCGGGGAAAATGAACGAGCCGAGGAAGGCGTTTTGCGATGTCTGCAACGGCTGGCTGCGGCTTTCCCAGAAACCGCCGACCATGAAATTGAACATACCGTCAAAGTCGCTGGTCAGGCGGATTTCCTGCGTGTGTTGGGTGAGTGAATCGGTGAAAGGTGCGGGCAGGCCGCCGGGATCGCCATTGGCCAATATGCCGACATAGCTGAAGTGATCGGCATGCTCGTTATCGAGGTCGAGAAACCCGCTGACCGTCGACAGGGTCAGCGTGTCGCTGAGTTGCAGGTCCATCGCCAGCCGGACAAAGACGGTGTTGGTCTCGTTATAGGATTGGCCGGTGTAGCGATCCGCACCGGTGGTGCCGGGGGCGATGACCTGCAGGTCAGGATGGCCATCGGGATGGGGATAGAGTCCGTCCTGAATGTCGCAGGTGGCGTTGGACGGGATCGAAACGCCGGGCACCGCCAGAAGGACATCATCCGCGACACCATTGGCACCGCAATCAATATCGGAGTGACCCAGCAAACTGTCGCCTTGGTTATGATTATAGTTAAGTTTCAGGTTAGCGGAGAAATTATCTGTCGGATCCCATTGCAATGTGACCCGGCCGACAAAATTCTTCAGTCCCTTGCCCGAGTCGGCAAAGACCGACGGCGTGCCTGCTTCCAGCTCGACATATTTGTCGATATCCTGATATTGCGCCGCGACGCGAATGCCGAGCGTGTCACTGACCGGACCGGAAATATAGCCGCCCACCGTATAGCCTTGTTCTTCAAACTCGTAAGAGGCCTTGCCGCCGACTTCCCAGTCCGCGGTCGGATTGGCGGAGCGGACCGAGAATACACCCGCCGATGCGCTTTTACCGAAGAACAGGGATTGCGGACCTTTGAGAACGTCAATTTGTTCGACGTCGAAAAAGGACGCCTGAACCAGCCGCATGGTGCTGATCGATACGCCGTCAAAATCGAATGCTACGGCAGAGTCGAAGGCTGCGGAAATATTGGTCGTGCCAACGCCGCGCAAGCTGATCTGGCCACCAGCTCCCGAGCCACCGACTTGCACGTTCAGGGCCGGAATGCGGCTGACGACATCGGCAACTTCATTGACCTGGAATTTATCGAGCGTGTCACCGCCTATGGATGTAACCGTTACCGGTGTTTCCTGAAGCGTTTCATTTTGCTTGCGCGCTGTGACGATGATGATGTCGCTGCCGGTTTCATCTTCGATCAAATCCTGCGCTAAGGCTGGCGCGCTATAGCCGACAGCGCCAATGGCCACCGCCGAACTCATCAGTGCGGTCATGATTGATTTGCGTGAAAAAATTGATGCGTTGTAATGCGTTTCCTTATCCATTTCAAACTTCCTCCCTGGCGCAGATAAAACAGTCCTCGTTTCAGTTCACATATTCTCTTTTTAGATGGAATTATGGGACCTACTCTGCTGGCCAATAATGAGTGACGTTACGGAATGCGCTACTAACTAAAGAATTAGGCCATCGCGGAAAATGCCCCTTTTATGGTCATTTTACGCTAACCAATCTGACAGGGATGTTCGAAATTCGGCACCGCGCCCCATCGAAATAATTCTTGAAGATGAGTTCGGTCCTCGCTTCTCTCGCGCCACTGACATGAAGCCAAAGGCGCGGTTCCGCGCTAACAACGCGACGGGATCGCATATGTTTTCTGTTGCGCAGCCTGTAGGCCGACCGCCATCCCAAAGCTCACGCCCTGTCCCTTGGTACATATTGTGGTTCTTGCGCTCCGAATTTATTAATTCAGACTTACGGAAGGTTCCGGTTGGCTGAAAAGCACCCATTCGTTTCATCACGGACTGGGGGGCATATGCACTTTACCGATATTGCGAACAATCTTCTGACAGTTGCCGCAAAGCGCAACCAGATATTTGGTGACGAAATCTCTGACCTCGGGGAAGACACCTGGCTGGTGATGCTGAAATTATATGCCTGTCGGGATTGCGTGCCTGTCGTTCTTGAATCTTCGCTGACGGAAGTGATGCGCTTCCCGACAAATCTCGACCGCATCCTGTCGGTGCTGGCAAAACAGGATCTGGTAACCGGGAATATTTCCGAGACCGGAGTGGACCGGAGTTTCAAGATTACCGGCAAGGCCATTTCGACAATCGAACTGGTGTTGGATGTTGCGGCTGAACCAGCTTCTCCGACGGCTGAATATGAGGCTGGCGACAAAGCGGTATGACATTGCGCCTGCAGAATTTATCGTTACTTTTCTAGTGTATCCCAAGTAAATTTTGACTTTTGGCTCCCTTGGCTTCACTGTGCCGTTTGTGGAAATGATGGCTTGATATTGGAAGTCGTTACCATTGATATTCATATCAGTTGCAAAAGTGTTCGGGATGAAAAACGAAGATAAATTATCCGGCTTCATCCAGTTGCTCCAAGAGCTTCTGGTACAGCTAGACGAGCTACAACTGAGTGTCCCCGCGGTAAAGGTCGCCGAGGCGATCGATATTCTGACGCTAGCAATCCAAAATAACGCTTCCGACGACGCTGGTTGACACCGGTCTAATTCGTGTCCCGATGGTCCTGGTCGTTGCATCCGGAAATCACCCAGCCCGTGGATGGGCATTCTGGTAAACATCCAGCAAATGCGCCGCATCGACAGCGGTGTATACTTGCGTTGAACTCAGGCTGGCGTGGCCGAGCAATTCCTGCAGACTCCGTAAATCCGCACCGCCCGCCAGCAGATGCGTGGCAAAGCTGTGCCGCAAGGCGTGAGGGGTGGTTGTATCGGAGATACCGAGCTTGGTTCGTGCCTGCTGCACCACGCGACGGATCATATTGGGTGACAATGGCCCACCACGCTTGCCGCGGAATAATGGCGAACCGCTAATCTGGTCATTCTTGCAGCGAGCAAAATCCTGAGCAATGGGATAGGGACAGAGATCGATATAATGTTCGATCGCCTCGCGCACCTTGGGCAGCAAAGGCACGATCCGCACCTTGCTGCGCTTGCCGGTCACCCGCAATGTGTCGGACAGGGGCAGGACGTCGCCGGTCAGGTCGAGCGCTTCGCTGATCCGCAGACCCGAGCCGTAAAGCAGCAGCAACACCGCCCAGTCGCGCGCGCCAATCCAGTCCTCGCTGGCGCTGTCCTGTGCGTCGCCGGCCAGTGCCAATATATCATCGGGCGAAGCCGGACGCGGGACCCCGCGCCTGACCTTGGGGCCTTTGATCTTCGGTACCTGCGCCTCATCGCCGCCGACATGTTTCAGGAAGGCCCGGAGGGCCGACAATTCCCGCGCCGCGCTGTTGTTGGTCAGGCCGTCACCTCGGCGATAGGCAAGATAGGAACGGATATCGGCCTGCTTCACCGCCTTGATCTCCGCCGCGCCGATACCACTGCCAATATGCTCCATCAAAAAGGCGCAGAAACGTTCTGCGGTGATCACATAAGCCCGCACCGTATGCGACGACCGCCGCCGGTCGTCCCGGAGATAGGCCGAGAAGGCGTTGATGAGGGTTCTGCCGGTTTCCATTGGGGGAATCTAGCAGGTCACGGATTGAAGTCCAACTTTCCTCTCCCCTTGAGGGAGAGGATACCAAAGCCTTGGCAATTTATTGCTTAGGCGACGTTGGTGAGGGGGCTCTTGCCGCTCACCCCTCACCGAGTTTCGCTAGTGAACAAGTTCACAAGCTCCACTTGTTCTCTCCCTCAAGGGGAGAGGATGAATGCAGCGTCCGCCGCACCCGCTGCTACAACCAATATTCTCCCGATAGCAGCTTCTTATGTTCCGCCTTGGTCAGCTCGGCATAACCCTCCACATCCGGTTTGCAGAACCAGATCGGGTCCTTGATCCTGGCGACATCAAAGCCCTCCTTGACCAGTTCGACCTTGCGATATTTGAACGTGCCGGTGGTCTGCGCCTCCGGCTCGATCCGGATGAACAGAGGCACGGCATAAGGCGGCATTTCCGCGGCCAGAAAGACGCGCAGGCCCGAAATATCGAAATCATCCGCCACGGTCAGCGAGGCCATGCCGGCGCGGCCATCGGTGCCAGGGACTTCGACGCCATAGACATTGGCGGTCTTTATCCCGGGATATTGCGACAGCACTTCGGAGACTTCGTTGGTCGCGACATTCTCGCCCTTCCAGCGGAATGTATCGCCGATCCGGTCCTTGAAATAGATATAGCCGGAGCGGTCGCGGCTCATCAGGTCGCCGGAGCGGAACCAGGCGTCACCCTTTTCAAACACGTCGCGCAGGATTTTCTTCTCGGTCGCTTCCTTGTCCTGATAGCCGGAAAAATCGGACGGGCTGTCCTTGAAAATCCGCCCGATCAGTTCGCCCGCCTCATCCCAGTCCGCCTTGATGCAGAAGCCGTCGTCGCCGCGCACCGGCTGTTCTTCTGCAATATCGAATTTCACGATCCTGGTGTCGCCGAACTGCTTTTCCAGATATTTCGGTATCCGGCCGACCGCGCCGATCTTGCCGTCGAAATTCATCAGAAAGATATTGCCCTCGGTCGAGCCATAGATTTCGAGCAGCTTCGGCACCTGGAACCGGTCGACAAACTGCTGCCAGATATCCGAGCGCAGACCATTGCCGATGCCGACCCGGACCTTGTGAGAGCTTTGCTTGGGATTATCCGGCTGGTTCAGCAGATAGCGGCATAGCTCGCCAATATAGACGATCACCGTCGCGCCATAATCGGCCGCATCATCCCAATATTGGGATGCGGAAAATTTGCGTCGTAATATGACCGATGCGCCGCTGAGCAAAGCGCCGCCCATACCGATGAAGCCGCCGGTTACATGATAGAGCGGCAGGGTGATGTAAATGCGATCCTCCGGTGTCAGCGGGCAGGTCGAGATGGCAATGCGGAAGCTGCGGCGGGCGCGGGCATGGGAGATACGCGCTGCCTTGGGCAGTCCGGTGGTGCCCGATGTATAGACATAGAGAAACAGGTCCCTGCCGGTCATATGGGCGCGGTGGCTCTGGTCGGGGCGATCATCGGGCAATTCCGCCAATGCGCTGTTGAGGTCTTTACCGACTTCGCCCTCCCAGTCCCACAGCGCCGGCGATCCATCCAGCTGGGCTGCGATTTTCGATACCCTCGGTGCGAGATCCGCGGTGGTGATAACTGCCTTGGTCTCTACGATATTCAGGCAATGGGCAAGGCCTGTGCCTTCGAGATTGCTGTTGATCAGGGCAGTGACGATCCCGACCTTGGACAGGCCGAACCAGGTGGCGACAAAATCGGGCGCATTTTCCATGAACAGGGCGACCGTGTCTCCCGCCTGATAGCCTTGTGCCAGCGCCCAGTGGGCGATCCGGTTGGCGCGCGCCTCAAACTCCGCATAGGTGACCGTGTCGTCTTCAAAATGAAAGGCGATATTGTCGGGAAAGCTGTCGATCGTGGCTTCGATATCGTCGGTGATCAGGATAGGAGCGTCCGCGTCAATATCCTTGACCAGAGCCATCACGCTTTTGAGCGACTGTGTGAAATGGAGCTCGCGCTTGATGACGCTGAATATTCCCATGACTTCTCTCTCCTCAGACCTGAAGCGAGTGTGACAGGTAAGTTGATAATATTCAACGCCCGTAGGACGATAGAACATAGCGTGCGATTTCAGATGTCGGCGATGATCTTTGGCAACAGCGCATCGAGCAGCGGCATGCCCCTGGGAGAAATTGTCAGCCGTCCGCCCGCCGCGTCGAGCAGGCCCAGTCCGCTGAGATGATTCACGGATTTCTGGTCCACCATCTGCGCTGCCGCCAGCCCGGTCTTCTCTGCGAGCGCGTCCAAATCGACGCCCTCGGCCAGCCGCAGCCCCATCATCAGCGCTTCCATCGCCCGCGTCTCAGGTGACAGCGCCTGTTCGACCTTCAGCCCGTTGCCGTTGCGCTCCACCGCAGAGAGAAAATTCTCCGGCTTCTTGTGCCGCTCGGTTGCGCTGTCGAGTCGTCGCCCATGCGCGCCGGGGCCGATGCCGACATAATCCTCATAGCGCCAGTAAGTCAGATTGTGACGGCTTTCCTGACCCGGCTTCGCGTGATTGCTGATCTCGTAGGCGGGCAGGCCGGCTGCGGTCATGATGCTGCGATTCAGTTCGAACAGATCGGCGCAATGATCATCATCGGCCGGCACCAGCTTGCCGGTGCGCACCAAGGTCTCGAACCGCGTGCCGGGCTCGATGGTCAACTGATAGAGCGAGAGATGCCCGGTGCCGAAGCTTAGCGCGCGGTCCAGTTCTTTCTGCCAGTCTTCGAGAGACTGCCCGGGGCGGGCGTAGATCAGGTCAAAGCTGACCCGGTCGAATGCCTGTTGCGCAGTGTCGAGCGCCGCCAGCCCTTCCTCGACATCATGCGCACGGCCCAGAAATTCGAGCGTCTGGTCATCCAGCGACTGCAGGCCGAGCGACACCCGGTTTACGCCCGCCTCAGCCAGATCGTGAAAATTCGCTGCCTCGACCGACGACGGATTGGCTTCCAGCGTGATTTCGGTATTTTCCTCGAAACCCCACAGACGCTCCGCCGCCGCGATCAGTGTTTCGACCAACGCCGGTGGCATCAGAGAGGGTGTGCCGCCACCAAAGAAGATACTCGACAGCTTGCGCCCCGGCGTCAGCGCCGCTTCATGCGCCATATCGGCGAGCAAGGCCGCTTGCCAGGCCACGAGGTCAACCTGTTCGCGAACATGGCTGTTAAAGTCGCAATAGGGGCATTTGGAGACGCAGAATGGCCAATGGACATAGAGGGCCAGCGGCCCTGTAGCGGACTTGTTAACTGTTGGCTTCCTATGGTCTCGTTCATGCATATATTCCGCGCCCTTAGCCCTATCTTTGCGATCGCGCCACTATTAGCGGCCTGTTCCGTCATCCCGCCGCAAATCCCCTATCAGGATGCGGCGATGCAACCGCCAGCCGCAGGCAAGCTGGAGCCGCGCGTGCTTGCAGGTCCTGCGCCGCGCAGCATTCCAGCGCCTGCACCGCGCGCCGTCCAGGCTCCCGCAGCGCGGCCGCTCAGCCCTTTGCAAAGTGTGATGATGCGCGCCCATAATCAAACACGGGCCAAGGTCGGCGCGCCGGATCTGCTGTGGAGCGACGAATTGGCGAGGGATGCTGCGACCTATGCCCGCTCGATGGCCCGCACTGGCCGGTTCGGGCATGATAGCCAGTCCAGAAGCAGCGAACGGCAAGGCGAAAACCTGTGGATGGGCACGCGCAACGCTTATGATCATATGGATATGGTCGGTTCCTGGGTCGAGGAAGATCGCTATTTCAAGCCGGGCCGCTTTCCCGAAAACAGCACCACCGGCAACTGGGGTGACATCGGCCATTATACCCAGATAATCTGGCCTACGACCCGGCGAGTCGGCTGCGCTTTGGCCAGCAGCGGTCACTTCGATTATCTCGTCTGTCGCTATAGCCCGGCGGGCAATGTGATGGGCAGGGATCCGTTGCGGGGGTAGGTTAACCCGTCATGCCGGCGAAGGCTGGAATCCAACCCGCTTACGGGAGTCTCACGACCCTCGGTTTGGGCCCCAGCCTTCGCTGGGGTGACAGTTTAAAAACAGCTTTCGACCAGTTTCCGGAACGCATCCGCCCGATGGCTCATCGCCTGTTTCTGCGCCGGATCAAGTTCTGCAAATGTCTCGGTAAAACCAATCGGCTGGAACACCGGATCATAGCCAAAGCCCAGTTTTCCGCGCGGCGGCCAGACGAGATTGCCCTCTACGCGCCCTTCGAAGATTTCGGAATGCCCATCGGGCCAGGCCAGCGCCAATGTGCAGGCAAAATAGGCGCTGCGGTCGACGTCGGGGCCTTGTTCGGCAAGCTTTCCCTCGACCTTGCCCATCGCCATATACCAGTCGCGGCCCGGTTCACCCTCGAACCATTGGCGCTCGGCCCAGTCGGCGGTGTAAACCCCCGGCTTGCCGCCCAGCGCCGCAACGCACAGCCCGCTATCATCGGCCAGAGCCACGCAATCCGCACCCTCGGCGCTCGCGCGCGCCTTGAGCAGCGCGTTTTCGGCGAAGGTCGTTCCGGTTTCTTCCGGCTCGGGCAATCCCAGATCACCCGCCGACACCGGCTCGATGCCATAAGGCTCGAGCAACGCCCGGATTTCGCGGACCTTGCCCTGGTTGTGGCTGGCGATGATCAGGCGTCCGGGGGCGAGTTTGCGGTGGGTGGTCATCTGTTTCTCACATTTTCGTCATCCTGAACTCGTTTCAGGACCCCTTGAGACCGCGCACAGCCTTTGGAGGTCCTGAAACAAGTTCAGGATGACGATTTCTTTTCTTCTAAATCCTAACCAACCGCCTTGTCCTGCGCCTCGAAAATCTGGCCACAGCCGATTTTCGCCAGTCGCATCAGCCGCATCAGCCCTTCGTCGTCAAAGGTCTGGCCCTCGGCAGTGGCTTGTGCTTCAGCGATATTGCCATCACCGGTCAGCACGAAATTGGCGTCGGCGCCGGCGTTGCTGTCCTCGTCATAGTCGAGATCGAGCACAGGCGTGCCGTCGAAGATACCGCAGCTGATCGCGGCGATCTTCTGCTGGATCGGGTCTTCCTTGAGCACTTTCTGGTCGAGCAGGCCGTTGACCGCCAGCCGCAGCGCCACCCAAGCACCGCTGATAGAAGCCGTCCGCGTGCCGCCATCGGCCTGGATCACATCGCAATCGAGCGTAATCTGCCGCTCGCCGAGCTTCTTGAGATCGACGACCGAGCGCAAAGAGCGCCCGATAAGCCGCTGAATTTCCTGCGTTCTGCCGGACTGCTTGCCGCGAGCCGCTTCGCGCGATCCACGGGTATGGGTGGCGCGGGGCAGCATCGAATATTCGCCGGTCACCCAGCCGGTACCCTTGCCGCGCATCCATGGTGGCAGGCTCGTTTCAACGCTGGCGGTGCACAATACCCGCGTATCGCCAAAGCTGATCAGGCAGCTTCCTTCGGCATGTTTGGTAAATCCGGTTTCGATGGAAATGGCGCGCATTTCGTCCGGCGCACGGCCCGATGGTCGCATAGTTTGATCCTTTTTAGAGTTGGCGCGTCCTTAACCTCTCGCAACGGGCGAGGCAATCCCTCCTCCTCTCCCAGTCGGAGAGGAGTAGTGCTGGAAACCTATCGAGATTCATCCTATCTAATAGTCATGACCAACACGCCGATCACCGAGATGACCACCCGAGCGCAGGATATTTTCCGCGTTGTCGTGGAATCCTATCTCGACACCGGTGCGCCGGTCGGGTCGCGGACCATTTCCAAGGCCCCCGGTCTTGAGCTTTCCCCCGCTTCGATCCGCAATGTCATGCAGGATCTCGAGGAACTGGGCCTGCTCGCCGCGCCGCATACCAGCGCCGGACGGATGCCGACCGAACTCGGGCTGCGATTGTTTGTCGACGGCATGATGCAGGCGGCGGTCCCGACGCAGCAGGAGCGCGACGCGATCGAGAGCCAGATTACCGAACAGGGCCCGGTCGAGGATGCCCTGCGCGCCACGACATCGATCCTGTCCGGACTGTCCTCCTGCGCCGGTCTGGTGCTGGTGCCCAAGCGCGAGCCGTTGCTCAAGCAATTCAGTTTCGTCAAATTGTCCGAAGGGCAGGGGCTTGCGATCCTCGTTTCCCAGGACGGCGGCGTTGAAAACCGCGTGCTCGACCTGCCACCCGGTGTGTCGGAATCGGCGCTCGTCGAAGCCGGCAATTATCTCACCGCCCGCTATGGCGGTAAGACGCTCAGCCAAGCGCTGGCGACCGTGGGCGGCGAGATCAGCGCCGGCGAACTGGCGATCGACAAGGCGTCGGAAGAACTGGTCAGGGCGGGCATGGTCACCTGGAGCCGCGATCCGGCGGACCGGCCGGTATTGATCGTCCGCGGACAGGCGAATCTGCTGCAGGACAATAGCGCTCTCGAGGATCTCGATCGGGTGCGGCGCTTGCTCGACGAGCTTGAAGCCAAGCAGGAAATTGCCCGTCTGCTCGACAACGCCCGCGACGCCGAGGCAGCGAAAATATTTATCGGCGCAGAGAATAAATTATTCTCCCTTTCCGGCTCATCTGTGATAGCGGCGCCCTACAAAGACGGCGACGGACAGGTGGTTGGCGTGGTCGGCGTAATCGGTCCGACAAGGTTGAATTATGCCCGCGTGGTACCCATGGTAGACTTTACCGCGCAAACCCTGTCGCGTTTGTTGACCAAATGATCAAAATAGAGTGACCCAAGCAATGAGTGATAACAAGCAGAACCCCGGACAAACTGACGCCGATGCCGCCGCCGAGCTGGACGGGGTGCCGGAGTCGATGAAAGACGGCGGTGAAGGCCAGTCTTCTCAACCCGAAAATTCCGACAACCGTATCGAAGCCCTGGAAACCGAACTGGCCGATGCCCAGCAGGCGGTTCTTTACGCCCAGGCCGAGACCCAGAACGTCCGCCGCCGCCTTGAAAAAGACGCGCAAGACGCCCGCGCCTATGCCGCCACCGGCTTTGCCCGCGACATGCTCTCGGTAATGGACAATATGCAGCGCGCCCTCGAAGCGATTCCCGCCGAAGTGAAGGACGAGGAAAAGTGGAAGGGCCTGATCAACGGCATCGAAGCCACCGGCCGCGAGCTGCAATCCGTGTTCGAGAAAAACGGCATCAAGCGCGTCGCCTCTGTCGGCCTCCCGCTCGACCCCAACCAACACCAGGCGATGGTCGAAATTCCGACCGCTGATAAAGAACCCGGCACGATCGTGCAGGAAATGCAGGCTGGTTATATGATCAAGGATCGGTTGCTGCGGCCGGCATTTGTCGGGGTGGCGAAGAAGCCGGAGTGATGTTGTTGGCGATAAACCACTGATGCTAGTTCGGTGACCTTTTATTGGTTGCTAATAGGTTTTGGCGTTGCTCCATTGATCTATCAATATGTTTTTAAACGATATTTTGGATCGAGGCCTGTTAAGGATCTGCCTGAAGGTTCAGCTTATCGCGTTTATACCGACAGGTTTGACACAATACTGGACGCTAAGCATTATCCTGAATTTCTTCACGCGCGGTCTGAACCAAATGCGAATTACGTTGCCGAAGCGATAGATGAGCGGCCGATCAGGCAAGGCGATTGGCAGGAACTCGTTAATGAATGTGACGACTTGTTCAAAGCGTTAAGCGGCAAGTGGCTTTCTCTCGAAGCCGATATCGATATGCTTAAAAGTCAGGCGCACGACACGGCAATAACGCTTTTGATAGACCAATCGGGTTCCTTGCTGGGCGATAAAATCTTGCATCTGGCTGCCGCGACCAAGTGGCTGGCGCATGAGTTTGAAAAACGAGATATTGCTTTTGAAATTTTGGGTTTCACGACGTCGATGTGGAAAGGCGGGCAGTCGCGGAAACAATGGTTGGCGGATGGGCGGCCGGAATATCCTGGGCGGCTCAATGATCTGCTGCATATAGTCTACAAGCCATTTGATGATACGCTCTCAGAAGATGCCATTAGAACTATGGCGCATCCCCAATTGCTACGAGAAAATGTTGATGGTGAGGCTATCCAGTGGGCTGCCGATCGACTGGAGAGCCGCAAGGAAGACGGAAAGATTCTGGTGATTGTCTCGGATGGAGCGCCGGTGGACGATTCCACCTTGGTACAAAATGGACCGAGCTTCATGGTCCGCCACCTGTCGGCTGTTCGGGATGCGATTGCAGATGCCGGTTCGATCCAATTGGGCGGCGTGGGCATTGGCTATGACGTCGGTCAATATTATGCCGTGTCGGAAAGCGATAAGGATTTAACCAAGATACCCAAAAGGATCATCGAAGTCTGCAAGGCGCTCGCGCTGCACGCAGGCAAATGAGGAAGCTATCGTGATCCGTCAGGCTAGCGCACGCCGGCATCCAGCCCGCTTATGGGGATCTCACCACCCTTGGATTAGCCCCCGGCCTTCGCTGGGGTGACGGAGGTCTTCGCCGGCTGAGATGTGCAAGATGGTTTGGGGCTGATGTCCAGCATCGTCAGTTCGTTCTCCGCTTTTGCGATACCGATCCGAACATTTCTCAAGTCATCCATCGACATAGCCGTTATTTTTCGGACTGGAGGCTGGCAGATTTGAGCGGCATTTTCGAATAAGATAATGATTTCAGATCCGCGCGTTGCCCAACTCATCTCAGAGTGCGCAATTTCGGATCTAAACTGAGCGAACGGCTTGAATGCGGTCAAGCGCACCTTCATCTTTTTAGCGAGCTTCGATGGATTTTCGTCTTGATCGAGCAGCTTTTTCATCTGATCGATTTTTTGAGAAAGCATCATCGCCGGTTTCTGGAACAGTGAAATCTGATTGAACAGCCATCGCTCCACAGATGCGCATTCAGCGATAATCTTGCTATGCAGAATATGTGCCTCATCCATATTGAATGTGGTTGAAAGCTCGCTCACGGCTTGGACCGCTTTGATATCGAGAGACATATCATTCATCGCGCATCTCTAGCGCAAATCATTGAATATATTCTAAACGAGGGCAGGCATGTAAGAACCCGTCTTGCCAGCGAAGGCTGGCACCCAGCCCGCTTATGGGAGTCTCGCTACCCTTGGTTTAGGCCCCAGCCTTAAATGGCATGACGGGGCGAACCGCGATCCGCGCAAACACCCAGCCGCCAAGCGCACCCGCGAACACCTGCCCCAGAAAGCCCATGGTCGATCGCGCGCCGCTGATCGGGATGGTCTGGAACACCATATACATGGCGCCGAGCGTGACCGCGATCGCGGCAGCGCCGGCAATCGGATAGGCGACACGGGCCAGATTTGGCAGAAAGCGCTTCAGGATCGTGGCAATCAGAAAGCCGGCCAGCAAGGCGATGGCGATAATCGCCAGATAGGCGACCATGTTGGAAATATCGAACAGCGTCATGTTCAACCGGTCGCCGATGCTCACAGGAATATCGTGCATGGCGATGACAGATTGGGAATTCAGCACGGACCCGACGATATAGGTCGCCAGTGCCGCCGCAATCAGGCCCAAAATCCATCGAACAAAGCGCGCCATAAAATTCTCCTGTCAGCAATTTAACCTAAATGCTTTGTTGTGACTAGCAAGGGGTGATTTAGAGAGGCTGGCCAGACCGGATAAAGTTGATAGACTGTGCGATCCAGCAGGGGGCCAATATGCGAAACTTCAAGATCATCCTTTCCGTAATCGCAATAGGCGCACTGGCGGCCTGTTCGAACCAGGGCGCTTCTTCAGACGGCGTAAAAACCAGTGAAGCCGCTGGCCGTGTCGATCCGGCTCCGGTCAATTATACGCTTGAAACAGTCGCTGACGGTCTCGATCATCCCTGGTCGCTGGCGTTCCTGCCGGATGGCAATATGCTGGTGACCGAGCGTAGCGGCAAGCTCAAGCAGGTCGCTCCCGATGGGACTACGACGGTAGTCTATGATTTTGCCAGCGGCGATGAACATCCCAAGGTGCATAATGCTTCGGGTGCCCAAGCCGGTTTGTTTGACGTGGCCCTGCACCCGGATTTTGCAGATAACGGCCTGTTGTATATTTCTTATGCGGCGGAGCAGGGCGATGGCACCAACACGCTTTCGCTGATGCGATTTGAATATAGCAATACGGACGGAAAGCCGCGGATCAGCAACGGCCAGCAGATATTCGCCGCCTCGCCCAGCCGGGTCCAGGGCAATCACTATGGCGCGCGGATCATCTTCCTTCCCGACGGGACGTTGATGATGCCTGTGGGCGATGCATTCCACTTCCGCGAACAGGCGCAAAAGCTGGACAGTCATTTCGGCAAGATCATCCGGTTGAATGACGATGGTTCGGTGCCAGCGGACAATCCCTTTGTCGGACAGGAAGGCGCGTTGCCGGAAATCTGGAGCTATGGTCACCGCAATCCGCAGGGGATCATTCTCGCGGCTGATGGGCGTGTCTTTGAAAATGAACATGGCCCGGCCGGCGGTGATGAAATCAATGTTATCAAAGCGGGGGTCAATTATGGCTGGCCGACGGCCTCTTACGGGCTGGATTATTCCGGTGGCCGGATTTCGCCTTATGAAGCTTTCGAAGGCACCGAACAGTCGCTGGTCCACTTCACGCCGTCGATCGCGCCTTCAGGCTTTGCCCAATATGCGGGAGAGGCATTTCCGGACTGGAATGGCGATCTTTTCCTTTCGGCGCTGGCGCTCAAACATGTGCGCCATGTGAATATGAACGCCGATGGCTCGCTAGGGAAACAGACTGAACTATTTGGCGAGCTGGACACGCGCTTTCGGGATGTCCGGACCGGTCCTGACGGATTTCTATACCTGCTGACCGAAGTGCCAGACGGTCCGACCAGCAAGATTTTGCGTGTGCGACCGAAATAGTCGCGCACACCGCCGCTAGAAAATTGAATTGCCCATGCCGCCGTCGACGACCAGACTCTGGCCGGTGGCGTAACCAGCCATTTCGCTGCAGAACATCGCGACAAACATGCCCATATCTTCCGCGTCGCCAAAGCGCCCGACCGGTATCCGTACCTGCTTGACGAATTTGGCGACTTCCTCGTCATAGCTGGTGCCGTTGGCCTCCGCCTGGCTGTCGAACATTCCTCTTATCCCGTCGGTATGGTGCATGCCGGGCAGGATATTGTTGATCGTGACACCATGTTTGGCGACCTGTTTCGCCACGGCGACTGTATAGTTGACCAGCGCTGCACGCGGCGGCCCCGACAGCACCCGCATCGCGGCCGGATATTTGGCGGCACCGGTCGCGATATTGACGATGCGGCCCCATTTGCGCTCGACCATGCCGTCGATCACCGATTTGATGAATTCCACCGGGCTGAGCAGTGTCAGCGACAGCGCTTCCTCCCATTCCGCGCGGCCGACGGTGCGGAAATCGCCGGAGAAAGGGGGAGGGGAACAGGTGGCGACCAAAATGTCCGGGCTGGGACAGACGGACAGGATCGTCTCGCGGCCCTCGTCACTGCTGTGGTCGGCAACAATCGGCGTGATCTTGGCACCGGTTTCGCGGGCCAGCTCTTCGCAAGTCTGGTGCAGCCGCTCTTCGCCGCGCGCGGTGACGAACAATTCGGTCTTCTCCCGGGCCAGTGCCAGCGCCGCTCCACGCCCAAGGCCGGCGCTACCGCCATTTACCAGTGCAATTCGTCCCGCAATTCCCAAATCCATATCGGCCTCTATCCTGATAGGTTGAGTTGCTGTTCTAGCGGGAGCGTCGCGCCGTGCCGACTAGCCATAGTGGGGAAGGCATAGCCTTGGATCAGGCCATCGACATATACATCGCCGCCGCCAGCCCGAAGCCTCTCGGATCGCCCAACAGGCCAGATTCCATCTTGTTCATCACATAGGAAAAACACAGCCGCGCGTCCTGATCGATGATCACCGACGACCCGCCATAGCCGCCCCAGAAAGCCGTGTTGGCATTGGGGCTGATCGGCGTCGCCGGATTGTTCAGGCCATAGCCCATGCCAAAGGTCAGCGGCAGGCCGAGCACCAGATCGGTGCCTTCGCTCTGTTTCTCGAATATGCGTTTCGTTCCGGCTTCGGACATGATGGTCTTGCCGAATGCTTGGCCACCATTGGCCATGGCGGTTTGGGCGCGGACGATGCTGCGGGCATTGCCCTGACCATTGGCGGCGGGGATTTCCGCCGCGCGCCACTTCCGCTTTCTCGGTTCGGTGGCATCGACGCCGGGATTGGCGAAGGTACGGCCCGCAATTGAATCCGGATCGGGCGCAGGGCCGCTCTTCGGCGGGACGAGATTGCCGATGCGCGTGTCGAGCGCTTCATCCGCGCCGATATGGAAATCCGCGCCGGTTGGCTCGGCGATTTCCTGACGGAAGAAATTGCCGATCGTCTGGCCGGTCACCCGGCGGACGATTTCGCCGATCAAATGGCCTTGGGTCAGGGCATGATAGCCCGATTGGGTGCCCGGTTCCCACCAAGGCTCCTGTTTTGCCAGAGCGGTTGTCATCCACTCCCAGTCATAGAGCGCATCGCCATCGACCTTTTTGTCCATGCCCGACAGGCCGGCATTATGGCTCAGAAAATGCCGGACTTCGACCGCTTTTTTACCACTTTGGGCGAATTCCGGCCAATATTTGCCGGCCGGTGCATGAAGATCGACCTCGCCGCGATCGGCGAGCAAGAGCAGCGACATTGCCGCCATCGTCTTGGTGCTCGACCAGACGTTGACCAGCGTATCTTCCTGCCATGGCTGAGTGCGTTCCTCGTCGAGATGGCCACCCCAAAGGTCGACGACAAATTCGCCATCCAGCGTGATCGCAACCGAAGCGCCGAGATCGTCATGCTCGCTGAAATTATTCTCGAATGCCGCTTTGACCGCTGCAAAGCGGGGGTCGCAGGTGCCGTGTATCGGGGCTGTCATTGATCTCTCCATCCAGACTTTAACTGTTCGATTAACAGTTTGTGGACGCGAGTCCAATATCTTTAAAGCGGGGCACCATCTTTGATGGACCAGGATTAGGCAAAATATTCCAACATTTTTTCAGAGACTTGCACGTTTTTCCGCGGTTCACTATTGCAAAGACCCATTTAAGATATATCTTAAGAACATCTTATAAATGTAGAAAGATTTGAAAATGAGACATGGAATGAAATTTGGAACCGGAGGCCCCGAGGGGTCCGGACGTGGATCTGGCCGTGGTCGCGGCCGCGGAAGAGGCGGACCGCCTGGCGAGAAATTCGCCCGGGCCTTTGCCCAGGCTGCTTTTGAAGGCGGCAAGGGCAAAAGACGCGCACGGATGTTCCGGCGCGGAGAACTGAAGCTCCTGGCCTTGCACCTTATCGCGGAAGAACCGCGGCACGGCTATGATCTGATCCGTCAGGTCGAGGAACTGACCGGCGGCCATTATGCGCCCAGTCCGGGGATCGTCTATCCGACGCTGACCCTGATGGCGGAAATGGACCTGATCGACGAAAAGGTCGATGACGACGGCAAGAAAATCTATTCGATCACCGAAGCGGGTTCCGCCCGGTTGGCCGAGGACGAGGCGCATATCGCCGAAATTCTGGCAAGGCTGGAAGGTGTGTCGAAGATGGACGAGGCCAGCGACGGTGCGTCGATCCGCCGGGCCGTCCACAATCTCAAAAGCGCCATCCGCATCCGGCTGGTTGATCAAGAGAAAGGATCAGACAAGATCCTGGAGGTTGCGGCGATTATCGACGAAGCCGCGAGCAAGATCGAACGGTTGAAATAATATAAGCCGGCTCTTTTTTCGGAACCAATTTCCAAAATAGATATCAAATAACAGAAATATAGAGGCATTACCTAAGATTATATCTTAGATAATGCCTTTGTCTGTTCGGAATGGCAAAGATGCTTCAAAATCTTCCATTTATTGCGCCGGGGACATTGCGGAGAGCGCAGTCCGCGTCAGCCGAAAATCCCGAACAGTATCACCGCCATGACCGTCCCGATCACCGGTATCACCACGGTCAGCGCGCCCACTGCGCCGTAAGCATCCTTGTGCGTTTCCCCGCAAACCGCGCGGATCGTGGTCACGACATAGCCATTATGCGGCAAGCTATCGAGCGCGCCAGAGGAGATAGCGACGACCCGGTGCAGTTCGTCGGGTTGCGCACCAACATCGATATAATGGGGCGCGATCAGGGGCAGGGCGATCGACTGGCCTCCCGATGCGGAGCCGGTCAGGCCGGCGATCACGGTGACGGCAATGGCCGCGCCGATCAGCGGGCTACCGGGAATATTCTGTACCATGATCAGCGCTTCCTGAAAGGCCGGTGACAGCTTCGCGACGGAACCGAACCCGACAACCGCGCAAGTGTTGGTAATCGCGACAACCGCGCTGGTAGCCCCGCGCGAAAAGGCTTCCGGCATCGATTTGAGCTTCTGATAACCGACGATCAAGGCGACAACCGCACCCGATCCCAAGGCCGCGACCAAAGCCCATTTGTCGAGCGATTCCTGCGGCAAGATCACTGACAGCGGCCCCATATCCTGCGGATATTGAAAGACCAGAAATATCGCCAGCACCGCAACCAGCGGCAGGATGCAGAGCAAGGGTGCGGGCAGGTTGCTATAGTCTGTATTATGGTCGTCCGTTTCGCGCCCGACGAAATTTTCGCCCTTAGCGACCGCGCGCTTGACCATATGGTTGAGCCAATATTGTCCGGTAACGGCCATGAACAGCGCAATCACCAGGCTGACCTGCCAGCCGGCATAGGCGGTGGTGCCGAGATATTCCATCGGGATCAGATTCTGGATTTCCGGGCTGCCGGCGCTGGTCATGGTGAAGGTGACCGACCCGAATGCCAGCGCAGCGGGGATGAAACGTCTTGGCAAATCCGCCTCGCGAAACAGATGCACGGCGAGCGAATAGACGCTGAACGACACGATAAAAACGCTGACGCCGCCATAGGTCAGGATCGCGCAGGCGGCGACCACGGCGAGCACGGCATGTTTGATGCCGATCTTCTCAATTACCCAGTGGGCGACGCTGGCAGCGGCCCCGCTGGCCCCCATGATCTCGCCGAATATCGCGCCGAGCAGGAACATGAAAAACCAGCTTTTGAAGAATCCGACAAAGCCGTCCATATAGGCGGTGGCGAAATCAGGAGCACCTGCTGCGGCCAGCGGGGGTAACCAGGCAATCCCGCTGGTCAGCGCGACAACTGCCGCGGCGATCGGTCCGGCGATCAGGATATTCACCCCGCGCACCGTCATCCAGATGAGCAGCGCAAGTCCGCCGATAAGTCCGATTGCCGATAGCATATATGTCCCCCGTTCCTGGCGAGCCTAGTGGCAGAGGGGAGGGAGGCGGTGCAAGGAATTTATCCTCTCCCATTGCGGGAGAGGAAACCACAGCCTTTACAGCTTGCTGCTTAGGCGACGTTGGTGAGGGCGCGTCTTGCCGCAACCCCTCACCGACTCCGACTAACCGCCTTCGCTTGGGCTACGGCGCCACGTCTCCGTTTTCTTCTCCCTTTGGGGGAGAGAAAAAACATCAGATCAGCTGGGCCCGGTTTTCATCGCGGTGCTTTTTCAGATATTTCATGAACGGTGTTCCTCCGGTACCGACCTCGGTGTCATTGCCTTTGCCACTCACTGCCTGCTTGTTGATGTAGCTGGCCGCATATTCGAGATGCCTTGTGCGGAAGCGCGCGACTTGTTCGACGCTGGCGTTGAAAGCCTGCCTGAGCGCCGCATCACCGCTGGCAATGGCGAATTCCCGCAACTTGCTCTGTTCGCGCAGATCCTCGATGAAGCGCCGGTGGTGGACCGGGCGATACGCATGGAGTTCGTCGAGAAAGGCGCGCAGCGGATCATTGCCATGCTGCACCTGGAACAGCGCGTCCATGCTCGGTACAATCGAGCTTTGCGACCCGGTCTGGCCGCGAAATGCCTGGCCCCGGCCTTCATATTTCTTGACACCCTCGTAGATCAGGCCATCGGGCAGCGCCGGGTTATTCGCCCAGCCATGGATATAGGGCCGCACCCGCTGATAATAAATATAGGGATCGCAGCGGTCTGGCATGCGGCCGAATATCGCGTTGACCGTATCCCAGTGGCCGTCCATTTCCTCGAGCAGCGCCGTTGTTCTGGCGGTGTCTTCTTTACGCGCGGCTGCGACAAGATCGCAGGCAAGATCGAGAAGTGGACCAGCCGCAGCCTCGATAGCGACGTGGATCATCACAAACCAGTTCTCGTCTGCTCCGCCGTAGAAATTCTGCACCATATAGACATTGTCGAGGGAGATCGGGCCGTCACGCTCCAGCCGCGCCCAGTTATCGAGCACATAGCCGCTATAGGGCAGCAACGGTGCCTGATCGAGCCGGTCGGCAAGCGCCACCATTGGACGGGCGAGATTGGCGGGCAGGGTGGTCGGCGCATCGCTTTCGCCCCAGACATAGGCCTGGACGAGGAAAGAATAGCGCACCATCGCGACCCGGACCTGCTCTTCAGGCGCATTGGCAGCCCAGTCGGAAAGATCAAGCGCCGGCAGCAGCTCCAGCCAGTGCCGCACCCGGCCGGTGGTCATCAGGCCGGACAGATTTTCTGCGGCCTTGATGATCGGGGCAAAAATATCGGGAAGGTCAATATCGACTATTTCGAAATGCGAGAGAAATCCGCGGGAAGCGGACATATCATAATCTGACAATTTCATAGGGTCACCACTTGGGCAAGCGCGGGTTGGGCCGCTTGCGCAACAGCGGGATGGTATCAAATGAAATCAGATCGGGCAAATCGAATTTTTGCTCTGGCCAGCAGGTGCAACTGGTCGCATCGACGAAGCGTCCTGCCTTGCAAAATACATCTGTTCAGGAACCATAGGTCGCCTGAAGTGTTGAATGACCAACGGAACGATAATCGATGGAGATTGACGATGATGACATGGGCAAAACAATTGGCACTCGCGACGACCGCTGCATTCAGCCTGACGGCGTGCGCGCAAAATTATGCGGCGGAAGGTGCCGGAGCCGGGGCCGCAGCCGGCGCGGCGATCGGAGCTATCACCGGTGGTAATGTACTGGAAGGCGCCGCTATCGGCGCTGCAGCTGGTGCGGCTGGCGGCTATTTTATCGACAAAAATGACGGCTGCGACGGCTATGACCGTAACGGCAAGCTGGACGACGATTGCTACGGCACGCGTGGCTATCCGAGAGACCCTAGATAATATCGAACAGTTTTAGGCTAGAGCGCGGTTTCACTGGCTTGGTACTGCGCTCTGGGCTAACGCCCGCCGATGACCGGCGCATCCCTTAACCTGCGAGAGCAACACCCCTGGCGGCATGAATTGCGCGTCACGCTAGCGCTTGCCTGGCCGCTAATCCTGTCGAACCTGACGATGGCACTTATCGGGGCCACCGATGTGCTGATGCTCGGCTGGTTGGGAGCGCGCGAACTGGCCGGGGCCACGCTCGGTTTCAATCTGGCGATGACCGCGGCAATCTTCTGCATGGGGTTGATTACCGCCTCCGCGCCAATGATGGCCACTGAAATCGGCCGGATGCAGCACAGCGTTCGTGATGTGCGCAGAACGTTCCGTCAAGCCATGTGGGCTGCGTTTGCGGTTCTCATACCCTTCTGGGTTCTGCTCTGGAATACCGAAAGCCTTTTGCTGCTATTCGGTCAAGAACCTGATCTCGCTGCCATAGCTGGTACCTATATCAGCGCCTATATGTGGTCGATCCTCCCGTTTCTGTTCTTCATCATCCTGCGAAATTTCATTTCAGCACTGGAACAACCGGTCTGGGCACTGATCATCAGTGTCATTGGCGTATTATCCAATGCCCTGTTCAACTATGCACTGATCTTCGGAAAGTTCGGCGTGCCTGAATTTGGTGTTGTCGGCGCCGGTATCGGCAGCGTGATGACCAATGTGCTGATGTTCGGGGGGATGGTGCTGGTGGTGGTGCTGCACAAGCGCTTCCGCCGCTATCATCTGTTCGGGCGCTTCTGGCGCAGCGATTGGCAGCGCTTTCGGGCTATGTGGAAACTTGGCCTGCCGATTGCCATCACCATGGGGCTCGAAGGTTCCGTATTCGGTGTCGCCGCCTTGTTGATGGGACTGATCAGCGCAGAATCCGTAGCCGCTCACGCGATCGCCCTGCAACTCGCCGCCTTGACCTTCATGGTGCCGATGGGGCTGGGGCAAGCCGCCACGGTGCGTGTCGGTATCCAGTATGGCCGGAAAAATATTGCCGGCATCACGCGCGCCGGCTGGGTGAGCTTCGTGCTGGGGACATCCTTCATGGCAGCGATGGCGCTGGTGTTCGTTCTCGCTCCCGATTTTCTGATCTCGATGTTCATCGACGCCAGCGCCCCCGGCAATGCAGAAGTTGCCGCGCTGGCGGTCAGTTTTCTCGCCATTGCCGCCATCTTCCAGATTGTCGACGGCGCCCAGGTCGTCGGTGCCGGTATGCTCCGCGGGTTGCACGACACGACCATGCCGATGCTGTTCGCACTGATGGGATACTGGTTTATCGGCATCGGTCTGGGAGCCGGTCTTGCCTTCTGGCAGGGCTGGGAAGGCGTCGGCATCTGGGCCGGTCTGGCCGGAGGACTGAGCGTGGTCGCCGTGCTAATGCTGGCGCGCTGGATGATGCGGGCGAAACTGGGCCTGTTGCCATAAACAGCGGCACAGGACACGGGCGGCTTTCCATCCCGGTTCATCGAAACAGGTCTTTTCGGCTCCCTTCAGGGATATTGCGTATGTCAGTGATTTCCCCATCCCGTTAATGGCCTCGGTCAGAAACCAAACAGGGATTGAATGATATGAAAAATGCATTGAAATGGACCGCAGCTGCGGCAGCGTTGGCGATGAGCGGAACGGCGATTGCCGGTTCCAGCGATGGCAAGATCCAGATCAAGGCTTTGGCCACGCTGGTTGCCCCCGATGGCAAGATTACCTCGATCGAACTGGACAATATCGGATTGCCTGCCGGCACGCAGACCAAGGCCGATGACAATTTTGTTCCGACTATCGCCGCCGAATATTTTTTCACGCCCAATATTTCCCTGGAAACCATCTGCTGCGTCACCCAGCATGATGTGACCGGTACCGGTCCTTTGGATGGCGCCGGACTTGTCTCCAACGCAAATATCATACCCGCGACCCTCACAGCGAAATATCACTTCGGCGACGGCAGCGGGTTCAAACCCTATGTCGGCGTCGGACCGACCTATTTCATTTTCATTGACGAGAAAGCCGGTGACACGGCGCAGGCGCTGGGTGCGACACGCCAGAAGATGAACGACAAGGTCGGTGTTGCCTTGCAGGCCGGATTTGATCTGCCCCTCAATGACAAGGGGCTGGGCCTGAGCGTCGACGCCAAGCGCTATTTCGTCAACACGACGGCCCGCTGGTATGCTGGCGACACCGAAGTTTTGCGGACGCGCCACAAGATTGATCCCTGGGTGATCAGCGCCGGTCTGGCCTATCGCTTCTGAGCCCCTCGCAATCTGACCGGGAGCATAATGACCGGGAAGCAATGCTTCCCGGTCATTTACATTTGCGCCTGAATGACACTCTAGAAGGGCAATAGCAGCGCCAATGGCAGGAATACGCCTTGCTGATACTGACTCGCTGAACGATGCGGGCAAAGCTGGCGCTGCTACGCCATGCAGTTAACACATAAACCTAATCAACGGCGAAATTAGACTTCAGGTTCGGACGGTGTTTCCGTTTCAGCAGCTTTTAGAATGAGCTCAGCAAGCCTGTCCTCCAGCGGTTTTAGCGTCGCTGGTTCGGCTTTTGCCGATCGCAACATCGTAATGCTCGTCGAGAGATTGCTGATTTTTGTCTGCAGTTCGTAATTTTCGTTCAAAGTCGTGAAACGGGCCTGATTGGCGGATGCCGTCATCAGTGATTGCAGTCCTGTACCAAAGGAACAAGCCTGATGATATTGGTTTACCATCCGTATCATCTCGTCGACATTATATTCGTAGACGGTCTTCGACCGATTCTCGGCGATCTTGCCAAGCAGTTCTAGGCGCGTGACGTCGATTGCATTGGTGATCGCAGTCGTAAGCTGGTTTTTCCAGATATTGGCGTTGAGATGATCGCGGCTGCTGCTAGTAAAAGCCGCGCCACCGGCCAAGATCGATTTTGCCAAATCGCCTGATACGATCGAAGAGACGGTAGAAAGACCGGTCGTCAATATTCCTAAACCGGCGTTGGTGGTTGCTTCATTGGCAAAAATCCGACCCTTTTCGATAGTGCAGATATCTTGTGACCGCTTGATTAGCACTTCCTCCAGACGGTTGCGATAATAGGTGTGGACATCCTTCGTCGGTACAGGCTTCTGGGTCCCTACCGGCGCCACTGCTGCCGGGGCAACCGCTGCAACCTTTGGTACTTTGGCCTTGGGGCCCGCCGCTACGGGCTTGGCAGCGACTGCAGCAACCGGTGGAAATATTCCATTTGCTTGGAACATCAGCGGCATCTTCGCGGGAACTATATAACCCGCAGCGACTTGATAGGCTGATTCCGAGTCGTTCGGAAATTTGAAACAGGATAGATTGATTGCACCTTTCCAGCTTGTTGTATCCCCATAAACGAGCGGGCAATCCTGTTTCCATGCTCCCTTGTTGTCGCGGTCATAAGACGCAACCATATTTGGGTTTATTCTGGCTTTGCTGCCAAGAGTTTCGCCGATCGTCGTGCATCCGGCCAGCCCCGATGCCATGATCACAGCGATTGATAGATATTGGAAATTTGATTGTGCCATTAGTATTCCCCCCACGTCCATTGAATTGCATCCCGATCAAATCCTAACATGAATCCAACAGGTTCGAAATCTATTTGATCACTGCTATCTTTTTATTGCTACCAGGTGTCAAACGATGATGGGATAATGCTGAGGTCACACGATCCGTGTTCTCCGATATCATGCCGATTATTTGGAAAAGCGTTGTGACTGGGCGAGAGTATATCAGAGAAGGATCCGCGCCCGGTGCCTCATCCAACGGAAAAAAACGACAGCCCGGCGGCTTTATATTGGATGTTGGCCGCAAAAATTGTTCTAGAAGGGCAATAGCCCTTGATAATCTCCTATACGATAGCCGTTTTTCAAACGGGCACCCAGCCTGAGCAGAAAATAGTGGCTGACGATCTCGGCCTGCTGTTCGATGCCGTAATGCGCGAAACTCTTGCCCGGCAGCAATTCATAATCATAGCGGCAGAAGGGATGGCGCGCCAAGGGCAGGAAGACGCCTTGCTGATGCTGCCAGACATGCACCATTTCGTGGATGAACAATGCCTGGATATTCAACGATGATCCGCAGAAATCATCGCAGAAAAGATTGCTTTTCGGATGAAACCAGAGATTGCCATCCGGCGCCATGGTGACCCTGGGGTTCTGGAACAGCCACCATTTGCGGTTGAAGACTGTCACCCTGTCATAGTCGATAGCTTGCCCGAAGACGGACAGGCACAGTGAGACTTCGGGTCGGGTCAGCGCACGGCCTGTCACCTGGACGTCTTATTCTTCAGAAACTGGCGCGGGATCGCCGACTTTTTTGACAACGGCATCGATCTCGATCCGGTCATCGTTGGAATAGATCAAGGTCATGGTCAGCAAGCCGCGCTTCTTCGATCCTTCGCCCACGCCCCAGATCATCAGATGCTTCCCGCCGGGCTCCAGTTTCACCGCTTTCCCGGCCGGGACCGGAATCGACTTGAGCTTGGCCATGCTTGCCATGCCATTTTCCTCGGTGGTCTCGTGCATCTCGATCCGCAATACATCGTCGGCGGTCACGCCGACCAGCTCAACATCCACGCGGCCACCGTGCAGAGTCATGTAGCCAGCCGACGGATTTCCTTCCACCGGAGACAGATTAACGACCGCTTTGTCCGCGAAAAGAATGTCCCCCTGACCACAGGAAGCGAGCAAAAATGACGCGGATGCGGCTAGCATGATAGAGATTTTATTCATGATGATACCTCGTTAAACCGTTGTAATTCTGTCCCGATATGGGTGTTTTGCGTTGATTTTTCAAATGTACGATGTCTCACGTCTTGTGCCAAGGAAAATGCCACCTATATCCGATTGCGAAGCCGTAACGGTGCCACTTGACTAGGGCCGGGCGGCAATTTTGCTAATGTTAGAAAATTGATTGAGGGATTTATGGGTAAAGTAATCGGAATTGATCTGGGCACCACCAACAGCTGTGTTGCCGTTATGGATGGCGGAAAGCCAAAGGTTATTGAAAATTCGGAAGGCGCGCGGACCACGCCGTCTGTCGTCGCATTCACCAAGGATGGCGAGCGCCTGATTGGACAGCCGGCCAAGCGCCAGGCAGTGACCAATCCGGAAAGTACGATTTTTGCCGTGAAGCGTCTGATCGGTCGCCGGTTCGATGATCCGATGACGAAGAAAGATATGGAACTGGTTCCTTATGAAATCGTCAAGGGTTCAAACGGCGATGCATGGGTGAAAGCCGGTGGCGAAGATTACAGCCCGTCGCAGATTTCTGCTTATACATTGCAGAAAATGAAGGAAACGGCCGAAGCCTATCTTGGTGAAACCGTAACCCAGGCCGTGATCACCACGCCTGCTTATTTTAACGACGCCCAGCGTCAGGCAACCAAGGATGCGGGCAAGATTGCCGGTCTCGAAGTGCTACGGATCATCAACGAGCCAACCGCTGCGGCGCTGGCTTATGGCCTCGACAAGAATGACGGCAAGACCATTGCTGTCTATGACCTTGGCGGCGGTACGTTCGATATTTCGATCCTAGAAATCGGCGACGGTGTTTTCGAAGTGAAATCGACCAACGGCGATACTTTCCTCGGCGGCGAAGATTTTGATGCCAAGCTGGTCGAGTTTCTCGCCGCTGACTTCAAGAAAGCCGAAAGCATCGACCTCACCAAGGACAAGCTTGCTCTGCAGCGTCTCAAGGAAGCTGCTGAAAAAGCAAAAATCGAACTGTCCAGCGCGCAGACGACCGAAATCAACCTGCCGTTCATTACCGCAGATCAAAACGGTCCGAAGCATCTGGTCAAGGCGATCAGCCGCTCGGATCTTGAAAAGCTGGTTGGCGATCTCGTCAAGCGGACCCTCGATCCTTGCAAAAAGGCACTCAAGGACGCTGGCGTCGAAGCCAAGGATATCGACGATGTCGTAATGGTTGGCGGTATGACCCGCATGCCGATGGTTCGTGAAACGGTTGAGAAATTCTTCGGTCGGGAACCACATGTTGGCGTGAACCCTGACGAAGTTGTTGCAATGGGCGCGGCTATTCAGGCAGGCGTTTTGCAGGGCGACGTGAAAGACGTATTGCTGCTCGACGTGACACCATTGTCGCTGGGTATCGAAACACTCGGCGGTGTATTCACCCGCATGATCGACCGCAACACCACGATCCCGACGAAGAAGTCGCAAGTCTATTCGACCGCTGATGACAATCAGGGTGCTGTGACAATTCGTGTCTTCCAGGGTGAACGCGAAATGGCAGCGGACAACAAGATGCTCGGCCAGTTCGATCTGGTTGGTATCCCTCCCGCACCACGCGGCGTGCCGCAGATCGATGTGACTTTTGACATCGACGCCAACGGCATCGTCAACGTGTCCGCGAAAGACAAGGGCACGGGCAAGGAACAGCAGATCAAGATCCAGGCTTCCGGTGGCCTGAGCGATAGCGATATCGACCAGATGGTTCAGGATGCCGAGAAATTTGCGGAAGAAGACAAGCAGCGGCGTGCCGAGGCGGAAGCCAAGAATAACGCGGAAAGCCTTGTCCACACCACAGAGAAGCAGCTTGAAGAGCATGGCGACAAGATTGACGCCGATCTCAAAGGCCAGATCGAAGCAGCCGTCAAGGAAACCAAGGAAGCCATCGAAGGTGGCGATCCCGAAGCGATGAAGACCAAGTCTGAAGCGCTGGCACAGGTTTCCATGCAAATGGGTCAGAAGATCTATGAAGCGGAACAGGCTGCTGGTGGTGAAGCCGGTGATGCTGCCGCTGCAGATGCGGCAGCCAAAGCGGCTGACGACGATGTTGTCGACGCCGAGTTCTCCGAAGTGGATGACTCTGACGACAGCGACAAGAAAGATGACGCCAAGGCGGCTGAGTAAATATTGGAACGTTGCCCGCGCACGGGTCGAGGCTGCTGGACTTAGTTCCAGCGGCGTCGGCCTGTGCCGGGACGACGATCTTCTCGCTTTGGGGGAAGCATGAGTATGGCATCCGAAATCGATTATTATGAGCAACTGAATGTGTCGCGCGATTGTGATGGCGCGACGCTGAAATCTTCCTATCGTAAACTGGCAATGCAGTGGCACCCGGATAAAAATCCCGGCGACGACGCAGCGGAAGCCAAGTTCAAGACGATCAGCGAAGCCTATGATGTATTGAAGGACCCTCAGAAACGCGCGGCCTATGATCGTTACGGCCATGCAGCGTTTACCAATGGCGGCGGTAATAATGCCGGCGGCGGCGGTGGCTTCGGCGGCGCGGCTTTCAACGATATTGGCGATATATTTGAGACTATTTTTGGCGGCGGTGGTGGCGGCGGTTTTGGCGGCCAGCAGCAACAACGCGGTCCTGCGCGCGGCGCGGACCTGCGCTATGATATGGAAATTACGCTGGAAGATGCGTATCATGGCAAACATACCGAAATTGAAATTGACGTTTCAGTAGCGTGCGACGAATGCGACGGCTCCGGAGCGGAGCCGGGCACCGGTGTCAAACGATGCGATACCTGTCATGGCCACGGCAAGGTTCGTGCACAGCAAGGCTTTTTCGTTGTCGAGCGTACCTGCACCAGCTGTCAGGGTCGCGGCGAAGTGATCGAAAGTCCGTGCCACGTCTGTTATGGCGAGGGCAGGGTGGACAAGCCCCAGATGCTGGAAGTCGATATCCCTGCAGGGGTTGATACCGGCACGCGTATTCGCCTAACCGGTAAAGGTGAAGCGGGAGCACGCGGCGCCCCGGCTGGCGATCTCTATATTTTCATTCACCTGATCCGGCACAATATTTTCGAGCGTGAAGGAACAACTCTGTTCACCCGCGCACCGATCAGCTTCACACTGGCCGCTCTGGGCGGTGAAATCACCATTCCCGGCCTCGACGGTGAAAAACATGCCATCCGGATTCCGGCGGGCATCCAGAGCGGCAAGCAGATCCACCAGCGCGGTGCCGGCATGCCGGTCCTACGCGGGCGCGGCAATGGCGATATGGTAGTGCAGATCGAGGTCGAAACACCGACCAGACTGTCCAAGCAGCAGCGGCAGATCCTTCGCGACTTCCAGGCCACCGAAACCGGCGACGAAACGCCGAACTCGACCGGATTTTTCGGCAAATTGAAAGATGCCTGGGAAGATTTGACCGAATAAGGCGGCGCGATGCGCGGCAATCCTGAACGTCGACCCGGGCTGCGGGTGACGATCAGGCTAAATCAGTCGAACATGGCACTGACAGTAGCGGTGCGTGTAATATCAGGACGCTTGTCATAGTCGTGATCGACAGCGGGCATCGTTGGCAATGAACCAGTCACTGCAAACGCATTGATGCGGGAACTGGTTCGCGAACGCGGACTATATTGTCCCGATTGACGAGAAAATCTTGCGGGTCTGTTGAACGATGGTTCCCGCATTTTCGAATCCGCGCCGGGTAAGCGACAGATTATCGCGCGCTAGGTCGAAGCAATCCTCTTCTTTTAGGTCATATGCGCAAACGATGTCGTCGTTCAAAAGCGCCGTCAGATATCGCAAAACCGAAGTCCTGCTGATTTCGAGATGCCGGGCGATTGCACTGGAATCTATGGGAAGATCGTTGATTTCGTGGCTGTACAACAACAATATTATATCCCAAAACTTGTTTGTGAAATATTGTTCGTTGAATAATTCGCTGCGATTTTTTCTGACCGAGACTATTGCGTTTATATCAATTTGCATATTGTTATAATTATTGGGGAAGATCCGTTCAATTTCTGAAAGCATAATTTCAATTCTTTTTGATTAAATCTACTAGTTGAACATATTCTTACAGGGTATTCCTTATCCGCACACGTCACGTTGCTACGTGACAGATATGAAATCCGCCAAAAAGTCGCTTATTCTGCCGCATTCACGAGTCTCCTGAGCGAATGGCTTTTTTGTCCTATTCAATCTCGACGGCCTATTTATTGACGTGGGGACGCAATGTTTTTTTCAGGATTTTCCGGCCATTCCTGAAAACCATCGCGACAAGAAATGTGTGGTAGGCCTATGGTTTATAATTACAGCCCGCTCCGGGAGGGGTTTTCAGTAGCTTCGCAACTGAATGAATTGTCTCATCAACTGATGGCTCAGGGCGTCAAGGCGTTGTCTTACCATATCACGCCGCCATTTTATTCGCAGGTGTCGAAACGCTCGTCGGTATTCCATTTCGGATATCCGGAGGAAATAGTCGCCACATATCTGGATCCGGAAGTCTTTGAATCTGACCCTTTCCCCGACCACGTCATGGCAGTCGGCCATGCGGTGACGTGGCAACAGGCTGTGGTCGATCAAAAACTGACAGAAAAGCATTTGGAGTTTCTGAAAAAAGCAAAAAAACTCGGGTTTCTGGACGGAATTGCCGTCCCTCTATTCGGCCCGAACAGCAGGAATTCCTATTTCTCGATGAATTTTGAACGAAATATGACGGTCGATGATGAAGCAATTATCGCGCCACTGGTTGGTATTGCACAGTCTTGCCACCGGAGAATATGTGCCATCATAAACCAGAGCAGTGATGAGGAACCGCCGCTTTCCGAACGGGAAAGTCAGGTATTATACTGGATTTCGCGCGGCAAATCGAATTCCGACATGGCGATCATATTGGACATTTCCCAGGCAACGGTGGATTCCTATATCCGGCGCCTGTTCAAAAAGCTGCAAGTCAACGACCGCATATCCGCGGTGATTGTCGGACTGAGCAATTCCCTGATCAAATTGATGTAATATCCGGCTCCGTCGGTCCCTCCGGAGGCATGGTTTGCCGCCGATGGCGGACGCATGGCCAGAACCGGTGGCCGGTTGTCAAAAGGTGCTGTATTTTGCGGGGAGAGTAAGCGGGTCAGGAAAGGACCAGCTATCCTGACCCGCTGAATTGATGTTCGTCAGTCAAAATCTTCGCTATATCAAAAGGGCCTGGGTGGGACATGGGCCAATCCGATTGGAATATTCCTGCTCAATCATCAATCTGAGCTAAGAACGGCGAGAGGCGCGATCGATTAACCCGCGAGGCCGAAATTAATTGGACTCGCGATTCTATTGCAGCTCTCGGCCCGGTTTCTGGCGGCTTCGGTCTAGGAAGAAAAAGCGTTGGCCGCTTCGACCGTATTCATGAAATCCCGGAACAACAGCCATTTCTCGTCGGTCACGGTAATGACATGGACGAAGTCGGATTCGATCTGCCGTCCGGTCGAGCGGGCGGTGAGGCGGAGATGGCCTGTGACCACTACCTTGTCGCCTTCGCAGATATACTCTTCCGGGTCGAACTGGTGGATATCGACCGAGGACAGCACCGTCTCGAAAAACCGCCGCGCCTGTTCGAGGCCGTCATAGGTCCCCGCATAGGGGATGACCTCTGGCCCGTAAAATTCGATCCGGACATCTGGGTGAAGCCACTGGACGATGGCATCGACGTCGGCAGCGCCAAAGGCTGCGAAGACGTTCCTGGTTACATCAATCGGGGCGATCATGGATATTCTCCTTGGATAGGGTTACGCTGGCTCGGCTCAGAAATTGAACCGCAGGTCGACGCCATAAGTGGCCGGTGTGCCGAGCGGCCCGACAAATTCCGCGCCGTAGACGGTGCCAGTGAGGATCTGGTTGGTGAAATAGGTCTCGCCGGTCAGATTGTCCCCAAACAGGCGGACGCTCCACCTGTCATCGGCGCTGGTGAAGCCGAGGCTGGCGCGAAGCAGGCCATAGCTTTCCTGCGAGGCGGCATCGATGTTGAAGACGGTGAAGTAGATCTTGCTCTGCCAGTGATATTCGGCGCGGGCGGTGATCGTGCCGCTGTCACCCACCGGCTGCTCCACCTGACCGGCAATGCTATATTTCCAGCGCGGCGCGCGCGGCAGGCGAAGGCCGTCAAGGTCGCGGACAAATGTCCCCGGATCCTGGCTGAGCGGAGCAGGGCGCAGGGCTTCAGTGAGCTGACCCTCGGTAAATTGCGCATCGACATAGGTCAGCGCGCCTTCCAGCCGCAAGAAGTCGGTCGGTTTGGCGACGGTCTCGACTTCAAAACCGCGCACCCGTGCTTTGCCGACATTGCGGATGATCGGCTGGTTGCCGACGCTGTCCTGCGCCTGCAGATTGGTATAATCATACCAGAAGGCCGACGCGTTGAGCATCAGGGCGCGGTCGAGCAACTCGCTGCGCGCGCCGATTTCATAGGACCAGATTTTCTCCGGTTCGAACGGGTCGCGCTGGCTGCTGCCGATATTATAGCCACCGCTTTTGAAGCCGCGCTGCATCGAGACGTAGAGCATGACATCGTCGCTAGGCTTGTAATCAATGCCGAGTTTCGGAGTGAAGGCGCTGAAGGTCGTCGGCCCGTTGACCGGAGCGATGACGAAACCGAACGGATCGGGCTGCGCAGCATCGCGGTCTTCGGTGATTGCATTCGGGAAGAAGATCGTGTTCGGCGCAATGCGGATATCCGGAAGCATCACCAGATCGAAATTCTGCCGACCGTCGCGCCGCTCTTCGCTATAGCGGCCGCCCAGCCGTACGGTGATCTGGTCCGAGACTTCCCATTGCGTGTCGAGATAGGCGGCCCAGGCCTTGGTTTCCTGTTCGCCGCTCAGATGCAGCTCGCAGCACAGGTCGGTTTCCGGGAAGACCACCGGGAAGGACGGCAGGACACCGGCGGCTTGCAGATCCGTGAAGCCCTGAATCAAGATAGGCTCCCAGAAATTGCCGAATATATCATTATCGATGATATTGCGTTCTTCGAAATAATAAGCGCCGGCAATCCATGAGAAGGGCTTGCCGGTGGGCGAGCTCAGCTGCACTTCGCCACTCCACTGCCAATGGTCCTCTTCGCGCCCGACATAATTGACATAGGCGTCTGACAGATCGAATTCATTCTGCGAGGCCGGGTTGGTGTCGCGGTAGCTGCCGATGACCTTCAGATTATAGTCGGCGATATCCCAGTCTAGCGTGGCACCGAGACCCCAATTTTCGACCTTGTTGAAATAGGGGGCATCGGCAAAAATATCGCGCGAAGCGGCTTCGGAAACACGACCCCCATTTTTCATACCGAAATAGGGCAGGGTCTGCGATCCCTCGCGCGTCCCGTACCAGCCGGGAATCTCGTCGGCATAGCCTGCGCTGGCATAATAATAGGCATTGGCCTTGTCGTCTGCGTGATAATAGTCGCCGTTGAGGGTCAGGGTAGCGTCCGGAGATAGATCGGCTTCTACCGTAAGCCGGATGGAATAATCCTTCTTGTCTTCCACCCGCTCGGTGCTGTCGTCGGGCCGGGTCACGGTTGCATAGCCGTCGCGATTTTCCCACTGAAAGGCAAGCCGCGCGCGGATCGCATCGTTGATCGGCCCGCTCAAGGCACCAGCGACGCGAAAGCGATCATAATTGCCAACCGTGAGCTGCAAATTGCCTTCCAGATAATCGGTAGGGCGATTGGTGACGATATTGACCGCACCGCCGGTGGCGTTGCGACCATAGAGCGTCCCCTGTGGTCCGCGCAGCACTTCGATGCGTTCGATGTCGAAAAATTGCGGACCAATGGCGGCGGGCCGGCTGATATAAACACCATCAATATAGGTTGCTGTAGAGCTGTCCGTGCCGGCGATGATCGATGGCGTGCCGATGCCGCGGATGAAGATCGACGTGTCCCCCTGATAGGTCGATATCTGTACACCGGGCGCGATCGCGCCGACTTGTTCGATCGAGGTGATCGACCGGTTGACGAGTTCATCGCCGCCGAACGCGGTAATCGACATCGGTGTATCCTGAATCGATTCTGCCCGGCGGTTCGCGGTCACGATGATGACATCGCCGGTGCTTTCCTGCGCTTCACCGCTAGCATCCTGCTGGGCGTAGAGCGGCGCTGGTGCCGCGATGATGGCGAGCAGGCTGGCTGTTGCCAGTACCGCCTTCTTGTTGTTCCGAATGTTCATGTCTTCCTCCCTCGTTCGGTGATTTTGCTCACCGTTTCTTTTTGAATATTTTGTTCGGCTAATCCCGGGCGCGAAAAATCACCGGGTTGCTGTGCAAGCCGTGGTTGAGCAGGCTGACATCCTGCCAGACCGCTTCGCCCGCGCGTTCAATCTGGTTGTATCGTTCGCGCAGCATGCGCGCGGTGGACTCCGCTTCCAACTGCGCCAGCGGCGCACCGAGACAGCGATGGATGCCGTAGCCGAAGCTCATATGGCGATTGGCGTTCTTGCGGTTCAGCTGGAACTCGTAAGGTTCGGGAAAGGACTCCGGATCATAATTGGCCGCGCCGAAAAAGCAGGCTACCCAGTCACCGCGCTTGATGTCGGCATTGCCTATGGTGATGTCGCGGGTCGCCACCCGGAACAGGCGTTGTGGCGGGCCGTGAAAGCGCAGGGTTTCCTTGTAGATCGCGTCGAACTGAGTGACGTCCCCGACGTAGCTCTGCCAGATTTCGTTGAAGTCGGCGAACACGGCAATCAGATTGCCGAGATAGAAAGACGTTGTTTCTGCTCCGGCGACGGTGGCGGTCATGCAGAAGCGGACGATTTCCTCAAAGGACAGGCTGTCACCGTCGACTACGGTGCGAATGAAGGCATTGAGCAAGGGGCCGGGCGTATCTTCGCCCTTTGCAATCCGGTCCATATGCTTTCTGACATGCCTGCCAAAAAAGGCCATGGCTTCTTCATTATAGGCCTGCCGTTCTTGCGGGCTTATATCGGCGGATAACATGAAGGCGGTCGCCCAGTTGCGCACGTCCCGGTCCATATCGTCCGGCATGCCGAACAAATAGGCCATCACCCTGCTCGGCAGCATCGCGCAATAGTCGGCCATCACGTCAACCGGTCGATCCTTGACAAAAAAATCGTCCATGGCTTTGCTAACCAGTGCGTCCACCGCTGGTGCCAGCGATTTGATCGATGCTGGCTGAAAAACCTTGGTCGCAATCTTGCGCAGCCGCGTGTGTTCCGGCCGGTCATGATTGACTAGCATCAGCGATGGCGCGGAGGATTCCTCCTGCAAGCTGTCGCGTGACGAAAAGCTGTCATGATCCCACGCTACGGCGGCGACATCATCAAAATTGAGTACCACCCACGACGGTTTGGGCTCGTCCACTCCCGGCATCGTGCCAGGAGGAAAATCGCGATAGCCGAACACCGGGGACTGGTCGCGCAGCAGATCATAATAAGGATAGGGGTTCCGGATGACCTCCGGGCTGTTCAATTGGTCAACGCCAAACGCGGGTTTCATATATCCTCAATCCTCAAAATATTATATGTCGTTGGGACATAGTGTCCGTGAGACATAATATGAATTGGAAAGAGAAATTGTCAACCGATCTGAATCGCCCGCATCGTTTATTACTATAATATGCTGAATGTATTGGATAAAATTGGACGTTGTGACCTGGATGATGGATGACCTGACGGCGGGCATATCGACAGTCGTGCTGGCAAGGCGATGTTTTTCAAGCTGGATGATTAGACTTTGGCGCGATATTCGTTCATCCATCTATTTGATTCGTGGCCAGGGAAACCTGGCGGACATCCCAACGATGGAGCATCGAGTGAAGCAGCAGTCCGATTTCGGTATAGACTATCCCATAAAACGGGATGCTGCCCCGCAAAACTTTCTCAAGCTATTCTATCCGTTTCATTATTCGGTCGGCATGGCGGTTGAAAAACATTTGAGCGGGTCCAATCTGACCCGACACCAGACGGTGATCCTGTGGATCATCCATTCCAAGGGTACGGATGGCAATACGATCCATCGAAAGACCATCGAACGACTGATTGGTGAATGGTATGAACTGGGAAGTCCGGCGATTTCGAAAGTCTTGCGCGCTATGGCGGAAAAAGAGCTCAATCTGATATCGATCAAGGAAAGCAAGACGTCGGCGCGGGAAAAGGTGATCCGTCTGACCAAAAAGGGTCAATCCACGGTGAATGAAATGATGGAACGGACAGAGGCCTTCATCAAGTTGATCTCTGACGAGCTGACCGACGAGGAGATTGCGAATGGCATGGAATTCATGAGCAGGGTCGGAGCCATTGTCGAAGGTGGCATTGCCGGTCGAAAAGCTTAGCTCTGATGCGGCTGACCCAAAGGTCCGGCAGAATGGCCGGCGGGTCAAGCAATAAATCTATGTCCTACAGCCGGCTATTCATGATAGGGATGCAAAATGTCTGATCTGCTAGCTTCTCAATATTTGTCTCGCCTTGCCAGTTGCTTGGGGGGCATTTTTGACGCTGAAAATGAAGGCAGGTTTTTTTCCTTTAACAGTGTAAAGTTTGTAAAGTTCATCAGATTATCGGCGCGTAATATGAACGGCGGGGACCAGATATTGTTCCGCGGTTTTGCCGCGATGATTATCTTTCCGTATCGTCGGAGAGTTTTTTGATGCTGCCTTCGCTGCTCATCCTCGACAATTTTATCTCGGACCCGGTGGCGGCGCGCGACGCTGCATTGGCGCTCGATTATGATCCGCAAAACAAGCAAGGTAATTATCCGGGCCGTATCTCGACCAGACCGCTGGATATCCAGGGTCTGAACGAGCGGATTTCCGGCATGATCAACGCTCCGGTCAAGGCTGCACCGAATACCAGCCACTTGCATTGCCGTGTCACTCTGAAAGGCGATCAGGGGCGCAGTGGCGTGCACATTGATCCGGCCTTTTATTCAGGCATTCTTTATCTGTCGCTGCCTGAGCATTGCAAAGGCGGGACCGAGTTCTTCCGCCACAAGCGTACCGGGCTTGAGCGGGTGCCGACAGATATGCCGGGGATCACGAAAGCCGGCTATTCCGATATTAATGCGCTGATCGAGGATGTGGTCAACAAGGACACCAACCATCCGGCAAAATGGGCGAAGGTTATGACCGTGCCGATGCGTTTCAACCGGTTGATTCTGTTCAGTCCCTGGATGTTCCATAATAGTGGTGCCGCGTTCGGCAAAACGCGGCAGGATGGCCGGCTGGTCAACCTGATGTTTTTTGCCAAGGGATAGCGACTGGTGCGTATCAGTGATAAGTCGCAAGAATAAATTGTCACCCCAGCGAAGGCTGGGGCCTAAACCGATGGAATTGGGGTAAGCGATAGCTCCCTGAAACCACCGACCGGACGAGAAAAAAACAGGAGACCCTTCCCATGTCAAAACCGATATCCAGAACTTTCGCTGCCCTTTTGCTAGCGGCTTCTCCATTGCCCCTCTTCCCCGTCAGTCAGGCCCATGCCCAGGAAACCGACCGTTTCGCGAATGTCGAGATCGAGGCGGAACCACTGGCCGATGGAGTGGCTGTTCTCTTCGGGGCAGGCGGCAATATCGGTATTTCCTACGGGCCCGACGGAACCGTGCTGATCGACGACCAGTTTGCGCCACTGACGCCGAAAATCCAGGCTGCGATCGCTGACCTTGGTGCAGAGCCGGTCACATATCTGATCAACACACACTGGCACGGCGATCATAGCGGCGGAAACGAGAATTTCGGCAAGGCCGGTGCGCTGATCATGGCGCATGACCATGTCCGCGAACGGATGCTGGGCATCCAGAAGTCGGGACGGGGCAATGATCCGGCATCACCGGTCGAGGCCTTGCCGACGGTGACCTATCATGACGGGATCAAGCTTCACCTGAATGGCGACGAAGTGCAGGTCAGACATATGAAACATGGCCACACCGACGGCGACAGCATCATCTTCTGGAAAAAGGCTAATGTTGTTCATATGGGCGATCTGTTCTTCCACAAGATGAGTTTGCCCTTCATTGACCTGAACAGCGGCGGCAATGTGCGTGGCGTGCTGGCGGCGGCAGAAAAGGTGCTGACCATGGTGAATGACGACACCAAGATCATCCCCGGTCATGGACCAATGGCGACCAAGGCCGATCTGATCGCCTATCGCGATATGTTGAAAACGGTCATCGGCGCAGTCGAAAATGCACAGGGTGAAGGCAAGTCACTGGAAGCGGTGCAGGCGATGAAACCGGCGGCGCAATGGGACGTCAATCCCGATGCCTTCATCAAGGGCGATGCCTTTGTCGAGGCGGTCTACAAGAGCTTGCAAAAGCCGGATCACGCGGAAGGCCATGCCCACTAGCAGAGAGTCGCGGCCTCGATCTCCTCGCGCAAGGCGGCAATCAGCGGCTTGACCCTGGTCAGCCGGGGCTCCTCTTCATCGACGATCTTGCGGAAGATGGTTTTCTTGAATCCGAGGATCGTGTCATCGCCGGGGCGCTTGGACTCGGGCAGGGTGGAGAGCATGATATCGATCATCCGGTCGGCGCCGTGCAGGCGGCCCCAGAGATAATCATTCTCGCGGTAGCTGCGGCTGAAAAAGGCGCCGAAATTGTTGAATTCAATGCCTTTTAATGTCGCCGCCACGCCGCCTTTGCGGATCGTCTTGGCATCTTCGGGCGAAATGCGGTCGACCTTGATCGGGTCGAATTCGTCGAGCCCTTCGCCCTGCAGCAGCGGCAGGGTGGCGATGTCGTAGAAAGGGAAGCCGAGGAAAGCGAGCAGCATCGACCGCTTCTCCGCCTTGGGTATCACGGCCAGCGCCGCGGCCAGCTTGGCATCGACAATCGCGTCGGCCGAGGTCAGATCGCGGGCCTTGGCCAGCGCATCCAGCATGGCCCCGGGCTGCTCCTCTGCATGTTCGGCAAGGCTGACGAAATCATCGCCGAGATAGTCGATCGTCTCGCGCTCGATATAAAGCGAAAGGCAGTCATAGATGACATCATGCATACCCTCCATTACCTCGGCAGCGGCCGGATCGGCGCGGTCGAGATCCTCGGCAAGCTGCCGCGCCATAAAGCGCAGCCGCCGTACCCGGAAGCCCAGGTCGTGCTGCCGGAAGAACTCGGCTGCCGGCTTGGTCGGTCCGCCGCTCTTCTGCCCGACATTGTCGAGGCCGAGGCGGCGTATCTCCGTCCATAATGCGTTGCGCAAGCCGGGGTGATTATGTCCGTTGGGATCGGATTTGGCCCGCCGCACCGTATGCGCAATATCCTCGATCACCGTCGCCAGCTTGAGATGGCCATAGGCGCTGTAGGAAAACCCCGAAAGCTTGGCCGCCTTGTCGCGCGACTTGCGGCGCCAGGCGGCCACCCGTGCTGGCGTGGGCCGGTCGAGGAAGAAGGTGCGTCCGAACAGGCTCTCGACATGTTGCTCGACTTCGCCGCGCAAATTCTCGGTGATCAGCCGCATCTGGGTGATCCGGTTCGATCGTCCGGCAATGGCGTTGAGATTGTCGCGGATCGGCTGTTCGCGGGGAATATTCGAGATCGCTCCGAAAATCGTAGAAAAGAAACCGGGCAGCGCTTCATCGTCGGCTTCCTGTGCCGCTTGCAGGCGCTGCGTTGCCTTGTCGCTTTTCGCTACGTCGAGATCGGGGCGCGGGTCGATATAAACGAACCGTCGGTCGACTTCGCGTTTCGCCGGCCGGTTCTTCAAAGCCTCGATCGCTTGGGCAAAGGGTGCGTTTGCAAGGACCGAACCGTCGATCAGCACCGTATCCTCCGCTGTTCCGGCCCGAAACTGGTTGGGCAATATCCGCTTGAGAAAGGCCGAACGGCCCTCCCAGACATAGTCATGCTCGGCCAACAGCCCGTCCAGCTCCCGCACCGTGAAGGGTGGGAAAGCGCCCGGGAAACTGGCGGTGGCCCGGCCGGCAAAGGTCAGGGCCGCCGGATCGGCAATCGCGTCATCTCTCTTGCCTCGGGTCGAGAAACCGATGGTGATGCGATGCTCCATCTCGAGCGCTTCGGGCGGGCTGTGCAATTGCAGCTTTTCCGGATGGCCGACAAAATCGGTAACCGTGACGAACAGGTCGAGCGGCTGGCCCGGCGGCAACAGCCGCGGCCCGCGTTCCGTCGCCCGGACTGCTGCCAGCGCATCCCAGATCAGGCCGCTGAACACCTTGCCGCCGAAGGGCGGGGCAAACCAGCGCGCGCGGACAAAGCGCGAGAGTTTCATCTTGACCTCTTCGCGGGCTTCCTTGGATACGGTCTGCTCCACCGCACCGCCCTTGCGGCCCAGCGCCATCCAGGCAATCGGCTCGGCCCAGAATTTGGAGAAACGCGACAAAGGTCGCGCATCGGGATCGAGCAGCTTGTCGACATCGGCGGTATCAAGCCACAAGTCGGTCAGCGGATCGAGCGACTGGCCCGACAGGATCGCCTGCGACAGGAATATCCCGTTGATTCCGCCAGCGCTCGCTCCGGAAATAATGTCCGGCAAGATCCGGAGCCTCGTGCCGGTTTCCTGCTCCAGCCATTCCAATATGTCATAATAGATGCCGCGACTGCACTGGTCGACCCGCGCGCCATCGTGAAAATCCCGGCTTGCCTGCGCCAGCTTCCAGATTTCCTTGGTGATGCCGTGCATATAAATGGCCAGACTTACGCCGCCATAGCAGATCAAGGCCAGTCTGAGTTCTTTCTGCCGCATGGCTTTTAACTACAGGATGGCGGGGAGGGCGCAACCTGTAATGCGTTGCTTAGTAATTGTGGAGCGAAGTCGTTCGATACGCCTCTCGCTTTTCCATTTCAAACTCGCTTTCCTACACCAGCACCTCTCTGCTAAACCAGAGCCATGAACCGGCATCACCCTGATCACACGAGCAAGAGCGATCTTGCTCGTGTCTTCGCGCGCGCCCTCTCAACCTGGAATCATTTTCTCATTTAGGGGGTGTGACCCGTGTGACCCTGTTGTAATTTTTGATGTAAAACCACTGGCGTTCCTTATTTGTTCTGGTAGATAAACCGCATGGCCAAACCGAAGAAAAAATATGTCTGTCAGAATTGCGGCTCGATCGCGCATCGCTGGGAAGGGCAGTGCGGTGATTGTGGCGAGTGGAATACGCTCGTGGAGGAAGCGGGCGAAACGGTGTTTGCTTCCAAGCATAATCTGCAGACCGGCGGACGCGAAGTGCGTCTGGTCGGGCTGGATAGCGAGATCGCGCTGCCGGACCGCAAAAAGACCGGCATCGCCGAATTTGATCGCGCCGTCGGTGGCGGGCTGGTGGCCGGATCGGCGACGCTCATGGGCGGCGATCCGGGAATCGGGAAATCGACATTGTTGCTGCAAGTTTCTGCGCGCTTGGCCGAGGCGGGGCTTTCGGTGGCCTATATTTCCGGCGAGGAAGCGGCGGATCAGGTACGTTTGCGGGCGAGGCGTCTGGGGCTGGGCAAGGCACCGGTTAAACTGGCATCTGCAACTTCTGTCCGCGATATTCTCACGACATTGGGCCGCGATGCGCCGGATTTTGTCGTGATCGATTCGATCCAGACCATGCACAGCGATCTGATCGAAGGCGCGCCGGGGACCGTGAGCCAGGTGCGCGCCTCGGCGCAGGAAATCATCAAGTTTGCCAAGGAACATGGCACGATGGTCATGCTCGTCGGCCATGTCACCAAGGATGGCAATATCGCTGGTCCGCGCGTGCTCGAACATATGGTCGACACCGTGATGAGTTTCGAGGGCGAGCGCAGCCATCAATATCGCATCCTTCGCGCGATCAAGAACCGCTTCGGCGGGACTGACGAAATCGGTGTTTTTGCGATGGAAGAGAAAGGCCTCACCGAAGTGGCCAATCCATCCGCCCTGTTCCTGACCGATCGCAGCGAGGAAGTCACCGGAGCGACCGTCTTCCCGGCGATGGAAGGCACACGGCCGGTACTGGTTGAGATTCAGGCGCTGACGGTCCGGCTGGCGAGCGGCGCAACCCCTCGGCGTTCCGTTGTCGGATGGGACAGTTCGCGGCTGGCGATGATCCTCGCGGTTCTGGAGGCGCGCTGCGGGCTGAGCTTCTCCGGTGCTGAAGTCTATCTCAATGTTGCGGGTGGCTATCGTCTCACCGATCCCGCCGCCGATCTGGCGGTAGCGGCGGCGTTGATCTCCGCCCATGCCGAACGTCCGATGCCCAGCGATGCCGTGATATTCGGCGAAATTGCGCTGTCCGGAGAGATTCGACCGGTCTCGCGCACGCCGCTTCGCCTGAAAGAAGCATCGAAGCTCGGATTTGACCGCGCGCTGATACCGGCGTCGGGCGAAAAAAGCAGCGATAGTATGAAGAAGCTGCAATTTGCCAAACTCGCCAATCTCGTTGACCATATGCTCGAGCGTGACTAGCTAGAGCCGATGACCGGTCTCGACATATTTGTACTGATTTTAATGGGCGGGGCTGCGGTCCTCGGTTTCCTCAGGGGATTCGTTCAGGAAGCGCTGTCGCTCTTCGTCTGGATATTGGTAGTGGTCGGCGTCCGGATGCTGCACACGCCGATTTACGAGCGGCTGATCAGTCCGGTGGGCAGCGAGAGCGGTGCCTCTGTGCTGGCTTTCGCATCGATTGTCATTGTCACTTATGCGCTGGGTCGCTGGGTCGCCCGAGCCATAGGCAGTAAATCGCGGAAATCCGTTCTCGGTCCCATCGATCGCGTGCTCGGCTTCGGCTTTGGCATGATCAAGGGGCTGATCGGTGCCACCTTGCTCTATTTGCTGGTGGTTCTGGTTTATGACACCATCTATGGGGCGGACGAACCGCGGCCGGAATGGCTCGCTGAATCCCGCACCTATCCGCTGCTTAACGCGAGCGGAAAATCGATGGTCGATTTCGTTGAGGAACAGCGGAAATCGAGCGATGAGCCGACGGTAGCGGATCAATGAGCGGGGCGCTTTACACGCGCGAGATTTTGCGTCTTGCGGTCTCTATCCCGCATCAGCAAAGGCTGGAGAAGCCGGATGGCACCGCAGAACTGCGATCCAAAACATGCGGCAGCAAGGTCGCGGCAGACGTGATGGTTACCGATAGCGGTAGCCTAAAGGATCTGGGCTTTGAAATTAGCGCCTGCGCACTGGGACAGGCATCCGCTGCCATATTGGGCGCGCAAGCCATCGGCAAGTCGGCCAGTGATATCGGTGCCGTCCGAACCAATCTGGCAGCATTTCTGACCGGCTCAGGCGAGTCGCCGGGAGAATGGCCGGATATGGACAAGTTGGCAGCCGCCCGGGAGCACAAGGGTCGCCATGCCGCGATATTACTTCCCTATGACGCAGTGATCGCTGCATTTGCAGACGCTGCTGCCAAGCAAGAGGCAGTCTGATCCATGGAACCTGAAACCCATATGGCCGACCTGCTGTTGGGCGGTTTTGTCATGCTCGGCGCTGCCTTGGTCATGGTGCTGATCTTCCGGCGCTTCGGCATCGGCGCGGTGCTTGGCTATCTGATCGCCGGCGTATTGATCGGCCCGCACGGCTTTCAGTTGATCAGCAACGCCGGCACGATCCTGGAGTTTTCCGAAATCGGAATCATACTCCTGCTTTTCATCGTCGGACTGGAACTGGCACCGGCGCGACTCATGCGCTTGCGTCAGGCTATCTTCGGGCTCGGAATGAGCCAGGTCGTGTTGTGCGGAATAGCGCTGTTCCTGCTAATCATGGCCACAACTAACTTCACCCTTGCCGCATCCATCGCGATTGGCTTGCCACTGGCGCTCTCCTCGACGGCGCAGGTGCTTCCGATGCTGCAATCGTCCGGTAGACTGAATACGCCAACGGGAGAGAAGGCTTTCTCGATCCTCCTGTTTCAGGACCTGTCGATCATCCCGCTTCTCACCATCATCGCGGCATTATCGCGAGCACCACAGGACGAGGGCGGGCCGTCAGGATGGCTAACCGCGCTTTACGCAATATTGGCTATCGGCGGGCTGATTCTGGCCGGCAAATATCTGTTGCAGCCGTTGCTGAAGGTGATCGGCAGGATTGCCGAACGCGAATTGTTCATTGTCGCCGGTCTTGTGGCTGTATTCGGCGGTGCTGCGCTGATGGAATTCATCGGTCTGTCACCAGCTCTGGGTGCCTTTATCGCCGGTGTTATGCTGGCCAATTCTCCCTATCGCCACGAGCTGGAAGCCGACATCGATCCCTTTCGCTCTTTATTGCTCGGTTTCTTCTTTCTCGCGGTCGGCATGATGCTGGACGTCAATGTTGTAATGGAAAATCCCGGCTTTATCGTGGGCGCAGCCATCGCGTTGGTAACGGTCAAGATCGCGATTATTTTCGGACTGGGCAAGCTGTTCGGGATGGATACCAACCCGGCTCTGGCGATGGGCATGCTGCTCAGCCAGGGCGGGGAATTCGGCTTTGTGCTGTTTTCCGAGGCCGAAAAAGCGCTGTTGATCGAGCCGGAAGCGAGTAGCCTTTTCGGTGCGATCATCACGATTTCCATGGCAACCACTCCGTTTCTGATGCTGCTGGCGCGGCGCTTCAGCAACGGCGGAAGCAAGTCCTCGACCAATCTTGAAGACCCCGGCAACGCCGATCGTGCTTCGGTCATCGTTGTCGGACAGGGACGGTTTGGACAGACCGTATCGCAAATGCTGATGGCGGCAAAAATCCCGCTGACACTGATTGATATTAAACCCGACCAGATTGATGTTCACCAGCAATTCGGGGCGAAAGTCTTTTATGGCGACGGCACCCGTGTCGATCTCTTGCGCCGCGCCGGAGCGCATGAAGCGGATGCTATTGTTTTCTGCATGGACGATCCGGACTTTGGTCCCGAACAAGCGCGCGCGATCGTTCAATCCTTTCCGGAAACCAAGATGTTCGTCAGGGTATATGACCGCCGCCAGCTGATCGCACTTAAGGGGCTCGGCATTGTCGGGATGAAGCGCGAAATGTTTGAATCGGCGATCCATCTCGCACGCCAGACGATGTTCGCGATCGATCTGGACAGCAGCCTGATCGAAGACGTCGATGACGAATTCCGTCAGCGCGATTGCGACCGGCTGGAAGCGCAAATGAAGTCCGGTGGTGACATGCTCGCCGGTGCGGAACTCAGGTTCGAGAATAACTCCGGCAAGAAAGTCTGATCTGCATATTGGCAGATCTGCTTAGGTCGACTCGTCCAGAAATGCGGCAACGTCTTCCAGATCGACGTCCTGCGCCAGAAAGGACTGGCCGATGCCGTTGGCAAGCAGGAAGGGCAGGGTGCCGCCGCTCATTTTCTTGTCGTGCATCATATGATCGACCAGACGCTGGCCAGAAGCCTGAACCGAAGCGGTTGCCAAATCATGGGGCAGGTTAACCGACTGCAGATGTGATCGGACGCGTTCGGCATCCGTCGCATCGCAATGGCCGCGGCGCACCGAATATCCGAATGCCAAGGCCATGCCGGCAGCGACCGCTTCACCGTGGACCAGCTTGTTTGAGAAGCCGGTTTCCGCCTCGAGCGCGTGGCCAAATGTGTGACCGAGATTGAGCAATGCACGTCGCCCACTGAGCTCTTTCTCGTCTTCTCCAACGATCAGGGCTTTGGCGCGCACGCTGTGGATGATCGCTTTGCTGAGGGCTTCAGGGTCGCGGTTCAGGACCTTGCTGCCATTGGCTTCGCACCATGCGAAGAAACTGGCGTCGCTGATCAATCCATATTTGATCACCTCGGCATAGCCGGCGCGCAATTCCCGGTCCGGCAGGCTGTTCAGCACGAGCGGATCGATCAGCACAAAGCGGGGCTGGTTGAAACTGCCGATCAGATTCTTGCCGGCAGAACTGTTGATCGCCGTCTTGCCGCCGACGCTGCTGTCTACCTGTGCGAGCAGGCTGGTGGGTATCTGGACGAATCCGCAGCCGCGCTTGACAATTGCTGCCGCAAACCCGGTCAGATCACCGACGACGCCGCCACCCAGCGCCACTAGCGTGTCGGAACGCTCGATTCCTTGGGCCAGCAACCAGTCCGTGACCAGTTCGAGCTGGCTCCAGCTTTTGCTCGACTCTCCCGCAGGGAGGATTTTGACGATCAAATCGATCCCGCATCCGGCAAAGGCTTGCTGCAATTTTGGCAGCAAATGCGCCTCCACATTCTCGTCTGTCAGAATGAAAAGCCGGCGATTGCTGGCGAATTGCTGCAAATGGGTCATTGCCTGTTCCAGGGCGCCTGGTTCAACCAATATGGGATAACTATGTTCGTCGAGTTCGACTGTGATCTGGGTCAACGCTGTAATGCCTCGATTATCTTTTCAACGGTAATTTCATGCGGCGAATCGTTGCCCATGACATGAATATGCGCGGTGGCATAAACGGGATTGCGGGTCGCTGCCAGATCGGCCAGTATCTTTGCCGGATCACCGGATTTCAGCAATGGTCTGGTGTTGCGCCGGGCGACACGTTTCACCAACGTCTCCAGATCGGCATCCAGCCAGATCGAGATGGCCTTTTCAAGGATTAGCGCTCGCGTTTCCTCGTTCATGAATGCGCCGCCGCCCGTCGCGATAATCTGGCGTTCCCCTTCGATCAGCCGCGCTATCACGCGCCGTTCTCCGTCGCGGAAATAGTCCTCGCCAAAACGACTGAAGATTTCTTCGACGGTCAGACCAGCCGCCTGCTCGATCTCCTCGTCGGCGTCGACAAAGCCAAGGCCCAGCCGTTTTGCCAGGCGCCGGCCAACCGTAGTTTTGCCCACTCCCATCAATCCGACGAGAACAATCGATTGTTCAGGCACGAAATCTGGTGTTTCACCGGAATTTCCGTCTGATTTGTCGAAAGAGGCTTTTATGTTTTTGTCCATTGGGGCAAAGGCTATACAAGGGTTGGCTAAGGGTGCAAATTCCAATGCTGACTAAGCTAGTTTTTTTAACCGTTTGGAAGATTGAGTCACATTGATGCCGCGTCAGTTGGTTTTTCTAATTTTGTTTGTCGCAATCCTGATTGGTGCGGCGCTTGCCTTGGCCTCGATGGATGTCGAACAGCCACTGCAGCCGGTTGAAAAGCCGGTAATTGGTGACGATCTGCAATAAGATGCTTATGCGTATCAAGCATATATCTTTAGCCGCTGTCAGCCTCGGCGCGCTTTTTGTGGCGATTCCGGTCCTTGGACGGAATTCTCCGGAATCTCTACTGCCACCCGGATTTGGGGAACCCGCTCCGGCGCCTAGGCCTGCGCCCGCACCTGTTCCAACTCCTGCTCCTGGTCCGGTTTCAGCACGGCCAGTCACTCCGCAGGCAAGCGATCCATCAAGCGACGCTGTTGAAGAGCGGAGTACCGCGGAAACCAACCCGGATATGCCGCTGTTGAAGCTGGATGAAAACGGAGAACTCGATCTCAACGCGCTAGATGAAGCACTCCAGCCGCAATATACTTTATCTGCAGGCGAACGTCGGTCGATGGTGGAAATCGGCGTTTTGACGCCGCAACATGATGGCCTGCCAAATGATGCTTTCGGCAAAGAGGGCGGTCAGTATCTCACCAATTTGATCAGAAACCTGAACGGCCCCATCATTTCCCGTTGGGGTTCGATACTGCTCCGCCGCACTTTGCTCAGCAAGGTTGTCAGTCCCGAAAATGTAAATCCGGCGGATTGGGCTGCCGAACGTGCCTGGCGCTTGTTGCTCATGGGCGAAGCCGATGCTGCTCGTTCGCTGGTTTTGAAAGTGGATGGCGGGAATTATACACCGCGACTTTATGAAGTCGCGATGCAGGCGCACCTCGCAACTGCCGATCCGGCGGGAATTTGTCCCCTTGTCGATGGTGGCGCGCAAGTTAGCGATGCACCGACATGGATCATGTTCCGGCCGATATGCGCATCTCTTACCGGTGAACAAAGCCGGGCGACCAGCCTGTTGCAGCAGGCGAGGCGCGACAAGGTAGCCACCGGCATTGATTATTTGCTGGCAGAAAAGACGATTGGAGCCGGTTTCGAAGGCCGAAGGGCTGTTTCCATCCTTTGGGATGATATTGAATATTTCAATAACTGGCGTTTTGGTTTGGGTGCAGCGACCGGGGTCGAACCGCCGGATCGTCTATATGCCCAAGCCGGTCGCCATGTGCAGGGTTGGCGCGCTCGCGCTCCCATGCTTTCGATCGACTCACGCATGAAAGCGGCTGATATCGCAGCCGCGATCGGCGTGATGTCGAGCCAGGCGATGGTCGACCTGTATGCCGCTGCATATGATGATCCCGAGACAGGCGATGACCGGAAGGCGCTGGCTTCGGTATTGCGTCAGGCTTATACCAACGACACAGCGGAATCCCGGCTGGCTGCAATGCGCGATCTGTGGGGGCGGTCCAACGGCGCGCTAACCCGATATTCGGCCAAGATATTGACCGCTCGTGCCGCGGCGAAAATCCCTCCGTCAACCGCACTTGGTGATGAGAGTGCAGATTTAATCGCTTCCATGCTTTCCGCCGGTCTTGACCGCAGCGCCATTAGATGGGCTGATATTGTCGATCAGGGTAGTGACGGTTGGGCGTTATTGGCGGTGGCTTCCCCGACCAATGTTGTTCCCGTCTCCTATGACGCGCTGGACGATTTTGGCGGAAATGATAGCAGTGATGAGCAGCTGCGCAGCAAATTTTTGCTGGCTGCGGTCGCCGGTCTGGGGAAAGCTGACCAACAGACGATCGATGATTTCGCAAATGATTTGGACCTAGACTTGGGTCGCAGCACAAAGTGGACGAGGGCAATCCAGTCTGCTGCTCGACGCGGCCAGTCAGGAACCGTGGCGTTGCTCGCCGCTGTCGGTATGCAAGGCAGAAACTGGAAGGCGATGTCGCCTCTGCATCTGTTTCACATCATGCAAAGCTTGAAACGGGTAGGTCTCGAGCCAGAAGCGCGTATGATTGCAGCCGAAGCCTTGACGCGGACATAGGCCTTGCATCGACCGCTATGAGGTCTATTCGTGCATATTATGAGCGATGATGCCAATCTGATCGAACGTTTTCTGGAAATGCTCGTCGCGGAAGCCGGTGCATCTCAGCATACTTTGTCGGCTTACCGAACCGATTTGGAACAAGCGTCGGTAATTACCGGTGGACGATTGTCCAGCGCCGATAGCGAGATGATCGGAAAATTGCCGTCTCACTGGCGCAAGCTACAAAATAGCACGGTAGCGCGAAAATCGTCCAGCTTGAGACGCTTTTTTGGCTTTCTCGTGGAAGAAGGCTTTCGGGAGAATGATCCTTCGGATGCTCTGCCAAGGCCCGGACTGGTTCGATCATTGCCGAAGACCCTGTCTCACGCGGAAATCGCGCTTCTGTTCCAGTTGATCGCCGAGGGGTTGGGGCGTGAACCGGTCAAATCTTCAGTGGTAAGGCTTTCTGCGATAATGGAACTGCTTTACGGTTCCGGGCTCAGGGCGAGTGAACTTGTCGGTTTGCAGCGTTCATCAATTACCGGCGACAAGCCCTATTTGATCATCAAGGGAAAGGGAGAAAAGGAACGACTGGTCCCGATTTCTCAACAGGCTCGCAGTGCTGTCCGACGGTGGGCCGAATTTATTGGTCCGCAGGAAAAATGGCTCTTCCCCTCGCGAACCGGTCACATCAGCCGCATCAGATTGTTCCAGATCATCAAGGAACATGCTGCCAGTGCAGGGATCGACTCGGCAAAAATCAGTCCGCATGTCTTGCGACATGCCTTCGCGACCCATTTGCTTGAAGGCGGTGCAGACTTGCGGGCCTTGCAAATGCTGCTCGGGCATAGCGATATCAGCACCACGCAAATCTATACGCATATCGACAGCGCCCGCCTGGTCGAACTCGTGAATAATCGTCATCCATTGAACCAACTGGATCTCGCGCGTTGACGTTTAGCTTGTCCGGTTCTAACTCGTTTTTATGACATCTTATCTTGATTTTGAAAAACCGATTGCCGCTCTGGAAGCCCGTATTCTGGAACTCAGGGATACGGCCGATGAAGGCTCTCTCGATATCGAAGCGGAAATCGAGAAACTGCAGGTCAAATCAGCCAAAATGTTGAGCGACACTTACGGGAAATTGTCGCCGTGGCAAAAAACGCAGGTCGCCCGTCATCCGGAGCGTCCGCATTTTAAGGATTTCATCGCTGGCTTGTTCGACGAGTTTATCCCACTGGGGGGTGATCGGAGCTTTGGCGATGATCAGGCCATTATTGGCGGTTTTGCGAAGCTCGGAGATCGTCGATTGGTCGTCATTGGCCATGAAAAAGGTGACGATACGGAAAGTCGCTTGCGCCATAATTTCGGAATGGGCAAGCCTGAAGGATATCGCAAGGCCATCCGCCTTATGGACATGGCCGACCGGTTTTCGCTGCCAGTTTTGACACTGGTTGATACGTCCGGCGCATTTCCAGGCGTATCGGCAGAAGAACGAGGGCAGGCTGAGGCAATCGCCCGTTCGACTGAAAAATGCCTTTCGCTCGGTGTTCCGATGGTGGCGATAATTGTCGGCGAAGGCGGATCGGGCGGCGCTGTGGCATTGGCCGCTGCAGAACGCGTGTTAATGTTTGAACATGCTGTCTATTCGGTTATTTCTCCCGAAGGCTGCGCATCGATTCTGTGGCGCACGGGTGACAAGGCCGATGTCGCTGCAGATGCCATGCAGATTACGGCCCAAAATCTCAAGAAGCTGGGCGTCATTGAACGGATAATCCAGGAGCCTGTGGGGGGCGCGCATCGCGATCCGGCTTTGGCTATCGCATCCTTGGGCAAGGCGATAGTAGAAGAGTTTGAACAACTCGAGAAACTTGATCGCGAAGAGCTGAGGCGATTGCGTCGAGAAAAATTTCTGGAAATTGGAGCGCTTTAGACGCGTAAATGTAGATTCTACGTCGGCCAAAGCTGCTGAAACGTCATTTTACATGCGGAACTCTTTACCGAATGATCAGTTCTTATACACTGCGACCATGAGGAGCTTGATATGAGACAATTTTCAACAAAACTGATGAGTGCCGCGGGAGTTATTGCCTTGGTGGCGTGCACCGGCAGTGGAGCCGACGCCGGTGCCGTGAATTCTGCAGGAAGTCAGGCTGGTGAAGCCCGCTCGATATCAGCGGCTGAAAAACAGAAAGGCGCGGAAGCCCATCCGCAATTGCTGGAGGAATTCGGCGGTGCATATACCGGCCCACAGGTAGCCTATGTCGTCGGTGTGGGGCAGAATATTGCCGTACAATCAGGCCTTGGCAACGCCCGCAGTGACTTTACCGTGACTTTGCTGAACAGTCCCGTGAATAACGCTTTCGCTATTCCGGGGGGATATGTTTATCTCACCCGCCAGTTGATGGCGTTGATGAACGATGAAGCGGAGATGGCTGGTGTTCTCGGTCATGAAGTTGGCCATGTTGCCGCGCGGCATAGTGAAAAGCGCCAGAAGGCGGCTACGCGCAATAGCATTTTGGGGATCTTGGGCCAAATCGGCTCTCAGGTTTTGTTGGGGGATTCTTCTCTTGGACGGATTGGTCAGGAAATTTTTGGAACCGGGAGCCAGTTGCTGACGCTGAAATATTCTCGCAAACAGGAATATGAAGCCGACGATCTGGGTATTCGTTATCTGGCTTCGGCGGGATATGATCCCCAGGCGCTTTCATCCATGCTATATTCGCTCGCGGCGCAATCTGCGATTGATGTACGGGCGGCGGGCCGCGACGCCCGTAGCGCACCCGAATGGGCCAGCACACACCCCGACCCTGCGCGCAGGGTGTCGCGGGCAGCAACCAATGCGAGCAAGCTGACCAGAACCGGCGGCGTCCGCAATCGCGATCAGTTCCTGCAAAATCTGGACGGTATCCTGTACGGCGATGATCCCAAACAGGGGGTGATCGAGGGCAACAGCTTTCTGCATCGTGATCTGAAGCTGAAGTTCACCGTCCCTAACGGTTTCTCGATGCAAAATGGCGCGCGTGCCGTGTCTATCACGGGCTCTGGCGCGCAGGGGCAGTTTACCACCGGCGCTTATAACGGGAATATGGCAACATATATCGATGCCGCCTTCAAGGGGCTGGCGGGTGAAGGCAAAACCATATCCTATGGCAATATCGAAAGAACAACGGTCAACGGGCTGCCTGCATCTTACGCGATAGCACGGGTAGACAGTAGCAATGGTCCTGTTGATGTGACTGTTTTCGCTTATGAATTTTCAAAAAGTAACGCGTTTCATTTCGCTACAATAGCCCCGGCAGGGAGCGCCAATGTTTTCTCGCCTATGTATCAGAGCATTAGCAGGCTTTCGGCAACAGAAGCAGCCGCGATCAAATCTCGTAAAGTCGATGTCGTAACGGTGAAGAGCGGAGATACGATTTCCAGTCTTTCGTCGCGCATGGCCTACAGCAACTATCAGCAGGACCGGTTTCTGGTGCTGAACCGGTTGAGCGCTAATGACGGGCTACGGGCCGGTCAAAAAGTGAAAATCATCACTTATTGATTCATTCAGGCACAAAAAAAGACGGCAGCCGTAAGGCTGCCGTCCTCTTAACTTGCATAATCCGAAGATTAGCCAGCCATTGAATTGTCTACTTCAGAGAAGGTGTTGCTGAGGGTGTTACCCAGCTGACCCATTGCAACGATAGCTGCAACAGCGATCAGAGCAGCAATAAGGCCGTATTCAATAGCCGTTGCGCCTTCTTCATTCTTGAACATTTTACGTACGAATTTCATGTCTGGTCTCCTAGATTTGACAAACTTCACTTACCCAATTGGATCCAATTTACATCCAATGTTCAATAACCTAGACTAGAAACCTTACCAAAACATTTAACTGTGATAGCGCTATTTATGAAACTTCGGTAACCTGATTGGAAACGTCATCCCACATGCCGACAGTTTTATTGGCCACACCGGCAATCGCCACAAGCACTGTGAGTGCAATGAGAGCCAGTATCAAACCATATTCAACAGCCGTTGCGCCCTTGTCAGAGAGATATAATTTTTTCAAAAGATCAATCATGTCTCTCTCAACGCGGATAAAGTTCTGCTAAGTCGTGAACATGACTTGTTTCACAGAAAGGGATTAATAAAATCCTTACATCGCGCAAAAACATGGAAAAAAATCCGACATATCTGTTTGTCGTCGCTGCTGCTCTAGTCGATCAGAATGGCAGAATTCTGGTGCAAAAGCGGCCTGAAGGCAAGCCTATGGCTGGCCTCTGGGAGTTCCCTGGAGGAAAGGTTGAGGCAGGGGAGACGCCGGAAGCAGCATTGGTTCGCGAATTAAATGAAGAGTTGGAAATTGATGTTGACGAGGCGGATATCGAGCCAGTTGCTTTTGCCAGCGAAGCAATCGGGAGCAAGCATCTGGTCCTGCTCCTTTATATATGTCGCAAATGGAGAGGTCCTGTTATCAGCACGGATTCACTGGACCTCCAGTGGTTGCCGGTCGATGCACTTCAAGAACTTCCGATGCCACCGGCCGACGGCCCTTTGGTTCAAAAGCTGTCGTGTAGCCTATAGTGAGCCCGTCTAATTACGCGGTTCGTCCTCACCATTGGCCGACAGCGTCGTAGCGAGGGATATCTGTCCACTCCCCCGGCGCGCAGGTTTCGGCTGGTCGGGATGAGGAGCCCACGCGCAAAGATAGGTAATGGTGACGCTTTCCCGAAATTTGCCGTCGGCCCTTGCTCGAGCGTCGAATAGCATTTGAATGATACGATAGATATCCCGCTTTATCGAGGAGAGGCCGCCGGTCATGATATTGCTACCCCCCACGTCTCTGATGTCTGAAATCAACCGCTGGAGGCTTGAATATCTTAGATTCAAGTTGTCGCTGTCAGCCACTGGCAACGTCAAGCCAGCGCGTGTCATAAGATCGCCAGCCGTCCGCACATCGATCTGCGGATGAATATGCGCAGAAACACGGTCTCCCTCGGCTTCCATGATGACTGATTTGAGCGACGGGAAGCTTTCAGCGCTGACCAGAGCGGCCAGCAGCAATCCGTCGGGAATCAATATCCTGCGACATAAAACCAGTGCGCCCGGCAGGTCGTTGATGGTGTCGAGCGAGCCTATATTGATTATCAGATCGAAGCTGTGATCGGCGAACGGCAGCCGGTCATCATCACATAACACACCGCCGAGGGCCTGAACCATTCGAGGGCCGGAATCAGCGATAACGACGGTCATACCGCGAGTTTCAAGCTCGCTACGGAGCCTGTGTGCCGGTAAACCGAGTATCAGCGCCCGTCGAAATGTGCGTTTCACGACATCCAGTCGTTCCAGGATCTCCTCGACCATGATCTGAGAGAGGAAATCCTCACCATTGGCGCGCCCATAGGCTCGGTCACGGACAAGCCGTCGTCTTTTGCGGTCGAAAACTTCGGGAACATTGACTGTATCGGTCATAAGGTCTTGTGGCTTTAGGGGCGCTGGACAAAAAGATCAAATGACCTTGCCAGCTATCTTCAAGCCCCTGACCGATTTTGCTTTGCCGCCGAGATGTCCCATATGTGGCGTTACAGTAGAGATGGACAATCGCTTTTGCCTGTCTTGCTGGCAGCAGCTGGATTTTCTGGCAAAGCCCTGGTGTGCTGGCTGCGGCTTGCCCTTTGCCTTTGATCGTCCGACCGATAGTCTTTGTGCCAAATGTCTTGCAGAGCGGTCAATCCACGATGGGGTGAGGGCAGTGGTGCGCTATGATGATCAGAGTTCGTTGATCGCGATGCGTCTGAAATATGGCACTCGTTTGGGGCTCGCCAGATTAATCGCTGAACATTTGCAAAAATTCGTTCCGGAATGTGCAGACAAAACGATCATCGTGGCGGTGCCGCTTCATCGATGGCGGCTTTGGAGCCGTGGCTTCAATCAGTCGGTTCTAATTGGCAGAGAGCTGGCCCAAAGAACTGGCATCAAAATGGATTATCGCGCGATTATCCGTAGCAAGGTAACCCCGCCGTTGCGAGGAATGTCCGGAAAGCAGCGACGGAAAACTGTTGCTTCAGCGTTCGCACTTCGTGCTGGTGCCCGATCGCGTCTCGCCGGGAGATTGGTTTTGTTGGTCGACGATGTCTACACAAGCGGCTCGACCAGCAATGCCTGCGCGCACCTTCTTAAAAAAGCGGGGGCCGAACAAGTGCTCGTTTTCTGCTGGGCACGGGTTATAAGCGACATCGAAAATGGCTAGTGTCTTGAAGTGATAGCGATTGCTTGAAAATCTGCTGCTAACCGCCCATTTGAATGGTGATGGCTGAAAGAGTGAAATATGTCGAAAGTTGAAATATACACAAAATTTACCTGTGGCTTCTGCTTCCGGGCAAAAGCTTTGCTAGAAGGCAAAAATGTCAGTTTCGAGGAAACGGACATTTCCATGGGCGGTAAGAAACGCGAGGAGATGATCCAGCGCTCCGGGGGAAGAATGACGGTACCGCAGATATTCATTGATGACCGCCATATCGGCGGTTCGGATGATCTCGCTGCCCTGGACCGGTCGGGCGAACTCGACGCGCTTCTGGCGGGCTGATTCGATTTGAAAATCGCGCTGGCCCAAATGAGCAGCGGCATTGTTCCGGAGGAAAATGCCAACCAGCTCTGTTCGCTCATAGCTGAAGCTGCCGCGGGCGGGGCGACAATGATTTTCACCCCCGAGATGAGCGGGCTGCTCGATCGGGACCGTTCACGGGCGGCAACAGCGATCCGCAGTGAACCGGATGATGTCGTTCTGTCGGCAGTCCGGTCTGAAGCGGAAAAGGCCGGGATATGGGTTCAGCTTGGCTCTCTGGCAATCAGGGATCTCGGAGATCCTGGCGCAAAATGGAAAAACCGGTCCTATCTGATCAACCCTCAGGGTGACATTACCGCGCGCTACGATAAGATTCATCTGTTTGACGTCGATCTGGGGCCCGATGAATCGCAGCGGGAATCCTCAGCCTATGCAGGCGGCCATAATGCAGTGGTGGCGCCGGTCCCTGAAGCAACGCTCGGCTTGTCAATTTGCTATGATCTTCGTTTTCCAGCGCTTTACGAAGCCCTGACCAATGCTGGCGCCGACATATTGTCGGTTCCGGCGGCATTTACCGTTCCCACCGGAAAGGTCCATTGGGAGATATTGCTACGGGCTCGCGCAATCGAGGCTGGTGCCTTTGTTGTCGCGGCGGCGCAATATGGCAGACATGAAGACGGCCGTGCTACTTATGGCCACTCGATGGTAGTCGATCCCTGGGGCGAAATCTTGCTCGACATGGGAGACGGGGCAGGACTGGGCTTTTGCGATCTGGATATGGCAAAGGTACAAGAGGTGCGTTCGCGCGTTCCTGCTGTCGCCAATCGCAAGAGCTTTGAAATGCCGGTAAAAACCTCGTGATAATTTTTGACTTGATCTGCACCGATGGCGAGCATCGATTCGAGGGCTGGTTTGGATCGTCAAATGACTATGCAGATCAACAGCATCGTGGATTGCTGGACTGCCCGGTTTGCGGCAGCGCCAATATTGCCAAGGCCGTTATGGCCCCGAACCTGGGGAGAAAAGGCAATCAGCAACCCGTCGTATCCAGAACAGTGGACGATCGGCCCGAACCCCCGACTGTGGCAAAGCCGGTCATCAACAAGGTGGCCGTGCCGGCGGAATATCAGGAAATGATCGGTAAATTGGTCAAGGCACAAGAAAAGATGCTGGCCAATTCCGAATGGGTTGGCGATAAATTTGCTGATCGGGCGCGCGACATCCACTATGGCGATGCGGACGAAAAGCCGATTCATGGCACGGCATCAAAAGAAGAAGTCGCAGATTTGGCGGAAGAGGGCATCGCAGCGCTTCCTCTGCCTTTACCGGTTTTACCGCCCGAATCGAAAAATTGACTGTGGCATGCGCCCGCCGATGGGGCTAAACCCGTCCTACTACGCGCCCGTAGCTCAGTCGGATAGAGCATCAGATTCCTAATCTGGGGGCCACAGGTTCGAATCCTGTCGGGCGCACCAATTATTCATATTTTTTCTATTATCGCGCCGATTTACTCTCGTTCGGTCAATCGCAGTCATCGCCTCCAAGCGGACGAGTTCGCGAAATTGAAAGGAAATGTCTGCGCCCTTTGCGGCTATTCGTCGGAACAACTCAATGTCTGGTTAGGGCGCAAACGCGAATATGGTGCTGGTTTGTTGATGTTGGTCATAGCTTTAGCCGATGGCTTCTCTCTGCTATGCAATGTCGCGCAAGGAGGTTTCCGTGGAAATTGATGAGGTCATTTCTTTTCTAGAACGACATGCGCCCTTTGATGGTCTGTCGGCGGATATAATCGCTTCGCTCGCCCGCAAAATCGAAATTCGCTATTTCCCGCGCGGAACCGTGATTATCGAGGCAGGCATAGAAAATCTGGCATTGAGTATCGTGCGGTCCGGCGCGGTTGAACTGCGATTGGGTGGCACCGAACTTAATCACCGGTTGGGCGAAGGCGGTGTCTTCGGTTATCCATCGCTTCTGCATCATGAAGTCACCCGCAACAAGGTGATCGCGCTGGAAGATTGCCTGATCTATCAACTTCCCAAAACAGATTTTCTCAAGTTGCTGGAACAGCATGCGGCATTGAAGTGTTTCTTTGCCAAAGATGAAGCTGAACGGCTGCGCCGGGCGGTGGAAGGTCTGCGCCAATCTGAAAATGGTTACGGCGATGCGGCGATGATCGCGGTGAAACTGAAAACCCTGCTGCGCCGCAAACAAGTGGTGACTGCCCGTCCTGACGACACGATCCGTGATGCGGCTAAGCTGATGACCCAGGCTGATGTTTCGACTTTGCCCATTACCGATCAGGGCAGGCTGACGGGTATATTGACCGACAAGGATCTGCGCCGCCGGGTATTGGGTGAGGAGGTTTCTCCGGATGGGACGGTTTCCAGTGTGATGACTCCGGATCCGATAACCATGTCTCTGGACGATGATTTGCTGTCCGCGATGCTGGTTATGTCCCAGAAGAATATCCACCATTTCCCGATCGTTGACGACGCCAACCGGATTGTCGGTGTGATCAGTGCCAGCGACTTGCTCAATCGATTCGGTATGAATGCCCTGCAGGTGGTGGCGGAGATCAAGGCAGCCCCCGATGCGGCGACGGTCGCCATAGCGGCGCAGCGCGTGGGTGCGGTCCTGACCAATATGATCGAGTCCGGGGTCGATGCTGATCATACCGCGCGCTTTGTTTCCAATATCGGAGAGACTACCCATCGCCAGTTGCTCAAATTGGCGCAAGAACAATTGGGGCCGCCTCCGGTTCCCTACGCTCTCGTTGTCTTCGGATCGCTCGCCCGGCAGGAACAGGCTGGCGGATCAGATCAGGACAATGGTTTCATTCTTGATGACAGCTATGACCCCGCCAAGCACGCGACCTATTTCGAACAGCTCGCCACATTATTATGCGATGGACTGAACAGCGCGGGCTATGTCTATTGCCCTGGCGATATTATGGCGACCAACGAGAAATGGCGGCAACCGCTGGCCGTCTGGAAAGCGCGCTATCGGGACTGGATCGACAAACCTGATCCCGAAAATGTCCTGAACACGACGATTTTCTTCGACATGCGATGCGTCGCTGGTGACGAGGATCTCGTCGATGCCCTCCGTACCCGGATTTTTGAATGGAGCAGCGCCAACAGAATTTTTCTGTCTTTCATCGCCCGGGCAGCTTCGAGCACAAAGGTTCCGTTGGGATTCTTCCGTAATTTCCTTCTGCAACATGATGAAAAGGAAGGGGAGGTGCTTGACCTGAAGCATCAGGCGATAACGCCTGTGGTCGACATCGCCCGCGTCTATGCGCTCGCGCTTGGACTGGCAGAGGTGAACAGCAAAGAACGTCTGAAAATGGCAGTCGAACGGAAATGTCTGAGTGAGGAGGCGGCCTCCGACCTCATTGACTGCTTCGAATTTATCCGCAGCGTCCGCTTCCGTCATCAGTCCGATCAGGTCAAACGCGGAGAGGGCCCCACCAATAACCTTCCACCCAAGTCACTGTCCCGGTTCGAGCGGGAGCATCTGAAAGATGCTTTCCGCATAATCCGTAATCATATGGACATTATCAGCCGCAAATATGCCGGCGGGATCCAGTGAAACTGGATTGGCAGAACTGGTTCCATAAAAGGCGCTTTGCGCAGGATTGGGAGCGCGCAAAAAAGGCTGCCATATCCACACCGCTGGAAGCTTATTATGATGTCTTGTTGCCAGAGCAAGTGTCGCTTGATGACACGCCCCTGGTCGCGCTTGATTTTGAAAGTGACGGGCTGGAGAAAGACGCTCAGTTGCTGGAGGCCGGCTGGGTGCGCATCATTGACCGGGCGGTAAAACTGGAAACGGCACAGAAACTCCGCATTCGGGCAGATAACCGACTACAGGAATCATCTGTAGTCATTCACCGCATTACCGATGATGCGGCAGCAGACGGGCAACTGGAGCCAGCAGTTCTGGCCTTGCTGCTGGATGAGCTGAAGGGGTCTGCGATTGTTGCGCACGCGGCGGCGATTGAACAGTCATTTCTGAACACCGTCTGTTTGCGGAGTTTTGGCGTTCCCTTTGTCGGGCGGTTTATTTGTACCATGCAACTTGAGGAACGATGGTTCCCAAAGCAGCGGACGGCAGATGGTCTGCGTCTCGGCAAATTACGCTCACAATATGGCCTCCCTGCATATCGCGCGCATGATGGTCTGACCGATGCGATTGCTTGCGGTGAATTGTTTCTGGCCCAATGCGCGCGCCGCAAAGTCGAAAATCTGTTGCTTAAAGACGTTCTTATGAAGGGCTAGGCTTTCTTCGCGCGCCTATTAGACGAAAGTCTCTCTATCAAATTTCTCCATCCTCTTTAGCCTTGCAGGAGAATGGTCAGAAACCGGCCATGACGTGAAAAAGAATAGGGGAGGATAAGCATGACGGACAAAGACATATCCATTCCGGAGCCGAAGGGTAATCCGGAATCGGACGGCGAAGCCAATGCAAATGAAAAGGCCTATTGGTCGGAAAATATCAGGCTGCTTTGCACATTAATGACGGTATGGTTCGTCGTGTCATTTGGCGCAGGCATCCTGTTCCGTGATTTCCTCGATCAGTTTTCGCTGGGCGGATATCCTCTGGGCTTCTGGTTTGCCCAACAGGGTTCCATCTACGTCTTCGTCCTTCTCATTTTCTACTACACTTGGAAAATGAAGAAGATCGAACGCAAATATGATCTTGATGATTGAGGGAGGTTGACATGGATACACAAACATTAATCTATCTTTTCGTCGGTCTCTCCTTCTCCCTCTATATCGGCATTGCGATATGGACGCGGGCCGGATCGACCAAGGAATTCTATATTGCCGGCGGCGGGGTGCACCCGATCGTCAATGGTATGGCAACGGCGGCTGACTGGATGTCGGCGGCCAGCTTTATCTCGATGGCGGGTATCATCGCCTTTTCCGGCTATGATGGCTCGGTCTACCTGATGGGCTGGACAGGCGGCTATGTGGTGCTGGCATTATTGCTGGCGCCCTATCTGCGCAAATTTGGACAATTTACGGTGCCCGATTTTATCGGCACGCGCTATTATTCAAAAACTGCGCGTGTGGTTGCGGTGATCTGTCTGATCTTTATCAGCTTCACTTATATTGCCGGACAAATGCGTGGCGTGGGTATTGTTTTCTCCCGCTTCCTCGACGTACCGATTACGCTCGGCGTGATTATAGGCATGGGTATTGTGTTCTTTTATGCCGTGCTCGGCGGGATGAAAGGTGTCACCTATACGCAAGTCGCACAATATTGCGTGCTGATCTTTGCTTATATGGTGCCGGCGTTTTTCATCAGCTTTCTGGTGACCGGTAATCCGATACCTCAATTGGGGCTGGGATCGACGGTCAACGACGGCTCGGGGTTATACGTACTGCAGAAACTGGATCTGGTGCTTCAGGACATGGGCTTTGGCGCCTATACTGACGGCTCAAAATCGATGATCGACGTATTCTGTATCACGGCTGCGTTGATGGTCGGTACGGCCGGATTGCCGCATGTGATCGTGAGGTTCTTCACCGTGCCCAAGGCATCAGATGCTCGTAAGTCGGCGGGTTGGGCACTGATCTTCATTGCGCTGCTTTATACCACGGCCCCTGCGATTGGCGCGTTTGCGCGGATCAACTTCATCGAAACGGTTGACCAGACCGAATATGCAGAAGCGCCGGAATGGTTCAAGAACTGGGAAGCCAATGACCTGATCGCCTGGACCGATAAAAATGGCGATGGCAAGATGGAATACCGCGCGGGTGACGCCTTTGCCGGCAGCCCCGAGTTTACCGGTCAAACCGGCAAAAGCGGAGAACGATTGATTGCCAATACAATCAATGTCGAAAGCGAGAATGAGGTCTATGTTGATAAAGACATCATGGTGCTCGCCAATCCGGAAATTGCAAATCTTCCCGGTTGGGTGATAGCTTTGGTGGCCGCTGGTGGCTTGGCGGCAGCGCTATCGACGGCGGCGGGCTTGCTGCTGGTGATTTCATCGTCGATCAGTCATGACTTGCTGAAACAGACCTTCCGTCCGCAAATTACAGAAAAAGGGGAGTTGATGGCGGCACGTCTTGCGGCAACAGCGGCGATCGTGGTGGCGGGTTACCTCGGCATCTATCCTCCGGGATGGGTGGCGCAGGTTGTGGCCTTTGCCTTCGGTCTTGCGGCGGCATCGCTATTCCCGGCCATTTTCATGGGTATCTTCTGGAAATCCATGAACAAGGAAGGCGCGATTGCAGGCATGGTAAGCGGACTGGTATTTACCTTCAGCTACATTGCCTATTTCAAGCTGGTCGCGCCGGAGGCCAATGTAGCAGCGAACTGGCTGTTCGGTATCTCTCCCGAGGGGATTGGTGTGGTTGGCATGGTCATCAATTTCGCTATCGCAATTGCAGTATCCAGAATGACCGCCTCGCCGCCGGTGGAGGTACTCAAGATGATCGATTCGATCCGCGTACCACGCGGAGCTGGAGATGCGGCGGTGCATTAGACTCTTCCAATCCTAAGAAAAAAGGGCGGCGCTTGGCGTTGCCCTTTTTTTTTGCTTAAAGAGAAACAGGAGAAGAAAATGATCTTGTGGATCGCGCTGGCCGCTTCGGTGCTCTATGCTGCCGGTCTCTTTTGGCTTGCGCTAAAGGGGGACAGCGGGCGCTTTCCTTTAGGGCCGCGCGCTCAGTCCTGCGTTTATGGGCTTTCTCTCGGTGTTTATTGCACCAGTTGGACGTTTTACAGCGCGGTCGGAACGGCAGTGTCGAATGGCTGGCATTTTCTGCCAATCTATCTCGGGCCGATATTATTATTCACCATCGGCTATGGTCTGGTTTCACGCACCTTGCAGCTGGGCAAAGCGCAACACAGCACCTCGATCGCGGATTTTCTGTCGACCCGATATGGCAAAAGCGGTTCGGTGGCCGCTCTGGTCACCATCATCGCCACTATCGGAATCCTGCCTTATGTGGCTCTGCAATTAAAATCCGTCGGTCAGACGTTGTCGGCGCTATCGCCCGATATTGGTGGCGTGATCAACTCCGAAGATGTCGTGTTGGGAGTGGCCGCTGTAATGGCGATGTTCGCCATATTGTTCGGCGCCCGGCAGGTCGATCTTACCCAACATAACAGGGGACTGGTGCTGACCATTGCTGTCGAAGCCGTGGTAAAAATGTTCGCTTTGCTGGCAGTCACGTTGTTCGCGGTTCTTATGCTTGCGGGAACAGATGCTACACAAATTGAGGGTGCGCGCAGCTTTGGCGAGATTTTCAAAGTGGAGCAGTTTGATGCCCGCTTTGCAACATTGACCCTAATATCCGCATGTGCGGCCTTATGTTTGCCGCGGCAATTTCATATGACCATTGTCGAGGCACAGAAAGATCGCCCGGACAGGCTGATGCGCTTCGTTTTTCCTGCTTATCTTGTCGCCATTGCCCTGGTCGTATTTCCGATAACGATGATCGGTACATCGATGATGCCGGCGGGCCAGGCAAATCCCGATATGCTGATGCTTGCCTTTCCGCTGAGCACCGGTGCGGATTGGCTAGCGATACTGGTATTCATTGGCGGTTTTTCGGCGGCCACCGGCATGGTGATTGTTACAACCGTGGCGCTGTCCGGTATGATTACCAACGACCTGATCATTCCGCTTTTCTATCGTCGCAGGACCAATCACGCCATATTGAGCCAGTCGCTGCTATGGATCAGACGTCTGACGATCATCGGTCTGCTTTTCCTCGCTTATCTTTATTACCGGACAATCAATAGCGCCACCACACTGGCAGGTGTGGGAATAATTTCTTTTGCAGCCGTTTCGCAATTCGCTCCGGCACTCATCGGCGGACTGTTTTGGAAGACGGGCAATCGTAAGGGGGTCAATGCGGGGCTTTCATTGGGCTTCGGCGCCTGGTTAATATTATTGATAATACCAACCTATCTTGACACAAATCCGGTTTTCCAGATTGCGGATGATATGCTGGTGTCAGCGGTGATCATCAGTCTTTCCCTCAATATTGCCGGGTATCTTATATTCTCCCTGAACACACAGACAAATATCATCGATAAAGCGCAGTCGGCCGCCTTTGTCGGCATGGAATACCGCACAGTTGGTGGTAGCCGTACGCTGGAAAAAATGCGCGTGGCGGATTATCGTCTGCTGTTGCGGCAATTTGTCGGGGATGAGCGCAGTCGTGCAGCGATGAAGCAGCTGGGCGCGCAGCTTGATGGCCGCGCCTACAGCGATCTGGACGTTGCCGACGACGCCTTGATCGAAATGGTCGAGCGACAGCTTTCCGGCGTGCTTGGTGCATCGTCGGCCAGGGCGATTATTGGTTCTACCATGGAGGGCGACCCGATACCGTTGGAACAGGTTGTCGCCATGTTTGACGAAACTTCACAGCGTCTGCAATTTAGCGGGGAATTGCTGCAAACAGCGATCGAGAATATTGATCAGGGCGTTGCTGTTGTCGACAATGAAATGCAACTTGTTGCCTGGAATAGCCGCTATGTCGAGATGTTTGGCGTGGGCGATGACCTGATAGTGGTCGGGCGCCCGATAGCTGATTTGATAGGCAATAATTTGCGCCGCAACGGTTTGAATGATAATCAAATAGAAGCGGAAGTTTCGAAACGGCTCAATCATATGCGAGCTGGTCGTAAACATGGTCAAGAGCGCGAGCAGGCTGACGGCCGAATATTGCGGATATTGGGCAATCCGACCGCGACCGGCGGCTATGTGACCAGCTATACAGATATCACCGCAGACAGGCGGTCAGGGCAGGCATTGGAGGCAAAGGTTGCAGAACGCACTCGACAACTCACCGAAGTCAATATCGCGCTGGAAAAGGCAACCCGCTCGAAAACCCGTTTTCTGGCAGCAGCCAGCCATGACCTTGTACAGCCACTGAACGCCGCGAGGCTATTCACTTCGGCGCTTCATGAAGAAATTGGGGCCGAGCAACCCAAGGCGAGAAAACTGGCGAACGATATTGACCGTTCTATTGAAATGGCGGATCGCCTGTTGCGCGCATTGCTCGACATATCCAAGCTGGATGGCGGCGGTTTGCAACCCGAGATTACTACATTCCCGTTAGCACCGATATTCGATGATCTGCGTTCGGAATTTAACCGTGCCGCAAAGAAAAAGGGGCTGGTTCTGAATGTACAAGAATCGGATGTCTGGGTTAAAACGGACCGTAATCTCCTTCTCAGCATTCTCCAGAATCTAATTTCCAATGCCGTTCGATATACCGAAGCGGGATCGGTTTCACTCGGAGTGGAAATCAAGGCCGGTAAAGCGAAAATCCGGATCGACGATACCGGGCCAGGCATTGATCCTAAGCACCATCAACGCATTTTTGAAGAGTTTCAGCAAGTCGGCACGCAGGCCGATAGGGAAGGTGCCGGGTTGGGTTTGTCCATATCCCAGCGGATTGCACGCTTGCTCGAAACGGAGATTGCTGTGGCATCGACACTTGGGGAGGGGAGCAGCTTCTCTCTCTCCCTGAGACGTGGAAAAGCAAAAATAGCTGACAGAGAGGTACCCAAAGCACGACAAACACGCGCTTCCGATCTGATTGGTAAAACGGTCCTCTACGTCGATAACGATCAAAGTGCTCTGGACAGTCTTTCCGCCCTGTTGGAGGGCTGGGGGTGTGACATACGGACAGCTTTGTCGCCAGAGCAGGCCTTTGACGCTTTTTCAAAGCCGCCTGAACTGGTGATTTTTGACTATCAACTGGACGATGGCTGGACCGGTGACCAACTTTTTGAAAAGCTCTGTGAAAATTGGGGCCAGCGCCCGGCCGGTATATTGGTAACCGCAGAGGATTCCGGCCGGACAAAAGATGCTGCGGTGCGATCGACAGTCGAGCGCTTGCTCAAGCCGGTGCCGCCCGCGGCGCTTCGTGCGCTGGTGAGCCAGACTTTCCGAAAAAGCTGATCTCAGGCCGGTTTAACTTCTGGCAGGTTAACATCCAATTGTTTCGCCACCAGAACCGCTTGCGTACGGCTGATGACATCCAGCTTGCGGAAAATTGCCGTGATATGGGCTTTGACCGTCGCTTCGCTAATCTCCATTTGATAGGCAATCTGTTTGTTGAGCATCCCCTGGCTGACCAGATTCAATATCCGCCGTTGCGCCGGTGTCAGGCTAGCCAACTTATCGAATAATGCCGTATCATCTTCGCTTTCTGTGACATCAGTATCAAACCATATATCGCCATCACGAATTCGGGACAGAGCCCCGCGCATGACATCCAGATCGACCGATTTGGGAATGAAACCCGAGGCGCCCAGACTTTGACACGCCCGCACCACCCGACCTTCTTCACTGGCAGAAACCACTACCACAGGTAAGGCGGGAAATTCGTGACGGAAATCCAGCAGCGCCGTCAGCCCGTCACTGTCCTTCATATGCAGATCAAGGAGTAGAAGATCGGCCGGGCCAGCCGCCGCCGCTATATTGGCCTGCGCCACAGTCTCGGCTTCCACGATATCCGCTTTCGGCCAGACTTTCTGCACCGCCTGACATAATGCACCCCTGAACAGCGGGTGGTCATCAGCGATGATGATGCGGGCCATGGCTTACCTGTTTAACCTTCCTTCGATCAGACTATCAACAACGTCGGGATCTGCAAGAGTGGAAGTATCACCGAGCGCAGCATAGTCATTCTCGGCAATCTTCCGCAGTATCCGCCGCATGATTTTTCCGGAACGGGTCTTGGGGAGGGTCGGCGTGAGGTGGAGATGATCGGGCGTGGCGATGGGGCCAATCTCGATGCGGACATGGCCACGCAGTTCGGCTGTCAATTCGTCCGATGATTCCACTCCGGCGTTCAGGGTGACATAGCAATATATGCCCTGTCCCTTTATGTCGTGCGGATAGCCGACCACCGCCGCTTCTGCGACTTTGGGATGAGAGACCAGCGCCGATTCCACTTCCGCCGTGCCCATGCGATGGCCGGAGACATTGATCACATCATCAACGCGGCCGGTGATCCAGTAATAATCATCCTTGTCGCGCCGGCAGCCGTCACCCGTGAAATATTTGCCCTTATAGGTCGAAAAATATGTCTGGATGAAGCGTTCGTGATCGCCATAGACGGATCGTGCTTGCCCCGGCCAGCTGGCAATGATGCACAGATTTCCACTGGTCGCACCCTCTAGCACAGCGCCCTCGTTATCGACCAGCTGCGGTTTAATGCCAAAAAATGGCTTGCCTGCACTGCCGGGTTTCATAGCATGTGCGCCGGGCAGAGTGGTGATCATGATGCCGCCGGTTTCGGTCTGCCACCATGTGTCGACAATGGGCGAGTTTCCTTCGCCAACTACATCATAATACCAGCGCCACGCTTCGGGGTTGATCGGTTCACCAACGGTACCGAGCAAGCGAATGGACGAGCGGTCGTGCGCCTTCACCGGCGCATCGCCTTCACGCATCAGCGCACGGATCGCGGTAGGTGCGGTGTAGAAAATATTGACCTTATATTTGGCGACTATTTCCCAGAAACGGCCAAAGTCAGGATGATTGGGAATGCCCTCGAACATGACTTCCGTAGCCCCGTTTATGAGCGGACCATAGACGATGTAACTATGCCCGGTGACCCAGCCGATGTCGGCGCTGCACCAGAATATTTCGCCCGGTCTATAATCAAACACATAATGAAAGGTGGTCGCCACCCAGACGGCATAGCCACCGACAGTGTGTAATACACCTTTCGGGGTGCCCGTTGATCCTGATGTGTAGAGTATGAATAACGGATCCTCGGCATTCATCGGTTCGCAAGGACAGTCAGCTTCTACATCTGTGCCGATCTCGTGATACCAGTGATCGCGGCATTCGCTCATCGCTACATCGACGCCAGCATGGCGCACGACCAGCACCGCATCCACCTCCACCCCGTCATGGTCCAGCGCGGCATCAACATTGGCCTTGAGGGGCACGGTCTTTCCTCCGCGCAGGCCTGCATCTGCCGTAATCACAAAACGGCTTTCGCAATCCTCGATCCGCCCCGCCAGCGCTTCCGGAGAGAAGCCGCCAAACACCACTGAGTGGACTGCGCCAATCCTGGAACATGCCAACATGGCAACCGCGCCTTCTACAATCATTGGCATATAAATTGTGACCCGGTCACCTTTTTTGACGCCCATTTTTTTGAGAGCCCCGGCCATTTTGATGACCTCAGCCAGAAGCTCGGCATAGGTCAGTGCGCGCCCGTCCGACTGCGGATCATCGGGCTCAAAAATCAGCGCCGTCACATCTCCCTTGCCAGCTTCGACATGGCGATCGACGGCATTATGGCAGATGTTCAGGGTGCCATCTTCATACCATTTAATATCGACAGGATCGAAGGACCAATTGGATATCCTGGAAGGCTTGGCAATCCAGTCCAGCCGCTCCGCTTGCTTCGCCCAGAATGCATCGGGATCGGATATGCTTTCTGCATATAAGCGGTTATAATCCTCGGATGTGCAATGCGTTGGAGCACCTTCCTGCGGTGAGGAAATGATAGTCTTGCTATCTGCCTTGGCTTTTATATCCAAGCTATCCGACATGATCATCTCCCCATTTCCTATAATATTGAGCTCCATCTATCCGAAAGGTACATAGGATTTGAATGCGACATTGGTCGTATAGACCATTGGCTAATTTCCCTTTGCCAGTTCGCCTGTCATTCTTGCTGAAATATAAGCGAAGGGGAGGATGGCGCATGGCCAAGGCTGCAAGATTTCTGATCAAGGGATTATTACTATCCGCGACGATGCTGAGTTCATCATCTGCATGGGCTCAAAAGAGCGATGTCGATGGCCGGCTGGATCGGTTGGAAACTTTGGTTGCCGGTCTGATTGAACGCTTGGATGCAAAAGAGGGTGCGCCGGCGGCGAGCGATGTCGCCGTTGCGCAACAGGCCCGGCAAGCAATCTCGGAGACGCGGGCCCTCGCTGAAAGAACGTCAGCGGTAGAAACCAAAGTGGCCGAACAATCCTCTGGCGGTAATGGCTTTAATGTTGGCAAAACGCGTGTGACTTACGGCGGCTATGTAAAAATAGACGCCATCTCGCAGCGAACCAGCGGCGGTCAGGTTGAAACGGGTAGCATCGTGCGTGACTTTTTGATTCCCGGTGCCATTCCGGTTGGCGGAACATCTTCCGGATTTGATACTGATTTCAGTGCGCGCCAAAGCCGCTTCATTCTTGAAACCAGCACCGATGTCGGTGACGGACATAAGCTGGGTTCGAAAATCGAGATGGATTTCATGGTCACCAGCGGCGGTGACGAGCGTGTTTCAAACAGCTATACACCGCGTCTGCGGCAGGCCTATATCACCTTCGACAACTGGCTGTTCGGTCAGGCCTGGTCGACCTTTCAGGATGTAGGCGCGTTGCCCGAAGCGCTCGACTTTATCGGACCGACACCCGGTACCGTTTTCAACCGTCAACCAATGGTCCGTTACACAAATGGCGGTCTTCAATTAGCAATTGAACAGCCAGAAACAACAGTGACCAGCCCTACGGGTGGCCGCGTTGTGGCAGGTGACGACAGTTTGCCGGATGTCGTTTTACGCTACAATCATAGCGGCGATTTCGGCCATCTGACCGCAGCCGCTATCGGTCGGGTCCTTCGCGTGAAGCCGGATGATTTCGGGCTGATTTCCGACAGTGCCATTGGCTATGGCCTAAGCCTGTCAGGTAAAGTGAATATTGGTTCGCGCGATGACATTCGTTTCATGGCAACAGCCGGGCAGGGGCTGGGACGCTATATCGGCCTTAATATCGTCAATGATGCCGCATTGCGCGTCGATGGCAGCCTTGATCCGATAGCCACTTATTCCGGATTTCTTGCTTATCGTCATATGTGGACCGACAATCTCCGATCGACAATTTCCGGCAGCTATTTTAAAGCTGATAATCCAGTGGCACTCACGACCAGGGTCGTTACGGATGAAAGCTGGAATGGTTTCGCAAATATAATCTATTCGCCCGTCCCGCCGCTCGATCTGGGAATAGAATATATGTACGCCAATCGTGAACTGGAAAATGGCACAGCGGGCAATCTGCAAAAGGTGCAGGTGTCAGCAAAATATAAATTCTGAATATCCATTTGTCAGAGCGATTGAGATTTTCCAATGATTGGAGCGCCCATGCTCATCATCTCGGGCGCGCCATGATTTCATTGATTCCGATTGATGGATCAATTTATTTGCTAATCGTTTGCGGCTATACTGATCGACACCGCAGTGCCGATAGGGTCCGAACCGGAGCTTGCAAAGGTCAACAACAGATCCGCTCCCTGGGCCTCCAAAGTCACTGGACTGTCGTCGGCAAGGCGCCGTGCAGTGCCGACAATGGACAGGTTTTTTACCAGCAACTGTTTGGACGTAATCGGCCCCTTGAAAATCAGGTTCAACCGTCCCGGCGAGGCGGTGAAGCGGACGGCTTGGCCGTCGTCGGTCTCTCCATCCGAGCGAGTCCACGGCCGCGTTCCATAAATCGCATCACCATTGGCTCGCAACCATGTGCCAAATTGCTTCAGGCGCTTCAATTGTTCGTCCGGGATGGTGGCATCAGTCCCGCGGGGGCCGACATTTAACAAAAGATTGCCATTGCGCGAAACGGCATCGATGAAATCATGAATGAGTGTTTCGGCGCTTTCATAATCAGCATCCGTATCATTGCGGTTGAAACCGAATGAATGGCTCATGCCGCGCGTGGCTTCCCACTTCTTGATCTGGATTTCGGCAAAGGCGGCATATTCGGGCGTACGGAAGTCGCTGTGCGGCACTGGCGGCGGGATGATACCCTCCGATTCCTTGCCACTGCGTTTGCGCAATGACGCCTTGATTTTGCGATCAATCAATTTCCGGACCAACGGAATTTTAAGCAATTCTCGTGGAACGCTCGCCGCAACCCAGCGGTCGTTGACCACGCCATCCGGCACGGCAGAATAATAGTCGGAAAATAGCTGATAGAGCGATTTGGAACGGGTTGGCCAAGATATGTCATTCCAGAGAACCGAGGGTTCGTATTTCTCGATCAATTCGCGAACCTGAGCCATAGCATAGGCTGGATAGTCGCCGCCGGGCGTTGACGAAATGAAGTCGCCGAGGGTGCGCATCGGCCGACGATTGAAGGTCCAGTCGATCCCTCCCGAATAATAGACCCCGAACCGCATCCCGGCCGCGCGTACGGCTTTCGCCAATTCGCCGACGATATCACGGCTTGTGCTCCAGTTCTCTTCGTGCGGATTGGCAATGTCGGACGGCCAAAGCGAAAGTCCGTCATGATGTTTCGTCACAAGCACGACATAGCGGGCGCCTGCATCGCGAAAAGCCTCGGCCCAAGCCGAGGGGTCCCATTGCTTAAGCCCTTCTTCGAATGGCTGTTTGAAATCTGTATAAGGGGCGTCACCGTAATGCGTCTTATGGAACTCGGCCGAGGGCGTTCCCGGCACCTTGGTCGCGTTCCAGTACCACTCAGTATAGGGCACCATCGCAACCGCCCGATCATAGTCTTTGGCAAAAGCTTCGCCAATCGAGCCGAGGCGCGGTGCAAAGCCGGGAATAGCGAAAGCTCCCCAATGGATGAAGATTCCAAACTTGGCATCATTATACCAGTCAGGCACATCGCGTTTAGAAAGTTCCTTAAGGGTAGAGGACGAACTCATTTGAAGGCCCCCCATATTCCCATAGAATAATTCCGTTCGCGCGCGGGAGGCGGCCCGTTTCTTCTTCCCAGCAATATCTTTGGCCAATCCATCAGGCGCAATTGTCGAGCCATTATTTTCCTCCCCATTTCTGCCTCCATCTTCGTGGTGGCTTAATTGTTGTCGGCGTGGCGAGCCACGTCGAGGTACTTTATTCTATTGTCATAGAAAAATCGATAAGACAATTATTATGTAGCTCGAATTTGAAATCACAGGCACCCTCTTCGACAGAACGATGTGCGGCTCCGGGGGGCACCGACCTCGCTCGACTTACCGGAGGTCAGTGATACTAATCCGGCAGCAAGTATGCAGGGACATCGTGATTTCACCATGCATCAGACGCTGGGTATCTGGCTGTATTCCGCTATCTTTCTGATTATCTATACCGATAATTATATGATTATAGACTAATCTATAAATCTCCTATAACATCCGATTCAGGAGATGCTGAAAAGGCATTCCGGATACTAATGATGTGAGACCCGTATAAGCGGGATCACTGTTCTAATTATCGACCAGCAGATCGCTGGCGACGGGAGAGGATGGGTATGCGAAACATTTCATGGATGCTTGCGAGTGTTGCATTTGTAGGGGCGCCGGTTGCGGCACAAACTCAGGATTCGGTGCCGGCGGCAGATCAGCCACCTAGCGCGAAAGCCGATAGCGGACTTGCCGAAATTGTCGTCACGGCTGAAAAGCGTAGTGTCAATCTTCAGGACGTGCCGTTGCCGATTTCCGCCTATACGGCTGATGCACGGCAAATCGCGGGAATAAACACCCTTCAGGATTTTGCGAATTTTACACCCGGCCTCAGCTATTCGGCCAGTAACGACCGTGTTTTTATCCGCGGTATCGGCCGTCAAACGAATACCAACGGCAGTGATCCAGGCGTCTCGACCTACACGGACGGAATATATGATTCCTCGACCAACTCGATCGCCGCATCTGATTTCTTTATCGAACGCATTGAAGTGTTACGTGGCCCACAAGGTACGCTTTACGGACGGAATTCAATCGGAGGTGCCATCAATGCGATCTCCAAGAGACCGACCGAAGAACTGACAGCAGATCTGCGGGGCACGGTGGGCAATTACGGCGTCTATAGTCTGGAAGCTTCAGCATCAGGCGAGGTCGCGAACGGACTTCGGGCGCGATTGGCGGGCGCGTTTTATAACCAGGATGACGGCTATTTCAAAAATGATGCTGGCAAGGGCAGTGAAGGGGGGCGGGGCGAGCGCCGGTATCTTGAGTTGCAACTGGAAGCCGATCTGGGGCCGGACGTGGTTGGCTGGCTCAAACTGTCAACCGGCAGCACCGATCTTAATCCTCGTACTATCAACCGTATCGGCGGCTATGATTTTGCGCCTTATCCTTTTGGAGCAATTATCCCGGGGGCTGCCTTTGGCTATTTAATCCCGGGAGTGGTTACGCTGAACCCGAATCCCCAGCCGCCCGGCGCAGCCGATATCAGGCACTTCAGTGCCGACACGACCCAGACCGAACGTATGCGTGACAATTTCGGTGCGACCGGCGACATAAAATGGACATTGCCAACGTTCGATGTTCGCCTGCTCGGCGGCTATCAGCAATATCGTGCAGAAAATACCTATGAGCTCGATGATACCAGCGTGATTTCCTATACATTCCCGCTTGCTGCCGGTGGAGGGGTTTGCGCTTTCATTCCCGGCTGTGGGCCGTTGACAGTATTTCCTTCCTCACAAGTTGACCTAGGCACCGACAAATCTTTTGGTAGTGGTGAAATCAATCTGACGTCAAACACCAACGGACCGCTGCAATGGGTCGCCGGTGTTTATTATTATCAGGAGACGTTGACGCAGGAAACGCACTTCCGCGCTCCCGATCAGTTGCAACTTCAAACGCCGGCCAATGGTCCCGCCAACCCGTTCAGCGATTTCGTATATGCCGCTTCGACGCTGACCACCAAGTCGATGGCTGCGTTCGGCCAGGTCGACTATCAAATCTCCGACGAGTTCAAAGTGACAGGTGGATTGCGCTATACCCGTGACAAGAAAAGTGGTGACGAATCCTTCCGCATCCTGTGTTTCGGATGCGGCGGTTTCTCTCCCGATCTATACGGTACGGCGACACCGGCGCTCGACATTACGGCGTCGCAAATTTCTACAGCCGCAGCGCCGGGCGTGGCGTCTGCTGTTACGACTGACCCGGCGACAGGTATCGCCAGTCGTGACTTGTCGAACAGTTGGGATGCCGTAACCGGCACGGTCGCTGTCCAATGGCAGCCTACAGACGATGAACTGGCATTTGCGCGCTACAGCCGGGGATATAAATCGGGTGGCTTCAACGCGGGCGGTATATCGGCGCTACCACAAACCGGAGCGGAGCATGTCAACGCCTACGAGATAGGGTATAAACGGACACTTGGGGCAAGGCTTCGGGTTAATCTGGCCGGTTTCTATTACGACTACCAAGGGCTCCAGGTGCCATTGACGGTATCACAGCCGGGAGGCGCACAGCTTACCCAGTTTTTCAATCTCGACAGTTCGAAAAGCTATGGAGTCGAAGCCGAACTGGCCTGGCAGCCGACGGATGCTCTGCAAATGGCGTTCAATTACGGTTATGGCCATTCGCGCGTCGACAGCGGATGCTGTTTTGTCGATGGCGAAGATCCATTGGCTATCCAGCCGGAAGCCCAGCCATCGGGCGCTGCTGTGGCAGGGCAGCAACCGCAAAGTGTTGACGGCGCGCGACTACCCAACGCTCCGCGTCACAAGGTTGCGTTAAATGCCGTCTATAACATCGACTTCGACCCTGGTACGTTATCTTTGTCAGGCAATTATGTTTGGCGCAGCTCCGCATATAGCAACATCTTCAACCGCGAATATAACCGTATGCCGTCTTATGATCAGGTTGACCTGCGCGCGATCTGGACTGAACGTAACGACCGTTTCCGGGTTATCGCATTCGTAAAGAATGTGTTCGACAGCGTGGGTTATGACAGCGCTACCGGCGATCTTCTCGCTTCCTCGCCTACTCTGGAGGTGGCGCAGTCATATTCGCTTACGCCGCCCCGGACGTTCGGTGTCCAGTTCGAAATTCGTTTCCGATAGGTAACGGCGCATGTCGCAATCCCGATCGGCGGCCCGAGAGGAGCTGTCATTTAAAACACGGCTTCTTTACGGCTCGGGTACGATAGCGTTTGGCGTCAAGGATCAGGGCTTCAATGCTCTTCTGATGCTATTCTACAATCAGGTCATCGGCCTCCCGGCTGCCTGGGTAGGGTCGGCGATCATGATCGCGATGATTGCAGATGCGCTTTTCGATCCCTTGCTCGGACAATATTCAGATAATTTCCGCTCCCGTCTGGGGCGGCGGCACCCTTTCATGTATGCAGCGGCTTTGCCTATCGGGATTTTCTACCTGTTGCTCTGGTCGCCGCCCGACGCCTCAGATGCCGTGCAATTTGCATGGCTGGTAGTGACCGCAATTTTTGTGCGCTTTTCTATCAGCCTCTACGAAATTCCGTCTACGGCTCTGCTGGCCGAGTTCACCAGCGACTATGATGAACGCACAAAGCTCGTCGCCGCGCGATTTTTCTTTGGCGTATGCGGCGGCCTTGGAATGACAATCGTGACATTTGGCTATTTTCTCCAGCCGACGCCAGAGCAACCGGTCGGCCATCTAAACGCCGGGGGCTATGGGGTCTACGCCTGGGTAGCGGCAGCCATCATGATGGTATCGGTCCTCATATCGTCGTTTGGCACGCAAAAAGAAGTGCTGAAGCGACCGGCACCGCCACCTCGCGTAGCGATATCGACGTCACAAATGCTGAAGGAAATGCTCGGCATATTGGTGCATCCTTCTTATGTGTCGGTCCTTCTCGCCAGCCTGTTTTTTGCCATCGCCTCCGGAATTAACATGGCTCTGCAAATGTACTTCTCAACCTATTTCTGGGAACTGAGCGCAAGCCAGATCGCCATGGTCGCATCTACCAGCATCGTCGGGATATTCTTCGCTTTCGTCGTGGTCCTGCCTCTGTCCGCGCGGTTCGGCAAAAAGCTGTCTGCGTTGATGATGTTCAGCTTGGCGCTGGTTTCTAACGTAACGCCATTGGTCTTGCGGCTGACCGATCTGTTTCCAGAAAATGGCGAACCGATGTTGTTGTACCTTTTAATGGGTCAGTTCGCGTTTACGATCATGACAACCATCGCAGGCGGAATTCTGGCGGTGTCGATGATTGCGGACGTCACTGACCAAATTCAGCTGGAAACCGGGCACCGGTCCGAGGGGCTGCTCTTTTCCGCATCAACGATGGTCAACAAGGCGGTCTCGGGCATGGGAATTCTGCTAGCGGGTCTATTGCTTGCTTTCGTTAATTTCCCCGACAAGGCACAACCCGGACTTGTCAGCGGTGACGTTCTGCAAAGACTTGCCAGCATCTATATCGGCACAACAGCGCTAGCGACGGTGCTCGCGATTATCTGTCTCGCTTATTACCCAATCAACCGGCTGCGGCATATCGAGAATATCCGGCAACTCAGCGAGAAAACGCTCTGATAACGCCTCAGTACGTGCCGTTAAGCCGAGTCCACTGAGTCCGCGGTATCGGTTTTGATCAACGGCAAGCCGTTGGCGAGTACGGCTTCGGCAGCGTCTAACAACCGCTCGTTCTCAGCGACGAGATCACCGGCTCGGCCGCTTTCGATCCAGCTGTCGAATGCCATACGGCCACCCGCGACCAGCATCGCAGCAACCATTTGCGCGCGACGATCCTCCAAGGGGTCAATCCCAAGCTCGTCAGCAATATAATCCGTCAGCAAAGATATCTGCAGGCGCTGATGATCGAACCAAACCGGTAAGAGATCGGGTTCACCGGCAATGGCTCGCCCGAGATTAATCTGTCCGTCGCCATCGCGCTCATAAGCATGCGCAATTCGAGCGACCTGGTTCCGCCAAAATGTCAGCACCGGTACACCCTGTTCGCGCTGCGTCTTGACTACGGTTTCAAACCGTGTGCCAGCTGTGACCGCGATCTCTGCCGCGAGTTTGCGCTTGGACGAAAAATGCGTGAACAGCGTTGTTATATGGATATCGGCTGCTTCCGCGATCGCAGCCATTGTCGCGTCGGCATAGCCGTGGGTAACGAAAAGGCGCCGGGCGGCATCGACGATACGCTGGCGTGTGCGCGCTTTTGTCGCAGTGCGCCTCGGAAAACTGGTTTTAGATGGTTCGGACATGGGTCCATTATAGTCAATAAACGAGGAAGCGCCAGTTCTAACTTGATCATTCTATCTTTATAGTGTTATCTCCAAAAAAGGGGATTTTAGGAGAGTGATTATGACGATGGATCTGGCGATGCAGAATGAATTCGAAACATGGGTCGAGACAGGCCAGCCGCCGCTCGAGGAGCAACCTATACTGGGGATTGCTGCGCTAATGACGACAGCTGCGTTTGTCGATCCGGTGGCCCAGGTGCCGATCTTCGACGCCATCGCCGCGGCGACTTTGGCCAGCAACGACAGCGCCCAGCGCGCCGCTGAAATTACCGAGGCGTTGCCATGGGTAAAAACCGGAAAGCCGCGTATCGCATTGCCCCGGCCATTGTGGGACGGGTTCTGGAATATTGTTCAGGCGCCGCCGTTGCCGACCGATGGCGAGCTGGATTTGACATTGCAAGTTGTCGCGCTGGGCGACCTTTACGACGATCGGATATTGGATTGCTGCGAAGAGGCACTTCTTGAATTTGACGGGGTGCACGACCTGATTGCCCAACCCGAAGTGCGGCTCACCACTGCCGATCTGGAAAAATACCCGACGGATACGCTGGCGACCGAATTGCTAACGATGTTGAATTCGAACGGATATGATATCGAGGTGATTGATGCCGATAATGTGGTTCTGCCGGGAGACTATCCGGCGCAAAACAGGACCAACCGCCGTATCCTTCAACTTCACGATATCTGGCACCTGGTAGGAGGATATGGGTTTACGGGACCCGGCGAAGTGGCGATTTCGGGCTTTCAGATGGCTCAGTTCGGACAAAATTACTCGACGCGCTTTTTGGCGACTGTCGCGACCAAGTTTTCCAACCATACGCCTGCGGTGATGGATATGTTCCTGTCCGTTACGTTCGATGGCTGGCGTCATGGCCGCGCCACGAAACAATTGATTGCAGTACCATGGCACGAGCGCATTGCCGATCCGATTAGTAAAATCCGCACGGATATGGGAATTCATCCGATCGACAGTAACGCAATGCGGATGATGGACGCCCTTATGCCGGCCGCTTGAATAGCGATTGCCGGAATGATTGAATGAAAGAAGCCGTCCGGCTGCGGATTAATCCGCAGCCGCCGGTGTAGTAGTCGGGCGATATTGCCGAGCGTCGGTCGTAAACTCTGCATGACCATAATCAGCCAGCTGGGCCTTAAGCTTCGCGACCAGTCGGCGATCGGCTATCCCGCGCAGGCCGGGAATATGTGCGGCAAGCGCGTAGAGGCGCATTCTGGCATAGATAAACAGACCCGCCAGAGCGGCCAGAAAAATATCGAAGGACGTAAGCTTCACCCCGATCGACGCGGCTTTCTCCTTGTCGTTGCCCATGAAGCTCTTGACGAAGAACAGCTTCGCGAAAGCACGTTCGAAAGTTTCGTGGGTGCGTGCGCGCAACGAATTATTCGGCCGTAAATCTGCAGCCATGGTCGCCCGCAATAATTCCCCACATGTTTCATCATCATATCCGCTAAGCAGGGTCCCGCTGCGCGCGTTCATGAGGTCTACGATCCCCTGAGGCGTGTCGGCGAGCAGATCTTCGGGAAGGCCGAGAAGAAAGCATCGATAACGCGCCAGTTCCACCATCGCACGTTCCGAGTCCGTGAATTGGTTCCGTCCCTCCGCGATCATTTTATAGGATAAAAGAAAGATCGAAATGAGTCCGGCAGGCATCTGATCGACTTGTGGAATTGGGATGCCGTAAACGCTGACATCCCATTCACCGGGCCGGCGCAAGACGTTTGCACGCACCATCGAATGCATCAATCGCACCATGGCCGCCGCTTTGAAGCCCGGGCCAAAGCGTTCGAGCGCGCCCGGCAGCAGAGAAGTGGTGAAGAAAGTCGCGGTATCCTTGACGCGTCTGGCGGCCGTCTGGGTCGTTAATGTGCCAGTGATCGCCATCGGCAACGCAGCATATTTGTTCATGAAGGTTGCGATGAACGCGCCGCGAATGATGAATGGACCGAAATTTGCGGCTGAATTGCGATCTATACGTGCGCCTTCCTCGACAAGTTTCATGTCCACCCAGTTGGGCGTTCGCTCCATCTCGCGGATCAATTCAACCAGTTCGGGCGGCGCGTCCGGCACATTTTCCACGCCTTGGTCGCAAGCGAGGGTCAGCATGTCGACCAAGGTGCGAAAGCTGTAATCGCGCATCAGGCTTGCATAGGCGTCGGCGGCCACATCCCCGGTCATCGTATAGGCGCGGATGAAATCCAGGCGCTCTGCGTCGGCAAGCAGCGCGTCACGTTCCGAGGCATATTCGCCGGAAAGCGCAGTTGGATCGCCAGCCGTAGCGGTGAAACGTTCGGGAATGATGCGAAAATCGACGTTGCCATACATGGCCGGTGCGCGCTCGCGTTGCGCTTCTACCTTTGTCCAAAGGCTATTCTGTCCCGCGTGCGTCATCAGACTGTTCCTCTCTCGACTTGTTGCCCTTTGGCATATATATCAATTGATATAAATTCAAGCAAAACGGATGAGCATTGACTGATGACAAAAGCCAAACCCTCGGCTCCACCTCTCCGCGCTGCCGTCGATGGCTATCGCAAAGGCGAGGAAACGCGCGCGCGCATTCTTAACGTTGCGCTCACAGAATTTGGTAACAGCGGTTTCTCCAGCGTCACAACACGGCAAATTGCGAAGAAGGCCGGGGTCAACTTGCCTGCGCTAACTTATTATTTTGGAAACAAGCGCGGCCTTTATCTGGCATGTGCACATGCTATCGTCGCACGCTACCGGGACGGGCTGGCCCCGGTTGCCGAGGTCTATTCCGCGACATTGCGGGCACCACTGGTGCCGGATGAAGCCCGCACATTATTAAAGCGTCTGTTCGCGGAACTGGCCCGCTTCCTTCTCTCGACCGCAGGAAACCAAAACCCAGCATTGTTCGTCCAACGCGAGATTGCGAGCCCGGGCCCGGCATTCGAGATTCTTTATGCGGAGCTTTGGCGTCCCGGTATCGAACTGGTGACGAACCTGATCATACAGGCATCGAACGGTCTACTTTCCGAGAAAGAGGCTCAAGTGCGCGCGGTTCTGATGATCTCCAGCCTGACAGGTTTTTTATCGGGACTACCGGTGATTGCGCGTACGGCAGGTAAGGCAGATTACTCGGGGCTCGTAATCGCGGCCTTGGACGGGCAGATTGAGGCGCTCGAGCGAAGGGGCTAGCATTTTCCTTGATGAACCGCTGTTAGGCGTCCCTGTGGAGGACCGCCCTTATTTGCCGTTGGTTGCAGCTTATTCATTACGGACTGGCCGCGCTTCGCCTTCAGGCCAGTGCCACGATGCTCGCTAGTATAAGACGAACAAGATCTGCTTGGCCGCGCGTTCCGGTCTTGGCATAAATCCGCTTTGAATAAAGGCGCGTGGTCTCATGGGTGAGGCCCAGCAGGGTTGCCGCCTCCCTGATCGTCACACCGTGGCTGATATGCAAAGCCAGGCGCGCTTCCTGCAGCGTAAGGCCAAACAGGTTGGCCAAATGCTGACTGCGTTCGGCGCTGCTCGATCGCTCGCCATGAACAAAGGCAATGGCAACGGGCTGGAGCGCACCGGGCAGGTCGGCTGGCGGGTTGGTGAGGAGCATATCCAGCCATGGTTCGTCAGACAGATGTACCGTCCGCACAACGCTTTCTCCCGCCTGCCGCATTTTCAGGAATTTGCGCAAGATGCCTTGTGCATCAGCCTGCTCGGCAATCAGGCGCCCGTCTGGCGATTTGCGCAGGGTTTGCGCTTCCTGCACCAAAGCTTCTGCCTGCTCACTCATGTCAATGATCCGGCCGGACGCGTCGAGCATGAACCAGCCGAAATTGAGCCGCATGATCGCATCGGCCGAGATCCCCGCCTTCAGCCGTTGCCGTTCCAGCTCGGCATGTGTGCCGGCAGCAATCGCCAGATGAGTGGCAAGAGAGCCCAGCAAAGCCCCGTCACTCGCCGAAAAGTCACTCTTTGTCCGCCCAAGCGAAATCCAGATTTGTCCGCCATTGGGCTCGGAAACCCGCATGTTACGAGCAAAGCGGATATCGGCATCCTGCATGAATAATGTCTTGAAGCGACTGTGACGGGGATCGTTTGAGTCGAGAAATTCGTCGAGAGAATAGACCCGATTGAGCCGCATGGCCTGATGCGGGAGCGCCTGGGAGTTTCCGAATTCCTGCCGGTAGATTTCATTTATATCGTCCGAACCACTTTGGAGTGCCGGAATCCGGACAGATTGCAGCCAGTCATGATCGCCCTGAAACAGCAGTCGGGCATAATCAGCGCCGGTTCTGCGGCGCAATTGCTGCAGAAAATCTTCCCAGGGTGGCGCGCCAAGCGTTCCGCGATGCAGAGCTGCGATAAGATCATGTTCTTCGCTGAAAATGATAGCCATTTGCGGCTAATATCCCATTTGGGAACTACATGCCAGTCGAAAGCGGCTATGACCGCCGAGAACGATCAAGGATGGAATAACAAGTGACCCGTATCTTAACCCATTTGGAGCGGCTTGAGGCTGAAGCAATCCACATCATGCGAGAAGTCATGGCTGACGCGCAAAAGCCGGTGATGATGTACAGCGTTGGCAAGGATAGCGCAGTGTTGCTGCATCTTGCCAAGAAAGCATTTTATCCATCTCCCCCGCCGTTTCCTCTATTGCATGTCGATACGACCTGGAAATTCAAGGATATGTACGCGTTGCGCGAAAAGGCCGCCCAGGACGCGGGAATGGAACTGATCGTCCATCACAATGCAGAAGCGAAAGAACGCGGCATCAACCCGTTTGACCACGGTCCGCTACACACCGACATGTGGAAGACCGAGGGATTGAAGCAGGCGCTTGATCTGCACGAATTTGATGTCGCTTTCGGCGGAGCGCGCCGCGATGAGGAAAAAAGTCGCGCGAAAGAGCGTATCTTCTCGTTCCGTACGGCCAGTCATGGATGGGATCCCAAAAACCAGCGACCCGAATTGTGGAATCTCTACAATGCCAAAAAGGCAAAAGGGGAAAGCATTCGGGTCTTCCCGATCAGTAACTGGACCGAGCTGGACATCTGGCAATATATTATGGCCGAGAATATCGAAATCGTTCCGCTTTACTTCGCAGCGCCGCGCCCGACCTACATATATGAAGGCGGCCTGTTCATGGCGGATGATCTGGACCGGCTCGAGAAGGTGATGGGCTACAAGCCTGAAATCACCACTCGTTCTGTCCGTTTTCGCACCTTGGGTTGCTCACCGTTGACCGGTGCCGTCGAAAGCACAGCGTCGACACTTTCGGAAGTGATCCAGGAAATGCTGCTGACCACCACCAGCGAAAGACAGGGCCGCGTCATCGACAAGGATGAAGGCGGTGCCGGCATGGAGAAAAAGAAGCAGGAGGGCTATTTCTGATGACCGAACAGACCGGAAATGATCCGATTTATAAAACCGATGCGCTTATCGCCGAGGATATTGACGCCTATCTTGCCCAACACCAGAACAAGGAGCTGCTGCGTTTCATCACATGCGGCAGCGTGGACGATGGCAAGAGTACACTGATTGGCCGGCTTCTATACGACAGCAAGATGATCTTTGAAGATCAACTGGCTGCGCTGGAAGCGGACAGCAAGAAGTCCGGTACGCAAGGGCAGGAGATTGATTTCGCCCTGCTGGTCGATGGTCTCGCTGCGGAGCGCGAGCAGGGTATCACCATTGATGTTGCCTATCGTTTCTTCTCCACCGAAAAACGCAAGTTCATCGTCGCCGATACACCAGGTCACGAACAATATACTCGCAACATGGTCACGGGTGCATCGACCGCCGATGCTGCTGTCATATTGGTCGACGCGCGCAAGGGGATATTGGTCCAGACGCGGCGCCACTCCTATCTGGCTCATTTGCTTGGCATCAAGAATCTGATCCTGGCGGTAAACAAAATGGATCTGGTCGACTTCAGTCAGGAAACCTTTGACTCGATCGTCAAGGAATATGGCGAATTTGCAGCCGAAATTGGCATAGATAGCTTCACCGCGATCCCGATTTCCGGCTTCAAGGGCGATAATATTACCGAGGCGCCATCGGCAAACACGCCGTGGTACGACGGTCCGGCGCTAATTGCTCATCTGGAGAATATCGAAATCACGGCTACCGTAGCACAGGAAAAGCCGTTCCGTATGCCGGTGCAATGGGTCAATCGGCCCAATCTCGACTTTCGTGGTTTCTCGGGTCTTGTGTCCGGAGGTACGATCAAGCCGGGCGATCCTGTGCGGGTCGTGCCGTCGGGCAAGAACAGCCGGGTGAAGAGCATCGTGACTCTGGATGGCGAACTCGACGAAGCGGTGGCCGGCCAGTCGGTCACGATCACGCTGGAAGACGAAGTGGACTGTTCTCGTGGCGATGTAATCGCTGCGGCGGGGGATCCGCCCGAAGTTTCAGACCAGTTTGAATCCACGATCGTGTGGATGAGCGATGAAGCGCTGAAACCCGGTCGCGGTTACTGGCTCAAGCTCGCCACACAAACGGTCAGTGTGTCGGTGCAGGAGCCGAAATATGAAATCAACATCAACACCATGGAGCATCTTGCGGCCAAGACGCTGGAACTGAACGGCATTGGCGTAACCGAAATCCATACCGACAAGCCGATTGTGTTTGAGGCTTATGCCGACAGCCGGCAGCTTGGCGGCTTCATTCTGGTCGACAAGATTACGAATGCGACCGTCGCCGCCGGCATGCTGCATTTCAGCCTGCGCCGGGCCGACAACGTCCACTGGCAGCCGACAACAATCACGCGGGAAGAGCATGCGTCGCTCAAAAACCAGACTCCGCGCGTCTTATGGTTCACCGGCCTTTCCGGCTCGGGCAAATCCACCATAGCCAACGAGGTCGAGAAAAGTCTCAATCTGATGAATCGCCATACATTCCTGCTCGACGGCGATAACGTGCGCCACGGGCTGAACAAGGACCTTGGCTTTACCGAAGCGGACCGGATCGAGAATATCCGGCGGGTCGGCGAAGTCGCCAAATTGATGACAGACGCCGGGCTGATCGTGCTGACTGCCTTTATCAGTCCATTCCGCGCGGAACGGCAAATGGTGCGCGAAATGCTGCCCGATGCCGAGTTTGTCGAGATTTTCGTTGATACGCCGCTCGAAGTTGCCGAAAAGCGCGACGTGAAAGGCTTGTACAAGAAAGCGCGCAGCGGCAAGCTGAAGAACTTCACTGGTATTGATAGCCCCTACGAGTCTCCGGAAAGTGCGGAAATTCGGGTTAATACCGTAGAGATGACTCCCACAGAAGCTGCCGAATATATCGTCCGGCAGATCATGCCACTGAAATGAGAGATATTATGACCGACGCCGATCTCGCCGCCCATCTTGCGCATGTTGCCGGGCGGATTCTGCTCGAAGTTCGCGACAGTGGAATGTTTGAAGGCAAAGCTCTCGGCAAAGCCGGGGACCAGACCGCCAACGAGTTTCTCGTCCATGCCTTACGTCAGCAGCGGCCCGATGACGGCCTGCTGTCGGAAGAAAGCAAGGATACCGACGAGCGGCTCGGTAAATCGCGCGTCTGGATCATCGATCCGGTCGATGGCACGCGAGAATATGGTGAGGCGCGCTCGGACTGGGCGGTACATGTCGCACTGGCGGTTGACGGGGTTGCCTCGATCGGCGCTGTTGCGTTACCGGGGCAGGATGGCGGCGTTGTACTGCGCAGTGACAAGGTCGGCGACCTTCGCACGCATGAAGGTTCGCCGCGTCTGGTTGTCAGCCGCACCCGCCCGGCAGCAGAAGCGCTGTCCGTAGCAGAACGATTGGGTGGCGAACTGGTACCGATGGGTTCTGCCGGCGCGAAGGCCATGGCGGTGGTGCAGGGGGAAGCGGAAATATATCTCCATTCCGGTGGTCAATATGAATGGGACAGTTGCGCGCCTGTAGCAGTCGCATCGGCCTATGGCCTGCACTGCTCGCGGATCGACGGTTCGCCGCTGGTCTACAATCAGCAGGACACCTATATGCCGGACCTGCTGATCTGCCGAAAGGAATGGACGGAGGCTGTTTTCGATGCGCTCAGCAACTGAATGGCGTGATAACCCGGAGGACCCGAAGGCAAACTTGTCGTTGTGAGTAATTCAGGGGATTATCGTTAGTCACACATTCATGTGGTTTTATTGAGGCGTTGCATCGTCCCGAGGATGGATCAATCAAATTCAGTCAGCGTTCGTCTTCTCACGCTGCTTTCAGAAGCTCGTCCAGCGCATTCCGCATTTTCTGAGGCCGGTCTTCCATTTTCCATAGCCCGAGGCCATCCTCGATCAGCTTTGCGTGACTGCCCAATTCCCGTTCACCGAACATCGCCGCAGTCCCTGCAAGCTTATGCAGCTGTTCCCGGATTTGACGGGTTTCGCCATCGGAAAAGGTGCCTTGTTTTACGAAGCTGACGACACTGTTGATCGCTTCCTCCCGGCGCAATCGGTAGCGCTCGAACAAGTCATCGGAAATCTCGCTTTGGAGCTCTTTCGCGGGGGATTTTTCTTCTTCCGGCTGCTGGGGCGCAAGCCAGTGCTGCAAAACTGATTTCAGATTCGAGATATCAACAGGTTTCGAAATATGAGCCTGCATTCCGGCCTCCAGGCAATTTCGAATATCATCGCCAAATGCGTTTGCGGTGATTGCAACTATCGGCAGGATTTCAGCCGATATTCCGCTTGTCCGGATTATTCGGGTAGCTTCATATCCGTCCATAAAAGGCATCTGGATATCCATCAATACGAGATCGAACGGATTCCCTTCGGATATGGACCGAGTTATTTGTGCGACGGCTTCGGTTCCATCCGACGCCAGTTCGGTGTCATAGCCCAATCGCTTGGTCATGGCCTGAATAAGAATCTGGTTCACATCATGATCTTCCACCAATAGCAGGCGCGCTTTCGCAGAAGATGAATCGATAGCATTGGATTGGCGATGAAGAGGCGTGGGAACGCTTGCCCGGCTGATGTCCTGATCGTGCTTCATGCTTTTTCCTTTCTTTCCGGACTCTCGCCAATTGGTACCCAAGGCTGTCAGGACGGTACTTGGGCCATAATGGAAGACGGTGATTATGAGCTTTGGTTAAGTGCCAATATTTTTGGCAGTTATTGGCAATGGTACCTTCGACGATCGACGCTCGCTGCTTTGCCAGCAATGCCCTGCCGTGAAGTGGGGCTCGAAAACGGACGGCTTGCTTGACGGAACTATCGGGAGAGGGGAGGCCAAATTCCTTGGAATTCCGCCCGTAATGGCTGCTGCACATGTTTTAGTTCGAACTAGAATGGTTAATTATCGAGTGTTTGGTCCGTAATTACATCGAGACATGATCAGGATCGGTTTGATCCAACTCTATCTGTTTCAATTTCTCGCGCCGGGTTGGGTGAGAAATTCAATGGCAAAGGAACTGAAATTGGCGACTATCCTGTTTGCAGATGATGATGCGCTTCTGGGCGATTTGGTTTATCACAAGCTCGAGTCTTGCGGTCATCGGGTCGTGGTAGTGGACAATGGGTATAGCGTCCTGTCCGCTGCGCTCCGAACTCATCCTGATCTCATCATTCTGGATAACCGTATGCCTGGACTTAGAGGTCCGGAGGTCCTGCCCGTTCTAAAGAGACAGGCGAGAACCACGGCAATCCCGGTGCTGGTTTTGACAAGCCAGACGGGTAAAAATGCAATGGCCGAAGCTTTTCGTGCAGGCGCTGCAGACTATATGGTGAAGCCATTTTTGCCACAAGATTTGGCCGACCGTATATCTTCTTTGTTGGGTTCACGGGAAACCTTGCAACAGGTTGGGCAACGCTCATGAAATTCGTTGTGAACCGAATAGCTCGTAAATTGCGGGACAATGAAACCTTTCCAATGAACGTCACGACCGGTGCCACATTATTGTTCGGAACTATTGTTTTGTTGGGAGTGACAATATTTGCATGGAACCTAACCAGGACAACGACATATGAGCGTAATCTTGCGGCCTTTGAAACTCTATCCAAAGATAGCGAACTCGCGCTTACGCACAGAATAGAATCTTACCGGCAAGCGCTGGATAGCGGCGCGGCTTTGTTCACATCGTCCGATCGGGTAGTGAAAAGTGACTGGGAGACTTTCGTTGATATCTTGAAGATTGAAGAAACGCTGCCAGGTATCAACGGAATCGGTTATATCGAGCAAGTATTGCGTTCCCAAGAAAGCGCATTTCTAAACGATCTTTCCGCTCGCGGTGTTACCGGTTTTACGGTCTATCCGCGGACACAATGGTCTGAAATTTTGCCAATCACCTATATCGAACCAATGTCCACCAACAAAGAAGCCGTGGGTCTGGATATCGGCTTCGAGGCCAACCGCCGCTCTGCTGCTTATCAGGCAAGAGATACCGGAAAAGCGACAATCACAAAGCGCATATTCCTGGTGCAGGACAAGGAAAAAAGTGCAGGATTCCTGCTGCTTCGACCGGTGTATGAAAAGGGACGTCCGCTGAATTCCGTATCGCAACGCCGCGCTGCGTTTCGGGGTTGGGTTTACGCACCATTTATCGCATCCCGGTTTATGAAAGGGCTGACCGCAAGCCAGGGCAGCAACTTCGGGATCACGGTTTATGACGGAAAGTCGACGAATGAATCCGAATTGATTTTCGGAAACGAATCTGAACCCAACGAATCTCGTCCGGCTCGATATTCTGTGACAAAAGTGCTGCCGATGATGGGGCAGCAATGGACTGTTGCATGGCACAGTACGCCGGAATTCGAGGCCAATGTCGGAACGCAGGAGCCGAAATTCGTTCTTATTGGCGGACTGGCTCTGGTTCTGGCCTTTGCCACACTTGTGATGTTCTACGCTCGACGTGAAGCTTATGTGAGACAAGAGGTCAAAAACAAGACCCAGATACTGGTCGACAAGGAAAGAGAAATCGTGACCGCATTGGAAGTTGCCGAAGCCGCAACGGGTGCCAAGTCCAAATTTCTTGCCAATATGAGCCACGAAATTCGAACGCCGATGAATGGTGTTATCGGTTTTACGCAATTGTTGGACGATGGTACGCTGAACGAGACACAAAAGAAATACGTCGAGCTGATATCCAATTCCGGTTCGGCGATGATGACACTACTGAATGATATTCTGGATATTTCCAAAGTCGATTCCGGCGCGATGACAATCGCACCCGAACCCTTCGATGTCCGCCATTTGCTGAACAGTTGCGTGAAGATTTTCTCCCCCAATGCGGAAGAAAAACACCTGACAATCCTGGTTGAGGTGGACAAGGATCTGCCACAATGGGTTCAGGTGGATGGTTTCCGGCTGCGGCAGATAGTGATGAATCTATTGGCCAATGCCATCAAATTTACGGAAACCGGATATATAACAATATCTGCCTCGTTCACCGAAACCGATAAGCCCGAACTGGCTATAGCCGTTGCCGATACCGGAGTAGGTATTGCACCTGACCGGCGGGAAGCAATTTTCGAACCGTTCATCCAGGAGGATGATTCAACCGCAAGAAAACATGGTGGCAGTGGATTGGGTCTGACGATCAGCAAACAGTTGGTCGAGCTGATGGGAGGGGAAATACTGCTGGAGAGCTATGTCGGACGCGGTTCGAAATTCACGATACAAATACCCGTGGAGCGGCTTGAGCAGGAAGCATCCAAAAACCTCATCAAATTTCCGATACCACCGGAAACTGAATATAAAAACGGCGTGAATGCAATGCGCATCCTCGTGGCGGAGGATCACGATGTAAATCAGGTGCTGATCGGGGAAATGCTGAGCAGGCTTGGCTATGAATATGAACTGGCAATCGATGGCGCCGAGGCGGTCGCCATGATCAGAAAAGCTGAGTTCGCAGAAAATCAGTATGATCTGGCATTGATGGATTTGCAGATGCCATATGTGGATGGCTTCAAGGCTACCCGAATGGTTCGAGAGCAGGGAATTGATGCAATAACGCTTCCGATCATTGCGCTAACCGCAAATGCTTTTGAGCAAGATATCGAACGTTGCTTCGAGGCCGGAATGCAAGCGCATCTTGCAAAACCACTGGCTATCGAAGCGTTGCGCAAGACAGTGCTCGACTGGGCGGCCTGATGATATGGCTTATGTCGGAACCGTCTAGAATTTAAACCTCGGTAATGTGGGTGGCAGGAAGATTTTTGGGATATTCTGAACCAAGGCGCGCTGGAGCGATGGTTAGGTTTTGGGCTCAGTCAGGCCGGAACAAATACCGTTTCTCCAATGATTAAAGCATGTTCGCGTCGCACCGGGATTTTAGGACGATAAATTCCAGCCGTTACATAATCATACCAGATCAACTTGGGTGTCATTCCTTTTGGTCCCGCACGAAAAAGGATGAACAGGTGCCTCACGTTTTTAACAATGCGGCCGAAAGTGAAGCTATTTTCCCACAGACCGGTTTTGAAACCGGTCAGGGCACCGGCTTTCGCAGCAACATCAAATCGAATATGATCTGGAAACTTGTGCCATCCTTGGTGGTGCTGCTGACGGCTCTTCTGGTACTGGTTTTCGGCTGGGGCCTTGGAATTGCGGAGTTGACGAGCCTTCATCCCTCCTTTGCAGCCATGGTTCCCAGCACTGCGATACTGTTCTCATTATCCTCTGCCTGTCTTGTCCTCTGGGCGATCTTCCCGGGGCAATGGTTCGCAACGGTCTTGATGCGACTTATTGCACTTGTGTCGATGGCGGTTGCTGCAATCAACATCGGCATCATTATCGGCTCGACGGCTTCCGGGATAGATGCCGTCATATGGCGCAGCAATCCGTCTTTTCTAGTAGAGCATATGTCTGTTTCCACATCGCTCTGCTTTTTCCTTTTGGGAATTGCGCTGCTCAGAGTGCCGAAGCAGAGTGGCGGCGACCATCTTTTCAATTATTCGACCACCTTGGGGGCAGGGATCGCCCTGTTGGCATTGATTGCCTATGCTTTTGGCGCGTCCTCTCTTTATGCAGTGGCTTTGTTCACAACGATGGCAATCCATACCACGATCGCATTCGCGATACTTTTTGCCATGGTTCTGCTTGCTCGCCCCGATCGTGGCTGGGTCGCAATATTGCTTGCGGACGGACGTGGAAGCGCCAGCGCCCGGCGGATGATGCCATTTCTGCTTGGTGTACCGTTTTTGCTGAGCCTGTTGGTGAACTGGGGACTCAAGCTCCAGCTTTTCGACGCAAATTTTCAATTGAGTTTACTGGCCGTTGTGACGATGTTGCTTCTTGGGGCTGTTTCAATCCGCGATGCGCGCGCCGATAATCACGCAGAGCGCCTGCAGATAGATACCAGTATGCGACTGGCCTCATCGAAAGCTGCCATCAAGGCCAAATCCAATTTTCTTGCCAATATGAGCCACGAGATACGGACGCCTATGAATGGTGTCATGGGATTTACCCAGTTGCTGCTGGATAGCGATCTGGATGCCGAACAACGTCAATATGCCGAGCTGATCTCGGAGTCGGGCCATTCGATGGTAGCATTGATCAATGATATTCTGGATATATCGAAAATCGATGCCGGGCAGATGACTCTGGCTAGCGATCCGATTGATATTCGGCATGCGATCGAAGGCTCTGTGCGCTTGATGAAGGCCGCCGCAGCACAAAAAGGTCTCAAGCTGGAATCGCAATATGATGAATCATTGCCTCAAACAATCCTCGGTGACCAACTAAGAATCCGCCAGATTCTTTCGAATCTGATAGGTAATGCGGTCAAATTCACGCAGGATGGTGGGATATCGGTTCATGCCAGAAAAATTGGGCTTGGAAATCACGAATTGATTGAATTTGCGATCTCCGACACGGGCATCGGGATTGCTCAGGAGCGTCAATCTGCAATCTTCGAAGAATTTAGCCAGGCAGACGAGTCCACCGCTCGAAAATTTGGAGGCACCGGCCTGGGCTTGGCTATCAGTCGGCAACTTGCGAAATTAATGGGTGGCACGATCAGTTTGCAGAGCGGAATCGGGAAAGGCACCACATTTTTTGTCACGCTGCCGGTCCAGTCTGTGGGAACCGATAAGGAGACAATAGTCGAAAACCGGCTCGATCAGCCAATCGACCAAATCTCGGCTGCAAACCCGCGGAAAATTCTTGTGGTGGAGGACAATCAGATAAATCAGCAGCTCATAAAATCCGTACTGGAAAAATATGGCCATGAATATGTCGTGACGCAGGATGGGCTTGAAGCAATCGAGGCTCTGGAAAAAGCGCGAAACTCGGAGCAACCGTTCGAACTTGTGCTGATGGATATCGAGATGCCGAACCTCGACGGCATCGAAACAACGAAACAAATACGCGCAAAGGGTCTTGTATCCAGTCGCCTGCCGATCATTGCGATGACCGCCAATGCCTATGATCAAGATATTCAAGATGCATTAGCCGCAGGGATGCAAGCGCATTTGGCCAAGCCGCTTAATGTCGTTAAACTTCTCGCGCTTCTCGATGAATGGATGCCTTCAAGCGCCGTGCCTCATTGATATAGTCGCCATTTGGTCGACGGATCGCCGTGCAGAGTATCAGATCTTGCGATTGTCTTTTTGCTGTCAGGATAATTCTTTCCAACAGGGCGCTTCGACTATTCTCGTAACCTCCGAGTCAGTTGCGTTACATGGATCAAATCAGTATGAAGAAACGGAATTAATGGGACTTAACCTTGGACGATATCGAGCTAGAGTCATCGCGCGTGGCAAATTTAACTGCAAAGCAGCGGGAATGCTTGCATCTCGTGGTGCTCCGAAAATCCTCCAAGGAAATCGCCCGAATTCTCGAAATTTCCAAACCGGCAGTAGATCAACGCCTGGTGAGTGCCCGACGGGTGCTCGGTGCGGCAACCCGGGATGAGGCCGCTCTAATATATGCGAGGGCCTCCGGCACCTATGACCGGATACTATATGATCCGGTAGGTGTTCCCTTCGATGGCGATTTCGGTCCAGAAGGATCTCAGGACGAGCGATCAAGTTCATCTATGCTCGAAGAAGTATCAATCCCTTATGAGTTTGATACCGAACATGAATTGAATGTCTGGCCGCAAATCTTGAAGGAGTCGGAAGGTAATTGGGGAACCGCCCAAAGAATAGCCATTATAGTCATTTTGACTATCGGAATTTTGGCGATTGTGTTGATCGGTTTGTCAGTTTCCCAGTCTCTTTCTAGTCTGTTGACAGCCTAGCCACCGACTAGGCTCTCATTTTTTGAAACAGCATGAATCCGTGTTTTACGGAAAGGAAAAGCTATGTCTTATCAAATCAGAATCGCAACCGATCAACTCAAGCAAGATATGCCGCACACCGAGGCCTCCATTGATCAGGCCCTGATTTCGGTGTCCAGCTTGATGGCCACTTTGGTGCAAGCGCGGGTGGACACCGGTGTTCCAGCGGCAACGGGGCAAGTTGCCGTTCGCAGGTTGGCAAAAGCACAAATGGCGCTCGTAGAAGCCAGCAGCGATGTTTTGCGCGTACATGGCGAATTGCAGAAGGTCGGAAGAGAATTTGCTGGCATGGATGTGCATGAATCCTGTCCAGCGGTTCAAGCTGCTGTCGGGTCCGGCAATTTGCGTTCTGTTGCAGCATAAGCCAACAAAGGTTGACTGGAATGCATGGGAATGGTCCATCTAGAGAATGCGAACTCTTGTTTTTTTACTCTTCCTCGGTGCAATCTGCATTTACGCATTGTATCGGGGAGGAGGGCCAGAGCGCTGGGTCGCCTGTATCGTTATCGGCATGGTGGTATTGGATCCGGCCGTTCATATCTTTACGCCGCTTGAATATGCCACACTGGACCCGGGACATCTGGTTATCGATATGGCCGGGTGGCTCGGTCTGCTCGCTGTCGCACTTCGTGCAAACCGCTTCTGGCCGCTATGCGTAGTATCACTCCAAACGATCGCGCTGGTGGCTCACGCCACAAGGCTACTCGATGTGACGATTCATCCAAAAGCCTATATGATCATGCAAATCGCTTCTTCCTATCCTTTGTTGGTTCTGCTGATGATCGGCACGTTTTATCATCAGAGGAGACTGAAAACCATCGGGACCGACAGGTCCTGGCGCAGCTGATCGGGATTATCGAGCCAGATCAGGCCTTCAGGCTATCGGGCGAGCTTCTGGCAGAATTCGGATCAATTGGCCGTATGCTGGGCGAGTCCGACGCCGCGCTCCACCGGGTTCTGGATAGCAATAACGCCGTGGTGAAACTGCTCAAGGCAACCGAAGAATTTATGCTCGCCAAATTGCGTAACGAACTGCCACGCAGGCTCATTTCGGCCACCGATCAGCGGCTCGTGAAATATCTGCAGGCGCGTATGGGCTCCCGGACCACAGAGTTAATGCGCATATTGTTTCTGGATAGTTCACACCATTTGCTGAACGATCAAGAGTTTGGCGAAGGTTCTCCGCAAAGAATATATATTCAGCCCCGCACTATTCTGAAACGTGCTCTGGAACTCGATGCGAGCGGAATCATTCTCGCTCACAATCACCCTGGCGGGAGCGTGACGCCAAGCAAATCAGATATAGAGTTTACAAGGTCCATCAAAGCATTGTGCCTGGAACTGGATATATGCTTGCTTGATCATATTATCATCACGAGCGATCGCTGGGCCAGTTTTCGAAAGCTAAAAATAATATGAGCCTTGAAGGGGAAGCGGATTATGCCGCACTTGCAGCAATCGAACTTCAGACAAACCGGCAGCGGAATTTATACTTCTCGAATTCGCAAATTTTTGGCGATCCCGCCTGGGAGTTGATGCTGGAAGCCTATGTCGCGACCACTGAAAATCGCTGTGTTGACCTGTCTGATCTGGAAAATGATCTGCGTCGGCCGGTTTCGGTTATAACCAGATTGGCAGCAATTCTGGAAGCCGAAGGCTATTTGGAACGATGTCGATCTCACAAAAATCAGCGTCTTGGCTATGTGAAGCTGACAAATGACGCTATTGCCTGGTGCGAGCAATGCTTCGACTTGAAACGTGCTGGACGTTAAGGCCAAGCGGATCAGCGCTAAAAAACTTTCAAATGACGAATTCTCATCAGCATAGTTTCCAGGACGCTAATTAGCCGGTCGTTGAGCAACAATCTGGCGCAGTTTGTCAGCTTATACCGTCTTTGCGATCTCCGTTTAACGGTAAGCTCCCAAGCCTTGGACGTTGAAGGGTGGGACGCCAGGTTAAAGGCCCCCGGATTTTACCGTCATCTTCCCTGAGTTCCTGATATTTCGTCGGGACCGGAGGAGATCACCCCGATCGCACAATATTCAGTATCACATGCGGTTGTGCCGGCACTCAGATTGACATTGGTCATTGGGTTTTCGATGATCATTGGCGCCTATGGCTCAAATGGTCGAGGAACGGCCGGTGAAAGGGCGAACGCGGCTTCCGCTGTGCTGTCCGACGCCAAAGTCCTGATCCATCGCCGTATTGAACTCAAGAGAGATGGATCGATCAAGTCCGATGACTTGCAACTACCCGGTCTTATGCAGGTAAATGAGCAGGAATGTGATGCCGAACTGCGTCAGCAAGAAACGGAATGTGTTTTTCTGATTTACGAAATTCAATAAGGTTGGGGACGATTTGATTGAGGGCTACTGCACACAGCAGGTGACCCAGAGCTTTTTCACGTCATCAGTCCGGTCTTGAGCACTCCGGTTTGTCCATTTCTAGCATTTTCAAAGCGTTGATCGCTTCTTCGACCTTTATCGCAGGAATTGCCAAATTGTTCTCATCGAGAAAATTCAGCACATCGTGGAGCTTTTCAATAAGCCTATGCAAATCAATATTCCTATTTGTTATTCCGCGCGACATTGATCGATTGGAAAGCTAGTGTGCGACATCATATTTCCAGTATCAGTCATTGGGTAAGGATTTGGTTGGCTGGCAAACTCAAGCGAAATATTAGAGGTCAGCGACCAAAAATTCAATATAAACTATACGGTAGCAAAATTATCCACAGAATCTTGTTATATTATTTCAAGGTGGCGTAAGTAATTTATTGCCAATGTACGATAGAACGCATTAATATTTGCAGGTTAGAATTCTATCAAACTTATTGTCTTCGCAATATATTCAGGAAGCAATGCGAAACGCTGTTTGCTTGTCCCGATGTGATGGTTCTCGAAGGATCAGGCCACGGTTGATTCAGGACCGCGGAACTCGTGTTGTCCACCATCACGGTCAATCTGATCGACAGGACAAGCTGTAAGAGACCGATATAGATCGCCAACAAGAGCCTCTAAGGTCAATTGGGTAGGACGAGATAAATCGTCCTACCCAAACTGAGAGCGCATACCAGGTGCACTACGTTCACCAAGATTGAGGCCTGCGGGGGCTGATCAACCTCGGAGGAAAGTATTCAAGCTTTCCTGATGCTATCTATCCGGATTGAAGCGCTATAGATCAATTGATATCCAACCCGATTTGGTGGGATACTGTGATATTAGATCCAAAGTGGTGAGAGTATAGAAGCGTCGTCTGTTACCCATCCGGATTCTATACGGATCATAAGGGCATTCACCGCAACTTGATTGAATATGTTCGGCGGATCGCATTCACTGGTTTGATGCCGCAATAAATATGCCTTTGCAGTCGTTGAGCACAGCGCTGCTACGCGATCACGAAGATCATCTTTCGTCCGAACCGACCAGCCCGGATCACGAGCTAATAGCGAGCTTTTCCGGGACGGGAGAGGTCCAGGCGATGAGTTAAAAAACTCTGCAATGAGACCTTAATTTTGTCCTAACGGACCGTAAATGTCTGTGAAAGAAGTTATGCACGCCGCCGAGCACGGTACAGCAGAACGCAAATTGCTATTTTGGCGCAGTAACGATGGAATGATATGAAACCAAATGAAAGCTATTCGGTCATGATTAGACGGCTGGAACGTTCGGGTTTGACACAAGCTGCTCCCAAGGGCGGTGCCGGCAAGGAAGCTGCTAACAATGGAACGTGGACGGCTACCAACCCGGTGTCTGGCATAGGACTGTCGACCGAAAGGCCGACATTCGACGCGCAGAAGGTAGACAGGATAAAATTGCAAATTGCCTTCGGTATTTATCATATCGACATGGACAGGCTGGCGGCGAAGTTGCTTGATGATGGTGCGGTCTGCGCAAGTCCAGAATGATCTCCGCAAGATTTCGAAATCCCCAAAGCTGACTGGCATTCGCATTGGATGGATGCGGCTATTGTGCGAAATCTCCGGCGAGCGCACCAATCGGCCAGCGTCTGGAGAATGCCGTCCGTCGCATAATTGCGAAATCGGGTATTAATTCACAGAAATTCTGAAAACAAAATTATTGGCACGATGATTGCTTGTCTCTCAGCAGGAGATTTTGAGCAATATATGTTACATCGATCAATCATAGAAAACCGCGCATGGTGCAGTTCACGAAATGTGGACCTGCTATCTGCGCTGCGCAACGAGGAAGATTCCGATTTTCCAATGGTGCAAACGCGGCAGGGATGCGCATCCGCAGGGGCAGGGAACGGTAAAATTTCGCCACTGCCCGGCAACGGCGTGCCGAAATCACAAGACCTGCTGTCCCGCGTACCGCCAGCGGACTGCCTCACCATCACAACCAAGAGCGTCAACGGCCAGATCCATCTGGAAAAATCCGACCCGCTTAATCAGCCGGTCGCATTTGCCCCTTTGCCGCCCGTTCTGCTGGGATTGTAAATGAACATTATCCCAAATATTTCCGCTCTGAAGAGAATTTCAGTCCATGTAAAAGCCGGTGTTCTGCCGTTGGTGACGCTTTTTCTGCTTATCTGCTTGGTCGCGCCGGCCATGGCGCATGTAGCAATTTTTTCGGCATTGGCTTTTGCTGGCGGGTTCGCCTTGCATCTGTTCCGTGCCCCCAAATCTGCGGAAACGGTATTCGAACCGAACGGCGAGAAGCATCCGGTATCCATCGACCGCGAAGAAGTGCCCCAAAGGCCGGGTCTGGCGATCAAAATCGGATACGGACTGTTTCCGCTGGTTGAAGATCGCAAGGGCGCGCCGCTGATGAGCCGGGTAGCCGAAATCCGGCACCAGGTTTGCCGGCAACTCGGCTTCGTTGTCCCGCATATTCCTATCAAAGTGGACCTGTCTCTGGAACCCAACAGCTACCGCATATTGATGGGTGGCATGGTGCTGGGCGAGGGCGTGGCTTGGCCTGATGATATTCTCGCGATTGACGATGGCGGCGTGGATATAGTGATCGCGGGTCGTTCTTGCAAAGACCCGACATTCGGGATGAATGCATCCTGGGTGTCCGCGGGACAGCGCGCTTTGGCAGTCACCAAAGGCTATATTGTGGTGGATGCGCCCACAGTGGTTGCAACCCATCTGAACGATGTCGTGCAGCGCAATGCTGCGAAGCTATTCGGGACCGATGACGCTCAGCAGTTGCTGGATTTCCTCAAGCAATCGTCGCCTCAATTGGTGGACAGCCTCACCCCCGAACCGCTGTCACTCGACGATATTACCGCCATTTGCCGCGACCTTCTCGCTGAGAGGGTGCCGGTCAAAGACTTCGGCAGAATTTCCCTCGCATTGGCGCAGGTCTGCGGTCTGCACGACAAAACCGCTGATGTGGCGGAAGCTATCCGGTCACATATTGGGGATTTGATCGTCCAGCGTCTGGTGCCGGCCGGTCTGCCTCTGCCGGTTATGACGCTGGATGCATCGCTTGAAAACCTGCTTGTCAAGGCGCTGCAGGCCGATGAGGGCGCCAGTTACCCTATCGCCCCGCTGCTGGCGCAGAGAATGATCGGGGCGGTCTATATTGCCATGCGCTCCTTGCCTTCGGAGGTCCGTAACGTCGCGCTGATTAGCTCGCCGATGGTCCGGAAACCGCTCAGCGCTTTGCTGAGGCAGCGCTTCCCGGACCTGTTCATCTTGTCCGACGCTGAATTGCCCGAAGGCAAACCGATCGAACTACTCGCCAGCATCGGCGCTCCGTCATCCAGCCAGACGATGGCTGCCACAGATGCAAATCAAACTTAATGACCAGTCGGGAACATGATATGTTGAAAACAGAAAGCCGCACATTGCAAGCTTATGGGGCAATGCAAATCGACGAGAATAGACTGATTGAAGAAAATCAGTCTTTGGTCACGAAAATCGCCTGGCAGGTAAAATCATTCGCACCCGATCAGATGGAGATTGAGGATCTGATTCAGGTCGGTCTCGTTGCAATGGTAGAGGCGGCAAAAAAATATGTAGATCAAGGACATAGCTTCAGCACCTATCTCTATGTGCGTGTCCGCGGCGCCATGATTGACGACCTCAGATCTACCTGCAATTTGCGCAGAACATCAGTCGACTGGCATAAGAAAGTCCGGCGGTCCCGGGCGAAGCTTTTGCAGGAACTCGGCCATGAACCGACTGATTCAGAACTGGCGCTGGCGATGAATATGGAGCCGGGCGAATTCCGCAAGAATACGGACCGGGCGATCGCTGTCCACGTGGGTTCGCTCGATGAAATTTACTGCGATTCAAGCAGCTGGTTTACCGATGAGGAGGATGATCAGCATGAGAAACTGGAAAAGTCTCAAATGTCTGAATTGCTGTCCTCGAAATTGAAGCTGCTAAACAAGCGCGAGCAGCTTGTGCTCAATTGCTACTTCGTCGAGGAACTGCAGCTTGACGAGATCGGGGCGATCCTTGATGTTTCCGCCGTGCGCATCTGCCAGATCAAAAAACGCGCATTGGAGAAACTTCAGGCCTCAATGACAACAGCCTGAGTATCGCATATGGTCTTCGCCGATAGAACAAGACCTACGCTGTAAGCCAGGATATGTCAGTTTCCCGACAGCGAATATCGAAAATGTCGGTTTTTCGACAGATGTGATGGATTCCCGACGACCCTGTCGACAATTACCGCCTGATATAGCCGTCCATCAAACTGGCACGCCCCTTGCTACGTAGAAGGCGAACACGGAATTTCGGTTCCGGCGTTCAGCCGATAGCGTGAGGGAATAACAATGATCCGCAAACAACTGAATTTTAGTCTGGTCACTAGATTTCGGGAACTTGCTGATCTGCTGGCGGGTGATGATATGATTCACTCGCACCATCAATGCTCGCCTTCTGCCATGCAAATATCCCCCGATATGAGCAAGGCAGGAGGTGAGGTTGAAGGCATTATGGATATCGTCTTGGTTTACCGCGATGGCCCATTTCCCTTCGTTCCGGCTTCCCATACTTAGTCACCCCGTGTCGCATTCGGCGAAGCAGGCAGAAATTTTGGCCTGTCCTGCTTTGTTGAATGGGATGCGAGGTGAATTAGGTTCCGGCCAGGCCGATGAAAAGACCAGTCTCTCTTTATGAATGTCCGAGCGGTGCGCAGTGATGCAATCGTCATTATCAACGGCGGAATCGTCGATGTTTGCGAACTTGCCTATGTCTGATGAGCCTCGATGCGCCGTCGACAGTGCGTGCCTGGCGTGAATTCAAACGGATCATAATCCTTAATCCATCGCCACATCTGCCGTAAAATATCCAGAGGACGTTTATCCTGTTCGGAGAATTTGCAGATGATCTTTTGTTGGGTTCGGAAGCTGATGTCGCAAATTTCTTTACCGGCTTGTCGTCGGCCTCTCGAGATTCCACGCGCTATAATTTCAATTGTGGACCAGCACTTTTCTTCTTCTGACAATCATGAAAACTGATCTGGAAAGCAATCGAATATGACGTTCCCATGCCGCAATCACCGAACCTCCGGTTCCAGAGACTTTGTGAAGACAAGCAATGATTCAGCGGCAGACCCTCATGGTCGGGTTGCAGGGCTTCTGGAAGAACTCGGTGAAACGCTGGGTCTGATCATCAAAAGCGCCCGCCGCGGCGAAGATATGCATGTTTTTCAATATCGGGCGAGCGCACGTAATATTCTCAGCGGTCTGGACAAGGAATTGAACTTCGAGCTAGCCGGAGACCTTTCGCAGACCTTGCGCGTCATGTATAACGAGGCGGCAAAGCGCATTCAGCTGGAAGGAATGGACGCATATGTCGAGCGTATCGAGTCAGCGCGGGAGATGATCCTGGAAATCGAGAAAGCCTGGACCAAAATCATCGCATTTAATTGATAGACAATCTGCCCGGTTAAACTGCAATCCGGCAATCAACAGGCTCTTCCGCTCGCTGGTGGATATTATGCTTGCGCATCTTGTCGATGAGCGTGGTTCTTTTGATGTTGATCGAGCGTGCCGCTCGAGAAACCACGCCGTGCGATCCGTCCAGTGCTGCCATGATAATCCGGCGTTCTTCGTGCTGAAGATGGACATTCAGGTCACGGACAATATTCCCCCGGGGTTCAAAGACCGGCGAAGGCGCTGCGCCATGATAGGGAGTAGGTTGTTCTTGCTCGCGGCTGCTGGACTGACCGGATGCCATGCCGGCAACATCAGGAATGGCCGGTGCGATATCTGATTGGATCAGTTTGGCCACGTCTGCGGCGACAACCTGCTCTCCGGAAAAGAAAACACAGGCCCGTTCAATGACGTTGCGCAATTCGCGCACATTGCCCGGCCAATCGTAATTTTGCATCGCGGCAAATGCTTCTGCGGTAAAAATGGGGAGGGGGCGGCCGTCTTCCTGGTTTTTCAGGAAATGGGCAACCAGAGCAGGAATGTCTTCCGAGCGCTCGTTGAGTGCCGGCACTTCAATCGGAACAACGCAAAGACGATAGTAGAGATCTTCGCGGAAGGCTTTGCTTTTGATGCAATCAGCGAGATTTTTATGCGTCGCAGTGATCACTCTGATGTCGACAGCTATGTCGCGATTGCCACCCACGCGGTTGACGATCCGGGTTTCCAATACGCGCAGCAGTTTGACCTGCATGTCAATCGGCATGTCACCGATCTCGTCAAGGAATATCGTTCCACTGCTGGCTTGTTCAAACAGGCCGACGTGCCGACTTACTGCGCCGGTGAAGCTGCCTTTTTCGTGACCGAAAAGCTCGGACTCGATCAGCTGTTCAGGTAGAGCACCGCAATTGACGGCAATATTGGGGGCGTTTTTGCGGTCTGAAATGGCGTGAATGGCTTCGGCAACGACTTCCTTGCCGCTACCCGAAGGGCCGGTGATCATGATCGAGCTATTGCAGCGGCCGGCAAAGTTGACGATTGCGCGCAACTGTTGCATTTTCGGACTGTCGCCGATCAGCTTCGCAGCAAGCAATGTCTCTATTTTTGAATCGGTCATTCAACTACCCAGATAACAATACACACATATCTCCGAATCGCCGGAGAAGGGTGGTTCGAAGATCCCGCAATCGTCGAACCGTCACCTGGTAAGGTCCCAAATGGACAGAGAACGTTAAATATAAGTTAATGGGGCGTTGCTGGATTAACGACATTCATGCTGATTGGTGCCGATATCGAGCGCTTATCAAGGCCTGGTGTGATGGAAGGGAGCGGTCATCAAACCGAAAGTGCGGGTCGATGAACGCGGTTGGAGAACATGTGGCGGGGATATGGTCTGCCGAGTTCTCAGAACGGAGCGTTGGACAACAGCTTTTCTATCTTGGCTTGGCATTCCTCCGAAACCGCAACGAAGACCATACGCTGATCGGCCGGATTGGAAGACTTCTGCAGCAAACCCTGTTCGGCCATGACGTTGATATACCGCATTGCCGTCGTCATCGGGATGCCGGAGCTGTGCGCGATTGCCGAAACCGTCACCTGCTGGTCTTTGAGGCCGCAGAGATATATGTCGAGACACATATTCCAGCAAGAGTCGGTAAATAGTCCGTTTCCGGTATCCAGTGCGCCGGACTTTAATCGTCCCCATTCCAGAAACTTCTCGGCCCGATCGATCAAATCAGCACTGTCCAGATCTTTGCCATTGGTGAATTGATTGTTGCCGGGCTGATCGCCGGAGTTTGAAATCCGTTTATCGAGAATTTCGAATTTCTCGTTTGCCTGCTTTATCGTCAAGCGAAGCTCATCTAATTCGGCTTTAACACTATTCATTGCTATTACGCTGCAATTTTAGAGTCCTCCAGTCTTGACTACCTTAATAAAGAACAGGCGTACTCGTCTCTTCCCTTGCTCGCCATTACACGCGTATATTCGTGAAATTAGCCAATTCACCGGGAGAGGTAGTGTAGCCTTGTAGCTTATCCACTCTGCAGTCAAATTGTCAACTTGGGCGGTTTGGTGGGCCGCGATATTTTACATCTCCTACAGCCTTAGAGTTTGGCCAAATTTCCCCGGCATGGATGGGAATTGGCAGCGTTGACAAAATATGCTGGGCGATTGCCGACAAGCGGTAGCCGATCCAGGTCTTGGGAAAGTCCAAAAAATAGGCTGAGGTTCCCCGAAAATCTGCTTGCGAGGGGCCACTTGTCGCACCCATGAATTCCCTTTCGCGCCTAGTCATGCGCCAGTCCCAGAAATATTCGAGGATATCCCTTAGTTTTTTGCGAGATTAACCGTCTGTCAACTTATGGTCTCGAAATCGGATGGAAAATCGCGCAATGAAAAGCGCTCGCAGTTCGAGGCTGAGGCTGCGCGTCAATTTGCCTTGGAGCGGTATGATATTCTGGACACGGCTGAAGAGGACAGTTTTGACCATATTACGATGGCGATGAAAATGGCTCTGGACGTCCCCTTCGCCGGGATTTCGTTCATGGATGGAGACCGGCTGTGGTTTAAATCCAAATCCGGCGCGGCGACAACTGATATCCCGAGAGATATTTCTTTTTGCGATTTCGCGATCGCTGAACGGGGGCCGACGATTGTCGAGGACACTCTGCAGGATGAACGTTTTAGCGAGAACCCTGTTGTTATCAACAGCCCCTTTCTCCGTAGCTATATCGGCGTCCCGCTAGTCACGCCGGACGGATATAATATCGGAACGCTATGTGCTGCCGATATTATCCCCAGACAATATAGCGACGAAAAAATCGACCGGATGAAACAGCTGGCAGAGCTGGTTATTCACGAACTGGAATTGCGTCAACAAGCGGAAAAGGATCGGCTGACTGGCGCTCTGACACGGAGCGGGTTTTCGGTAGAAGTGCAAAAGGCAATGTCCCTGTACGAACGGCAGGGGATAAAGAGCACGCTCGTGATCTTTGACGTGGACCTGTATAAAATGGTCAGCAAGCGTTTCGGACGTCCCTCGGGCAACGCATTATTACGATCGATCATCCAGCCTCTGGTCCGGCGGCTGCGGCGGTCGGATTATATCGGCCGTCTGGGTGGGACGCAATTCGCCGTGCTCCTGACATGCACCGTTGAAGAGAAAGCCCGGGAAGCGACGGAAAAAATCCAGAGAGAAATGGAGAAGACCAATACCGAAATCTATTTCGATGTCGGTTTCTGCGAAATAACACCTGCTATGGGCGTTTGTGACGACTGGCTCGATCAGGCGAACATCAACCTTCTCGCCGACAAGCCGGCGGCCGGCAGCGTCATTTGCGAAGAACCAGACAAGCAATATAATATGGCCGGTGGCGCCATCTGATATCCGGGGAACGGGGCAGGGCGGAGTGGCGCTCTTCCATCTCCAAAGCTCACACGAGATCAGGCGATCGACGGGCGATATGACATTGATACCCGTACGATAGTTTGGTTGCCAATTCAGACAATGCATGCCAATTTGCATCAAAGGCGAATAGGCAAGCAAAGGAACTGACCATGGCGACCGCGATCCAGACCAATGAATCCGCAATGGGCGTTGGCCCCGGATTTTCGATCCCCGACCCGCATGATATACCCAGTCTCAAAGGCAAGGTCTCCGATGTCGAATGGCAGCTGCGCTGCGATCTGGCTGCGACCTATCGGCTCTGTGCCATGCACGCCTGGACCGATCTGGTGTTCACCCATATTTCCACGCGGCTGCCCGATGAAGACGGCGAGGAGCGGTTCCTGATCAATCCCTATGGCGTGCTGTTTGACGAGATGACCGCATCGGCATTGGTCAAGATCGATCTCGAGGGCAATATCAAGCAGGACACGCCCTATTTCATCAATCCCGCCGGTTTCACCATTCACAGCGCGGTCCACAGCGCCCGAGAGGATGCGGGATGCGTGATCCATGTCCACACGCCCTATGGCATCGCCGTATCGGTGCAGAAGGCCGGCCTCCGCCGCTACACACAATTTGCGATGCAGGTCCATGATGACCTTGCCTATCATGATTATGAAGGCATCGCGCTCGATCTCGACGAGCGGGACCGATTGATCAATGACCTTGGCGAGAACAACCTGCTGATCCTGCGCAACCACGGTACCTTAACCGTCGGCGAGAATTGTGCGATCGCCTTTCTGCGCATGTATATCCTCGAAAATGCCTGCAAAACGCAAATATTGGCGCAGTCGGTTGGCGGGGCAGAGCATCTACACGAGGATAGTGAAGACATGGGGCATCGCGTGTTTCAGCAAGCGTCTCCCGCATTCCAGAGAGGGTTGGGCGACAATCTGATCTGGCCGGGCCTGATGCGCAAGCTGAAGCGCACCAATCCGGGGCATGATCACTAGGCTCTGACTTTATAGATCAAAGGGAAGGCGGGAGAGTATCTCGACCTTTTTATCCGCGAACACGGCGGACCCCAGTTCCTGTTTCTTCTCCTTCAGGAAGACATCGCGCCTGCGCATCATTTCGATGATCGGGTCATGAAAATGGTGGACGGCTGCGGTGAGCCAGTCGTTGACCAGCGGATCGCCCGGCGCTCCGCTCATGTCGAAATGACGCAGTCGCGAAGCAATGGCTTCTGCCGGCATCATATATTCATAGGTGACCCAGTAATTGGTGGTGAACCAGCTGAGCGGCATGCCGTCGAGCCCGAAACTTAACGCTCCGAAATGGACGACGCCTTGCGTATTCTTGCCATTGGGCAGCTTTGCGGGTGGTTGATAATAAGGTTCGACATCATCGAAGATGTCGAGTGGCAGGAACATGTGAAAATGGCCATGTTCGCCGTCTTCGCGTTCTTCCGGCTTGTGCGCATGGTAGAACCAGCGCGACTTGGTGCCGGGCGCGATACAATCCCCCTTGGGGTAATGTTGATATTGAACGAAAGGGGCGTCTGCCGGTACCACTCTGGGTACTAGCGAGACGCCCTCTTTAGCTATCTGGCCGGTAAGCTCAAATAGCCTTTCTAATGCATTTTCCAATGCGAAATAAGCTGTGCTTACTCGGTAACAGCTTCTTCAGCTGCACAAGTGGCATCGTCAGCTGCACAAGCAGCATCAACAGCAGCGCCTTCAGCAGCACATGTTGCTTCTTCAGCAGCACATGTTGCTTCTTCAGCAGCACATGTTGCTTCTTCAGCAGCACATGTTGCTTCTTCAGCAGCACATTCAGCTACAGCAGCAGCGTCGTCAGCCTGTTCTGCACATGCAGAAAGAGCAGGAACAGCGAGTGCGAGGCCGCCGGCTACAGCGAGCATTTTGCGGAAGTTGGTTTCGGTAGTCATTTAAAATATCCCCTTTGGATGAACTAGACTTTTCCCTTTATCTGGAAAGATACGGGCATGGCAAGCCTATTTCGTAAATATTGCATTAATCTGCAATATTCTGAGCCATTCATCCGGTTTTGGGACGCTCAAGGCTACAAATTGGTTGTTTCAACAGGATATTTTCGCACCCTCAGCTTTCTGAACCACGAATCTTTCCCCACTGTCTGGCGACGGTATAGCCCAGATAACCGGTGCCGAAGAGCGCATAGAGCGGCTCCGGTATGCCGGAGAGATAGGCGTTCATGCCAGCGGAAATGTCGCGCGCCGCCTCTGGGCGGAATGCAGCGATCAGTCCCATCGGGATAGACCAGAGCAACAGCAAATACATGACGTAGAGGAAGCTTGGACGTGCCCGGCTGGTCCAGGGATCGGCCGATTGCGCCTCTGCCAGTATCGCTGACATTTGCACCCGGACTTCTTCCAGTTCCTGACTGCCTTCCAGTTTTAGCAGTTCGAGCTTGGCCCGGTCACGCGCTTCCTTGTCGGGAATGATCTTGTCGATAATCTTGGTTACGGGGCCGATGAGTGTCGAGAGAACGGACATTTTTCTGGTTTCCTTTCGGTGTGTCGGATTTCAAACTTTGTCAAAGTTGGGGCCAAGAACGGGTTTTTGCGGCGGAAGGGAAGTTAAGAAAGAGTCTGAAAAGTTCGGCCGTTCTTGGCAAAGTTTACACTGTTATAGGCAAGATGGTTCTGGCGGAAATCAGCCGATCCGGTTGGCCAGCCAGCCGTACAGGAAGGCCTCGTTGGCAGGACGGTTTTCCGCGAGTTTGATATAGCGGGCGCCCTGCAGGGCCTCGATCGCCTTAAGCAGCACGGTCTCCCCCTGGCGTCCCCGCTTGCGGAGAAATGCGTCCAACGCAGTCACCGTCTTCGCGCCAATCACGCGATCAACCGCAATATCGGGAAAGTCGCCTCCATTGCGGTTCAGCGCATTCAGCGCGCGTTGCAGGAAGCCGCTCGCCGTTCCGGTTCCCATGTTGATCCCGGTGTCGAAAAGTTCGGCTGCTATATCCGGTGCATATCTCGCGATCTGGTCAAAGCCGGGGCGATGCCAATATTTGCGTTTGTAGATCACCGCCGCTTGTGCGCGGGGGAAATGGCGCATGTCGCCGGTATAGCCGTGAGCCCGCGCGACAGCCTCCGTTACGCCCCATCGCGTGGGGCCGCCACGATCGGCGGGATGATCGGAAAAATCGCCTTCAAGCATGATGACCTTGTCGATCAGCCTGTCGATATCGTGAATATTGAACATGGGGGAATCTCCTTTCGGGTTGGAAAGGGTTATATAACCTATTTGGTTAGTTGTAGGAAAGGGGGGCGTTTACCGATTTTTCTTGCGCGATCATACGGGCTGAAAAGCCTGCTATTGCCAGATTTACGTAGGTTTACGGAGTTATTCGGGTTCTGCCAAAGCCTATAAAACGGCAATTGTTGAGATAATTGCAAAGGACCACAGAGATGTCATTACATATTGGCGATACCGCTCCAGACTTTACCACAGACAGCACAGTCGGAACGATTAATTTCCATGAATGGGCAGGGGACAGCTGGGTCTTCTTTTTCAGTCACCCTGCCGACTTTACCCCGGTATGCACCACCGAAATGGGCCGGACGGCGCAACTGGCGGACAAGTTTGCCGCGCGCAATACGAAGCCGCTCGGGCTATCCACGGACACGGCTGCCGAACATCTGAAATGGATCGCCGATGTCAACGAGACGCAGCATACCAACCTGGAATTCCCGATCGTTGCAGACCCGGACCACAAGGTCGCCAAGCTCTATGACATGATCCATCCGGAAGAGAGTGATACAGCGGCGGTGCGTTCCGTATTCATCATCGATCCCGAGAAGAAAATCCGGCTGACGATGACCTATCCGATGAACGTCGGCCGTAATTTTGACGAGATATTGCGGGTGATCGACGCACTGCAACTCTCGGATGCGAAACGCATAGCGACACCGGCAGACTGGCGTCCCGGCAGCAAGGTCATTATTCCTCCGTCGATCTCCGATGATGAAGCGAAAACGCTCTTCCCGCAGGGATGGGATGAACTGCGCCCCTATCTGCGCCTGACCGATATCAGCTGAGGAAAATGAAGATGGAAGACTCCAGTAAAGCCGAGATTCGGGAAGCGGTCGGCATATTCGACAGCGAGAAGCAATTGCAGGCGGCGATTGACGATCTGCTGAGCCACGGATTCAACCGTGCGGAGATTAGCGTGCTAGCGCCCGTGTCGGCCGTCGAGGAAAAGCTCGGCCACCGCTTCAAATCCGTTGCGGAGATCGAGGATGATCCGGAGGCGATGTCAAAAGCCTATGTCCCGGTCGAAACGATCGGCGATGCAGAGGGGGCCGTCATCGGCAGCCTGCTTTATGTCGGCGCCTTTGCCGGGATTGTGCTCGTGGCATCGGGCGGCGCTCTGGCGGCGGCACTGGCGGCGCTCGCCTTGGGCGGAACAGGTACAGCTGTTGGCGTCGCTCTGGCGCGTTTCATCAAGCAGCATCATGCCGATTATATTGCTGATCAGCTGGAAAAAGGCGGCCTGTTGCTCTGGGTGCGGACGTGGGATCAGAAGGACGAGGCAAAGGCTGTAGAACTGCTGTCCGCCCATTCTGCTCACGACGTTCATATTCACGCGCTTCCTGCGTAAATCATCTCTCCGACTACGCAATATTGCGTATCGCGCGGACTATCTTACTCGTCCAGACATGATGCATGACCTGGAAAACAATCCGCCTTGAACTGGCAAGAACCGCTGACCATCCCAATGGCTCGTCAGCCCATGCATATGTCTTTCGCGTTCCCTTGACCGATGAAGGCTTCATTGAACCGGAGGCGCTCAAACAGGCTGAGAAACGGCCTGTCGTGCGTCGGTTCTGGCCGGGGGAAGCCGATCAGAGCGGCGTTGTGATCGCTTCGCCCAAGGGATGGGTCTTCTCCTACAAAGTCGGCGATGACGACGATGAAAGCATTTTCCGGCTGAAGGATCATCCGCTGAAAGTCGGCGAATATCTGACGATCACCGAAACCGATGGCAGCGAGTTGCCGTTTCGCGTCATCAGCTGTCACGAATAGACGGAAAAATCCGATCGTAGGGGGAAATAATATGCTGACGAAATTGAAATTGACCGGATTTATGTCAGCCGCTGCGCTGGCCCTGACTCTTGCAAGCAGTCCTGCCGCAGCGGAATGTGTGATCGGCTCTGCGCCGCTGTTCGATCCTTTTGCGCCCTATAAGGAGCCCGGGGCTATCATTCACGAGGAAAGTGGCTTCATATTTCCGGCGGACATCGCCGGCTTCCGTCGCCAATGTGAAATGACAACAGATTTCTCCGGCAATAATTTCGAGATTGGCTATCTGCGCGATTTCGAAGGTCATGAAATCGAGATTAAAATCGCGATCATTCATCTCGAAGAGTTGAACGCTGAAGATCATTACAAGATCGTAAAACCCGATCTGCTTGCCCAATATTCGAGTGCGGCAGTCGTTTCGGAGGGGGAGTATTTCCTCTCGGGACGCCCCGAAATTGACGGCTATCAAGGCATTTTTGACGGAGACAAGGATTCCGTTCCCTGGCATTTCAGCGTCACCGCGCTGGACTATGGTTACTGGGACGCGCGCTTGACGGCCTCCTATCCACAGGAAATCGATAGCGCTGCGCAAGAGGCGATCATGGAATTGATCACCGCGTTCCAGTGGCAGACTCCTGACGCCGTAGAGACTGAGGAATCAGCGCCATGACACGCATTGCGGTAATCGATGGTCATCCCGATCCAAGCCCCAGTCGCTTCGGTCACGCCATCGTTTCCGCTTATGCCGACGCCGCCATCGCTGCCGGTCATGATGTACGGGTGATCCGGCTTGCCGGCCAGAATATCCCGATCCTCGAAAGCCGCAAGCAATGGCTTGAAGGGGATGTGCCTGAAGCCGTCAGGCCGGGGCAGGATGCGATCAAATGGGCAGAGCATATTGTCTTCTATTATCCGCTCTGGATGGGCGATATGCCGGCGATGCTCAAGGCGTTTATCGAGCAGGCCTTCCGTCCCAATTTCGCTCTCGACTATGGCGAAGAGGGCAGCAAGCAATTACCAAAGAAGCTGCTGCGCGGTCGCTCGGCGCGCCTGATTGTCAGCATGGGCATGCCGGCGCTTTTCTACCGCGCCTATTTCGCCTCGCACAGCGTCCGCAGTTTCGAGCGCAATATTTTGAAGCTGACTGGAATCGCTCCGGTCACCACATCCCTGATCGGAAATGTGGACAGCAGCGACAAGCATCGCACCCGCTGGCTGAAGAGAATCGCGGCCCATGGTGCGGCCGGGAACTGATCAAACGCCTTTTATCCGTATAAACCCTTATACAGGCCCCGTTTGGGTCCCGCTACGCTCCGTCCAACAACATTTCTTCAAAGCGACTGATTTGGGAACAGGAGACAGTTTATGAAATCCGTGCTGCTATATATTGCCGATGACGCAGGCCTCGAGGCCCGGCTTCAGGCGGCGCTTGATCTAACCCGTTCGCTCGGTGGCCACCTCCATTGCCTGCGCGCAAATCCGTATAATTCGCAAGTCGCTTTTGACGGCGTAACCGGCATGTCGGTTATGTATGATGTCACCGAAATGGCGCGCGAGCAGGACAGGAAGCTGCGCGCCGAGATCGAAAAGCGACTGGCTGGCGAAGATGTTTCCTGGGATTATCGCGAAGAAAATATCGATCCCGCGCGCGGTCTGTCGAAAAATTCGGCGCTGGTCGATATCATTGTCCTGAGCTCTGCCGGCGGCGACAAGGAAAATGCGCTGCCGCTCGGAATATTGGGCGACGTATTGCTCAACGCGACGGCTCCGGTCGTGGTCCAGCCCGACGATGTGAAGAAATTTGATGCCTGCGGTCCTGCGCTGGTTGCCTGGAACGGCAGCTTCGAAGCCGGCAATGCGTTGCGTGCCGCGGTGCCTTTGCTGAAAATGGCCAGCGACGTCCATATCCTGACGGTCGAGGAGGACAAGGATCACGATCTGCCGCAGCTCGCCGCGTCGGAATATCTCGCCTATCATGGCATCAAATCCGAAATTCACGCGCCGTCGGCGGGCAAGCAGCCCGTCGATGTCAGGCTTGTGTCGGAAGCGAAAAATGTGAAGGCGGAATATATCGTCATGGGTGCCTATGGGCACAGCCGGGCAAGGGAATTCCTGTTTGGCGGCGTAACGCGCAATCTGCTCAAAGGCTGTGATATTCCACTTGTCGTCTCGCACTGAATGAGAACGCGCGCCGCCAGAGACAGATCAAATTTCCTTATGGCAATCCACGCATTTTGTGTAGGGTCTGTCCGTTCGCAAGCTGCGAATGGACAGTCGAGGGATAGACAGAACAGGTGCGCAAAACGATCGTTCATGGCGCGAACCGGGCATTCGATCCGGATTCTGCCCTATCCGCTCTCCCGAATTGCGTCATGATAGTCGATCGCAACCTGCAGGCAATCAATTGCAGCGCGGTCGGGTTGAAGATATTCGGAGTTACCAGTCTGGCAGACCTGCCGGAAGGCGCGCCTGCGGCGTGTGTGGCACCCGACCATCGCCCGCTGTTCGAAAAAACAATGGATCGCGCATTTGAAGACAGCGTCATTGACCCGTTCGACGTGCACCTGCATCTTCCGGACGGGCGGCTGATATTTGCAGAATGCAATATCGCTGCCTTGGCCAGTCCGAAGGGCGAGATTGATGCCGTCATGGTGTCTTTTCAGGATGTGACGGCGCTGAGGAACACCGAAGGCAAACTGGATCAGGCCAATTCGATATTGAAATCGATCCTGACGACCATACCCGACGCCATGGTGGTGATTGATGAAGACGGGCTGGTCAGTTCGTTCAGCGCCACAGCGGAAAAAATGTTCGGCTATGAGCAAGAAGAGATCATCGGGCAGAATGTCAAAATCCTGATGCCGGAGCCCTATCGGGCCGCGCACGATGGTTATATCGAGCGCTATATCCGGACCGATGAAAAGCGGATTATCGGCATCGGCCGGACCGTTGTCGGGTGCCGAAAAGACGGCACGACATTCCCGCTGCAGCTGGAAGTCGGCGAAGCAAAAATTGGTGAGGAACGCTATTTTACCGGTTTCATCATCGATCTGACCGAGAAAAAGCAGACGGAAGCGGAGCTACAGGCGCTGCAGGCGGACCTGGCCCACGCCTCGCGGCTGAGTGCTGTAGGCACATTGGCTTCTTCGCTCGCCCATGAAATCAACCAGCCATTGACCGCGATCGCCAATTATCTGTCGGCGGCCCGGGACATGATGGATGGCGATTTGGGCGAGAACCGGGAGTTTTTCCGGGAAGCGCTGCAGGAAAGCGTGTCCGAGAGCCTGCGGGCAGGGACGATTGTCCGGCGGCTGCGGGAATTTGTCTCGCGCGGCGAGATCAACCGGCGGGTTTTGTCGATTGCTCAGGTGGTAGAGGATGCAACCGTGCTGGGGATGATCGGCGCGCAGGAACGGGGCGTCGAATTTTCGATCGATATCGCTCCCGATACCGATCATGTGTTTGCCGACCGCGTGCAGATCCAGCAGGTGATGGTCAATCTGATGCGTAACGGGATCGAGGCAATGGCCGACAGCGCCGTGAAAAATCTGCATATCGGCGTGACATCGATTGATGATGGGCGGGTGGAAATTGCCGTATCGGACAGCGGCACAGGCATTGATCAGGAACTGGGAGAACGGATTTTCGATCCCTTTGCCAGCACCAAGGGCGACGGCATGGGGCTCGGTCTGTCCATATGCCGGACGATCATAGAATCGCACGGAGGAACAATCCGTGTCGAACCCAATCCTGAAGGGGGCACGATATTCAGGATCACGCTGGAAAAAGCGGAGCAGGAGCAGAATGATGAGCAGTGAGCGGCTGGTCTATATTGTCGATGATGATGATTCCGTCCGGCGATCGGCGGCATTCATGTTGCGGCATGCCGGATTTAAAGTCGAACCGGTCGAGTCCGGCGTCGACTTTCTCAAACTGGCGAAAGGCGCCGAGCGGGGCTGTGTGCTGCTCGATGTGCGGATGCCGGAAATGGACGGCCTGCAGGTGCAGCAGCAGATGATCAAGGACGGTATCGATATGCCGGTGGTGATCCTGACCGGCCATGGCGATATCGAAATCGCGGTTCAGGCAATGCGGGCCGGGGCAGTCAACTTCCTCGAAAAGCCCTATGAGAAAGAAGCCCTGATCGCGGCTATGGAAGAGGCCTTCGTGCGGCTGGAAGACAGCAATTTGAAGGAAATGGCGGCTTCCGAAGCGAAAGTCCGGCTGGCGTGTCTTACCGGCAGGGAACAGGATGTGCTCGATGGTCTTTTGGCCGGACTGCCCAACAAGACCATCGCTTATGATCTCGGCATTTCACCGCGCACGGTGGAGATATATCGCGCGAATATGATGGAAAAATTGCGGGTGCGCAGTCTGGCCGAGGCCTTGCGCATCGGCTTTGCGGCGGAAATTGGCGAGAATCACGATATCCCGGCGAAATAGCTGATATCAGCTTTTCGGGGTTTTCTTGCGTGACAGGCAGGCATGGCATGGCTTGGCGCAATCATTCTTGCCATCCTCCTGCTCGACCGGAATCGACACATTTCGCACCTCACCATCGGCAGAGCATAGCTGGATCGTCATCACGTCCGATCTTGCCGACAAGGGCGTGGCCGCCATCGGCAGTGCAATCACCGCGATCGCGAACTGGCTGAGCCTGAATGCTCTGATCCGGCCTATCATGATGGCTCATCCTCGTCCTCGTCGATCAATACCCGCTGGGCGGCGCCGTCGAGATCGTCGAACTGGTCGTTGCGGATCGCCCAGAAAAAGAACACAAGACCGCTAAGCCCCATCAGCAGGGCTACCGGTATCAGGATGGCCAGACCGCTCAATTGGCCGCTCCGTTGAGGCGCAGGGCGTTGCCGACAACGATCAGCGACGAAAGCGACATGGCGATCGCCGCGATTAGCGGCGTGACCATGCCGGTCAGCGCCAGCGGTACGGCGATGATATTATAGCCGATGGCAAGCGCGAAATTCTGGTGGACGATCTGCATGGTGCGCCGCGCGACCTTGATCGACAGTGCCACCGGCATCAGCGATTCGCTGGTAAAGACGGCATCGGCGGCCTGTTGGCCGACATCGCTGGCGGAACCCGGCGCAATCGAGACATGGGCCGCGGCAAGGGCAGGGCCGTCGTTGAGGCCATCGCCAACCATCAGCACCTTGTGCCCGCTTGTCGTCAGGCGGGTGATCGCTTCGACCTTGTCCTGCGGCGAGGCACCGGCCTGGCCGGGAATATCCAGAGTGCGCGAAACCAGCGACACCGAGCGGATATTGTCACCGGATATGATCGAAGCGGGCAATCCCAGCGTCTGCAATTTTGCGATTGCTTCTGAAGCATCCGGCCGGATTTCATCTTGCAGTTGCAGAACGACACTCTCGCCGCCCACGGTTAGCTGGCTGGACAAATGGTCCTCGGACTTCTCGGGCTTGCCGAGCATGACTTTTACACCATCCCAGTTTGCGGTCATGCCTTCGCCGGGCAATTCCTGAATGTCGTCCAGAACGGCGGGTTCGATATCGAGCGCCAGCAATCCGGAGCGGATACCCTTGCTGATCGGATGGCGGCTGGCTTGTGCCAGCGCCAGCGTGATTTGCTTTTGGCTGAGGCTCAAGTCATCGAGATTGACCGGTGTCGGCCGGCCGAGGGTGAGGGTGCCGGTCTTGTCGAACAGCGCATAGTCGACGTCTGCCAGACGCTCCAGTGCGCTGCCGTCCTTGACCATCACGCCTTTGCGCAGCAGCGCTCCCGAAGCCACCACCTGTGCTGCTGGTACCGCAAGGCCGAGTGCGCAAGGGCAGGTGATGATCAGCACGGCGACCGCGATGAGCAAGGATTGATGCCAGCCTGCACCGGCAAACATCCAATAGGCGAATGCGAGTAGCGCGAGGCTGTGAACCGCTGGCGCATAGAAGCGGGCAGCCCGGTCGGCGACGCGGACATAGAAAGAGCGATGCTGTCCGGCCTCGTCCATTAGTCGGGCGATGTCAGAAACACTGGTATCTTCACCGGTGGCGGTGACCCGGACTATGACCGGAGATGACAGATTCAGCGTTCCGGCGAGCGCGATATCGCCCTTGCCCCGGGGCTGCGGTTCGCTTTCACCGGTCATCAGTGAACAGTCGAAACTGCTTGAGCCCGATATTATAACGCCGTCTGCTGCGAGGCTTTCACCGGCCGCAACCATCATCCGCATTTCGGGAAGCAGGTCCTTTGCCGCGACCCAGCGGGTTTTGTCATCATCATCCAGCACCATTGCGCCCGGCGCGGTCTGTTTCAGCAGCGCGCCGATGCCTTCGCGCGCGCGGTCCCGCATCATGCCGTCCAGAACCCGCCCGGCGAGCAGGAAGAACAACAGCATCACCGCGCCATCAAAATAGGCATGGGCACCGCCAGTGGCGGTTTCATAAAGGCTGAGACCGGTTGCCAGCAATATGCCGATCGAGATCGGCACGTCCATATTGGTCCGGCCGTAGCGCAGTGCCATCGCTGCAGACGCGAAGAACGGACGCCCGGAATAGGCAATCACCGGAACGGCGATTAGCGCCGAAAGCCAGTGGAACAGATCGCGCGTGACGCCGGTCGCGCCGGACCAGACGCTGACCGACAACAGCATGATATTCATCATCCCGAAACCGGCTACGGCGAGCGCGCGGATCAGCTTGTCGGTGCTGCCCTTTTCTTCGGACAAGGGATTGTCGGCGAGAATCTGCGCTTCAAAACCGAGTGTCTCGATCTTGCGCTTGAGCTGATCGTCATCCAGTTCCGGCAGATGGGTTATTGCCACTTGCTTGGTCGAGAAATTGACCCGCGACGAAATTATGCCGGGCACGTCGCTCAGGCCGTTCTCGATTTTCGAGATGCAACCGGCGCAGCGGATTGCCGGCACCGCAAAGCGGGATACAATCGACGGCGACTGACTGGCGCTGATAGGCGCGATGGCGTTCACCAGATGTCCCGAACCACGCGCATGTTCTTGTCATCCTGAGTGATGATGATCTTCAGTTTCCAGCGGCCCTCGGGCAGGGGCTGCACGCTCTGATATTCGCCCGAGGCTCCCTGGGTGAAGCTGATCTCGAACGGATCGGATTGACCGATCGGATGTTCTGCAATGGCCTCCATTGTCGCTCCTTGTAGGGGAGCGCCATCACCTGTCGTGATCGCGATGCTCGCCTTGCCAGCCTTGCGAAGCGCTGGGGATACCGTCCAGCCGTGCTCTTCCTGATTGCGCGCCTGTTCCAGCCAGTCATTATATTTCTGGCTCGCGACATAGCTGTTGTCGACGACCGTGCCGCTGAATGTCGACAGGGCAAATTGCGCCATGACCAGATTGACAACGACAACCACGGCGAAAAAGGCAACGATGATCGCCGTTGCATGATAGCCGGTGAATTTCTTCACCGCGGGAGTTTTCTCGCTCATTCGCCTGTCTCCGGTCTTTCGAAAAATACTTCGTCGACATCCTTTGCTTCGGGATCATCGGCAGCGGTGACCGTCAGCGCGAATTCTTCCCGTGCCGGTCCTGTGCCGGGGGCTGCAACGTAAAGCCGCAATCTTGCGATGCTATCGGGCGCGACTTTGGTTATCAGAGTCTGTCCCGCGCCTTCCCGCGATCCGGCGTTGGACCACATCACAGCACCTTTAAGTTCGGTCATGCCGATGACCATGTCGCGCGGACGGGCCTCCATATTGCGCAGATTAATCGTGTAACTGTTGCGGACATGGCCGTCGGCAAGCTGGACATAGACCGGGTTGCGGTCATGATTGGCGCTGATGTCGATACGGGTGCGATTGCCCACCGCAAACAGCATTGCCAGTCCGATCGCACCCCAGATCGTCGAATAGAGGATGGTACGGGGACGAAACAGCGTTTTCAGGATCGGATTGTGCGGTTTGCCGGCCTTTTCCAGCTCGGCATCTTCCAGCGTGGCATAGTCGATCAGTCCGCGCGGACGTCCGACCTGATCCATCACGTTGTCGCAGGCGTCGATGCAAAGCGCGCAGGTGATGCAGCCGATTTGCGGTCCTTCGCGGATATCAATCCCGGTCGGGCACACCGCCACACATTGATTGCAGTCGATGCAGTCGCCGAAGCTACCCGGCTGGGCTTCCGCTTTTTTCACGCTGCCACGCGGTTCGCCGCGCCAGTCCTTATAGGTAACGGTCAGCGATTTCTCATCCATCATCGCGGTCTGGATGCGCGGCCATGGGCACATATAGATGCAAACCTGCTCGCGCATGAAACCACCGAAAATGAAAGTCGTCAGGGTCAGCACAGCGACCGTGGCATAGGCGACAAACGGGGCCTCGCCGGACCAGAAGTCGACAACCAGAGTGGGCGCATCGGCAAAATACATGATCCAGGCGCCACCGGTCCAGAAACCGATGAACAGCCAGATCGACCATTTCAGCAGGCGCTTGCCAATCTTCTTTGGTCCCCAGGGCGCATCCTGCAGCCGGAACTGGGCGTTGCGATCGCCGTCAATCGCGCGTTCGACATGCTGAAACAGGTCGGTCCAGACGGTTTGCGGGCAGGAATAGCCGCACCATGCCCGACCGACAGCCGAGGTGACCAGAAACAGCCCGATCCCCGCCATAACCAGCATACCGGCGACATAGTAAAATTCATGCGGCCAGATTTCGATGCCGAACATGTAAAAGCGCCGGTTGGCAAGGTCGACCAATACGGCCTGGTTCGGTGCGTAAGGCCCGCGATCCCAGCGGATCCATGGCGTGACATAATAGATGGCGAGGGTGATCGCCATGATCACCCATTTCAGCCGCCGGAATGTGCCATTGACCGCCTTGGGAAAAACACTCTTGCGCGATTCATAGAGCTTCAGTTCTGGATCGAGAATTTCTTTAGGATTGCTCATTGCTTGTGACCTGTTCGATCGTATCCTGTTGGATGCTTTCCAGCGCGGGTAGCGTCTCGCCACCGCCCAGAGAATGGACATAGGCGGCGAGCATGCGGATCGTTGCCGGATCAAGCCTCTGGCCCCAGCGTGGCATCACGCCGTAGCGGGCATTGGTGATCGTGTCGGTAAGCGAAGCACGGTCAAGCCCGTAGAGGCTGATCGCATCGGTGAGATTAGGCGCGCCCTGAGTGCGGTCGCCGGTGCCATCGACGCCGTGACAGACAGCGCAATTGGCTTCGAACAACGCCGCTCCACGCGTCGCCGCCTTGCTTTGCTTCTCACGACCGGACAAAAGCCGGACATAAGAGACGAGATCCTGGATTTCATTCGGCTGCAATATACCGTCTCGGCCAAAAGCAGGCATTTGCGAGAAGCGGGTCTGGTCATGATCCGGATTACGGATACCGTGGATCAAGGTATATTCGATCGTTTCGAGATCTCCGCCCCAGAGCCAGTCATCGTCATTGAGATTGGGATAGCCCTTGGAACCCGCAGCACCGGAGCCGTGGCATTGCACGCAATGGACCTTGAACGCCGACCGGCCGCCTTCAATCGCCTGTTGCATAAGTTCGGGACTGCCGTTCAGTTTGCGGATATCGGTCGAAACCAGAGCCTGCCGGATCGGTTCGAGCTGCTTTTGCCGCTCCGCTACCTGCATTTCATAATCGCCGCGGCTGCTCCAGCCGAGCAAGCCTTCGCTGGCCGAGTTGAGCATCGGTATCGCAGGATAGAGAATGACATAACCGATTGCCCAGACGATCGTGGCGTAGAGCGTCAGCAGCCACCAGCGTGGCATTGGCGTGTCGAGTTCCTCGATGCCGTCCCATTCATGGCCTACGGTTTCGGTTCCGGTCGGTTGATCGACGCGTCTTTTATCCGACATCATTCTTGTCCTCGTCAAAAATCATATGGGCGGCTTCTTCATGATTGCGTCCGGCGCCGGGACGAAAGGTCCATCCGACCAGGGTCAGAAAAACCAGTGTCATGAACAAAAGCCCCCAGCTATCGGCGAAATGGCGCAGCGCTTCGTAGTTCATCGGGGCAGCTCCTGCGCTTCACCCGCCTCGAAATCGACCAATGTGCCGATCATCTGCAAATAGGCGACCAGAGCGTCCATTTCGGTGAGCTTGTCCGGATTGCCGTCAAAGTCGCGGACCTGTACCTTGGGATAGCGTTTCTCGAGTTCGGTCGAACTGGCCATCGGGTCGGCCTGAGTTTGCAGGTCTTCGTCCGCTTTCTCGATTGCTTCCTCGGTATAGGGAACGCCGACCCGCTTCATGGCGCGCAAATGGTCGGTCATGTCGCCTGTTTTCAGCTTCTTTTCGGCTAGAAAAGCATAAGGCGGCATGATCGATTCCGGTACAACAGCGCGCGGGTCGGTCAGATGCTGGACATGCCATTCATCCGAATAGCGACCGCCCACCCGGGCGAGATCCGGCCCGGTGCGTTTGGAGCCCCATTGGAACGGATGGTCATACATCGATTCCGCCGCCAGCGAATAATGACCATAGCGCTCCACTTCGTCGCGGAACGGCCGGATCATCTGGCTGTGGCAGGAATAGCATCCTTCGCGGACATAGATATTGCGTCCGGCTAGTTCCAGCGGGGTGTAAGGCCGTACCCCGTCGACTTTCTCGACCGTATTGTCGATCCAGAAAAGCGGGGCGATTTCCACGATCCCGCCGATCGCCACGGTGACCAGAGAGAGTACCGCCAGCAAGGTAATGCTGCGCTCGATTTTCTTATGCTTTTGCGTGAGTGTGGTCATGTTCCTGTCTCCCTCACTCTGCCGGGGCCGCAACGAGCGGCTTGTCAGCGAATTGGTCATAAGGCGTTTCGGTCATCGACTTTTCATCGCGGACCCTGCCTGCAATGGTCATCCAGACATTGTAGACCATGACCGCAGCACCTGCGAGATAGAGCACGCCGCCCGCTGCGCGGATCAGATACATCGGGAACATTGCCGAGACGACTTCGCTGAACGCGTAGACGAGATAGCCATCGTCACCATATTCGCGCCACATCAGGCCCTGCATGATACCGGCGACCCACATCGAAGCGACGTAGAGCACGATACCGATAGTCGCGAGCCAGAAGTGCCAGTTCACCATCCGCAGGCTGTACAGTCTTGGCTTGCCCCAGAGTCGCGGCACCATGAAGTAGAGTGCGGCAAAGGTGATCATGCCGTTCCAGCCGAGTGCACCACTGTGCACATGGCCGATGGTCCAGTCGGTATAATGCGACAGGCTGTTGACCGACTTGATCGACATCATCGGACCTTCGAAGGTGCTCATGCCGTAAAAGGCGAGGGCGAGGACCATCATCCGGATGATTGGATCGGTGCGGATCTTGTCCCATGCGCCGTTCAGCGTCATCAGGCCGTTGATCATGCCGCCCCAGCTTGGCATCCACAGGACGATCGAGAAGACCATGCCCAGCGTCTGCGCCCAGTCGGGCAGCGCGGTATAATGAAGGTGATGTGGACCGGCCCAGATATAGAGGAAGATCAGCGACCAGAAGTGGATGATCGACAGGCGATAGCTGTAGACCGGCCGTTCTGCCTGTTTCGGCACGAAATAATACATCATGCCAAGGAAGCCGGCGGTCAGGAAAAATCCGACTGCGTTATGGCCATACCACCATTGCGTCAGGGCATCCTGTACACCGGCAAAGGCGCTGTAGCTTTTTCCCCCGAGCAGGCTGACCGGCATGGCCAGGTTATTGACCAGATGCAGCATCGCTATGGTTAGAATGAACGCCAGGAAGAACCAGTTGGCGACGTAAATATGCGGCTCGGAGCGTTTGACGATCGTGCCGATAAATACGGCTGCATAGCTGACCCAGACGATGGTGAGCCAGATATCGACATACCATTCGGGCTCGGCATATTCCCTCGACTGGGTGACACCCATCAGATAACCGGTGGCGGCCAGCACGATGAACAGCTGGTAGCCCCAGAAAACAAAACGGGCGAGGCGGGGGAAGGCCAGCCTCGCCCTGCAAGTGCGCTGGACGACGTAGAAACTCGTCGCAATCAGCGCATTGCCTCCGAAAGCAAAAATAACGGCAGATGTGTGAAGCGGGCGGAGACGCCCGAAGGTGGTATATTCCAGACCCAGATTGAGCACCGGAAAGGCAAGCTGCAGAGCTATGAACAGTCCGACGGCAAAACCCGCCATGCCCCAGAACAGGGTGGCGATAACCCCCCAGCGGATCGGATCGTCGTCATATTTGCCGGGATCGGCGGGCGCTTTCAATATCCCGCGCCCGATGGCGGCATAATCCGCCTTGCTGACTGTAACCCAAAGCGCAATCAGGCAGGCGATCATGATGATCGCCATATGCACGGCAAATCCTCCATCCACCGCCAATACCATCGCAACGAATGCCAAAAATACGAGCAGGAACCACCCGCCGGCTTTCACCAATAATTTGTCCATAACGACCTTCCCCGTTTAGTCGGAATGCCGCTACCAGCCCACTGCAGAACGCGACATAGGTAGAGTTACGTATACGGTTCGGCGAAAAGGAACAAGATGTCAGTCGACCGCGATTTTTGCCCAGACCGGTAAATGGTCGGATGCCTTGCGCGCCGAAGGGCTGTCGTGGACCCCCGCCTCGAACGACCGTATGCCATCCGAGTGCATGATCCGGTCGAGTGTCGCGATCGGGCTGCGGGAATGAAAACTCCGGCCGCATTCCACCATCTCGAACGCCTTGCCAAAATCCTTCAGGCAGCCGCCGGCGGCGCTCCATTCGTTGAGATCACCCATCAGCAGCACCGGCACATCTTTCTGCTTTTCCTGTGCCAGCCTGATGATCGCAGCGGCCTGTCGTCTGCGCCACAGGCCGGATAAGTCAAGATGCATGCCGAAAACCGCCAGCTGCTGGCCCGCCAGTTCGAAATGCGCCATGATCGCACCGCGCGGCTCGAGGCAGGGGATATGCATGATATCATGGGCGATCACCGTCGCGGATTTGCGCACCAGTATCGCATTGCCGTGCCAGCCCATGGAATCGGTCTGGACGTCGAGCGGAATGGCGCGAAAATCGCTGTGCATTTCCAGCAGGTTTGTCGGAATGGCTGCTGCCCGCGCGCCAAAGCGGCGATCAGCCTCTTGCAGTGCGATGATATCGGCATCGATTTCGTTCAGCACATCGATGATCCGGCGCGGGTTGCGCCTTCGATCCGTACCTATGCCCTTGTGAATATTGTAACTTGCGACCTTCAACATCTCGGCTTGCTTGTCCGATCAGAAGGGATTGATGGTGAAGCCTTGCTGTTGCAGCAAAGCATGGGCGGTCATCGCGGAGAGGGACATTTTTACGCCCGGGAGAAGATCGGCGTTGGTAATGCCGTGGGCCGCCGCGCTTTGCCCGCAGAGGTAAAATTCCACGCCATGTTGCTGTAATTGCGCGATGGCGGCGGCACTGGCATTCTCCTTGCCGTCTTTGTGCGCCGCGAAAAATTCCTGATTGGTCAGGTCGATGGAAGCTCCGCCATGGACGACGATAGCGAGATGGATGTTCTCCTGCGGAACGCCGGCAGCCACGTGCATGTTGATGAAACGGGCAGCGCTTTCGATCGTGCGGTTGATCTTGTCCGGATCAGCAGCAGTGGAAACGTCGAAACTGATCTTGAATATCGCGTCTTTCGCTACCGGCTCGCTTTGCTGAACCGGCGCGGTCGGACCGAAATCCGCGAACACCGGTCCGGGCTTGAAATTTTCCATCTGGGCCGATGCGGGCTGGGCGAGTGCCAATAGTGGCAGCAGGGCGAGGCGGGATATTTGCATTCTGGTTCCTATTCATTCCGGATGTGAGGCATTCTTGACGTCGCGTCAGTAGCCAATCGCCTGACCATCTTTGCGCATTTCGGTTGCGCCCGTGTAGACGCCGGTTGCGGCGTCACGGGTGATGGCCTGATAGCCGCCAAACATAATGCCGTCGTCAACGATTTTGACAACATGACCCATGGACTTGAGCCGCTCGACGGTTTCGGTTGATATGCCCGGCTCGACATAGAGTATACCCAGAAGATCGGCTTCGGTTCCCGCCAGATCGTCAGTCGGCTGGCGGCCGCCGTCATGGTTCAGGCGCGCAGCATCGCCGGCTTCCTGCAGGTTCATGTCATAATCGACCAGATTAACCATCACCTGGACATGACCCTGGGGCTGCATGCCGCCCCCCATCAGGCCAAAGGACATGAACGGTTTGCCGTCTTTCTTCATGAAGGCGGGAATGATCGTCTGGAACGGGCGCTTGCCCGGCGCATAGGCGTTGGGGTGCTTGGCATCGAGCGAATAGAGTTCGCCGCGATCCTGAAACATGAAGCCGAGGCCGTCGGCAACGAGTCCGCTGCCCATGCCGCGATAGTTTGACTGGATCAGCGACACCATCATCCCGTCCTTGTCGGCAACGGTAAGATAGGTCGTGTCGCCTTCGCCTTCGAGCTTGGGCTCGCCAGGGCCGAAGCCGGGCGTGGCTTTCGCCGGATCGATCAGCGCGAAACGCTCCTTGCCATAGGCGTCCGAGAGCAGCCAATCCAGCGGGGCAGGGGAGACATCCGGATCAGCGTAAAAGCGCGCGACATCCTCAAAGGCGAGGCGTTTGGATTCGGTGATATAATGCAGCACCTCGGCGCTTCCCCGCGGCCATTGGGTCAGGTCGACATTCTTGAGGATATTGGCCATTTGCAGCGCCGCGAAACCCTGAGAGTTTGGCGGCAGCTCGCACAGTTCATAGCCTTTGCGATAGGTAACACAGCCGGGTTCTACCCACAGGCTGCTGTGCGCGGCGAAATCCTCGTAACGCAGATTGCCGCCAATCCGCTTGAAATAGCTGTCGATGGTTTTCGCAATGTCACCCTTGTAAAAGGCATCGCGGCCGCCGGTGGCGATTTTGCTCAGCGTATTGGCGAGATCCGGGTTTTTGAAAATCTCCCCCGCTTTGGGTGCGCCATTCTTGAAATAGGTGTTCCGCGCATTGTCGAAATCACCGATCATATCGAGGCTCTGTTCAAACCGATCGAGATTTCTTTCGAGATAATGACCGATCACGGGCGCGACCGGATGGCCTTCCTCGGCATAGGAAATGGTCGGCGCAAGGATATCGGCCATGCTCAGCTTGCCGAACTTGCCGTGCATTTCGAACCAGGCGTCGACCGTCCCGGGAACGGTGATCGGCATCGGACCGAATGGCGGAATCGTCTTGCTACCCTCGAGCTGCTTGATGAACTGCTTGTAGCTGGTTCCCATCGGGCTTTTGCCCGACCCGTTCAGGCCATATAATTTCTGCGTCTTCGGTTCCCAGATGATGGCAAACAGATCGCCGCCAATGCCGTTGCCGGTCGGCTCCATCAGGCCCAGCGCCGCATTGGCGGCAATCGCCGCATCGACCGCAGAGCCACCTTTTTTGAGAATATCGATAGCGATCTGGCTGGCCAGCGGATGGGCGGTCGCCGCCATACCATGCTGGGCATAGACCGGACTGCGCGACCATGCCTCGCCAACCGGCCTTCCGCCTGCGCCAATATCAAGCGCCGGCTTCTCCGGAGCCGCTGTTTCCTGCGCGGCGGCAGGACTGACCGTGAAAGCAGCCAGGGCAATGGTCGAAAGAAATAGGTTGCGCATGTTATCATCCGTCTTGAAGGGGCACGTGCCTTGCGCGGTGCGAGGCCAATGAGATACCCACTCTAACCAGTCTGCTTCCCGCATCAAGTAGGAACGATCACCAGTGTCTCAATTTGAATATCCACTTCTGGATATTGGCGGGAATTTAGCTTGATTAAACCCAACGCTCGACCAGAAGCGCAAAAAGGCGGGCACTGGAAAGGTAAATCAGCCAATCAGCTTCCTCCGCCGTAACGCAGTATTAACCATATTTCGATAGCCCTTACACCCAGAGCGCGAGGCTTTTTGCCGAAGCGCGTGCGGGGGGCATCATAATGCAGCCATTGAATCGCTTGCTTCATCATGAAGAAAAGCAAAGCGCCGACTCAAACCCATGGACAGGCGGTTATGTCGCTGACGGCTTTGAACCGGTGGCCGATGCTTTTCAGGCATCGATCTTGTCGGGCGCGGCGCTCGGCGCTGCGTGCACCATCATGCATGGAGGCGAAACAATTGTAGATCTGCATGGCGGTTGGAAAGACCGGTCGCAAAAGCAGGTCTGGAGCAGCGATGATATCGCGATGGTCTATTCGCTGACCAAGGGCCTGACCGGGATGGCCGCAGCCGTTGCCGTCTCGCGGGGGCTTTTTGCTTACGACGAACTGGTCGCTGATATTTGGCCCGAGTTTGCCGCCGAGGGCAAAGAGGCGGTCACGGTGGGCGAAGCGCTGTCCGAGCAGGCGGGTCTTGCCGCGATCGATTATAAACTCAGCCTCGAGAATATTGGCGATGAAGCGGCGATCTGCGCCGCCATCGCACGCCAGAAACCCAATTGGACGCCGGGCGACTATTCCGGCAACCACGCCTATACACTCGGTTGGATCGCCAGCGAGCTAATCCACCGCCGCGATCCCGAAGGACGGCGCCTACCCCAGTTCTTCGCCGAGGAAATTGCCGGAACGCTCGGTGAGGACGTCTTCGTCGGCTTGCCCGATAGCTTCGACCGCAATCGCATTGCACGGATTGAAGGGTTCGGCATGCAGGATCTTTTTATCCATCACACCACCATGCCGTGGCCGCTCACCTTCGAGATGTGCCTGCCGGGTATGCTGGCATTCCGCACCCTGAATAACCCTCTGATCCTTGAAGGTCCGGGGGCGCTGGATTGTGAAGCGTTCTGGGGCGTCGGACAAGGGGCTGCCGGCGGCATGGCTTCGGCGCGCGGATTGGCCGCGCTGTACAACGCTTTTGCTGAAGGCGGTGGAAAACTGGGCATCACGCCCGAGGTGATGGATAGCCTTGCCAAGGGCCATCGCCCCCCACGCAAAGGGTTAAAGGACCAGGTGCTGACCGCCGACATGTATTATTCCTATGGCTTCGAAAAACCTTTCAAAGAGTGGGAATATGCTCGCACTCGAAGCGCTTTCGGTAGCTTCGCGGTGGGCGGATCGCTTGCCTTTTGCGATCCTGACGACGGGGTTGCCTACGCCTGGATAACCAACAAGCTCGGCACCGGGAAATGGGACGATCCCCGCGAGAAGATGGTCCGGGATGCATTTTACGCCTGTTTGGAGAACCGCTCATGAGCATTCGACACGTCGTTTTATCCGATCTTCACCTGGGCGCGCGCGACAGCTTGCTGACGCATGTCGATCATAGCGGAGCCATTGCCGAAGGCCCATCGGACGTTCTGGCTGCCTTTGCCAATGGTCTTAGCGAAACGCTGGGTGATCAGGAAAAGCCGCAGCTCGTCCTGCTGGGCGATGCCCTTGACCTCGGCCTGTCGCCTTTCGGCGACGTTTCAAAGAGTTTTCTGCAGCTTTTGGACGCTTTTTACCCTGCGGACGGCCCCGATCTGTTTGATCGCGAGATCATTTATGTCGCCGGCAATCATGACCATCACCTGTGGCGCATTGCGCAGGACAATAGCTTTATTTCCGCGCTAGAGAACGGGGAAATGCCCGGCGATCTGGAAGCCGTCACCAGAATCTTTGGCACACCATCGCACCATTGCCGCTTGATGGAATCCCTGTTCATGCACCGGCCGCATTTGCATGATGCGTCGGTCAGAATAGCCTATCCAAACTGGGGGCTCTGGGACAGCGGAACCAAGCGTGCGGTAGTCATGCATCATGGGCATTATCTCGACGGGATGTATCGTGCGCTTTCGAATATGCGCGCGTTCATCGGAGATGGTGAGGCGCGTCCCGCCACAATGCGTCAGCTGGAGCAGGAGAATGGTCCGTGGATTGACTTCCTGTGGTCCGACCTGGGCAGTGCCGGCGAAATCGGCAGCGACGTGGGCTCACTTTACGAGGTGATGCTGAGCGCAGGGGCCAGCCATGATTTTGCCGAATCTATAGCGCGGCGGATCACGGGCGGTTTGCACGCAAAGCTTGGTCTCAACCCGAAAATGCCGCTTAAATATGGAGTCACGCTGGATAATTTGATCCGGGCCGGCGTCGATCTGACGGCAGGTCGCGCGGCTGAGCGGCAACGCTACGGTTACGGGAATGTGCTGGGTGAAGCCGCGATCGAGGATCTAGGCTGGTATCTCGGCACGCCGCTGGCGACCGAAATGCAACAAGAATTGCCGGACATGCCGCACGAACTTTCCTTCATTTTCGGGCACACGCACAAGCCGTTCCAGGACGAGCTGCTGGTCGATGGCTATAAAGTACCGGTCGGTATTTTCAACACGGGCGGCTGGGTATTGGACGAGCCGACCCTTATGCCTGTGCAAGGCTGTGCCGCGATGCTTGTATCTGATGAGCTGGAAGTCGCTTCGCTGCGGCTGTTCAACGATCCAACCGACGGTGAAATTGCGCCGGTGCGTGTCGAAGGCAACGGCCGCGTGAATCATCTGGTCGACTATGCCGCCGAACGGGTGGAGCGTGCTTCCGCACATTGGGAAGGCTTTTCCCGCATCGTCCACGCCCGCATTGTGGAAGAGGCTGATAATCGGGCCCGCCAATTGCTGGAGCGATCCAGTGAACAGTTGCTGGAGGCAGCAGAATGACCATGCAAAACCGTATCGCACGCAGCCTGGATCAGGCGAAATCGCATTATACCGTTCTCGTCGTCGGCTCGGGTTATGGCGCAGGTGTTGCCGCCTCGCGACTGGCAAGGGCAGGGCAGGACGTGTGCATTCTGGAACGAGGCAAGGAAATGCTTCCCGGTGAATATCCGGACAAGTTATCGGATGCGCAGGGAGCCATGCAATTCAACGTCAAAGGCGGGCGGATCGGGTCGCCGGACGCGCTGTTCGAAGTGCATGTAAACGACGATCAATATGCGCTCGTCGGATGCGGCCTCGGTGGCACATCGCTTATCAACGCAAACGTATCACTGGAGTTGGACAAGCGCCTGCTCGATCAGGAGCATTGGCCCGCCGTCTTCCGGGAAAATCCCCACGCAATCGATCCCTATTACGAGCGCGCGCGTGAGATGCTCTCGCCAAATGTCTATCCTGAGACGCACCCGACACTGGGCAAGCTGGAAGCACTTGAACATTCGGCCCGCGCAATGGACAAGCGCTTCTACAAGACTCCGATCAACGTGACGTTTGAGGACAAGACCAATAAATTCGGCGTGCCTCAGCCAGCCTGCACCAATTGCGGCGACTGTGTTTCGGGCTGCAATGTTGGCGCCAAAAACACCACGCTGATGAATTACCTGCCCGATGCCGTCAATCATGGAGCGGAGGTCTTCACGCAAGCCAACGTGCTATGGATCGAGCGCGATGGAGATGTCTGGCGCGTGCATGTCCAGCACAATGGTGAGGACACAGCTGATACGCCACTGAGCATTACCGCCGACCATGTCGTTCTTGGCGCAGGTTCGCTCGGCTCTACCGAAATCCTGTTGCGGTCACGAGCAAAGGGGCTGTCGCTTTCGGACCGGCTCGGGGCAGGTTTCTCGGGCAATGGCGACGCACTCGGCTTCGCCTATGACAGCTATTTCAAGTCTGAACAGGACGGCGATAGCATTACCGCTGGCCCGATTTACGCAATGGGCGTCGGCACATCGGATGCCGCACCAGAAGCCTATCCCGGCCCATGCATTACCGGTGTCATTGACATGCGGGACAATGACGATCCCGCCAAGGGGCTGGTAATCGAGGAAGGCGTGGTTCCCGGCATCCTTGCAGCCGCATTGGGCCCGGCTTTTTTCTTCGGTGAAGCGCTGGCCGACGGTTTTACCCGTTTTGGTTTCGATCAGATCAAACCGCGCCTGCTGGACGCAAAGGCAATGGGTGAAGCGGTTCAGACCGATCCCGCCAGTATCGCAGAGTGGGCCTATAAAGGCCCGATGGCGCGTACCCAGACCTATCTGGTGATGAGCGTAGATGATAGCGGTGGCGGCCTCGCTCTCGAGGATGACCGCATTGTCATTCATTGGTCCAAGGCGGGCGAACAGCGAGCCTACCGCCGGGATGACGACAAGATGCGCGAAGCGGCTGAGGCGATCGAGGCGCAATATTTCTCCGACCCGCTCTGGTCCGAACCGATGGGACGCAAGCTGATCACAGTGCACCCGATCGGCGGATGCGGCATGGGCGATGATGCCATGTCAGGCGTTGTCGACGACAGCTGCCGTGTTTTCGCGGGCACCAGCGGGACTGACGTCCATCCGGGTCTTTACGTGTGTGACGGTGCCGCGCTCCCCGCGGCAGTTGGGGTCAATCCATTGCTGACGATCACAGCAGTGGCCGAACGCGCGGTGGAGAAGCTGGCTCTCCGCCAGGGTTGGACCATCGACTATGCGCTAGACGCGGAAACACCCCTTGCGCAGGAGATACCTGCGAAAGCCGAGGTGGCTGCTGAGACGCAATTGGTTGTGCATGGTGACGGTCTGAAGCTGTCCATCGCCAAATGGGTAGGTGGCTATGCCATCGGGCCGGTCACCGATGCGGTTACCCAAGCGTCCAGGCATTTCGAAAGCGGCGCCATCGATGATGGGAAAGCCGCTATCCGCAAGCTGGTGCAAGAACATCCCGAGGCCATGAGCCCGGGTTTGGCCTTCACCGAGACCATGGCGGGCCATATCAGCGCTACCGGTTGTCACCATCGGCCCTGCGGACATTCTGAACGAATTCGAGACGATTACGTCAACGGCGCGGCCTGGGGACAGGCGGAAAGCGGTGCATGCAGCTTCCGGTTGACGGTCACGACTGACAATCTCCACCGCATGATCGACGACCCGCAGCACCGTTCACGGATAACGGGCGAAGTGCTGGTTAGCGCAATCTCGCCGGATCCGTTGCCGGTGCGTGAAGGTGTTTTCCGCCTGCTTGTTGCCGATCCGGACAAGGCAGAGAGCTGGAAAATGCTCTATGACATGGTGCTCGAAGGACCAGATGGTCCGATCCATTTCCACGGTTTCAAGACATTGGAGCAGCGCGGAAAGTCGGATCCCTGGACCGACCTGACGACTTTGTTTATCACTCTCCGCCGCGGCGACGACGCGAATGGCGAGTTGATAGGGCGCGGCGTGTTAAAGCTCGGAATTGACGAGTTCATGCAGCAATTGAATACGATCACTGTCCATGATGCGGACACGTTGGTCGGCCATGTCATCAATCTCATCCCCCGCGCCCGCAAGGCCATAGAAGCCTATTTCGTCGCCAAATTTGGCGGTTTCTTCGCGATGACCATATTCCGCGCCTATGGCGGGATGCTGGCGACGCTCAACGATTTTGCGAGCACGGACGCTGAATCCTTGTTGCCGCGGACAATGCACCTGCCGCCGCCCGAGCGCCATGTCGTTGCAACCGGTGACGGCGTAAATATCGGCCTGACCCGCTATCGCGGTGGATCACGAGGTCCGCTGGTGCTGGCACCGGGATTTTCCGTGCGGGCGTCCAGCTTCGCCACCCCGACGGTTGACGAGAACCTCACAGAGAGCCTTGTTGCGCAAGGCTATGATGTATGGTTGTTCGACTATCGCGCCAGCGCGGATTCGGGCAACGATACCGAACATCCTCCCGAATTCACTATCGACGATATAGCCCGCCACGATTGGCCTGCGGCGATCGCGGAAATACGTTCGGTGACCGGGGCCGATAGCGTCCAGGCATTGGCGCATTGTGTCGGTTCGATGAGCCTGTTGATGGGCATAGGCGCTGGCTGGGTAACGCACGTCCGCTCGCTCATCGTTTCGCAGCTCACCCTGCATCCGGTGACCGATTGGCTTAACTATATGAAGGCTGATCTTGGCGTAGCGGGCATGCTCGGCCAGATTTCTCTGCTGGACGGGCACATCGATTTCGTTAGCCAAGGCACAGAGACCGACTACGAAATTGATGCGATCGCGTACCAGATGCCCGTCCCTGAAGGCCAGGCATGCAAGAACCCGACGTGCCGCCGCGTTTTCGGTGTCTTTGGCCCAAGCTGGGACCATCGCCAACTGGGCCATGATACGCATCTAGCGCTAGGCAGCATGTTCAGCCGCGTCTCGCTGTCACCATTCAAACAGTTGCAGGAGATCATGCGCAAGGGGTTGGCCGTCGATGCGGATGGCAAGCCGGCTTACACCGATGACGACGCCGCGCGCCGTCTGGCCTTGCCAATAAGCTTCCTCTCGGGGGCTACCAACCAGATCTTCTATCCCGAAAGCGGACAGCGCACGCGGGCCTGGCTGTCGCAGCACAACGGCAAATCCTTGTACCGCCACCGGATAATTCCCGATTATGGCCACATGGATCTATTCATCGGCAGGAACGCGCATCGCGATGTGACCCCGTGGATTCTGGAAGAACTGGAAAGGCTTGATCAACAGGCCGCACCCGGAGCAGATCGCAAGACCGGCTGACGCGGTCCCATTTCGGTTGTGAGACCTTCGGTTAAATCCGGTGCGATGATCATATCGCCTTCGCGAGTTTCCTCACTGCCCCGTTCGAGCGCAGATGACTCCCATGAACCTGATGTAATTTGGGTTAGCGCAGTCGCGCGAAGCGACAGCCCAGCGATTTCGAGAATATATTGTTTAGGCGCAGTCCGCTAAGTAGGGTGTCCAGCAGTGTCCAGCGGACTATCGATCAGCTCAAGGCGCGCTTGAATTCGATCAGTTCCGATTTTGGTTCGGGCGTGGCCGCTTCCGGACGGCGTTCCGCTTCCAGATGGCGTTCCTCGGCATTCTCGACACGGTTTCGGCCACTCGACTTGGCCCTGTAGAGCGCAGCATCGGCTCGTCCGAACATCTGCTCGTAGGTCTCCCCATCACGCGCTGTGGCCACACCAAAACTCGCAGTCAGACGGACATCATTGCTCAGGCCGGAATGCTGGAGACCTTCGAATGCCTGCCTGATTCGGTCGGCCAACTGTTCAGCAGCGTTATTAGGGCAATTCCAGATCGCGATGCAGAATTCCTCCCCGCCGATTCGGCCGGCCGTGTCGCATCCACGCACCATCTTTCGAATGAGTTTGCCAATGCCCGCGATCGCCTGATCGCCCGCCTGATGGCCCCAAATGTCGTTTACCTTCTTGAAGTGGTCGATATCGACCACCACCAAGCTGAGCGGGCGTCCTTCCGTCTGCGCACGTGGGAGAAGATTCCGCATCGAGTCTTCAAACGCCCCCCGGTTGCGTAGCCCGCTTAGGGCATCGCGCTCACTGCTTTCACGCAGGACGGTAGTCCATTCGGCGATCGTCGCACCCATCAGAACCATCGCGGTGGCAATGGATTTTATCCCGAGCACGAGCCCGATCAGCGAATAGTAGATCGAGTCCCGGTAGATGTCCGCAGAGATCGATTGCTCGAACATCAGGGTCGTGACGGGTCTGATGAAGAAATCGGCTGCTTGAAATGCCATGACCGCTATAATCGCGACATCGATCAAATTACGGCGGGGTGCCATAAGGAGCGTCGTCACTCCCATGGTGAACATGGCCCCATAACCCATATTGACCAGGACCAGTCGGGGACCGACATCGTCGGAGAGGCTCACCATCAGCCCCAGCACCAAGGCGCTGATCACGTAAACGACTGCAAAGCTGCCCAGATGGATCCGCAGCCCGGCGCGCTCACACACCGATGCCACAAATATAGTCGTGCCAAGACTGTAGAGCGCCTGCGTCGTGTGAAAGAGGTAGAACGCGTCGCGGGGAAGGAAATGGGTGGCCAAGAACCCCAATGTGAACAGGCCACTGGAAATGGCAAAGCCAAGCACGTGACGCTTCATTCGTCCCATACGCCAAAAAACCGCGAATGTCGCTGCGAAGAACAGCGACATGAGCGGAGTTACCAGTCCAAGAATTTGCGTTTGCATTGACTCGTCGTGCTCCTTGCGCTGCGGCTTAGACCAATAAGGTTAATGACGCGTTTCGGAGACTCACGTCGTCCACGGATTTTTGGCTGTCTCATGCAATTGACTGTTGCGACGAGCCCAATTTGCCTCGCACCCTCCAGCGCTCTATCCGCGCGCGGTTATTCTAACTCACGTGGGATACGTTCGAAGGACATGCCCGAGGGCCGCATAATAGGCCTATAGCATGAAGAGCATTTCCAAGGCTTCTCCGGCAAACGTCCGCTTTCCAACCACTTGCGGTCAATCTCCATCAAAGCCGATGTCCGCTTTCGGAGGCGGTTTCAACCGGTCAGGCACGTCCCGGTATCGGGTTGAAGCAGCGGCGCGAAAATAACTGCGCAATTTTACTCCGAACGGATCAACCCCGCCTCGCGCATCAGCGTCTCCAGCTTTATGCCGCTAAAACCATAAGCCGTTTTATAGGCTTCATATTGCTCGAGATATTTGGGGGACGGTTTGTTCTTCTTGATGGCTGTAATCAGCGTGTTTTTTTGTGTGTGCTCGGTAGAGACGAAATCGATGACATCGACCTGATAGCCCTGTGACCGGAGCAGCATCACGCGGCTGTTGTCGGTGATCAGGTCCGCCTGTTTTTGCAGAAACAGGCCGTGGGAGATGAATTTGCGGTTCGCGGTCTCGCTCTTCTGCAGGTCGACCAGAACCTCGTGCTGGCAGCAGGGGGCGCAGACGATCAATTTGGATTTCGACCTTATGCCATAGAATAAGGCGTCATCCGTCGCCGTGTCGCAGGCGTGCAAGGCGATGATTGCATCATAATAGCCCTGAACAAAATCCTCCGCTTTCATATTGTGAAAGGCCAGATTTTCAAAGCCGGATGCCTGCGCCGCTTCATTGCAGAGATCGACCATCTCCGAGCGCGTATCGACGCCGTCGATCTTGGGATTGAGCCCGGCTTTTGCGAGCTGATCATACATCGCGAAGGTCAGATAACCTTTGCCCGAACCGATATCCAAAACCTTGACCCGCTTCTGCTTTACCGCCTGGGTCCGCTCGATCCGCTCGATGAAAATCTCGACAAAGCGACAGATCTGACGATATTTCGCATATTTATTGGGCTTGATCTCACCGGCGTCGTTTGAAACGCCGAGCGCCTTCAGAAACAGGCTGTCGCTTTTGATGAGGTAGTTCTTGTCGCGGTTATGGGGTTTTGTGTCGGTCATCGGCTTGGCCATAAATAAATCTGCCGGAATTGATAGTATTTTGGTGGATGATCGATTTCGGCATTTCGGGCCGCCGGTCGAGGGTGGCTGTCGTCGGCTGGAAAGCGATGCTTGGTCTGTACCGGCTAGCCCTGACGAAGACAAATGTTTCGAACAAGCCGGTCAGCCTGTCTTGCGCACCGGCTCTCGATTGAGGATAGGATCTTCGTTTTGGAGCTGGATTGCTTTCCTCAGGGGGGCAAGGCTGACTGGTCTGCTGAGCAGAAACCCCTGCAATGCATCGAATCCGAGTGTCCCGGCGAGTATCTTTTCCTCTTCGGTTGCGATGCCCTCGCATACCGTGCTGGCGCCGAGAGCTTTGGCCATATGGATGATCGAGACAAGGAAATCGATCAGGTGCGGCCTTTCATTGATAGTGTTGATCAGAGAGCGATCTACTTTCAGGACATTCACAGGAAGATCCAGCAACGTCCTGTAATTCGCATAACCACTGCCAAAGTCGTCCAACGCAATTTTGATGCCTGCTGCGCTCAATTCTTCGAGGTTGCTGCGCGCAGTTTGCGACTTGTCCATGACTGCAGTCTCGATAATCTCGATCAGAACCGCGCTGGGGTCGATTTTATATTCCTCCAGAATATCGAGAAGGTTCCTTGCATATCCAAGCGAAGCGACATCACTCGGACTCGCATTTACCGAGAAATAGTCGATGCTCCCGTTATCCAAAAACTCGGCGAGCTCGGTGCATGCCCGTCTGAGTACGATTTGGTCCAGATGGACCAACAGGCCCAATCGCCCGGCAAGCAAAATAAATTCGTCCGGCAAGATGGGGCCCAGTTCCGGATGCGTCCAACGCGCCAAAACTTCTACACCCCGGATGCGTCCTTCGCGAGCATCGAAAATCGGCTGGTATACAGCCGATATCTTGCCATGCTCGATTGCCGTTCTCAGGCCGGCTTCCAGCTGTCGCAACCGCAAGTCATCTGCATGGTCCGAAGCCTCGAATATTCGAATACGCCCTTTGCCGGCTTTTTTGGCCTTCATGAGAGCAAGATCGGCATAATGCTTCAACTCGCTGAGATTCTTTGTGTCGAACGGGTAGCGTGTAAGACCGAGAGAGCCCGATGCATCTACGTCTCGTTTAAATTCACTGATGGGACGAAAGACATGATCGGCCATTCGCTGAAGCTGTTCTTCAACCTGCTCTGTTGACTGCCCGGCGCACTCCAGCAGCACTGCAAATTCGTCACCGCCCAGACGGGACACGGAGAAAATGGAGCCCATGGCTTTCAACCTGTCAGCCACTTGGCACAGCACCCGATCGCCCATTCGGTGTCCGAATGTATCATTTATATGCTTGAAATCGTCGAGATCGATATAGGCGAGCGTAAATGAGCCGGACCGCTCGTCATAGCGCTTGGAAAGCAACTGCAGGTCGGACTGGAAGCCGAGACGGTTTCCGACTTTTGTCAGCGGATCGGTCTGGGCGAGACTTTGGGCATCTTCGCGATCACGTTCAAGATCCCGCAACCGCTTTTCATATTGCTTGGCGTGGCCGTCTGCCTTGCTTTGCAACTGAGACAGCAAGAGGTTGTTCGTTTCCTGGGCCGTCTTGTGTTCTAAACGCGCTTTCCTGAGATCTTCCGGGCTCGCCACGGCTTCGATAATCACCCCGATCAGGCCGGGCTTTCCATCTTCAAGCGTTATGGGAAATTTTCGTGTGAGTGCGAATGTACCTTCGCCAATTTCTTCGAAACTCGTACTTGTCTGCCCGCTGAACACGAGATCGTCTTCTCTCCAGAAGACGTCGATTTGTTCTTCATCGAAAAGGCTCGTGTCGTCCCGCCCGATGAAGTCGTCGATACCGATCAGAGTGACGAAAGCCTGATTGCCGTAAATCCAGGTATGGTCCGCAGCCTTGGCGAAAACTGGCAGCGGCAGCGCATCCAGCATCTGTTTGATTTCAGTTGCGGGCAGCATCGCTCAAGATGATCCTGTGATCGCTGCCGTGCGACAGGCCGAGGGCCGGAGGAACCGGAATCTTTCATCAATCACGACTTGGGTGTTTTTCGACCGTGTTGAAGCTGGCTTTGCAATCGCAATCAACCTCTTTGCGATTATACTGGAAGAAAAGCCGCACACCCGTTCTGTTAGCGGGCCGGGTTTACGTTGCTGCTTCCTTGTCGGCTCGAACTCCATTCAACTCGCCCCTCTCTGCACAATCCCCTTCTGAAAGTACGGTCATAAGCTCAAGGAGTTAAACTGAAATAAATATAGAGCCAACGGCCATGGTGATTAGATAATCAAATGACAGCTTGGCCCCCTTTTCACCGAAATAGACTGAACTCGATTTCGACAACTATCCGGGGATGGCAAGCTTCCATTCCCGGATCGGCGGCAGAATGTCCGGTCTGGCCGGTCCACCGCCTCGAAGCAGACTGGCCCTCGCGACCCCGTTGCTTGCCTCAGGATATGACGGATTATGTGCGTCTGCTGTCGGGATGAAGCGGATATTGCTATTGCAGGCTTGCAGCGTGAAGATCACGGACCAGGTAGAAACCGTCATTGCGATATCACCGAGCCATCACAACGCTTGACTTAATCCCGAACCCACCTATGTTGCATTGCAGCAAGGGCGGCAATATCGATTGACCGTCTGGCGGAAGTTCTGCGTGAGAGATGACAAGATCATCTCGAACCTATCGCCTTTATTGCTTCTTTCTTTCCGGCAGCCTGATCACGCGGGTCGTCTTAACAGACGGCGAACACGCGTATAGCTTCCATGCTGTGCGCTGGAAACTTGCTGCTATTACAAGGTATATAAAATTGACTAAATTTTCTGATTTCGCATTGGCGGAACCTATTCAAAAACGCGTGGCCGAAGGCGGCTACACCACTCCTTCGCCGATCCAGCAGCAGGCCATTCCGCCAGCGCTTGAAGGCAAGGATATTCTCGGCATCGCACAAACCGGTACCGGCAAGACCGCAGCTTTCTCGCTGCCGGCCATTCACCACCTGTTGACCGATAAACGGCGCGCTGGTCGCTTCGAATGCCGGATGCTGGTACTGGCGCCAACCCGCGAACTCGCTCGGCAGATTGCCGACAGCATGACCGGCTATTCCAAAGGTCTCGGCCTTTTCGTAACCTCCGCTTTCGGCGGCGTGCCGATCAACCGGCAGAAACGCATCCTGGAACGCGGCGTCGATGTATTGGTCGCAACCCCCGGTCGTTTGCTTGATCTGATCGATCAGCGCTATCTGACTCTGTCCAAGGTCGAAATCCTGGTGCTCGACGAAGCCGACCAGATGCTCGATCTCGGCTTCATTGTTCCGCTGAAGAAAATTGTTCCGATGCTGCCAAAGCAGCGCCAGAGCCTGTTCTTCTCGGCAACCATGCCGAAGACCATCTCGCAGCTGGCCGATCAGTTCCTGACCAACCCGGTCCAGGTATCGGTTGCACCGCAGTCGACAACGGCCGAGCGGGTTGACCAGAAGGTCACCTATATCAATCAGGACGACAAGCAGCGCTTGCTGAAGGATTTCATCAACAATGAAAATCCCGACCATATGCTGGTGTTTACCCAGACCAAACATGGTGCCGACAAGGTTGTGAAAAACCTGATGGCCGTCGGTATCCACTCCGCTGCTATCCACGGCAACAAGAGCCAGCCACAGCGCGAACGTGCTTTGGGTGACTTCAAGAAGGGCAAGATCAACATTCTTGTCGCCACCGATATTGCCGCGCGCGGTATCGATGTCGATGGCATTACCCATGTCATCAACTTCGACATGCCGAATGTGTCCGAGCAATATGTCCACCGGATCGGCCGGACAGCGCGGGCAGGGGCAAGCGGTATTTCCTACTCGCTGGTGGCTCCGGACGAGCGCCAGTTCCTGCGCGATGTTGTCAAACTGACCGGCGTGAAGCCCGACGTCATTCCATTGCCGGAAGGCTATGACGAACCGCCGCGCGAAGAAGTTGCTTCGCGTATCTACGGCCAGAAGCCGAAGAAATATGGCGCGACGCCAAGCCGCAACGGACCTCCGAAGAACAAGCATAGTGCCCGCAAGGGCCGTCCCGGTGGCGGTGGTTCGGGTCGCGGTGGACCAGGTTCGAGTGCGGGTGCCGGCGCCAAGAGCGACGGACCGAAGCATTGGAACAATGGAGCAAAATCGTTCAAACGCCGTCAGGCGCGCAACGCCGACGCCTAGGCTTTCAGGAAATTAGCGCCTTGCTTTCGGCAAGTGCGCTGATTTCCTCATCACCCATATCCAACCAATCCCGAAGCGCGGCGACATTATGTTCGCCGCGTTTTGCGGTTTTGGCATCGGCGTCAATACCGCTTTTCGATTTCGAGAAGCGATAGGGCGACTGGACGGTGCGGCGGGCATTGCCGTCATCGTCGGTCACATCGACCACGACTCCATTGGCTTTGACGCTGGGCTGTTCATAGATACCCGGACCAAAGGGAAACACTTCACCCCAGGCGAGGTTAAGCCGGTCGAGGGCGGCGGTCAGCGCATCGAAACTGTCGTAAGACAGGATGTGCGTCTCCATCGCTTCATTGCGCAGCCGCACTTTTGTGGGAATGTCCGCACTTTTTGGCGTTGGATCCTGCAAGCCGTCTTTCGTCGAAAACATGATCCACAGCCATTTCATGTCACCGGTAATCAATATCTGGCGCTTTTCAGGCGCTTCCCAGACCAGAGTCTCAGGCGCTTTCGGCCAGATATCGTCGAGCGCAAAATGCGCATAGTCATCAGCGGAGTGCAGCACGTTGACCATGGCAAGATCGATATATTGGCCTTCACCGGTCTGGTCGAGTGTGCGCAAAGCCGACAATATCGCGATAATCCCGTGCAGAGAACTGTAACTGTCGGCCATTGCAAATTGCATGTCCGTCGGTTTGCCGCCGCTCATCTCTGCTTGCCGGGCGATTATGCCACTTTCGGCATGTAGCACCGGTGCATATGCTGCGCGCCCGCGTTCTGGACTATTCTGGCCGTAACCCGAAATGGAGAGCATCACCAAGCGGGGATTGACCTTCGACAGGTCGGCCCAGCCGATGCCGAATTTGTCCATGACGCCGGGACGGAAATTCTCGACGACAATATCGGCCTGCGCGGCCAGCTTGTGGATCAAGTCGCGAGCGCCTTCGGCTTTCAGGTCGACGCAGATATTCTTCTTGCCGATATTCAGCTGCAGATAATTGCCGCTGACCCCGCTGTCGCGTTTGGCAAGCTTGCGCGTCACATCGCCTTCGGGCGGCTCCACCTTGAGCACTTCCGCGCCGAGATCGGAGAGCATGCGCGTGGCATAAGGTCCCGCCACAACGCGCGAAAAGTCGAGGACTTTGAGCCCCGCTAAAGGAAAATCTGCCATTATTGCCTGACGTTAGAGTTTCATCTGCTGTTTCATGGTTTTTTCCGTACCCGCGCCATATGGGGGAAGGAAACCAGCAATTTTGGCAATGTTGATCTTCGGCTGACGATAGACCGCCTTGGCGTGACTGAATTCCTTGAAGCCATCCGGGCCGGTATAAGCGCCCATACCGGAGGGGCCGACCCCGCCGAACGGCAGGTCATGCTGGGCAATGTGGAAGATCACGTCGTTAACGGTGACACCACCGGAGATGGTGCGGTCGAGTACTCTGCGCTTGTCGCTCTCGGTCTCTCCAAAATAATAGAGTCCCAGCGGCCGGTCGTGATCGTTCACATAGTCGATCACTTCATCAAGATTGCGATAGGTTTTGACCGGGAGGATCGGGCCGAAAATCTCTTCCTGCATCACCCGCATGTCGTCGTTGACATTTTGTAGCACGGTCAGCGGCATCTTGTTGCTGTTGGTATTGGAAAAGTCCTCGTCACCGGGATTGACGATCGTCTGCTTTGCGCCCTTTTGGACCGCATCGTCGATCAGCCCCTGCAGCCGTTCCTTGTGGCGGCCGTTGATCACCGAGGTATAATCGTCATTGGCGATCAGGGTCGGATATTGATTCGCTACATTCGATACAATACCTTCGACAACGGCATCTTCCTTGTCCTGCGGGACGAGCAGATAGTCCGGCGCTAGACAGATTTGCCCTGCGTTCATCATCTTGCCCATGGCGATGCGCTGGGTTGCTTTCTGGATATCCGCATCCGGTCCGATGATCGTCGGCGATTTTCCGCCCAGCTCCAGCGTCACGGGTGTGAGATTTTGTGCGGCGGCCGCCATCACATGTTTGGCGATCCCGCCACCGCCAGTGAAGATCAGATGATCCCACGGAATTTCCGAGAAGGCCTTGCCGGTTTCCGGTCCGCCGGTGATCACGGTCATTTCCTCTGGCGCGAAATATTCGGCAACGAGTTTCTTGACCAGCTCGCCGGTCTCGGGACAGAATTCGGAAAATTTAATGATCACCCGGTTGCCGGCGCCAAAGGCACCGATTGCCGGATCAAAGGCAAGATTGATCGGAAAATTCCAGGGGGCAATGACACCGACCACGCCCTTGGGTTGAAATTCAACCTGGCCGCTGGCACCCAGCAGGCCGAGCGGGAAATCCATCTTGCGTTTCTCGGGGCGCATCCATTTTTTCAGGTTTTTCTTGTGATCCTTGGCATGGCCGACAATCGACATCAGGTCGGTCATCACGGTCTGGACGCTGCTGCGATGGCCGAAGTCATTGGATACGGCTTCGCAAAGCGCATCCTTGTTTTCGATGATCATCCTGGCCGTGCGGTTGATCCGGTCCATCCGGGAATCATAGCTCACCGGCAATTCGGCATGAAACGCATCGCGCTGTGCCTGAAAAAGCTTCATGATCTCGTCTTTGCTGACTTCGCCTGCTGCTGCTTCCAATGCTTCCATATCTGCTCTCCAAAGGGCAGGGCTTCAACGCCCCGTCACAATCCATTTCAATTGACCACTTAAACTTTTTTTTGACGGCTTGTCGAGAGCGAACCGTCTATTTTGCTAGCGCGTCGATTGCTGCCGCCGTCTCTACGAGCTGTTTTGCCTGTTTGAGGTGCAGCAGTTCGGTCATCTTGCCGTCGACAACGATGACGCCCTTGCCGGCGTTGACCGGATCCTTGAACGCCGCGATGATAGCCTCGGCTTCGGTAATTTCCTTTGCATGAGGGGCAAAAACCCAGTTGGCGGTTTCAATCTGCGCCGGATGGATCAGTGACTTGCCGTCAAAGCCGAGTCTCTTGGCTTCGAGACATTCTGCCTCGAGGCCGCCGGGATCACTGAAATCATTATAAACGCTATCGATGACATCGAGACCATAAGCGCGCGCTGCGATAACCGTCTGGGTCATGACGGAGCCAAAAACGGCGCGATCATGGTCAGCGTGCATTTCTTTTGCCAAATCGTTGAAACCCATGACGAAGCCGGTCAGCCGCTGGTGCGCGCCAAGCGCCGCAATTTCCGCGAGATTGAGTATGGCCAGCGGCATTTCGATCATCGCCCATAATTTGGTGTCTAGGGCAGCGTCGCATTCATCCATTAAAGCGCTGATCTGGATGATATTATCTGCGCTCAATATTTTTGGTACAAGCACGGCGTCAGCCTTGGCGAGACAGGCCTGTTTGAGGTCCTGGGCAAACCACGGCGTGTCCGTTGCGTTGATGCGGACGACAAGCTCCCGTTTGCCATAGTCGCCGGATTGCAGCGCGGCGCAAGCGTTCGCGCGAGCCTCTTCCTTGGCATCGGGTGCCACGGCATCTTCCAGATCGAAGATGATCGTGTCGGCGGCCAGGGTTTTCGCCTTTTCCAGCGCCCGCGTATTGGATGCGGGCATGTAGAGGCAGGAACGGCGCGGGCGATATTTGATTTGGAGCATGGAACATCCGTATCATTTCGCCAGCCAGACGCAAAGCTAGTTAATCTGAGCATATATACGCTTTGTTAACCATAGGCTTTTAGGACATTTTTAACCCAATTTGAAGACCCGCCAAGACAGGCGATGACTAGAGGAACCGGCGTATCATGAAGCTGATTATCCAGATCCCCTGCTATAATGAAGCGGAAAGCCTGCCTGAAACGCTGGTCGCCCTGCCGCGCCAGATCGACGGGATCGATAGTATCGAAATTCTAGTCATCGACGACGGCAGCAAGGATAATACCAGCGACGTCGCGCGCCGGTTCGGCGTTCATCATATCGTCCGGCACCGGACCAACCGCGGTCTGGCGGCCGCTTTCCAGTCCGGGATCAACAAGGCGCTGGCCGAAGGCGCAGATATTATCGTCAATACAGATGCCGATAATCAATATGAAGGCCGCGATATCTGCAAGCTGGTCGCGCCGGTTCTGGCCGGTGAAGCCGATATCGTCGTGGGAGACCGCGGCGTACGCGACAATGCGCATTTCGGGCCTTTCAAACGGCTGCTGCAGATGTTCGGCAGCGCGACGGTCAAGAGATTGTCCAACACCCATATCACCGATGCGGTCAGCGGCTTCCGGGCGATCAGCCGGGCAGCGGCGCAGAAGATAAATATTACCTCCAGCTTTTCCTACACCACAGAAATGCTGATTCAGGCAGGACGCAAACGGATGGCGATCGTGTCGGTCCCGATCCGGACCAACGGGGCCATCCGGCCATCGCGGCTGTTCAAATCGGTGCCGCAATTCATCACCAACACCGGCGCGACCATGATCCGCTCTTATGCGATGTATAATCCGCTGAAAGTGTTTGTGATGGCTGGGGCGGGACTATTCTTGCTCGGTGCCATGCCGATCGTGCGCTTCCTGTGGTTTTTCATCAACGGCGAAGGGCAGGGGCATCTGCAATCGATTGTGATCGGCGGATCGCTGATGACACTTGGCGTGGTCGCGATCATGTTCGGCGCGGTCGCCGATCTGATCGGGCGGAACCGGCAGTTGCTGGAGCAGACTCTGGAACGGTTGCATAATTTGGAAGATAAGTTTGACGGCAAGGCCCGTCATACCGAGACTGTCGCGACGAATATGGAAAATGATGCAGTAGCCAAGAAAAAGCGGGCCTGATATGGCTTTGGTGCTTCCAGATCTTCCAAATTGGCGCAATCGGCTTCAGCCGGTTCAGCAGTGGTTGCAGCGATATCGCAAGTCACTCACCATATTGGCGACCATCATCTTCTTTGCTGGAATCATCTGGTCCATCCGCGACCTGAAACTCAACATCGATGATTTAGCCATCGGCCCGCTGGCGCTGCTCGCCTTCATTCTTGTTCCGCTGTCACTTCTATACGGCGGGGTCGGATTGCAGCTTCTGGCCAAGGTCTCGGGATTGAAAATGGCAGCCTCTTTTGCATTTCGTCGGTCGGCTTTGGCCCAGCTTGCCGAGATATTACCCATACCAGGTGGCGCCATCGTTCGTGCCGGCGCGCTTGTGTCGATTGGCGCCAAAGTGGGCGAGGGGGCGATCCTGGTTCTGGCGGCGGCGTTGCTCTGGATCGCGATTGCTGCGACTGGTGCTGGCTTTGCCATATATGCCAACGCAGAATCTTGGGGCTGGGCGATCATAATCTCAGGATTGTTCGTCACTGCTCTGATTATAATCTGGATCGTCAAAAAAGCTGGCTGGTCTGCTGCATTGCAAATCCTGGTCCACCGGCTTTTCGGCATAGCGCTGACCGCCCTGCGGATCGTTTGCGCGTTTGCGATTATTGGAGCTGTGCTTCCCGTTGAAAGCGGACTGATCTTCGCCTTTGCCACGATTGCAGGATCGGCTGCTGCTATCGCACCGGCCGGACTTGGTGTCAGCGAAATTCTTTCAGCAGCTCTGGCTCCGATTGTCTCCGTCGGTCCGGCAACCGCATTTCTCGCCGTAGCCTTGAACCGCATTATCGGATTGTCGGTCACGGCATTGTCGGTTCTGGCCACAGGCGGATTCACCAAGGCCAAGGCAGGGGGCAAAGTCGTTGGATAAAAATCTTGTCTTCATTGCTTCCGGCGGACGGACCGGAACCCAATTTCTCGGTGATCTTCTGGCGACGATTATCGATGACTGCTGGTCGGAACATGAAGCGGATATGTTCGCCGGCTTTACCGCAAAATCCTGGCAACGGATTCAGGATTTCGGTTTGTGGCATATGATCGTTGGTCGCGCTTTTGGTCAAACCGGATTGCGCGCAGCAGGCACGAAATTCCTGTTGGGAAAGGGAGACATTGAATCCCAAGCAGGAAAACTGCGCCGCCAGCGTGTCAATTATCATAGCCGGATCGAGCAATCCCTGATCATTGAAAGCTACTGGCGCTGGTGGATGTTCTCCGGACAGATGGGGAAAATCTGGCCTGGTGCAAAAACCGTTGGAATCATCCGCGACCCAAAAAGCTGGATCAGTTCTTGGCTTGCGCATGATAAATCTCATTCTGGAACGCCGTGGACCTACTATTTCCCGCCAGGCCCGGTTACGCCGGCCCGGATCGGAGATGTTGATTGGACCGATCGCTGGGACAGTCTCAGCCCGGTCGGCCGTTTGGCATGGGAATGGCGCGAAATTTACCGACGTCTGGATGCGGCATCACAATTAGATCAAAATACGCAGTTGTTCCGCTTTGAAGATCTGTTTGATCCAAAAACCGGAGCGATGCAAAAACTGGTCGATTTCGCATCTGCGCACCCGGGCAAACAATATGTTACCGGCAATATTGACGATATAATGCCGCTGGTCCGCAATGCCAGCAGCAACCGGAAAGATGCTTGGAAAAGCTGGTCCCAGCAGGACAAGGCTATCGTTGACGAGCTTTGTGGTTCGCTGATCGACAAATATGGCTATACTTCAATGGATAGCGCTTTGTCTGCCAAGGAAATCTCCTTTGTCCAGTGACTATTCCCAGACAAAACTGTGGATCGAGAAATCCAAATGAGTGCTGCCAATATGCATGATTACCAAAGTGCAAACCGGACGCGCCTGATTTCGGGAGTATTGATTGCGGTTATAGCCTGCCAAGGCTGGCTGATCTTTCAAAAAGCGATCAACTGGGACGAGTTCCTGCACTTCGGGCAAATCTATGAACTGGCCGACGGCCGGCTCAGCGGAAGCCTGCAATCGCTACACAGCCGTTTGTTCGGCTGGGCGGTGATGGTCTCGCAAGACGTCATCACTCAAATTCAGGCGGCCCGTATCGCCATGCTGACCTGCGCGGTGTTGACGGCCGCATTCGTCGTCGTAATGGCCGGCCGGCTGGTCAATAAAGAGACCGCGCTGTTGTGCGGGCTTGTCTATTTGACAGCCGGTTTTGTATTCACCAATTCCATTACCTATCGCCCCGATCCTGTGGCAGCGGCGGCCTTGATGGGCGCACTCTCTCTGGTCGCATTTGGTTCCTTTTCGTGGAAGCGTGTCATTCTGTCCGGCCTGCTTGTCGGTTTTGCTGGCGCCCTGACGATTAAAAGTGTGTTCTATGCACCGTGTTTTGCCGCTGTCGTTTATCTGCAGTGGCGTAATGCCGACAGCGCTCGCGCCAATATCGTTTATCGGGCGGCAGCGCTACTTGCGGTTGCCATGGTCTTCTTTGTCCTGATAATCGGATTGCATGGGTCCACCTTGTCAGCTGCTCCGGTCCAAGGGAGCGGTCTGGGTAGCAAAGTGCTTAGCTTTTTGCGCTTTTTTGAGTTTGAACAGGTGCGTTACGTTTTTGCAGAGATGGCGTTGGCACCGTTAGTAACCCTTGGCCTCATTCTGCTTGTCCCGGTCGCACGCGGATTGTCGGGCAATGTAAAAATTCTGTTGCTGGGCCTGTGCGGACCACTGCTGTGCATATTCTTCTATCGCAACACCTATCCCTATTTCTTTACGTTTTTACTGCCGCCCATTTGCGTTGCGATCGCACCGGTGCTTGACAGGCTGGTCGGGCGTTATGGTGTCTTATCGGTCATCTGCATTGCGTTATTCGGCCCGGTTCTTTTACTGACTCAGGAGCCGTATGGGACGCTTGAACGACAACACGCGGTTATAAAGGAAATCGAAAGGTTGTTTCCTGAACCAACGCCGTATTTGTCTTTTTCTAGCTATGTTCCACAATATCCTCGGCAATTTCGATCGCTCTTGTCGGGCCCCGGTTTGCGAAACTATCGGAAGCAACGTAATGGCGAGATCACACGTGACATCGAAGCTGGCCATATCGCATTCGTTATCGTCACGGATGAGGTGCTCGACTCAGTCTATAAAAACGAGAGGTTAGGCGAATTTTTGCCTGAACGAGATGTCAGGGCGCTCCAAACAAATTTTCTGAAACATAGTGAAAATATATACATACTGGGGCGCGAAATCTGTCCGCAGCGCAAAGAGCAACTAGTTCAAATCTATCGCAGAGGGTCTTATTCGCTGGAGGGTGGTGATTTGGTGATCAACAAACAACATCTTTCCGACGGCAATAGTATTTTTCTATCTGCGGGGACATATGCCGTAAACTATGGGCAGGGTGGCTGCATCAAATTGTGGGGATTGAACCATGTCCCGGTGCTACCGGAAAGCTTCTTGTCAGGACCGATAGGTGGAGGGTACTGATTTTGGTAGGACACTCTGTATCTCCCGACATTCGGTTCATTACCCGCAAATGGGCGCCGGCCATGGGCGGGATGGAAACCTATTGCATCCGTCTGACCGGGGAACTTTGCAAGACGCATCGGCTGGACATAATCGCTTTACCCGGAAAGCCGGATGGCGATGTGCCGGCACCGGGCGCTTTGATCGGTTTTGGACTGAAGACGGCGATACGCCTGTTGTTCGCTAAACCTGCAAAAATCGTCCATCTCGGTGATGTAGCGATCTGGCCGTTGGGTTGGATTGCGTCGCTGCGCCATCCGAAGAGCCGCATCGTTTTGTCTGCGCACGGATCGGATTTGAACTATGCGACAAAAGATACACTTTTGGGGCGCCTTTATGCTGCATATATCAAGATTGGCGCGCGGCTGCTGGGGCGCTCGCGGCTGATTGCCAATAGTGACTGGATCGCCGAATTGGCTCGGCAATTGGGGTTTCAAGATGTCACTAAGGTCGCGCTGGCCACAGACATCCGATCAAACATTCCCGCCGGTCCGCATAATGAAAGTCTGTTTTTTGCTGGCCGGATCACGCCTAGCAAGGGCTTGTCCTTCATCGTCAACCAAGTACTCCCTCGGATCGAGAGCCCGCCCAGAATTAAGGTTGCCGGCACAATCTGGGATGAGGAGGAAGCCAAGATACTCGAATCACCATTGGTCGATTATCTGGGCAGTCTCGGCCGCAATCAGCTAATCGCTGAATATGGACAATCGATGGCCGTCATCGTTCCCAGTCAGGGTAAGGAAGGCTTCGGATTGGTTGCAGCAGAAGCCGCCGCTTGCGGGGCTATTGTCATCGCCTCCGATCATAGCGGCCTGGCTGAAGTGGTAACGCCCGATATCGGCCTGCTCGCCGACAGCGATTCTCCGGAGCAATGGGCCGCGGCGATCGAGAAAGTCCGCTCCTGGACAGATGAAAAACGCTCTGCTTTCACCAACGGTTCGCAGTTGATTGCAAGCACGCGTTATGGTTGGGACCGGGTGGCGAGGGAAACAGCCGCCGTTTACGACAAAGTTTAAGGACGTTGTTCAACTCGCCAATCTTATTTCGCTAGCCGCCTGCCGATTATCCGGCTGGTCCGGCCAGATCCCGCGTGTGTCATAGACCACCTTGCTCGCGCGTTCGTCGAGCGGGATGGATTTGAACATGTCGTGATCGGTGAGGGTGATCATGACCGGGCAGGTTTCGAGCGCCTGGTCGATATCGATCAGCTCGGCACCGGTGCCTTCAAAGGCTGCCGGTAGCTCGCTGGCATAAGGCTCGACAATTTTTACGCGCCCGCCATAGCGCCGCGCCAGCTTGGCGGCGATCTTGAGGGCGGGGCTCTCGCGGAAATCATCGATGTTGGCTTTGAATGCCAGGCCGAAGCAGGCGATCGCTACGCCGGGCAGTTCGTCGATCATCAGCGAAGCCTGTTCCAGCACATGACCGGTCTTGCCGTCATTCACTTCGCGGGCGATGCGGATCAGCGGCGATTGTTCGGGCGCGCTGTGGATGATGAACCAGGGGTCGACGGCAATGCAATGGCCGCCGACGCCGGGGCCGGGTTGCAGGATGTTGACGCGGGGATGCCGGTTGGCGAGGCGGATAACCTCCCATACGTCGAGGTCCATATGATCGGCGATGATCGAAAGCTCGTTCGCAAAGGCGATATTGACGTCGCGATAGCTGTTCTCGACCAATTTGGTCATTTCCGCAGCGCGCGCCGAGGTTGTCACCAGTTCGCCGCGGACAAAGCGGCGGTAAAAGCCGAGCGCCTTGCGCGCGCAACGGGGCGTGACGCCGCCGATGCTGCGGTCATTCTGGATCAGTTCCTCGAGGATTTTCCCCGGCAGCACCCGTTCCGGGCAATAAGCGATGGCAATGTCTGGGATGTCATTGGTCAGACCCGGAACCTTCAGGTCCGGACGCAATTTCGCGATCAGGTCCCGCATCTTTTCGGTGGTGCCGACAGGGCAGGTCGATTCAAGAATGACTGTGTCGCCCGCTTTCAGCGCAGCGGCGATATTGGTGGCCGCTTCCATGACATAGCTGGTGTCGGGAATATGATTGTCGCCAAAGGGTGTCGGCACCGCGATGACGAAGACATCGGACGGTTCCACTAGCAGCGAAGCGCGAAGTGTCCCGCGGGAGACAACGCCTTGCACCAGTCCGTCCAGATCGACTTCTTCGATATGGATGCGGCCCGAATTGATCGTGTCGACGACCTGCTGATTGACGTCGATGCCAAGCACCGGGCAGCCGGAACGGGCAATCACGGCTGCGGTGGGCAGTCCGATATAGCCGAGACCCATGACGCAAACGCTTGGTTTTTCTTCCGATAACATGTGAGAAGCCACTCCGCAGTGCGCCAATCTGGCGCGGTTTACCTCCCGATTCATTAGCCGATCATCGTAAATATTTTGGTAAGATGGCGGCTTGCCCAGAAATATTCAGGCGGAGAGGCTTTTATCGATGATGTCGGCGATTTGCTGGCTGGCCGTGCCATCGCCAAAGGGATTGTGGGCGCGTGCCATGGCAAGATAATGCGCCTCATCGTCCAGAAGCCGGGTGGCTTCCGCCAAGATGACGTCCTTGTCCGTCCCGACCAGTTTTGCGGTGCCGGCTTCCACCCCTTCGGGGCGCTCCGTTGTATCCCGCATCACCAGCACCGGCTTGCCAAGCGCTGGCGCCTCTTCCTGTACGCCGCCACTGTCGGTCATCATGAAGTGGCAATGGTTGAGCAGACTGACGAAATTCGGATAATCCAGCGGCTCGATCATCGCGACATTGTCGAGGTCGCCCAGGGCATCCTGCATGATCGCCCGTACTTTGGGATTGAGATGAACGGGGAAAATCAGTGCGACGTCCTTTCGCTCGGCGATTGTCCGGAGCGCCTTGGCAATATTGGTCAGCCCGTCACCCAGATTTTCCCGCCTGTGACTGGTAACCCCGATGATTTTGCGATCAGAAAACTTCTCGTATAATCCAGCAAGCTTGGTATCCAAACGGCTTGGATCATTGAATTTATCTACCGTAGCCAGAAGGGCATCGATCACCGTATTGCCGGTGATATATATCTGCTCCACCGGAATATTTTCCTTTTTGAGCGCGTCTGCAGACGTCTGGGTCGGGGCAAAATGCTGATCGGCAATCGTGCCGATGATCTTGCGGTTCACCTCTTCCGGCCAGGGATGGTATATATTGTAGCTGCGCAGACCGGCTTCGACATGGCTGACAGGAATCTGACGGTAATAGGCTGCCAGCGCACCGCACATGGCGGTAGCCGTATCTCCCTGAACCACGACCCGCCGCGGCTTTGTTTCATCCAGTATTTTGCCGATACCGGTCAGGAGCCTGGCTGTCAGATCGTCGAGGTTCTGGTTAGCCTTCATCAGGTCCAGATCGAAATCCGGCTGGATGTCGGCAATATCCAGAACCTGGTCGAGCATTTCCCTGTGCTGGGCTGTCACGCAGGTGAATGTTTCCAGATTGTTTCGTTCTGACAGCGCCTGAACGACCGGGAACAGCTTGATCGCTTCCGGTCTGGTGCCAAAAATGGTCAGGATTTTCGGTTTGCTCACGGTCTTTTTTGTCATTCCGGCTGCTTAATCACTTTTGGCTAAAATTTTCATAATGATATCATCCGCAAAAAGCGTTGACCCTTACGTTCGGCTAGCCCAATCGCACTTTTATGGATTGGTTTGAAATCAAAAACTGGCTGGAACTGTCAACCGGACTGGCTCGCGACTCTCTGCACGTTTATGCGGGCGTAGGGGTCCAGCTGTTTGTTGCGCTCATTCTTCGTCGTTCATTGGCCAGCCCGGTGCCGTGGCTGTTTGTAGTCTTCGCTGCCTTCGCCAATGAATTTTATGACTATAGCGTGGTGCAAGCGCCACAAAATCGCGAGCCGGTATATTTTGACGAAGCCGTCAGTGATATCTGGAACACCTTGTTGCTGCCGACATTGTTCCTGGTGATTGCCAGATTCCGGCCGAATTGGCTTACTGGCAGCGTTGCAAAGAATAGAAAGCCGGTTAGCGCGGACGGCGACCGTCAGTCCAGCTAGCCTTCACCCTCAAGCGTCTGCGCGATTTTTTTGACATTTTGCGATTGTCCGCGGGGCAAGATCATGACTTTGTTTTCATGAGTGACAATGATCAGGTTTTCCACGCCGTGAACCGCGACTTCCAGCGCGTCGCTGTGGATCAGATTGTTGCTGGAATCGATTGTCACGGCTTTGCCGATTATTGCGTTTGACTGTTCGTCCTTGCTGGAGATTTCGAACAGGGCATCCCAGCTCCCGACATCCGACCAGCCGGGGTTGACGGGAGTCACCGCGACCCGGTCCGATCTCTCCATGATCGCATAATCGATCGAGTCAGAAGGCGCCGATGCAAATGCGTCCGGGTCAGGATGACAAATTCCTTTATCTGTCTGTTGGCTATCCATGGCGGCCCGACAGGCGACAAGAATCTCGGGTGAATATTTTTCCATCGCCGCCAGATAGCTGTCGGCTCGGAACAGGAATATTCCGGCATTCCAGTGATAGCCACCTTCGGCGAGCATTTTTTCGGCATTTTCGAGATTTGGTTTCTCGACAAATCTTTTTGCCGACAAGCTTCTGGTGCTTCCGACGATAGCATCGCCTTCCTGGATATATCCATATCCGGTAGCTGGCCCGGTGGGTTCGATTCCGAATGTCATCAGCCAGCGGGATTGTGCAACCGGTATAGAAGCCAGAACGGATTTCTGGAAGGCCGCGAGATTCTTGATGATATGGTCGCTGGGCATCACCAGCAACAAATCCGCCGGGTTTTTAGCAGCAAGCGCGGCCAAGGCGATTGCCGGAGCGGTATTGCGAGGGCAGGGCTCGAGGATGATCTCGCCTCCTGTTGCGCCGACTTCCTGCATCTGTTCCTGCATGATCTCGATATGTCTGGCAGACCCTACGATGACCGGCTTGCGATAGAGACTCTGTTCCGCACAGCGCTGGAGCGTCAACTGGAACATACTCAGCGGGCCAGACAGATTGAGGAACTGCTTGGGCTTCTCCGGTGTCGAAAGCGGCCATAACCGCGTTCCGGAACCACCGGACAGGATGACGGGAGTAATCAGCGGATTTTGCTGCATGTTCAATATCTCACGTCATCGTACAAGCGATGAGCGACCTTCCGTTTTTGGCAAGATCGATATCGGCAAATCGCGGACAGATTCCGCATTCCCCCGCCTTGATCAATTTGCCACGTACAGTGACCGACCCTTCCAGGGGTATGACTTGCCATTCCTTGCTCGCGATCTTCGAAATGATCGCGTCGTCTGTGCCGACAATCTGGAACAGACCAAAGGGCGAGGTGCCAGAGAGGCTAACGGTCTCGTCCGGCGGGATCTCGCTTGCGTATTTCATATTATAAGGTGCCAGCTTGGCAACCCCGATCGCTTCCTCCAGATGGAGTTCGCGCGGGCGACCATAATCGTACAGGCGATAGGTGATATCCACGTTTCCCTGGACCTCGATGAGCGAGATGCCAGGGCCAATGGCATGAATGGTTCCCGCGGGCACATGAAAATAATCACCCTTCTTGACTGGCTTCCAGTCAATGAGTTGCTCAATTTCGCCCAATATCGCTGCGGTTCTCAGTTTCGTGGCGCTGACGGTTTTTTTCAGGCCAAGACCCAGAACGGCATCCGGTTCCGCATCAAGAATATACCAGGATTCTTCCTTGCCATGGGGAAGTCCAATTCTGCGCGCCTGCCGGTCGTTGGGATGGACCTGGATGGACAGCTTTTCACTGGTGAAAAGATATTTGACCATGAGCTGCGGGCTGATGCCCTTCGGCGCTTCAAACCAGATTTCGCCGATTTTCTTTCCGCTTCCGCCATCAAAGATGTCCGGTAGAACTTCCTGACCCCAGGGTTTCTCTATGAATTTCCTCTTTAACTTCATGGTCTGAAATTAGGGCTCACTGGTTTCTCCTGACACTGGTGTGTGATAATCCTGTCTGCGCAATTTCTGGCGGATTGTAAATGTTTCGCAAATTGACGGGCCGGCATAGCGAGTATCTATCAATGCCAATCTCATTCAAAGCCCTCGAATATCAGATCCCATAAGATGAAGAATCTCGCGGCTTGTGGCTGGTTGGCTGGCACAGGTCAAGTTTACATAAATTGCGCCATATCCATCTGTCTCATGCAACCGATTATGCATATGCATCGTTTGGCACGGATCGCATATCTCCGATTTTCTGGCTTAAACGTTGCCAGTTTCGGGACAATCTCCATTAATAATCGATTTTAAAGTAGTTGGCTAAACAGCTCCTGTTCGGTAAACGCCTAATTCGGCGTCGCAGCTTTGAGAATCTAAAGCCAGCTTTGAGAGCCAAATGATCAAGAATATCACTGCCGTCATCGCATCGTTGCTAGAAAAGATTGCCCAGCTATCTCGCTGGAAAAAGAGAGCAATCGTATTGCTACTGGATGTTCTGCTGTGCGTGCAGTCGATCTGGATAGCTTATTCCCTGCGCATTGGCGTTTGGGTCTTGTGGGATATCGCTATCCAGAAAATCGTGCTGGTTTGCCTGCTGCTGATGATTCCCATCTTTATCCTGAGCGGGGTATATAACGCCATTTTCCGCTATGCCGGCACTGGCATGATGAAAACTCTGGTGCGTGCTTTCGCAATCTATTCCGTAATGATCGGGTTTGCTTTCGCTGTCGCGGGTATCGACGGCGTGCCCAGGACCATCGGGCTTATTCAACCAGTGGTATTCTTCATCCTGGTCGGCTTTTCAAGAGTGTCCGGACGATATCTGATGGTCGATATTCTCGGCAGGAACAGTTTCGCTGGCGAGGTGAAAAATGTCCTGATCTATGGTGCCGGCAGCGCGGGTCAACAGCTCGCGGCATCGATGCGTTCAGAACCCGCCATGCGACTATGCGGCTATATTGATGATGATCATCGGCTCGACGGCCAGAGGCTGGACGGAGATAAAGTCTTCTGGAGCGGGCATCTGCCAGATCTGATCAGAAAACAGAAAATCACCGATATCCTGTTGGCTTTGCCACGGATCAACCGCCGGAAACGCCGCGCCATTGTCGATCAGGTCAGCGAATTTAAGGTGCATGTTCAAACATTGCCGAACATACAGGAAATTATTTCCGGCAAGATTGCATTCAGCGATATTCGCGAGCTGGAGATCGAAGATTTGCTTGGACGTGAACCGGTTCAGCCGAATGAACTGCTGTTTGGCAGGACCATTGTCGGCAAGACCGTATTGGTGACCGGTGCCGGAGGATCGATCGGAGGGGAGCTTTGCCGGCAGATCGCAAAATCGGGTGCCCATCGTCTGGTGATGCTGGATATTACCGAATATGCGCTTTACGAAATCGAGAAAGAATTGCGAAAAACGGTCGCCGGTCAAGCTGCAACGAAGCTCGAACTGATCCCGGTTCTGGGTTCGGTCGTTGATGCGGAAAGGCTGGACGAGATATTCGCAGCGTGGAACCCCGACACGGTATTTCATGCCGCTGCCTATAAGCATGTGCCGCTTGTCGAGGCCAATCCGATAGAGGGCATCCGCAACAACATATTGGGAACGAAGACGCTGGCTGCTGCGGCTCAGGCGGCAGAGGTCAAGGATTTCATCCTGATCAGTACCGATAAGGCGGTTCGTCCAACCAATGTCATGGGGGCAACCAAGCGTGCTGCCGAGCAGATAATCCAGAATTTCGCAAATGCTGCCGGCGAAACCAGATTTTCCATGGTGCGATTTGGCAACGTCCTCGGGTCCAGTGGTTCCGTGGTGCCGCTATTCCGTAAACAAATAGAGCAGGGTGGCCCGATCACCCTGACGGATCGCAAAGTAACGCGCTATTTCATGACTATTCCCGAGGCGGCGCAACTGGTCATCCAGGCCGCCGGCATGGCCAAGGGCGGTGAAGTGTTTGTTTTGGACATGGGCAAATCGGTGAAAATCCTGCACCTGGCTGAAACACTGGTCCGGCTGTCCGGACTGACTGTCCGAAATGACGCCAACCCGGATGGCGATATCGAAATTGTTGAAGTCGGCCTGCGCGCGGGCGAGAAGCTCTATGAAGAACTGATCATCGGCAATGATCCGCAAAAGACCCTGCACCCCCGGATAATGAAGGCTCATGAATCTTATCTTGCGGAAGATATATTGAACGACCTGATCGCGGACTTGCTCGATTGTCGCGATCCGAAGCTTGCCGTGACGACGCTCAAGTCGCTGGTGCCGGAATTTGATCACGGCCGGGACAATGATGATAATCTGGAAGAAGCTTCCTGAAATCAGGCTCGGCGGTGGTCCGGAGCCGAGTTATTCCGATCGATAGATCAGGTCTTTAACAGCCCGAACGGCACAATCCGGTTCTGGGCATCATGCCCGATTTCCGCGCGGCCCAGATAGGCGATAGCATTGCTCCCGGCCCATCGCTTGATAATCGCCTCGGGATCCTCGCCGAATGGCCGGTCGTTTTCGGGAATGTCGTCGACTCTGCCCAATTTTATGCCGGTCAGGCCGATATCAGCCAGATTGCTGCAAAGGTGAAACATCGCGCGATCAAAGGCGTAGAGATATTCGGATATCTCCTCGACGATGAGAATATGATCGCGCAGATCCGGTATCAGTTTTGTGCCGGTCATCATGGCGAGCGTCATTAAATTGAAAGCGGCGTATTTCTGGCCGCTGATCAGGCCGGGATCGAGCGCATCCGCCTTCCTGTGGACAATCCAGTCCAGCGCTCTGGCGACGGCTTGCTCGCCGTCAGCTCTGCCAATATCGGATGGCATGGGGCCATGTGCAACTTCCCCGATACCAGCGCGGTAGAGTGCGCCAAGCAGGTTGCCGGCATCGCTATATCCCAGATAGATCTTGTTGTTGGCGACGCTGTCCAGCCGTTGGACGGCCGCTTCCGCGATACGGGCGGCACCATAGCCGCCGCGGGCAAACCATATCGCATCGATGTCCGGATCATTGGCCAGAGCGAGGAAACTGTCGGTGCGTTGCTTGTCGCTGCCGGCAAAATGGCCGTCTTCAAAGAAACATTGTTCATCAAAGACCAGCTCGGCGTGCGGATGGGTCCGGGCCGCGAGCGCGATGACGCGACTGGCAGCGTCCTTGGTGAATGGGGTCGACGGCGCACAAATGCCGATGCGGACTGGTGAGGAGATCGATTTTGTTCCTTGCGCCATTGCCAAATAGAGAGAGAAGCAATAGCGCGAAAAAATGACTGAAGACAAATCCTATTATTTTTGCGGTATCGGCGGCTCCGGAATGCTGCCTTTGGCAATGATCGTCAAAGCGGCTGGCGTGCAGGTTGCAGGATCGGACCGGGCGCTGGATCAGGGCCGGTTGGCGGACAAGTTTCAATGGTTGCAGGACAGGGGGATCAAGCTGTTCCAGCAGGATGGCAGCGGCCTGGTTGATGGTAGTCAGATATTGATCGCCTCCGCCGCCATCGAAGAGACCGTGCCCGATGTGGCGCGTGCCATTGCACTGGGTTGCAAGCGGATGACCCGCGCCGAATTGCTGGCCGGGCATTTCAATGCCGTGCCACGCAGCATCGCCGTTGGCGGTACCAGCGGTAAATCGACGGTCACCGGGATGATTGGCTGGATATTGACCGAAGCCGGCCGTGATCCGACGATCATGAACGGCGCAGTGATGAAGAATTTCGTCAATGCCGACGCGCCCTTTGCCAGCTCTCGTGTCGGGGCCGGCGGGCTGATGGTGAGCGAAGTTGACGAAAGCGATGGTTCCATTGCTTTGTTCGATCCTGAAATTGCGGTGCTCAACAATGTCAGCCTCGATCACAAGAGCCTCGAAGAGCTCAGAATATTGTTCGGAGACTTTGTCGCGAAATCGCGCCATGCGATCTGGAATCATGACGATGCAGAATCACGCGCGCTGATTGACGCGGGCAAACTGGCGAAAGCCAGCAGCTTCGGATTTCTAGAAGGTGCGGACTATCAGGCTGTGCAAGTCGAGGAAAAATCGCTGGGTAGCGCTTTTGTGATGCGGACCGGCGGGAAGGAATATCCGGTTTCGCTGCAAGTGCCCGGCAGGCATAATATTGCCAATGCTCTGGCGGCGATCGCGGCCTGTTCTGCAATCGGGGTGCCGATCGAAGCTGCGGTAACGGCAATGGCGACGTTTCAGGGGCTGGCCCGACGTTTTGATATCGTGGGGAGCACGGGCGATATTACCGTGATCGATGATTTTGGTCACAATCCCGATAAAATCGCTGCCACTCTTCGGACTCTGAAGGCTTTCCCCGGCCGGGTCATAGCCTTCTTCCAGCCGCATGGTTTTGGACCGATACAAAAAATGGGTGCAGAGCTGTCTACCGTTTTTTCCGGGCATCTTGATGGTGATGACCGCGTCATTCTATGCGATCCGGTCTATTTTGGCGGCACGGTCGATCGATCGCTGGGCAGCAAATCGATTGTCGATGCGATAAATGCTGGCGGCGGCAGGGCAGAATATATCCCCGCCCGGCCGGATTGTGGTGATAAAATGGTGGAGCTCGCCAAATCGGGTGACCGAATCGTCATCATGGGCGCCCGCGACGACACATTACACGGCTTTGCCGAGTCGATTCTGGCCGAGATTGCCCGGGATTGATCTGACTGGCAGAGAGACGGATGTCCCATATATGGAATTGATCTCGTCTGTTTCAGAATGATCTAAAATATTATCCCGGTGGCATATCGCCAATTCCCGCGGCTGGAAGTTCTATCGTTGCCCAATACACCGGCTGTCTTCGTGCCTCGGCTGCGATTGGACTTTGCCCCACGTTGCCGATGCTGTATATTCAACCATATCGCGAGTCACAGGGTCGCAAATCTGTGAAATCCGCCCTTTGAGGTCCTCAATTGCCGTGTCACGCCACGATAATTGGCAAGGATTTTGTTAACTATTATTTAGAAACAGTTAAGCTTCCCGCCCCGCCATCGCGTGTGGTTTGGAAAAATGCTTTAATTACAGCGACTTAAAAATCTGCAACCGTAACATACTGTAACATTAGCCGTGTCTAACTGCCTTTTGCCGCCATGCTCCGCCACAAAGGATAGGCAAGTGGGGCAATACGGCTTTTGCCTGTGGTAACCCAATTAAGCGCCACAGTTGCCCTGGCATCGGTGCGATATTCTGGTCAATATCGTACCGATTGTTCCCGATGGAGCGGGTAGACTTTCTACCCGCTCCATTATCGGACAAACGCCTCACGGTCTCCCTCTTGCAGATTAGTGGTTGGGATGCGTCATGCAGTTAGTTGGTACGATATTGTGGAAAGTGACAACCGATTATTCTCGGTTGCTCCGTTATTCCAGCATAATGCCACTATCCATCTTGGCCGTCATGATAATCATCATATTGCCTGCGCTGGCTTCCGAAGCATTCGCGACCGATCCGACAGCAGCTTCACAACATGGCCGCGCCACGGCAGTTGCCAGTGCGCAAGTGATCAAGCCATTCACAATGACCCCGACGGTGCAGGGCGAGACCAACGCGCAGGTTTCCGCGATCACCGTGTCGCGCCGCACGACGTTTCGCGATTGCGAAATTCTTCTGGGCGCCGATGCCAACAGAGGTCCCGGTGAATCTTGTGAACTACGCCTGATCGAATTGCATTGATTAGACAAACGACACGAATGGTTATGCCGGCAGATAAAATGAGCAATAACGCCCTTAATTATGAAGTTGAATTGCAGTAAACAGTTTATAACGGGAAAAGACGATGCAGACATCCAATGCGAAATATGAGGCTTTTGCGGTCCGAAGCGACCGCCGGGGCCATCGCGCTACCGCAAGGCCAAGTGCCATGTCGTGCGCCATTGCATTGGCGCTTGTCGCAATTCCGCTGCCGGCATTTGCCGAAGCTGACCCGGGCGAGAATATCGCCATCGCACTTTCGAGCAACATTGTTGGAAGTCCTGCCGGAAATGGCGGGGCACTCGCAACCGTTCCAGGAGCCGTTGTCGACTTCTTCGTATCCGTTACCGGGCCCGGGAAGAGCGGATCTCCTGCCGCGTCCTTTGCTGTCACCGATAAAGTTCCCGAACATCTTTCCCTGTTTGTCGGTGATCTGGGTCACAGTGGCACTGGTCCTGCAGTGTTTAAGGACAATGACAGCGGTCTGGAATTCAGCTTTGACGGTCTTTCCAGCGCAAAGGATTCTATCGAATTTTCCAGCGATGGCGGCAGAACGTTCGATTATATTCCCGTCGCAGATACCGATGGATTTGATGCGAATGTCACGCATATCAAACTCCGGCCGAATGGCGCTCTGCTGCCGACGGTTGGTAAGTACGAACGGTTTTCCCTACGTTACCGAATGAAGGTCAAGTAAATGACAAATATGATCGAATCTGGTACTTCTTCCGCTCCCCCATCGGACAATATCGTCGTGGACGAGGACCGCAGAAAACAAGACCGGCATATTGCCATGTTGAGGCTTGCCAAGATCAAGGCAGAAGCGGGAGAAGGCTGGGGCTTCATAAAAAACCTTTCGGCCACCGGCATGATGGTCGAAATCCATCCCAATTTTGAACTCGGTGACACGGTCTCCGCCCTTTTGACCGAGGAGCAGGAATTGACCGGCACGGTACGTTGGCGCAAAAAGGCGCTGGCTGGCATCGAATTTTCTACGCCGATCGATATGGCCAAGGTGCTTTCCAAACCCAATGATGCAAAGCAAGGCCGGGTTTCGCGCCTGCCGCGGATCGAGATGAAGCATCCGATCAACATCTATCAGGGGTCTCGTCTGGTCCATGCCGATATTTGTGACATTTCCCCCGCAGGCATTTGCGTCAGAACAGAACATATTTTTGAAATCGGCAAAAACCTCCGGCTTTCGGTGCCCGATCTGCTGGACATAAGCGGCACTGTGCGCTGGCAATCAGGCGCGCGTGTCGGGATCGTATTTTCTCAGCGACTTCCGCTTGATGACCTGATGGTCTGGTTGTCCACCTTCTATCGTGCGGCCCGTATCGATACCGGTGAACTTGCGGTGCTCAACAAGGGTTCCGATACGGTCGGCTCGGTGAACTCCGGCGTAGATTGTCTTCCCTTCCAGGTCATTGGCCACGATGATCTCGGGAAAGAGATTTTGATCGATACACTATATTCAGCGACCGAAGCCCTGACCCAGTTCAAAGCGACATCGAAATTTTTCTACCGGGTGAGCATCAGAAATGCTGACAATGAAGAGCTGTCAATCGGCACTATTGTTCTGCGCGCTTTTGATGAAGAGCGGGCGGCTGCCAAGGCTTAGCCAAATCAGGTAATGCTAAGGCCGGACGGCGGCAAAGCCCCATAATTGGCGGGGCCAGTTCCTACCTAAAATAGTGCGTGACGGCCTGGGTGACCTGGTCGGATATCGCTGCTGCGCTTTCGGGGAATGTGCGAAGCATACTGGTTCTCGGCTGCATGCCCGTCGATAATATCCGGGATCGCACAAGCCTTGCTTCATCTTCGGAACCCAGATGATGGAATACGGTCATTGCCGCAAGCAAAGCCAGCGGACTGTGTTGCGAAAATTCGGTGAGCTTGCGCGAAAGCGCGAGCGCTTCTTCGTCCTTGCCCAGATTAAATGCCGCGTAGGTTTGAGTGGTCTCGGCTTCGAAGCGCATCGGACAATTCGGACTGAGCTTCGTGGCAAGCTTCGCAGCTTCATGGGCGGCGGCAAAGTCACCTTTCAGCAATAGAACAACGGCCTGTGAATTATAGGCTTCGGCGTAGTTCGGACAAAATGCGATGGCTTTGGCATAATGGTCCAGCGCGCCATCGATATTGCCGCTGAATCGTTCCGCCCGGCCACTTACAAGATGGGCGAAGGGATCGAGGGGATCACATCGCAATGCCTGTTCTCCGAGTATCAGCATGTTATGAATAGCGGCATTCTCGTTCCCGCCTTGCGCAAGATGGTACAGGCCCAGGCCGTGAATATAGGCGGTGCCGGCATGGGCGCGTGCGAATGCGGGGGCTCTCGCACGGGCAAATTCAAAATGGTCCAGCGCCATTTTCAGGTCCATTCTGGCCCCGTTTACGGTCGACATCCCCAGATGATAGGCTTCCCATCCGGTCAGCTGATCAGGAGCCGTCAGTTTCGCATATGCCGCTTCGGTATCGCTGATCGACAGATCGATCGCGGCAATGATATCACGCACCATTTGGGCCCGCAGATCATGAATATTTGTGAGCCGTGCATCATAGCGCTCTGCCCAGACGACCCGATGCTGTCTGGTTCCGGTGAGCTCCACGCCGACCAGCATCTGACCGTCGACCAGTTCGACCCACCCGGTAAGAACATAGTCGACACCAAGTTCTTCGCGCATTTTTGCAAGATCGGGAAGATTGGCGTCGAAGCGAAAGCTGGATGCGCGCGCGATCACGAAAAGCCATCGTAACTGGGATAGCGCGGTCGTGATGTCTGCGGGCAGGGCCTCGGGCAAGCAGCTATGTTCTGCCATGTCACCGATTTTGTAAAACGGTAGCACGGCGATGACAGGCGGCTTTCCGGCTTGATCAATCAGCGCATCCGTCACTTTCGGACGGGCTGCTGCAACGAGCGAATTTGTCGGGGACGAGACCGTCTCGACGCGGGCAGCAAAGCGAAATCCCCGGCCATAGACAGTCTGGATTATCCGCTGCTCCTGGCCGTCATCGTCCAGAATTCGACGCAGGACCTTGACTTGGCTGGAGAGGGCGCTGTCCGAAATATTTCGGCCGTTCCATAGATGCTGGACCAATTCCTCTTTCAGCATCAATTTGTCATGATTGTTTACTAACATGGACAATATAGCCAGAGTTTGTGGTTGAATAGCGACTTTCTCGCCTTTCCGGAGCAGGTCGAAACGCTCGGCATCCAGTTCGAATTCTAGGAAACGATATTTCATGTCATTACTTCAAACTTCCTTTTCCATCCTAGAATCCAGACTCTATCCAGATTTGATGGTTTGAATAGTCCCCCATCCCAAGCTATGTTACAATATGTTACGCCCAGTTTTAGGGCCGAATTGTGTATCAATAATAACCCGATGCCTATAGACTGATCTAGGTAAGGACAATAATCAACCTATGGATGATGCCGCTGCATTGCAATTATGTCTGGAACGCGACCGGCTGTTGAGCGACGCCGAATTTGCACGCTCACCGAGCATGTGCAAATTATTGCGGTTTCTGGTGGACTATAAATTGTCCGGGAACAGCGTCCCGCTGAAAAGCTATACAATCGCTACCGATGCACTCGGCCGTGATGCGGATTTTGACACGCAGACCGATAGCTATCCGCGTGTCCAGATGGGGCGGCTGCGCCGGATGCTCGACAATTTCTATTTGCGCAAGGGGGGTGAAAACCGGCTTGCCATCGCTCCCAATAAATATGAAATCATCCTGGAGCCCAATGTGGCACCTTCGGGTCATGAGGGACATCTGATCGGACAGGGTACGGATTCGTCCGCGCCGGATGGCAAGAAATCGAAACGCCCCGAAATCGAAGCGCGTCCTCCGGTTGAAAAACAGACCGAAAGTCAGCGTGGTTGGTACAGGGGCTTTTTGACAATTCTCGGCGTCTCCATCCTGTTGGTAGCGATCGGTATCCCGGCTTATCTTCTTTGGCCTGCTCAGGTTGAGGATGAGATCGCCTATCCAAGAATTGCACTGGATTTGCCCGATGGGGCTTCCGGCGTGCGTGCATCGGAACTCTCCGAATCCGTCGGCAACCAGCTGGTCCGTGGCCTGAACGGGTTTAGCGGGTTACGGATATTTGATGCCAAATCCGGCCAGCCGGAAAAATCCGACTATGTGCTGCGGCTGCGCTTTCTGGAGGCCACAGCAGATAAAATAGAATTGCGTTTGCTGGATGGGCAAAGCGGTGAGATATTGTGGTCGAGAGAGTTGAATACATCGAATGAACGAGCCTTCAGGCTGGAACTGGATCAGGCCATCATCGCATTGGCAGGCCCTTACGGGGAAATCGCGCAGACGGAAATTTCCAAACTGGAAAACGACTATTCTGCAGGATATCCCTGCCTGCTCCAGTTCGACCTTTATATCCGCTATCGCGAACCGCGAAAACTGGAGCCTCTGAAAAAATGTCTGGAGAAATCGGTCGAGCGCTTCCCCAATGATGCCCATCTTTTGAGTGTGTCGGCCTTCGCGCGAAATATGTCGGAACGTTCCAACCCGGGCATCGGAGGCAAGGGCGCCGGCATGCTGCTCGCCAGACAGGCCGAGGCGCTGGATCAGAATAGCGCTGCCGCGAATTTTGCTGTGGCCCAGTCGGCCTTTTTCGCCGGAGATTGCGCGACTGGTCTGGCCTGGGGCAAGAAGGCCGTTGCACTAAATCCTCTGAATTCCCGGATAAGCGGATATCTCGGCCTCTATATGATCGGCTGCGATTATCCGGAAGGTGAAAAATATGCAGCGCAAGCGTTGGAGCTGGATCCCAATGCCGATCTGGCGATTGCAGCAGCTGTAGCCCTGCAAATGTTGAAGAGGGGTGATGCAATAGCCGCCCGCGAATTAACCACAGAATATCTGGCTTCATCGCCGAGAAAAGAGCCGGCACTTGAGCTAACTTATATGCTGTCTTCGGCTATGCTGAATGACAAGGATGAGGCGCGGCGCGTTTGGAAAACGATGGCAACAGACTATGGGTTATCCGAAAACAGCCCGCCGCGGGAAGTGCTTGACCAATGGATAGATAGTCCGACACTGATCAATGAAATCATGACGATCATGAATCGCTCGGGCATGTTTGAAAAGTAGCAACGTTCGACCGGTGTCTGAAATCCCGGTGATGGATTGCATCGAGTGTGTTTCTTTTCCGGCCTGTCACCGCTTTCCGCGGGTCACCATTCCATCAATATATTTTATCATTATTGATCAGCCCCGGTTGTTTATCAGCTCCCTGTAAAAATGAATCGAAATTATGTGATCGATTTGTTACTAGTTTTGCCACGTCAAATTTGGAATATTTGGCATGCGTTTAGGGAAGCAGTTCCCAACGACAGGAGGGGACGTAATGCCGGGGGTGTTATTGGCGTATTTATCTTATATTTTGGCATTTTTCCTAATATTGGTGATTGCCTATCTGGTTTTTAGACTGCGAAAACTGCGCATGGACTTGCAGGCCGTCCAGACAGAACTTGAGGGTTGTCAGCTGACGCTTGAAATATCGGAAGATGTCGGACGCTTTGGATCTTGGCATGTGGATGCGAGGTCCAATACCGTCAAATGGTCAGACTATATTTTCGACATGCATGAACGTCGCCATTCGCTCGGCCACCCGCTTCTGGAAAATGCGATCCATTATTATCATCCGGATGACCGGCCGATGGTTCAGGAAGCAGTTTCGCGTGCGCTGGATGAAGGCGCGGATTTTGAATTTCGCGCAAGAATTCTCACCGAGAATGGCAACGACCTTCCGGTGCTGGCGAGAGGCACATGCCAGATTGGCGGAGACGGGGAGGTATTGGGCATTTTCGGCTGCTTTGTCGATCTAAGCACCCCCGAGGAACGAAAACTCAAATGATTTCCGCCATTTAATTGCGAACTACTCGCAACTATCTTATAGGATACGGGTTTATATAACAGAAGCGTCCCGCTTGCCCCTGAAAGTTTTTCCTGGAGCAAGGCGCCGTATCGATGGAGGAATCTTGCCAATTTTGACCGAAGCGGAAAAGCTTCAACTTTGTTTGGAGCGCGATCGGCTGCTGTGCAGTTCCGAATTTGCACGGTCCCCGACCATGAGCAAGCTGCTTCGTTTTCTCGTCGATCACAAGTTGCTGGAAGAAGGCAAGCCTTTGACGGCTTATGCCGTTGCCGTGGATGCGCTTGGCCGCGACGACAGTTTTGATACCCAGATTGACAGCTATCCGCGGGTGCAGATCGGACGGCTGCGCCGCATGCTCGATCATTTTTACCTGCGTGAGCAAAGCGCAAACCGCCTCTATATTCCCTATCAAAACTACGAAATCATGCTGGGATCGAATGAGGCAGTCAAAGCGTCCGACCTTCCACCAACCGAAAGCCTCCCGGCCGGGAACTTGCCAGTCGATCCGGAGCAGAATGACGAGAGACCCGGAGATCCGTCCATAGAACCCGATATTGCCACTGGGAGTTTTACCGAGCGGTTGGCTGCCATAAATCGCGGTTATATTGTGGCGATTTTTGCAGCTCTGGTGCTCCTGGCCACCGCGGCATTTTTCTATCTGCAAAAGAGCGATAGCGAACCGGAGGTCGCCATTGTCTATCCAGCGGTCATTGTGAAATCGACGGAAGGGATCACCAATTCTGCATCCCGCGCCACATCGGAAAGCATTCACAGCCATCTCGTCGGAGCGCTGGAAAAGTTCGATCAAGTACGCGTTTTTGATGAAAATTCTGATCCCGCCAACTCCTCGCAATATCTGCTCGAATCCTCGAGCTTGGATGATGCGGGTGATCGCGTTCAGCTTCGCCTTGTCGACAGCGTCACCAGAGAAGTGATCTGGTCGAACCGAATCGAGGCTACCAGTAATGAAGAACGCGAGGCAGGTCTGGACCAGGCCGTGATCAATATCGCTGGCCCCTACGGAAAGATCGCCCAGCACGAATTGTCGAAATATCGTGTCGATTTTACGCCGGGCTATCCGTGCCTGCTGCAGTTTCATCAATATATGCGTTACCGCGACGAAGTGCTGCTGGAGCGCGTATTGAAATGTATGAACGCATCGGCGCAAAAATTCCCCAATGATTCCTATTTGATGAGTGTGTTGGCTACGGCCAAAAATGTAGCAGAAAAATTCGACCTTGCTGACGCGATTGACGGCTCGCGGGAAGATTTCGCTACAAGAGCCGCAAAAATCGACAATAATAGCGCATCCGCCACTTTTGCTGTGGCGCAGAGCGCTTTTTATGAAGGTGATTGTCGCAGAGGAGCATTGTGGGGAGAGCGGGCTGTCGATCTCAATCCGCTAAATTCCCGCATCATGGGTTATCTGGGCATGTATATGCTGGCCTGTGACATGCCGGAAGGGGAAGCCTATGCAGTCAAGGCTTTGCAAATGGATCCGAACGCGGAACTGGCGATCGCAGCGACGGTGGCGATGCGAAAATTGGGCCTTGGGGATGCCAAGGCAGCGCAGGAATTGTCTTCAAGATATCTGGATTCGATACCGGGAGCCGCGCTTGGGCTGGAAATTAGCTATATATTGTCGTCAGCGATGCTGGGTGAAAAAGAGGATGCGCGACAGGTATGGCGGCAGTTGGCAGAGCGTTCCGGTTTCCCGGAAACCGCAGAACCGGGCGACGTCCTGGGCAAGTGGATCACCGATCCAGACGTTCTCCGCAAGCTTGAAGCGGAGTTCAAAATTGCTGCGCTTTACTAAGAGTTAGAGGCCAAACTTTCGATATAATGGCAAGCCGGCGATCGGAGATATATCCGGAATCGCTAGACGCTTTCCAGTGCCCGCTTGAGCGCCGCCAGCATTTTTTCGCGGTCCTGATTGGTCCGTTGCTCGGATAGTTTTTCTTCTACCTCTTCGCGCAACGCTGCAAGTTTGGAAATCCAGTCACGCGAAGCGGTCAGCTCGCCAGCATCGGGCCGACCGGCCGTCAGGCGGGTTGCCGCTGAGCCTGGCTGCAATTCCCAAGTCTCGCCCAGTTTCGGGATGATCGTTGCCGGCAAATCCGGAATGCTGCCGAGAGCTTCGGCGAAACCCGCGAGAGCGCTCTGCTCTCCATGGACCAGAAAGATCGACCCTCTGATCGGTGTGCGATCCTTAACCCATTCCACCAGACCGCCACGGTCGGCATGGTTGGAATAGCCTTCAAGCGTGGCGACCTGCGCCTTGACCATGACATCATTGCCGGAAATACGGACGCGCTTTGCGCCATCCCGGAGCACCGCGCCCAAGGTTCCGGCAACCTGAAATCCGGACAGCAGCAGCCGGGACTGTCTTCGCGGCAGGTTGCGGATCAGGTGATGCCTGATCCGGCCGCCGGTGCACATGCCCGATCCGGCGATGATAACGACCCCGGTCATCCGGTTGAGCTTCTTGGATTCCGCTGTATTCTGGATGAATCGAATATTGGTTCGTTTCAACATGTCGGTACCGCTGTCGCGATAGCGCATCACCGCCATCGTGACTTTCTGGGCCAGAGGAGAATCCAGAAACACATTTATCGGGGGCAGGCGCCCGGATTCGAACAGGGCATCGAAATCCTCGAGTATCGCCTGGGTGCGTTCGAGCGCGAAAGCGGGGATCAGCACGTTGCCGCCCGCCGCCATCACTTCCTCGACATGGCGCGCCAATGTTTCGCGGCGCTCGCTGACTAATATAAGCTCGCGGTCCCGGTCACCATAAGTCGATTCACAGATCACATGATCATAGCCACCGATTTCCGAGCTTGTACAATTGATCGATCGACCGGGCCCGATATCGCCGGAGAAGAGCAACCGCTGTCCGGCGATGTTGATCTCTATCGAAGCCGATCCGACGATATGCCTTGCATCCCAGAAGCGAAAGGACACGCCATTGCCGAGATCATTTTCTGCACAAAAGGTAACCGCACGGACATTCTTGTGCAGTTTCGCGATATCCTTGCCATCATAGAGGGGAATGAACGGTGGCAGGCCAGCGCGGTCCGCCCGGCGGTTGCGACGCTCGGCATCGGCGGCCTGCAACTTGGCCGCGTCCTGCAGAAGCGGTTTGATAATGTCGGCGCTCGGCGCAGTGCAATAGGTCTTCGCCTTGCAGCCACTGGCGTAGAGATAGGCTAGCCGGCCGCTATGATCGAGATGGGCATGAGTCAGCAGCACCGCATCGATTTTTTCCGGATCAAAGGGAAGCTGTTCATGGTTCAGCGCTTCGAGCGAACGGGTGCCCTGAAACATGCCGCAATCGACCAATATGGTCTTGCCGGCACCGGTGACTTCGAAACAGGAGCCGGTGACGGTTCCCGCCGCACCATGAAATTTAATCGTTACACCACTCATCTTGATATTCCTCTGAGAAAGCGGTTTCCAAGATTAGTGCGCGACGAATAGCGGGATCGGGCAGTCGCGGAACAGATTGCGCGTCACGCCGCCAAACAGAAACTCGCGCGCCCGGCTGTGGCCATAGGCGCCCATCACCATGTAACCGGCGTTCAGCGTATCGACCGTGGATAGCAGGACGGCCTGTACCGAAGATTTGTCGGCCGCGAGTTCGTGAATCTTCGACTTGATGCCATGTCGTGACAGATATTCCGACGCTTCCAGAGGCGGTAAATCGTGATCCTTTTCTTCCTCGACGACGACGATGTGCACATCACTGGCGAGTTTGAGCAGAGGCACGGCCGCACGCAGGGCGTTTCCGGCCTCGAAACTGCCATTCCAGGCAACCACCACCGGACCGGCCGCATCGAATTTCTTTACACTGTCCGGCTGGACAACGACCGGAATATTGGTGCTGAAAATTACGTCACCCAATATGCCGAGGGGCTGGGTATTGTCTTTCATGCCGCTACAGGAACTGAGCACGATCAAATCGGTCAGGGCCGAGTGGCGTGACAGCCCTCTGGCTGGTTCTGCATTGGCGATCTGATAGTCCCACGGAACGTCTTCGCCCGCCAACCGCTTTTCGATTTCCGCCTTGAGCAGCGCATCGGCTTCCTCTGCATATCTGCTTATGTCGTACATGACCGACATGCCGGTAACGCCATCGAAAGCCATCTGCGGTTTATAGGGATTGGCACGCAGGCAATGGAGATGCCCGTCCAGAGCGCGGGTCAAATCCAGCGAAGCCTGATAACGTGCATCAAGTCCGGAATCATCATTTACAAAAAGCAGAACGGATTTCATGTTGTTTCTCCTAATTCGAAAATCTTGTCTGCGAAGGCCATCTGGAAAAATGATTTCTTCTCTGAAAGCTATCGCTAAATCACTGTTGTCGTGAATGCAGGAAGCGCGGCCTGCCAACCATCCGTAGTGTTACCTAGCGGCGGCATGAAATTCCTCACCGAGATATAAATGGCGTACGAGCTTGTCCTCCAGCATGGCCTCCGGTGTACCGTCAAACACGATCTGTCCTTCGTGGAGGACATAGACCCGGTCCAGAATATCGACCATCTCGCGCACATTCTGATCGGTGATTAATATGCCGACATCATGGCGTTCGAGATTGGCAATCATCGCCTTGATATCCCGCACCGACATCGGATCAATCCCGGCAAAGGGTTCGTCGAACAGCATGATACTCGGATTGGCCGCCATCGCCCGGGCGATTTCACATCGGCGTCTTTCGCCGCCCGAAAGCGCCCGCGCCGGCGTGTTGCGGACATAGTCAATATGGAATTCTTCTAGCAGGGCATCCAGTTTCTGCGTTCGCGAAGCCGGATCGTGCTCGAAGAGCTCGAGCACAGTCCTGACATTCTGCTCTACCGTCAGGCCGCGGAAAATCGAAGCTTCCTGCGGCAAATATCCCAAACCGCGAAGCGCACGCTGATCGAGAGGCAATCTCGTTATATCTTCACCATTTAGAAAAATATGCCCCGAGTTTATCCGCAATAATCCGAGAATCGAATAAAAGGTCAAGGTCTTGCCCGCGCCGTCGCGGCCAAGCAGGCCGACAACCTCCGATGGCCGGACTTCGATCGAAACATTGTTCAGGACCGTCTTCTTTCCGAATTTTTTGGTGAGCGAGACGACCGATAATCCGGTGCCTTCCAGCGCTGCTGCTTCCGGAAAATGTGGCAAAGTTGGTAGAATGATTTGCTTCAATGGCTCGCATTGCCCCGGTTGGAAAGCGGTTAGGGTAGGAGGCGAGGGGGTGTAACCATATCAGGGAGATTACGTATCTTTCCATGGAACGAAGGCAAAGCAGGGCAGGCCGGTTTTCCGCACTCTCCGTACAGGCTTTAATCTTACAGACCGTCGGCCAATTCATCCCTGAATTTCGGATGGGCCAGGCCAATCAGTGCATCTGCCCGCTGATGAAGTGATTTGCCCTTCAGGTCGACCGAACCATATTCGGTGACCACTATATGCGTATCGTTGCGGGGGGTCGTGACCGGCCCGTCCAGCCGGGGAACGATGCGCGAGACTGTGCCGTTGCGCGCCGTCGACTGGCAGGCGATAATCGACTTGCCACCTTTCGATGCGTTGGCGCCGCGTACGAAGTCGAGCTGACCGCCCGAACCGCTATATTGCCGTCCCATCATATGTTCCGAATTGCATGCGCCACCGAGATCGATCTGCAACGTTGCATTGACCGAGACAACGTTCCTGTTCTTGGCAATATGGCGGGGATCGTTGACGATATTCACCGGGGCGCTGTGGAACGCCGGATTGTCATCGAGGAAATCATAAAATGCCCGGTCACCCATGGCGAAAGTGAAGACGCTGAGACCACGATAGGTGGTCTTCGCCTGATTGGTGACCGCGCCGCAATGGATAAGCCCGGCCAGGGCAGGGGTCATCAGCTCCGAATGGATGCCAAGATCCTTGCGATCGTGGAGTAAGGCGCAAACCGCGCCCGGAAGCGCCCCTATGCCCATTTGCAGACAGGCTCTGTCGTCGATCATGTCCGCGATAATGGCAGCTACCTTTGCGTCTACCGCCGATATTTCGGGCGGATGAACCTCGGTTATTGGCGTGCTGTTTTCGACAATCGCATCGACTTCCGACACATGCAGCAGGGAAGCGCCGAACACGCGCGGCATATTGGGATTGACCTCGACCACCAGCTTTTTTGCGCTGCGAGCGGCGGTGGTGGAATAGTCGTTGCTGGTGCCAAAGGTGAACCAGCCATGCTTGTCCATCGGCGATACGGTCGTCACAAAAAGATCGAGCGACACTTCTTGTTCAAATAGCTGGGGGGAGTCGCTGAACGCGACCGGAACAAATTCGAGCGGACTTTTCTCGCCCGGCTGCTTTGTGCTGAGCAATTTCCGGTCAACAGAACTCAGAAACATGCAGCGTGGACGGATACGGCCCAATAGGTCAGGCCGCAGCACCGTATCACCGGCATGATCCATTGAATGGAAATACCATAGTTTTAGATCCTCTACAGCGCCATTTTCCGCCATGTCGGCGATTGCGCCGAGCAGTGCCGGCGGCTCAGCAGTCGCCATGCCCATTGCCATATGCGCTCCGGACTTTAATCCTTGCACAGCCTCGGCGGCGGTCCTGATCCGGGATTTATATGCTTCTATATGCGTCATTATCAATGCCTCGGATGGAGAGAAAACTGCCGGAACGGCCGGCTGCTGACAGACCGGATAAACGCCACTCGAGTCAATAGGGACCATTACGGATATTTGCAGAGATACGTTGGTTTACGGATGGCGAGCGTATCGCGACACCGGCTAGATTAGCTTCATCAAATTTCAAATTCCCCCTGGTTCCTTGAAAGGAAATCCCATGTCCGATGCAGAATCATCTGCCACGCAACCGACTCCCGCAGAACCGATCCGCCCTGACCATGCGGTGGTCGTGAGTAACAGCATACCGCTGACCACCCGCACCGGCTTCGAGTTTCATGTCCGGCCCGTCGAACCATCTGACAAGGAAGCTCTGGCAGAATTTTTCACGCACGTTTCAAAAGACGACCTGCGGTTCCGCTTTCTCTCCGCGATCCCGGAAGTTCAGGGTGCCTTGCTCGACGATCTGGTAGACGTCGATCATGAACACAAGGAAGACTATCTCGCCTTCGATATTGATGACAAGACCATCATCGCCAGCGCGATGGTGGGTGCCAGCGAAGACAAGTCGGAAGCGGAGGTCGCCCTTGCCGTGCGCAGCGATTATAAGCATCGCGGGATGAGCTGGACCTTTCTGAAATATGCGATTGACCAGTCACGCAAAAGCGGAATCAAGAAACTTCAGTCGATCGAAGCCCGTGAAAATCATGCGGCGATCGAACTGGAAAAGGAAATGGGTTTTTCTGCGCGATGCTTCCCGGGCGACCCCACGCTCATGCTGCTGGAATTTGATCTTACGGCTGATCGTCCCGCAGCCTGACGCGAGTCTTATCGCAAATTTGCAAACGGGCGGAGATTAGTTTCTCCGCCCGTTTGCAAGCCCGTTCACTTTGGCGAGCGCTTCATTCGATCAGTGATTCTGAATATAATTCCGGCAGCGCTGAAATATCTGTCAGGCTTCATGTTTGGTGAGCATTTTTGCCAGCGGTTCTTTGTCTTCCGGCCCAAAGTCCTTGGGAATCTCCGCCAGCAGGCGCGCGCTCGTTTCGGTGTTCATATGCTTCCGGATAACGCCCAATGCGCGCGGCGCGGCAACCAATATGATGCCTGCGTCTGATCCCGACATGATTTGTTCGATCCGCTGGGTCATCTCCAGAACAAAGCGGTCTTCTTCCTGTTGTTGCAGGTCTGTCTGCTCATGTGCGCCGCGGCTGGGAGATTTGCTTTGAAAACTCCGTCCAGGCCTGTCCGTACCGAGTTCCGAAGTGCGCAAAGAGGGGTTTTTATGCTCCTCGATTAGCTCCAGTGCCGGGGCAAAAGCCTCCCCGATGTTCTTGAACATCGCCATGCGGGAACCGTCTACTGCGATTACCTTGCTATCCTTGCGCACCAGCATTTCAATCTCCCGTCGGCTTATTGCCTGCTGACTTTCTAGGATGGAGAGAGTTTGGCGGCGATAGGTATTGTTACGGACCGGCCTGACTGGCCTTACGAATAATTACGTAAAGACAAATCAACGCCCCACTCCGAGAATGACATCTTACCAGCCGCTGCAGCGGCCACATCAGGAGAACCGACCATGACGGATCATGCAACGATTACCAAAGCCGCTGCCAGGGCAAGCGCGCTGCTGATGACTTTGTTGTTGTTCGCCTGTGCCACCGCAACTCCCTATCAGCCCCAAATCGCCGGACAGCGTGTCTCCGGTGGCTATTCGGAAAATCGCATAGACAATACGCATTATCGTGTGCGTTTTGCCGGAAATACGCTGACTTCGCGCGATACTGTAGAAGGCTATCTCTTATACCGGGCAGCGGAACTCACGGTTCAAAACGGATATGACTGGTTCCGGATCACCGACCATACGACGGAAACCGATCGCCAAACCTATATCGAGCGTTCCCCTCGCTACGAACCCTATTACGGGTCGATCTATCTGAACTGGCGTCCGCACTGGCGCTATTATCGCAGCGGCGTCTGGTCGACATGGCATCCTTATGGCCGTGATCCTTTTTGGTCCTTCGATACCGATGTACGGACGGTCGAGCGGTACGAAGCCGAAGCGGAAATTGTGATGAGCCGTGGTTCGATGCCCGCTGACGCCACGCGCGCGTTCGATGCCCGCAAGGTTCTGCAGGATCTCGGACCCTCGATCAAACGGCCCGAAGAGAAATAGAAAAGAGGAAGTCTTCCGACCGCGCGAAAATGCTCCGTAACGAGCACGCGCGGGCAGGGACAGCGAGGCGGCGATGCAAGGTCGCGTTCGGTGGAAAAGCTAGGGGATTTCCAAGTGCGCAGTCAGCTTTGTAAAAAGGACTGCAAAGGAACCGCCCAGATTATCCGTTATACCTTGTCGGCATAGAGCAGACGGCCCGGTCCCAGTCGTTCCAATATGACCGGGAGATCGCCTTCGGAAAAGGCAAAGCAGCCTTGGCTGCGGCCCAGTTTTCCGTGGGCGTCCACCATTTCCGGTTCTGCATACCAAGCGCCGTGGATCACAATCGCGCGCGGTTCGGCCAAGTTATTACTCGGGTCGAGACCTTTCAGGCGACGGGATGTACCGTGTTTGCCGACATAGGACTCGCTGGTCATATAGCTGCCACCGGATGAGGCTTCGGACCCCGGCACGTTGGAAAATTCCTGCAGCCAGCCGGTGTGACGGAGATCGGAACCCTTGCCATGCGCTACCAGAAAGGACTGTGTCGTTCCGTTTGTCATGTCGACAATATGGAAACGCTCCTTCGCCGAGTGCAGCGAATAGTCGGCAATTCCGATTCTGTCGGTGTGCAGCAAGGATGACTCATGAGCCGCCATTGCTGCCTTGGCGCGGTCGATCAAACCGAGCGGACCGGTCTGCGGGGAGATCTTCGGACGCGCCGGTAACGGCGTGACGATCTTGCTTGCTGCTTGCGATCGGGAACTGAGCCCATAAGCCGCGCCGGTTAAGCCAACGAGACTGGCGGTGATAAAATTTCTTCTGTTCATCGTTCGTCCATAGCAGATTTTTCCTGTACCCAGGATTAAGTATCAATACTTATTGTAGTGCCTGCCAATAGCCTGAAGAGGAATCGTATGAGAATATTTATAACAATATTGAGCGGATTTCTGCTCTCCGCCTCCGCCGTTGCGCAGCCAGTAGATCAAGCAGTAGAAGATATCCGGGATCATCTGATCTGGACCGAACCGCAAATTGTACAATTGCAGCAACTCGTGGATGCACGCGCATCAGAGGGGCTGGGAAACTGCACGATCAGCGATTTTAGCCAGCCGAATTCCGCCAGCGATCCCTATCGGCGATCCAGGCTGGCTTCGGTCGCTGCGAACGAGTTGATGAAAGCCTATCTCGAGGGATGTTCTCCAGCTTCGGCCAGGGCAAAGTGGAATATCAGTAGCGATGACCGCTATATCGATACGCAGCAATTGCTGCTGAAGGCTCTGGTTCGCAATGACCTTGTCGGCTATTTTGAAGCGCTTCGACCGCGCAATCCGCATTATCAGGCGCTGCGCGAAGCCTATGCGACTGAAGTTGACGCAGAGAAGCGCGCGACATTGGCGTTGAACATGGAACGATGGCGCTGGATGCGGCTGGCCATGGGTCAGAAATATCTGTTGGTAAACGCCGCGAGTTTCGAAGTGACTTTGTGGGAAAATGATCAGAAACTCAAAAGCTGGCCGGTTATCGTCGGCAAGACCAAGTCCCCGACGCCGATTTTTGAAGCCACGGTCAGCGGCGTGATCCTGAATCCCTGGTGGGAAATCCCGACATCGATTGTCGCGGAAGGCATCGGATCAATGGTGCGCAACAACCCGGCGGCGGCGCGTCGGAAAGGCTATGTCTTGCAAAACGGCCACTATCGCCAGCGCCCCGGACCCGGCAATGCGCTCGGGCAGATGAAGCTGGTCATGCCCAACTCGTACAGCGTCTATTTGCACGATACGCCTTACAAGAACCGTTTTTCCGAACCGGTGCGGACCTTTAGTCACGGCTGTATCCGGGTTGGCGGCGCCATCGATCTGGACAAGACATTGCTCGAAGGAGCGGCGACGCCAGAGCAGATTGACGAAATATTGGCGAGCCGGAAAACCACCAAATTGTCGCTGACAAAAGCGATCCCGATCTACATCGCCTATTTCACGGCAGAGGGAGCGGAAGACGGCACGATCCGCTATTTTCCCGACATTTATAAAAGGGATGATTTGAAACTGGCGCAGAACGAGCCCCGCCTGGATTGCGCCGCATAGGTGCATTTTATGATCGGTCGAGGCATCTTCATTCCGTGAGATAAGAGCATTTTGGTGTAATCATCCTCGAGCGCGTTGCTCGGATAGCCATTACGTCCGCATTATTCAGAGTTACATTCATCGCCCTTGCGCGTCGCCCTTGTTCTGATGAACAGGGTATCGGCGCTCGCGTCGGGTCAAGCTGCCGATCAACGCGCCCGTCGCCAAGCGAGACCAACGGCAGCTTGATCCGGGCATTCGCCATAATAACCGTTTTTGTCATCTTCCTATCGGCGCTTGTAACAAGCTTATGGCGTCTGGCTGCCCTATCCAATTTTCATATTCAATGAAGTTACAGGGGGCCTGAATGCGCTTTTCCAAAGTCGTCGCGATGTCGACAATCGCCTTTAACACCTGCTTGCTCGCGCTCGCTTCTGCGCCGGCAGCGGCGCAAGGTGACCAGGATGTCAAAAATGCCATGGATCAACTGAGTGCAGGGCAGGCCGAAGCGGCCTATTCCGCACTCAAGCTCCGGGAAGCCAATCGCGCCGGGCAACCGGATTATGATCTCGCGCTTGGTCTGGCCGCACTGGAGAGCGGTCGCCATGGCGAAGCAATTATAGCGTTCCAGCGGATATTGGCACAGCAACCGGACAATGCGCGAGCGCAAGCCGAACTGGCCCGGGCCTACGCTGTGGCCGGTGACATTGATACGGCACGCGCTGAATTCGCAACGGTTCGCGGTGATCCCTCGATTCCTGATCCGGTGCGTAACCGGATTGATGGTCTGGTCAGGACATTGGACCAACAGATCGCCGGCGGGGCAGCGGAGATTACCGGCTATCTCGACGTTGAAGGCGGGTATGACAGCAACATCAATACCGCGACCGACGCGATTTCGATCACCTTGCCGCTCTTCGCATTTCTCGGACCGGCCACGCTCAACGGGCCAGCCCGCGAACAGGATGCCGGATTTTACCAGATCCAGGGCGGCTTGTCCGGCTCGACACCGCTTAGTCGCCAGACGCGCCTGTTCGGCTCGGTTCTGGGCAACTGGCGAGACAATGTCGACACACGTTTTGTCGACCAGGCATCTGCCGTCGGCACAATCGGAATTGCCCATAGCCTTGCCAACGGGGATGTCATTTCCCTGTCCGGACAGGGCCAGAGATTCTGGCTTGGTCATAGCGGCTACCGAACCAGCGTCGGCGGCGATATACGCTATACCAAGCGGCTGTCGGACAACCGCGCCTTGTCGTTCAGCGGGCAATATTTCCGGCTGAACTATGACGGCAACCCGCTGCAGGATGCCGAGCGTTTCTCTGGCAGTATCACTTATGCTGACGACAATATTTACGGCGGCATTGGCGGCGGCAAGGAGGAAACCCGCCGTGCCGGTGCCGACCAGCTCAGCTATGCCTTCGTCAATGCCCAACTCGGCGGCGAATTCGATCTGGGCGACAAGGCGGCAATTATCGCCGGGGCCAGCGTCGAGCACCGTGACTATGATGCACGCGATCCGCTCTTTCTCAAAGGCCGCAAGGACACGCAATATGATGCGTCGCTTGGTGTCCGGTACAAATTTACCGACGCCCTGAGTATCCGCCCACGCGTTACCTATACCCGCAACGACAGCAATATCGGCCTCTATGATTACGACCGCTGGACCGCTTCGGTCGGCGTTCGGCTGAGCTTCTAGTTTCAACAGAATATTCATTGGGAGACAAACCATGACCCAGATTAACCAGAGAAATACCAGCTTGCTGACCGACGTCAAACTGGCCGGTGCGAGCGCCTTGGTGACCACCCTCGCTGCCCTTCTTATCCCCTGTTCGCCGGTTTGGGGTGCCGAGATGGTTTATGTCTCCGCCAATGCCGGGAACCCCTCCGCCCAAAATGGCACGGGTGACCAGCAAATCTCGTCGGGTATGGTGCAGTTGAAGCTTGATGACGGAACAATGGTGAGCATCGTCGGGCCGGCGCGCTATTCGATTGATGCAAGCGGTCAGCTGGAAGTTGCCAGTGGCAGTTTTACGGCATCTGCTCCGAAAGGCGGATCTCCAAAACCGATATTGGCTGGCACTGGCAGCCAGATTACCCTGCGCTCCGGCAGCAGTGCCAGCGGCAAGATCGCTTCCGATGGCAGCTTCTCCGGCTTTGCGCTTTCGGGATCGATGGCGATTGCCAGTAACGGCAAGAGTCGCGATTTCAGGGCCGGAAATGCCTTCCGTGCCAGCACCGGTTCGGGACCATCGGCCACGGTGACCGCAGGCGCACAGCCCAACCGCAGCAGCGGACGCACCGCTTTGCAGCAAGTCCGGCAAGCGCAGCAAACTGCCGCTCAATATCTGGCTAATGCCAGCCAGACCACGCCGACGTCGCTGGGCTTTGCCGGCGTGCCGCAAACCCAGGCCTTCACTCCGGGAACGTTGCAGTCGGCGACCACGCCTGCTCAGTTTCAGGCCATTGTCCAGGCCCAGACCGGCGCACTCGATCCTGCAATTGCCTTGCAATTTATCACAGAGATTTTGGCTGCCGCCAGCAATGGCAATCTGGGGACTTACAGCGGGCTGACGCCAGCGCAAATCCAGGCGTTGCTGTTCAATCTGCAGAGTTATGGCGCACCGTCCGGTATTTCACAGTTCCAGCTGGAAGAATTCTTGCGCGCTTTGGGCGCCGCCGGATATTCTGTCACCGGGATTAGCGGCAGTGGTCCCAGCTTCGGATCGCTTGCCGATTTGCTGGCTCTGGTATCATCGGGTGGCATGATCCCGCCCGGTGATGCGACGGTCCAGGCACTGGTGGATCTGCTGTTCGCCAACGCCTTTCCTCCAGGCCTCGATGTCGACGAGATTGCCCGGCTTTTCCGTCTGGCAGGCTATACTGTTCCGCCGCAATTTGGTGGCGGTACGGGCGGCACTCCTACGCCTTCTCCGACACCTACCCCCACACCTACTCCAACTCCAACACCCACACCCACACCTACCCCGACACCGGGGCCGACGGAGACGCGTAGCAACCAGCTGACCTATGCATTCGGTGCCACCGGACTGGTCGACTTCGGACTGGGGGATATCGATTTGGCCGACGGAAAGATCGAGAAATTCACGAGTATTTTTAACGGGACCACGGCTCTGGGTGACGCGGAAGTCGCGGAATTTGGCTCCTTCGATGATGTGGCATTTGCCCGCTGGACGAATGGCACGATCAACGGGATCACTTATGGCCCCAATCAGGGCTTTCACGTCATGTCGGGTACGGCGTCAACATCGTTCAACCGATCCGGCATGCTGACCTATGATCTGGCAGGATCGACGCGTGTGACCTTGTCCGACGGCAGCGCCGCACCCGGTACATTTTCCGGAATGCTTGCGATATCGGCGGGAGGGATAAATCCAATCGGCTGGGATCTGGAACTGAATGTCGGCAACTATATGTGGCAAACTTCTACGGTTGGCGGGGCAGCAGACCCCTCCCAATCCAACTATGTTATCCAATCCGATTTAACTTTTGGCGGTGCTGTAGCGATCACAGGGTTTGGCGGCGATGCTTGCAAGGGCACTTGTAACGGCAATGTGAGCGGCCAGCTTTATGGGGCCGACGGCGCCTATGCCGGACTTGCATTCAACGTGAATGACAGCTCTTCAGACGGTTTCGTGCAAGCTATCGGGCTTGGTATATTTGCGCTGAACGGCAGCGGAACAGGTGTTTCTCCGCCGGCAGGCTCCGTCCGCGAGAGCCAGTTTATCTCTTACGCGGCAGGAGAGAAAGTCGGAATTGACCGCCGGCTGGGCCAGGTAACCTATGGCGCCAGCGGTGCCCCGATCGGCTATGTTTCCAGCGCGGAGGAAAATCCTGACATTGGTACCGCAAAAGAATTTGAATCGGGCGCAGCCGGCGACATAATCGCCTGGACACGTTGGGCAGACGGCAAGACCGGCGGAAAATTCTATGCGTTTGAAAACGGTTTGGATTATATCGACCGCAATGGCTTCCACATCGTAACCGGGACGCCAGCAACCAATTTGCCCACATCTGGCAAAGTCGATTACAGCTTGATTGGCGCGACCAAACCAAGCGTTCGCGCCGGGGGACTGGGAAGCTTTGAAGGCAGTCTATCCGTCGCTTTCGGTGCGGAAACCCTGGTCGGGGTCAGTGCGCAAGTGGACATGCATGGCAACAGCTACACCTTCGGTACGGCGGGTGGGAGCGCGGATCCGACCAACGGTGGCATGGTGGTCGGCATGGATGCGGACGCCATCGGGCGCTTTTCATCCTATAATCTGAAGGCAAACGGTTCGGGTTCGATCTGCAATGGTGAATGCAATGCGGTCATCACCGGGTTCTTGGCCGGTGTGGGCGGTAAGCACGCGGGCTTCAGCTATACTTTCGGCTCCGGAGGGGCATTTTCGCAAGTGGATGGTGTGGCGGCTTTCGCGGCCCCCGGCGCAGCAGCGACCGTTAACAGTACCAAGATGGACTGGGCTGGCTGGGCCAATCCTGCAGCTAATATTGGTCGTAACTTCAATTTCGGCGATCCGGTCACAGCGAGATTAAACGATATTTCCGACCTCAAGAAAAATCTCGGTTCGCACTTCTCGTTCAAATAGTCGGATGGTCAGCGACCCAGATACCGGCCCGTCGATAAAGATTGCGAGATCATTCGACGGGCCGGTTCAATTTCCAAGCGACCTTAACAGCCTTTGTCATCTCTCTAACAGGAGGTGTAACTGGCACATCCAGCGCTTCTGCGTATTTTTGATCGGGCATCGAGCGGACCACCGCTCATTTTCTTGATAGAATGCGAAGGGGATTATCATCATGACCACGAAGCCAATATTTTCCACAGCACTGACTGCAATTGCCATGGCATCCATTGCCGTTTCAACAGCGCCTGCCGCCGCGAAAGAACAGAGCGTCGAGGTTGTAAAATGCGATGCATCCTATGGAACGATTGCAATCACCGATGGCGACACTCAGGGCTGGAGCAAATTCGGCCTGTCCAGTCCGCGCGGCATGCTGGGCGCAATCGTTCAGGAGTCAGGATGTTTCACTCTCCATACCGGAGCTGACGGCCAACCCACCAATTATCTGATGTCTGCTATTGCCGGTTCCCAGGAAGAAGTGGACCAGACAATGAATGTTGCAAAAACTGCGCTGACCGAAGGTCTGGTCCGGTCTGGAGCAGCGAGCACGGTCCTCAGCAAGGTTCCGATGGGCGGCGCGCTGATGGGGATGTTCGGCGGTCTTGGCGGCAAGAAGAAAACCATCACAGCCGGCCTGCGACTGATGAATCCGGCCAATGGCCAGACATTGATTGCCGGAAGCGGGCAAAGCAAGAAATCGACCATCAAGGTTTTGGGCCGAAGCGACTGGGTGTCAGCCAGCCAGGGGCAGTTCGGACAATATGGCAGCTCGAAGGATGGCAAGATGGTCACCAGTGCTTTTATCGAGGCGTTCAATGGCCTGGCATCGCAGGCCGGAGCCCTTGCTGCGGTACAGCAAACCGCCACTCCAGCCGCGACCGCCAGTACAAGCTATACAGTAGCCGTCGAGACAAAGATGCTTGCTAGCGCTTCGGACTCTGCCGCTGAGGTCCGCGCCCTGCGCGCCGATACACAGCTGGTTCCCACCGGCAACAAAGCGGGGCTGTTCGTCGAAGTCACCGACAATTACGGCACCAAGGGATGGGTTTCAGTCGAGGACCTGCGCTAAAGCGACCCGAGCGCAGGAACGTCGCTGATTGGGAAGGGCGTCCTCCACCCCGGAGGGCGCCCTTTTGCTATGGTTCTAATCGCCGATCAGAATGAACGGTGCCCAGACGGCGGGATGGGATGCCCCCGGTACGCTCGGATCATCCATCAAATCCAGTTGTGCCTGTCGCAGAGCTTCGGCGCGGTCCATGCCTCCGGCAGCATTTTTCACAGTGTCCACCGTTAGCCTGGCCGCGGCATCGTCACGAACGCGCCAGTGTGAAAGAAGCAATGATCTGGCCCCGGCATAGGCGAATGATTTGGCTAGTCCTGAATAAGTCGGCGTTCCAACGCCGGAACCGGAAGCCGAGTTGCAGGCCGACAATATCACCCAATCGGCGTCCAGCCTCAACTGCCCTATTTCCGATGCGGTCAGCAGGCCATCATCCGTGCCTTTATCCGTTTGCGGTGGCGTGAATACCAAAGCGGGCTCACCCAATCCCCGCAACTCTCCATTCACCAGCCCGTGGGTCGCAAAGGCGAGAACAGAATAAGGACGCAGGTCCATCGACTTAATCAGCTTTTCGGTCGCTTCATCACCGGTAATGACCCGAGACAAGTCCCTGCCGAGAGCTTCACTGATATTTGATAGTTCAAGCGTTGCGGAGGGCAAGCTGGGAAGATCGCGCACTTCGCTGACATCGACATTTCCGCTCCGCAACAGATTGGCGAAGACAACCGGACCGTCTTTGGCGCCAGAAAGCGACGGCGCGCCAAACCCTGCAAAACGGATTTCCCGTTGCCGGGAAACCGGGGGCTGGACGAGGTCATTCACACTCATCGGATTGCTGACAGCAAAGCGCTTTATCAGCCATGTGATATCAGTATTGGCCGTCTGCTCGGATACCGGCTCCATGATCAACAGCGATGCAGGAAGCGCCGCCAGAATACCCGCGCTGATCAGGTGTATCTCGTTCTTGTCCTGCAAAAGTTTTTCGACTTTGGGAGGAAAATAATACCGATATAGCGCGTGGGCGCTTTCCATCGCAAATGGCGTTGATTGCCCGGCATCTTGCGAGACGCTTTTCCGGATATCCAGCACCCACTGGTTCAGTTGTCCGGGAGTGGCGGACGTTTTCTGCCAAACATAATCATTCTGCGTGACAGCTGCGACATAGACTCCGTCCAATGCGGGCGTCACCATCACCAGCGGCGCGGATTTGAGCGCGGACTGTACCTTCTCCAGAGCGACGGGTTCCGGCTTTACCAAGGCCCAATATTGGGGGAGGGCGGTCTCGATCCTGGCTGACAGCTCGGCAATTGCTTTGCTGTTTTTCTCCCGTTCGAGAAGAAGAGCGGCTTGCTTCGGCTGATCGCCTTCTGTCGTTGCCCTAGTAAAGCTGGCATCGATTTTCTTGCCGTTTTGCACCAGGTCCTGAAGCATTCGGACCTCGTCCCCGAAACCGGCTTTCTCCGCCACAGACCTTGCCGTCAAACTGCCCGAGACGCTGCTCAGATCGGCAAACTGGGAGAGTTGCATGGCGTCGAAACTCTCCGCCATATTATCCTGGCGGGCCATGATGCCGGCAAATCTTGCAAATTGATCCGTCAGTCCTGTGTCATCCGCAAAATATTCATCGATCGACACCGCGCGATCCAGTATTTTCCGGCGGACTTCCCGATATGCGGCAATTGCCTCGGATGATTTGTTTTCCGGACGTTCGAACGCATTTGCCAGTTCGGTTCTCATAACCGCGAATTTGAATTTCTCCGCTACCGGAAATTTGGCAACCACATCCGCCTGTGCTTCGATCTCGGTCATTATAATTTGTGCTGAATCGTAATTTTCGTTCAACAGATAGTTGTTTACAAGTTCCAGGCGCAATTCGGCGACCGCCGGGTGATTGTCCGGGAGCGCGGACAGAGTCAGTTCCAGCGCTTTTTCAAGATAGGCCTGGCCTTCTTTCAACTGTCCCAGACGGGTGCTGAGCAGTCCGGCCTTGGCAAGGCTATTGCCGGTAAAGCGGCTTTGACTGTTGCCGGGGCTGTTGCCAAAAATACGGGCCGCTTCATCAAACATCGCAACCTGGTCCAGACTGGGCTCGGACTTTGACAGGCAGTCGGCAAGGTTGGTCAGCGTGATCGCCGTATCACGTTTGTCGCGACCCAGGATTTCGGTTCGCAGGTCCAGCGCCCGGCGGAGCAGCGGTATCGCCTCGCCGCAGCGTCCAGCGCTGCTCAGGGCCGAGCCGAGATTATTCAAGGCACCGGCATAAACCGAATGCTGGTCTCCCAGTCGATCCTCGGCATATTGGGTGGCCAGCCGGTTTTCCTTGAGTGCCAATTCGGTATTGCCTGTGGTATTGACCACGGCGGCGAGAGACATCCAATAGGTCACGGCCAGCGTATTATCCGCATCGGTTGGATCCTGAATGGCGGTCGCAATGTCGACCGCCTGCCGGATTTCAACCACGGCTGATTCATAATCGCCGAGCCGGAACTTGGTGCTGCCGATATTGAACAATGCCGCCGCATAGCCTGAGCTTTCTGTGCCATCGGTTTCCCGCCGGATATCCAGAACTTTCTGCTGGATTGCGAGTGCCTCTTCGGCTTTTCCGGTCATGCTCAGAACAACACTGATGTTGTTCAGCGTCGAGATCATCTGCTTGTGGTTATTTAAATTTGCTGCGTCCAATGCAGTCTCTGCTGCACGGAAATTTGCGAGGCTTTGATCAAAGTCCTGGAGATAAAAATAGGCGCCGCCGAGTGCCCCCAATGCCGTGGCTTTGCCGAGTGGACCAACCGCATCATCCGATGTTGCTTCTTCGAGCATAGTCTGGATTTCTGCAATGGCAACTTTCGGTTCCCGGGAAACATCGCGATCCGCCAATGCGATCATTCTGTTGTTTAACGTCTCGCCATTCTCGGCTTGCGCATGGACGGGAGAAAACCCGGTGAAGAGCAAAAAAGCGAACCCCAAAAATCTAGATGCCATTTTGTGCAACCTATCCCAGCATTGCTGATTATCGCCTGGCCATTGCTGGCAAAGTGCAAATCTATTAGCGCCCATGCCAATCCTATGAAAGAAATTACATGTTTGCAAACTGTTGCTTCCGGTTTTCTAACAGCATTTGTCACTGCATTATCTTGAGATGATAATGCTAAGAGCCTAGCTATGATTCAACAGCACTTGAGAACGAGCCAAATTCATGCCGGGTCTTAATATTTTGCACATCGAGGATGACGCACAGACGGCGGAGATGGTTTCTGTCGCGTTGGCCAAGACGGGTGCGAAAGTCATTTGGGCAGCCGACGGGAGCGATGGCCTGCGCCTTGCTGCCGGTTCGAAATTCGATCTTGTGATTCTCGACCGGATGCTGCCGGATATGAGTGGCATTGATATCATTGGTAAATTGCGAGAGGCGGGCGTTGATGTTCCGGTGTTGATGCTGTCGGCTCTGGGCCGGACGGAAAACCGGATCGAGGGGCTGGACGCCGGGGTTGATGACTATCTTGCTAAACCCTTTGAACAGGAAGAGCTGATCGCACGGGTCCGCGCTCTGCACCGGCGGGCCAGCGGCCAATCCCATAGCGCTGTGATCATTTTCGGTGACATGGAATGCCATATAAAGGCGCGCACCGCGCACCGGCAGGGCAGGCATGTCGCGCTCAGTCCCAAAGAATTCGAGCTGTTCAGATATTTCATGCAAAATGCCGGGGAAATTGTAACCCGCGAAATGCTGCTACTCAATGTCTGGAACCTGAAATTCGATCCGCAGACCAATGTCATAGACGTCAACGTCGGACGGCTTCGGCGCAAGCTGGAAGAGGATTTTGACAAACCGGTACTGGAGACGATCTGGGGCGCAGGCTATCGGCTCCACGCGGTTTGAACATGGGCATTTTCTCTTCCTTGTTCGGGCGCTTGAGTTTGATCGTCATCATCGTGTCGATCTTGTCGTCGGCTGCCTTGTTTGTGATGACCGAATGGATCGTGCGAACGGAATCTCAAGAGCAGATTGCGCGCAGCGTCGACACGGATATCGCCGGTCTCGCTGACATTTACATAACCAGCGGTCCGGCTGAGCTCCGACAGCGGATCACGGACCGGCTGCAATTGCAGTCGTCTGATGACAAGCGCTATTATCTGCTGGCTTCGCCAAGCGGCCTCGTAATCATCGGCAACGTCGGATCCTGGCCGGAATTGTCGTCGGAAAATTCCGAGGCAGGGTTTATTCAACTGGAAGACGGCACGCAAATCTTCGCTCGTGCCACGCAGTTGAACCCGGATCTAAAGCTGCTTGTTGGCCGGGACACATCGGCCCAGTCGGCTTTGCTCGGGCGGGTCAGAACCGCTTTTCTCATCGCGGGCCTTTTGCTGGTCCTTATCTTTTTTGTAATCGGTTATTATTCTACCCGCCGGCTGAAGAACCGGCTCGGAACCATAAATGATGCATTCCGCGAAATTGGTGCAGGGAACCTGGCCGTCACTATACCGGTCGACAGACGGGGCGACGAACTTGACCAGCTATCGCAACACAGCAATGCCATGACCAGGCGTCTGGCTTCCCTGCTCGCCGCGCACCGGGATATTTCAGACCATACGGCGCATGAATTGCGCACGCCGCTCATGCATCTGGATAACCGCTTGGTAGCGGCGATGGGTCAGAGCAGAGACCCTCTGCACGGCGAAACACTCGGTCGGGCAAGACAGGATATTCGCGATATTATCACCATGCTGGACTCCCTGCTCGACATAGCATCCAGCCGCGCACAAAAAGGCGACCGGAGCGGCTTGTCACAATGCGATATCTCGGAGATTGCAACCGAAATCACGGAGCTGTTTGCCGAAAGCGCCGAGGATTTGGGGATAAGGTTCAGTACTGACATCAGCCCCGGGGTCAATATGATGGCCAATCCCGCCCATATTCAGCGGATATTGTCCAACCTGCTCGACAATGCCCTGAAATATACCCCCAAAGGCGGCGAGGTGGAACTCGTCCTGAGGCCAGGGCCTGTCATCACGGTGCGAGATAATGGTCCCGGCATTCCAGAGAATATGAGAGAGAAAGTTTTCGAACGCTTTGTCCGTGTTGATGTTAGCGGGGCGAGGGGGCATGGCCTTGGCCTTGCTCTGTCACAGGCACTGGCCGAGCGGAACGGGTTGGTCATTGACTGCCGGGATGCGCAACCTGGAGCGTTGTTCGAGATCAGACCGGAAGGGAGTGATTGATCTAATGTACCGATATTGTTCGATAATTGCACTTGCCGGGTCGGTTTCGATCCTGTCTGCCTGCACCGGCGTCGCTTCGGGCGCGGCTGCACAGACATCTCCCGGTCAGGCTGATGTCGCCAGGCCTGCGGCTGATGCTAGCGCGGTGATGCGGACGGCCGATGCAATCATTGCAGGGCAGGCGGGCGAGAAAAATTCCGATGCAGCGGTGCTCCGCATTGCTGCACAAACGCTCGAAAGCCTTGGAGCCAGGCCCGACGGGGATCAGGAAAACAATCTCTCGAAAAGCTGGAGCGAACAGGCGAGTCTGATCGATCCTTCGACCACGCCACCGGTCTACCGCGGCCGGGCGCTTGGGCCATCCTATAAAAAGGGGATTGTCTCGGCAGGATCGCGGGTCAGTATCGACCAGATTTTTCTCGCAGGAAAAAAGGCATCGGTGGCCCTGGTATCAGCTTCACCCAAACCGATGTCGATCGAGATTAGCGATGGCCAGGGCAAGAATATTTGCACCCGACGCACTTCATCAAAACCGGCAAATTGCGAATGGCTGCCCCTTTTTACTGAGAGATATAAGATAAATATCCGGACCAGCGAGAGCCGGCCGGTAACCTATTATCTGGTATCGAACTAGGCTGGCATCGAACAGCGTTGCGAGAAGTTGTTCCGGACCAGGAGTGAGGTAGAAGCACTTGGTGCCGGTATGAGCATTCATCAGGAGTTTTATTTCTGGTATCGTCGGCGTTGGTGTTCCAGCCTGTCTCGGCATCGCCTGAGGACAACGCAACCCGCATAGTAAATCAACGGGATCGGGATGCCGAGCACTTGCGGTTCATTCTATTGGATCGCAAAACCAATAATTATCCCAGAAAGCCCGATATTGACGGAGAAGTAGAGAGATTCGTCGAGAGCGAGGGACTGGATGTAGCCTTTTTCCTTTGCTCGAATTCTTAAAAGTTACGTTTCAGATTGCGTCAATTCTGCACGGAAAAACCTATGCGCGGGAAATGAACAACGACCTGGCCGGTCAGGGGATCTTCGCGGCTGATCGAGACATGATGATCGGACGAGCCGACAAGCACTCCATTGACCGCGTCGCGCCCGTAGTCGTCGGCGGCAACGGCCACCCGCTTACCTTCGAGTTTGGCGTCCCGAGGCGCAACCTCCCCGGCCATCGGCTCGGATGCCTGCGCGATATCGAGTGCGTCCTCGCGGCTCATCTCTGATCTCTCGCCATGACCGATCGCCTCTACCCGATCCAGCCACTCTGGCACGTGAGTCATGCTCTCGAACAGGCTTGCCGCTGGGGGAAAGGCAGACCGGATGAACCACAGGTTGTAATAGCCATTCGCATCCACCAGGCCGGCGCGGTCACCGGTCAGGAACCTGCGTCCATCTGCAAGCTGGTCGGACAGCAAGGCGACATGTGCCCGCAATTGCGCTTCCATGTGGGGAATAGCTGCCTGCATGGCGGCTGGGTCAAACGGGCGCCCGGAAAGGGCTGCGCGGTCGTTGATAAAAGCGGCCGGGACTTTGTCGCCGAGCCCGCCGAAGATGATCGCGACCGCTGCCTGGAATAGCGCGCGGTCTGACCACATCGCATTGGCATGTGCCAGGCCGTGGTCGCCCTGCGGAAACAACGTCGGTTCAGGAAAACGCCGTTCAAGTTCCCGGACGATTAGCTGGCTGTCACAATATATGTCTGCACCGATCTGCATGACCGGAATACGGCGATATCCGCCGGTCAGTGCAACAAGTTCAGGCTTGGGCATGATGACCGGTTGATCGACCGCAGCCCACGCGAGATTCTTGATGCCAAGGCAAACGCGCACTTTCTCTGAAAATGGCGAACTATCATATTGATGAAACAGAATGTCAGGCATCGTGGACCTTTCCGGTATTGCCACCAATCGATGCAGGATTTAACCGAAGCGGTCAACTTGGTCCCCAAGGCGAGGGTGAAATTAGTCGCTGCCGGGTTTTAAACCTTCGCCTCAGGTCGTACCGGTAATCGGATTTTAGGCCCTGCCTGCGCCAGCGAGTGCGTGCGGGCGCAACGCAGAGAAAGAATTGCATGAGCGCTAAAGTCTGCGATTGGGTCGCTGGCATTACCGCAAATCTTTTGATCGCTCATGGGAGAGGGCCGGAGATGGTAAAAGCCCGACATCGGCTTGTGCCGGTGTTGTTGGCAGGGCTGTCGGAATGCTTAAAACTAGCGCCACAGATGGTCAGCCGAAGGCCGATGCGCTCACGGCGCTAAACGCCTGTTATGTCCTGGCGATGGAGCGCTATGTCGATACGAGGATTTCTTCCGATAGCCAGGGATTGGAGCTATGTATTGATTTGCTGAAGGCATTGCCGGTTCATCATCGTTCTCTGGGCGGTTTTCTGGAGAATGTGGGGGAAAATAGGGCTGCCTATGATCGCGGCCTTAATGACCAGATAGGCAACAAAGTGCGAGCGGCATGTCCCGACGCCGCGACGGTTCGTCTTGGCGCATATGCATATTTTGCTTGGTTTCACGCAGGGTTCGCGAAAACGGACCATAAGGTCAACAACAGCATACCGGCCGATGAAGATTCTTGACGATAGTCATCGGTCGGGCCTATTGTAAAAATTATCGGGTGGAGATTGTCCGTCGTCAGATAATTTGAGACATATGCCGGTTTAAAATAGGCGAGTATTTGGTTCCATCTGGTTGGTTGATATTAGGCGGCTTGTCTGCGGTATTGCAAGCGCCGATGTTCGATGGTTTTTCGTTTGATCCTTTCTCGCTGTTTGATGATGGATTCCGCTCTGCCAAAGTAGGCATCGGCGGGTGTGACGTTTTTCAGGCTTTCGTGATAACGCTGGTGGTTATAGTGCTCGACGAACGCCTCGACCTGCGCTTCGAGATCGCCGGGCAGATAATAATTTTCGAGCAGGATGCGGTTTTTGAGGGTCTGGTGCCAACGCTCGATCTTGCCCTGGGTTTGCGGATGGAACGGTGCACCGCGAACGTGGCGCATCTTCTTGTCGGCCAGATAATCAGCGAGCTCTCCAGCAACATAGCTGGGCCCATTGTCCGATAGCAGACGCGGTTTATGCAACACATGCGCCGACGCACAGCCTGATGCCTCAAGAGCCAGCTCCAGCGTATCGGTGACATCTTCTGCGCGCATGGTCGTGCACAGCTTCCAGCTGATAATATAGCGGCTGTAGTCATCGAGGATCGTCGACAGATAATACCAGCCCCAGCCAATGATCTTGAGGTAGGTAAAATCAGTCTGCCACAGCTGGTTGGGCGCCGTGGTCTTGTCCTTGAACTCGCTGGCGGCTTTCATGACGATGAAGTTCGGGCTGGTGATCAGGTCATGGGCCTTGAGCAGGCGGTAAACACTGGCTTCCGACACGAAGTAGCGCTGTTCATCAGTAAATGTCACAGCCAGCTCTCGCGGGCTCAGCTCGCAGCGTTCCAGCGCCATATTCAGGATATTGTCCTGCACCTCCTCCGGGATCCGGTTCCATGCCCGGCGCGGGCCGGGACGCCGATCTTCCAGCGCCTCTTCGCCGAACCGCTGGTACAGATCATACCAGCGGTAGAAGGTAGGCCGGGCGATGCCCAGCCTGTCGAGCGTCTGCTTGGCAGGCAGATGTGACCGCTCGACGATGCGGATGATCTCCAGCTTTTCGGATGCGGGATACCTCATTCGTCGTCGCCCCCATCCCCGATCATGCTTTTTTTCAGCAGGCGCATCTCGAGCATCTGTTCAGCGACGACCTCCTTCAGATCGCGGGCTTCCTTCCGAAGATCACGGACCTCGTCGCTATTGGCAGCGCGCGCCGTATCGCCAGCGAGCCTGCGCTTGCCGGCTTCCATAAAATCCTTCGACCATTTGTAATACACGCCCTGCGCAATACCTTCGCGGCGGCATAGCTCGGCAATGCTATCCTCGCCGCGCAGACCTTCCAGCACGATCCGTATCTTTTCTTCCGCGCTATATTGTTTGCGCGTTGCTCTGCGGATGTCTTTCACCACCCGCTCCGCGGGGGCTTTTGAGTGTTTTGCTTTCATCTTCGTTCCTTACAGTCACTGCGATGAAACCAAAACACTCACTTATTTTATGCAGCCAGTCTGTCTATTGAATGCTGACGGCGGACAGTCTTGCATTTAAGTGGATCGATAAAACGCACCTTCGCCTGCCATCTAACCGACCGGCGGGTTCAAGCGATTTAGCGCACCTATGATTTCACAATGCTCGGCAGAACCTCCCGAGCATGAGGTTGCAAACAACTTAAGAGCATCCCGTAGCGATGTCAGTTGAACTATTTGGGTATCAATCTTTTCCAAATGCTCTTGCGCAATTTTTGCGGCCGCTTCGCAGTCTTGTTTTGGGCTATCTGATATTTCCAGAAGTGATCGTATTTCATCAATAGAAAACCCAAATCCGCGACTGTGACGGACGAATGACAATCTCCGAACATCGCTTTCCGCATATGTCCGCCTACCCGATGCCGTTCGTGCAGGTTCGGGTAACAGTCCTATATCTTCGTAATAGCGTACTGTGTTTACCTTGGTGCTGGTTTTTTGCGCTAGGTCACCGATCATCATATTGGTCAAATCATTTTCCTTATACGGCCTATTTAAATTAATGCTTGCTTCTACAGTAACTGGAGGTTGTAAGGCAAGCTCATGAGCATGGAAGAAACAGATGAATGCGGCTGCACGGGCGATCCAAAAAGAGCACAGGATGACCCGGCATATCGGCGGGCATTATGGATTGTCATTATCCTCAATATCGGCTTCGGCCTGTTCGAGATTGTCGGTGGATTTATCGCTGACAGCCAAGCACTGAAGGCCGATGCCCTTGATTTCCTGGGCGATGGATCGATAACCCTTGTTGGACTGTTTGCACTTGGCTGGACTGCGGTCCTACGGTCACGTGTGGCATTGATTCAAGGAATTTTCCTTGCCCTTTTGGGTATGGGCGTCATCGGCTTTGCCCTCTTGCGGGCGATTGACCCGGGGGTTCCCGAGGCCGGAATTATGGGAGCACTGGGGTTTTTAGCGCTTGGCATAAATGTGGTGTCTGCCTTTGTTCTTTCGCGCTTTCGCGAGGGCGATGCGAATGTCCAAGCAGTCTGGCTTTTCAGCCGAAATGACGCGATTGCAAATGTCGCCGTAATCTGTGCAGCGGGTCTTGTGGCGTGGACCGGGAAATCCTGGCCTGATATTGCGGTGGCCGCGATCATCGCTTTGATTTTTATCCATTCCGCTTACCAGATTTTGCAAAATGCGTTAATCGAACTTCAAGATCATAAAACGTCGGCGGACAATCCGGCGTGATGCATCTCATCAATCTTCGCACCGCTTCATTGTCCTTGCTGTTTCTAATTGCGGCATGCCTGCCATTCTCTGCCCAAGCCAATGCGGGAGATGTCCAAACCATATGGCGCCTCCTGGACTATATCGCCGTTGATTATCCCGGCGCGGTTGAAGACGGGAAAGTGATCAGCGAGGCGGAATATGCCGAAATGATTGAATTCTCAGAATCGGCAGCCAAGCGTATTACGGAGTTGCCAGCAGCCAGCGACCGTGCTGCGTTGATCGCACAAGCCAATGACATGAAAATCGCCATTGCCGACAAGGCACCAGCGGACAAGGTTGCGCAAGATGCCCGCTTGCTGGCGAGCAATTTGTTGCGCGGCTATCCCGTCCCGCTGGCGCCTCACAATACGCCTGACTTGCAGAACGGCGCACGATTATACGCGCAAAATTGCGCGAGCTGTCATGGGCTTTCGGGCAACGGGCAAGGGCCTGATGCGCGGGGCCTCGATCCGGCACCAATTGATTTCACGGATGCAGAACGCGCGCGTCAGCGCAGCCTGTTTGGTTTGTATCAGGTGATCGGACAGGGCCTTGATGGAACGGCCATGCAAAGCTTTTCCGATCTGCCCGCGCAGGACCGTTGGGATCTGGCAGCATATACTGGCAGCTTTGCGTTCGATGATGTAGCGCGAGGAGAAAAGATCTGGGAAAGTGATGCCTCCATTCGCGCGCAATTCCCCGATCTGACAGCATGGTCAAGCATGACTCCTGTCATACTTGCTAGCAAGGTCCGGCCAGACAAGGCCGACGCTGTTTTCGCGTTCTTGCGCCGCCATCCAGAGGCGATTGCAAAAGCTTCTGGTGGATCGCTTGACCTCGCTCGCACAAAACTGGACGAAAGCCTGGCCGCGTACCGCGCCGGTCAGAAAAGTGCGGCTAAGGATTTGGCACTTTCTGCCTATCTGGATGGTTTCGAGCCATTTGAGGCCTTACTCGGTACGCGCGACGCAGACTTGCTCAGCAGTATTGAGCGATCAATGGCCCAGCTTCGCGATGCCATCGATAAAAACCGGCCCGTGTCCGACGTCGAAAGTCAGATCAAAACTCTCAAAGTGCAATTTGCACAGGCGGAGGCTATCCTTGTTCCTGACAATGCAAGCGGCGCATCGGCTTTTGTCGGGGCATTCACCATCTTGCTGCGTGAGGGACTGGAAGCGATCCTTATCATAGTCGCTATGATAGCATTTCTTCGCAAGGCTGAACGCCCAGAAGTCATGTCCTATGTTCATGGTGGTTGGATCACGGCCCTCATTGCTGGCGGAGTGACCTGGTTTGCCGCAACCTACATCATCGGGATTAGCGGAGCCAGCAGAGAGCTCACCGAAGGTTTTGGGTCACTTTTTGCCGCTGCCATCCTTCTGTTCGTCGGACTCTGGATGCATGGTAAATCGCGAGTTGATGAGTGGCAGCGCTATATCCGCGAAACAATGAACAAGGCTCTGTCGCGAGGCTCGGCCTGGTTCCTATTCGGCCTTGCATTTCTGGTTGTTTATCGGGAAGTTTTTGAAACAATCCTGTTTTTCGCGGCGCTTTGGAGCGATGACACTGGCGTATCGATTATTGCCGGTTCGGGAGCAGCCCTACTTCTGCTGGCTGCCCTCGCCTGGGCTATGCTGCGCTACAGCCGCAAACTGCAGATTAGAAAATTCTTCGCTTATAGTTCGGCATTGATGATTGTACTGACCGTGGTGTTGACAGGAAAAGGCATTGGCGCTTTGCAGGAAGCCGGTATGCTTGATGTTACGCCGCTTAAGGATTTTCCGCGAATATCGATGCTTGGCATCTATCCAGCACTCCAGCCCATTTTGGCTCAGGTTTTGGTTGTCGCTGTTATTGGTCTGGGATTCTGGTTGATCGGCAAGGGACATGATGGTGAGCGGCCAAAGGATAGGCATACGGTATGAATGCCCTTCAAGCCGATAACATTATTATTAGGAATGTTTAACATGGTGAATAGACGGTCTGTGATTGGTGCCGCTGTGCTTGGCGGTGGAGTTATTGCAATTGGAGGCATGGCGACCCGCCAATTCATCGGAGGCCAGGGGGCCGCATCTGTGCGAGCGACTTCAGGTCGCTCTTTACTTATACCGCCGCTTTACTCGGGAGAACGGGAAAATGGCATCCGCGTATTCGATCTGAAACTGCAACGCGGTGTTTCTCAGTTTCTCGAAGGTGTGCAAACTCCGACGATAGGCATCAACCAATCCTATCTCGGCCCAACACTTGAAATGTATGCCGGGGAAACCGTTCGCATGAACGTCAGTAGTGACCTTTCCGAAACGGCTACCGTGCATTGGCACGGCTTTCACTTGCCTGCCCGTGCCGATGGCGGGCCGCATCAACCGATAGCGCCCGGCAGCACATGGTCGCCAAGCTTCGTGGTGAAGCAGCGGGCATCAATGTTCTGGTATCATTCCCACGCGCACCGTCGGTCCGGTCCGCAGGTCTATCAGGGACTGGCCGGGGCCATCTATGTTCGCGATGACGAAAGCGAGCGGCTCGACCTGCCGAATGACTATGGCGTCGATGATATTCCACTGATCGTTCAGGACCGCGCCTTCAACCGCGATGGCAGTTTTGCTTATTCTACATCGATGCGCGATGTCATGATGGGGATGATGGGTGATACTCTGCTTGTAAACGGGATCGTCGATCCGGTTTACGAAGCCCGCAGCGACTTGTTGCGGATACGCCTTCTCAATGGCTCGAACGCGCGGTTCTATCGCTTTGGATTTGATGATGGGCGTCCTTTCATGCAGATAGGAAGCGATGGCGGTCTCTTCGAACAGCCTTATCGTACAAACAATGTCGTTCTCGCCCCGGGTGAGCGAGCGCAAATTGTCGTCGATCTGAGCGATGGCAGGCCAACTATCCTCCGTGCAGATAGCCTTGAAACCATGGGAATGATGGGGATGATGGGCGGCGGTATGGGAAACCGCGGTATGCGCGATAGTGGCGACCGGATGGGAGGAAGCGGCGGGCGCCGGGAAGGCATGATGGATGAACGACGACGCTTCACCGTGCTTAACATTCGGCCTGCAGCTCAAAGACGGCAGACCATCGTAATGCCAAGCCGACTGATTGCACTGGCACCGGTTGAACCGGAAACTGCCATCAAGACGCGACGATTTATGCTTCAAATGGGCATGGGTATGAACATGATGCGCGGTGGCGGCTTTACGATCAACGGCAAATCCATGGATATGCAGCGCATCGACGAGACGGTAAAAGTCAACACGACAGAAATCTGGCAGATAGAGAATGCTTCGATGATGGCGCATCCCTTTCACATTCATGATGTGCAGTTTCGTGTGCTGGACCGCGATGGTCGTCAACCAGGTCCGCAGGATCGAGGGCTGAAAGATACAGTGGTGGTTGCGCCGCGTGAAGTCGTTCGAGTACTATTGCGCTTTGAAGAATATACCGATTCAGAACTACCCTACATGTATCATTGTCATATTCTCGAACATGAAGATGCCGGAATGATGGGGCAATTTTTGGTTAAGGCGTGAACTTTCGTGCTCTGTCCCCCGTCAGCATTCAATAGACAGACTGGCTGCATAAAATAAGCGAGTGTTTTGGTTTCATTGCAGTGACTGTAAGGAACGGAAATGAAACCAAAACACTCGAAAGCCCCCGCGGAGCGGGTGGTCAAAGATATCCGCAGAGCGACCCGCAAACAGTATAGCGCGGAAGAGAAGATCCGGATCGTGCTGGAGGGTCTGCGCGGCGAAGATAGCATTGCCGAGCTATGCCGCCGTGAGGGTATCGCGCAGGGCGTGTATTACAAATGGTCGAAGGACTTCATGGAGGCTGGCAAGCGCAGGCTGGCTGGCGATACTGCCCGCGCTGCCAATACTGATGAGGTGCGCGACCTTCGTAAGGAAGCCCGAGATCTGAAGGAGGTTGTCGCTGAACAGATGCTTGAGATGCGTCTGCTTAAAAAAAGCATGATCGGGGATGGGGAAGGCGAAGAATGAGATATCCTGCATCAGAAAAGCTCGAGATCATCAGGCTGGTCGAGAAAAGCCATCTGCCTGCCAAGCAGACGCTCGACAGGCTGGGCATCGCCCGGCCTACCTTCTACCGCTGGTATGATCTGTACCAGCGGTTCGGCGAAGAGGCGCTAGAAGATCGGCGTCCCGGTCCGCGCCGGGCATGGAACCGGATCCCGGAGGAGGTGCAGGACAAGATCCTGGATATGGCGCTGGAACGCTGCGAGCTATCGCCCCGCGAGCTGGCGGTGACGTTTACCGATGAACAGCGCTACTTCGTGTCGGAGGCCAGCGTTTACCGCCTGCTCAAGGCCCACGACCTGATCACCAGCCCGAACTTCATCGTGATGAAGGCCGCCAGCGAGTTCAAGGACAAGACAACGGCGCCCAACCAGCTGTGGCAGACTGATTTTACCTACCTCAAGATCATTGGCTGGGGCTGGTATTACCTGTCGACGATCCTCGATGACTACAGCCGCTATATAATCAGCTGGAAACTGTGCACGACCATGCGCGCAGAAGATGTCACCGATACGCTGGAGCTGGCTCTTGAGGCATCAGGCTGCGGGCAGGCGCATGTGCTGCACAAACCGCGCCTGCTATCGGACAACGGGCCAAGCTACGTTGCGGGTGAACTTGCGGATTATCTGGCCGACAAGAAGATGCGCCACGTTCGCGGTGCACCGTTCCATCCGCAAACCCAGGGCAAGATCGAACGCTGGCACCAGACCCTCAAAAACCGCATCCTGCTCGAAAATTATTATCTGCCCGGCGATCTCGAAGCGCAGGTCGAGGCGTTCGTCGAGCACTATAATCACCAACGTTATCACGAGAGCCTGAAAAACGTCACACCCGCCGATGCCTACTTCGGCAGGGCAGAATCTATCATCAAACAACGAGAAAGGATCAAACGAAAAACCATCGAACAAAGGCGATTGCAATACCGCAAGATCGCCGCCTAATATCAACCAACCAGATGGAACCAAATACTCGCCTATTTTAAACCGCCATATGTCTCAAATTATCTGACGACGGACACCTGTCGACGATCCTCGATGACTACAGCCGCTATATAATCAGCTGGAAACTGTGCACGACCATGCGCGCAGAAGATGTCACCGATACGCTGGAGCTGGCTCTTGAGGCATCAGGCTGCGGGCAGGCGCATGTGCTGCACAAACCGCGCCTGCTATCGGACAACGGGCCAAGCTACGTTGCGGGTGAACTTGCGGATTATCTGGCCGACAAGAAGATGCGCCACGTTCGCGGTGCACCGTTCCATCCGCAAACCCAGGGCAAGATCGAACGCTGGCACCAGACCCTCAAAAACCGCATCCTGCTCGAAAATTATTATCTGCCCGGCGATCTCGAAGCGCAGGTCGAGGCGTTCGTCGAGCACTATAATCACCAACGTTATCACGAGAGCCTGAAAAACGTCACACCCGCCGATGCCTACTTCGGCAGGGCAGAATCTATCATCAAACAACGAGAAAGGATCAAACGAAAAACCATCGAACAAAGGCGATTGCAATACCGCAAGATCGCCGCCTAATATCAACCAACCAGATGGAACCAAATACTCGCCTATTTTAAACCGCCATATGTCTCAAATTATCTGACGACGGACACTCATCCTTCGGATATTCTCATATCTACGGCACAAAATCTGCAGGCCGGTGTTATGGTCGCCGGGGCTTTCGGGCGGAGCCGAACCCATGAATATCTGTTCGGCGGTGTTACCCGAAATTTGCTTCTAAATTGTCCACTCCCGTTATTATTGGTCTCTTAGCTTGATCTGATCGCTCTTGGAAGCAGGGTTTTACCTTGCTGGATGGGTAACAACCAAAGACGATAGTGTTAAAAAACCTTCGATAACCGCTCATTGCTGGTTCACTACTCTAAAATTGACGGCATGGCTCTTTCAATGATGGACCGCGTGTCAATGACCGCGGTGGAAGCACCAAAAAGATTACTGGGTCGATCAAATCTTAACTTGCAAAAAGCTTCAGCAACGGGATTGTCCGCATTTATGATTACTGCTGCCTGAGCGGTCATTGCAAGACGTTCGACGATGTTTCGGGCATCATGCTCCACCAGGCTACCAAATTCCAGAGTTTTCAGGTGATCGTCATAGGAAGGATAGCGCCCGCTTGCAGAAAACAGAAATTCCCGCAGACTGTCGAGCGCTTGGGGTTCGCGTTCCATTGCGCGCAAGACATCCAGCGCGATCACATTTCCCGAGCCTTCCCAGATCGCGTTCAGCGGAGACTGACGGAAAAGGCGCGGCATCGGACCAGTTTCGACATAGCCTGTTCCGCCCAGACATTCCATTGCTTCATACACCATCGCGGGCGCACGCTTGCATACCCAATATTTTGCAATAGGCGTAAGCAGACGGGATAGCGGGTCCGCCATATCAAATGTTGCAGCGACCTGGAAGGCGAGAGCGGTGGCGGCTTCGCTTTCTACAGCGAGATCGGCCAGCACGGACATCATTGCCGGTTGCTCGATTAACCGGCGCTGCATGACGGTGCGATGAGCGGTATGCCACAGCGCTTCGGTAATTGCGGCACGCATTGTGGAAGCTGAACCCACTATGCAATCAAAACGGGTATGCTGAACCATCTGAATAATGGTTTTCACGCCTTGACCCTCTTCGCCAAGACGCTGCGCATAAGCACGATGATACTCGATTTCCGCAGATGCGTTGGAGCGATCACCAAGCTTGTCCTTGAGCCGGATTACGCGAAACCCTGCGTTACGCTGGCCATCAGGCGTCCAGCGCGGAACGATAAAGCAGGTCAGACCATTATCTGTGTAGGCTAGCGTCAGGAATGCGTCGCACATGGGCGCAGAACAGAACCATTTATGCCCAGTTAGTTGATAAGCACCATCTGCATATTCCGCCCGTGTCGTGTTCGCGCAGACGTCCGATCCCCCCTGTTTTTCGGTCATCGCCATTCCGATTGTGACACCCTTTTTTTCAGGTGCTGGTCGGACAACGGGATCGTAAAGTGACGATGTGATCCGCCCGATCCACTCATTTCCGACATCTGGGTCACGTTTCAAGGCGGCGACGGCGGCGTAGGTCATGGTCATGGGACACCCGGTGCCAGCATCAACTTGCCCGAGCAGGAAACTCAACGCTGCGTGAAGAACATGGCCTGCTTCGGTTCCATTCCAACCGGCGGCGGCCACGCCTTCGCCGAGGCCAAGCGTCATCAGTTGATGGTAGGATGGGTGGAATTGCACTTCATCGATCCGTCTTCCTTGACGGTCATGGGTGTCAAGCACGGGCGGGTTTCGGTTGGCCGCTTCTCCCCAGCCAATGACTTCGCTGGAACCAGTGCGTATGCCAAAGCTGGTAAGTCGTTGCTTGTGAACTTCGCCTCCCGCCATTTTGACTGCATCGACCAGCGCCTGATCTGAGCCAAACCGGTCAAATGCTTCTAGCGTGGGCGGTTGGTTTGTAACCTCATGGCTTTCAAGACTGTCTATGGGGCGTAGAGAGGTCATGACGATATCATTTCTTTGCAGGTTTTTTGCTGGTTTCGCGGCGACCTGGGTTTCTTTGCACATCATCTCCTTGGTCAATGCCGAGCGTCCATGCCGGCGGGTCGCTGGCAGGGAAGCTTTCACGCAGCGCTTCATCAACCATATCGCTCTTTTTTTGTAACGCTATTTTCCGTCGACTATTTACCACTTTCAGCTCCTCAGATGAGATCATACCGATGTCAGCCATCATGGCCCAAGCTTTTTTGTACGGCCCATTGGGGTATAACAAGATCGCCAATCCCCAGAGATTCGTTCGTTTTGGCGATTGATACGGCAGGGTCCTGCTCATTGCCCGCAAGTGCGCGTATAGCATCAATAGTCTCCGGGATCACGATGGCTTGGTTATCAACCATATAGCTAAAATATAGATCGGTTCCGTCAACTGTCAGCAGATCACGCCATATCGCCACTTCATAGAGATTGGCGTGGCGACGTCCATTTTCAGCCATCCACTCCTTCACCACATTTATTGCCGATAGTCCCGTGCGGCTGTCGATTAGCAGTATCCGCGATGATTGGGATAGCGCGTCAAGAACAGCCGCTTTTGTGGCCGCTCTCGCCATTTCGACGTACCAGGTGTGAAGATGAGCGAGCGTTTCGGGCACCCGGACTGCGATCGTTGTGACATCGAGATCCGGATCAACAAGTCTGGCATCAGGCCCCTGATGGCTCGGGACTTCGGGCTCAGGAACAAGCGTATTCATGATGCCGCCAAGATGGCTTTCCCATGGGTCGGTTGCGCGACGCATCAGTGTTCCGCGCGCTTTCTTCAAGAGGCCCGCGTTCTTGAGGGTTCCCAATGTGCGAACGATAGACGTTGTATTGCAGCTAACCACGCGCGTTGCGCTGCGTCCGATCGTACTGGAATAGCTTGATTCTGCTACAAAGGAATGGCCGGTTACATCATGTTTTTCACCGCCTTGAACGATGAAGGGCCGCTTAAGTTTGCGATATAATTCGGCATTCTCAGCGCCTCGGTGCTTGGGCGTACAATCGACAATGATGTCGCTTGATTCCACAAGATCGGTCAATAGTCCGTTAGTGGGTAAGCCTGCCGCCTCCATAGCTGCGCTGGCTTCTGCTGTGGCCGCGAAAAGCGGGATGCCCTGGCTTATAATCTGGGCAATGCGCCAATCTGTCGCGACATCAGCCACGCCCGATAGTATCATGTCGGACTGTAGTCTTATTGCGGTGGCCGTGCGGCTACCGATCACGCCATATCCGACAATTGCGACTTTGATCTTATGATCGTCTGCCATTTCTCTGTCTCTTTCCAATCCAGTTAAAAATGTTGCCCATGCCTTGAGCTACAAGAGCAGTTCTGCAATCCCGATCCGGGATGTTTCGTGCGGAACGGCGTCTGTCGAGATGATATCTTTGGCAAGTTGGTTTAGCTGCCAATAGGTGCTGCCGGTAAACAGGGCATGCACAGTCAATATATAGGGTCTACGGAAACCCCGCGCGATCAGGGCTTCGGCGGTTTCGATCATCGTTCGCCCTGATGAAATAATATCATCGACAAGCACCGGAGCCAGGCCTGCATAATCGCTCAAGTCCGGCACCAATATCTCGACCTCGTGATCACCGAGGCGGTTTTTATTGAGAACGAGGCGCTGTGCGCCTGCTCGTTCTGCAACAGCCTCAACCCATTGCTGGCTTTCGGAATCAGGGCCCACCACGAGAGCATTCTCGACATTGTCCCTGATCCAGTCGGCTAAAAGGGGCGCAGCATGTTTGACCTTGGTTGGTATGGTGAATATTTCTCCCAGATCCGCTATTCGGTGCAGATGAGGGTCAATCGTGATCAAACTGTCGAAGCAATCTGATAGCAGCTTGGCAAAATGCGTGGAGGATATGGATTCCCCCTCCTGAAATCTCTTGTCTTGCCGCATATAGGCCAGATAGGGCGCAATGAGGCGCACGGTTTTTGCGCCCAGTTCACGCGCGGTTTTCGCCGCAAAAATAAGCTGCAGTATCTGATCATCGGGGCGAGCGAGGGTGCAAACAAAATCCACATCTTTCCCCGTCACATCATCGGTCAAACGAATATAAGATTCCCCGTCAGGGAAGTGACGGGTTTCCAATGTACCCAGCGCGGAGGAGGATAGTCTGGCAAGATCGGCCGCCAAGGTTTCATTGCCCGGCAAGGGGATAAAAATGCGCATGGTTACTCCTCTATTTTCAATATATCTGGATTGGCAGCAGCATATTCCAGCGCATAATCCAGGGCGCCCTTGGCTTCGGCATGGACCGTGAGTAATGGCTGACCGTTCGTAACACGCTCGCCGAGGCGGACCTGCATGACAATCCCTGCGGCCTTTTGGCGCGGGGCTCCGGCCAATTTTGCTAATCGCGATAATTTACGATTGTCGATGGAGGATATCTTGCCGCTGCTCTGCGCCAACAGGGGGCAGGTCAATGGAGCGACCGGGGGCGTGCGCATGCCGCCTTGCGCCTCGCAAATCGCCTGAAATTTGTTCCATGCCCGGCCATCAACCAAGGCGGCCTCCGCCGCAGCAAGCCCGCCACCATCGTCCACGTGATTTGCCAGCTCCAGAGCCTGTGCGGCAATTAATATTGCCCGCTTCCTCAGGTCTTGCGGTGCATCCGGATTGTTTTGCAGGACAGATAAAATGTCATGCGCCTCAAGGGCAGGGCCAATGCCGCGTCCCACAGGTTGAGAGCCGTCTGTAAAAACACATCGTGTCTCCAACCCAAAATTGGCCGCGACAGCGGAAAGATGCTCACCCAATATTTTGGCCTTGTCCAGCGAACGGACTTTGGCAGTCAGACCAACCGGTAAGTCAAGGACGACATGGGTGGCACCGGCAGCAATTTTTTTAGATAAAACAGATGCGATCAACTGTCCTTCTGTATCAATATCAAGAGCCCGCTCGATGCGGATCAAAATATCATCTGCCGGGCTGAGATTGACGGCGCCGCCCCAGGCAATACAGGCGCCTTGCTCTTCCACCACGCGGCGCATTTGATCGATATCCAGATCAACCGGGGCGAGCGTTTCCATCGTATCGGCAGTACCTGCAGGAGATGTAATGGCGCGCGATGACGTTTTTGGCATTGTGAAGCCCAGACTGGCAACTATCGCCACGACAATCGGTGTGGTGCGGTTGCCCGGCAATCCGCCGACACAATGTTTGTCCAGAATCATCGGAGCGTCCCATGACAAACGTTCTCCTGCGCCCACCATTGCCTTGGTTAAATGGCATATTTCTTCAATGTCGAGCGGGAGAGCCGAACATGTTGCGATAAACGTTGCCAAATGGATATCTGCGTAGTGTCCAGCGGCAATATCGCCAATAATTCCCTGAAAGGCCGGTTCGTCTAAGCGCCCCCCATAAATTCTGCGTCTTATATCTGCCAACGATCCTACAGTTGGTGCATGGCTAACCGAAATAAAAGTTCCGTCGTCAACCCCAAGCTTCGTCCAGGCGGCCTCGGATAATCCAGCTTCTCCGGTTGTTAGCCAGTCATTCTCGACTTGAAAAAGTGTTGCGAGAATTTCACGTCCCGAGACAGACGTTAGACGCACGCGCGATCGGGAAGTCAGGCCTTCCGATATGCAAACCGGACAATCGGTGCGCATAAGCACGATCACCTCATCCTGGGTGTAGAGACTGAGACGCTTTGATTTCAGCAAATTATGGGCTTCAATGTGGTTGCCGGTCGACATGACATTTAACCTTCCAAAAAATAACGATCAGTCGAATCAACGACGGTGCTGTTCCAGCCCAACTCTTCTCCAATCCGCATCCGCAAAGCATCTGAGGCCTTAGGTTCTCCGTGCACCACAAAAGTTCGGGCAGGAGCGTGCTTGAATCCGGACAGCCATTTCAGGATTTCGTCTGAATCTGCGTGGGCCGATAACGCCGGAAGGCTTGCAATTTCAGCGCGAATCGGGAGCCACTGACCGAACATTTTGACGCTTTCAGCGCCATTCAGCAGTTTTTCGCCGCGCGTTCCCCCCGCCTGATAGCCTGAAAACAGGATTGTGTTTCTGCTGTCCTGGCCAAAGGCCTTGAGATGATGGAGAACGCGTCCGCCGGTAAGCATGCCGCTAGCGGCGATCACTACCTTGGGCGTGGTATCACGCGTTATGCGTTTGGAATCATCGACTTCGCGCAGATAGGTTGCAATATCGCAAGACTGCTTGCAAACGTCTGGCGAGAGGCGATGATCATCCAGATGGCGGCACAGCAAATCTGTTGCGTTAATCGCCATGGGACTATCGAGGAAAATCGGAACGATTTTTATTCTTCCGGCCTGTTTTAGTTTCCATAGGTAATACATGATCAATTGGGCGCGCCCGACAGCAAATGCCGGAATAATGACTGTTCCGCCCCTTCGGACCGTTTTTTCGATGACGTCTCCAAGAGCTTCCATTGGGTCATTTTTGGGGTGGGTTCTGTCTCCATAGGTCGATTCCACAAGCACATAATCGGCCGCCGCGACGGGCTCGGGATCGAGCATGAAGGGATCACCGTAGCGCCCAATGTCCCCCGAAAAGACGATTGTCTTACCGCCCCAATGAAGCTCGGCATTGGCCGCTCCCAAAATATGCCCGGCTCGGCGCAGCTTGACCTGTCCGCCACCCGGAAGTTCAATTTCCTTGTGGAACGGGATGGGCCGCAACTGTTTCAGGGCAGCTTCGGCATCTTTGATGGTGTACAGCGGCAGCGCGGGCGCATGTTTGGTATATTTGTGCTTGTTCGCCAGAAACGCATCTTTCTCCGCAATGAAAGCGCTGTCTTTTAAAAGTATTTCGCAAAGATCAACGCTTGCTGATGAACAGAAGATTGGGCCTTCAAACCCCTCGCGGACTAATTTCGGAAGATAGCCGCTATGATCGAGATGCGCGTGGGTGAGAATAATGGCATCGATGCTTTTTGGAGAAACCGGAAACGGTTTCCAGTTGCGCTCGCGTAAGGGCTTATATCCCTGGAAAAGTCCGCAATCGACCATGATCCGGCGTCCGTCATTTTCGATAAGATGGCGAGATCCGGTTACCGTCCCGGCTCCGCCAAGACTATGCAATGTGAGCGTCATACGATTTTCTCCTCATTTTTTGAGCCCGATGAGTCTCTCCGCAATATCTGCGGGTCACCCTGCTCGTCGACGGCATCCAATTCTTCCTGTGATAGGAGGGAACCCCGATCGATTTTGAGCAAACCTGCAGCGGAGGCGACCGCATGCGCCCAAGTGCAACGATTGGCGAACAACATGCCAAAAACATCCAATGTGCCGCCTCTGGACAAATATCCCAACGCTTTGGTTTGGCTCGGCCCGCCATCAAGCCGCCTCAATAGACCCAACATTGGCTCCGGTCTCGTGTGCGAGATTATTATCCGCGGAAGATTTGTGGGAAACAGCACATGCAAATCTTTGTCTAAAACAGCATATTTCCATTCGATCTCGTCGCGCGCCTCCCGAAACCGCCCCGGTTCCAAAATGACCGTAATTGAGCAGTTTATCCCGCGTTGCCCGAGCCGTTCGCGCGCCTGTCTTGCTTGTTGCAATTGATAAGCGCCGATAGCGACCAGTTGTACCTGCGCGTTTGTAGCATCGCCCTCAAATTGTATTGCGCCCTTCGCCATCGCAAATTCAGCCTGTTCACCTGAAAAGAGGATTGGCACATCGCGCTTGGCGGTTACCAGGCACGCAATTTGGCCATGCGTTCGGTAGACCGAGCGCAGCGCTGCAACCGCGCTATTGGGATCAACAGGGAATATAACGCGAGATACATCTGACATTTCCCCCAGCAATGCTTCGGGCAATGTCGGGTCTTGATGCGACTGCTCATTTTTTGCGTTTTCCCAAGTGTGGGAGGTTGCAATGAGTGGAACGCTGATCCAGCCTGGTGGCTGGAGCAGTTCGTGCTGGCGGCGCGAGAAAATTATTTCCTGTCGCAATGCGCCAAGCATTTTCATCGCAAAAGCTTCGTAGCTCACAGCGATATTGATCCCGCCTTTGTTACCCAAGGCCGCACTCATAACCGCTTCTTCGTTGAGTGCCGTTATGACGGCTCCATCAACCGCCTCCGGAGTCCCAGATTCAGGCAAGTTCACGCGGTGGTGCAGAAGCTCAAGCGCGCGCGGCATGTGGTTGCTTCTTAGCTCGTCTGGATTGCCAATACGTGGTCGTAGCTTCGGGTTGGCGCGGACAATATCGACAAAATATTCATCGATCGCATCCATCGCGCAGCGTTCGCGCTGACTATTGACATCGGTCCAATTTGGCACGGGTAGGCTGGGCAGTTCGACGATCCGGCGTGCTAGTGAATTCTGACTTTCTCTTGGCCGAGACTGCTTTTCATGGACCGCCAAAGCATTAACGGCTGTTTCCAGCGTGTCAGCCGGGACAAACAGCTTTCTAGCGCCTTCGTGAAATTCAGCTCGTGCGGCTGCATTTTCGGACGGGTTTCCCGAAAGTGGCAGGTTATGTGATCTGTTGGTTCCAGCTCCCGGAAAGCCAAATCCTTTTGTGCAGCGCGCGATAATATAGGGAAGGGGAGCTGGATAGGCCTGCTTTGATCTAATAAATCGGCTGAGCCTTTCTTCCGCTTCCAATATCGCCATCGCATAGGCGAGAGGGTCATGACCGTCGATCAGTATTGGATCATATCCAGCGAGGCGAAGATGAGCTTCAAGCCATTCAGCCCCGCCTTCCTGGCCGATTTCGGTTCTCTGCTCAATCCGCCGGCCATTGAGGACCATGATCGGCACCGCCAAACCGCTATCTTCGGCTCGCCACCAGCGCGGAGACCAGTCGGACCCGCGCTGTTCTTCAAATGCGCCGTCACTCAAAAAGGCAACAAGTCGCTCTCCCGGCAACGGCATATGGACATATTGGAGTTCGGAAAAGCCCAAATAGCCGCCTTCTGAAACACCGCCGGCAGTGTTTGGGCCGACATGGCTCCCCAGCGGTACCGCGGGTCTTCCATCAGCGCTCATCGCATAGCTGTAAAAGTCTGAAACGAGACGGGAAAGCCCGGTCTCGCTGCGCTCATAACGACCGATTTGTGCAGGGGACAAGTCCCCGGTCAGCGTGTTGATTGCCTCTATTGCAGCAACACAGTGACCCTGACCAAGCGTCCAGGCACGCGTGTGTCCAGACAGGGCGTTGGCAAGTAAATAGCCAACAAACCCGATGGCAACATTGAGGGCGCCGCCAGTATGACCTTCAGGGTTTCGTTTAAATGCGTCTGCCGGCAAATCGGTACCGCTCATATCAACCCGGGAGGCATAGGTCATATGGGCGGTGAGCCACATCGCGGCGTTGGCCAATCGGTCGACCGCTACAATCAATGTCTCTGCTTGGGCGGAATCCGTAAATCCTTGCCAGTACTGACGTTTTGCGAAAAATTCATCTGTACGCGCAATTGTTGCAGCGCTGTGCTTGATGACGCCAAATCCTGTGCGCCAGTCGTTTGATATGTTTTTTGTCAATGAAAACCCTCCTCAAACGTCACGGTTGCCGTATGTGAACGGCTTAAATGGAACAGCATTGTGAATGTTTATCTGGAATCGAGAAGGTGCAAAAATGGTGTCGCCACCACAGTTAAAAGTGGAGCGACCGCGCTGGGTTGGAGGAGGAGCCCGGCCGCCCCTGAAGAGTCGGTTTTCGAAACTGCTAATAAACATGCTCTAAACCAACCTCCAAATTGTTTGCCGTACCCTATTCGACTGCACTATTCTGGCTTGGCATATTCGTTCGCTCACCAGCAAATGCCGCTTATGAGCGCTGAAAGTCACCCCGCACTCTTGCCTGCAGAGAGCGTGGGTTCATTGGCCGCATTCCCAGCCAGCTTTTTGCTGTCTTGACTAGCAAACCCGTTGAAAAATTTTTCAAATTCAACAGGGAAAGGAAATACAATTGTGGAACTGCGTTCTCCAGCGATTTCGCCAAGCGCGCCAAGATAACGCAGTTGCATCGCTTCAGGGTGACCGGATAGCGTTTCTGCAGCTTCCAAAAGCTTTTGCGCTGCCTGCTGTTCTCCTTCAGCATTTATCACTCTTGCCCGGCGCTCACGTTCGGCTTCAGCCTGTTTCGCCATCGCGCGAACCATGGATTCATCTATATCGACATGCTTGATTTCAACATTGGCAACTTTGATGCCCCAGGAGGTTGTTTGGGTGTCGATTATCTCTTGGATATCCTTGTTGAGTTTGTCTCGCTCCGTGAGCATCTCATCAAGCTCATGTTTTCCAAGTACCGATCGCAAGGTGGTTTGTGCGAGCTGGCTGGTTGCATCGATAAATTGCTCCACCTGAATTATCGCGCGTTCAGGATCAACAACCTTAAAATATATGACAGCATTGACATGAACCGACACATTATCGCGTGAAATAAGATCTTGCGTTGGTACATCAAGGACGATGGTTCTTAAATCCACGCGGGAAAGAGTTTGAACAAAGGGAATAATAAAAATCAGACCGGGGCCTTTGACTCCTGTGAAGCGGCCTAGCGTGAAGACGACCACGCGCTCATATTCGACCACAATGCGGATAGCGCTAGCGCCAACTGCAAGCAGGATGAACAGCAAAGCGGAAAACGTAATAAGATTGTCTGTCATGGTTTTCTCCTGTTCTTCGGAGTAATCAGCGCCGGGTGATGATCGATATCAACCGGTTTATTGTTAAGGACGCACTGCGGCGCTTAATGTTACAGTTGATCAGAACTCGCCAGACGGTTTGAAGCTAAAAAAGGCTACTACGACGCAGCTGGGCTTTGAGGAGTGGGGCGACCGCTGGGGAAGGCAGTGCGCGATCGCCCCTAAAGATACGGTTGTCGGAATTGTTGGCCAACATCCCGCCAACCGATCTCTATATTTGTGCCAATGCCGTTTTTATTCGCTCATCTCGCCATTTTAAGGATCTGAATATAACGGCGCTGGGCCGTTGGCAAAAGTTGTGGGAGATCCAATGAATATATTCTGACATTCTGTGCTACAGAAGAAATAAGTCCAGCCCTCATATTCTTCAGCGGCGACCGCTTTTTCCAACGTAAATTTGCGTTTGCAGACCGGGTCTTCAACGGTGATATCCATCAGCTGACCTTTTCAAGAAGTGCAGCGATATTGCGGTGTGGGAAACAAGATATCATGATAATTCTCTCCCATTTTGGTAGGCACCAACAAGTTCGGCCACGTGACGTGCAATCATTAATTCTTCATCCGCCGAACTGATCTCCACGGTAACTGAGCCATGTTTTGGAGATAGCAGTGGCTTATTGGCTTTATTTTTTTTCGGATCGATTATGGTTCCAAAGCATTGCTCCAATGGTTTGCAGATCTGGTACCGTATTTCTGGAGAATGTTCACCAATTCCGCCGGTAAAAATCAAACGATCAATGCCGCCCATGGCGGCTACCAATGCGCCGAAGTGACGGCGCGCTTGATAGCAAAAAAAAGCTATCGCTTCTTCGGCAGATTTACCGGCATTGGTTGCAACAAGAATTTGGGCATCACCGCTTGTTCCTGATTGTCCAAGCAAACCCGATCTGTTGTTTAGCAGATCGGCCAGTTCATCGGACGTCCAGCCCTCTTCCTTTAAGAGATAAAGGATAAGTCCAGGGTCAATATCGCCGCTTCTGGTGGCCATTGGAAGACCTGATAACGGGCTAAAGCCCATGGATGTATCTATCGTCCGCCGGCCATGCACTGCCGCCATACTGGCGCCCGCACCAAGATGGGCGACCACAATACGGTCCTTCAGAGCTGCTGCTCCTTCTCGCCGCTCTAGTTGGTAGAGCGTAGATTCATAGGAAAGGCCATGGAAGCCGTACCGGCGAATAACACCGTCGTCCATATTTAGCGGCAGACCAGTTCGTGCTGCATTTTCCGGCATGTTGGAGTGAAAAGCAGTATCAAAGCACGCAAATTGTTCTGCGCGGGGTAGCCGTGTTCGAACCGCTGCAATAGCAGCAAGATTTGCAGGTAGATGCAGAGGAGCTAGCGGTATTAGGCGCTCCAGTTCAGCTTCGATAACTGAATCCAATGCGAGAGGCGAAACAAAATCTGGACCGCCATGTACTATTCGATGACCAACAAGCGATATTTTCCAAAGTTCTGCGTAATTTTCCAGCTGATTGAGAATATTTTCAATGGCTGAGCCATGGTTTTTGCTCGAACTTTTTGCATTCCAAAGAGATGCGCTGTCAGCCAAGCGCGCGGATGAATGGCCCTGTGCCTTTCCAATTTCCGTGACCTTCCCGCGCAATACCGGTTCGATGTTATTACCCAAACGAAAGACTGCAAATTTGACGCTTGATGAACCACAATTGATCGTCAACAGATGCGGCAGGGGGCTAGGCCGGGTTTGTTGTTGTCCTTCCGCGTAGGGCGCTTTTTTGCGAATAGTTTTTATCATCTTTCCCTTTGCTCCTGCACGACCCGCTAATCGCAAGGTCTTCCCGGGAGATTGGCAATCTCCGGAAATTATAGGTGTGACAGGTTTGTGGCGCGCGATATCTGCCGGAAAGCGCTATACGCTTCGGACCAGAGAAGCCGGCCACGCTTGGATCACAAGACCCTTCAACCGGCGATTAGCTCTTAGAACAGCACGATTTTGAACTAACCTCGGGCTTATCTTCCATAACTTGTTCCTTACCGGAACAGCAGCACCCTTTGCTCTGGGGTTCGACCGGATCGGTAGGTTTAATAATGGGTTTGAGTATTTTTCTCGGCGCGGAGGTTTTGGGATCAGTTGTTATATTGTTCATGGCTTTTCTCCTTTGCAAGTCTTTCAAACAGTTTGATTTGTTCGATCAGCGCCAAAATAATTGGTGTCGTTAGTAATTAGGACGCACATGGAGCCATCGCGTTACACAGCCGAGGAAGAAGTCAGGCTGTTTCCATGCTCGGCTTCTTCCCCTCTAATGCGCCTCAGTTATCGTGGCTATTTTTCAGGGTCCATCATAAGTTCCTGCTGTAGCATCAGCCGCTCCATCATTTGATGCATCATGCCCATATGCTGCTTCATCTTCTGCATATGTGCCGGGTCCATAGCCATAGGTCCTTTGCCCTGCGCCATCATGCCGCCTTCGCTCATTTTAGCTTTCATGGAAGCCATATGGGCCTTCATTTGGGCCATATTCTCTGACATCAGCTTATTGCGTTCAGCCGGTGTTTTTGCCGTTGCAGCCTTGTCTTTCATCATTTGCATTTGTGCGCCATCTTTTGACATTGGCATGTCATGTTTATGTGCAGGTGCTTGCGGTGTCTGGGGCGCTGCATAGGCAGCGGAACTTGCCAGCAAGGCGAAGGCCGCGATTGAAATAATAGTGGGGGATTTCATGTCTATTTTCCTTTTTTACGTTGTGGTTAGAATGACGGGTTTGGTCGTGAAACGTTACACTTGGATAGTCAGTTGTTGGATCATGGACGCGGTGCTCATCGGCGGCTACCGCCCCGCCGCTCCATGCACCCGGGCACTCGCCCGCTCCCACGGCCAGCAGCCATCCAGCTCCACATCAATAGAGAAGCTCAGAAAGGTCCGGATAGTGACAAGGGCACCAAGAACTGCGATGTTCGTCAGCGATGGTTCGAGCACAAGAGAACGCAGGATGTCCGCAGCTACTAAAAGCTCAAGCGCAATCAATGTGCTGCGGCCAAGTTCACGGCGGAACGAAGTATAACGATCTTCCATATTGTGACGAACAACTGAGGCAATTGCCTTCACTACGCTCCAGACAAACCCGCCCGCGATCACGGCCAGCGCCGCCATCTCAAGGCCTATGATGGTCCAGGTGACCAAGTCGTCAATAGCAATCCCGATCATGTCATATCCTGTCCAATAATCAGCCTGCCGCTGATGAAAACGATCCAGCAATCGGGTGTCATTTGATTGCCTTCGTGATTTGGCGTAGGCGCAGGCACGTGGCTTCGGTGACAGCGGTGCCGAACGCTTAAAAATGGCGGGGTTGGTAACGAAGCTGTTACACAGCGCCCGTTGGTAGTTGGGTTAGCCAAAGGGCATCCCGGCACTCATTGCTGGTTTCGCTTGAAGCGCGCTCGCCTGACAAATCGTCTGCAAATCACATTCATGGACACAGCTTGCATGAGCGAGACTAATTTTACGGCCCAAGGCCTTCCGCGAGCGGTGCAATTTCACACGAAGCGTACTTGCTGACAAACCAATGTCTTTCGATATCTTCGTCCGGCCTTCTGCGCATAGATCAGCCCGTTCGATCAATTTTTTATAATTTGGATTAAGCTTGGGTAGATTTTCCTGGATGCATGGAAAGTCTGTTTCAGGTTCCTCCTCTGCCGGCCCCCAGAGCGTCAAGAATGTGGTATATTCGTTTAATTTCCTAGTCTCTTGACTCCGCTTTCTGAAATGATCTGAAAGAACGGAACGCAATATGCTGGAGAGCCATCCGCGAATTTTCCCGCAGTTTTGAAGGTCATCTGCCCGCGTCAAAACTCGGACGAAAAAATCCTGCAAAACATCCTGTGCATCTTGTTCATTCCGGATGTGTCGCAGGAGAAAATGATAGATACGATCTTTGGATTCCACCAGCGCCTCGTTCACTAATCTTCGATTTTTCGAAATGGAACTCGTGATCTGGGTAGACATGTTTATTCCTCCTCAATTGCAGTCAATTTCTTGGTGTCTGTTCGCCTTAAAATTAGTGTTTCTATTGATTTATACGCTTGGGAGATGCCGCCCCCTCAAAAAAAACGGCTGATTACGTATAATTACTGAGGGGTGAAGCGCAGTGGGCCGTATGAGTAAATGGTGGAAAGCGAAGAATATTAGCCGACGTAAACTCGTCAGGATGCAAACATCTTGATTGCGGTTTCTCGCAGCTGAAGGAGAGAATCTATGTGTTTGTCAGCAGAAGTCAGTTTTGGTGCGGCCGCCCTCCTCATCCCAGCGGGGGCGCTTTGCATCCATCGGGCTTACAGAACGGACAAAAGTTACTTGCCAATTGCGGCTTTGCCGCTGCTTTTCGGACTCCAACAATTTTCAGAAGGAATTGTTTGGGTTGCTGGCGCGCAAAATAATATTGCGCTTATTACGCAGGCATCGCTGGTCTATATGTTTTTCTCTTGGCTCGCATGGCCAGTCTGGATCCCGGTTTCGACCTATTTCCTGGAACCTGCTCGGCGCAAACCGCTTTATCTGGGCTTTGCTATATTGGGCGCAATGCTGGGCGGGCTGCAATATTTTCCATATTTTGCTCATCAAGGATGGCTGGAAACGAAGTTCCTCGATCATTTGATTGTGTATCAAGGCAAGGAGTTGCTCGATTTTGTCGCTGGCCGAGAGATTACCTATTTGATCTATGTAACAGTCGTGATTGGCCCGCTTTTATTGTCCTCTATTCGTGATGTCCGTATCTTTGGAGCACTCGCAGCCCTGGTTCTAGCAGTCACATTCATATTTTTCTCCTATGCCTATGTGTCGGTATTTTGCTTTGGTGGCGCGTTGATGTCGGCTTATCTTGTCTGGATGATATTCCGCGGCCGCGAGCGTCCCGGCTTGGCCGAGAATTTAGCGCACGGAGATTCCCAGGACAGCAATATTGTTGATAAAGTACCAATATAATCAGGAGCTGTTGATCTCTGCGATTGGCTCCAGCTCTAGCTTGCCAGATGTATGGTTTGTTTCACTTTGCGGTTCCATGAAGAATGCCTCGCGTGCGATATGTTATCGTAAAAATTGGTGTTCGATAGGAGCGTGGGTGGTGTTGACCAAAATGCTTCATCAACTCAATAGGCAGCGATTTAAGAAAATAGTGTAATATCGTACCGCCGCTCGCGTCCTTGTTTTTGTCCAGCTGATGCCGTGAAATATGTAACGCGGCTGACTTGATCGAAGGGAAAGCAGAATGGTTAAAGATAAAAAAGCGTATCTTGTTGGCGGCGGGATAGGGTCTCTTGCTGCTGCTGCATTCATGATTAGGGATGGCGGCATGCCAGGCGCAAATATAACCATCTTTGAGGCAATGGCTGTTTTAGGAGGAAGCCTAGATGGCGCTGGGGATCCAGAAAAAGGGTATGTAATACGTGGCGGCAGAATGCTCACAACCGATAATTATGAATGCACATGGGAACTTTTCAAAACGATTCCCTCAATTCAAGATCCGGACGTATCGGTCTATGATGAAACTATCGCCTTCAACTTGCGGATGAAAGCGCATTCCAAGGCACGACTGGTCGATCATAATCGCTCGATTTTGGATGTCAGTTCCATGGGCTTTAGCATGTCAGACCGGATGGAGCTGCTAAAACTGACGCAAGCAAGCGATGAAACGCTCGGGACCAGCATTATAACAGACTGGCTTTCCCCGGCGTTTTTTACGACCAATTTCTGGCACATGTGGCAGACGACTTTTGCTTTTCAACCTTGGCATAGCGCTGTTGAATTTCGGCGGTACCTCCATAGGTTTATGAAAGAATTTTCAAGAATTGAAACGCTCGCGGGCGTGAAGCGCACCGAATATAATCAATATGACTCACTCGTCCTCCCGCTTTTAAATTGGCTTGAGGCAAAAGATGTGCGGTTTCTTCACGACACTATGGTGACAGACGTCTCGCTCAAAACTGACAAATCCATGATCACAGTTACTGATATCAAGCTAAATCAAGACGGCGCGGAGAAATCCATCGCGGTCAATGAAAATGACATCGTCATCTTCCAAAATGGCTCAATGACCGATGCCTCCAGCCTTGGCTCGATGACAAGCGCTCCCGATAAACTAACAAAAGCCGATAGTGGCGGCTGGGCCCTTTGGGAAAAACTGGCCGAAGGCCGACCGGATTTTGGCAATCCTGCGGCATTTAATTCGAGTATTCCGGAGTCCTATTGGGCTTCCTTTACCGTGACGCTGAAAGACCCATCATTTTTTGATCAGATGGAGGCTTTTTCTGGCAATAAGGCTGGCACCGGTGGTTTGGTTACGTTCAAGGACTCCAATTGGCTTATGTCAGTTGTGTTGGCCCATCAGCCACATTTCATCAATCAGCCGAATAATATTCAGGTGTTTTGGGGTTATGCATTGCACCCTGATCGGATAGGCGATTTTGTAGCGAAACCCATGTCCGAGTGTACCGGAGAAGATATACTTCGGGAACTTTGCGGTCATCTCAACTTTGATATGAATACGACTTTCCAAAACGCAAACTGTATTCCGTGCCGGATGCCCTATATTACCAGCATGTTTATGCCGCGGGCGTTGACCGATCGTCCGCTCCCAGTCCCGAAAATATCCAGCAACCTCGGATTTGTAAGCCAGTTTGTAGAAGTACCTGAAGATGTAGTTTTTACAGTTGAATATTCTATCCGAGCTGCCCAGATGGCCGTGTACCAACTCATGGATATAGAGATGGAAATCCCGCCAATCCGCCACCACGATAAATCTCTGAAGGTCAATATTGATGCCGTAATCAAGTCCTTCAAATAGGGCCGGATATCCAGGATTGCCTGGTTAAACTCTGATATGCATTGAACATTCCAAACCAGTCCTGTTTGTGGGCAGTAATTCAGTCCAAAATTGCTTGACCTATAAACTAAGATCATTGGGATGATTGCCTTTATTCAACCGCTGTAGGAATGAGCCAAATCATTGGGCATCTTAACCAGCTGGCTAGCTTCGGAAAGCCTCTAGGCCTTCAACTTCATTGGATCGGCGCAGACGGACTGTAATGAAACGCATTTCTTCGCGTCCTTCATAGTATTGTTCGAAGAATGTTTCCGCAGCCGCTGCTTCGCAGCTGCATGTCCGCAGTCTATAAGGAAATGGCTCAATATGTATCCATTAGCCCATCATGTCGTCGTTCCACTACGCTCTAGCCGACGCTCAGGTCCAAAAAGCCATTCGCGAGGCTCATCCAAGACGGCCTTCATTTGCAGTTTACCATTCCTGTTGGCAGGTTTGGTTATCAATTCTGCATCTGCCGCTGCGCAAGTGAACGTCTATGACTCCGAAGAATTATCGGTTGATGTTGCCATTGATGCCTCTTCGGTGTTGTTTGTTCAGAGCAATTCCTGGTTTGGCGAGCCCGAAGCCAATATTGGTGTTGATAGCAAAAACTGGGCGGAATTTGCGATCGAACCGCAAATATACTTCAAAGTGAAAGATATTTTTGGAGGAGAGCTGTCTGCTGCGGCTTCCGTGGTCAGCACAAAAACCTATGGGGAAAGTGCGGACGGTTTCGCCGCAGGCCTCAACGATCCGGGTAAGACAACATTGGAGAAGCTCTATGTTGGATGGAAAACTGAATTGGGCGTCGATGACTTTATCGAGGTGATCGGCGGCGATTTTGACTATCAGATTGGTACCGGATTTCTGGTCAAGGATGGGGGGCGCGACGGCGGCGATCGAGGCGGTTTTTATCTCGGCGCGCGGAGTGCTTCCAGAAACAGTGCATTGGTGCGGGTGAAATATGATAACCTGCAGGTAGAGGGTTTTTATCTCGGCAACAATCCTGGCCGTGGCGGAATTAAGGCCCATGTCGGAGGGGTTAATGCTGAATATAGCATCCCGGACCGTTTCTCGATTGGCGCGACATACATCCAGGTGGCTCACTTTGATGACCCTCTTTTAGCAAACACAGCTGAAAACCTGAAGACTTATGACGTTCGCGGTTCTGTCAATGTCAACGATCAACTCAAGCTGTCCGGTGAATATGCGAAGCAGCGCGGCGCCGCTTTTTACCGCGGCCAGGGTTGGTATCTACAGACTGATTATACGGTCGATAGTCTGCCGTTCACGCCGACAATTACATATCGCTATGCGGTTGTTAGCGGCGATGACCCCAACACCCCTCAGAACGAAGAATTTATTCCGCTGGCATATGGCTTCACCGATTATGGCCAATGGTATCAGGGTGAAATTGCCGGGAATTGGATATTCGGAAACTCAAATCAGAAAACTCACATGATAAAGGGCTCTGCGGCGTTAAGTGACAAGGTTTCGCTGACTGGATCATGGCTGAATTTCACACTGGACGAACCTGAAAAACTAGGTGTCACAGACAGCGCTTTTGGTAACGAATTTGACCTTTGGCTCGATTGGCAAGCCTCAGAACGATTGTTCCTGTCGGCTGCTGCTGCGGTGCTGGTGCCACAAGACGGGGCCAAGCAATTTACTGGCGGCAGCAAAACATGGGCTCATTTCATGCTCTATGCGAGTGTTTCATTTTAAAAAAATAGGCGGCTTCAACATGACCGACAAGACCGATAGAGCTCCGACAAAAACCAGATCTTTCAAATTCCCAACCGCATATACGATCCTCTTCGCCCTGATTGCCCTTGCCGCAGCTGCAAGTTGGGTCGTTCCAGCGGGCCAGTATGACCGAATTGAAAGCGTTGAACTGGGACAGGAGGTTCCGGTTCCCGGTTCCTACAAGCCTGTTGAGGCCAACCCCCAAGGCGTCGTTGATGTTTTTCTAGCCCCAATTGGAGGCTTTTACGATTCTGATACCGGGAAAGCCCGTGCGATTGATGTCGCCCTATTCGTGCTAATAATCGGTGGATTTCTAGGCGTCGTGAACAGCACAGGGGCAATTGAGAAAGGCATTGCACGAGCCATGCAGCGACTAAAGGGGCATGAAATTTTGATGATCCCCATATTGATGGCGCTGTTTGCTGTAGGGGGCACGACGATTGGGATGGCTGAAGAGACGCTCGCATTTTATGCGCTGCTTATCCCGGTGCTGATTGCTGCGGGCTATGACAAGGTCGTTGCGGTTGCGGTGATATTGTTGGGTGCCGGCATTGGCGTTCTGGGCTCAACCATCAACCCATTTGCCACCGTGATTGCATCCAATGCCGCTGGTATTCCGTTCACAGATGGCTTGGCCTTGCGAGCCATATTGCTTGTCCTAGGTTGGACAGCGTGTGTGGCCTATGTCATGCGCTATGCTGCCCGTGTCAAAAAGGATCCGTCAAAATCGATTCTGGCAGACTTGGCTTCGCCAGTTGATACGCCTTCAACAGACGAAGTGACGGAAACCGACAGCGACAATCTGTCGTGGTCTCAATTCGCTGTTTTGGGCATCTTCATATTAACATTCGCTGTGATGATCTGGGGTGTATCCTCCCAAGGTTGGTGGATGGACAAAATGTCTGCCCTGTTTCTGTTCGCTGCCATTGTTGTGGCTTTGGTCACCTGGATGGGTGAAGAAAAATTCACCGGATCGTTCGTCAGCGGCGCCCGCGATTTATTAGGTGTGGCGCTTATCATCGGCATCGCCCGGGGCATTGTTGTGATCATGGACGCCGGAAAGATAACTGACACGATATTATTCGCTGGCGCGGACCTTCTCAGCGGCCTTTCCCCCGTGGGCTTTGTGAATGTGTCGTTTGGGATAGAATTGGTTTTATCCTTTTTTGTTCCGTCATCCTCAGGTCTCGCGGTGCTTACAATGCCCATTATGGCTCCTCTGGCAGACTTTGCCCAAGTTGATCGCTCATTAGTGGTGACAGCGTATCAATCGGCCAATGGCCTTGTAAATCTTATCAATCCAACCTTTGCAGTTGTTATGGGCGCGCTGGCCATTGGCGGGGTCCCCTACAACCGGTGGCTTCGTTTTATGTGGCCGCTTTTGGTTCTGCTAACTGTACTCATCATGGCAGGGCTCAGCATTTCCGTGATAGCCGCTTGATGTTGGTCCATTCTGGACAAACAGATGCCGTCAGTTGGTTTTCTGAAGACTTTGAGAACGGCTTTACGAGTTTCGCGGTACTTTCTGATTCTCAAACGAATAGTTTTAGGATTGAATTTTTGCATTTTCAAAAAACGAAAAAAGGAAATTAGTCATGACCGGATTTGGTGTTCACTCAGAGATTGGTAAGCTTCGTAAGGTGATAACCTGCCAACCAGGTTTAGCGCATTCGCGGCTAACCCCGGAAAATGCTGAAAGGCTGCTGTATGATGATGTATTGTGGGTTCAAAAAGCGCGAACCGATCACGCCGATTTCAGAATGAAAATGACTGATAGAGGCGTCGAAGTCTACGAATTCAGCGAGCTTTTACGGGATATATTGAAGAAGGTTGAGGCGCGCGCGTGGGTCCTTGATCGTCGCATTACAGAGGATCAGGTGGGAATAGGTCTGATTGGCGAGCTTCGGGCTTGGTTGAACGAGCTTGCCGCTGATCAGCTGGCCCAGTTTCTAATTGGAGGCATCGCTGTTCATGATGTTCCTTTTGCAGTGCACGGTATGTTCGGAAGCTATTTGGGCGTTGACGGATTCATAATACCGCCCTTGCCAAATACGCAATTTCCGCGCGACAATAGCTGCTGGATAGGAAAGGGATTGACTCTGAATCCAATGTATTGGCCAGCCCGCCGACCCGAAACCCTTTTGGTCGCAGCGGTTTATCGTTTTCATCCAGCTTTTTCAGAGGGAGACTTTAAAATATGGTGGGGAGACCCTGACACCGACCACGGTCCGGCAACTCTTGAGGGAGGTGATGTCATGCCTTGGGGTGACGGAACGGTTCTTATTGGAATGGGCGAGAGGACATCCCCACAAGCAGTCGGGCAAGTTGCGCGTTCCTTATTTCAAAATGATGTCGCTACACGCGTTGTTGCCTGCCAGATGCCGCGATCGCGCAGTTCAATGCATTTGGACACTGTTTTTACCCATTGCGACAGAGACGTCGCGACTGCCTTTGTTGAAGTCTGCGATCAGATTCAATGCTACAGTTTGAGGCCTGGCGACAAGCCGAATGAAATCGATTTCAGGACAGAAGATAAGCATCTCTTCGAAATCGCCGCCGAAGCCCTTGGCATTAAAAAGCTAAATATCGTGCAAACTGGAGGCGATGCCTATCAGCAAGAGCGAGAACAATGGGACGACGGTAACAATGTAGTGGCAATCGAGCCAGGGGTCGTCATCGCTTACGACCGAAACACTTCGACCAATACTTTGCTTCGCAAAGCAGGCGTCGAAGTTATCACGGTGAAAGGTTCTGAACTTGGCCGCGGCCGCGGCGGCGGACATTGCATGACCTGTCCGGTTTGGCGCGACCCAGTAGAATTTTGAACAGGTTGATCACTTAACTCCATTTTGAGGACACTATAAATGCCATATAATTTAGCAGGTCGCAGCTTCCTGAAGTTGCTCGATTTTGACGAAAAAGCAGTCCAGTATTTGCTGGATTTGGCACGCGATCTGAAGCGTGCGAAATATGCGGGGACTGAGCATCAACATCTCAAGGGTAAGAATGTATGCCTAATTTTCGAAAAGAGTTCGACAAGGACAATGTGCGCATTTGAAGTTGCTTTGATGGATCAGGGCGCCGGATATACCTATCTCGGGCCATCAGGTTCTCACATCGGCCATAAGGAAACAATGAAGGACACCGCCCGTGTGCTGGGCCGCATGTATGATGCGATAGAATATCGCGGCTTTGGTCAAGATACAGTAGAAGTGCTTGCCAAATTTGCCGGTGTACCAGTGTATAACGGATTGACTGATGAGTTTCATCCAACCCAGATGCTTGCCGACCTCATGACGATGCTAGAGCATGGAGGTAAGCCGTTGAATCAAATTTCCTATGCGTTTGTCGGAGACGGGCGCAGTAATGTTGGGCATTCGCTCATGATTGCAGGATGCATGATGGGCATGGATGTGCGGATTGGCGCACCGAAAGCGAATTGGCCGACCGACGAATATGTCAAACCGGCACGAGAGTTTGCCGAAAAATCGGGCGCCCGGCTGACTATTACGGAGGATCCGGTTGCGGCCGTTGCGGGTTGTGATTTTGTCAGTACTGACGTCTGGGTCTCAATGGGAGAGGCAGAGGATGTCTGGGCCGAGCGCATCAAGCTGCTCATGCCCTATCAGGTCAATAAAGCTTTGATGGACGCCACCGGCAATCCCGCCGCCAAGTTCATGCATTGCTTGCCCGCTTTTCATAATGATGAGACCGAAATCGGCAAAGACATATTCAAAAAATTCGGGATCACTGAAATGGAGGTTACAGACGAAGTTTTTGAGTCACCTGCAGGCATCCAATTTGATCAGGCTGAAAACCGGCTTCATACCATCAAGGCAATCCTTGTCTCGACGATCGGAGCATAGGTCATGCGCATAGTAGTTGCCCTAGGCGGGAATGCACTGCTCCGGCGAGGACAGGCCCTTACAGCAGAAAATCAACGTGAAAATGTCAGGATTGCCGCCAATGCGCTTGCCCCGATCGCCGCTGAACATGAGCTAGTTATAACTCATGGTAATGGGCCTCAAGTGGGCCTTCTCGCGTTGCAAGGCTCGGCTTACAAGCCTGATGAAGTTTTTCCATTGGACGTGCTTGGCGCGGAAACAGAGGGAATGATTGGCTATATGATTGAGCAGGAGCTGGCCAATCTTATGCCCAACGGCAAGCAATTTGCCACCGTTTTGACGATGATTCAGGTTAATGCGGATGATCCAGCATTTGCAGAACCAACAAAATTTGTTGGCCCTGTATATGCAAAGAGCGAAGCGGACCAGCTTGCTGCTGAGAAAGGTTGGCGGGTAAAGAAGGACGGGAACGGGTGGCGGCGAGTTGTGGCGTCCCCCCGGCCTGTCAGAATCCTCGAGATTGAACCTATTAGCTGGTTGATTGAAAAAGGTGCTATTGTGATATGTGCCGGTGGGGGAGGGATTCCTGCTGTGCAAAATACCGAGGGCAAGCTTGAAGGCGTTGAGGCCGTAATTGATAAAGATTATGCGAGCGAACTTCTGGCAAGGAAGCTCAATGCTGATCTCTATATAATGGCAACCGATGTCGAGGCCGCCTATTCAGATTGGGGCGGGCCGACACAACGCGAAATCCGTCGTGCGACGGTCGATGGAATTGGGGCTTACGATTTCCCTGCTGGCTCAATGGGACCGAAAGTCGATGCAGCTCAGATGTTTGTGAGCGCGACCGGACGAAAGGCGGCCATAGGCGCTCTCAGTAATTTAGCGGCAATTGTTGGAGGATATGCAGGGACAACTATTGCTGCCGATGGCCCTGCACTTGAATGGGGTGACACAGACAAAAAAGGGAAATACTCATGAAGATACTCATAGTTCTGACCTCACATGATACGCTGGGCGAAACGGGCAGAAAAACTGGCTTTTGGCTTGAGGAGTTTGCCGCCCTCTATTATGTTTTTAAGGATGCCGGCGCGGATATTATCCTGGCCTCGCCTAAGGGCGGACAGCCGCCGATTGATCCAGTAAGTGATGAAGAAGATGCACAAACCGCGGCGACCAAGCGATTTAAAGCCGACAAGGATGCGCAAAAAGCACTGGCTGAGACCGAGATCTTGGCTCAGGTCAGCGATACGGGTTTTGACGCCATTTTTTATCCGGGCGGACATGGCCCGTTGTGGGATTTGGTACAAGACGCCGACAGCAAACGCCTGATCGAGAGTTTCGCCGCCAGCGGCCTGCCCATCGGTGCCGTCTGCCATGCGTCCGCTATATTCAAGCACACCAAAAGCGTGGATGGTACACCGCTGGTTATGGGCAAACGTGTTACTGGTTTTAGCAACACAGAAGAGGCGGCTGTTGGCTTGACTGATATCGTACCGTTCCTCGTCGAGGATATGCTTGCTTCAAATGGTGGCCGCTATGAGAAAGGCGACGATTGGGAGTCATTTGTAGTGATCGATGAGAAACTCGTGACCGGCCAGAATCCGGCCTCTTCCGCAGACGCGGCCCATAAGTTGTTGTCGCTGCTGTAAGATAGACAAGCTTGCAAAGTTCACTGCAGCTAATATTTCGATTGTTTCAAAATGCAAAAATGTACTGGAAATCGATCTGGCTTTCCGTCTGGAACTTGCAACCGATTATACAAACGAGACAATTTTTCACAGCAAATGTGTTTGTGTCCACGGTGACTACAGCTCCGGAAAATTATCTGCCAATGTCGGGCATAAAAGTTTTCCATTCCCGTTGGCTCTCCCGGTGTAACGAAAGTTTCGCTGCGGCGTCTTTAGGGCATGAGGGTTGTAACCTCGGTTAATGCCAAAGGTTTTATATGGGTACCGTGCGTTCTATCATATTTTATATAGCATGGGCGCTATGGACCGCCCTGTTTGGATTAGCTATTCCCTTCCTCTGGCTGAGCGGCTCACCTCCCAAAATCATCCGGATGCTTTCAAGGTTCTGGGCGCGCGGTATACTTATTATGCTTTCTGGTATTGTGGGACTAAAATACGTATTATGGAACGGAAAGAGCGGTCCATCAGGGCCTAGCCTGATCATTTCAAACCATCAATCGATGTGGGAAACCCTAGCCGCGTTGGTTTTATTTCCAGATGTCGCAATTGTTGCCAAGCGCGAGCTCCTGCGTATCCCTGTTATGGGCTGGTATTTGCGGCGTTCACCGATGATACTGATCAATCGTGACGCCGCCGCCAATGCTCTACGCCAGATGGTGGATCAAAGCCGGGCAGCTGTAGCCGCGGGGCGCTCCGTGCTCATCTTTCCTGAAGGGACACGCAAGCGCGTCGGTGCGCCCATCGAGTTTAAACGCGGCGTCGAGCTGCTTTACAAGATGCTTGACGTGCCTTCTATCCCCATGGTTGTAAATTCTGGCTCGTTCTGGGGGATTGGCGGTGGCCCGTTGCGGCCGGGCGTCATCACTGTAGCCTTTGCGGCACCCGTCGATCCCAAACTAAACTCGCGAGATTTCATGAAAACGACCACCGCTTTGATGGAGTCAGAGAAGGCCATCATCGACTATCATTTTGACATCAAATAAGAAACGAGACAGTTAAATAACCAGCAAAACCCAAATTTCCATCTAGAAAAAGCTATGCTGTAATATTGTGTAGTTCCGATACTAATAGCCTTAAGGCCTCCGTCTAGCGAACCTTTTGCAATGAGTTCCTGTGGTACTCTGGACGGCCAGTACAGCATATTTGTGCAGGAGCCTGGCCACTCGTCATGGAAAATGTCATAGTCTATGGGCCACCAAATTCACCATCAAACGAAGGAATGGAATGAAAACAGGGTCGGAGATACGCAATGGTGCTCAGCATGCAAATGCGGCCTGTTCATGCATTACGCTTGACCAAGAAATGTTGGTAAAAATACTAGATGAAAACGCCGGCTCGGAAGGTTTCGGCGTTAGCTTGGCGGCCTCGCACCCCTATCTTTTTGCGAACTCGCCGGTCTTCATGTCACTCGAAACAATGGCGGCAATGAAGGCGGTCGTCGAGGCTGTTGAAGCGGCTGTCGCGCTGCCGCCGTTTCGTGCTGCAGCACTCGAATGGGCGCCGGATATCTCTGCCGCAGACTTTGGGCCCGCTGGCGCGCTGATGGGCTATGACTTTCATCTCACCGAAGCCGGGCCCGTTCTGATTGAAGTCAATACGAATGCGGGTGGTGCGTTTCTCAACGCTATTCTCGCCAAGGCCCAACGGGTCTGTTGCTTCGAGGCGGGTTTGGGTATCGATCCATCCCGGCCAAAGCAGGATTTTGATCTCGAGATCGTCGCCATGTTTGAGAGTGAGTGGAAGCACCAGAGACGCAGCGGGCGTCCGGCGGTAATTGCCATCGTCGATGATGAGCCCGAAACGCAGCATCTCTATCCAGAATTGTTGCTGGCAAAGGCGGTGCTAGAAAAGCACGGTTTTTCAGCAATCATTGCCGACCCGAAAACGCTAGTGGGTTCTGATGACGGACTATCAGTTGACGGGGTTCATATCGATCTTGTCTATAATCGACTGGTCGATTTTACGCTCGACGAACCGGACCATAGAGCGCTCAGGAACGCTTATTTGCACGGAAAGGTTGTCGTCACACCTAACCCGCATGTGCATGCTATGTTTGCCGACAAACGCAATCTTGCGCTGCTTTCCGATGCCCCGTTACTTGCTCAAGCGGGATTGGTGGCAGGGGAGGCTAAGATTCTCAAGTCTGCCGTTCCAAAAACTGTGCTCGTCACTGGTGATAATGCGGACGCACTTTGGGCCGATCGCCGCAATTTGTTCTTCAAGCCGGCGCGCGGCTATGGCAGTAAGGCCGCCTATCGTGGAGCCAAGCTGACCCGCAAGGTTTGGTCCCAAATCATCGCTGGAAACTATATCGCTCAGACCTATGCCCCGCCGAGTTTCCGCCGTGTCGAGCGCGATGGCAAAATGCTGGAGATGAAGATCGATGTGCGGCTTTATACTTATGAGGGAAACGTGTTGTTGATTGCGGCGCGCTTGTACCAAGGGCAAACGACCAATATGCGGACGCCGGGCGGCGGGTTCGCGCCTGTACTGGAGACACCAAACTAACGACCATATTATAACATAGGAATTTCAACCTCCCGGCAGATATTTGCAGCATACGTGATGTACAATTGACAATTACGATATACCCGGTGGTTGAATATAACCTAATCGTTGTTGATTTCCGGGATAATGACGCTGGTTCGGTCAACCCCTGCATTTCCGGTCCGCGTGTTTCGTGCTGATACGATCAGCTCATAGACGCCGCTTGTAGGCAAGGTAAAATCGCCTCCATAACGGCCCGGTGCTTCAATGAAATCAAGCTTGCCGCTGGCGATTTTGCGGCCGACTTGATAGGCCGTGACTTCAACTTTATAGTCTTTAGCATCCCAAAGGCCACCGCTGGTAATCGGACAGCCGCACATGAGCATGGTTGAACTCATAACCTCGATTGTTCGGCTACCCTTAGCGCTGTGCGTATTAGGTTGTGGTGCGATAATGTTGACGGCCAAACCGGGTAACTCGACTACCCAACCATCTCCGCTGGTAACGGGCTGTCCGGGAACAATCCAGCGTTGTGACGTGACCCGACTGCTGGCTTGCATCTGAGCCAAGGGACCAAAGACTTCCGCCGTTACGCGCGTGGGTTGCGACAGATCAAGCTGCGTGGAGAACGCTGCGGCGTCTGGCGTGGCGCGCATCGGGCTTCGCCCCGTCGATTCCATAATTTGTCTGGTATTCCCCGTGCCGCCGGCCGTTATCCAATCGGCCAGTACGTTCCCGCTTTCTGCATCGCGCAACACAATCCGGGCTCCGCCCATCTGATCACCGACAAATTTGGCGTCCTGACTTATAACCCGCACCACCACTTCCGTCGGTTCGGCAAGGGCTGGCGCTGACATACCCAAAATGCCGACTGTGATAATCTTGTATAGTTTTGCAAATTTCGTTTTTGCGCTCTCTTTCCATCCATAAAGGCACTTTGTTATTTGCCCTAACGGTCAATTGCAAATTGGCCCGGCCCTTTGTCATAAAATTAAAGCGATGCGCCCATGATAGCGATATTCTTGAATAGCGGTTGGGTTTGTGGTTCATGGCATAGCCCGTTAGGATGCGGTCCCCCGCAAGATCGAGATAGAGCCAGTGACTGAGTTGAAGCATGCCAGTTCTTCGACATTCGCAAATCCGGCCTCGGTCATCAGAGGGATGAGCGCACCATCCGCATTGGGTTGGGTGTCCAACACGCCATCAAGCTTCTGGATAGTCATCCTGAAAAGCTTGCGCATGAACCATGAACGCTGTTCACCATAATCGGCGATGAAAAGCAGTCCGCCAGCACCGAGCACGGAACGTATCTCCCGAAGCAGGCGCTTTTTTTCGCCCAACGGAACCTGGTGGAGGACAAGACACAAGGTGGCCTTTGTTGGGATCGGCCAGTCTGAAACCTCGGCTCTTGAGAAATGTGCAACTTTGAAGGTCGGATGGATGTTTTCGCGCACAGCCTTGGTTTGCGCTATGTCGATAGCTGCTTTATCGGGGTCGATACCGAAATAGCTTGTAATGGGATTGTGTTGCGCAAGAAGTATGGCGAGACTGCCTGTTCCTGCTCCAATATCGAGGACAATATCGTTATTTTGAGGGGAAAGGAATTCGATAAGCTTGTTGCGCCAGAGCGTTTCACGTGTGGTTAGTGCAACGCCTAGATCATAAAGCGGTGTAAGCAGATGATGGCCTGCAGCTGGCGTATAGTTCTGATCCGGACTTTTTTGCTGGTTGGTCATTTGGGCTCTCCCCCATCTACCTTCACGCGGGTCGGTGCGGGCGGCAGAGTGCGAAACGGTTCGGCAAGTTGCGCCAGATAGTCTGTCGGATAATCCGCGCGGCCGTCTATCCCGACCGCACCTGCCCGAATTTCGTTGCTGCTCCGAAAGCGCGCGGTGCCGAGCACGATGTCCCAAATCGTCAGGAACAATCCAAAATTGACATCGCCATGCTTTTCGGAGGCAAGATGGTGATGCCGATGCACGGGTGACACAGCCCAGAGAAACCTGAGCGGACCTACGCGCATGTCAACATTCGAATGCTGCAAGTGAAGCTGGATTGCCACGGCGAATGCGCCAACTATTGCAATGTCTCCGGGAATACCAAGCAGCAGCCACGGAAGCGCTCCCGCCGAAATCTCAATCAGCTGGTGTACTGGGTGTTTCAATAGACCATTGAAACCGTAAAGCCGTTGAACCGAATGATGGACAGCGTGAAAGCGCCAAAGAAAAGCAAGACGATGGCTCGCAAAATGCGCGAGCGAGATACCTGCATCCAACAAGAAAACCGCCAACATCAACTGCGCCCAGAACGGTAAGGCTGAGGGCCACAGCGAAGGCCATGGGACAAGACTCGCAAATAACGGCAGTATGAGCACCAGAACGATGATCGAAACCTCATTCACGACCGCATGGGCGATGTCCCGCGCGCCATCGTCATGAGCGCGATTCCAAACAGGTTCAAACGGCGCAATCCTTTCAGCCACGAGAGATGTTGCAATCGCTAAGAGTAACAGGACAATTAGCCACAGCGGAGAGTGATTCGACGTAATGACCCAGATGGCACCCCCTAGGAAACTAAGAAAATATGTGGGAGCATAGAATATTTTGAACAGGAACATGGGCAGAACTCCATCAAGTTGGAGCCTTTTTCTGGCATCAGTGAGATGCAAAGTCTTGAACGTTTCAACGGACGTATTCCGCGAATGATTGTCCTTCAGCGAACTATCGTTATGTCCAACGAACTAAGGCCTGCGGACGGTGTAACGCCGAACCATTCTACAAGGCGGCGTGTGAAATGCGCTTGATCGGCAAAATTGCCTGCGGCCGCAGCATCGGCCAGATTATTTGATGTGCTCAGTGCATCGATAGCACGCTGCAGCTGAAGCCATTGAACGAGCTTTGTAGGCGGGACGCCAAAATCGTGGACAACTATTTCTCGCAAGCGCGATGCAGAAAGCCCCAAGGCTTTTGCTAGCATGCGCGGCGAGGTGATCGCTTCATTGCCCAGAAGTGCGTTCGCCAATCTCCCGTCGATCGGACCAGCTTCATTTCGGCGGCTATATTTCATAGCCCACAGTTTAGCCTCCTCGGAGTTTTTGATTGCCACTAATTCCCGCGATTCATCGTTCAGCAGTCGCCTGAATTCGCGCCCAGCATCAAGGTCGAAAATTCCTTCCAACAGCGGGTCGAAATAAATCGTTCGGACGGCAGTTCCAACAGGTCCTATGCTGTGCCACATACTGGCAGGGATCAACATGGCCTCACCGCATGCTAGGTGAGACACCATGCTCCCTTGGATCTCCATTTCGTCGTCAATCGCAACGCTGATTTGATGGGCAATGTGCCGGTGCGGACGATTGTCACCGATCCGGGCATCAAGCCAGGCCCATCCAACCCCAAGCGTCATCGCGCCAGACCAAGATGCAGCCACACGGTTCACCGTACGTCCATTGCTATCGATTTCGCAAATATTCGCCACGGTGGAATCCACTCACGGGCTGCAACGTCGTCGTGCCATTGAATGAGCCATCCCGTATGAACAAATTTTCTTATTTCGCGTATCACCTGAATAGCACCCTTTCGTCAAAGCCAAGTCGGATATAATCTATATCCGTCGTCTGAACAGCCATGCGCCTGAACTAAGCGTAGTGATGGCGATCAGCGCCATGGGCCAGCTATGATCAAAAATAACTGGCAGCGGCGCATCCTTGAGAAACACAGCTTTGCAAATAACGATGAAATGACGGATGGGATTGGTTTCTGCGATCCATTGGAGAAAATCCGGCATATTTTCCACTGGTGTTGCATAGCCAGAAATTAGAACAGCAGGCACCATATAAACAAACAAGCCGACGATAGCCTGTTGCTGCGTGGCGGCGAGAGAAGAGATAAACAGGCCGATACCGATGATGGAGGCCAGATAGATGATCATCGATAGATAAAGCAGCACCAGCGAACCTCTTACCGGAACGTCAAGAACGAGCGTCCCAAGGACTAACATGGCAGTTGCGCTTGTAATAGCGATGAGCAATGCTGGCGCAGTTTTGCCAATGAGTATTTCTAGCGGCTTGAGAGGAGATACCAGCAATTGTTCAAAAGTACCCATTTCGCGTTCTCGCGCAATAGTGAGAGCTGAGATCATAAATCCGACAATGGCGGTCATTACGGCGAAAAGGGAGGGAACTGCGGACCAAATTGGTTTTAGATTTGGGTTGAACCAGATGCGAGAGACGATCCTGGTCGGAGATACAAACCCGCGATCGGCCAACCGTTCTCTATTATAGTTTTCCAATATCTGTGAAACATAACCGATCAAGATCTGTGCCGTGTTCGAACGCCTACCATCCAGAATAATTTGGATATTTGCCTCTTCGCCCGCCCCCAGTTTACGCGAGAAGTCTGGACCAAACTGAATAGCCATCGCCGCACTTTTGGATTCTATCGTGGAGATGATTTCCGCTGAGCTTTGTAGATATTCAATCTTGCTGAAGGTGTTAGAACCTTCCAGCCTGCCAATGAGTTCTCGTGATTCAACGCCAGTATCCTGATTATATATAGCAATCGGCACGTTGCTGACATCTTGCGTTATGGCAAAAGCATATATGAGCAACAAAAAGGGAGGGGAGAACAGAACCACCCAGCGGGTTTTGGGATCGCGCGCGTTGGTCCACAATTCTTTGATGATTAGAGCCAAAATACGGTGCCACATCTGCTCTAATCCAACGTCGTTCGTGTGACGCGTGCCGTTATGGCAAAGATTAGCACGGCAAAAAGCCCCAGACCAATGAGATCAGGCCCAATGACGGACCAGACATCGCCTGACAGAAACAAAGTTTGCAGGCTTGAAACGAAATAACGCGCCGGTACGGCATAACTGATCATGCGCAGGGCCCAGGGCATGCTGTCAATTTCGAATACAAAGTTTGAAAAATAGAAAGCTGGAAGAAACGCGCTCAATATCGACACTTGTGCCGCTACCAGCTGATTGCGGGTTATAGTCGAAATCAAAAGCCCTTGCCCTAGCGAGCAAAGCATGAATACGGATGACGTAAGAAGCAACAGCAAGAATGACCCCCGGAAAGGAACGTCGAAAACCAAAATTGCAGTTATCACCGACAGGACCATCGAACCCAGTCCGAGTAGAAAATAGGGAATAATTTTTCCGATGATGAGTTCAGTAATGCCAATGGGCGTGGCCAATAATGCTTCCATGGTCCCCCGTTCCCATTCGCGCGCAACTACCAGCGCTGTCAACAATGCCCCTATCATCGTCAGCGTGATTGCCACCGACCCCGGGACTAGATAATTTTTGCTGGAGACTTCAGAATTATACCATATTTGCGGTTCAAGACTGGCGAGAGGAGGCCCGCGCGACTGACCGCTGCTGATAGACACCTGCTCAAGCCAGTTCGCCCAGAGGAGTTGTACATAATTATTAACAAGATAGGCGGTGTTGGGATCACTACCATCGACAATGACCTGTATCGGCGCTGTATCGGCACGATAAACAACCCGCGCAAAATCTTCTCTTAGTATAATGATTCCATTGAGACGACCGGCGACGAGATCTTGTTCGAAGAAGCGCCGATCACGGCTGGTTTCCACTTGGAAAAATCGTGAATTTTCTAGAGACGCCTTAAAACTTCCTGTTTCAGCCGTTGGTTGTTCGATCACTAAGCCAACATTAAATGATCGGGGGTCAAATGTTACGCCATATCCAAATAGAAACAACAGCAGGAGAGGTAATATGACTGCAATCATTATCGTGCTGGGATCCCGCAAAACTTGAAGAGTTTCCTTCCGGGTTAGCCCGACCATCCGTGTCATGGAGACTGGCAGAGGGAAAAAACGTCGGCTCAAGTCTGTTCTCTCTGGCGGTCGTCTTTTTCCACCAGCGCGATGAAAGCATCTTCTAGTGTCGGCTCTGGAATATCTTCTGAACGTGCACTGGCTTTCAGCTCATCGGGAGCGCCAGCAGCGATCATTCGTCCGCGATAAATTAGCGCCATGCGGTCGCAATATTCTGCTTCTTCCAAAAAATGTGTGGTTACAACGACGGTAACGCCATTTGCGACCATCGCATTAATGTGTGACCAGAATTCCCGGCGCGTCAGGGGATCAACGCCGGACGTCGGTTCATCCAGAAACAACACGTCAGGTTCGTGTAAGACGGCACATGCCAAAGCAAGTCGCTGCTTATAACCCAATGGCAACATGATTGCGTTTGTTTCCAAATAGGAATCCAGGCCAAAAGTCGAGACGAGCCTATCGATCGCCTCACGGCGCTTCTTCCCAGTCAACCCATAGATTCCAGCGAAAAAGTCCATATTTTGGCTCACACTCAGATCACCATATAAGGAAAATTTCTGCGCCATATAACCCAGGCGTGCGCGGGCTTTGCTCGGTGCCTTCTGCAAGTCCATACCGGCAACACGTGCAAGACCTTCCGAGGGACGTAAGAGACCGCATAGCATCTTGAAGGTGGTCGATTTGCCAGCTCCATTGGGTCCTATCAAACCATATATTTCCCCGCGTTTCACTTCGAAACTTATGTTGTCTGTGGCCGTAAAATCACCGAAACGGCGGGTTAGTCCCATTGCTTCAACGGCAATTTCGTTTTGGTGCACATTAGTCGATTGTAATTTCAAAAAGGGCGAGGGCTGTTTTTGGCCGCCGCCCATGAGGTCCATGAAAGCATCTTCAAAGCGAGGCGGTGTGGAAGCCATAAAAGCGGCTTCGCCTGCTGATAAATCCGATGGCAAAGGCGTTATCGCTCCCTTTGCAGTTACGATACGAATATTTCGCCCCTGAATGACGCCGTCCAAAACAGCTCTGTTTTCCAGAGCGCGGGCTAGTACTAACCTTCTGTCTCCTCCTATGTTGCTTAAGAGAAAGGCTCGTCCTTGAACTCGGTCCGTAAGTGCGTCCGGCGGACCATCATATATAAGTTTTCCTTCATTGAGCAGCATGACTGAAGTGCAGCGTTCCGCCTCGTCCAGATAGGCTGTACTCCAGATCACACCAATTCCCTGATCGACCAATTCGTAGACCATTTGCCACAATTCCCGCCGTGACAAAGGATCGACACCAACACTTGGCTCGTCGAGCAAAAGCAGGCGAGGCGTTTTGATCAAAGCACATGCGATCCCAAGTTTCTGTTTCATTCCCCCAGATAATGCGCCTGCCAGGCGCTTTGTGAACGGCCTCAGACCAGTAAACTCCAACAGTCGCTCAAAAGTGGCAGCGCGCTGCGGCCCGGTTACTGACCTCAAATCAGCGTACAAATTGAGATTTTCAAAGACAGTAAGATCGTCATAGAGGCCAAAGCGCTGGGGCATATAGGCAACAACCTCGTGAACCGCATTGGGCTCCTTTAAAGGATCAAAGCCGCAAACTTCCAGTTTGCCTTCACTCGGCCGCAAAAGACCAGAAATGAGGCGCAGGAGAGTTGTTTTCCCGGCACCATCTGGTCCAACCAGACCCGTCACTCTTCCCGGTTTAATTTGACTCGTAAGATCCGAAATCGCGGGAATATTAGCGTTCTCAAATTGCTTGGAGAGATCGCTTATCGTAACGAGTGCTGTGTCATGCTTCACTGTCTGGCCGCAGGTTTTAGAATGACCGTGACGGGCATGCCCTGTTTGAGACGTGAGCCGGGATCTTCAACAATGATTCTGACACGGTATACCAAACTCGTGCGCAGTTCTGGCGTTTCCACCGTTTTGGGCGTGAATTCAGCAACTGGGGAAATAAATCCGACTTTTCCAGTATAAATTCCGCCGGAATCCGTTTGGACTTCTGCTTTCATTCCAGGTTTGACGCGGTCCAGGTCTGGCTCCGCCAAGAAAGCGCGCACCCAGACCGGCGAAACCAAAGATACCGAAACTATTGTTTCGCCGGCTCCGATTATCGAACCGGGTTCTCTGACCCTTGTCAATATGCGTCCGCCTGAAGGCGCAATGAGATTGGCATCTTTTAGCCGTCGTTCAGATAGGTTGAGCGCCGCCTTTTCCGCGTTAAGCGCAGCCTGGGCTCGTTCAATGTCTTCGGAGCGGGGCCCTATGCGCGCCAATTTATATGCCTTTTCCGCAACCTCTTTTGTGGCAGCGGCGCGGGCTCTTTCGGTCTGGGCTGTTTCAAGGCCTTGCGGGGAGACAAAATCACGGTCCGCCAAAAACTGCTGACGTTTCAGGGTGTTTTCGGCAAGCGAGAGGGAGGCATTTGCTTCGGCTAGAATGGCAGCGGCTTGATCAATTTCTTGAGGACGGGTTCCCGTTTGCAGTGCTGCCAATTGTGCCGCCTGACCGCGGACTCTGGCTTGCGACAAACTCACGTCGTCCTCGTAATCTTGCGGTTCAAGAATGGCTATCAGCTTTCCGGCCTTAACAGTGTCGCCTTCTTCGACATTGACTGCACGAAGCCTGCCGGGAACTTTGAATGCCAGGTTAACTTGGCGGACATCGACATTGCCATATAGAACAATATGCCCATCAGTCTGGTGATCGTCTCGGAGTATATAGTAAGCATAAGTCCCAACCGCGATTAGGATCAAAAGAGCTATTAGCGCATATATGCGGTTTCTCGTTATCATTGGTCTACCGTGTTTAACTCCAGTGAGAATTTGATCTGCGCCAAATTTTGAACATATATTTGGTTCGCGTCGAAGTCAGGCCGCAAGGTTTTTTATCCGATGCGGATTTTCGTATCGCTTAAGAAAACATAAGGCGGAATATCGAGATTTCGCGGCGCAGGGCCGCGGCGAACGCGCCCGGACAGATCGTAGAGCGACCCGTGGCAAGGACAAAACCAACCTCCATATTTCCCCCGAGCGTCCCCCTCTTTTTGACCAAGAGGGATACAGCCGAGATGGGTGCAAACACCTATCATAATCAGCCACTCGGATTTCTGAACCCGCGCGCTATCGCTCAAGGGATCGATCAAGCCTGGATTGGCGTCATCTGCTTGCGTTCGGGCAATATCGATTGCCCTGCGCCGGACGATAAATACTGGCTGATTACGCCAGCTGACCGTTACTCGCTGCCCAGGTTCGATTGACGAAAGATCAACTTCAATCGAGGAAACCGCCAATATGTCTGCCGACGGGTTCATACTGTCAACAAGAGGTATGGCCGATGCGGCAACCCCCACTGCTGCAAAAGAAACTGGCGCGATATGGATGAAGTCTCTCCGCCTGATACCGGCGGAATCTAAATCGATCTCTTTTCCGGCGATGGTCTCCATCACGGCCTCTTCGGACTATTCCCAGCATTACGATGTGCCGCTATTGCGACTTTGCCAACTCGGTTCATGATCCATCCTGACCGATGGGAACTGTCGCCGATTTACTGCCCCATCGCGGAATAAAGCGAGGGACCTTAGCTGCATAGCTGCGATAAACATCTCCCAGTTGCGCTTCGACTTCGCGTTCTTCTTTAAGTGCGAGCCGCCAGTACATGATCAGCAATATGGGAAACATTGCCAGCGTCAGCAGGGTTGGCCACTGGAATAGAAATCCAATCATGATCATCACAAAACCGACATATTGTGGATGTCTTATCCGCGCGTAGGGGCCTGTTTGTGCCAGTTCGCCGCTATGCTGCGCTTTGTAAAGAACGCGCCAAGCTACGGAGAGCAAATAGAATCCGCCGCCGATGAAGATGAAACTTAGCAGATGGAAAGGCCCAAAATGAGGATTAGCCTCCCATCCAAAAATCATTTCCAGCAAATGACCGCTATCATGCGCAAACCAGTCGATATTGGGATAGTTGGATTGCAACCAGCCTGCGAGGAAGTAAATGGTCAATGGAAAGCCGTACATTTCTGTAAAAAGAGCGACAATGAATGCGCTAAAGGCCCCAAAAGAGCGCCAATCTCGCTTTGTCCGAGGTTTGAAAAAACTAAACGCAAAGATGATGAAGATGGCCGAGTTGAAGACGACCAGAAACCATAGCCCGTAGGCAGACATATCCATTATCATTCCCCCACCTTGTCAGGGATAGATCCTTGATCAGGATCGCCGCGCTTGGCACCATGCCCGCCATGCCCGCCATGCCCGCCATGCCCACCATGCATGAAACTATGCATGACAACGCAAACAAGCAGCAGGCCGCCAAGCAGCAGATAGTCGCCTGGGATATGGGCTTGATGCTCAAAATATAGAGCAAAGGCCGCTATTGCCAAAAACCCATAAAATACAAATTTGGCGCGGGAGTTGGATGGCTGTGACGCGGATGACTTGTGTTGGTGTTGCATGATATGATACCTCCGTTTTCATAATCGCACGGGCGCGGCATTCCTAAAAAATCCGACGCTCATAGATTGCTCATGGGAATAGACGTTAGAAAACGCGTTGCGTTACAGTCGACAACTCAAATTCGCCAACTTTGGACAGCCGTGGCGCTTGATATTTGTGCTCGTCCGTCAGAATATCTAGTCGGCGTGACCTACTCCATGCTCACACCAGACACATTGGCATGCAATATGATCACAGCTTGGATCATGAAGTGGGCGGCGAAATTGCCGCCGTGCAAGCGGGAATATGATTTTCGTAAGAAGAGAGGGTTGATACAGACGATGCAACCTTGCAGATGCATTTGAATGGCTAATGTTCCGCAGCGCCAATCGTGCCCCGCGGTCACCCGCGGCATTGTACAGGAAACGGTTGCTAATGCCGATTTTCAATAGTGGCAGGAGCTGCGCGCGCCACAAACGGGTGTAATCAGTGCCATCAATCAAGCTCTGGGCCGCCAAAATGCCCGAGCGCAAGGCATACCGCATTCCAAAGCCTGCAAGCATATCCTGAAAGCCAGCTTGTTCGCCAATCAGCGGATGGCCGCCTTGCATTGCCGTGTTGGGGATACGGAAATTTCCAAATCCACCGAACGCGCGCGGAGAGTTCATTTTCAGTCCGGTTTTTTCTTCGAAAAACTTTACAGAGCGCGCCACGTGCACCGCTTGATTTTTAAAGCCGCTGAACATGCAGCTTGCTAGCGTACCCCGGCCATTGTGGACCAGCAAATAGGCATAGCCATGCGGGGCAAGCTTGTTATCAAAAACAATATGATTGCTGTCGGCCTGATCGGTTTCGAATATATAGCCTGCTGCAATTGCATCGGCTGAGCGGGGTCCGATTGCGGAGACAGCGGGCCCTTCGATACTTGTTGCGCGCTCACCAAAACGAATGTCGACGCCGACTGAAACAGCCTGATCGAGCAATCCTTGCTCAAGGCTGTCCTTCTGACCTCCGCGCTGTACGAGATAGTATAGCGGACGATCACCGATTATCGGGTAATCTTTACCGCGATAATCATAAGCTGTCCCTTGAAAGACGGGGTGGGCGCTGAAACTTGTTTGGATCCCTGCTTCGTTTAGTTCGTCCAGCACATCGCGCTTGCCGCTCCAGTTTTCAAGACCTTGGTAATCGCCGTGAAACCTGCTGCCGACCGTCTTATGCCATTCACGCACTATCACTTTGCGCCCGGCCCGCGCGAGCAGAATGGCACAAGCCAGACCTGCCGGGCCGGCACCGACAATAGCAATCGGCTCGCTTCGGGATATCAAGCCATTCGATGGAAGATCCCCAGCCATGCTATTGAGTTTCTCCTTTGGAGCCTAGCTTGGGATCCATCGACCTATGCGTGCACCGGTGCTGCATGGATACCTTCCAGACGGATCCGTTTCAGTAATAGTGCATTGATGGCAACCAAGGCCGAACTGCCTGACATGGCGAGCGCTGCAACCTCGGGACTTATGATGAAAGGATAAAGAACGCCGGCGGCCATCGGAAAAGCGATCACATTATAGGCAACGGCCCAGAATAGATTCTGATGCATTTTTCGCAATGTTGCGCGCGATAATTCGATCGCACCCAGAACATCATAAGGGTCACTTTTCATGAGTACCACATCGGCGCTTTCGATTGCGACGTCTGTACCAGCTCCAATGGCGAATCCGACGTCGGCCTGGGTAAGGGCAGGAGCGTCATTGACGCCGTCACCGACCATACCTACTCTTTTGCCCTGATCCTGCAGTTCTTTAACCTTTTCGGCCTTTTGTCCCGGCAAAACATCAGCCAGAACGGTCGTAATGCCAAGGCCGGAAGCAATACGTTCGGCCGTCGCCTGGTTATCGCCGGTTAGCATGGCGACCTCCACGCCGCGTTTGCGTAGCATTTTGACCATAGCAGCGGCCGTTGGACGCGGCGCGTCGGAAATTGCAATGAGGCCAGTAAGCTTGCCGCCTTTGGCAATGTGAACAACGGTCTGGCCCGCTCCTTGCAGTCGCGCCGCTTCGGCTTTGAGTTCGCTCATCGAAACTTCACGTTCATCCATAAGCCTTCTATTGCCAAGGAGTACTTCTTCGCCATCAAGCTCGGCGCGCGCGCCTTTACCTTCGATATTTTCAAACGCTGCCAATTTTTGCTTTGGCAGATCACCAGCGCGCTTTGTTATGGCCTGTGCCAAGGGATGATCAGAACCTTGCTCGACGGTTGCCGCCATCGCAAGCACCTCATCGATGGACACTTCAGAAGATGTAACAACCTCGACCACTTCGGGAGCACCCATTGTCAATGTTCCGGTTTTATCAAAGACGATAATATCGAGTTTTGTGGCGTCCTCGAGGGCACTGGCATTTTTGAAAAGAATACCGTTCATCGCACCGAGCCCTGTGCCAACCATAACGGCCATGGGCGTTGCGAGACCAAGAGCGTCAGGGCAGGCGATTACAAAGACAGTAATGGTCAATGTCAAAGCGAACAAAAGAGGTTGCCCGAGCCACCAAAACCAGACGGCAAAGGTTGCAAGACCGATAACAACAGCGATCAGGACCAGCCACTGGGAGGCTTTGTCGGCTAGCAGCTGGGATGGGGCCTTTGAATTTTGGGCTTCCTGAACCAGTTTGACGATTTGCGCCAGCGCGGTATCGGCGCCAACCTTGGTCGCGCGATATTGAAAGCTACCGCTTTTGTTGATCGTTGCGCCAAAGACATTGTCTCCCGGCTTCTTGTTGACGGGCATGGATTCGCCGGTCAACATTGATTCATCGACGAGCGTTTCGCCCTCCAGAATTTCTCCATCTACCGGAATTTTATTGCCTGGCCGAATGACTACCACATCATCTTTGAGCACTTCGGCAGTTGATATTTCAATTTCCTTGCCTTCACGCAATACAGTAGCTTTCGGCGGCGCGAGGTCCATAAGCGAGCGAATAGCGTTGGACGCGCCCGCGCGTGCGCGCATCTCGAGCCAGTGTCCCAGCAAAATGAATACTAAAAGCACCGCTACAGCCTCAAAAAACTGAACCCCAGGGAAAAAGAATGTTGATCCGACGCTGAAAAAATATCCGGTGCCGACAGACAAGACGACGAGCACCGCCATATTAAGCACACCGTTACGAAGCGCGCGCCAGGCGGCGATAAAGAACGGCCAGCTCGGATAAACTATCGCTGCGCTGCCAAGGAAAAATAACCAAAGATCCAGGCGCAGCCCGAGTGGAGGAGCTGGCGGTGTAAACAGTCCGCCCATTGGCGAATAAATGAAAATGGGAATAGCAAATATCAGCGCAATCCAGAAGCGATTGCGCATGTCTTTTACCATGTCGGCCATATCCATACCGCCGCCATGACCCATTTCATGAGCGGTATGATCGGTTGCGGCCTGCTTGTCATCTTCGCTCAGCTCAGCGGCTTTTTTACCATGACCGTTGTGTTTCGTATGATCAGCAGAGCCGGTCTTTGGTTGTTCTTTTTCGCATAGATGCTTTGGCAACAGTTCTCCGCCGCAGTGATAGCCGCATTCGGCAATTTTTGTTTCGATTTCTACCAGCCCTATTTCTTTTTCATCGAAAGTTACGGTGGCGCTGCCGCTGGCATAGTTTACGGATGCTTTTTCTATTCCCCTTAACTTGGAAAGCTGTTTTTCAACGCCCTGTGAACTTAACGGTGAAATCAACCCCGATACTTCAATTACAGCGGTCCGCATATGTATCCCTCTTTGATTTTTCATCTTTTTGGCGGTTCATGTCCAAATGACAGCATATTTTCACGAAAGACCATGGTTGGGCAGATAGCGCCCAACAGCGATCCTCGAACCGACAGAAAGATAGACGGACTGGGATGAGCTTCGTTACAGTCGTAAGATAGTTTAGCTCAATCCAAGGGAACGGCGTGGGTTGCGTGCGAACAATCGCAATTGAGAAATCCATGCACAGGACAGGTTTCACATGTTTCTTTCAATCGATCGCGCAGCGCTTGACGCGCGCGGTGCAGGCGTACCCGCAGATTACTTTCGCTGATGTCCAAGGCGGCGGATACACTCTCGCGCGCTTCGCCAACGATATCAACACGCCAGAGAATATCGGCATAATCGGATTTCAAGGTCGGTAGGAGCTGATATAGACAAATGCAAATCATGCGATCTAATTCATGTTCCGCTTCTTCGCTATCCATCAGCTTCTCAAAGTTTGCATATTCCTTTTCAATGACGCGTCGTTTGCCCTGAGCACGATAGTGGTCGATCAAGGTTGTATGGAGTACTTTGCGCATCCACCCTCTTAATTTTTCGCTGTCTCGTAAATCATCAATGCGATCCAGAACTCTGACATAAAAATTCTGCAGCACGTCCGCTGCTTCGTCTCTATTTCCAAGCTTATAGACCAAAAACCGAAGGAACTCCGATTGCACCTCAGCCATGACCTTATGCACAGAATAATCCTCTCCCGATTCTTTGTCTTCAGATGCCATATTCACTCCCGGCAAGCAGCGCTTGGTCGCTTCACGCCTGTATATCGTCTTGTCCACAATGCTCAGTGGACCGGATTATCTGGTCGTTGTCAAACTGTAACAAACCCGCTTCGTTGACGTCCCTCACATTGACGCAAGAGATTTAAAACGGGCCAAAAAGCCCTGACTTGCGATTACAGACAGATAGTGAGGACAGAAAATGTGGACATATCTTCTATCAAAATTTCTTTCCGGTTTTATAAAAACCGGTGCCCTGCGTGTAATCTTTCCAAACGGAAAGGAACAGCAATATGGCCCAGACTGCAAAAATCCAATAAGTATCAAAATACATTCACGCAGTCTGCCCAGAAAGCTATTCCTCAACCCCGAGCTTATTTTGGGCGAGGCCTATATGGACGGTTCGCTGACCGTAGCAAATGACGATATTTATGGATTGCTGGAGTTGTTGATCAACAACCAAGCATTGCAACGCCCAAGCTGGTTTTCTCGCAAAGTTACCCTTTATCGGCAATTTCATCGATATTTCGCGCAACATAATCCATTGACCATCGCCCGCAACAATGTGGCCCATCATTATGATCTTTCGAAAGATTTTTATCGGCTCTTTCTGGACGATGACATGCAATATTCCTGCGCATATTTCACCGGACCCGATGACAGCCTGGAAACCGCACAGGAAAACAAGAAAAACCATATTGCTGCCAAGCTAATGCTAGAGCCGGGTCATCATGTGTTGGATATAGGGTGCGGTTGGGGCGGATTGGGCCTTCACCTGGCCAAAGAGCACGGGGCGCATGTAACCGGGGTTACGCTGTCATGTGAGCAACATAATGTTGCCCTTGAGAGGGCAGGAAAATTGCAGACAAGTGCCCGCGCAGAATTTCGTTTGCAAGATTATCGAGAAGTCACCGAAACCTTTGATCGCATAGTGTCGGTCGGTATGTTCGAGCATGTTGGCATACCCCACTATTCGGAGTTTTTTTCCAAGTTACATGGCAGTCTTGCGGAGGATGGTATCGCGCTGCTCCATTTTATTGGCCGAGCCGATGGTCCTGGTGCGACAAATCCATGGATTGCTAAATATATATTCCCTGGAGGATATTCTCCGGCTCTTTCCGAAGTAATGGCCGCTGCTGAACGCTCAGGTCTATATGTTACAGATGTCGAAGTTTTACGGCTCCATTATGCCGATACACTGAAAGCATGGCGCGACAGATTCGAACAAAAAATTGATGAAGTTAAAAAAATCTATGATGAACGATTCTGCCGGATGTGGCGTTTTTATCTGGTCGTCAGCGAGCTCGCATTCAGGCAAAATGGCCATGTGGTTTTTCAGGTTCAATTAGCTAAAAAGCAGGACGCTGTCCCGCTTACACGCGACTATCTCGTACATTCGCAACCGCAGGACGGATATTCAAGGCGTGCTGCATGATCCGGGAGTTTGGTAGGAAGGCTTGGAGGCACATTTAACATAAGTGTAACAAATCATCATTTGCCACGTCATTATAATTGAACCCAATCGAACCGTTCCCGATGTTTAGGAACGCCGGCGGTTTGAGCCATCACCATGTATCCAGTCACATAGGGAAATTTTGGAGAATTTCAGATGAACGATGCCGAAAATGATAATGCAGACAAAGAGATTATCACGATGTACGCCCCAATATTCCGGCAGAAGCTTGCCAGGCTGGAAGCGCATGGCCAGCAAGACACTGCCGAAGCGGATGAATTGCGCACAGTATTATCACGGATTGATCGTGCACAATCCTGCGCTCAGCGTGAACCGACGATAGTCCGTCATGAGATTAACCGTCACCGAGAACATCAAGCTGCCTGACTCTGACTGGGCGGAGTAACCCAAGCATTAGTTGCGTTGGCCTGCAATTTAACTAGCGACCGCGGAATCCCGAAGAACCTCTTTACCGCAAAGGAAAGAACCAGTGTCAATGAACAATGAAATGGAATTAAAAGGGGTTTTCAAGGCCGAACAGCTGGAGCAGTTAAAAAGTCTTTGTGCCATTACCGATCTGGCAGTCAATAAGGCAGTTTCTCGCGTTCTGACAACGACATATTTTGATACGCCCGATCATGCTCTGCACAAGCACGGCTATTCATTGCGTGTTCGCAAAATCGGCAAGACTTATACCCAGTGCCTGAAACGGCAGAGCGAACCTCTGGGCGCCATCATGGGGAGAACAGAATGGGAGGCTGAATTGCCGGATCAAATCCCACAAATTGATCTTCTTGAAAATAAGAAAATCCGGACCAAGTTAAAACGATTGGCCGATGACAATCTACAAGCTGTTTTCCAATCCGTTGTTAGGCGGCAGTCCCGTAAACTCAAATTTGAAGATGGTACGACAGTGTCGCTCGACATCGATGTCGGCGAAGTCACCGCAGGCGAAGCAGCCCAGCCAATTTGTGAATTCGAGCTCGAACTTTTAAGCGGTTCAGCCGCTCGCATATTTGAACTTGCGGCAACTATTAATCAGACAGTCCCGTTCCGGACCAGCACTGTGAGCAAAGCAGCGCGTGGCTATTCATTGTTGTCCAAGGAAGAGCCACGCGCTCAAAAATGGCAGCAGTTTAAGCTGTTGAAAAGCTTCACTGGAGAACAGGCGTTTGTCGACAATCTTCAGCAGACAATCAGCTATCTGCAAGCCAATGAAGCGTCGGTTCTGCTGGACGATGCCGAGGGCATCCATCAAATGCGGGTTGCCTTGCGGCGTTTGCATGCAGGCTTGGAGATTTTTCAGTCCAATATTGCGCCAGAAAAATATGATTGGATCATGACCGAAGCAAAATGGCTTAGGGATGAGCTATCGGCAGCGCGCAGCTGGGATGTTTTCATCGATGAATTTGTAGCACCGGTCGCCAAAATTCCCAGACCGGCCATCGGATTTGAACTGCTTTTGTCGGCTGTCGAGAATGAAAGAGTTCTTCATCGCAAACAAGCCCGCAGCGCAATCAATTCCGCGCGCTATACGGAGTTTATTCTAGGGCTTAGTACATGGCTTTATAGCGACATCTGGCGGGATAGCGCACCCTCTCCAAAAGCAATGGACCTGTCAGCGGCGGCGAGAAAATTTTGCGTAAAGCAACTGAAGAAGCAGAATAGAATTGTGCGCAAAAACTGTCAAAAGCTTAAGAAAATGTCTGAGGAAGAGCGGCATAATCTAAGATTAGTTATGAAGAAACTGCGTTATACCATTGATTTTTCTGCTAATATTTATCCAGATAAGCAAGTTCTGAAATTTCAGAAAACGCTTAGTCCCATTCAAAGTCGGATGGGTTATTTGAATGATGTCCTGGCTGCGGAACTGCTCGTCGAGAAAATGCTGAGTGCGGAACCCAATGCTGCCACGCCAGCATGGTTTTATACCGCTGGCATTGTCATCGGATGGCACCAACGCGAAGCTAAATTTACCGAAAAAAAGCTCTTCAAGGATGTAAACCGGTTCCTCGATACCAAAGCTTTCTGGGATAGAAAATGATACCGATGCAGAATCGGAACGCGAGGGCAGGCCGGTTCAAACGATATCAAAATGAGGCTCCGCTATGAGCGGTGTGATGGTCCTTGTCATTTTGGGCGTCTTCATTGCTCTGTTGTTTGATTATTCTAACGGAATGCAAGACGCTGCCAACATGTTGGCTACGGCAATTGCCTCGCATGCAATGACGCCAATACAGGCAATTATTCTAGTGTCCTCGTTCACTTTTCTTGGTCCGATCATTGGAGGAACTGCGGTGGCCAATACGATAGGCAGCTTTGTTGATGTTTCCGATCTTGGGAATATTATTTCACTGACTGTCATACTATCAGGTCTGGGCGGTGCGATTATCTGGAATTTTCTAACCTGGTGGTTTGGACTTCCCGTCTCCTCTTCCCAAGCTCTTGTGGGAGGTCTCGTAGGGGTGGTAATTGTCGCTGCGGGTCCAGGCCATGTCGTCTGGGGTTTTGAGCTAACTGACGGCTTTCATCTCAAGGGTGTCGCCAAGATAGTGGGAGCTTTGTTTCTTTCACCCATTCTGGGGTTTTTCCTGGGCGGCCTATTACACCGCATCATGGTCTTCGCCTTGCGGGCCGCTAAGCCATCGGCCAATAAATATCTTCGCGCCTTTCAATGGCTGACAACGGCGGCTCTGGCCTTTTCTCATGGAACAAATGATGCCCAGAAAGGCATGGGTGTGATTGCCATGATCCTGGTCCTGGGCGGCGTCAGCGGGCAGTTCTATGTGCCGTTTTGGGTTATTTTGGCGAGCGCAACAGCGATCACAATAGGCACGCTGACAGGCGGTTGGCGCATTGTGCGTACGCTGGGTTTCGGGATCTACAAAGTTCGGCCAATCCACGCGTTGGATGCACAATTGACGTCAGCTGGCGTGATTTTGGCGGCATCTGCTCTCGGAGCGCCTGTTTCCACCACCCAGGTGGTCAGCACTGCAATTATGGGCGTTGGCACATCAGAGCGGCCGAAGTCAGTTCACTGGGGCACTGCAAAGCATATCTTCGGGACATGGTTGATCACGATACCTGGCGCTGCGAGCGTTTCCATTGCCATTTACGGATTGATCCAATTGGCTGGAAAGTTTTTTTGATGGAAAACCATATATGGCAGGCTCCCAAATCCGGAAAAGTAGCATTTTGCGCGATTGGCCCAATGGACTTCTGGCAAAGCTCGCGTCTAAGACAGCACATCTGTGTTTCTCAACGGGGCTTTTGGGAAATTAGTCAAAGATGATTAACGATGCCCCTCAAATTTCTCATCTGATGCTCTTTGGCCAAAGCCTGGCCCTTGGCTTTTTGGTCGGATTGGAGAGACAGCGCCATGAAAATTCCATCGCAGGGCTACGGACTTTCACATTAATCGCACTTGCTGGTTCGCTGGGCGGCTATATCTGGGCGCAAACTGATTCTCAGATTGGCGCCTGGACGCTTTTGATGCTTGTCGCCGCCTGTCTGATGATCGCCCAAATAAAATCCCGGTCTGAAGAGCCAGATACCACGACGGTAATCGCTGCGCTAATTACCTTTATACTGGGTTATATTTTATGGATTGGCCATCCGTTGTTGCCCGCCGCGATTGCTGTGACAATGACTGCGTTGCTCTATTTCCGTAAAGAATTGCGAGAGGTACCGCAAAGGTTGACCAAACAGGAAATAATATCGTTTTTCCAATTCGCAGCGATCGCGGTTATCTTATTGCCAATATTACCGAACAACAATTACGGCCCTTACGAGGTATTTAACCCCTATCAAATCGGTTGGCTGGTGGTCCTCATTAGCGGGCTTAGCTTATTGGGTTATCTCGCACTTAAAATATTTGGGCATAAGTCGGGCATCGCAATTGCCGGGATTTTGGGAGGCATGGCTTCAACGACGGCAACGACCCTTGTCTATGCTAAATATAGCAAGGAACAGGCCGGGTTCTCCAACATTGCAGCAACCATTATATTATTGTCCCACCTGGTTCAGCTCGTTCGCATTGGAATTATCGTGGGCTTACTGGAGTTTATGCTGATGCCTCTCATGCTGCCATGGCTGATAGGGGGCGGGGTGGCGGGCAGTCTGTTCGTTTTGTGGTCGTATCGCAGGATTGAAGATTCAAAGGAGCCCTTACCGGCAGTATCAACACGAAATCCAGCGGAAATCGTGAGCGCGGGGATCTTTGCACTTAGCTTTGCCGGGATATTATTTCTTGTCGCCTGGATGAATGATGTCTTTGCAGAAGCCGGTGTTTTCCTAGTGTCCTTCCTATCAGGATTGACCGATATTGACGCCATAACAGTTTCAAACCTGAAACTCGTGTCGGATAATATTCTTGATCCCAATATTGCCGTTTACGCAATCATATTGGCCTTCTTCGCCAACCTTATTTTCAAACTTGGGATAGTTTTTGTGTTTGCCGACAAGAAACTACGACGCCCCATTTTAACCGGTTATCTGGCTTTGGTATTTGGTATCTCGGCAGGAGTTCTGATCAATGTTTATATCTGAACCGAATAAGGCATGCCGTTGGCAATATCGGGTAAAGCTGGCCGAATGCCAGCTATATACGCGACCAGGGCACGGCTTTCCGCCAACAACGAAAAAGCCACGAGACGGGGCAACTTGGCTTAGTCAAGCCAGCAACGATTGGACAGGCTATGCAATCTGAAACTGAAAGCACAAAAACAAAACGGATTTCGCGCCTCTCGAAAATTATAAACTCCGTGTTCCCGCGAACGCCGGACTTCTATTCAATGCTTAATGATCAATGTGATGTCGTTGTGCAGGCAATGGAAATGCTGGCCGCCTATATGCAAACAGGAGAGCAGAAACGAGCCAATGATGTGCGGAGACTGGAGCACGAAGGGGATATTTTGAAAATAAGAAACATAGATACCCTTAACCGCTCTTTTTCAACGCCGTTTGATCGCGAGGACATTTATCGGGCGATCACCTCGATCGATGAGGGTTTAAATTATGCCAAGACGACCGTGCGGGAAATGGAGATTCTTGGGATCGAACCCGATGCCCAAATGCTCGAAATGGCGAAGCTTCTTCAATCCAGTGCGCAAAAGCTTCAAAGCGGTTTCGCCACTTTGAAAAAGGACCCTAGCTTGGCCGAACAAAGCGCTGCGGCCGTTCAAAAAGTGGAAAGACAGGTTGAAAAACTATATCGCAACGCGCTTTCTCAGTTGTTCGATGCAAAATACTATTCCGCCAAACCCCGGGCAGAACAATCCAGCAATCAAGATGAGTTTTTGCATCTATTGGATCCTTTGGAGGAGGCCGATTGCAGGGCAGTGGCTAGCGGTTTGGCCTATGTAATGGAAGTTTTGAAGCGGCGGGAAATCTATCGCCATTTGTCAAACGCATCCGACCATTTCGCCCATGCCGGCGATATTCTGCACAACATAATCGTAAAAACAGCGTGACCATTTCTGTGCAAATTGAGATGATTTTTGGAAAGGTGACAAGATGAGTAAAAAGGAAAAAAAGACCAAAGGGATCGGCAAAGAAAACTATAAGGCCGCTTTGCAACGCCTGCAGTTGGAATTGGTCAAGTTGCAACGACATCTGATCAAAAATGATCTCCAGATTTTGATTATTTTTGAAGGTCGGGATGCGGCAGGCAAGGACGGCGTGATTAAACGGATAACCGAGCATTTGAGTCCGCGTGAAACGCGCGTTGTGGCATTGGGCAAGCCTTCGGACAGAGAACTTCGTTCCTGGTATTTCGAGAGATATGTAGCTCATCTTCCATCGAGCCAGGAAATGGTTTTGATGAATCGAAGTTGGTACAACCGGGCCGGCGTCGAACGCGTCATGGGCTTTTGCAGCGAAACGGAATATGAGAATTTTATGAAATCAGTAGTTCCTTTTGAGCAGATGCTGATCGGGTCCGGGATGCAAATCTACAAATATTATCTAGATATCTCAAAAGACGAGCAGGAACGGCGCCTGCGTGATCGTCGGGTAGATCCTTTAAAGCAGTGGAAAATTAGCCCAATAGATGAAGTCGCCATTGAACATTGGGACGATTATAGCGAAGCGCGCGATGCGATGTTCCGCCGGACCCATACTGAAATATCACCATGGTTCGTGGTCAAAGCGGATGATAAAAAAACGGCACGATTGAATATTATTGGCCACCTGATGTCGCTCGTTGATTGCCCGGACAAGGATAAGCACGCTGAGCAACCTGACGCTGAAATAGTCTTTCCGTTTGATGAGATATATCTGCAAAATAAAATCATTGCGTCGTGATGGCACTCAATGGTCCGGATGGGATAAATTTCTGCCAAAACACGTTGCGGATTTTTCCTTGGACGCGAGTTCCATCGTGAGCATATCCATTGTTTTGCAGATCATAATAGTGATGCTTCTTTGGGCAATATGCTTTCCCTTCATATCCTGGGGTATAGAATTTGCCCCGCATCTTACATTTGCTGCCTTTCGCGCGATCCTGTCCGGTTTGGTTTTGATTATACTAGCGTTCGCTTTGCGGCAGCCATTGCCACAAAATTGGAATGACTGGAAAATCATCGCCATAGTGGGGATTGGAGCAACCAGTTTCGGCTTTTTGGGGATGTTTCACGCAGCGGAATTTGTCTCTCCGGGTATTGCGACGGTAATTTCAAATGCACAGCCTTTACTAGCTGCAATTCTCGCAGTCTTTATATTGAAGGAGCGACTGACGCGTCTAGGCGTGTTGGGCATGTTGTTGGGTTTTAGCGGAATTATATTCATAGCGTTGCCAGGATATCTTTCCAGCGAGAATAATAGCTATGCGATTGGCGTAGCCTATATTATTCTCGCTGCCCTGGGCATTACGATTAGCAATGTCTGGATTAAAAAACTAGCTGGGTCAGTCGATGCATTGATGGCGATGGGTCTGCAGCTTCTTATCGGCAGTATTCCCCTTGCTATCGCAGCATTGGTTTTTGAAGATCCAACAGCTGTAAAATGGTCATACCAATTCATATCGATACTCGGAATTCTCAGTGTTTTTGGTACTTCGTTGGTCTACTGGATGTGGTTTTCTATCCTCGAAAAGACGTCCTTAAACCAAGCCAATAGTTTCAGCTTTTTCATCCCGATTTTTGGCTTGGCACTGGGAGTTGTATTTTTCGGAGAGCGTATCGCTTTTCTCCAATGGATTGGGATTGCTCTAACTATAGTAGGTGTTTCAATGAGCTTCATGCTGGGATCAGCCCAGAAACGATCGATAACATGACAGACATAACTGGCCATTCATCCAGGGTGCTGGGTTGGAGCGCTGCTTTTCAGAACTATTTTTTCTGCCTGAAACCCGGTTATTGGCGACTGCTAGTATGAAAAATACCAAAACAATGACAGGGAGCGTTCAATCGCTCACATTTTCGCGGCGCGCTACTCTACTGGGCGGTGCCTCATTAGGCATAGGCGCCATTCTCCTAGCCCGCATGGGCTATATCTCCGTTGTCGAAAATAGCCGTTTCAAATTACTGTCAGAGAGCAACCGTGTAAATTTTACGCTCATACCGCCGCGCAGAGGTTGGCTTTTAGATCGCAACGAAAAGCCTATCGCAAACAATAAAGCCGATTTTCGTGTCGATTTAAATCCCAGTCGCGTGAAGGACAAGGAAACGACGATCGCAACGCTTAGCAAATTGTTGAGGCTGGATACCGAAGAGGTCAGGCGAATAAACACTCAATTGGCAAAGACAAATAATTTTCAGCCAATTCATATTGCCTCAGGTCTTGATTTGGACAGCTTCGCTGCAGTGACTGTCCGCTTGCCAGACTTACCCGGAGTTTCAGCTAGTCGCGGCTTTTCAAGAAATTATCCACCTGGAGCGGCCGTCGGGCATCTTGTCGGCTATGTTGGCACGCCATCGGCTGAAGAATATGAACAAGATCCTTCACCTATTCTGGTCACGCCGGGGTACAAAATTGGCAAGGATGGGCTAGAAAAGAAATTTGAGGCAGCGCTGCAGGGAAAACCAGGAGCTAAGCGGGTAGAAGTTACGGCAAGAGGAAAGATTGTACGCGAACTGGAAGCGCGCCCTGATATCCCAGGCAAGTCCATTCAGCTGACGTTAGATATTGATGGCCAGCGTTATGCTGCACGAAGATTGGGCGAGGAATCCGGTTCGGTTGTTGTTCTGGATAGCCAAACGGGGGAGATTTTGACGATCACGTCTATGCCCTCGTTCGATCCCAATACCTTCTCGGATGGTATTAGTCAGAATGAATGGCAGATGTTGTCCGGCGATGATCATGTGCCTCTTCGGGACAAGTCCCTTCGCGGTCTTTATCCGCCTGGATCAACAATCAAGCCAATGGTCGCATTGGCGCTCCTAAAGGAAGGGGTGAGAGCAGATGAAACGATTTTCTGCACTGGTCGCTTGAAAGTTGGCAATAGCTTCTTCCATTGCTGGAAACGAGGCGGGCACGGGACCGTCAACATGGCCAAAGCCATATATCAAAGCTGTGATATCTATTTCTACCAAATGGCTCTTAGAGTGGGAATCGAGCCCATAGCGGCGATGGCAAAAACACTGGGGCTGGGTCTAAAATATGATCTGCCAGTCTCATCGCAAAGCTATGGCACGGTACCTGATGCACAATGGAAGGAGCGCAAATATAATCGAAAATGGCAAGCCTATGATACGGTCAATACGACGATCGGTCAGGGGTATATGCTTGCCAATCCGCTGCAACTGGCGATCATGGCCGCCAGAATTGCTTCTGGGCGCAATATCGTTCCTTCATTGTTACCCAACAAGAACAAGCGGCTACCTCAAAGTCTTGAAATTTCGACAGAACATCTTGCTTTTGTTCGCAGCGCGATGGGAGATGTGGTTAGCGAAATAGGCACAGCGCGCCGCGCCGCGCTGCCTATCCCGGATGTGAAGATGGGCGGTAAAACGGGAACCGCACAAGTAAGGCGTATAACGATGGCAGAACGGGCAGGGGGCGTTCGGTCCAACGCTAGCCTGCCTTGGAAATTCCGCGATCACGGACTTTTTGTTGCTTTCGCGCCCGTCGAAAATCCCCGATATGCAATATCTGTCGTTGTGGAACATGGCGGCGGCTCGGGATCCGCCTATCCGATTGCGCGCGATGTCATGACGTTCTTATACGAGCAAGAAATAGCAATGGATGCCCTGCTAAAACTCGAAGCCGATTGGGGCGGAGATATTGAAGAGCGGATGGCTAAAAGGCTGGCAGAATATAAAGCATCCAAAACCGTCACAGCAACGGACTGACAAGTCGCGCAATATTTTGGACTAGTTTGACTGGCACGGCGCGTTGATTCCAGACTTCCTGACTTAGTCGCTCACTCGCTGCGATATTTTTGCTTTGTTCCGCGGCCAGCATCCTCGCTAGTTTTTCATCGTAGATTATCAAACTGGCTTCGGCGTTTAACTGAAATGATCTGATGTCAATATTGGTAGAGCCAACAACACATATTAGATCGTCTACCATAATGTGTTTTGCGTGAAGCAAGCCGTCACCATATAGATAGATGGTTATGCCTGCACGCAGCATCTGATCATAATATGAGCGCTGAGCAAGGCCCACCAAGATGTTGTCCGAAGCCCTAGAGAGTATAAGATTGACTTCAACTCCTCGTAAAACTGAAGTTTCAAGTGCTTCTACCAAGGCAACGTCCGGTATGAAATAGGGGGTTGTGATAACGACGCGCCGCCGCGCGCTATATATTAGGGCCACAACCAATCGACCTGCGCCGGTAACGGGAAAATCCGGCCCGCTAGGCAGCAGTTGAGCCATTATCGATCCTTTGCCATGACGATGCGGAAAATATGCCGCGTCATCCAGAACCTGCCCAGTTTCAAGATACCAATCTGCTGCAAACACAGCTTGCATTTCAAGCACTACGGGGCCTGCGACATGCACAACAAGCTCGCGGTTGAACAAACCGGGTGCATATTCTGCATCAATGATATTTTGAGAACCAATATAACCAATAGACGCATCAATAATCGCAATTTTTCTGTGATTACGCAGATCAGCACGGGCAGAACGTCGACGCAAAAAAGTCACCGGCAACGCCCGTGCTACTTGGACGCCTGCGCTCATCAGACGATTGCGAATGGCGCGCGCCCATCGGCGTGAACCCAAGGCATCAATAAGAACCCTGCATTCGACACCCCGTTCGGACGCTCTTGTCAGCGCATCAATCACTTTTGATCCTGTGCGGTCGTTTGCAAAAATATAACTGAGAAGATGAACGTGATGATTGGCTCCATTGATATCCGATATGAGTTGATCAACGGTGCGGTCATAATCTGAAAGAAGATCAATCTTATTACCGCCCAGTATTGGAAACTGTCCCAAATTCTGGACCAATTTGGCAGCGGGAGCATATGTTTCGGGTAGAATCGGATGAGAACAGAACTTAGAATGGCTGATTTCATCAGTTGCGTTTGCCAACAATTGCCGAGCTTTTTCAAAACGCTTCCGCCGCCATCGTGGGTAGGTAGGCCTGCCGATTAGTAGATAAATTATCAGTGCCGGAATAGGGATGAAAAAGGTGACAAACAGCCAACCACGTGCCGCTCCAGGGGACCGCCTTAGCGGAACGACAATCAGCATGATTATTCGGATCATCCACTCAACCAGAACGTAACCAATTGCCAAAGAATCAATAATTTCCTGACTCATTTGGCAGGTTCGATCTGTGTCGCCGTATGTCTTATCCACCTGAGCATGTTTTTGTGCCAATTTCCTTTAGATTATTGGTGCATAAAATTCTGGACCGCCTGTGCCAGCAGCATCGTTTGGCGGACGGATCAACCTCAAATCGCAAAAGACTCGATCAGTTCTTCATCGCCAGAATGATCTCGTTGAGGCACCATTGTGGATTTCGCAACAACGGGTGATGGTCACCATTTTCTAAAATCCGTAATTTCCAGCGCGAACGATTGGACAATAATTTTTGAACTCCCGAAAGTGGAGCGGTTGTGTCTGCGCTCCCATGCAAGCAATAGACGCCGCATTCAGGATCCAGTCTGTCAGCATCAGCGAACAGATCATGGCCATATACGCCGTCCCATAAAGAAGAAGTGTACGATCGCCATGTGTGGCGGGTCAGGTCCTCAACGACTTCAGGCGGCATATCACGCAGCACGTAGGGGAGAAACCAGCGCAGCACCCAACGTGTCACCATACATGCAAGCGCTGCAAAGGCGATGTTGGTCGTAACATATCGCTCCGCTAGATGGCTTTCGCTAAAATATTTGATGGCACCTTCTTTATCGCCGAAATAGGGAATACTGAACAGGATCAGACGTTTTACCAAATGAGGAAACCGGGCGCAAAAGGCGATTGCGACTATTGCCCCGAATGAATGCCCAACGATAGTGATTGCTTTTTGGCCGTGTACAATCTGATAAAGTTCTTCGACATGGCGATCCACCGTATATTTGGTCCATGGTTTTGGGGATTTTCCATAGCCGAGCAGATCAACCAACAAGAGCCGGTGATTAACCGTCAATGGGGCTATGCGCGATCTCCAGTAACGCGTTGAGCCCGCGATGCCATGCAAGAAAACCATGGTTGCGCCTTCATCACCAAGGCTCTCGCTATAGAGCATAGTATCCAAAGCCTGCCATGCTGAGCCGAGGATATTGCCTACCGGGTATCCAATTTCGCGAAATAATAACGCTGCATATCACTTTCATAAGATGTGCCTTCCAACATCTCCAAGATAGATTTAGCAACCAAAAGATCAGGCAAATTATTGATGGGACATCATCCTCGATTCAAATCAATTTCTGACTGACATTTTGGTCTTGAAGTTCCCTAATGAGACAAGAGAAGCGGTATCGCACTATTCTGTAGCATATGCCGGGTAACGCCGCCGAAGATCATTTCGCGTGTTCGCGAATGGCCATAGGCGCCCATAATTATACATGATGCTTCAATGTCGCGGGCTGCAGATTCTAGAGTCTCTTCGATCGAAGTTTTCGTATCAAGGTCTCTCAGTTCGGCGTGAATTCCATGCCGGGATAAAAATATACCTGCGTCTTCTGCGGGAAACTCGGAGGAAGCCTCATCAACCGTAACCAGATGAACTTTTGAGGCTCTGGAAATCAGCGGCAAACTATTTCGGAGCGCATTGGCAGCCTCTGCCGACCCATTCCAGGCAATCATCATTGGTCCAGTGGGATCGAGGACTGGTGCATCATTAGGAATAGTTAAGACCGGAATGGGGATATGAACGGATAGATCGGCCGCCACGTGGCTCAGCTTTCCATCATCGCCTGGTCCGCTACCAACGATGACGATATCAGCCAGTCTTGCTGCCAATATCAATTCGCCAACTAGATCGCCTGTGCGAACATACCAATCCCAGGAAGCCCCTTCTTTAGAGAGCTTTGCTTCAATTTCTGTTCGACGGTCCTTGGCTGCTCCTTCGGCATCACGCAGCATTAATCCGTAGGTCATACCAGACGCTTCTCCTGCCCATAGTACGTACGGAAGCGGCAATATTTGCGCGCAGCTCAGATGAGCTTTTTGATCGCGCGCGAGGGCCAATGCCGATTGCAGGCGGCCTTCCATCCCTGAATCGCCGATAATGGGTAGAAGAATGGTTTTCATAGTGGTCCTTTCAGCAGGCCGCGATTGGGCGGCTTGACGAGAATAATGACGGTTGTGCCGTCAAAACGTTACAGTTTGCCGTTGGATCGGACGAACCCGCGAAGATTCTCTAAAGTGCGGTGTAAACACTAGCGGAAGAAAATATATCCCAAACTTTACCGCAACGTGCGCCAGGACATTAAGATCGAACTGTTCACCGGCAGTGTAACGAAATGAGCAAACCTGCGTCTGTATTGGATACCGCCGGAAATTCACTCTTGGCAGCGCTCGCCTGTCGGGCTGGTAATTTCTTGGGGTCTGCAGACCGGACAGGGCTATTTTTAGGCGCTAATTCGGCAGCCTTCTAGACAGACTAATATACTGATTATTGGAACGGAGAATAAAATGGGTACGTTTGGATGGGGAGTGGCCGTGATTATGGTCATTGTAGTTTCTTGGATATTCTACAAATATCTTGCTCCAAAAGGTTGGCGCGAATGGGCAGGGGCAGGTTTGGTGCAAGCATTTATTATCGCGCTATATGCCGAAATGTATGGATTTCCGCTGACGGTCTACCTCGCCATCCGCTTTTTTGGCTTGGACAGAGATTATGTAAGTTACAGCTTCTGGTCAACAATGCTCAACTTCAGCGAAACTGGAATGTTTGCGGCGATGATCTTGGGCTATATCGTTGCATTTTTTGGAATAGGGCTTTTCATCAAAGGCTGGCGAGAAGTTTATCTTGCCCGTCAGGAAAGCCGGCTGGTTACGACCGGCCTATACAAGTTTGTCAGACACCCCCAATATACTGGCCTTTTCATTGCCTTGTTCGGCGAAGGGGTCATTCATTGGCCTACCATATTCTCGATCAGCCTGCTCCCGGTTATAATGATTGCTTACTATTTCCTCGCACGTAAGGAAGAGCGCGATATGCTGCGGAAGTTTGGCGATGACTACCGTGTCTATCAAGCTAAAGTACCCATGTTCTTTCCGCGTTGGGGACAGTGGAAAGAAATGAAGAAAAGTTCTCAAGGCTCATGACATAAAATCCAGCATTTGATGGTGGAGGGAATTGGCATTGGGCGGAATTTGCTGCTGATAAATATGCTGCGCATATCCGGATGATGATATGATACTGAATATTGTAATCATCGCAGCTATAATCTTAGCTAGCGTGTTACAGTTTTCTCGAAGTTTTTCGCAATCCTCTTTGTGGCGGGCAACGGTTACTCCACTGGCTTCAATCATCGGTAGCGGGTTTCTCGTTCTCGCCCCCATCTTGGTCTATGCTTACGGAAGCAAAGCCCCTCTTGTGATGGGCGCGTTGGTCCTTGGAGCCTATCTTTTTGGGAGCGCTATCCGCTTCAATATAGCCGTCCGAAACGCCCCGGTTTCCTTTCATGATTTTATCGCAGAGAAGCTGGAAATAGGCGCTTCCTGGGCGCTCGCTTTCGCCTTCATGATATCTGTTACCTATTATCTCAATCTCTTTGGTGCATTCGGGCTTAGTCTAACGCCTTTCGACAGTGCTGCGAATGCCAAGCTCCTTTCCTCCGTCATTTTTGTGATCATTTTGGCAGTTGGTTATACGCGCGGGTTTTCTGCGCTTGAGAAAATGGAATATGCTGCCGTCACAATTAAACTTGCTATCATCGCAGGTTTGTTATTGGGCCTCAGCTATTATTGCTACGCCAAAGCAGTCAGTTCAACTCTGGTCCTTCATCCACCCCAATTGACCGGCTGGGCGGCCATAACACTCGCTTTTGGCTGATTATTACCGTCCGAGGGTTTGAGACCTCACGGTATCTAGGCGACGAATATAGCGCCGCCGTTCGGGTTAAATCGATGCAGCTTGCCCAAATGGTCGCCGCCGCAATTTACATGATCTATATCACGTTGTTCGCATTGTCATTTGAGCATGAAGAATTCCGGCTAACTGAAACGGCAATCATTGACGTGATGGGAATTGTTTCTCCAATATTGCCCTGGATATTGGTAGCCGGGGCGTTGGCTGCACAATTCAGCGCCGCCATAGCCGATACAAGCGGTTCTGGCGGTCTGATTGCAGAATTGACAAAAGGCAGGATTAGCTCGCGTAATGGCTATGTGTTGCTCGTAATCATAGGTTTGGTATTAACCTGGAGCGCGGATGTGTTTCAGATTATCAGCTATGCGTCTCGCGCCTTCGCGCTATATTACACTCTGCAGGCAGCAATCGCTGCTCGAATGGCATTTCTCCTTCCAAAGCACAGATGGCACGGCTGTCTCTTCGCACTGCTTGTGATTTTGGGTGTTCTGATTGTTGGGTTTGGCGATGCTGTCGAGGTCTGATGCTTGCAATTGCAAGTTGAGGCTTGATACGAATGAATCACTGCATTTTTTGCCACGGCGACATGGCAAGGCTTTGTTGATCGTGTTGGAGTTGATTGTTTATCCAAACACTAGCTAACATTTTTACTCCGTCGGCGTTTCAATGGCCAGCGTTTGATGAGTAGTGTCAAACCCGACATCGACATTACGACACCGCCGAATGCAAAGGCTATCAGCCACCAGCTGTTGAAGTTTTCATGATTTTTCCAGTCCATTATGTGAAGTGACCAGAAGAAGTCGTAAAATCGCCAAGTAGTACTCCTGACAGCAGAAATTTCCCCTGTAGCCAAGGGAATGAAAATCCTCACGTCATCAATTGTGCTCACTTGCCATGCGGGCAAAGCGCCCCGATACTCTATGGAATTTTGATTGATCTTGGCAACTGACGTAAAATCAGGCTGTCTGCCGATCCATGCCTTCTCCGCAATATTGAGGGCTTCCTGCTTCCCAATCGGCCCGCGTAGATTACCCGTGAGGCCATCAAAAAGATATGTCTTTTCCTCCATATCAATTGCTTCGGCAACAGGTTGGCCCGACAGCATACGGTAGCGCAAGGAGCGTATGGGGCCATTGATTTCTGCCCCTAAAGCTCTAGGAGAAACGAGCCCGCTGATATTTCTGATTGGTTCCACCTCGCGTGATACCAAATGTTCGCTCCGTACGGTTCCGATAGGTACGATGCTCATGATAGAACCGCTAACGAACCAGAGCAGCAATTGTGCGCCGATGATCAGGGCGAGCCATTTATGTAGTTTACTCGCTTTTATGTGAATCTTGGTCGACATCTATCCCCCCGATAAATCGCAGACTATAACTTGACGTCGGGTCTTATTGAGCCTTTTTGGGAGCGCGCGAAGAAGAATGGTACCGCAGAATTTTCCAGTTGTCGCCTTCACGAACTAACACCGACGTCGCGATGCCGGTGCGCTCGATTTTACGATCATCCTGCAAAACTATCACATAGCCATAAGTCTCTGTTGCAAAAGCGGTATTCTCAACCTGAGTTAATGAGACTGTCGGCTGCGTGAAAGTAAAGCTTTTCACATGACCTAATTCGGGACCCAGATGATGTTCCAGATAATGGAGAAATGTTCCTTCAGCCTTACCATTTTCGAATATTTGAGATTCTTCTGAAAACAGCGGCTTCATCTTTGAAGCATCAAGCTTTTGAATGGCGTCCCGGTATGCGGTTAGAACATTTTCTGGAGAGGATCGCGTTGAATTTTGAGGTTCCGCTTCTATTATGGTCGTCTTGCTATCAATTTGGGTGTCGCTTGATTGCGCCGCGAGCGCACTGGCTGGTGCGAGAGCGAGCAAGATTGCATTTAAAATTTTCATAGTTTTATCCATTGGTTATTGTTCCGAGTCTTTTAACAAAGCACAGGGCCATTCCAGCAGTTTTGCCAAGTTTGCATTCCAACTCACCCCTTTCATGCATACTAAACCGCCCATATATGATTGTTAAAATTGGAAACATGGCGACTATCAGAATCGCCGGCCAGTGATTTAGAAACCCAATCATTAGAAAGCAGTTTTCCTATTCATTCTTCCTCGTTCTTATTTGATGACTGATTCCGCCCTCCACGCATAAACAGAAACATCGGAATACATGCCAGCAGCACGATGCCAAGGAGTAGATATACGCCAGGGATATGGGCCTGGTGTTGATGGGTCATCAAATAGCCGCCAATGACTACAGCGCCGAGAAAAACGACAATATAGGTGAGCGTTAACGCAAAACGGCGGGTAGCCGGCTCGTTATTTTTCATCCAACTTTCCTTCGAACGGAACCACTTGAAATCCTGCTAGAACCAGAAACGGATGCCGACAACATAGTTAGTGACCGACGGATCTTCACCCGCTGCTAATGCAAAGTCCCGGCTTCCACCGATCTTCCACTCCTGATCAATTCCAATATAGGGCGCAAATTCTCGCGCAAATTCGTAGCGCAGCCGCAGCCCCACTTCCAGCCGGTCCAGACCAGCACCGACGCCCAGTTCGGGAATGTCTTGAGCGGCAAGACTAACCTCTGCACGCGGTTGCAAAATCAGGCGCTGGGTAATTTTCTGGTCCAACTCGCCTTCGATACTTGCTGTCATATCGCCTTTGTTGGAAAGAAACAGCGCAGCATCGACTTCGAAAAGATAGGGCGCGAGACCTTGAATACCAATCACCGCGTGGGTACGTTCGGGACCTGTCAAATCCTGTTTAATACCGGCCTGTAAATCGAAAAATGGTGCAATTGCCTTGCTATATAGCGCTTGGATTTCTGCGCTCTCGATGGCTTCTCCAAAACTGCCTTCACCTTCACTTTTGAACCAGAACTTTTCGAGATCGCCGCCATAATAGCCCTGCACGTCCCACAAATAACCGTCTTTACCTTCCCGGGCTCGGTACTCTAGACGGTCACCTTGAAACCAGAATACTGGCGTACCGCTAACCTCTCGGGCAACGCCAGCACGTGAAGCGGCCATTGCCTCTGCGCCAACAAACTGATCAGCGGCATATGTGGGCCCTTCAAACGCTTCCGGGGGTGGCGGCGCATTTACGGGCAAATCTAATGGCATGTCATGACCGGCATGAGGGTCGGCCTCTTCTGACTGCTGGTTCATTTTGCCATGATCCATTTGGCTGTGATCCATTTGAGGATCACTCATGGAATCCATTTGCATATCCTGAGAGGCATCCGCTTCGTCGACGCCTTCATGTGGCAGGCCTTCATGATCCATTTCATCATGATTGACGGGAACATCATCCTGCGCCGTTTGGGCCGCATCCATGTTATGGCTTGCATGGGGATCGGGTTCGTCGGCCAACGGCTTTTCATCAGGGTCAACCATAGCGGGCATATTATGTCCATCATGATTTTGCGCAAACGCGATATTGGGCATTGCTGCGCTTGACAGCAGGAGAGCAAGCATCATTTTCATGATTTGTCTCCATCCAGCGGGCGCACGGTGACGACCTGAAACATCCCGTTATGCATGTGATAGAGCAAGTGGCAGTGAAACGCCCAATCGCCCGGTTCATCCGCCGTGAGATCAAATTGGGCGCTGCCGCCTGGTTGCACAATAACCGTGTGTTTTAGTGGCTGACGGTCCCTTTGAGCGCCATTTACCAGTTCGAAGAAATGGCCGTGCAAGTGGATCGGATGCGCCATCATCGTATCATTGACGAGCTTGACCCGGACCCGTTCATTGAACGCGAAGCGGATGGGATCATCTGTGACGGCAGAAAATTTCTTGCCGTCAAAGGACCACATATAGCGCTCCATGTTCCCGGTTAGGTGAATTTCCTTAATCCGTGTGGGTGTTCGGACTGTGTTGGGTTTGGCGGCTACCAATTGTTTATAGTTGAGAACGCGGTGGCCAACTTTGTCGAGACCGATACCTGGATCACCCATGCGATCGACGGGGTTCATTGCGACCATATCGACGCCGGGGCCGACCTTGACCGAAGGCGGCAATTTGGACGTATCACGCATATTCATGCCGCCCGACATATCCATATCGGCCATTGCCGCACCAGCAACAGCGCCGCTAGCTCCATGTGCCGAATGATCCATTCCACCTTCACCGTGCCCGGACATGCCCATATCCTCCATGGTAAGCAGCGGTGGATCACGAAGCGGGGGAACGGCAGCACGTGCGCCTGGGCGACTTGCGAGCGTAGCAAGACCCATACCTGAGCGGTCCATTGATTCAGCGACGATTGTATAGGCGTCGCTGCTTCCAGGTTCGACGATGACGTCATAGGTTTCGGCATTGCCAATCTGGAATTCGTCCACCTGGACAGGCCGCACATTCTGACCATCAGCTGAGATGACGGTCATTGGCAGGCCGGGAATACGGATATTGAAAAACGTGGCAGCAGCCCCGTTGATAAAGCGCAAACGCACACGTTCGCCCTTCTTGAAAAGATATTCCAGACCATCTTCAGGACCATGTCCGTTGAGAAGATAGGTATAGGTTACGGCAGATATATCGCTGATATCGGTTGGCATCATCCGCATTTTTGCCCACATCCGGCGGTCATCGGCCGAAAGGGGATAGTCATCTGTCATCGTGCGCTGATTATAATTAAAATAGCCTTCGCCCTTTTTGAGTTTGGCCATGATCGTGTGCGGATTCATGGGTGACCAGTCAGACAGCATTACTACATAATCCCGATCATATTCTGCGTCCGGCTCTTTAGGATCAATAATTATCGGGCCATAGTGCCCCATCGGCTCCTGCAACGTATGAGCATGCCACCAATAGGTGCCTGCCTGTCGGATTGGGAATTCATAGCGGAACGTTTTGCCTGGTTCGAGCGCTGCCATCGTTACGCCTGGCACACCGTCCATTAAAAATGGAACGAGCAATCCGTGCCAGTGAATGGAAGTGCCTTCAGAACTATCATTGACCATGTCAACGACCAGGTTCTGACCCTCTTTGAGACGCACAAGCGGTCCTGGAACAGTGCCATTTACGGTAACGGCTGGTCCGTTGCGCTTGCCAGTTTGGAATGCCGCATCAGCTACGGTCATTTTCATGTATTCGCCGGAGAGAACATCACTGCCTTTGCGGGCTAATGTGCCTCCATTGGCAGCGCGTGCCCAGCCTGGCATCGCTGCGGATAGTCCTGCAGCCCCACCAAGCGCGAGCGATGAAGTAATTAATTTTCTGCGGTCGAGGGAAAGCATAAATTCTGTCCTGAATAGAGGTCTGTGTTCAACCTCATTACGCGCCCAGATGCTTTATCCCTCAAAACTTTTGGCTGCATCCCGCAATTTATTTCGCGCGCGGTAAATTCGCGATTCAACCGCCTTTTCCGAAATGCCTAGAAGAGCAGCCGTTTCGGCCTGACTGCGTTCGTCAAAGGTCACCAAAACGAAAGGCTCTCTTAAAGAATGGGGAAGGGTGGCAATTTTTTCTTCCATCAGAGAGAGCATCTGGCGTGATTCCAGGTCAGAAGATTGATCAGGTGTTTCGTCAGCGGTCTCTAGTTCGTGCTCCTGGCCGCTTCCAAACTCGAAAAAACGACGCACTTTGCGCCGCCTTAAATGATCACGACATTTATTAAGAGTAATTCTGGTTAGCCATGGAGCCAACTCGCGGCTCTGGTCAAATTGACCTATTTTGAACCATGCTGCGGCCATTGCCTCCTGGACAGCATCTTGCGCTTCGTCTGAATGATGCAAGGTTCTAAAAGCAATATTAAGCAAGCGCGACCCATGACGTTGCATCAAGACTCCAAACGCTCTTCGATCACCCTTGGCCGATCTACTTGCAAGGACCTCGTCCTGTTCATCTGAAATTGGCTGATCCATTCCAGATTATTCAAAGAATTTCATTGCTGATCAGCAGTAAGTGCATCGCTCACATGACGGTCGAACGCCGCTTGCTGATTGGGCGATAATAGCGAACGCATTTCAAAAACATGCGAGATCGTTGCTTTTTGTAGCTCCCCCATACGGTCATGCACATCTTCTACCGCCAATGCGACTTTAGGGCCAAATTCGTGTTCTTCCTCCATAGCGGTAGCAAGCTTGCCATTGGCCGCGCGCAGCGATAGCTCCAAAGTTCGGCGCTTTACCGCAAATTTGTCCTCCATTTCGTCGAGGTTTTTCATTTGGGTTTCTGAAAGACGGAGCTCTTGATGAACAAAACCATGAAGGCTGGCGCTTTCACCATTTCGCGCTAACCATTTATTGGCTGCTAAAGACCCCAAAAATCCAGCAGCCAGTGCCAGAAAAATCAGGAGAGCAATGCGAAAAGGCCCCATTCTCATGGTGAAACATGTAGCAATGTGGCTGGTGAATAGTCAGGCCCATCGCTCAAATAACTGGAGCTACTGCTCGCCATAGCTTCATCTCCCCCACTCATCACGCCGATGCTAAGCGCGGTAACCAGCATGATAGCGGCCAAGCCATTACGGCCCCTAGCCAGCTGTCTGCTTTCGATTTGAGATACACGGGACCAAATTCCAGCCTCGAAATCTGGACCGATACCAGGTAACCTTTGATGGCCCAGCTCCTCGATTATTTTACTAAATTTGTCAGTCATTCAGCTTTCCTTCCAAAACCGCGTTACTAGATACTTTACGCGTGGGGCAGATAAAACCCTCAATAAAATTTTGAGGGGAATGAAAGTTTGCTGCGTAATAGTCACATAGCAGCATCGAAACAAACTGCTAGATTTGGAGCTCAATATGCACTGGCGTTCGATCGGTTTGGTACTGCTTTTAATTCTCACGCCCGCTTCGGCATTGCAGGCGCATGAGGCGCATCGCAATAATGAGCCTGATCCCGTGGCCCAATCGACCGAACACAACGCCGCTGATGAAAGCATGGCATCGATGCAATCTGGAGATATGACAGATCCACATGCCGAACATAACCACAAAGCAGCAACCGACAAAAGCTTCGATCTCATCGATTTTCTCGGTCGCTTACACCCTATGGCGGTTCATTTCCCAATCGCTCTTTTCCTGGTTGCCGCATTGGCCGAGCTTATCATGATTATTAATCCGACGGCAGGTGTAGGGAGTTCGGTTCGGTTCCTCGTCTGGATCGGTGCAGCCGGCGGCATTGTGGCTGCAATTTTGGGCTGGCTCGCAGGCGGCATACGCATGAGTGATCGTTCGGAGATCTTGGGACTTCACAGGTGGACAGGCACCGGCATCGCCATAACCGGCATATTGCTCGCTCTTTTGTCTAATGCTCCCGCAAACTCGGGCAAACGCACAGTGTTCCGCGTCGGGCTGGCGGCCGTAGCACTGGCGATACTATTTCAAGGCTATTGGGGTGCAGAGATGTCGCTCGGCCCCAACCATATGGGAATGTAGAGGAATACTTATGACCAAAAGCTTATCTATTAAATCTTTACGCAAAGCAGCCAGTGGTATGACGCTCGCGTTGCTGGCAGCCTGCACAACAGCGGTAAGCGCCGCCCCAATCGTTATGTACCGGGATGCTGGCTGCGGTTGCTGTTTGAAGTGGGCGGATCATGCCGAGAAAGGCATGGACCGGACGATCACGGTTAAAGACGAAGCCAATATGCGGGCGCGTAAAACCGCTTTGGGCGTTCCGCCCATGCTGGCTTCTTGTCATACCGCTGTTATTGACGGATATGTCATCGAGGGCCACGTCCCAGCAGCTGATATCAAGCGATTGCTCGAAACCCGCCCTGCTGGCGTTAAAGGGATTGCCGTAGCAGGCATGCCGGTCGGGTCACCGGGCATGGAATATGAAAATCAAACACAAGCTTACCAGGTCATCGCCTTTGGCGCTGATGGGCAGAGTGTGTTCACAAACTATAATTGAGACGAACAACCTAGAAGGGAAATATAATGAATAAACTAGCAGTTATCGCCAGCGCAATCGCTCTGGTTTCAAGCGGTGCAGCTTTGGCGCATCAACACAAAGCCGGTACTTCTCACAAGGCCGGCGCTTCTGAGACGCAGAAATGTGAAATGATGAAGGACGGAAAAAAGATGCCAGGCATGATGCAAAAAGGTGCTGACGGCAAAATGTCCTGCCAGATGATGGATCATTCGAAGATGGATCATAGCAAAATGGGCCATGGTCCGGCCAAAACAGAACCCGCCAAGCCGGAATAGTTAAACCCGCTTAGGGTCGCAGGATGGGTCCGGAGTTTTAGAATTTCGATTTTAAGGCTTCGGGCCGGTTCCTACTTTCCCATTTTGCCAAACAAGCTGACGAGTTCGGCAATTTTTTCCTTTTGGTCAGCTTTGTTTCCCGACGTGAGGGCTTCTTCAACGCAATGATTGGCGTGAATCTCCAATATTTTCATTTTTGTGGCGCGCAACGCAGCCTCCACAGCAGAAAATTGTTGGAGAATATCGATGCAATAGCGACCGTCCTCCATCATTTTAGCAATACCGCGAACCTGACCTTCAATCCGGTGCATCCGGGATATTTCTCGAGTGAATTTTTCTGTCATATTTTCCTAATCCCTTATTTCAGTGGTGGCTTAATCAAAAGATTTTTTCCAGGTTCCATTACCTCTCTTGACTATAAAACTATACCCCACTATAGTATATTGATCAACAAAAAATGATTGGAGCGTAATATGTCCGATATCTCAACTGGAAAACAAATTCTAATCCTGGGGTGGACTCTGAGTCTGTTCCTGCTCGTCAGCTATCTAATATGTATTGGTTTTGGTATTATCGCACCTGATTGGGCGCATATGCATGAAGCCTGGGCGCCTTGGCTCCCTGGTTTTGAATGGCTGACATGGCCGGGCTTTTTGGCCGGTGCTGTCGGAAGCTTTGCGTATGGCTGGTATATCACGCTCTTCGTAATCCCGTTGAAACGCTTTTTTGAAAAACGGATTGGAAATTCCGCTAATGGCTGAGGTCACTCCTTCCCCCCATGGCCTTTCAGGCCATGACCGAAGCCCGTCCGGCTCCTCAGATCCTGTCACAGATCCCGTCTGCGGTATGACTGTTGAGCCGGATAAGACCGAGCATCATGCATATCATGATGCTCGGGATTATCATTTTTGTTCTAACGGATGCAAAACCAAATTTGTTGCAGATCCAGAACATTATATTTCGGGAAAGCATCGCGAGATGCGGGATCAAACGCCAGCAGGGACTATCTATACATGTCCTATGCATCCGGAAATCCGGCAAGACGGACCTGGCTCATGTCCAATTTGCGGCATGGCCCTTGAGCCGGAGGAATTTTCTTTAGAAACCGGCCCTGACCCTGAATATATCGATATGCGCAGGCGCTTTTGGGTCAGCGCGATATTTTCCATCCCCCTCTTCATATACGCAATGGGGGATCTCATCCCCGGCAAACCATTCGAGGGCCTGTTTGAACCAGGGGTAGCTCAGTTGTTGCAGTTTTTGCTGGCAACACCGGTAGTCCTCTGGGGTGCTTGGCCTTTCTTCGTTCGCGGTATCCAATCAGTCAAAACCATGAACCTCAACATGTTTACTCTGATCGGGCTCGGCGTAGCTGTTGCCTATATATTCAGCGTTGTTGCAACCTTTCTGCCAAATATCTTCCCAGCCGCGTTTCGCGGGCACGATGGCGGCGTTGCTGTCTATTATGAAGCCGCTGCAGTCATCACCACTTTGGTCCTTTTGGGACAAGTACTGGAACTGAAAGCACGCGGGCAGACATCGAGTGCCTTGCGGGCACTGCTGGAACTGGCACCGCCAATTGCTTTACGCGTTGGTGCGGATGGGTCTGAAAAAGAAATATCGCTCGACCAAGTGCAGTCCGGTGACAGCCTGCGCGTCCGTCCGGGCGATAAAATACCCGTCGATGGCATTATTGCCAAGGGCTCCAGCACGATTGACCAATCGATGATCACGGGCGAGCCAATCCCGGTCGCCAAAGCCGAAGGAGACGAAGTCACCGGCGGGACAGTCAATCAGACCGGCAGTTTCATTATGACAGCTGAGCGTGTGGGTAAAGACACGCTGCTCGCCAAGATTGTCCAGATGGTAGCGGAAGCACAGCGCAGCCGTGCGCCCATCCAGAAGCTCGCGGATTCAGTTGCCGGCCTTTTTGTTCCGGTAGTCATTCTCATCTCGATTATCACGTTCATCATCTGGGCGATTTGGGGGCCCCATCCCGCTCTTGCTTATGGATTGGTCAATGCGGTCGCGGTTTTGATCATTGCGTGTCCCTGTGCGCTTGGTCTTGCAACCCCGATGTCGATCATGGTGGGCACAGGTAAAGGTGCGCAGAACGGTATCTTGATCAAAAATGCCGAGGCGCTGGAAACTTTGGAAAAGATTGATACCATCGTGGTCGACAAGACTGGCACACTGACCGAGGGCAAGCCCAAACTGGTCTCGGTAGAGCCCGCGCATGGTTTTGATGGCGATGAAATGCTGGCACTTGTTGCTGCAATTGAAATGGCGAGTGAACACCCGCTGGCCGCCGCGATTGTAACTGGCGCAAAGGATAAGGGCCTTTCGTTTGAAGCAGCAACCGACTTCCAGTCGGTTACTGGGGAAGGTGTCGAAGCAACTGCGCAGAACCTGCGCGTTGCCATCGGCAATGAAAAGATGATGGAAAGGCTCGGTGCGAGCAGTGCTGATCTAATTGCTAAAGCGCAAGATGGACGATCACAGGGCCAGACTGTCATGTTTGTAGCCGTGGACGGGAAGCCTGCCGGTCTCATCGGCGTTGCAGACCCCATCAAACCGACAACTGTTGATGCGATTAAGGCTCTTCACAACGCCAATATTCGCGTGGTGATGCTCACAGGAGATGCAGAAGCGACCGCGCAAGCCGTTGGGAAGCTCATTGGCATTGATGAAATTCATGCCAATGTATCACCGGAAGATAAACACAGGGTCATCAGCGAGTTACAAGCCGCCGGCAAGAAGGTCGCAATGGCCGGTGATGGTATAAATGACGCGCCTGCTTTGGCTAAAGCCGATGTGGGTATTGCGATGGGGACGGGGACCGATGTAGCGATGGAAAGTGCCGGAATCACCTTGGTAAAGGGCGATTTGGGCGGCATTGCCAAGGCCCGTCACCTCAGCCAGCTCACAATGGGCAATATCCGGCAAAACCTCTTTTTCGCCTTCATCTATAACGGACTTGGCGTACCCGTCGCAGCAGGCATTCTCTATCCTTGGTTCGGAATATTGCTCAGTCCGATGATTGCGGCGGCAGCGATGAGCCTCTCTTCAGTGTCGGTTATCGGAAATGCGCTGCGCTTGAGACGACAGAATTTATAGAACCTTCATAACCCCGCAGCGAAAGAATGGTAAATTAATGTCCGTAAAATGGGTGCTTCGAAACAAAACGCTATGGCGCATTATCCGCAGCCTAATGCGTTGGGTTTTGTCACGCTCAGCTAGAACAATATTATTGAGCCGGGGACTGACCTTATCAGATGGCACGACAAGGCGCTGGTTCCGGAAGAATGTTAATGACTTTCTCAACACCCTCGATCCTGAAGTGCAGTTTCAGCGTAGCATCGCCGATCTGGACAAGTTACCCAACATCGGGAACCGACTAATGGTCGAGTTCGCCATTTATACCGCAGCCAGCTATCGCGTGATGCTAAAGCTTGGTATATCGAAGGCTTCGGCTCGGCAGACAATATCCGATATTGGGTGGGATGTGTATGCATCTCTCCTGCGGCTTTCTTCGTTCCCGTTTCGATTGGTTACGCGCGATCCTGCAAAGCGTCTGCGATGGACAATCCAATCACTGTTACGCTTCCCGTTCACCGCTCCCGGCGCACCAGGATATGCGGTCAAGCACTGGTCGGATGATCAAAATATCTACACCCATTTCACCCATTGTCCGCCGCAAAGCTTTGTTAGAAAGCTTGTGCAGGAAACCGGTGATCAGGGAGATATGGACGCGTTTTACGATAGTTGGTGTATGTACGACTGGCCAGGATCAGATGTCATCGCAAATGATGGCCAGCGCGGCCATTATCGGCGCAAACAAACACTATCTCGCGGCGATCCGGTGTGTGATATGTGCTGGGCCGCGCAAATTGATCCTGCGGATCGACAGGTCGCAAATGGACAATGACAACTACACCCCGCCATTGGGTTACAAAATCCTGACGCCACTCTATGATCTCGCTATCCGGTATTTGACGCGGGAAAGCGCATGGCGTTCAGCGCTGGTAAAACAGATCAATCCGCTTCCAGGCGACAGGATATTGGATGTGGGATGTGGGACCGGCAGCCTGCTTGCTGTTTTGGCGGAGCAGTGCCCAGAAGCCGATTTTATCGGGCTTGACCCGGACATAGCGGCACTCGAGCGCGCATCCAAAAAAATAGACAGTGCCAATATTCGGTTGATTCCGGGGTTCTTGTCAAAAGAAGCTTTGCCCAAAGGATGGCAGCCTACAAAGATAACATCCAGTTTGATGTTTCATCAGGTGGCGCTCGAAAAAAAGAACGAGATAGCCGAAATCATGCGCAGCCTGCTTATGCCCGGCGGAGAACTCCACATTGCAGATTATGCAATGCAGAAGTCACCACTGATGCGCGCTGCCTTTCGAATGACGGTGCAGCAGCTGGATGGCGTTGAAGATACAAGGCACAATGCTGAGGGTATATTGGAAAGAATATTGGTGGCACCGGGATATTTGACGGAAAAAACACAAAGTTTCGCGACAGCAACGGGTTCCATTTCACTGTTTAAAGCAAAGTTTGTCGCTTCATGAAATTTGACAAAGCGCCCGAGGTTCATATCGCCACATTCGGATTTTTCACGTCCTTCATTTGGGAAATCCTGCAAATGCCATTCTTTGATGTGGGATCGGCAGGCTATTGGCAGAGAACGCTGGGCTGTACCCGGGCAACATTTGGCGACGTGGGAATATTGGTGCTCGCCTACACGGCAGTTTCGATAATAACGCGGAACCGGAACTGGCTGCATTCTCCAAAATACTGGATGATCAGTATTTATCTACTGACCGGACTGGGGATTACGGTAATTATTGAAGCAATGGCCACCAGCGTGCCACGTGAATGGGGATGGGGCTGGCGATATAGCGAACTCATGCCTTTGGTGCCCGGTACGAATATAGGCCTTGTTCCCGTCCTTATGTGGATATTCATCCCGTTGATCACGCTTTGGTTTGCAAGGCGTCAACCGCAGCCATAACTTCCGCACATCTCAAAGGCGAAAATAGATGCAAAAAAGTTCCTATAACAAAAATAGTTTATCGCTTGCGGGTACGGTAGCCATGGGGACCGGGGTTATGATCGGTGCGGGAATCTTTGCACTGACGGGTCAGATTGCCGAATTATCCGGGCCACTCTTCCCGCTTGCCTTCCTGATTGGCGCAGTGATTAGCGGCTTTAGCGCCTATACCTATATCAAAGTATCCAATAAATATCCGTCAGCTGGCGGAATCGCTACGATCCTCAAAAAATCCTATGGGCCGTCGACTATTACTGGCGCGGCGGCGTTGATGATGGCCTTTTCGATGATCATCAACGAAAGCCTGGTTGCCAGGACTTTCGGGACTTATACGCTTCAACTGTTCGATATAGGCCGCGATTCCGTTCTGGTTTCGATACTGGCAATAGGGCTGATCATCTTCGCATTTATCGTCAACATCGCCGGTAACAAGATTATCGGTGCGATATCTGGAATCACTGCGATTCTAAAAATCGGCGGTATATTGATTTTTTCCCTCACCATTCTTTGGGCATCCGGGTTCACGTTCGAGTTTACGCAAGCTGCGCCAAGCGAAGCAACTTCGCCAACCGGCTTTATTGCCGGGATTGCACTGGCAATATTAGCGTTCAAGGGATTTACCACAATTACGAATAGCGGCGGCGAGGTCGTTGACCCCAAGAAAAACATTGGTCGCGCTATCATGATCTCATTAGGGATATGTTTGCTAGTATACATGACCGTGGCGCTCGCTGTGGGATCGACGTTGAGCATTAGCGAAATTGCCGCCGCCAAAGACTATGCTTTGGCAGAGGCGGCGCGGCCTGCTTTTGGCGACTATGGAGTATGGTTCACGGTTGCCGTTGCCATCATCGCAACAGCATCGGGTCTCCTTGCCAGCGTCTTTGCCGTATCGCGCATGCTTGCGATGCTCACAGACATGAACCTGATCCCCCATCGCCATTTTGGAATGCCCGGTGACGTGCAAAAGCACACGCTTGTCTTCACAGTTATCGCCGCGGGTCTATTAGCTGCGTTTTTTGATCTGACTCGAATAGCGTCCCTAGGAGCTATATTTTATCTGGTCATGGACATGGTTATCCATTGGGGCGTTTATCGCCATCTCAAGGATGATGTCGGCGCAAAAGCATGGGTTTTGCTTAGCGCTATCATTTTGGATTTGATTGTCCTTGGAGCATTCCTGACCATGAAAGCAGCTAGTGATCCAATGATCATTGCTATTTCTTTCGCTGGCATTGCAGGTTTTTTTGCTTTCGAGAAATATTATTTGTCCACCCGGCGTACCGATGATGAAGCCAAACCCGGCATGGAAGGGCATTCCCATTGATCTGGACAATTTTTCTTGGTCTGTCGATGTTTGGAATAACCGGATTTATCCACTTTCAAGTTATCCACCGGACGCATCAATGGCTCAAATCAACAAGCTTGGGTAAAACCCGTAAATTGGTGATTGGGCTTTATGCCGCAGCCATTGCACATATTTCGGAGGCTGGCCTTTACGCCATTGCATTTGTAGCTGGATCCAGTGCTGGTCTTGGCAGTTTTAAGCCGGCGGATATCTCATCAATGGAAATTTTCTATTTTTCATTGGTGAATTATACATCCCTTGGCCTCGGTGATATTTATCCAACCGGTCATTTGCGGTTTCTGGCAGGTATAGAATCTTTGAACGGATTTTTGCTGATCAGCTGTTCCGCATCGCTTATTTTTATATTGATGACCGAAACGGAAACTAGTCCGGCATAATAGCTGAGGCAAAGCTCCGCGAGGAACGGCTTTTGGATGATTGAAAGAGGCATGATGAAGTACAGACAGCAAACCCGCGGAGCCAAATCGCGACTTCCTTTGCTAGTTTTTCCTGTCTTGGCGTTGCAAACCCCCGTTTTTTCGCTTCAAGCCGAACCAATCACGTTCTCAGAAGCGGTCGAATTGGCAGAGACAGCGACGCCGGCAATCGAGGCTCGGTCGCTCGTCATTGAAGCGGCACAGAGCGCCGCGATTGCCGCCGATCAACTTCCAGATCCGAAGCTTAGCCTAGACATAATGGATCGGAGAATTGCAGGCCCATTCGAGTTTTCTCCGCGCCCTGGTCGTGACGGGTTTCCAAGGCAAAGGATCGGTATCAGCCAGGATATTCCCAATGGCGCAAAAAGACGCGCCCTAGCCGGTCAGGCGATCGCGGACATAACTGTGGCAAGAGCCAATAAGGAAGCTTTGGTTCAGGATGTGCAGCTTTATTCTGCGCTTTCCTGGATCGATCTCTATTACGCCCAGCGGCGGCTCCAAATACTGGAAGTCTTGCAGCAAAGCCTCAATGAAGTGTCGGCAACGGTTGGCGCGCGCCTTGAATCAGGGACCACACGTCCAGCTCAAGCGTTCGAGCCGGAACGGCTGATCGCAAAACTGGCTGACCGGCGCTCGCTGCGCGCCGCCGATATTGAAAAGGCCCGGGCAATGCTCGCGCGGTGGACCGGCATCGACCGCCCCGAAACCCAAGGCAATCTCCCTGAATTCACCATCGACCGGGAAGCTCTTGTAAGCACGATCAAGGAGCTACCCATTCTGGACATTCAGGATGCGAAAGTAGAACGGGCGGACGCCGACGTGGAACTGGCGCGAGCGCAAAAGCGACCCGACTTCAGCGTGAATGCCTCTTATGTGCATCGCCGACCGGAATATGGCGAATATGTCTCGGTTGGTGTAACGATCGATCTGCCGTTATTTGCAAAAAAGCGGCAAAATCCGATAATTGACGCCCGGATACTGGAAGCTAGTGCCGCCCGTTTGGAGGCGAATGATCTAGAGCGACAATTGCAAGCCGAGCTCTCCAGCGACCTCGCTACAAACCGGTCTTACCGGGAAAACTGGGAACGCTCCAAAAACACGCTTTTGCCACTGGCCAAAAAACAGGCTGAACTGGAACGGGTCAGCTATGGCGCCGGCCGCGTTGATCTGGACACCGCGCTTAATGCAGCCGTGGCTTTTGCCGAAGCAGAAATCGATCTGCTCGACCGGGAAGCGACACTGGTTCGCGACACGGTTCGCATCAAATATACCTATGAGAGGAACCAGCCATGACGCTGACATCCATCCAAGACAATAAATGGCGCGTGATTGTTCTTGCTGCGGTTCTGGCCGCTGGGGGCGGCGGATATTGGCTCGGCACCGGCGGGTCCGGCGAAAGCAGCGAAACCGCGGCTACGCAGGGCGAAGGGGAGATACTCTATTATTATGATCCGATGTTTCCTCAGCAGAAATTCGACAAGCCGGGCAAGTCTCCGTTCATGGATATGCAGCTTCTTCCCAAATATGCTGATGAAGCCAGTGATGGGAATGCCAGCGAGCCGGGGATCACCATTGCTCCGGATATTGCGCAAAATCTGGGTATCCGCACCGCTGAGGCGTTGGTTGGAAAAATTGAGTCCAAACTCCGTGTAACGGGAACAATCGAGTTTAACGAACGCGATGTAGCCATTGTTCAGGCCAGGTCGGGCGGATTTGTCCAGCGCACCTATCGCCGTGCACCTAGCGACATTGTGCCCGCCGGCGCTCCCTTGGCAGACATATTGGTGCCCGACTGGGGCGGCGCACAGGCAGAATATCTTGCGTTAGCACGAAGCGGCAATGATCGTTTTGCCGCTGCGGCCAAGGAAAGAATGCGGCTGCTCGGCATGCCGGATGATCTGATCCGCCGGGTAGAGCGAAGTGGAAGGCAGCAAAGCGTTTACACGGTGTCGGCGCCCATCGGCGGGGTGATCGAAAGCCTGAGCGTAAGAGAAGGTATGACCTTGGCTGAAGGCCAGCCGCTGGCACAGATTAACGGACTGAATACCGTATGGCTGAATGTTGCCATTCCCGAAGCAAGAGCATCGGAAATACGTGTTGGACAGCGCGCAGTTGCTGAACTGCAAAGCTTCCCCGATATCGAATTTGCGGGCAAAGTTATCGCCATTCTTCCGTCCGTCGAAAGCGGCAGCAGGACGCTCACAGGACGGATCGAACTAGCCAATAAAGGCGGACGACTTCGTCCCGGCATGTTCGCTACCGTAGATATGGGTGACACGGGCAGTCCCGCTATTCTGGTCCCAACCGAAGCGATTATCGCAACTGGAACGCGCAACTTGGTAATGCTAGCGAATGGCAAGGGTCGATATCGTCCGGCGGAAGTAAAAACTGGCCGCGAAGGCGGCGGGCAAACGGAAATATTGGCCGGCCTGTCACCAGGTGAAAAAGTGATCGTTTCCGGCCAGTTTCTGGTCGATTCAGAAGCGAGCCTTTCAGGGATCAAAGTGCGTCCGATTGAGGGTGAGCAGAAAAGCGCGCCCATGGAAATGCCCGGTTATCAAACCTCCGGCAGAATTGAAGCGATCAAAAGCGGCGCGGTCACCTTGTCGCACGAACCGGTGCCCGCCCTCAAATGGCCAGCCATGACGATGGACTTCAAACTTGCCAAACCGGGATTGTTGCGCGGTTTTAAAAAAGGCGACCTCGTCGCCTTTCGTTTCGAGCAAATGAAAACCGGATCAACCATCACCAGCATTAGCCGCGCAGAGGCCAGCCAATGATCGAAAAGGTCATACGCCTCAGTGTGAAAGCACGCATATTTGTCCTGTTGATAATGGCGGCATTACTGGCCTCGGGTATCTGGGCCGTCAGAACCATGCCGGTCGATGCCCTGCCGGACCTTTCCGATGTTCAAGTGATTATTCGCACCCCCTATCCCGGGCAGGCACCGCAGATCGTCGAAAACCAGGTAACTTATCCTATCACAACCACAATGCTGTCGGTTCCGGGGGCGCGCGCGGTGCGCGGCTATTCATTCAATGGAGACAGCTATGTCTATGTGCTGTTCGATGACAGCACCGATCTCTATTGGGCGCGTTCACGGGTTCTGGAATATCTCAATCAGGTTCAGGCCGATCTGCCGACCGGCGTTGTCCCGACGCTGGGGCCAGACGCGACTGGTGTCGGCTGGATCTATGAATATGCCCTTGTTGACCGGACGGGGCGCAATGACCTGTCTCAGCTGCGTTCGTTGCAGGACTGGTTCCTTCGCTATGAGCTGCAGACCATTCCCGGCGTTGCGGAAGTCGCGTCGATTGGCGGTATGGTCAAACAATATCAGGTCGTGCTTGATCCTGACCGGATGGTGTCTCTGGGGATTGAGCAGGACAGCGTGATCAAGGCGATCCAGAACGCAAATCAGGAAGTCGGCGGTTCGATCGTGGAACTGGCCGAACGCGAATATATCGTGAGGGCCAACGGCTATCTGGAAAATCTAGATGATTTCCGGGCCATTCCCTTAAAGACCGCACGCGGCGGTGTTCCCGTCACCTTGGGCGATATTGCGCGGATTCAAATAGGCCCCGAGATCAGACGCGGGATAGCAGAACTGAACGGTGAAGGAGAAGTGGCTGGCGGCGTCATCATCTTGCGTTCGGGCAAAAACGCCCGCGAGACAATTGCTGGCGTCAAAGAGAAACTTGCGACGCTAAAGCAGAGCCTGCCGCCCGGAGTCGAGATTGTGACGACCTATGACCGTTCCGAACTGATCGACAAGGCGGTCGACAATCTCACCACGAAATTGCTCGAAGAATTCATCGTCGTTGCCATAGTCTGCGCATTGTTCCTTTGGCACGCCCGCTCCGCACTCGTGGCAATTTTAACCCTGCCGCTTGGTATATTGATCGCTTTTCTGGTGATGCGCTTTCAGGGGATTAACGCTAATATCATGTCGCTTGGCGGAATTGCCATTGCCATTGGCGCGATGGTTGATGCCGCCATTGTCATGATCGAGAACGCGCACAAGCATCTTGAAAAATGGCAGAATGACAACCCGGATGCCAAGATGCCGGGCGAAAAGCGATGGCAACTGATCGTTGACGCGGCGGTTGAAGTTGGCCCCGCGCTATTCCTCAGCCTACTGATCATCACCTTTTCATTCCTGCCGATTTTTACTCTGGAAGGACAAGAAGGACGATTATTCTCTCCTCTGGCATTCACAAAAACCTACGCGATGGCGGGGGCTGCCATTCTCTCGATCACCTTGATACCGGTTTTGATGGGCTATTTCATTCGCGGAAAAATACCGTCCGAAGAGAAAAATCCGATCAGTCGCTTCCTCATGAAAATCTATAGGCCAGCACTCGACTGGTCGCTCAAAAGCCCGAAGAAACTGCTCGTGATCGCGCTGCTCATCTTTGCTACCAGCGCTTGGCCGATCAGCCAGCTTGGCGGCGAGTTCATGCCGCAAATGGATGAAGGCGATTTGCTTTACATGCCTAATGCCCTGCCGGGGCTATCTCCGGCGAAAGCCTCTGAACTGCTTCAACAGACCAACCGATTGATAAAATCGGTGCCTGAAGTGGAAACAGTGTTCGGTAAAGCTGGGCGCGCCGATACAGCAACTGATCCTGCCCCGCTCACCATGTTCGAGACGACCATCCATTTCAAGCCGAAGGAGGAATGGCGCGCGGGCATGACGTCGGACAAGCTGATCGAGGAACTCGACAAAGCCGTCAGGGTGCCCGGACTGGCCAATTTCTGGATACCGCCGATCCGCAACCGTATCGAAATGCTCTCGACCGGGATCAAAAGTCCGATCGGGATCAAGGTCTCGGGTGATAATCTCGAAGCAATCGACAAGGTCGCCCAGAAAATTGAGGGCGCGGCCAAAAAGGTCGATGGTGTCAGCTCGGCGTTGGCGGAAAGACTGACCGGTGGGAGCTATATCGACATTGATATCGACCGCGCTGCTGCCGCCCGTTACGGACTCAATATTTCCGATGTCCAGTCTGTCGTATCAAGCGCCATTGGGGGCAAGAATATCGGCGAAACCGTCGAAGGGCTGGCACGCTATCCGATCAGCGTCCGCTATCCGCGAGAGATACGGGATAGCCTGGAAAACCTGCGAAATCTTCCGGTTCTCACGCCATCCTTGCAGCAGATTACCTTGGGCACTGTTGCCGACATTGACATCAGTTCCGGGCCGCCGATGCTGCGCAGTGAAAATGGCCGGCCATCAACCTGGATATATGTCGATACCAGGGGGAGAGATCTCGTATCGGTGGTCGCAGACTTGCAAGCGGCTATTGGCAAGGAGGTTGATCTGCCGCCCGGCGTCAGCGTGGCTTATACCGGGCAATTTGAATATCTGCAGCGCGCAACCAATCGGCTGATGGTGGTCGTGCCCGCCACTTTGGCGATCATCTTCTTCCTGCTCTATCTGACTTTCCGCCGTTTCGATGAAGCGTTGCTGATCATGGCAACCTTGCCATTCGCATTCACCGGCGGACTATGGCTCCTCTATTGGATGGGCCTCAACCAGTCGATTGCAACTGCGGTTGGTTTTATCGCGCTTGCGGGTGTGTCGGCTGAATTTGGCGTGGTGATGCTGATCTATCTGAAACAGGCACTGGAAGCGCGCGGCGACAAGCCGGACGCGGAGCAGGTGAAACAGGCAGTGCGCGAAGGCGCGTTGCTACGGATAAGGCCAAAGGCGATGACGGTCGCGGTGATTCTGGCAGGCCTGTTCCCGATCCTGATAGGCGAAGGCGCCGGGTCGGAAATTATGCGCCGGATTGCCGCTCCGATGGTCGGCGGCATGCTGAGCGCGCCTTTGCTTTCGCTATTTGTGGTGCCCGCAGCATATTATCTGCTTCGCAAACGTGAGTTCGCTCGCAGCGAGCACTGACCTTTTTGTTCCTGAAAATCGACGATCTGTCGGTTTGGCGAAAAGGCCAGTGTTGGCGGTTGCAGCCAGCCTAACATCTTCTCATGCATATTGCCCTGCGGGTGTCCTTTGTACCAGTAACATTTGTAGAGCAAACTCAAGTTAGAGTCCCTGGAAGTCCTGGGAATTTCATAAATGGCTGTCGAAACGTGTCATAGTTTGCAGGAATTTTATCAACAATATCAGGAGTAGGGTAGTCTGTATTCCACTGACAAAAATCGCACCCCGCCGCTATCGGATTTTTCGAAAAAGGGAAAATTGGTTGATCAATGAGATCGCTTATCTTTATTCACTTTTGTAAGTGAAGCAGACGTCGGCATAGAGGGTTGTAGACCTCTCCATGCTCGTCACTTGCTTATCTATGTGCTTCGGATAAAGTGCCATTATTGAAAATTTCAGAAAATTCGTATAACTGTCACTTTATGACAGTATAGGGAATTATATGAATAGGCTGATTCAATGTGTAATTGACGCTAATTATGCTGATCAAATTCTAACCGAAAAGCAACTAGCGCGTATTTTGGGCGGTAGCGACAACAGTCGCTACGGTTTGGTAAAGCGCGCGATGCAAGCAGGGGATCTGGTAAAAATCAAACGCGGTCAATATGTTCTGGCGGATCGACACCGAAAATACCCAGTTCACCCATTCCGTCTAGCACAGGCATTAGTGGTGGGCAGCTATGTATCAATGGAAAGCGCACTCGCTTTTCACGGATGGATTCCCGAAGCGGTATTTGCGACGGTCAGTGTGACGCCAGGACGCAAATCTACTGATGTTGACCACTCTGTTTTTGGAAAATTTGCTTTTCGCCCCCTCGCACTAAACAAAACCGGATTTCTTGAAGGAGTTGAACGCCAGACCATCAGTAATCAAACCGTGCTGGTGGCAAAGCCGCTGCGCGCCCTATTCGATCTGATCGCCCTCAAGAAATACAAATGGCAAGGAATGGGGTGGATTAGCAGCGGAATGCGTATTGATTCAGAATATCTGCTGAGAACGCCCCGGAAGGATTTTTATACCTTGAGGCGCGTTTACAAGCACAAAGCGGTTCTGGAATTTCTAAATCATCTTGAGCAGCATGTGGTGGCTCTGAAAGTGCAGGAAAATATCCAAAAAGACGAAGGTTTGTTGAAATGAATGATATTATTCGAACCCGGTTGGCCAGCTACAAACCTGCCAACGATATTGAGGAGGAGAATGCGGCGAAGGAGATCATTCAGGAAATCGCACTTTATGGGCTTTGGCGGGCAAAGTTTTTTGACGTCGCGGTTTTCCAAGGGGGCACAAGTCTGCGAATCCTCCATAAGCTTCCGAGGTTTTCAGAAGACCTGGACTTTATGCTACTCAAACCCGACGCAGATTTTGATTGGTCTCCATTTCTGAAAATCCTGACTGAAACTTTCGAAGAATATGGTCTCAAACCAGAGACGGTTTCAAAAGAACAGATGGAAAAGCGCATTCGCCGACCTGTGATCAAGGACAATTCCATTGCAAATCAACTGGATTTGTCATTTCCCAATAGCGACCCGCGCCGCAAGTTGAAGATTAAACTCGAAATTGATGTAGAGCCTCCTGCTGGCTCCCAAGATGAATATAGTTTCCTAGACTTTCCGGTCGACTACGAAGTGCGTCATCAAGACATGGCATCCAATTTCGCGCTGAAAATCCATGCGCTACTGTGCCGTGAACATTTAAAAGGCCGCGATTGGTTCGACTTTTCCTGGTATGTAACGAAAGGCGTTTTTCCAAACTTGCCACATCTTGAAGCAGCTTTGGTTCAATTTGGTCCATGGGCTGAGGAGGATGAACTTACGGTCAACTCGAAATGGCTTGAAAAAGCCATGATCAATAAAATTCAGTCAATTGATTGGGAAGTGGCCGCTGAGGATGTCAGGCGGTTTCTGCGCCCCGCAGAAGCAGAATCCTTGAAGCTGTGGAGCGAGAGGTTTTTTAATTCCAAATTGAGTAAAATGATCAATAATGAAAGGCCTGCTTAGTGGTTGATAGCTTTCATGAGAGCAAAGCCAATGAAAGCTGGTAGTTGAATCGGTTCTTTTTTGCTCCCCTAAATTAGTTTCCACTCACTTCAGCGATTGCTCATCAAACAGCGAATTGATGACGGGGCAATCAGGAACCTCTCCTCCTGCGCATCGCGAGGACATGTCCGATAAGGTTCGTTCAAGTTTCTTGAGGTCTGATATTTTACTCTTGATGTCCGCAATACGCTGCGTTGTTACATCCAATACTTCGCCGCAAGTATAGTCATCAGAGTCCACAAGGTTAAGCAGTCCGCGCAATTGCTCGATTGAAAAACCCAGTTCCCGGCTGCGCAATATGAACTTCAACCGTCTTTGATCGTCCAAGGAATGTACGCGATGGCCGCTTTCGGTTCGATCAGGTTCGTGCATCAGAGCGATCTTCTCGTAATAGCGTATGGTCTCCAAATTGCATCCGGTTGATTGGGCCAATTTTCCGCGCTTCATAGACTGCATGATAAAACCTCTTGATCCTGTAGTTACTACAGGGCGTATAACCGGTTCATGAGCGAGATAACAGAGCAACAGGTACAGCCGGGGACGGGAGAGAAACTGGCTGCCGGCGGCGGACTGGCCAGTGCAATAGCTGGTCTGATTGGTGCATCCTGCTGTGTGTTGCCAATCATATTGTTCAAAATAGGCGTCGGCTCTGCAGTGATTGGCAATCTGATATTTTTTGCTGACAAAACGGAATATTTCCTGATTGGAGCGCTGTTGTTCATCACGCCGGGAGTCATCGCATCGTTCTGGGGTGGAAGAAGACCCGGAAAACGAGCGATCCTCATGTTTGGCCTTTCCGCTTTTATCGTCCTTCTTGCCTATATTTTACCGAGCTTTGAGGGTGACATTTTGCGCCTGTTGGGAATTCGCTGATGGAATTGCGTTCAATGATAACATGCCCAAAATGTGGCCATGCCGAAACCGAAACTATGCCAACCGATGCTTGCCAGTTTTTTTATGACTGCAAGGGATGCGCTGTTGTTTTGCGTCCGAACAAAGGAGATTGCTGCGTTTTCTGTTCGTTCGGAACCATTTCTTGTCCTCCCATTCAGGAAGCCCGAGCCAATGGCGGTTCGGCTTGCTGCTAGACGGATTGCACTTACAGCAGTGATATAAGAATCCAGCATTTTGAGAAATGGCGGAAAATTGGTCGGGACGAGAGAATTCGAACCTCCTACCCCACACCCCCAGTAAGGCCTGCTCGAATTGATCCGATCATCTTTATCCAAGGTTTTTCCATCAGAGTACGTTCTTTGCTTTAGAAAACCACTACGCGAATCCATCCTATTCTTTAGATTTCAAGTGGTCCTTTACTGAGGAATAATCCTCCTGTCCGCATGCGGATTTGAATTGTGATACAATCCATGAATGAGCGATCCAGATCCAACGACATTGAAAACTGTGGCGACACCAATTCGAAGCCGTATGGACCTTCTCTCCCGCAATAAACGTCTTGACGGGCTTGAGCGCCTGGGCGCTTATCGTGAGCTTAATCAACTTGTAAAAGACCTCGATGCAACTGTCGATGAATTTTCTCGCGACGAGAAATCGTAATCGGATAGCATCTCAATCTATAGCATTTATCATTGATCGATATTTGAGCGAGAAGGTTCGTCAACGTCTGCCTGTGATATTTTTGTCCTCCAAGCGTTAAAGAATCTCTCATCCATCAGTTTGGCAAAATTGAAGTTTTCTCATTTGCTACCCAAAACGCTACCCAGGTTGCAAATATTGCAACTCTGAATTTCGGATTTTTAGAAAAATCTTTATTATCAACGTATTATGGTGAGCCCTGCTGGGTTCGAACCAGCGACCTACTGATTAAAAGTCAGTTGCTCTACCGACTGAGCTAAGGGCCCCTCAACAGGCTGGTGCAGTGCGCCAGCCCTTGGGAAGCGCTTCCCTAGGGGCGCTTTGTTTCATGGTCAAGCGGCTTTGGCGCTTTTTTCCCTTGTTTTCTGGGTCGCCGGTTGCGGGCGTCCAGCTGGGCGATCGTCCTGCCGGTCAGGGGATCGCGCCAATCGCCCGCAATCTCCGCCGCAGGGCGCAGGACAAAGCTGCGTTCGCGCATCAGCGGATGGGGGATGGTGAGGGCCGGTTGATCGCTGGCAAAGGTGCCGCCGCTCCACAAAATGATGTCGAGGTCGAGCACCCGCCGCGACCAAGCCTGACCGCGGCGACGGCCAAATTCTGATTCGATACGCTTGAGCAGGGCCAGCAGGGCAGGCGGCGGCAATGTCGTTTCGACGATCGCGACTCCATTGGCATAGCTGCGCTGGGACGGTCCGACCGGGCGCGAGGCGACGGTGCCGGAGGTTTCGACCATGGTCAGGCCTTGTCCGGCCAGCCGCTGTCCAGCCGCGGCAATTATGGCGCGCGGCGCGCCAAATTGCTGGTGGCGCTGGTTCGAACCCAGGGCGATCAGGTAGAGCATATGCGGCAATCTGGCTCCTGTGCGACGTAGAGATTAAGGGAACGGGAACAAATGGTTCCAAGCGGGCGGATCGGCTGCTATCATGAGATCAATAGCAAGGAAATCAAGGAGAAGCTTCGTGAGTCAGCATTATATCACTTTGTCGGGCGTGGTCCTGTTGTCACTCGTGGCCGCCGGATGCAGCCAGGAAGGCATATCCCCGGGCGAAGTCAGCGGCAATGTCGCGCGGGCGGCGCTGGTCGGCGCGGACCAGACTGAATATGGCGAAGTGATTGCGGCGCAGGGCGACAATGGTCTGATCATCAACATCAAGGCCCAGGGCATGTCGCCTGGTCCGCATGGCGTGCATATTCACGAGACCGGCAAATGCGAAGGTCCCGATTTCAAATCCGCTGGCGGCCACTGGAATCCGGGCGTGAAACAGCATGGCTTTGACAATCCGCAAGGAGCGCATGCGGGCGATTTCTTCAATCTGGACATTGGCGCAGACGGAACCGGCGCGCTGGAAGCGACCATAGCCGGCGCAACGCTCAGCGATGGCGACTATGCCCTGCTCGATGCCGATGGCGCGGCTTTCGTGGTGCATGAAGGTCCGGATGATCTGAAGACCGATCCCTCCGGTGAAAGCGGCGGCCGGCTGGCTTGCGGCGTGTTTGTCGGCGGCCGCTGATCCAGTCCTTTGTTGGTAAATGTAGAGTAGTTTGATGAGCCAGTCCGTGTTGTTTGTCTGTCTTGGCAATATTTGCCGTTCGCCGCTGGCCGAAGCGGCCTTGCGGCAGGAATGCCTGCGTTCCGAGTTGAATATCATTGTCGATTCTGCCGGCACCGGCGACTGGCATGTCGGGCAGCCGCCAGACGAACGCGCGCAGGCCGTTGCGGCGCGGAATGGCATGGAAATCGGGCATTTTCGGGCGCGTCAGGTGAAGGCAGCGGATTTTCGCGATTTTGATCATATCATCGCGCTGGACAACCAGAATTTGCGCGATCTGAACGCATTGCGTCCGGCGAAAGCGGTTTCGCAACTGTCGCTACTCTTCGATCATGTCGCGGGCAGGGCGGGCGAGGATGTCGCCGATCCCTATTATGGCGGCGACAGTGATTTTGACCAGACCTGGGCGGAAGTGACTGAAGCGGCCCGGAATATCAGGCAATGGCTTGCCGCGGGCTAGAGAGTCCCGGCGGCCACTGCTTCTGGAAAATTTTTTCGATAATCGGCTGGCCCGATAGAAGCTATCTATCGAATCTGACGGGATTATTTTGCCAAGCCAAGGCGGTTTCCCTTGAAAAAAATGCGCTATTACCCGATATTGTAACCTATAGAGCCTGTTTTTCGGCTCGCCAATTTGAGGAGTATGCAATTATGGCTTGGCAAGATCCAAGAACAACCTTCGGGCAGGCCCCTGTGGGCACCGCTCCGCAGACCGAGGTCGCGTTCGACGCGGGCCTGCGCACTTACATGCTCAAAGTCTATAATTACATGGCCAGCGGCGTATTGCTTACCGGCATCGTCGCGATGCTGTTCGCCAGCTCCGGTCTCGCGCAGGACATCATGTTCGGCGGCGGGCCGCTGAAATGGGTGATCATGTTGTCTCCGCTCGCGATCGTATTCGCGATGAGCTTCGGGCAGAATAAATTCTCCACATTCACGCTACAGGCGATGTTCTGGGGCTTTGCCGCTCTGATGGGCATGTCCATGTCGACCATATTCCTGGTCTATACGGGCGCATCGATCGCGCAGACCTTCTTTGCCACGGCAGCCGCCTTTTTGGGCCTGAGCCTTTATGGTTATACGACCAAGAAAGATCTTTCCGGCTGGGGCAGCTTCCTGATCATGGGCGTGGTCGGTATTCTGGTCGCGATGGTGATCAACATTTTCCTGCAGTCGACGATGATGCAACTCGTGATCAGTGCGATCGGTGTTCTGATTTTCGCGGGCCTTACCGCCTACGACACGCAGCGGATCAAGAGCATGTATGCTTATGTGGCGGGAACCGACATGGTCGGCAAGACCGTGGTCCTGAGCGCACTCAGCCTCTATCTGGACTTTATCAACATGTTCCAGTTCCTGCTCTACTTCATGGGTGGGCGCGAATAGGCCGATTTGGCTCACTAGAGATTATCGGAAAAGCCCGGCAGGAAACTGTCGGGCTTTTTCTTTTGCCACTTCGTCGAGATTTGAGCGCAAATGCTGGACATTTATAAGCGTGAATCATAAGGAAACGGCTGTTGTTTTGGGAGAATATCACAATGCCGCGTTTGAAGGATATGCGTCTTATATTGGTAGCCGGCGGATTGGCTCTGCTTGCCGCCTGTCAAACGCCGCCGCCTCCGCCGCCGCCAGCTCCGGTTGTGCAACCACAATATACGCCGCGCGCGCCGACACCGCCATTTGGCGCGAGTAACCTGTCGATCGTACCCTCGCTTCGAACCGACGGACTGCGCGAGACAATCAATCGTGATCTCGGACCGCTCGAGACCCTATGGCATGTCCGGGCTGCACTGAATGTTGCCGCGCTCAGCTGCACCGGGCCGCTCTACGAGCGCCTGGTTGACGATTATAATGCGTTCATCAAGAATAACAGCGCTTCGCTGCGCAATGCCAACAACGCGATTATCAGGAAATTCCAGCGGGACACCGGCAGCGGTTACAAGACCGAGCATGACCGTCACCAGACCCAGCTCTATAATTACTGGTCCTTCTCGCCGCTGCGCCGGCCCTTTTGTGATCAGGCCGTGCAGATCAGCCAGCGTGCTATCGTGACCAAATCCGCCGATCTCAACCTGTTTGCGGAACAGGCCTTGCCGGAACTGGAAAAGCCGTTCACCGATTTCTATCTCGCCTATGAGGAATATGAACGCGATCTTCAGGCTTGGCAGGTTCAATATGGGCAGCCGGAAGCTGTCGCTGAACAGCCGGCCGTTGAACAGCCCGTTCTCGATTACGAGCAGCCCGCTCCCGGCGAATGAATGGCCTTTAAGTGGTTATAGAAAAGGCCAGACGGGACGCTCCCTCTGGCCTTTTCTTTGTCTTGGGCAGGGCGCGATCAGCCGTTTTCGGCGATCAGCGATTCATCGATGGCCTTTGCCGCTTTATGGGCGTCCCGTTCGGTCAGCCGCTTGGCGTAAGCGACAAAGCTGTCCCGCTTGGGCAGGGTGCCGAATTGCGTGCCCCATATGACCTGCGCGCCGAAATAGACATCGGCCATGGTAAAGCGCGAACCGCAGACGTAATCGTCCGCCTGAAGCTTGCTATCGAGGACATCGACCACCCGGTCATAATTGCCATAGCCAGCCGTCATCTCTTTATCTTGCGCGACCTCGAAACCGAGTGTCTTGTTGGTGATCGCCGCTTCGATCGGCCCCGCCGCGAAGAATAGCCACCGGTAATGATCGGCCCGTTCCGCTGCCGTCGGTGCGAGACCGGCATCGGGGAACGCTTCGGCCAGATAAGCGCAGATAGCTGCGCCTTCGGTCACGATCCTGCCGTCATGATCAATCGCCGGCACCTTGCCCATCGGGTTGATCTTCAGATAGTCCTCGGCCTTCATCGACGTGCCATATTCGAGCAGTATCTGCTCATAGTCCGCACCCGCTTCGTGTAGCGCCCAGCGCGCAATCTGGCCGCGCGACATCGGGTTGGTGTAAAATTTCAGGGTCATTTCAATCTCCTTCTTGTTCGGAATTTTCTATATGGGCTCTGTATTTTTCCCGCTGCTGGCGAGAGAATTCTTCCAGCGATCTTTTCGGGTCCGCTTTGTAGTTTGCTCCGGTCGGTGTGAATCCGGAAATGCGATCGAGCCGGAATGCCCGGAAGTCATCTCGCAATTCGCACCACCCCACCAATGTCCAGACCTTGCCCCAGAACCACAGGCCAAGCGGCTGGACGTTCCGCCGGGTCGGCGAACCATCTTCGTCGCTATAATCCAGAGTTACAATTTCCCGGGCATCGATAGCATGTTCGCAGCGGTCGATCAGCTCTCCCGATTGTCCCGCCAGTCCGGTGCGCGGTGAAAATATTTTCGTGTCGCCGACGCGGCTGCGCTCGGCTTCCGGCAACACCGCCTCGATTTTGACCAGCGCCTCTTCCGCTGCGGCAATCATCGCCGTGCCACCCCAGGCCCTGACCATTCGTGCGCCGGTGACCAGGGCAACGATCTCGTCGCGGGTAAACATCAATGGCGGCAAGTCGAAGCCGCTGCGCATGATATAGCCAATGCCGGCTTCCCCCTCGATAGGGACACCAGTGGATTGGAGGTCGGCGATATCACGATAGATTGTGCGTTCGGAGACCTCGAGGCGATCGGCCAGATTGGCAGCGGTCACGAGCCGACCACCGCGCAGATATTGGACAATCTGGAACAGGCGGTCGGCTCTGCGCATCAGTTGCTATACTTGAAGATACCGAGGCTGTTGCCCTCCGTATCCTTCGCGTAGAAGAAGGCGCCCGACGGAATCGAAATGACCTCCGATACCACTTCGCCGCCGCTGGCCTTGACCCGGTCCATAGCGTCGGTCAATTCTCCGGGGGTAGAAAGATGCGCAGTGACACCGTCTCCCGCTGTCGCAGGCTTGCCTTCATAGAGATGGCCGCACATCGCGCCATTGATGCTGGGGATCATCTGCATCGTCTGCGGGCCTTCATCATTTTCGACGAGGCTGGTCTCTAGGACAGCTTCGTAAAATTTCTTCGCACGGTTCAGGTCGGTTGCTGGGATCTCCACCCAAACCAGTCGATCACGGGTCATCTCGGTCATTTGCTTGCTCCTTCTCTTTGGTTGAACAAGTACCCGATATCATAGCCCTACTGACAGCATCCTGTCAGGAGTGATTCAATATTTACAGATATCATCCGCTCGCCGTCGAACGACATGGGATTTTTCTCCGGATCCATGCACGAATCTCCTTTGTCCGGATTCCCCGTTATCTCGGCCAAATATGCCATAGCGGCGTCTTCCGTCTGCTTGTCTCGCTTGTTCGGTTTGAGTAGACGCATCCCGGACTGCCGCGCCAAACGGGAGGGCATTGATGATCAAGCATTTCTTTCTGATTTCCAAAAAGCCGGAAGTGTCCGCCGAGGAATTCCGGAGATATTACGAGACATATCATGTGCCGCTGATCAAGCGCTTGCTCCCGATGTTTGCGCATTATCAGCGCCATTATCTGGACCGGTCAGAAAGTCGCATCGATGCCGAGCAAGCCGATCCCGGTTTTGATGTGATCACCGAAATCCATTTCGCCGCCTAGGCCGATTATGACGCGTTTCTGGCAAAAACCTCCGATCCAGCCGTGCTTGACGAAATCCGCGCAGACGAAGCCAATTTCCTGATCAGCGATGCCACCCGGTCCCTGCGGATGGATAGCAGCAGCTAGGTTCGTTGGGTTTGAATTGGTTTAGCACAAAATGCGCATGACGAGGTCTGGGTCAGGTCGCCTCGCTCGCGTCAAATATTACAGTATCGAAACAGTCATGGCTGAATGTTTCAAATCGGGGTTGCGAGGATATAGATGGAGGAGGGCTTCGTCCTGCCAACAAATTCTTGTTTTTACTAATCATCCTAATAAGGTGAGAAAAATTTGGGGGCATGGCAAAGCTAATGAAGCATTTCTATTTGGCGCTTATCTGCGTTGTTTACTTGATATCGGGAACATCCGCCAAAGCGTCTGCCGATCTGCAGTTCGAGCAACCCGGAACATGGGTGGAGTCTGCGGACCTTGATCAGGTTCTGCGCGAAAATCCGGAGAGCGAAGCCATATTGGTGATTCTGGATATCCAACGGCAACTGGAACACGGCAAAGTCTCCTCTTATCATGATGTGGCCGTGCGCATTGATTCGACGAAGACGATGTCGGACATGTTGTCGCTGTTCAGCCCGGCCTGGCATCCGGATCAGGGCGATTTGATTGTCCATCGCTACGAGATTGTCCGGGGTGCCGAAGTCATCGATCTGACAAAAGTCGAGAATATGTTCGATGTCATCCGGCGCGAGAAAAACCTGGAGCGGCAGCAGATCAACGGCATGCTGACCGCTATCTCGCAAATCGAGGACCTGCAACTGGGTGATATCGTGCGGATGAGCTTCACCGTTACGACCGCCAATGAAGCGCTTGCCGGACGCGTGCAGGCTGCTGGCGGCTTTGCGTCGGAAGATGTCAAAGTCGATTTTATCCGTCAGCGGATCCGCTGGCCGGACAAGATGGATGTCAAATGGCGCGGTTCCAAGGCAGAAATTGCACCAGTGAAAACCAGCGAGAACGGCTGGACGAATCTGGAAATCAATTATCGCGCAAAAGAACCGGATGTCGCAATCCCGGATAATGCCCCGATGCGCTTCAAGGATAGAAATCTCTTTGAAGTGGCCAGCTTTGCGTCGTGGAATGACGTGTCGCGCGTAAACGCGGCTCTATATCCAAGCAACGACGGTATCATCAAGGGCGGCTCTCTAGAGCAGGAAATTCAGGCGATTGCTGGCCAGACCCGCGACAAGAGGGAAAGGGCGGCGCTTGCACTGCGCCTCGTCCAGGACAAGATCCGCTATCTCTACAACGGCATGGGATTTGGCGACTACAGCCCCCAAAAACCGGAGGAAACCTGGAAGCTGCGCTATGGCGACTGCAAGGCGAAGACCTATCTGTTGCTGGCGATCTTGCGGCGTCTGGATATCAAGGCCGTGCCGATGCTGGTCCACACCAGCCAGCGCGATATCGTTTTGGAGCGATTGCCCTCTTTTCAGGCGTTCAATCATATCATTGTGAAGGCAGAGATCGACGGTACGGTCTATTGGCTCGATGGCACGGGAAGTGGCACGCGCATGGACGATATGATCAATTCTCCGACCCATCGCTATGGCTTGCCGAGTGTGAAGAATGGCGCCGAACTGGAAGAAATTCCCATTCGTCGTCCTGGCCGGCCCTATCAGGCGGTCACGGTCACCTATGATGTGACGGCTGGAACGGAGCTGCCTGCTGCTTTTGAACTTCGGGCGACGCTTCGCGACAGTGATGCGACCGAACTGAAAGATGCCATCGCGCAATTCTCGGAAGAAAAGGTCAAGGAGTTGCGCGAGGAAGCCGCTCTTCAATATGTGCTGGACGGGCTGGTCTATGAAACGACCTTCTCCTTCGATGAGGATCAGGAAACCGGATATTTGACAGCCAAGGGGCTTGCCTATCTCGATTGGGATATCAAGACCGACAAACACCGGCACGAATTGTGGAGTGTGTCCGACAATTTCAAAGTTGAGAAAACCCGTGATGACGAGGAATTGCGGGGATTGCCGGTCAATCTGAGCTATCCGAGATATTTCAGATATCAGGCCAACTATAATTTGCCCGAAAGATATTCGGAAGCGTCCCTCGATGGTCTGCCGGAAGACAGCTCGGAAATCGGCGGATTCCAGTTCAGCCGCACTGCCCTTAAAAACGGCAACCAGATTGTTTCAAAGGAAGAATATTACACGGGCCGGTGGGAATTGCCGGCCGAGGAATTTGAAACCGAACGGCGAAAGCTCTCGCGTCTCAACAGGGAGAATGTAAAAATCATCTTGCCGGAAGACAGGGTATTGCCATGGCGGGAAGTGGAAAATTTCAAGCTGTCGGCTCAGGCGGCTGGCCATCGCGAGGCATTCGACAGACATGTTGCAAATGCTAGCGATGACGATGATTCCGCCTTCGTCAATCGGGCCTATTTCTACCAGACTCTGGGTGAATATGAAAATGCGATCGCCGATGTGCAGAGCGCCCTGGCGATCAATTCCGATGCGGAAAATTACAAGTGGCTGGGCGATCTGCAACTCGGCTCGGATCCGGCAGCTGCCATCGCCGCTTATTCGCAAGCGATCGAGATCAAGCCGGCCTATTTTGACGCCTTGCTCGAACTGATCAGACTGCATGTGCGACTGGGCGAATATGCACACGCGCATGCGGTGCTGGAGCGGGCGAAAAACGCGGGCCTGACCGAGACCAGCGTCGATTCCATCCATATCGAGATTTTGCAGGCCGAAGGGAAATTTGACCAGGCCCTGCAAATCATAAACGATCTGGTCGAGGAGGAACCCGACAACGCAAGCTATCTCTCGGACCGGTGCCTGTTGCGGGCAATGGAAAAAACGGAACTTGATCTGGCGCTGGCAGATTGCACCAATATGATCGAATTGGCCAAACGCAGCGCTTATTATCATTTCATCCGCGCCTTGGTCTATTATCAACGCGGTGAATATCAACTGGCGATTGATGATCTTGGCAAATCGATCAAGGTCAGTGATCGTCAGGGCTATGTCTATCATCTCAGGGCACGCGCGCATCGCAAACTGGGGCAGATCGCTGCCGCCGATGATGACGCAAAGACGGCGCAATTCCGCTATAAATATGCAGGCTGGTATTGGGGCCATTTCTCGGATGACCCGGCCTTCGTCCAATGATCTGCGCCAGAACATAAAAAAACGGCGTGGGATCAGCCACGCCGTTTTTTCTGTATGAAGGCTTTGCGACCCGTTTCCGAAGCGAACTACTTCGTCTCGCTGTCGGCCTTTTTCTTGGTCGGGGCTTTCTTTTTCTTCGCCTTGGGCGCGGCAGCCGTAACTTCGAAGGTCAGGGCATTGTCCTTAAGGTGGACCTTGACCTCGCCGCCGTTCTTGAGCTTGCCGAACAACAGTTCCTCGGCGAGCGGCTGCTTGATCTTTTCCTGGATCAGGCGCCCCATCGGACGGGCACCGTATAGCTTGTCATAGCCGCGCTCGGTGAGCCATGCCTGCGCATCTTCGTCGAGCGTGATATGGACATTCTGGTCGGCCAGTTGCAGTTCGAGCTCGAGAATGAATTTCTCGACCACACGTGCCACCACTTCGGTCGGCAGATAGGCAAAGGGAACGATCGCATCCAGACGGTTGCGGAATTCCGGGGTGAACATTTTCTTCACCGCCTCTTCGCCCGCATCTTCCTTGGACATATTGCCAAAGCCGATGCCTTCTCTCGCCATGTCGGACGCACCGGCATTGGTCGTCATGATCAGCACAACATTCCGGAAATCGACCGTCTTGCCGTGATGATCGGTCAACTTGCCGTTGTCCATCACCTGCAACAAAATGTTGAACAGGTCGGGATGGGCCTTCTCGATTTCGTCGAGCAGCAACACGCAATGCGGATTCTGGTCGATGGCATCGGTCAGCAGACCGCCCTGATCATAGCCGACATAGCCCGGAGGCGCGCCAATCAGGCGGGAAACGCTGTGGCGTTCCATATATTCGGACATGTCGAAGCGCTTGAGCGGAATGCCCATGATTGATGCCAGTTGCTTGGCGACTTCGGTCTTGCCGACGCCGGTCGGGCCGCTGAACAGATAATTGCCGATTGGCTTTTCCGGTTCGCGCAGCCCCGCACGGGACAATTTGATCGCGCTGGACAGTTTCTTGATCGCCTCGTCCTGGCCAAAGACCACGCGCTTGAGATCTTTCTCCAGATTCTCGAGCGTTTTCTTGTCGTCCTTGGATACGGATTTGGGCGGGATCCGCGCCATTGTCGCGATCACGGCTTCGATATCCTTGGTCGTGATCATCTTCTTGCGGCGCGAAGGCGGCAACAGCATCTGCATCGCACCGACTTCGTCGATCACGTCGATCGCCTTGTCCGGCAGTTTGCGGTCGTTGATATAACGGGTGGACAATTCCACCGCCGATTTCAGAGCATCGGGCGAATAGCGGACCTTGTGATGGTCTTCGAAAGCCCCGCGCAAGCCGGCAAGGATCTTGATCGTATCCTCGACCGATGGCTCGTTGATGTCGATTTTCTGGAAGCGCCGCAGCAACGCGCGGTCCTTCTCGAAATGGTTGCGGAATTCCTTGTAAGTGGTTGATCCGATGCAGCGAATGACACCGCCGGAAAGCGCCGGCTTCAGCAGGTTCGACGCATCCATCGCGCCGCCGCTGGTAGCGCCGGCACCGATAACGGTGTGGATTTCATCGATGAACAGGATCGCGTCCGGCATTTTTTCCAGCTCGGAAACAACCTGCTTCAGCCGCTCTTCGAAATCACCGCGATAGCGGGTCCCGGCGAGCAGCGAGCCCATGTCGAGCGAGTAGATGACCGCCGGAAGCAACACTTCCGGTACATTGCCTTGTACGATCCTTAACGCCAGACCTTCGGCAATCGCGGTTTTACCAACGCCGGGCTCACCGACATAAAGCGGGTTATTCTTGGAACGCCGGCACAATATCTGGACTGTCCGGTCAACTTCCGCCTGCCGTCCGATCAACGGATCGATCCGGCCATCCGCAGCTTTCAGGTTCAGGTTGACGGTAAACTGGTCGAGCGCCGTTTCTTTCTTGTTCTTCTCTGCCTTGCCCTCTTCACCGTCCATGCCGGACAATTCGGCCGGCTCTGGTGTCTGGCCGCCTTTGCCGACACCGTGGCTGATAAAGCTTACGGCATCGAGACGGCTCATGTCCTGCTGTTGCAGGAAATAGACGGCATAGCTTTCCCGCTCGGAAAACAGCGCGACCAGTACGTTGGCGCCGGTGACTTCATCCTTGCCGGAAGACTGGACATGCAGGATCGCGCGCTGGACCACGCGCTGGAATCCGGACGTGGGGGAGGGATCGATGGTCTTCTCGACCTTCAGCGAATCCAGTTCGCTGTCGAGATAGAGAATGACGGCGTCTTCCAGTTCACCCAGATCGACACCGCAGGCGTTCATCACTTGAGACGCGTCGCCATCGTCGACCAATGCGAGAAGAAGATGCTCCAACGTCGCATATTCATGGTTGCGGTCAGCAGCATTTTTCAGCGCCTGATGCAGGGTTTTTTCGAGCGATTCCGCGAATGATGGCATATACTTTACTCCAAATTTGGGACGGTTTTAACGCCCCGCTTGCCGAAACGGATGCTGTCCATCCGGTTTCGGGCTTTAACCAATTGCTTGCCCTCTAGATCGTGACCCGCGCCTTAAACGTCAAGGGCGCCGCGCTTCTGATCTGCAAACATCCGGCCAAGGCTGCCAGTTTCTCGTCTCTCTTCTCCTATACGGTCCAAATTGGAACGTCTGAACCCGACTATTATTAAACAAGGTTAACAAATGCTTTAACGAAAGCCAGCCTTTATCACTTTTTGAACAGATTATCTGCGCTGGCCCGATGAGACACAGCGAAGTTTTTCTTGGCTTCGCAGCGGCTTATTTCCGATTTCAACAGGGAAATCCGTTTTTCCAGTTCGTCCACCGACAACGGGTCGAGATCCTGTTTGACCATCAAGGTCACGGGATCATTGGCGTTGCGCGGCAAATTATCATCATCATCCATGAATCGACATACCTCCTGCAGCCTAATGTTGACCGCTCGCGCTTTGCTGTCAATAAGGGCGGCAAACAAGGGGGGTCGCAAATTTCCCGGGGGACAATCAATGCCTGTATCTGAACTGCTGCAAAAAGAAATGACCGCTATCGCGATTAGCGAACCTGGCGGACCGGAAGTCTTGAAATCGGTAACGGTGGAGGTTCCGCAACCGGCGCACGGTGAAGTGCTGATCCGGGTGGCGGCTGCCGGGGTCAACCGGCCGGATGTCATCCAGCGCATGGGTTTCTATCCTGTTCCGCCGGGGGCCTCGCCGCTGCCGGGTCTGGAAGTCTCGGGCACTGTCGTGGGACTGGGCGAGGACGTCGGGATGGAATGGATCGGCCGCAGGATTTGTGCGCTGACCAATGGCGGCGGCTATGCCGAATATTGTGTCGCGCCGGTCGGACAATGTCTGGAAGTGCCGGAAAGCCTCACCATGGTCGAAGCGGCTGCGCTACCCGAGACATTATTCACGGTTTGGGGCAATTTGTTCAACCGCGGTTTTGCCCGCGAAGACGAAACGGTGCTGGTCCATGGCGGCACCAGCGGTATCGGCACGATGTCGATCATGCTCGGCAAGCTGTTCGGCCTCAATGTCATCGTCACCTGCGGCAGCGATCAGAAATGCACTGCCGCCAAGCAGATCGGGGCCGATCATGCGATCAATTACAAGAGTCAGGACTTTGTCGAGGAGATCAACAAGATCACCGACGGAAAAGGTGTCGAAATCGTGCTCGACATGGTGGCCGGCGACTATGTCGCGCGCAATCTGCAATGTATGAAGGAAGATGGCCGTCATGTGACCATAGCGGTGCAGGGCGGACTGCAGGCGACGATCAACATGGCCCATGTCATGATGAAACGGCTGACCCTCACCGGTTCGACGCTGCGGCCACAGTCGGCAGAGCGCAAGGCGCTTATGGCAGATGAAATATATCGCTATGTCTGGCCGGATGTGGAAGCGGGCAAATTGAAGCCGGTGATGGACGAAAGCTTTCCGCTCGCCGATGCCGCCAAGGCACATGCTCATATGGAAGCTGGCGATCATATCGGCAAGATCGTGCTGATCGTCGAATAGCTTCATGAGCGGTGCAATAGACTTTCACGGAGCAAAAGTAGCCTGCTTCATTGATGATCATATCCTGGTCTATCGCCGCGACAACAAGCCGGACATTCCCTTTCCCGATATGCTCGATTTACCGGGTGGCGGGCGCGAAAATGGCGAGAGCGGCGCGGAATGCGTCGCCCGTGAAACATTTGAAGAATTCGGCATAAGCATCGCCACTGATCGTTTTGAACCTGTGCAATCCTACCCGAACTGGCGCGGGTCCGGTCATGTGGCGCTGTTCTTTGTCTGCCGCCTGTCACCTGAAATACTGAAGGATATAATATTCGGTGACGAGGGGCAGGGCTGGACAACCATGCCTGTCACCGAATTTCTCGCCAGCGATCAAGCCGTTCCGCATCTGCAAACGCAGGTGGAGATGTTCCTGAAAAGCTAGGTACCTCGTCACCAAAGCTTCATAAAAGCGGGACTTTGCTGTAACAATCGGCTGCTAGGGCCGGGCCCATGGGATAGTCTCCATGGGAGTTTTTATGGCCAAGCATTTTCCCCCCTTCACCAAAGCCGATATTCCGCTGCTCGACGTTGATCGCTATGAAGCGCGGCTCAAGCGCAAGCCGCGGGTGCATGCGCGCGACCGCACCCGGTATCGGACGATCTGGATTTCGGACATCCATCTCGGCACGCGCGGCTGCAACGCCGACTTGCTGATCGACTTTCTCGATCATGTCGACAGCGATACGCTCTATCTGGTCGGCGATATCATTGACGGCTGGCGATTGAAGAAGAAGTTTTTCTGGCCGGACGGTCATAATGATATCATCTGGCGGATATTGAAACGGGCGCGGCGCGGGACCCGCATCGTCTATATTCCCGGCAATCATGACGAAATGTTCCGCCAGTTCACCGGTTTGAGCTTTGGCGGTGTAGAGATCCGGCGGTCGGCGATCCACGAAACCGCCGATGGTCGCCGCTTGCTGGTGTTGCACGGTGATGAGTTTGACACGGTGATGCTCGCCCATCGCTGGCTCGCCGTGATCGGCGACGCGGCCTATGTGACATTGATGCGGGTCAACTGGCTGGTCAACAAGGTTCGCACCTGGCTGGACCTGCCTTATTGGTCGCTGTCGAAAATGGCCAAGCACAAGGTCAAGAATGCGGTCGAATTTATCGGCCGCTATGAGGAAACCGTGGCCAAGGCGGCGGAAAGTCGTGGCGTCGACGGCGTGGTCTGCGGTCATATCCATACCGCCGAACATCGGGTGATCAAGGGCATCGAATATTATAATGACGGCGACTGGGTCGAGGGCTGTACCGCTCTGGTCGAATGCGACGACGGCAATATGCAGATTTTGCACTGGGCAGACGAAATCAAGGCGCGCAAGGAGCGCGAGGAGCAGCCGGCCCGCCTGACGTCGGTTGACGGCGGCGGCATGGACCAGGCGGCGTGAAGGTCGCACTGGTAACGGATGCCTGGCATCCGCAAGTCAACGGCGTGGTACGGACCCTGGATACGGTGATCGGGTTGCTGCGCGAAAGGGGCCATGAAATAATGGTGATTTCGCCCGACCAATATCGTTCGATCCCGGCGCCGAGCTATCCGGAAATCCGCCTAGCGTTCGCCCGGGCCGAGACCATTGGTAAGCGGATCGCCGCCTTTGGCGCGGACGCGGTACATCTGGCGACCGAAGGCCCGCTGTGCATCCAGGCGCGCCGCTGGTGTCGCCGAAAAGGATACCCGTTTACAACAGCTTATCACACGCAGTTCCCGGAATATCTCGCCAAGAGAACGAAATTGCCGCCGCGCCTGTTCTGGCCCTATATCCGCTGGTTTCATCGGGGATCGGAAGCGATCATGGTCTCGACAGAGAGTGTCCGCAGCCAACTACAGAGTGAAGGGCTGTCCCATATCCATCACTGGAGCCGCGGCGTCGATTTGCAGAATTTTCGCGCCGATGCGCCGCCGCCACCAGAATATGGACATCTCGCCCGGCCGATCCAGCTCTATGTCGGGAGGGTGGCGATAGAGAAGAATATTGCGGCTTTTCTCGACAGCGATCAGCCGGGTTCGAAAGTCGTGGTCGGTGATGGACCGGCGCTGGAGGGTCTGAAAGCCCGTCATCCAGAGGTCCATTTCGCTGGCAGAAAAACGGGGCAGGAACTGGCCGGCTATTATGCCGGAGCGGATGTCTTTGTCTTTCCCAGCAAGACCGATACGTTCGGCCTGGTGATCATCGAGGCTCTTGCCTGTGGCACGCCGGTAGCGGCCTTCCCGGTGACTGGTCCGGTCGACATTTTGACGGCGGAAAGCGGTGCCATGGACGATGACCTGAACGTCGCGATACAGCGTGCGCTCACTTTAGACCTTGCCGATTGCATCGCCCTTGGCGAGCAATATAGCTGGGATGCGAGCGCCAGCCAGTTTTTGAACGGTCTGGTTTCACAGGACCGGCGTGTGGATTGTCATATGTCGCGGCGGATCCTCGCAAAGGCAATATTTGCGAGGGTTTAGCCAAATATCTTGCCGACTCTCTCCAGATAACCTACATAAGCTTCCAACAGGCCGTCTCCGCAAGGGGGCGGCCCTTTATTTTTATATCGTCGCTGGCGTAAAAACGCCAGTTATCAGAAGGATGCCATCATGGCCGAACAAGCAACCCCTCTCATGCAGCACGCAACCGCCAGCTGGCTGGTGGACAATACGGCGCTCAGCTTTGACCAGATTGCCGAATTTTGCGGCATCCATATTCTCGAAGTCAACGCGATGGCCGATGATCTCGCCAGCTCCAAATATACCGGACGCGATCCGGTACAGGCGCATGAGCTGACCCATGAAGAAATCGAAAAAGCCGAAAAAGACCCGAATTACCGCATGGTCATTCAAAAGGGACCGGACCAGATACGCCGGACCAAGGGACCCCGCTACACGCCGGTTTCCAAGCGTCAGGACAAGCCCGATGGTATCGCCTGGCTGCTGCGCAACCACCCGGAGATTTCCGATGCGCAGGTTGGCAAGCTGATCGGCACCACCCGGACCACGATCAGTGCGATCCGTGATCGCGAACATTGGAATATCGCCAATATCGCACCCAAAGATCCCGTGACCCTCGGCCTCTGTTCGCAGCGCGAGCTTGATACCGTGGTCGCCAAGGCCGCCAAAAAGGCCGGTATCGAGCCGGAAATGGCGGATGACACCAAGCTCGGCGGCGACAAGGAAGCGCTGATTGCCGAACTGCACGAAGAACGCGCGCAAGCGGTTCGCGACGCAGAAGCGGCATTGTCGGGTGAAAGCGACGAAGAAGCGGCACCGGTCGAGCATACAGCAGAAACGCTCTTCAAGGATCGCTAGGCGACAGGCTTTTTGTCTGAACTGACAATCTAGCGGAATATGGTGATTGCCAGCGCGAGAGCGCTGGCTTTTTCCGTTTAAGCAGTGAGACCTGGTGTCTCCAGCCCTATCAAAAACCGGGTTTAACTATCCGGTTAAACTGCCTTGCGCATCTACTTGCCATGGGTCTATGACCGATCCATGGATGCTCCCAGAAAACCTCCCGCTTATGATGCCATGCTTGCCGATCACGGGTTCGACCCGATTGAATCGGACGGCCTGACCTATCCGCTCGGCGATTACGAACCGAAATTTGGCGAATATTTTGAACTGATGCCCGGCATCGGCTGGACCCGTACGCCGGTGCCCGGCCCGCTCGGCCATATCAACAACTGGATATTGGCGGACCGGCACGAAGACGGCAGCGAGGGATTTGCGATAGCCGATACCGGCCTGTTTATGCCGCAGGTGATCGACGCCTGGAAGCATCTGTTCGACGAAGGCGCGCTGCACGGGCAGAGCGCGACCAAGATCATTGTCACCCATTATCATCCCGACCATGTCGGCTGCGCCGGATGGCTGGCCAACCGGTTCAAGGCGCCCCTGCACATGAACCGCACCGAGTGGCTGCTCACCCGCATGTTGCTCGCCGACAAGCGCGACGGCGTGCCGCAGGAGGCGCTCGACGAATGGCAATTCTGTGGCTGGGAACAGAATCTGATCGACGATTTTGCCAAAAAGGGCTGGGGCCGTTTCGCCCGCGCCGTTTCCGATCTGCCGATCGGCCATATCCGGATGGAAGAGGGCACAAGGCTACGCACCGGCGACCATGAATGGCGGGTGATGATCGGCAACGGTCACACGCCCGAACATGCCTGCCTGATAGATGACAGCGCCAAGGTGATGATCTCCGGCGACCAGATATTGCCGCGGATCACCTCCAATATCTCGACCATGCTCAGCGAACCGACCAGCGATCCGCTCGGCGAATGGCTGGCCAGCATCGCGCATTTCCGCGCCGAACTGGACAATGACCTGCTCGTCCTGCCAGCCCATGGCCGTCCGTTTCTCGGCGCGCACCAGCGGCTCGATGCGCTGGCCGAGCGCCATAATGAAGCACTCGATGATCTCGAACAGGGCCTGCGCGAGAGCCCCAAGCGAGTGGTCGACAGCTTCCCCTATCTGTTCCGCCGTCCGATCACGCCGGACGTCATCGGCATGGCCAGCGGCGAGGCGATGGCGACGCTCCGGCATCTGGAATATACCGGCCGCGCCCGTCTCGAAATGAAAGACGGCACCGCCTGGTATAGCGCGGCATAATCTCCGCGATCGGTAAATCTGCTAAGCGCTATTCCGGGTCAAAGGGCGGTCGTCTTGGCATCCGCTGGCGGTTCGACCTCGTCGCTGGTGCAGTGCAGGGCGTAGCCGCGCAGGAATATCGCCAGAGCGACCAGTGACACAAACCCCGCCAGCCCGAACGGCGCGCCGGGCAAATAGTAGATACTCCCCGCCACTGTGAAAGCCGCGAAAACGGCGGCGAATAGCGGCGGGCCGATGACCGAGGCCATGCTTTGCAGGCTGGCCACAGCGCCCTGCAGCTCGCCCTGCGTTTCATCGGACACCGCGTTGCTCATCAGGCCATTGATCGAGGGCTGGAATAATCCCTGAAGCGAGCCGACCGGAATGGCCAGGAAGATCAGCCATCCCTGATCGGGGCCGGCGACGACATAGAAGACCGAACTGATCGCCATGGACAGTGCGGCGATGATCACCGCATTACGCTCGCCGATGCGCGGGATCAGCACCCGGATCAACAGACCCTGCACGATCGCGGCGCCGAGACCGACGCAGGCGAGCGCCATACCCACGGTCCATTCGCTCCAGCCAAAGGCTTCCATCGCGTAAAAGGCGAAGATGATCGGATAAACGACATGGGCGGTCATCCAGACCGTCAGCGCGGTGGCATACCAGAATACGATCTTGTTCTGCCCGTGCAGCCCCCTGAGCGCGACAACAGCATTGGCGCGGGCAATGTCGAACGGCCGCCGTTTTTCCGGAGGATGGCTTTCCTTGAGCATGAAAAAGCCGAAGACCAGATTGAGCGCAGCGAGCGCGGCCGCCGCAAAAAAGGGCAGGCGGGTTCCATATTCGCCCAATATGCCGCCAACAGCCGGACCGATGATGAACCCCAGCCCAAAGGCTGCGCCGATCAGGCCGAAATTCTGTGCCCGTTTTTCCGGAGGGGAAATATCGGCGATATAGGCATAAGCGGTGCTGAAACTGGCACCCATGACTCCGGCGATGATCCGCGCGGCAAACAGCCATAATATCGAAGCGGAGAATCCCATCAGCATATAGGCGATGGCATAGCCGCCGAGCGCGCCGAGCAGCACCGGTCGCCGGCCAAAGCGATCAGACAGATTACCGATGATCGGGCCGAAGACAAATTGCATCGCGGCATAGGCAAAAGCGAGCCAGCCGGCATAGACCGCCGCTCCTGAAAGCGTGTCTCCGGTGATGCTCGTGATCAGCTTCGGCAGAACCGGCATGATGATGCCAAAGCCGAGCATGTCGATCAGCACGACGAGAAAAACGAAGACCAGCGATGATTTGGCTGCGGGGGTGGGATGGGAATCGTCCATGCAGCTTTGCCCTACACGCTCGGCAAAAGGAAAGGGAACCCATTATCGCGCAATTTTCATTGTCTGTTCGCGCCGGTTGACTTACATAAATGTCAATGACTGAAACCCATCCTGACCAGGCACCGATCTGGAAATCGCATTATAATCATCCCACGCCATGGGATCAATTCTACTCGCCCCTGTCGATGCCCGGAATGTTCTTCCGCTCGGCCGGCCGGCGCGGGGACGCGAATCTGCTCGACTTCATGGGACGAAAATACAGCTATAGCGAAGTCGCTGCCGGTGTGGTCCGCGTCGCCAAGGGGCTTCAGGATATGGGCGTTGGCAAGGGCGACCGGATCGGCCTGTACCTGCCCAACGTGCCGCATTATGTCAGCGCCTATTATGGCGCGATGGCAATCGGCGCGACGGTCGTCAATTTCTCGCCGCTCTATACTGTCGAGGAACTCAGCCATCAGGTCGAGGATAGCGGGACAAAAATCCTGTTCACGCTTTCGGCGACCGCGCTGTTCCCGACCGCCTATCAGGTGCTTGAACAGTCCAGTCTCGAACGGCTGGTGGTCGGCAGCATTGCCGGTGCGTTGCCAGCCGGCAAGGCGCTGTTCTACTCGCTGTTCCGGCGCAAGGAGAATAGTCCACAACCGGATGATGTCCGGATCACGCCTTTTTCCGAATTGATCGACAATGACGGCCTCTACAAAGCGCCGAATATCCGTCCGGACAAGGATATCGCGCTGCTGCAATATACCGGCGGTACCACCGGAACGCCGAAGGGCGCGATGTGCAGCCACCAGAATCTGACCGCCAACGCGCGGCAGATCAACGCGATTGATCCTTATCTCGACGACGCCGACCGGCTGATGGGCGTGCTGCCCTTCTTCCACGTCTTCGCCAACAGCGCCGTGCTCAACCGCACGGTCGAACGCGGCGGGGAAATTGTCATGCTGCCGCGGTTTGACGCGAAGCAGACATTGAAGGCAATCAGCCGGACCAAGATCACCGCAATGCCCGGTGTGCCGACCATGTATCAGGCTTTGCTCGACCATCCCGATATCGATAAGGCCGATTTCTCGTCGCTCAAAGTCTGTGTTTCGGGTGGAGCGCCGCTGCCGCTGGAATTGAAGCAGAAGTTCGAGGCAAAGACCGGCGCCAAGCTGATCGAAGGCTATGGCCTGACCGAAAGCTGCGGCGTGGTCAGCGCCAATCCCTATGCGGGGCACGACAAGACCGGCACCATCGGCCAGCCGGTTCCCGGCACATTGGTCAAGCTGGTCGACAAGGCTGATCCGGCAAAGCCAGCTCCCGAGGGCGAACCGGGGGAACTGATATTCTCCGGGCCGCAGGTGATGCAGGGCTACTGGAATTTGCCCGAGGAAGATGAAGAGGTTTTCATCGACGGCTTCCTGCGCACCGGCGATGTCGCAACGATTGACGAAGACGGCTTTATCAAGATTGTCGACCGGCTCAAGGACATGATTTCGGTCGGCGGATTCAAGGTCTTCCCGAGTCAGGTCGAGGAGGTCCTCTACAAACATGAAGCGGTCAAGGAAGCCCTGGTGCTCGGCGTGCCCGATGCCTATCGCGGCGAAAGCCCCAAGGCTTATGTCGCGCTGGAACCGGACATGTCCGTCACCGGCGAAGAATTGAAAGACTGGCTTAACCCGCAACTGGGCAAGCATGAACGGGTGGTGGATGTCGTGATCCGCGACAGCCTGCCCAAGACCATGATCGGCAAGCTGGACCGCAAGGCTCTGCGGGCTGAGGAACTGGACTAGGACCGACGTCTCAAGCGGCAGTTATCCTGTTGTAGTGCGGAGTTTTCCGGCTTTTTTCGAAACGAAAACCTGCGATTTGGCGGTATAGTTTTTCACCGCATATAATTGTTTGTCTGCGGCCTCGAGCAGGCTGTTGGCGGTCGCTCCGTCGATCGGCCATGTGGCGATGCCGATGCTGGCTCTGACCCGGATGATATGTTCCTGAACAACGCAGGGCGGGACCAGAGCGGCCAGCAAATGGTCCGCGCAGGCGGCGTCGGAGATAGTCGAGTCCGGCGACAGCAAAATGGCAAATTCATCGCCGCCCATTCGCGCGACAATGCCGTTTTTGCCGCAGGTTTCGCGAAGCCGTCTGGCTACTTCGACCAGCAGTTGATCACCGACCGCATGGCCGAACCGGTCGTTGACTGGCTTGAACGCGTCGAGATCAAGCAGGGCGACGGTGAATGTGCGCTCGTGATCTTCTTCCTCAATCTGGCGGGCGAGATTTTCAGCTAGGATCCGGCGATTGAATAGGCCGGTCAGCGGATCGGTATGCGCCAATTCGCTCATATCATGTTGCAGGATCAGCATGTGAATGAACTGGTCATTCTGCTGGGTGATCAGGCGGTACAGGAATGTCGTTACCATGATCAGGCTGGCTGCGGCAGACCAGGCCAGAGGATCGCCCGACAGCAGCAGGATGATCGTGATCGGTACGATCCCGATGATTATATTGAGGATCGCCGCCAACCGTATCGTCGCCAGCGTATAAATGGTGGTCAGCGAACCCATGGCGAGGGTGAAGGGATAGAAAAGCTTCATATCATCTGGCGCATTGACGTAGCTGAGCACACACCAGATGCTGACGAGAACGCATATCGTTGCGGAAAAGAACGTTGCCTCGCCAATGAACTGGCGTGCGAGATCGGGGCTGGCCGAAGCATTACGGTCCTTGATCAGCGAAATGAAACCGATCAGGCAAAAGCTGCCCATGGCGAGCGGCATTCCATAGCGGATCCAGGGTTCTGCGCCGACGCTGGAGGCGTAAAGTACGAAGGGAATGGTCAGGAACATTGCCAGAAAAAGGGCGCGGGACTGGCTTTGCAGGCGCGTTGCGCTCAATATCGCAAATTCGTCGCGGACAGATTCCGGGATCGGCGGGATAATTTGTCTTAAAAACTGTCGAATAGTTGAATGCATGCAGGCTTGCTAACGACCAAATGTAAATGTCGCGTTAAGGTAGCTGCCTTTCGCCCGACATCAGCTTACAAGCCGCTTGCAGCAGGTTTTCAGCTCCACCGTTTACGTCGAATTAACCAAGATTGTTATACATGATCCGGTCTGAAATCCAACGCGGGAGTCATCATGTCCTTTGAAAACGCTAGTTCGATCGTCCCTACCCATATTGTCGCAGGAGAGGCGGTGAAGCGCGGCGCAAGCGATCCCAGTCTGCCGCAAAATGACAGCCAGGAAGAGCGCGCACAGCGCCGGGAACAGATCAACGCGACCTCGACGCAATATCAATGGACAACCGATATCGCCAGCTTGCCCGGCGTGCCTCTGGCCACGCACGTGCCGCCCGATGACCAGCCATCGATCGAGTGGTGGTTCAAGGTGCTCGAAGTCGGCATCGCGATACTGGAAAACGTCAAGGCGGTGCTGCTGAAGCCGATATTTTCCGGTCTCGACGAGGCGGCGAAGAAGATTATCAGCGACGCGCTCGCAGACGCCAGCGAGATCACCGGCAAGGTGGAAGCATTGCGCGAGAAACAACGGGTGGCAAATGCCGGGCCGAGCCTCGAGAGCAGCATCGAAGAAGCCGTTCAGGGGGCAGATATTGAAGAACTGAAGGCGCATGACAGCGCCCTGCGCGACATTATCACCGTGATTATCGATTTGCTAAAATCCGAAGACGCTGCGCACACGCGGTCGATCGAGGCCTATCGTGATCTTTATCAGACGCTCCCGGTTCCCGGCATCGCCTACACATTTCAGAATGATGATGAATTCGCCCGGCTGCGGGTGGCCGGACCCAATCCGATGTTGTTGCAAGGCATCGAGCAGATTCCGGAAAAATTCCCGGTGACAGCAGCGCAATATGCTGCTGTGATGGGTGGAGACGATTTGGCAACAGCGCTCGCCGATGGCCGGGTATTTCTGTGTGATTACACCGACCTGGAGGTGCTTGTTGCCGGAGTCTGGAAAGGCCATGCGAAATATGTCTACCGGCCGATGGCGCTGTTCGCGGTCCCCTCAGGCGGATCGTCGATCAAGCCGGTCGCAATCCAGTGCGGGCAGGACAACAGCCAATATCCGGTGATGACCCCGTCGGATGCTTCGTCGGAAAAATGGGGTTGGGAAATGGCAAAATTTGTCGTCCAGGTCGCCGACTGCAATTATCACGAACTGTTCGTCCATCTCGCCGGTACGCATTTGGTCAGCGAAGCCATTGCGGTGGCAACCCGTCGCAATCTCGCCAATGTCCATCCACTCTGGTCATTGCTCGTGCCGCATTTTGAGGGAACGTTGTTCATCAACAATCTGGCGGTAAAAACCCTGATCAACAAGGGCGGCCCGATCGACGACTTTTTTGGCGGCACGATCGAGTCCAGCCAGCTTGCCGCCGTCCAGGCGCGCCTGTCTTTCGACTTTTACAAGAAAATGACGCCGGTGGACTTTGCCGAGCGGAACGTGGCCGATCCGGCCAGTCTGCCGGACTATCCCTACCGCGATGATGCATTGCTGGTCTGGGATGCGATCCACGACTGGGCCGCGCAATATATCAACATCTATTATGCCGATGACGAGGCCGTGACCGGTGACAGCGAACTGGCCTTGTGGGTTTCATCGATAGCTTCGGAGGGCCATATTGTCGGCTTCAGGCCGATTATCTCCCGCGCCCAGCTGACCGACGTCTGCACGATGATCATATTCACCGCCAGCGCCCAGCATGCTGCGGTCAATTTCCCGCAGCGTACATTGATGACCTTTGCCCCCGCCGTTACCGGAGCGGGCTGGACTGCCGCGCCCACCGGGCAAACGGGCCACAGCAAGGGAGAATGGATCGAATATATGCCTCCCATGTCACTGGGATTGCTGCAATTATCCTCGCTGGAATTGTTGGGTTCGGTCTATTACCGTCCGCTCGGCGATTATCGCACCAACCGCTTTCCCTACAAGTCATGGTTCCAGGACCCGGTCATTACCGACGATGAAGGTCCGCTGGCGCGTTTTCAGGCCGGTTTGCGAGCGGTCGAGTCCAGGATCATCGCGCGCAACCAGCGGCGGATGCATCCCTATGTCTATCTGCAACCGAGCCAGATTCCGACCAGCACCAATATCTAGGTCCTGACGAGCGGCGGAAATTTCCAACAGGCAGGCGCGCGGTCCGGATCAGTCGGGGCTGCGCGCTGCCAAGATGCGCTTATTTCGTTTCTCTACCGCCTGAAATGCCTTGAAAACGCCAAGATTCGGATCGGTTTTGCCGGTTTTGCCCAGATTTTCCAGCTGTTCGTAGAACCAGAAAATGACCGCGAAACTGGCGACTGCCTTGATCATCTGAAACCGCATGAGAAAGCCGAGCCAGTCGGGGATCAGCCGAAGCTCGTCCTCGTACCGTGGCAATGCTTCCAGATCTTCCAATAAACGCTTTGGCGCATCGGTCATCACGCACATCGGGCGCCCCAGTCCGATCAGATCGGCGGCACCGCTGGAGAGCGCGGATTCCATCGCCGCCCGGGTCCGGAACCCGCCGGTCACCATCAGCGGCACCTTGACCGCATCCTGCATCGCTTTTGCGAAATCGACGAAATAGGCTTCCCGTGCCTTGGTGGATGGCGCGACATTCTGCTCCTCTTTCTCCTCGATCCCGTCGGCGCCCATCAGCGCGGGCTGCTCGTAGGTGCCGCCGGATATTTCGACCAGGTCGACGCTGGCCTCCTCCAGCCACTGTACTACCTGCAGGCTATCCTCGAAATTAAACCCGCCCTTCTGGAAATCGGCGCTGTTGAGCTTGACCGAAATCGCGAAATCGGGACCGACGGCGGCGCGCGTCTTTGCCACCACCGCGAGCAGGAAGCGCGCCCGGTTCTCCAGACTTCCGCCAAATTCGTCGGTCCGCTGATTTGACCGGGGGCTGAGAAAACTGCTCAGCAGATAGCCGTGAGCGGCATGGATTTGCGCGCCGGTAAAACCCGCCGCCTGACAGGTTTTTGCCGCCAGGGCAAAGCGGTCGACCAGTTCCTCAATCTCTCCGATCGTCAGCGCAACCGGCTCGCCAAATTGCCCGCCGGGCAGGCCGAGCTTGACCGCTGATGGTGCCTTGGGATGTTTGTTGACATTGCTTTGCGTCTGCCGCCCGGCATGGCTGATCTGGGCCCAGAAATGATTGCCATTGCGCGTCGCCGCCTGCGCCCAGCTTGTCAGCGCCGCCATCATCGCGTCATCGGCCGGTCGGTCGATGACAACATTGCCCGGGCGCTCCAGATGATCACGATCGATCTGGATATTGCCGCTGAGCAGCATCCCAGCACCGCCGTCGGACCACAGTCCGTATAGCCGTTCCAGTTCCGCTGTCGGCACGCCGTCCGGCGTGGCCAAGCCCTCGGTCATGGCAGCCTTGGCAATCCGGTTGGGCAGGGTGGCTCCGCAAGGAAGGTGCAGTGGACTGGAAAGCGAGATGGTCATGGAAAAGCCCCGAACTTGAATTGCGAATAAAAACTGATTCTGTCGCATATTGCAATTTATGGCAAGCGGAAGCGCATATTTCCGACATAAAATGCTGGAAAACCGATTATTTGGCTTTTGCTAGAAATAGGTATAGTGTTGCTAATGCATCGCACGGGGAAAACTTCCGGCGGTGGCTTGAGATGATATTCTGAGGGGAATGGAAATGGTCGCAACAGCGTCTCGAAAATCGGTAAGCAAGCATCCAGCGCGTCACGACGTGCATCATCATAGCGTCCGGTGGGACAAGAAGATGAGCAACAATTGTGCGGCCGCGTTGCTCGTCTACACGATGATGCAGATTTTCTTCGTGCTCGGCTTTATCGAAACCAGAGGCATGTCAATCGCACCCTATTTCGGGCTGGTCGTGCTGGTGGCCGTGATCATTCCCTTTTGCCGCAATTTTGAAAAACGCTGGTCGGAAATGGGCAACAGCGGTCTGTCGGAGCAAAGTCTTGCGGCGAAATTCCGCGCCGATCAGGTGCTTCTGTGGCTATTGGCCCTCGGCCTGCCACTGCTGTTTGCCGCTTTGATCAAAATCTTCGCGCCAATGGTTTAACCCGGAGCCCAAAACCAGGCGCTATAAAGCTATAAACCAGCGACGCTTTCTTCACCATTTGGCACCAGATCGTTGACCTTGCTGGGTGCCGCACCTATGTCCAGCTTATGCTAAAACCTTCCGAAGCGCAGGACCGCGCCGACGCCCTCATTTCCCAAGCCAAAAAAGCCGGCGCCGATGCTGCCGACGCCATCTATGTATGCGACGCGGCAACCCAGGTTCAGATGCGCCTCGGCAATCTGGAAGATGTCGAACGGTCCGAAGGCGAGGAAATCGGCCTCAGGGTGTTTGTCGGCAAGCGTTCGGCAACCGTGTCCTCGTCCGACATGGACCCGCAGACCTTATCCGATCTGGTCGGAAGGGCGCTCGATATGGCCAAAGAGGCTCCGGAAGACCAATTTGCCGGCCTCGCGCCAGAAGAGCTGTTGCTGAAAACAGAGCCCCACGCAATCGAAGGCGATGACGGGCAGGACCCCGATCCCGAATTTTTGCGCGAACTCGCGCTCAAGGCCGAAGATGCTGCGCGAGCTGTCAAGGGCGTAACCAACAGCGAAGGCGGCGGTGCCAGCGCCGGACGGAGCATCGTTGCGCTGGCCACCAGCCACGGCTTTTCCGGAGCCTATTCCACTAGCGGCTATAGCCTGTCGGCGAGCGTTATCGCCGGAGAAGGCGATGGCATGGAACGCGACTATGCCTATGACAGCGTACGTTTTCTGGAAGATCTGGATGCTGCCGAAGAGATTGGCAAGGAAGCCGGAGAGCGCGCCGTTTCAAGGCTCAATCCGGTCAGCTTCAAATCCGGCGCCATGCCTGTTGTCTACGATCCCCGCGTCGGCAACAGCCTGCTTGGTCATTTTATCGGCGCTATTTCGGGCAGCGCCATTGCGCGCAAAACCAGTTTTCTGCTGGATGCGCTCGATAGCGAGGTTTTCGATAGCTCGCTGTCGATCATCGACTGCCCGCATCGCAAGCGCGGTCTCCGGTCGAAGGCGTTTGACGGCGAAGGATTGCCGACGGCGAAAACAAAATTGATCGACAATGGCCGATTGACCCAGTGGATCATGGAAAGCGCCTCGGCGCGGCAGCTTGGCCTGCAGCCGACCGGCCATGCCTCGCGCGGCATCGGCGGCGCACCCGGCGTGTCCGTGACCAACCTGCATATGGGCAATGGTTCGGTCAGCAAGGCGAATCTGATAAAAGACATAAAGCATGGCGTCTATATAACCGAACTGATCGGCATGGGGGTCAATCCGGTGACTGGCGATTATAGCCGCGGCGCTGGCGGTTTCCTGATTACCGATGGCGAGATCGGACCACCGATTTCCGAAATCACCATTGCCGGTAATCTGAAAGATATGTTCAAGAGCCTGATTGCCGCCGATGATCTGGAATATCGCTATGCCGGCAACGTTCCGACATTGCGCACCGACAGTATGACGGTGGCGGGCGGCTGAGCAAATCCGCTAGTGGTGAACCTGCCTCACTACATCTATCGGACCATAAGCGCCCTTCGACAAGCTCAGGGCTAACGGAGAAACGCGTGGCTGATATAGATTTTGACCGGGTTATCGCGATCGCCAAGGAAGGCGGAGCGCTTGCCATGCGCCACTGGGCTCTCGGCAAGAAGGAAGCCAATATCTGGGAGAAATCTCCGGGACAGATCGTCAGCGATGCCGATCTCGCGGTTGACAGCTTCCTGCGCACAGAGCTGGAAAAACTGGTGCCATCCGCCGGCTGGCTTTCCGAGGAAACCCATATCGATCACAGCGGCGCCGGCGATGAACTGACCTGGGTGGTCGACCCGATAGACGGCACCAAGGATTATGTGGCCGGGAAGACCGGCTGGTGCGTATCGGTTGCCCTCGTCCAGAATGATGCGCCGATATTCGGGGTGCTGGATGCGCCGGCGATGGAGGAGACGTGGGTCGCCAAGGCTGGCAGCCACACCGAGGTCAATGGCCGGACCATCGTCGCGAGCTTGCGGTCCCAATATGAAGGTTGCCGCATCCCCGCCGAAAGCTTGCCGCCGGAAATGAAATTCACTGTTGTGCCAAAGCCGAATAGTATCGCGCTGAGGATGGCGATGGTCGCCGACGATCGGGCCGACGTCGTTGCCTCCACGCGCTGGGGCCATGAATGGGATATTGCCGCCGCCCATGTCATTGCCGCCGAAGCGGGCGCCAGCGTCACCAATGCCCTGGGCGAAACCCTGGTGTATAACGGCACCCACGGCAAGGCGCTCGGTGTGTTGTGCTGTTCGCAGAATCTATATGCGGAAGCGGTGCAGCGGATCGGCAGATATGTAACCGAAAATGGCGCCAGCCACTAGGTCCGAGCTCTAGGCAGGTCGGGTCGCGCGGGTTCTTGTCCACAAACCATGACGGTCGCGCGGGGCCGAATTTACCAGTGCCTGGCCGAAGGCCTTCACGATCCAGCCCAGTTTCTTGCCCTTGCTGGTATATATCCGCTGATCGAGCGAAGCGCCGGCGCTCTGCTTGATCGCGCGGGCAATATCGCCGTAAATCCCTGCTGCCGCCAGCACCGCCCAGCGGGACCGGAACGGCAGGCTGGAGGCGCCGACGCGCGCCGAGGCTTCATAGTCGCCCGCCAGATCGCATAGCCGATTGACCAGCGCAACCAGTGCATCCCGATGCGCGGGGTCCATGATCCGGTCCGGATCAATACCGGCTTCGGCGAGCCAGTTTCCCGGCAAATAGCATCGGCCGGCTGCCGCATCCTCGGCCACGTCGCGTGCGATATTGGCAAGCTGGAACGCCAGACCCAGATCACAGGCCCGGTCGAGCACCTCCTGATCCCGTGCCGACACGCCCATCACCACCGCCATCATGCAACCGACCGCACCGGCAACATGATAGCAATATTGAAACAGGTCATTCTCGGTTTCCGGTCGCCAGCCGCGCGCATCCAGAGCAAAGCCGTCGATCATGTCGTCAGCGAAATATTTGGGAATATGGCATTCCTGCGCGACCACACCAAAGGCGTCAAACGGCGGATTGCCGGTTTGCTCGCCGCCATGCGCTCGCGCGGTCATCATCCGCATGGCCGCTATGGTTTTCCCGGGATTGGCTATGGGCGACATGCCGTGACCATGATCCTGACCATCGGCAAGATCATCACAGGCCCGGCACCAGTAATAGAGCAGCCACGCCCGTTCGCGTGTTTGCCGAGAGAAAAGCTTGGAAGCACGGGCGAAGGATTTTGACCCGCGTTCGATGCTGGTTCTGGCGTGGAGGACGAGATTCTTGCGGTTCATGATGGTGATGAATGGAAGGCCGTTCGCACCGAGCCAGTCGCAGTGCGTCTGGTGAGGGAAAACGGTCCTTCGACAGGCTCAGGAAGAACGGACAGGTTATTCACGCCAGATCCTCCAGCATCAGCTCTGCCGTCGCTTTTGCACTTCCCACCACACCCGGAATGCCTGCGCCGGGATGGGTGCCCGCGCCGACAAAATAGAGATTGTCGATCACATCATCCCGATTGTGCACCCGGAACCATGCGCTTTGGGTGAGCAGCGGCTCGAGACTGAAGGCGCTGCCGAGATGGGCGTTGAGATCGGTGCCGAAATCCTGCGGCGTATAATGGAAGCTGGTGACAATCCGGTCGTGAATATCGGGGATCAGGCGATGGCCGATTTCATCGAGAATGCGTTTCTCGTAGATCGGCCCCATTTCCTCCCAGTCGATCGGCAGCTTGCCCTGATGCGGCACCGGTGCCAGCACATAGAAAGTGCTATGCCCTTCCGGCGCCATTTCCGGGTCGGTGATCGTCGGATGGTGGAGATAGAGCGAGAAATCGCTGGGCAGTACGCCATTGTCGTAAATATCGTCGAGCAGGCCTTTGTAGCGCGGTCCGAACAGGATCATATGGTGCGGGATGCCCGGCCAGCTGCCCTTCAGGCCGAAATGGACGACGAACAGCGACGGCGAATATTTCTTCTTCTTCAGCTTTTCGGTGACGCTGCTACTGCGATGTTTGTGTCCGAGAAGATCGCGATAGCTGTGCATTACGTCCGCATTCGAGGCGACCGCATCAAAGCGCTCGCTCCAGCCGGATTTGCAGGTGACGCCCGATGCGCGGTCGCCGATCGTATCGATTTTCGTCACCGGATCATCCAGCCGGATCACCCCGCCGATCCGTTCGAAATGCTTGACCATCGCGGTTACCAGCATATTGGTCCCGCCCTTGGCAAACCAGACGCCGCCGAGCCGTTCCAGCTTGTGGATCAGGCCGTAAATCGCGCTGGTCTTCATCGGATTGCCGCCGACCAGCAGCGACTGGAAAGACAGAAATTCGCGCAATTTCTCGTTTTTCACAAAGCCCGAGACCTTGGAATAAACCGAGCGATAGGCTTCATATTTCATCAGGGCAGGGGCCGCCTTGATCATCGATTTGAAATCGAGGAACGCCTTGGTGCCGAGCTTGACATAGCCTTCCTCGTACAGCCCCCCGCTATATTCCAGGAATTTCTTGTAACCCTTGACATCATCGGGTTCGATCGCGGCGATATTGGCGTAAAGCTCCTCGGGATCGTTGACATAATCGAAATTGGTGCCGTCCGGCCAGTTGAGCCGGTAGAAAGGCGATACCGGCATCAGTTCGATATCTTTGGCCATGTCGTTGCCGGTCAGTTCCCACAGTTGCGACAGGCAATCGGGGTCGGTGATGACCGTCGGGCCACCATCGAAGATAAAGCCGTCCTTTTCCCAATAATAAGCGCGCCCGCCCGGCTTGTCGCGGCCTTCCAATATGGTTGTCTGGATGCCGGCGGACTGCAGCCGGATGGCCAGCGCGAGGCCGCCGAAACCGGAGCCGATGACGGCGGCTTTTTTGAACAATTCATTCTGGGATTTTGCAACTTCACTCATCGAATAATCAAACTCATCTATATTTTAGCAGAAGCGGGATTGCGCGGGAAACGGGAATGGGCGGTTTGCCGGTCAACAGGCTGATCTGATCCATCTTGGTCGACTTTCCGGCATAGAAACGGGCGAGCAATTGCTCGTCCTTGGCATAGGTATGTTCCAGTGTCTTGTAACGTTTATCGGGTTCAGCGCCAAGAAACAGAAAGGCGCATAGCAGCCGGTAGAATTTTCCGTTTTTCCAGTGCTCCGTCGCCAGATCGCGCAGCATCTTGTCGAGAGAGCTCTGGGTGATTTCGGGCATCTCGGCAATGAGTATCGCGGTCTTCACCGCCATTGGTAGCGAGTAACTGGTGATCGGCTGGATCAGCGCCGCCCGCGCACCGGCACGCGCATCAACGCCGATATTGTCCTTCCAGAAAGCATCAAAATCACCGCCATAGATGACCGGAAGCTGGCCTTGTTCTGCGCTTAGTACCGAATCGATCTCCCAGTCCTGACTGGCCGCATATTCGGTAATACGGTCATGCGAGGTCGCGCTGTCGAGGTTCGGACTGTCCGCATAATAAGTGTCTTCGACAAAAATCTCGGTATCACTGAACGGCAGGCAATAGATGAAGCGGTAGCCGTCAATCTGCTCGACCGTTGCGTCCATGATGATCGGACGTTCAAGCCCGTGCGGTTTTTTCAGCCTCAGCATCTGACCGCAAAATTTCTGCCAACCGGTTTCCAGCGCCGAAATATCGCCGCCGCCGCGAACATCTAGCACCGCGTTTGCCTTGATCACGGTGATGTCTGCCAGTTGCACCCGACCGGCCTCAACCTTGTCGGCTCTCTTTCCGGTAATCAATGAGTCCGAAGGCAATCGCTCCCGCAGTTCCCGATCGAGATTGGCCGATTCAATCGAGTAATAGCCGTTGCCCAAACGGCGGCTATATTTCGGAAAATGCACATCATAATTGTCCCACTGGCGCGAGATCAGCGGATCAACCAGCCAGCGATGCTCCGGCTCGACATCGCTTTCGAAAAAGGACCAGATATGATTGCCGCCAAAATGATCTTCTGCCTCGATCAGGGCAACATCCAGTTCCGGCCGCAATTTTGCCAGCGCAAGTGCAACCAGCCCGCCCGCCAGCCCGCCGCCAGCAATAGCCAGATCATAGGGGTTCGGAGATCGCGCAGGCTTCGGCATCAATATGCCTTAGCCGATGGTGCGGGCAGGGGAAAGCCTGTCTGAAAGCATGTAGGCCGTTCGTTTATTACCGCTTGCTCCGGCGTGATCCGCGCCATATTCCCCTGCCATGGACTATGGCCTTGCTATCCTGATCTCTGCCATCGCAATGACGCTTATCGTCGGCGGTCGCTATCTGCTGAGCAGCGGATTTTTTGCGTGGCTGACCAATCGGGTGCGGCCGGGTCATTATGAACAGCTGAAACCGCAGATTGGCCGCGAAATACGCTGGTCCCTGCTGTCCGCCGCGATTTACGGTGTGCCCGCCGGAATCGTCGCGTGGGGCTGGCAAAATGCTGGCTGGACCAGGATTTACACCGACCCGAGCACATATCCGTTGTGGTATCTGCCGCTGTCTTTTTTCCTCTACCTCTTTTTGCATGACACATGGTTCTACTGGACCCACCGGCTGTTCCACCGTCCGCAGTGGTTCAAGGTCGCCCATGCGGTCCACCATGACAGCCGTCCGCCAACCGCCTGGGCAGCGATGAGCTTTCATCCGGTCGAGGCGATCAGCGGTGCCGTCGTCATTCCCGCTCTGGTGATCGCGATCCCGATTCATGTCGGCGTTTTGGGTTTGGTATTGCTGACCATGACGGTTATGGGCGTAACCAATCATATGGGATGGGAAATGTTTCCGCGCTGGCTGGTGCGCGGGCGATTGGGCAAATGGTTGATAACCGCTACCCATCATGAGAAACATCATGAGGCATATCGAGGTAATTATGGGTTATATTTTCGCTTTTGGGACAAGGTCTGCGGCACGGATATCGGGCTTGCCGATGCTGGGAGCGGTTTCGGTGCTGCTAGCGGGAGCAAGCGCGTCGGCGAGTGAAGCGCCGGCTGCGGTTGCACCGGTCATCTCTGCCTCGATTGATCTGGCGATTACCGGGCTCCGCTCGGAAAAAGGCAATGTGCTGGTCTGTCTGAGCGCAAATCCGGAATATTTTCCGGACTGCACCAAGGATAAAAATGCCCGCAAGCTAAAGGTTTCCGCGACCCAGGCCGATAATATCCAGATTGCCGGGGTAAAACCTGGAACTTATGCCGTGGCCTTGGTTCATGACGAGAATGCCAATGGAAAAATGGACCTGCGGCTGTTCCTGCCGCGTGAAGGTTTCGGCTTTTCGCGCAATCCGAAAATCGGCATGGGCCCGCCCAAATTCAAATCGGCACAATTTACCGTTGGCACCGCTGACGCCCATTATGCAGTACGGATGAAATATATCCTGTAATCTGGCGAAAATTAACCGTTACCTAGGGTTCTGGCGGCATTCTGCCACGACAGACTAGGAGTTGCGTTAAATGTATCAATCCAGACAAGCGTTTTTCAACCAGACTGATGGTTCCGAACAGTTGCGACTGTCGGAAATCCTCGGCGCCTTTTCTTACGCGCTGGATCTGACCGAAGGCCAGCCCGCCGGCCACAGTATCCGGGCCTGCTGGATTGGAACGCAAATAGCCATGGCGCTGGGCTTGAAGGGCGCCGCATTGCGCGATGTCTATTATGCAGTGCTGCTCAAGGATCTCGGCTGCAGCAGCAATGCGGCCCGGGTCAGCGAGATGTTCGTTGGCGACGACCGCAAGCTCAAGCATGATTTCAAACTGATTGGTCCGCGCCCCGAAGATTTCGGCGCCTTCCTCGGCAGCGCGGTGGGCGTTGGTGCAGACCCGGAGATTCGGGATCAGGCGCTGGGCAACCTTGCCGAAAATGTCGGCGAGATCATGACCGATATCATGGCAACCCGCTGTTCGCGCGGTGCGGATATCGCCCGGCGACTGCGCTTGTCCGAGGATGTCGCCCAAGCCATTGCCCATCTTGACGAACATTGGGACGGCGGCGGGCTGCCTCTGGGCCTATCGGGCGCCGATATCCACCTGGGTGGCCGGATCGCGCTCCTGGCGCAAGTCGCCGATGTCTTTTACAGTGCCAGAGGCAAGGACGCAGCGCTGGATGAAATCCGCAATCGAGCGGGAAGCTGGCTCGACCCGCAACTGTGCGCTCTGTTCGAGAAATTGTCCGAAACCAGCGGCTTTTGGGAAGAGCTGGCACTCGACGATCTGCCCGAACAATTGTGGGCGCTCGAACCGGCGGAAGAATATATCAATGTGGACGAGGATTATCTCGACGATATCTGTTTTGCCTTCGGCTATGTCATTGATGCCAAGAGCCCCGATACAGCCGGCCATAGTGCGCGGGTAGGGATGATCGCAGACCAGATTGGTGAAAAACTGGGAATGGGAGCGGAATCGCGCCGGGTGCTGCGCCGCGCCGCAATCCTGCATGATGTCGGAAAGCTGGGCGTCAGCAGTGCGATTCTCGAAAAACCCGGCAAGCTCGATTCACAAGAATGGGAAACCATGCGAGCCCATGCGGCCCTGACGACAAATATCCTCGGCCAGATCGGCGTGATGAGCGGCATGGCAATGATCGCCGGTTCGCATCACGAACGACTTGACGGAAAAGGATATCCGCTGGGCCTTGACGAACGCAGCATCGCGATGGAATCCCGCATCATCACAGTCGCGGATATCTATGACGCGCTGACCGCCGACCGGCCTTATCGCGCCGCCATGTCGTCGGAAAAAGCCATGGATATCTTGCAGGAAGAAGTGGGCAGTGCGGTGGATGAGCAATGTTTCAAGGCGCTTCAGACCGTTATCGAACAGGGCCTGCTAGAATAGCAACGCTTTGCCAAAGACGATTGGTCTCCTATATTGGGATGGAACCGTTATGCGGTCAGCGCGTTAAACCATCGCGCAACCAATAGGGAACCAGTCTTGAAACATTCGAACATATTTCGCCGTGCCGCCGTTCTTTCTCTCGGTCTCGGCCTGTCTTCCCCGCTTATGGCTCAGGAAGAGCCTGCGCCGGTGCCGGTCGAAGAGTCGGTTTTTGACGGCGACTATCTGACCGCGGGCATCGGTGTCGCGATTGGTTCCAGCTACGAAGGATCTGACAATTACACCGTTTCTCCGTTGCCGGTTGTCTTGGGCAGCTTCGGCGGCGTCGATTTTCAGCCGCGTGGCCCCGGCATTGCGCTCGATTTCATTCCCGACCGTGATGGCGCGAAAGTTGATTTCATTTTCGGACCCGTGATACGCGCTCGCTTTGATCGGCACAATTCGATCGAGGACGAAGTCGTCAAATCTCTTGGCAAGCTCGACTTTGCGGTAGAGGTCGGTCCTTTTGCCGGCGTCCAGGTGAACCGGTTGCTCAATCCCTATGACTCGCTGACGGCGCAGGTCGATCTGCGCTGGGATGTCGCCGGTGCGCATGATGGTATGGTGGTCTTCCCCAGCCTGACCTATTTCACGCCGCTTAGCCGCGGTGTCGCGACCAGCTTTTCGATCAATGCGGAATATGTCGACGATAACTATGCGGACTATTATTTCAGCATATCGCCGACCGGATCGGCGGCCAGCGGCCTGCCGACCTTCACGGCTGACAGCGGCTGGAAAAATGTCGGCGCGACCATGCTGACCGCAGTCGATCTGGACGGCGACGTGACCAATGGCGGGTTCAGCATGATCTTCCTCGGCGGCTATTCCAGGATGCTGGGCGATCCGAAACGTTCTCCGGTTACCTCCATCCGCGGCAGCGCCGATCAATTCTTTGGCGCTATTGGCCTAGGTTACACTTTTTAGGAAGCCCCCCGAAGGGGGCTACCCGGTCAACCCGCTTATGGCTCTGCCTTGCTTCCGCTGTCAGGAGTGTCCGTCTTTGCGGCAACCGCTTTGTCATCCTTGTCTTTGGCGCGCGCGGCGGGCTTTGCCGGCTTTTCCTCAGCCTCGACCTTCGCGGCAACGACCGGAGCGGGCTCTTCGGTGACTTTCGTCGCACCCGACACCAAGTTTTCGAGCGACGAACCATCGAGTCCCAGTTCCTTCATCAGGCCGTCGATCACCGGCGCCTGGGCGCGATAGGACAGGGCGGCAGAAACCGCATCGGTCGCAAGATTGCCGCTGCTTCCGTTCCCGGCTCCGCCCTTGCTGGCTATGCCGTTTCCGCCACCACCATTCTGGTTGATGCCGTCGAGTTGCACGATCTTGATAGAATCGATTGCCTCCATCGGCTTGGCGGATTCCCGGATGACCTCGGGCAATACCTTGAGCAGTGCCATTTTCGTCTGCAGCGAGATTTGATCGGAGGACAATATATTCGCCGCTTCGTTGATCGCACGTTGTCCGGCAGCTTCGACCTCGAAACGCACGCGCGCAGCCTCGGCGCGAAGCTTCTCTGATTCTGCTTCGCCTTCTGCATCTAGGCGCATGGCGGCGGCCCGGTTTCCGGCGGCTTCCTTTTCCGCTTCCGCCTGGACCTTCACGCCAATCGCCTGACGCTCGGCCTGTTTAGAAGCCTCGATCAGCTCGATGCGCTTGTCGCGGTCAGCGATTTCGGTTTCACGCGCACTGGTGACCTGTTCCTCGGCGGCGACGGCTTTGGCGCGAGCGGCATCCGCTTCGGCCTTGGCCTGGCTTTCTTCGCGCGACTTGTTCTGGATCGCGATCTGTTGTTCCTGACGGGCGATTTCGATCGCCTGGGTCTGGGCAATTCTCGCCTCTTCGACGGCGCGGTCGGCCTCAATCTGGCTGCTGTCGACCTGCTGTTTCGCCTTGATCTGGGCGTCTTTCGCTTCCCGTTCGCGGCCGGCCTGTTCCCGGGCGACTTCCGAAGCCTGAATAGCCCGGCGGACCTCGACTTCCCGTTCTTGTTCCAGCCGCGCAAATTCATTGTCCCGGCTGATTTCAAACGAACGCTGGTCGGCCTGCAGGTTCTTCGTCTCGATCTGCACGCGGGTGTCCTGCTCGATATCGTTGCGCGCTTTCTTGCGCAGCTCGATCTGCTCGGTCAGTTTCGTCAGGCCCTCGGCGTCGAAAGCATTATTGGCGTTGAAATGTTCGATGCTGGTCTGATCAAGACCGGTGAGCGACACCGATTCCAGTTCCAGACCGTTCATCGCCAGATCGCTCGACGATGCCTGTTGCACCTTCTGGACGAAATCAGCACGCTGCTCGTGCAGTTCATTCATGGTCATGCCGGCGGCAACCGAACGCAGGGCGTCGACAAATTTCCCTTCGACCAGATCTTTCAGCATCTCCGGCTGCATCGTCCGCAGGCCCAGTGTCTGTGCCGCCATCGCGAGGGATTGGGCATCCTGTCTGACGCGCACATAAAATTCCGCCTTCACATCGATCCGCAAGCGATCAAGCGTGATCAGCGCATCGACATTGTTGCGTTCGACCGCCAGTCGCACTGTGTTCATGTTCACCGGCATGGTTTCATGGAACACAGGGAACACCATTGCGCCGCCGTTCATCACAACTTTCTCGCCGCCAAAACCGGTCCGGACGAAGGCAATCTCCTTGGACGCGCGTTTGTACAAGCGGGTCAGGATCAACGCAAAAATGAGCAGTCCGACCAGGGGAGCGCCGGCATAAATTGCGATCTGGCTTACATTTTCAAGCATATACTCTCTCTTCCTTTTGATGATGCTCGTTGATCCGGCATCGGTTTTTCTGCGTCTTCAATTCGACGGGCTTGTTGCCATTCGGACTATCAAGTTTCGTTCAGCCAACGGGTGCCAACCGCAACGGCCTTGAAAATATCACCTTCGCGCCGCACCAGCAGCACTTCTTCGCCGGTGACGAATATCCCGTCTTCATTATCCGGTTCGACCATCAGCGCGTGGCCGTGCCCGTGGCGGTCTTTCACCTTGGCGCGGGCCGGATAACCCGGCTTGGCTGTGCCGATATCGATAATCGCGCGACGCCCGGTGAGATCATCGATCGATACCGCCGTGGTCTCGTCCCCCGGCAGGATCCTTGCCAGCGGTTTCGAGAGCAGGCCGGTCAGAGGCAGAGCAACAAGCAGAGCGCCGGTCACGGCCAAAAAGGGCGACAATAATCCGCCGGAAAGCGATTGCACAAATTGCTGTCCTGCAAATCCGGTCATTCCGAAGATCATCAGAAACAGCACCAGCAATATCATGAACGGCAATCGTCCCCATCCCAGGAAAGAGAGAAGTCCGCCCGCTACGCCGGCACCATCGACATCGCCATCCATATCAATATCGCTATCGAAGCCGCCAAAGCCGATTAGCTGCAAAAGACCGAGGGCGACCATCAGGACCAGGGCTGCCGCGAAAACAATGTTTTCGTCTGCTAGCCAAAATTCGATCACCGTCCTGCCCCCTTAATAAACTGTCTAATAAGCCCGCATTGAAAAGAAAATACAGGATTCGGTCAATGTAATTCGGTCGCTCTAGCCTCTTTTGCTAATATTCCGCTGGCTCTCGACAGAAGCGGATATCGCGACTAACATCACGCCATTCCCCGGGGAGTCGTTTGACTGAGAGGGGCGCGTAACGTCGCCCGACCCGCAGAACCTGATCCGGCACCGTGTAAACGGGCTTACCGGCGGAGGGAGGGAGCGGTTATCGGGGCCTCCCGGATACGCGCTTTCTTCATCAGGACAGAAGGAGAGACGCGATGGGTAGTGCAGGCAATATAACCGGGTGGATCACCCTATTCTTTGGCTTATACGGTCTGGCTGCTGGCGTCGGCGAATTTCGCAATCCCGGTTTCTGGTCCAAGATGGTCCGCGAAATCCAGACGAGCAGCGGGCTCCAGTTCGTCACCGGCATAGTTGTCCTGAGCCTCGGCGCGATCATCTATCTTTTCAATCCCTTTAACCCGGCCGACTGGCTGTCGATCCTGATCACCGTCATCGGCGGCTGGGTCGTGGTCGAGGGGCTGTTGATCCTCGCACTCGGCGACTGGTTCATGGGTCTGGCCGGTCGCATGATGGCCAATGGATCACGCGCATGGGCGATCTTCGCGATCATCTTCGGCCTTGCCGCTATTTTCGCCGGTTTCGTCCGGCTCCAAGTTTAACCTCTACAGAAAGCAGAACATTATGGCTGACCTCCCCGCAAAAACCGAAATCGGCGTGACCACCGGCCCGATCAGCGGCTCGAAAAAAGTCCATGTCGCGGCGCATAGCGGCAGCGGCATCCGCGTGGCGATGCGCGAGATTCATCTCGAGGGCGGCGAAGCGCCGATCCGCGTCTATGACACCAGCGGGCCCTATACCGATCCGCAGGCCCTGATCGACATCAAAACCGGCCTCAACGAATTGCGCAGCCCGTGGATCAAGGCGCGCGGCGATGTCGAAGAAGTCGACCAGCGCGAGATCAAGCCGGAAGACAATGGCCAGCTCGGCCCCGACCGCTCCGGCGGCGTCGCGCCTTTCCCCAATGTCCGCCGCAAGGTGCTGCGCGCCAAAGCCGGCGCCAACGTCAGTCAGATGCATTACGCGCGTCAGGGCATCATCACCCCGGAAATGGAATATGTTGCCGAGCGCGAAAATCTCGGGCGCGAGCGGCTCAAGGAATATAAGCGCGACGGCGAAAGCTTTGGCGCGTCGATCCCCGACTATGTCACGCCCGAATTTGTCCGCGACGAAATTGCACGGGGCAGGGCGATCATTCCCAACAATATCAACCACCCGGAATCCGAGCCGATGGCGATCGGGCGCAATTTCCTCGTCAAGATCAACGCCAATATCGGCAACAGCGCGGTGGCTTCCGACGTCGCCAATGAAGTCGACAAGATGGTCTGGTCGATCCGCTGGGGCGCCGATACGGTCATGGACCTTTCCACCGGCCGCAACATCCACGACACCCGCGAATGGATCATCCGCAACAGCCCAGTTCCGATCGGCACCGTGCCGATCTATCAGGCGCTGGAAAAAGTCGGCGGCGTCGCCGAGGACCTGACCTGGGAAATCTTCCGCGATACGCTCATCGAGCAGGCCGAGCAGGGCGTCGACTATTTCACCATCCACGCCGGCGTCCGTCTGCCTTATGTGCCGATGGCGGCCAAGCGCGTCACCGGCATCGTTTCGCGCGGCGGATCGATCATGGCGAAATGGTGCCTCGCCCATCACAAGGAAAGCTTCCTCTACGAACATTTCGACGACATCACCGAGATCATGAAGGCCTATGACATCGCCTACAGCCTCGGCGACGGCCTGCGCCCCGGCTCGATTGCCGACGCCAATGACGAGGCGCAATTCTCCGAGCTTTATACGCTCGGCGAACTGACTCACCGCGCGTGGAAGTCGGACGTGCAGGTGATGATCGAGGGCCCCGGCCATGTGCCGATGCACAAGATCAAGGAGAATATGGAAAAGCAGCTCGAAGTCTGCGGCGAGGCACCCTTCTACACGCTCGGCCCCCTCACGACCGACATTGCGCCCGGCTATGACCATATCACCAGCGGCATCGGCGCCGCCCAGATCGGCTGGTACGGCACCGCGATGCTCTGCTATGTCACGCCCAAGGAACATCTCGGCCTGCCCGACCGCGACGACGTCAAGGTCGGCGTCATCACCTACAAGCTCGCCGCCCACGCAGCCGATCTTGCCAAGGGTCATCCGGCGGCACAGGTCCGCGATGATGCGCTGTCAAAAGCCCGCTTCGAGTTCCGCTGGCGCGACCAGTTCAACCTCAGCCTCGACCCCGAAACCGCGATGCAATATCACGACCAGACGCTTCCCGCAGAAGGCGCCAAGACCGCGCATTTCTGCTCGATGTGTGGTCCGAAATTCTGCAGCATGAAAATAAGCCAGGAAGTCCGCGACTTCGCCAGCAAACAGAACCAGAGCGCCGAAGGCTTTATCGCCTCGGAGAAACTGGGTGCCGACACCGCAGCCGCCAGCAAGGCCGCAGCGGAAGAAGGCATGCGCGAGATGGCGAAAGTCTATAAAGACAAGGGAGATCGGTTGTATTTGCCGGAGGATGAGGTGAGCGAACCGGCGGAATGATAAGGCGCACATGGGGGCTGGCTGTGTGCTCCGTCGCACTGGCCGGCTGCGCCGCACAGACTGCTAACGTAAACTGGAACCTTGCCGGGGGCGCCTTTACCGCCGGGGAGGGGGTTGCCCCGATGGTTTTTAACCGGAAGGACGCTTCCCGGTGTGCGGGCCTGTGGATGCTGCACGGCAATGCGGTGGATGATGGCGCGTTTTCGATGGAAGTCCCCCGCGCCTTTCCGGAAGAATTGCGGCTGCCCTACGCGATCAATGCCGTCCAGTTTTTTGGCGAGGACGGGCTGAACGAAGTGGCCTATCGCGAGGCCGCCGATCTCGCCGAGTCCCAATTGCGCAAGGTTCTGGCCGGGGACAGGAAGGCGTTCCGGCTCTATTTCGAAGCCCTTGGCCGCTGTTCCACGCAACCGGAGGCGGTCGGTGATGCAGCCGGAGATGCGATAGATGCGCCTGCGGGTGATTAAGACAGGAGTTGCGGAGTGATCATGAGCGGAATGGCAAAGAGCAAGATATGGATAGCAGCGGCGTCGCTGCCTCTGCTGGCATCCTGCGGTGGCGGGGCTGGCGAAGCCGGGCCATTAGACGAAGTCGCTGTTACGGCGCGATCGGCGCCGGTGGCGCAGGAATTTCAGCAGAAGCTCAAGGCACAGCTAGTTGCAGCGCTGACAAATAGTGGTCCGGAAAGCGCGGTTTCGGTATGCAGCCAAGTCGCGCCCGCTATCGCTGCTACGGCGTCCGAAGAGAGTGGCGCTGAAGTCAGCCGCATCGCCCGCAGAAACCGCAATCCCGACGCCGGCGTGCCCGCGGCGATGCAAAGCCAATATGACGCTCTTGCCGCGCAGCCGCTGTCAGACGGCAAGCCCGCCGTGCAAATCTGGCGCAGCGGGGAGGGCGAGAATGCCCGCATCCACTATCTCAGCGCCATCCCGATGCAGGACCAGCCCTGTTCCGTCTGCCATGGAACGGCCGTCGACCCGGCGCTGAAGCAGCATATCGACAGCCTCTATCCGGGCGATCTCGCCACCGGTTTCAAGCCGGGCGACCTGCGCGGCGCGATGCTGATCAGCTGGAAAGCGGATGCGTTTCAATAACCAGATAGCGCGCCGCCGTGCGACTATCGTCATCCTGAACTCGTTTCAGGACCTCGCGAGATCGGGCACTGCCGTCTGGGGTCCTGAAACGAGTTCAGGATGACGAGGGAATATCATGCCCCGCCCAAACCGCCCCGCCCGCTTGACGACAGCCAACCGGAGAGCGCAGTATATCCCCCTGCAACGGCCAGCTTTTCCACTAGTGAGTCGCTGCAACCAGAGGGGGACAATATGCACAAATTTCTGATCGGCCTGTCTTTGCTGGCCATGGCTGCGCCACCGCTACAGGCGAAGGACGCAAAACAGGACTTCATGCCGGAAGATGCCGGGAATCTCGCCTTCCAGTCAGCGGTTGGCTACGCCGATGCGGTGATCGCCGGGGACAAGGTCTATCTGTCCGGCGTGATCGTCACGCCAGAGCCCGGCGAGAGCGACCTGAAACCCGCCTTCACCCGCGCCTTCGACCGGCTCGGCCGGACGCTGGAACGGGCCGGGGTCAGCTGGGACGATGTCGTCGACCTGACCAGCTATCACATCAACCTGCAAAGTTCGATCAACGAAATGGTCGAGGTGAAAAACCTCTACATCAAAGCCCCGTTCCCGGCGTGGACCGCAATCGGCATCAGCGCGCTCTACGAGGCGGACGGGGTGGTCGAGATCAAGATAGTGGCGCAGCGGCGCGCGGAGTGAAGTGACTAAGCCCCTCCTCTTCAGAGGAGGGGTTGGGGTGGAGGATGTCAAATGTCAGCCATTTGTGGTAGGTAAATTCCACACGAAGACACGAAGGCGCTAAGATAGATTTTGCTTAAAATGCAATGTGGCTACGACCTAAAAAATCGCCAAACGGAACCGGGCGACGCGCTCAAAAAGATACCGGAACTGAAGGCGGCTTGAGTTTCGTGTACTGAGTAAACTGTCACCGTAACTGCAAGGCAAATATTCAGCAAAAATCTCCGAGCTGCACGACATGGCGCAAATCATTCGGACCGAATTTGCGGATGGCTCTCGCATCGTCCTCCACAGCGGCATTTTCGGGAATGCCACCGGCCGCGTTTGCAACCAGAACATAAGAGTGGCCAGCTTTCCGACGTATTGTGTAAGCGAAGACCCTTTCATACGAATTGCCGATACTTATTACCTCGCTTCCGCCAAGCTTTTCCAGAAGGATTGGCTGGAGATTGGAGAGCACCGTGTCTAGTGACCAGGATACAGTTTTCTGGCCACCTTCTAAATAAGTTGTAGGAACCTCGTAGAGTTTAATCACCGCCGGTTCAATTTCTACTGCCAGCTGACCCGTATTCTCAATCGCGTATTTACCTTGAGGGTAACAGAATTCGTCGCTCGGGCCTGCGTCGTTCTTGTCTACGAAAGTAATCGTAGTATCTGCTGTTGGAACAGATGCGACACCCAGAGCGATATTCCCCAGTTTAAGCGCCTTGGTTTGGCTATCCAAATAGTCCGTACCCACGTACAGCGTCCAAAGCCCCGCAACGAAAATCACTAAATATTTCGCCACCAAATCGAATGCAGCGCGCGTTTCTGGATTCCTTAGTCCCATTATATCTCTCCGGTTTCGGTCTTGTGTAGGATACAAACATGAGGTGGCATATGTCATGATTTCTGTGCTGGAGCCCGTGATTAGGGTCACGATTAAGAGGACTAACAAAATATTGGTAGAAAATAATAACAGTATGCCCTCGAAATACTTGCGGCAATCTCCAACAACCTTTGTTAGACACTCCCACTTAACCCACTGTCCGTCCTATGATTTCGGTGAAATTGCACTTTTAACAGAATATTACGCTGAGGCTTCCCCACCAAGCAACCTTCCCCCCACCGAAGAGTAGCCCCAACATGAAACAAACCCTCTCCCTGATCCTCCTCGCGCTCTTGGCGGCCTGTTCATCGCAGTCCTCCCCCGACGCCGAGCCGGCCGCGGACGAGACTGTTTCTGTGACACCCGCACCGCCGGTGGCGCCGGAGAAGCCAGTCCCCGCACCCGATCCCGCGCCATCGGCAAACACGCTAACGCTCGCCGGTCTAGGCGATCTGCGCATCGGCGAGCCGGTTCCCGCCACCAGCAGCTGGAAAGCCGAAGGCGTGCAGGCGTCCGATGGCTGCCTCGTGATGGCCTCGCCCGATTATCCTGACGCCTATGCGATTGTCGAAGCGAACAAGGTCCGCCGGATCACGATCAGCGAGGGTTCACCGGTCAAGCTGGTCGAGGGCATTGGCCCCGGCGCCAGCGAAGCGACGGTGAAGCAATATTTTGCCTTCCCCGCCACGCCGCATAAATATGGCGACCCGCCGGCCAAATATCTGACCGCCCCCAATGCCGCCAGCGGCGATCCCGCTCTACGCTTCGAAATCGGCAGCGACGGTACGGTCAGCCAGATCCACGTCGGCACGATGCCGGTGCTCGGCTATGTCGAGGCCTGTTCCTAGAAATTCCCGGCGGGTGTTGCGTGTCGCCGCCATTCCCCCTAGTTTTCATGATATTGTAGAACAGGCATAATAGAGGGGCCAAACATTGAATAAACTACTGAAAAAATCCGCTAGAATATTGGGTGTGTTGGGGCTTTCTGTCGCCTGCGTCGGATGCGCCGCTGGTGTGAAAGGCACGCCGGGTATGAAGCTCTATTCCGCGGGCGACCATCAACAGGCTGTGCCGATGCTGATGGAAGAAGTGAAAGCGGGCGAGGTGTCCGCACGTTACCCGCTAGGCCTTGCTTATCGTGATGGCAATGTCGTCGAACGTGATCCGGTAAAGGCTGAAATATTGCTGACTGGCGCCGCCGTTGGAGGAGACCCGCGTGCCGTTGCTGAAGTTCGCAAGATGCTGCGTGATGACGAGCGTTGCCCGAAAGACAAGGAACTCCATAATCTATGGGGCTCTATGGTGATGTATCGTAACCTTATCACAGGCGTCTATGAATTCAACAACGCGCCACGCAACAGCTTGCGCAGAATGGCGGAAATCTATGCAGACCCGTGCGAGGGGCGTCCGGTTCAGGCCGAAGCTGCGAAAAGTCTGAACGCGGTGTCGATGGGGAGCCGGCGCATTTGGGTATATGTCCCAGGTTAAGCAGGAATAGCGGCATCAATGCACTAGATCAGTTATCAAACCAGCACCGGCAGACTCCCGCCAAACCCAAAAAAAGCCGCCCCGAAAGGGACGGCTTTTCTGTTGGCGCTGCTGCGTAGGAGGGAGAGGGAGAGCAGGCAGCGCCGTGGTTCAGGGAGGGGTGGGTTAGACCTTGTCGCCGAGAGCGCCCTTGACGGAGCCCTTGATCTGCTGGGCCTTGCCCTTGGTTTCCTGAGCCGCGCCTTTGGCACGGGTCTCGGGGTCATTGCTGTTCTGTTTGGCTTTGCCAACGGCTTCGTTCACATTGCCTTTTACTTTGTCTACGAATTCGCCCATTTTCATGGTCCTTCTGTTTGGCCGGTTGTCCGGCCCTTGGGGGATGCAGGCGTTGTTGCCGGCACAATATATATAAGCACGAACCGCCCGTTCGTTCCCGCCGCAACAGCAGACTGGCGCTCGTAAAAAACGGACTGGCGCTTTGCCGGATATCGGTGGCGTCGCGCAGGCACTACGCCGACTTTGGAGCGGCCGAGAGCAACCCGGCTCGATCCCAATATTCTCGATCAGGACACATTCGAATTCGCCAGCGGTTTTACTTTGCTCATGCTTTGACAGCGAGCGCATATTTGTTATGATTGGCCCATGTCTTCGATGGCATTTGCCGCGATATTTCGAAGATACCAACCCGGGGGGGTGTTCAGTGACAGAAGAGACTGGTCCAGTTGAACCTGATGTCGGCGATAATGGCAGCACGTCGCCGCGCTTCGATTATCAAAAGATTTTCGACAAAGGCAAGTCGATGCTCGGCAGCACCGCATGGCTATCCTCGCTCGCCCTGATCATGGTCGCCTTCAGCCTGACCTTTCTCGTCTATAATGACAAAATCTGCGGCATCGACAAATTGGACAAGGACGGGTTCAGCAAGATTCAGTTCAGGGCTCCAAACAGCACATGCGACAGCGGTACGGTGCCGTCTGGTCCGCTCAACACCAACCGGTCCACTGCTGCAGGGGCAGCGATCGCCGGAGGCAGCGGCACAGACCCTGTGGCCGCGCGCGCGGAGGTCAGCGCGCTCAGCCTGAGCCGCGAATTGAAGCAGATCGTGACCGATATCCGGACCAGCAACGGGCTGTCCGGCGATGCGCTGCTTACGGCGGCGGCCAAGGCTGAAATCGAGGACCGGATCAGCGAGAACGACCTGCTCGCCGACCTGCGCGAAAAGGCCCGGAGACGCGAAGGCCTGTTCGTCAGCTATGGCTCGCCGCGCAAGACAACCGTGCCGGGATATCCGCAACCCGATGGCTGTCAGGTCTATGCGAAGAAGAAAGACGCCGGCAAATGGCTGGTGATCGAGGGCCCCAACGGCAACGAAATTGTCCGCTATGCCAATGAATCGCTGCCGGACGAGATTGGCGGGCGACCGGTGGTGACCGAAGTCCAGGTCAATGGCAAAGACGCGGTGCGGCTCAACATCGACCTGACCGGGATCGAGGATAATTATACCGTCGTCTATGCCAAGGAAGCCAGCGAAGTGGAACGAAACAAGCGGAAATGCTGAACGCCAGTCCGCTTGGGCCACGGCCGATGAGGTCGAGCAGCGGCAGCTGACCGGTATCGGTGGCGGCGATCGGAAAAGGCGAGGAATAGCGGGCGGCTTGACCGTTTTTTAACCATCGCACCTTATCCCCGCGGACCTGACAAACAACAGGAACCACCGGGCGATGGATAGCCAGCCGTTTACCAGCGATACGATAGACGCGCTTGCCGCTGCCTATCCGCTTGCGCCGCGCCATCTGCAGCACCGGATTGCCGACCATCCGCTGCTGCAGCTCGATGCGCTGGCTGCGCTCGCCCGCCGGCTGCGTCCGGAATCGATCGAGTTTAACGCCGCCACCGACCTGCCGCTCGGCATAAGCAACGACGAAACGCCCTATACCGGCCTCGATGTCCACGAAACGATCGACAGAATCGAAAGCTGCGGCTCCTGGGTTTTGCTCAAGACCATCGATCAGGACCCGGCCTATGCCCAGTTGATGCACGATGTGCTCGGCGCGATCGAGCCGGTGGTCGAGCCGCGCACCGGCGCAATGATGCGGCTCGAGGGCTTTATCTTCATCTCCTCGCCGCAAGTGGTGACGCCCCTGCATTTCGATCCCGATTATAATATGCTGTTCCAGGCGCGCGGCAGCAAGACGATGACATTCTTCCCGGCCGGCGACAAAGAGATGATCAGCGACCGCTTCTTCGAGCAATATTTCAACGGCGGCCCGCGCAACCTGCCGTGGCAGGAGGAATGGGCCGAGCGCGGCCAGCCGATCACCGTCACCCCGGGCGAGGCGATCTATGTGCCGATCCTCGGCCCGCACTGGGTCAAGGTCCATGACGAGGTCTCGGTCTCGCTGTCGCTGACCTGGCGCAGCGAGTGGAGCTTCCACCACGCCGACGCCTGCCGCTTCAACAGCCGCCTGCGCAAGCTCGGCCTGCGCCCGTCCTCGCCGCAACTCTACCCGGCGGACAACCGCCTCAAAAGCTACAGCCAGCGCGCGCTGGTTCGCGCCGAACGGATGATGGGGCGCGGGTAGGACAGGGGCGTGTGATGGGTCAAACAAGTCCGTTCGCCCTGAGCTTGTCGAGCCGAAGGCGACCGCAGGTCAACGACGGTGGCCACACAAAATCCCAGCCCACACCTGAGCCCGAAGCCGCAAACCCATCACCCCAAATTACTGATAATTCACATCGACAGCAAACTGGCCGCTATAGGCGCCGGGCAGCTGGTCCGGATTGATGTGCAGGATCGCGCCGAACTGGACTTCTGCCGAGCCGCCGGTCATCTGGATCTGCGCGCCCGAGCCGCCGGGATAGGTGAGCTCCGCACCGATCGGCTGACCCGGCCCGTTGAGATAGAATAAGGGCGCGTAGCTGATGGCGACGGTCGCGTCGCTGCCGCTGAGCGACAGCCGCGACCAGCTGAACGAGCCGGTGCAGATCATCGTTCCGCAATTGCGCGCGCTGGCCAGCGGATCGAGGACCACGCTGCCGCCACTGCTGCCCGCGATGATGCTACCGAAGTCGAGCTCGAGCAGCACCGCAAACTGGATCGGGCTATAGACCTGCGCCTTGCTGTCGGCGCTGGCGCTCTCCGCCATCGCCGCCGACGGCACCAGCGCGCCGCCCACGGCAGCCGCCACCACCCAATATCGCATCATCCCTCTGGCCATGTCCCGTTCCCCCGAACCCTGTTTCGCAAAATTTGCAGGGGCTTACATAATGTTACAGCTGTGCAAATATCGTGCACCAGACTGGTTAAACCGGCCTTTACCATGATGGGGCGGGGCAGGGCGCCCCCCGTTCGCCCTGAGCCTGTCGAAGGGCCGCGTCTGTGAGGCAGGTTGGTTCTTCCCACCCATGCTTCGACAAGCTCAGCACGAACGGAACGGGTGCGGCAAGATCAGGCGCGTCCACCACTCCGTTCGCCCTGAGCCTGTCGAAGGGCCGGCGTCTAGGAGGCAGGTTGGTTCGCGTCGTCATCCTGAACTTGTTTCAGGATCCCTCTCGACTGCGCGCCTGCCGAACGAGGTCCTGAAACAAGTTCAGGATGACGAGCCTCCACCACCCCCGTTCGTCCTGAGCCTGTCGAAGGACCCGGCACCAACCGGACTGAAGTTCCTATTCCCCCTCCGCCGCGATCATCGCGAACAGCTCCGCCCCGGTCAGCGTCTCGCTATCCCCGGCAAAGCTGTAATAAGCCGGCTTCTCGTCGATAAACACCTGCCGCCGCAAGCGCAGCCCGGCATCCTTGTCGGTCGCGTCGTCGAACAGCCCGGCGCAAACCATATGCTCGCCCGAACCCTTCAGGCGATAGAAGAGATGCGAGCCGCAATCCCCGCAAAAGGCCCGCTCCGCCCATTCCGACGAGCTGTAGACGGTCATCCGCTCCGCCCCGTCGATCAGCACGTCCGTCCCGCAATCAATCTCGACAAACGGCCCGCCACCCCAGCGCCGGCACATCCGGCAATGACAGGCATCGACATGGCTGGCGGCCTGTGTCGCGGTGATGGTGATGGCGCCGCAGAGGCAGTGGCCCTGGCGTTGGGTTGGTTGGGGGGTGGTCATGGTCGGGCCTCTTGTTTTGGGTGGGGGGGAGGATATCAAAAGGCGATTGCTTTTGCATGGGGTAATAATGAGGGGCGGGGGGAGCGGGATTGGATTGATGCTAAGGCTCAGGCCATCCTCTTAGAGGGTTGGGTTGGGGGCTCTCATCTGATTTCCTTGGGAAAGAACGAGGAACTAGTGCAACGGCGCCAGATATAAAATCACAACTTCTGTATGTGGCATCTCAATATTGTAACAGATCGCCGGATGAGATGAAAGGTGACGCCAATTCTCTAACGTTGAGTTGCAGCGAACCTTGATAGCGGTTCGCTTAAGGATAGTTCGATTAGGCGATCGATCCTATATGCATTTGGTGCAGGCAGAGCTTCTGCTATCCGTCTTAATTGGTTTGTGAAGCTTGTTAACCATGAGCCCTCTTGGTCAACTAGCTGGGAGAAGTTATAATATCTTTGCCCTATCGCACGGATTAAATTGGCCTGTGTTTTCCCTGAACACTTCATCACGGCTTGAGCCAATTTTTTTGATTGTACCTGGGTAAGAAAGGGTCCGCTTGCCACCGAAAATTTTTCAGAATAGTCTGTTATTACCGCTTGAAAGATTTCCTCGTTGCCCTCGAGGTTGTTGATTAGCATTTTGAGGTTTTCGACACGACCTTCATCAGAGAGTAATTTAGACTGCCGTTCCAGATATTGAAAAATAACTCTGAAGCTCTCATCGCCAAAGTTCATAAATCCTAACCCATGTGCACTACCATATTTCAACGAGTCCCGTAGATCGTCTGAAAGTGCAGGTAGGTCTCCAGCTTTATATAGATCATCAACATATCGTTTGCTTTCACGAATGATTTTATCCAGCGCTCTTCTGTCCAATTTGGCTTTATGCATTTCAATCATAATTCCAAATACGTGCACGATCACTCCTGCATCGAGGTATTCACGATTTGCAAATCGTATTCGGAGCCTGTTGTAAGCGGTCTGTATTGTCTCGCGATCATGGTCTAGATAGTGCCACAGTATCCTCCATTCAGGGTGTCGCTCTGGATCCGTGGTTTCTCGGATGTCATTTAGTCCCCGGTCCAATAGTTCAATATCAGATAAGCCGTCGCATATTTTTCGAACGAAATATTCATTGTCCAGATAAAGGGTAAATATCTCATCGCGAGAAAATAAGTTTGCGAGTTTAACGACTGAATTTACGGGCTTGGCATCATCTTTTTCAAAAATCCCAGCATATTGAAATTCCGATCGCTGTGCGAATTCGTTGCGTTTCAAACTTCCGGTTTTCCAAGCGATGGCAAAAATTTGAAACTGTCGAAAAATTTTTTGCTTTTGAGTTTTTGATATCCAATCAAGCGAGTTGATGTGTTCAAATATCTCCTCAAATTCAAAAATAATCTGCTTCAAAACTCTCAGGTTCTTTGATTGGATTCTTTGAAAAGTATCTTCAATTTCATCTACGGCATCGAGCAGAAAGCCCGAATATTCACCGGAAACTTCAGAGGAGATTGATGCTATTGTAGATTGGAAGTCGGGATAAATTGAAACTACCTTGCCGATTGTTTTTTCTCTAATTTCTGAGAAATTGCCCTTTTTTTCTAAATAAGAATAATCTCCGATAAGTATTACATGCTTTTTCTCATGTTCAACCAAACCATTGAAATATCCAAGTACCTCTTCAATATCACAATTAGTTCTTTCCAAATCGTCGACGACGATAGCCTGAATTCCATCTATTTCGAACAGGTCGCTCATTTCTAAATTGATATCAAAACGAAATACGCCAAGTGCGCTGCGGGCCAGGCTGCCAAGCGCCTTGGCTGTTTTGTCTCCCAACAAAGGATATGCTGAATAAACTATTTTTTCCTGAATCTGCTTTAGATTAGATGTTCCGTAGATCGAAATTATAGCAGTGGAGTTTGTTCGAAACGCTTTGCTTTCTTTGACATAGTGGGTCTTGCCGCAACCCCAATCTCCGGTGACCAACAAAGCGCCAAATGGTGGTTTAGACAAGTAAGAAGTGAGTGTATCCTCAATGTGCTTGTTTTTCATTTCTATCCTATCAGGTCAATATTTTAACTTTGTGCAAGTTTACTCATGCTAATTTTGGTAATTAAAACGCCTAATTAACTAAATAGACGGTTTTTCATAAATTTGTACCGAAGTATATTCTTCGATCTTCTCTGGCTTTCACAACCCCAACTCCCGCGCAATCATCGCATCGCTAAAATAGGCCCGTTCGCAAATGATCCGGTCCGTCCCCGGCGCAAACTCAAAGCTTGCCGCCATGCGCACCCGAAACGCTTTGCCGGTCGGCTCGATCACCCGCTCGCCGATGGTCAGCGGGCCGAGATGGGTGCCGGTGAGCCAGAATTCGACCAGCACGACATGCTCGCCCGCCGCGCCGATCGCGATCACTTCATTGGCCTGGTCGGGAAAGGGCGTGCGCGACATCGCGAAATATTTGCGCACCGCTTCCTCGCCGTCGAATATGGTGCCATTGCCGTATAATTCATAGCGCGGATGCGCGAACGTATCGATCACCGCATCCCATTCATGGGTGATCTCCAACGCCATATGATCGCGCACGACCTTCAGCCGTGCTTGTTCGAGGTCGGTCATATTTTCGCTCTCCCTTGTTTTGTTGCGGAGGGTTTCGCGCAGCGGGGAGGGGAATGCAATCGGGTTTGTGGGGGTGGGGGAAACCGTGGTCATGAAACACCCCACTCGTCATCCTGAACTTGTTTCAGGACCCCTTAAGGCAGGCGCGCAGTCGAGGGAGGTCCTGAAATAAATTCAGGATGACGAAGGGGGGAGGGCCACATTGCATTCTGCGTTCAACTTGACATTTTTCAAAGCCGTCATATATAAATGACAATGTATCAGGTCGAGCAAACGGAAGTGTTTGAAGACTGGCTAGACAGCCTTCGCGACCCAATGGCAAAGTTCAAAATTGCCAAGCGACTGGTCCGGATAAGATCCGGGTTGCTCGGGGACTGGAAATCGCTTGGTGACGGAGTGAGCGAGCTGCGAATTCGATATGGGCCGGGTTATCGTCTATATTATACGATGCGCGGCCAGACCGTGGTTTGTCTGCTCTGCGGCAGCGACAAGAAGGGGCAGGCAAAGGCGATAGCGAAAGCCAAGGAGATGGCGAAGCAGATTTGAAGCAGGTGCTTAATCCCTGTTTTGGCAACATAGGACATACTTAAATGACCAAATCGCAGACCAAGCCCTTTGATGCGGCGAAATATATTACCGAGCCAGCCCATGTTATCGAGTTGCTCAACGACGCTCTGGATAGCGGCGAGGCCGGCTATATTGCCGCTGCGCTTGGCGCCATTGCCCGGAGCGAAGGCATGACCATGATCGCCGGGAAATCCGGTGTGAAGCGGCAGGCGCTTTATCGTTCGCTTAGCGAGGACGGCAATCCGACGCTGGAAACCTTGCTCGGTGTGCTCGGCGCTATGAACCTGCAGTTGGCGGTGAAGGAAATTGAGGCAAAGGCTGCGTAGAAAAACCTCGTCATCCTGAACTCGTTTACCTTCGGTGGCCTGCGGCTCAGGACCTCCATCCATTGCGCGCCTGCCTTGCGGGGTCCTGAAACGAGTTCAGGATGACGGAGGAGGGGGAGGTCCTGAGCCAAGGATCACGGTGGTCAACTTGTTCGGGACTTCGAGCAAAAATTCCAGCCCCTCCTCTTCAGAGGAGGGGATTTAGGGGTGGTGGCGATGCGCAAGCATCGCTCGCGTCAGCGAACAAGGGAGTGCGGCAGTTGGTGTCTCTGATTGTCGGGGATTGCGCTTTGCTGGGAGAAACCACCCCAGCCCCTCCTTTAAAAAGGAGGGGCTTAACTCATCAAAAAACCGCTTTCCTACACCGCTCCCGATGTGCCCTAATCCCCGCCATGTCCGACTCCCGCCCCGATCCCCGCAGCGCCGCGGTCCAGAGCCGCCGCATTTCCCGCATCCCCGCTTTCACGCCCGTCCCGCTACGACCGCGCCCCGATGGCTGGTCGCCGGTCCGGCAGGCGGAATTTATCGGCTTGCTGGCGCAGACCCGTTGCGTCAAAAAGGCGGCGTCTCTTGTCGGGATGAGCCGGGAGAGCGCTTACCGCCTGCGCCGCAAGCCGGGAGCAGAGGAATTTGTTGCGGCCTGGGACGCGATATTGGGCGTGCCGGGCACTCCCAGAGCAAAGGTCACACTAGAAACGCTGTTCCAGCGGATCAGACAGGGCAGCTACCGCCCGATATTGCGCGGCGGCCGCTATGTCGGAACGATCCAGAAACCCGATAATTCCGCGCTTTTGGCGCTGCTCGGGCGGCTCGACCGGCTGCTGCCGCCGGAGCAGGATCGGGGCGCAGAACCGGAAGGTTACAGAAAACAAAAGCGCCCGTCTGTGTAAAGTTCGGGGAGCGGCGTGGCGGGAAAAACGTGACTCGGACTTTTTTTCGCCGCAAGATGGACCGGTCCCCCGCGCGACAGACGAGGAGAATATCGATGGAACAAGTGATCACCGCAACCCTCTGGTTCGCCGCGGTCTCGGTCGGCATCATGGCGGGCGTTTATTTCACCTTCTCGGTGTTCGTCATGCAGTCGCTCGACGCGCTGGAGCGCCCGGCGGGGATGCTGGCGATGCAGTCGATCAACCGGATCATACTGCGGTCGCTGTTCCTGCCGCTATTTTTCACCAGCAGCCTCGCCTGTCTGTTGCTCGCGGTCTTTGGCGTGATGCAGTGGGGCAGCGCCGGTGCCTGGCAGATGGTGATTGGCGGCGCGCTCTATATCGTCGGCATGCTGGTGGTGACGATGATCGGCAATGTCCCGCTCAACAATGCGCTCGAGGCCACCGCCGCCAATGGTCCGGACGCCGAAGCGATGTGGGTCCGCTATATGCAGCGCTGGCTACCGTGGAACCATGTCCGGACGATTAGCTGCGCGGTGTCGCTGGTGCTGCTGATCGCCGCGATTGCCGAGCGGTAGCCGTCACGAGGCGACCGGCGGATATCAGAATGATCCCGGCACCTCGCGCTGGGCCGGCGTTGGCCGGGCCGGCATCAGCAGTTCGCGGGGCAGGGACAACGGTGCGCGCTGCGCCGATGCCGCTCTGGTGGCGCTGCTGGTTGCGCCGTCAAGCACGCCCGCGATCGGGGTGCAGGCGGCTCCGGCAAGAAAGCCGAGCGCGCGGGCTGTTGACGCTTCGGCGGGATCGCCAAGCGGCAGGCTGATATCGTCCGCCGCCTGACAGCTGTTGGTTAGCGAACTGGCCAGGCCGTCAAAATAATTGGCATTGCCGTCGGCATTCTCGGTGGCGAAGGCGATGATCCGGATGCGGTCGTCGCAGGCGCTGCGGTCGAGGCCGATCTGGCCAACCGGCTTGCCAAAGGTGTTGCTGCCGACCAGCGCCATATTGGCGTCGTGATAGGGGATCATCGCGTTGATCACCAGCTCGCTGGCCGATGCCGAGCCGCCGGTGGTGATGAAGGCGATGCGGGTCGGGGCGATCGACTGGGCCCTGGTCTGGAAGTTGCGGGTCTCATCATTGGCCGATTTGCTGGCGCGGAAGCGGGTCACGCCCTGGACCTGGTTGGTGAAGCGGTCGCGGCCGAGCAGATCGGCGAACAGTTCGGCGGTCCGCACCAGCCCGCCGCCATTATAGCGCAGGTCGATGACCAGCTCGGTCACACCGGCGTTGCGGAACTGCAGGAAAGCATCGCGCAGCTGCTGCTCGGCGCTGTCGATGAAGGTGCGCAGATTGATATAGCCGGTCATGGTGCCGCCATTGTCGATGATCTGCACGCCATAGCGCGGCGAGACCGGCTGGATGTCATAGTCGGCCTTGCTGACCGTGGTCGTGGTCTCGACACCCGCCGCGTTGCGGAAGCGCAGCACGCGACTGGTGCCCGCTGTCGAGGGGCCGAGCGCGTTGCTGACCGCGCCGGCACCGCCCTGCGCAAACAGCGAGGTCACGGTCTCGAGATTGCCGGAGCTGGTCCCGATCGCGAGCAGCTCGGCGCCGCGATCAAGTCCGGCGGCGAGCGCGGGCGCGCCTTCAAAGGCGTCGAGAATATAGACCCGCGACGCGTTGCTGTCATAGCTCAGCCTGATGCCAAAGCCCGCGGTCGCGCCGGAATTCAGGAAGGCATTCTCCTCGGCGATCGAGGTGATATAGGTGAAAAACCGGTCCCGTCCCTGATTGCGGGCGGTGGCGGTGAGGGCGTCGATATAATCCTGCACCGATGCATAAGGGGTCGGGCTCAGGCTGCCGGGCAGGGTTTCGGGAAAGAGATACCATTCGTTGATCTGGTCAAACGCCCAGTTCTGACGGCTTTGTAGCGAGCAGGTTGTCCCGGTCGGCGTTGGCGTTGATCCGCCACCACCTCCGGGCGGCAGGCTGACATTGTTGTTGCCGCCTCCGCCGCCGCCACAGGATGCGAGCAATGCTGCCAATGCCAATATCGAACCGGATTTCCGCAATGCCATGCTGCCCCCATTTGCCAGACTGAACGAAGGTCAAGCGCGAGAGGCTTAACCCGATATGATCGACACTGATAGCGTTCGGGCCAATTGTCCACATAGAAAAAATCCGCCGGCATCGCTGCCGACGGATAGTTTTTCCTCCCCAGGAAAACGGTTTGGATCAGGTGCCCCGCAAAGGGGGCTGGGGGCACCTGAACTCTGGCTGTTTAGCCGAACTGGTTCATCGTGTTGTGCGCACCACCGGCTTTCAGGGCGGCGTCACCGGCGAAATATTCCTTGTGATCATCGCCAATGTCGCTGCCGGACATGTTCTGATGCTTTACACAAGCAATCCCTTCGCGGATTTCCTTGCGCTGTACGCCGAGGACGTATCCGAGCATGCCAGCTTCGCCGAAATATTCCTTGGCCAGATTGTCGGTCGACAAGGCTGCGGTGTGATAAGTCGGCAAAGTGATCAGGTGATGGAAGATACCGGCGCGTTTCGATCCATCGGCCTGGAAGGTGCGGATGCGCTTGTCAGCCGCTTCACCCAGTTCGGTGTCATCATATTTCGCGTCCATCAGGCCGTCACGTTCATATCCGGAAACATCGAGACCTTCTGCAGCCATCGCATCATAGACCTGCTGACGGAAGTTCAGCGTCCAGTTGAACGAAGGCGAATTGTTGTAGACCAGCTTTGCATTCGGAACGACTTCACGCACCCGGTCCATCATGCCGGCAATCTGCTCGACGTGAGGCTTCTCGGTTTCGATCCAGAGCAGGTCGGCGCCATTCTGCAGCGAGGTGATGCTGTCGAGAACGCAGCGGTCTTCGCCGGTGCCCGGTTTGAACTGGAACAGGTTGGAAGGCAGGCGCTTCGGACGCATGAGCTTACCGTCGCGGTTGATGATGACATCGCCGTTCTTCGCGGTGGCGGGATCAATTTCTTCGCAATCGAGGAAGCTGTTATACTGGTCACCTAGATCGCCCGGTTCGTTGGAAACCGCAATCTGCTTGGTCAGGCCAGCACCCAGAGAGTCGGTGCGGGTGACGATGATGCCGTCAGTTACGCCCAACTCGAGGAAGGCATAGCGGCAGGCGCGGATCTTCGCGAGAAAATCTTCATGCGGCACGGTAACCTTGCCGTCTTGGTGACCGCACTGCTTTTCGTCGGAAACCTGGTTTTCGATCTGCAACGCGCAGGCACCGGCTTCGATCATCTTCTTGGCCAGCAGATAGGTGGCTTCGGCGTTACCGAAACCGGCGTCGATATCGGCAATGATCGGAACAACGTGCGTCTGGAAATTCTCGACCTTGTCCATTGCCGCTTTTTCAGCCGCTGAATCACCGGCGTCGCGCGCTGCATCAATGTCGCGGAACAACAGGTTCAACTCGCGAGCATCGGCCTGACGCAGGAAGGTGTAAAGCTCTTCGATCAATGCAGGGACAGACGTCTTCTCATGCATCGACTGGTCGGGCAAAGGACCAAATTCGCTACGCAGCGCGGCAACCATCCAGCCGGACAGATACAGGTAACGCCGTTTGGTATCGCCAAAATGCTTCTTGATCGAAATCATCTTCTGCTGGGCGATAAACCCGTGCCAGCAGCCCAGCGACTGGGTATATTTTGAGCTGTCGGCATCATAGGCTGCCATGTCTTCGCGCATGATCGCTGCGGTATATTTGGCGATGTCGAGGCCGGTCTTGAACCGGTTCTGCAACTGCATCCGGGCAACGGATTCGGCATCGATACCGGTCCATGCGCCATTTTGGCTGTTGATAAGATTGTCGGCTGAACTTTTGAAATCTTGATAGGACATAATATTCTTCCTTAAACTGGGGAGGCGGTTATACGTTATGCTGTAAAAATATTTGCAGCGTCTGAGAGACTGTTTGGCCGAGTTTAAGGGATTGTTCCAGAGAATCTTGTCGATTTATGAGTCGGAATGTATGAGAAAGCCGGATGTGGAGTGTAATGTTGTAAATATATTTACACTCGCTGTCTGCCAGCTTAAGCGCCAGCGCTTCACATGCTACGATCGGACGATGGGCTTCTCGAAGCTGCGGCTCGTGCCGTTATTTGGGAAGCTCAGCAACGACCGGTCCGCTTGCCCATCGCGATCCTGAAACGAATTGAGGATGTTGGATAACATGAGTCTGACAAGTCGGTGCTTCTCGAAAAAGGGGAAGGGCGGTCAATCAGGCCTATATCAGCTCTGATACCCGAACTTTTCGATCCACGGCTCGACCACGGGGATAACCGGTGCGAGATGGTCGCGATATTTTTCCCATCGGCCGCTGGCACGTTGATAGATCGGCTCTGTCACTTGCGAATAGCTCGCCGTGGTGATCAGCCCTCGCGACTTGGCGGTCCGGCTGTGGTCGAGCACATTGTCATCCCATTGCAGGTCGAGAAAATCAAACAGGGGGCGGACCTCGGTGGCGACATCTTCGACCAGCTGCTCATAGACAATCGGATGGACGCTCGCCGGAAATAAGGCCAGCGAGGTCTGCCAGTGCCGAAAGGCCAGATCGTATAATTGCGCTGTATTTTCCAGTCGGAGGAAATTGGCCATGGCCGAATTGAGCCGGAAATTTGCCATGAAACAACTGAGCACCACGTCGCAGGGGTGGCGCAGAGCGAGGATGATCTTCGCCTTCGGAAACAGACGCTGGATCAGCGGAAGCCGGTAGAGGAACAACGGTGACTTATCGACCAGCAACTGGCCCGGAGCGAGTGGCTGTATTTTCTCGACCTCGGTGAAATAATCGTCGCGCGCCTTGGCGATGGCCTCGCTGTCCATTCCGGCCAATGCCGACAGCCCGCCCAGAGCTTCTTCAACGCGATTCAGCGGCGGCTGCTCTTCCATCACAACCGTGTCCGGATGGCCCATCAGGATGGTGTCGAGCAATGTGGTCCCGGACCGCGGGAAGCCGACCAGAAAGACCGGATCGGGACGCTCGTCGGTGATTTCGGCTTTGCGCCATGAATCGCGCCAGTCCGGCGTGAGCATATTGATCTCCTGCGCCAGTTGCTCGCGCAACTCTCTGGCGCGATCGAGCGGGGCGGTCGGATTATCCTCATAGGCCAGTATATTGGCTCGCGTATAGGTATCGAAGGCCTCGTCGGTCCGGCCGAGCCGGTCGAGCAGCGTGGCCCGCGCATGGGTGGTTCGTATGGGTTCCACATCGGCAGGGACTGCATCGAGCCTGGTCAACGCTTCTTCAAACCGCTTGGCCCGGCGCAGTTGCAGGGCTTCGACATAAGCCAAAGGTTCCGGCGCGATCCCGTTCCTGCGCGCCAGCGCAATAAGCGGCGCGAATTCTTCCTCGCGATTGGTATGTTCATACTGGATGGCGAGACCGAGATAGGCGTCCAGCTCTGTCGGATCGAGTTCGATGGTCCGTAAATAGGCGCGCTCGGCGTCTGCGGTACGCCGCAACACGCCATATTCGATAGCGAGTTTTAGCTGATAGTCGGCAGAGTTCGGATCGCGGTCTGCGGCCTTGAACAATGCAGCGAGAGCCTCTTCCTGCCTGAGCTGCATCTTGTAGAGCAGATAAAGCTGATAGGGCAGGCGGGCGTCGTCCGGGAATTCGTCAATCGCCTTGACCAGTTCCGCTTCCGATTCATCGACGTGATCGAGAGCGACCAAGGCGTCGGCCAGATTGAGCCGGGCGGGCGCGGCACGCGGATCAAGTTCGATCGCCCGCCGCAGCGCTTTGACTGCGCCTTCATAATCGTCAGTTCCGGCGCGCGCGTTGCCGAGATTGTTCCAGCATTCGAAATCATCCGGATGGTCGGCGAGGACAAGTTCATAGGCTGTGATGGCATCGGCAAAATGCTCGAGCTTCTGTGCCAGAAAGCCGCGATAACGGGCAACCCGCAGGCTCTCGTCCGCCTGTGCCAGTTCGGCGGTTGCCACTGCCAGCGCTTCGGCGTCCCTGTCTTGATCCATCAATATCGCGACAAGATTGCAGGCGATCGTGATATCTTGCGGCATCAGCGCGTGCGCTTGCGCGAGATGACGCGCCGCGGCCGGTAAATCCTGCAGCCGGGCGCAGACCATGCCGAGAAACGCATTGATCGGCACCATATCAGCGGCATCTGCTTGCAAGCCTCCCTCCGCGATCGATCGGGCCTTGACCAGATCACCACGCTGGGCGGCCAGTATCGCTTGATCCAGCGTGGAACCGCTATCTTGATCTTGATTAGGGGAGGTTTTGCCAACCATCTGCTGTTCCGATCTCGTTGCTGGTTGGACCGCTATAGATGTGCCGGTCCCAAAAAGAAAACGGAGGACTCCCGTCGGGGAGCCCTCCAATATGATAGATCAGCTCCGCTTTAAAAGTCGAGCGTAACGCCAGCGAAGATATAACGCCCAAGCGTGTCATAGGTCGCCGGATAGGTGTTGCCGTTGCAAGGGCCCGTTGGGCACAGGTTCGGGGTTCCACCACCGCCGGAGGTTACCAGGGGCGGCTCCTTGTCAAACAGATTGTTGATACCAAGGCGGAAGGTGAATTGCTCCTTCAAGTTATAGGTGAGCACCGCATCGATATAGCTGTACGACGAGATCCTTGTGCCAGGGCCAGCGTGATCAGTCTGCCCACTTGGGTTCAGAGCATCGAACGATGAAACCGTTTCAGCCTTCACCTTGCCGATAAAGCGCCATTGCGCCGATACGCCGAAGCCCGAATCCGTTTTCAGCGACACGCGAGCCTTGTGGCGCCAGCGCGGAAGCGGCGCACCTGCATCGGATACGCCGCCAACGCTACACGTCGGCCCGTAGAGGCCTGCACAGTCGTAGGAAACCGCGCTGCCGTCGCCGTTGGTTAGACCATTTTCGACCTCGTATGAGTCGAGATAGGTTCCGTTCATCGACAGCGAGACCGTACCAAAGCTGACTGGTACGGAATAGTTACCCGCAATTTCGATACCAGATGTCTGGAGGCTACCGACATTGTTTGGCAGATCAACCGTGAAGCCGCCGGGTGTCAGCCAGAGCGAACCTGCAGCGTCGCGATTGACGAGAGCGCAGGAGTCAGGCGTGAAGGTTGCGGTCGCATTGGTCACACAATTGTTGAGCACCGCGTCAACACCAAAGCTGCGGATCGCATCGTCGACCTTGATATTGAAATAGTCGATCGTCAGCGACAGTCGCGGAATGAAGTTCGGTTGAAGAACCACGCCTGCCGTCCAGGTCTTTGCCGTTTCAGGCTGCAGGGTCGGATTGCCGCCGAGCAGACCGTTATACTGTCCGGCCGGGTTCGGTGTGACGCCCTGGCCTACAATAAGGCCCTGCGCCAGACAGCCATAATCGGTTGCAGAGATGGTAATCCCGGCACAAGGATCATTCGAACCACTCAGTCCGACAGCTGATGTCCGGAACTGCTCCTGGATATTTGGTGCCCGAACAGCCTGGTTGTACATCGCACGGAAACGGATGTCCGGGATCGGTGCAAGCTCGGCACCGATCTTGAACGTATTGGTATTGAACGACTGGTCCACAGTGGTTTCATAATGCGAACGACGATAGCCAGCGCTAATCTCGAACGTATCGACAATGCCATTCTGGATCACGGGAATCTGCGTTTCAGCAAAGAATTCCAGTACGTCAAAACCACCCGAAAGCGGCAAGGTAGCGCCGCCCTGACCGGACAAGTCACCGGTTGCAAAGCCGTTGTCCACTTCCAGTTCAAGCGTCTCTTTCCGCCATTCACCGCCGATATTGACCCGTACGCCATCTTCGGCCCACGGAAAAACCATACCATAGTTCGTAAGGTCGCCTGTGAACGAGACATTGGCCACTTGCTCGGTCGTTTCACCAGACTGGAAGCCGGATACGTTCAGATAATTGACAGCCGCATCGCTGGCTCCGCCTTCACCGGCAAAAAGATCATAAGGTACGCAGTTCGTGTCACCGGCAGTGATCAGTGAACGGCAGACAACCTGTCCCTGTGTCGCGCTGCCGGGACGATTGTCGGTTACCGCATCAAGCGCACGGGTCAGCCGTGCGATCGAGAACTCGTTCGAGTAGACTTGCGAGTAATCAACCTTACCATATTGGTAATAAGCATCGTAGCTCCAGACGTCCGAGATATCGCCGTTCGCGCCGAGAACACCGCGGAACGTCGTATGGCCAAGATTGGACTGACGCGGACCGCCTTCGAGGTTGCGACGGAGGGTTAGTGCGTAGCCCTGATTATAAGTTCCGCCCTGGCCGTCTGCAAAGTCGATCGGAGGAGCGGTCGGATCGGGATTGTACGGAGCAGTGGTCGCTGTCGGGAATGTCCCGACAAAGCCGCTGATCAGATTGTCCGTGTCGCAGATGACGGCTGCCTGTGCGGCGGACATCAGCGGGTTATCGCAGTTCAACGTCAATGTATTGCCAAAGTTACCCGACGGCGCAATTTGTGCCACCGTCTTGTTGTCCATGAACTGGAATTCCATATAGGGCCGGAAGGAATCGCTGACTTCATATTTCACAAAAGCACCGGCGGTGAAACGCTCGTCGGGACGCTGGAAGTGGTTGAAAGGCGCAAAGTTGAAGACGCCCAATCCGTTTTCGAAACCGCCATTTGGTGCAAAAGTATAGAATGTCGAAGTGCCGGTCGTTACCGCTGTGTCAAACACCAGTATATTGCCATTTGGTGTTGTTGCCGAACCGCCGCAGTTGTTGGCGCCGCTACCGGTATTCTGCAGGACGCAGGCGCTGAAGTCGCGCTCCGACTGGGTTACCGCCTCGATTTTGCGATAGCCGCCATAGATCATGAAATGACCGCGGTCATCGGCGAACTTCGAGCCGAAAGCTACGGTTGCATCGATGGACCCGCCATCGGAAATGCCGCCGTCCGGATAGGGGAACCCTCGCGCATCTAGGAAGGGGCGGACGAACTTGTTGTTATTGTCATGCTGGTAGAAGCCATATTGTGCATCTACCCGGAAGCCTTCAAATTCATCGTCTATGATGAAGTTCACAACACCGGCAACAGCATCAGCACCGTACACCGAGGATGCGCCGCCGGTCAGGACTTCAACCTGTTTGAGCATAGCAGCCGGAATGATGTTGATGTCGGCTGCAGAGCCACTGGCCGGTGACGGATCGCCCGGTACAATGCGGCGACCGTTAATCAGCGCCAATGTGCGGTTGGAGCCGAGGCCGCGAAGATCGACCGTTGCGGTACCGTCCGCGCCATTGGCGAGAGACGATGCCTGGCTGGCAGAAACGGCTGGCAAAGAGTTCAAAATATCTTCGACGCGGGTTACGCCCTGCAATTTGATATCTTCACTGGCAACCACGGTAACTGGCGAGGGTGAGTCGACGCCCGGGCGCGCAATACGCGATCCGGTGACCACGATGAGCGTTTCCGTTTCCGTTTCGGCTTCGGCGACATCCGTTGCCTGGGCAAATGAGGGTGTTGAGGCAAGTGCAATACTCAGCGCCAGTGGCGCGGCGGCATATCTCAGGTTTGTGTGGTTTCTGTGAGTCATTGATCTTCTCCCTGCTGGACTGAACAGATAGTGGATGGTGACCATCTCTTGTGGCCAATCATCAGTATTCAGGTCAAAAATTTGCAGGAGTAGTTGTCTATTCTCTGAAAATTCCAACCTTCAGACTGTCACCTGTATTGCACCGGTAACTCACCTGTCCTAACAAAATCGGTAGGGGGTTATTCGAATTTTCGACAAACGTTTCATTTTTGCAACAGCCCGAAAGGAGAAGCTTTTTACATCGTGTTGCAACCGGATTGATGATCGGAATGAGACTCCGTGGGTTTGCTTGCTGTTCGGGCTATTTTTCTTTTTCCGATTTTGCCGCGCCAGCCGTGACGCGAATTCTGGCGAAAGAAATAATTGCCACGGCAAGCAAAGGCAGTTTCTCAAAATCGTAGATTTTTGAACCACCGAATCACACTTCAGTCTTTCCTACAGTTAACCAAATGGGTTATTTGTACCCCTATGACAGATAGAAAAGCACCGCCAAACCCTGATACCCCCGACGAGTCGGAGGGAGTTTTTCACCAACTGGATAGGCATGGTCACGACCCGGATGCCTATGACTGGGTCCCGGTCTTGCGCAAACGACGCAAGGACGGCTGGACACCGGAACGCCAGCGGGCGTTTATCGGCGCGCTGGCCGACAGTGGCGAGGTGTTAGCATCGGCGCGCAGTGTCGGGATGTCGGATACCGCCGCGTATACGCTACGCAGAGCACCGGGGGCGGAGGGTTTCGCCGCTGCCTGGGAAGCCGCATTGGCGGCGTCTTCGGGCCGGCTGGTCGATATTGCGTTCGACCGCGCCATCAATGGCGTCGACGACGAGATAATCGATAAGGAGGGCAATCACATCTATACGAAGCGGAAATATAATGACCGCTTGCTGATGTTCCTGATCCGCGCCCATGCTCCGCAACGCTATGGCAATGCGCATCGTGATGGTCGCGCTGCGGGCGACCGGCAGGACATGGTTCCAGCAATTCCGCCGGTCGCGGAAGCGTTGAAATTGCTCGGGCCCGAACCGCCGGCTAAACCGGAAAAGCTGCTGTCGCCGGAGGAACTGGATGATGCGCTGGAAATTGCTGATATCATGGACGGAAAATTACCGCACTGGCAGCGTCAGGACCGGATTGGCGATGAAGAGGAGTCTGCTGCATCATCGGACGTGAAGCGACTTACCATCAATAAGCTGCAAATATCTGATAATGAAAAAGAAAAAGGCAGCGAAGAGTAAAGATAGCTGTTCAGTAAACCCCGTTCTTGGCCGCAACTTTGACAAACTTTGAGATCGATATGTCTCCGTTCTGCTCTATTACAATGGCCATATCAGCGGAATGATCGCGATCGAGGTGATCGCTATGAGTATGGTTAGTGGCAGGCCATAGCGGGCAAAATCGAGGAAGCGATAGCCACCGGCACCATAGACCAAAGTATTGGTCTGATAGCCGATCGGAGTCAGGAAGCTTGCGCTGGCGGCAAACATCACGGCGATGACAAAGGGCCGTGGATCGACGCCGAGGGATATCGCGAGCTGGATGGCGATCGGGGTGACAACGACGGCAACGGCATTGTTGGTCACCAATTCGGTCAGCATCAGGCTCAGCAGATAGATGGCCGCGAGAGCGTAGATTGGCGGGAAGCCAGACAGCCAGGGCGTTGCCGCCTCGACCAGCATCTCCACCAGACCGGCATTTTCAAGTGCGGTACCAATCGCCAGCATCGCTACGATCAGGCCGATAATCCGCCAGTCGACCGAGGCAAAAGCCTCGTCCGGCTCGATACATCGCGTGACCAGAACCGCGGCCATCCCGAGTACGGCAAGTCCGGCAATCGGCATAATGTCCAAAGCGGCGGCGAGGACGACAGCAAGGATCACCGCAATAGCGATCGGGGCTTTATGGTGCCGGAAACCGCGGGCCTTGGGTTCGCTGACATTCATCAAATTCTCGCCTTCGACCAGACGGCGAATATTGGCCTTTGCGCCTTCGAGCAGCAACGTATCGCCGATCTGCAATTTGGTGCTGTCATATTGTTCAGACAGATTGCTGCCCTTGCGGTGCATGGCAATCGGGTGAACACCATAGCGCTGCGGCAGGGCTGCATCTTTCAGGCTGTGACCGATCAGATGGGCATCGGGGAGCAACAATATCTCGGCCAGAATCGATCGGTGCGAGGACATGGGAACGAATTGCTGCGTGTCGTCGCTCTTGGTCAGCGGCAGCTTTCCACGCTCGCGAATGGTCATCACGTCCGCTTCATTGGTGTGGAGCACCAGTACATCACCTTTCCGGACCACATATGTCGATAGGGATTTGCGGATCGACACGTCGTTGCGGACGACATCGATCAGACGCCGTTCGCCGCTGCGGAACAGGTCGATCTCGCTCGCTATCTGTCCAATATAGGGCGATGTGCCAATGACGAAGATCGACATGGTATAGCGTTTGGCTTCATTCTCATCGAGCAACGAGGACATCGTGTCGCGTTCCGGCAGAAAGCGGCGGGTCAGGGCGAGATAGGTCACGCCGACCAGCGCGACGACGATACCGGCGGGGGCGATCTCGAATATCGAAAAGCCGGCCAGACCGTTCTTCTGGGCAACACCGTCGACCAATATGTTGGTCGACGTGCCGATCAGGGTGCAAGTGCCGCCCAAAATTGCGGCAAAGGAAATCGGCATCAATATCTTCGAGGGGCGCTCGCCGAGTTCCCTGGCTAGGGTGATTCCGATCGGTATCATCATCATGACCAACGGCGTGTTGTTGGTGAAGCCCGACAAGGCTGCGATCGCGACCAGGAGTAGTCCGGTCGCCAGCACCGGCGAGCTCCTGGCCAGCCCGGTAACCTTCAGCGCAAAGGCTTCCAGCGTTCCGGTCCGCACCAAAGCGCCGGAAATGATGAACATAGCCGCAATCGTCAGCGGGGCAGGGTTGCTCATCGCCGTCAATATATCGTCGGTCGAGATTAGCCCGAGAACGAGAAGAAGGCCCGCCGCGCCAATGGCGGTCACCTCCGGAGGGCGAATTTCTGTCGCGAAGGCAATCAGCAGCAGCAGCAGTATCAGGGCGACCAAGGCCGGAGAATATGGCGCGAGAACGTCAAGCATGAACAGGTCCGATAAATGGCGCGCGCCGGATAGCGCAAACCCCAGTAAAAGCCTACGCGAGCCAGCGCTAGCGAGAAAGCGCAGCGCCGCACAAATTATTGTTTGGCTATCGCAAGTTTTGGTTCATGGGCGATTTCGTTTCGTGGCCCACAGGCGCATGATTCTGTCGATCAATATCGGAACATTTCATGGATCAGCAGCTCGTAATAATTTGCGCTTTGACTTTCTCAATCCATCTGATCGGAGCGCTGGCCTATTCGGCCCGTATTGCCGGTGTGCGAACCGGGCGAATCGCGGTCTCTTTTGCCTTGTTCAATGTATTGGTTCTGGTGTCGCGACTGTCAAACAGCTTCCTCGGGCCTTTCCTGGCAAAGCGGATTGAAAATGGCCTGGCCAATGGCACGGGTGAGGGGCTCCTCACCGATTTCAGGCTGGTTCTGCTGGCGGCGACTGCCGCGACCATCGTCGGCGCCTTGCTCATCCCCACCGTACAACGCTGGTTCAGCAGCGCCATATTGCAGTTCCACGAGCATCGCTCGATGCCACGCCTGATCTGGCATGCTCTGACCAAGGGCGGGATCGGTTATGTGGGGAGAACCGCCACGGTGCCCAAGCGAGTGCATATCAGCGACTTGCGAAAACCGCGCGGCGTATCGATTACGATCATCGTGCTGAACATAGTGGCGCAGGCCTTGCTGACGGTCGGTGTCGTCGGATCGCTTTATGCCGGTTATCTCAATCCCGAATACCGGGTCACGGCATCGCAGCTTTCCGCCGTTATCAACGGATTTGCAACTATCCTGCTGTTTGTAGTGATCGATCCGCAATTGTCGGTGATGACCGACGACGTCGTGAGTGGCCGCGTCAGTCAGCCGATGTTCCGGCGGACGATCACCTGGTTGTCGCTAAGCCGGGTTGGTGGGACGTTGGTAGCGCAAGCATTGCTGCTGCCGTCTGCATTGCTCGTTGCCTATATCGCAGGCGTAGTCTGATGGATCGATACCCCCTTGGTTCATAAGACGCCTGCAGCAGCTAGCTCACCGCTGGAATGATCCACACCATCGACATTACCACGACCGCCAGCAGCAACGACGCCGCCAGAACAATTCTGACATTGTGGGGCGCGCGGGGTTTGTTGCTTGCCTCGCGTTCGGTGACTTCTATCTGATCGCCATGTTTTTCCATGTTCTGCTCCTTTGCCGTACCCAAAATAGCGAAGGCAACCATAACATAAATACCCGCTTATGGGCAGGTTTACGGCTTTTTGGGGTCGAACGGCCAGTTGATGACGCCGCCAGCGATCAACGCCCACCAGATGAAAACGGGCTGAAAGGCAAGGCGTGGGCCATGATAGAGCCAACTCGCAGTCTCTCCACCGATCGCAATATTGTTGATGGCGTGGTTGATATTCGCAGGATAGACACAGAGTGCATAGAGCGCGAGGCCAATGCCCGCAGCATAGCGGGCGCGTGGAACGATTTTGGGCGGGATCAGCAGGCCGATGGCGCCGGCGATCTCTGCAACGCCAGTAAACAGGATGACTTGCTCTGCAAACGGCACCCACTCCGGCGTGATCGCTAGAAACCCTCCCGGAGACCGGATATGGGCGATTCCGGCAACCAGATAGAATATTGCCAGCAGCCATCGGAAAAAACGTCTGGTTAGTGTCTCTTTTCGCCGGGCCTGTTCCATTAGCGACGGCCCATGCGCGCTACCACGGTGACAAAGAACGCCGTCGACCAGCCAAGTAGAATGAAGCCGTTGAGCCCCTCGATCGCGGCAATCATCTGCCATTTTATATCCAGACCGTCGCTATTATAGCCGGTGGTGGAATAGGTGATGGTTGAAAAGTAGATTGCTTGTTCGAAGGTCGGAATGGCATCGACCAGCCGGTAGACGATCGCATAAGCCCATATTTCAATGCCGTGCAGCACGAAGAGGCCGAACACCAGCGCGAGCGTCACGACAATTCCGTGCGGTGACATCGGGTGGATATGCTCGGCCGCCTCTTCGCGTGCCTCGATCCGCAGAAAACGGCCCAGACCAAAGACGCCAACGCCGTGGATGAGTACGGTCAGAAGGACCATGAAACCACCGACGGCGAGTTCTGCAAGCATCGAGCTTCAGCCGCCCCAGGGGGCAGGAGGGACCGCGATGGATTTGGACAGATCAAATTCCACCCGGAAATCGCGTCCGTCTGCTGATTCCGGCCGGCGCAGTTCGTAGGCAAACTTGGCATCGCCTTGGCCCGGTTCGCTCACTTCTATCGCCCAGACATTGGTCACCGACTGATCAAGGCCATTGGCTTTGAACGAAGCGATCGATTCTGCGTCGACGGGAAACTCCTGTCGATCCGCCGTACCTTCGCTCTCCGTATCACCGCCATAATTGGTCACATCATCGAGGCTGCCGTCTTCATGACGATGGCGGTGCTTTAGACGGAGACCCTGATCAGTGCGTGTGATGATCCATGTGCGAGAGCGGTCCCACTCGCTCTTACCCTCTGCAATATGGAAAGGAATCTGGATCTCGTTCAAATCACAGGACGCCGCATGCATGATCATTGGCTTGCCCGCCATATCGGCATCGGCTTCCTGATCAGACACCAAAGTTCCGGCATAAGCCTTGCCGCAGAGCAAGCTCAGTCGCTCGAAAAACAAATCCTGCGGCGATGGTTCCGGTGCCGGAGTGGAAGGTGAATCACACGCAGCGAGCGGGACACAGAGGAAAAACACTGCAGCGAAGATCAATTTGGACTGTTTCATCGGTGCAATTGCTACACAATTTCTGTCGGCCATGAAATAGCAGAAATTGATCTGTTTGCTTATTAACGAATAGGCTGCTATAAGCTCTACAGCTAATAAATCGCGTTACGAAGAAATCTAGGTTTCGCAACCCCTAAGGTCGCATACTCTTTTTCCCATTTCTCGAAGTTGGCCAATCCCGTCCGGTTCTGCATTTCGCATAATCGGGCATAATTAAGTTATGAATAGGAATAAGACTATGCCTACAGGCACCGTAAAATTTTTCAACACCGACAAGGGCTATGGTTTCATCGCTCCTGAAGATGGTGGCGATGATAGCTTCGTGCACATCACAGCAGTTCAGGCTGCCGGAATGCAGTCGCTCGAAAAAGAACAGCGTTTGACATATGATGTTGAAACCGGAAATAACGGCAAGAAAGCCGCTGTAAACTTGCAGCAGGCTTAAGCCTCACACCGAATACGGGAAAGGGCGGGAGTGCTTGGCACTCCCGCCCTTTTTTTGTCTTGAATCTGTCTGCAGCTAACTCCAGTCGAAGGACAGGCTACCGCGATTATACAATCCGGCGAGTAGATCCATCACATCATCCGATGTTCGCCATTCGGGGTTGATGACGAATTGTTCCTGAGCGCACAGCATTTCGGCCAGCGATGCCGTTTGATGGGTGCAGGGATAGCATTCTCCGTCGACGAATAGCAGCAGCTTTCCTTCGTCTTCGCGAACGAAGGAAAAGCGGCTGGCGGGATTGCGGAACAGGGGATGATCGGCGGTCAGTAACGAGCGCAGATGTTCTGTCTCGATCGGCTCCTCGGGACGCCAGTCGGTTTCCGGATATCTCGGCGTGCTGCTATATTCTCCGAACCATTGCGCGAAAGCCGCGCGGTCAGTCAGCTTCTCAGTAAGCATGGCGTGTAGTCGGTCGATAGCGGTGGCGGGTATTTCTCCGGGATTGTTCTGGACCGTCAGGTCAGGATCGCAATAGCGGTCATCATCGGTCATTCCGAGCAAGAGGTCGTCACACCAGTTGCCGATCAATTCCTTTCGCGACGGCGAACGAAAACCGATGCTATAAGTCATGCAATCGGCACCGACGGCAACGCCATTGTGGGCGATTCCCGGCGGAATATAGAGCATGTCGCCGGGGTTCAGTACCCATTCCTCCGCGACATCAAATTCGGCGAGCAGCAGGAGGTCTTCGTGCGATCGCAGAGGTGTCTGATCGTCACACATGCCGCCGATTTGCCACTGGCGCTGGCCGAGACCCTGGATCAGAAAGACATCATAATGGTCGAAATGCGGGCCAACCCCGCCGCCATCGCTTGCGTAGCTAACCATTACATCATCTATCCGCCAATTGGGGATGAAACGAAACGGCTCAATCAGCGCGGCGACATCCGGGATATGTTGGTCAACTGCTTGCACCAACAGAGTCCAGGGAGACTTGCCCAGCTCGCCAAAGCGCGTTTCCGGCAAGGGGCCGTTTTCGGCGTTCCAGTCGTCGCTCGATTGGGTGATCAGGCGCGATTCCACATGATCTTCGCAAGCAAGGCCGCCGAGCTCATCAGGGGAAAGCGGATTGCGCCACGACTGCCACGGATTGCGGATCAGCAGCGGACGTTTCTGCCAGTAATCGCGAAGAAAAGCGGCTGTATCAAAATTGTTCAATTGCATTGGCACGCGCTACACAATTTCGGGCGGGACCGGTAGTGATACCGGTAAGGATTAAGTTACGTTGCTCAATCTGCTCGCCGCTGCCAAGGGGGAGCATGACCAAACTGATCCTTTTCAACAAACCCTTCGGCGTGCTGCCGCAATTCACCGATCGCGGGAGCGAGACGAAGCGTCCGACGCTTTCAAACTTCATTGACCTGCCCGGCGTATATCCTGCTGGCAGACTCGACCGGGACAGCGAAGGGCTGATGATGCTCACGAATGACGGAAAGCTGCAGGCGCGGATATCCGATCCGAAATACAAGACACCGAAAACCTATCTTGTTCAGGTTGAGGGTGACGTTGCGGAAGAAAACCTCGCCATGCTGCAGCAGGGCGTCGAGTTGAAAGACGGATTGACCAGACCCGCCGAGGTCGAACGGATCGACGATCCGGAGCTGTGGGAGCGCGATCCGCCGATCCGGGTCCGCAAGAGTGTGCCCGATTGCTGGCTCAAGCTGACCATCAGTGAAGGCCGAAACAGGCAGGTGCGCAGGATGACAGCGGCTGTGGGGCACCCGACCTTGCGGCTGGTGCGGTGGAGTATTGGCGACTGGTCGCTCGAGGGATTGCAGCCCGGCGAATGGCGGGCCGACGAATAGGCGATTTGCGCTTGCCCGCTTTTTCGATACAAACAGCTATCGAGCGAGGGGCGAAACAGTGAAAAAGACGATCCGTATCATATTGCTGCTACTGGTGCTGGCGGGGGCGGCTTTCTTCATTTTGCGGACGCCGGACACCGATCGTACAGAGATGATCGCCAAATATGGCAATGAAGCGTCGCGCTTCGTCGACGACGGCCATGGGTCAAAAATTCATTATCGTGACGAGGGCAACAAGGACGGCCCGGCGCTGCTGCTGATCCACGGATCGAACAGCATGATGCAGACATGGGAGCCGCTTGTGGCTTTGCTTGGCGACAAATATCGGCTGATTTCGCTCGATCTTTATGGGCATGGCCTGACCGGTCCCAATCCCACCGGTGCTTATGACGCCGACACCAACATAGCGGCGGCGGTTCGGGTGCTCGACACTGTCGGTGTGGATAAAGCCTATTGGGTCGGTAATAGCATGGGCGGCTGGTTGACCTGGCGCGCCGGGCTTTCCGTGCCGGACCGGACATCGGGGCTCGTTCTGATCGATGCCGCAGGTGCGCAGGTAGAGCAAAAGATTCAGCCTTATCTTGGCGCCAGACTGGCGCAATCATCGATCGGGCAATTATTACTGCCGGAAATCACACCGCGTTTTCTGGTTAAATCCTCGCTGGAGGAAAATTTTGCCCGGCCCGAGCTGCTGACCGAAGAGCTGGTCGACCGTTATTGGGAATTGCTCCGCTTCCCTGGCAATCGCAAGGCGGCGGTCGATCGCGGGAAGACGCCGCGCGAGCCGGAAAAATGGGCCGAAGTCGGCCGCCTTAAGATGCCGGTACTGCTGCTCTGGGGAGAGCAGGATAAAGTCATTCCCTTGTCCCACGCCCGTGCCTTTGCAGCCGCAATCCCCGGGAGCAAACTGATCACCTATGCCAATGCCGGGCATTTACCGATGGAGGAAACTCCGGAACAGGTTGCGCGGGACATTGATGTCTGGATCCAAAGTCTGGACGCAGAGGTCGCTGCGTCGGAATAAAGGCTATTTCGCACCTGATTGCCGCCACTGGTCTGACGCTTGGTCAATTTAAACTGTGACGTCGGGCAGACTCCAGTCGATCGGATCCATTCCATTTTTCTTCAGAAAATCATTGGTCTTGCTGAAATGTTTGCATCCGAAAAAGCCATTATACGCAGACAGCGGCGAGGGGTGAGGCGCTTTAAGCACCAGATGATGGCCGCCCTGTTCGATGCTTTGCACGAAGGCCGCCTTTTTCTGTGCATAGCTGCCCCATAACAGAAACACGACGGGTTCCGATTTGGCGGCAATCAGCCGTACGATCGCATCGGTAAACTCTTCCCACCCCTTGCGGCGATGTGAGGCCGCATTGGCCATCTCAACCGTCAATACGCTGTTGAGCAGCAACACGCCCTGCTGCGCCCAATGCTCGAGAAAACCGTGGGCAGGGCGCTTCAGGCCGAGATCACTTTCCAGTTCCTTGTAGATATTGACCAGTGACGGAGGAGGACGGACGCCCGGCTGCACGCTGAAACACAGACCGTGTGCCTGGCCCGGACCATGATAGGGGTCTTGCCCCAATATAACGACGCGCACTTGGTCGAGCGGCGTCAGGTCAAGCGCGCGAAAATATTCTTCGCCTCTGGGGTAAATCTCCTTGCCCGCCGCTTTCTCCTGCAGCAAAAATTCCCGTAAAGTGGCCATATAATCGCTGGCAAATTCTCCGGCGAGGGGGGCTTTCCAGCTTTCGTCGAGTTTTATGCGATCATCCATATCCCGCTAATAGCAACAGGTTATTGATAGGCAAAGCAGGATCAACCCCGCTTGCCAGTTTCGCCTGGGGAGATTACCGTCCTGCTGAAGCGCCACTAGAAAGCGCAAACGCACAAGGAAAAACATCTGCCCATGACCGACAGCAATATTCCCGTCATTTCCGCAACCGGCCTGTTCACGCCGACAGACAGCATCAGCAATGAAGAACTGGTTGCCAGTTTCAACGCCTATGTCGATCTTACCAATCACGCAAATGCTGACGCGATTGCGGCAGGCGAGGTGGAAGAACTGCCGCACAGTTCGGTGGAATTTATCGAGAAGGCTTCGGGTATCAAATCGCGTTTCGTGCTTTCCAAGGATCCGATCCTTGATCCGGAGGTGATGTGCCCGCGTTTGCCCGAGCGTTCGAACGAAGAAATCTCGGTCCTTGCGGAAATCGGTGTCAAAGCCGCACTGCAGGCACTGGAACGGGCAGGGCGCAAGCCGGAAGATGTCGATGCCGTGCTTTGCGCATGCTCGAACCTCCAGCGCGCCTATCCTGCTATCGCTGTCGAAATTCAGGCCGCGCTAGGCATGGAAGAAGGCTTTGGCTTTGACATGAACGTTGCCTGTTCCTCCGCAACTTTCGGTATCCAGACTGCTGCTGATTATATCCGTTCGGGCAGCGCCAAGTCGGTGCTGGTGATCAATCCGGAAATCTGTTCCGGCCATCTCAACTGGCGCGACCGGGACAGCCATTTCATCTTCGGCGATGTCGCAACCGCCATCTTGATCGAGTCCAGGGATATTGCGCCGGCGCAACATTGGGAAATCGTCGGTACGAAATTAAAAACCCAGTTTTCCAATAATATCCGCAACAATTTTGGTTTCCTCAACCGCACCAATCCGGAGAGCCGTGACGACAAGGACAAGTTGTTTGTTCAGGAAGGGCGCAAGGTGTTCAAGGAAGTCGTGCCGATGGTCGCCAACATGATCAACGAGCAGACGGAACGGCTGGGCATTGAAGCCGCCGAGTTGCGCCGTCTCTGGCTGCATCAGGCGAATGCCGGTATGAACCGCCTGATCGCCCAGCGGGTGCTGGGTCATGAAGCGAGCGACGATGAAAGCCCGACCGTCCTCGACACATATGCCAATACGTCTTCTGCCGGTTCGATTATAGCATTTCACAAGCATAGCGATGATTTGGTTGACGGAGATATTGGGCTGATCTGTTCATTCGGAGCGGGTTATTCAGCAGGAACGGTTTTTGTGCGCAAGGTTGCGTGATCGGGGAGATTTGAGATGACGATGACAGGCCAGTGCCTTTGCGGCGCGGTAAGCTACAAGATCGAAGGCGATCTGCAGATGTGCGGCGTCTGTCATTGCAAAAACTGTCAGCGACAGGCCGGAAGCTCCTATTCCGTGCTTTTCGCGGTGGCGGATGACCAGATCGAGATCAGCGGCGACCTGACAACCTATGACGATCATGCCGAGAGTGGTAATGTCGTCCATCGCCATTTCTGCGGCACCTGCGGTTCGCCGGTGAAGACGTCGCTTCCGACCCAGTCTGGCATGACTTATATCAAGGCTGGAACGCTGGATGATACGAGCGTGCTGCATCCGCAAATCCATTTCTGGACGGGTAGCAAACAGGCCTGGGTCGAAATTGATCCTAATGTCCCGCAAATCGAAGGGAATCCGGGATGATCCTCACCCGGCGAGTAACAGTCGCAGTCATGGCCTTCGCGATGCTCCAAGGCTGCGTCGATCCTGTGGAACAACGACAAGCGGATGAGGCCGACGTCGGTGCTGAGCCTGCTCCAATCATTCTTCAGCCGGACGGTGTTTCGCAGGGAGAGGATATGAGCTTCCCTTACGGCACTGAGAAATCCAAAATTATCGCAATGCTCGAACGTTTTGGTGTGGTCCATCAAAGCACGAACGAGGAGTGCCGTGCCGGTCCGATGGAATCCGTTTCCTCTCCCGCGACAGGCCTGACCGCCAATTTTCAGGATGGCGAGCTGGTTGGCTGGTTCTACGACGGTGACGGAAAATTGGCGCACACTGCTCAGGATATCACCGTCGGATCGACCCGTTCTGCTCTGGAACAAGCGATGCCGATCGAAATGCAGACAGAGAGCACGCTGGGCATCGAGTTTTTCTCCGGCTCCGGAGTAACCGGGTTTATCGGCGGGTTCCTTACGGATGACAGCGAAAATGCGACTATCGAGAGCCTTTATTCGGGCACCAATTGCTTTTTTCGCTGACCTTTTGAGGGTGCGATTTCGGGGTATGATATGATCAGTTTACGGGCGCGCTTGCTGTTCTTCATCGTCCGTATTTCGGGCTTGAAAAACTATCTGCTCAAGCCTGGCAGGGCGGAGAAATTTATCGCTCGAGACCATGCACGCGGTCCGGCATTGCCCGTTCGCTGGCTGCGCAAGCATTGCGACATCGAAAAAGCCGAGATTGATGGACAACCACTATACCGGCTAAGTCCGAAGGAGAATGGCAACTCGCTCCACATCTTCTATCTGCACGGCGGCGGCTATGCGTTCAACATTGTTTCGCTGCACTGGCATTTCATCAAAAAACTGATTCGCAGAACCGGAGCAAGCGTCACCGTCCCGATCTATCCGCTATCGCCGGAGAATAAATGGGACAGCAGTTATGCGATGGTGATGGAGGCGTTTGAACAGGCGGTTTCTCGCTATGGTGCGGAGAATATCGTTGTGATGGGCGACAGCGCAGGTGGCGGCTTCTCGCTCGGACTGTCCCAGATGCTCCGCAATCATGACAAGGCTTTGCCGAGCAAACTGGTGTTGCTCAGTCCCTATCTTGATAAGACCGCTGCCGATCCGACGCAGATAGAATTGGAAAAAACCGACATATTGATCTCGATCGAGGGTATCCGGCGCCTCGGCTCATGGTGGATGCGCGAAGGAGAAGATCCGGCGATGTTCCCGGCCAGTCCATTGTTCGCTCCGGTTGACGGATTACCGCCGATGCTGGTGTTTGCGGGGACCGATGAAATGTTGCTGGCGGACTCTTTGCGGTTGAAGCAAAAAGGTGATGAAGTTGGCGCGCAGATCGAACTGAAACTCTATGATCACATGCAACATGTCTGGATGCTTTTGCCTATTCCGGAGGCAAAAACGGCTTTGGACGACATTGTGGAATTCCTACTCGCCCCGAAAGTTTAGTTCGAGAAGGACGCCATTGGGTTCGGTGAAAAACAACTGTTTCAGTTGGATCGACGGGATGTCGTTGAGTCTGTAGTCGATCCCGTGAGCCTCGAGCCGCGCGATGAATGCCTGATGGCCGCTACAATCCAGTGCCACATGATGGATCGCGCCGGTGGTCGGCCCTGTCTCTGTTTTACGGCGATAGGCCTGCTGCATCTCCTTGGAATTTATGTGAAAAATCGCGCGACCGCTATCATCGTAGAGCCACTGGACATGTTCGGGTGGCAGCGGTTTAGGGCCATTTCGTACATCAAGATCGAACATCTCGACAAAAAACCGTACGGTTCCTCCGAGGTCATCGGTGATGATATTCACATGATCAAGTGCGTTGAGTTTCATCCTAGCCCTTCAACTTGCGGCCGCGTTCGATGATGGCGAGCCGCCGGTTCTCGACTTCATCCATCGAGACTCCAGCGTTGTATGGCACCGATATCTGATGCTCATAAGCCATGCCATCTGCAAGGTTGCGGTCGAAGCCGGTCATGATCAGGTCTTTGTACACCTTCAGAAAGTCACGATCGATGCTTGTCATGTCGCGTGCCAGTGCCAAGGCCGCCAGCATAAGCTCGTCGGGTTCATAGACATGGTTGACGAGGCCCCAATCACAAGCGGTCCGGGCGTTCAGAAACTGGCCGGTGAAGCTGAGTTCGCAGGCGCGGGACAGGCCAATGAAGCGGGAGAGTTTCTGAGACAGGCCCCAGCCCGGCGTTATACCGACCCGCGCGTGGGTGTCGGCGAAGCGGGCATTGGTTGAGGCGATCCGGATATCACAGGCCAGTGCCAGCTCAAACCCGCCTGTGATGGCAACTCCGTTGATTGCGCCGATCACCGGTATTGGCATTTCGGTCAAAGCGAAAATCGGGTTTGTGGCACCATCCCGATCATTGGCCGGACCAAGGCCCGATTCTCCCAGCTCTTTAAGATCAAGGCCAGCGGTAAAGGCACGGTCTCCCGCACCGGTAACGATCAGGGCATGGATGGTCTTGTCGTCGCGAACATCCTGACAGGCACTACAAAATTCGGCTCGCAATGCGTTGGACAGCGCATTCATCGCTTCCGGACGATTGAGCGTGATGGTTGCAACACCATCAGACTTCTCCAGCAATATCAAAGCCATCAGTCGCTATCTCCTGCTTCATATTTTTCAGCGATTTGCGCGCCCATCGCGCCGGTCATCGCAAAACATTGTTCGGGATCGCTCTGCCGAAGTTCTGCAATCTTCAGTTCCATGCCTTCGGCGATGATGAGCTCAGGAACATTATTGGCCACAGCGTCAAGAATCTGCTGCGCACAATCATCCGGTTCCATGCCGTTGTCGATCGCGGCATCGGATTTCCCGCGGCGCTCGCCCTCTTTGGTTAGTGCGTTGCGCGACACATTTGTGCGGATCGAGCCGGGCAGGATATTGGTAACATGGATATTATGCAGCTGTTCGGTTTCGGCGCGCAAGGCATCCATATAGCCGATCAGTCCGTGCTTGGCGGCGCAATAGGCGGTGCGCAAGGGTACGCCGACGCGGCCCGCGACCGAGCTGATTCCGACAATATGACCGCCGCCAGCTGCAATCATGTGGGGCAGCAGCAGCTGGGTCAGCCAGATCGGCGCGAGAAGATCGATATTGATGATCGTCTTGTGGATATCCGGAGGCGTGTCCAGCGCCAGACTGCGCTGGCTGATGCCGGCATTGTTGACCAGAATATCAACCTTGCCCTTCCAGTTGCGCGCTTCTTCAACCTTTGCGGGCAGGGCGTCGTAGTCGGTCGTTTCGAAGGGCAGAACCAATGTGTCAGTCTTGATGTCGGCTGCGACTTGTTCGAGCGCGTCGGTGCGGCGTCCCGACAATATGATATGTGCGCCTTGTGCGGCGAAGGCTTTTGCCAGGGCCTCGCCAATTCCGGAGGAAGCCCCGGTGATCCAGACAATTTTACCGTCAAATTTCATAATTCCGTTCCCTGTTCGACCGCTTTGGATTTCTTCCAGCCGACATAGCATAACGCCAGCATGATCACATTTCCCACAGCGTCAAGCAGCCCGATGCTGGTGAACACAGGATCGTGGAAGGTGAAATAATAATTGAACCCGAAAAACGGTACTAACGCTATTCCGTAAATCAGAAAGGTCAGCGACGAAAAGCGGGAAAAGGCTGCAAACAACCCCGACAAGAAAGCTTGTGCGCCAAAGCAGGCGATCACGAAAGGCAATATACGTCCGCTCTCGCGATATTCCGGCAGCAATGTCGTATCAATCACATGTTGCGGAAACAATGCAGCCCATCCGCCCAGGATGAAGAACACCAGCGCAATGAAAAACTGAATGCGCTTGGGTGTCATCTCCATTCCGTCGGTTAGGCGTTTTTGCTCAATTTTGGCGCGTCATCGCCAAGATCTTCGAACCATGCCTCGACTTCGCCGTTCAGCTTGATCAGCAGCGGATTGCCCTTGCGATCCATGGTCTTGCCCGCCTGCACCTTTACCCAGCCTTCGGAAACGCAATATTCTTCGATATTATGTCTGCGGTCGCCGCGAAAATTTATCCCGATACCGCGAGATAGCAATTCGCCGCCATAATGCGGGCTGCGGGGATTAATGGCAAGATGGTCGGGCGGGGTGTCCGGTCCGGCTGCTGCGCTATTGGCGGGGTCGGATTGCTGATCTTCGGTCATTTTGTTTCAATACTCCAATTTGCTTGCGGCGCTTTGCCACAAACAGGCGGATAATCAAGTGTTCCCGGCTCACAGACCGGGGACATTCTGTCAGTTGAACACATCCTTGATATTTTCACCCGCTTTTGGATCGGGACCGAACCGGTTGTCTCCACGGGTTCCTTCAAGGCACATGAATACCAGCACGATCAAGCCGCCGACGAGCGGAATAAAATTCAGCAGCACAAGCCACCCTGATTTGTCCTGATCGTGGAATCGGCGAACCTGTACAGCCAGAGAAGGTATGATAATCGCGAGGTAAAACACGCTGAGCAGAATGGAACTTGAACTCCAGCTTGCCATCTCAAAGCTGTCTGCTGGATCCGATACGGTCGTGAAGCTGCCGGTCACTAGCCCCAGTCCCACGCCGACGATCAATATCAGCAGGATAAACATCCAATATTCTTTGCGCCGGGAGCGTCCGCTAAAATCCGCATAGCGCCGCAGTGGCATCAACATCCATTCCATGAATTTTCCCCTCTCAAGCCTCGAAGCATCAGAGGTTACGCAAAAAATCAGGATTATCAAGTGGTGGATGACATGCTGATGATTCTTAGCACAAGGCCGTGACGGCGGTTAGCGAAGCTATATTGTTATGAACGACATGTTTCCGGGGGAACCAGTGGAGCCGATATGCAACTGAGTGATCCCGGCCCAAGCTGAGATTGACGTCCGTGATTCATATTTGTCTTTTGCTGCGTGTTATAGAAAAAAGGCGGCCTTGCGGGCCGCCTTTTTTATAATTTCTGCTGATTTAAGCTGCCGCTGCCTGACGGGACGCTTTCTTGCGATCGTTCGGATCGAGATAGCGTTTGCGCAGGCGGATGTTCTTTGGCGTGACTTCGACCAGCTCGTCATTGTCGATATAGGCGATTGCCTGTTCGAGCGTCATCACCTTTGGCGTGGTCAGGCGAATGGCGTCTTCCTTGCCCGAGACGCGGAAGTTGGTCAGCGCCTTGGACTTCATCGGATTGACGTCGAGATCGCCGGGCTTGGCGTTTTCGCCAATGATCATGCCTTCGTAAACCGGGGTCTGTGCGCCGATAAACAATACGCCGCGCTCTTCGAGCATATTCAGCGCATAAGCTGCGGTGTTGCCGGTTCCGTTGGATACCAGAACGCCAACCGGACGGCCTTCGATAACGCCCTTATAATCGTCATATTTTTCAAACAGACGGTTCATCAGGCCGGTGCCGCGGGTGTCGGACAGGAATTCGCCGTGATAACCGATCAAACCGCGCGAAGGGGCGGAGAAAGTCAGGCGGGTCTTGCCGGCGCCGGATGGGCGCTGTTCGGTCAGTTCCGCTTTGCGGCGCTGCATCTTGGAAACAACGGTGCTGGAATATTCATCATCAACGTCGATGACGACGGTTTCATAAGGCTCCTGGCGTTTGCCATTTTCTTCGCGGTAGAGAACGCGAGGACGGGAAATGCCCAGTTCAAAACCTTCGCGGCGCATCGTTTCGATCAGCACGCCGAGTTGCAATTCGCCGCGGCCCGCAACTTCAAAGCTGTCCTTGTCGTCGCTTTCGGTCACTTTGATTGCAACGTTGGATTCTGCTTCGCGTGCCAGGCGATCGCGGATCACGCGGCTGGTGACCTTGTCACCTTCACGACCGGCAACCGGGCTGTCATTCACCGCAAAGCGCATCGAAAGTGTTGGCGGATCGATTGGCTGGGCAGCGATAGGCTCGGTAACAGCAATGTCGCATATCGTATTGGAAACCGTTGCTTTTGTAAGGCCAGCGAGGGAAATAATATCACCTGCCTTGGCGCTTTCCACAGGGACGCGCTCGAGGCCGTTAAACGCCATGATCTTGGTGGCGCGGCCGGTTTCAACAACATTGCCGTCCATATCGATTGCGTGGATTGGCATGTTGATGTCGATTTTCCCGCTTTCGACTTTGCCGGTCAAAATGCGGCCGACGAAATTGTCGCGGTCGAGCAAGGTGACCAGAAACTTGAATTCCGCATCTGGATCAACGTCGGGCTCCGGTACATGTTCGATGATCTTGTCGAACAAGGCAGAAAGATCGCCCTCGCGGACATCAGGGGTCTCGCCGGCATAGCCGTTGCGGCCACTGGCAAAGAGCGCCGGGAAATCAAGCTGTTCATCATTGGCATCGAGATTGACGAACAGGTCGAACACTTCGTCGAGCACTTCTTCGGCGCGGCCATCGGGACGGTCAATCTTGTTGACGACGACGATTGGCTTCAGACCGAGGGCCAGAGCCTTGCCGGTGACGAATTTGGTCTGCGGCATTGCGCCTTCGGCGCTGTCGACCAGCAGGATCACGCCATCGACCATCGACAGGATGCGTTCCACTTCACCACCAAAGTCGGCATGGCCCGGGGTATCAACAATATTGATCCGCGTGCCTTTCCATTCGACGCTGGTGCATTTTGCGAGAATCGTGATGCCGCGTTCTTTTTCAAGATCGTTCGAATCCATCGCGCGTTCTTCGACACGTTCATTGTCGCGAAATGTGCCGGATTGGCGGAAAAGCTGGTCAACCAGGGTTGTTTTGCCGTGATCAACGTGCGCAATGATTGCGATATTGCGAAGGGACATATTAGATTCTACCGTTAGAAGAGGAAAGGGCGGCCATAAGCAAAGCCCCGATATTGCCGCGCCCTTAGCCTGTTTGGTGCTGCACCGCAACATCAGAAAGCTTGCCAAATCGTCTTGAGCCATCCATTTGCCGCAACCAAGATGCAAACCGTCCGCCTGATCCTCAATGATAAATTCATCTGGCTGCTAAGCGGAGCGGTGCTTTTGGCGACGCTGCTGCCCGTGCAGGGAGCAGCAAAAGATATAGCCGGGATATTGTTCAACGCAGGGATTTTTGCGGTCTTTCTGCTCCATGGCATCCGTCTCGAACGGCATGAAGTGCGCGCCGGTCTGGGCAACGTCCGGTTGCAGGGGACGATATTCATCTGGGTATTTGGCGTGATGCTGGGAATCGGGTTGCTGCTGTCAAAGGCGCTCGATCAGGTTCTGCCTGCCGATGTTGCGCTGGGATTTCTGTTTCTGGGCGTGCTGCCGTCCACTGTGCAATCGGCCACCAGCTATTGTGCTATTGCCAGAGGAAATGTTGCGGCCTCTGTGGTCGCCAGTGCCTTCATAAATCTTGTCGGGGTGTTTTTATCGCCATTATTGTTCGCACTGCTGGCCAGCGCAGCTGGCGTGGACATAACCTCTGAGACGATCATCAAACTGGCCGCGATATTGGTGCTGCCGTTTGTGCTCGGCCAGACCTTCCAGAAATGGCTGCGACCCTGGGTGATGCAGCACAAGGATCTGACCGGTTGGATCGACAGGGGGGCGATTGCGCTGGCGGTCTATGTGTCCTTTTCCGCAGCGATCATCGCCGGGATGTGGAGCCGGGTTAGCGGCATGGAATTCGTCTGGCTAGCCGCTGCGCTGTTGTTCTGGCTGGGGCTGGCCTTTGGCGGCACGTGGATGCTCGGCGGGTTGATGGGTTTTGCCCGTGGTGACCGGAAAACTCTGCTGTTTTCCGGCGCGCAGAAGAGCGTTGCCATTGGTGCGCCGCTGGCGGCGATCATCTTTGCCCCGGAGCGGGCGGGCCTGGTGATATTGCCGCTGATTTTTTACCATCTCGCGCAATTGTTCCTGTCGGCTCCGGTGGCCGTGCGCTTGGCCGGTGACGAGGACTAGCGAAACATCGCCCGTTCGCACTGAGCTTGTCGAAGTGCCTCTATCGCCATGCGCGGTCCTTCGACAAGCTCAGGACGAACGGGAAAATCTAAAGTTCTCTTAGTGCTCTGGCCGGCTTGGCGGACAGCACCGGAATAGATCCCAGCAAGCCAATCCCCAGCGTTGCAACCGCGCCGATGCCGAGCGTCAGCAGAACAATTCCCCAATCGGGCTGCCAGGTAAATTCGAAAATCTGGGTGATCACGAACCAGCCGGCAAACAGGCCGAGGCCAAGAGCCACCATCGACAACAGAAATGCTAGCAGCGCATATTCTATCGCCTGCACCGTCAATATCTGCGCGCGGGTGGCGCCAAGCAATTTCAGGATCACGCTGTCATAGACCCGGGCTTGGCGGGAGGCCGCAATGGCGCCGATCAACACGGCGATGCCGGAGAAAATCGCGATTGACGCGGCAGCGGCAATGGCGGTGGCCATCTGGTCGAGAATGTCACCGATCTGGGAGGCAATCTCCTTGACCTTGACCATCGAAATGGAGGGGAATTCCTGAGGCAAGATACTGAGCAGGCTGTCTTCTTTTGCCGTCTCGAGCTGGATCGTCGCGGCGACATTATGCGGCACATTGGCCAGCACGCTGGGCGGGAAAACCAGTACATAGTTGAATCCGAAATTCCGCCAGTTGACCTTGCGGAAGGATGCTACTTTGGCCGGTATTTCGACGCCGAGCAGGCTGACGGTCAGGCTGTCGCCAATCTTCAGGCCCATGGCCGCGCCTTGTTCTTCATCGACCGAAACCAGCGGCGGTCCGTCATAATCTTTCGGCCACCATTCGCCCTCGACGATTTCGCTGCCTTCGGGGATGGTCGCGCTATAGGTGAGACCGCGATCGCCGCGCAGCACCCATGCGCCCTCGGGGAGGGTTTCCAGTTCGGACACCCGCTGGCCGCCAAATTCGGTGATCGTTCCGCGCAATGTCGGCACTATATTCACTTCGGCATCCTGCGAGGTTTCGGCGACTTTGGCGCGGAATTCATCCGCGCGTTCGACCGGGATATCGAGGACGAAAAAGCTCGGCGCATCGCGCGGAACGGTCGAGCGGATTTCATTGGTCAGGCTGGTCTGGATCGCGGCGAGCGTCGCGAACAGGGTCAGGCCCAGTCCCAATGCCACTACCAACTGTCCGGTTTGCGCACCGGGACGGTGGAGGCTGGTCAGGGCGAGACGCAACAACGGATGTTTCGGCCGCGGCGCCTTGCTCGCCAGCCATCGGATCAGCGCGCCCAAGCATGTAAGCAGCAGCAATATCGCGGCTGCCGCACCGATGAAAGAGGCTGAAAATAATGGCTCATTGGCTGTGCCGAGCGCCAGCGCGATGATCGCTGCAATCGCCAAGCCAACGCCAATCCAGCTCTGCCGGTCAATCTGTCTCCAGGACTTGCCTTCGCCGCGGATGATACCCGCCGCCGGGATTGTCTTTGCCCGCGACAGCGGGGGCAGGGCGAAGATAATCGCTATCAGCAATCCGTAGAGCGCGCTGACCAGCAGCGGCAGCGGATAGAGGGCAAATTCCGGTTTGATCGGCAGGACATCGCCCGCAATCTGGATGATCGCGAGCGGAGCCAGCGCCCCAACCACGAGACCAAGAGCAATCGCGCCGATAGCCACCGTCATGATCTGGATTAGATAGATGCGGAAGATCATCGCACTGTCGGCGCCGAGAATCTTGAGCGTGGCAATCGCGCCCTGCTTGCCGCGCAAGTAGGAGGCAACACCATTGCCGACACCGATGCCGGCGATGACCAGCGATGCCAGACCGACCAGAGTCAGAAACTGGCCCATCCGCTCGATAAAGCGGCGGGTGCTCGGCGCACCATCATCGCGCGTTTTGATTTCCCACGAGGCGTTGGGGAATTGTTCGGAAAGCCGGTCGCCGACCTCGCGGGGAATGGCGGTGGCGGGCAGTTTGAGCCGATATTTGCTCTCAAACAGGCTCCCCGGCTGGATCAATTCGGTAGCGCGCAGACTATCCAGCGAAGTGATCGCCACGGGTCCGAGCGACAGACCTTCGCTGAGCCTGTCCGGCTCTTCGGATATGACGCCCGATATGGTGAAGCTGGCTTCGCCAAAATCAATTTTGTCGCCGGTTTTCAGCGACAGGCGCTGCATCAGTGCAGGGGTGACATAGATATCCTGCGGCTGTGGCGCAGAAACGGTCTGGCCATTCTCCAGCGTGAATTTGCCATAAAGCGGATAGCTGTCATCGACGCCTTTTAGTTCGACCAGTTGCGTGTCGCTGCCGTCCGGCAGTCGCGCCATGGCCTGCATTCGCAGCGTTTCGGACAACGTTCCGGCCTGCTTGAGGGCCGTGAGTTCTGCGCTGGTGGCTTCGCGCTGGGCAACCGCGATCTCGAGATCACCGCCCAATATCGCCTGACCGCGATTGGCCAGTTCTTCGGTAATCGCATTGGTCAGGCTGCCAATGGCGGCCAAAGTGGCGACGCCGAGGAACAGGCAGACGATCAGCAGACGCAGTCCGGCAAAACGGCCGCGCAGATCGCGGCGGGCAATCGTCCAGGCTTTGCCCAGTTCAGCGCTCACGCGGCGCTGTCCCGTTCGATCAGGCCGTCGCGCAGTTCGATGATCCGGTCGCAGCGTTTGGCCAGTTCCGGATCGTGGGTGATGATCAGCAGCGTCGCCGCCGTGGCTTTCTGGCGATCGAACAGCAGGGTGATGATTTTATCGCCGGTGGTGCCGTCAAGATTGCCGGTCGGTTCGTCAGCGAAGATGATAGTCGGCCGCGACGACATGGCGCGGGCGATGGCCACGCGCTGCTGCTCGCCACCGGAAAGCTGGGTGGGGTAATGGCCGAGACGGTCGCCGAGGCCGACAGCGGTGAGTTCCTTCGCCGCGATTTCAAAAGGATCGGGTTGGCCATCCAGTTCGAGGGGCACGGCGACATTCTCCAGCGCCGTCATCGTCGGGAGCAGGTGAAACGCCTGCAATACAATGCCGACCCGGCCGCGCCGCGCAACCGCCAGCTGATCCTCGTTCATCGTGCCGAAGTCGGCTCCGGCAATATTCACCTCCCCGCCGCTTGCCCGTTCGAGGCCGGACAGGATCGCCATCAGCGATGATTTGCCCGAACCCGACGGCCCTAGCAATGCAACCGTCGTTCCCTCTTCGATCTGCAGATCAATACCGCGCAAAATATCGACGCGTGCTTTCCCTTCCCCCAAAGACAGGGTGACATTCCGGGCTGCAATGGCGATATGGGGTTCAACTGCGGCGGCGTCGCTCGGTGCGGCGTTTTTCTGGATCATGGGGGTAAGGATATCCGATGTTGAAGAATTTATTTGTATATGGGTTCACACTGGCATTTCTGCAACTTTTGATCGCTTGTGGCCCCGCGCCGGAAGAGGCGCAAGCTGTTCCAGAGGACGTAGCAACGGTCTCGACGGAAACCGGCGGCGATCCAATGGCAGAAGCGAAAGACGCTGAAATCCTGGTCGTTGCTTTTGGTGACAGCCTTTATGCCGGCTATGGCCTGGACCAGAAAGAGGGCTTTGCGCCGGAACTGCAAGCAGCGCTGACGACGGCCGGCAAGGATGTCCGGGTTCACAATGCTGGCGTGTCAGGCGACACCACGGCTGCGGGACTGCGGCGGATGGATTTCGTCCTCGATAGCCTGCCGCGAAAACCGGATCTGGTGATATTGGGACTGGGCGGCAATGACCTGCTCAGGGGGCTGAAACCCGCAGATACCCGGGCCAATATGGAAGCAATGGTCAAGAAGTTGCAAGATCGCGACATAGAAGTCATGCTCACCGGTATGCTGGCCCCACCCAATCTCGGAGCAAAATTCAGTGATGAATTCAATATCATCTATCCCGCACTGGCCAAAAAATATGATGTCGCGCTCTATCCGTTTTTCATGGATGGCGTGGTGGGACATCCTGATCTTTTCCTGCCCGATGGCCTGCACCCTACTGCCGAAGGCATTGATATCATCGTCGGCAAAATCGCGCCGCAGGTTGGGGAATTGCTGAAAGATTGAGCTTTGTAGAAAATGGAAGAGTTGGAAGCATGTTGCGCAGTTTTGTAAAAACTGTATTATTTTACTAATACAGCAGTTGAAACGCTTGAAAAGCGGTGCATTTGCATCCATTTATAGAGAAAGCCCCGCATTGGTGCCGGGCAGGGAGGCTGAACAGCATGGTGACCGAAACAATCACAGCGACCGACGACCTGAAATTGACTCCGCCGGATCCGGTGGTGCCAGTCGCTCCTGAAAAAGCCGGCGGCCTTGTGTCCATTGGCGACGAGGTAAAGTCCAAGCTCGAAGAAAAAGTTGACTCTTTTATCGACGATCTGATCGCTCAGGATCAAAATAGTCCCGAATTTGGCAAAAAAGTGGACCAGATTACCAATATGGGCCGCAAGGAAATCGCCGAAGCGGCGGGCCAGTCGAATCGCTTTCTTGATCGCCCGATCCGTTCGATGGACGAAGAAAGCGGCATCGGTTCCGATCTCGCGGAACTGCGCCGTACCGTCGAAGATCTTGATCCGGGCAAGCGCGGCAATCTGACCGCGAAACGGAAGATTTTTGGAATCATTCCCTTCGGCAACAAGATGCGCAACTATTTCGACGGCTATAAAAGCGCGCAGGGTCATATCGGCTCGATCCTCGACCGGCTTCGTTCCGGCAAGGACGAATTGCTGATGGACAATGCGGCGATTGATGTCGAACGCAAGAATCTCTGGGCGGCGATGGGCCGGCTGGAACAGATGATCCACGTCTCCAAGGTCATGGACCAAAGGCTCGAAGACAAAGCCGCCGAACTGGACGCCACCGATCCGGCCAAAGCCAAGGCTATCCGGGAAAGCGCGCTTTTCTATGTCCGTCAGCGGACCCAGGACCTGCTGACCCAGATGGCGGTCACCGTGCAGGGCTATCTCGCGCTCGATCTGGTCAAGCGCAACAATGTCGAGCTGGTCAAAGGCGTTGACCGGGCCAGCACAACCACTGTGGGCGCTCTGCGCACCGGTGTTACCGTGGCCCAAGCGCTGACCAACCAGAAACTGGTTCTCGACCAGATCACCGCGCTCAACACCACAACGGCGGGCGTGATCGACAGCACCAGCGAGATGCTGAAAAACCAGACCGGCCAGATTCACGAGCAAGCCGCATCCTCGACCATTCCATTGGAAACGCTGCAACGCGCTTTCCAGAATGTCTATGACACGATGGACAATATCGACACGTTCAAGTTGAAAGCATTGGAAAATATGAAGTTGACGGTCAATTCTTTGTCCGGCGAGATCGAGAAGTCGAAAGGCTATATTGCGCGATCCGAGGGACAGGCGAAGGCTCAGCTGGAAGCTCCAACGGAAAACCCCCTGTCGGCATTGGAGGAATAGAGACTGGTGTCGGAGAGTAATCAGCAAATTTTGGCCGGTGCGACGCGGGCGTTGCGGGACTCCCAGTTCCGGCGTTCGATTGGCAATCGCTCCCATCAGCTGAAGCGCGGCCATTTCTTCAAGAAGCTCGGCCGCGCCGCCATGTGGACGGTCGGCGTGCTGGTCGGCGCCAGCATCATCGGCGGGATATTGAGTGGCATCGGTTTCTGGGGCGTGATGATATCTGCCGGACTGATCGCTGGCGGCATCTGGGCGTCGATGAAGTTCCCGAAGATGAAAATGCCGACTCCGGAAACGATTATGAAGTCGGATCTGAAATCGCTGGCCGGAAAGACCGAAATCTGGCTGGAAAACCAGCGCCCGGCTCTGCCGGCGCCAGCGGTCCAGATCGTCAACGGCATCGGCGTCCAGCTGGACATGCTGTCTCCGCAATTGAACAAGCTGAATGAAGGCGATGCTGCTGCTTATGAAGTGCGCAAGCTGGTTGGCGAGCATCTGCCGGAACTGATCAACGGCTATCGGGCGATCCCGCCCTCGATGCGCGGAAAAGCCAATGATAGCGGCAAATCGCCCGACGAGCAGTTGATCGGTGGCCTGTCGCTGATCGAGAAAGAAATCTCCGGCGTCACCCAGCAGATCGCGAAAGGTGATATCGACAATCTCTCGATCCGCGGCCGCTATCTCGAGCTCAAATATGACAAGAGCGCCGAAGCCGAATGAATCTCGTGGCTTCCGGGTAATCGCTTCTCTCTGTCTCTCATTGATCAGGATTGCCCATGGCCGCATCGCATCTTCAGCCATTTGACGCTGCCGCCATTCTGGTTTCGCTGGCAGCGATACTCGGTTATCTGAACCACAGGTTCCTGAAACTGCCGTCCTCGATCGGACTGACCATCATGGGCGCAGTCGCTTCGCTGATGGTGATCGGGATCGACTGGCTGCTGCCGGGCAGTTCGATGTCGGGCAATGTTTTGAATTTCCTCGCGGATATCGATTTTCACGACACTTTGATGGAAGGGATGCTTTCCTTTTTGCTATTCGCCGGCGCGCTGCACGTCGACTGGGCGGACATGAAGCGGGGGCGCTGGCCGATATTGCTGCTGAGTACGCTGGGCGTCGGCATTTCGACCATCATCGTCGGCAGCGGTTTCTATTTTATCGCCGGATGGTTCGATATCGAAATCGGCTATTTATGGTGTCTTGTATTTGGCGCGCTGATCAGTCCGACTGATCCGGTCGCGGTGATCGGCGTTTTGAAGCGCGCTGCGGTGCCACCAACCTTGCAGGCGACAGTGGCTGGCGAAAGCCTGTTCAACGACGGTGTCGGGGTTGTCGTATTCGGTATTCTGTTGACAGCGGCGCTGGGTACGTCGGAATTTTCCGCAGGCCATGCTGCGCTCGACTTTGCCAAAGAGGCCGGCGGTGGCGCAATGCTCGGCGCTATTGTCGGCTGGCTGGGCTTCCGGGCGATGCGTTCGATCGACGAATATAATGTCGAGGTGATGATCTCGCTTGCGGTGGTCATGGGCGGCTATAGTCTGGCGCATTTTCTCCACGTCAGCGGGCCGGTAGCGATGGCGGTGGCGGGCCTTTTGATCGGCAATGCCGGCGTCAAGCTGGCGATGAGCGATACGACGCGCGACTATCTGCTCAAATTCTGGGCCCTGGTTGATGAATTGCTCAACGCGGTGCTGTTTTTCCTGATCGGTCTCGAGGTCATCGCGGTGGCACCCACGCTGGTGCTTATCCTGACCGGTATCGTCACTATCCCGCTGGTAATCGGCGCACGCGTTGCAGGGGTCGGGCTGCCCTTGCTCGCTCTGCGTCCATTCCAGTCGCTGGGGAATATGGCGATCCCGACCCTGGTCTGGGGCGGTTTGCGCGGCGGCATTTCGATAGCGCTGGCGCTGTCGCTTCCGGAAGGACCTGCGCGCACCGTCATCCTGTCGGTGACCTATGTTGTCGTCTTATTCTCGGTGATCGTGCAGGGCGGAACGATCAGCGGGCTGATCGATCGGCTCAAGCAGCGCAACAAGGATATCACCCAGGCTGACGCGGAAGAGGCAAGGGCGGAAAGCCAGTAACCGTATCGCGACAATGGTTCCTTGTTTTTTGAGCCTTTTGGTGGACCTGCGTGCCATGAATCGCGGATATCCAAATGTTTCGATCCCGGAAGTTTTTCTGGATAGTAAAGCGACAATAGTTGCGCACAAAAGATCCAGGACAGGAACGGCAGTAATTTTCTTCGGCAGGACTGAACCATCTCCAACAAGCTGCGTAGGTTTGGGTGAAGACACATGTTCCCCAACGAAGGAAAAGCCCATGAAAGACCTGAAACTCGGCGAAAACGGCGAGCCACGCCAGACCGCAACCGGCGATGATGATATCATGACCACCCAGCAGGGCATGCCGGTATCGGACGACCAGAACAGCCTGAAAGCCCATTCCCGCGGCGGCACGATGCTGGAAGACCAGGTCATGCGGGAGAAGATTTTCCACTTCGATCACGAACGCATCCCCGAGCGCGTCGTTCATGCGCGCGGCTATGGAGTGCACGGCCATTTCGAACTGACCGACGCCATTCCCGAACTGTCCAGCGCCGATATTTTTCAGCGGGTTGGCGAGAAAACACCACTGTTCTGCCGTTTCTCGACCGTTGCCGGCAGCAAGGGCTCTCCCGACGTTGCCCGCGACGTGCGCGGCTTTGCCGTCAAATTCTACACCAAGGAAGGAAACTGGGATCTGGTCGGCAACAACATCCCGGTCTTCTTCATTCAGGACGCGATCAAGTTTCCCGACCTGATCCACTCGGTCAAGCCGGCACCTGATCGCGGCTTCCCGCAGGCGCAGAGCGCGCATGACAATTTCTGGGACTTTGTCACCCTGAGCCCCGAATCCATGCATATGATCATGTGGGTGATGTCCGACCGCGCCATTCCCCGGTCGTTGCGTTTCATGGAAGGTTTTGGCGTTCACACTTTCCGTCTGGTCAACGCTGACGGCAAATCAAACTTTGTCAAATTCCACTGGAAACCGAAGCAGGGCATGCAGTCGGTGGTCTGGAATGAGGCGCTGAAAATCAATGGCATGGACCCCGACTTCCATCGCCGCGATATGTGGGAGGCGGTTGACTCCGGCGACTTTCCGGAATGGGAACTGGGCGTGCAGGTGTTTGACGACAAATTCGCCGACGAGTTCGAATTTGACGTGCTCGACCCGACCAAGCTGATCCCCGAAGAGCAGGTTCCGGTCCGGATCATCGGCAAGATGGTGCTCGACAATAATGTCGACAATTTCTTCGCCGAGACCGAGCAGGTGGCATTTTGCACGCAGAATATCGTGCCGGGTATCGACTTCACCAATGATCCGCTGCTGCAGGGACGGAATTTTTCCTATCTCGACACCCAGCTGAAGCGGCTCGGCAGCCCGAATTTCACCCATATTCCGGTGAACGCGCCGAAATGTCCGGTGCGCCATTATCAGCAGGATGGCCATATGGCGATGACCAACCCCAAGGGGCGGGTCAATTATGAGCCGAATAGCTGGGACGAAGGCGAGGGGCCGCGCGAGGATCCGGCAAGAGGTTTCAAGAGCTATCCGGAAGAGGTGAGCGGCACCAAGCAGCGTGTGCGTTCGGAACTCTTCGCCGATCATTATAGTCAGGCCCGGCAATTTTATATCAGCCAGACCCCGGTCGAGCAGGACCATATTGCCGCTGCCATCACCTTCGAACTTTCGAAAGTGGGCAAAGAAGCGATCCGGGAACGGATGGTCGGGCATTTGCGCAATATCGATGCCGATCTGGCGCAAAATGTCGCCGACGGCATTGGCATGGAAAAGCTGCCGGAGAAGATCAAACCCGCGCGCAAGCCGGTTGACGATTTGCCGGTTTCGGATGCGCTCAGCATGCTCAAAAATCCGCCAGAGAGTTTTTCGGGTCGCAAGCTCGGTATCTATATCGCGGAAGGCGGCGACGCCGATCTCGTCAAAGCGCTGGAGAAGGCGACGGAGGACGCTGGCGGCACATGCGCCATAATCGCGCCGCACGTCGCTGGTGCTAAATTGTCAGACGGCAACGTCATGCCGGCCGACGAGAAAATCGATGGTGGCCCGTCGGTGGTGTTCGATGCGGTTGCCCTGGTGATGTCGGAGGACGCTGCGCAGAAGCTGGCGACCAACAAGCCGAGCCAGGACTTTGTCAGTGATGCCTTCGCCCATGTGAAGTTCATCGCATATTCCCAAGGCGCGATGCCGCTGCTCAAGGCGGCGGGAATCGCCGACAAAATGGATGACGGTGTCGTCGAGATCGGAGCGAAGAAGGACGCTGCGGACTTCCTGACCCAGTGCAAGCAATTGCGTTTCTGGGACCGGGTATCGGGCTAAAAGAAAGTCAGAGCTGCAGCGCTTGCGACGAAAGCCGTCACGCTGCGGCGCAACAATAGCAAAACCGTCGAAGCGGCAAGCGATCATTCGTTTGTCGCTTCGATGCGTTTGAGGCCGAGCAGGGCGGTCAAGGACTGCACGTCAAAGCGCTGTCGATGCAAAAATCATCATGAAAAAGGAAAAACTGGATCCCCCGTGAGGATTCGAACCTCAATTAACGGAGTCAGAGTCCGTGGTATTACCATTATACGACAGGGGAGTGCCGGTGCGGGGCAATAGGCATGGAGCGGGTCAGGGTCAAGCCTTTTGGTGGCTTTCAGTCTGTAACAATTTTGCGGGGTAGCTTATCGCGGTAATAGGTGCCGGACAGGCCGGCCTCATTCGACTGGTCGCTATTATGTTTGGCATGGGAATCGTGTGCCGGTTGCCATCTGGCTAACGTCCAATCTGTCCCGATATTCCGCCCAGGTCAGTTCTTCGTGGCTAAATTTGCGCCCGCACATGATATTTTCCGTTCGACTTGGTTACCGCCCCTTGCGTCAAAGCGGCTGCGGCGTTATCTTTACAGGCAAGTACCGGCGGTATTATCCGATCCGGAGAACATAAGAGTACGGTCATGGCGGATCAAGCATCCCCATCGCCGCAAGATACAAAAGGCGGATCATCCGCAAGGAAATCCCGCCCGAAACATGCGGCGACACATAATGGACAGAGTCGGGTTGCGCCTCCTGTTCACCCAAATGCAGGGCGCTGGCCCAAATTGCGGTCCTATGCAGCGATTGATCTGGGCACCAACAACTGTCGGTTGCTGGTAGCAAAGCCGTCTTCGGACGGCTTCATTGTTACCGATGCCTTTTCGCGCGTTGTGCGACTGGGCGAAGGACTTGTCGAATCCGGAAAGATCAGCAGTCGCGCGATGGACAGAGCGGTCGCCGCCCTGTCGATCTGCGCCGACAAGCTGCGGCGCCGCAATGTGACGCTCGCGCGGTCGGTGGCTACCGAGGCCTGCCGGCGTGCCAGCAATGGCGACAAATTCATCGAGCGGGTGCGGCGGGAAACCGGGATTGCGCTTGATGTGATCACCGCAGAGGAAGAAGCGCGGCTGGCGGTACTCGGCTGTCATATCTTGCTCGAACCGGGCGAAGGGCCGGCGCTGATTTTCGACATTGGCGGCGGTTCGACCGAACTGGTTCTGGTCGACACAAGCGGTTCGGCACCGGAGATTCTCGACTGGCAGAGCGCGCCATGGGGCGTTGTCTCGCTGACCGAAAGCGAGAAGTTTGATGGCGACAACCCGGTTGCGCGGCGCGAGGCTTTTGCTGCCATGCGGGCGCGGGTTACGGATAGTTTCGCCAGTTTTGCAGCGCGCTTGCCTCGGCTCGACCAATGCGATTACCGACTGCTCGGTACGAGCGGTACGGTGACCACGCTGGCCAGCCTGCATCTGAAACTGCCGCAATATGACCGCAAGGTGATCGACGGTCTGATTGTTCCGACGGAATCAATGCGGGAAATCAGCACCATGCTGGCCCATGCCTCACCGGAAGAGCGGGCGGATATTCCGTGCATTGGCAAGGAACGCGCCGATCTGGTGGTCGGCGGATGTGCCATTCTGGAATCGATCCTCGATATATGGCCGGCCAGCCGCGTTGGCGTGGCGGACCGCGGCATTCGCGAAGGCATATTGCGTTCGCTGATGTCGGCCAATGAACGGAGTTCGGTGCGATGAGCCGGGGCAGATCAGGAACCAGACAGAAGGTCAAAACCGCCAAGGGCCGCAAAATCGGTTCCACGCGCTGGCTCGAGCGCCAGCTCAACGATCCTTATGTCAAACAGGCCAGAGCCGAGGGCTATCGCTCTCGTGCGGCCTACAAGCTGCTTGAACTCGACGAGCGCTTCAAGCTGGTGCGCAACGCCAAGGCTGTGGTGGATCTCGGTATCGCGCCGGGTGGCTGGGCCCAGGTGATGCGCAAATATGCGCCCAAGGCTGCGGTCGTCGGTATCGATCTGCTCGACGTCGATCCGATCGAGGGGGTTACCATCTTCAAGATGGACTTCATGGATGATGCCGCGCCGGACATGTTGATCGAAGCGCTGGGCAGCGCGCCGGATCTGGTCTTGTCCGATATGGCCGCCAATACGGTCGGGCACCAGCAGACCGACCATTTGCGGACCATGGGCCTGGTCGAGGCGGGTGCCTATTTTGCAGTTGAAAATCTGCAGGAGGGCGGTGCTTTTGTCGCCAAGGTATTGGCCGGCGGAACCGACAATGACCTGCTGACTCTGCTCAAAAAACATTTCACCGTGGTCAAGCATGCCAAGCCACCGGCAAGCCGCAAGGGCTCGTCCGAATGGTATGTGATTGCCCAGGGGTTCAAGGGCAGGGCAGACGAAACCTAGTTTGCCGCCCGCGCCTTCGCGACCATTTCCTTCAGTCCATCATAGCCGACGGCGCCGACTTCCGACTGGTTGCCGACGACCCAGGCTGGCGTGCCGGTGAAGCGCAATTGTTGTGCCGCAGCGATATTTTCCTGGATTTCCTTTTTGGCTTCAGGCGAAGCGATAAAGGCGCGAGCGGCCGCCATGTCGAGACCGATCTCGTTGGCAGCAGCATTGATTGTCGAGGGTGTCGGGCGACCGGTGGCAAACATGGTCTTGTGAAAGGCGTAATATTTGCCCTGTTTGGCCGCCGCCAGCGCCATCAGTGCGGCGTCGTTGCTTGATTCGCTGAGTATGGGCAATTCGCGGAACACGACTTTGACATTTTTGTCTTCGGCAATCAGCCTGGCGACATCACGCTCTGTCTGTTTGCAATAGGGGCAGTTGAAATCGGAATATTCGACAACGATCACATCGCCATCGGGATTGCCGGCAAAGGCGTTGCCAGCGAACGGTTTTTCGATCTGCGCCCGGACGGTATCGATCGCGCCGGTCTTCTGGCGGTTCTGCAATATTTCCACCGCTTCCGGAATGATTTCGGGGTTCTTGAGGATATAGTCGCGGACAATCGCCTCGATCGCTTTCTGTTCCTGGGCATTGATGCCCGCTGCCAGCGCGGCTTCGCTGGCTGCTTCGGTCGAGCTACTGCTGCCGGCCTGCCAGAACCAGACGCTCACTGCCGCCGCTATGGCCAATCCACCACCCGCCATAATCATCCACTTTCTGTTTGAAACTTCATCCACAATCAGGTTCTTTCCTTGAAGCATGGCATTGGCCATGGCCGCGAGGCTTGTCCAGCCCAAATGGCCAGAACCAGCGCATCACGACTTAGCGGCGGCGGCTGTTCTTTTCAAATTCGGCCTTGGCGATGAACGAAATATCCTGCGCCCGGATCCAGTCAGGCGTGTTTTCCGTGATGCCGGACATGGCGACTTGTGAGCTGCGGATGGCACCGGCATAATTGCGCTCCAGCAAAGCGCTTTCCGCTGTAGCCAGTTGCGCCCGCGCGATATCACCCTTCTGTGAATAGACCACGCCCAGCTGATACCAGGCGAAGGGATTGCGGTTATCCTTGTGCACGGCGGCTTTCAAAACCGTCTCTGCCTCGTCCAGATATTGCGGATCTTCGGTGGCGATCAACGCATGGCCGAACAGGCTCGCTATCAGGGGCTGGTTATTGGTCAGCTGCACCGACTTGCGCAGCGACTTGAGCGCTCCGTCCGGATCGCCGGACTCGAGCAGGATCTGGCCCTGCAGCTCGAGAAAATAGGGGTCTTCCGGCGCCGCCTTGAGCAGATTGTCTACTTCGTAGAGGGCGCGGTCCGGGTAAGCGCTTTTGTGCCAGGCATAGGCCCGGGCATAGCGGGCAGGGACCGACTGGTCGCTTTCGGGATATTTGCGCAAGGTCACGACAGGGTCAGCGGTAAAGCCAAGCAGCTTGGCCTTGACCCGCTGGAACCGGGATTCGATTTCCGGGTCGGATGGCTTGTCCCAGGCGGGATCCTTTTGATAAACATCCCTGAGCAGCGTTACCCGTTCGCCGGAAAGCGGATGGGTCCGGCCGTAGCTATCCTCCTGGGGAATGCCGAGACGGAATTCATAATTTTGCAGCTTCTTGAAAAAATCGATGGACCCTCTGCCGGATATGCCGGCTTCACCGAGATAACGGGCGCCGGCGGAATCGGCAGATCGTTCCTGCACCCGGCTGAACGCCAGAAACTTGCCCATGGCCGCTTGCTGGCCTGCGGCCAATATGCCCATGCCGGCGTCACCGGCTCCGGCAGCAATGGCTGCGGCACCAAGAACCAGGCTGAGAATGGTGATTCCGGTCGCGGTTTTCGCACCTTCATCAAAGCGGATGATATGTCCGCCGGTGATATGACCGAGTTCGTGGGCCATGACGCCTTGTACTTCATTGGCGCTGTCGGCGGTTTCGATAAGGCCGGAATAGAAATAGATGCGCTGGCCGCCGGCGACAAAGGCGTTGATCTGATGGTCGTTGATCAGAACGACCTCGACCTCGTCGGCATCCAGTTCGGAAACGGCCACCAGCGGCGACACCATGTCAGTGAACAGGGCTTCGGTCTCGGCGTCGCGCAAGATCGACTGGGCGGCAACGGGTTGTACAGCGATCGAGATAATCGCCAGAAATGCAACCATCAGACGGGTCACCCGGTCTGCGGCAGGCAGACCGATGCGGGAAAATGAAACAGCAAAAAAATTGCGCATGAAATTCCTTAGCATGAAAGTCTGGTTGGAGCCTTTTCTCCTGCCATCAACTGCCTGAACCGCGGATGAAAACCATAGCGTCCCCGCCAGAAACATCTGGCGGGGACGCTATATTGTCAATCATCCAAAGGTGCGCTGCCACCAGCCCTGACGCGGAGGTCCGTCGCTGGACTCCGTCGCGTCGCTGTCGGACGTTTTCGCTACGGCTTCGTCTTTAGGCTTGGCTACGGCTTCGTCTTTAGGCTTGGCTACCGCTTCGTCTTTAGGCTTGGCAGTGGCTCTCGGCTTCCGCGGCTTGGCAGGTGCTTTTTCCTTGGCTTCTTTCGGAGCTTCGGTTGCTGCCTTGTCAGTCGCTTCGGCGCTATCCGCCTTTTTGGCCCGTGATCTCGGCGCGCGTTTTACCGGTGCCTTTTTCTCTACGGTTGCGTCAGCGGCTTCGCCCGTTGCTTCGGCGGCCGGTGTGGCTGCTACTGCCGGCTTGGCCTTGCGCGGTGCACGGCGGCGTTTCGGCTTTTCCTCGGCCGCTTCGGCTGCCGGCTCTGCGTTTGCTGCTGGCTGCTCAGCCGGCGCTTCGCTTTTGGCAGAGCGACGTCTTGCGCGCGGCTTGGCTTCGGCTTTCGCATCACCAGCGGTTTCGCTTTCCGCTACCGGTGCAGCATCCGCCTTGCGGGCGCTGTTGCGGCGCGAGCGAGGTTTCGGCTTCTGGGCCTGTTCGCCAGCATCCGTGTTGTTCGGCTGCGCGGCGGCTTCGGCATTGTTCTCGCCGGAGCTTCCACCATTATTGTCGGTGGAGTTTTCGCCGCCATTCTCGCCGCCATTCTCGCCGGAAATCTCGGATGTACCGGCTTCTCCACGATCACCACCGCGGTTGCGTCTGCCGCGCCGACGCCGTTTGCGCTTCGGCCGTTCTTCGCCGTCGTTGCGGTCGCTACGTTCCGTACGCTCGCCACGTGCTTCACTTTCGACATTCTCCGCCTCATCGACCTCATCGACCTGATCATCATCGTCGTCATCGATAATGGGCTCGAACTTCGGCATATTCTTTGGCGGGCTGCCGGAGGTCTGGATTTCCATCCGTGCGCCTTCGGTTTCGCCATCGGGCACGATTTCGATCGAGACGCCGTAGCGTTTTTCGATGTCCTCGATTTCATGACGCTTGCTGTTCAGCACATAGATGCACGCTTCCTGGCTGGTGCGCAGGCTGATCACGCTGGCCTTGCCCTTGGCGGCTTCTTCTTCGAGCAGGCGGAGAGCGGAGAGGGCGGAAGACGAAGCTGTCCGTACCAGTCCGGTGCCTTCGCAATGCGGGCAGACCTTGGTTGAGGCTTCAAGCACGCCGGTGCGCAGACGCTGGCGGCTCATTTCCATCAGGCCAAAGCTGGAGATCCGTCCAACCTGGATCCGTGCGCGATCGTTTTTCAATGCATCGCGCATCGCCCGTTCGACTTTGCGTACATTGCCGTTGCGGTCCATGTCGATGAAATCGATCACGACCAGTCCGGCCATGTCGCGCAGTCGCAATTGGCGGGCAATTTCGGCGGCGGCTTCCATATTGGTTTTGACGGCCGTCGCTTCGATCCCGTGTTCGCGGGTCGAGCGTCCGGAGTTGATGTCGATCGACACCAGAGCCTCGGTCGGGTTGATCACCAGATAGCCACCGGATTTCAGCTGGACTTCCGGCGAATACATGGCCGACAGCTGATCCTCGACACCATAGCGCTGGAACAGCGACACCGGATCGGCATAGCTCTTCACCCGCTTGCTATGGCTCGGCATCAGCAGCTTCATGAAATTCTTCGCGGCGGTATAGCCGCCAGCCCCTTCGACCAGAACTTCCTCGATCTCGCGATTGTAAATGTCGCGGATCGCGCGTTTGACGAGATCGCTGTCGCTGTGGATCAGGCTCGGTGCCGTCGCGCTCAGCGTCTTCTCGCGGATTTCGTCCCAGAGACGGGCGAGATAGTCAAAGTCGCGCTTGATTTCCGGCTTGGTGCGGGAAAGTCCGGCGGTGCGGACAATACAGCCCATGCTGGTCGGCAGGTTCAGGTCGGCAATGATCGTTTTTAACCGCTTGCGATCGCCAGCGTTGTTGATCTTGCGGCTGATTCCACCACCGTGGGAGGTGTTCGGCATCAGCACGCAATAGCGGCCGGCCAGACTGAGATAGGTGGTTAGCGCTGCGCCCTTGTTGCCGCGTTCTTCCTTGACGACCTGTACGAGCACAACCTGCCGCCGCTGGATAACGTCCTGGATCTTGTAGCGTTTGCGCAGGGCCATGCGCTTCTGGCGCGCCTGGTCGCTGGCTTTCGGCATGCTGCCTTTGCCACGACCCTTCTGGCGACCACCGCGTCCGCGACGGCCTCCGCTTTTGCCTTTGTTCTCGCCATTGTCTTCGCCATTATCTTCGGATGAATCGTCCTCGGACTCATCATCCTCGTCGTCATCTTCATCGTCGCCGTTTTCTACCGGGATTTCGCCTTCGGTAACGTCGATCGTATCGACGCTTTCATCCTGATCGACTTCGACCAGAGCGGTATCGAGTTCCTCGGTGGCTTCGCTGCGGACCATGTCGGCAGGAGAATCTTCTTCTTCCTCTTCCTGGGCGCGAAGAGCGGCTTCTTCTGCCGCGTGTTCGGCTTCCTCGGCGAGCAGCGCTTCGCGATCTTCTCTCGGAATCTGGTAATAGTCGGGATGGATTTCGGAAAAGGCGAGAAATCCGTGGCGGTTGCCACCATAGTCGACAAAAGCGGCCTGCAGCGACGGTTCGACGCGGGTTACTTTTGCTAGATAGATATTGCCTTTAAGTTGTTTGTGCTCGGAAGATTCAAAATCGAATTCCTCAATCTTGTTTCCCTTTACGACCGCCACCCGGGTTTCTTCCTGGTGGCGCGCGTCGATTAGCATGCGCGTAGTCATTCAATAGTCTCCTGGCAGGGAGCGCCGGATCAGAGCCCGGCGGGTCCATGCGATATAATAGGGATGACGTTTCTGTGCGCGCGTTCCTTTGATGAGGGGCGGGCGGCGTCATCCGGTTGATTTGAAATATTTCAGATAAAAATGCGTCTGCAACCACTGCATGGCTCTGGCCGTTAGCCAAAGTCTTTCCGCCCAAGGAAGCGCCTCCGAAACGGAGAGCCTCTAAGCCGGAGATTTCATGCCTCATGTTGCGTCAACCTGGTAGATGCCGAATGATTTTCGGCATTTAGACGAACCGTTCCAGGATTCTTCCCGAAAGGTTCAAACAGTCTGCTAGCACCGCTCGCGCTGATCGGCAACACAAACTGTGACAAAGCGGAAACATCCCGGGCAATATCTGCCCGCAATGAAACGTGCCTAATGCACCGTTAACCGCGTCATTTTACGGCGCCTTACGAAAGCATCCTTAATGCCGTCTTCACTCCAATCAATGGCGTGAAACATTCAGGAAGCCGCAATATATGAAAATTGACTGGACCCTAAAGGCACGTAGGATGCATAAGCGGACCATGGCACTGGCAACAATATTGGCATCCGCACTGGTGACGATCACTCCGGCCCAGGCAGGCTCGGTCAGCAGGATCGAAGCCAATGGTTCGCAAATCACCATCTCTTTTGACGATCTGGTGGAAGGGGCATCGGCCTTTTCCCTGATCGGGCCAGACCGTATTGCGATAGACGTGCGTGGCGGCAAGGCCGGACGCGGTGGCTCTGCGGCCGGTATTGTCAAATCGGTACGCCAGGGACAATATAATCCCAATACGGCGCGGATCGTGTTCGATCTGGACCGCCCGGCCGTAATTACCAACGGCAGCTTCTCCAAAGATGGCAAAATTCTGAATCTAAGTCTGCAATCGGTCGGTCAAAACCAGCTGGCGAGTGGGCGGCTGTCATTTCTGCCGCCGGTGAATTTCCGCGCCGAACCGCCGAAGAAGAATTACAGCGTCAAAGTGCCTCTCGGCAAGCCGCTGGATTCCGTCCGTTTGCCGAAAATTTACGGACCGAATGATCGGAGCAGGCCGCTGGTCGTTATCGATGCCGGCCATGGCGGGCATGATCCGGGAGCGATTTCCCCGCACGGGAATGCGCGCGAGAAAAACGTGACTCTGGCAATTGCGAAGGCAATTCGTGACCGGCTGGTCGCGGGCGGCAGGGTCCGCGTGGCGCTGACCCGTGATAGTGACGAGTTTCTGGTGCTGGAGGAACGTTACGGCATTGCCCGCAGGCTCGGCGCTGACCTGTTCATGTCGATCCATGCCGATGCGGCAGGCAACGAGACGGCTTCCGGAGCCACTGTCTATACTTTGTCCGAAGTTGCTTCCGACCGCGAAGCGGCCAAGCTGGCGGCGCGGGAAAACAAGGCCAATATCATCAATGGCATTAATCTGGGCGGCGCGACGCGGGACGTATCGTCGATCCTGATCGACCTGACCCAGCGTGAAACCATGAATGTCTCTGCCGATTTTGCGAAATTGCTGCACCGCGAAAGCAGCCGGCAGATGGCTTTCCGCAAAATCCCGCATCGTTATGCGTCCTTCGTCGTGCTCAAGGCACCCGACACACCTTCGGTGTTGTTTGAAACCGGATATCTGACCAACAAAGATGATGTGGCGTTCCTGAATTCCCGTCAGGGCCGGACCAAGGTTGCCTCGGGTGTGGCCAGCGCAATCGAGTCGCATTTCGCCCGGAAACTGGCAATGCGCTAGACGGATCTGGCCGGGCAAGATTGTCCGGCCGTCCTGTGGCGAGGCGGTGCGCGTTTTTCATCGATAATCGCTGGAAAATGGATGCGAGCCGGTTTAGATAGCGCAGCCTATGGTAAATGAAGCGTCAGATACGGCTGGAGAAAGTCTCGCCTATAAGCTCGAACGAAGCACGGGCAGTTTTTTCGAGCGGATCGAAAGATTCTGGCAGAAGAAGTGGTTCCGGCTATTTGTAGCCTTTATAGCCCTCTGTGTGCTCGGCTGGCTGCTCGTCTGGCTGATATTTGCCCGGGACTTGCCGGATGCCACGGCGCTGCAGACCTATGAACCACCCTTGCCGACAATGGTCCGCGCTTATGATGGCGAGCCGGTCCACAGCTATGCTCGCGAACGGCGCGTGCAGCTGGAATATTCCGAATATCCGGCACTGCTGGTGCGCGCCTATCTGGCAGCCGAAGATCGCACCTTCTTTGAACATGGCGGACTGGACTATCCCGGTATCGCCACTGCTATTCTCACCAATATCTCGAATAGCGGGCGTCCGGTCGGGGCCTCCACCATCACCCAGCAGGTCGCGAAGAACCTGCTGCTGAGCAGCGAAGTCTCCTATCGCCGCAAAGTGCGCGAGGCGATCCTGGCCTATCGGATCGAGGATGTGCTGACCAAGGAGGAAATACTCGAACTCTATCTCAACCAGATATTCCTCGGCCGCAATGCCTATGGCGTGCAGGCTGCCGCGCAAGCCTATTTCGGCAAGGATGTCGACGCACTCGCCCTCCACGAAATTGCCTATCTGGCGATCCTGCCCAAGGGCCCGTCCAACTATCGCCCGGAAGTGCACGAACAGCGCGCGATCATCCGGCGCAACTGGGTCTTGGGCGAAATGCAGGAGAATGGCTGGATCACGCCAGCGCAACATCAGGCCGCGATTGCGCAGCCGCTTGGCGCGATTTCCCGTTCCGGTCCCCGGTTCGAACGAGTGGGTGGCTATTTTATCGAGGAAGTCCGTCGCCAGCTGATCGAGCAATTTGGCGAGAATGAAAAGGCAGGCCCTTACAGCGTCTATTCCGGCGGTCTCTGGGTGCGTACATCGCTGAACCCGGAATTGCAGGAATATGCCAAGGATGCCCTGCGCGGCGGGCTGTTGCGCTATAGCAGCGGCAAAGGCTGGAGCGGTCCGATCAACAAGATCGAGATGGACGAGCAATGGGCTCAGCGCCTGTCCTCGACCTTCATCAACACGGATTATGCCAACTGGCGGATCGCGGTTGCCATCCGGCCGACCGGCGGCGGTGCTGAAATCGGCTTTACCGATGGTACCACGGGCCGGATAAATTCGGTTCCGAGCGCCTTGAAAGCTGGCGATATTATCGCTGTAAGCCCCGTGGGCGGCAGCAGTTACCGGCTGGAGAATGTGCCCGAAGTCTCTGGCGGCATGGTTGTGCAAAACCCTCGCAATGGCCGGATATGGGCGATGCAGGGCGGCTTTGACGACCGGATGAGCTCGTTCAACCGCGCCACCCAGGCCGAGCGGCAGCCAGGTTCGACGATCAAGCCCTTTGTCTATGCCACGGCGCTGGAACAGGGCATGACTCCTGCGACCCTGATCGAGGATGCCCCGTTCTGCGTCTATCAATCGGCTTCTCTGGGGCGCAAATGTTTCCGGAATTTCGGCAATTCGCGCGGCGCTGGCCAACAGACTTTGCGTTGGGGTGTAGAGCAATCGCGCAACCTGATGACCGTGCGCGCCGCCAATGATTCCGGCATGGAAAATGTTGTCAGGACGATCAAGACCATGGGTATTGGTGACTATAAGCCCTATCTGGCTTTCGCCCTGGGCGCTGGCGATACCACGGTGATGAAGCTGACCAATGCTTATTCCATGCTTGCAAATCACGGGCGTGAGCTGAAACCGACGGTGATCGACTTTGTCCAGAACCGTCAGGGCGAGGTCATCTTCCGCGCCGACAAGCGGGTCTGTGAAAATTGCAATTTGCGCGACTGGGACGGAGAGCCGATGCCGCGGCCGCGTCCTGCCGGAAAACAGCTGATGGATCCGATGACCGCTTATCAGATGATCGACATTTTGCAGGGTGTGATCACCCGCGGCACCGCGCAGAATTTGAGAAGCCTCGACCGGCCTCTGTTCGGCAAGACCGGTACAACCAGCGGTCCGACGAATGTCTGGTTCGTCGGCGGTTCACCTGACATGGTCGCTGGCGTCTATCTCGGCTATGATCAGCCGCGCAACATGGGCGGCTATGCCCAGGGCGGCACGCTGGCCGCGCCGGTCTTCCGGCGTTTTGCCGAACGGGCGATGGCGGGCATGCCGAAAACGCCATTTGTTGCTCCCAAAGGCGTCCGGATGGTCCGCGTCGACCGCAAGACCGGCAAGCGGGTGTTTGGCGGCTGGCCAACCGATGATCCCAAATCTGCGGTCATCTGGGATGTCTTCAAGCCCGAGACTGAACCACGCCGTTCGATCCGCAAGGACGAGCTGCTGGCCCGGCTGGAAGCGCGCAAGGCGCAGCTGATCGCGGAACAGGCCGCAGCGCGGGCACGGGCTCTGGAAGCCAATCGCAATCGCGGTCCGGCACAGAATGACGACGAGTTCCTTCAGGCTGAAGGCGGAATTTATTAGCGGTAGCAGGTCCCCGGGCGGATGCTGAAAGCATCGGACATTGTGCCTGAGCAAGGCATCGCCACCGTCGGCGTTGAAAGCGTCGCGGCCCTTTCCGACATTACCGCCGATGCCTTTCGCGACGATCCGTTCAACAGCTGGCTGTTCGGCGGCTTCGAACCGATGAAACGGACTTTTTCCGGTCTGGCACAGCACATCTACGCACCGAATGGTTTCTGCCAGATATTGAGCGAGGACGGCGAAGGCCGTGCAGCCGCGATGTGGCTGATGCCCGGTGACAAGGCCGATGCATCCATGGCGGGGATGCTGCAGACCTATTGGGGCCTGTTCGCCAGCGGTGGCTGGGGCGCGCTGATGCGTGGCAAGGCCGCAGGCGAGGCGATGGAAAAACATCATCCGAAGGAGCCGCATGCCTATCTGTTCACGGTTGGCGTTGCCAGCGCGGGACGGGGCAGGGGATTGGGCCGCCGCCTGATCCAGCCGGTCCTTGATGCCTGCGACCGCACGGGCACGATGGCCTATCTGGAGAATAGCAATCCGGCCAATCGGCGCTTCTACAACAGTCTCGGATTCGAGCGGGTTGAGCTATTTCACGCAGCGGCCGACAGTCCGCCGCTGGAAGCGATGAAGAGGCTCCCCCGATAGGGCGACGGCGCGCATCTGCAATATCTGCAATAATAGTGAAATAATTCTGTAATTCAAAAGTCACTGAGCGACAGTAGATGCCTTGTTCAAGAGGTCGCACAGAGATTTCCAGTGCGCAATCAACCTTGGACAAGGGAATTATAGATGAAAACGAAACTTGCAATATTGACAATGGCCACGCTGGCTTTGGCCGGCTGTGAAAATCAGGCTGGCAACAGTGGCGGCGGCGGAAGCCGGGACCAGATCCGGATCGTCGGATCCTCGACCGTGTTTCCCTTCGCCAAGGCTGTGTCGGAAAATTTCCTCACTATGGGCAGCTTCAAGGCTCCGGTGCTGGAATCGACCGGAACCGGCGCGGGCATGAGCCTGTTCTGTTCCGGTGTTGGCGCCGATACGCCCGATATTGAAAATGCATCTCGCCGGATGAAGGCCTCCGAATTTGAACTGTGCCAGACAAACGGTGTCACCGACATCGTCGAAATCAACATCGGCATCGACGGCATCGCTGTCGCCCAGTCCAAGGAAGGCCCAGGCTTTGCACTGACTCCCGAGCAGATTTACAAGGCGATTGCAGCCAAGCCGTTCGGCAAGGAAAATACCAGCAAGAACTGGTCGGATATTGATGCTTCGCTGCCGGCCATGCCAATCAGCGTTTACGGCCCGCCATCGACATCTGGCACCCGCGATGCGCTGACCGAGCTGATCATGGAAGTCGGCTGCAAAACCGATGCGGCGACCAAGGCGCTCAAGGAAAGCAACAAGGACGAATATGAAGCCATCTGCCATGATATCCGCACAGACGGTCCTTATCTGGACGCGGGCGAAAATGACAATCTGATCGTCCAGAAGCTGAAATCCAATCCCAATGCGGTCGGCATTTTCGGCTACAGCTTCCTCGAAGAAAATCTCGACACAGTACGGGGCATCGCCATTTCCGGCGTTGAGCCAGCCTATGACGCGATTGCATCCGGTGAATATCCGGGCGCGCGGCCGCTGTTCATCTATGTGAAAAAGCAGCATGTCGGCGTGATCCCCGGCATTCCGGAATTTGTCATGGAATTTGTCAACGCCGGAACACGCGATGGCTATCTGGTCAAGGCTGGCCTGATCGCTTCGCCGGACGCGACCCGGACATCGATGGTGGAAGCGGCGAAAAACATGCCGCTGCTGACCAAAGACATGCTGAAATAAGCGAACCCGCTTCGCTTGATCCACAGATAGACTGCCACGCGAACTAGATATTTCGTGGTGTATATCCCGAGGGGCTGTTGGCAACAACGGCCCCTTTTTTCCAGGGCGGAACGCGGCTTCGGCAGCGCGAATGGCGCCACCAAAGCCACCAATATGCAATAAGATTGCTTTTTATATGACATTTTTGTTACAATGAAGGAAATCGCAACAAGGAACTCTGATGAATCTTAGCACTGCCCAGCATACCGTGTCCGCCTTTGATGCGGAAATTCACGATCTTCGGGCAATGGTGCTGGAGATGGGAGACAAGAGCACCAGTGCCATCGTCCGGGCGATCGAAGCGCTTGAACATAATGATCTGGCGCTGGCCAAAGCCGTCATTGCCGACGATAAAGAGATCGACGAGCTGGAACGGCGGATTGATGCCCTGTCGATCCAGACCATCGCCCTGCGCGCGCCGATGGCCGACGATCTCCGCCATCTGATTGCGACCTTCAAGATTTCCAGCATCGCCGAGCGGATTGGTGACTATGCCAAGAATATCGCCAAGCGTGTGCCGCTGGTCGCCGAATCCACCCGCAAGATCGAACCGGCTTCGCTGCTGCCCTCAATGGCCAATATCGCCGCCGAGCTGGTGCGGGATTCGTTCAAGGCTTATGCCGACGGCGACGCTGATCTGGCGGTTTCGGTATGGGCGAGAGACCAGACGCTGGACCATTTCTACACCAGCATCTTCCGCGCGATCATCACCTATATGGTCGAGAACCCCGCCTTTATCAGTGAATCCGCGCATCTGCTGTTCATCGCGAAAAATCTCGAGCGGATTGGCGATCATGCCACCAATATCGCCGAACTGACCTATTTTGCCGAAACCGGGCGGCAGATGCCGGATCGCAACAAAGGCGACAATGTCGGCACGATCTGGGCCGACCAGCAGCCGTCAACCTAGGTTGACAGCCGCCAGTCGGTAAAGATCATCCGGATCAGAAGCTGATCTGGAAACGTCCGGCGAAAGCATCGACATTATAATTGCCGTCGCCCGCAGCGAGGATCGCTGCGTTGCTGTAATCAATCTTCGAGTAGGACAGCAGGAAGCGGACATAGTCGATTGGCGTCCAGATCAATGACGCCTGATAAGCGTCCTGCGCGCCGCCAACGAACCCGCCATCGGTCAGATCAAGCCGGTCATAGCGGACATTGACCTGCCAGGCGCCGAGGCCGCCCTGGCCGACCGGATTGGAAACCTTGACGCCCTTGAACACGCCTTCCTTGTAGCCGCGCGTGTCGTCGGTCAGGAAAAAGCCTGCCTCGACCGCACCGCCGAAGAAGGTCGGGTCGGCGAGCGCGCCGGTGCGGTTCAGATTGAGCCAGTGGCCCTCTGCCGTCGCGTGGAAGCGACCGGAAATAACCGCTGCCTCGAGCCCGTAGCTGGTCTCTGACTCGGCATCAGCAATATTGCCGGTGTCGATGAAGCGGGTGTCGGTGAAATGGACCGCCGGACGCTGGCGATAGCGGGCCGAACTGATCGCGTCGCCGAGGTCGCGATAATGGTAGGACGCCCCGAAATGGGTCTGGACCTCGCCGAATTTCGGCATCGCCACCGCGCGGACATCAAAGCCGATACTGTCATTCTCGTCATCATTCAGGTCACCGATATTGTCGGTGAACACGCCGGCCTGGAACAACAGATCGGACACGCCATATTGCGCCGAAAGCCCGACCCGGCGTTCAAAGCCGAAAGCATCGGTATAGCCGGCGCGCTCGATAAAGCTGGTATCGTTGCTGCTCGACAGCTCTTCCAGTCCCTGGAAATTATTGTGCTGGCCCGCCGTTACCGTCAGCCCGCCATTGTCATAGGTCAGAAAGGCATCGGTCAGGTCAATCTCGTTGCCGGCGAAATCCGCTTCCAGCTTGTAGCCGAAGCCGCCCGGCATCGATCCCGAAACGCCGAGCCGGATCCGCCGGGCTTCATTGGCAAAGCCAAGGCCGTCATCGACGATGCTGTCCGGCGCATTGACCGTACCAAAGTCATAAAGCATGCGGCCGCGCGGCTTGAAGCTCCAGCCGTCCTCGCCCTTGATTTCCGGCGCGCCTTTGAAGGCGATCTTGACCGGCTTCTGCTCTGCCAATTTCTCTTCGGTCGCGGCCAGTTTCGCCTCGGTCGCCGCGATTGCGCTGGTCGAAGCGACCTGGCTCTGCTGCACATTGCCGAGCTGCGCCTTCAGATCGGCGACCTCGCGCTCGAGCTGCTCCAGCTTGCTGAGCAGCGCGGCAGCCTGTTCGTCGGAAATCGGCGTGGCCATGGCAGCAGCAGGACAAAGGGCAATCGCCGCGGTCCCGGCCAGCAGGCCAATGGTCTTGAGCATAGGGTTGGTCATGAGATAGCCTGTCTGTTGAGGATCATGTTTCAATTGATGAGCGATCTATGACGTTAGCGTTGCCCTTTCATGGCAAATTTATTGCATGTTTGTGACAGGCCGGGCGGGGATTTGAAAGCGGATTTCCGGACCGGTAGGGCAGCGGCGGTGCCGCCTCAATCGGCGACCGGCAGCCGTCGCTTGCCCTTGGTGCGGCTGGTCAGATGATAGCGGTGGCAGCGATCACAAAGATAGGGACGCAGGTCGATGGTGGCGATCTGAGCTGCCGCGAGAGCGTCCGCCTCGCTGGCAAAGCGCTTTTTCTTGCGGCAGATGGCGAGGCGGGTGCGCATGGGGTGGATTTAGCGGCTTGCGGAGAGGCGGGCAAGCTACCCTTTCCTCCCTGCCGCGTAGCGGTGGGGAGGGGGACCGTCCGCGGGATGGTAGAGGGGCGATTGGGCTTGGCGGTGGTTTTGGGGATCGGGATGATTCTTGGAAGGTTGTTATTGCCGTGCGCGCCCCTCCGTCAGCCGTTCCGGCTGCCACCTCCCCATCGCTTCGCGACAGGGAGGAAAATGGGGGGCTCCAACAGGCTTTCCTACACATGCCTCGCTATGCCATATTCCCGAATGGCTCTTTGACAATCAAATCCTCATCTCCCCTATCTGCAAAAGCGGAAAGGGAAGGCTTGTCGCTGCCCGCTGCTTTCCCATTGCCACCTTGTTCAGCCTTGCTGCTCCGAAACTGAACAAACGGGTTTTGCGGGCCTGAAATGCTGCCTAAATCCCGCCCGAAAAACCCCGGAAGTTTTCAAATTCATAACAGTGTAAAGTTTGTAAAGTTCGATTGCCGCAGCCGCAGAAAATCACGGGCCGATCTGTCGGACGCGAGGCGGACGTTTCCTGCTGACATTGCTCTGCGCCCCTGCTAACGGCTGGCCATGACCGAACCATCCTCACCCCGGGCCTATAAACAGTCCCATATCCGCAATTTTTCCATCATCGCCCATATCGATCATGGCAAATCGACTCTCGCCGACCGGCTGATCCAGCAGACCGGCGGGCTGACCGCGCGGGAAATGAGCGAGCAGGTGCTCGACAATATGGATATCGAGCGCGAGCGCGGGATCACGATCAAGGCGCAGACGGTGCGGCTGCATTACAAGGCGAAAAATGGCGAGGATTACGAGCTCAGCCTGATGGACACGCCGGGCCATGTCGACTTTGCCTATGAAGTGTCGCGGAGCCTGGCGGCCTGCGAGGGCGCTTTGCTGGTGGTCGACGCGGCGCAGGGGGTCGAAGCGCAGACTCTGGCCAATGTCTACCAGTCGATCGAGCATGATCACGAGATTATTCCGGTGCTCAACAAGATCGATCTGCCGGCCGCCGAGCCGGAGCGGGTGCGGCACGAGATCGAGGAGATCATCGGGCTCGACGCGTCGGATGCGGTGATGGCGAGCGCCAAGTCGGGGATCGGTATCGAGGATATATTGGAGCAGATTGTTGCCAAGATTCCGCCACCGGGCGGCGACCGCGACAAGCCGCTCAAGGCGATGCTGGTCGACAGCTGGTATGATCCCTATCTCGGCGTGGTCATCCTGGTGCGGGTGATCGACGGGGTGCTGACCAAGGGGCTGAAGATCAAGTTCATGGCCCAGGGCACCGAGCATCTGGTCGACCGGGTCGGCTGTATGCGGCCGAAGATCGAGCAGTTGCCGGAACTGGCGGCGGGCGAGATCGGCTTTATTACGGCGCAGATCAAGGAAGTCAGCCAGACCGCGGTCGGCGACACGATCACCACGGTGAAAAACCCGGCGCCCGAGGCTTTGCCGGGCTTCAAGGAAGTGCAGTCGGTGGTTTTCTGCGGATTGTTCCCGGTCGATGCGGCGGATTTCGAGAAATTGCGCGAGAGTATCGGCAAGCTGCGGCTCAACGACGCGAGCTTCACCTTCGAGATGGAGACCAGCGCGGCATTGGGGCAGGGGTTCCGCTGCGGTTTTCTCGGGCTGCTGCATCTGGAGATCGTCCAGGAACGGCTGACCCGCGAATATGATCTCGACCTGATCACCACCGCGCCGTCGGTGGTTTACCGGATAGTGATGAACGATGGCAGCGAGCAGTTCCTGCACAACCCGGCCGACATGCCGGACGTAGTGAAGATCCGCGAGATCGAGGAGCCGTGGATCGAGGCGACCATCTATTGCCCGGACGAATATCTCGGCGGCATATTGAAGCTCTGCCAGGACCGGCGCGGGGTGCAGAAGAACCTGACCTATGTCGGCGACCGCGCGCAAGTGGTCTACGAACTGCCGCTCAACGAGGTGGTGTTCGATTTCTACGACCGGCTGAAGAGTATTTCGCGCGGCTATGCCAGCTTCGACTATCACCAGATCGGTCTGCGCACCGGCCAGCTGGTCAAGATGAACATCATGGTCAACGGCGATCCGGTCGATGCGCTGAGCATGATCGTCCACCGCGATGCCGCCGAATTCCGCGGTCGTTACATGTGCGAACGGCTCAAGGACCTGATCCCGCGCCATTTGTTCAAGATACCGATCCAGGCCGCGATCGGCGGCAAGGTGATCGCTCGCGAGACGATCTCGGCGATGCGCAAGGATGTGACCGCCAAATGCTATGGCGGCGATATCAGCCGCAAGAAGAAGCTGCTCGACAAGCAGAAGAAGGGCAAGGCCAAGATGCGCGAATATGGCAATGTCAGCATCCCTCAGGAGGCGTTTATCGCTGCGCTGAAGATGGGTGACGAGGGCTAGGCAGTCGTACCAGACGGTTCCCGAGAAACACTGTTTCGCAGCATTTCCTTTTACCATTCATGGTAAATATTGTTGAAACTATATGTAACATCTCGTATGTTGCACATGCGAAACACGCATCAGGGTCGCATCTGATTTGCGGGAATCACACGATGTTCGGTTTTTTTGAGTCAAATTATCGCCGGGCGAAGGATGCCCGGGAGGTCAAATTATATTTCTCCAAATATGGCGAGCGCGCTGTTGATATTCTGGTGGAGCGTGCAAGCGATAGTGGCCTCTCACGGCGAGACCGGCGTCATTGGCGACGGCTTGCGCGGAAGGCACGACGGCGACAGGGCGAACCGGTCAGCCAGCTAAATATGAGCTGAAATCATCCGCTGTCCCGCTGATAGGGGCAGGCTGTGATATCTTCCGGCGCAATCGCCGGACCCTTGGCGCGGAACCGCGCGAAATAGCCGCCCAGTTCCGGCCGTTCCATGAAACCAACCAGTTCGTAACCGACCGCCTCGAATTCGCAGAATAGCTGTTTCGGTGGAATGCCGTGCTGCGTCACATCGCGGTTGACGTCGACCACGATCACTTCTCCGGCGCCATGACCGCCGCTCTTGTTTAGCAGGGCCGGGCGCAGGCGCGCGAGAAAGGCGTAAGGCTCGCGCACTTCGTGATACATATGGACGAGGAAAATCCGGTCGAAACTGTTCTCCGGCAGCCGCGGATCGTCGGGCGCACCAAGCTTGATCGAGACATTGTCAAGGCTCTCCCGATTGACCCGCTCGGCCAGCCGGTCGATCGCTTCTTCGTCAATATCCTGCGCCAGCACGCGCCCGGCCGCGCCGACCTTCTCGGCCAGCCGCACGGTGTAATAGCCCTCACCCGCGCCGATATCGGCGACCGTCATGCCCGGCTCCAGTCCAGCCGCCTTCATGATCTCCTCGGCCTCGCCCCGCTTGTCGCGCGCGGTCTCGGTTGACCATTCATTTCCACCAAGTTCCGACACTGGCCGCGAAGCCGGCGGATAGGCACGCGCGGTTTCGGCGCGATTGGCGTCTGCCTCGGGCACCCGTTTGCAGGCGCCGAGAGGCCCGGTGAGCAGCGTTAATGCAGCCAGGCCAGCAATCAGGCGGGCGGGCGGTAGCGCGGTTCTGGCGGCAATATTTTTCATCGCCGAAAGACTAGGCGAGCGAGCGTTGCGGTTCAATCCCTGTTTGCCCACTGGACCTCCGCTTGTCACTTTGCCGCTGCGCCGGTCAGCAGCGGCTCGCGCAAAAGAAATGCGCGAGACAAAAAACGAGCGGACGCCGGCAGAACCGGCTGAAGGGTCACACGGGTCACACCCCCTAAAGCGCAAAAACAGCCGGAGCAGTTAATCCGCTTGAAACGGTCGTTAATCCGCCGTCTTTTGCCGAAATTCGCGCTGCCTTTATCAGGCAGTCGCAATCGCCGCCATGGGCGTCGCGTGACTGCTGCTGACATATGTGAACGAAGGATCGGCCGACATTTTGCCTCGGTTAAAAGCGTCAGGATAATGATTGAGGTGGGTGTAGGAAAGGGTTTTGCGGCTCCATTGGTTTTAGACGGCTCGCAAAAGCCTGAAGCAGTATCATCACCTCATTCATCCGGTAAGCCCGCCAACAATTTATCCAGAGTCGCAGGATATTCGCGGACGCGGATTCCGGTGGCGTTGTAAATTGCGTTAGTCACCGCAGCCGCCGCGCCACATATTCCCAGTTCGCCGATTCCCTTTGCCTGAATCGGGCTCGCCCATTCGTCCCGTTCCTTGAGCAGGACGACCTCGATTTGCGGCACGTCGAGATTTACCGGAATATGATATTCCGCGAGATCATGGTTGACGATATGGCCGTCGCGATCGTCGAACGCCATCTCCTCGGTCAGGGCGCTGCCTATCCCCCAGATCATGCCGCCATAACATTGCGACGTGGCGGTTTTTTCGTTGAGGATTCTGCCGGCTCCGAACACTCCGAGCATTCGTTTCACCCGCGTTTCGCCGGTCACTGCGTTCACCGCCACTTCGGCGAAATAGGAGCCATAGGTCGCCTGTTGCCAGTCTTCCAGCGTCTTGCCGGGTTCGATATGTCCGGTCGCTGAAATCTCTTCTCCGTCCAGTATTTCGGCAAAGGGTCGCGCCTTATCGCCTGTTCCTGCTTTGCCATCGGCAAGTGTCAGGTCAGTCTCTTTGCCGCCCAGCTTGTCGGCGAGTTTCTTGCGAATTTCCTCGCAGGCCAAAAAGACTGCGGAACCGGAAGACGACGCGCCCCAGGATCCGCCTGATCCCGGCCCGGCGGGGAAGTCGGTGTCGCCCAATCTGGTTTCGACCCTGTTCGCCGGCAAGCCGAGCATGTCGCAGGCAATTTGCGTCAAAATGGCGTAGGTGCCGGTGCCGATGTCGGTCATGTCGGTTTCGACGACGGCGCTGCCATTTGCGAGCAGCGTCACCTTCGCTTTTGCTTCCGAGAGAATGTTTACTCTGGCAGCGCCGGCCATCCCGTGGCCGATCAACCAGTCGCCTTCGCGCATTTGTCCGGGCTTCGGATTGCGCTTTCCCCATCCGAAAAGTTTCGCGCCTTCATCGAGCGCTTCGGTGAAACGACGGGAGGAATAGGGAATGTCCTGTTCCGGATGCCGTTCCGGAATATTGCGCTTTCTGAGATCGACCGGATCGATGCCTGCGGCTTCAGCGAGTTCGTCCATGGCATTTTCGAGCACCTGCATGCCGACCGCTTCGCCCGGCGCGCGGACGGAACCGCCGCAGGTGCGATTGACGCGGGCCACTTCGATACCGAGCTTGCGGTTCTCGCCGCCATAGAGGAAATGGGTTGCCTGTGTGACGGGTTCGTAAAATTCTTCGCCTGGTAAATTGGACACCAGACATTCGTGACCAAGGCCGGTCAGAACGCCGTCTTCGCCGCATGCCAGCCGGACATGCTGCCGGGTTTCGGAGCGACGCATCGTTGTTTCAAAAACCTGTTGCCGCGAAAGCGCTACGCAGACTGGCCGCCCGATGTCTTTTGCAGCAATGGCTGCAGCAACGGCTTCCGGCGACAGGCCCAGCTTCGAGCCGAATCCGCCACCGACAAAGGGCGACAGCATCCGGATGTTTTCCGGAGCAATATGCAGCGCGTCGGCCAGTTCGTTGATATTGAAGTTGAGCATCTGGTAGCTGCCTCGCAGGGTCAGCTTGTCCCCCTCCCAGCTGGCGATGGCGCAATGCGGTTCCATCGCGGCGCTGTTATGGCCGGGTGTGCGATAGACCTGATCGACGGTGAAGGCGGCGTCGCGCATTGCCTGATCGAGGTCGCCCTGATCGAGCTGATCATCTTCGGGTTCGTCCGTGTCGGTGTCCGGCGCCTCCGGATCGAAAGCGGCATTACCTTCTGTCTCATAGCTGATTTTTAGCTCGTTGGCAGCGTGGCGCGCCTGTTCGAATGTATCGGCAACCACGAGGGCAATCGGTTGACCGAAATAATCGACCTGCTTGGATCCTTGCGGGGGTGCTTCATTCGCACCGCCTTGCGCTGGACGTCGCAGCAAGCGATCATCGGTAATGATTGCGTGAACCGTATCGTCAGTCAGTATCTGGTCGCTCGCAACATCGGTAACCCGGCCCTTGGAGATGGTCGCACGGACCAGCACACCATAGACCATGCCCGGAATGTGCCATTCGTGGGCGTAGGTTGCCCGACCGGAGACCTTAAGCGGTCCGTCGGGGCGGTCCATCGGCGTTCCGACCAGCCCCTGGCGCATGTCGTCGAGCCGGTTACGGGTGTCCGGCTTGTCCATTTTGTGGTGCGCGGTCATACTGCTGCTCCTGCTTGCGTGGCTTCTTTCAGGATGGAAATCAAGACGCGTCTGGTGAGCGGTATCTTGAAATCATTGCTGCCATAGCCGTGCGCTTCGGCGAGCAGCCGGTCGGCAGCCTTGTCGAACAGTTCGGCGGTAGGCTGTTGGCCGACCAGCAATTCTTCCACCGCCTCGTCGCGCCAAGGCTTGTGCGCCAATCCGCCGAATGCCAGCGCGGCGCTGGCTATTGTGTCACCGTCCATTTTTATCACGGCTGCAACCGAGCACAGAGCAAAGGCATAAGAGGCGCGGTCGCGGACCTTCTGGTAAATTTGCTTGCCTTCAACAGGTGGCGGCAAGATGACTGCAGTAATCAAATCGCCCGCCTCCAGGATATTATCCTTCTCCGGGTGGTCGCCGGGCAGGAGGTGAAAGTCCTGGATCGGCACGAGACGGATGTCGCCCGCGCTATTTTCAATCTCCACCTGCGCATCCAGCGCCGTCATCGCGACGGCCATGTCGCCGGGATAGGTGGCGATGCAGGCGTCGCTCGCCCCCAGGATGGCGTGAATACGGTTGAAGCCGTTCATCGCCTGACAGCCGGAGCCCGGCTCGCGTTTGTTGCACGGCATAGAGGTATCGTAGAAATAATAGCAGCGGGTGCGCTGGCACAGATTACCGCCGGTGGTCGCCTTGTTGCGCAGCTGGCCGCTGGCTCCGGCTAGGATCGCGCGTGACAGGACGGGGTAGTCGCTGCGCACGCGTTTGTCGGCGGCGCAGTCGCTGTTGGAAACCAGCGCGCCAATGCGCAGCCCACCGTCGTCGGTCGTGCTAATTTCCGAGAGGTCTAGCCGGTTGATATCAACCAGCTTGTCTGGTGTCATGACTTCCAGTTTCATCAAGTCCAGCAGATTGGTCCCGCCGGCGATAAAGGTCGCGCTATTCGCTGCCTGCGCGGTGGCATCGGCGCGGTCGGCTGCTCTTGCATAGTCGAATGGTTTCATGATTGCTCTCCGGCGGCCTCACGGATCGCGTTGACGATATTGGGATAGGCGGCGCAGCGGCACAGGTTGCCGCTCATCCGCTCCGATATTTCTTCATTGCTCAACTCTTCGGGACTTTCGAGATCGTCAGACACGAAGCTAGGCCACCCCGCCTTGGCTTCCTCGATCATGGCCGTGGCCGAACAGATCTGCCCCGGTGTGCAATAGCCGCACTGGAAGCCGTCATGCGCGACAAAGGCGGACTGCAGCGCCGACAGGTTGTCCGGCTGTCCAAGGCCTTCGATGGTCGTAATTGCGTCGCCGTCGTGCATGCAGGCGAGCGTAAGGCAAGAATTGATGCGTCTACCGTCGACTATTACCGTACAGGCGCCGCACTGGCCGTGGTCGCAACCCTTCTTTGTGCCAGTCAGTCCCAGATGGTTGCGCAGCGCATCAAGCAATGTCACGCGGCTGTCGGCTTCCAGCTTGTGCGTTTTTCCGTTCACAACAAGTTCGGTGGTTTCCATTTGACGGCGTCCTTCCCAAGAGTGGCGACGTGACATGCGCAAACTGGTCAGAGACGAGGTCTCGTATCTTCGATGATGGTCAGTTGACGGGTCGATATCGCGTAAAGTCTGCCTATCTTACGTTTTCTCCTGACTTTTGGTTCCACCACAAGTGACTTCAGGGACGATTTTCCGATTTTTGTGTCTATCTCGCGAGGTCGCTGAATCGGGATGTGACTGGGATCGAAACGGCCTGCAATGTCATATTTGCCGTTCGTGCTGAGCTTGTCGAAGCACGCCTATCGTCTCACACGGTCCTTCGACAGGCTCAGGACGAACGGCATGTTCCCCTGCGTTAGCAGGGGGCCATCTCGTATCTTTGCCGGTTTAAAGGATGGAGGGGGGAGCAGCGTTCAGGATGCCGCGCAGCTCGATCTACTACCAATGTTTGTCGGCTGTATTTTGGAGATGGACCCCTGCCTGCGCAGGGGCACAAGCCTCCCTAATCCACATCCTCGACATCAACCGCTTCGCCGGTCACCTTCTGTGACAAGGTGGCAGCGATGAAATCGTCCAGCGCACCGTCGAGCACATCATTGGGCGCGCTGCTAGTATGGCCGGTGCGCAGGTCCTTGACCATCTGGTATGGTTGCAGGACATAGGAGCGGATCTGGTGGCCCCAGCCGATTTCGGTCTTGGCTTCATATTCGCCCGAGGCCTCGGCTTCGCGGCGCTGCAGTTCGGCTTCGAACAGACGGGCTTTCAGCATGCCCATCGCGGTGGCGCGGTTCTTGTGCTGGCTGCGGTCATTCTGGCTGGCGACGACAATCCCGGTCGGCTGGTGGGTGATGCGGACGGCGCTGTCGGTGGTGTTGACGTGCTGGCCGCCGGAGCCGGACGCGCGATAGGTATCGATCTTGAGGTCGCTCTCGTTGATCTCGACCTCGAAACTGTCGTCGATCACCGGATAGACCCAGACGCTGGAAAAGCTGGTGTGGCGCTTGGCGGCGCTGTCGAACGGCGAGATGCGGACCAGCCGGTGGACGCCGCTCTCGGTCTTGGCATAGCCATAGGCATTCTCGCCCTTGACCTCGATTGTGGCGGATTTGATCCCGGCCTGATCGCCGGCCTGATAATCGACCATCGAGACCTTGTAGCCGCGCGCCTCGGCCCAGCGCTGGTACATGCGCAGCAGCATTTCGGCCCAGTCCTGGCTTTCGGTGCCGCCGGCACCGGCGTGGATTTCGATATAGGTGTCGAGTCCGTCGGCTTCGCCGGAGAGCAAGGCCTTGACCTTGTCGCGATCGGCGCGGGTGGCGAGCTTTTCGAGCGTAGCGGCGCCCTCATCGGCGAGAGCGGCATCGCCTTCTTCCTCGGACATCTCGATAAACTCAAGCGCGTCGTCGCGTTCCTGCTGGATTTCCTGCGCGGCGCTGATCGATTCATCGAGGCGGCGGCGTTCGGTCATCACCGCCTGGGCGGCGGTCTGGTCGTCCCACAGGGTCGGATCCTCGACGCGGGCATTGAGCTCGTCGAGACGGCGCAAGGCAACATCCCAGTTGAGGGCGGTCTTGATCAGGGCAAGAGCGGCGTCGATCCGGTCGACATAGGCTTGCGCGTCGGCACGCATGATAATCTCCAAAACTATTGGCAGCAGCGATTAGACGATATCGGCGGGAAGTAAAGTATTGTGGGGCAGGGAGAGTTGGTTTTGCAGCACATCCTGCGAGACAGCGATTTGCTGCCGAGACTGTGCTTTCTGTGATAGGATAGGGACAGGATCAGGAGATTAGCGGCATGACGATCGAGAATTTTACCGACAAGGACGTGCCCGACCAGAGCGGGCGCGTCTTTTTTGTGACCGGTGCGAATAGCGGGCTTGGCTATCAGACTGCCAAACTGCTCGCGGGCAGGTGCGCGCGGGTGCTGCTGGGTTGCCGGTCCGTGGAAAAGGCAGAAGCGGCGATAGCCGATATTCACTCTGTCTATCCGGAGGCGGATATGCGGTTCATTCCTCTGGATCTGGGGGATCTTAAATCCATTCGCAGCGCGGCGAAGCTGGTGGCAAAAGAGCCAAGACTGGATGTTCTGGTCAACAACGCCGGGATCATGATGCCGCCGCGCGAGGAAACGGCAGACGGTTTTGAATCGCAATTCGGCGTCAATCACCTGGGTACGTTCGCGCTGACCGGACTTTTGCTTGAGAAGCTTGCGGAAGGGCAGGAGCCCCGGGTTGTGATCACCTCCAGCATGGCGCATCGCAGCGGCCGGATCGATTTTGACGATAGCAATGCGGAGCAAAGCTACAGCCGCTGGGGCCGCTATGCGATGAGCAAGCTGGCCAATCTGCTGCACATGTACGAACTTGACCGGCGGCTGCGCGCGGCCGGTTCCCCGATCAAGGCGGTTGCCTGCCATCCGGGGGTGGCGGATACCGAACTGGCCAAGAATTTTCCGGGTTTCATGGTGTCTTTGTTCAAGCCGGTGTCGAGCCTGTTCATGAACAGCGCGGCGCAAGGGGCGTGGCCGACGCTGGCCGCCGCTGCCGGCAATGATGTCGAGGGCGGTGAATATTTCGGGCCCAGCCGTAACGGCGAGTGGACCGGACCGGCCCGCGAAGTGCAGCCCCGCCCGAAAGCCAAGCGGATCGAGCCGGCGAAACGCCTGTGGGATATTTCTGAAGAAATGACCGGTGTTAAATATCCGGTTTGATTCTCAAATCCCCTGAAATCCGCTATTTCCTTTGCTTTCAGGAGCTTGTTGCGTTAGCTTAAGCCCGGGAGGACAGGTTTAAACACTTCGCCCGAGGGGAAATGGCTTGTTCGATGAAATGATGGGTAGCGACGGAGACGTTCGCGAACCCTATGTCGCCTATAAAGGCTGGCTGGACGACGAAGATGCCAAACGGCTCCATCGCAAATCCGAGGATGCGGAGGCCTTTTTCCGCCGGACCGGTATAACCTTTAACGTCTATGGTGAGGATGAAGGCGACGAACGGCTGATCCCGTTCGATGTTATTCCGCGGATATTGTCGGCCAGTGAATGGCGTAAATTGTCACGCGGGATCGAGCAGCGGGTCAAGGCGATCAACGCCTTTCTTTATGATATCTATCACCGCCAGGAGATATTGCGTGCGGGCCGTGTGCCGATCGAACTGATCGCCAACAACATTGCCTTCCTGCCGCAGATGATCGGCGTCAATCCGCCTGGCGGCATATATACCCATATCATCGGCACCGATATTGTCCGTACCGGGCCCGGCGAATTTTACGTGCTCGAGGATAATGCGCGGACGCCTTCCGGGGTGAGCTACATGCTGGAAAACCGGGAAACGATGCTGCACATGTTCCCCGAGCTGTTTGCGAAGATCGGCGTGCAGGAAGTGAGCAGCTATCCTAACAATCTGCGCCGGTCGCTGGCCGCCTGTGCGCCGCCGAAATGCGAAGGCAAGCCGGTGGTTGCTGTCCTGACTCCGGGCATCCACAACAGCGCCTATTTCGAGCACAGCTTTCTCGCCGATCAGATGGGCGCGGAATTGGTGGAGGGCCATGATCTGAAGATTGTTGACGGCCGTGTCGCGATGCGAACTACTCAGGGCTATACTCCGATTGATGTGATTTACCGGAGGATCGATGACGATTATCTCGATCCGCTGAATTTTCTGCCCAACTCGATGCTCGGCGTGCCCGGGATCATGGATGTCTATCGTTCCGGCGGGATTACCATCGCCAATGCGCCCGGCACCGGCATCGCCGATGACAAGGCGCTCTATTCCTACATGCCGGACATTATCGAATTTTATACTGGCCAGAAACCGCTGCTGGAGAATGTTCCGACATGGCGCTGTTCGGAGAAGGACCAGCTGGAATATGTGCTGGAGCATCTCGCGGAACTGGTGGTCAAGGAAGTGCACGGATCGGGCGGCTATGGCATGCTGGTCGGGCCGGCGGCTTCCAAAAAGGAAGTCGAGGATTTTCGCGCCAAGCTGATCAGTAATGCCAGCAATTATATTGCCCAGCCGACGCTGGCGCTTTCGACTGTGCCGATTTTTACCGAAAAGGGCCTGTCGCCGCGGCATGTTGATCTGCGGCCGTTCGTGCTCGTGTCTCCCGATCGTATCGATATTACGCCCGGCGGCCTGACCCGCGTGGCGATGACCGAGGGATCTCTGGTGGTCAACAGCAGCCAGGGCGGGGGGACCAAGGATACTTGGGTGCTGGAAGAATGAGGGGGCAGGGATTATGCTAGGCAAAACCGCCGCCAGTCTGTTCTGGATGTCGCGTCTGCTAGAGCGGACAGAGAATAGTGCGCGCCTGATCGAAGCGGGCTTCCGGATTGCGCTGACCCACTCGTCTTCCGCGGCCGATGAATGGGCTTCCATCCTCGCGTCGTCCGGAACCAAGAAGAGCTATCTGGCGAAACATGCCGATTATAGTTCGACAAAGGTGATCGACTATCTTTTGCGGGACAAGGATAATCCCGGTAGCGTCATCTCGCTGATCAAACAGGCGCGGGACAGCGCCCGTACCGGGCGGATTGCCCTGACACGGGAAGTCTGGGAAGCAACCAACGAAGCCTGGATGAATTTGAAAACGGCTTTGGCCAATCCGGTTGACGAGCGGGATTTACCAGATGTTCTGGCGGTCATCCGCCAGCAGAGTTCACTGGTCCGGGGCGCTGTTCTAGGCACTATGCTGCGCAATGACGGGTTTAATTTCATCCGGCTCGGCACGTTCATAGAAAGGGCGGACAGTACCGCCCGGATATTGGACGTGAAATATTATTTGTTGCTGCCCTCGATCGCGCAAATCGGCACCGCCGTCGACAATGTCCAATGGGAGACTATCCTGCGCTCGGTATCCGCGCAACGGTCCTATCGTTGGCTCAACGGTTCGGATATCAGCGCGTTGAGCGTTGCTGAATATCTGATCCTTCACCGGCAGATGCCGCGTTCGCTGGCTTTCTGCTATGAACAGATTTCCGATAATCTCGGTTATCTAGAACGCGAATATGGATGTGATGTGTCATCGCACCGTCTGGCGAGAGATATTTGCGACCGTTTGCTCGGACAGCCGGTAAAAACTATATTTGAAAATGGTCTGCACGAATTCATCATTGAATTCCTCGCGGCAAATAACGGCCTCGCCGCACAGATCGAGAGCGATTATAATTTTCAGGACAGGATAAACTGAATATGCTGCTGAAAATCAATCACGAAACCCGTTATAATTACGATAATCCCGTGCAATACGGGCTGCAACAGTTGCGCCTTCGCCCGAAGGAAAGACCCGGTCAGCGGATAATCGACTGGAATATCGAAATTGAAGGCGGATCGCTGGAATTGTCGTTCGAGGATCAGCACTGCAATCATGTCGATCTGATCAACATAGAACGCGGGCGCAACGAAATTGTCATCCGCTGCACCGGCGAGGTTGAAAATACCGATGGTAGCGGCGTTATCGGCAGCCACGCGGGATTTGCCCCCTTGTGGTATTTCAAGCGGGCAACAGCGCTTACCAGGCCAGAGGTCGAAACCGCCAAATTGATCGCATCGCTGGACCAGGATTATGACAATGACATCGCCCGGTTGCACGCGCTGTCAGCGCTAGTTACCGACAAGGTCGCCTACCAGACTGGCAAAACCGATGCAGAAACAACCGCAGAGCAGGCGCTCACGGTTGGTGGTGGCGTCTGTCAGGATCATGCCCATATCTTCTGCACGGCGGCGCGCTCGCTGGGCTTTCCTGCGCGTTATGTCTCCGGATATCTGATGATGAGCGATCGGGTCGATCAGGACGCCACGCACGCATGGGCCGAGGCCTATGTCGAGCATATCGGCTGGGTCGGCTTTGACATATCCAACGGCTATTCACCGGATGAACGCTATGTCCGGGTCGCCACAGGTCTGGATTATCGCGATGCATCGCCGATATCCGGTCTGCGCTATGGTGCGGGCAATGAGGATATGATTGTAAGCCTGCAGGTGCAGCAGTAGAGGGGCGGCAGATCATTGCGATGATTCTTATAAGGGATAACCGATAGTAATGACTTATTGCGTGGCACTGCGGATGAAACGCGGCCTGGTTTTCATGTCGGATACGCGCACCAATGCCGGTGTCGACGACATTGCCCAGGTCAAGAAACTGACCAGTTGGGAAGTACCCGGCGACCGGGTCATTACCTTGCTTTCGGCGGGTAATCTGGCGACCACTCAGGCGGTTGTCAGCTTGCTGGACGAACGCGGTAAACATCCCGACGACCGCAATCCATCGATCCTGCAGGCGCCATCGATGTTCCAGGTCGCGACGATCATTGGCGACACCTTGCGTGAAGTGGTTAAAACCTATTCCCGCGAAGGTCAGGAAGCCAAGTCGCCCTTTGGCGCAACGCTAATTCTCGGTGGCCAGATCCACGGCAGCGATCCCCGACTGTTCATGATCTATCCGGCTGGTAACTTCATTGAAGCGAGCGATGACAGTCCCTTTTTCCAAAGCGGTGAAACCAAATATGGCCGCCCGATTCTGGTCCGTGGTTTCGACCCGGAGATGTCCTTTGAAAATGCCGTGAAACTGTTGCTGGTCTCTTTCGATTCGACCATAAGAGCCAATCTGGCGGTGGATTTGCCGCTCGATATGCAGGTCTATGAAGCCGACAGTTTTGCGATTACGCACGAGCAAAGGGTCGCAAAAGACGATCCCTATTTCCAGACGATCTCCGAGGGATGGGGCGATGCACTGAGAAGCGCGTTTCAGTCGCTGCCCGACTTCAGCTTTAAAACCTAACCGAAGCGTCTTTTCCCCGCCATCGCCCTGTGCGCCATCGCCATCGTGGTGAGCTGTGCGTTGACCCGGATGCAGCTCGGCATCACGCTGGCATCGGCGACATAGCAATTGGTCGTATTGTGCACCCGCTGGTTGAGATCGACGACGCCCTTGCGCGGATCCTCGTTGATCGCATTGCCGCCGTGCGGATGGGAACTGGACAGGACGACATCATCCGGTTCGACGATTGCCTTCTCGTAAAAGGCATCAATTTCTTCATGGCTCATATCGCTGGTCAGCGTCTGGCCGCGTAGCAGGGCAGGATAGACCTCGATCGCGCCGTTGAGGAAATGGACTTTGGTCATCGTCGCCAGCGCCCGGCGCAATAAAGCCAGTTCCTCCTCGCCGATTTTCAGCTTGAGCTTGCCATCCTTCATATAGCCCAGCCGGTCTGCCGGAAACAGGACGCCCGCCGACACCAGCCGATTATAATTTCTCATCCGCTCGTAATGATCTTCGAACCAGCCCGGCACCAGCATCGCCATGCTCATCGGCGGCTGGAAATGGCTCTCGATCAGAAAATCGCCGCGATCGATATAGGTCGCCATCTGGTCTTCGTTCCATGCGTTGACCTGCGTGCCTTCGGGCATCAGCGCGACCACCGGACAGGCGATGTTGAGCGAGATATTGCTGCCCGATTGCAGGATGCCGCTATTGTAGAGCAGATTGCTGGACGCGAGCGCGCCCGCGGCGACGACCACACCTTTGCGGGCGCGAATGGTGCGCTTGCCACCACCCTTCAACCGGATCTCGACGGCGTCGGCGACCCGCTTGCCATTGGCACCCTCGGTCCACAATATTTCGGTTGCTTCGGCCCGATCCAATATGCGGGCCGGCTTGATACGCGCACCGCTGGTCGCATGGGTCAAATAGCTTTCCGGCATGGCTTTTTTCCGGCCATAAGGGCAGCCCGTGTTGCAATAGCCGCAATAGATGCACTCACTATCAGGCGTCGGGGGACCGTAATTTTTGCTGAACCATGCGGTAATCGCGGTCCGGTCTTTCGGGTCAGTCGATTGTGCAGCATATTTGTTCCAGCCGTCGACCAGATGCGGGCCATTATTACGGCCGGTGATCGCGTCTATTTGCGTGACTTCGAGCGCATTCTCGACCGCATCATAGCTCGCAGCCAGACTGGCTTCGCTTATCGGCGCGCCGAGCCTAGCCCAAGTGTCATAAACATCTTCTGCGTCCGGATGAACGAGGCCGGCCTGTTTCATGCGCAAGCAAATGCCGTTGTTGATCACGGTAGAGCCGCCAACCACACGGCCCTGAAATACGATGATGTCCCGGTCGGCGGTTGTTTGCAGGCCGCCATCCTTGAACAGGCGCGCGGTCATCCGGGCTTCTTCATGGGTCAGGCGGGACGACGGATAATGGCTGCCGGCTTCGATGATAAGCACTTCATGACCTTCGTCGGACACCGCCGCTGCGGCAACGGCGCCGCCAGCGCCCGATCCGATTACGATGACATCGGTTTCTTCCGGGACGGCGCCATGGCCGACAAAGACCGCTGCAGTCAGATCCCGGCGCGTGTCGCGGCGAACCGGTCGTTCGCCCGGGGCAGAGCGGTCACGCTGTCCCGGTAGTTCGAAATCGAGGTCGGCGAAGATCGGATTGTCGTAATTTTCCTCTTCATCGCCATGTTGCCAGTGGCCGTAATAGCCGGCCAGAATGACGCCTTTGGTGCGGGCAATATCCTGAAGGAAATCGATCCGCGATTTTTGCAGCCGTCTGCTGATCAGTTTCTTGCGTATGCGTGGAGAAGCGGCGAGAAAAAACGGACCACCCAGAACGGCCAGCAGGCCATAGAGCGCCATCCGGATTTCATCCGGCTTGTTGCCTTCGATATTGGTAAAATGTTCCTGCAGGTTTTCGACCACCTGGTCGGCAGAAATCGCCATCTTCCGGTTGTAGAACAACGCCTCCGCCATCGCCTTGATCATCAGCGCCTGCAGTCGGTTAAACGGCTTTTTCAACTTTCATCTCCCAAGGTGCGACCCGGGGTATATCTCGTTTTATCTAGTCTTGTGCGGTATCGCCTACCAAGTCGATGCCGGATACATCTGCACATCCGACCGCCTTGAACCGGCGGCTAGCAGAAGTGTCGCCGAACAGAAACGCGCAGATTTCTTGGCCATTGTCCAACCTGTCCTATCATTTAGCGCAGGATAACAGGATATTACGGTTTTTCTATCCCTGTTTTCGAAGCAGTTGTGATGAAGGCCACTACTGACGAGAGCAGATATGATAATATAGACAATCTGATAGCCATCGAGGGTTTGTCATGCATATTAAGGCTCACCGTTTTACCTCCGCACTGGTCGCCGCAACATTGATCGCGGGCCTTGTCATTCCGTCACCCGCGTCGGCGCAATTTGGCGGCTTGTTCAAAAAGCCGTCATCTGCTGACCGGTCGTCGGACGACAGGAACAAGGGCGATGACTGCGCCACCGATGCAAAAAGCTCGATCGGTAAATCGATACTGGGCAATATGATCGGCGATTTTACGCGCCGGGCAACCCGGGGCATGGGCGTCGCCGGATCCTATGTTCCGCAAGCGGAAGTCGCGGACACGCTGACCAATTCCATCGCCTGCCGGCTGCATCCTGACGAGCAGTTACAGGCGGCAGAGGCGACGCGAAGCGTGACCCGCTCCGGGGAGCTTGGCGTCAGCTCGCAATGGACGAGCGAGACCCGGCCCGGCGTGTCGGGCAGTTCCACCGCGACCGCCAAATCACAGACGGCGGACGGTACAAGTTGCATGACCATCACAGATATTGCTATCGTCGATGGCGAAGAAACCCGTGTGTCCAAGCGGATGTGCAAAGCTCCCGGAGAAACACGATATATAGTCGTGGCGTAAAATATGAGAAACAAGATCAAAGCCGCTATTGTTGTCGCCTCGCTTTTTACGTTGGGCGCGACTGATGTGAAGCCGAGAATGGACCCGGACAATCCGACCTGTCCGAGCGCTCCGAACTGGTCGTCCAACACCAAGATGGTGCTGACGCCGAAAATGATCGGCGGCACCAAGGTCTTGCTGGCCGAAGGGGCCGTCGATACAGGACTGCCCGAGCGGATGCGCAAGATGCTGACGGACAATCCGGATATTTCCGAAATCTGGCTGCGGTCTTCCGGCGGTAACGCGAGAGCGGGCAATGAAGCCGGCCGGGTGATCCGGGAATCCGATGCCCTGATCATCACCCGCATTCCCCAGGGCTGGACCTGTTTCAGCGCATGCAACTTTGTCTTCATGGGGGGCAGGGCAAGGATCGTCGAGCCCGGCGCCCATTTCATGGTTCACATGTTCACCATGACCAACGACCGCAACGCGATCAATTACAGCATCGAAATGGGGACCGATTCGACGGTCGGCCTGATCGGCGAAGTCGAACAGCAAAGCGCTCTGATGGCCACCGAGGATAATGATTTCCTGATTCGTATGGGCGTGTCGCGGAAACTATTGTCCGAAATCATGTACAAGACCAATGCCGTAAAAACCGAGGACGGCGACCAGTCGACCCGCCGCTGCCTGACCAACGAGGAAGCGCTGCGCTACAATGTCGCTAATGTCGGCGGCTAGGCTTCTCCCCACAGAATAACGGCCTCCCGAAAATGACAGCGCCCTTTTGCTTTTCTTTTGAAATTATGGCGTTAGCATGAGCTTTAGCTAATCGGGCCAGCGAATGGGGAAGGCAGGACTATGCGTCATATTGCGATCATCGGATCCGGACCTGCAGGCTATTATTCGGCGGAAGCCGCGCAGAAGATGTTCGGTGACGATGTCGCGGTCGACATTATCGATCGCTTGCCCGTTCCTTTCGGCCTGATCCGCACCGGTGTCGCGCCCGACCATCAATCGATCAAGGCCGTGTCGCGGCGCTACGAGAAAACCAATCTCGGCGACAATGTGCGCTTTGTCGGCAATGTCACCGTCGGTGAAGATATCAGTGTCGCGGAATTGCAGAAATTATATGATGCCGTCGTGCTTGCGACTGGTGCACCCAATGACAGGGTTCTGGATATACCCGGTAGCGACCTGAAAGGTGTTATCGGCAGCGCCGCCTTTGTCGGCTGGTACAATGGCCATCCCGATTTCAAGGATGTCGATCCGCCGCTCGACGCCAGGTCGGTCGCGGTCATCGGCAACGGCAATGTCGCGCTTGATGTCGCGCGGATATTGGCAAAGACCGCAGATGAATTTTCCGGCAGCGATATTGTCGGCCACGCTCTGGATGGCCTGAAACAGAGCAAGGTTGAAAAGATCACCTTTCTCGGACGGCGCGGACCGCATCAGATTGCAATGACGCCGAAGGAACTGGGCGAACTGGGCCAGTTGGAACGGGCCAGACCGGTAGTCGAAGCGGCTGATTTTCCTGAGCTGGACGACGATGCCATGCTCGATCCGGGCATGCGAAAATCGGTCACCCATTTGCGCAATTTCCAGATTATCGAAGACGACGCGCAGCATAAACCGATCGAGATTGTCTTCGACTTTTTCGCCATGCCGGTTGCAATTCAGGGCGATGGCAAGGTGGAGAAGCTAGTCGTCGAAAGAACCGAACTGGACGAAGAACTGCGGTCCATCGGCACCGGCGAGCGCTACGAGCTCGATTGCCAGATGGTGATCAGCTGCATCGGCTATCGCACGCCGCCGATCGAAGGCGTGCCCTATGAAGATGGTCGCGGCCGTTTCGCCAATATCGACGGACGGATTTTGCCGGGGCTCTATTGCGTCGGCTGGGCCAGGCGTGGACCATCCGGAACCATTGGCACCAACAAACCCGACGGCTTTGCGATCATCGACGCGATTGCCGAAGATATCGGCGCCGGTGACAGCAAGGAAGGCCGCGCCGGCCTCGACCGGCTGTTTGCAGAGCGCGGCGTCGAGGCGGTCACCTTCCGCGACTGGAAGAAAATCGAGGAAGCCGAGATTGCGCGCGCAAGAGAGGGCTCACCACGCGAGAAATTTACCGATATCGCAGATATGATCGCGGCGCGGGACTAGCCGGGCAACCATTCTCGCAATATCGCGTTCACCTTTTCCGGGGCTTCCTGCTGCACCCAGTGGGAGACGCCGGGCAAGCGGTGCAGTTCGAGATTCGGTACCCACTCTTCGGTGCCGTCGGTGCAGCGGATGTCGATCGCGGCGTCTTCTTCGCCCCAGATCATCAGCGTTGGTACGTCAACCCTACCATCGCCAATCTCACGGACATCCTTGGTACGCAGGAGGGCGCGGTAGTAGTTTATCATCGATCGCAACGCGCCGGGGCGACTGGCGGCGTCGGCATAGATTTGCAACTCGCTATCCGGGAAACGGCTTTTGTCGACCGCCATATTGGAAAATGCTTCTTTGACGGGTTGGGCTCGATCTCTCCCGAGCATTTTCTCCGGCAACCACGGCAGCTGGAAAAAGAAAATATACCAGCTTTTCTTGAGTTGATACCAGTGCCGCATTTCCCGCTGGGCGCATTTGGGATGGGGCACGTTCATGATCACCAGCCTGGTTAGCGGACGAATCTTTTTGATCGCGAAATGCCAGGCGATGATCGCACCCCAGTCATGCGCGATAAGGGTGACTTCTTCCGCGCCACTGGCATCGATTAGCGCGGCGACATCCTGGACGAGGGTGTTCAGGCGATAAGAATCCACACCGTCCGGTTTTGTCGAACCGCCATAGCCGCGTAGATTGGGTGCCCACACTTTATACCCCATTTCGACCAGCAACGGGATTTGGTGACGCCAGGAATAATGCAGTTCGGGAAAGCCGTGCAGGCAGAGGGCCAGTTTCTTTCCTGTACCAGCTTTTGCCACTTCAAAAGTCAGGCCATTGGCTTCGACCGATTGTATCGTGATGCCGCTCGCCGGTTCCGGATTCCATGTGAATTGATCTGTCATGAGCTTTACTAGCATCAGCGGACTTTAACCATCCAGTTAAATCTGTTACGCATGCACAAAATAATAAGGAGAGAGTCGATGCATGATATGGTAATTCGTGGTGGTACGGTTGTTGATGGTACGGGCGGCGCGCCCTTTGTCGCCGATGTGGCGATTGATGGTGACCGCGTTTCGCTGGTCGGAACGGTCGCGGCGCAAGGCCGTGAAGAGATTGATGCATCGGGAAAATTCGTCACTCCCGGCTTCGTCGATGTGCACACCCATTATGACGGCCAGGCGACCTGGGATGATGAGATGGCGCCATCAAGCTGGCACGGTATCACCACAGTCGTGATGGGCAATTGCGGTGTCGGCTTTGCGCCGGCGCGGCCTGACCGTCACGAATGGCTGATCAATCTTATGGAAGGCGTCGAGGATATTCCCGGTACCGCGCTGGCCGAGGGCATGAGCTGGAACTGGGAAACCTTCCCCGAATATCTGGACGAGCTCGAGAGAATGCCGCGCACAGTCGACGTCGCGACCCATGTCCCGCATGGCGCTGTGCGCGCCTATGTGCTGGGTGACAAGGAGAAGCCCGGTGCGGTTCCGACCGACGACGAGATCGAACAGATGTCGAAAATTGTCGAGGATGGCCTGAAAGCCGGTGCTCTCGGCTTCTCGACTTCGCGGACGATCCTGCATCGCAGCATCGATGGCGAGCTGGTTCCCGGCACGACCGCGACGAAGGAAGAATTGATCGGCATCGGCCGCGCAATGGGCCGGGTCGGCTATGGCGTGTTCGAGATGGCGAGCGATCTCAACAAGGAATGGGACGAATTTGGCTGGATGGGCGATCTCAGCCGCGAAACCGGCATGCCGGTGACCTTCGCGGCGCTGCAGTCGATCGCCAAAGACCAGTCGCTCGATGAGCAGATCGCCAATATGCGTGCAGAAAACGACAATGGTGCCAATATCGTTGCGCAGATCGCGTTGCGCGGAAACGGCATTGTCATGGCCTGGCAGGGCACGGTGCATCCCTTTGTCCGGCATCCAAGCTGGGTAGCGATGGAAGAGCTGAGCTGGGACGAGAAATATGCCAAGCTAAAGGATCCGGCGTTCAAGGCACAATTGCTGAGCGAAGCCAGCACCCCGCCGGAACAGGTGGACATGATGCCGGTCTTCACGATCATCACGCAGGGCTGGCCGGTCCAGTTCGAAATGGATCTGGATTTCAACTATGAACCCCAAGCCGACGAAAGCATCGCTTCTCGTGCCGCCGCCGCTGGCAAATCCGGCGCGGAATATGCCTATGATCTGATGATGGCGGATGACGGCAAAGGTTTCATATATCTGCCCTTGCTCAACTATATGGACGGCAATCTCGATTTCCTCGAGACCTTGCAGCAGGCGGATGACACGGTAAACAGCCTGTCCGACGGCGGCGCGCATTGCGGCACCATCTGCGATGCAGCCAGCCCGACTTTCATGCTCGAACATTGGGTGAAAAACCGCAAGCGCGGCACGATCAGCATCGAGAATGCGATCAAGCGGCAATGTCTGGATACGTCACGCCTCTATGGTCTGAACGATCGCGGTGTGCTGAAGCCCGGCTATCTGGCGGACGTGAACGTGATCGATATGGAGCGGATCAAGCTTGGAAAGCCATGGTTGGCTTTCGATCTGCCTGCGGGCGGCAAGCGTTTGCTGCAAAAAGCCGATGGCTATGATTATACGATCAAGTCGGGGCAAGTAACCTTCAAGGGAGGTGTCGTGACCGACAAGCGTCCGGGCGGCCTGATCCGTGGTCCGCAGATGGTGGAGATGCTCGAAGCGGCGGAATAATTATAGGAGCGCAGCCGGATCACCGGCTGCGCTCCTATATCAGCTTTCGATATTAAAATCCGGTCCAGCGTAGGCGGACAAAGGCACTTCTGCCTGCGCCCGGCAGACGGGCGCCCAAGGCTACGTCCGAACCGCTTACGCGATTATAGCCGGCCAGATGTTCGGTATAATTTTTATTGAACAGATTTTCGACACTGGCGTCGAGCGTGAAACCCGGCGTCAGTTCGACATGGCCGAATAATCCCGCCAGCAAATAGCCATTGCTCGGCTGTTCGTCATTGGTAGCGGAGACCTTGTTCTGATCAGCAAAGATCTGCAGTTCCGCACCGACATGCCAGACTTTCTCCTGCCAGCTCAGAGCGACGCGGGCGTTTGGTGGTGCTATCCGATAAAGACTGTCTGTAATATCGCGACGTTTCGCCCGGACGTAGCTTGCGGTGCCATCCAGATTCAGCGGCCCGTTGATATTCCAGCCGAAATCCAGGTCGGCGCCGTAAAACTCCGCATCGACATTGCCGAAACGCAATGGCGTCGAATCGCCGTTCATATTTGCGACCATTTCCACCGGAGAGTTGATGATGCCCGGCGTGTCATCATAGGCTACGCCCTGAATGAAATCATCGACGCGACGATAAAATAGCGTTGGCCGAGCATAGAAGCGTCTATCCTGATAATCGAAACCAATTTCGGCGATCCAGGCTTTTTCATTTCCGAGATTCAAATCGCCAACATAGATATTGCCGTCGCCAAGGCCGCCGCTTGCGCCGGTCGGCAACCATGAGAAGCGTTCGATGGCATTGGCGACACGGGTTTTATATGCAAGCGACAGGCGGGGCTTGAAACTCCCCATATCGCTCCAGAAACGCGCTGCCACGTCTATTGTTTCGCCGGACCATGTGCGATCCGAAGCGGCGAAGCTGGTGGCGAGCATGCGCGGGCCCATAGGAATAGCGCTGCCCAAAAACGGTGAAGCCGCCTCCATCCGGTGATGGTCAAAGCGGGCGCCGATTTCGGCTTCAATCTGCCAAACTGCTAAACGGCTCTCGATGAAGCCGCCGACCCGGCTGCCCGAAATATTATTGAGCGATGTCAGGAAAAAGTCTGTGTTCATCGGATTGGTGATCCGCACATCCTTGTCCATAATTTCCACATCTGCGCCCAATCGAACATGCCGATTCGGGGTTCCGATGCGCAGGGCGGCGGAAGACGTATTGGTGTCGGCGTCGGCATAAGTTGCCCTCTGATCCATCGGACTGGCAGGTCCCTGCCGCAGAGAAAAATTGTCCATCAGATGTCGAATGGCGACATGGCCCGCTTCCACTTCCAGATAGAGTTTGTCGCTGAGCTTGCCTTCATAGGCGAGGCTCAGAAAGTCGGTGTTGAAATACTGGATATCCATCGGGAAAGGCGGGTTGCCAGTCGGGTCGGTTTCCTGACGGCGATAAGACAGGGTCAGGCTGCCGTCGCCGACTTTCAAGCCGGCATGAGCGCCATAATTCAGGCGTTCAAAGCTGGATGACGCAATCGTACCGTCCGGGAACTGCAGATCGTCGCCTTTCTCGTAGGACGCTATGACACCCAGTTTGACGCGTTCACTGGACAGGCTGACAAGTCCTCCCATCAGATAGCTGTTGTCGCCGCTGCGATAGCCGGCGGTCAGGTCGGCGTGGGGTTGCATCGCAGCGCTCTCGGAGAACTGCGCCTCCTTCAGAATGGCATTCACGCCACCGCCAAGGCCCGGGCCCTTGCGAACCGGGCTGATGCCGCGGTCGATTTCGATCCGGTCGACCAGAGCCATGGGAGCATAGTGAAGCGGCGGGTCCATCAAATTTGGGCCGCCTGACGAAAAGCGCTGACCATTGACGCGGACCAATATCCGGTCGCCAAATAGACCGCGATATTGCACCTGGCCGGACAGGCCGCCATTGTCGATCAAGGCTGCGCCCGGTGCGCGGGCCACCAGCGATGCTGCGTCAGGGGTGGAAATGATTTCCTTGTCGCGTTCGATTTCGTCGGTGGTCGCGGCGTCGCGCTGGCCGGTGACAATGATATCGGTGAGCGGGTTGGCTTCGGCAAAGGCAGGAGAGGCGAGGGCGAGGTTCGCCGTAAAGGCGGTTAATATTGTTCTATTCATGATAAGTCCCAAACGGCCATGTCCCACTGCGTGGGAGGGCCGCAAAAAATGCAAATGGTGCGATCACTCACCCATCAGGGTGACGATCGCGCGCTATTTCAGATGTTTTGGGAAATTACCGGGGGCCCGGTTGCCGGCGGGACATTGATCCGGTTGCGCAGCGCGAAGCGGCGCGGTTCGGACGGTTCGTGCGTGGCCGGAGCCAATGGAGAGATTGCGATCTCTGGTGCGGACGAAGCCAGGCCAAGGGACGTGCCACCGGCGAAGGCACAAGCAGGCGTTGATTGTTCCGGTTCGGGTTCCGGGGTGCTCTCGTCCTGCTGGCCATAGACCAGCGTAAGCAGCGCAAAGTCCGGATTGTCCGGCGTGATCACCAGCTTGCTATCGGCGTGGCCGGAGCAAAGCTTTATCGCAAAGCCGCTCTCGGTGTGCGTGGGCATGAAGCCTTGTGGAGCAAGCGCGCTGATGATTAGCGCGAACAGTGCAAGCAATGCAGGGACCATGGCTTTTGAGCGAGGTCGGAAAGAGGCGGGCCGTTGGGTCATTGTCCTTGGCTGGTGCTATAATTTTGCTTGACCAGAAAGGCCAGTGAAGATTGGTTGCACGGCAACCGTATTTTTTTGCCATTCATTGAACAGCGGACTGCAAGTCATGCTTACACGGGATGGTAGCAGCGCCGTCCGGCAGAAATGGGGAGGCCGGTTGTTGACTGCAGACTGGTCCGATGGCCCAAACTATCGGTTGAGTTTGCTGAGGCAATTCCTCTACCTAGTTGGAACAAGAACGCAATTTGCGACCAGCCCCCGACGAAGGGCTGCTGGAGGGTTTTGCATAGTATAGTTTTGGGGGCAGTGATGAAAAAGGGTTTGTTCAGGCTTGGTATTGTTGCATTTGCACTAAGCAGTTCTTCGATTGCGTATGCAGGGGCGAGTCAGGATTTCGCCGGTTGCGATGGTCTGAAAAAGCCGAAGAAAAAAGATGATGGTATGCGCGGTGCCGCTATCATCAAGGGCTATTCCGGGTTCGGGGGATATAATACGGGCGCGCTGCGCACTATCAACAGCTGTGATCGCGCCCTGAGCAGTGACAAGCTGCGTCCTTCTCAGACAATGCGCCGGGCCCATCTCCTGCGCGCACGTGCGGCGGCAAACCTCGAACTGGGGAAGGCTGAGGACGCTTTGACCGATCTGGATGCGGCAGCATTAGAAGTCGCCGGTGAGGCCAATAGTATTTTCTTCCGTCGCAGCATGGGGGCATCCTTGCAGTTGCTGCGCGCTATTGCCAAATTCAGTTTGGGTGAAAAACAGGGAGCGGTTGCATTGGCAGAACAGACATCTGCACTGCGGCCCTATGCACTGCAGGTTCAGATGGCATCGGCGTTGATCCGACATAAGGGCCGCCCGGTTGGCGTTCAATCAGCATCGCCATGGGCCGATCTGCTCCGACTCGCCCCGACCTGGGGCAGCCGGTTGATGGCGCAAGAAGCCGAAATAGGAAATTTCGCAAGCGTGGCCGAAATAGCAGACAGCGTTTCGATAGAATGGCCCAAGGGGCCGATCACACCTTTCGCGTTCCTGCAAAGGCAAGGTGTCGGAGCAGAGTTGACGGAGGCGCTCCTTACGAGCCTGCACGTCGCTTATGCACGCGCCGCGAGCGGAGATGCGATCGGTGCGCAAGCAGAGCTGGACCTGATCAGCAACAAGCTTGCTGAGGTCGATGACGGATCCGAAGGCGCGAGCCCCATTCTGAAAATTGTCACAGACCGCATTGTCGATCCCTATGCCCGACTGATCGAGGCCCGTATAGCCATTTCGGAAGGCCGGATTGAAGGCGCGCGGGCCAAGATCGGCAGTGGCGAGATTATTGCAAATGCGGCAACTTTGGAATTTTTCGACGCGGCGCGTGCAGCAAGCCCCGACGCTGCCTCGATCGAAATTCCGGGCACCGAAGGATTGAGGGAAAAGCTGGAAAATAGGCGGAAGGATGATCTGGGCAGTCTGGCAAGTGTCGTTTTGATCGCCCCGGAATCGGATCGCGTGGTGATTGATTACGAACAATCACGCCCGAATATTCTAGGAGCGCTTGTCGGTGGAATATTCTCGATGGGTACAAGCCTGCTTGGCGGCATAGACCGTACAGCGGGCTTCCGCTCGAAAGATAATGACGACGGTACGATGACGGTCGAATATACGGGGATAACAACTTCCGGCCCGATGGTGCAGGAAATGACTTTGTTGCGGGCCGCTGAACTGGCGCAAAAGGCCGCCAAGCCGCAATTGGTGATAGTCAGTCGCAATGATTACACGCGGTTCCAGACAATGAGACAGTATAATGTGGAAATTAGCCGCACGCCGATCGGCTATAAAAGCGAATTAACGATTCGCTTCCTTGATGGTCAGGAAAGTATTCCTACCGCGTTTGATACCCTGAAGATCATCGACGACCTGGGCCCGCTTTATTACGGAAATTAGCTATTCGAACGAAATCACGGCCCGACAAGCTCTGCCAACGAAAAATCAGTTGAGCTCGACGTTCCGAATGGTGCCAAGCCGTTAGACCCGCATTGGCATCAGCACATAGAGCGCCGTCGACTTGTCATTCTCGCGAATGAGCGTCGGGGCGCTGGCGTCGGCCAGATGCAGCTCGACGGTGTCGCCTTCGATCTCGCCGAGAATATCCATCAGATATTTCGAGTTGAAACCGATTTCGAATGTGTCGTCCTTGTAGGAGCCCGGCACTTCTTCTTCGGCCTTGCCATTTTCGGGCGAAGTAACGGACAGCGTGATCTTGTCATCGCCGAGCGCCATTTTGACGGCGCGGGTTTTTTCGGTGGCTATGGTCGAGACGCGGTCGACGCCCTGGGCGAAGCTTTTCGCGTCGATCTTGAGCAGCTTGTCATTGCCCGTGGGGATGACGCGCGTGTAATCGGGGAAAGTGCCGTCGATCAATTTGCTGGTGAGGATCGCGGTGCCGAGGGTGAAGCGGATCTTGCTCGCCGACAGGTCAACCTGAACCGACGATTCATTATTCTCGTCGAGCAATTTGCGCAGTTCATTGACGCATTTGCGCGGGACGATCACGTCGGGCATGCCTTCTGCACCAGCGGGCCGGGGCAGGGTAACGCGGGCGAGGCGATGACCGTCGGTCGCGGCGGCTTTGAGTACCGGCGTTTCCTCGTCCTGCACGTGCAGGAAAATACCGTTGAGATAATAGCGGGTTTCTTCGGTCGAGATGGCAAAGCGGGTCTTGTCGATGATCTGGATCAGCGAAGAGGCAGGCAATTCGAAGCTGGTCGGCAGTTCGCCTTCGGCAATGACAGGAAAATCATCGCGGGGAAGCGTCTGCAGATTGAAGCGCGCGCGACCGGCGTTGACCTTCATCTTGCCATCGGCGGCGTCCAGCTGGACCTGCGAACCGTCTGGCAGCTTGCGGGCGATGTCGAACAATGTGTGCGCGGAAACCGTGGTCGATCCCGCGGTCTCGACCTGGGCTTCGACGGTTTCGACAACCTGGAGATCAAGATCGGTCGCCATCAGCTTGATGCTGCCGTCGGCGCTTGCTTCGATCAGCACGTTGGAGAGAATGGGGATGGTGTTGCGCCGCTCAACCACGGACTGGACATGGCCCAGGCTCTTTAGCAATGCCGCGCGTTCAATGGTCGCTTTCATAAACCGTCCTTCTTGTTCCCGATCGTCCGTCGATTTGGCTGTGCATCAGACTCCGCACAGCGTCACGGATAGTTCATGGCTTCATTAACAATAAAGTGCCGCAGGGCAAGCCTGATCGCCGTCAACGTCCGATAATGCCGTGAAAAACTGTGGAAAAAAGCAACAAGGCGGCTAAAGCCGCAGTGGCAGGGGATGGATTTGGCCATTTCGGGACAGAGCAGGGTTAATATGAGCGGCATCGATACCAACGGAAAACGACTGTTTATCGCACGGCATGGCGAGACGATCTTCAATCTGGCTGGCCGGATCCAGGGCGATCACGTTCATACGCCGCTGACCCGGACCGGATTTGCCCAGGCGGACGAGATGGGCAAGGCGCTGGCGCGCCATCTGGCTTCAGAGCAGCCGGCGCTGGATCTGATTGCTTCCGACACCGATCGGGCGCTGCAGACGCTGTCGGTGGTGGCCGAACATGTCGGCGCGGACTGGCATCAGGCGCGCAGTGATGCACGGCTGCGCGAGATAGACATGGGTGAATGGGGCGGTGTCTGGTATCGTGATCTGGCCGGCAAGCTGGAAATCGACGAGACGGAACGGTTATTTGTCACCGTTGCTCCCGGTGGCGAAGATTATCGTGCTATCGCAAAAAGGCTGGAACATTGGCTTGGCGAGCAGGAATTTGCTCGCGATGCGGTTTTGATCAGTCATGGCATGACCAGCCGGGTTTTGCGGGGCTTGCTTGTCGGTGCTGATCCGCATCCGCGCTTTGGCGCGCCGATTGCCGAAGGCTTGCCCCAGGGTTCGATCGTCCAGATCAGGGACGGCGTCGAGGACGTGTTTCACATTGGTGGAGGGGAAGGGGAGAAGGCTTGAAAAAGCATTATATTCTCCTGGCCTTGGCCCTGTCGGTGATCTCGATCCCGGCGGCTGCGAAGGATTCGCTTGGTATTTTCAACAGCTGGGGCGCGTTTCGTGATCCGGAAATTCCGCGCTGCTACGCGATTGCGGAGTCGGAGGAAATTAGCGGAAAGGCAGAACGCAAATCCTTTGCCACCGTCGGTTTCTGGCCCAGCCGTACGATTAGGCGGCAATTTCATGTCCGGTTGAGTCGAGACCGGTCGACCAATAGCCGGCTGATAGTCAGTATCGCCGGTCGCCGGTTTCAGCTCACTGCCAGTCGCTCGGATGGCTGGTCGCAGGACAAACGCATGGACGCCGCGATCATTGCCGCGATCCGTTCGGCCACCAGCATGACCGTGGAAAGCGTCGGACGTGATGGTAAGCCAATTGTCGATGCTTATCGGTTACGCGGCGCGGCGACGGCAATCGACGCAGCATCATTGGGATGTTCGCGGTTGCGGTAGATTTTCCCTGGGACTCACCCTATATGCGCTCCCATGCAGATTCCCGGCCATATTGATCCCGTTCCCTTGCCCGCCAAGGTCACTCCGCGTGCAGACGGCCGCGTTGACCTCATAGGTCTCAGCGTTTCGCAAATTCGCGACGTGCTGATTGTTGCGGGACTCGAGGAGAAGCAGGGAAAACTGCGCTCCAAGCAGCTGTTCCACTGGATGTATCATCGCGGGATCAACGATTTCGCGCTGATGACTGACATGAGCAAGACCCTGCGGCCCTGGCTGGCAGAGCGTTTTGTCATCGGCCGCCCGGAAATCGTCGAAGCGCATCTGTCGGAAGACGGTACCCGCAAATGGTTGCTCCGCTCTGCCGACGCCCAAGATTATGAAATGGTCTTCATTCCTGATGAGGATCGTGGAACGCTTTGTATTTCCAGTCAGGTCGGCTGCACGCTCAATTGCCGTTTCTGCCATACCGGCACGATGCGGCTGGTACGCAACCTGACGCCTGGCGAGATTGTCGGTCAGGTGATGCTGGCGCGTGATGCGCTGGGCGAATGGCCGAAAGGCGTGATGGATTTTGCCGAAGAAGGTGAAGCGGAGAATACCAAGGAATATAATCAGGCTTACAAGTCGGACGGTCGTCTGCTGACCAATATCGTGTTGATGGGCATGGGTGAGCCTTTGTATAATTTTGAGAATGTCCGTGATGCGATGAAGATCGTGATGGATGGCGACGGACTAGCGCTCTCGCGTCGCCGGATCACCCTGTCGACCAGCGGCGTCGTGCCGATGATCGCGCGGGCCGGAGCGGAGATCAACGTGAATCTCGCGATTTCGCTGCACGCAGTGAATAAGGAAACGAGGGATGAAATCGTCCCGCTCAACCGCAAATATTCGATCGAGGAACTGCTGCAGGCCTGCGCTGATTATCCTGGTGCCAATAACGCTCGGCGGATCACCTTTGAATATGTGATGCTCAAGGACAAGAATGACAGCGATCAGGATGCCCGCGAGCTGGTCAATCTGCTGCGCAACTATGATTTGCCGGCGAAGGTCAATCTGATCCCGTTCAACCCCTGGCCCGGTTCGGATTATGAATGTTCGACGCCCGAACGGATTAAATCTTTCTCGAAGATCATTTTCGATGCCGGAATCAGCGCGCCGATCCGGACTCCGAGAGGTCGTGATATTATGGCGGCCTGTGGCCAGTTGAAATCGGCCAGTGAAAAGAAAAGCCGGGCCGAACTGGACCGTCTGGCCGAAGAGAAGCAGGCCGCTCTGGGCTAGACGGCGGCTATTACGTCAATCTCTACCATAAGATCCGGCAGGGCCAGCGCCTTGACTTCCAGCGTGGTGTCTGCGGGATATGGGGACTTGAAGTAGATTTTGCGCGCTTGCACGATCTTGGCGAAATTATCCATGTCGGTCAGGTAGATGGTTACCTTGACGATCTTGTCGCGGCTGCTGCCCGCCGCATGAAGCACGCGATCGATATTGACGAAAACCTGTCGCAACTGGGCATCGAAATCCGCAACGCCGACGACCTGGCCCTGTTCGTCTATTGCGGCCTGGCCGGAGAGAAAGAGCAGGTCACCGACCCGCCATCCCGGTGATATGGCGTAAGGCGCCAGTGGATCAGTATCCAGTTTGATGACCTGTTTCGTGGCGCTCATGATGTCCGCTCTCCTCAATAGTGATATCCTGTAGCAGGTTAGTGGCGACAAAAAGCGGATGCCATAAAAAAAGGGGCGAGCATCGCTGCCCGCCCCATTGTTCGTTATTAATCCGGCTGGATTAGAATTTCATGCCGAGGCTTACGAGACCCTGATTACGGGAAACGCCATCTTCGTAGTTGCTGTAGCGATATTCGCCGCGAGCGAACATATTCGCGCTGAGCTGATATTCGACACCGGCACCGACACGAACGCCGTCGCCATTTTCGCCACCGAATCCGGGGGAAGAAACGCGAGCATTGGTATAGCCTGCTTTTGCGTAAAGCAGAGCGGCGTCACCAACAACGAAGCCTAGACGGGCGCCAGCGTAAAGATCACGGCCAGCTTCGAGACGGCCTCCTGCATTGGAAATGTTGCCGGTGGACTCGGTTGCTTCCAGTTCGGCGCCATAAACAACGTTTCCGGACTGGATGTCATAGCCAAGTGTGGCACCATAAAGGAAGCCATCAACATTATCGAGACCGGCAATGTCGAGATCGATATTATCATATCCAGCTATTGCTGTAGCTTTTACGCCGGAAAAATCACCTTTTTCCTGAGCCATTGCGGGGGATGCAAGCACAGATGCTGCAATAGCGACTGCTATTGTTACATTTTTCATTATTTTAGGTTCCTTGATTTTGCGATTAAATGACCGCTAATTTTTTAAACTTAGATTGTTCTTCCGCGGTCGAATATGCATATAAGTTTACAAACCTGAATGACAACTGCATGGCTCGATTAAATCTGTCACAAATGACATTCTATCCAGCTGTGTTGTGAATATGCAACAGTCGGTGGTGGTAACGAGAGGCTTGGCAAGGCCGAACTAGCGGTTAGAGTATAAATATGCCGGAGCATCCCATCATCGCTGTCCAAGCCCGCCATCACCTAACGACCCGAATTTGGCACTGGATCAACGCGCTCTGCCTGTTGGTGCTGCTAATGAGTGGCCTGACCATCTTCAATGCCCATCCGCGGCTCTACTGGGGCGAATATGGTGCTAATGATGACTATGCCTGGATGGCTGTCGGTTCATCTGATCGCGTGGGTTACCTCCGCTTTGGTGAAATGCGGATCGAAACGACCGGGGTTCTGGGAAACTGGCAAGACAGCGAGGGCAAGACGCAGAAATGGGCTTTCCCCGGCTGGGCAACCATTCCTTCAAGTTACAGTCTGGCCGATGGCCGGCGTTGGCATTTCTTTTTTGCCTGGATATTCAGCGTTGGATTGACGCTGTTCATGATCCGGTCGCTGTGGAGCCGGCATATCCAGAAAGACCTGCATATGCGCAAGGAGGAGTGGCGGCCGTCGCACATCTGGCGATCCCTGCGTGATCACAGCAAGATTGCGAGAATCCGGCAATCGGCGACGAAGCCATATAATGTCGTCCAGAAATTGACCTATATCGGCGTGATTTTCATTCTGCTGCCGCTGATGATATTCACGGGTCTCGCCATGTCTCCGGCGATGGACGCAAACTGGCCGTTGCTGACCGATCTGTTCGGAGGCCGCCAGTCGGCCCGATCGGTTCATTTCATCACCGCATTTCTGTTGGTCCTGTTTTTTCTGGTTCACATCGTGATGGTGCTGCTTTCCGGACCGATCAGGCAAACGATGGCAATGATAACCGGCGGACGCGAAATGGGGGCAGGGCAATGACCATCATTACCCGGCGGAAACTGATTGCCAGCGCCGCGATCGGCGCAGGGGGGCTGTTGTCCGGTTGCGATGCTTTGAATCGCAGTGCGGCTTTTCAGGATGTTCTGGCGAGCGCGGAAACTGCCAATTTTGCCGTTCAGCGCGCCTTGGGAGACAGGATGGAGCTGGCCAGCGAATATAGCATTGCTGATCTCTCGCCGACCTTCCGGGCCAATGGCAGCCGCGATCCCGGGACCGCAGACTATACAGCCAGCGCGGCGCAGCGCTTCGCCGATTGGCAACTCAGGCTGACCGGCTTGTTCCGCAAACCACAGCAATTCAGCCTTGCCGCCCTGCAATCCATGCCACAGCGGACCCAGATCACCCGCCACGACTGCGTCGAAGGCTGGAGCGCAATCGGTCAATGGACGGGCGTGCCGCTAAAAATCCTGCTCGATCTGGCGCAACTGCGGGAGAGCGCCCGCTTTCTGGTTTTCCATTGTGCCGACAGGCTGGGCGGGCGGCCATATTATGAAAGCATCGACCTGCTCGACGGCTTCCATCCGCAGACGATATTGGCCCATCGATTGAATGGATCGCCGTTGCCGGTCGCGAACGGAGCGCCGCTGCGGCTCAGGGTCGAGCGTCAACTGGGCTATAAGCATGCCAAATATGTAACCGGAGTTGAGGCTGTTGCGTCTCTGGCTGGAATCGGCGAGGGAAAAGGCGGCTATTGGCAGGATGTTGCCGGCTATGAATGGTATGCAGGTATCTGAATCATAGAGTTTTTGCTGTTCCTCAGGAGTGAATTTATGTCGATATTGGGTCGGTTTTTGAATAACGTTGTTGAAAAAGGGTCCGTCACGGTTACCCATGCGGACGGAACAACCGAAGCGTTCGGGAATTCAACCCCGGGCTATCCCGATGTCGGCATCCGTCTCGCCGACAAGAATGTTGTGCGGCAAATTCTGCTCGATCCGCGACTGGGTGCGGCCGAGACGTTCATGGATGGGCGCCTGATTGTCGAAAAAGGCGATATTATGGAACTGGTGCAGCTTTTGCGCGCCAACAAACCTTTCGAACGCGGCGGCAAGTTGAAGGATCCGGGGGTCTTCAAGAAAATCCGTGATCGGGTTGCGGCTGGTCTTGACGGTATCAACCTTCCTGGCCGATCGAAGAATAATGTCGCGCATCATTATGATATCGGCAATGATCTCTACGACCTGTTTCTCGACGATGATCTGCAATATAGCTGTGCCTATTGGGACTTTGACCGGCACGGACCGGATATGACGCTGGAGCAGGCGCAGGCCGACAAGAAAGCGCATATCGCCGCGAAGCTGGATCTGAAGCCGGGGCAACGGGTGCTTGATATCGGCTGCGGTTGGGGCGGTATGGCGCTTTATCTGCACCGCAATACCGGCGTTGAGGTGCTCGGCATCACGCTTAGCGAAGAGCAGTTAAAAAAAGCGAAGGAGCGCGCCGAGAAGGAAGGCGTTGCGGACAAGGTCAAATTCGAGTTGATCGACTATCGCGACCTTGCGCAGCGCGATCCGGGTAAGTTTGACCGGATCGTCTCAGTTGGCATGTTCGAACATGTCGGCACGCCGCAGTTCCGGACGTTCTTCCGCTGTTGCGCCAATCTGATGACCGACGACGGCGTGATGCTGCTGCACACGATCGGGCGGATGGGCGGTCCTGGAACGACTGATGCCTTCACCCGCAAATATATCTTTCCGGGCGGCTATATTCCGGCGCTGAGCGAGACACTGGAGGCGAGCGAACCCTATCGTTTGATCGCGACCGATGTCGAAAATCTGCGCCTGCATTACGCCTTCACATTGCGCGAATGGTATAAGCGGACGGTACAAAACCGGGAAAAGATCATCACCCTCTATGATGAACGCTTCTACCGGATGTGGATTTTCTATCTCGCCGGCGCGACCGCTGCTTTTGAAAATGGCGGCATGTGCAATTACCAGATCCAGTTCAGCCGCGCCCGCCGGACTTTGCCGCTGACGCGGGATTATATCGGAGAGACCGAGAAGAATTTGACGGCTTGACGGAGATTCCTGCTATTCGGGATAGCGCTGGTTCATCAAATCCCAGTTGTTGCGGATAAGCTGCTGCAGCACCGACAGGTCGACCTGTTCGAGGCGGTTGATATAGAGGCAGGATTTGCCGACACTATGCTTGCCAAGCAGGCCCAATAGCCGGTCCTGCTCGGTTTGCGCATCAGGCGTGCAATAGGCGCCCATCAAATATAGGCTGAGCTTCGCCTTGCGTGGGGAAAATCCGATGCGCAGCGACGTTCCTTCTCGTCCGCTGTCATATTTATAGTCATAGCTTCCGAAGCCTATGATGCTCGGTCCCCACATTTTGGGTTCTTCGCCGGTGATACGCTGGAACATCGCAACCAAAGCATGGGCCTCGTCCCTTCGCCGTTCGGGTTCGGCTTTGGCAATAAAGGCATCAACCTCTGCGTCGGTCTGCCGGGTCTTGTTCGTCGCTTTCGCCATATCTCTCTCCGCCTTTGGTCCATATATCATATTGCGCCGAAAATTGGAGCCTGTTAGGCGGCCAAGCTCAACTGGGCTTCATAGTTTGAAAGACGATAAAATGAGCGATTCCGTTAAGCGTGTGGTTTTGGCCTTTTCCGGCGGCCTGGATACCAGCGTTATTCTGAAATGGTTGCAGCAGGAATATCAGTGCGAGGTGGTCACCTTCACCGCCGATTTGGGGCAGGGCGAAGAACTGGGCCCTGCGCGCCGTGTTGCCGAAACGCTCGGTGTCAAACCGGAACATATTTTTATCGATGATCTGCGCGAAGAATTCGTCAAAGATTTCGTCTTTCCGATGATGCGCGCCAACGCGCTGTACGAGGGCCTTTATCTGCTCGGCACCTCGATCGCGCGGCCGCTGATTTCCAAGCGCCAGATCGAAATTGCCAAGCTTACCGGAGCCGACGCTGTGGCCCATGGTGCAACCGGCAAGGGCAATGACCAGATTCGCTTCGAACTCGGCTATTATGGCCTTGATCCGGACGTGAAGGTAATTGCTCCGTGGCGGGAATGGGATCTGACCAGCCGGACCCGGTTGATTGAATTTGCCGAGAAGCATCAAATTCCGATCCCTAAGGACAAACGCGGAGAATCGCCATTTTCCTGCGATGCCAACATGCTGCACACATCTTCTGAGGGCAAAGTGCTCGAAGATCCGTGGGAAGAAGTTCCCGATTATGTCTATTCGCGGACCAATAATCCCGAGGATGCGCCGGATAAGCCGGAATATATTACCGTTGATTTCGAGCGCGGCGATGGCGTCGCGATCAATGGCGAGGGCATGAGCCCCGCGACCTTGCTCGAGAAGCTCAATGATTATGGTCGTGAACACGGCATCGGGCGTCTGGACCTGGTCGAAAACCGCTATATCGGGATGAAATCGCGCGGCATGTATGAAACGCCCGGCGGAACCATCTATCATGCAGCCCATCGCGGCATCGAGCAATTGACGCTGGATCGGGGCGCGGCTCATCTGAAGGATGAACTGGCACCGCGCTATGCCGAGCTGGTCTACAACGGCTTCTGGTTCTCGCCGGAACGCGAGATGCTGCAGGCGGCGATTGATCACAGTCAGGCGCGGGTTAACGGCACGGTACGCCTGAAGCTCTACAAGGGGTCGGTCGACGTGGTCGGACGGAAATCCAAGGATAGTCTGTACAGTGAAAAAGTTGTGACATTCGAGGATGATGCTGGCGCTTATGACCAGAAGGATGCAGAAGGCTTCATCAAGCTCAATGCGCTTCGTTTGAAATTGCTTGGCAAACGCAATGGCTAGGATTTGCAGCGCTCGTCGCGGAGTTGCCGGGCTGTCGAGGCAGAATGTCTCCACAGCTTCTCAGCATATACTGTGATTATGTCATGTTGATTCCGCTTCTCATCCTCGTTGCCGGTTTCGTCATATTGATTGTTGGCGGCGAGCTACTGGTTCGCGGCGCCGTCCGCGTGGCGGAGCGGGCAGGGATGTCCGAGCTTCTGATCGGTTTGACCATCGTCGGTTTCGGCACGTCGGCGCCGGAACTGGTGGCCAGCGTCGAAGCTGCGCGCGCCGGGTCGCCTGGTATCGCCTGGGGCAATATTGTCGGTTCCAATCTCGCGAACAGCTTGCTGATCCTCGGTACAGCCTCGCTGATCTTGCCGATGGTGGTGCCGAGAGGCCCGTTGTGGCGCGACGGCGGGCTGGCGTTGATCATGACGGTTGTTCTTTGGCTGGTTGCCAGCACGACCGGCATGACGGTTGCCGTCGGTACTGCCTTTCTGGTCTTGCTGACTGGCTATCTCGGCTATGCCTATTGGGCGGAGCGGACACAACCGGCCGGCGCCAGTGCTTTGCACGAAAAAGCCGAAGCTCTCGAGCTCTCAGACACGCATTTGCACGACGTGCAGCCGATCTGGCGATCCATCATGGTATTGCTTGCCGGGATCGTCCTGATCGTGCTCGGCGGTCGATGGCTGGTCGAAGGTGCTGTTGATCTCGCGCGTCTGGTCGGCATGAGCGAAGCCGTGATCGGGCTGACGGTGATCGCAATCGGCACGTCTCTGCCGGAACTCGTGACCTCGGTGGTCGCTGCCTATAAAGGCGCAAGTGCCGTCGCACTGGGCAATGTGCTGGGCTCTAATATTTTCAATCTGCTGCTGATTGGCGGCGTCACGGCTGTAATCGCGCCCGGTACGATCCCGGGAGAAATCAGCAATTTCGGATTGCCTGTGCTGATCGCGGCTTCGGTTTTGCTGCTGATATTCGCGGCTACCGGCCGAAAGATAACGCGCTGGGAAGGCGGGATATTGCTCGCCGTCTATCTGGTCATGCTCGTTTATAATATTGTCGCCGTTTGAATCAGGCGTTGCAATCTCGAGAATCTGTCCCTAGATAGCAGTCATCCCGACATTGTGAGATTTTGAGGGGCTGGCGCTAAGGGGCCGGTAGCGAATTCGCATTGTATGTAGACATGAAGGACTTGGATTGACCGATATAGCCGCCCTGACAGATTTGATTAAGCCGGAAGCAGATGCTTTGGGTTTTGATCTGGTGCGGGTACAGTTTGTATCGGGAGCGGAAGAGCCCACTCTACAGATCATGGCTGAACGTCCGGAAACCGGGCAGCTGGGTATTGATGACTGCGCCGCCTTGTCTCGCCGGATTTCGGCAAAATTCGATGCTCTGGAAGAAGAAGGCCGCGACCCGATTGACTATGCCTATAGGCTGGAAATCAGCTCGCCGGGTATTGATCGGCCGCTAACCCGCGCAAAAGATTTTGAGAACTGGTCCGGTCAGGAAGCGCGGATCAATCTGATCGAGGCAATCGCCGGCAAGAAACAGCTCCGCGGCCTGCTCGAAGGTATTGAAGGCGATATAATAAAGATTGACGATCGTGAGACGGGAAGTCAGGAGACGCCCCTTACGAATGTCCATAGTGCAAAATTGATTCTGACCGACGCGCTGATCGCTGCAACCGTTCCGGTTTCAACGGATGGTGCGGACGAAATAGAAGAACAGACTTTAGAAGAACAGGAAGACTAATCATGGGCAGTGCTATTTCAGCCAATAAAGCCGAGTTGCTTGCTATCGCGACCGCCGTTGCGACGGAAAAAATGATCGACAAGACGATCGTGATCGAAGCGCTGGAGGAAGCCATCCAGAAGGCTGCTCGCGCTCGCTATGGCGCAGAGAATGACATTCGCGCCAAGTTCGATGTCAAAACCGGCGACTTGCGTTTGTGGCGGGTTGTTGAAGTGGTCGAGGAAGTCGAAGACTATTTCAAACAGGTCGATATCAAGCAGGCTGAAAAGCTGGAGCCAGGTTCCAAGGTCGGCGACTTCATCGTCGATCCGCTGCCGGAAGTCGATCTCGGCCGTATTGATGCGCAGTCGGCCAAGCAGGTCATTTTCCAGAAGGTCCGTGACGCTGAACGCGAGCGGCAATATGAAGAATTCAAGGAACGCGGCGGCGAGATCATCACCGGTGTGGTGAAATCGGTCGAATTCGGCCATGTGGTCGTTGATCTGGGTCGCGCAGAAGGCGTGATCCGCCGCGACCAGCAAATTCCGCGCGAAGCCGCCCGGGTTGGTGATCGTGTTCGCTCGCTGATCCTCGACGTACGCCGCGAAAACCGTGGGCCGCAGATTTTTCTATCTCGCGCCCATCCGGATTTCATGAAGCATCTTTTTGCTCAGGAAGTCCCGGAGATTTACGACGGGATCATCGAAATCAAGGCTGCTGCCCGCGATCCTGGCTCTCGCGCCAAGATCGGTGTGATCAGCCACGATAGCTCAATCGATCCGGTCGGCGCATGCGTCGGTATGAAGGGTAGCCGCGTACAGGCTGTCGTTCAGGAAATGCAGGGCGAGAAAATCGACATCATCCCATGGTCGGAAGATATCGCGACATTCGTCGTCAATGCCTTGCAGCCCGCTACCGTGAGCCGTGTGGTTATCGACGAGGAAGAAGGTCGCATTGAAGTCGTCGTTCCTGACGATCAGCTCAGCCTTGCCATTGGTCGTCGTGGCCAGAATGTCCGCTTGGCTTCGCAGCTTACCGGCCTTGCCATCGACATCATGACCGAAGCGGACTCGAGCGAAAAACGCCAGGCTGAATTTGCCGCCCGGACCGAGATGTTCCAGGAAGACCTGGATGTTGACGAAACATTGTCGCAATTACTGGTGGCCGAAGGCTTTAGCGAGCTGGAAGAAGTTGCCTATGTTGCCCCGGAAGAAATTTCCAACATCGAAGGCTTTGACGAAGAACTGGCAGCCGAACTGCAGAACCGTGCCCTCGAGGCGCTGGAACGGCGCGAAGCGGCGGCGCGTGAAAAACGCACCGAACTGGGCGTTGAGGACGCTATTGCTGAATTGCCCCATCTGACCGAAGCCATGCTGGTGACGCTGGGTGAAGCAGGTCTCAAAACGCTCGACGATGTTGCCGATCTCGCGACTGACGAACTTGTTCTGAAGCGGAAATCGGAGCCGCGCCGTCGCAATGACAACCGCAAGCCCGAGCCCGATGGCGTCTTGGCCAAATATGGCCTGACCGAAGAGCAGGGCAACGAGATCATCATGGCCGCGCGTGCGCACTGGTTTGAAGATGAAGACGAGCCAGCAGCTGCTGCTGTCGAAGAAACCGGGGAGGACGCAGATGCGGAATCTCCCCAATGAGACGCGGTCTAAACCTCTAGATCAAGCGCCATATCGTAAATGCATTTTGACTGGGGAAAGTCTTCCCCAGGAGGAATTGATGCGTCTTGCGATGGGGCCCGCTGGGCAAATTGCACCTGACGTCCGCGCGAAAGCGCCGGGTCACGGTGCATGGATTGGCGTTGATCGTGCCGCGCTGGAAGCGGCGCAGGCCAAAGGTCAGCTGAAGGGCGCGCTGGCAAGAGCGTTTAAAACCGGTCAGCTCGATATTCCCGACAATCTTCCCGAGCAGCTTGAAACAGCGCTCGAACGCTCCACATTGGACCGACTGGGTCTGGAGGCGCGGGGCGGAACGTTGCTGACCGGTTCCGAAAAGATCGAAACGGCCGCACGCCAGGGCGATCTCAATATGCTGCTCCACTCGTCCGATGCCGGACGCGATGGCTGCGCCAAATTGGATCAGGCATGGCGGGTTGGTAGCGACCGGGAAGGCGAAAATATTCGTGGTCTGATATTGCCGGTGGACCGGCAGGGGCTTTCTGTGGCATTGGGCCGCCAGAATGTGGTGCATATCGGTATTACCGACAAGCGCGCAGCGGGGCGGATTTCGCACAGCCTGAAGAGATGGCTACACTTTATCGGTTCTGATAAAGTTGATGATGATGCCGAAAAGAAAGTTGCGTGATCCGGTCGAGAAAAGCTGGATAAGATATTGCAGTAATTACTATTTTAAGGATTAAGTCTGTTCGATGAGTGAAGATACAAAAGATACGCCAAAACCTGCACGCAAACCCCTTGGGTTGAAGCGTTCGGTTGAACCCGGCGAAGTCAAACAGACGTTCAGCCACGGACGCACCAACAAGGTTGTGGTCGAAGTCAAACGCAAAAAGCTGGTTGGCAAGCCTGGCGCCGTGGAAGCGGTGAAGGAAGTCGTTAAGGAAACGCCTGCGCCCGCTCCGGTAGCGGCTCCGGCTCCAAAACCTGCTCCGAAAAAGCAGCCGGCTGCGCCCAAGGCGAATGACGGCCTGACTCGCCAAGAGTTGCAGGCGAAACTGCTGCGTGAGGCAGAAGAAGCGCGTCTGGATGCGATGCAGGAAGCTCGCAAACGCGATACGCGCGAAAAGAAAGAGCAGACCGCAGACGAGAAGAAGCGGACTGAAGACAAGCGCAAGGCCGAAGAAGAGCAGGCGCGCAAGGCACAGGAAGAAATCGCTGCTGCGGAAAAAGCCGTTGCTGAAGCGCCGGCTGAAGCTGCCGCTGAAACCCCTGCGGTGGAAGCAACCACTGCGGCAACACCTGCCGCAACGGGTACTGCGCGGCCACCGGCACGCAAATTTACGCCAGTAGAAGCACCAAAACGGCCGAAGCCGGAAAAAGAAAAGCAGAAAGCTGGACGCGACGACCGCAACGATCGTCGTCAATCGGGCAAGCTCACCGTCAACCGCGCCTTGCGCGGCGAAGATGGTGCTGCGCGGGCACGCTCGCTGGCAGCGTTGAAACGCGCACGCGAAAAAGAAAAACGGTCCATGCGGTCAGGGCGCCCAAGCGAACCGCGGGAAAAGCAGATCCGCGATGTCATCGTGCCGGACGCCATTACCGTACAGGAACTGGCCAAACGTATGGGTGAAAAGGGTGCGCAACTGGTCAAATCCCTGTTCAACATGGGTTCGATGGTCACCGTCAACCAGACGATTGATCAGGATACCGCAGAATTGCTGGTCGAGGAATTCGGTCACAACATCCAGCGTGTTTCCGAGGCCGATGTTGAAATCAACACCCAGGCCGATGTCGATCCGGAAGAAACGCAGAAGCCGCGTGCTCCGGTTGTGACGATCATGGGCCACGTCGATCACGGCAAGACCTCGTTGCTCGATGCGTTGCGCGGAACCGATGTGGTTGCGGGCGAAGCTGGCGGCATTACGCAGCATATCGGTGCTTATCAGGTCACCATGAAAAATGGCGACAAGGTGACTTTCCTTGATACGCCTGGCCATGAAGCGTTTACCGACATGCGGATGCGCGGCGCCAATGTCACGGATATCGTGATTTTGGTGGTGGCTGCCGATGACGGCCTTATGCCGCAGACAATCGAAGCGATCAACCACACCAAGGCCGCTGGCGTGCCGATGATTGTCGCGATCAACAAGATCGACAAGGAAGGCGCTGACCCGACAACGGTCCGCACCCGTCTGCTCGAGCATGAAGTGATCGTCGAAGAAATGTCGGGCGACGTGCTCGACGCCGAAGTCTCCGCGCTCAAGAAAATCGGCCTCGACGAACTGATGGACAAGATTCACGTTCAGGCCGAATTGCTGGAACTGAAAGCGCGTCCTGACCGTCCTGCCGAAGGTACGGTTGTGGAAGCGAAGCTTGATGTCGGTCGCGGTCCTGTTGCGACTGTGCTGATCGAACGCGGTACATTGAAACGCGGCGATGTCTTCGTCGTCGGTTCGCAGACCGGTAAGGTCCGGGCGATGATCGATGACAAGGGCAAGCAGGTCAAGGAAGCTGGACCTTCCATGCCGGTTGAAGTGCTGGGTATCTCCGGTGTTCCATCCGCTGGCGACAAGCTGACCGTGGTCGAGAATGAAGGCCGTGCCCGCGAAGTTGCAGCCTATCGTGCGGAACAGCAGAAGCTGAAACGGACCACACAGGCACCGACCAGCCTCGAGAATATGTTCTCTGCAGCGGCGAATAGCGCAGTGGAATTCCCGGTACTGGTCAAGGCCGATGTTCAGGGTTCTACCGAAGCTATCGTTCAGGCGCTGAACAAGATTTCGAACGACGACATCAAGGTGCGGATCTTGCACAGCGGTGTCGGAGCGATCACGGAATCGGACGTTACTCTGGCCGGAGCCAGCAAGGCACCGATCATCGGGTTCAATGTTCGTCCCAATGCCAAGGCGCGTGAAATCGCCAAGCGCGATGGGGTCCGCTTCAAATATTTCGATATCATCTATGATCTGACCGACGATATCCGTGCCGAAATGGCCGGTGAACTCGGCCCAGAGAAGATCGAGAATGTGGTCGGTCGTGCGGAAGTCAAGGACGTGTTCAAGTCGGGCAAGAAAGACAAGGCAGCCGGCTTGCTGGTTACCGAAGGTTCCTTGCGCAAAGGCCTGTTCGCCCGTCTTACCCGCGACGATGTCATTGTCAGTGCAACGACCATCGCGTCGCTGCGCCGCTTCAAGGACGATGTCGAGGAAGTCCGCGCCGGCATGGAATGTGGTGCCGTTCTGGAAGATACCAACGATATCAAGCCAGGCGATATGCTCGAAGTCTTCCAGGTCACGGAGAAAGAACGGGTTCTTTAATGCAATCGTCATCCCGGATTTGATCCGGGATCCAGCGGGGATGGGCACGTAGTTCGTGCTTGTCCTTCTTGGATGCTGAACCGGGTTCAGGATGACGAATTTGAGGCTTAATAATTGTGGCAAAATATAATGACACGTCTCCCGAAGGCCGATCGGTCCGCTTGCTGCGCGTCGGCGAGCAGGTCCGGCATATCCTGTCGGAACTGCTGACGCGCGGCGAAGTGCATGATGCGGTGCTGACATCGCATAGTGTCAGCGTCACCGAAGTGCGCATGTCTCCGGATTTGCGCCACGCTACGGTGTTCGTGAAGCCGTTGCTTGGTGCGAACGAAGCGGACGTGCTGAAGGCGCTGAAAACCAACACCGCGTTTTTCCAGAAGGAAGTCGCGAAGCGGGTGCAGATGAAATATGCGGCCAAGCTGAAATTTCTGGCGGACGAGAGCTTTGATACCGCCGAGCATATCGAGAGCCTGCTCAGCAATCCCAAGGTTGCGCAGGATTTGTCGAAAGAGGCTGACGAAGACTAGATCCGTTCGTCCTGAGCTTGTCGAAGGAGGGTTTCAGGACGCAAAAGTGCTTCGACAGGCTCAGCACGAACGGTTATTAAGCGGAGCCTATGGCCAAACTCTATTTCTATTATGCCTCGATGAACGCTGGCAAGTCGAGCAATCTGCTGCAGGCGGCGTTCAACTATGGCGAGCGCGGGATGAAGGTGATGCTGTGGACCGCAGCGATCGACAATCGCGCGAGCTTTGGCGCCATTGCTTCCCGGATCGGCCTGCATGCGGATGCGCATCGCTTTGGCGAGGATACGGATCTGTTTGCCGCAGTCAGCACCGAGCAGGATGAAGGCAAGCTGGCCTGCGTGATGATCGACGAAGCCCAGTTTCTGACCGAAGGACAAGTTTGGCAACTGGCGCGATTGGCGGATGAAGCTGGAATCCCGGTGCTCTGCTATGGCCTGCGGACGGATTTTCAGGGCAATCTATTCCCGGGATCGGCTAAGCTTCTGGGCCTTGCCGACAGTCTGGTCGAGCTGAAAGCCGTGTGCGAATGCGGGCGGAAGGCGACAATGAATCTGCGCATTGATGAAGCGGGCAGAGCCATCGCTGCCGGGGCACAAACGGAAATTGGCGGCAATGAAAACTACATTGCGCTGTGCCGAAAGCATTTTCGGGAGCGGCTGAATGGTTGAACTATCCGCAACGCTGGAACAGGGGCCGGTCCGCGTCGAACCGCTGGCCGAGCATCATCTGGAACCGCTGCGCGCGGCTTGCGCTGAAGATCAGGATATATGGGACATCTATCCCGTTTCCATGCTCGACGAGAATTTCGACAAGGCAATAGAGGCCTTTCACGATACTACCAACTGGGTGCGCTTTGCGGTGATCAAAAGCGAAACCGGCAGGGTTGTTGGCATGACTAACTACATCAATCCAGATCCATTCGGCGTGGTCGAAATCGGCGGTACCTATATCGCGCCGTCAGTGAGGGGCAGCGGTTTCAACGACATCATGAAAAAGTTGATGATCGATCACGCCTTTGACAATGGCTTCACCCGGATTGAATTTCGTGTCGATACCCGCAACAAACGCTCGATGGCAGCGGTGCTGAAACTCGGCGCTACACATGAAGGAACGCTGCGCAAGAACCGGATTACCTGGACGGGTTACATCCGGGATACTGCGGTTTTCGGGTTGCTCAAGGAAGAATGGAGTCGGTGAAGATGAGGCTTCTGATCCTTGCCCCGGCGTTGTTGCTGGCAAATACAGCAAGCATTGCATGTGTTGATGTCGGGGATCAATCCGGCGCTGCTTCCATTCCGTTGAATTCTGCCTCAGCTGAAGGATTTGTTCCCGATGGCTGGTATCTGGAGAAATCCGTCGAGGGCGACCTGGATAAAGACGGCCTAGCGGATCTGGCGCTTATCATCCGGCAGAATGACCCGAAACTGTTCATCGAAGGCAATGGTTTGGGCACAGAACGATATGACGGTAACCCGCGCACAATCGTGGTGGCGTTAACGCAAGCGGGTGGCGGATATTTACGGGTCGCTCAGAACGACCAGATCATCCCCGTTACCGGCGGCGCGATGATCGATGATCCGATTGACAACGCCTCCGATGGTTCGCTGACTATCGACAAGGGCGTCATGCGGTTGAATATCAGTTTCTGGGCCAGCGCCGGGACCTGGGACACGTTCAACCGGACATTTTCCTTTCGGCTGAAGGGTGCGCAACTGGGGCTGATCGGCTATGACAATCATCATGTGCACCGTGGGTCCGGAGCATTGAATATTGTCAGCATCAATTATCTGACGCGGCGCAAGAAAACCGAAACCGGAAGTATTGAAGATGATCATGTTCCTGAAGTGTGGAGCAGGATCAGTCGCAAGCCGCTGATCCTTTTCGATGATATCGGCGATGGTTTCGCTTTTGATCCCGATAGAAACTAGTTTTTTCAGACAGGATATAGATTGACGATGGAAAAACCCCATGGCTGGATCATCCTCGATAAGCCGCTCGAACTTGGCTCGACGCAGGCTGTCGGGGCGGTGAAGCGGAATTTGCGCGAGGCCGGCTTGCTCGGTAAGGGCAAGAACAAGCTGAAAGTCGGCCATGGCGGAACGCTGGATCCGCTGGCGACCGGGGTTTTGCCGATCGCGATCGGCGAGGCGACCAAGCTGTGCGGGCGGATGCTGGATGCAACCAAAATTTATGAATTTACGATCGGTTTCGGCAGCGAGACAGAAACGCTCGATGTCGAAGGGGCTGTGACCGAGACGTCCGACCACCGGCCTTCCCTGGCTGACATTGAAGCCGTACTGCCGCAATTTACCGGGCCGATTGAACAGATACCACCGAAATATTCGGCGCTGAAGATTGATGGCAAGCGGGCTTATGATCTGGCGCGGGCAGGGGTTGAGGTCGAGATGAAGCTGCGGGGGGTGACGATATATTCTCTTGCAGTTCGTCATCCCCGCGAAGGCGGGGACCTCGGGCCGCATAGCGAACTGCCCGAGGCAAACGGCCCCGGCCTTCGCCGGGGTGACGGGCCATTAGATGAAATCACCCTCACGGCCACCGTCTCCAAAGGCACTTATATCCGCTCGCTCGCCCGCGACATTGCGCGCGCCTTGCACACCGTCGGCCATGTCACCATGTTAAGGAGGGCCAAGGCCGGTCCCTTCACGCTGAAACAGGCGATTTCGCTGGACAATCTCAACGAAATCGGTAAGGGCGCGGACATTACAGACTATCTTTTGCCGCTTGAGGCAGGGCTGGACGACATCCCGGCTTTTGACCTCACTCCTGATCAGGCAAAACTGCTTCGGCAAGGCATGACGCTGGACGAACAGGAAATGATCGGGAACCCCGCACTCAACGGGCTTTTTCTGGCGACAGAGAACCAAGGTTCTCCGGTTGCGCTGGCCGAGCTTGTTGATGGTACCGTCAAGGTGGTTCGCGGGTTCAATATGTGAATGATGTTCGAAGGAAAAATATATGACGATTACCGCAGAAAAAAAACAGGAACTGATTGCCAAATTCGGCCAGACAAAGGGCGATACCGGTTCCCCGGAAGTTCAGGTTGCAGTGCTCACCGAGCGCATCGTGAACCTTACCGAGCATTTCAAAGGCCATCACAAGGATAACCACTCCCGTCGCGGATTGCTGATGATGGTCAACAAGCGGCGCAGCCTGCTCGACTATCTTCGCAAGAAAGACGTTGAGCGTTATGCCAAGCTGATCAAGGACCTTGGTCTCCGGAAATAAGAGTTTTGAAAGCGGCTCCCAAGCGGGGGCCGCTTTTGCATTGGGTATCGCGGCAATAAGGCAGCGATATCTTTCGACAGGGCACAAATGGCCCCGAACCGCTGTTCAGCCGGATTGCTGGACACAAGAAAGCCCCCGCACTGCATAGGGCAAGCGGGACAAAGGAAAATACGAATGTTTGATATCAAAAAAGTTGAAATGGAGTGGGGCGGACAGACCCTCACCCTCGAAACGGGCCGTATTGCCCGTCAGGCTGATGGCGCAGTACTCGCGACCCTCGGTGAAACGGTTGTGCTGTGCGCAGTTACCGCCGCCAAATCCGTGCGCGAAGGGCAGGACTTCTTCCCGCTCACCGTTCACTATCAGGAAAAATTCTCAGCCGCCGGTCGTATTCCGGGCGGTTTCTTCAAGCGCGAAGGCCGTGCGACGGAAAAAGAAACGCTGACATCGCGTTTGATTGACCGTCCTTGCCGTCCTTTGTTCCCAGAAGGTTTCTACAACGAAATCAACGTGATCTGTCAGGTGATGAGCTATGACGGCATCAACGAGCCCGATATCCTCGCCATGGTTGCAGCTTCTGCTGCGCTGACCATCTCCGGCGTTCCGTTCATGGGCCCGATTGGCGCGGCTCGTGTCGGCTACAAAGAAGGCGAATATCAGCTGAACCCAAGCATGGAAGAAGTTGCTGAAGGCGAACTCGATCTGGTTGTTGCCGGAACGATGGGCGCTGTAATGATGGTTGAATCGGAAGCGCAAGAGCTTTCCGAAGAAGTCATGCTCGGTGCTGTGCAATTCGCCCATGACGCGTCCAAGCAGGTTGCTGGCCTGATCATCGATCTGGCTGAACAGGCTGCGAAAGAGCCCTGGAAGCTTGATGCCGGTGACGACAATAGCGACATCAAGGACGAACTGCGCAAGCTGGTCGGAAAAGATATTGCTGCGGCTTACAAGAAAACCGACAAATCAGAGCGTAGCAACGCGCTGAACGCGGTTCGCGACAAAGCCAAAGAAAAATATGCCGATGCAGACGGCCAGACCCAGATGACCGCCGGCAAGATGGTCAAGAAGCTGGAAGCTGAAATCGTTCGTGGCGCCATCATCAAGGACGGTACCCGCATCGACGGTCGTAAGCTCGATCAGGTTCGCCCGATCGAAGCCATGGTCGGCTTGCTGCCACGGACCCACGGATCGGCGCTCTTCACCCGCGGTGAAACACAGGCAATCGTGACCACGACTTTGGGCACCAAAGACGCCGAGCAGATGATCGACGGTCTTGACGGTCTGAGCTACACCAACTTCATGCTGCACTATAACTTCCCTCCTTATTCGGTTGGAGAAGTTGGACGTTTCGGATTTACCAGCCGCCGCGAAACCGGCCATGGTAAGCTCGCATTCCGCGCGCTCCGTCCGGTATTGCCGACAGTGGAAGAATTCCCGTACACGATCCGCGTTCTCTCGGACATCACCGAGTCCAACGGTTCGTCCTCGATGGCGACCGTTTGTGGCGGTTCGCTTGCGATGATGGATGCTGGTGTGCCTCTGGCGCGTCCGGTTTCCGGTATTGCGATGGGCCTGATCCTCGAAGGCGAAGAATTTGCGGTTCTTTCCGACATTCTCGGCGACGAAGATCATCTCGGCGATATGGACTTCAAGGTTGCGGGTACCGAAAAGGGTATCACGTCCTTGCAGATGGACATCAAGGTAGCCGGCATTACGCAGGAAATCATGAAGTCTGCTCTGGAACAGGCCAGTGGCGGTCGTGCTCATATCCTCGGCGAAATGAGCAAAGCGCTTAGCGGCACCCGTACTGAAATGTCCGAACATGCTCCGCGCATCGAAACCTTGCAGATCAACAAAGAGAAGATCCGCGACGTAATCGGTACCGGCGGTAAAGTGATCCGCGAAATCGTTGCTGAAACCGGCGCGAAGGTCGACATCGACGACGAAGGCCTGATCAAGGTTTCTTCTTCCGACAAATCCCAGATTGATGCGGCAATTGCATGGATCAAGGGCATTGTTGAAGAAGCCGAAGTCGGTAAAGTCTATGACGGCAAGGTTGTGAACCTGGTCGACTTTGGCGCATTCGTGAACTTCATGGGTGGCAAGGACGGTCTCGTCCACGTTTCCGAAATCAAGAATGAGCGCGTCGAGAAAGTCTCTGACGAACTTAGCGAAGGCCAGGAAGTCAAGGTCAAGGTCCTAGAAATCGATCAGCGCGGCAAGGTTCGCCTGTCGATGCGGGTTGTTAATCAGGAAACTGGTGAAGAACTCGAAGACACGCGCCCTGCTCGCGAACCACGCGGTGACAAGCCTCGTGGTGGCCCACGCCGTGATGGCGGTGGTCGCGGACGCGATGGTGGTGGACGTGGCCGTGATGGCGGCGGACGTGGCCGGAACAATGACGGTCCGAAAGAGGGCGGCGGCGATATTCCATTGCCTGCCTCGATCACCGAAGACTAGATTTTCACAAAATCAAACAGCAAGGGGCCCGGAGCGATTCGGGCCCTTTTCTTTGTCCGGAATATTTTCGCCAAATTCGCCAGATTAATGTCCAGTAAAGCTGCGACCGAACAGGGAGTGTCACTCTGCTCCAGCGGCTTTTTTTGCTTTGTTCTTGGCTGGATGAAAACAAGCGGTTAAGAGGTCTGCCATATGACAAAACACATTCTCAAATGGGCCGTTATAGGTCTCTCCGCCACGGCGCTTTCCGGTTGTGCAATGCTTGGTGGCGGCGGTAGCGGTCGCGGTGCCGACACCCGTTATGTCGCTCGCGATGTCGACACGCTGTACAATGCTGCAAAAGACCGGCTTGACCGCGGGCAGTACAAGATTGCCGCTGCGCTGTTCGACGAAGTCGAGCGCCAGCATCCCTATTCCCCCTGGGCCCGCCGCGCGCAGCAGATGAGCGCGTTCAGCTATTATCTCTCGGGCGATTACAACAAGGCGACGGAATCGGCTCGCCGTTTCCTGTCAATCCATCCGGGTAACAAGGACGCGGCTTACGCTTATTATCTGATTGCGCTCTGCTATTACGAGCAGATCGGCGATGTGACCCGCGACCAGAAGATCACCGAACAGGCGCTGGCGACTCTCGGCGAGGTTGCCCGTCGCTATCCCAATTCCCGCTATGCCGCAGATGCCCAGCTGAAAATCGATCTGGTCAATGACCATCTGGCTGGCAAGGAAATGGAAATCGGTCGCTTTTACCAGCGTCGCGGCAAGTGGCTGGCCGCCACGATTCGTTTCCGGACGGTGATCGAGAAATATGAAACCACCACCCATGCTCCGGAAGCGCTGATGCGGCTCACCGAATCCTATCTGGCGCTGGGTGTCCCGGTGGAGGCCAAGAAAACGGCCGCTGTGCTGGGCGCGAACTATCCTGGCACCAAATGGTATGAGCGCGCTTATGACCTGATCAACAAACATGATGCGACATAAGATCATATGTCGCTGCAATGCGTTGCAGCCAAGGTAAACGTGTTTTAAGAGGGACCTGTGCTGCAGTCCCTTTCCATCCGTGATATTGTACTGATCGAAGCGCTCGACCTGGAATTCGGGTCGGGTCTTACGGTGCTGACCGGCGAGACCGGTGCCGGTAAATCGATCCTGCTCGACAGTCTCGGGCTGGCGCTCGGCAACAGAGCGGATAGCGGTCTGGTCCGCCAGGGTACCGGAAAAGCGCAAGTCACAGCCAGTTTTGAAGCGCCCGCTGAAGGCAGCAAGCTGGCTGCTACTCTGGCTGAAAATGATATTGAAATCGAACCCGGCGAGCCGCTGATCATCAAGCGATCGGTCAAGGCTGATGGCGGCAGCCGCGCCTTCATCAATGACCAGCCCTGTTCGGCGACCTTGCTCCGCACTGTGGGCGGGCAACTGATTGAAATTCATGGTCAGCATGATGATCGCGGTTTGATCAATCCCAAGGGGCATCGGGCGTTGCTGGATGCTTTTGCCGGTGTTGAAGGCAATTCCGTGGGCGTGGCTTATGAAGCCTGGCAGACCGCGAAAACGGCGCTGGAACAAGCAAAGCAGGACCAGGAAGCTGCGGAAAACGACCGGGAATATCTCGAACATAGCGTAGCAGAACTTTCCAAATTCGCACCGCAACCGGGCGAAGAACAGGAACTGGCGCTGGACCGGGCAACGATGATGAAGGGCGAGAAACTGACCGGCGATCTCGAAGCGATTCGTGCGGCCTTTGACGGCTCCAACGGCGGGCTGGCCTCGCTCCGGTCTGCGGCACGACGACTTGATATGATTGCCGACGATCATCCCTTGCTCAAGGAGGCGCTGGAGTCGCTGGACCGGTCGATTATCGATGCCAGCGAAGCCGAGGAAAAGCTAAATGATGCGGCGGCTGCACTGAGTTTCGACCCGCAGCGACTCGATGATATGGAGACCCGCCTGTTCGATCTGAGGGGCCTGGCGCGCAAGCATCGGGTGGAACCCGACAGGTTGTCGGATCTGCTGGATGACCTGCAGAACATGCTGGCGGCGATCAGCGACGGCGGTCGGTCACTGGAAGAATTGGAAGCATCTTTAGTCCGGGCGAAGCAATCCTATATTGCGGCGGCGGAAAGCCTGCGGTCCAAGCGGAGCAAGGCGGCGAAGGCGCTCGACAAAGCGGTGGCCGGAGAATTGGCACCGCTCAAACTGGACGCGGCGAGATTTGAGACTTTGCTTGAACTATTACCTGAAGAGCATTGGAATAAAAGCGGAATGGACCGGATCGAGTTTCTGATCTCGACAAACCCCGGCGCGCCACTGGCCCCTCTAGGCAAAATTGCGTCAGGTGGTGAACTTTCCCGGTTCATTCTCGCCTTAAAGGTCGCATTGGCCGAAGAATATGGCCTGAAAACCATCATTTTTGACGAAGTCGACCGCGGCGTCGGTGGCGCGGTGGCCTCGGCGATCGGCGACCGGCTGTCGCGACTGTCAAAGGGTGCGCAACTGCTGGTCGTGACCCATAGCCCGCAGGTTGCTTCCAAGGGTGACGCGCATATGCTGATCAACAAGTCGCTCAGCGGCACCGTATCGCGCACCGATGTCAGCGCGCTGGACGATGAAGGACGGCGGCAGGAGATTGCGCGGATGCTGTCGGGTGCCGATGTGACCGACGAGGCGAGAGCGCAGGCGGATCGGTTGCTGGAGGGGGTTTGATGAATTGGGAGACGATACTCGCTAGTTCTTTGGTTGCCGCTCTGGTGGCGTCAATAGTTAGTTTGATAGGCCATTTTATTTCAAGGAAAAATGCCACTTTGGCCGCTTCCATTTCCGCAGAAAACGCTTCGTTGGCTGCCAGTATCTCAAGAGAAAATGCATCGTTAGCTGCTGAGATTTCCAAGCAAAATGAAAAATTGAGAGCAAATCTTCAATCTAATGTAAAACTCGCAGAATTTCGACAGAATTGGATAAATGATCTCCGTACGGACATGGCCAAAATCAATTCTATAGGTGTAACACCTTCAGCAGATCACTCAAAGAACTTGGATTTTTATGACTTGATGGCCCGGATTCAACTGAGGATGAATCCAGAAGATGAAAATTATGAAGATTTGAATGACTGCCTCTATGATCTTTTGAATAAAAGTGTTGAAGAGAAATATGGCGCGTCTCCTAAGTTCATCCACGTTTCACAAAAAATATTGAAGCGTGAATGGGATACTCTCAAAGCCGAAATAGAATCTGTGTCATCATCTGCAAATGACTAGTAATATTCCTTCCGAAGCAGATGCTGCGAACGAACTGATGCGTCTCGCGCGGACGATCGCCAAGCATAACAAGCTCTACCACGCCGAAGACACGCCGGAAATTTCCGATGCGGATTATGATGCGCTGGTGCGGCGGAATAACGAGTTGGAGGAGGCCTTTCCGCATCTGGTGCGGGAAAATAGTCCGAACAGGCTGGTCGGGGCGGCGGTGGCGGCTTCGCCTCTGTCCAAGGTAAAACACGAACAACGGATGATGAGCCTCGACAACGGCTTTTCCGACGAGGATATCGCCGAATGGCTGGCGCGGGTGCGGCGGTTCTTGAATCTGGACGAGGGCGCGCCGGTGGCGGTGACGGCGGAGGACAAGATTGACGGGTTGTCCTGTTCGCTGCGCTATGAAAAGGGCGAGCTGGTTCTGGCGGCGACGCGTGGGGACGGGCAGGTTGGTGAGGATGTTACCGCCAATGTGCGGATGATTTCGGATATTCCGGCGACCTTGTTTCCCCGCGAAGGCGGGGATCCATCTCCCGATGGTGCTGCCGAGGCGCGAGCGGGAGATGGGCTCCTGCCTTCGCAGGAGCACACAGTTCCCGACCTTTTCGAGATCCGTGGTGAAGTTTACATGGCCAAGTCCGATTTTGCCGGGCTCAACGAGCGGCTGATGGACGAGGGCAGGGCCGATGCGGAGGCCAAGGGCATTGACTTTGATCCGGAGAAAATCCGCCAGTTCGCCAATCCGCGCAATGCCGCTGCCGGTTCCTTGCGCCAGAAGGACGCGAATATCACCGCCAAGCGGCCGCTGAAATTCTGGGCGCATGGCTGGGGCGTGCATAGCGAAGTACCGGGCGAGACGGCGTTTGACGTCATGAAGGCGATCGAAAGCTGGGGGGTGCCGGTATCGCCACTAATGAAACGGTTTGAAACACTCGACGACATGCTCGCCCATTATCGCCATATCGAGGCGGAGCGGGCGGACTTGCCTTATGATATCGATGGCGTGGTTTACAAGGTCGACCGGCTTGACTGGCAGCAGCGGCTCGGCTTTGTCGCCAAGGCGCCGCGCTGGGCATTGGCGCATAAATTTCCGGCGGAACAGGCGCAGACGACGTTGGAGAGCATTGATATCCAGGTCGGACGCACGGGCAAGCTGACCCCGGTTGGCCGACTGAAGCCGGTGACGGTCGGCGGCGTGGTGGTTTCCAATGTGACGCTGCACAACCGCGATGAAGTCGAGCGGCTTGGCGTGCGCCCGGGTGACCGGGTGGTGATCCAGCGGGCAGGGGACGTGATCCCGCAGGTGGTCGAGAACCTCACCCGCGACGAGAAACGCGAGCATTATCATTTTCCGGATCACTGCCCCGAATGCGGCAGCGAAGCCGTCGCCGAGGAAGGCGAGGTTGATGTGCGCTGCACCGGCGGGCTGATCTGTCCTGCGCAACGCTTCCAGCGACTGGCGCATTTTGTCTCGCGGGTTGCGCTCGATATTGACGGGCTGGGCGAGAAGAGCATTGCCGAGTTTATCGAAGCAGGCTGGCTTGAAAGCCCCGCCGATATTTTCCGCCTGCACGAGCATCGGGACGAGATACTGGCGCGCGAGGGCTGGCAGGACAAGTCTGTGGATAATCTGTTGGCGGCTGTGGAAAAGAAACGGCATCCGGATGCGGCAAGATTGCTGTTCGGGCTGGGGATAAGGCATATTGGAACTGTGACGGCAAAGGATCTCCTGAAGAATTTCAGGACGCTGCCGCGTTTGCGCGAAATTGCGGAGATTGCGCAAGGGTCGGAAAAATACCGTTTGTCGCGAGCGCAGTCGAGAGACGGGGAGGCTGGGGCAGGTGTCTCGACTTCGCTCGACAAGAACGGACCGCGGCACAAGACTGATGAAGCCGGTGATGCTGCCTGGGCGGAAATCATCTCGATCGATGGCGTGGGTCCGACCGTGGCGGAGGCGTTGGCCGATTTCTTCCACGAACCGCATAACCGCGCCGTCTGGGAAGATCTGCTCGGCGAAGTCTCACCGCCGGATTATATCGTCGAAACCCGTGATAGCGCGGTGGCCGGGAAAACGGTCGTCTTCACCGGCAAGCTGGAAACCATGAGCCGCGACGAAGCCAAGGCGCAGGCCGAGGCTCTCGGCGCCAAGGCCTCCGGTTCGGTCAGTGCGAAAACCGATCTGGTGGTCGCCGGACCGGGTGCGGGATCGAAAGCGAAGAAGGCGGCTGAGCTGGGGATTGAGGTGATAGACGAAGCGGCTTGGGCGGAGATTGTGGCCGCGGCGGGTTAGGCGGTTGCGAGAACTGTCCTCAGCGATTGTTGAAAGGGATTGGCGTTGAAATTTCTAGCGATAGCCATGGCGCTTTCTATAGTAGGTCTTTCACCTTTGCACGCACGGGATAGCATCCCGTCCGAACCACTGACGATAGGAACCTCCTATCTGGTCTCGACCCATGGGGTCGAACGACGTGTGAATGTTGTGCTGCCAGCCGATTATGACAATAGCGACAAGGCTTATCCCATATTGATCATGCTTGATGGCGGATTGCAGCAGGATTTTTACCTGAGCCTGGGCATGGAACGCTGGAACCAGCTTTGGCAACGCAGCGCGCCGGTCATCTTCGTCGGTGTCGAAACCGTCGATCGTCAGCGCGAGTTGCTGCCGCCAACCGGTTCAAAGGCCGAAATGGTACGCTATCCTACAGCAGGAGAAAGCGCTGCTTTTCGCAAATGGTTATCGACCTCGATTCTGCCCTTGGTAAGGGATCAATATAGGGACGACGGCCGCGCATTTCTGGCGGGGGAGAGCGCTGCCGGTCATTTTGTCGCCGAAACCTGGGCGGTCGCGCCAGCCTTGTTCGATGGCTATGCGGCCCTGTCGCCCAGCCTGCAATGGGATAACCAGAGCCTGTCGCATAGTCTGGCTGGCATCGAGAAGCAGGATCGGCCGCCATTGTTCATCTCGCTTGCCGATGAAGGCGGGGAAACCGAGGAGGGGGTGCTTCGCTTTGTCTCGGAGGCAGGCTCCAACCTGTGCTTTGCCGACCGGCGCACCGAATTAGCCCATGCCAATACGCTGCACGGTTTGTTACCGGAAGCATTGCAATATCTTTTGCCGACAGAAGCCGACTGGCTGGAGGAATATGGTCTGACATTGCGTTGCAGTGATAAAATGGGCGACTGAACAAGGCTGTGGCGTGGTTCGATTGCTTCGCAGGCTTGTAAAAGAGCTACCGTTCACTCCGCGCTTTCCGGAAACCAGCGCATCACGCCGCCCTGGAACGGGGTCCAGCGCCCGGTTCGGATACCGGCCTGTTGCAGGACGTCGCTGGTCCAGTTGTTGCAGGTGTAGAAGGCGCTGTAATGGCCGTTCGCCGCGTAGAACAGATCGTCCTTGCCATAGCCAGCAGACGGTTGGGAGCGATAATGGTCGTCGAGGACGAACCGCGCTTCGATCGCGGTGGCGATTTTCCGATATTCCGCTTCGCTGACGATCAGGCGGCGGCGGTAAAAGGGATAAGCCTGTGGATATTTCAGGTGATAGACGTGGATAAGCACATCGTCGCTGCCGAAGACGGCGCTGATCGCGTCGCGTGCGTGCAGGTCGCTCCATTCGCGGGTATTGCGATAAACCCCCGCATGGCCCCAGCCAACCAGGATATGGCTGCCGTAAAACGAGGGGGCTTGTAAATGTTCGGGGCGGACGAGCGGCGTCCAGTCATGGACATCGCTCCAGATCGGCATGATGATCCCGGTGTGCAGGCCGTTGGTCTCGATGAACAATTCGATGCCGTCATCGGGGCTTTGCCAGTCCTGATTGGCGGGCAGCAGGCTGCCGGCCAGCGCCGCGAGCAGATAGGCGGCAATGATCGCACCCGATGCAACCACACTGCGTTTCAACCATTTAATCGCGGTAGTTGCCATGGAAACCTTTTCTGCTGTAGGATGCCGCATGCTCGACACTCCCGAAACCGAAACCCCCGAAACCCATGTCTATGACAAGCCGCCAGCGCACGCAAATGCGGACTGGACGATCGATCAGAACTGGCAGGCCTATTCGGCGGAAGACCACGAGACCTGGGATATATTGTTCGCTCGCCAGCAGAAAATGCTGCCGGGCCGGGCGGCGCAGGCGTTTCTCGACGGCATCGACATATTGAAGCTGTCGCAACCGGGCATTCCCGATTTTGAGGAGCTCAACCGGATCTTGATGGACGCCACAGGCTGGCAGGTTGTCGCCGTGCCCGGTCTGGTGCCGGACGAGGTGTTTTTCGACCATCTCGCCAACCGGCGCTTTGTCTCGGGCAATTTCATCCGGCGGCGCGACCAGCTCGACTATTTGCAGGAACCGGATATTTTCCACGATGTCTTCGGCCATGTGCCGATGCTCGCGGACCAGCGCTTCGGCGACTATATGGCGGCTTATGGCCGCGGCGGGTTGCGGGCGTTGAAATTCGGGACATTGAAACAGCTGGCGCGGCTTTACTGGTATACCGTGGAATTCGGCCTGATCCAGGAAGCCGAGGGCTTGCGCATCTATGGCGCCGGCATTGTCTCCAGCTATGGCGAGAGCGTCTTTGCGCTGGATGATGCCAGTCCCAACCGGATCATGTTCGATCTCGAGCGGGTGTTGCGCACCGAGTACCGGATCGACGATTATCAGCAGAATTATTTCGTCATCCCGAGCCTCGACGAGCTGCTGCGGGTGACGGTAGAGACGGATTTCAAGCCGCTTTATGACAAGATTGCCGGGCTGCCGGATATCAAGATTGCCGAAATTTTCGAGGGTGACGTGGTGCTGACCGAAGGCACGCAGGCCTATGCGCGGTCGCAGGCCGGGGAAGCCACTGTCGTGTGATTATGCGTGTACCTGCGCAGGCAGCTATCCATCTCCCGAAATTGCGTTTTGACGGACTAGTCCTGGATGGGCCGCTCGGCGTTAGAAAGCTTCGCCGAAGCTTTCGTCGCCTGCGTCCTTCGCAGGGCTACGGCTAACATTCCCCGAAATAATCCGAGGCCAGCGGCGACTTCTTGCGGTGGGGTTTGCGGACCCAGCCGTATTTTTTCGATTTGACCAGTGTCAGGCTCGGCCATTCATTGGCGAGTTGCGTGTGCTTGAGGCGAAAGCCCTCGCGGACATAAGCGCGCACAACTTCGGCTTTCTGGCGGCTCAGCAGGCCGGCGAGTAGCAGCACGGTCCCGGCGCCGGACGCGGCAGCGATTTGCGGGGCTAGCGCAACCAGCGGGCCAGCGAGGATATTGGCGATGATCAGGTCGAACGGCGCGCGCTGTTTGAGCGCGGGATGATCGAGGCCATTGCTCTGGACCAGCCGGATCTGGCTGCGGCGATTGCCCAGCGGAATCGCGTTGAGCGCGCTATTTTCATGGGTAACCGTCACCGCGACCGGATCGATATCGCTGGCGATGATTTTCGCATCTTTCCACAGATGGTGCGCGGCAAAGGCGAGCAGGCCGGTGCCGGTACCGACATCGGCGATATTGCGAAACCGGTGGCCGGTTTTCTTGAGCCGATCGAGGCTTTGCAGGCAGCCCATGGTGGTTTCATGATGGCCGGTGCCAAAAGCCTGTCCGGCATTGATGCAGATATTGGTCAGCTTGGGATTGTCGGATGGCTGGTCGCTCGACGTATGAACGTGAAAGCGTCCGGCGCGCAGCGGCTCGAGGCCCTGCTGGCTGAGCGTGACCCAGTCCTCGTCGGCGAGTAACTCAACAAGCGGCTGAAATTTTCCGGCTTTGGCTGATGGCGACAGTTGCAGGAGATTTTCGATCAGCGCGGTGTCCGGCTCGGCCTGGCAATAGACGTCGATCATCCATTCGTCGGGACGACTGACATCGGTCTCGCTGGCGACAATGGTGGGCGTTGAATCGCTGGAGGAAATGAACAGGTTGTCCGCCGCCAGCGCGCGTGCTTCGGCGCGGGTGCAGGGGATCGAAACCTTCCAGGTTTCGCTCATCGGAGCGACCGCTCAGGCATTTACGTTTTCCTGTTCCAGCTTGTCGCTGGCTTCCATCCAGCGGGCTTCGGCCTTGTCGAGCTTGTCCTGGGTTTCGGCGCGGAGCTTCATCAATTCAGTCATCGACAGGTCGGCGTGTTTCGGTTCTGCGGTCGCGGGATCGAACATCGCGCGGTCGATGGCGGAGACTTCCTCGCCGAGAACTTTCATCTGCTTTTCCGACGCGGTGACGGTCTTGCGCAATTCGCCTTGTTGCTTGCGCCGTTCGGCGGCTGCGCGGCGTTCTTCCTTGCGGTTGCCGCCGCTGGCCTTGCCGCCCGATGATCCCGGCTGATTCTTGCCGAGGACGAAATCGGTATAATCCTTGAGCGTGCCGGAAAATTCCTCTGCCTTGCCGCTGTCGACCATCACCAGACGATCGGCGGTGAGCTCCAGCATATGGCGGTCATGGCTGACCAGGATGACGGCACCGCTATACTCATTGAGCGCGTGCACAAGGGCTTCGCGGGCGTCGACGTCGAGATGGTTTGTTGGCTCATCGAGAATCAGCAGATGCGGGGCATCGCGGGTGATCATCGCCAGAGCCAGACGGGCGCGTTCGCCGCCGGACAGCTTGCCGACCAATATCGTCGCCTTGTCGCCGGAGAAACCGAAACGTCCCAGCTGTGCCCGGACGGCGCCCGGTTTCGCTTCTTTCATCAGGCGGGTCATATGTTCGAGCGGGGTGTCCGAGGTGTCCAGTTCCTCGACCTGATATTGGGTGAAATAGCCGACGGTCAGCTTGCCCGATTTGTTGATCGAGCCTTTTTTCGGTTCGAGCTGGCTGGCGAGCAACCGCGCGAGCGTGGTCTTGCCGTTGCCGTTCCTTCCGAGCAATGCGGTACGATCGTCGGGATCGAGCCGCATATTGAGGCCGGACAGAATTATATTGTCGCCATAGCCTACGGAAGCGTCGTCCAGCGTGATCAGCGGCGGTTTCAGTTCTGCAGGGCTGGGGAAATGGAAGGTCAGCGAGGGATCGTCGATCGCTTCTGCAATCGGCTGCATGCGGGCGAGCGCCTTGACGCGGCTCTGCGCCTGTTTCGCGCTATGCGCCTTAGCGCCCCAGCGAGAAACATAGGATTGCAGCTTATCGCGCTGGGCGATCTGTTTTTCGCGCGAGGAAGCAAGCTGTGCCTGACGCTCGGCCCGCTGTTTCTCGAACGCATCATAGCCACCGGGATAAAGGGTCGTGGTGCCGTGCTGCAGATGGAGAATATGGTCGACCACATTGTTGAGCAGATCGCGCTCATGGCTGATCACCAATATGGTGGCCTGATAGCTGGTCAGGAAATTCTCCAGCCACAGGGTTGCTTCGAGGTCGAGGTGGTTTGACGGCTCGTCGAGCAGCAGGACTTCGGGCTGCGAGAATAATAGCGCCGCCAGCGCCACACGCATCCGCCAGCCGCCGGAGAAACTGTCCATCGGCTGCTGCTGCGCCGCTTCGTCAAAGCCCAGTCCGATCAGGATCTTCGCCGCGCGCGCCGGAGCGCTATGCGCTTCGATCATGTTCAGCCGTTCGTGGATTTCGCCGATCCGGTGCGGGTCGGCTGCTGTTTCGGCTTCCTCAAGCAGGGCGGCGCGTTCGGTGTCCGCTGCCAGAACGGTGTCCAGCGGACTATCCTGTCCGGCGGGCGCTTCCTGGGCAATATAGCCCATGCGTGCGTCCTTGGGCATGTCGACACTGCCGTCGTCGGGCTCGAGAAATCCTGCAATGACCTTCATCAGGGTCGACTTGCCCGCGCCATTGCGGCCGATCATGCCGACGCGCGCGCCGGGGGGCAGCGCAGCGGTCGCGCCATCAAGGATCACAGTGCCGCCGAGGCGCACGGTTATATTACTGAAATTAAGCATGGGGAGCCGTTAGCGGAGCTTGCGGCCTTTTGCTAGCGTCGTGAGACGGGAAAATCGTCGCGGTACATATTGCCGCATATCGCCGTTGTTCTCGCGTCCAACCCTGTTTTTTCGATATTTTGACAGAAAGATGGAATTGCATTTCTGCTTTGGGCAACTGCACTAGCCAGCTACAACCATGCTTCCGAAGCTCGCCTTGCGGCTTCCTAAGGGCAATTACGAATGGGCAATCTTTATCCTGAGCATCACTAAGATATTATGATCGAAAAAGAATCCGAACTCCGCATCCGGAAATTCTATTGGCCATGCTGACGGAACTCTCTGGCGAGTGGCTGATATACCGTGACCTTGCGATCGCATTGGCGGCGGGCTTGCTGATCGGTGTCGAGCGCGGATGGACGATGCGTGACGAGCATAAGGGCGCGCGGGTTGCCGGGATACGCACCTTCGGTCTGATCTCCGGCTTTGGCGGTCTTGTCGCGCTGATTGCACAAAGCCTGAACCTGATCATGGCGGCGATCCTGCTTGCCGGCATAGTGATCATGCTGGGGTTCAGTCACGCCAGGACGATCCGCGAGCCGGACGGGCGGAGCATCACCAATTTCGTGGTGTCGCTGCTGACGCTCTGTCTCGGTCTGCTGGCAGGCAGCGGCTATCCTGCACTGGCCATGGCCGGAGCGGCGATTACGACCGGGCTGCTGTCGATGCGGTCTGAATTGCACGGGCTGCTGGGCAAGCTCGGCTCAACCGACATCAATGTCATGATCCGCTTTGCCCTGATCGCGCTCGCGGTTCTTCCTTTTTTGCCGGACCGCGATTTCGGGCCTTATGAGGCGTTCAACCTGCAACAATTGTGGTTTGTTGTCATATTGGTCACCGGCCTTTCCTTCGCCGGCTATGTCGCCAACCGGATATTTGGCGAGGCGCACGGCACGGTTGTGACCGCTGTCATCGGTGGCGCCTATAGTTCGACTGCGGTCACCGCTTCGCTGGCCCAGAGACTGCGCGGCGAAGACAGCAACAGACGCACATTGTCGGCGGGTATCGCGCTGGCCTCGGCGGTAATGTATGTCCGGGTATTGCTGCTGACCTTCATACTCGCGCGTTTTGCCTTTCTGCCGCTGGCGATGATCCTGACACCGGCTGCGCTGGTCGCGGCGGTCATCGGTTTATTGCTGCTGCGTCGCAGCGGCGCTGCCAAGTCGGATGAAAGCGTGGAAACCCGCAATCCTGTGCGCTTGCTGCCCGCTTTCTTCTTCGCGCTGACGGTTGCGGCTATGTCACTGGCCGCGCGGTGGGCGGAGGCTGAATTCGGCACCAGCGGGATCGCTTTTCTGGTCTTGATCATGGGATCGTTTGACGTCGATGCCGCGATAATTACGCTCGGGGCGCTGCCGCCGGACACGATATTATCCAATCTTGCCGGCTTTGTGCTGGCGATGACCGTATTGGCCAATATGCTGTTCAAGACCGGCGTGGCCGGCTTTACCGCTGGCTGGAAGAAAGGGCGCTCTGCCGTCGCAGCGCTGGCCGCGAGCAGCATAATTCTGGCTATCGCCGGTCTGGTGAGTTTTATGGCGTTTGATATTCACTTCTGATGGCTGGAACTCCGCCTAGCTGTTCTGCGCCAGCCAGATCGTATGCTTTGCGCCTTTGCCATTGCTGCGGGCTGGGACCGTGTTCACATCGACCGCGAAGCCGGATTTGTGCAGGCGCGAGGTGAATCTTGTGTCGCCTTCGCTCGACCAGATTGCCAAAATGCCGTTGGAGCGGAGCGCCTTCTTGGCCGTGGCCAGTCCCGTCATGCTGTAAAGCCGGTCATTGGCTTCATGGGTCAGGCCATCCGGTCCATTGTCGACATCGAGCAGAATCGCATCATATTCGCGGACTGCCTTGTTGATGACATCGCAGACGTCGCCGGTTGTGATGGTAACGCGGCTGTCATCCAGACATTTTTGCGACAAATCAGCCATTGGCCCCCGCGCCCATTTGACGATGGCGGGGATTAGTTCGACCACTTCGACATGCGCCTGCGGTGGCAAAGCCGACAGAGCGGCGCGCAGGGTAAATCCCATGCCGTAGCCGCCAATCAATATGCGAGGGTTTTTCACCCCGAGGCGTTTGCAGGTGAGGGTGGCCAACGCCTCTTCCGATCCGCTGAGCCGGCTGTTCATTAGTTCGATGCGGCCAAGCATGATCGAATATTCATCTGCGCCCTTGAGTTCGCGGCGGAACAGGCGGAGTTCGTCGCCGCCGGGGATGGGGGCTGTGTCGAGAAGCTCGCGGGCGATCATCGGACAAAGCTCGCGCCATTGGCGTCAAGCACCGCTCCGGTCATGCTTGGCGGCGCCTCAAGCGCGCACCATCTTGCTATTTCGGCGATTTCTTCTGGCTGGGCGACGCGGCCGAGCGGAATGTCGGCGAGCAATTTGTCACCGCCACGGCTTTCGAGATAATCTTCGGCCATGCCGGTCATGGTGAAACCGGGGCAGAGGGCAAAGGCCAGTATCTCGTTCTTCGCATAGGCTCTGGCGATGGTCTTGGTCATCGCGACCATGCCGGCCTTGGACGCGGCATAATGCCAGTGATCCGGGCTGTCCCCGCGATAGGCAGCGCGGCTGGCGATGTTGATGATCCGGCCCGGTACGTCGCGCTGTTGGAAATGCAGGACGGCATGGCGGCACAATTCGGCTGAAGCGGTCAGATTGATGGTCATCGTCCGGTTCCAGCTTTCCAGCCAGTCATCGCTCGCGATCGGATTGGGTTCGAACAGACCGGCATTGTTGATCAGCACGTCGATGCGACCATCGAGCCGGTCCAGCGCTTCTTCCCAAAGCCGGTCAGCGGAACCTTCCTGAGAGAAATCAGCCGCGAGCAGGCCATTTTCGCCTGTCGTGCTCTGGCCGACGGTCGTGACATTGTCCCGATCCAGCGATTCGACGATGGCCTTGCCTATGCCCCGGCTGGCTCCGGTCACCAATATATGGGTTTTTATCTTGCTCATGCCGGATTGATTAGAGCCACTCGGTCCGCGCGTCCATGGATGATGCAGATTTCATGATTTGCATCCCCATCGCAAATATTTGCACTAATAAATTGTCTAAATAGAGCGCATCCGGTTTGCATGATACGTGGTTTTCGCTAAGGGAATGGTTCGATTTCAAAGACTCCGGCACGACCCGGAGAGATTGTTCAGGGGAATATAATGTCCGGCGTATCAGGTTCAGCATCGAACAGACCGCTTTCACCGCATCTGCAGGTGTATAAATGGGGGCCGCATATGCTGGTGTCCATTCTCCATCGGGTCACCGGCGACGGCATGGCGCTTGTCGGCGTTCCGCTGCTGGTCTGGTGGCTTTACGCCATTTCCGCCGGTCCGGAGAGCTATGACTATTTCCTCAGCTGGTTCCACTGGTACTATATTGGCTATATTGTTCTGGTCGGCATGAGCTTCGCCTTTTTCGAGCATATGTATAGCGGGCTGCGTCATTTCGTGCTGGACGCTGGCGCCGGCTATGAATTGCAGACCAACAGAATGTGGTCGATTGCCGTGCCTCTGGCCGCGATCCTCACCACCGGCGCGATGTGGCTCTACATCGTTTCCAAGAATATTTTATAGATTAGGAATCGGAACATGGGTTCAGGAACCAATATCGGCCGGGTACGCGGCCTCGGATCGGCGCAAGAAGGCGCGCATCACTGGATAGTGCAGCGGGTCACCGCGGTCAGCAATTTGCTGCTGGTCCTGTGGCTGGTCTTTTCGCTCGTCCGGCTGCCGCAATATGGGCATGAACTGATGATCGAATGGCTGTCATCGCCGCTTGTCGCCGTGCCGATGATATTGATGCTGGTCAGCATTTTCTGGCATCTGCGTATCGGATTGCAAGTCCTGATCGAGGATTATGTTCCGGATCATGGCGTAAAATTCGGCTTGATCGTCCTGCTCAACTTTTTCGCCATCGGCGGCGCGGCACTGGGGATTTTCTCGGTCGCGAAAATAGCCTTTACCGGAGTGGCCGCATAATGACTGATACTTCCACCCAGCCTGCTTACAAGATCATCGATCACACCTATGACACCGTTGTTGTAGGCGCCGGAGGTTCCGGCTTGCGCGCGACCATGGGCGCTGCGGAATCCGGGCTGAAAACGGCCTGTATCACCAAGGTGTTCCCGACTCGCTCGCACACGGTTGCGGCGCAGGGCGGTATTGCCGCTTCACTGGGCAACAACACGCCCGATCACTGGCAGTGGCATATGTATGACACGGTCAAGGGCTCCGACTGGCTCGGCGACCAGGACGCGATTGAATATCTGGTGCGCGAAGCACCGCAGGCGGTTTACGAACTCGAACATGCCGGCGTACCGTTCTCGCGCAACGAAGACGGCACGATCTACCAGCGCCCGTTCGGCGGCCATATGCAGAATATGGGCGAGGGGCCTCCGGTCCAGCGCACCTGTGCTGCTGCCGACCGTACCGGCCACGCGATGTTGCACGCGCTCTATCAGCAGAGCCTGAAATATGACGCGGATTTCTTTATCGAATATTTCGCCATCGACCTGATCATGGAAGAGGGCCCCAATGGACCGGAGTGCCGGGGCGTGATCGCCCTGTGTCTTGAAGACGGTTCGATCCACCGCTTCCGCAGCCACGCTGTGGTACTGGCGACCGGCGGTTCAGGCCGCTGCTATTTCAGCGCGACTTCTGCCCATACCTGCACCGGTGACGGTGGCGGCATGGTGCTGCGCGCTGGTCTGCCTTTGCAGGATATGGAATTCGTCCAGTTTCACCCGACCGGTATTTACGGAGCGGGCGTGCTGATCACCGAAGGCGCACGCGGCGAGGGCGGTTATCTGACCAACAGCGAAGGCGAGCGTTTCATGGAACGTTATGCGCCGAGCGCCAAGGATCTGGCCAGCCGTGACGTTGTTTCGCGCTGCATGGCGACGGAAATCCGCGAAGGCCGCGGTGTCGGACCGGAGAAGGATCATATCTATCTCCATCTCGACCATATCGCGCCGGAAGTGCTGGCCGAACGGCTGCCGGGTATCACCGAAACCGGCAAGATTTTCGCCAATGTCGACCTGACCCGCGAAGCGCTGCCGGTGGTGCCGACGGTCCATTATAATATGGGCGGCATACCCTGTAACTATCATGGCGAAGTGATCAACCCGACCAAGGACGATCCCGATGCGATTGTACCGGGCCTCTATTCCGTCGGCGAAGCAGCCTGTGTTTCTGTCCATGGCGCAAACCGTCTGGGCTCCAACTCGCTGATCGATCTCGTGGTCTTTGGCCGTGCGACCGGTCTGCGGCTCAAGGAAAAGCTGGTGCCGAACGCGTCGCACAAGCCTTTGCCTGCGAACTCCGCCGATCTAGCGCTGCAACGCCTCGACCATTTCCGCAACGCCAAGGGACCGATCCCGACCGCCGACCTGCGCCTTGAAATGCAGAAGACGATGCAGGCGCATGCCGCTGTGTTCCGGGACAATGTCTTGCTCGACGAAGGCGTCGCGGCGATGGACAAGGTCAATGCCAAGCTTGCCGATATCGGCGTCACCGATCGTTCTTTGATCTGGAATACCGATCTGATCGAAACGCTCGAACTCGACAATCTGATGAGCCAGGCGATGGTCACGATGAAAGCTGCCGCCAACCGCAAGGAAAGCCGCGGCGCGCACATGCAGGAAGATTATCCCGATCGCGACGACAAGAACTGGATGAAGCATACCGTAATCACCTTCGAAGGCTGGGGCGGCCAGGGCGGCAAGAGCGAGATCAGCTATCGTCCGGTGCATGATTATACACTGACCGACGAAGCGACCTATGTGGAACCGAAGAAGCGGGTTTACTGATCTCCGGCGAAGGTAAAAACCAGCAATGATGGTTGTCGCCCCGGCGCAGGCTGGGGGCCAACCCGGTCATGCGTGTGGGACGGCTGCTTCCTCACCGCACCATTGGTTTGGGTGCTAGCCTCCGCTGGCATGACAGGCTGGAACTGTTAAATATCGCTCACAAATCCTTCCAACCACTTCCCGCCACCGTCCAATCCCGATAGAAGCGCCCCATGATTGCGCCCATGCTCCCCTCCTTTCTGCTCGTGGCCCTGCTGGTCGAACTGACGCCCGGTCCGAACATGGGCTGGCTGGCTTTGCTCAGCGCCAGCGAGGGCAGGCGGGCTGGCTTTGCCGCTACCGCCGGGATTGGTCTGGGGCTTGCTATTATCGCTGCTGCATCGGCACTTGGACTGGCGCAACTGGCGCATGCTTCGCCGGTGATATTCAACCTGCTGCGCTATGCCGGAGCGGCGTTTCTGTTATGGCTGGCGTGGGAGGCATGGGGTGAACAACGGGAAGTGGCGCCTTCCGCTTTTCACAAAAACGGCTCGGCGGCAAAACATTTTCGTCGCGGGTTGATCATCAACCTGCTCAATCCAAAAGCCGCTCTGTTCTTTATCGCAGTACTGCCGGTCCACGTTGTCGCCAATGGCTCTGTTGCCATGCAGACGGCTCAGCTTTCGATCGCCTATGTGGCGATTGCCACATCGATTCATATCACCATCGTATTACTCGCGGGCCGCGCCCATGGCTGGCTCACCACCGGTCCTTATGCACAACTGGTGCGGCGCGGATTTGCCGTCATGCTGGCCGCTATCGCTCTATGGTTTTTTGTTGATACGTTTTAACAGGATCATGAGGGCCACGTGATGCGGTCGAATACGCTAGCCAAAATGGACCACATATATATCCTGATCTAGGACACCGAAGGCGGAGGCATGCAACCTTGGCTGACCGCCATCCCCTTCAAAAAACTGCGTCGCGCAAATCCGGCGGACAGCGCCTGTTCGTAGCGTTCCCTGGCCGCATTGGATCCGGATACCTCACGGACTATGCCGCGAAAGGGAATGAAGCCGCCCAATATGCCGCCGGCAACCCGGCTGACACCGCGTTCGCGCTTTTCGGCGCGCGAAAGCCGGGTGTCTTCGTTGATGTCGGGGCCAAGCATCGGTCGCAGACTGGCTATTTCGGTCGTGATGGCGCGGCAACCGCTGATGCCGGTAAGGTCATAAGGCGCTCTCTGGATTTCGAGCAAACGCGGAGGGATCTTGTCCTTTTTCAGATTCAGGTCTTTGGCCGGTTGCGTCACCGCGTCCTCGACATGATTGACCATCGGTCGTTCAACATTCGGCGGTGTTGCCCGTAAAGGTTGGCCGGCCAGTGACAGGGCCGCCAGTCCGAACACAGCAATATATCTGGCTGACGCCATGATATTTCTCCCTTGTTGCCCCCAAGGTTGATTTACGGTCGGGCGGGTGCCTTGCATCCCCTTTGCAGGCCGACGCCTTTCAGGAAGCCGCGCCGGACGGTGCCGGCATAGACCGCGACGTTATAGCGCCGCCGCTCGGCGTTCGCGCCGGTAACCTCCCCGATAATTCCGCCGAACGGGATGATCGAACCGACAGCGCTACCCGCAACCCTGGCAGCCGTTTCTTCGCGTTTCTTGCCCAGGCTCTTGTCGACTGTTTCATTCACGTCGGGGCCGAGCACTGCATTGAGTTCGCGGACCTCCGCGATGATCGCGGCGCAGCCGCGTAAACCATCGAGCGAATAAGGGTCGTCCTGGATATCCAGCAGTTTTTGCGGTACTTCCTTGCCATCAAACGGCTCGGTGACCTTGTTACCCGCGGCTTCCAGTGTCGAATCCTGCTGCGCGCCATTTTGCGCCAGCACTGCCGTTCCCGGAATAGTAACGGCCAGCAACAGGCTGGCAAATTTGCTTATATTTCTCATTTCAATCCCCTGACCGCGCCGGTTATCGAAATCTCAGATTGTCGCGGTTCAATTGATCTACCGCCGTGACGCCCATTAGTTTCATGTCGCGTTCAATTTCAGCTTGCAGCAAAGAAAGGATTCGCTCAACCCCCACCTGTCCGGCAGCGGCAAGGGCATAAAGATAAAGCCTCCCGCCCGAGCAGGCCTTGGCCCCGACGCTGAGCGCCTTCAGAACATGGCTGCCACGGGTGATACCGCCGTCGCAAATCACGTCGAGCTTGTCACCGACGGCATCGCAAATCTCGGCAAGCTGGTCGAACGGCGCACGGCTGCCATCCAGTTGGCGTCCGCCATGGTTGGAGACCATGATTGCGGTGGCGCCAATATCGACCGCGCGCTTGGCATCGGCGACCGACATGATGCCTTTCAGGCAGAATTCACCGTCCCAGTCTTTTGCGATCTCTTCCGCCATCGCCCAGTCGAGCGACTGGTCGAGCATGTTGGTGAAATAATCGGCGACGGAATTGGGGACGCTGCTGCCCTCGGACACATGGTCTTTCAGGTTTGACAGCTCGAACTTCTCGCGGAACATATAGTTCAGGCCCCAGGCCGGTTTTGCGGCATAGCTCCAGAAACTGGTCGGGGTGATCCGGGGCGGGCTGGTGAAGCCGGAGCGCAGACAGCGCTCGCGGTTGCCTCCGACAATCGTGTCGACGGTCAGGGTCAGTGCATCGAACTTCGCGGCCTTGCAGCGCTCGACCATAGACCGGTTGAGGTCCTTGTCCTTGTGAACATAGAGCTGGAACATTTTCGGGGTGCTGATGCTTTCGCCAATTTCCTCGATACTCACCGTGCCCAGCGAGGAAATGCCGAAAAATGTTCCGAACTTCTCGGCGGCGCGGGCAACGGCATGCTCGCCCTGCCAGTGAAACAGGCGTTGAAGCGCGGTTGGCGAGAGGAACAGAGGCATGGCCAGCTTCTGCCCCATCACTGTCGTGCTCATGTCGATATTTTTCACGCCGGTGAGAACATTGGGCACCAGATCGCAGCGTTCATAGGCCTGGGTGTTGCGCCGTCGGGTGACTTCGTCGTCTGCTGCGCCATCGATATAGTCAAATATCGGAAAAGGCAGGCGTCTTTTGGCGAGCGCGCGGAAGTCGTTCACATTGTGGCAATCGGAGATATTCATAACGGCCTTTCGATTGGACGCACGTGCGCCTCTGCTCGTCGCAGGATGGATGTTGATCAGGCGGGGAGTTTAGACGAACGCGCGCGTCCCGCAAGCAACCTTTGTTGCGATGGAAGAGGGAGAAATTAGAGTGGAATTACAAGAAAGCGAAAGTGCTCCGGGAAAGCCGGAGCGATCGCCCGGTCGGAAATTCCTGATGGTCCTGCTGATGGGGTTCTTGCTGACGATACCATTATTCGCCACCTGGCTGCTGGTGTACGACCGGCAAACCCAGAGCGAGACTGCACAGCAATCGATTGTATCGGGATGGGGCGGCGAACAGGTGTTTACTGGGCCAAAACTGGTGTTGCCTTATAGCGTTGCGGTCCAGGAGACTGTCGAGCAGAATGGCAAGAGCGTCACTCGCACCAACATCGTGCAACGCGAATTATTTCTGGCGCCGGAAAAGGTGACGCTGGACACTGCTCTTAAAACCCAGACCAAGAAGCGCGCGATATATGAAGTCGTGGTCTACGATACCAATGTCATCGGATCGGCGGTGTTCAAATTGCCCGATGACTTCGAACGCAACGGGATCGCAAAGTCGGATATTGATTTTACGCGGGCGGAGTTGCGGTTCGGATTGTCCGATGCGCGCGGGCTGGCGGGCGACAATAGCGTGGCGGTGGACGGGGAAAAGCTGACGCTCAAACCCGGAAGAGGGCTCGGCGAAACCGGAAATAGCGGTTTTTATGCCTGGGTTGATGCCAGCGGCTTGATCGACGGCGGGATGGCGACAGATTTTGCCGTTCGCTTCAAAGGCAACGAGAGCCTGACCATCGCGCCGCATGCCGGTCTGACGGAATGGACGGTCCAGTCAAAATGGCCGCACCCCAGCTTCACCGGAAGTTTCCTGCCGGAAACGGAGGAAACCAAAGTTACGGCCAAGGGCTTCGAGGCGAAATATGTCATCACCAACCTTGCTCTGGGAACATCGCTCGTTTCAATGCAGCCAGGCGAGCAGGTCTATCCCGGAGCGGCATTGCAGACGGATCGTTATCGACCAGACGGCGGCAGTGTTGCCGCCAGCGCAACGGTCAACCTGATCCAGCCGGTTGATCTCTACGGTCAGGTGGACCGGGCTGCGAAATACGGCTTTCTGATCATCGGCTTCACATTCGTCGCGTTCCTGCTGTTCGATCTGATCGGCGGCGTGCGGATCTCGTCAGTGCAATATATACTGATCGGTGCGGCGTTGGTGTTGTTCTTCGTGCTGCTGCTGGCCTTTGCCGAGATAATCGGTTTTGCGCTGGCGTTCGTTGCCGCATCGGCAGCAACGATCGGCCTGATCACCGCTTATTCGGCTTCGGTATTGTCGAGCTGGCGAAGGGCCGGACTGGTTGGTGGATTGCTTGCAGGTCTCTATGGCGCAATCTATATCCTGCTCAGTCTGCAGGCCTATTCACTGCTGATCGGATCGCTGCTGATATTCGCGGCACTGGCCGGGGTGATGTTCGTTACCCGGAGGCTTGACTGGTCCAGCAGTCTGAACCGGGGCAGGGCATAGGATAAAGACGGGCTCCGGCGTGATGCCGGAACCCGTAATTTCTAGACCGCGCCTCGTGCGAAAGTATCGCAGGAGGAAGGATCGCCGGTCTGCAATCCCTTGCGCAGCCAGGCCATGCGTTGTTCGGAAGATCCATGGGTGAACATGCTTTCCACCGGTTGCTGTCCAGATCCCCGCATCAGCGTATCGTCGCCAATAGCATGCGCCGCGTTCAGGCCTTCCTCGACATCGCCGGGCTCCATGCGGTCGGCATTTTGCGCCGCCCAGACACCGGCATAACAGTCCGCCTGCAATTCCATCCGCACCTGCAGTGCATTGCCTTCGGTCTTGCTCGCCGTGCGCTGGGCGTTGCGCACCTGATCGGCGACACCGGTCAGATTCTGGATATGATGACCGACTTCGTGCGCAATCACATAGGCTTGGGCAAAATCGCCCTTGGCGCCCATGCGCGTGGACATTTCGCGGAAGAAACTGGTGTCGAGATAGACGCCCTGATCCGCCGGACAATAGAAAGGTCCCATAGCCGCCTGGGCAGCGCCGCAGCCGGATTGTCCGGACTGGTCATAAAAGGTGAGGGTGGTCGGCTTGTAGCGTTGGCCCTGTTGCTGGAACAGTTTTGCCCAGGTCTGCTCGGTCGAAGCGAGCACCTGACAGGCAAAAAGTTCCTCCTGCGTGTCACAGGCGACATTCGCGCCGGAGCTTTCTGAATTGAAGCCGCCCGCGCCCGTATCGCCGGCCAGTTGCAGGCCGCTGCCGCTGAAATAGAGGAAAGCCGCCGCTGCGCCGCCAATCAGCAATATCGTCCCGCAGCCCATTTTCCGCCCGAGCAACATCGGCAGAAAACTCAGGAGCAGTCCCAGGCCTCCGCCGCCGCCACCGCCAATACCCCGACCGCCACCGCGGCCCTGATCGCGAACATTCTTGCTCGGGTCCAGATCGTCTAAACGCATCACTTGTCTCCTCGTACAATCCCAAATCGCCTGATTCCAAAAAAAGCGCAAGCGCCGCTGATTTCTTTTACAAAAGCATTGCAGTCCGGTGCGACAGTTTTAAGGTTGCGGCAAAGGAGAATTTACATGTTTCTAAAGGGTAAGACCGCACTGATTACCGGCAGCACTTCGGGCATCGGTGGCGGATATGCGAAAGCGCTCGCAGCCGAAGGCGCAGCGGTGATGATCAACGGCTTCGGCGATGCGGGTGAGATCGAGTCCCTGCGTCAGGAACTGGAATCGCTCAGCGGCACAAAAGCTGCCTATAGCAATGCCGACATGACCAAGCCGGAAGAAATCCGGAAAATGTGTGCCGATTGCGCAGAGCAATTGGGCGCGGTCGACATATTGATCAACAACGCCGGTATCCAGTTTGTCTCTCCCGTGGATGAATTCCCGGAGGAGAAATGGAATGCGGTGATGGACATCATCATGAACAGCGCCTTCCACACCACCAAGGCGGTGCTGCCGGGAATGAAGGAGAAGGGCTGGGGCCGGATCATCAACACCGGATCGATGCACAGCAAGGTCGCGAGCCCTTATAAATCCGCGTATAATGCGGCGAAGCACGCGATCGACGGCTTCGGCAAGACCGTTGCTCTGGAAGTGGCGACGAACGGCATTACGGTTAACACCATCTCGCCGGGCTATACCTGGACGCCGCTGGTCGAGGGGCAGATTCCCAATACCATGGAAGTGCGCGGCCTGACGCGGGAGCAGGTGATCAACGATGTCCTGCTGGCGCCGCAACCAACCAAGGAATTCGTCCAGATCGACCAGATCGCCGCGCTGGCGATTTTCCTGTGCAAGGATGAGGCGCGGTCGATCACCGGCGCGAATATTTCGATCGACGGGGGCTGGACGGCGCAGTGACCGGAGGCCGCTCTTGGATATGGGCGCACGAGACTGATAAGGGCTGGATAAATTTTGGGACTGACAAGCGCCTTTGCGCAGCTTAGTCTTGATTTGAAAAATATGGATTGGGGATGATGATGCGGAAATTTACGAAATTGGGATTGCTGGCGGCGGCTTCGATACTGGCGACAGCTCCGGCACAGGCAGACAGCTTGAAGGATGCGATTGCCGCGGACATGCCGTCCCTGATGGACATCTACCGCGATCTGCACAGCAATCCCGAACTGAGCGGGGAAGAAGTCCGCACCGCCGCAAAACTGGCCGCCGAAGCCCGGCGTCTTGGCTATACCGTCACCGAAAAAGTTGGCGGCACCGGCGTGGTTGCGGTCATGGAAAATGGCGAGGGGCCGACGGTGATGCTGCGCGCCGATATGGACGGCCTGCCGCTCGAGGAAAAAACCGGGCTGGCTTTCGCATCCAAAATCCAGGCTAAAACCCGTCAGGGCAATGACACGTTCGTGATGCACGCTTGCGGCCATGACACGCATATGACCGGCTGGGTCGCCACCGCCCGGCAACTGGCCGCGCGCAAGGCGGAATGGTCCGGCACTCTGGTAATGATCCTGCAACCGGCCGAGGAAACAGGCGAGGGCGCCATGGCGATGCTGGAGGATGGTCTCTACACCCGTTTTCCCAAACCCGATTATGCGCTGGCCTTCCATGATGCTGCTGGCGCCCCCGCCGGATACATCGGCTATGCGCCCGGCTTTGCGCTGGCCAATGTCGACAGCGTCGATATCCAGGTCAAGGGTGTTGGCGGCCATGGTGCCTATCCGCACACAACCAAGGACCCGGTCGTGCTGGCCAGCCGGATTGTCGGTTCCCTGCAAACGCTGGTGAGCCGCGAGATTGATCCGCAGGACCCGGCGGTTGTGACGGTCGGCAGTTTCCAGGCCGGTTCCAAACATAATATCATTTCGGACGAGGCATTGTTGCTGATCACCGTGCGCAGCTATGGCGATGCAACCCGGGCCAAGCTGCTCGACGGGATCAAGCGGATTGCACGCGGCGAGGCCATTGCGGCAGGAATGCCCGAGGACCGGATGCCGGTTGTAACCTTGCGCGAGGCAGAATTCACACCCGCGACTTATAATAGTCCCGAATTTTCTATCGAAATGGCAAAGTTGTTCGAAACCCGCTTCGGCAAGGATCGCGTCGTGCAGTCAAAACCGGTCATGGGTGGCGAGGATTTCAGCCGCTACCGCCGCGCCGACGAAAATATCAAGAGCATGATCTTCTGGGTCGGTGGTGTGCCGATGGCCGAATATCAGGCATCGGTGGCGGAAGGGACAAAATTACCGTCGCTGCACAGTCCCTTCTGGGCACCCGACGCAGAAACGGTGATCACGACCGGCGCCGAGGCGCTGACCGCGGCAACCTTGCAGATCATGAAGAAATAGATGGGTTGGTGGTGCCTCGTCCTTGTGTCGCTGGTAATGTCCGGCACATCGGTGGCCGCGCAGCCGTCTGTCGTAACCGGCCCGGGCTATTTCGAAGGGCGCTGGGCCTTCCTCGATGAAGACTGCAAGGCGTCAACCAACTGGACGATGATATCCGGTGGCAATTTCGTTTCCGAGGACTTGGTCGGGACTTGGACGTGGCAGGAAGGCGAGCTGGTTTTGAGCCTCAACGATCTTGCGGTTGATGAGGAGACCGGCGAGGCGGGAGGGCGTTTCCGGATGGATGGTCCCGTCAATATCGTCGATCAGGATCGTTTTGATTTTACCATCGCTCCGGACGTTTATCAGATGCAGCGCTGCCCCGGATAATTAATCGCTATTGCGAATAAGTTGCAATATATTGATCGATAAATCCGATTGTCCCGGATTAAAAAATTAGATGGATTGGCGCTGCCTGGAGGCGTAGTCTTTGCGCAATCCGATTCCCGAAATCGGTATAAATTCAATAACACCAATAGGAGAAGACCATGGGACTTGCGGGAAGCAAAACCGAACAGAATTTGAAAGACGCCTTTGCCGGAGAAAGCCAGGCCAACCGTCGTTATCTCTATTTCGCCCAGAAGGCCGACATCGAAGGCTATAATGATGTAGCCGCCGTATTCCGGTCAACCGCAGAAGGCGAAACCGGCCACGCCCATGGTCATCTCGAATTTCTTGAAGAAGTTGGTGATCCGGCAACCGGCCTCGCGATTGGCGCGACTTCAGATAACCTGAAATCGGCTGTTGCGGGTGAAACCCACGAATATACCGATATGTATCCGGGTATGGCGAAGTCGGCCCGCGAAGAAGGTTTTGACGAAATCGCCGACTGGTTCGAAACGCTCGCAAAAGCGGAAAAGAGCCACGCTGGCAAATTCCAGAAAACTCTGGATACGATGGACGCTTAAGCGCTTCATCCAAAGGATTGTAATGTCGCCGCCTGCTTCCTCCGGAACGGTGGCGACACAATCTTTCCATTTGTAGATTCCGCCTGCGGGCGACGGGAAGCATATCATGACTGAAGGCAGTTTGGGCGCGCCGGTGCGGCATCCGATTCCATGGCAGGAAGAATCCTACTATGACGAAGAGGCGCTGGATCAGGAAATGCGCAGGGTCTTCGATATTTGCCATGGTTGCCGCCGTTGCTTCAATCTGTGCGACAGCTTCCCGCAACTCTTCGATCTGATTGACGAAAGCCGGAATGAGGAAGTCGAGGATCTGAGCGCTGGCGATATCAACAATGTCGTCGAGGCCTGCACGCTTTGCGACATGTGCTTCATGGTCAAATGCCCCTATGTTCCGCCGCATGAATTTAACCTCGATTTCCCGCACCTGATGCTCCGCCATCGGGCGGTTGAAAACCGCAAGGGCAAGACCGGGTTCATCGACAAGCAGCTCGCCGAAATCGATCGCAATGCCAAACTGGCCGGGACATTTGCTGGTGCTGCCAACTGGGCAACCAAGCAAGAGAACGGACTGACCAGAGGGGTGCTGGAGCGCGTCGCCGGCATTGACAAGCGCGCGCATCTGCCGGAATTTGAGGATGTGCCGCTGACATTCAAGCATGTCGGTCACGGGCCGGTCGCCAACGCGGATGCTCCAGCCTTCGGCCGGAAAGCGGCGATTTACGCTACCTGCTATGGCAATTTCAACGACCAGACAGCCGGCAAGGCCGCGCTCGATGTGCTGTCCCACAATGGCGTGCAGACGCGGGTGGAATATCCTGCTTGCTGCGGGATGCCGAAACTGGAAAATGGTGATCTGCCTGCGGTGGCCTCGTCCGCCGAGGAGGTTGCTGCCTTTTTCGAGCCTATTATCGATGAAGGCTATGACATCGTGGCGCTGACGCCGAGCTGTGCGCTGATGATGAAATTCGAATGGCCGCTGATTCTGCCGGACAATGCGGCTGTCGCCAAGCTCGCCAAGGCGACGCGTGATCTGAGCGAATATGTTGTCGAGATTGCCGCAGACAAGGGTCTGGTCCCGATAGAGCCGATGGACGCGAAAATAGGCATCCATTTTGCCTGCCACAGCCGGGCCCAGAATATGGGGCCGAAAGCGATGCAGATGCTGAAGCTGATTCCCGAAGCCAAGCCGTCGATCACCGAGCGCTGCTCTGGTCACGGTGGCAAGTGGGGGATTTTCAAGGAAAATTTCGACAAGGCGGTCAAGGTCGGTCGCCCAGCCGCGCGCGCGGTAGCGAAAGGCGATCCGGATTATATGGTCAGCGAATGTCCACTGGCCGGTCCGCATCTCAAGCAGATCATGGAGAGCGGTGGTCAGCAGAATGTGCCGGAGCGGATCGGTCATCCGATAGAATTGCTCGCCAAGGCTTATGGTTTCTGACGCTTCGCTTCGTCGGCCTAGGCCGGACAGACTGATAAGATTTTTGAGGATAAAATATGCCCCGCGACACCCATCAGATTACGAGTGAAGACATTATCTCGCTCGAGGATTACGAGCTGATCCGGAAGGACAAGCGGCAGGAGTCGATCCTGCGCAAGAAATTCCGGCGGATCGCGATCGGACCTTATGCGACGATCCAGTTGGAAAGCTGGGAGAGCATGTGGTTGCAGATCCAGGAGATGCTGCGCATCGAAAAGGGCGGGGAAGAGCAGCTGGTTGACGAACTGGCCGCCTATAATCCGATGGTTCCGAATGGATCGGAATTTACCGGAACCCTGATGTTCGAGATCGATGAGGAAGAACGCCGCACCGCTTTCCTCAAGACCTTAGGCGGCGTCGACCGGCATATTCATCTCATTATCGGTGACGAGAAAGTTACTGCCGAACCGGAGCAGGACATCGACCGCACCCGGGCTGATGGCAAAGCCAGCGCCGTGCAATTTGTCCATTTTCCGCTTACCGGTGAACAGGCCGATAAATGGAAAAGCATGGATGGGCAGGTGATGGTTCAGATCGATCACCCCAATTATGGCCATGCCGCGATTATCAGCGATGAATGCCGCCGCGATATGGCTCGGGATCTCGACTAGTTTTCGTCGGTGTCAACCGGGGTCCGACCGCCGCTGCTGTTGCGTTCGATCGGATTCTGGAGACTTCCCAATTCACCTGGCCGGGGGCTGCCTGACGAGGGCTCGTTGCTGCCGCCAGATGACCGGCTTCTCGATTTCTTGTTGTCCGACTGATATCCAGCAATGACGTTATTGTCTTCGTCCCAAGGCTGTTCTTCGCTCTCGCTGCCGGCAACGACCATTGGTTCGCCGAAGACAAAATTCTCGTCGTCGGTTGTTTCGCTGTCTTCATTCTCCCAGCCATCGTCCGATACCGGGGCGACGGGCTGGACCATTTCCTGCACTTCGACCGGGACTGGCTCGACTGGCTTCGGCTCTTCCGACGGCGTGATGAAATAGATCACCAGTCCGGTGGAAGCGACAAGCAGGATAGATTCTTTGAGCATAGCAGGCACCAATTTCTTTCAAATTCGCTAAAGGAAATAGCCGGATGCGGTTAAGAAACGTTTACCCGAGGGTAGCGGAGCAAAACGGCGACGGCGGCTGCAACGGCATTTGATAGAAATTGATCGATTGCGCTGAATGTTACAACAGAGGCCGATGCGGCTTGAAATCTTGTAAATAAATTTACATAGGAGCAGCATGACAGTCCAGAAACTTTATGCCGGTGCGGCCATCAAACGGCTTCGCCGCAGCGCTGCAATGACCCAGGTCGCGCTCGCTGAGGCACTCGATATCTCGCCCAGCTATCTCAATCTGATAGAACGCAACCAGCGCCCCCTGAGCGCCCGCCTGATGCTGCTGCTGGCGGAAAGGTTCGACTTTGATCCACGGCAATTGATCGCGGCTGAGCCGGGTGGCGGCATTGACGCGATCCGCCAGCGCCTTGCAAATCCTCTGTTTGAAGACCTGTCCATCGATCGATCGGAGCTGGAAGAATGGCTTATCGCGTCGCCCAATACGGCGGAAGCCTTTGTCCGTCTTTTTGACAATCGCAAGACAGGCGACGAGACAGGGGAGAGCAATGCGCCCGACCCGATCCAGGCCGTCCGCCGCGAAATTGAACGCTGGCGCAACCATTTCGCCGATCTCGATTCGATGGCCGAGCAACTTGCCGATGAACTGCGCCTTGGCGCCGGCGATCTCTATGGTGCGATAACCGAGCGGCTGCGGGTCAAGCATCAGCTGATGATCCGTATTCTGCCGGAAACGGTACTGCCCGACAAGTTGCGCCGACTGGACCTTCACGCCCGGCAACTGCAGCTTTCCGAAATGCTCGACCCGGCTTCTAGGACGTTCCAGGCCGCGCTGCTGCTCGGCCAGATCGAGGCGAAGGGAGAAATAGATGCGCTGGCGGCGGGAGGAAAGTTTACCGACCGCGCGGCGGAGAAACTGTTCCGGCGTCACTTGTCCGGCTATTTTGCTGCTGCATTGATGATGCCATATGGCCGTTTTCTGAAAGCGTGCGAACAAAGTGGCTATCGGATCCAGCTACTCCAGCGCCGGTTCGGTGCCGGTTTCGAGCAGGTCGCCCATCGTCTGACCACCTTGCAGCGAGTCGGCTCGCGTGGCCTGCCGTTTTTCATGGTCCGGATCGACCGGTCCGGCATGATCTCGAAACGCTATGCCGGGGCCAGCAATGCGCCGCTGGTGGAAAGCGCCCATCGCTGTCCGCTGTGGGATATTCACCGCGTATTCGAACAGCCGGCGGAAATACGGTCTCAACTGGTGGCTCTGGAAGACGGCTCGACATGGTTCACCCTGTCGCGAGCGGTGCAGGGCATTGGATCCGGCGCCGGTGGGCATACGCCTGCCTTTGCCATCGGGCTTGGGGTTTCCGCAGATGTTGCGTCCTCGCTCCATTATGCGCGCGGCAAGGACCTGAGCATAGAGCAAGCGGATGCGATCGGGTTGGGCTGTTCTGCCTGTACCCGGCCGCAATGTTCCCAGCGGTCAGCGCCACCGCGCAGCCGGGCGCTTAAATTTGACGAGCGGGAACGCGGTTTGACGCCATTTGATTTCGTCAATGATTAGGCCCTGAGCCCCCGGAAACAGCCTAACACCTGCGTTTACCATATTGCCCGACTGTCGGTATATTGAACAATATTGACGAAATAGAGCGCCTGCGCGCATTTTATTCTGTAAAATTTACCGACAGATAACGAATTCTCCTTATGGCCGAATATGTCCAAGGAAAGACGGCGCGCGATATGATCCGATTGTTCAAACATTATATTCCATACCCAGTCATTTTTCTGGGCTTGATTGATTTCGTGCTGTTGCTTTCAGCGGCGGAAGTCGGCTGGATATTGCGCGCCCATCAGATCGAAATGGCGGTCGGCTCTGTCTTTGACCGCCCGGGACCGATATTCAGTTTTGCCTTTGCCCTGCAACTGGCACTGATTGCGGTTGGTGTTTACGGACCCGAAGCTCTGCAATCACTCCGTTTTGCTGCTGCCCGTATCCTGGTGGCAATTTCTCTGGGCGTGATTTTTCTGTCTTTGCTGGCATTTGCGTTGCCCGGTATCACGCTCTGGCGCTCCAATTCCCTCTATGCGATGATATTGGCCATCGCCTTTTTAATGGTGATCCGCATTTTACTCGGTACCATGCTCGACAGCGACATTTTTAAACGGCGCCTGCTCATTCTGGGCGCCGGTCCGAGGGCCGGGCGTATTGCCGCGCTGGAAAAACGCCCCGAATGCGGCTTCATCATTGCCGGCTATGTCGCGATGAACGAAGGCGCGACCCTGATCGACAGCGCGATACGCCGTCAGGATATCGTCAATTTGCCACAACATGTGATCGATCTCGAGGTGAGCGAAGTCGTGCTGGCGCTCGAGGAGCGCCGCAATGCGCTTCCCGTTGCCGATCTGCTCACGATCAAGACGACCGGCGTTCACGTCAATGACCTGTCAAGCTTTCTCGAACGCGAAACCGGACGCGTCGATCTAGATAGTGTGAACCCGAGCTGGTTCATTTTCTCCGACGGTTTTTCGTCGGGGCGCAGGCTGTCGACCACATTCAAGCGGGGATTCGATATATTCCTGAGCTTCCTGTTGCTGCTTCTGACGGGACCGGTGATTTTGCTGTTCGCGCTGCTTATCAGGCTGGAAAGCCGCGGCGGTTCCTTTTTCAAGCAGGAACGAGTCGGGCTTTATGGCCAGAAATTCAACATTCTGAAACTCCGCTCGATGCGCGCTGATGCGGAGCCGAATGGCAAGGCGATCTGGGCGAGCGAGAACGACCCTCGGATCACCCGTATCGGCAACTTCATCCGCAAGGTTCGCATCGACGAACTGCCGCAGGCCTGGAGCGTATTGAAAGGCGAGATGAGCTTTGTCGGCCCCCGTCCCGAACGGCCGCAATTTGTTGACGATCTGCAAACGCAAATGCCTTATTATGCCGAGCGACATATCGTCAAACCGGGGATCACTGGCTGGGCGCAGATCAATTATCCCTACGGGGCGTCGACCGAAGACTCCCGGCACAAGCTGGAATATGATCTCTATTATGCCAAAAATTATACGCCCTTTCTGGACCTGCTGATCATCTTGCAGACCATAAGGGTCGTATTGTGGCCAGAGGGCGCGCGCTGAAATGGTGTCGCTTCTCGATTATATCAGCATATTCGGACATGGCATCGCCGCCGCCCTTTTTGGCGCGCTGGCGATCTGGCAATTCCAGCGCAAGGTTGACCGCAATAACAAGCAGATCTGGCTGATCATTGCGATCGCGCTGACCAGCTTCTGGGCGCTTTCGATCGCTGTCGAGGGATATCTGTCACCGATTTCCCGATTTGCAGAAACCGTGCGGAATTTTGGCTGGCTAGGCTTCATGTTCATTCTGCTGCAAGCCGGGGAAGGGCGCGATGAACCGAAGACGGTCAACAGCATCTATGCCGCACTGGCCTTTGTGCTGGTCGGCCAGATGCTGGTCGATTCGCTGATTCCCGCATTTTCAGGAAGTCCGCGTCTTGAAGGCGTAACCCTATATACTTCTCTGGTGTTGCGGATGATCTTCGCCGTCGGGGCGTTGGTGCTGGTTCACAATCTCTATTCGATTTCAGCGCCGGAAACGCGTTGGGGCATCCGGCTGCCAATGGCCGCGCTGGCCGCGATCTGGACCTTTGATCTCAATCTGTACACGATCACCTATCTGACCCAGAGTACACCGTTGGAACTGCACGCGATGCGCGGTCCGATGATGGCGGTGATTGCGCCGATCCTGGCCTTGGCATCGTTGCGCAATACCGAATGGAATCTGAAGCTTTCTCGCAGCGTCGCGTTCCGTTCGCTGTCGCTGGTCGCCATCGGCAGCTATCTGCTGATGATGGTCGTGATCGCCACGGCGCTGCAGATCGTTGGTGGTGACTATGCGCGCCTGGCCCAGATCAGCTTCCTGTTCGGTGCGACCATTGGTGCCTTGCTGCTGCTCCCGTCTGGCCGTTTTCGCGCTTGGCTGAAGGTCAAACTGGCCAAAAATTTCTTCCAGCACCGTTATGATTACCGGTCGGAGTGGATCCGTTTTACCGATACCATCGGCCGTCCCGGCGCGGATAGCGCGCCGTTCCACGAAAGGGTGATCAAGGCGATCGCCGATATAACCGAATCGCCAGCCGGCATATTGCTGGTGCCTGACGAATCCGGCCAGCTGGTACTGCAATCGCGATGGAACTGGTCGTCGATCGAAGTCCCGGCGCGCGCGTGCACGGGAAAGACGATTCCTTTTTTCGAACGGACCAGTCATATCGTCGAATTTGATACGCTGCGCGCGGGTCAGGATAACAAGTGTGACGCCGCAGCCATCCCCGACTGGATGAGCAACGATGACCTGGCATGGGTGGCGGTTCCGCTGGTGCATTTCGATCGGCTTGCCGGTTTGATGCTGCTTGCGCGCCCGCGGATCGACCGCAAACTGGATTGGGAAGATCTGGATATGCTCCGCGTGGTCGGTCGTCAGGTGGCTAGCTATCTGGCCGAATCGCGCAGTCAAGAATCCCTATCGGAAGCCCAAAGATTTGATGAATTCAATCGTCGGATGGCGTTCATCATGCATGATATAAAAAATCTCGTCAGCCAGCTCAGCCTGCTGGCGCGCAATGCCAAGCGCCATGCCGATAATCCCGAGTTCCAGGCGGATATGATCGAAACCTTGCAGGATTCGGCCGACAAGATGAATGGCCTGCTCGAACGGTTGTCGCAGCATAACAAGAGCAATCCGGAAGAGCCGAAGTCGGTCAAGGTGGCCGATCTGATCCGTTCGATCATCGAGAAGAAACGGCTGTTGCATAGTCTGGAAAGCAGCCATGTCGATGATCTTACGATCTTTGCTGATCCCGCCCGGGTTGAACAGATCTTGGGCCATTTGATCCAGAATGCGATCGATGCCAGCACGAACGACCAGCCGATAACCATCAACGCGCGGCGCCGGGACCTCAGCGTGGCAATTGAAGTATGTGATCAGGGCACGGGCATGTCAGCCGAGTTTGTCCGCAGCCAGCTTTTCAAGCCATTCTCGTCCAGCAAACAGGGCGGGTTTGGAATCGGTGCCTATGAAGCCCGCGAGCTGGCGCGAGCGATGAACGGGCGCCTGGAAGTGGAGAGCACGGAAGGCGTAGGCAGTCGCTTCACGCTGCTGCTGCCGCTTGCCAAACATTTACCGAAAGAAATTTCAGCAGACGAAAGGGCCGCATGATGCCGGACAAAGAGCAACCGAAAAAAGAGAAGCTGCTGATCGTCGAAGACGATCCCGGTCTGCAAAAACAACTAAAATGGGCTTATGACGATTTCGAGGTCATTATCGCCGGTGACCGTGAAACCGCTATTGAAAAACTGCGCTCGGAAGAGCCGGATGTCGTGACGCTTGACCTTGGCCTGCCACCGGATCCCGATGGCACCACCGAAGGCTTCGCGACAATGGAGGCGATATTGAGCCTGAAGCCCGATACCAAGGTCATCGTCGCTTCCGGCCATGGTGAGAAAGCCAGCGCCTTGCGGGCCATCTCCGGCGGGGCATGGGATTTCTATCAGAAGCCGGTCGACATCGACGAGCTGGGCCTGATTGTCCGGCGTGCCTTTCACGTGCGCAACCTCGAGCAGGAAAATGCCATCCTCGCGGCAAAGAACAGTAGCGAGGGATATATATTGGGCGAGATTATCACCGGTGCGCCCGAAATGCTGAAAGTGGCGCAGATGGTCGAACGTGTGGCCAACACCAATGCTTCGGTAATGCTGCTGGGTGCCAGCGGTACCGGCAAGGAATTGCTCGCCAAGGGCCTGCATGATGCGAGCGATCGTCGTGACAAGGCCTTTGTCGCGATCAATTGCGCGGCCATTCCCGAGAACCTGCTGGAATCCGAATTGTTCGGTCATGAAAAAGGCGCGTTTACCGGTGCGATCAAGACGACCGAGGGAAAGATCGAACAGGCTGATGGCGGTACGCTGTTTCTGGATGAAGTCGGCGATATCCCGCTTCCCCTGCAAGTGAAATTGCTGCGCTTTCTACAGGAGAGGGTGATCGAGCGGATCGGCGGACGCAAGGCCATTGCCGTCGATACGCGCATCGTTTGTGCGACCCATCAGAATCTGGAAAAGATGATCAAGGACAATGCCTTCCGCGAAGATCTCTATTATCGGCTTGCCGAAATCGTGATCAAGATCCCGCCTCTGTCCGGACGCTCGGGTGATGCCAGCCTGCTGGCGCGGCATTTCCAGAAGAAATTTGCCGCCGAGATCAATCCGGCAGTGAAAGGTCTGGCGCCCGATGCCCTGGCAGCGCTCGAAGCCTGGCACTGGCCGGGCAACGTCCGCGAACTGGAAAACCGGATCAAGCGCGCGGTGATCATGGCCGATGGCAAGATGATCAGCGCCAATGATCTCGATCTGGAAGTGGATGAAGATGCGGCAACCGATCTGCTGAACCTGAAAGCGGCTCGCGAGGCGGCCGACCGCTCGGCGATCCTGCGCGCGATTTCCCAGACCAGCGGAAATATTTCCAATGCGGCCAAATTGCTCGGGATTAGTCGCCCGACTCTCTATGATCTGCTCAAACAATATAAGTTGCAGCAAGCAAGCTGAAACATGGTGACCGATTTTATCCAGAAACTGCGCTTGGGCAGCAAGCCGGTGATTTTTGCGGCTGCGCTAGCGGTGGCCATGGTCGGCGTCCCGACTGCCATCTATGGCGCCAGCGAAGGCAATGAAGAAGCGCGGGCAGCGTTCGCCAAGGCCGAGCAGTTTCGGGCCAGGCGCGATGTACGGTCGGCGCGGATCGAATTGATGAATGCGATCAAGGCCGATCCGGAATGGATTGATGCGAGGGTGGCGCAGGCCGAGGTCTTGCTGGGTCTCAGGGACGGCGTTGGCGCCGAGGCAGAACTGGACTGGGCGGTGCAGCTGGGGCTCGACCCCGCCGCGGTCCGGCATCTCTATGGCCACGCCTATTCCTTGCAGGGCGAGGCGCAAAAGGCGCGGGATCAGCTGCTGACCAACGATATTCCACCAAAGAATCAAGGCTATGCTGCGCGGATCATGGGCAAGGTTGCCCTGCAAATGGGTGATGAGCAGCTGGCTGGCGCAGCCTATAACCGGGCTATGGAACTGGATGGGCAAAACCCCGACCTGTGGGTCGATATTGCCCGCTTCCGGTCACGGTCCGGAGATCAGGCCGGGGCGACCAACGCGGTTGACGAGGCCGTAAAGCTCGACCCTGCCAATATCCGGGCGCTGCAATATCGCGGCGAGTTATTGCGCTTCCAGTTCGGACTGGGTGCCGCTTTGCCCTGGTTCGAGCGGGCGCTGGAGCTTGACGCTAACGATGTGCCTCTGCTGACGGAATATGCGGCAACGCTGGGCGATATGGGCCGGATGACCGATATGCTGGTGGTTGCGCGCAAGATCATTGCGCTGGACGGAAAGAATCCGCGTGCCTTCTTCATGCAGGCGGTTCTCGCCGCCCGGGCCGGCAAATATAATCTGGCGCGACGGTTGATGCAACAAACCGGCGGGGTGATCGACAATGTCCCGGCGGTGTTGCTGGTGCAGGGCATCATTGAACATGCCGAAGGCAATCACAACGCGGCCGTCGACAAGTTTCAACGTCTGGTCTCGATCCAGCCGAACAACCGGCAGGCGCAAAACCTGCTGGCCCGGTCGCTCTATCTTGCGGGCAGTGCGGCTGATGCGGTGGACGTGCTCAAACCGCAGGTCAATCGCAGCGGCGCCGACCCTTACGCCTTGTGGCTGGCGGGCCGCGTGCTGGAATCGATTGACGAGCGCGGTCAAGCCGCCGGCATAATGAATCGCGCCGCTATCCATGATTTTGGCCGGGAGAGCGCCTTCATGGCGGAAGCCCCGCTGAGCGTGCTGCGCGCCGAGGCGCAACGCAATCCGAACGATGCACGGGTGGTCGTGCCCTATATTCGCGCGCTCTACACCGCGGGTGATTATGATGCCGCCTTTGCCGAGGCCAAGCGGCTGCAGGAGGGCAATCGCGGAGCGAGCGCAGCGCATATACTGGTCGCCGATGTCGCCGCGACCATGGGCAATTATGTCGAGGCACTCGATGCGCTGGAGCAGGCCCGCAGCATCCGTTTCTCCGAACCGGTGATGCTACGCCTGATCGAGGTGTTGCGCGCCAAAGGAGAGATGCAGCAAGCGGGCGAAGATCTCGCGCAATATCTCAACTATAATCCCAGCAGTATCGCAGGATTGCGCTGGATGGCCTATGCCCATCTCGAAACCGAGAGCTGGACGGTCGCAGCCCATATTCTGGAAAATCTGCGCAAGCGGATTGGCGACAATGATGCCTTGATCATGGCTGGACTGACGCAGGCTTATACCGGTCTGGGGCAGACCAAAGAGGCCATTGCCGCGGGCCGGATCGCCTATCGCGTGCAGCCATCAAGCCCGGTGGTAACGCATCTTTACGGTCTGGCCTTGCTGGCGGACAGTGCTCGCCAAAAGGACGCCATCAGCCTGCTCAAGAAGGCAGTGGCGATCGTGCCGGACAATCCGGTCTACCGGAAAAGCCTGCGGCGTGCCTATGCGGCGCAGCGCGCAGATCAGGACAAAGTCAAAAGCTGAAGGACGTTCAGGCGTCGCTTTTCAAAAGATCATCGATCGACAAATCCAGCCGCTTCATCTGACGCTCGACCGGTGGCCAGATATTCTTGATGAAATCTTCTCTCTGGGCGAGGCGCAGACGGTTTTTGGCGCCAGCCGCTACGAACATGCCAACGCCGCGTTTTACCGTAACAAGACCGTCTTCCTGAAAACCCTGATAGGCTTTGGCGACGGTGAGGGGGTTGGCGCCCTGTTCGGCGGCAAAGACGCGCACCGACGGCAGCATATCGCCTTCGTTATAATCTCCATCCAATATGGACTCGGATATAATGTCCCGCAATTTCAAATAGACAGGTTTGCTTGAATTGTTCATGCTGCTGCACTGCCATAATACAGCGAAGCGGGCAAGGTGTAAGTTCCGCCTTTTCCGCCATTTAGTAGCGGATGAAACGATCTATTCTGCTGGAGGCGGGGCCCATTTCGACAATATGGCGCCCAGTTCCGGCCTGGGCCGCTCCGTCGGCTCGTCGGCGCAGGTTCCGAAATAGAAAAATCCGGCAATTTTTTCCGGTGCCTGGCCGAACAGGTCCCGTACGTCATCGTTAAACGCCGGCCAGCCGGTGATCCAGCTGCCAACAAATCCCATGGAATGGCCCGCGTGCAGCATGTTCATGGCGAAAGCGCCGCAGCTTAATTCCTGTTCCCAGAGCGGGATCTTGGTTGATTCTACCGGGGACGACATCAACACGAGCAAGGTCGGCGCATGACAGGCCATGGATTCCAGCGACTCCAGTTCTATCCGCCCGGCAGCCGGCCTTTGCTTCAAATATCCGCTATGAATCCCTTGCGCGAGCCGCGTGCGCTGGTCATCGCCGACTGATATCACACGCCACGGCGCCAGCTTTCCATGATCGGGCGTGCGCATGGCGATGGAGACAATTTCCTCGATCTGCGCATCGCTGGGGCCAGGGGCTACCATGTCGCGCGGTCGTCCGGACCGGCGGGAAGGCAGGTAAGCGGCAACGCTGCTCAGGTCGTTGAATTTATTTTCATTCATTCTGTCCACTTTGGAAGTGATGGTCCGGATTGCAAGCAGATTTCCCGATAAAACCAGTCACGCTTGTAACAATGTGCTTCACTTGCGCAGTTTTTTCATTAGGGTGCGGGGCAACCGGGCTGCCTTGGTCAGCCCAGACCAGAATATCGGGGAGTTAGTATATGTCGGGTGGTTACGCTGAATCAGGTGATGCGCGAGGAACATTCCTCGGCCATCCCAAGGGTCTTTTCGTTCTGTTTTTTGCAGAAATGTGGGAACGTTTTTCCTATTACGGCATGCGTGCGCTGCTTATTTTCTATCTCGTTCAACACTGGATGTTCTCGGATAGCGAAGCGAGCGTCATTTACGGTGCCTATGCTGCTTTGGTTTACATCACACCGGTGGTTGGCGGATATCTAGCTGATCGTTATCTAGGGCAGCGCAAGGCAGTTGCCTTTGGTGCTTTGCTGCTCACCTTCGGTCATTTTCTCATGGCGTTCGAAGGAGATGGTGCAGGACAGGCTGATCCGGCCATCAACATCTTCTGGTTGGCGCTGGCCTTCATCATCGTTGGCTCGGGCTTTTTGAAAGCCAATATTTCGGTCATCGTTGGCCAACTTTATACGCGCACCGACATACGCCGTGATCCCGCCTATACGATTTTCTACATGGGCATCAATCTCGGCGCTGCACTAGGCGCAATCGTAGCCGGTTGGCTCGGTCAGACTTATGGCTGGTCCTACGGCTTTGGCGCGGCAGGAATTGGAATGCTGCTTGGCCTGGTAGTGTTTGTCTGGGGAAAGCCATTGCTGGTTGGTCGTGGTGAACCCAATGATCCGCAGGTTCTCGAAAAGAAAGTCGGCGGCATTAAATTCGAATGGCTGCTTTATATCCTGAGTTTCCTGACGGTTGGTCTGGTGTGGTTGCTGATCCAGTATCAAGCGCTGGTTGGTTCGCTGTTGGGAATTGCCGGAGCGATACTGGTTATCTATGTTCTTTACACAGCGGTGACAAAATTGGCGCCGGAGGACCGTGATCGTATCTTCGCGGCGATGTTCCTGATTTTCGGTTCGATTCTTTTCTGGGCGTTGTTCGAGCAAGCCGGTTCTTCTCTGAACCTATATACTGATCGTAGCGTTGACCGGAACATATTGGGTATCGAAGTTCCGGCATCTGTATTCCAATCGATCAATGCGATTTATATCGTACTGCTGGCACCTGTGTTCGCCCTACTTTGGACGATGCTTGCACGCAAGGGACTGGAACCTTCTGCACCCGCCAAGTTTGGTCTGGGGCTGATTCAGCTTGGCGCAGGCTTCCTCGTCCTGGTCGCCGGCGCACTGGCTGCGGGAACCGGAAACCTAACGCCGGTCCTGTTCATCTTCCTTATCTACCTGCTGCACACGACCGGTGAGCTTTGCCTGTCTCCGGTTGGTTTGAGCGCGATGAACCGCCTGGCTCCGTCGCATATGGCGAGCCTGATCATGGGGACATGGTTCTTTGCATCGGCCACCGGTAACTTCGCTGCCGGATTGATCGCATCCGCCGTCGGTGCGGAAGGTGCCGGCCCCGAACGGGTTCTCGAGGTCTATTCCACTGTGGGCTGGGTTGCTGTCGGTGTTGGTGTTGCAGTGATCGTGATTTCGCCGTTGATCAAGAAGCTGATGCATCTGGATACACTGGCCGATGACAATGTCGGTGACGATCTGGAAGGTCAGTCGGAATTTGGCGACCCGCAATCTGCCGGCATCCATCCTACGACGAAACCATAAGACTAAGGGGCTATCTATGAAATATCGGGCTTTGCTGGCGCTGCTTGCTGGCGGATCGCTGTTGGCTGGCTGCACGGCCAACGCAGCGGACACAAATTCGGCCAGCGCGGCGACGCCCGCGAAATCGAGCAAGCCCGTGAAGGTCGCATTCCCGTCGACCTACAGCGCATATCCTTCGACTCCGACTGCCATCACCGGCGTGACGATCTATGACGGTGAAGGCGGCCGGATCGACAATGGCACGGTGTTCATGGCGGGCGGGAAAATTTCGTCTGTCGGCGGTCCCGAAACGGCAATTCCTGCGGATGCAACAATATTGGATGGCTCTGGCAAATATGTGACGCCAGGCATCATCGACGTGCATAGCCATCTCGGCGACTATCCAACCCCGAGCGTGTCAGCCCATAGCGACGGCAATGAAGCGACCTCGCCGGTGACCCCGGAAGTCTGGGCGGAACATAGCGTCTGGCCGCAGGATCCCGGTTTCTCACGGGCGATGGCCAATGGCGGCATCACCGCGTTGCAGATCCTTCCCGGTTCGGCCAATCTTTTCGGTGGCCGCTCGGTAACGCTCAAGAATGTCCCTGCGCGAACCGTGCAGGCAATGAAATTCCCCGGCGCGCCATATGGCATGAAAATGGCCTGCGGAGAAAACCCCAAGCGCGTTTATGGCAGCCGCAACCGGATGCCGTCGACCCGCATGGGCAATCTGGCGCTGAACCGGCAGACATGGATCGACGCGCAGGATTATCGCGACAAGCGCAACGCCGGCAAGACCCAGAAGCGGGACCTCGGCAAGGAAACACTGGCTGGTGTGCTGGATGGCGAAATTCTCGTTCACAACCATTGCTACCGGGCCGACGAGCTTGCCCAGATCATCGATATGTCGAAAGAGTTCGGCTATAAGGTCACTGCATTCCATCACGCTGTCGAAGCCTATAAAATTGCCGATATTCTGGCAGAAGAAAACATTTGTTCCGCTGTCTGGGCCGACTGGTGGGGTTTCAAGATGGAAGCCTATGACGCGATTCCCGAAAATGCGGCGCTGTTGCAAAAGGCCGGGGCTTGCGTGATCGTCCATAGCGATGATGAAAACCAGATCCAGCGGCTCAATCAGGAAGCGGCCAAGGCGCTCGCCGATGGCAGGGCGATGGGCATAGACATCAGCGACGCGCAGGCGATCCGCTGGATCACGCTCAATCCGGCAAAGGCGATGGGCATTGATGAAATGACCGGCAGCCTGAAACCCGGCAAGATGGCCGATCTGGTTCTCTGGAACGGCAACCCGCTCAGCGTATACGCACGGCCCGAAAAGGTCTGGATCGACGGGGCGCTGATGTTCGACAGTGGCGATGCGAAACGCCGTCCGGTCAGTGATTTTGAACTCGGCCAGCCCGGTGAAGGAGACGTAAAATGAAACATTTTACCCTATTGCTTGCCTCCGCTGCGGCCCTGATCGCTGCTCCTCTTGCTGCGCAGACCACTGCGATTACCGGCGGCAAGGTCGTGGTTGGCGACGGCAGCGCGCCTATTGAAGGCGGCACGGTGCTGATCCGCAACGACCGCGTTGTCGCTGCCGGTGCCAATGTGAATATTCCCGCCGATGCGCGTCGCATTGACGCGACCGGAAAATGGGTGACGCCTGGTATATTTGCCGGGTTTAGTCGCGTCGGTCTGGTCGAGGTCGGTGCGGTCACCCAAACCAATGACATGAACGCCAGCAAGTCGCCGTTCTCGGCCGCGCTCGATGTTCAATATGCGATCAATCCCTTTGCCTCGGCCGTTGCGGTAAACCGCGCCGCGGGGGTGACACGCGCCGTCGTTTCACCCAGCACAGCCAACTCGATCTTTGGCGGGTTTGGCGCGATTGTCGATCTCGGGCAGGATGAAAATCCGATCACCAGAGCGCGGGCGTTCCAATTTGTCGAACTGGGCGAAACCGGCCACAGCCGCGCAGGCGGCAGCCGCTCTGCCTCTCACATCTATTTCCGCGCCCTGCTGGACGAAGCGCGCACCTATGCGCGCAATCCGGCGGCGTTCGACAGCGATCTGCTCAAGGCATCGGATGCGAAGGCGCTGCTGCCCGTCATCAACGGCAGCACCAAGCTGCTTGTCCATGTCGAAAGCGCCAATGACATTCTGAAAGTGCTGGACCTGCGCAAGGATTTTCCGGCACTGAAAATCGTATTGGTCGGAGCCAATGAAGGCTGGCGTGTCGCCAATCATATCGCCGCCGCCGGTGTGCCGGTTCTGGCATCGGCGCTGAGTGATCTGCCCTACGGCTTCGAGGATCTGGCTTCGACCCAGTCCAATATCGGGCGGATGAAGGATGCCGGTGTGAAGGTCGCCATCGGTATGATCAACGACCGCGATGCGCACCAGTTGCGCTATTCCGTGCAATATGCCGGCAATCTGGTTGCGCTCAACAAGGTGCCGCGCGCTGCCGGGTTGAGCTGGGACGAAGCTTTTGCCGCGATCAGTTCCGTACCTGCGGAGATTATGGATATGGGCGGGCAACTGGGGTCTCTCAAGGCCGGTCGACAGGCCGATGTCGTGATCTGGACCGGTGATCCGCTGGAGCTATCGACCCAAGTGGAGAAGGTGATTATCGACGGTGTCGACCAGTCACTGAGCAATCGACAGATGCGTCTACGGGATCGTTATTCCGATCCCGCTCCGGGCGACTTGCCAAAGGCTTATGACCACTAGAAGCTAGAGCCGCACCATCGACATCATCCTGTCGCCATAGCGGAGGCCTGCCGTACCGCCGACGGGCGCAGCTTTTTCCAGTTCGTCGAGATCCGCTTCGGTCAGTTTGATTTCGACGGCGGCCATACTGTCTTCCAGTGTTGCCCGTCTTTTCGAGCCAGGGATCGGCACGATGAAATCGCCCTGGGCCAGCAGCCAGGCAAGGGCGATCTGAGCGGGCGAACAGTGGTGCCGTCCGGCGACTTCTTTGACCACATCGACCAGTTTCATGTTCACAGCAAAATTTTCTTCCGAATAGCGCGGATCATTGCGACGATAATCATCTTCCGGCAGATCGTCCCGGCTGCTGATCTGGCCGGTCAGAAATCCGCGGCCCAGCGGGCTATAGGGTACAAAACCGATGCCAAGGTCCTGACAGACCGGCAGGATATCTTCCTCGACGCCGCGCTCCCACAGGGAGTATTCCGACTGCAATGCGGCGATCGGATGGGTGGCATGGGCCTTTTTCAGCGTTGCGGCTCCGGCTTCGGACAGGCCGAGATATCGGACCTTGCCCTCTTTCACGAGTTCGGCCATCGCGCCAACCGTCTCCTCGATCGGGACATTGGGGTCGACGCGGTGCTGGTAGAAGAGGTCGATGGTTTCGACCCCGAGCCGGCGCAGTGATCCTTCGCAGGCGCGCCGCACATTGGCCGGACTGGAGTCGACACCGTTCACTTGCCCGTCGTTTATAGCAAAGCCGAACTTGGTAGCGATGATCAGCCGGTCGCGCCGGCCGCTAATGGCCTGACCGAGCAATTCTTCATTGATATGCGGACCGTAAACTTCGGCGGTATCGAAAAAGGTGACGCCCAGTTCGATCGCGCGGTCAATGGTCGCGAGGCTCTCGGCCCTGCTCGCCATACCGTACATACCCTTGCCAATCCCGGCCATCGGCATGCAGCCGAGGCCAAGAGCGGAGACTTCCAGTTCCGGTCCGAGTTTGCGATATTTCATGTCAAATCTCCTTCGCTTCTGGCGATTGTCGCGGTCACGCTCATGTCCGCGCTGACATTGGCGACGGTCCGCATGATATCAGGAAAGGTCTCGATCGCCAAAAGCAGAACCAGCGGTTCGATGGGTATGCCCATGGCGATGCAAATGGGTGCAATCGAGGTGATGAAGCTGATGGAGCCGGGCAGGCTGACAGCGCCCATCGTGGTGATGGCTGCTACGACCACGCCAATAGCGAGAACGCCAATCGACAATTCTATGCCCATCAGATGGGCGATATATATCGCGACGGCCAGATTCATGCAGGGGCCGGTAGCGCGGAACAGCGCGACCGAAATCGGCAGTACGACATCTGCCGAACGATCGCCGACGCCCATGGCCTTGACGCCGCTAACCATCGCCGGCAGCGAGGCGAGCGAGCTTTGGGTAGAAATTGCGACTGACTGAGCCGGCGCGGACGCCTTAAAAAATGCAATCGGTCCTCGCTTGCCGCCGACAAAGGTCAGGACATAGCTGAATATCCAGACCACTGCGCCGATGCTGCTGACGATCAACACATAATGAAGCAGCGCCCCAAAGGCTGCCAAGCCTGCATTCGCGCCGACCCCTAAGGCCAGAGCGAAAACACCGAGCGGAGCCAGCGCCAGCACCCACTGGATGAGGATCAGCAGAGCGTTGGCAACCGCGTTGAAAAACTGGTCGAGCATCAGCCGTTGCGCTTCGGGCAATCGGGTGATCGCGAAGGCAAAGGCGAGAGCAAAGACCATCAGGGGGAGAACGGCGTCCTCTGCCGCCGCGGCAATTGCATTTGTCGGTATCAGCGCGCGGAGAAATTCGCTGAACGGAGGGACGTCTCCCGGTGCGGCGGCATCGCCAAGCGCCGAACGCAAGGCCGCTGCGGCATCACCGTTAAGCGGGAAGAGCTCAAGCAACGCCGGCGTTACCAGAGCGGCCATGGCGGATGAACACCATAAGATGAATATCATGAATCCTATCGCGCGGGCGGTCATCCGCCCGGCGCGGGCCATCGATGCTGCCTTGCCGATGCCAACGATCAGCAAGGTGAAAACGAGCGGGATCACCGTCATCCGCAACGCGTTGAGCCACATGTTACCTACGACATCGGCGGCTTCGACCAGCAATCCATTCTCCGGACCGACGAAGAGTCCGATTAATATGCCGAGAACAAGGGCGAGGAGAATGATCAGTGCTTTTTTCAAAATTCTTCCTCTTCGGATTCCCAAGCAGACCATCAACCATGACAGGCCGGTGCTGGCAAGGGGTGATTATGTGTAATTTTTGCTATCGCTTTCATTCGCCCTTGGTCTCCAGCCGGTCCATCGGCTAGAGACAGGCGTAACGGGCGCGACGATGGTGGGACATAAGTAGATATGACAAAGAAGTTTTTCGGTACCGACGGGATACGCGGCCTGACCAACAAGCATCCGATGACGGCAGAGATCGCCATGAAAGTGGGGCAGGCCGCCGGTCGCCATTTCCAGCGCGGCGATCATCGTCACCGGGTTGTCATCGGCAAGGATACGAGGCTGTCCGGCTATATGATGGAAAATGCTCTGGTCGCCGGCTTTACCAGCGTTGGCATGGATGTTGTGCAGGTCGGACCGTTGCCGACCCCCGCTGTTGCCCTGCTCACCCGTTCGATGCGCGCCGATCTCGGGGTGATGATCTCCGCCAGCCACAACGCCTATTACGACAATGGCATCAAACTGTTCGGTCCGGACGGGTTCAAACTGTCCGACGATGACGAGTTCAAGATCGAGGCCTATCTCGAGGAAGATGCCAAGCTGGCAATGCCGGCAGATATCGGGCGGGCCAGGCGCTATGAAGATGCGCGCGGCCGCTATATCCATGCGGTGAAAATGTCCTTGCCGGAGCATATCCGGCTCGACGGGCTCAAGATTGTCTGTGATTGTGCGAACGGTGCCGCCTATCAGGTTGCCCCTTCGGCCTTCTGGGAACTGGGTGCCGAAATTGTGCCGCTAGGTATCAGTCCCAATGGTCTGAACATAAACGACAAATGCGGTTCCACGGATGTTGCGATATTACAGGAAACGGTGGTTTCATCCGGCGCGCATATCGGCATAGCGCTGGACGGCGATGCGGATCGACTGATCGTGGTTGATGAAAAAGGGCAGGTGGTTGACGGCGATCAGCTGATGGCCCTGATCGGGTCGAGCTGGAGCCGCAACGGGTTGCTCCGTGGTGACGGGATTGTCGCCACCGTAATGTCCAACCTCGGGCTGGAAAGATTTCTGAACAGCCAGAATCTGGATCTGGTGCGCGCGAAAGTCGGCGATCGCCATGTTCTGGAAGAGATGAAAAAGGGCGGTTACAATGTCGGTGGCGAGCAATCGGGGCATATGATCCTGCTCGACCATGGTACCACCGGCGACGGCACTGTCGCTGCCTTGCAGGTGCTCGGCGAACTGGTGGAGAGCGGCAAACCGGCAAGCGAATTGCTGCATCTTTTTGATCCGGTCCCGCAATTGCTCAAGAATGTTCGCTATAGCGAGGGCCAGCCGCTCGAGAGCGAAAAGGTCAAGGCCGTGATTGCCGAGGCAGAGAAGGAACTGGAAGGCTGCGGTCGGCTAGTGATCCGCAAATCGGGAACCGAACCGCTGATCCGGGTGATGGCGGAAGGTGATGACGAGGCACAGGTCCATGCAGTGGTCGACCGGATTTGTGCGGTGGTAGAGGAGGTTGCGGGCTGATGCTGGCAATGCGTCCCGATTGTGAAAGCTGTGGCACGGATTTGCCGGCCGAGCAGGCTGGAGCATTGATCTGCAGTTTCGAATGCACATTTTGTGGCAGGTGCAATGACGAACAGCTCCACAATATCTGCCCCAATTGCGGCGGTGCGCTGACACAAAGGCCGACCCGGTCAGAGGCGCTGCTGGTCAAATATCCGGCTTCGACTGAACGGAAATACAGATCATGATGAGTTTTCTCGATGCTATGGATGCCAGAACCATCGTGGTTCTCGGTCTGATCCTGCCACTCCTGTTCTCGCTGCTTTTGTTTTTCTTCGCACGCGGGTTTTTCCGTCGGTTCTGGCTTCCTATCCTGTTGATCGTCGGGGCCTTTGAATGGTTCCTGATCGTGCAAGTCGGGCCGTTGTTCCTGTGACCGGAAATTGTTCGCGAATATTGTCGATCGCCGGTTCGGATAGCGGTGGCGGCGCCGGCATCCAGGCGGATATCAAAACCATTACCATGCTCGGCGGCCATGCGATGACTGCGATTACCGCGATCACCGCGCAGAATACGCTTGGCGTTCAAGCGGTTCACCAGGTGCCGACCGCGATGATTTTGCAGCAAATTGAATCCGTGGTCAGCGACATTGGCGTCGATGCGGTCAAGATCGGGATGATCGGAAGCGCCGAAGCGGCCCGGGCAGTGGCGGATTATCTGGAGAAGCTCAGCATAGCGGTAGTCTTCGACCCGGTGATGATCGCGACCAGCGGCAGCGCGCTGGCGGACAGCGATACGATCGCGGCCTTCGACAAGCTGATGGACGTTGCATCGGTGGTTACGCCCAATTTGCCGGAACTGGAGGCGCTGGGCGGCAAGGACGAGATATTGAGCCATGGTTGCCATCTGGTGATCAAGGGTGGTCACGGAGACGGTTCTGTGGTCGTGGACGAGCTTTATGCACCCGGCGGCCTGATCAGACGGATCGAGGGCAAACGACTGGATACGAACGAAACCCATGGCACCGGCTGCACCTTTGCCAGCGCTCTGGCTTGCGGGCTGGGCAGCGGGCTGGATTTGAATGCGGCATTCGAACAGGCAATATCTTTCACCCGCATCGCGATACTGGAAGCACCCGGTCTTGGCGAAGGCAGTGGTCCGCTCGGCCATCAGTTTGTTACCGACTTTCAGGATGAGCAACGATGATCGCTGGCGTCGACGAGGTGGGCAGGGGACCGCTGGCAGGTCCCGTCGTCGCTGCCGCTGTCATCCTGCCTGATAATCACAGCATTGCGGGACTGGACGACAGCAAGAAGCTGACGGCGAAAAAGCGCGCACGATACGAAGTGGAAATCATGGAATGTGCCCGCTTTTCGGTGGCCCAATGTTCCGAGATCGAGATTGACGAAATCAATATATTGCAGGCGACCATGCTGGCGATGACGCGGGCCGTGGAGGGTCTGGATGCGGTGCCCGATCATATACTGGTCGATGGTAATCGCTTGCCCAAATGGGGCTTCTCAGCCGAAGCGGTGATTGGCGGCGATGCTCTTCATCCCTGTATTTCTGCCGCTTCCATAATCGCCAAGGAGTTTCGTGACCGGCTGATGATTGCTGCGGCCGAACAATATCCGCAATATGGCTGGGAACGTAACAAAGGCTATGGCACGGCGGAGCATCTGGCCGCGCTAAGGCATTATGGACCGACGCCGCTGCACCGCAGGAGCTTTGCACCGGTATCCCAGATGGAATTGATCTAGGCCTCAACCTTCGCTGGCTTCGGAGCAATCTTGCGTTCTGCCAACACCCATTCGCCGCTTTCGCTTTTGATATATTTGGGCTGGCGGGTCACATTCCAGACCAGACCCATTTTCTCCAGCAGAAGCAGGACATAGCCAGCGATGTCAATTTCCCACCATGCCATGCCCTGAAAGCTTGCCCGGGGGTGCTTGTGGTGATTGTTGTGCCAACCTTCGCCGAAGGTCAGCAGCGAGAACAGAAAGCTGTTTTTCGATGTGCCGACGCCTTTGGTGTGGCGCTGTGATCCGACAACATGGGCGTAGCTGGAAATTCCGAGGGTGATCTGCAGGACCACGAATGTGCGGAAATAGCCGCCGATCAAGATCGTGCCGAGGACATGGTCCCATCCACCAAAGACAAGGCCCCAGATGCCGGGAAAGATGATCAGCGAGAAGACCAGCCAGAACCAGCGTGTCTTGTGCAGCCAGAGCACGACTTCATTGTCGGCAAGTCCCTTGCCATAGATGCTGGTGTCGGTGACACAATCGTCCATGAACCAACCGAAATGCGAGTGGAACATTCCCTTCAGCCTGCTTGTCTTGCGACCGCGGCCATCGAGCCAGGGGCTGTGGACATCGCCCACTTCATCGCTATGCGCATGGTGGCGGCGATGGTCGGTGGCCCAGCGCAGCACTGAAGACTGGATCGACATTTGTGCCATTGCGCCGAGAATATATTGCATCGGTACCGAGGTTTCAAAGGACTTGTGCGAATAATAGCGGTGAAAGCCAAGCACGATGCCGAGCATCAATACGATATATCCCGCGATGAAGGCGGACCATTCGACCCAGCCGGTATCATAAGTAAACATCCACCAGACAGCGGCAATCGATCCGAAAATTTTTGATCCGAAAACAATCGCATATTCCTTGCGTTTTTCGCGCCCGGCTTCGCCGCCGACAATTACACCGGGATGCGGACGAGGTTCATCGCTCTGCTGAGAAATGCCATTCTCTTGCTGATATTTATCGCGAAAATTACGTGCCATCTGTTCACCGACCCCCGGACTGTTACGCTGTGGACCTTTACTGTTGATTAAGCATATAGCCGGAACGCGGCTTTTTGTGAACCAAATTTGAATTTCGACGATTTCCCGATTTTGAACAAATAAACTTCCCGAACGAGTCTTTTACGCCACACCACTAGGGATTGAGTCTCGCGAGTCAGCTCTGACTCCATATCTGGTGACGGACTCGTTTCGTTCTCCCGGCCAGGTTTCTGTTAACCATAAAGATACGCCTTTAACCTATGTTAACGGCCTTGACCGCCAGCCATTTGGGACTCACCGTTGGCGCTGTTGAAAAAAGGAATAGAGTTTCATGGGGATTATCGAGCGCATTCAGGCGCCCAAAACACGCACCGCGCCAAGCGCTGGAACACGCACTGCAAAGAAATCTGTCGAGCTGCCATTGGGGCAGATACTGAAGATGGATTGCATCACCGCGATGGCATCACTTCCCGATGCTTCGGTCGATATGGTCTTCGCCGATCCACCCTATAATCTGCAGCTTGGCGGTGATCTCTATCGTCCGGAAGGCGGGCAGGTGGATGCCGTGGACGACGCCTGGGACCATTTTGACAGCTTTGCCGCCTATGATGCCTTCACCAAGGCCTGGCTGGCGGAAGCGCGCCGTATTCTCAAGCCCGACGGTTCTCTGTGGGTGATCGGCAGCTATCATAATATCTTCCGGGTCGGCGCTTCGCTTCAGGATCTGGGCTACTGGATCCTCAACGACATCATCTGGCGCAAGGCCAATCCGATGCCCAATTTCAAGGGAACCCGCTTCACCAATGCGCACGAGACATTGATCTGGGCGTCGAAATCGGAAAAATCGAAATATACGTTCAACTATCGTGCGATGAAAAATCTCAATGATGAATTGCAGATGCGCAGCGACTGGGTGATGCCGATTTGCGGTGGCCAGGAACGGCTGAAACGCAATGGCACCAAGGCGCACCCGACCCAGAAGCCGGAAGCACTGCTTTATCGGATCATGCTGGCAACGACCAATCCCGGCGATGTCGTGCTCGACCCCTTCTTCGGTACCGGCACTACCGGCGCGGTTGCGAAGCGACTGGGCCGCGAATGGATCGGTTGCGAGAAAGAAGACAGCTATTGCGAAGTCGCAGAACAGCGCATCGCCGAAGCTTTGCCGCTCGACGAAAGCTCGCTCAAGACGATGCAGTCCCCCAAATCCAAACCGCGGGTTGCTTTTGGCACCTTGGTGGAAACCGGCTATCTGAAGCCCGGTGACGAACTGTGCAGCAAGAACCGTAAATTCAAAGTCAAGGTCCGGGCGGATGGCTCGGTTATCTGGGACGGTGAGGAAGGCTCGATCCACAAAATCGGCGCGACCGTACAGGATGCGCCCAGCTGCAATGGCTGGACCTACTGGTATTACAAGGACGGCAAAGATCTGAAGCCGATCGACAATTTGCGGCAGACCTATTTGCTGGCCACCGAACCCTGATATGGGCGGTGCGATGGAAGATCTGGAAGCATGTGGAGCGGATGCGAGGCTTTATCTGAAGCCTGTTGGATTGGTCGATAGCCCGCAATGGCATGCGGACAAAAACCAACAATTAAACAATAGTTTAGTTTGGTTTTCTCAGATTGAATATTTGATAGTCGAAGCAGGGAAGTCGAACCTGAGGGGGCTGGTCAATATTACCCAATGGCCGGAATGGTCGAAAGACCTTCCGGAGCCATTGGCGATACGGGCAGCCACTTTATTTGCCAATCTGACCCGTCAGCATGACGCTCTGCAATGTGGGGATCGGACCCTCCGCTTCGATCAGCCGCATGTCATGGGCATATTGAATATCACTCCCGACAGTTTTTCCGACGGCGGCAAGCATCAGGACGATCCCGGGAAGGCTGCCGAAGCCGGTCTGGCGATGACGGTCGCTGGCGCGTCGATCCTCGATATCGGCGGAGAAAGCACCCGGCCCGGTGCGGACCCGGTATGGGAAGGCGACGAAATCAAGCGGGTTGTACCGGTGATCGAAAGACTGGCCCATTGTGGTGCCGTTATATCCATCGACACGCGCAAGGCTGCGGTGATGGAAGCGGCGATCACGGCGGGCGCGCATCTGATCAACGATGTGTCGGCGCTTTTGCACGACAAGAGATCGCTTGAAGTGGCCGGAGTGTCCGGCCTTCCGGTTGTGCTCATGCATGCCCCGTCAAGCGGCAAAAATCCGCACAAAAGTGACGGATATGGCAATATCGTGACGGATACGCTCGATTGGCTGGAACAACGGATTGCCGATGTCGTCGCTGCGGGCTTCGAGCGCGAGAAGATCATCATCGATCCCGGCCTCGGTTTTGGCAAGTCACTGGCCGACAATCTCGCTCTGATGAACAATATCGCGATGTTCCACGCGCTTGGTCAGCCGCTACTGATAGGCGCCAGTCGCAAACGGATGATCGGTGCCCTGTCAAAGGAAGCGCCGGTCGACCAGCGCCTCGGTGGCTCGATCGCCTTCGCTCATCACGCTATCCAGCAGGGTTCACAAATTGTCCGGGTGCATGATGTGCCCGAAACGGTTCAGGCGCTGCAAGTCTGGCGCGGTATGCGGGACGCCGGTGTTACGGCACCTGTTTGACCGCCCACGCAGTACAGTCTGCAATCGAATGGCCAAAGACCGAAGACGCGGCTAGGTTGTGCTCGTCTTGACATTGCAAGTGACGGGGAATCGGATTGAAACTACGGTCTGACCAGATGGTTCGAGAGATTGTCATCGTCGGTGGCGGCACCGCGGGCTGGATGACTGCCGCCGCACTATCCCGCAAGTTGGCTGGAACCCGAGCAACAATCAAATTGGTGGAGTCGGCTGAAATCGGTACGGTCGGTGTGGGCGAAGCAACGCTGCCGCAAATCCGTGACTTCAACCGGATGCTCGATATTGACGAAGCAGAGTTGATGGCGCGGACCAGCGCGACGATCAAATTGGGTATAGAGTTTCGCGACTGGGGCCGGACGGGCGATCAATATATTCACCCCTTCGGCGTTCACGGAGAAACGATCGGTCCCGCCGACTTTCATCATTATTGGAGCAAGGAGAATGCAACAGCTGATGCGGGCGATTTCGGTCGCTATTGTCTTGCCATTTCCGCGGCGCGGAAGCAGCATTTTGACTTGCCGCCTGACAATCCGACTTCGCCGCTGCAAGCATATTCCTATGCGTTTCAATTTGATGCCAGCCTCTATGCCGCGTTTTTGGCAGACTATGCAAAACAGCGCGGGGTCGAGCGGATCGAAGGCAAAGTTGTCACAGTCGGGACCGACGGCGAGAGCGGCTTCATCCAGTCGGTAACCTTGGAATCCGGACAGCTGATACCGGGTGAGCTTTTTATAGACTGTTCCGGCTTTCGCGGGCTGTTGATCGAGCATGAAATGGAAACCGGTTTTGACGACTGGAGTGACTATCTTCCTTGTAACCGTGCCTTTGCCATACCGTGCAAAATTGTTGACCCTGTCGGACCTTATACGCGTTCCACGGCGCGGGCTGCGGGCTGGCAGTGGCGGATCCCTTTGCAGCACCGTATCGGCAACGGCCTTGTCTATTGCAACCGCTATATGAGCGATCAGGATGCGGTGGACATGTTGACGACTAGTCTCGAGGGAGAGGCGATTGCCGAGCCCAAGCAGCTTTTTTTCAAAACCGGCAAACGCAAAAAATTGTGGAATAGGAATTGTGTGGCGATCGGTCTGTCCGGCGGATTTCTCGAACCGCTGGAATCGACCAGCATCGATCTGATCCAGAGCGGTATATTGAGCCTGACCGCGCTATTTCCGGAGAAGCGATGCGCATCGTCGGATGTTGATGAATATAACCGGTTGATGGATCTTGAATTCGATCGGGTCCGGGACTTTCTGATGCTGCACTATGTTCTCAACGAGCGTGAGGAACCGTTCTGGCGGGATATGCGGAATATCGCCCGACCTGACAGTCTGAGCGAGAAAATCGAAGCGTTCAAACGACGCGCCATAGTTCCGCAATATGATCATGGCCTGTTTCAGCCGGCGAGTTGGCTGTCGGTATTCATCGGCCAGAATTTGTTGCCCGAAACCTATGACCCGCGGGTTGATGCAATGTCGGATGATGACCGTACCGGCCATCTCGCGCGTATCCGATCCACGGTTGAAAGCAACGTCGGGCGGATGCCCGAACATCTGGCGTTTATCCGGAAATATCGGGCGAGCTTTGCCGGCGCGCAGGCCGGCCAGGCATGAGCGGCGTTGAACGGCGCGTGCGACGGATTGCGATTTTCGGCAAAAGCCACGAACTGTGGCCAGTCGCTGCTCTGCTTGCGAAAGACTTGCCCGCCGATATCGAATTGATCGTCGTGGAAGACGGGCGACCGGTCGATCCGGCTGCGGTGACAATCCGTCTCGATGATATATCTCTCGCCCGGCTCGGGATCGGCCCGGATCAGCTCAAAATGACCGACAGTGCGATATTTTCTCTCGGCATGGAATTGCGGGGCTGGCAGGGTGACGATAGTCGGTTTTTCCTGACCGGTTCGGGAAACCTGCCTCCGATTCTCGATATTCCTATTCATCAGATCATGCTGCGTGCTGCGCTGGCTTATGACCAGCCCGACCGGTTTGCCTATCTCTACCAGCCCTTTCGTCTGCCGGCTCGGGCAATGGAAGCGGGCAGCTTTGCTTTTCAATCCACCGATCCGCGTTCGCCGCTGAGCATGTTAAGGCCGACGGTCCAGATCGACCGAGCCGATTATGCGTCATTGCTGAGAAACAGCGTGACTTCCGGAAAAAGCGAGATTGTCGAGGCCAGGCCCAAGGCTATAGAAATGTCTGCAGCAGACCAGTCAATCGATCGGATTGCGTTGGACAGCGGGCAGGCGATCGAAGCCGATTTCTATATCGATGTTTCTGGAGCAGTGGCCAGGTTGACGAACGGTTTCTCTCGTTCGGACTGGCATTCCCTTGCCGAAGCGATTCCGTTCGACCGGATATCGTCGGCGCGAGGGTCCAAGCTACCATCAGGATCGGAACGGCACGTTGTCGCACAGGCATTCAAGGGTAGGCTTACGATCACGACGCCGCTGCGCAACGGTTCCATCGTACGGCATCTCTATGCATCCAGCCTTCCTGGCGGAGAAGAAGAGCGGGAGCTTGCCGGTCCGGATGCGAAAGTGGCGCCTTTTGAACCGGGATTTGTCGGACAGTCCTGGACCGGTAATTTCGTGCGTCTGGGAGGCGCGTCTGCCTCCTTCGGACCGTTTCTATCGGCGGACATGATGCTATTGCAGCATCAGGCAATGATCTTGGCGGACCATCTTCCCACGCGCAGCAACATGACCGTCGAGGCAAGGGAATATAACCGGCGGCATCTGATAGTGGCAGAACAACTTCGAGATTTTGTGCTGCTTCCTTTTGCCCTCAATCGCCGGAATGATGCACCATGGTGCAGAATTCTGGAAGAAAAGATGCCCGAAAGCCTGATCAGGAAAATCGAACAATTCCGCAGCCGAGGCAGGCTTGTCGCTTATGATGGCGAGATGTTCGACGAGCAGAGCTGGATCGATCTGATGATCGGTTTTGGTTTGATCCCCGATCGCATCGATCCGATAGCGCTCTCGCTTGATATGACGGATATGGCGCGCCGGTTGAAAAATCTCAGCCGTGCCTTTGATCAGGCGCTTGCGGCAATGCCGTTGAAGGAGGACGTCGAGCCCTAGTCCGCCAGCTCAACCTGACGAACATCGTAGCCGGCCTTGTTGAGGTCGGCGATCAGGCCTTCCAGCTGTTCGCGGTCTTTCGCTTCGCATTCAATATCGGTGATCAGCCCCTTGGCCGGCAGATTGGTGAAAACCCGTTGGTGATAGACCTCGATGATATTGACTTCATGCTCGGCAAATTGCTTCACGACATTGTAAAGCGCTCCGGGCTGGTCGCGCAGGTGCAGGCGGAGGCGGGCCAGACGGCCAGACCGAGCGAGATCGCGAAGAAGAACGTTCGCCAACAGACGTGTATCGATATTGCCGCCGCACAATACCAGACCGACCTTCTCGCCCTTGAATTTTTCCTTGTTGCTCAGCAATGCGGCGAGACCGGCCGCTCCCGCGCCCTCGACCACGGTCTTCTCGATTTGCAGCAGCAAGCTGACCGCGCCTTCCAGCTCGGCTTCGCTGACCAGCAAAATCTCGTCGACATATTTCTTGATGATCGCGGCGGTAAATTCGGATGGATTGCGTACCGCAATGCCTTCGGCCAGCGTATCACCGCCAGCAGTGACGGTTTTACCGGTCAATTTTCCGTACATGCTGGGGTAAAGCGCCGCCTGCACGCCGGTCATCTTGATATCCGGTTTAATGGCGCTGGCTGCAGTCGCCATGCCGGAAAATAATCCGCCGCCACCAATGGGTATGATCAAACGGTCCAGATCAGGAATGGCCTCGAGCATTTCGATCGCTACCGTGCCCTGACCGGCCGCAACATGCGGGTCGTCAAAGGCATGGATATAGGTCAGGCCGCGCTGTTCGGAGAGCAGCATCGCTTGGGCATAGGCTTCATCATAATTGCTACCGAAAATGACGATCTCGGCACCATGGCCGCGGGTCTGTTCGACCTTTACCATCGGTGTCGTGCTCGGCATGACGATCGTTGCCGGGATGCCGAGGTTCTTGGCGTTATAGGCCAGGCCCTGGGCGTGATTACCAGCCGAGGCGGCGATTACCCCGGCCTTGCGTTTGCTCTCGTCCATCAGCAGCAGCGCGTTCAGCGCGCCGCGTTCCTTATAGGCAGCGGTGAATTGCAGATTCTCGAATTTGAGAAAAACTTCTGCGCCGCTCAGCTCGGAAAGAGTGATGCTTTTCAGCGTCGGGGTGTGGACGATCCGGTTCTTGATCCGGGCGTGCGCCGCTTTCACATCCTCAAAGTCGAAGGAAGGAAGGGCGGGTGTCTGCATATCATTCATATCGTCTGTGCCCCTAACGCATCTGGTCATGGAGGGAAACAATGATTATGGCCGTTCAACAGCTTAGGGAATATTATGGCGAAAATTGCATTTATCGGGATCGGCGTGATGGGCGGGCCCATGGCCGGGCATCTTGCCGCAGCAGGGCATGAGCTCACAGTCTACAACCGGACCAGAGCGAAGGCGGAGGCATGGGTTGCCGAAAATGGCGGCGCGATCGCCGAAAATCCTGCCGAGGCTGCCCGCGACAAGCAGATCGTGATCACCTGCGTCGGCAATGATGATGATCTTGCATCTGTCACCATGGGACGTGACGGGGCCTTTTCGACCATGGCGTCGGCCGCTCTGTTCATCGATCACACCACAGTGTCCGCCCGCATTGCCCGGCAATTGTCGGTAGAAGCGGAAGGTCGCGGCATCCATGTCGTCGACGCTCCGGTTTCCGGCGGCCAGGCCGGAGCGGAAAATGGCACATTGTCGATCATGTGCGGCGGCAGCGCGGAAGCATTTGCCGCAGCCGAACTGATCATGGCAGCTTATGCCGGACGGATCGTCCACGTCGGTCGCACCGGAGCCGGCCAGACCACAAAAATGTGCAACCAGATCGCGATTGCCGGCGTGCTCGAAGGCCTGTCGGAGGCGTTGCGCTTTGCCCAGGCCAGCAAGCTGGATCTCGACAAGGTCTACGAAGCCATTTCCGGCGGCGCAGCGCAAAGCTGGCAAATGGACAATCGCTGGGCGACCATGGCCGAGGACAAATTTGATTTCGGTTTCGCCGTCGACTGGATGCGCAAGGATCTGGGACTGGCGATCGAGGAGGCCCGGACCAACGGCGCGACCATCCCGGTGGCGGCGCTGGTCGACCAATTTTATGCAGAAGTGCAAGCCGCAGGTGGCGGACGCAATGACACGAGTTCATTGGTCTCCCGCCTTCCGAAAAGAAAATAGCAAAGGCGAATATCATGGGCGGTTTGCGGAAAAATATTGGCGGGTTATTCGGCGCGCTCGCGGCAGGCCTGTTCCTGACCCCCGGCGCTGCGCAAGCCGATAGCCTGATTGAAAATGTCAACGGCATCACCCTCGACAGCGAGGGCAAGGTCGTCCGCTTCGTCGCCATGCTTGTCGACGACGACGGCAGGGTGAAGCAGCTGCTCAACCGGAAAGACAAGCGGCCACGCGAGGTGGATTTCCAGTTTGACGGCAAGGGCCGGACGCTGATCCCGGGATTTTTTGACGCCCACGGCCATGTCATGGGCATGGGATTTGGCGCTCTGACGCTGGATTTGTCCGACAGCAAAACGCTCGCCGAGGCGCTCGCCAAAATCGCCCGATATGCAGCGGACAATCCGGGCCGGCCATGGATCATCGGCAATGGCTGGAACCAGGAAGTCTGGGGACTGGGGCGCTTTCCCAACGCCGCAGAACTGGACGCAGTGGTTCCCGATCGTCCGGTATATCTGTCGCGGGTCGACGGTCATGCGGCCTGGGTCAATGGCGCAGCGATGACCGCCGCAGGTGTTTCCAGCTCTTCGAAATCGCCCAGCGGCGGCACCATCGAAAAGGCCGGTGGCAAGCCGACCGGTATTTTTGTTGACGCGGCGATGAGCCTGTTTGATCAGGCTATCCCGGCGCCGCGAGCGGTGGAGCGCGATCTCGCACTGGCCAAGGCACAGGAGATATTGCTGGCCAACGGGGTAACGTCGATCGCCGATATGGGCACGACCATGCAGGACTGGCAAAGCTTTCGCCGGGCAGGGGACGCCGGCCAGCTGAAAATCCGGATTATCTCTTATGCTTCCGGTATTGACGATATGATCGCTATTGCCGGACCGGCACCGTCGCCCTGGCTATATGACGACCATCTCAAACTGGCAGGGGTCAAATTATATCTCGATGGCGCGCTGGGATCGCGCGGCGCTCTGCTGAAACAGCCTTATACCGACAAGCCGGGCGAAAGCGGGCTGGCGATGCTGAGCTCGGCGCAGCTCAAGAACAAGATGAGCCGCGCGGCCATGGACGGTTTCCAGACCGCAGTGCATGCGATTGGCGACAAGGCCAATGAGGAAACCCTTTCGGCGATCGAGGAGCTGCAAGCTACTTATAAAGGCGATCGTCGATGGCGGGTGGAGCATGCGCAGATTATCGATCCGGTCGATATCGGCCGCTTTGCCGCTACCGGAACGATTGCCTCGATGCAGCCGGTGCACCAGACATCGGACCGGTTGATGGCGGAAGCCCGGCTCGGGCCTGGGCGGCTCGATGGTGCCTATGCCTGGAAATCCTTGCGCGATTCAGGTGCTGTTTTGGCGTTCGGAACCGACGTTCCGGTTGAATCTCCCAACCCGTTCGCCGGACTGGCTGCGGCGATGACCCGGGAAGATGCCGCCGGCCAGCCCTTTGGCGGATGGATGCCCGCGCAACGATTGAATCGCGAACAGGTCTGGCAGGCCTATACATATGGCGCGGCTTTTGCTGCATTTGCAGAAGATCGTCTGGGTACGCTGGAGCCGGGGAAAAGGGCGGATTTCGTGATAATCGATCAGGATATCATGTTGGCAACGCCGGCGCAGATCCGGCAATTACAGGTATTGCAAACCTGGATCGCCGGCAAACCCGCCTATATCCGGAACTAACAGTTTTTGCCCACTCGTCGGTGAATTGGTCAAGGCGATCAACCAATGTCGCGATATGGTTGCGACGAATCACAAATTAGGGTAAATTGCTACGCACGAAGGGTGATATCCAGAGGGGATCCTTCGTAATTCAACAGGGCGCATGGAAGTTCAGTTTTGAGCTTTTAATTTTTCGACAAGACCTGATTGGAGCAAATATATGAAATTCGGTAAACTGGCTGCCAGCCTCGCAGCACTAACTTTGGTTGCGTCACCCGTTGTGGGCCAATCGAGCAACAGCGTTTCACCGGCTGTGCAGCGAACTAGCGCCAATTCGGCACCTTTGGAAAAGCTGGAAGGCGAGAATGGCATATTGATCGCTCTTCTTGCAGCGGCTGCGGTTATCGCCGGCATCATCATCATCGCCGATGATAATGATCCGACAAGCCCCTGAGGTGTGACACATCATTCTGAAAACGGGGCGATTCTCGCCCCGTTTTTTGGAATTCCGCCGGCCCGGATTAATATGAATGAATGTGGTAAATCGCCTTTTCATTTTGTTTGTCGCGCTGCATATTGCCCTTGTCGATTCTCTAGAACGTAACAAAAGGCTGGCTTTGTGACTGCACCCGTTCGCTTCCCGCGATTCTTTGTGACAAACCCCAGCCCATGCCCCTATTTGCCCGGGAAAAGCGAACGTAAGGTTTTTACCGAGCTCAACGGAGCCCATACCGAAGAACTGAATGATGCGCTCGGCCGGATCGGATTCCGTCGCAGCCAGAATGTTGCCTACCGCCCCAGTTGTCTGGATTGCAAGGCCTGCGTTTCGGTTCGGGTACTAGCCGATGAATTTCGTCCCAGTTCCACGCAAAGAAAATTGATCCGGCGCAATCGCGATCTGGTTGTCGAAGCCTGCGAACCCTGGGCCACTGACGAGCAGTTCCAGCTGCTTCAGAAATATCTCGCCAAACGCCATCCGGGCGGCGGCATGGCCGAAATGGACGAGATGGACTATTCCGACATGGTCGAGCAATCGCCGGTCAAAAGCTTTGTGATCGAATATCGCGAGCCAACCGATGATGGCAGCAAGGGCCGCCTGGTCGGAGCCTGCCTGACAGACCAACAGGGCGATGGTCTTTCGATGATCTACAGCTTCTTCGACGCAGACCATGGCGAACGCGCCGGTCTCGGAAATTACATCATCATGGATCATATCCTGCGCGCCAAGACCGCCGGATTGCCCTATGTCTATCTCGGTTACTGGGTCGATGGCTCGCCGCAAATGGAATATAAGGTCCGTTTTCGTCCGCTCGAGCGGCTTGGGCCGGATGGATGGCAGAGATTTGATCCCGCCGCATTGCTCAAGTTGCAATGTCCCAACTGATCTACCGATAATCAGATAGGCACCCATAGAAAAGCCTGCCAACCGGATGCGGTTGGCAGGCTTTTTATATATTATATAGGGTTCAGCTGATCAGTCGTACATGCAGCGTGCCTGCTGGCAGCCTTTCAGCGGCACGGCCTTTGGTGCCGGCTTCCAGACTTTCTTCGCTGCCGGTTTCCAGCGCTTCTTGTGCTGCGGCTTGGAATAGATCACTTCTTCTTCGATATAGGTCGTCGTCGTTGTGGTCGTAACCGGTGCGGACTGGATGACAATAGTTGTGATCATCGGTTGCTGTGCCGGCGGATAATAATAGCCGGGGCTATAATATCCGTTCCAGCCGCTGGGATAGGTGGGATGGCCTTGCTGCGGTTGCGGACGGCGATGCTGGACCGGCGGATATTCGCGTGGATATTCGCGGCGCTGGCTGGTCTGTTGCTGGTCATAGCCATATTGCTTGAGCAGCTTGCGGCAGCGATCGGTTCCCTGATCGATAGCAGCGCCCGCGACGGCACCCACTCCGCCGCCGATCAATGATCCGGCAAGACGGTTGCCGCTGCCGGCAATACGGTTACCGGCAAAAGCCCCGATGGCACCACCGACGATGGCACCGCCGATGCCGCTGCTTTTCTTGCAACGTTCGAGATAGGCCAGTTCTTCCGAGCGCTGACGGTCATAGCCGCGATCATCCGGATACGGGGCATAATGGTCGGACCCGGTCTGTCTTTCCGCAGTAGAGCCCCAATGCGGAGACATGTTGCCGTCACCGATAAATGTGCCGGAATATTCGCCTTCATAGACCTGACCTTCGGCATCACGATAAGTGCCCTGCCATTCACCCTGATAGCTGCCGTCTTCGCGATAGGCACCTTGCCAGTCGCCCTGATAGGTTGACTGGTCGCTGTGATTATAGGCGCGCGGCGTTGCCACTACCCGGTCGTCGCCGGTGAATACGCCAGGGTCATAGGAAGCATGTCCATCGCGATAGCCGTCGTGATAACCCTGATTATACCGATCCCAGTCGACATTATAGCGTGCGTCCTGGACCACGCCACGGCGATCGGTCAGCACCGCGTCGTCATAATAGCGCGACCAGCCATAGCCATAATTGGGCTGGCTGAGGCCGTAATAGCCAAAGTTTCCGATGAAATAGCTTGGCTGGATGTAGGTACTGGGAAGGCGGAAACCACGGTGGGGTTTGCGATAGCTGCGATCATAGCCCATCCGGCCACGGCGAACATAGCTGCTCGCACCGCGATTGCCTCTCATCTGGCGCATGTCGCCCCGGCGTTGCATGCTCTTGGCCCCTGCTGCGGGGTTCGCCAATGCGGTCGCCGAAGCAAAGGAGAGGTCAACCATCGGCATTGCGGCATCATCAGATGTCGAGTCGATAGCTGCAATGGCTGATCCTGGTGCCACCGCCAAAACACCGGCAAGGCCGGTAAGTAAGAAGGTCTTCATGGTTAACAACTCCCTAGTTTCAGACATGCATAAAGCGTGTCCGACCGAAATCTGGTTAATGAACATTTACCATTTTTCGGGGGCTTTGACCATTAGCGGCTTGTAAAATAGAGTGGATTTAGCGCTTTGTCTCGAAATGGGGCAATTTGGTTACCGCAGGCTTAACCAAGATTATTAGCGATTGCCTCGATCAGCCGGGCTATTCCGGCTTCGTCTTCCGGTCGGAAATGATCGGGCAGGGGGCTGTCGAGATCGAGCACGGCGATCACCGCGCCGTCTTTCAGAACCGGCACGACCAGTTCGCTCCGGCTATCGGCGTCGCAGGCTATATGGCCGGGAAAGGCGTGGACATCGGCGACCCGCTGGACTTCGCCCGTCGCGGCGGCAGCACCGCACACGCCAGCACCGATGGCGATCCTGATACAGGCCGTCTTGCCCTGAAAGGGGCCAAGCACCAGTTCGTCGTCGATGACTCGATAGAATCCGGCCCAGTTCAGCCCGGGCACATATTGCCAGATCAAGGCGGAGATATTGGCCATATTGGCGATCGCATCCGGCTCACCATCCACCAGAGCGGTGGCGAATGATGTCAGATCAGCATATAATTCTGCTGCGGGTTGGTCCGGGTCGATCGATATATCCAGCATGGGTCTGTTCCGCCTTTCGGGCTAGGTTTCCGGTTTCCTCACCGGATCATATTTTCCAAACCAGCCTGTGAGAGTGCCGACCGTGGCGACAAGCTGGTCTGGTCGTCGATCAACAAGATGGGATGCAAAGGGTGTCCGCACAAGCATCGCGTCGAGATTCCGAAAATCATTTTGCTGAACCGGCGTCCCTTTGAACATGGCTCAGTCGAGGTCCGGCTTTCCCCGTGTCTTCTTCACCGACGATTTTTTCTTCTTCGTATCGACACGCCGGGCCTTGGCGGCTCTGCTCGGGCGGGTTTTGATCCGCCGGGCATCGCGCTGATAGGCCTGTTCGATCATCTCTGCCACGCGGCGGCGGGCTTCTGCACGATTGGCTTCCCGGGTACGATATTCGCGTACCGTAAGTACCAGTTCACCGGCTATGGTCATCTTGCGGCCCGCTAGTATTTTCAATTTGCGAAAGGCGTAAGGCTCGAGCCGCAGCGCGTAGATATTGACCCGCATCTGGACCGCCGTCGCCACCTTGTTGACATTCTGGCCGCCAGGACCACTGGCGGCAAGAAACGTTTCGGTGATCGCGCTTTCGGGAATATCAACCATATAAGGTTACTAGCGTCATGTGTCGTTGCGCGACAGACCTTGTTAACGAAGCTTACCATAAGCGGTAAAAACAGCGTCGCTTTTGTACATATTTGTCACAAATTCCGGCCCCATTAGACCAAGTCTCGACAATTCCAGCTCGGAAACAGCAAAAAGTTAATTTTTTTTTCGGCTGGGCGGGGAGTCCTGAAACGACTCATTTCTGCGGGTTACAGAGTCTTTCGACTCCCCGCGACTCGTGCTGAATCCTACCTTAGGGAAAAATTAACCTTTTACGTTCATTCATCTTATGGTTAATAAATGATCCATCAGGTCGGCACAGCGGTCGATCTGGGACAAGTAATTAAGAAAAAAGGGGCTGCCTGATGCGCGTGCTGCTGATTGAAGATGAACCAACGACCGCAAAAGCTATCGAGCTGATGCTGACGACGGAAGGTTTCAACGTATACACCACGGACCTGGGCGAAGAAGGCCTCGATCTCGGCAAGCTCTATGATTATGACATCATATTGCTCGATCTCAACCTGCCGGACATGCATGGTTATGATGTGCTCAAGAAGCTGCGCGTTGCAAAAGTGCAAACGCCCGTTCTCATTCTTTCCGGTATCAGCGAAATGGACAGCAAGGTCCGTAGCTTTGGTTTCGGTGCCGATGATTATGTGACCAAGCCGTTCCACCGGGACGAACTGGTTGCCCGTATCCATGCGGTTGTGCGCCGTTCAAAAGGCCATTCGCAGAGCGTTATCCGCACTGGCAAGCTGGCGGTCAATCTCGACGCCAAGACGGTCGAAGTCGATGGCAATCGTGTCCATCTGACCGGCAAGGAATATGCCATGCTCGAGCTGCTCTCCCTGCGAAAAGGGACGACGCTGACCAAGGAAATGTTCCTTAACCATCTCTATGGCGGGATGGACGAACCGGAACTCAAGATTATCGACGTGTTTATCTGCAAGCTGCGCAAGAAACTGTCGCTGGCTTGCGGCGGTGAAAATTATATCGAGACGGTCTGGGGCCGCGGCTATGTCCTGCGGGATATGGAAGAAGAACTGGCGCCAACCGCGCAAGTCGCCTGAACGCTCGAAAACCGATTATAAAAAGTCTGTGCATCAGACCAGAAAACGGCGGGACCTATCGGTTCCGCCGTTTTTCTATGAGGCTGTGTCGAGATACCATCGTTCCGAACCCTGCAAGGCCAGAGCGGTCAGCTTGTCTGAATAATAGGCACCGGTGTCGATGCCGATGCGATTCCCGTTTTCCACGACATCATCGGTGATCGTATGCCCGTAGACGATGACCTTTTCATGGGCGTCCTGTGCGGAAAGAAAGTCCTCGCGGATCCAGCGCAAATCTTTCTGCCGCTGCTCCGAAAGCGGGATACCGGGGCGAATGCCCGCGTGCACAAAAGCATAGTCGCCGATAATGATATGGTCTTCGAAGCCTCCGATAAAATCGATATGTTCCCGGGGAAACAACTCCGGGATGCGCTTCGCCAATTGCGCCATATCCAATCCGATATATTCCTTCATGGTGATCTCATAGCTAAGGATCGTTTCGCGTCCGCCGATACGGTTGAAGAAACGCACGGATTTCTCATCGCCGGTGGTTGCTGCAAGATAGACTTCTTCATGGTTCCCCATCAGGAAGCGGACATTGCGCAACTGTTCCTTCACCCGCATCGCCGTGTCGAGCACGCCGGCGCTGTCCGGACCGCGGTCCACCAGATCGCCCAGAAAGATGATCTCGCTTTCGGCCTTGTCCCGTTCGCCGTCATCCTTGCTGATCTTGTCGAGCAGCTGCAGCAACAGATCATTGCGACCATGAATATCGCCAATCGCATAAACCCGCCGCCCCTCCGGAATGGTCGCGTCATCGATCGGTCTGGAGGCTTTTTTTCTGCGTAGAAGACGGTTCAGCATGATGCTAACAAATGTGTCCTGAGAAACGGGGTTTCAAGAGCGGAATAGTATATTACTGTTCCGGACAACAATATAGCGCAAACAGCCTGAACGGCTGCTGATTATTGTCAGCTTTCCACAACAAAGCTGAGCCCGGCTTTCTCTTCCAGACGCTTGACCAGCTGTTTGCCCATCAGCGCGCCCGGGGTCCAGACACCACCGCCTTTTGCGATCTTGTCCTGAGCCAGGCAGAGCGCCGATTCAGCGATCATCTTGGAGGTAGAGCCATAGCCGGGGTCCTTGTCGCCCTTGACGCACAAACTAGCGGCTTCGCCGTCTGCGGTTTCGCCGAGGAACAGGAGGTCATAATAACCATTTTCGCGCTGTTCCTTGGTCGGACCTTCACCCGGCTTGGGTGCATCATCGCCGCCGAACGGATTAGCTTTTGCGACCATTTCCGCGGCCTGCTTGCCGAGATCACCCGCGCTGGTGACAACCATTTCATCATATTTGAAGTCTTCGCCAAAAGGGAAGTCGAGCAGGAAATTGGTCCGGTGGACATTTTTCGTGTTGATCGCCGCCATGATGAACGGTGCGACCCAGCTGTCGATGGTCTTGTCATATTTCGGGATCAGCATATTCGGTTGATCCGGACCTTCGAAACCGGGGGTCAGGCCAAAGCTGCTCGCCAAAATTTTGACGAGGCCGGGATTTTTGGCGATCGCCTTCATCGTTTCCTTCAGGCTCGCTGCGGTTCCGCCGGAAAATGTGCCTTCCATGGCGCGCACGCGTCCCTTGACGCGACTTGCAGGTTTGCCGAAGCGCTTGGTTATGTCTTTCTGCAGCATCAGCACGCCGAGATCGAACGGGATCGAGTCAAAGCCGCAGGAAAAGCAGATTTGCGCGCCTGATTTTTCAGCCGCTTCCTGATGCTTGTCGATCATTTCGCGCATCCAGCCCGGCTCGCCGCACAGATCGACATAGTGGGTGCCGTTCTTGACGCAGGCGGCAACCAGTTCGTCGCCATATAGCTGATAGGGGCCAACCGTGGTCAGCACGACCTTGGTCCGGCTCGCCATCATGTCGATCGACGCGGCATCATCGGAATCGGCGACAACGAGCGGTGTATCCTTTGGCGCGCCAATGAGGTCGCGGACCTCTTCCAACTTGTCGAGGCTACGTCCGGCCATCGCCCATTTCGGAGCGTCTTTGCCAGTGCCATATTGCTGCGCCATATATTCAGCGACCAGACGGCCAGTATAGCCGGTTGAACCATAGATGATGACATCAAATTCTTTTGCTACGGACATAACGGGCTCTCCTGCAGATTGTTTAATCGATGAGTTAATTGGTCTCGCTATGGCCTAGAGTTTGGCCAGAGTCACACCCTTTTGCCGCATATATTTGCCGGAGCGGTCAGCATAGCTGGTCTCGCACGGCTCGTTGCCCTTGAGGAACAGAAACTGGCAGGCGCCTTCATTGGCATAGATTTTTGCGGGCAGGGGGCTGGTGTTGGAAAATTCCAGGGTCACATGACCTTCCCATTCCGGTTCCAGCGGGGTGACATTGACGATGATCCCGCAACGGGCATAGGTCGACTTGCCGAGGCAAATCACCAGCACGTCGCGGGGAATGCGGAAATATTCCACGGTCCGGGCGAGGGCGAAGCTGTTCGGCGGAATGATGCAGCAGTCGGTCTTGCGATCGACGAAGCTGTTCTCGGCGAAATTCTTGGGATCGACGACGGCGTTATTCACATTGGTAAAAATCTTGAACTCGTCCGACACCCGGGCGTCATAGCCATAGGAAGACAAGCCATAGCTGATACATCCTTCCCGTTTTTGTCCCTCTACAAAGGGCTCGATCATGGCGGAATGTCTCGCTTCGTTGCGGATCCAGCGGTCGGATAATATGCTCATATCAGTTTCCTGTTGGTGGTCATGGACGCACTACGTTCCAGTTTATCGGGCCGTCAACCCCGCTGATCCGGCGCATGTCGGAGGCGCGCCACATCACCCATGGTTTGGTGGCATAGTCGGGCGGGAAAAAATTGGCTTCGAGCCAGAAGGTGCGGTCGAGGCCGCTGCTGATATTGTAAAGTTCCTCGAACTCTCGCGATACCGCGATGATGGCACGTTTCTCGCTATGGGATTCGATCTGGTTGAGAAATGTATTGAGCTCGCTGAGCACCAGAGCGCGGCCAGGGCGTTCGCCGCAACCATTGTCAAAGGCCAGCCGGACGGCGGGCGGAAGCATATTCTCTCCACGCGGGACGGTGGTGACAAATATCGTCGCCTGATCTGTAGCGAGGCGACAGAGTGAATAATTGTGGAGCGCGCCATAGCGTATACCGGCTTCGCGGGCGCCCTCGATATTGGTTGCGAAGTTCGCGTCGCGTTTGTCCGCGCCTTCGGTGGCCTGGATATAGGCAAAGTCGACGCCGGTCGCGCCTGCGACATGCCATATGATCTTGCCATGGCTTTCATCGACCGAAATTCCCTGCACGGGATACTGGTCGCGCGACGGCGCCCAGCTGACCGCAATATTGCGCAGCACGAAGGCGATGACCAGCAACACCACGATAATCATCGCAAGGCTGATCACATTTTTTCTCATGTCTCGATTGGCCACCCTGGTTCCCTGATACGCAGCGGAAGAATCACTAATTCTTGATATGCAAAACGCAGATTAATGTGAAGAGCCGCCGCGCGGTCTTGAAGTCGACGTCGATCTTGCCTTCGAGCCGCTCTACCAGCAGTTCCGCGCCCTGATCGTGCACCCCGCGCCGGGCCATGTCGATGGTTTCGATTTCCGCAGCGCTGGCTTTGCGGATCGCCTGGTAATAGCTGTCGCAAATTGCGAAATAATCCCGAATCGGTCGCCGGAACCGGCCAAGAGCGAGGATCAGTGTTTCCAGAGGTTCACCATTCTCGCGGCCAATGGAAATAACCAGTCGGCCTTCCTGCACGCTCAGTTGCAGTTGATAGGGACCAGAATAGCCATCATCATGCTGTTTGAGCGGTTTGAAATAGTTTTCCTCGATCAGATCGAATATTGCGATCCGTCGTTCCTGTTCGATATCGGCATTGCGCCACAAGATGGTAGCTTCGTCCAGTTCGACGGATATGATGCGCGGATCGGCCATTGCGCCCTGTTGCCGGAGCGCCGGTCTCAGGACAAGGGTTTTTGCAGTGCAGCACGACAAGAGTTTTCTTTCCACAGGATTGTCCCCGAGAGTTTACTAAATTTTTCCTAGCGGCCCTTGCCGAGAATCGATTCAGGGTGGATGAGGCGGCATGGCTGAATTGATGCGTTTCCAGAATGACGAAAGTGATGAACAGCGCCTGCCGCGTAATGTCGAGGCAGAGGCGACGTTTCTGGGCGCGCTGCTGATCGACAACAGAGTTGCCGAAGATGTGCAGATCAAGTTGCGGTCGGAACATTTCTACGAACCGCTGCATGGCCGGATTTACGAACAGGCTTTGAAATTGCTCGACAAGAATATGGTGGTTACTCCGGTGACGCTGAAGCCCTATTTCGAGTCGGACGAGGCGATGAAGGCGCTGGGCGGGCCTTCCTATCTCGCAAAATTGACCGGAGATGGTGCCGGTCTGATCGGTGCCCGTGATTTTGCCAATCAGATTTACGATCTGGCGCTGCTCCGCGAACTGGTCAGTGTCGGGCGAACCCTTGTTGAAAGCGCTCTCGATACCAGCGAGACCGTCGATCCGAAGGAGCAGATCGAAGAAGCGGAAACGGCTTTATACCGGGTTTCCGAAGGCGAAGCGCAGGAAGGCGGCGTACGATCGTTCCTGCAAGCTTCGACCGAGGCGCTAACCAATGTCGAACGGGCTTTTAACAGCGGCGGCAAAGTGTCCGGGATCACCACCGGTCTGACCGATGTGAATGCCAAAATGGGCGGTTTGCACAGGAGCGATCTGCTCATTCTTGCGGGTCGTCCGGGCATGGGCAAGACGTCGCTCGCCACCAATATCGCCTTCAATGCGGCGAACCGCTATTTGCGTGATATGAATGACGGGATTGCGCCAGAAGATTCACTGGGGGCCAAGACCGCTTTCTTCAGCCTGGAAATGTCCGCCGACCAACTGGCCACCAGAATCCTGTCCGAGCAGGCCGAGATCAGCTCGGAAAAACTGCGCATGGGCGCAATCAGCCGGGACGAAATGCACCGCCTTGCCATGGCTTCGCGGGAATTGCAGGATCTGCCGCTATTCATCGATGATACGCCGGCGCTGACCATTGCCGCATTGCGGACACGGGCACGGCGGTTGCAGCGGCGTCAGGGCATCGGCCTGATCGTGGTCGATTATCTCCAGTTGCTGCAAGGCTCCGGTCGGGCCAATGACAACCGGGTCAATGAAATTTCGGAAATCAGCCGTGGCCTGAAGACGCTGGCGAAGGAACTGCAAGTTCCGGTGATGGCGCTATCACAGCTGAGCCGTGCGGTGGAAAGCCGCGAAGACAAGCGGCCGCAACTGTCCGATCTGCGCGAGTCCGGTTCGATCGAGCAGGATGCCGATATCGTCATGTTCATTTTCCGCGAGGAATATTATCATATGGCGGTGAAGCCGGATGTGCCCGACGCCAATTCGACGCCCGACCAGATCAAGAAATATGAGGATTGGGAACGCGATCACGTCCAGGCCGAGGGCAAGGCGACGGTCATCGTCGCGAAAAACCGTCAGGGTTCGACGGGCAATATCCAGCTGAGCTTCATCGCGGAATTCACGAAATTCGGTGATCTGGCCTATAGCGAAGCACCGGACGAATATTAGGCAGGCCCCGGCCGAAGAACCGCTTTTTGCTGAATTAACGCAAAACTAAAAAATCGGGTCGTTCACGCCTTTGTCGTCGGCATCCGGCAACGGGGTCACATCTTCGTGAATGCCGCATTCGGACTTGTCCCATCCACGCCAGCGTCCGGCACGGGGATCTTCGCCGGGCATGACCTTTGACGTGCAGGGCGCGCAGCCGACCGAGAGATAGCCTTCCGCCTCCAGCGGATGACGCGGCAGAACATGCTTCTCAAAATAGGCTTCGAGATCATCCTTGATCCAGTCGCCGAGCGGATTGATTTTCAGCCGGCCATCGTCAATCTCGAACCGCGGAATATTGTTACGGGTTACCGACTGGAACGCCTTGCGTCCCGAAATCCAGCTATTGAGACCGGCCTTGGCGCGAGCCAAAGGTTCAACCTTGCGAATTTCGCAGCAGCCGTCAGGGTCATAGGACCAGCGCAGGCCGTTTTCGTCCTTTTCCGCCAGCACCGCGGCATCGGGCGCGACGATATTGGAGTTTTTAATTCCCAGCAGCTTGATCAATGTATCGCGATATTCCAGCGTTTCCGGAAACATCTTGAGCGTATCCACAAAGGTCACCGGAATGGTCGGATCGACCGCTGCAACCAGATGGAGCAGCACCGCGCTTTCGGTACCGAAAGACGAGACCACGGCGACTTCGCCCAACTGGCGCTCGTCGAACAAAGCCTTGAGCATGGTGGTTGTGTTAACGCCTTCGAACCGCTGGTTCAGGGCATCGGCATCAGCCTGGGTGTAATCGGGTCGAACATCGATCGTGTCGATCTTGCGTGCTGCCTCAGCCATGACGGAGCCTCCAGATGGGGGTGCGCTGGTCCGACGTTGCCTGATAGACGTGCTCGTAGCGCTGAATCGCCTCTTCCATCAGCTTCGGGTTGATCGGCGAATCCGGAGCGAAGGCGTCGAATCCGCAACGACGCATATGGGAAACCTGATCGAGCAGTACATCACCGCTGGCCCGCAGTTCGCCGGTATAGCCCGACTCGCGCAGGATCTGCGCCGCGGAATAGCCGCGACCGTCACCAAAGGCAGGGAAGTCGATTTCGATCAGCGACAGACGGTCGAGAAACGGTAACAGGATGCGGGCATCTTCGCCGGCCTCGATGCGAACGGCTGTGGCGTTCGACTGGTCCAGGAAAGAGTCGAGCGAAACCGCTGGCTCTTCATGCACTTCATCATCGCGTAAACGGATAGGATCAACCATATATAGCCTCCTTGAACCGGGCCATGCCGACACGGCGATAGGTATCGATAAACCGTTCTCCATCCTCGCGTTGTTCGAGATAGAGATCGGTGACGGTTTCGATCGCGTCGATCACGCCATCTTCGGTAAAGCCGGGCCCGGTAATCTTGGCGAGACTGGCATCTTCCGCGCCCGAGCCGCCAAGCAACAGCTGGTAATTTTCCGTGCCTTTGCGATCGACGCCCAGGATGCCGATATGACCGGCATGATGGTGGCCGCAGGCATTGATGCAGCCCGAGATTTTGAGCTTCAGTTCGCCCAGTTCCCGTTGCCGGCCAAGATCGGCGAAACGCTCGCTGATTTTCTGGGCGAGAGGGATAGAACGGGCGTTGGCGAGACTGCAATAATCAAGGCCGGGGCAGGCGATGCTGTCGGTAATCAGGTCGAGGTTGGCCGGAGCCAGTCCTGCCTCGTCCAGTTTCTGCCAGATCGCGTAGAGGTCGCTCTTCTTGATATGCGGCAGCACGATATTCTGGCTGTGCGTGACTCGTAGTTCGTCAAAACTATATTGCTCGGCGAGATCGGCCATCAGATCAATTTGCTTCGATGACGCGTCGCCGGGAATACCGCCGCGCGGTTTCAGGCTGATCGTCGCAATCGCATAGCCGGGCTGCTTGTGCCGGGAGGTGTTCTGATCGACCCAGAGCGCAAAATCGGGATCGGACAGGTCAATGTCATTGCTTGCCTGCTGATCAAACGGCGGGTTCTGAAAATATTGGGTGATCCGCGCCAGTTCTTCAACCGGGGGATTGAGGCCCAGCTGTTTCATATGGGCGAACTCTTCCTCGACCTGGCGGGTATATTCTTCCTTGCCCAGTTCGTGCACGAGGATCTTGATCCGTGCCTTATATTTATTGTCGCGCCGCCCGTAGCGGTTGTAGACGCGCAGGCAGGCCTCGGCATAGCTGATCAGTTCGTCTGCAGGAACGAAGGCGCGGATTTCCGGAGCGACCATCGGGGTCCGGCCCATGCCGCCCCCGACGAAGAATTTCGCGCCCAGTTCGCCCGCGTCATTATGGACCAGCTGGATACCGATATCATGCAGCCGCATGGCTGCGCGGTCTGTGTCGCTGGCGATCACGGCGAATTTGAATTTCCTGGGGAGATAGGAAAATTCAGGGTGAAAGCTTGACCATTGCCGCAACAATTCTGCCCAGGGACGCGGATCGGCTATTTCGTCAGCAGTTGCACCGGCGAACTGGTCGGAAGAGATATTGCGGATGCAATTGCCGCTGGTCTGGATCGCATGCATTTCGACCGATGCCAGATCGGCAAGGATGTCAGGCGCGTCTTCCAGCTTGATCCAGTTATACTGGATATTCTGCCGCGTGGTGAAATGGCCGTAGTCGCGGTCATATTTGCGCGCGATATGGCCGAGCATGCGCATCTGCTTGCTGCTCAGTGTGCCATAAGGAACCGCCACGCGCAGCATATAGGCATGGAGTTGCAGATAGAGGCCGTTCATCAGCCGCAGCGGCTTGAACTGATCTTCGGTCAGATCACCGGCGAGCCGGCGTTTCACCTGGTCGCGGAATTCCTCGACCCGCGTGTCGACCATTTGCTGGTCATATTGGTCATATTGATACATGTCAGATCACCCATTCGCCGGCGTCGGGATCGGCCGGTTTCAATGTAAGGTCGGGACGAACGGTCGGGCCGAGTGCGCGCACCCGATCCTTGATGTGACCCGGTCGCGGGCCTTCATCGGTCTGTTCGGCGTCGATAATATATGGCGAGTTCACCCGGCGAGCGGCTTCTTCGCGATGGAGGATTGCTTCGCCCTGATCTCCCACATCGGTGGCGTCCTTGACGAAGCGCGACCAGTCGAGGCCGGTCCACCAGATAACGTCACCGGTTTTGAGATCATTTCCGGTCAATATATTCATGCAATCACTCCCGCCATCTGCGCAAATTCACGAAATTTATCTTCGGCATCGCCGTAGCGGGCGACTTCGCCGACGACCAGCAACGCCGGGCTCTGGACATTTTCCCGCCGGACCATATCGCCAAGGTCGGTCAGCAGGGTGCGGAGCGCCCGAAAGTCGCTGCGTGTACCGTTTTCGAGCACGGCAACCGGTAATTCAGGCGCAGCACCGTCGGCGATCAGCTTCTCGACAATCGCTTCGGCATTGGCGACGCCCATATAGATGACCAAGGTGCGGCCCTTGCCGGCCAGTCCGGACCAGTTCTGGTCGGACAGGCCCTTGCATTGCCCAGCAACGAAAGAAACAGCGCTGGAAGCATCGCGGTGGGTGAGGGGCATACGCGCTTGTGCGGCGCAGCCGAGCGCAGCGCTGATACCGGGAACGACTTCAACCGCAACACCGGCAGCGATGCAATCATCCGCTTCTTCGCCGCCGCGTCCGAAAATGAACGGGTCGCCGCCCTTGAGCCGCACAACCACATGACCTTTGCCTGCTTCGGCGATCAATATATCGTTGATCTGGTCCTGCGGCACGCTGTGCAGCGAGCGTTTTTTCGCTACCGAGATATAGCGTGCGGTTGGCGATGCGAGATCCAGAATGTCGCGGCTGACCAGACCGTCGTGAATGATCACATCGGCGCGCTGCAGAAGTTTTGCCGCCTTCAAGGTCAGCAGATCGGGGTCACCTGGACCGGCTCCGACCAGATAGACTTTGCCCGCAGTGGGCGTCCTGTTTGATATTTTTTCCATGAATGCGATATGCGCGCATCAAGCGGGATGTTCAAAACAGAAGTTTTTGGGGACGCCTAAGCTCAGCTATTTCGCGGATGGCGGTTATTCTTCTTCGGCTGTGTTTTCGTCCTTCATGCCAATGCCGATCCTTGCTCTGGCTTGTTCCGCCTCCATCGAAACGACCGGATAGGCGCAATAATCGGCGGCATAATAAGCGCTGGGCCGATGATTGCCCGATAGGCCGATCCCGCCAAAGGGGGCTTCGGACGAGGCGCCGACGGTCATTTTATTCCAGTTGACGATACCGGCGCGGCTGCTCGACCAGAATTGGTCATAATGTTGAGCGGTTCCGCCGATAAGCGCAGAGGACAGGCCGTAGCGGGTGTTATTGGCTTCGGCGATGGCTTGTTCGAAGTCCGCGACGCGAACAACCTGCAGGATCGGTCCGAATAGTTCGATATCCGGACGTTCCTCGAGCTCTGTGACATCGATGATCCCGGGCGTCAGAAAAGGGCGACCCGCAACCGGTCTCGCCATATGTTTGATCGGCTTGCCGCCGTGGCTCATCAGGGCGAGGAAGCTTTCGGTAAGGCCATCGGCCGTTTCATTGTCGATCACCGGCCCCATGAACGGGGCAGGCGAGGCAAAGGGTTCATCGATGATCAGGCGATCAGTGATCCGCTTCACTTCCTTGATGATACGGTCGTAAAGCTCGTCTTTGACGATCAACCGGCTCGCCGCCGAGCAACGCTGGCCGGCGCTGAGAAAGGCCGACTGCACGATCAGGACGGCGGCGCTATGGATATCGTTGGTGTCCCAGGCAATGATCGGATTATTGCCACCCATTTCCAAAGCCAATATCTTGTCTGGCCGGGATGAAAACTGGCGGTTGAGCGCGATACCGGTCCTAGCTGAGCCGGTGAACAACACACCGTCCAGCCCTTCATTCGCGGTCAGTTGCTTGCCGGTCGCCGGGCCACCGTGCAATATATTGACGACGCCTGCGGGCATTCCCGCCTTTGCGAACGCATCCACCATATATTGTCCGACGGCCGGCGTCTTCTCTGAAGGCTTGAAGACAATCGTATTGCCGGCAATCAGCGCCGGAACAATATGGCCATTGGGCAGATGGGCGGGAAAATTATAGGGGCCGAGTACGGCAAGAACGCCATGCGGCTTGTGGCGCAAGGCAGCGCGCATATTGGGCTGGCTCGGTAACTGGCGTTGCGGGGTGCGGTCGGCAAAGGCCCTGACCGAAATATCGACCTTGTTGATGACGGATTCGACTTCCGTCCGGGATTCCCAAAGCGGCTTGCCGGTTTCGCGGGAGATCAGCTCGGCCAGTTCATCACTACCGGCGCGGATGCGATTGGCGTAGCGCCGGACCGCTTCGATTCGTTTGACCAGCGCAGTGGCAGCCCAGCCTGGCCATGCTTCGCGCGCACTGTTCACGGCAGCATCAGCGTCTCCACTGGTGCCGGTCCAGAGGGTCGCTCCGGTTGCTGGTTCGATTGATATCAGGTCGCTCAAATTGGCCTCTGTTTTCTACGCATTAGTTCTACAATAAACCATATATGGCACATCTCTCGCGATAGACCATAGGGCTTGAAGACTTAGCGCCCCCATGATGAATTCTTTCGGAACGCCATCAGGTTTTGGAACATCGGTCACCCATTGCGCAGAGCAGCCCCCATCGCACGGATATCATTGACCTTTTCCGAAAGTGGTGCCCAATTATCATCGTCGGCAATGGCGTCCCAGATCGATTCAACCTCCTCGATATGCATCGAACAAGGTTCCGGTTTCTGCCAATATTCGCTGGAGGGCTGTCGTGTGCGTGCGCGATCGGCGATCAAGGTCCGAAATTCGGCAAATTCGGGTGACTTATCTTCTGGTCGGGCCAGATGTTCGCTTTTCCCCCAATCAAAGAAAAACTGGTCAATCTGGATGGTTTTTTGTGCCAGACCCATTTCCGCGGCGACAACCAGATCGCGGTCGCTTTCAAAACCCTCGGATTTGACGCCAAGCCGCCAGCAGAAATGCTCGGTAAAAGCAGTGCCATAGGCCTTGGGGAACGTTTCCAGCGTAGCGACGAGCGGATCGCTATCGGAAATCAGCCGCAGGGCGCTGGCAAATTGGGCCAGATTCCAGTGCAGCGCTTCCGGTTGTCTACCGAAACAATAAAGCCCTTCATGATCGAAATAGGCGGCGGTGAAACCGGGCTCCCAATATGGCGTGAAGCGCCACGGGCCATAGTCAAAGCTTTCGCCGGTGACATTGATATTGTCGGTGTTGAGCACGCCGTGGACGAAGCCGACGGTCATATAGGCACCCGCCAGCTTGGCGACTTCCTGCGCAGTTCTGGCGAATAATTCCGTGGCAGGGTCATCGGTCTGCGCGCCGCCATAATAATTCGCGAGGCAATAATCGACCAGCGCGCGCATGAGTTCTTCATTCTTCTCATAGGCAATGCGCTGGAACGCCCCGATCCGGATATGGCTATGGCTCAATCTGGTCATCACCGCCGATCGCGTGGGGGAGGGCTCGTCGCCGCGCATCAGTTTCTCGCCGGTCTCGACCACCGAAAAAGTTTTCGAGGTGTTGACACCGAGCGCTTCGAGCATTTCCGTTGCGAGAATTTCGCGGACTGCCCCCTTCAGCGTTAGCCGGCCATCACCGGTCCGGCTCCACGGCGTTGTGCCCGAGCCTTTTGTGCCCAGATCCATCAGCCTATTTTCATGATCACGAAGCTGCGCGAACAGAAATCCCCGGCCATCGCCGATTTCGGGATTGTAATTGCGGAACTGGTGACCATGATAGCGCAGCGCCAGTGGCGGATCGAGATTGTCTGGCAGTGGCCGGAACTTGCCGAAATGGTCGAGCCATTGTTGCTCGTCCAGACCATCCAGCCCGACGCTCTTGTCCCACCGGTCATTTCTGAACCGCAGGATATGTTCGGGAAAATTGGCGGCAGCGACGGGATCGCCGATCTTTTCTCCCAATCGGGTGATCTGGACATCGGCTTGATAGTCGGCCTTGCGGGGTTCTGGTTGCGGTTTGTATGGCATTTTTTTACAGTGGCGGCTAATCGGTTGCGCAGCAAGTGGCAAGACGAGGCGAGGGGCAGGATGAGCGAAGAAAATTCTTATCAGGATATCTATTGGGAAGCCGATGACGGGCTGAAACTGCACGCCCGCGATTATCCCTCCGATAGCGATAAAACGCCGGTGATCTGCATCCCGGGTTTGACCCGCAATGCGCGCGACTTCGATCATCTCGGTGCGGGGTTCAGCGGCGGGCGCCGGATCCTCATGCTGGATCTGCGTGGCCGTGGTTTGAGCGAATATGCCAAAGAAAGCAGCACCTATAATCCGAAACAATATGTCTCCGACATCATCATGCTGATGGACGAGCAGAAGATATCGAAAGCTATATTCTTTGGCACGTCGTTGGGTGGTGTGGTCACGATGGTCATGGCCAAAATGTACCCCGAACGTGTTGCCGGCGCGTTGTTGAACGACATCGGCCCGGAACTGGACCAGAAAGGCCTCGACCGGATTGCCGACCATGTCGGACAGGGAAGAAGCTTTGACACCTGGGCCCATGCCGGGCGCGATATGGCGGAAAATAGCGCTGATATTTTCCCGGATTTCACGCTGAAGGACTGGATCGAGTTCGCCAAGAAAGTCTACCGGATGAACAGTTCTGGCCGGATCAAGCTGGATTATGACATGAAGATCGCCGAACCCTTCGACAGCAAGGGTGGCGGCAGCGGTGCCTTGTGGAACGCGCTGGAGAATATGCAGGATATTCCGACTCTGATCTTACGCGGCGAGCTATCGGACCTGTTCAGCGAACGGGTTGCCCGCAAAATGCTCGACAAACTGGACAAGGCCGATCTGGTCACGGTCCCGCGCGTCGGCCACGCTCCGACGCTCGAGGAGCCGGCCTCGCTTGACGCGATCAACCAATTGCTCCACCGCATCGACTGATTAATTTTAGACAGCCGGGCACCAGAACTACATGAAACCAGCCAGGATTTTGCATCTGCACAGCACGTTCAATCTGGGCGGCAAGGAAGCGCGCGCGGTCCGGCTGATGAACCATTTCGGTGCGGCTGCGGAACATGTGATATTATCGGCACAGGCAGACAGCCTGTCCGCTCGCGATGCCATCGATCCCAGGATCAAGGTGGCTTTCCCGACGGATGCACCGTCGCTTGCGGGAAAGCCGTCGCTGAAGCGCTATCGCGCGTTCGTCACCTATTTCCGCCAGTTCGATCTGATATTGTCCTATAACTGGGGATCGATGGACGGCGTGATGGCGCGGACTTTATTCTCCCGGATCGAAGGTCTGCCGCCGCTGATCCATCATGAAGACGGGTTTAACGAGGACGAGCAGAAAAAGCTTAACTGGAAACGGAACCTGTTTCGCAAATTCGCGCTCGGGGCAGCCCGGGCGCTGGTCGTACCGTCGGAAAGTCTGGTTCGGATCGCCGAGGACGTCTGGAAACAGCCAGAGCAGAAAATCCATCGCATTCCGAACGGTATCGATGTGAAGCGTTTCGAGAAAAAAACGCAACGCGGTGCTTTGCCCGGCTTCACCCGGCGTGAAGGCGAGGTTGTTGTCGGAACCGTGGCCGGACTCCGCGCGATCAAGAACCTGCCGCGACTGGTGCGGGCCTGTGCTGCAGCGGGTGATAATGTCCGGCTAGTAATCGTCGGCGAAGGGCCGGAGAAGGACAAGATACTCGCCGAGGCACAGCGTCTGGGTCTAGCGGATCGCTTGTTGATGCCCGGATTTCTGGCGGACCCGGCGCGCTATATCGGTCTGTTCGACATTTTTGCCCTGTCCTCCGACAGCGAACAATTTCCGATTTCACTGATCGAGGCAATGGCCGCCGGCTTGCCGGTCGCAGCGACCGATGTCGGCGATATCAAGTCAATGGTGTCGCAGGCCAATCAGGGTTTCATCAAACCGCTCGGTGACGAGAACAAGTTTTTCGAATCGCTGACGACGCTGGTCCAGCATCAGCAATTGCGCGAAGATCTGGGCATGCAGAACCGGCTCAAGGCGCAGGCAGAATATAACGAGAGCAAGATGCTGGCCCGCTACGGACTGCTTTACGGTCAGGCGCTGGGACGCGCGAATTTCGGTTCGGCTAAATAACGAGTTTCATAACAGAGTTTTTTCGAGCATTTTGATGCGCTGCCGTCTATATCGGCATTTGGGGAATAGAGGAGAATTCATTGTTCAAGGGCTTAAAACCTATCCAGTATAACGGTCAGGAAGTATGGCCGTTGATCGAGGGTGGAAAAGGCGTCGCTGCCACCAATCACGCCAGTTCGGGAGCCTGGGCTGCTGCCGGCGGCATTGGTACGGTTTCGGCAGTCAATGCAGACAGCTATGACGAACATGGCAATGTCATCCCGCAAATCTATCATGGCCGGAAACGCGAAGAGCGGCATCAGGAACTGATCCAATATGCGATCGACGGTGCGGTTACACAGGTCAAGCAGGCCTATGAGATTTCGGGCGGCAAGGGCGCGATCAATATCAACGTCCTTTGGGAAATGGGCGGCGCGCAGCAAGTGCTGGAAGGCGTGCTCGAACAGACCAAAGGCATGATCGCCGGTGTTACCTGCGGTGCAGGCATGCCCTACAAGCTGTCCGAAATTGCCCAGCAATATAACGTAAATTATCTGCCGATTATCAGCTCCGCCCGCGCCTTCCGCGCGCTATGGAAGCGGGCCTATAAAAAGGTTCCGGAACTGATGGCAGCGGTGGTCTACGAAGATCCATGGCTGGCGGGCGGTCACAACGGCCTGTCCAACGCGGAAGATCCAAGAAAACCGGAAGACCCCTATCCGCGCGTCAAGGCTCTGCGCGACACGATGCGTGCTGAAGGCATAGCCGACAGTGTTCCGATCATCATGGCTGGCGGTGTCTGGCACTTGCGCGACTGGCAAGACTGGATCGACAGTGAAGAGCTGGGGCAGATTGCTTTCCAGTTCGGCACAAGGCCCTTGCTGACCAAGGAAAGCCCGATTCCGGAAAGCTGGAAGAGCGAGCTGACCAAGATCAAGGAAGGCGATATCCTGCTGCACAAATTCTCGCCGACCGGTTTCTACAGTTCCGCGGTGCGCAATGAATTCTTGCGCAGTCTGGAAGCGCGATCGGAGCGGCAGATTCCCTATTCGACAGAGAAAGCCGGTGAACATACCCATCAGCTCGACGTCGGTATCAAGGGCAAGAATTTCTGGGTTACCCGCAACGACCTGCTCCGTGCGCGCGAATGGGACGGTCTCGGCTTTACCATGGCGATGAAGACGCCGGACAATACTCTGGTCTTTGCCACGCCGGAAGAGTCGAAGATGATTCGCAAGGATCAGGCCGACTGCATGGGATGCCTGTCGCATTGCGGTTTCTCGGCCTGGAAAGACCATGATAATTGGAGCACCGGACGGCTTGCCGATCCGCGCAGTTTCTGTATCCAGAAAAGCCTGCAGGAAATCGTCCATGGCGCGCCGGTTGAGGAACATCTGATGTTTGCCGGCCATGGCGCTTTCAATTTTGGTACCGATCCATTCTATTCCAACGGCTTTGTACCGACGGTGAAGCAGCTGGTGGATCGCATTTTGACTGGCGACTGAATTGGATATCCGGCTCGACGATCTGAGCGGCCAGCTGGTTCAGGACCTCCTGGCCGCGCATCTCGCCGGGATGCAGGAAAACTCGCCTCCGGATAGCGTCTATGCGCTCGACTTGAGCGGATTGCTGGAGCGCGATGTATCGGTGTGGACGGCCTGGGATGAAGCAGAATTGATGGGCGTTGGCGCGCTCAAGCAGCTTTCGTCATCGACAGGTGAAATCAAGTCGATGCGCACCGACCCGCGGCATCTTCGTAAAGGCGTGGGCCTGGCTCTTCTCGATCATATTGTCGCTGTCGCGAATGAGCGCGGCTATCGTCGTTTGAGTCTGGAGACCGGCTCGGGCGCGGAATTTGAAGCCGCGCTGACCCTGTATCGGAAACGGGGATTTGAAAATGGCGAACCATTTGGTGGCTATAAGCCGACCGCATTCAACCAGTTTCTGCATCTGGATCTCTGATATATAATCTGATCGCTGACCGACAAACCTTCTCCCTCAAGGGAGAAGTATGCGCAGACTTGGCAGCTTGCTGCCTAGTCGAAGCTGGGTGAGGGTTTACCTGTTCCACGAGAGCAGAGCACCCTCATCCAACTGCGCCTAATTCGCTTCGCTCATAAGGCTTCATATCCTTCTCCCACAAGGGAGAAGCTGTTCCAATCAATCGAGATCCCACGCCCGTTCGCCATGGTTGGAAATATCCAGACCATCGCGTTCGTCATCCTCGCTGACCCGCATCGGCAGGATATAGCTGATGCCAAAACCAAGGATTGCCGTGGCGACCGCAGACCAGATGGCAACCGCGCCAACGCCGATAAGCTGGGCGACGAACTGGCTGCCGAAGGCCATGCCGTCTGCATAACCGGTGCCGCCGAAGCTGTCGGAGATGAAGAGCGCCAGCATCAGGCTGCCAAGCATCCCGCCGACACCGTGAACCGCGAACACGTCCAGACTGTCGTCAATCTTGAAGCCGTTCTTCACCAGACCGACGGCGAAGAAGCAGACGATCGCAGCGGCCGCGCCGATGATGATCGACGCGCCGGGACCGACATAGCCAGCCGCCGGAGTGATTGTCGCCAGCCCGGCAATGGCGCCGGTAGCGACGCCAACAGCGGTCGATTTACCGACCTTGAATTTCTCGATCAGGATCCAGACCAGAGCAGCCATGGAAGCCGCAATATGGGTGTTGATGATCGCCGAGGACGCATCGTCGGTCGCGGTCAGTGCGGAGCCGCCGTTGAAACCGAACCAGCCGACCCAGAGCATTGCTGCCCCGACAACGGTCAGGGCAGGGCTATGCGGCAGCATCAATGTTTTCGGCCAGCCCATGCGCTTGCCGAGCATGATCGCTACAACCAGAGCCGATACGCCGGCAGTGGTGTGAACGACGATACCGCCGGCAAAGTCGAGCACTCCGAGATTGCTCAGCCAGCCGCCGCCCCAGACCCAATGGGTAACCGGAGCATAGACCACGAGCAGCCAGAGGCCGCAAAAAGCAATCACCCAGCCGAAGCGCGCGCGTTCAACCCATGCACCGATCATCAGTGCGGGCGTGATCACGGCGAAGGTCAGCTGGAACATGACAAATGCGGATTCGGGTATCGCGGTTGCTTCCCGGACATTGCCCAGATTGTTCAGCATCGCGTTGAAGCCGTTGCCGAGAAATCCGTTGGTTACCGGACCAAAAGCCAGCGAATAGCCGATGACAATCCAGAGCACCGAACAGATGCCGACCACGGCCATGCACTGGATCAACACTGACAGAAAATTCTTCGAGCGAACCAGGCCACCATAGAACAGCGCCAGACCGGGCAGGGTCATCAGCAGGACAAGGGCGCTGGAAGTCAATATCCAGGCTGTGTCGCCGCTATTTGCCGCATCGGCAGCAATTGCGGGGTCGATGGCTAGCTGCGCATGGAGCGGAGAGGCCGCCCATCCGGCCGCTAGCAGCAAACCAATGGATTTGACTGGATATTTCATGATGATCCCCGCAGCTATAATTATATTATGTCTGTTCGCCGTTGCGAATCAGAGTGCGCCGAATTTCTAGTCGAGACCGCGTGGCGACTCAACGGAAAGCTCAAATCCAGCCGTCGAGTACCTGATCCGGCGGGCGATGGCCGTCTGCCCACACACGGATATTGGTGATCACCCGTTCGCCGGAAGCCTCGCGTCCCTCGAAGGTTGCGCTGCCCATATGCGGCAGAAGCACCGTATTTTTGAGGGTCAGAAAACGCGGATCGATGGCGGGTTCATTCTGGTAAACGTCGAGGCCGGCACCGCCGATCCGCTCATTTTGCAGCGCATCGATCAACGCATCCTCGTTCACCAGATCACCGCGCGCGGTGTTGATCAGATAGGTGGAGGGTTTCATCATGCCGATCCGCTCGGCATTGATCATTTCATGGGTTTCCGCGGTATGCGGGCAGTGGAGCGAGATGATATCACACTCGCGAACCAGCTCGTCGAGATCTGCGACAAAACTGGCGCGCAGGGATTCTTCGACAGCAGGCGGCAACTGACGGCGGTTGTGATAGACAATCGACAAGCCAAAACCGGAGGCACGACGTGCAACCGCCTGGCCAATGCGGCCCATGCCGATAATGCCGAGCTTTTTTCCGCCGATACAGTGACCGAGCATACCGGACGGCTTCCAGCCTTCCCATTGCCCGCTGCGCATCAGCTTTTCGCCGTCCGAAAGCCGGCGCGGCGCCGAAAGGATCAATGCCATGGTCATGTCTGCGGTATCCTCGGTGAAGACACCCGGGGTGTTGGTCACCAGAATCTTTTTCGCGCGTGCGGCGGCAAGATCGATATGATCGACACCGGCGCCAAAGCTGGCAATCAGCCGGAGCCGGTCCGGGGCATTGGCAATCATTTCCGCGTCGATATGATCGGTCACCGTCGGCACCAGAACATCGCAATCCGCCATTGCCGCAATCAGGTCGTCACGGGAAAAGGGTTTGTCGCTAAGGTTGGGCACCGCATCAAATAGTTCGCACATGCGATTCTGATTGGAGTCCGCCAATTCGCGGGTGATGATGACACGGGGATTCGAGATGGCTGGTGAGTCTGGCATAGACCAAGCGCTATGCCTGAATTTTGGTTCAGGTCAAGCAGGCGGCGCTTGAAGCGGACATGGCTTTCGGGCTATGCTTTGATCAATCTGGGGACGAGTAACCAATCATCATGCGTATTTCGGCTTTCATGCTTGTTGCGATTTCGGGCCTGTCCCTGTCATCGCCCGCTGCGGCGCAACAGGAGCCGCCCTATTGGGCATCGATCGACGAACCCGAGGCGCGGATGCGCACCGGCCCGAGTACCGAATATCCGACGATGTGGATATACAAGCGCGAGAAGCTGCCGATAAAGATTCTCGCCCGCTACAAGGCCTGGCGCAAGGTCGAGGATCATGAAGGCACCCAAGGCTGGATGCACGCGCGCCTGCTCAGCGCATCCCGCACCGGTCTGGTGCTGGCGACCAGCGGCAAACCGGTCGCCATGCGCGCTTTTCCCGATGCCAATGCAAAGGTCATCTGGCAGGCCGAACCAGGCGTCGTCGGTAGTCTGACCCAGTGTGAAGAGGGTTGGTGCCTGTTCGACGTTACCGGCCGTCAGGGATATATCAGCATGACCGATGTATGGGGCGATGAACCGCTGAAATGATCAGTCGATCAGTTCGATCGCCACTGCTGTCGCTTCTCCGCCACCGATGCACAAGGCGGCAACGCCTTTTTTCAGGCCCCGCTTTTTCAATGCCGCAACCAAAGTCACCATGATCCGGGCTCCGCTGGCACCGATCGGATGACCCAGAGCGGTTGCGCCGCCATTGACGTTCATCTTGTCGTGGCTGATGCCAATATCCTGCATCGCAAACATGGCGACGCAGGCGAAGGCTTCGTTCACTTCCCAGAGATCAACATCGTCAACCGACCAGCCGGTCTTGTCGAGCAGCTTCTTGATCGCGCTCACCGGAGCCGTGGTAAATTTCGACGGGGCGTGGGCATGGGCGGCATGGCCGACGATCCGGGCAACGGGCTTAAGGCCTTTGGCTTCTGCGACGCTGGCCCGGGTGAGCACCATCGCTGCAGCGCCGTCCGAGATAGAGGATGCATTGGCTGCCGTGATCGTTCCGTCTTTGACAAAGGCTGCGCGAAGCTGGGGAATCTTGTCGGGATTGCCCTTGAGCGGCTGTTCGTCCTTGTCGACCGTGACGCTGCCCTTGCGGGTTTTGACTTCGACCGCGACGACCTCGTCATCAAAGGCGTCGCCTTCAACAGCGGCTTTGGCACGCGCAAGGGACTCGATTGAAAAGTTGTCCTGTGCTTCCCGGGTCAGCTGATATTCGCTGACGGTTTCTTCGGCAAAGCTGCCCATCGCCCGACCCGGCTCATAGGCATCTTCGAGACCGTCGAGGAACATATGGTCCTTGGCTTCGGTGTGACCGAGGCGTGCGCCGCTGCGCATCTTGGGCAGGAGATAAGGAGCGTTGGTCATGCTTTCCATGCCGCCGGCGACGATCATGTCGATCGAACCCGCTGCCAGCGCTTCTGCGCCCATGATCGCGGCCTGCATGCCGGAACCGCACATCTTGTTGACCGTGGTTGCTTCGACCGATTGCGGCAAGCCGGCAAAAATCGCTGCCTGACGGGCAGGGGCCTGGCCCTGGCCAGCGGAGAGGACGTTGCCCATATAGATGCGTTCGACATCCGCGCCAGCAACGCCAGCGCGTTCGACCGCAGCCTTGACCGCGACAGCACCGAGATGGGATGCGCTGACTTCACTCAATGCGCCCAGCATTCCGCCCATCGGCGTGCGGGCATAGGAAAGAATGACGATCGGATCGGAATTGGACATGGGTGGGCCTTTCTGGGTTTGATGCGCCGCCAAGAGCAAGCGCGATTCTTGGAGAGGACATAGGCGCGGCCAACCGGTTTTTCAATTGCGTCATTGAATGCCCGGGCTGGCCGTGCCAATCGACCCGTGAAATCGTCCTTGGAGTGCCCGTTGCCCGCTTATCTTGTACCTATTGCCGGTTTGCTTGTCGGCCTGATCATCGGGAGCTTTCTGGCGACATTGATATTGAGATGGCCGGAAGACCGTTCGGTGGTCGGCGGTCGGTCTTCCTGTGACCATTGCGGGCACCAGTTGCGTGCCTGGGAATTGGTCCCGGTGGTGAGCTTCATTCTCCAGGCAGGAAAATGTCGTCGATGCGGAGCGGAAATCGCGCCGGATCACCTGGCAATAGAACTGGCCGCTGCGCTGATTGGCGGTCTTGCCCTGTTTGCCGCGCCCGGTTTGGAAGGGCTGGCGGGCGCGCTCTTCGGCTGGCTTTTGCTGACGCTCGCCGCGCTAGACGTAAAGCATCACTGGTTGCCCGATCGTTTGACGGCGGTACTTGCTATATCCGGAATGGCGGCCAGCCTGCTGTTTGCGGATCCATCGTTGCAAGACCGGTTGATCGGCGGCCTTGCCGGATTTATCTCTCTCGCCATTATAGCCGCCATATATAAGAGCATCAGAAAGCGGGACGGCCTCGGTGGCGGTGATCCGAAGATGCTGGGTGCTATCGGCTGCTGGCTTGGCTGGCAGGCGCTGCCGTTCGTGATCCTCGGCGCAAGCGCCGTCGGGTTGTTGGTTGCGCTATCGTGGCGGTTGCGCGGAACCGGTGTCGACAAGGAAACCATGCTACCGCTCGGCAGTCTGATGGCGATCGCCGCTTTTCCGCTCTGGCTTTTCCAGGCGAGCGGCACCGGCTTTCCATATTGATTTGCCGGTGTTGCAGCGTCACTGGAAAAAGCCGTTGCCAGCGCAAAGTCTCTTCGCTAACAGAGCCTCGATTTCGCTGATCGTCAAATGACGCAGCCAAAGAGCCCCTGTGGTGGAATTGGTAGACGCGCTGCACTCAAAATGCAGTTCCGCAAGGAGTGCCCGTTCGAGTCGGGCCAGGGGCACCATTCCCGGAAACTCAAATATTTGTGACTTAGTTGCAACGATATTTGGATTTCTGCAATAATCGGCAGTAATGCAGTCTTTCCTGGCCTCAATATGCTGGACTATCCATGCGATTTGAACGAGGGGACCGAGGCATAAATGGACGGTCCGCTCCATTTTATTTCATGCTCACGGCAAAAGGCCGGAGCGCAGGAGAAACACATGAAAATCGCTAAATTTTTAGCCGCTACTGCTCTTGGCGGCGTTATGGCAGCATCGCCTGCCTATGCACAGGATGTTCAGGAGGAAGAAACCTTTGACAGTAATGTAATCATTGTCACCGCTTCCAAGCGCGAAACCACATTGCAGGAAACACCGATTTCGGTTTCGGTGACAACCGGCGAAACGCTTGAAAATGCGCAGATACGTGACGTGCTCGACCTGCAATCTGTTGCTCCTTCGCTGCGTGTCAGCCAGCTCCAGACTTCATCAGCATCCACTTTCATCATTCGCGGCTTTGGTAACGGCGATAACAATTTCGGCATCGAGCCCTCCGTTGGCGTATTCATTGACGGCGTGTTCCGTTCGCGTTCGGCTGCGGCTCTGTCAGATCTTCCCAACGTCCAGCGCATCGAAGTGCTGAACGGCCCACAATCGACCCTGTTCGGCAAGAATGCTTCTGCCGGCGTGATTTCGGTGGTTACACGCGAACCGCAATTCCAGTTTGGCGGAGCGGTTGAAGCTGTTTACGGCAATTACAATAATGTTGTTCTCAAGGCCGATATTACCGGCCCGATAACAGACAATATCGCCTTCTCGGTCGACGGTAGCTACAACCGCCGCGACGGTTATGCCAAGATTGTCAATCTGAACGAAGAGCAGAATGACCGTAACCGCTGGGCTGCTCGTGGCCAGCTTCTGATCGAGCCAACATCGGATTTGACGATTCGTGCGATTGGTGATTATTCGCGGATTGACGAGATTTGCTGTCAGGTTACGACAGTTCTCGCCGGACCAACCGCCGGAGCGATCCAGTTGCTTGGTGGCGAATTCTCGACAGATCGTTACAGCTATGATGCGTATCTCAATCAGGTTCCGATCAACAAAGTCGACAATTACGGCGGCTCGATCCAGGTCGATTATGACACTGGCCCGCTGTCTTTCACCTCGATCTCTTCCTACCGGGAGCTGAAGAACCTGTTCGTTTCGGACATCGATTACAGCAGCCTGGATGTTGCGAACGAAACCCGCAACCAGAAGGTAAAGACGTTTACCCAGGAATTCCGCGTTGCATCGGACTTTGACGGTCCGGTCAACTTCTTGCTCGGCGGCTATTATTTCGACGAAAGCATCTCGCAGAAAAGCCAGATCGAAAACGGTAGCCAAATCCGTGACTTCTTTGAGCTACTGGCAGGTGGAAACCCGGCTGATGTCCTCGCGGGCAACCCGAGCGTATTCAATGCGGTTGAAGCCGGTCTTGGCCTGCCGCAGGAATCGATCTTCCTCACACCGCTGCTCACATCCGAGCAGTTCTCGATGGATAATACGTCCTATTCGATCTTCGGTACCGTTGATTTTGAACCGATTGACGGCCTCGTCTTCACCGGTGGCTTCAACTACACCGATGACAAGAAGGACTTCGCACTCGCACAGCAAAGCTTTGATCCATTGGGTCAGATCAATCTGGTCGATGCGTTTATCGTAGGTGCAACCAGCGGAACGGTTACCACGCGCGAACAGTTCCAGGCGCTGCCGGCGGCTAACCAGGCGGCTCTGCTCGCTGCAGCACAGTCGGCTGCGAACCCGCTGTTCGGCCTGGATGCTTTCCAGTTCCAGCCTCCTTTCGTGACCATCCCGAACGCTGTCGAAGACGGCAAGACCCGTGATGACAAGTTTACCTATCTGCTGCGCGCATCCTATGCGATCTCGGACCAGGTGAATATCTACGGTAGCTATGCAACAGGCTTCAAGGCGAGTTCGGTTAACCTGTCGCGTGACAGCCGGCCTTCGAGCACCGACTATATCGCGGGCCCGGGTGGATCGACTTTCGCTGCGCCTTCGTCACCGATCCTGGACGCCGGCCTGGCTGTGCCAAATCTGAGAAGCGGCTCGCGCTTTGCAGGACCAGAAAATGCCACCGTCTATGAAGTTGGTGTCAAGGGTCAGTGGGAAGGCTTCGGCTTCAACCTCGCATTGTTCGACCAGACCATCAAAGGCTTCCAGAGCCTTGCTTTCACCGGCACCGGCTTTGCATTGCAAAATGCGGGTCAGCAATCGGTCAAAGGCTTCGAGTTTGATAGTAATATCAACCCGGCCGAAGGTTTGGTGTTCACCTTTGCAATGACCTATCTGGATCCATTGTATGACGATTTCCCGGGTAGTGTCCTGGGCGACCTGAGCGGCCAAACCCCGGGCGGTATCCCCGAGTTCGCCATTTCGACTTCTGCGACCTATTCGCACGAATTCGGCGCCAGCGGGAATATGCTGATCACGCGTATTGATTACAATCATGAAAGCAACACGGCGATCAACAACGGATTGCCGACATTCAACGCTGCATTGGGCAACACCCAGATTTTTGATCGCGAGGTCAATCTGGTCAATGGCTCGATGACGCTCAAGCTTGAAAATGGCCTTGAAGTCGGTGCCTATGTTCGTAACCTGCTCAACGACCAGTTCCTCACGACTGTATTCGATGGCGTCGCGCAATCAGGAACGGTTTTGGGTTATCCAAGTGCGCCCCGTACATATGGTGGTGTCGTCCGGTTCAAATTCTAAACTTGAACTAAAATTACAAAAACAGGCCCTGTCAGGAAACTGGCAGGGCTTTTTTGTATCCAAATTGCATCAAATTGCCCCGATCTGGTGCAAAAATGTAATGAGCTGGTGCATTTTTTATATTTCCGTCTGGACTTAATCACGCGATTAGTTGAATGTTAGGAAATCGGGGGGATGAGCATAAGCTTCACTCTCCGGTGAGATCGTTGGGATTTGGGAGAGAGAAATGCGTAAATCGCTACTGTTGGCTGCTACAGCTATATCTGCAATGTCCGTACCTGTTATGGCACAGGATCAGGACAATGATGTTATTGATGACAACGTCATTATCGTTACCGCGCAACGTCAGGCACAAAGTGCCCAGGACGTGCCGATCGCCGTTTCGGCATTCTCACAAGCGGCGCTCGAAGCGCAGCAGATCGAGAATAGCTCCGATCTCCAGCTAACGCTTCCGAATATCACATTTACCAAGACCAATTTCACCAGTTCAAGCTTTACGATCCGCGGAATCGGCGATCTTTGTGTCGGCGTGTCTTGCGATCAGGCAACTGCCATTCACTTGAACGATCAACCGTTATTTTCAACGCGACTGTTTGAAACAGAATTTTTCGACCTTGAGCGCGTAGAAGTCTTGCGCGGTCCACAAGGCACATTGTTCGGACGCAACGCAACCGCTGGCGTGGTCAATGTTGTGACGGCTAAGCCAAGAATGGGCGAGTTCCAGGCATCCGGTGATGCCGAATATGGCAATTATAACGCCATCAAAGTCAAGGGCATGGTCAACATTCCGATTGGCGATACCCTGGCTTTCCGTGGCGCGGGCATTTACGTAAAACGGGATGGTTATACCACCAATCTCAATGGCGGACCGGATCTTGATGATCGGGAGCTCTATTCGGTGCGTGGTTCCCTGCGTTTCGAACCAACCCCGGACACGACAATTGACCTGTTCGCTTCCTATTTCCGCGAAGACGACAATCGCATGCGGATCCAGAAGCAATATTGTCAACGTGACGAGACAGGCATTCTGGGTTGTCTGAACAACCGCCGCGATGCCCAATCGTTCAATGGCAACGCGACCTTCACGGCAGCGCTGTCTTCGGAGGAATTCCTCGCGACTCAAGGCATTCCGACCATTTTCGCGCTGGGCAGCCTTTATGGTCCGGATCAATATGAAGGCATTGATATTCCGTCCGATCCGCGGACGGTCAACACAGCGTTCACGCCCGAGTATTTTACCAGCGAACTGACGTTCCAAGGCAAGATCGAACATGACTTTGGACCAATCAGCGCGCAGCTTTCCGGTACCTATCAAAAGGTGAAACTGGATTCACGGCAGGACTATAACAACAATATCGGTCGTCGGGACGGATATGCGCCTGGACTGAACTCGCTTGCTGCAGCGGCAGCGGGGCTTATTCCAGGTCTTCCGGCATCCTATTTTGCGCCACTTGCCGCGGCGATCATTCCCAACGGACCAGATGGCGTTTTATGTACGTCGGACACGGACACAATCGGACTTGGATCGTTCGGCGGAAACAGCAATTGTGCGACCACACCGCTACAATATGACCGTTCCAACCAGTATAATAGCAGTTGGTCGGCGGAGGCTATCATCTCAAGCGATCTTGATGGTCCGTTCAACTTCCTGCTCGGCGGTATTTATGCCGACTATCATCTGACCGAGAATAGCTATTATGTGAATGCGTTTGCGATTGATTATGTCGCAGGTTTGCTTGGTAGCTTTACTTCACTCGGCGCTGGTTTGCCGCCTTCATATCTCGGCACACCATATTTCCGCAACAATACGAGTGATTTGAAGGTCAAATCTTATGGTCTGTTCGGTGAGGTCTATTTTGACATCAGTGACACGCTGAAATTTACCGGTGGTTTGCGTTATAACAATGACAAGAAGGACGTAGAGGCACGTTCGACGCTGGCAAGTTTCCTTGTTCCCTATAGTCAAACAACCAACGCGTTTGAATCGCCATATGTCGGATCGTTCGATGCTGACCCTGGCACTTTAGGCAATCAGATTTTACAGAATCGTCAGGTTAAAAACGACGAGATTACGGGTCGTGCGGTTCTTGACTATAAGATATCCGACGACAATCTGATCTATTTTTCTTATTCTCGCGGCTATAAGTCAGGCGGGCTGAATCCACCACTGCAACCGATTTTCGAAGTTCCGGAATCTTTCCGGCCAGAACAGGTTGACGCGTTTGAAATCGGTTCGAAAAATACCTTTGCCGATGGTGCCCTGCAACTCAACGTGACTGCATTCTACTATAAATATAAGGATTTGCAGCTCAGCAAGATTGTCGCACGGACAGCGGTGAACGAGAATATCGATGCCGATATCTATGGTGCGGAAGTCGAGGCAGTCATTCGCCCTGATCCGGACTGGATGATCAATCTCGGGTTCAGCTATCTGCACACCGAGGTCAAGGGTGACACGTTCAATAGCGATCCGCGCGACTTTGGCGGGGCCCGTTCCGATGCCGTTATCATCAAGGACATCACCAACGCATCCAATTGTGCGGTGACTTCTACGTCCGGTAATATCGCTGGCGTGAACCAGTTCGTCAACTCGGTGAACGGTGTCATTAATGCCGGTCTGGTTCCTGGCCTTGCTGCTGGTGCCGGGCTGCAGCCAACCGTCGCTTTTCCGGCAGATGGCGGTATCGCCTCTACCGGCGCGTTCGGTGTTTGCGGTGTGCTTGAAGCCGCAGCCGCAGGCGCATTTGCAGCTGCCGGGCTGGATCCGGCGGCATTTGGCGGGATAGAATATTTTGCTGCAGGTGTTCCCAAGAACATACGTGGTAATGATCTGCCACAAGCGCCTCAGCTAAAATTCTCGGTCGGCGTCCAGTATACCATGAACTTTGACAATGGTATGAGCCTGGTCCCGCGTGTTGACCTTGCTTATACGGGAGAGAGCTATGGCAGCATCTTCAATGGCAATGTCAACCGGATCGATGGCTACGCGCAGGCGAATGCCCAGATCCAGCTGAACGGCACGGATGATCGCTGGTATGTTCGCGGTTTTGTCCAGAACCTCTTCGACAGCAACTCGGAAACCGGTCTTTATGTGACCGATCAGTCTTCGGGTCTCTACACCAATGTATTCACGCTGGAACCACGGCGCTATGGCATCGGTGCAGGCTTCAAATTCTGATCTGAAGCGCCAACGATATGAAGAAAGCCCTGCCGGGAAACCGGCGGGGCTTTTTGTTGTTGGATATTTTATAAGACGGGCTAGCTGTATATCTTATGTTGTTTAGTAATTATAAACCTCCTTTTGACTTTCGCAGTTCGATCGGCATTCACCGGGGGGTCTCTCGCCGCTAGATATTGCATTCCAAGGATTTGATGTATGAATGAAAGACTGGATATCGACTCGATACGAGAATATATTAATCAAAAGATATTGGATTCCGGGCGATCTAGAAGATCAATATCAATCGGTGCAGGATTAACTTCAACAGCTATCAAGGACCTTATGCAGCGTACCGAAGACCCTGGAATTGTAAGAATGTTCAAGATTACTCAAGAATTGGGCATTCCTTTTGAAGAATTTATTAGGAACGTTACGGTTGGAGCCAAATCGGGACTAAGGTGAGGTGATAACTTTATTTAGTAGCCTACACTTTTATAACAGAAGGTAGAAAATAGATCAGGATGAGATTTGCTTCTCATAATATATGCGAAATGAATGAAGTCCTCCTTCGCCAAAGCTTCGGCGGACAGCCTTTCCTCCCCGCGGTTGCTAGACGGCTGGCTTGACAGCCGAATCATTAAGATGGTTGAAAGAAGCCCTTGCATGCGGTGCGGGATTTCTGCGGTCGTCGATCCCCCGGATCGACTTTACTCCGCAAAAATGGTGCCGAATATCCGACTCGAACGGATGACCTACCGCTTACAAGGCGGTTGCTCTACCAGCTGAGCTAATTCGGCATGCACTGGATTTGCTGGGCGCTATTAGCGTCAAACCACGCCAAAGGTCCAGCCCTCTTTTTGCGCGATCTCGTCGGTCATCTCGGGAGGGTTCCAGAGCGAGGGATTGGCCGCTACCTGCTTCATCCACGCTGCGGTTATCAATGCATCGGTACTATGGTCGTCATAACGGGCCAGTCTTGCCGGTGTGGCCGTGTTCAGCCGTGTCAGGGCCTGCTTCAGACCGGCGCGGTCGCGGACCTTGCTGCGTCCTCTGGGCTGGCCGGCGGCCAGAGCGGCAACGGTCGTGTAGATTTCGACGATGGCCGGACCGGAATCGGGAACGGGATCAAATGGCCAGACCGGTATCGCGCCATATAATTGATGCAGCATCCGCATCCCGGTCAGGCTGGATTTCCCGACCTGTGCAGCGCCAACCAGATTAAAGCAACTGGCGCTGTTGGCCTGTCCCGTCGCCCGTTGGTAGCGCTCAACTTCGCGCAAGCGTCCGACGCCGCCCGTGAAAAGATCGCCAACTTGGCCCCCGCCATGACGAAAATGGCGGCTCGCCTGGTGATGGTTCAGAAAACTGGTGACGTTCAAATGCGGATCAGCATCGCACATGGCATCGACGGCACGCCACAAGGCCTTCGCATGGTCGGGGCTTTCGCTCCATTCGGGGAAATAGGCGCCGCGATCATGAAAGGGGAGCGCCATCGACAGGTCAAAGCCGATCAATATGTCCCGTCGGTCTTCTGCAAGACGGAGCAGCCAGTCAAGAACATCAGCCCGAGACCAGCGCGGTTGGGGAGATAACAAGGCGGGAGGTCCGTCCGGACCGATGATCGCTACCGCAATGCCGTCCGGACGCTCGGTCTTGGCACCGGACCAGTCGACACACGCAAAATGGGAGAAGCTTCGCACGAGCCCTCTCTAGCGGATCATAAGGTCAAAAGAAAAGGGCAGGTCCATCGGACCCGCCCTTGTTCATTAATTTTGTCGCCAGTGTCTATTTTTTGACAACTGGTTTCCGGACCGCAGGCTTCGCTGCCGCAGATTGGCGCGCAGCCGGTGCTTTCGGTTTCGGTGGATTGGCGTAGACATCTTCCAACACCTTGCCAGCAACGTGGCGTCCGCCCCAGCCAAAGGCCAGTGCCGCCGCTGCTGCGCCGCCGATGACCAATGCCGTGAAGGCCGTTTGCACGATTTCCTGTCCAACACCCATGAACTGCAGGCCCATGAAGGTGAACAGGATGATCGTTGCATAGCGGACGATCGTCGAAGCCATGCTGCCTTCATCCGTGCCGCCAACAATCTTGGACAACAAGTTGGCGATCAGGAAGCCTACCGCGATCACGATCGAGCCAAAGATAACTCTTCCGCCGAGTTCGAGAACCTGATCAAGGATGGATGTCAGTTCTGCAAATCCGAGCAAGCGCATCGCCGCGATTGCGAAGAACAGCATGATCGCTACCTGGGCAATTCTTGCCAGCACCGACGTCAACGACGTTTTAGCAGGCAGAATTCCTAGAGCTGCAACCGACTGATCGACACCCAGACCTGGCAAGATTTCCGATATGATCTGAACCACAAATTTGCTGATCAGATAGCCGATACCCAGGATGATAGCCGCGCCGATGATGTTCGGAATTGCCGCAAGGATCATACGGAGCATATCGCTGGCCGGTCCTGAAACCGATTCCAGATTCAACGCTTCCAGCGCCAATATCGCGATCGGGATGATGATCAGAACATAGATAATCGTTCCGATCGTCTTGCTGATCGTGGAATTGCCGGTGACCGCATCAATACCGCCACGATTGGCCCATTTGTCGAAATCGACCGTTTGCAAAGCCGTCACGACAAGGTCACGAACGATCCGTGCAACTACCATTCCGATGAAGAATATGATTGCAGCACCCAGCAGATTGGGAACAAAGCCCATGATGCTGTTGAGCAATGTCTGGATTGGGGCGTCGACGCCGCCCAGTCCGAGAACGCGCAGGATGATCAGAAGCCCGAACAGCCAGATCAACAAGGATACAATCTTACCAAGGGATTCGCCTACCGACGTACCAGTAGATGTGTCACGCTGCAGAAACTGCACATTGTCGACAAGCTTGGCAAAAGTCCATTTCGCGGCCTTTGCCAGAACCCAGGTTCCAAGGAGGATGACTAGAGCCAAGCCCAGCTTCTCGCCCCATATCATCATCAGCTCTGTATCCAGAGCATAATTGCCTATTCGCATCCCATCCATGTAGCTTCCCCTATTCCGTTCATTGTTACGCCTGAAACCTTGTTAACACATTTGACGGTGAATAGACAGGAATCAATCTCGGGATAGAAATAGGGCGGCGTAAAAACTGGTAAAGATCAAGAACTTGTAGCCATCTCCACGACAATCCGGCCGATAGCTTCGCGTTTTTCAAGCACCGCCAGCGCCTTGGCTGTATCGGTCAGGGGAAAACGGTGGAAAATATGCGGACGCATTGCGCCATGTGCCGCCAAATCGCTCAGTGCGGCGGCTTGCCGGACGGCGAGTTCGGGATCGCGGCGCGGGCTTTCTCCGGCGCGAACGCCGATCAGGCTATAGGTCTTTATCAACGCATGATTGGCTGGAAAAGACGGGATTTCGCCACTGGCAAAGCCGACAATCAGATAGCGTCCGTTCCAGGCGATCGCTCGCGTGGCCGTCAGCGCCAGGTCACCGCCGACCGGATCGTAGACGACGTCCACGCCTTTGCCATCGGTCAACGCCTTGACCTTTGTCGCGAGGCTCTCGTCCGCTGGATCAAGTAGATGATCAGCCCCTGCTTCCCTGATGGCCTCTCGCTTGGCCTCACTTGAACCGGTGCCGATGACCATCGCGCCGATATGCTTGGCCATCTTGACGGCCGCCATGCCGACGCCGCCACTGGCACCGAGAATGAAAACGGATTCTCCCGCCTGCAGATGCCCCCGCTCGACCAGAGCGTGCCAGGCGGTCGATGCGCCGGTTTGCCAGCAGGCGCCTTCGCTGAAGGAAAGAGCCGGGGGCAGGGGAGAGACTGCCGCCGCATTGACAATCCATTGCTCCGCCAGCGCGCCGCCCTTGCCGCCGGCCATGACGCGGTCGCCGGGTTTGACGCTGTCTACATCAGCTGCAACCTCGATCACCTCTCCCGAAGCTTCCAGTCCGGGGATGAATGGTGGATCGGGGCGGAACTGATATTTGCCTTGGGTCATCAGGAGGTCGGGAAAGTTCAAACCCGCCGCGTGGACCTTGATCCGGACTTCTCCCGTTTGCAGAGGAACCGCATCCTGTTCGATTATCCGGATGGACGAGGGGCCGGTCAGCTCTGTGCAAACCGCTGCATTATATCTGGAGTTCATTATTTTGCCGCTTCTACAAGGTCTTTGGTAAAGGCTTCGATATCAAAGCGATTGTCGCCGGTATCATAGCCACGCCGGACAATTACGAGATCCAGCGAGGGGATGATCACCAGATATTGGCCACGATTGCCAAAGCCTGCAAATGCGTCTTTCGGTATTCCCTCGGAATTGTTCATCAGCCAGAATGTCGCGCCATAGCCAAAATTGCGCGCTTCTGGTTGAGGTCCAGATGGGGTGCTGACAAAATTCCGCCAGTTTTCGGGGAGCAGGCGCTCGCCGTTCCAGACGCCGTTGTTCAGATAAAGCAATCCCAATCGTCCCAGATCCCGCGCTGTGGTCCACACCTGACTGGAGAGGATATAATTGTCCTGCCAGTCGGTCTCGGCATAGGTCCGCGTCATGCCGAGCTTCTGGAAGAAGCCAAAGGGATCGAAATCAGGATGTTGCGCGCGCGTCGCGTGTACGGCTAGCAACGTGTCGTTATTGGCGTAGCGAAAACGCGTTTCCGGATTGTAGAGCAAAGGCCAGATGGTTGCCCGCTCCGTTACGGTTGCACCGCCCATGTAAAGCGCATCGGTGCGATTGCCGGCGGTGTCGCTGACCAGACCGCTGCTCATCCGCATCAATTGATTGATGGTGAGTGACGCGCGGGGATCGCCCGGCCTTTGCCATTCCGCGATTTCCACCGGAGCATTTATATCGACCGTCTTTTGCTGGACAGAATGTCCAATCAAAGTGCCGGCAAGGGATTTTGCGACGGACCAGGTCCGTTGTGCCGTGTGCAGGTCATGGCCTTGTTTATAGGCTTCCGCGTGGATTTTACCATTTTTGATGATCAGCACAGCACTGGTTTTTCCGCCATATTGATCCGTCCGGAATGCGCGTTCGGCCGCGTTTTCAACGGTGGTGGACTGGCGAGCAGATGTTGTCGCCGCATCTCGATCACCGATTGGCCACGGCTGATCATCAACAAGCGTCCGTTCCTCTGTCGGCATCACTTTCTCGGACTCGTCGAAACCGATCGGCATCGATGTACACCCGCTCTGGCTGTTCCAGATCGCCATGCGCGGCGGAACATCATCAGCAAAGCGGACGCGAACCCGTCGCGCTTTTTCATCCACTTCTTCAGCCAGTGTAGGGACGATCTCTGCGACCCGGTCATATATGCCGGTAAGTTCGTCCGACTTGATATCTTCTAGTGATTTTCCGCCGTTCCACAGACCCGAGCAGATGAATTGTGCTTTATAGCCGGCTGCCAGAGCCCGGTCATAGCGCGTCGTTTCATCTTCCTGTGCCAAGGCGCTGGTGGAAAACAACGCACCGACGACGCAAAGACTAGCCAGTTTTTTCCGCACGCAATTTCTCCCAATAATCCAGCCGCTCGCGAATCTTGTGTTCAAAGCCACGATCTACAGGCTGGTAAAAATGTTGCGGCTGCATCTCTTCCGGCCAGTAATTATCGCCCGAAAATCCGTCATCACTTTCATGATCATAGCTATAGCCTGCGCCATAGCCAATTTCCTTCATCAGCTTGGTCGGGGCATTGAGAATATTTTGCGGTGGCATCAGCGAGCCGGTATCTCGCGCAGATTTCCATGAGGCTTTCTGGGCCTTGTACGCAGCATTAGATTTTGGCGCAGTCGCGCAATAGAGGCAGGCTTGGACAATGGCCAGTTCGCCTTCGGGACTACCTAGAAACTCGTAAGCCTGTTTCGCAGCAAGAGCCTGCACCAGCGCCTGCGGATCGGCCATGCCGATATCCTCGCTGGCAAAGCGCACAATCCGGCGGAGGAGAAATAGCGGCTGCTCGCCCGCCACCAGCATCCTTGCCAGATAGTAAAGCGATGCCTGGGGGTCGGATCCGCGCAAGGCTTTGTGCAGCGCCGAGATCAGATTATAGTGACCCTCGCGATCCTTGTCGTAGACCGCCATCCGGCGATGCAGGATTTTTGCCAGTTGGGACGGATCGAGCGGATCTTTGATATCGAGCGAAAACAGCGTTTCGGCCTGATTGAGCAGAAACCGGCCGTCGCCGTCGGCGCTGGCTATCAGCGCTTCTTTTGCATCGACGGTTAGCGGGAGGATCTTGTTTTCGATTGTTTCCGCTTTTTCCAATAGCTGACCCAGGGCTGCGGTATCGAGGCGGTTGAGGATCAGCACCTGCGCACGGCTCAGCAGAGCAGCATTGAGTTCAAAGGACGGGTTCTCGGTCGTGGCGCCGACCAGCACCACCGTGCCGCGCTCAACATAAGGCAGGAAGCTGTCCTGCTGCGACCGATTGAAGCGGTGGATTTCGTCGACAAACAGCAGGGTAGCCTTGCCGGACTGGAACCGCATATCGGCTTCGGCAAAGACTTTCTTCAGTTCCGCAACCCCGGAAAAGACCGCCGATATTGCCTTGAAATGCAATTCCGTCTGATCGGCCAACAAACGAGCAAGGCTGGTCTTGCCTGTACCGGGTGGCCCCCACAGTATGATCGAGGACAGCCTGCCGGCGGCGATCATTCTTCCGATCGTGCCTTCTGCGCCGACAAGATGATCCTGCCCGACGATTTCGCTAAGCAGGCGAGGGCGCAAGCGGTCTGCCAAAGGCGCGTCCGGCGTGCCTTCTGTCTCGCGCTGCTCGTCATTTCCGTCGTCAAACAGACCCTGCATATCTAGCGGACAGCCGCTTGCTTGATCGGACCATGGCCGGCCTGCCGCTGGCGGACCAGTCGCATATAGGTCTGCGCAACAGCATTGTTGATCTGGTCCCAGCTATATTCCTCTGCACGCCGTTCCCCGGCAGAGCCATGGGAGTTGCGCAGATCGATATTCTCGCAATAGAGTTGCAGCGCGTCTGCAAATCCGCGGACCGCTCCGGGTGTGACCAGCTTGCCGGATTCGTTGTTCTTGACGAGGCTTTGGCTACCCGTGGCCTTGGCCGCCACTACCGGCAATCCGCAGGCCATGGCCTCCAGCGTGACATTGCCGAAAGTTTCGGTAATCGACGGGTTGAACAGCATATCCATGCTGGCAACCGCTCGGCCGAGATCCCTGCCTTGCTGGAACCCGACGAAAATGGCACCGGGAATTCTGTCTTCGAACCACTGTTTGGCTGGCCCTTCACCGATAACGATCACTTTGTGTGCCACTTTGCGGCGATTGAGTTCGTCGATTGCATCGGAAAAGACATCGAGGCCTTTTTCCATCACCAGCCGTCCGAGAAAACCGATTACGGGTACGTCGTCTTCGATGCCCAATGATTGCCGCCACGCCAGATCACGGCGTTCGGAATTGAATATGTCACGGTCGACGCCGCGAGACCAGATCCCGACGTCATAGTTCATCCGTTGGTCGCGCAAAACCTGGGCCATCGATTCCGACGGTGCCACCAGCGCGTCGCAACGGCGGTACAGGCGGCGCAATATCGCCTCGATTACCGGCTCCAGAAAAGCGAGATTATAATAGCGGGGATAGGTTTCGAACCGGGTGTGGACGGAGGCGAGTACGGGAATATTCTGGCGACGGGCCCAGGATACCATCTTGTGGCCCACCCGGTCAGGGCTCGAAATCTGCATGATATTGGGATTGAACGCCGCGAGATCCTTGCGAATATCGCTGGAAATACGGGTTGGAAAGCGATATTCGCCGCGCCCGGGAAAGGCGACGGATGGCACGCTGATCAGATCACCGGTGGGTTCAAAAGCCGGCGTATCAGTGGTCGGAGAATAGACCCGGACCGCGGCTCCCTGACGCAGCAAATAGTCGACCAGCCGGTTTAGCGCCTGGTTGGCGCCGTCGCGCACGAAATTATAATTGCCGCTATAAAGAGCAATGCGAAGGTCACTGATTTCCATCAGCGCCTTGAAGCATAGTCAGCAGTAAATTGCCAATATGAACTTGATCGGTTAGCAGTCTGATATGATACAGACTCGCCTCGACCAGTTGCTGATCGGCACGCCAAAAATATTTCGCGAAGATGGCGAAATGAGCGCAATTGCCAAAAAGTCGACGGATGATAGCCTGATGCTGGGGTTCGAGGGCCTCGAAGGAAATCAGGTTGGCGATCCGCTGCGCCATGGCGGCCGTGACAAGGCTGTGCATCTCTATCCGGCTGAACATTATGCCTTCTGGCAGGATAAATATCGTGATGTGGATCTGTTGAGCCAGGCTGGCGCGTTTGGAGAAAACTTCAGCTGCACAGGATTGACCGAAGATCGGCTTTGCCTCGGCGATATTTTCCGCTTGGGTGAGGCGCTGATCCAATGCAGTCATGCTAGACAGCCGTGCTGGAAACTCAATCACCGCTTTGGCAAACCCGATGTTCTGAAAACCGTGATGAAGACCGGAAAATCAGGTAGCTATTTTCGCGTGTTGGAAACCGGTAAAGTGCGGGCAGGGGACGAGTTCGTCCAGCAGGACCGCCCGCTTCCCGAATGGCCGCTGGACCGGGTCTTTGGGTTGATTATCGGCGGCCAGCACAAGGGGCGAGACACCGAACTCAGAGCATTGTCGGAAAACCCTCTGCTTGCTGAAAACTGGCGGCTGCGGGCAGAACAACTCGCCCAATCTTGACTGGCTTACGCGCGGACCTGCTTCGGCGGGTGCAAACGCAGTTTTGTCACGCGGCGATCATCGGCTTTGGTAATTTCCAATATCCAGCCGCTGGGATGTTCGAGCTTCTCGCCGACTGTGGGAATATGACCTGCCAGCACGAAGCACAGACCACCGATTGTATCGACATCCTCGTCGATAATTTCGAGCGCCGGATCAATTGCATCACCGACTTCGTCCAGTTCGGCTCTGGCATCCGCTTCCCAGATACCATCGTCCAGTTTGACCAGCATCGGCACCGGCTCGTCATCATGTTCGTCTTCAATCTCGCCGGTGATTTCCTCGACAATATCCTCGATTGTGACGAGACCTTCGGTGCCGTTATATTCGTCGAATATAATCGCCAGATGGGTGCGGGTGGCGCGCATTTCGGCGAGCAAGTCCAATACGCCCATCGATTCAGGGACGAAGCGAGGCTGCCGCAGAAACGGTGTTATATCATCGGGATGCTTGCCGCCCTTGGCGACGATCGCGAAGATATCCTTGATGTGGATCATGCCGACAATATTGTCGAGATTATCGCGGTAGACCGGGATGCGGCTGTGGCCGTGCTCGGAAAAAATGTCGACAAAATCGCTGAACGGAGAGCTTTCCTCAATGGCGATCATGTCGGCGCGCGGTACCGCTATGTCATCGACCCGATGCTCGCTGAAATGTAGCATGTTGCGCAGCATTTCCAGTTCGAGCGACGATACGTCCGGCTGATTATTGGGATCGGCCTCGGCGTCGCTTTCATGATCGTCGATGACTTCTTCGATCTGCGCGCGCAGGCTATTGTCTTCGTTATTGCCGAACAGCAGAGCCTTCAGGCTCTGCCATATTCGTCCAGGCTCGTCATCTTCCTTGGACTGGTTGCTGCTGCGAGCCGTACCCGTCACACTGTCATTATCAACGTCGGTCATTCTATTTCTTGATTACCTGCTTTACGCTTGTTCTGAATAAGGGTTGGCAATTCCCAGCGTTGCCAATGCATTGATTTCGCAATTTTCCATCAAAGCTGCATCTATCTCGTTTTCGTGATCATAACCTAGCAAATGCAGCGTCCCGTGCACAATCAAATGTGTAACATGCGTGGATATGGCAATATTCTTTGCCGCTGCTTCGTCGAGGCAGGTCTCGTAAGCCAGGATTATATCCCCCAGCAGGGCCTCGCCATCGTCGGTATTGGCCAGGGTTTCGAGCAGATCTGGCTGAATCTGGGGAAAAGACAGCACGTTGGTCGGCTTGTCCTTGCCGCGATAGGCATTATTCAGGGTCCGGACTTCGGCATTGTCGGAGAGCTTGACGCTAAGCTCCATTTCAAAATTCCGGGCCAGTAGATCGGCATGGGATGACGCCGTGATCGCAGCCTTGGCCGCACGCGCTGCCAAGTCCGTCCAATCCTGTTTCTGGTCCCATCGGGAAGATGCGGTCAGTTCAGTCTGGAGCATCTTTGCCTTCATAGGCTTCGACAATTTTGCCGACCAAAGGATGGCGCACAACATCGCTCGCGCCAAATTCGACTACGCTGACTCGCTCGATATTCTGCAATTTGGATACGGCGTCGGCCAGACCGGAAGTGGCTTCGCGCGGCAAATCGACCTGCTTGGGATCTCCGCAAATCACCATCCGGCTGTTCATGCCGAAACGGGTCAGAAACATTTTCATCTGCGCGGCGGTTGTGTTCTGGGCCTCGTCGAGAATGACAAAGGCATCGGACAGGGTGCGCCCGCGCATGAAGGCGATCGGAGCGATTTCGATTTCGCCGCTTTCTATGCGTCTTTCCACCTGTTCGGCGGGAAGCGTGTCATAGAGCGCATCGTAAAGAGGGCGTAGAAACGGATCGACTTTTTCCTTCAGATCGCCCGGAAGAAAACCGATTTTCTCGCCCGCTTCGACAGCAGGGCGCGACAGAATAAGCCTGTCCACAGAGCCGCTCACCAGTTGGGATACCGCCTGCGCCACTGCGAGATAGGTTTTGCCGGTCCCTGCAGGGCCAAGGGCAAAAATCATGTCATCGCGGGCGAGGGCTTCCATATAATGGGCCTGCCGTACAGAGCGCGGGAAAATCGTTTTCTTGCGCGTGCGGATCATCACCTTGGGCGCATCGGCGACATCATTTTTCTCGGTCTTCACGTCGGGTGTGGATTGGTTCGCTGCTTTTGCCACGCGCGGATCTGCTGCCATTGCGATAATCGCTTCGACTGCACCGGCATCAATATCCTGCCCTTGCTCGAGTCGATTATATATGCCGGTCAGCACAACACGCGCTTGAGACACGGCTTCTTCCTCGCCTTCTATCTTCAGTTTCGTCCCGCGGGCAGCGATATAGACACCAAGCCGGTTTTCGATCGCCACGATATTCCGGTCATATTCGCCAAACAGATCGCCCAGTATCTGCGGATCGTCAAATTCCAGATCCACGGTGGTGAGCTTTCCGGTCGTTCCGGCTTTCGTTTTTTGGACCATCAGGCAGCGAGTCTTTCTTTGATCTGGCCGGTCAGACTATTGGGACCGGCCTGGGTGATTTCAACGTCGACCAAATCGCCGATTTGCAGGTCGGGCGAAATGATATGTACCGATTGCAGCCATGGCGTCTTGCCAATCAACTGGCCTTCCAGCTTGCCCTGCCGCTCGAGCAGGATATCCGTCGTCCGGCCCACGGTCTGCTGATTGAATGCATATTGCTGCTCGTTCAGCAAGGCCTGCAATCTTTGTAGCCGTTCATCCATCACTTCTGGTGCGATCTGTTCGTCCATTCCTGCTGCGGGCGTGCCCGGACGCGGGGAATATTTGAACGAGAAGGCTTGGGAATAATTGGCTTCGCGGACAATCTGCAGCGTTTCTTCAAAATCCTGATCGGTTTCACCCGGGAAGCCGACGATGAAATCGCCTGACAAGGCAATATCCGGACGCACTTTGCGCATCTGATCGAGAATATCGAGATAGCTTTGCGCGCTATGCGAGCGGTTCATCGCTTTCAGTATCCGGTCACTGCCGGATTGTACCGGCAGATGCAGGAATGGCATAAGCTTGGCGACTTCGCCATGGGCAGCAACCAGGCCTTCGGTCATGTCATTCGGATGACTGGTCATATAGCGGATGCGCTTCAGGCCAGAAATTTTGTCGAGCGCGCGGATCAGGCCATCGAGACCCTGATGTTGGCCCTTGTCATCCTCGCCGGTCCAGGCGTTGACATTCTGGCCGAGCAGCGTGATTTCGTACGCGCCGCCATCGACCAGTGCCTTTGCTTCATTGACCAGATCCGTCCACGGGCGCGAAATTTCAGCGCCGCGGGTGTAGGGAACCACACAATAAGTACAGAATTTGTCGCAGCCTTCCTGCACGGTCAGGAAGGCCGTTGGCCGTGCCTGTTTGCCGCGCGATGGCAAGACATCGAATTTTGAAATGGCGGGCATGTCGGTGTCGAGCGCCTTCTTGCCCGATTTTGCTGTTTCCATCAGTTCCGGCAGCCGGTGATAGGCCTGCGGCCCGACAACGATATCGACGCTGGGAGCGCGGCGGGAGATTTCCTTTCCCTCGGCCTGGGCGACGCAACCGGCAACAGCGATCATCGGGCTGGTGCCGTCTTTTCTGCGCAACCGTCCGATATCCGAATAGACTTTGTCGACCGCCTTCTCCCTGATGTGGCATGTGTTCAGCACCACCAGATCCGCGTCCTCACCATTTTCGGCGGCGCTCATGCCCTGATCGACGAGCAATTCGGACATGCGCTCGCCGTCATAGACATTCATCTGGCAGCCAAAGGATTTGATGTGGAATTTTTTAAGATTAGCCTGGGTCATAGAGCGCGCCTATACAATGGGTTTGCCCCCCAGGGAAGCTGAAAGCGGTTCGACAATACGTCGTCTCGCCTCGGCTGCGATGTCTTTTCGGGAAGAATAATGGTCCGGATCGAAGGGCTCGAGGAAATGTACTTCAACTAGAAAACTGCTGCGCCGGGTGAGCAGTCGCCAGGCATTTGCCTGAGCGGTTTCTTCGCCGGTCCAGCTGACTTCATGGGCATTGTTCCCATAATTCAGAAATATCGGTTGTACCAATATGCCGGGGGGAGGCGGTTCCAGCACTTTCAGCAGCGGTGCCTTGAATGGCAGCAGGGTGGAGCCGTCGGTCGTGGTGCCCTCCGGAAAGATCGTGATTGCCCAGGTTTCCTCAAGTGCATCGCGCAACTGATTGATCTGCTGGGCTATACCCATCCGGTCCGATCGCGAGACAAAGACCGTATCATTGAGCCGGCAGAGCCAGCCGATAATCGGCCAGTTGCTGATTTCTTCCTTGGAAACAAAGGCGGTGCCACTGTGGCCACCGAGAATCGCAATATCCACCCAGGACAGATGATTGGATATGAAGAAGACATCCCGCTTGATCGGGGTGCCAATGATATTGACTCGCGCACCGCAGGCGAAGGCTGCGATCTTGAGAAAGGTCCGCGGCCAAGGATTGGACAGTCCCAGCAGTCGCCACAGGTAATAAAAGGGAATGCAGACAATCAATGCTGAGAACAGCAGGACTATCCGGAGTGCGAATCTCAAATAACCCATTGGTGACGCTCCGTCCCACAGCCGATATGCCATTGGCTGGGTGTCACAAGGCCTTGCCTCCGGGTCGGGGTCAGGCACTTCAGGTTTTTCTGGCGAGAGATACGCCATATAGCTCCATGCGATGGTCAACCAGCCGATAGCCCAGTTTCTCTGCAATTTGTTTTTGCAGCGCTTCAAGTTCCGGATCGACAAATTCGATGACTTTTCCGGTTTCGACATCGATTAGATGATCGTGATGGGCTTCCGGTACCGCTTCATAGCGCGCCCGTCCGTCGCCGAAGTCGTGACGATCCAATATGCCGGCTTCTTCAAACAGCCGAACCGTCCGGTAGACGGTCGCTATTGAAATGCGGGAATCCACTGCTGAAGCGCGTTCGTGCAGAGTCTCGACGTCGGGATGATCCTCGGCATCGGATATCACACGGGCGATCACGCGACGCTGGTCGGTGATGCGGAGCCCTTTTTCAGCACATAGTGCTTCAAGATCAATTTTTTGCGGCATGGACCCTTTCCGTTACGCTGGGGAAGACTCTATGCGGGGTGCAGGATATTGCAAAGGGAAAATTGCGGCAAGCTTGCCGCAATTTTCCAAATCCAGTGCAATAAGAAATCAGTCTAGTTCTTTTTACCCTTTTTCTTGCCGAGGCCGATGGCCTTTGCAAGCTGCCGGCGCTTTTCCGCATAATTGGGAGCGACCATCGGATAGTCGTTGGGCAGCCCCCATTTTGCGCGATAATCCTCAGGCGTCATGCCGTAATGGGTCATCAGGTGGCGCTTCAGCATTTTCAGCTTCTTGCCATCTTCCAGACAGACAACATAATCCGGCTTTATCGATGCTTTGATCGGAACCGCAGGCTCAGGACGGGCCTGTTCCGCTGCTTGTCCCGAAAGGGAAGCGAGTGCTCCATGAACACTGCTAATGATAAGCGGCAAATCGGATACCGCAACGCTGTTATTGCTGACATGTGCAGCAACAATGTCTGAAGTGAGCGTAATCAACGTCTCATTCAGAGCAATTTCTTCCTCTGTCATAATTTAATACCTTTGTGCGACCATTATTATTATATTGCATATTTTGCGCGCTGGTATTTACACGAACGGTCAACCGCTGCAACAGTCAAACTCATGATACATTTGTTTAGACGGTTAATATCGCTTTGTAAGTAACCGCATCGAATTTTTCCATATTGAGGCCGGTATAATAGGCCTTGCGTAATCCAATCCTCTGGAAGCCGAATTTACTATAGAGTTTTCCCGCCGGATTATCCGCTCTCATTTCCAGGAAAACCGCTACAACGCCGTGGTTTAGCGCCGATTGCAGCATATGTTCGAGTAAACGGTAGCCTACGCTCTGTCCCTGGCAGACAGGCGAAACCGCTATCATCAGAAGCTCTTCTTCATCCGCGGCCTGTCGGCTGATGAGAAAGCCGCAGACCATGTCTTTGCGTTCTGCAATCAATAGTCTCGCATTAGGCATAGAAAGCATCGATCGGCACTGATGGTGGTTCCATCCTTCGCCATAAGTCTTTGGAAAGGCATGTTCCATGACATGCATCACGTCGCTCAAGTCGCTCAGATCACCGGGCCGGATAGCCACCGGGTCAACGCCATTATCATCCCACGAGCTTTGGCGAGTGGCCATCGCTCAGGCCGTTTTCGCAGGCTGGGCGTCTGGTTTGCGCCCGTAATTCGGTTTGGCAGGCATATTTTTCATAGCGGCATCCACTAAAGAGATATGAGCGGCATTTGGCAATATCGGAAAATGCTTTTTGCCTCCGACCAGTGCCGCCAGTTCCGCCGCAGCGGATCCGGCTATCACATCAGCCTCGACCTGGCTCGCGGCCTGTTCGGGCGTGAGCGAGGCGAATTCGTTCGACGGTTCGCCACTTCCGGAAAAATTCTGCACGAAATACTCGCCATGGCCGGCCAGCATCGCGACGCAGACCGGTTGAGGTTCGTTCAGTTGTTCCAGAGCTTGCGCCGCAACCAGAGCGAGGCAGCTATATCCATGAATTTTTGCACCCCAGGCCAAAGCAAGGGCCTGTGCTGCGGAAATACCGATGCGGACACCGGTAAAACTACCGGGGCCGCAATCGACCAGAATCTTGTCCGCTCTGCCGCGTTCCGGAAGCTGCGCGATTGCCGGGATCAGCTTTTCCGCATGGCCGCGACCAATCTCGGCATAGTCCGAGGCGATCAGGGCGCCATCCTCGAACAGCGCAACGGAACATGCGATGCTGGCCGTGTCGATCGCGAGAAGGCGCTCGCCCATCAACTCGTCAGATCAGACTGTTGAATTTGTCGAACTCCGGGCGCGGACTGCGGTCAAAAATGGTCGCCGGATCGCCATAGCCCAAAGTCGAAATGAAGTTGGATTTGACATTGGGCTGGTCGCCGAAAAATTCCTTGTCGACAGCGTCATTGTCAAAGCCTGACATCGGGCCGGTATCGAGCCCAAGAGCGCGGGCAGCCAGAATAAAATAGGCACCCTGCAACGAACTGTTGCGCATCGCGTGCACCTTGCGGGCCTCAGCATCGCCTTCGAACCAGCTTTTGGCGTCTGCGTGCGGAAAGAGTTCCGGAAGATGCTCGTGGAAATCCTGATCCATGCCGATGATGACCGCAACCGGTGCCTTGCGGATTTTGTCCTGATTGCCTTCCGAGGAGATGTTGGCCAGCTGGTCGCGTGATTGCTGGCTATGGCACCAGATCAGACGGGCAGGCAGCATATTGGCGCTCGTTGGCCCCATTTTCATCAGGTTCCAGATAGCATGCAACTGCTCCACCGAAACCGGTTTGTCGTGATAGCCGTTATAGGTGCGGGCTTCGAGAAACAGCTGGTCCAGCGCCGCTTGACCGAGTGGAGAATTCATTAAACTGCCTTTGGTTTGATAATGCTTAAGCGGCCCGGACTTCGGTGACTTCCGGTACATAATGTTTCAGCAAGGATTCGATACCATGTTTCAGCGTGGCCGTGGACGAAGGGCATCCGGCGCAGGCGCCCTGCATTTTCAGGAATACTGTGCCCTTGTTGAAGCCGCGATAGATGATATCGCCTCCATCATTGGCAACTGCGGGTCGGACACGGGTTTCGATCAGTTCCTTGATTTGCGCTACAATATCCGCATCTTCCGGATCATCATGTACTTCCTCTTCGGGCGGCACGATGATGTCGCCGGCACTACCCGGTTTGAATAGTGGCAATCCGGCCGAGAAATGATCGAGCAGGATGCTCAGTACCTGTGGCTTCTGGTCACTCCAGTCGGCGCCCGGTCCACAGGTTACCGAAATGAAGTCCGACCCGAAGAAAACGCCGGTCACATCGCCAAGCGTGAACAGGGCTTCTGCCAGCGGGGAGGTCTCGGCATCTTCCGGCGAGGCAAAGTCGCGGGTTCCGTCGGTCATGACCGGCTGCCCCAACAGGAATTTGAGGGTCGAGGGGTTTGGTGTTTTTTCGGTTTCAATCAACATGACTGTTATCTGGCGATTATATGCGCAGCGATCAAGGGCTAAACATAACTAGTCGAAGCCAGGAGCCGAGAATGTCGGGAATATTCACTGGCCAGTCAGATTGAGCCTGCTTATATCCGGCGCATGAAAACAACATCCCCGCTTCTGTCTCCCTGTCTCTCCACACTGTTTCTGCTATTCGCCTTGCTGGCGATGCCCGGCATGGCCAATGCCGAAGAGGCCAAGGACGATGATGGTTTGCCGTGGCTATATAAGAATAGCGATGTCCCGGTCGACAAGAGCTGGACCTTTGGCGAACTGGACAACGGGATGCGCTATGCGGTCAAACGCAACGGTGTCCCGCCAGGGCAAGTCTCGATCCGCTTGCGGCTTGATGTCGGCTCGCTGATGGAGACCGAGCAGGAACAGGGATTTGCCCATTTCATGGAGCATCTGACCTTTCGCGGCTCGACCCATGTGCCCGATGGCGAAGCAAAGCGTGTATGGCAGAGGCTGGGCGCGACCTTCGGCAGCGACAGCAATGCGGAAACCACGCCGACGCAAACGGTCTACAAGCTGGATCTGCCCAATGCCAACGGTACCAGTCTCGATGAAAGCCTGAAAATACTGTCCGGCATGGTACGCTCGCCGGGGCTAAGCATCACGGCGGTCAATGCGGAGCGCCCCGTAGTATTGGCGGAATTGCGAGAACGCGCAGGGCCCCAGACCATAGTACAAAATGCGACGCGGGAATTATTCTTTGCCGGACAGCGTCTGGCAAACCGCGCGCCGATCGGCACCCCGGAAACATTGGGCGCTGCAACGCCGCAGATGCTGCAACTATTCCATCAGCGCTGGTATCGCCCGGAGCAAGCCGTGATCGTTATCGCTGGAGATGGGGATCCGACATTGTTCGAGGAGTTGCTGAACAAGCATTTCGCGCAATGGCAGGGCAAGGGTGAAGCTGGCATCATTCCTGACTTCGGAGAAGTACAGGATAATGCTGATATCAGCCGGATTGTTATCGAACCCACTTTGCCCCGGTTCATTTCCATGGTCATTGCGCGGCCCTGGGAGCAGGTCGAGGATACGATAGTATATAATCAGCAAATATTGATCGACCTTTTGGCTTTGCAGCTGATCAATCGCCGTCTGGAAGCCCGGGCGAGGGCCGGCGGCAGCTATTTGCAGGCCAGCGTCGGTCAGGATGATGTCAGTCGTTCGATCGACGGCACCTTCATCAGCATCATCCCTCTCGGTGACGACTGGGAAGCTGCGCTCGAAGACGTCCGGGGCGTTATCGCCGATGCTACCACCATAGCGCCTTCCGAAGCGGATATTGCCCGGGAGATTGCCGAATTTGACGCTGCCTTGGCCATTGGCGTGGAGAGCTATCAGACCGAAGCTGCTCGCAAACAGGCCGATGATATCGTCAACGCCGTCGACATCCGCGAAACCATTGCGACGCCTCAAGTGGCGCTCGATGTATTCCGCGCGATGCGGGATCTTTACACCCCCGAGCGGCTACTGGATTCGACTCGCAAATTATTTTCCGGCGTCTCTACCCGCGCCTTGCTGACATCGCCGGATGCCGTTGACGATGGAAAGGTCAGGCTGGCCCAGGCGTTGCGCCGCTCTGTCGATGCGGCGAGTGATGTCCGCGTCACCCAATCCGATATCGGATTTGAAGCGCTGAAAAAAATCGGGATAAAGGGATCGATTCTGTCGTCCAAAATTAACGAGCGCTTCGATATCGAACAGCTGGAGTTGGCCAATGGCGTCAGAGTGTTGATGTTCCCGAACAATGCCGAACGCAACAAGATCATGGTCAATGTCCGTTTCGGCAAAGGCTATAGCGGCCTTTCGTCCCGGCAGGAAACGCTGGCATGGTCAGGCGCCATGGCGCTGATGGCCAGTGGCGTCGGCGATCTCGGGCAGGAGGAACTGGACAAGATTACCACGGGACGCCGGATTGGACTGGGTTTCGGCATCGACAATGATGCCTTCGAGATTTCCGCCGACACACGGCCATCCGATCTTGAAGACCAGTTGCATCTGATTGCAGCCAAATTGGCTTTTCCGCGCTGGGATGCAGCCCCCGTAATCCGCAGCAAGGCCGCTTCCCTGATCAGCTACGACAGCTTCTCGGCCTCACCGCAGGCGGTCATGGGGCGCGATCTGGAATGGCTTGTCCGCGGCAAGGACCCTCGCTGGAAGACCCCGGACAAGGAAGATTTTGATCAGCTGACCGCCGAAAATTTTCGGCAATTCTGGAAGCCGATACTTGCAAGTGGGCCGATCGAGCTGATGCTGTTCGGTGATTTTGACCGGGATCAGGCGATCGAGTCTATTCTCAAGACATTCGGGGCATTGGCAAAACGCGAGCCTCAAGCAGTTTCAGCCGATGCAGAATCTCCGCAATTTCCGACACCGCAAGCTGGTCCGGAAATCCTGGTTCACAAAGGCGATCATGAGCGGGCCGCTGCCATGGTGGCCTGGCCGACAGGCGGCGGGCTGGACAATGTCCGGGAAAGCCGCAAGCTGGAAGTATTGGCGTCGATCTTCAACGACCGGCTATTCGAAATTCTCCGGTCTCAACAGGGCGCAAGCTATAGCCCGCAGGTGGTCAACAGCTGGCCGGTCGAATTTGAATCGGGAGGTTATATTGGCGCGCAGAGCCAGTTGACACCGGACAATATTGACCGTTTTTATAATGTCGTCGCGTTGATTGCCAAGGATCTTCGGGAAAAGCCGGTTAGCGCGGATGAATTGCAGCGCGTGGTAGAACCCTTGCGTCAGTTAATCGCCCGGGCCAGCAGCGGCAATAGTTTCTGGGTGGGCCAGCTTGAAGGAGCGAGCTACAATCCGCAGAAATTTGTCGCCCTGCAAAGTCTGCTTCGTGACTATACGGTGATTACGCCCGAAGAAGTGCAGGCGCTGGCGATAAAATATCTGAATGATGACACGAAATGGAAGCTGGCTGTGTTGCCCGAATCCAATCGTCTGGCTGCCAACGACAATGAACCGACCATCCAGCCTGCGGATGCCGCCGCCAGCAACTAGCCGACAGCTAGCCAGTCACTAGATAGAGTCGACGAGCGCCAATATCTGCTCGTTGCTGGGCCGCTGTTTATAGTCGCCGGATACGGTTCTGGCGATGATCTTGCCGCTCTTGTCGATCAGAAAGACCGAAGCATAGGGGACACCCGCGGCGCGCCCTTCGGTATATTGCGGGTCGCGCAGCCCAAAGCCGTCGATCACTGCGGAAGGCTGGTCGGACAGCATCTCATATTGCAGCATCTGGTTCTTGGAGAAACGGTCCTGCTGGTCAGGACTGTCGTAACTAAGGCCATAGAGATTATAGCCACGTTTCTTCAGATCGCCGACGATCGTGTTGATCGATTTCAATTGTGTCTGGCAATAAGGACACCATTCGACCGAACGCGTAAACACAAGGAGGGCAGGGCCGTTTTCCAGAACCTGGCCCAAAGTGGTTTCGCCCGTGCTGGTCAGCAGGCTGGTGGTCAAGGGAACCTGCTCCCCGACCGCCAGTCCGGCATCTATGCTTTCCGCTTTCGCAACGGGAGCAACCACTGTGTCCCGCTCTTTTTCCGCCTGACCAGTGGCTTCGCCGCTGGCATCGGGAGCAGATTCAGAGCATGCGCTGAGCGCAAGCACTGCAACGGAAGACAATGTCAAAGCGGTTCGTGTCATGGCGTGGTCCATTCGGCTATCTCTGCTCTGGTTCGTCGTTCAAAGCCAGGTCATTACAACTTTGCCATCCCGTTTGCCGGGTGTCAGATACGACGCCCAGAACCTGCAGAGTCTTATCAAAATTCAGCTTTTACCATCACAATACATATTTGGACAGGTCGGTGTCTTTGGCGACGTCCGAAAGCTGTTTCTCGACATAGGCCTTGTCGATGGTAATTTCTTCACCGGCCCGGTCTTCTGCCGTAAAGCTGATCTCTTCGAGCAGCTTTTCCATCACTGTCTGCAGCCGGCGCGCCCCGATATTCTCTACCGTTTCGTTCACATTCGCTGCAATTTCGGCGAGCTTTTCGATCGCGTCGTCGGTAATTTTGATCGTGACATCTTCCGTCCCGAGCAATGCTACATATTGTTCCGGCAAATTGGCTCTGGTTTCGGTCAATATCCGGATGAAGTCGGCTTCGGTCAATGCCCGCAATTCCACACGGATCGGTAAGCGCCCCTGCAATTCGGGGAGCATGTCGCTCGGCTTGGATATAGAGAAAGCGCCCGATGCAATGAACAGGATATGGTCGGTCTTCATCGGACCATATTTGGTCGCAACTGTTGTTCCTTCGATTAGCGGAAGCAGGTCGCGCTGGACGCCCTCCCGACTGACCGATCCGCCGCGCACGTCGCTGACTGCAATCTTGTCGATTTCGTCGAGAAACACGATACCGTTGGATTCGGCGTCGGTGATCGCTGCCCGCGATATATCCTCGTCGTCGAGACGCTTGTCGGATTCTTCCTCGACCAGCTTGTCCCAGGCGTCCGCAACACGCATTTTACGGCGTTTCATGCGCGTCTGGTTAAAGGCTTTGCCCATCATGTCGGAAAGGTTGATCATGCCGACCTGACCACCCATGCCAGGGAGATCCATCGGCATGTTGGGCGCATCTTCCACTTCGATCTCGATCTCGGTGTCGTTCATATGATTGTCGACTACCCGCTGGCGAAAGCTCTCGCGAGTGGCTTCGCTGGCATTCTCGCCGCATAAAACGTCGAGCAGCCGATTCATCGCCGCTTCCGCCGCCGCTTCATGCACGGCCATTCGCCGACGTTCGCGTTCCAGCCGGACAGCCTCTTCCGCGAGATCACGGGCAATTTGTTCGACATCGCGACCTACATAGCCGACCTCGGTGAACTTGGTGGCTTCAACCTTTATAAAGGGTGCATCCGCCAGCTTTGCCAAGCGCCGGGAAATCTCCGTCTTACCGCAACCCGTGGGCCCGATCATCAGGATATTCTTGGGCGTTACTTCCTCGCGCAGCTCGGCCGGAAGCCTCTGGCGGCGCCAGCGGTTCCGCAACGCAACGGCAACGGCGCGTTTGGCGTCTTGCTGGCCGATAATATGTTCGTCCAGTGCTTTGACGATGGCTTTGGGGGTCAGGTTCGCCTGCATGCTAATTTTCTCTTTGTTAGTGATTGTAACGGATCCGACAAGATTTAAGTGTCGCTATCGAGCGTTTCAATCGTGACCTGGTCGTTGGTGAACACGCAAAGTTCGGCCGCAATCTGCATTGATTTTCGGGCCAGCTTTTCGGCGTCCTTTTCATAGTCTTTCAGGGCCCGCGCTGCGGAGAGAGCGAAATTTCCTCCGGAACCGATCGCTGCAATACCTTCTACCGGTTCGAGCACGTCGCCGTTGCCGGTAAGAATCAGCGTTACATCCTTGTCGGCCACGATCATCAACGCTTCCAGATTGCGGAGATATTTGTCAGTCCGCCAATCTTTTGCCAGTTCAACCGCTGCGCGCATCAACTGCCCGTTGTGGCGTTCGAGTTTTGCCTCGAGCCGCTCGAACAATGTGAAAGCATCTGCGGTCGCACCGGCAAAGCCGCCAATCACCGATCCGTCGTGCAATTGCCGTACCTTACGGGCATTCGGTTTCATTACGGTATTCCCCATGGATACCTGACCGTCGCCGACGACAACGACCTTGCCATTTTTCCGTACCGATAGGATTGTTGTGCCGTGCCATTGTTGCAGGCCATGTTGCTGATTTTCTGTCATGAAAACGGATATGGGTAATCCGTTCCAAATGTGCAACCAAAGGCTTCTCAGCTTTACTTCAGGACAGGAAATAGACCAGCGGAATCCGGGCTTCTGCTAGCCCCATAGCCAAAAAAAATGGCGACCGATTGGCCGCCATTTTCAAAATCTATATCTGAACGAGTTCAGGGGGAGGTTGGCGTATCTTCGCTGCCGTCGGCCGCGATGATGATGCCAGCAATCACAGCTGCTGCTGCGAGGATTGCAATAATGATACCGGAACCGCCTTCGAGATCATTTTCGCTATCAACAGTTGCGCTGGTACGTGCAACTGAAGAAACAGGCTGACTAGCCTGTGCCAAAACGGGTGCGCTTACAAGCGATGCGGCTGCAGCTGCAGCCATTCCAATTTTACCGAAACGCATAATTTGCTCCTTCAGGGTTTCGCATTTCACTTAATACGCAACAATCTTTGGCATAACAGGCTACTGAAATCAACCATCTTATTGTTCAAAATCATAATATCGCCGTTCAGTTGCAAAGATCACACAGGTTGAACTTTTGGCCGTTAAATTGAGAGCTTAGGTGCAAGTCGATGGCTCAGGGTTAATTTTTCTGGCCTATCATTCCGGAGTCCCTTGGTTTCCATAGCATGTGCCAATTCAAGACGTTAACCACGGACGTGAATTTCGCTCTGGAATATATAGCTAACAAGTTGTTAACCAGCGCCATGGATAGAGATAGATTGAGAACATTGGCTCTGACCGACGAGGTCGCAAGACATAGCTTTCGCCGCAGTTTGCCGGAAAAAATCATAGGCATTGCGAGAGAAGAGCATGATCTGGATAGAGTATCCACTGCAAAGCAAAAAGGATTCGGGGAAGACATCAGCCTGTTTCTGCTTAGCTTCCTTGCTTTCTTTACTGCCTTTTACATGTTCATCGTCTGAATCGGATTCGGTGACCGATTAGTCGCACGCGCGATGGAGTTGCTCGCCCAGCCATGCTGCTACCAGACACATGGCGGCAACCAGCAAAAGCTGTTCTGTCGTGGAAACGCCCAGCATGCTCAGCCCCAGCGCGACCAGCGCGCCCATAACCATACATCCGGAATTGACGACATTATTGGCGGCAATAGTGCGGGCGGTCTGGCTGATGTCGACCGTCGTGGTCAGAAAAGCGTATAAGGGGACAACAAACATGCCGCCGAATATTGACACGCCGCCCAGCGTACCGAGCAGCGCCCAGGCCCCTTCATGGACGATGAAGGTTTCGAATGTATAGAGCTGGCCATCAGGCAGACCCTGCCAACTGCGGGCTATGAAGAATAAAATAAGCACGAAAACACCCATCATGATGACGCTGGCCGGGGCAAAACGCGCCGAGACTTCGCTCTTCAACAGCCGGTTGACCAGAACCGACCCGATGGCAATGCCGATCGAGAACACCCCCAGAAAAAGACTGGCAACCTGCGGTGTCGCTGTGAGAACATTTTCCACCAGTGGCGGAAATTGAATGATCATGACCGATCCGATGGTCCAGAAAAAGCTGATGGCGATGATCGCAAGATATAATCTGCGCACGTGCAAGGTGGCGGATATCAGCCGGATCGAAGAGCGGACAAAATTGAAATCGATCTTCTCGACTTCTTTTTGCGCTGGGGCCGGCGGCATGAACTGGGCCGCGACACGCCCGATGAGCGCCACGACAAAGACCGCGACAACCGCAATTTCGACTCCGTTTCCATTACGGTCGATGATGATACCGCCGAGAATCGTACCCGCAAGAATCGCGATATAGGTTCCTGCTTCGACCAGCCCGGTACCGGCTAGTACTTCGTCTTTCTCCAAATGTTGCGGCAGAATGGCATATTTTATCGGACCGAAGAAAGTGGATTGCAGGCCGAGGAGAAACAGGGCGGTCAGCATGATGGGAATCGAATGCAGCCAGAGCCCAACGCCGCCGACAACGGCAATGAATATCTCCAACGTTTTTACAAATCGTGTGATTCGCGCCTTGTCGTAATTGTCCGCCAACTGGCCCGCTAGCGAGGAAAACAGGAAGAAAGGCAGAATGAACAGGCCGGAAGCGAGCGCATTGAATGCGAAATCTTCGGATTCACTTTCGTAAATATTGTAGGTCACCAGAATGACCATCGAGAATTTGAAGAGATTGTCGTTAAATGCCCCGAGCAGCTGGGTGAGGAACAGCGGCAAAAACCTTCTAGTTCGCAGCAAATGCGCAGTATTTTGCATAAAGTGAAAATCTCTTTTCGAGCGAAAAATGAGCGTTGCCGTATCCTTAGCCCATTCAGCCCCGGCGTCAAATCGATTGACCGAAGCACCCGCGACGAATTTCCACTCTAGTTGATTGAAACAATTTTCATTTCGGGGAAATCTGTTTATGCGAGAGCCAGCATGCTGAACTTGCCGAACATATTGACACTCTCGCGGATATTTGCGGTGCCGATTCTGGTTTTTCTGCTCTGGCCGAACTTCGAGTCGGCTCGGTCACAGCCTTTGCCGATCGACTATTTGCTCGCCTTCGGGCTGTATTGCCTGATGGCGATTACTGATTATTTCGACGGCTATCTCGCCCGGTCGCAGGGAACGGTATCCAAGCTGGGGATCTTTCTGGATCCGATTGCCGACAAGATCATGGTCGCCGCAGTGGTGCTGATGTTGATATTCACGCGGGATATTAATGGATGGCATACCATAGCCGCGATTGTCATATTGTTGCGGGAAATCACCGTCTCGGGTCTCCGCGAGTTTCTTGCCGGATTGCAGGTCAGCGTTCCCGTGTCGCAACTGGCCAAATGGAAAACCGGATTTCAGATGATTTCGCTCGGTGCTCTGATCCTCGCGGGCGGCTTGCCGCATTTCCCGATTGTGCAGACCGTCGGCTTGTGGACGCTCTGGGCAGCAGCGATTCTAACCCTGATCACCGGATGGGATTATCTGCGCGTCGGCCTGAAGCATATGGACTGATGGATCGCTCGCTCGACATAGTCTATTTTGCCTGGGTGCGGGAACGGCTTGGCGTGGATCAGGAACAGGTAAAACTCGGCGACGGGATCGAGACCATCAGCGATGTATTGAATATGCTTGTCGCCCGAGGCGACGTCTATGCCGATATCTTCGCCGACATTGCAAAACTGCGTTTCGCACTCGATCAGGATTATGGCGTCCCAGCGTCGCCGATCGGATCGGCTCAGGAACTGGCTATTTTCCCGCCGGTAACGGGCGGATGATCAGGATCGAAGTCGGTTCGGCAGATTTCGACATCGGCGTCGAAACGGCGAAAGTCGCCGGGCAGGGCGGCGGCGCAATCGCCAGCTTTGTCGGCCAGGTTCGCGACGACGGCAACCTGCAATCGCTCGAACTGGAACATTATCCGGCGATGACCGACAAGGCACTCACGAAGATTGCCAAAACCGCGCTGTCCGACTGGCCGCTCCACGCCGTCACGATCATCCACCGTGTGGGCACATTGTCAGTCGGCGAGAATATCGTGCTGGTGGTGACCGGATCCGATCATCGCGGGGCGGCGATCGAAGCCTGCTCCTTCATCATGGACAAGCTGAAGACGGTGGCGCCATTCTGGAAGAAAGAGACCCGGACCGACGGTGCAACAAAATGGGTGGAAGAGCGCGCATCCGACGTCGATGCATCGGAAAAGTGGCAGAAATAACCACGAGAATTATGACTGGTTTTTCGAAACCCAGTGCTGAGCACCCTTCATGATCTCCGCCAGCAGCTGAAACTCGCTGCGCCGTGGACTGTTCTTGCGCCAGACCAGAGCGATGTCACGCGTGGCCCGATCCGATTTGAGCGGTCGCGCAACAATATTCGTGTGGTTCAATATTCCGCTGTCGATTGCCATCTTCGGCAGCAGGGTCAGGCCAAGACCATTGTCGACCATTTGCACCAATGTGTGCAATGACGTTCCCATCATCCGGGCGGAGGCTCTCAATTCGGGGCGGTTGCAGGCCGCCAGCGCATGATCTTTCAGGCAATGGCCGTCTTCGAGGAGCAGCAACTGGGTCTCGTCGATTGTCGCCGGATCAACCTGGGCCGGAGGATCGCGGGGATCATCTTTCGGGAATGCTACGAATATTTCATCGCTGAACAGCACTTCGGACTCGACATCGCCGCAAGGGAAGGGCTGCGCCAGCAAGACGCAATCGGCATGCCCATGATGTAGCGAATCGCAAGCCGCCTGACTGGTTTCCTCTTTCAGATAGAGTTTCAGTTCCGGTCGTTCCTTGCGCAGTTGCGGCAGCAGACGCGGCAAAAGAAAGGGTGCGATTGTCGGAATCACGCTCATCCGTATATCGCCCGCCAGCGGTTTGCCCGCAGATCGCGCCATTTCGGACAGCTCTTCTGCCTCGCGCAAGATCCGATAGGCCTTCTCTACCATCTGGTTACCCAGTTCGGTAAAACGGACAACCCGGCGGGTACGCTCGACCAGCACGATATCGAGCAGGGCTTCCAGTTCCTTGATGCCGGCCGACAAGGTGGACTGGGTAACGAAGCAGGATTCCGCCGCTTTACCGAAATGGCCATGTTCTTTCAGCGCCACCAGGTATTGCAATTGTTTGAGCGTGGGCAGGTAGGTCGACATTATCGAGACTTTCGATCAGTAGAAAGGTATTGATCTAATATAGTGATTATGAGGCTTTTGAAAAGCATCATCCGATTTACGTTGCAAGAAAGAACTGGAAATCCGAGCGTGTCGTGCCTAGTTTATGGTCTTCGCAACATCCGGAGGAAATATATGTTTCGGGAACTTGGCGCTTATCTGGATTCCATCAAGGCCCGCGACCCGGCCCCGCGATCGCGCTGGGAAGTGCTGCTCTATCCTGGTGTGCTGGCTATCGGCCTGCACCGGTTCGCGCATTGGCTGTTCAAAGGCGAGCTTTATTTCTTCGCACGGCTGATCAACCACATCTCGCGCTTTTTGACGGCAATCGACATCCATCCGGGTGCAAAAATCGGCCGGCATCTGTTTATCGATCATGGCTTTACCGTGATTGGCGAGACCGCGCTCATCGGTGATAACGTGACCATATATCAATGCGTTACGCTGGGCGGTACCAACCCCACCAATGGTGTTGGCGGAAAACGCCATCCGACCATTGAAAATGACGTTATTTTGGGATCCGGTGCCCAGGTCCTCGGTCCGATCACAGTCGGCAAAAGGGCACGAGTTGGCGCCAATGCCGTGGTCACTCAGGATGTACCGGAAGGTGCCACGATGGTTGGTGTTCGCGCCCGGCCGACTTTGGTCGAGGCAAAAGAATATCAGAAAGAATTTGTTCCCTACGGGACGCCCTGCAGCGAAATTTTTGACCCGTCGACGCAGAAGCTGGAAATTCTCCAGTGTGAAATGGAACAATTGCAGAAACGGATCGCCGCCTTCGCCAAAGAGCGGAACGGCGACGGTGATGCAATCAAAACAAAGGGACGCGATAGCGCTTGATGCGTTTCAGCGATTCCAACATATCGCCTTTTCCACAGCGGGGAACCCCGTCGCAGGTGGGATTCGAGCGCCGCGAAATGGAGCGCATCCTCAGCCTCTACGGCCGTATGGTCGCTGCCGGTCACTGGAAAGACTATGCTATGGACATGCGCAGGGATGTCGCAATATTCGCAGCCTTCCGCCGCGCTTCTGAACGTCCCCAGATCCGGATCGAGAAGCGCCCGTCCGAGCGCAACCGGCAAGGTATGTGGACTCTGCACGGTGAACAGGGGCAGATATTGAAACGCGGCCATGATCTTGCCGGCGTGCTGGCGCCGGTCGAGCGCAAGCTTATGAAACTGGTCGCTGACTAGCAGATCAATTCTGAGCTTGTGCGGGACAGGTCGAAAAACTAACCTTCTACAGCATCGGTATCCAGTGCATAGCCCGCCGATCGGACGGTACGGATGATGTCGGAACGGTCATTGGCGTTCAGCGCTTTTCTGAGCCGCCGGATATGGACGTCGACGGTGCGCAGTTCGATATCGCTATCCTGCCCCCAAACGCTGTCGAGCAGCCGCTCGCGGGAGAATACCCAGTTGGGATGTTCCAGGAAATGGCGAAGCAGGCGAAATTCTGTCGGGCCGAGCGGGATTGTGTCGCCGCCGCGTTTGACCTTGTGGCCGACGGTGTCCATTTCCAGGTCACCAAAGCTGAGTTTTTCACCAGCCAGAGCGGGACGCACCCGGCGCAACACGGCTTTGACCCGAGCGATCAGCTCGCGTGGGCTGAAAGGCTTGGTGATATAATCGTCCGCCCCGGTTTCGAGGCCGCGGATTTTGTCTTCTTCCTCACCGCGTGCGGTCAGCATGATGATCGGGATATTGGCGGTTTCCGAGGAACGGCGCAGCCTGCGACAGACCTCGATACCGGAGAGGCTTTCCAGCATCCAGTCGAGCAAGATCACGTCCGGGCGATGTTCCTGCACCAGCAGCAACGCTTCCTCGCCATCCGGTGTGTGGATGACGTCATATTCTTCTTTTTTGAAGTTCCAGGTCAACAGCTCCGCAAGCGCGGCATCATCTTCGACCAGCAATAATTTGGCATTTACCATCAGTCGGCCTCGTCGCTGAGCGCGTTATCGAGCGGCGTCGTCGGATTCTCGCCGCGGGTCCGCTCCGGCATCGGCTCACCGGTCGCGGCGAAATAGACCATCTCGGCGACATTGGTGGCATGGTCGCCAATACGTTCCAGGTTCTTGGCAATGAACAACAGATGCGCTGCCTCGCCAATGTCCTTTGGGTTTTCGATCATATGGGTGATCACGGCGCGGAAGATGCTGTTGTAGAAATCATCGACGATCTGGTCGCGCCGGTTCACTTCCATCGCCAGTTCCGCATCGCGACGGGCAAAGGCATCGAGCGAGTCCCGCACCAATTCGCTGGCAATTTTCGACATGGATGGCAGCAGCGAAATAGGTGTCAGGCGGTGTGTCTTTGTCACCAGCGGCACCCGTTTGGCGATATTCTTGGCGTAATCGCCAATCCGTTCAACCACTCCGGAGATCTTGAACGTTGCGATCAATTCCCTGAGGTCGTCGGCCATTGGCGCCCGCAGCGCGATCGTCTGGAATGTCAGCTCGTCGATACGCTTTTCGAGTTCGTCGATCAGCTTGTCTTCCCGGACGACTTCTTCTGCCAGTTCGAGATCGCTGTTTTCCAGCGCGCGCATCGCCTTGGCAATCGCCTGCTCGCTGCGTCCGCCGATTTCCGCAACCATCCCGCGCAATTCATTAATGTCGGAATCGAAGGCTTTGACCGTATGCTCTGTGCCAGTGTTGACCATTTTTGAGTTCCTAAACTTCGAGATATCAGCCGTAACGTCCGGTGATATAATCCCGCGTTTTTTCTTCCCGCGGATTGGTGAAAATATCGGTCGTTTCGCCATATTCCACCAAGGTTCCAAGGTGGAAAAACGCCGTTTTCTGAGATACGCGCGCGGCCTGTTGCATATTATGCGTTACGATAACGATCGCATATTTGCCGCGCAATTCATGGATCAGTTCTTCGATCTTTGCGGTCGCGATCGGATCGAGCGCAGAGCAGGGCTCGTCCATCAGGATCACCTCGGGATCAACCGCGATCGCGCGTGCGATACACAGGCGCTGTTGCTGGCCACCCGACAAAGCGGTGCCGCTATCCAGCAGCCGATCCTTGACCTCGCCCCAGAGACCGGCGCGCTGCAAAGAGGATTCGACGATATTGTCCAGTTCGTCCTTGCCGGTGGCGAGGCCATGGATACGCGGGCCATAAGCGATATTGTCATAGATAGACTTGGGGAAGGGGTTCGGTTTCTGGAAAACCATGCCGACCCGCGCCCGCAACTGGACAACATCCATTTGCGGTGCGTAAATATCTTCGCCTTCCAGCTGGATATCGCCGGTGACCCGGGCGATCGGGATCGTGTCATTCATCCGGTTCATGCAGCGCAAAAAGGTCGACTTGCCGCAGCCGGACGGGCCGATGAAGGCAGTGACGCTATCCATGTTTACATCGATGGATACGTCGTTGATCGCCTGCTTGTCGCCGTAGAAAACGTCGACATGACGAGCCGTCATTTTCGGCGTGCCGGCTTCGCTTGTCATATCTGTCTTGGCCGAATCTGTCATATTTACGCTTTCACTCGGTTTTTGCATTGTCTGGTCATCATTCATCATTGCACCTACCAGCGGGTTTCAAAACGGTTGCGCAGATAGATGGCCAGCGCGTTCATCGTCAGCAGGAACAGCAATAGCACGATGATCGCTGCGGATGTTTTCTCGACAAAGCCGCGATCGACTTCATCCGACCACAGGAATATCTGGACAGGCAATACCGTTGCCGGATCGGTGATGCCGCTGGGCGGTGTGGCAATGAAGGCGCGCATGCCGATCATCAGCAGCGGCGCGGTCTCGCCCAGCGCCCGGGCCATGCCGATTATGGTGCCGGTCAATATACCGGGAAGCGCGAGCGGCAATACGTGATGAAACACCACCTGCAGCGGGCTCGCACCGATGCCCAGCGCGGCTTCACGGATCGAAGGCGGCACCGCTTTTACCGCGTTGCGTCCGGAAATGACAATCACCGGCATGGTCATCAGCGCCAAAGTCAGGCCGCCAACCAGTGCACCGGATCGCGGCATCCCGAAAAAGTTCAGGAACACGGCCAGCCCCAGCAGACCGAAGATGATCGACGGCACCGCTGCCAGATTATTGATCGAAACCTCGATCAGGTCGGTCAGCCGGTTTTTCGGTGCATATTCCTCAAGATAGAGCGCCGCCAACACGCCGACCGGGAAAGCCAGGAGCAAGGTCACGATCATGGTGATCAGCGAGCCTTTGAACGCCCCCCAGATGCCTACTTGCATCGGGTCCGTAGCATCGGAATGGCTGAGGAAATTCCAGTTGAAGCCGGTCGATAGTTGATCTCCCAGCTCGCGGACCTTCTGTTCGGATTCAGGATTGCCCGCGTCCTTGTAGGCGACATCGATATCCGAAATAACCGGCAGATATATCGTGGTCTTCTCCCCGACAATATCCGGATTATTCAGGATCATTGCGTTGACTGCTGTCCAGCCACCCGGCGAGAACAGATCGGTGCCGTCCGGTCCATATTGGATTTCGATACTGCTATCGACAATTTCGCGCAGCCCCATGGACTGCAAATTGGCATTTGCATTCGGTCCTTCAAACTGGCTGGGCGATGCGCCTCCGGTCACCGCAGGAAAATCTATCTCGACCGGCAATTCGGTCTGGGTAAAGCCGCGGAAGCCGTTGCCAACCATGACCACCAGCAGAAAAGCCAGAAAACCAGCGGACAGCATGACTGCAGCCATGCCCAAAGCCTTGAATCGCCGTTCGGCGGCATAGCGCCGGGCGATACGCTTTTGCATCGCCGTGCCCTGCCAGTCGGTCGGGTTGCGCTTCATGTCGGTGAGACTATTCATATGCTTCCCGATATTTTTTGACCACGCGCAAGGCGATGAGGTTGAGCAGCAGGGTTACGATAAACAGGACCAGTCCCAGGGCAAAAGCCGCCAGTGTCTTCGGACTGTCAAATTCCTGATCACCGGTGAGCAGTTGGACAATTTGTGTCGTAACAGTGGTAACACTGGAAAAGGGATTGGCGGTCATATTGGCAGCAAGACCGGCCGCCATCACAACGATCATCGTTTCGCCGATCGCGCGGCTTACGGCGAGCAGGACACCGCCCACGACACCCGGCAAAGCGGCGGGGATCAGGACCTTCTTGATGGTCTCGCTATGGGTCGCGCCCATCGCCAGCGAACCGTCGCGCATCGCGCTGGGTACCGCGGCAATACTGTCATCAGCCATTGAAGAGACGAACGGAATGATCATGATGCCCATCACCACACCGGCGGCCAGAGCAGATTCCGAAGAGGCACTGGTGATCCCGATCGAGACTGCAAAATCGCGCAGCGCAGGCGCTACGGTCAAGGCTGCGAAATAGCCATAGACCACCGTCGGTACTCCGGCGAGAACCTCCAGTATCGGTTTCATCCAGGCACGGAATTTCGCAGGCGCATATTGGGTGAGATAGATGGCGCTCATCAGGCCTAGCGGGATCGCCACGATCATCGCGATTATCGCGCCGATGAAAACCGTACCCCAGAAAAGCGGAATGGCGCCAAACCCGGTCTCGCCTCTCGGTCCGGCGACCGCTTTCGGATTCCATTCGGTGCCGAACAGAAAGTCTATCGGTGAAACCATGGAGAAGAAGCGGGCGGATTCGAACACCAGCGACAGAAAAATGCCAACGGTGGTAACGATTGCGATCAGCGATGCGAGCAACAGGACCAGCATCGTCACACGTTCGATTTTTGTGCGCGCTCTCAGATCCGGCTTGATCTGAAGCCAGGCGTAAACGCCGCAAGCAAATACCATGAGCAGCGCCGCAACCGCCCCGATCATCTGGTAATAGGAAATGGCGTCGCGATAAGGCTCGACCATCGATTGGGACAGCGGATTGAAGGCATTGACCTGATTGCCATAGGCAATGGCGCGGGCCTCGGACAGAATCGCCGCCCGGGAGAAACCGTCTTGCGGCAGTCCCGCCGCTGCAGCGCTGGTCAGCGCGGCATCGGTTATCAGCGCCGGGCTGACAAAGCTCCAGACCATCATGAAAATTGCGGCGGGAACGATCGCCCACAAAGCGACATACCAGCCATGATAGCTCGGCAGCGAATGCAGCGCAGATCGGGATGTCTTGCCGCCCGCTTGCATTCCGGAAGCCTTCAGGCGACCAAAAAACCACGCGACCAGACCCAGGCCGATTACGAGAAAAAGAAGCGTTGCACTTGTCACAATATCTGGTTCCGCCCCTGCATCAATATCATCTAAAACGTAACGCCCGCTCAGGCGTGCCTATTTAAGTTCGCCAATGGCAAGCGGTGTCATGTTGCGGACCACATCGGTCATTTTCTCACGTACATTGTCTGGCGAAGCAATCAATCCGGCTTTAACCAGATAACCGTCGCGGGTTCCCGCGTTGATGAACTCCAGCATATATTCGCGAAGCCCCGGGATGACGCCGACATGCTGGTTCTTCACATAAACATAGAGCGGCCGCGCACCGGGATATTCTCCTGAAGCAATGGCTTCATAAGTCGGATTGACGCCTGAAACCGAAATGCCCCGCACGCTGTCGAGATTCTCTTCCAGAAAACTATAACCGAAAATGCCCACGCTATTCGGATTGGCTTTCAGCTTCTGGACGATGAGATTGTCATTTTCACCGGCATCCACATAGGCGCCATCGGCTCTCACTTCATGACAGACGGCATTAAAAGCCTCTTTGTCGCTATCCTTGAGCGCTTTTGTCGCCGGATCGGTAACACATCCGACTTCCATGATCAGTTCGGTGAGCGCATCGCGCGTGCCCGACGTTGAAGGCGGCCCGTAAACGCTGATCGCAAAATCCGGCAGCGACGGATCAATATCCGACCATTTTTTTGCTGTATTTTCTTTTCCGAACGGCCGTTCGGCAATGGCTTTGTATATCTGTGCCGGGGTCAGCGAAAAGGAGACGCCGTTATTTGCCTGAGCAATGGCTATGCCGTCGATGCCGACCTGTACCTCTACGATTTCGGTGACACCATTGCTCTGGCACAATTCAAATTCGGACGCTTTGATCCGGCGGGAGGCGTTGGCGATATCGGGAGTGTCTGCTCCGACGCCAGCGCAGAACAGGCTCATGCCGCCGCCGGTACCGGTCGATTCGAGAATCGGAGACGGATTGGCTCCGTTGATGCTGAATTGTTCGGCCACTGCTTTTGCAAAGGGGAAAACGGTAGACGATCCGACAATCCGGATCTCACTGCGAGTGCCGCCCTGGCCGCCGGAAGCCTGATCCTGACAGGCGGATAGCCCAAAAGAAGCGATCGTCACGAGCGCGAGTGTTCTTAACATTCAAAAATTCCTAATTCATCTGCGCTCGATCCATGGCGATAAGCACCAAGGGCCGGATTAACAGGCTTGTTGGGGAGGCTTTTAGGGAGGTGCAATGTCCTGTTCGTTACAGTTATATTACGAAAATGTGACAGAGGTGAAGAACGGGCTTTTCCGGAAAGAAAATTCCGGCGGGCATTGGTCAATCAACGCTCTTTTCGACAGGATCTACGCCCAGACTATTATTCGCGATCGGCAGCAGCACGGAGACCGTCGTGCCGCGGCCTACTTCGCTGGTAATTTCCATCCGTCCGCCGTGCCGTTCGGAAATATGTTTGACGATGGCAAGGCCAAGTCCTGTCCCGCCGATCGATTTGCTGCGCCCTTTGTCAACGCGATAGAAACGTTCGGAGAGCCGGGGAATATGTTCGGGGGCAATGCCATCCCCCTGATCGCTAATGGCAAGATATAACATCGTCCCGGCTTTGTTGGGCGCGACATTAATTTTGACCGGCGTCCCTTTTTTTCCGTATTTGAACGCATTGCTCAGCAGATTGTTGACGACCTGCGCCAATTGCGCGCGGTCGCCATGGATCATCGGTATATTGGCCGGCAGATGGACCTGTATTTCATTTTCCTTTTTGCCGCGGCTGTTGATGTAAAAATTGCGGGCTTCCTCGACCAGTTCGCTCAGGTCGATTTTGTCGGAGGGCAGTTCGAATTTTTCCGCCTCGATCCGGGAGAGCGACATCAGATCTTCAATCAGGCGCTGCATGCGGTCGGCTTCATCATACATGATTTTCAGGAAACGGGCGCGGGTCGCATCATCCTTGCCGGCCTTGGGGTCTTCCAGCGTTTCCAGAAATCCTTTGATCGCGGCCAATGGCGTACGCAATTCATGGCTGGCATTGGCGACAAAATCGGTGCGCATTCTCTCGGCTGCATAGCGGCTGCTGCGATCCGAAAGCTGGACCAGTTTCAGACCATCCTGCAGCGTATGAATTCGCAATTCCCATCTTTGATCGGTGCTGCCGACGCCGACAAGCAGGATAGGCTCGCCTGTGTGCTTCGCATCCGGATTGGCGAGCCGGTCAGCCGCAGCGGGGTGGCGAATGGCGATCCGCACATCCTCGCCGACAATATGATCTCCCAGAACATGGGCCGCTGCAGGATTGGCTGCGGCCACCTTTGCATTGCGTATCAGCATAATCGGATCGGTAATCGGGTCGATAATATCCTGATAGGCTTCCGACCGGCCCTGATAGAGGATCCGTTTACGCTGCCGCTCCAGCGCTGCCGGGTCTGGCAAGGGCGGAGCAGGCCGGTCCTGCAAGACTGTGAACAAGGCGATTGCTCCGGAGACGATGACGACAATGAACTGCGGACCGGATTGCGACAACTGGCCCGCAAGAATGCCGCCTCCGACAATGAATGCCAGGGCAACCAGCAAGCGAAAAGGGGACACCGAAGTCATCTGGTCGATTCTGGCATTTTCATAGCGGCTATTTAAGCGGTGCAGGGCTGGATCGGCAACGGGAATGTTTCGGCGTCAAAACAGGGTGCTGTAAAATATAGGCGATATTAACGATTTCCATGTCTATGTCCCGAATATAGACGGGGATATCGGCGAGGGAGTGATTGCTCGCTTTTTACCCGATTTCTGCTTATGTGCGGATATCTGAAGCAAGAGAAACCATGGATGGAAATTCGATGAAAGAGGGCCTTCCTTCCGAATCGTCAGTCGAAACTGGCCAGAAAAACGGTATCGTAACCCGCCGTCGCGCCTTGATGATGGGCGCGATCACGGCCTCTGCAGTGGTCAGTATCAAGCCGGCATTGGCCCAGACCGCGGGTTCGGTGCTCAATTGCGAAATCCCGGTTCCCGGCAACCATGCGGCAGGCGGCTATATCGCAGCCGACGGCACGGTTGTCACGGCCGACACGCCAGGTGCTTTTCCGGCAGCAGGGCGCAATTTTACCGGTGAAGAAGTACTCCAGGCGATGAACGGACGGACGCTTCCGGGCACCTCCTATGACCAGTCGCAGGCCTATGTGAATTATATCCGCCGGCTGCAATCCGGGCAGAGCGGGTTCACATGCTATGCTTCGCTGCAGATGCCGCGCTGATATAACCCACGAATTTTAACGTTTGCCTGCTATCATATCGCTATGTCGTAACAGATTCGCAGGTAATCCATCATGACCCAGAAATATCGGGCTGCGCCGAAAGATGATCTGATCTGGCATGATCTGGACAGCATGATGCTGTTATATCACCGACCGTCCGGAATCACCCATATGCTTGCCGACCCTGCGCCCGCGATAATCGAGGTGATGGACGATGCGCCGCTGACCGCTGGTGAAATTGCAGCACGACTGACGGCATTGTTCGACCTTGAGACCAGCGTGGATGCGGAAGATATAGTGATTGCCCGTCTCGACGAGCTGCGCACATTGGGTCTGGTATCGCGAGTATCCGGCTGATGGGCGGGATGCATCAGATCTTGCTCAAAATCGGACCTGCCGCGTTCCGGATTGCTTCGGCATGGCGTGAGCCGCTGGAACAATTGGAGGCACTATACCAAGATTATCCGCAGCCGACCGGCGAACATGTTGATTTCACGGTTCGTCTTGAACCGGAAAAGCCATGGCGGCGCCATATTCGTCCCTCGGTGCATATCGGCGGTGACTTCTGGCTGCCCGATGCCGCGCCATTGCCGCTAACCCAGGGACTGCTGGCCGCCGAAATGGGCATGAACCTGCAAATGGCGCTTGGCTGGCGAAGGCATTTGCTGCTCCATGCCAGCAGCGTCGAAAAGGAGGGCAAGGCACTGATCATGACCGGCCTGTCCGGCTCGGGGAAATCAACCTTGTCGGGGATGCTGGCCGAAAGAGGCTGGCGGTTCATGGGCGATGAATTTGCCTTGCTCAGCCTGGATACCGGCGAAATTACACCATTTCCGCGCCTTATCAGCCTGAAGAACAAAGCTGTCGAGGCGATGCAGCAGCTGGCGCCGGCGAACCGTTTCGGCCCGGAAATGAAGGCCACGCCCAAAGGCGATATTCGCCATCTCGTCCCGCCGAAAGAAGCGATCGCCCGAATGGATGAAACCGCCAGGCCGGCACTGCTGCTCTTCCCCCGCTTTGGTCATGCCCCCGAATTGCGCGATATGGGGCAAGCGGAGATATTCGTCCGGCTGACCCAGGCTTCGACCAATTATGTCGCGCTCGGCGAGGCGGGTTTTCATGCCTTGACGCGGTTCGTCGATCAGGTCCCTACCAGGGCAATGGATTATCAATCGGTTGAACAGGCGGAAGAACTGATCGACAGCCTGTGGAGCCAGTTGCCATGATGCGCGACGCCCGTCCTTTGGTCGATGCTCTGCGGGAACCGGCAAGCGCCGAGGCGCTGAACGGCAGCCAGTGGACTGACCTGATCAGCATAGCGCGGGCGGAATCCTTGATTGGTTCGCTCGCCCACCGGCTCAAACAAGTGACCGTGCCAGATCGCGTTCGCGCGGTTCTGCAGGATGCCATTGAGGCGCATGATCTGGCGCGCAGTCAGGCTCTGTGGGAAGCGGATTGTGCGCAAAGAGCGCTCGCCGATTATCCCGGCAAGATCGTTCTGATGAAGGGCACTGCTTACGTTGCGGCGAACATGTCCGCCGGCGTGGGGCGCAGCATCGGCGATCTCGATATCATGGTTGCCCGGGAAGATCTGACGGTCGTTGAAACCGCCTTGCTTGACGCCGGTTGGGAATGGGTCAAACCCGATCCCTATGATGATCAATATTATCGCGATCACATGCACGAACTGCCGCCTCTGATTCATCGCGAGCGCGACCGGATGATCGACGTCCACCACACGATTTTGCCGCTGACCGCTGGTCCGACACCGAATGCAGGGGCAATATTGAACAGCGCGGTTCGATTGGACAATGGGCTATATGTGATGGCCCCCGCCGATATGGTGCTGCATTCCATCGGCCATTTGTTTGCCGACGGCGATCTGGCGGGCGGCTTGCGGAATCTGTGGGACATCAATCATCTGCTGCGGGACTTTTCTGCAGCGGACGAGGAATTCTGGGCGCAGTTGGATAGTCGCGCAAAGGTTCACGGGCTGGTCGACGAACTGGCGCGGGCGTTGCGCCTTGCCGCCGCGCTATATGATACGCCGGTTGATCCTTCTCTGGCTGGCCGCCCTGCGTTGACTGACTCTCTTTATGTTCGTCGTTTGCTTGCCCGCGACGGATATGGTCGCGAAACACGCAAATTTACCCGCTTTGCATTCTATGTCCGTTCCCACTGGCTGCGGATGCCACCTTTGATGCTGGCGCGGCATCTGTGGACCAAATGGCGAAAAGCCGGAAAGCCGTAAAATAAGACCCGCCATTAGGTAAATAAACGGGCTGGCTTAAGCCCGCTTTGCATGGCATTAACCGCTGCAAATGGCCATGAAGTGGCCGCTATAGACCAACTTTTCCCGGAGAATTTCGATGTCAGATCGCCCGCTAGCCGCAATCATATTGGCCGCCGGACAAGGCACCAGGATGAAGTCGGGAAAGCACAAGGTGCTGCACCCGATTGCCGGCAAGCCGATGCTCCACCATCTGCTCGATACAGTTGATTCTATCGGCGTCGAGCGCACTGTCATCGTCGTTGGTGCGCGCCGTGAACAGATAGAGGCAAGCGTCGAGGGCCGCAATGTCGCGATTGCGGTGCAGGAAGACCAGCTCGGCACCGGCCATGCGGTGGCGCAGGCGCATGACGCGCTCAAGGGCTTCGCCGGAGATGTGCTGATCCTATATGGTGATGTCCCGATGGTCAGCGCCGACACCATGCGCGACATGATTTTCCGTCTGAACAATGGTTCCAAGCCACGCGCGGTGGTCTTGGGCTTCCGTCCGGATGATGCAGGCGCTTACGGCCGGATCATTGCCGATGATCAGGGCGAAATCGAGAAGATGGTCGAGTTTAAGGACGCCAGTGACGCCGAGCGCTCGGTAAACCTGTGCAACAGCGGCCTGATGGCGGCGCGCTCGACCGATCTATTCATTTTGCTCGACCAGATCAGCAACGACAATGCAGCGGGTGAATATTATCTTCCGGACATCGTCATGCTGCCGGGACAGAAAAGCGCGGTCATCGAAGTCGATGATCCAGCCGAGGTCGCTGGTGTGAACAGCCGCGCCGAACTGGCCGCGGTCGAAGGCGAGTGGCAGGCCCGTCGTCGCGAAAAAGCGATGGCCGATGGCGTCAGCCTCATTGCGCCGGATACCGTCTGGTTCTCCCATGATACGGAAATTGCTGCCGATGTCGTGATCGAACCGAATGTGATTTTCGGCCCCGGCGTTTCCGTCGCATCCGGCGCCAAAATATACGGCCATAGTCATATCGAAGGCGCGACCATCGGACCCAACACAAATGTTGGTCCCTTCGCCCGCCTGCGCCCCGGCGCGGTGATGGAAGAAGGTTCTAAAGTCGGCAATTTTGTCGAAATGAAGAAAGCGACACTGGGCAAGGGTGCCAAGGCCAACCACCTGACCTATCTCGGTGATGCCGAAGTGGGCGAGGGCGCCAATATCGGCGCGGGTACGATCACCTGCAATTATGACGGCTATTTCAAATATAAGACGATCATAGGCAAAGGCGCGTTCATCGGCTCGAACAGCGCGCTGGTGGCGCCGGTGACCATTGGTGACGGGGCGATTGTCGGGGCAGGGGCGACGGTTACCAAGGATGTGGCGGCCGGCGATCTGGCCTTGGTTCGTGCGGAGCAGACGGCGAAGGCGGGCTGGGCTACGAAATTTCGTAGCGCTATGCTGAAGAAGAAGGCAGGGAAATGAAGCTAAATTATAGAACATTTAACAGCTTAGCATTGTTACTAATGATTTTTGGCTGTTCTGAATCTGATCAAAGCACTGATGAAGATAATTTAGCATCATCGCCGATTGAAGAGCAAATGTGGGTCACTTCTGAGCGGCTGGATCGCCGAACATGTCCTTCCGATAACTGTGGTGTTGTAGGGCGTTTGTTCTTTCGGGAATCAGCAAAAGTCCTAGAAAAAGAGGATGGATGGGCACGGATTACTGAAGCGTACAATGCATCCTGCACCGCCGGAGTTAGCAAATACATTGACGAAGGTCGACAAGAATGTTCCCAAGAAAATGGGATAATCGATGGAAAATTTGCTGAATGGGTGAAGCTGGACAATTTGTCTACTGAGCGTCCCGCTGATCCAGCGCTTACAGCAAATGCTGATGATAGTTTAGTCGCACAGTCAGATGACTTTTTAAAATATCGGAAGTCGTTTGTGAGTCTGGCTTCGCAATTGATTGCGGATGGCCGTTGCACTGCCGACGACTTTAACCAAATGGGTGGGTGGGTAAAATCTGTGACTCAGTATCGCAACGAACCAGTATATTTTACTTATTGCGGCGGAATGAATTCAGCTAACAAGGTTTACATTAACGCTGAAACAGAAAAAGTAGTTTATTGACATGATATCATGATATGATATCATTATTTCATCATGACCCGAATCCTCGCTGACCTTCCCGAAGACGATGTTAAATGGCTGGACGCGCAAGCGGCGGAGCTGGGCAAGTCGCGGGCGCAGTTGCTGCGCGAGGCGGTAAGCGCCTATCGTTCCGAAGCGCCGAAAGATTGGCTCGATATTGGTTTTGGTGCGTGGAAAGATCGCACGGACGTCGGCGATTCTGTCGATTGGCAACGGCGCGAGCGGGCAAGCTGGACGCGACCATGGGACGATGATTATGAAGCGGTGAAGGCTGAATTCCCAGATCTCTTCGATGAAGAAGATGACCGGCAACGGCAAATCTATATCAACATGCTGGCCGGACAATATCCCGCGCCGAAAAAGCCTTCCTCCCAGTGAGCGGCTTCACCTTCGATTCCAATATCATTATCGATGCGTTTGCGGGCTATGAACAGGCCCGCGCGGAAATCAGGCGTGCGACCGAAGGCGGCTCACGCCCCTGGGTCAGCCGCATGGTCTGGATAGAAGTATTGTCAAAAGGCACCGAGGAGCAGCTGCGCCGGGCATCAATTCTTCTGTCCGGTTTCGGAATTGACGAGATTGACGAGGAAATTTCTGAACGCGCTGCCGCGTTGCGCCGCCAGCGACCCCGGCTAAAATCGCCCGACGCCATCATCCTCGCGACCGCGATGACACGCGGTCGTGTTCTGGTAACTCGTAATATAAAGGATTTTCCTGCAAATATGCCGGGAATCCGCGTACCCTATACACTTTAGTAGAAAGCCCGAAAACCATGTGCGGAATTATTGGAATTGTAGGCAACCAGCCTGTCTCGGATCGTTTGGTGGATGGTCTGAAACGGATGGAATATCGCGGCTATGACAGCGCCGGTATCTGTACCGTGCATAATGGCCAGCTGATCCGTCGCCGCGCCGAGGGCAAACTGGGCAATCTTGTAAACGTCCTCAAAACCGATGATGCCGCTGGCAATATCGGTATCGCGCACACCCGCTGGGCGACGCACGGCGCGCCTACGACAAGCAATGCCCATCCTCATGCGACCGACGAAGTGGCGCTGGTGCACAATGGCATTATCGAGAATTTCAAAAGCCTGCGCGAGGAACTGAGCGCGCGTGGACGGTCGTTCGAGAGCGAGACCGATACCGAGGTGGTTGCGCATCTGGTCAGCGAACAGGTCGAAGCGGGGAAATCACCGGAAGAGGCGGTCAAAACTGTTCTACCTCTGCTTAGGGGTGCATTCGCGCTGGCGATTGCTTTCCGCTCGCAACCCGATTTGCTGATCGGCGCGCGTCTGGGTTCACCCCTGGTGGTCGGCTATGGCGACGGCGAAACTTACCTGGGGTCCGATGCGCTGGCGCTGGCTCCCCTGACCCAGAAAATTGCCTATCTCGAAGAAGGCGACTGGGTCGTCATCACCCGTGAAGGTGCCGCCATTTATGACAAGGACAACAACGCCGTAGAGCGCGAAATTACGACATCCGGTGTCTCGGCTGCAGCCATTGAAAAGGGCAATTACCGCCATTTCATGCAGAAAGAGATTTTCGAGCAACCCACGGTGGTCGCCCAAACCCTGCAAAGCTATATCCGTCCGCTGGAGCAGCAAGTGGCGCTGCCACAAATGGATTTCGATCTGCGCGATATCAAGCGGGTTACCATCGTCGCCTGCGGGACCAGCTATTATGCGGGTATGGTGGCGAAATACTGGTTTGAGACCTTCGCCCGCGTGCCCGTCGATCTGGATTTCGCCTCCGAATTCCGCTATCGGGATCCGGTGCTCGAGGCCGGCGGTCTCGCGCTGTTTATCTCCCAATCGGGCGAGACTGCCGATACGCTGGCGGCATTGCGCCATTCGAAAGAAAACGGTCAGAAGATCGCGGTAGTCGTCAACGTCCCGACCAGCAGCATGGCCCGCGAAGCCGATCTGCTGCTACCTACCCATGCCGGCCCGGAAATCGGCGTTGCCTCGACCAAGGCCTTCTCCTGTCAGCTAGCCGTCCTGGCGGCGCTCGCAGCGCATCTGGCTGTGGTGAAGGGTAGAATGACCCGCGACGAGGAACGCGATGTCGTGAAACATCTGACCGAGGCTCCCGCAGCTTTAAACGCCGCTCTAGACCATGATGAAGATATTGCAGGCATAGCGCACCTGATCGCACCGGCGCGGGACGTGCTCTATCTCGGTCGCGGCCCTGAATATCCACTGGCCCTGGAAGGCGCGCTCAAGCTCAAGGAAATCAGCTATATCCATGCCGAAGGCTATGCCTCTGGCGAGATGAAACATGGTCCGATTGCGCTGATCGACGAAGCTGTACCGGTCATCGTGCTCGCACCATCGGGGCCTTTGTTCGAGAAAACAGTATCGAATATGCAGGAAGTGATGGCGAGAGGCGGAAAAGTCGTACTGATCTCCGACGCAGAAGGCATAGCCGAAGCCGGAGATGGCTGCATGGCGACGATCGAAATGCCGAAAGTCCATCCGCTGATCGCGCCACTGGTCTATGCTGTGCCGGTGCAATTGCTTGCTTATCATGTAGCAGTCGCCAAAGGGACCGATGTCGACCAGCCTCGCAATCTCGCGAAATCAGTAACGGTAGAATAGTCATGGCATCAAATCCCTCCCTCGTCTCCGTCGAGACCGCAAGCGGCAAGTTCCAGCAGACGGTTACGGTCGGAAAACATGTCTTCCTTGCCGATGAACCCGAATCATTCGGCGGCACCGACAGCGGTCCGTCACCTTATGACCTGCTGCTCGCGGCGCTGGGCAGTTGCACGTCAATGACGATGAAAATGTATGCCGACCGCAAGGGCATTGCGCTTGAAGCCGTGCATATCGTGCTCGAGCACAGCCGCGAACATGTCGACGACTGCTTGAGCTGCAATAATGACGACAACCGTATCGATGTGATTGACCGGTCGATCGTCCTGCAAGGCGACCTGACCGACGAAGAACGCCGGAAATTGCTGGAAATCGCGGAGAAATGTCCGGTGCACAGGACATTGGAAAACCGCATCGACATTCACACCACCGAAGTGCGGGACTGATCCGACAGCAGAAAAGATAAGCGGCTGGCGAGCGCTGAACTTGCCAACCCTGCCTGTGTCGCATAGCTGTTTTTATGAAGCGGAGACCGGTGATTGTCTGACAGAAAAATCAATATTTGGCTGGATGCGGGCCTGATCGATGCGGAATCTGCGCAGCGTATCCGGGAATATGAAGCCGATCGGTCACGGCCTCTGGGGCTCTGGTCGCTGATCGGACTGGGCGCTCTGGCCATCGGCCTGGGCATCATCTCGCTGGTAGCAGCCAATTGGGATGACATCCCCGGAATGGTCCGGCTTGCGGTTCACGGACTTCTGATCGCCGGCCTTTGCGCGGCAGTCTATCTCCTTCAGCCACGCAAGGGCTTTCTCGGCCTCTATTTGAAGGACGTATTGCTGTTCGTCCTTGCGGTTCTGGGTTTGACCTTTTTCGGCCATCTTGGCCAAGTCTACCAAACCAGTTCGCCCTTGTGGCAACCGCTGGTGATCTGGCTTTTGCTCTTCTCGCCGCTTCTGCTGCTGACCGGCCGCGGCTGGCTGATTTCCATGCTCTGGATGGTCGGGCTTCTCGGCACAGCGCTCACCTATCTGGGCTGGTATTTTCAACAGACCGATGCACCGCAATCATTCTATTTGGCAATGATCACCAGTATGCCGGTTTTCGCTCTGGTCTTTGCGGTATTCATGCGCAAAATCAGTGCGAGACAGGCTTTCTGGAAGCAGATCGGGCAATTTGCGCTGGCCGCATTTGTCGCAGCTGTTAATCTCAAGTTGATGGCAGACAGTGTGAGTGCAGGCGGCTTTCTGGGTTCGGAAGACTATGTCAGCGATATAGCCGCTATCCAGCTTGTGCTCTGGAGCGTGGCAGCGCTGCTGATCTATAGCTTCAATCGTATCGCCACCGGTGCCAGCATCGGCGGAATTTTGATCGCTGCGGCAATCATCAGCTTTGTCAGCAGTATCGCGCAATCCAGCGAACCATTGGGCAACGCGATATTGTTCATGGCATTTTGGGCCGCAGTTGGCTGGAGTGCGATATATTCCGGATGGCGAAACGTGTTTCAGGTGGTTGTCGCGATCATCGCGCTGCGCCTGATCGTCTTGAGTTTCCAGCTGGCCTATGATCTTTTCAGCAGTGGATTGGGCCTGATAATCGCGGGTTTGATTACCATCGCCATTGCCGTGCTGGCCTATCGTGTTTCCAGGGTTCTCGCTCCCACCAAAATTTCCGCTGGCGAGCAGGATGACGAAGGGGACGATCAATGAACCGCTATCGTCAACTCTTCCTGCCGCTTGCGCTGCTGTTGCCGCTGGTCGGACTGGGCCTGATCTGGTTGATGACGGATCGGGAATCGCGACAGGGAACGGAATGGGATGTGCCGATTGCCGGCTATGACCCGCGCGATTTGCTGCGAGGACATTATGTACAGTTTCGGTACGACTGGCCCGCCGTCGGGCAGGAAGATATTCCGATATGGTCCGCCTCGCGAAAAAGCCTGTGCATCCGGGGCACTGCGCCAGATATCGACAGCGTGGAAGTGCTCGATATCTCCGGTTTCAGCGAACAGATGGAAAGCAGCTGTGATGCCACGGCAAAGGCAAATCCGTGGAGCGAAGAAGGCAATGATGGGCTGATCCGCGACCGCATTTACGTCCCTCAGGAAGAAGGGCGTGACTATGACAGGAAGCTCGCCAATCCACGATTGCAGGGCATCGTGCGCATTCGCATAAACAATAGCGGTTTTATCACTCCGCTTTCGCTGAGCTTTCAGCCGCGGCCCGAGGACGATAGTGAACAGGAGAATGTGCAGTGAAGGCCAGTATATCCGGCGGTTGCCATTGCGGAGCCGTCCGCTTTGAAGCGAAAGTGGAAAAAGCGCCGGAAATGCTCGACTGCAATTGCTCGATCTGCGCGCGGACCGGCTTTCTGCACATGTTCGCGCCACATCAGGATTTTACCCTGCTGAAAGGCGACGTGGATCTTACCAGCTACAGATTTGGCAGCGGGCAGGCAGAGCATCTGTTCTGCAAAATTTGCGGCGTCAAAAGTTTTTATCAACCCAGATCCCATCCGGATAGCTGGAGCGTAAATTATAACTGCCTCGACGCCGGCCATGATCTGCAGCCGAAGATCATCAAATTTGACGGACAGAATTGGGAATCGTCGAAAGCCGGTTTGGCATAGAAGGCGAGCCAAATTGCTCTGATTAAAAAACGGCCCGCGGGACAATCCCACGAGCCGTTTCTGCAGATGCTAGCTGAAAATCAGGCCAGATCAAATCGATCGGCGTTCATGACCTTGGTCCATGCGGCAACAAAGTCGCTGACGAACTTCCGTTCATGGCCGCTTTCGGCATAGACTTCGGCGATCGCCCGCAGTTGCGAATTGGAACCGAAGACGAGATCGGTCCGCGTCGCTGTCCACAATTGCTCGCCGCTTTCACGATCGCTGCCGATGAACTGCTCGTCGCTGCTCGTGTCGACGACCTTCCAGGCTGTCTTCATATCGAGCAAATTGACAAAAAAATCATTCGTCAGCTGGCCGACCCGGCCGGTCAACACGCCATCCTCGATATTGCCGGCATTGGCGCCAAGGACGCGCAATCCTCCGACCAATACTGTCATTTCCGGCGGACTAAGCTGCATCAGCGCCGCGCGGTCGAGCATCAGTTCCTCGGTCGGCACCGAATGTTTGGTCGACAGATAGTTGCGGAAAGCATCCGCCTTGGGTTCGAGTGGATCAAAGCTGTCCGCATCGGTCAGTTCGTCGGTGGTGTCGCCGCGACCGCCGGTGAACGGCACGTCGATGGCGAATCCGGCATCTTTCGCGGCCTTCTCGACCGCTGCCGTGCCGCCGAGCACGATCATGTCGGCCATAGAGATCGGGCTGTCGCCCTTGATCTCTTCGAGCTTGGACAGGACTTTCGCCAATTCCGCCGGATCATTGACCGCCCAGTCTTTTTGCGGTGCGAGACGAACGCGCGCGCCATTGGCACCGCCCCGGTGATCTGAAGCGCGGTAGGTTGCGGCCGAAGCCCAGGCACCTTTCACCAGCTCGGAAACGGTGAGCCCGCTGCCGAGGATTGCCGCTTTCATGTCGGCAACTTCGCTGTCGGTCGGAACATGACCGGCGGGAACAGGATCCTGCCAGATCAGGTCTTCTGCTGGCACTTCCGAACCGAGGTAGCGGATCTTCGGCCCCATGTCGCGGTGGGTCAGCTTGAACCATGCGCGGGCAAAGGCGTCGGCAAAGGCGTCCGGATTGTCGCGAAAATGCTCCGAAATCTTGTGATAGGCGGGATCGACCTTCATCGCCATGTCGGCGGTGGTCATCATCGTCGGCACCTTTTTGGTCGGATCGTCCGCAGCCGGTGCCATATCTTCCGGCCTCTGGTCGATCGGCTGCCATTGCTGGGCACCGGCCGGGCTGTGCACCAGCTCATATTCATAATCGAGCAGCATGTGGAAATAGTTCATCGTCCACTGGATCGGGGTCGGCGTCCACGCGCCTTCCAGACCGGAAGTGATGGCATGTCCGCCGACACCGCTCTCATATTTGCTGTTCCAGCCAAAACCTTGTGCGGCAATATCCTCGCCCTCCGGTTCGGCACCGAGCAGGGCGGCATCGCCCGCACCATGGCACTTGCCGAACGTGTGGCCGCCAGCGGTCAGCGCGACGGTTTCCTCGTCGTTCATCGCCATACGGTCGAAGGTTTCACGAATGTCGCGGGCGGACAGCGCCGGATCGGGATTTCCGCCCGGGCCTTCCGGATTGACGTAGATCAGGCCCATCTGGATCGCCGCCAGCGGATTTTCGAGAACCTTGTCCTCTGCAATCCGGGTTTCGGCACCGGTGTTGACCCATTTTTCCTCGGTGCCCCAATAGATGTCCCGCTGCGGTTCATAGGTGTCGGTTCGACCGCCACCGAAACCGAAGACCGGACCACCCATGGATTCGATGGCGACATTGCCGGTCAGCACGAGCAGGTCGGCCCAGCTGATCTTCTCGCCATATTTCTGTTTGATCGGCCAGAGTAGCCGGCGCGCCTTGTCGAGATTGGCATTATCGGGCCAGCTGTTGAGCGGGGCGAAGCGTTGCTGGCCTTCACCGGCACCGCCGCGTCCATCAGCGGTGCGATAGGTACCGGCCGCGTGCCAGGCCATGCGGATGAAGAACGGGCCATAATGACCGTAATCGGCAGGCCACCAGGGCTGGCTGTCGGTCATCAATGCCGTGAGGTCTTTCTTCAGCGCTTCAAAATCGAGCGACTTGAAGGCTTCGGCATAGTTGAAATCGGGGCCCATCGGGTCGGACGACATGCCGCCCTGGGTCAATATTTCGAGCTGGAGCTGGTTGGGCCACCAGTCGCGGTTCTGCCGGCCAAGCAGGGCGCGTACGCCGCCGTCAAAGCCCATCGGGCAACCTTCTGGGGAACCGATTGTTTTCATATCCATTTGAACGTCTCCTTTGCTGGTGCTGCGTGTCCGTCGCCAGTCACCGATGCCTTTGCCTACGATGTGGCGATGGACCGGCTAAACAAATTATCCCTGTCTCTGTGATCAGAATAGTCACTCAGGTCGATCGTTAGCGCAATGGCGGTCACCGCATTCTACCACGATTGACCGGCTTCACGAAGCGGCATATAAGGGCCGCCTGTTTCGAGAGGCGGCCAACCGGGTCGCCTTTTCTTTTTCGGTTTGCGTCCAATTGTTGGAAGGAAAGTAAGATGACGATTACCCCGCTCATGCCCGTATATCCCCGGTGTGGTTTTCGTCCTGTGCGAGGCGAGGGGGCCTGGCTTATTTCCGAAGACGGTTCCCGGGCGCTGGACTTCGCCAGCGGCATAGCGGTCAATCTGCTCGGCCACGGCCATCCGCACCTGACCAAGGCGATCCAGGATCAGGCCGCAACCCTGATGCATGTCTCGAATCTCTACGGTAGCCCGCAGGGCGAGAAATTCGCCCAGCGCATCGTCGACACGACATTCGCCGATACGGTATTTTTTACCAATAGCGGCGCGGAAGCGGTGGAATGCGCGATCAAGACCGCGCGCGCCTATCATCAGTCGGCTGGCAGCGACCGGTTCGAGATCATCACTTTCAAAAACGCCTTCCATGGCCGGACAATGGCAACAATTTCGGCTTCCAATCAGGAAAAAATGCACCACGGTTTCTCGCCACTGCTCGCCGGATTCAAATATGTCGACTTCGACGATCTGGCAGCGGCTGAAGCGGCGATCACGGACAAGACCGCTGCGTTTCTGGTTGAACCGATCCAGGGCGAGGGCGGTGTGCGCCCTGCCTCTGACGAATTCATGAAGGGCCTGCGCGACCTAGCTGACAAGCACGGCATCTTGCTAGCCCTGGACGAGGTGCAATGCGGCGTCGCGCGCACCGGCGCGCTTTATGCTTACGAACTCTACGGCATCAAGCCTGACATCGTCGCGAGCGCCAAGGGTATTGGCGGCGGTTTTCCGCTGGGCGCTTGCCTGGCGACAGAAGACGCCGCACGCGGCATGGTGCCTGGCACTCACGGCTCTACCTATGGCGGTAATCCACTCGCTATGGCCGCCGGCAATGCGGTCTGGGATGTGGTTGCCAATGACGAGTTTCTCGAAAACGTCCGGACGACCGGCGAGAAACTGCGCGCCGCGATCGAGCAGTTTATCGGCAATTATCCCGATCTGTTCATCGGTGTCCGGGGCAAGGGTCTGATGCTCGGCATGATGATGAAGCAGGAGGCGCGCAGCTTCGTTGCCCATCTCCGTGATAATCATGGTCTGCTGACCGTGGCAGCCGGAGACAACACCCTGCGGATATTGCCGCCGCTGAATATCGATGACAATCATATCGCGACCTTCATTGAAAAACTCTCGGCCGGTGCGGCTGATTATCAGGCACCTGAATCATGAGCCGGCATTTTCTCAATCTCGCCGATGCGGGCGGAGACGCCATTGCAGCGATGATCACCGATGCGATCGACCGGAAAACGGCGCGCGCTGGCTGGCCCAAGGGAAAGCCGGATGCCGACAAACCGCTGGCCGATCATGTGCTGGCGATGATTTTTGAAAAGAGCAGCACGCGAACGCGCGTATCATTCGACGTTGCAATCCGCCAGCTTGGCGGCTCCAGCATCGTCATGGACAGCGGCTCTATGCAACTCGGGCGTGGCGAAACAGTCGATGACACGGCCAAGGTCCTGTCCCGCATGTGCGACGCGATCATGATACGCACCGACGACCATGCGAAAATCGAGCAAATGGCAGCCAATGCCAGCGTGCCGGTGATCAATGGCCTGACCGATCTGTCGCATCCCTGCCAGATTGTCGCCGATCTGCTGACTCTGGTGGAACATGGGAAATCATTGCCGGGCCTTGAAATAGCCTGGCTGGGTGATGGTAATAATGTGCTCAACAGCATCGTCGAAGCCGCCGGGCTGATGAAATTCAATGTCCGGATCGGCTGCCCCGAAGGCTATGAATCGGACCCAGAGTTCATCAAAGATGCTCGGGCTGCAGGCGCGAACATCACTATCCATCGAGACGAGAACGAAGCCGTTGCAGGCGCGGATGTAGTCGTGGCGGATACCTGGGTGTCGATGGGGCAGGAACATGCGGAGGCCAAGCTTGCCGCAATGATGCCCTATCAGGTCAATGATGTAATTATGGAACAGGCCAAGCCGGACGCCTTGTTCCTGCATTGTCTGCCGGCGCATCGCGGCGAGGAAGTCATGCCTTCGGTTATCGATGGCCCCCAATCGGTTGTCTGGGACGAAGCGGAAAACCGGATACACGCGCAAAAATCCGTGTTGCGCTGGTGCTTCGGCCAGATCTGATGGTGGAATTAGCTCTAACAGACAGCATATTATCCTTTGCGATCCCGGCGAAAAATTGTCGGGGACGAGTGGTTCGTCTGGGCCCCGCGCTCGACGAAATCCTGTCGGCCCATAGTTATCCGCCAGTGATCCGCGATATTCTGGCTGAGGCCGTTTGCCTGACCGCGATGCTCGGTGCGCTGTTGAAGGAAGAAGGCTCGCAACTGACTTTGCAGGCCCAGACCGAGGCTGGTGTAATCAGCCTGCTTGCCTGTGACTATAAGGATGGCGCCCTGCGCGGTTATGTCGAATTCGACCGCGAACGGCTCGCCGCCCAGCCTGTAGGACCGAGCCTGATGGCGCTATTTGGCAAAGGCTATCTCGCGATCACCTTCGATCTGCCCGAACCGCGTGGTCGCAATCAGGGGATCGTACCGCTGGAAGGGGGCAGCCTGTCCGAAGCGGTGCAGAATTATTTCTTCCAGTCGGAGCAGATCCCGACGCTGATCCGCGTTGGCGTTGAAGAGATTGCCGGCAATATTTCTGCCGGCGGGCTTCTGGTGCAACATTTGCCAGAAGGCGAGGAAGGTCGCGAACGGCTCCACGCCAAGCTGGATCATCCGGAATGGGAACATGTAGCGATCATGGGCGGCAGCGTGCGGGCTGCAGAATTGACCGACAGGATGCTACCGCTCGAGGACATATTGTGGCGGCTTTTCAGCGAGAGCGACGAAGTGAGAGTTTTGAGCGGTAAAGCGTGCGTTAAGGGATGCCGCTGTAATGAAGAGCATATCAGGGACGTAATCGCACGTTTCCCGAAGGAAGATAAGGACGATATGGTCGACGAACAGGGTGATATCGCGATTGATTGTGCATTTTGCAGCAAGACTTTCACGATTACGGGCGCCAGCCTGAACAACTGAATGCCGTCAAAAATAGGGCAATCACGCGCGATTGTCGAAAAAATCCTATCGATGGACACAATTAGCGACAATATTCGCCGTATTTCGGGAATATCACTACATTTGCAGAAACCATTCACGCGAACGAACATGACAGGAGAATATGTATGAAAGGCTTGAAACTGATCAAAATCATCAGCGGAACAGCCGCCGTCCTGTCGGGGTTTGCGATTCCTGCTCCTGCACAGACCCCCGGCATGGCTTTGCTCGATGGGTTGATGCAGGGCGAGTGGACACTGAAAGAGCGTGGTTCGCGCGGGCCGGGCAAGAAAGTGTGTCTGGGAAACCCCGAATTGCTGCTGCAAATTCAGCATGGCAACGCAAATTGTACGCGTTATGTCATCGAAAATGGTCCGAAGAAGCTTCGGGTCAGCTATAAATGTGGCAATGCGGGCCAGGGCGTTACCGAAATCAAACAGGAATCCAGCACTCTGGTGCAGATTTTCTCTCAGGGCATCCGCAACAACGCGCCGTTTTCCGTCAATGTAGAAGGCCGCCGTACGGGCAGTTGCTGAACCAGTTTTGCGTGCAAAACTTGCGCCGCGCGAGCAAGGTCATTAGCGGGGCGCATCATGACTTCCGAATCGAAAACAGCAATCATCTTATTGTCCGGCGGACTCGACTCGATGGTGTCGGCGGCGATTGCCGCCGAACAGGGCTATCGGCTGATCGCGCTCACCGTCGACTATAACCAGCGGCACAAGGTCGAATTGCAATCCGCGCAGAAAATCGCGTCGAAGCTCGGCGTGGCCGAGCATATCGTCCTGCCGCTCGACCTGAGCCGTTTTGGCGGATCGGCGCTCACCGCCGATATCGATGTACCGAAATCGGGGGTGACCGATGATATTCCGGTGACTTATGTGCCGGCGCGTAACCTGATTTTCCTGTCGCTGACTCTCGGTCTCGCCGAAGCACGAAACGCGCGGGATATTTTTATTGGCGTGAATGCGCTGGATTATTCCGGTTATCCGGATTGCCGACCCGAATTTATTCAAGGATTCGAGAGACTGGCCGATCTGGCGACCAAGGCCGGTGACCAGGGCAGCGGCTTTCATATACAGACGCCTCTGCAACATATGACCAAGGCGGACATCGCCAGGGAAGCGATCCGGCTGGGTCTGGACCCGGCCTGGAGCTGGTCCTGCTACGATCCGACCAAAGACAATCTGCCCTGCGGGCTTTGCGACAGCTGCCGCCTGCGGCAAAAGGGATTTGAAGAGGCTGGCATAGTCGACCCGACGCGATACGCAGCGCTATGAGCTATGCGGTCAAAGAAAGATTTCTGACCCTGCAGGGCGAAGGCGTGCATGCCGGACGCCGGGCGGTGTTCGTCCGCTTCGCCGGCTGCAATCTCTGGTCCGGGCTGGAAAAAGACCGCGCCACCGCAATCTGCCAGTTTTGCGACACGGATTTTGTCGGGATGGACGGCGAGGGCGGCGGACGGTTCCGGACAGCCGGTGATCTAGCCACCGCTGTCGCCGAAACATGGGACGGTGACCGCGAATCGCGATTCGTGGTACTGACTGGCGGCGAACCGATGCTGCAGGTGGACGATGAATTGATCGATGCGCTGCACGCCGAAGGATTTTTCATCGCCATCGAATCGAACGGGACGCTGGCGGTGCCGCGAACCATTGACTGGATCTGCATCAGCCCGAAAGCGCAGAGCGAGACGGTCCAGCGATCCGGCGACGAACTGAAACTGGTCTGGCCACAGGACGATAGCGATTGGCAAGGCATGGAAGGCTGGGATTTCGCCAACCTTTTGCTACAGCCGAAAGATGCAATTGCCGATCCCGCTGCAAGCCAGGGCCATCTCGAACAGGCGATCGCCTTTGTGCAGGCCCATCCGAAATGGCGTCTGTCGTTACAGACTCACAAGATTATCGGACTGGCCTGAGACCCTATTCGGCCGGTTTTTCAGCCGAATCGCCTTCGTCTGCCGATGCATTTTCTTCTTTCTTGTCAGACGATTCGCCGGTCTCTTCGCCGGTCGCGTCGACTTCCTTGATAGTATCGACATCGACCATCTCGTCGCTGATCGTGCCGTCGATAACATCGACATCGTCCATCTGGGTTTCTGTAACGTCGCCGGAATCGGGCGCGTCATTGCCCGAACAGGCAGAGATGGTCAGTGCGACTGCTGCGGCAGCGGCGATTCTGGCAAATTTATACATAATCTTGTCCTCTCGTCGTGGATGGGTGACCGCAGCTTCATAGCCTGCAATCAGTCCTGATCAATCGCTTCGAGGAAACCGCCAACCGTTTTCTGCAACGCTTCGTCAAACTCCTGAAGCTTTATCGCGATACCCAGTTGGGCAAGGCTGGTCACTGGATATTCGCTGATGCCGCAAGGGACGATGCCGCCGAAGTGGCTGAGGTCGGGATCAACATTGACCGAGAAGCCGTGCATCGTCACCCATTTGCGGATCCGGATGCCGATTGCGCCGATCTTGGCTTCCTGTCCGTCAGGTGTATCGCACCAGATACCGACGCGGCCTTCGACGGCCCGGGCCGCGACGCCAAATTCTGCCAGCGCGGCAATCACCCAGTCTTCCATCGCATGGACATAGCCCCGGACATCGGCATTGCGTTTCTTCAGGTTGAGAATCACATAACCCACCCGCTGGCCCGGACCATGATAGGTATGGCGGCCCCCGCGACCCGTGTCATAGACGGGAAAGGCCTGGCTCAACAGCTCCGCCGGATCAGAGCTGGTGCCAGCGGTATAAAGCGGTGGATGCTCGAGCAGCCAGATCAGTTCCTTCGCATCACCTGCCTGAACCGCGGCGTTGCGCTGTTCCATTTCGGCGAGCGCCTCCGGATATTCGATCTTTTCCGACGCAACGCGCCATTCGATGTCTTTGGGACCATTCATAGAAATTTCGTGCACTTTTGCTGACCGGGTGGCAAGGGCTGGCGAGACAGAAATGGATTTGGGAACGAAAACATGAAGCTCGACTATATGCAATGCTGGAATGGTGCGATGGCCCTGCTCTTAGCGCATAAAGAGGCTATCCTTGCGATTGCCGGCGTTTTTCTCTTTCTGCCGACTCTGTTGTTCGCGCAATATGTCGCTCCGCCTGTTTTGACCGGCGATGAAGATGCAAATGCGCTAGTCGCCGCCTATTCCCTCTATTTCAACGAAAATGCGCTTGCTATCCTGGCATCCAATCTTGTGATGGGCTTCGGCGGACTGGCGATCTATTTCGCGCTCGTTCCGTCGCGCAGCCATACTGTGGCCGAAAACCTGGCCGCGGCGCTGAAATTCTTTCTGATCTATCTTCTCGCCAATCTGCTTTCCGGCCTGGTCATTCTGCCCGGCCTTCTGCTGTTCATCCTCCCCGGCCTCTATCTTAGCTGCCGGTTCGTTCTGATCCCGGTGATCCTTGCCGATCAGCAGGAGCGCAGTCCGGTGGAGTTGCTGAAGCAGAGCTGGTCAATAACCCGGGATAATGGCTTTTCGATCCTGCTGTTTCTGGCGATCATCATGGTCGTCGGCGGGATTACACTCAACGTACTGGAAGCGGTGACCGGCGTCGTGGTCGGGCTTGCTACCGGCGGCGAGGGCTGGATGTTGATATTGAATCTTGTCGCTTCGCTGGTCGGGACGATCTTTCAGCTGATAATCTATGCCGTGATTGTATCCATCTATATCGAACTTACCGGTCGCCGGGCGGGTGCGGTCTAGAGGCTATTCGAATATCGGCACATGCGGCGCGGCTGATTTTGGCAAATAGCCGGTCAGGCGCGGATCTTCCATCATATCGATTTGCTGCCTGAAGATGCGAAAGCCGCATTGCTGGTAAAAGGGCAGGGCCCGCGGCGAATCCTGGGTGCAGGTATGCAACCAGACCCGCTCGATATCTTCCCGCCACGCCAATTCCAGCGCCTGATTCATCATCCAGCGGCCATGGCCCCTGCCGTTCATCGCCGGAACCAGCCCGAAAAACGCGATCTCGCACTGGCCGGGCACGCGGAAATCCAGCTCGATAAAGCCGACCGGCTCTTCATCGTCGCGAACGATCGAGATTTCGACTGCAGGATCATCAAGAATCGGCTTGAGTTCATCTGCATCCATTAACAGCCGCGATGTCCACAGCCAGGGTTCTCCAACCTTGCGGAACAGCGCACAATAATCCGCCACCGGCGGATTTGGCCAGCTTTCCAGTATAAGGCTCGATTCGGTTGCTGGCAGCGCAGGTCTTGCACGCATCTCGAGATGGGTGATGATGGTCGCAACATGGCCCTTGGGAATGTCCTGCGGTGCCATATTCAGCTGTTCAGACCCATTTGGCTTCGGGTGGCAGGCTCATCAATATCGCATCGACATTGCCGCCGGTCTTCAGCCCGAAAGTCGTGCCCCGGTCGTAGACCAGATTGAATTCAGCATAGCGACCGCGCCATTCCAGCAGTTGCTGTCTTTCCTCATCCGACCATTTCATATCCATGCGCTTGCGCACCAGTTTCGGGAATATGTCGAGAAAAGCCCGGCCGACATCCTGGGTGAAGGCAAAATGCCGATCAAAATCCGATTCCTTGTCGAGTTCGATATGGTCGTAGAAGATCCCGCCGACGCCGCGGTGCACCTTGCGGTGGGGAATATAGAAATAGTCATCCGCCCATTTCTTGAATCGGGGATAATATTCCGGATTATGAGATGCACAGGCGGAACGGAACCGCGCGTGAAATTCCTCGGTATCCTCGTCATAGACAATCGCGGGGTTGAGATCGGCGCCGCCGCCGAACCAGCGCTTGGTCGTGCACAGGAACCGGGTGTTCATGTGCACAGCCGGGACATGGGGGTTTGCCATATGTGCAACCAGACTGATTCCGGTGGCAAAGAATCGCGGATCCTCTTCCGCGCCGTTGATCTGGGCCTGAAATTCTTCGCTGAACACGCCGTCTACCGTCGAAATATTCACGCCGACCTTCTCGAATATCTTGCCCTTCATCAGGCCCTGGGTGCCGCCGCCTCCCGGGCTGCCATCGGGATTTAGCCGATCCCAGGGGATATAGTCGAACTTGGCATCGCTGCCGGCTTCGGCTTCTATCTTTTCAAATTCCGCACAAATCTGGTCGCGCAGTTCCTTGAACCACGTCTGACTTGTGCGCTGCTGATCATCCAATCCTGAGGTCATTCCGGAAATTGTCCTGTTTGTCTAAGTGCTTCACCCAAAGCCATGCCAGCCGATACCGCGAGATTCAAGCTACGCATGCCCTCTCTCATCGGGATCGTGATTCGACCATCGCATTGCACATGTATAGTCAGGGGAACTCCTGATCCCTCCGATCCGAATAACAAAATATCATCCTTGCGATAGGCGAAGTCGTAATGCGGCGCATCCGCCTTGCTGGAAAGCAGGATAACCCTTGATTTCCGGGAATCAACGCTCGCACGGAACGCATCCCAGTCGGCATGGCGTGTATATTCGACATGCTCGAAATAATCCATTCCGGCACGTTTCAAACTTCGATCGCTAAACGGAAAACCGCAAGGTTCTATGATATCGACTGCGACGTTCAGACACGCGCAAGTCCTTAAAATCGTTCCTAAATTTCCCGCAATCTCGGGTTGATATAATGCTATCCTCATGGTTCGGGCACCTTGCGCGGGAAGTGAATGTTTGGTCAATCGAAAATTCCCTGTTGGCAAACCCTATCCTTCGCGGCTATCAGGCGCGCAATTCACTGCCTGTTCAAACTGCTGTTAAGCGGTGTGGGACGTTCAGGCGGTCTTGGGGTCATAAATTTTCTATAGGGCTTGTTTGCATGGCAACGGTTGAAACAGCTGATACGGCAGTCGCAGAAGAAGGCGGCGTTCGCCGCCGGGACTTTATCAATATAGCAGCAGTGAGCTTCGCTGGTGCCGGGGCGGTGGCGACGGTTTTTCCGTTGGTCAACCAGATGAACCCGAGCGCCGACGTTCTCGCGTTGTCATCGATCGAGGTTGATATTTCCGCGATCGAAACCGGTCAGTCGATCAAGACCAGCTGGCGCAAGCAGCCAATCTTCATTCGCAACCTGACGGAAGCGGAAATCGGCCAGGCCAATGCGGTTGATGTCGCCGGTTTGCGCGATCCCCAGACCCTCGCCGAGCGGACAACCGCCGGCAAGGAAAACTGGCTGATCACTCTGGGTGTTTGTACCCATCTCGGCTGCGTGCCGCTGGGTGCAGCGCAGGGCGAAGTAAAAGGTGAGTTTGGCGGCTATTTCTGCCCGTGCCACGGATCGCATTATGATACGGCCGCCCGCATTCGCAAAGGTCCGGCTCCGAAAAATCTCGAAGTACCGGAACATGAATTCCTATCAGACACTGTCGTGAAAATCGGCTAAGGGGCAGAAGAAAAATGAGCTTTCCTTGGGCAAAACAATATACACCAACAACTGATTTCGGTCAGTGGATGGACAAGCAGCTTCCGCTGCCACGGTTCGTCTACAACAGCGTTGGTGCTGGCTATCCCGCGCCACGCAATTTGAACTATATGTGGAACTTCGGTTCGATGGCCGGCCTGTTTCTGGTTATCCAGATCGTTACCGGCATCATCTTGGCCATGCATTATGCAGCCAATGCCGAAATCGCATTTGATTCCGTCGAACATATCATGCGCGACGTGAACAGCGGCTGGATGATTCGCTATGCGCACGCCAACGGCGCAAGCTTCTTCTTCATTGCCATCTATCTTCATATCGGCCGCGGTCTTTTCTACGGCTCTTACAAGGCGCCACGCGAAATGCTGTGGTTGCTCGGTGTCGTTATCTATTTGCTCGCTATGGCGACCGCATTCATGGGTTATGTTCTGCCATGGGGGCAGATGAGCTTCTGGGGTGCCAAGGTGATTACCGGCCTGTTCGAAGCCATTCCGCTGGTCGGCAAGCCGATCCAGGAACTGCTGCTTGGTGGTTTCGCTCCGGACAATGCCGCTTTGAACCGTTTTTTCTCGCTCCACTATCTGCTGCCATTCGTCATCGTCGGCGTTGTCATCATGCATATCTGGGCGCTGCACATTCCGGGTTCTAACAATCCGACCGGTGTAGATGTGAAGGGACCACAGGATACGGTTCCATTCCATCCTTATTATACCGCGAAGGACGGATGGACGATCGGACTGGCGTTGATTTTCTTCACCGCGCTGATGTTCTTCCTGCCAAACGCTCTTGGCCATGCCGATAATTATATCCCGGCCAACCCGCTTTCCACGCCGGCTCATATCGTTCCGGAATGGTATTTCTGGCCCTGGTATGCGGTACTGCGTGCCTTCACATTCGACTTCCTCTTCATTCCGGCGAAACTGCTTGGTGTGCTGGCGATGTTCTCGGCAATCCTGGTCTGGTTCTTCCTGCCATGGCTCGACAAATCACCGGTACGTTCGGGCAGCTTCCGCCCCAAGTTCAAGATCTTCTTCGGCATCCTCGTAATCGATGTCCTGGTCCTGGGTTATTGTGGCGGTGCGCCGGCAGCGGAACCATTTGTGATGATCAGCCAAGTCGCCGCAGCCTATTATTTTGCGCATTTCCTGATCATATTGCCGCTGTTGTCGCGGATGGAAAAGCCTGAGCCTTTGCCGAACAGTATTACGGAATCCGTAACCGGCAAGCCACTCAACACTGCCAGCTAAGAATTAGGGACCTGTCGTAATGGTAAGAATTTTCGGAATCTTGATTGGCCTGTTCTTTTCAGGTTGGCTCTTGGTCTCATTTGGAATGGGGGCAAAAGAATATATCACGAACCCGCCAGCGGAAACTGCAGAGCATGAGTTCCATCTGGAAGCGAAGGACATTTCCTTCACTTCGGACGGTCCGCTCGGCAAATTTGATCGCCAGCAGCTGCAACGCGGTTTCCAGGTGTTCAAGGAAGTCTGCTCGGCCTGTCACTCGATCCGTCTCGTCGCTTTCCGTAATCTGGAAGAAATCGGCTATAACGAAGACGAAGTGAAGGCGATTGCAGCCAATTGGGCGATCCAGACCCCGGATATCGATCCGGCAACTGGTGAGATGTCCACCCGCGCACCGCTTCCTGCAGACAAGTTCCCCAAGCCGTTCGCCAATAATGTTGCTGCCGGTGCTGCAAACAATAACGCGATCCCGCCAGACCTTTCACTGATCACCAAGGCGCGTGAAGGCGGGGCACCTTATATCTACTCGCTGCTGACCGGCTATAAGAACCCGCCTGCGAACTTGCCCGATGCAAACAAGCCGGGACCGGGACTGCATTATAATCCCTATTTCGCCAACCTGAACCTGGCGATGGCACCACCGCTGGCGGCTGAAGACATGGTCTCTTATTCGGACGGTACCAAGGCCAGCATCGAACAGATGGCAGAAGATGTTTCCGCCTTCCTGATCTGGACTGCAGAGCCCAAGCTCGAAGAGCGGCATCAAACTGGCTGGGCGGTTATCGCCTTCCTGCTGATCGCGACGATCCTCGCCTATCTGTCCTACCGGACAATCTGGGCGGACGTGAAAGCGGAAAAGAAAAAGAAAGCGGCCTGAGGCTGATTGCCTTCACCGCAGATGATTAGAAAAGCCCGCTTCGTGCGGGCTTTTTTATGTCTGGCAGAAATCTAGCTTGCGAGGACCGAATTGATCGCCCGCTTCCACCCTGCCAGCCGCAAATCTCTGGTCTCGGGATCGATAGACGGTTCGTGCACATCCAGCCCCGATATCATCACCGAAGCCGCTTCGAGCGATGGATAGATGCCGCACCCGACCGCCGCGAGCATGGCTGCACCGAGCGCCGTGGTCTCGAAAAACTCCGGTCGTTCTACGGTGATATCGAGAATATCGGCGAGATCCTGCACCATCCAGTCATTGGCGACCATGCCGCCATCGATCCGCAAATTCTGCCAGTCAACGCCATCGGCGGAAAAGGCGGTCTTAAGGTCATTACACTGATAGGCCGTCGATTCCAGCGCAGCGCGGGCGATGTGGGCCTTTTTCGACGCGAAGCTGAGGCCGGATATCGTCGCGGTCGCGTCTGCCCGCCAATGAGGTGCGCCCAAGCCCGACAGGGCAGGGACCAGATAGACCCCGCCATTCTCGTTGACCGAGCGCGCCAGCTCTTCGCTTTCTCCGGCAAATTTCAACAAGCCGATATCGTCACGCAGCCACTGGATCAGACTTCCGGCGACAAAAATGGCGCCTTCCAGCGCATAGATCCGCTTGCCCTCATATTGATAGAGTATGGTGGACAACAGGCGGTTGTCGGAGCGCGGCGGCGTCTCGCCGCTGTTGGTCAGGATAAAAGCGCCGGTTCCGAATGTCGCCTTGGTCTGGCCGACCTCGAGGCACGCTTGACCGATGGTCGCGGCCTGTTGATCGCCCGCAGAACCGCAAATCGCAATAGCGCTGCCAAACAACCCCGCAGCAGTCGCGCCAAGATCGCCGGCGCAGTCGACGATGCTCGGCAGAGCCGCTCTCGGAATGTCGAAGAGCGCAAGCAGCTCGTCATCCCAGTCTTCACCATCCAGCGCCAGCAGCATGGTTCTGCTGGCGTTGCTGGCGTCAGTAACATGCTCGCCACCGGTCAGCCGGTAGATGAGATAGGAATCGATCGTGCCGAACGCCAGATTGTCCCCCGCAGCGCGCACTTCAGGACAGTTGTCGAGCATCCAGCCGATCTTGCTACCCGAGAAATAGGGGTCAAGCAGCAAGCCGGTTTTGGCCTGTACCATCGGCTCGAGGCCGTCGGCTTTCATCCGGTCGCATTTCCGCGCGGTCCGGCGATCCTGCCATACGATCGCCTTGCAAAGCGGCTCGCCGGTGCGCTTGTCCCAGGCCACTACGGTCTCGCGTTGATTGGCAATGCCTATGGCGGCAATCTTGTCGGCGCCGCCGACCTGCTCGATCATTTTCTGGCAGCACCGCAACGTCTTGTCCCAGATTTCTTCCGCATCATGCTCGACCAGACCGGGAGCCGGATAATATTGCCGCAATTCTTCCTGCTGCGAGCCTTGCAATTTGCCGTCGACGCCGAACAGCATCGCCCGCGTCGATGTCGTTCCTTCATCGATGACCAATATATGCTGTGCCGCCATGATCCGCTCCCTTATTGCCCTCGCACGCTATAAGCTGGCATCCAAAAGGCAAGCTAAAGTGGTTTATGTTGCGATGCAACATTGCACTAATCTCCACTTTCTCTATTAAGTGGCTAATGTACGACTTGGCGATCATTGGTGGCGGTATAAACGGCGTCGGAATTGCGCGCGACGCAGCGGGCAGGGGACTGAAAGTCCTGCTGGTCGAGCGCGACGATCTCGCCTCGCATACCTCGTCGGCCAGCACCAAGCTGGTCCACGGCGGTCTGCGCTATCTTGAGCATTATGAATTCAACCTTGTACGCAAGGCGCTAAAAGAACGCGAAGTGCTGCTGCGCGCTGCCCCGCATATCATCTGGCCGATGCGCTTTGTCCTGCCCGTTGACGAAGGCATGCGGCCTGCCTGGCTGCTACGCCTCGGACTGTTTCTTTACGACAATCTCGGTGGCCGCGACATATTGCCCGGCACCAGGAGCGTCAATCTGCTCAAGGACCGCCGCGGCGACCCGTTGCAGAAACGCCTGAAAAAGGGATTCGCCTATAGCGATTGCTGGGTCGAGGATGCCAGGCTTGTTTCGCTCACCGCCCGTGATGCTGCAGACCACGGTGCGGAGATCCGGACCCGTGCGGAATGCGTCGGGCTGGATCGCGGGGCCGATCACTGGGACCTGCAAATCAGGCAGAACGGCGAGACCACCACCGAGCATGCCAGGGTTCTGGTGAACGCCGCCGGCCCTTGGGTCGACCCGGTTACAGCCCTGTATGATCGCAGCAACCACGCGGCGAAACTGCGTCTGGTCAAGGGCAGCCATATTGTTGTGAAGCGCAAATATCAGGGCGATCACAGCTATATTTTCCAGAACAAGGACGGCCGCATCATTTTCGCCATTCCTTATGAAGGCGATCACACGTTAATCGGTACAACCGACGAGCCGTGGACCTATGCCGAAGGCGACGCCAGGATCAGCGACGGGGAAATCGCCTATCTTTGCGATGCCGCCAGCGAATATTTTGCCAAGCCGGTCACCCGCGACGATATCCAGTGGACCTATTCGGGCGTGCGGCCGTTGTTCGATGACCACAGCCGCAGCGCGGCTACCGTCACCCGCGATTTTGTCTTCGACTATGACAAGGATGACGGCGCGCCGGTCCTCTCTATCTTCGGCGGCAAGATTACCACCTATCGCGTGCTCGCCCTGCAAGCGATCCGGACACTGTCGGACGCGCTGGACGTCGACGGCGATGACTGGACCAAAGAAGCGCATCTGCCCGGTGGCGATTTCCGGCCAGACGGTTTTGACGCGCTCGTCGACGAATATGCAGAACAATGGGATTTCATCGACCGGTCTGTCCTGCACCGGCTGGTCCGGGCATATGGCACCGATACCGCCATCATTCTGGCTGACGCCAAAAGAATCGCGGATCTGGGACAGGCTTTTGGTGCCGGCCTTTACGAAATTGAAGTGCAATGGCTAATCGAACGGGAATTTGCCTCCACCGCGGAGGATGTCCTCTGGCGGCGCTCAAAACTGGGATTGCACATGAGCAAGCCCGAGCAACAGGCTGTGGAACTATGGTTTGATCAACAGGACCTCAAGTGAAAGGCAAATCTCGCCCTTTCCTGATTGACGGACCAGAAAAGCGGTGGCAATAGCGGCGCATTCGGTCGATCTGACGTTCGATCTGGAAATGCGGGTGTAGCTCAATGGTAGAGCAGAAGCCTTCCAAGCTTACGACGAGGGTTCGATTCCCTTCACCCGCTCCACATTTCTCAACTAGCCGCAGAAAACCGCTACTTTTAAGGCGGTCTGGCGATGACTTATCCCATAGCTTCTCACATAGCTTCTCACATAGCTTCTCACACATCCATTACCCGGTGTTTGGTGCGTTCACTGATCGCGTTCACCATACAGGGGCGGGGAGATGCGTAAGCAGACCTATCTGATCCGAAAGGGCGCGAGATACCATTTTCGTCGGCGTTTTGAATCAAAACTGTCCAAACGTCCTATAAGCATAACACTGGGCACAGCGGATCCAGGCGAGGCGCGCCGTCTTGCCAGCCGGCTTGCCGTGATATGGGATAAAACAGAAATGGACATGCAATCAAATTTTCAGCGCGGGACATTGACGATCGAAGAGCGCGAGGCAATTTTCAAAAATGCATTAAAGGAAGAACTGGGTCACGCGACAGCGCATAAAGATTCTCCAATAGGAAGTTCCTCAACTCCCCCATTTCTGCATAAGATAATGGCAGCCGCTTACCGGATCGTTCAACAGGTGCCGCATGATGCAAAAGGGATTGATGCAGAAATCATAGAATCCGTAATTGGCGATAACTGGTCAGATAGCGATTTTTTGCGGTTGATCAAAACACTGGAGATCGCGGTTACACCAATGAGCGTCAGCTTGTCTGATGCAAAAGATGCACTGGACGAGCTCGGTATATCTCACAACCAGGCGATCCTTGGCGATGCGCGCTACCAAAAGTTCCGCGGTTATGCCGAGGCTCACGATCGAGCAGCTTTACTCGATCATTCCGTTATCAAAACGTCCGGAAGGGGAGTTATGGCACTCCTCGATGATGATATTATATCGCGCGCTTTGCAGCAGCTGAGCGAGAATAAAACGATCGATCTTTCGCTAGGGCAAGCTGCTGCTAGCATCGGTCCAGAAATCGGTCGTGGAAACCAATATCTAAACCCCAGCAGCTTGAAATTTAGCGAAATTATCGAGCCAACACTCAAGGCGCTTTTCATCCAGAAAAATTGGAAGCCGGACAGGGGGCAGCGAAATGCAATCGCGGAGCGGTTTGCCTGGGTTACAGGTGACAAAAGTCTAAGTGATTATAATCAGCAAGATATAAGAGATTTTGTCGAAATCATGCATCTCATCCCGAAGGATTTTCGGTTCGGCCATTTGGGAAAGTCTGGTCCGATGGCCAAGGCCTTTGATCTTGAGAACATTCCAAAGATCGAGGAAGGCATGGAAAGAAATGACCGCACTATCAACCGAGATTTGAGCGTATTGCAGAATATATCCAAATATCTTTCAAAAACACATTGGCGCTCACAATACAAAGATATTGAAATGAATTTCGTAGAAGAAGGGTCTACGATTGAATTAGACCCAGATGACCCGGATCGTATGCCCTGGACGCCTGCACATCTTAAAGCGATGTTCAATTTACCGCTTTGGCAAGGCGGTGGTGGAGCCCACAACCGGGTCAAAGAAAATCATTCACCAGTAATCTATCAAGATGCTGCCTATTGGGCGCCGCTCATCGGAACTTACTCAGGGCTTGCTCGCGAGGAAGTTTGCGGGCTGGAAGTAGTCGATTTTGGTTTCGACTGCGAAATTCCGTTCCTGATGGTCCAATCAAATATGACACGAAGCCAAGATGGCAAAACTCCTGGAGGTCTTAAACGCAAATCACGGCGGCGCGTGATGCCGCTCCATCCGCAACTTTTGAGGTTAGGATTAAAAGCCTATGTCGAAGCTATTTCTGCGGAGCATGAGAGCAAAAACAGCAAGATACTACCAATCTTCCCCGAGCTTTATGAAGACGAAGCAAAAATTACCAAGAACGGAAAAGTCCCATCGACTTTCGGTGGAAAGCGATTTTATGCGATAGCCTGGTGTTTCCTAGCTGATGCAACGCACGCCGTATTGCCGCTTCCCGAAACAAATAGTGGCAAGCATTCCGATTTCCATTCTTTGCGGACCTATAATCAATCTGTGCTGGCATCACCGGAAATCAGCCAAACCATAATAGACAAACATATGGGACATTCATTGAAAGGCACCGGGCCAAGAAGTTACAACAAACGCGCCGCTGCATTGGGTGAAACCACGGAATTGAAGGAGCGACTACAGATCATGATTTCTGAAATGCCTAACGTAACTGCTCATGTTAAGCTCGTGCCAAAATTGAGACTGCTTCCTATTAACAACCGTTCGCGAGTTGGTTCGGCGAAGGGGCGCAGTGCAAAGCACCGCTTTTGTCAATGATTGCTCCCGTCCACGCGTCCCTCTTGGACCGGAAACGGACTTACCGCTTTTCGGATAGTTACTTGTAACTGGCTGCCTTTTGAGGTTTGCTGGGTGGCGCAAAAATTTGATCCGAACTAGAGACTGTCGATGCTCTTGCAAAAGAAACGCCATACGAGCTTCACGCTCCATCAGCTATCCGGCATGACGGGAGGCAGAAGTGACTGACCGCCCCGTTCCGCTGGAGCGCCGTTTTGAAGCGGTGTCATCTGATGTCGATGAAGCTCAGCAAGCCGACTATCTTGAGATGATGGGCTACGGCAAGCCGATAGGCTGGCGGGAAATCGATGCGCGCTACAGGACGGTCATTCTGGCCGCGGGCGGTGCAGGCAAGACCTTCGAACTGGAGGCTCGCGCCAAATATCTTGATACGCAAGACCGGCATGCTTTTTTCATCCGTATTGAAGATATCAACAGCGATTTCGAAAAGGCTTTCGAAATTGGTAACGCGGCAAAATTCAAAAAATGGCGGAATTCATCCGATGAAGCGTGGTTCTTTCTCGACTCCGTCGATGAAGCCCGGCTCAGCCATCCGCGGGCTGTTGAAAAGGCGCTGCGGACTTTCGCGATAAAGATAGCAGGTGCCAACGATCGCGCGCATATCTGCATCTCCAGTCGCCCTTATGCTTGGCAGCCACGCCGCGATTTTTCTCTTGTAGACCAACTTTTCCCATCGGTGAAGTTGAAACAGGAGCCGACGGGACAAGATGTCGATCCAAGCGACGATGCCGTAACCGTAGACACAGGCTTGAAGGTGTTCCAGCTCAAGCCGCTGGATATTGACGAAATCCGTCTTTTCGCAACACACCGTTCCGCATCAAGGATCGAAGATTTTGTTACGGCCATCGAACGCGCTGATGTTATGGATCTGGCTGGACGGCCATTCGATCTGGAGGGCTTGATTGCCAAGTGGAACAGTGATCGCACATTGGGGGGTAGGCTAGCCCTTCTTCAGCACAATATTGCAGCCCGCTTGCGGGAAATCAGACCTGAGCGAGAATGGCAACAGCCACTCGATATCGAAGGCGCCCGTGAGGGAGCCAGATTGCTCGCCGCAGCTGTCCTTTTGACCGGTGAGCCGGGTATATATGTTCCTGATGAAAGCCACGAAAAACCTGGAATTGACGGCGCAGAGCTTTTGTCGGGCTGGGGGGATCAAAAGGACATTCGCGCGCTTCTGGAACGGCCGCTCTTCAATGATGTGCTTTACGGAATGGTGCGTTTTCGTCATCTTGACGTGCGCGAACTTCTGGCCGCCGAGTGGTTCGATGACCTGCTAAAAAAGGGCTATCGCCGCGCTGTCGAGGACCTCATATTTCGCGAACAGTATGGCGAGCAGATCATCACGCTGCGGTTGCGCCCGATCTTGCCTTGGTTGATCTTGTTCGACGAAGAAATCCGCAAAAAAGCTCTCGCGCTTGAGCCAGAAATAGCGATGGAAGGTGGCGATGTAGCCGGATTGCCGGTCGGCGAACGACGAAAATTGCTTCAGGACGTGATTGCACGCGTTGTCAGCGGCGAAGGTAGCCGGTCGGTTAGCGACAACAGCGCCATTGCCCGGATTGCACAGGAAGACCTGGCCGACGACGCTCACAAACTAATCAAGAAATACGCAGGCCACGACGATGCCATATTCTTTTTGGGCAGGCTCGTCTGGCAGGGGGATATGAAGGTTTGCGTCCCCGCATTGCTGCGCATTGCAGCAGACAACGAGCGGGGAAAATATGCCCGCATCGCCGCAACCCGCGCGGTAATGACATGCGGTGATGTAAAGCAAAAGCGGCGTCTATGGGCTGCGCTGCATGATTCAGCGGACGATCTGCCCCGCGAACTGCTATCGGAAATTATCCAAAATTCCGCTGCCGATGCAGAGGCGGTTGAATTGCTGCTTTCCAGCTTGGAGAAGTTACCACCTTACGAGCGCTTTGAAATAATGGGTCTTAAACAGGCGATGCACGGTCTGATTGAGAGGATGACGATTAACAAGGGTGCAACCGGTAGCCAGCCGTTGTTGGACATGGTCACAGGACTCAATGTCCTTCTGGAACGCGAGCCCTATATAGAGCGCGGCGAGTGTCATGTGTCCGAAGACTATGTCTGGTTGCTTGCTCACGCCAGCCACGCAGCTGAAAAGTTGGTCTCTGCGCATGTCGATGTGGCGCTGTCGGACGACGTAATCTCCGTCATGTTGAAGATCCCTGCTGTGCGATTTTGGCGATCGGGGGATGTCGATGAATATAAAACCAAATTGCATGAACTGGTGCCGGCTTGGCCAGAACTGAATGACAAATTGTTTTGGGCGAGTATCCATCAGACGCGGGCAAGAGCGGAGCGGAACGGCGACCGTCTGACGACTCATCATCAAGTCGACTGGCTTGGCCATTACTGGAAGTTTGCAGCCGAGCGCTTTGACGACGCCCTTGCTTTCATCCGCGATAACACAGGCGGTCATCCCGACGATCCGCAGGTGGCGCTGTCGCTTGCCTATAGAATCTTTGTCGATAACGATAGGCCGCAGCCGTTATTGAGCGCGTTGCGGAAAAGCTTGGTAGGCGACACGGAGCTAACGACCAATTTGGCAAATTGGTTGGATCCTCAGGAATCCGAACAAATGAAGAAGATGCGTGAGGACTCGTTGTCGCGCCAGCAGAAGCGCGAAATGCGAAAAGAGGAGCAGCAACGAAATCGATCGGAATGGATCGCCAAGATAAAGGCCAACCCCGATCATATCTGCTATCCGCCGGGATTGGAGTCGGGCCAGATCAGCGATGACCAATATCGGCTGATGCAGGAAATCGAAAAGGACGAGATGCGGGTCAGTCGCGGAGAAGCCGCGGCTAACTGGCGCTCACTCGTGCCCGAATTTGGCGAAAAAGTTGCCTCCGCGTTTCGCGATGCAGCGGTCGCCTTTTGGCGGACCTACAGTCCCGGACTACGCTCTGAAGGGGCGGATGCCAGCACAATCCCCTATGCGCTGATTTTCGCAATGACCGGCCTCTCGATAGAAGCGGAGGAGCGTCAGGATTTTCCGGAAGGCCTAAGCCCCGAAGAGGTCAAGCAAGCGCTTAGATATATGACCTCCGAACTAAACGGCTTCCCGGCGTGGCTAGAGAGTGTTTACAATGCCTTCCCCGAGCAGGTCCTGACGGCGGTTCACAAAGAACTTGATTGGGAGCTGGATAATAGCGGTCCTGACACATCGCATCACTATATCCTCCATGATCTGGTATATTACGGATCATGGCTCCATGCCGCGCTGGCACCCGGTCTCATCGAGCGCTACATTTCGCAGGACTTACCCAATGACGACGCCTTGCGCCATGTTCTGAACATTCTAGCGGGCGGCAAGACGGAACCGACAAAGCTGTTGCAACTCGCCAAGCGCGGCATTGCAGCAAAGCCGGGGCCGAACCATCTGGCGATCTGGTATGCTCTGTGGGTCGATAGCGAACCGGAAACTGGTATCCCTGCATTGGAAAAATGGCTGGCAACCCTAAAAGCGGGCGAGGCCAAAGAGACTGCGCAAAGCTTCATCACGCGGCTTGTCGGAGGGCGCGGAATGCGCCGAGAAATTGAGTTTCTCGCCAGCAATTTCAAACAGCCAGCATATCTGAAATCGCTCTATGTTCTGATGCACAAGTATATCCGTGCAAATGAGGATAATCACCGCGCAAACAGCGGCGCTTATTCACCCGAACTGCGAGACGATGCACAGGACGCTCGCAATATGCTGTTCAACCTCCTTGTCGAATTGCCCGGCAAGGAAAGCTATATCGCGATCAGAGAATTGATAACCGAGCACCCGGACGCAAGCTTTCGAGAGTGGATGGCACATCAGGCACGCCGGCGCGCGGTTCTGGATGGTGATCTGCCCCATTGGACGGCCGAACAGGTCCGCAAGTTTAGCAAGTCGTTGACGTTCCTTCCGACAACCAACCGTGAGCTTTTCCATCAAGGTATATTGCAGCTATTCGAACTCAAGCACTGGTTGGAACAGGGCAATGAGAGCCCGTATGCTGCTTGGCAAGCGGTTAAGGGCGAAACGAAAATTCGTAATCTGGTGGCGGGCGAACTTAACCGGCGCGGAGAAAAGCTTTTCCGCTGTGCACAGGAAAACGAGTTTCCTAACCGGCAACGGCCGGATATCTGGCTACTGAACAATGATGTGTCCGCGCCCGTGCCGATTGAACTCAAGGTGCTTGACGAGGGCTGGAGTGGGCCGAAGCTGTGTGAAAGACTGCAAAATCAGCTGATCGGTGACTATTTGCGGGAGGATGGCGCCGAATGCGGTATCATGCTGTTGCTCTGGCAAGGCCGTGCAGAAGCGAAGCGGTGGCGGATTGAAGGCAAATCTGTTCCGCTCGATAAACTTGCCGAGTCTTTGAAGCGATACTGGTCCACTATTGCGAACAATTATCCCGAGGTGTCGGCCGTCGAAGTGATTGTCATTGACCTTACTCGGCGGGCTCCAAAGGCGGATACCTTACCGATAGGGAACTGGAAGAGATAATGTAGAGTGAGCGTCCCCTATCTGGGTGACGCTTTGATCAATTTATGTCCGAGATTGGGCGCATTTCAGACTGGCGGCAATTGGGCCGAGACAGGACTGGCAGGTTTGGATCGAGAACCCTCACAAACTGGACCTGAAGGTTAGGCGTGTTCGAGGATCGGAATCTTTCAAAGTGGACGTCAACGCGAGGTCTTCGTCAACGAGGCGGGTATTCGCCTTCAGCCATTGCGTCAATCGCTGCTCCTTGCCGATCAAGTGTTGTCTGAACTGCCGTCACATCCACACCGAACACATTGCACATGCTCGTCTCTGTCTTGGGGTCCAATCGTTGCCACCAATTCTGGACGATCGTCTCTTCATCCAGCGGGAACTGATGCCCCGCCAACCGCGCGTGGGCTTCTTCGATCCTGGTCTGGATGGGCTCCTCCAGTTGCTTGATCAAATCGAAGGGCGTTGGCAGGTCGCCCTCCCAGAGGGAGGCTATCGGAACACGGTTCGCGATCGTCTGCCCATTGACCCGGTGAAGCCTCGTTATATGATAAGCGGGTTCCTGAAAGAAACGGGTGAGAGCTGACCAATCGTGGACGTAAACGCCGTCAAGCGCGCCCGCTAATTGCCAAGTCTCGTTGTGGAGAACAATCGGGATGATGGGCAAGATCGGTGCATCTTTCCCGAAATGCTTCTCAAGGATAGACGAGTTGTCCGCCAACCCCTTCTTCAACCGCTTCACCTGCTCGATATCATCCGCGGTCTGGCTGATCTTGTGATACGCGGTTGCCGGATCATTGTCGCTTAAACCGCGATTTTTGCATTCGATCAGAAGTATGTGATCCTGCCAGCGCGCGAGCACATCATACTGAAGCTCTCCGACGTTCTTGTCATCATGCTTGACGGTTCGCGCATCCATACGCTGTTTGCTAAGAAACTCGAGCACACGCTCCTCAAAAGCTGCGCCTTTGCGCTTGAGCTGCACCCCGCGTGACGCAAGCATGGAGGGAATGATTCTTACAAGGCGCTGGTCAGCCAAGCCCGGCCCTGCCAGCAGAAACCCTGATGGGGTCGCGATCAGAGGCGCGTCTTGCAAGTCACGCGAACTGCGTCCGAAGCTGGCAGCCTTTAGAAACTTTCCAATCTGCTTCGCTCCGATCGACATGCGACTAAGGAACTCGCTGATCTCCTCCATTGTTGACGGAAGAAACCCGTCCTCACCTTCCCGGCTGCTGGCGAGGGCCGAAAGCGATGAATAACAGCGCAACCATTCGACCAGACGAAGGCCGCCGGGTCTATGCTGGTCCGTTGCGACATTATAGCCCAGCGCTTCGCTCAGTGCGGCTGCATGACCTGCCTCCTCGGCGCTGACCCAGGCCTCGGGCCAAAGCGGAACCATTCCATCGATACCGCTCGCACCGTCCAAGACATTGGTCGTGAAAACCATTTTCCCGCCCGACAAGCCCTCACGACGCAAACTGCGCTCATTTGCTATGAAGTCGACCTGATTGGCGTTCCGAGAGCGTTGAAAGAGGGTCACCTTTCGCAATGGCCCCTGGGTAGCACCATCGCCTCCATCCCCCACCGGGATCTCGGCCTGTTCCACCGATATTTCATCACCAAGATAGCGGGCGGTCTTGTGAAAATGCTCCCATTGAAGCCAAAGAGTTCCTAGCACGAGTTCCGAACCTATCGCTATCAACGCGGCCTGGTCCGGAACCACAGGTTCGGGGACGACGAGGCGACCGTCGACATCGAAAAGACCGGCGCCATAGCCTTCCAGCTTCAAGGCTGCTCCGAGGGAGCGGACCAACTGAGAGTGCACGGCCTCGGGCGATATGGGTTCTGCTTCGTCGCGCGGGATCGAAAGCGAGTCGCCCAGGGTCAAAGACCCTGAATCGGCAATAGAACGTTCGATCGACCTATGCAGGTCGTGCAGTTCATGACGAGCCCGGGCAATAAGCGCTCCAATCCGCGCCGGCAGATCCAAGGCTAGAAAGTCGCACTTCTCTCTTGCAGCCAGTATCCGGTGATGACCGTCCTCGGCATGATGGATTGTATTCACTGCTCCGTCAAAACCCGCCAAGGCCACTTCTGAAGCGCCGTCCAGAGCTTTCCTGAGCTCGGTCAGAAAAGCGTTCCGCCGAGCCTGTCGCACGGGATCAGGCCGGTTCTGGATCAAACCGGCATGTCGCAAGATCCTGCCTGCCAATTCGGTAACAGCCATATCTACATCGTCCATCTCGCCGATTTTTGCGACAACCTGTGTGCCGTCCAAGGCCTTAACCGCGTCATTGAAGGCGCTTTGCCCAACTTTGGGGACTCCCAGATTGATGTCGACCACTAACTCTTCTCTTCAAATATAAATGGACGCGATGGCTTTCGCTTAGGTGTCGAACTTTGACAGACGAAGGAATATCGCCTTTCGGAATTAGCTAGAGCCCCTCTTCCTTACGGCGCCAATCGACGCCGTCCTTCGCGATGAGCACAGTATTAGGAATGCCAAGCTTTCTTCCCTCGATATGGTAATACCGTTTGCCGGTCCGCGACAACCGGAATCGGTAAGTGAAAGCGTCAAAATCGTCAGCGTCCGCATCGGGTTCGGAAACGAGATCTTCTCGAAGGAAAGTGAAGACCTTACTTACGGTCGCTTCGCCAGTCTTGAGACTGCGCCAAACCCATCCCGCGTCCTGACTCGCATCGTATTCTAAGACGATGGAACGGCGAAGTTTCTTGAAAGCTACCATGCCGTTAACAACCAATAATCTGCGGATCGTGCGAATTCAGGAACCTAGACGTTTTTGGGGGAGAACGCGAGATCATATTTCGCTACCCTCCTTGCGGAAGAGGTGGCTGCTTCCAGGATCGCGCAGCGACAGGCTCAATGATCGATATTGGGCGCGAAGCAGACTTAAAATCGGACTGCAGGGAATTTCGAAGAATGGTGAGGTCGCCGATAAGCAGCTTGCCGCGTCACAGGCGGAAGCACGACTTTTCGGCAATCCCGACCTAATCACCTAACTCTGAGCGGGAGTAAGTTGGGATTGCCGAAAAACGCAACTCCTTTCAGGTTTAAGCCGCCTGTGCTGCCAACCCAAAGACTTTCTCTAGAAGACTTTCCTGCTCTTCCTTCAAAATCGGCCCAGCTATCGCTTCTGGCCGCTGCCGCAAATATCCTTCAATCAACGCAAAGATGGCTTCCGGAATACGAAGACATGGATCACCCTGAATGCGCCGCCACGCTACCAGCGCAATCGCCGTTAGCAAGGTGTCCAACTCACAATGCTGGCGTGCAAGGTCCCAATTGCCTGTTTCAAACGGGAGATCAGGATTTGCCTTGTCGCGGATCAGCGCCACTGGAATACCGATTCTCACGAGCACCTCAGAAAGATGATGCCATGTTTTGCCAAATCCTTTCATAGCTGCGTTGATATCCAAATGGGCTGGGCGCATTGTGCGAGGGCCAAAGGCCTGAACAAGCTGTGGGGGTAGCGGGAGATCATGCGTCATAGCGGCCAGTTCGATAACTTTGGCGTCCATGGCTGAGCCTCCATATGTGACCAGCATCCGATCGGCAGAGGCGCGCAAATCGTCGAAGGCCGACATCAGCATTTCCCCTTCATCCTGATGTTCTGTCGTCCAGCTGCGCAATTTCCCTACCGATATCCGGCCAAGATCATCGATGCTGATGTCGAGCAATGCGATCATATTGAGTTTGCGTGCAGCGATGCGGGTCTTCTCACATTTCGGATTAATTTCCCGATAGGCTTCGGTATAGTAGCGGTCGAACACCATTTCGGTGTCGAGAATTGTATATTTTTGCATGGTTTTTCTTTCTCCTGCTGACGTGCAGCAGGTTCTTGTTGTTAAAAAGTAACGGGACGGAGGTCGTCAACGCGGCGCCAAGCCTGGAAGGCCGCTACCAAGCTGGCCTGATCCGGATCTTCGGCGAGACAATTGAACACCCAGGACAGCCACAGTGCCTGAGCGTGATCTGCTGCTCGCCTAGATTTTTCCGATGGCCCGGCCATCTCGGACGCCAAAGTTATGCCGAAGAGTTCCGCACTGACCCTGACATATTGGTCTTCCGTTCGGTGAACATGGATCTTGCGGTGGAGACCCAGATTAAAAATCGGCAGAGCATGAAGGACGTCATCAGCAAAGTCGGCTTTGTGTTTTGGCCGGTGAGACCCGCCCGGAGCTTCCAGAACCCCGCAAACGCAGTCGGTTTGTTGATCCAGCAGCTTCGTCATCTCCAGTAAAGGAGCGGTTCGATCCTTATCTGGATATGTATGATGATGGCGCGTGAACAACACGTCATCACCAGGCTGCAAGTTGACTTCAAAGGCTCCAAAGGCGCGAATGAAGCGCTCGGTATTGCGGCGGTAGGGATGGTAGATGACGGAGAAGGTGACGATCCGCTCGGAATATATGGGAGGTTTCATAAAAATTGTCCTGAAACGCCAAACGGGCGGTCATCCGAAGATGCCGCCCGTTTGGCTGGTGAATAAAAATACGCTGCGAAAATCTAGTCGTTCTGGGTTTTGATAATATCTCCTTCAACGGTGACGCGGGTATGTTCCCATCGGACAGTCCGCTCAGAGCCATCAGCGGCAGCTTTGTCCAATATGGATTTGCCCCGGCGAATTGCCCGTTCGACCTTTCCTCCACGGTCGCATTTCGCTTCCACGACAATGGCTCTCTCGTTCAAAAAGAACATCCGCTTTCGATCGAGTGAGACCATAACCAATGGCCGGCTCCTATCGAGCTGCGCTGGCTCGACTTCCAAAACTTCAGCGCCGCCAATGGAACGCAGGATCAGCGCATAGCCAGATGGTTTTTCACAGCTGTTATCGGCCCAGACGCTGACTATCATGTCATGCCTGTTATCGATGGCAGCATCTGCAGCGGCGTTGAACACTGCCTCGGATGGAAAACTGATAGCTCCAAAGGTTATGGCGCAGGTTCCAGTCCGCTCTGCCTGCAAACCCAGCTCATAGCGCAAGGCATGCGTCATCGCCTTGCGCGGACAGCCCGCGCCAGTTGTATTCTTCTTCATTCTGTATTCCTTTTCTTAGTGACGTCCTTTCTGGACGGAGCTTTTCCATTCACTTCGGAAGCTCAAATTCACTTTCAATTTCATTGTTCTCCGGGCAGCGCTTCAGCTGCCCGTTTCTTAATCTTCAGGATTCAGCGGTATCGCTCTAGCCATGTGATTGGCTCGATATGCGGCGTGCCCGAAAATGGCTTTAAAGCCCGCGCATACCAAGCCTCTTCTGCCTCGCGCTGATCATGCGCGACTTCAGTCCACCAGACCTTGCCATTCCAGCGCCAGCCTCGATCTTTTATGATCTGGCGATAATCATATGGCAGTCCGCGCGCTTCAAATAGCCACGTGTCGCGGCGGGCGTTGTCAATTGCTTCGCCCAAGGCTGTTTTGCCGGATGGCGTGACAAAGGTCAGCAAATTGGTGAGACTGGTCACGTCATCCATTGCGCGATGCTTGACCGGATTAAACATGCCAGCCTGCATCAGCAGATGATCGGCCTTGGCCCCATCAAAGCCCCAGCCAGCCCAATCGCAATCGCGCATGGAGCAGATCCATGGTTTTGTATTAAGATCTGGAAGCAGTCTCTCGACAAATCGCCGATCATGAAAGCTGTTGTGAGCGCAAATGGCATCCATCTCATTCAGACGTTCTGCAATGCGAGCAGGATTCATAGTCTGGCCGGCTAACATTTCGTCCGTCAATCCGGTGAGCTGGACAATTTTTGGCGACAAGGGAACGCCAGGGTCTTGCAATGACTTCCCAGCGCTTTTGATCCTGACAATTTGCCCCATTGAATCGACGATGACAAACGCAACTGCAATTTCGATCACCACATCGCGTTTGGGATCAAGGCCCGTGCTTTCGGTATCAAGGATTGCAACGTCCATCAGCGGTTCGACAGGGTCTGCAACTTCTGGCCATTCGCGGAAGGGCGTAACACGGTGCAAAACTCGGACTTTATCGTTTTCGGTTCCGGACGGGTGACCTGTCGGCGAATGCCCAGCAGTGGTTTTTATATTCATGATATACCTCTTGGTAGGAGGCTGGCCGACGGAAACATTTTCCATTCAAATTCCAACCTCAAAAATGAGGCTTCAGCCGGATGCTATTCTACTTTTGACGCGAAAGATAGAACTGCCGCTTTTCCCAATGTGGATTCATGCGGAGGCAAACGGGAAGGCGGTTTATCGACTAGCGGCGCAATAATGGAGGAGGCGGTAAGTCCTCCACCGTTTTCGCCGATGACGATTTCAAATTTGTACACTTTCGCTCGGCCAACATAGAATTATGGCTATGAGGTCAGGCTGGTTTGACGCAATATGGTGTGGCGATTATCTATCGTGGAGTTCAAAACTTTTGATCGGCTGAGAATATGTGCAACCACTATCAAAACCATCCGGAAGCTATTCCCACTTGGAAAGAATATATTGGCGCGGCTGATGATACCCCGTTCTCTGAAATCAAGGTTGATGTCTGGCCGAAATATCAGGGCATAATTGCTCGCGTTGATAACGGTCAGAAGAAACTGGATACCATGCAATGGGGCGTTCCGCTCACCATGAAAGGGAAGCGCCCGGGCACGACTGTTACAAAGAGAATCACCAACGTCCGCAATCTCTCCAGTTCTTTCTGGCGCTCAATGCTGACAAAGCCTGAAAATCGCTGTCTTGTGCCGTTCACCCAATTTGCAGAGCCCAAACCCAATGCGGGGAGGGAAGAATGCTGGTTCAAGGTCGATGAAGCGTCTGTCTCAGCTTTCGCCGGGATCTGGCGACCTTCAGATGAAGGCAGTGTTTATGCGTTTCTAACCTGCGAACCCAATCCGCTTATCAAACCAATCCATCCCAAAGCCATGCCGGTGATTTTGCATCCTGAAGATTATGACGATTGGCTGTCAGGAGATGAGGCGGAGAAGTATGCGGTGCCGTTTCCATCGCAATTGATGTCCATGGCAAACTGATCATAGACTATTATGATCCAGTGCATGAGCAGCAAATGTTGGCTGAAGGCCAAAATTAATCAGTCCATCGATCAAGCGTGATCATTGGTGTTCCTTTGTCAGACGATACCAAAAAATTGCATCGGCCGTCACAATCATAAATTCGGCACGGTGGATGCTTGCCAACTAATGAATAGTCCGGGCCTTTGACCATGATGAGAGCCACAAGGTCGACCTTGAATGTCGTTTGGCATTTCGTGCACCAAGCTTTGATCTGGATGCCATTGAGGAGCATATACGAAAAATCATGCCTACGAGCGCAAGCAGGTTGACCAACTAAATCACAGGGGTGTTTAATCGTAGAAGCATTTTATTGCTTCCTATAAACATGCCTTGCAATATAGGTGTCAGATGACCTCAGAGGCAAAAAACAGAACACTTGCTCTGCTGCTATATCTCGCGGTGCTTCTTGGGATACAGCATTGGTGTATTTCGAGCGGACTAACGCCGGGCGAGAAGTCCATCTGGCTTTATGGCGGAATCGCGAGTCTGCTGTTCGGCAGTCGCCTACTTAATCCTTACTTCGTGGCTCCTGCGGACACAGCCGCAAACGGGTTTGTCGCTCTTTTGGTAATCCTTCCAGTATTTCCAGAAGTGAAGCCGTGGACTGATGATGCCATCGTCGTTGGTGTGATTACGAGTTACGCTGTCATCGTCGCGCTCGGATCAATTGCAGTAATTGTCGTCCGTCGCGCTCAGGGCACACAACAGACGAGACTGGTCCAAGCAATTGACCGGGCCATGAAGGGGCTGGGTCGACCCAATGTAATCTTTGGGTTCTTGATCCTTTCTGCGGTCTGGCTGTTTCATCGAGATAATGCGGTGGAAGCGATTACGATCCTCGTCGCACTCATCGTGATCACCGTAATTAGGCCGTTTGAAGTTGTGCTGGATTTCTTCGGGTGGGTTGGGAAGCTGCCTAAGCCCATAGCGACGGAAAACGTCATCGGAACGGTTGCCGCTCATCAGTCACCCGGCATGGTGCTCATAAGACAAGCTGACGCCAACCCAGTTGCTCGTGGAACGCCGATGGTCGTATCGGATCAGCATGGTCCACCTTTGTTGGCTGTTGCGCTCAACTATGTAGGCCGAGACGAAGGCAACCTCTTACGTGCCGTCACTGGTAAGCTACCTGCATCCATTGCCGCTAGAGCGCAAATACCGGCCTCAGTAGAGGCAGGCACGGCCTACTCCGTGCATCTCGAGCCAGAGGAAGCGGAGCAGATCGCAGCGATTAAGCGAATCGAGAGGCTCTGCGGAATCGTCGATAGCGACACGAGTATCGAATACATGGAGTTCGAAGTGGTCGATGAGTCAGGCCTTTCGGAAGGTTGCCTCGTAGAAGCTCGCATCGGCGACGAGCGCAATGTCATTTATCAGGTGATCGATGGGGTTACTCGGGAAGAAGTTGTTCAGCAGAAGAACAAGTATGGATATGCTCGCGCGAAGGCCCGAAAGATCGGGGCGTGGAATGAAGGGAACGGAAAATTCATCCCTGTTTCTTGGTTGCCGAAGATGAACGCGCCGGTCTTCCTGTTAGAGGCGCAGGATCAAGAATTTGACCCATCAACAATCGGACACTTTCCAGATACTCCCTATGGGGTGCGATTCGATGTCACCTCGGCAGTAACGCACAACACGGCGATTCTGGGCATTTTGGGCGTGGGCAAGAGCTACCTTGCTATCGAACTCGTGGAAAGAATGATCAGTGAGGGTGTGAAGGTTCTGTGCCTCGACCTCACAAATCAATATCAGCTGATGCTAGCTGACTTTCTCGACGAACCATTTGAAGAAGCCAAGCGGCAGGAACTGATGGAGGCAGGAAAGGGCGGCAAGGCTCATCAAAATCGAGTCCTGGGAGGGTCAAAACACGAATTTAAGAAGGCTGTCATCAAGCAGCTGCGCCAATTCATGTCAGGGGACGACGATCACTTTCTGCGTATTGTAAATCCGGCTCAGTTTCGGGTCACGAAGCAACCTTCGTTTATGAGCAAGGGGGAATCCGAGCTTATGCCCCTCACTGCTTCGGAGATAACCGCCGTCTTTTCGGATGCTGCGTTGTTCGTCTGTCAGGAACTCGGCATGACCGAGAACGCTCGCCTTTGTCTTGTCTATGAAGAAGCTCACTCGCTCGTTCCTGAGTGGAATTCTGTTGCCCAAGAAGGTGATCGTCTTGCGACATCGACTAGCGCTCGGGCAATCCTTCAAGGACGAAAGTTTGGCTTAGGTTGCCTACTGATCACCCAGCGCACAGCAAACGTCACAAAGACGATTCTCAATCAGTGCAACTCGATCTTCGCAATGCGGACGTTTGACGACACAGGAAAGGACTTCTTGGGCAATTACATAGGCTCGGACTACGCAAGCGTTCTGCCTTCACTGCAGTCGCGACAGGCGGTAATTTTTGGTAAGAGTTCGTCTTGTGAGAATCCCGTATTAGTGAGGTTGAACGACGCGGAAAAGTTTCGCCCGGCTTTTAGAGCTGACCATCCGCCAAAGGTTCCTACTCCATACGAGCCGGAAGAGGTAATTGAGGACGGTGAAGCAGCCGCTGAAACTGCCGCGGCAGCGGATGAAGGCATTGCCCATTCCACAGACGGTCAGTGATCACCCCTCACAAAAAGCGCACAAAATGGATTCCAGCCTGACCGAAATAATCGAAGAACCGTTTGAAAAGAATGGTGGACGCACGAGAGCTTGAACCTAGGACCCACTGATTAAGAGTTAGCTGCAAACGGTAGCTATTGCTGATCCGACTGTGAAACCCGCCGGTCCGCCAACGGCCCAACTGTCGACGGGAGAAGCACCATTATTAACCGATTGGTCAGACTGTTTCTAATTGGGACAGAAAAATTCATGAAAGTTATTTGAAACTAACCAATTGAAATATTATTCAAAAAATAATACCATACCGATATGGCTGACAGTGATCTTGATAAAGGCGAACAACTTTCGAGTTGTGAAAAATCGGAGATGGTTCCGATCAACATCGGCCGCCTGCTTGCCTATGTCGCTGAAATAATGTTCCCACTGCCATTGTGGGTATACGGACGTTTTGCAGCAATCTCCATTTTCAGCGGAGGGAATGCTGACCAACTGACTTCGGAACAAGCAAAAGATCCCTTGTTAAAATGGATCGTTTTGCAGCAGAATTCTGTTCGGCTGATTGCCAATCCACCAGCTGCCTGGACCGCTCCCTAAAATTTCGCATTATCGATAACCTGTTTGAGCGTGGTTGCGCTTGGACACCATTGATTATGCGAGAGCGTTCTGAAACCCGCCACAACTGCGTCAAGTGCGTTACCGCAGTTGCCGCAGTTGCGTAAGCGAGAGCTGTAGGCCGCCTTGCGCGTTATGGCATTTAAGGGTTGAAGGCTGCTTATTTGGGAGCGGCGATTATGGACGACATGGGTTCGGGATCAGCGAGCAGTCATACGATTAGTCATATGACCACTCATATGAGTGGTTCTAGTCTTGGCCGTGTAGAGATTGTCGGCGGCCGTCGGCGCTGGACAGCCGAGCAGAAGCTGGCGATGCTGGCAGATGCATTTGGTCCGGAAGGATCGGTTGGCCAGACTTGCGAGCGTCACCGGATTGGCAGTGGCCAGCTATACACATGGCGGCGTCTGGCGGTGAACGGTCAGTTAGGTGGCATGAACCCGTCAGGCCGAGCGCTTGCCGCACCTGCTTTTGCCGAAGTCTCGCTGGATACTGGCCCAAGCGACCGAGCGGCGGTAAATCCTGCACAGCCTAGTCTGATCAGGATAGACCTGCCGACAAGGATAAGACTGACGGTGGACGCGGCGGTCGATGCCGATGCGCTGACACGGGTGCTCGCGGTGCTTTCCCGATGATCCCGCCATCTCCTTCGACGCGCATTTACCTAGCTTGCGGTGCGACCGACATGCGCAAGGGTTTTAATGGTCTGGCGGTACTGGCGCAGCAAGTATTGCAGAAGAACCCGCATTCAGGGGCGCTGTTCGCCTTTCGTGGCAAGCGCGGTGATCTGGTCAAGCTGCTGTGGTATGACGGCCAAGGGATGTGCCTGTTTTCCAAACGGATGGATCGTGGCCGTTTCGTCTGGCCGGTGACCAGGACCGGCAAAGTGCACCTCTCTTCTGCCCAGCTTTCCATGCTTCTCGAAGGCATTGACTGGCGTAGACCTGAACGCACGGCCGTTCCGCTTCTGGCGGGATAAAACGGCATATTTGGGCGGGTTTTACTGGTAATCCATGAGCCACTCGGCTATTAAATGGCGGTGTCAGATACCGCTCATTCTTACCCCGATAAAGACGCCCGGATCGCCGAGCTGGAAGCTGCTTTGGCGGCCCGTGACACGCTGATCGAGACGCTGCGGTTACAACTGGACAAGCTGCGCCGTATGACCTTTGGCCAGTCGTCGGAGAAGCTGTCGCAGCAGATCGAGCAACTGGAACTGACGCTCGAAGAGCTGGAGAGTGAAGCTGCGATTTCCGATGCCCGGGCGCCTGAGCCGATCGTAAAAGCCGGACGGCCATCGCCCGTTCGCGCTTTGCCTGATCATCTGCCACGCGATGAACGCCGCATTGAACCGGAGACAGGTGCCTGTAATTGTCCTGATTGCGGCGGCACCCTTCGCCCGCTTAGCGAAGACAGCGACGAGATACTTGATGTACTGCCGGTGCAATGGCGCGTTATCCGTACCATCCGTCCCAAATATAGCTGCCGTTCCTGCGAGAAGATTGTGCAGGCCCATGCGCCTGCCAAAGCCATTGCCCGGGGTAAAGCCAGCTTCGCCACCCTTGCCCATGTCGTCGTGAACAAGTTCGATCATCATCTACCGCTCTACCGTCAGTCCGAGATGATGGCGGCGCAAGGTGTGGACATCGACCGTTCGACGCTGGCCAGTTGGGCTGGCCAAGCCGCCAGTCTGCTCGATCCTATCGTTAGCCGTATCCGCGAAGAAGGCTTAAAGGCCGCAAAGATCCATACCGACGATACGCCGGTCCCGATGCTGGTACCCGGCAAGGGTAAAACGGCACAAGCGAGGCTGTGGACCCATGTTGTCGATGACCGCGCATCCGGCTCTACCGGTCCGGCATTGGTCTGGTACAAGTTTACCCTTGATCGCAGCGGTATCCATCCGCAGACCGAGCTTAAGACATTTACAGGTTTGCTGCAGGCCGATGGCTATGCTGGTTACGATAAGCTCTATCAGGATGGCCGGATACGCGAGGTCGCCTGCTGGGCGCACTTCCGGCGCAAGATATTCGAGAACCATCAAGCAAGTCCGACGCCGCTCACCACCGACCTGCTGGAACGGATTGCAGGACTATACCGGATCGAGGACGATGTTCGCGGTCAGCCACCCGATATCCGCCGTCAGCAGCGCCAAGAACATAGCAAACCGCAAATCGAGACGCTGCACAGCGTGATCGACGATGCCTTGCGCCGTCTGTCGCCCAAATCAAGCATGGCCAAGGCGCTAACCTATGGCCGCAAACGCTGGGATGCGCTCACGCGCTATCTCGGTGAAGGCATAGCCGAGATGGATAATAACATTGCAGAACGCTCCATCCGTTCCATAGCGATAGGCAGAAAAAATTGGCTATTTACCGGATCCAAGGCCGGAGGAACACGCGCTGCCGCTATCTACTCGGTTATCGAAACCTGCAAACTCAATGGCGTAGAACCCCAAGCCTATATTACCGATGTTATTGAAAAAATCGCATCCGATTGGCCCGCTTCCCGTTGGGACGAACTCATGCCATGGAACTGGACAGACAATAACAAACGGAACCGTCAAGCCGCATAATACGCGGCCCCCAGCTCTCGCTTACGCAGTTGCCGCACCTTAGGGTTTTTCAGCGCCTCGCCGTTTCAGGCGAATAGAAATGAAAAAGCAAACTCATTGGAAAAATCAAACAGAAGTATTCAATGCGGCCGACCAAATGGTGGCCGCCAAGAACTGCGGGCCGTATGATATCACAGGCTACGACGTAGCAAAATCGCTGGGCATGGATAAGCCGAACGGGCAGCTCTATAAAAACTTCAGACAATGGCAAGAACAGACCAGCGCCTTAAATGCTGGAGCTGCCGTTGCCGCGCCTCCTTCAGTTATCGAACCAATATTCAAACTGCTTGATAACCAGCACCAGGAGCATCGCGACTTAATCACCAGCGCTCTGGGAACGGCATACACAGAATTGAATAATTCTGCGGAATTGAAAATCACTGCAATGTCCCGAAAGCGGGACGCGATCGAGCATTCGTCGGACGAGATGATCGAACTGCTGACAGACGCAGAAAGCGATCTGCAAGCGACAAGAGATGCAAATGACGAACTGACGGCACAGAATGCAAGGTTGAGCGGTGAAAACGAAAGGCTTGCGGCGCGTAACAGACAGCTGAGCGAGATACTCGAGAAACATTTAAGCACGCCGCAATCCGGTATTGGACTTCAATCCGCTGAAGCAGCTGAACTCGACGATCAAGTTGGCGCAGAAACTTCTCGGACGGTCGCTGAACAAGTCCCGGATGCGGGTTTAACACAGGCCGTTTCTGATGAAACGGAGCCAGCGCTGAATGATGCTGAGCCAAATATTGATCCTGATGCTGCTGCTCGAGATGCGCCGGGCTCATTAGCACATGACCAGGCCCCGACTGAGCAATAGCCTCTGTGGCCTGCATCAAATTTTTGAGGTCTGTGGGCCACCTATAGCCAATTCAATCAAGATAGCGCGAATTTATGTTCGTGCAGGAGAAAACTCATGACTAACAAAAAAACACTCCCATATGGCGAGACAAAGAAAGTCGAGCTGATGGATCAGTTTGGAACATTGCAAGCTCACTTCCCGGATTCTGACGACATCAGCATGGCTCCGATGTCGAAAATTGAAGCGCTGCATAGGTTCGCTGAACAAGCTGAGGCGACGATCGACGATAGATTTGCTGAAATGTCAGACAATTTGTTGATGCCTGAAACCTTTTCAAGCGACGAGTTTCCGGCGCGGAATTTGGATCAATTCTATTCTCCCTGGGAGAACGACGAAGCTGGCAAATGGGATATTGTCGATTACGACTTCAAAGGCGTCGAGGAATATGATGCTCAAACAATGCAAATCGTATCAGAATGTAAGGCCAGATTTCTGGATGATGATGACATCGAAAGCCCGCCGGCTGCCCTAACTGACGAGTGCCGTGAAACAAACGAGGCAGAGCAGGCACAGCCTGCTACACTTCTGCTCGAGGAAAGACTGCTCGAAACCAGTGCTCCTAAGCTTCCTCGGTCACTAAGCGTCGCCCCTGTTGAGGGCGGCATAACGCAGGGACCGAATGCGGATGATCCGCACGGAAGCTCCCCTTCTGGAAACTATGGCGGCGATGATGATTGAATTCATCAACGCCGGCAGTGCTTGCCGTTTCGGCAAGCACTGCCCCGTGCCGGAAGGCGAAGGGGCATTCAACGGCGTGTATTCCAACGCCGGCGAACGGGGCTAATTCGAAGTATTAGCCCGGAGTGAGTGTTTAAAGCTAATTAATCTCAGGGACCGAACGCGTAATGCGAGCGGAAAACATTATGACGATAAAAAAACATTATGCCATCCTTCGGGTGGAGAAGATCAAAACTTTTGCGGACCTTCGGGCCGTCGGGCAGCACAACACTAGGGCTATCCCGGCAGCAACCGTTCCAGGGGCAGCCCCACCAGTGGAGCGGCTACGACTGACCGGTCCATTCGATCAGCGCGCTAAATCGCTTCTTAAAAAACTGGAGGTGAAATTTAAGAAGAACCAGATAATTGCCGTTGAAATTTTGCTGTCAGCTTCTCCTGAGTGGTGGGCACAGGCTTCCAATTTGCATAAAAAGGAGTGGATCGAATCTACCGAAAAATTCTTGCACGAGAAATTTGGCAAAGGTCTGATTTCTATTTCGTACCACACGGACGAAAGTACGCCGCACATTCAGGCGGTCGCATTGCCCATATATTATCGAGCTGTAAAGAAATGCGGTGCAAAACCAATCAAGGCAGAAAGCATCGCCAAACGGCAACTCGAAGAAGCCAACGCGCCTAAGATATGGCGCTTATCTTATGATGAAATATTGGGAGGCGAACCAGAAAATTTGTCTAAACTCCAGACCCGGTATCATTCCTTTGTCGCCCATCTTGGCCTCGAGCGAGGAAAAATCACCCTTGGCCAGGGCATCAAGCACGGACCACTGAAGCAGTATGCAAAAGAACTGAGACAAAAAGAACGCGAATTGGAAGCGTGGCAGGAATCGCTTGCGGGCGATCAGGCTTTTTTAGCTCATGAAGAAGACAAGCTCCGTGATCAAATATACAACTTCCGTCACGAGGAACGTGACGTCGATGCTAGACTGAAGGCTCTGATCAAAAGAGAGGAAGCAATTACGGACCGGGAGGTTGAACTCGATGCCCGCGAGACGGGATTAGCAAACCGCGAAGAGACACTTAAAAACCGCGAATTTATGTGCGAAATACACGAGAAAAAAGTGGAAGAGCGTTCTAATTCTATACAAATCCAACAGCAGGATATTGATCGCCAATCCCAAAATATCCAAGCCAATATCCAAAATATTGCTGATCGCGAAAATAAACTGCGCTCAGAAATCGCTAGGCTTGAAACCCAAAAAGAAAAACTGGGAATATTTGAGCAGCAACTGATCTGGGTCAGCCAAATCCCAATCACAAAACCTAAAAAAATGACGTCAGGAATAGAATCTCTCGCTCCAAACGCCGACAGCGATAGTAAGCGGATCTATCACAAGGCCTTAAATGCCGAATGGTCAGAGCCCCTAAAAGCCATCTTTTTGAACTTTATGAAAGATCTTGCGAGAAAGGCGAGGCTGAAAGCGATGATCATTCGGGTTCGAAAGACAATGAATGCACTGCGCCGCAAAGAGGTGGCTTTAACCGATAGAGAAAATAGGCTCATTTCCGAGGAACGGAGAATTGAACCGTTGGTCAGAAAGGCAGAGGATAAACTCGCGGCGGCTGAGGAAATTACAAAAATTGCTGAGCAGTCGGTGCAGCAGAATATCAGTCACGCCAAATCCGCTCAGAAAATAGCTGAGAACGCCGAAAACCAGTGGAAAAGCGCAAAGACCAGCTTGAATGCAGTCAATGCCGGCATTCAAGTTTCCCAACGAGAAGTGGAGGATCTCCAGGAAAAACGTGATAATCTAGCGAATGAGCTTTCAGGATTGGAAGCCAATAATACGCTCATTGTAGAACATACCAAGGCGTTACGCGTTGAAGTTGCAAGTTTGAATTCCCGCAAAACGGAACTTGAAGCCCAGAAGCGTGAGCTGAGCGATGAACGCCAAAAGTTGGATGGAGATCGAGAACAGCATAGTTTGGAGCGAAAAAGCTTCGACAAGGAACGGAGCGCAGCCGATTTGGCTGAGCAGCTGCTTAACGATGCAGTCTCCGGCCGTGTATCGTTGAGGTTGAGACATGACATGGTGTTGATGACGCCTCTAAATAATGATAAAATGCTTCAGCGGAGAATTTATCAAACTTTCGAACTACCTACTTGGCTGCCGGATATAGTTGATGGGCTAGAGACGCTGGATAATGTCGTGAAGCAGACGGATACGGATGCGATGGATCTTCAGGTATCTCGCAAAAAATTGGCGGCGCTCCATCCGGAACTGGCGCCGAAAATTGAAGAACAGCGGAAGGAAGACCCGATTGCCGTTCAGAGAATGCTCCATCAGCTGTCGTCAGATGGACAGAGGAAAGGATATTGAGAGGGTCTGCGCGGTGATGACAGTATCGCCGACAGGTGCTCGTGGAAAATTATCGATGGCAAGCGAACATTGAGCCGTTGAACACCGCGATGACCGCTAACGCCCCAATAGCGGACATTCCGAGGGCCGGGGGTGACTGCGGGTTACGTGCCTGTTAGGTGAGACCGCTAATGGCGATCGGAAGTCGATCAGCCTTAAGGAGAGTATGCATGCTTTTTCACACCATGGTCGGATCGAACGACATTGAACGATCCAAGCGCTTCTACGACACGGTGCTCGGCACCTTGGGTGCAGGGGAAGGGACGCGGAACATCGCCGACAGCGGCCATACCCGTCTGATCTACAATAACGGCAACGGAACCAACTTCATCGTCAGCCAGCCGATCAACGACGAACCGGCAAGCGTCGCCAACGGCAGCACAGTCGCCTTTTCCTGCGACTCGCCCGAGCAGGTTAAGCAGCTTCACGATACCGCCGTTGCCGCTGGCGGAACCTCGATCGAAGCTCCGCCAGGACCGCGCGAAACTGCCTCCATGGGCACCATCGAACTGGCCTATTTTCGTGATCCCGATGGCAACAAACTGTGCGGAATTCATTTTCCTGCCTGATCCGTCAGGCACGGGTCTGCTTCTAAACCTAGCGGACCTCGATCATGCGATCCCGCGAATGACCGCTTTCCACCCACTTGTTGCCATTCGAAGGGATTAGATGGGAAATGGAAGCGGCTGGTCTGCAAACGCCCCAGAAGCCGACAAAAAGGGATTGAGATCAAAACAGAGCTTCGAAATTCCCGCAATACCACTCTGTGGCCACCTTTTCACGTTTAAGCTCAAAGCCTAGGCCCTCCCCAACGTAGTGCGTTTGACGGAAAAACAGGATCGGCGCGATAGGATAAAGTTCAGTGCAGTATCTACGATAGTCGAGTTGGCCGGACGGTCCGCGAACCTCTTCAAACTCTGCAACGAACTCGTTGCCCTCGCGAGCTGCCCTCAAATCAATCGGCTGTCCGTGTGCAGTCACTGGCTGATTGATCGACCATAAACCATGACGGATTAAATAGTCAGAGTTCGATACTTTTTTCGACAGCTCGTAACATCGGTTTCGGAGTGACTCCCAAGAAGTTCTGTTGAGGAACTCAACGCGATTGGGATGAGTGATCGTTTGACAATCGACCTCAGCCCTTCTTCGATACGTTGCTGACGTAATGATGCGACCAGCCTCGCCCCGTCGCAATTCCGTATCCGATAAAGGCTCAATGTTGGCCATAGTGACTGTGACAACGTCGTTTTGGTAGAGCAGAGTCTTGCAGAAATTATCACAGCTGACGCCTCGCTGGAATCGAGTTTTACCGGACACAGTAGAATCGTGCCATTCAACGCTGACATTCCCTTTTACCTTAATAGGGTTCGATACAATGCTATGTTCACCCACCGGATGCAGCGCGTAAGTCTGCATTCGATAATGCGCGATTACTTGGCTGGGTAAAGGCACGATTACATGCACAAAAACCATGAAACACGCCGCGAGAAAAAGTGAAGTGGCAACTGACCAAGATTTTCTAGCAAAATGGAAACCGGTAAGAAAAAAGATAATTGGCAAAACAAAGATTGATGCACCGATTATTATGAGCGCAGCATGCATCGCGAAAAAAACAGTAAGAGTTGCTGCCCAAAACCATTGAGAGCGATCACGGCTAGCCGACACCTCAATTTCGAAATCTTGCGTCATCCTGCCTCTTTAATTTGCGTTTGGCCGCCTGTGCAAACGTCGCCGAAAGTTCTTGGCTGTATATGGATTGCAAAGGCGAACAAATTCTTACGATTCAAAGCGCTGCTAATCGGCCAAACAGGCGATTAGGCATTTTAAAAAATCAGTCTGCCGAAAATTCGATGTGTTAACTACCGTTCCGCAAGGAGAAGTATGATTACTGTCGCACAATTCCGCTCACGCCTACGTCAGCTTCCCACCCAGTTTCGGACATTATGATTTGACCGCATTGACTTCAGGCAATGGCAGCTTTCAGGAACGTGCGTCGACCTTGGGAATGACGACAATTGGGCGCATTTCGGGCCGACTGTAGTTGGGCCAATTGCGGACTGTGCGGTTCTGGTTAGGCTTGTGAAAGTGTTCAGCAAACAAGTTTGGCCCTTTGTAAGCCGCAATATAAATTGGTCCTTGACCTTCTCACATAGCAGGATACATATAGATTTCGAACTCATATAAACCTAGGTTTTGTGCGGCTTACAGAGTTTTGGGAATGTGGAGCAGAATCCCTTCACCCGCTCCATCACCAAGATCAGTTCACGCCAGTCCGCACAGAATTTTCTTCAGCCATCCGCCCGATCACCCAATATATCTTCAGCGACACGCCGTGCGTGGCGGGAACATTCCACCAGTCCCTGCGAAAACGGATAACGTTCCAATATTTGCGGCAGCGCCAGGCAATGGATCCGGCTTGCTTTATCCGTGGCGAAGTCCAGCGCAAACGGCTGTAACAGTGGCTCGTCGGGCGCGCGCAGGGCCTCTACCAGTCCCGGGAATGGTAATTCCGTCAGACTTGCCGGAGCCTGTCCGCGCGCATCCACCATGACGTCAAATCTGGCGGTGCCATCTTCGGTCTCCACCGCAATATCGCCATTTTCCGTCTGCGAAAATTCAGCACCTTCTTCGGTCGCCACAAGCTCGAGCACACCGGCATCATGAAGCGCAATGACCCGCGCCAGAGAAAGATGCGGAACTGCCGCATAGCAATCGGCAAAAACAGGCATGAGATGGTCGAGAAAACGCGCATAATCCGCTTCCGTCAGTTCGCGTAATATCCGGTCGAACGCTTCGTGACCGCGGAGCAGGGCATAGCGATGGGGGATGGTCTCCTTGCGCCGCATCGTCTCGCGCGCTCCAGCCAGATCCCGCTTTACCGAACGCAGCCCGCCAAGCTCGCGCCGACGGGAGAAATAGGCCGATGCAAATCCCTCTACAGTCCGTGCGGTTTCAGGCAGGCCGGCCAGATGGTCCGGATCGGCGGCATCCAGTTCATCGCAGAGCAGCGCGAATACGCGATCGAGCAGTCCATCCGGCCCGCGGGCGATCTCCTCGTCAATGGCCTCCTGTGTGAGGCAGGTCAGCGGCTCGTAGGGAAATGGATAATAGAAATCACCCTCCGGCATGATCCCCATATGCGACACCATCGTGATCTTTAGCGCGTCATCCACATCATTCGGCAACCAGCTGATCCGGTCGCCGCTTTCCGCAAATTCGCCCCGCGCATGGCCGATGGCCACGACGATATCGATCGCCGACAGCGAGGATCCAAGGACGCCGATATCGTCCTGATCCAGCCCGGTGATATTGGTATAGGGCCAGGGCGAGACCAGCTTTACGTCGTCAATTTCGGGAACGTCCGGCCAGCTGTGACCCGATGCGATCACGACTTCGTCAAATGCTATGGTTTTGGCAGACTGCCCGGACTCACAGTGAACCGTAGCCTTCGTCCCGTCTGCGACCTCAATATCGGTCACGCGGCATTTCGTCAGCACGTTGATCTTGTGCCCGGCAGCACGCGCATTCTTACATAGATCGCCAAATTGTGAATGAAGATATTCACCGATCAGCACGCGCGGATAAAAAGCCCGGGCCGTCAGGTCATGCGCCGACAACTCCCAGTCGCCGAGCTCGCGGGCCGGACGGTCCTTCAGCCAGTCGACCAGAGGCCGAACCGGTGCCGGGATTTCGCGACTGAACGCGTTGCAAAGCATGTAATCGGCGTTGAGGGCAGGGTCATAGGGCATGCCGGTCCCGGCAGTCGACGAGGCTTCAAAGATGCTGATGGCAAGCGGTTCATCGCTGGCAGCAAGATACTTCAGCAGATAAATCGCCATCGGGCCGCTTCCCACGATTCCAATCTCACGCACGAAACAATCCTTTCCATCCGGGCAAAGCGCAGGTTGGTTACGACCTACCGAAAATAGCGGTCAACGCCGATATGTCACGAAAACAGTATTTATTATCTCCCAACGCTGCACAGGATAATCCGTTGCGTGATCGGTTATCCGTGTTGAACGGCCTCGAACGAGGAGCAGTCAAAAATTTTCATACACTCGAAAAGTTTTGGTTACATTTTCTGAAAATAGACTAAATTGCCCGGCTACGCCGCCGTACCCCGAATTGTTATATCACCTGAGCTTCAGTCTCAACAAACAGTGGAAGCTGATTATGCCGACCCGTAGCCAGATCAAGAATTTCAGGTTGAACGAGTTTAAAGACCGACAGGCAAATGACTCCCGATTGCTAGAACGTGGAGCGTTGCAACAGAGTGGCGATGCATTCCATGCGCTGGCCGACACGATGCCGCAGATGGTCTGGTCGACATTGCCCGACGGCGATCATGATTATTATAATGCCCGCTGGTATGAATTTACCGGAGCGCCCGCCGGATCAACCGATGGCGAGGCCTGGGCCGACATGTTCCATCCCGAGGATCAGCCGGAAGCCTGGAAAAGATGGACGCATAGTCTGGAAACCGGTGAGCCCTATGAAGTCGAATATCGGCTTCGCCATCGCTCCGGCCAATATCGCTGGGTTTTGGGGCGGGCGCTGCCGATCATCGGGCCGGACCAGAAAATCCAGCGATGGATCGGCACATGTACCGATATCGAAGACGCGAAGCAGACGGCGAGCCATAACGAGATGCTCAGTCAGGAACTGAGCCATCGTATCAAGAATATTTTCGCGATCATCTCAGGCCTGATCAGCATGACCGCGCGCGGGGACGAGAATTTCCGTGAGCCGGCGGAAACGCTGAAGGGACGGATAGCTGCTCTCGGGCGTGCGCATGAATATGTCCGGCCGCATAATGACAACGAGCAGGCAGAAATGGGCGACGTCACGATGCAGCGCCTGCTGTCCGAGATATTTGCATCCTATCCGGCTTTTTCGGACAACAGGTTGCTGATTTCCGGAGGTGATATCGCGGTGAGTGATCGGGCGGCAACGCCTATTGCCCTTGTTTTTCATGAACTGGCGACCAATTCGATGAAATATGGCGCACTGGCCGCCGATGAAGGCCAGGTAGAGCTGGCCATATCACGCGATCAGGACATGGTGGTCTTCAAGTGGTCGGAAAAAGGAGGCGCTCCGATCACGAGCCCGCCGACCGAGTCAGGATTTGGCTCCAAGCTTGTCGAAATGTCGGTTACGCAGCAACTTGGTGGCAAGCTTGACAGAATGTGGCTGCCAACCGGTTTGCAGATAAATATGGAGGTTCAGGCGTCCCGGTTGTCGGGCAGCTAGAACGCGGGCTTGTCTTGCGTCAGTCGAAAAGCTTCATTCGTGGCGGCGGCTCGACATCGTCCTTGTCGTTCGAAACATCTACCAGATAATTCAGTACATCCTTCAGTACTTCGATCTCGACGGGTTTGGTAACCGCGCCCAGCGTTCCCTCGACACCGTCTCCCAACAGCCTGGGGTTGGCGGTGATAAAAACGACCTTTACCCCGAAATCGTTGGCCAGACGCGCTCCGATGATCGGTCCGGTCGGACCATCGCTGAGATTGACGTCGACAAGAGCAATGCCGGGCTTTTTTGCAACCAGCTTCAGGGCGGATTCCGTGTCATCGGCTACGCCGATACAGTCATATCCCAAGTTACCGACAATTTGTTCCAACTCCATGGCGATGAGAAACTCATCTTCCACGATCATAATCTGAGGGGTCATAATAATGGTCCGCTAAATTGTATTTGCATCCTTAACGCGAGAACCGCGAATCTGGTTCCCGGAAATGATCAAATACTGCATATTTCAAACGTTTGGACAAAATCAATCGTCGATAATCACTGCGGACGGGATTGATACAGAAGCCGTTCACCAATCCGGTATTTTTTCCGATCACGCTTTGTAAAATCTGTTCCGGAGTCATGATGCGGCCCTAATCCATTTGCTTCGCTTTCTGACAAGGCTAAGGTTCAGGCCGAGAGGGAGTTTGATGAATATTGAGGTTTTGAAGCGGGCTAAACTGGTGATTATAGCGACCAGCATGGGTGTGATTCTAACGCCAATGCCGGCGTCGGCGCAATTCGGCAGTTTCTTTGGTGGCAAATCCAAGGAAGAGCTAAGCGATGAAGCAACGGCTAGCGAAGACCAGGATGTCGCGGCAGAATCCGGGGATAAAGCCGTCACCGCCGCAGATCCGCAGAGCGCCGCCGCCGCGCCGACCGGTGCCAGTTCTTTCGATACATTGTGCGGGAACGGACAGGGAAAGCTGGACGGGACGGAAGCCAGGCCAACGCGCAAAGGCCTGTTCGGCATGGCCGACCGGATGGCGAGCATGACCAGAAAAATACCGCTGGTCGGCGATTTTCTTGTCGATAGCGCCAACAATCTGTCACAGGCAGCCTCGTGCCGGCTCTATCCCGAAGAACAAGAACAGGCTGCGGAAGCCACGCAGGTCGCTACCGAGGGCGGGGAGATCGGCAAGAAGGTCGAATGGCAGAGCACTGTCCGCGAAAATGTCTCGGGAAGCTCGACAGTCTCGTCGAAGAATGCATTGCCCAACGGCACGCCGTGCATGGTGCTCGCCGATATCGTGATCGTTGACGGCGAGGAGCTGAAAGTCTCGAAGACCATGTGCAAGCTGCCCGGTGCAGCCCGTTACACCATCATGGATTCCTGACCCGGGGTATCGCTCCGCTTCACTTCCACGCTAATTTTGCGCCATTCGTGGCTGCAATCTGTCGTGGATATGAACCGTTTCCGCCAATTGTTACAAATTGCGACAATTTTCGTCTGTTCTGACAAAGTTCAGCGACAAGTTGCTATTAGAACAACATTCATGGCGGAACGATAAACCGTTTCCCTGAACAGGAACATGAGGAACATATTATGAAAAAAGCAATTTTGATCTCGAGCGCTACCGCACTTTTGATGGCTGGCGGAATCGCCGTTGCCGCACCCGGTGACCGCGGCATGCGGGCTGATACCAATGCAGACGGCGCCATAAGCCGCGCTGAAATGACAGCGTCGCTGAACACCCGCTTTGCCAAGATGGATGTGAATAGCGATGGCTATCTCTCCAAGGAAGATCGTGAAGCGAAACGCGCTGACCGTTCATCGAAACGCGGTGAACGCTTTGCCAAGGCCGATACCAACGGCGATGGCGAATTGAGCGAGGCCGAAATGGAATCGGCTCGTGCTGAACGCAAGGCTGCCAAATTTGCCCGCGCCGACAAGGACGGCAACGGCAAGCTCAGCCAGGAAGAAGCCCAGTCCATGAAGGGCAAGCGCGGCGGCAAAGGCATGCGCGGCAAAGGCGACAAACGTGGCGGCGGTATGGCAATGATGCGCAATGCCGACACCAATGGTGATCAGAAGATCAGCAAGGCCGAATTTACCACAGCAGCGCTGGCCCGTTTCGACGCAGCCGATGCCAACAAGGACGGCAAGCTCACCAAGGAAGAGCGTCAGGCTGCCCACAAAGGCCAGCGTGGCGAACGGAATAAAAGAGGCGGTTAATCCCTGAACCACTCTTTTCGCGAACGGATCGTCAGCCATCTCCCCCTTCTCCCCCAATTGGCTGGCGGTCCGTTCCTTTTTCAAGATCCTGTGATAGGGCGATCCGATGACGAACAAGACTCACATATTGCTGGTCGATGACGAAGCATCATTGCGCGAGCCATTGGCCGAATATCTGATCAAGCAGGGCTATAAAGTGCAGCAGGCAAGCGACGCCAGCGTCGCTCGGTCACTGCTCAACGCCTATGATTTCGACATCATCCTGCTCGACATCATGATGCCCGGCGAAGACGGCCTCAGCCTGTGCCGCTTTGTCACCGACAAGACCGATATCCCGGTCATTTTCATCAGCGCCAAGACCGAGGAAACCGAGCGGATCATCGGCCTTGAACTCGGTGCCGACGACTATATCACTAAGCCATTCAGCCCGCGCGAACTGGTTGCGCGGATCAAGGTCGTCCTGCGTCGCGCCGACAAGGGTGGAACCAGCCAGAACGGCACCACCGGCGGCGCTTACCAGTTTTCCGGCTGGACGCTCAAATGCGACAAGCGCAGCCTGATCGATGCCGATGGCGTCAATATCTCGCTCTCCACCGGTGAATATCAGATGCTGCTGGCGCTGGTGTCCCGTGCCGGCAAAGTGCTCAACCGCGACCAGTTGCTCGACATCACCCAAGGCCGCGAGGCCCATGCGTTCGACCGCGCCGTTGACAACCAGATAAGCCGGCTTCGGCGCAAAATCGAGAGCGATCCGAAAAATCCGGAAATTATCAAGACCGTGTGGGGCGGCGGCTATGTGCTGGCCGGAGAGGTTAAATCCCTGTGAAACGTCTATGGCCTAACAGCCTGGTCGGCCAGCTGCTGCTGGTCGTCGCGCTAATTCTGCTGCTGGCGCAGGGTATCAACAGCTTCCTCCTCTATCGCGGAGCCCAGAACCAGAATCTGGTCGAAGCGTCGACATCTGCGGTCGCCCGCATTGCCTATGGTTTCGAACGGACGACTAATGATCGCTCGGCCTCGCGCCGCGGTGGCAAACGGTCCCGACGGTGGGGGCAGCTTAAATTTAGCCCTGAAAGTGCAGTTGGCGACGATATGCGGCGGTTACCGGAGCTGGAAGCGCGCGCCGGTCAGGCCTTTGCCAATATGGGCATCGGATTTTCGGATATTCGTGCGACTTCAATCCGCGATCTGACGACCGATATGACTGGCTATGTGATTGGTGCCAATCGCGGCGAGTGGCGTAACGATCCTATCAACCGGTCGATGGGCGGTGACCAAAATACCCCGGAGACCAAGGGTTTCGTGATCATTTCGGCGCAGCAGGCCGACGGCCAGTGGGTGAGCATCGCTTCGGCTGTACGAGAGCGCACACCCTTGCTGGTCCGGACCCTGCTATTCCAGACATTCACCATCTATCTGCTGATGCTGATCCCGCTGATTCTGCTCGGGCGCTATATTTCGCGCCCGCTCAAATCGCTCACCGCCGGAGCACAGTCTTTCCAGCCCGGCACGACCAAAGCGCTGGAAGAGCAGGGGCCACCCGACACTAGGGAACTGATCCGGGCATTCAATGACATGAGCGGTCGCGTCACAAGGATGATCGAAGAGAAAGACGTCATGCTGGGCGCCATCGGTCATGATCTGCGGACACCGCTGGCGGCGCTGCGGGTGCGCGTCGAAAGCGTCGAGGACGAGGCCGAGCGCGAACGGATGGTCGCGGGCATCGAAGACATGAACAGCATGCTCGAGGATATATTGTCGCTTGCCCGGCTGGGGCGCTCGACCGAACAGTCTGATCCGGTCGACATCCGCTCGTTAATCGAAACCGTCGTCGACGAGTTTACCGATCTCGGTCAGGACGTCCGCTATCAGCGTGGAGACAAGCAGATTGCCACGGTTCGCGAGACTCTGGTCCGGCGGGCGCTACGCAATTTGATCGGCAATGCGACCCTCTATGGCAAGGCTGCGGATATATCTGTGGAAAAGTCCGGTAGCAGCCTGTTGATTCATGTGGATGATGACGGACCAGGGATCCCCGAGGGAAAGATCGCTGCGATGTTCGAGCCGTTTCTGCGCGGAGATGCATCGCGCAATCGCGCCACCGGCGGGTCCGGTCTGGGGCTGACGCTAGCCCGCGCCATTGCCCGCGACCATGGCGGTGATATCATCCTGAAGAACCGGGAAAATGGCGGATTGCGCGCCACATTAATTTTGCCGGTTGGCTGATCGGGCCGCAAATCGCCACACGACTGGCGCAGCGATCTAATGGCTAGTTTGCCTTAGTCTCCGAAGTAGTTTCCGAAATCGCAGCCGGATCGGCAATGCCATCAGCGGCCAGTTCGGCGTCAATATCCTCGGCCATCACCTTCGCCGCCTCGTCAGCCGCTTCTTCGAGCGAGCGCGCGTCCTGCTCGATATCCGCTTCCATTTCGGCAATCGCTTCGTCGCCCTTTTCCTCGACCGGCGTTTCGGAACAAGCGGCCAGCAGCAGGGCACTCAGACCGAGAAGCGGGAGCGCTCTCATTGTTTTGCCGGCATGGTGAAGTCCGCATCGCTATTCGCTATGATCGAAAGCACCGTGCTCCAGGCCGCGACATTCTGCCGCAATTGTTCCGGGTCGATTTTGTCCAGCGTATCATCCGGCGTGTGGTGCAGATCGAAATAGCGGCTGCCGTCCTGCTGCAAATCGATGATCGCGAGATTGCCGTCGCTGATGATCGGACCGACATCGGCGCCACCACCGGCCATACCGGCAGAGCGACCAATGCCGAGGTTAAGCAGGCTGGACGAAATTGCATCTTCCACCTGCTTTGCGCCATCGGGCAGAGTATATTCCACCCGCCAGACATTGTCCGCGCCAAAATCCGATTCCATGGCGATGGCGTGTTTCTTGTCACGATGGGCATCGCGATAAGCCTTGCCGCCCCAGATGCCGACTTCCTCCGCGCCAGCCCACAGCAACCTGATAGTGCGCAGCGGCTGGCCGTGGTCCTTGATATTCTTCGCAGCGGCGGCAATGATCCCGCAACCGGCAGCATCATCAAATGCGCCAGTGGCCAGGTCCCAGCTGTCGAGATGGCAGGCGATCAATATCATCGGCAGATTCGGGTCACGCCCGACCACTTCGGCGATAACATTACCCGATTCCTGCTGACCGATATTCATCGGCGTCAGCACCAGATTCATCGTCACCGGCTTGCCCAATTTGCGCGCCAGCTTGACCATCCGTTCGAGATTATCGGCATCGGGCAGGGACAAAGCACCCGCCGGGATCGGCTTGACGCCTTCGCCAAAACCGGTGCTGCCGGTGTGGGGATTGCGGTGATAATCGGTTCCGATCGACTTGATGACATAGGCCGCCGCACCTTTTTGCGAAGCAATCGAAGGTCCAAACCAGCGAACCGGACCGAACGCGCTATAGCTGGAGCCATCCTGCGTCCGGTGCATATTGTGAGTTACAAAGGCGATCTTGCCGGCCAGACTGCCATCGGGAACCGCCTTCAGCGCCTCGAGAGAGTCGAAATAGGCGACCTCGGCCGTAATCCCCTTGTCGCCTGTGCTGGCACTATTGCCGAGTGCGGTCACAAACAGCTTCTGCGGATAAGGCGCGACCACCGCCGCCGTTTCATCGCCGCGCACCCAGGTCGGCATCATGAACAGCTCGTTGCGGACATTGTCGAAACCGAGCGCCTTCAGCCTGGCAACCGCCCAGTCCCGCGCACGCGCTTCGGCTTCCGTGCCTGCCTGCCGTGGCCCCACTTCGGTGGTCAGTCCTTCAATAATGTCATAAGCGACATCATCCTGCAGCGCTTTGGCCTGCAGCATCATCGGATCATGATTGTCGGCCAGAGCGGCGGTGGACAGAAACAGCGCGGACGCGCCAGCGAGCAGGGTGGATATTTTTCTCATGGACGCTGACTAACCCGCCTTTTGCCGTTTGCCAATAGCCTGACCAATGGTCCCTTGCGACAGGCGGGCGGAATAGCTACATGGTCCATCAAACAAGCCCTATTTCCCGTTAATGCTGTGCTTGCCGAAACATGCCGAACGATCGGCGCGTTCGACAGGTTCAGGGCTAACGATATTGAATAAGAAAGAATATAAAATGGCCGTCCAATATAGCTATGTCATGAAAGGTCTGACCAAGACTTTCCCCGGAGCGCCAAAGCCGGTTCTCGACAATATCCATCTGCAATTTCTGCCCGGCACCAAGATTGCCATCATCGGCAAGAACGGCGCCGGTAAGTCGACATTGATGAAGATCATGGCTGGCCAGGATGACGAATTTCAGGGTGAGGCATGGGCAGGCGAGGGCATTCGCGTCGGCTATCTGGCGCAGGAACCGCAGCTCGACGAGACCAAGACCGTCAAGGAAAACGTCATGGACGGCGTCCGCGAAGTCGCCGATCTGGTCGCGCGCTTCAATGAAATTTCCACGATCATGGGCGATCCGCCGGAAGACGTCGATTTTGACGCGCTGATGGAAGAAATGGGCGAACTGCAGGAAAAGATCGACGCAGTCGACGGCTGGACCCTCGACAACCAGCTGGAAATTGCGATGGAAGCCTTGCGCTGCCCTCCCGGTGACAGTCCGGTGACCGATCTCTCCGGTGGCGAGAAGCGCCGCGTTGCGCTCTGTCGCCTGCTGCTCGACAAGCCGGAAATCCTGATGCTCGATGAGCCTACCAACCATCTCGATGCCGAAAGCGTCGCCTGGCTCGAAAAGCATCTGATCGACTATGCCGGCAACGTCATTCTCGTCACCCATGACCGCTATTTCCTCGACAATGTGGTGAACTGGGTGCTCGAACTGGATCGCGGCAAGGGCTATCCGTTCGAAGGCAATTATTCCAGCTGGCTCGACAACAAGTCGAAACGTCTGGCGCAGGAAGAACGCGAAGACAAAAGCCGCCAGAAGGCAATCGACAACGAACTGCAGTGGATGCGGCAAAGCCCTAAGGCGCGGCAGACCAAGTCCAAGGCGCGTATCAAGTCTTTCGACGATCTGGTTGCATCGCAGGAAAACCGGGTGATCGGCAAGGCGCAGATCCTGATCCAGACCCCGGAACGGCTCGGCTCCAAGGTGATCGAGGCCAACGGCCTGACCAAGGCTTATGGCGATAAACTGCTGTTCGAAAATCTCGACTTCTCGCTGCCACCGGGCGGTATTGTCGGCATCATCGGCCCCAACGGCGCCGGTAAAACGACCCTGTTCCGGATCATCACCGGTCAGGAAACCCCGGATAGCGGTACGCTGGAACTCGGTGAAACGGTGAAGCTCGGCTATGTCGATCAGAGCCGCGATACGCTCGACGCGTCGAAGAATATCTGGGAAGAAATTTCCGGCGGCCACGACTATTTCACCTTCGGCAAGAATGAAGTCCAGACCCGCGCTTATGTCGGCGCGTTCAACTTCAAGGGCGTCGACCAGCAGAAGAAGGTCGGCCAGCTCTCCGGCGGTGAACGCAACCGCGTCCATCTCGCCAAGATGCTGAAAGAGGGCGGCAACGTGCTGCTGCTCGATGAGCCCACCAACGATCTCGACGTCGAAACGCTCCGCGCGTTGGAAGACGCGCTGGAAACCTTCGCCGGCTGCGCCGTGGTCATATCGCATGACCGCTTCTTCCTCGATCGGCTTGCAACCCATATCCTGGCTTTCGAAGGTGACAGTCATGTGGAGTGGTTTGAAGGAAACTTCGAGAGCTATGAAGAGGACAAGCGCCGTCGTCTGGGTGATGCGGCGGATCGGCCTACACGGGTGGCTTACAAGAAATTGACGCGATAATTATATCACAGGGGATTGGCTGCGATTGCGAAAGCTCCGGCCATTCCCGCTGTGAGTTCGTGAGATTGTCAGAATCGGCCAATTAACTACTGACATCTCTTGTTATCAGAGTTGAGGCTCACAATCTTGAGAGCATGAACGATCCCACAGCAATTGAGGAATTTGAGCGTACGGCCCGAAAGGCGTTCAAAGATATTCCCTCGCCCTTTGCTGATTATCTGGGCGATATCGTGCTGCGAATTGACGACTGGCCTTCACAGGAAATTCTCGACCATTTCGGGTTGGGCAGTCCTTTTCAACTTTGCGGTCTCTATCAGGGTGTCCCGGTTGGTGAGAAATCACCTTGGTCCATACCCAACGGGCAGGGGGACCGGATCACTCTCTATCGACGCCCATTGCTAAATGAGATGCAAGCGACCGGTGTCGAACTGGACAAGTTGATCCAGCATGTTGTGATTCATGAAGTTGGCCATCATTTTGGTCTATCTGACGCGGACATGCACCAGATCGAGGACAGCGCGGACGATTAATGGTTCGACGAAGCGAAAGCGGAAAACGTTGAACCCTTCTCCCGTGAGGGAGAAGGATAAGGAGGCTTGCGCGCGTAGCGAGTTAGCCGGAGTTGGATGAGGGTGTTCTGACGGTGGTTTGGGTGCGCATCTTTTGGCGGCTGTGATCCCTCACCCAGCTGCGACTAGGCAGAAAGCTGCCAAGTCTTCGCAACCCTCTCCCTTGTGGGGGAGGGGGATTATTCGCCTCTGGCGTTGTGTACTTCCCTGACTATCGTCTCCAATACACCTTCAACATTCTCCATCACGTCGTTGTTCCAGAAACGGATGACGCGATAGCCGTGGGCTTCGATGACCTTGGTGCGCTCGGCATCCTTGCTTGGGCTGTGCTGGCCGCCATCGAGTTCGATCACCAGACTGAGGCTCCTTGCGGCAAAGTCAGCGACATAAGGGCCGATGGGAAATTGTCTCACAAATTTGGTGTTCTCTAGTTGCCGGTTGCGGAGACGAGACCAGAGCTTGCGTTCAACGCCGGTCATATCGCGGCGCAGAGCACGGGCTCTTTTGGTAAGACGCTTCTCTCCCAACATCCCCTCATTCACCTTCTCCCGTGAGGGAGAAGGATACAGAGCCTTATCGCTTTAGCGATCAGGCGGCGTTAGATGAGGGCATTCGGCCCTCTGGAATGTGGAACACCCTCATCCAGCTACGACTAGCGAACAAGTTCGCAAGTCTTCACATCCTTCTCCCTCACGGGAGAAGGAGAGCGCAATCTTTTCAGATATAAATGACCGTCAGTATCAAGCGGTAGCGGTCGGTTTCCCGGCCAGACTAACCCCGACGATCGCCGCCAGCGCCGCCGCAAACCCCGGAATGATCTCGTAAACCCCGGGACCACCCAGAAACTCCTTGTTCCAGCCCATAGCGATCCACAGGATCACCACGCCAGCACCAATCACCAGTCCCGACACTGCGCCAGCACCAGTCATCCGCTTCCAGGTCAGCGACAGCAGGATCAACGGCCCGAACGCCGCACCAAAGCCTGCCCAGGCGTTTGACACCAGTCCCAGCACCTTGCTGTCGGGATCGCGCGCGATATAGATCGCGACCAAGGCCACCAGCGCGACGAACAACCGCCCGACATTGACGGTTTCCCGCTCGCTGGCGTTCTTACGCAGGAACAGGCGGTAGAAATCCTCGGTCAGCGAGCTCGACGAGACCAATAATTGCGAGCTGATCGTGCTCATGATCGCGGCCAGCAGGGCGGCGAGCAGGAAGCCGGTGATCAGCGGGTGGAATAATGTGTTGGCCAGCAATATGAAGATGGTTTCGGGATCCTCGAGCGCCAGTCCGTTCATCTCGACATAGGCGCGCCCGGTGATGCCGACGCCGATTGCGCCGAGCAATGCCACGCCCATCCAGCTCATGCCGATGGTCCGCGCCTTGGCGACGTCGGGAATCGAGCGGATCGCCATGAAACGGACAATGATATGCGGCTGGCCGAAATAGCCGAGTCCCCAGGTTACGGCGGAGAGAAAGCCGATGAAGGACAGGCCAGCGGTCAGGCTGAGGAAATTCGGGTCAACCCCTTGAAGAGTCTCGGAAACCGCGCTGATCCCGCCTTCGTCGGTCAACACCACGATCGGCATCAGCACCAGCGCAACCACCATGATACATCCCTGAACAAAATCGGTCAGGCTGACGGCAAGAAAGCCGCCAACCATTGTATAAGCAAGAACCACGCCTGCGGTTAGCCAGATGCCGGTCATATAGTCGCTCATGCCGGTGTCGCCGAACAGGCCGGCGAAACTGGTCTCGAACAATTTGCCACCGCCGACCAGACCGGCTGCCGTATAGACCGCGAAGAACAGGACGATGATGATCGCCGATGTTACGCGCAAGGCCAGGGCCTTGTCAGGAAAGCGGTTGGCGAGAAACTCGGGGATGGTGAGGGAGTTGCCCATGCGCTCGGTCTGCTCGCGCAATCGCGGCGCGACGACGATCCAGTTGACCAGAGCACCGGCGAATAGCCCGATCCCGATCCAGACCTCGACCAGTCCCGCCGCATAAAGTGCTCCGGGAAGGCCGAGCAAAAGCCAGCCCGACATATCGGACGCGCCGGCAGACAGCGCGGCGACGGCCGGATGGAGATTTCGTCCCCCCAGCAAATAGCCTTCGCTACTGTCGGTGGATTTGCGCCAGGCGTAAAAGCCGATGGCCAACATGCCGACGAAATATAGGGCGAGTGAAATCAGGGCTCCGGTTTGCATTCGCTCTACATAACGATTTTGGGCAGGGAGTCACCACCTGCCTTTTGGAGAGGCCGCTTCGTCTGGCCGAGGCGGTTAATGTGTACCTTCTCCCGTGAGGGAGAAGGATGTGCAGACTTGGCAGCTTGCTGCCTAGTCGAAGCTGGATGAGGGCGTTCTGCGCTTCGGAGATCGAAACGCCCTCATCCAACGTCGCCTAATTCGCTTTGCTCATAAGGCTTTGTATCCTTCTCCCGCACGGGAGAAGAAGCACTCACCGCAACCGTTTCACAAATAACTGCCCGTTTTCAGCGCGTTTCGTCTGAAAGTTCGGAACCTCTTCAAACATTTCCGAAAGCCGCGCGAAACCATAGTTGCGTACATCGAAGCTCGACCGGTTGCCGGCAATCTTGCCGACTTCGCTGAGGCTGGCATAGCCCTCGGCGTCGCGTTTGGTGGCCTGATAGGCGTCGATCAGCAGGTTGAGCAGTTCGTCGTCGACCTTGCCGCCGTTGCTCTCGCCTGAGCCGCTTGCGGTTTCCGGTTTGGCTGACGGCTTGACGTCACTCCTGCCTCCGATCCGATGGCGCTTGTCCGCCTTGATCAGCGCATCGACGTCGATAAAGCGACTGCATGCCTGCTTGAAGGCTTCCGGTGTCTTGGCGCTACCGAAACCATAGACGGGCAGGCCTTCCTGCCGGATGCGCATCGCCAGCGGCATGAAGTCACTGTCGCTGCTCATGATCCCGAAACCGGTGACATTGCCGCGGAACAGCAGGTCCATCGCGTCGATGGTCATTTTCATGTCGGTGGCATTCTTGCCCTTGGTCATGTCGAACTGCTGCTGCGGCTCGATGCCATATTTGTGGAGGATATCAACCCAGCCCTTGAGCGATTGCTTGCGCCAGTTGCCATAGGCGCGGCGGATATTCACCGTGCCCAGTTCGGCCAGCGCGGTGAGCACGGGATCAAGGCCATTGTGACTGGCGTTATCGGAATCGATCAGCAGAGCGATATTGTCATTATGTTGGTTCATCCGATCAAGATGGACCGCCAGGGGAGGGCGTTCAAGTAGAAAAATGCTATCCTACAACACGGCACATGGATTAGGCTGGGCGAGGCTCTTTGACAATTTTCATGCTGGGATCGTGTGGTCGATGCTGCCCAGAATCACGAGGAATTATTTAATCGTGATCCTTCTCCCGCGAGGGTGAAGGGGAAGGGATTTCTTTTCATAACACTGTAAAGTTTGTAAAGATCAGGCTGACGTCTGCTCCAAAAAAGATTCGACACATCCTGAAGAGTCAGACTCACATCTTTGAAATCACTGAAACAATCTGATTTTTCAGTCCACAGCGGCGAATTTATCGCTCTCTTCGTCTAGCACATGCAGCTTGCCTTCGGCAATCGCGAACCAGGCGCCGATCAGGCGAATCGATCCATCGGCCTCTTTCTCCTGGATGCAGGGGAAGGTCCGCAAATTGGCAAGACTGGTGCGAATGCCTTCATGCTCCATCGCCAGTTGCGCTTCGGCTCCGCTCAAGTCGCCATGATCATGGGCAACCTTGGCCCGGGCGCCGTCGAGCAGGGTGATCCAGTCGGCGATAAAGCCGCCTTTGCCGTGCGGCATATCCTTCATCTGCTCGGACAGTGCCGCTGCACAGCCGCCGCAACTGCCGTGACCCATGACCACCACTTCGTCGACTTTGAGAAACTGGACGGCAAATTCGAGCGCGGCCGATACGCCATGCTGCCCGGGCGTCGTTTCAAACGGCGGAACGAGAGCGGCCACATTGCGGACAATGAAGGTCTCGCCGGGGTTGGTGTCGAAAATCTGCGTGGGATCAACGCGGCTGTCGCTGCAGGCGATGATCATCACCTTAGGGCTCTGGCCTTCCTTGAGTTCATCCCAGCGTTTGCGCTGCGTCTGCCATTGGTCGGAACGGAAGCGGCGATAGCCATCGAGCAGATCGGTGAATTTTGTCATGTTTCGATCCATATCACCGGTTTTGGGGGTGGCAAGAGCGGTTTTCCATCGCTATCTGATAGAAATGAACGAAATCACCAAGATCACCACGCCCGATAGCCCCCCAGAGCGCCTGCGCAAGCCCGACTGGATTCGCGTCAAAGCCCCGATGGGTGCCGAATTCGAGAAAACCCGCGCCTTGATGCGCGAGCATAAACTTAACACCGTCTGTGAAGAGGCCGCTTGCCCCAATATCGGCGAATGCTGGACCAAGAAGCACGCGACCGTGATGATTCTCGGCGATGTCTGCACCCGTGCCTGTGCCTTCTGCAACGTCAAGACCGGCATGCCGATGCCGGTGGACGCGCTGGAGCCGCAACATACAGCCGATGCCGCCGCCAAGCTGGGGCTCGAGCATATTGTCGTGACCTCGGTCGACCGCGATGATCTCGCCGACGGCGGCGCCAGCCAGTTCGTCAAGGTGATCGAGGCCTTGCGACGGACGACACCGAAAACGACGATCGAGATTTTGACCCCGGATTTCCGCAACAAGACCGAAGCAGCGGTCGAAGCGATCGTCGCGGCGCGTCCCGATGTCTACAATCACAACCTCGAAACCGTTCCCCGGCTCTATCCTACGATCCGCCCCGGCGCGCGCTATTATGCGTCGCTGCGTCTGCTCGAACAGGTCAAACGGCTCGATCCGTCGATCTTCACCAAATCGGGTGTCATGCTCGGTCTGAGCGAGCAGCGACTCGAAGTACATCAGGTAATGGACGACATGCGCAGCGCCGATGTCGATTTCCTGACCATGGGCCAATATCTCCAGCCGACGACAAAACATGTGAAAGTCAGCGAATTCGTCAAGCCGCAAGCCTTTGACGCTTATGCTTCAGTTGCCCGTGCAAAGGGCTTTCTGCTGGTCGCCTCGAGCCCGCTGACCCGCTCCAGCTATCATGCTGGCGAGGATTTCGCCAAAATGCGTCAGGCGCGTGAAGAAAAACTGGCGCGTTCGGGTGCTTCGAATGCCCGTCCATAGGGAAACCCGCGATCTGCCTTACAGCGCTGCACAAATGTACGCGCTGGTGGCCGATGTCGGTCGCTATCAGGAATTCCTGCCCTGGGTGGTCGGCACGCGGATCCGGGCCAATAGCGAAACCGAAATGCTTGCCGATGTTCTGGTCGGTTTCAAGGGCCTGCGCGAGCAATTCTCGTCTCGGGTGATCAAGGCGCACAACCGGTCGATCGATGTCGATTATCTCGATGGTCCGCTGAAGCAGTTGCACAATGAATGGCGTTTCCGGTCCCGCGAGAGCGGCGGCTGCCATGTCGACTTTTACGTCGAATTCACCTTCAAAAACCGGATGTTCGAGAAACTGGCAGGCCAGATGTTCGCCAAGGCCTTGAACAAGATGACCGGTGCCTTTGTCGAACGCGCTGGCGAAATATACGGTAGCAGCTACTCGCTTTCGTCGGGCAGCAGCAGTTCGAGCGCGACCAGCACAGCCTGAAGCCGGATATCGGCACGGCTTTTATCATCGCCAAAATTCTTGCGGTCGGCAACAACGTCATCGACGCTTTTGCCCTTTTCCGCCTTGGCGAAGACGACAGTCCCAACCGGCTTTTTCTCGGAACCACCACCTGGTCCGGCTACGCCGGTAATGGCAACAGAGACATCACAACCGGAGCGGCCCAGAGCGCCCTGTGCCATTTCCCAGGCAACCGCGATTGAAACCGCACCGAATGTCTCGAGCAAGTCACCGCTCACGCCGAGCATATTCTGCTTGGCATCGTTGGAATAGGTAGTGAAACCGCAATCGAATACATCGCTGCTACCGGCCACTTCGGTCAGCGCCGCGGCGACCAGACCACCGGTACAGCTTTCGGCGACGGTGATCCGCCTGCCAATCTTGCGGTTCTGTTCAATCACTTTGTTAGCCAATGTGACCAGCTCGGGGGGAAGAAGATTTTGCATGGGGGTGCGGTTAGCCTATTTTGCGCCGGTTTCACAAATATTTATCGGCGGATTCTTGTCACCTTCAGCACCGACCTTCATAAGCAAGCCGATCAGACCGCCGAAATTGGCTGCGGGCAGTGGTTCCAGCAATGTATAGGCCTCGCTGATTATCGAGCAGCTTTTGGGCTTGATCCCGTCGCTGACCATCGCGGTGACGAGACCGTCGATGAAGGGGCGCACCGCTTCGATATCCATGCTTTCCGGCATTTTATCACCAAAGATGATCCGGATGCCGTTACTGGCCGTCGGCCAGGCCTGCTCTGAAGCAATGACATATTTCTGATAGGATTCAGATTCTTGCTGCATCAATGCAACATTCTTGTCCAGATACGGACTGCATTTTGATCCGGCAGCATCGAAAACCACCGGCAGGATATAGGTGAATATGGCGTTGGCTTGTTCGGAAGATACGCAGGCTTTCGTTTCTGCAGCCTGAGCGGCGCCCATGTTGAACGCACTGAGCAAGGTCACGCAGCAAGCAAGCTTTTTCACTCTTCTATCCTTCCAATATAATCGTAGCAATGGCTTGCGCCGCTATGCCTTCCTTACGCCCGGCGAAGCCCAGACCTTCGGTCGTCGTCGCCTTAACGCTCACCCTATCCTGGTCAAGGTTCAGCATGGTTGCAATATTCTCCCGAATGGCATCCCGGTGCGGCTTGATCTTGGGGGCTTCGCAGATAATTGTCATGTCGACATTCTGGATGATGCCGCCTTTTTCCGCGATGAGCGCGGTCGCATGTTCGACAAACCGCGACGAGGCGACGCCGCGCCATTGTGGGTCCGAAGGTGGAAAATGGTCACCAATGTCGCCGGCTGCAATTGTTCCAAGCAAAGCATCGGTCAGCGCGTGCAGCAGAACATCGGCATCGCTATGCCCGGACAGGCCTTTGTCATGTTCGATTTCAACGCCACCCAGCCACAATTCTTCACCTGCGGCCAGTCGGTGGACATCATAGCCCATTCCGGTTCGTGTCTGGCGCATATGCTCTTTCCCTTTTTCGGCGAAATCCGCTGGCAATGTATATTTCTTGAGCGCTTCATCGCCTTCTACCGTTGATACGTCATGGCCGGCTGCCAGGATTATCTGCGCGTCATCGCTGGCATCATCGCCTGCAGCAAAGTTTTCATGGGCAGCAATGAGCTTCAGAAAGTCGAATGCTTGCGGGGTTTGCACGCGCCACAGACTGTTCCGGTCAACCGTCCGTTCGAGCCGGTCGTTGTTCAGTTGCACCATCGTATCGACGCAGGGCAACACCGGAATGGCGGCGGGCGCGATTTTCAATTGATCAAGGAGACGGTCGATCACCATATCCGCTACAAAGGGCCGCGCCGCATCATGGACAAGAATATCTCTGGCGCCTCCGGCCTGCCGGATCGCCATCAGACCGTTGTAAACCGATTGCTGGCGGGTGGCGCCGCCGATCACGATCTTGTGGGAGAAAAAGGATCCAAGAGCCTGGTTTAACTGTTCTTCCTGTCCCGCTGCCACCACGATCCAGATCTGGTCAATAGCGGGATGGGCTGAAAGCCTCTCGACGCTGTGCCGGACCATCGGCTTCCCGCCAATGACCTCGAACTGCTTCGGAACGTCCAGACCCGACCGCGCGCCGACACCGGCGGCAACAATCAGTGCATGGGTTTGTTCGGAGGGATCAGGGGCTTCAACCATGAATCGCGATCTACGCCGAGAAAGTAGATGAAGCAATTCTTGCCTCGAAATTGATTTGTCGATAGAGGCTGCTTAAAATTTAGGCAGTAGATATGAAACTTGACCCCATCTTCATTGGCGATTTGAAAATTGAAAGTCCGGTCATTCTGGCTCCGATGACCGGTGTCACCGATTTGCCGTTCCGGAAACTGGTCCGGCGATTTGGTTCCGGGCTCAATGTGACGGAAATGATCGCCAGCCAGGCGATGATCCGGGAAACGCGCCAGTCGCTGCAGAAATGCGCATGGGACGCGACCGAAGAGCCGGTATCGATGCAACTTGCCGGCTGTGATCCCGCTATTATGGCCGACGCCGCAAAGCTGAATGAAGATCGCGGTGCGCAAATAATCGACATCAACATGGGCTGCCCGGTGAAAAAAGTCGTCAACGGCGATGCCGGTTCCGCTTTGATGCGCGATCTTCCTCTGGCGGCGTCGCTGATCAAGGCAACGGTCGAGGCGGTCAATGTTCCGGTCACCGTCAAGATGCGGATGGGCTGGGATCATCAGAGCCTGAATGCGCCCGAACTGGCGCATATTGCCGAAGATCTCGGTGCGAAAATGATTGTCGTGCACGGGCGGACTCGCTGCCAGATGTATCGCGACAGTGCAGACTGGGAATTTGTCAGCAACGTCAAACAGGCGGTTTCCCTGCCGGTGATCGTCAACGGCGATATTTGCTCCATCGAAGATGGACAGATGGCGCTCGAGCAAAGCGGTGCTGATGGCGTAATGATCGGACGCGGCGCTTATGGCAAACCCTGGCTATTGGGTCAGTTCATGCATTGGTTCAAAACCGGAGAGCGTCTGCCTGATCCGGATATTGCTACCCAATATGCGATACTCAACGAACATTATCGCGACATGCTGAAGCTCTATGGCGAAGATGTCGGGGTCAAAGTCGCGCGCAAACATATCGGCTGGTATACCAAGGGGCTGACCGGTTCGGCGGAATTCCGCAATCGGGCGAATAGCGAGGCCGATCCTCATATTGTGCTGGAAATGCTTGAGGAATTTTATACGCCCTGGCTGAATCAAGCCGCTGCTTGATGGACGGTATCCCTCCGGCTGAGCAAATATTGGCGGGGCTCAGCCATGCTTTGCTGGTCGTCGACTCGGATCATATCGTAACCCGGATCAATCCATCCGGCGAGGCCCTGTTCGGGACCAGTGCCAAACATCTGATCGGCCGCAAGATCGATCACGTCCTGCACTTCTCCGATCCGAGACTGGATGCGGCGCTTACCGAGCAGGACATCAGCCTGACCGCGCGTGGGGTGATGATCTCCGGCGATGACCGCAAGCTGGGCATTGTCGATTTTGACATTCACCCCCTGGCTTCGGATTCCGAATGGCGGCTAATATCCCTGTCGCCGATGCCGCAGGATGGCCCGATTCTCGAGAACGAGAATAATGATCCGTCCAATCTCGCCATCCGCGCGCCGGACATTCTCAGCCACGAGATTAAAAATCCGCTGGCGGCGATAAAGGGCGCGGCGCAATTGCTCGACCGCCAGCTCGACGAGAGCCAGAAACCGCTGACCCAGATGATCACCGGAGAAGTGGAGCGGGTGGTCAATCTGCTCAACCGGATGCAGACCCTGTCGTCCAATCAGCCGGCGCAGACCAAGGCGGTCAACATCCACACATTGATCGATCGCGCGCGGCGTTCGATCGAGGCGGCAACCGGCCAGGCGGTGAAGATCAATGACAAGTTCGATCCTTCCTTGCCCGATGCCCTGATCGACCCCGATGCGATGATGCAGGTATTGACCAATGTGCTGGCCAATGCCGTCGATGCGACCAAACATCTGCCCAATCCGGAAATCCGGATCATCACCCGCTACAGCTTTGGCGCATCCCTGTCGGCGCAGGGCCAAACGGCGGCGGTCCGGCTGCCGATCCAGATCATGGTCTGCGACAATGGCCCGGGCGTTCCGGCGGAGCTGGAGCGGGAAATTTTCTCGCCCTTCGTCTCGACCAAGAAAGAAGGGCAGGGGCTCGGCCTCGCTCTGGTGAAAAAACTGATGCGCGATATGAACGGGCGCATCCGCTATGACCGCGAAAATCAGGACGAGATGAGCCGGTTCACCCTGTTTCTTCCCGTTGCTCCGAAAAACTGACGTCAGGACATAATCATGGCCAAAGAAAAAATCATATTGGTGGAAGACGATCTGTCGGTCAGTCATGTCATCATCACCGCCCTGCGCGCCGAGGGCTATGAAGTCGAGAATTGCAAATCGATCGCCGAGCGCGACGCGCTGATGTCGAGCAGCCGCTATGATCTGCTGCTCACCGATGTCGGGCTGGGCGAGGGCGAGGGTGACGGGATTTCCTCGCTCGCCAGCGTCAAGGCGACCCATCCGGATATCCCGATCATCATCATTTCCGCCCAGAATACGCTGAACACCGCGGTGCGGGCATCGGAGACCGGAGCATTTGAATATCTGCCCAAGCCCTTTGATCTCGACGAACTGGTCGAAGTCGTCGGGCAAGCACTGAAGCCGAAGAATATCCAGCCACTTGAACCGTCGATGGACGAGGAAAGCCTGCCGCTGGTCGGCCGCAGCCCGGCGATGCAGGACGTCTACCGGATGATCGCGCGACTGCTGAAAAATGATCTGTCGGTGCTCGTGCTCGGTGAATCCGGAACCGGCAAGGAACTGGTCGCCGAAGCCATTCACGGTCTCGGGCACCGCAAGTCCGGTCCGTTTATCGCGGTCAACATGGCCGCCATCCCTTCGGAACTGATCGAAGCGGAGCTGTTCGGCCACGAAAAAGGCGCTTTCACCGGTGCCGTCGCCAATGCATCGGGCAAGTTCGAACAGGCGCAGGGCGGCACGCTGTTTCTCGACGAGATCGGCGATATGCCGATGCACGCGCAGACCCGCCTGCTGCGCGCGCTGCAATCGGGTGAAATCAACCGGGTTGGCGGCAAGGGGCTGGTCAAGCTCGACGTCCGGATCATCGCTGCTACCAACCATGATTTTCTCGACCTGATCGAGCAGGGCAAGTTCCGTGAAGATCTGTATTACCGGATCAACGTCGTGCCGATCGAACTGCCGCCGCTCAGGGAGCGCGCCAGCGATATTCCGGCGCTCACCAAACATTTCCTCAAGCTCGCTGTCACCGAAGGCCTGCCGCACAAGCAGATTTCCCCGGAGGGGATGAACCTGCTCTGCCATCATTACTGGCGCGGCAATGTCCGCGAGCTGAAGAATGTCATCTACCGCCTGGTCGTCACCGGCAGGGAGAATACGCTCTCCGAAGACGCCATCCGCCAGATACTCGCAGCCGAGCGCGGAGAAGACCGGGTTGAATCGGCCAGTATGGAGTTCGAAGCCCATATCAAGTCGATTGTGCTGGGCCTGATGGCCGCGCCCGAGAAGGAAAATCTCTACGCCCAGGCGCTGGAAAAATTCGAGAAGCCCTTGCTGACCGAAATGATGCACCACGCCCACGGCAACCAGATCAAGGCAGCGAAGATTCTCGGTATCAACCGCAACACTTTGCGCAAGAAGCTGAACGAATATCAAATCGATCCCGCCGAGTCGAAATAGCGCGCCGCGATGAAGTGACGTATTGCTTCGCCCAACCGTGATATTTTTACAATATTAGTGCTTTTTCTGCAACGAAACTGTTGTATTGAAAGCACAATGACAGTTTCCAACCATTCGACGGAACAGCGTGTCCCCAACTGGCTCCGGCGTCTCTCGCTGATGGCCGAAAAAGAGGCGATCATGCGCCGGGTCGAGTGGATCGTGGCGCTGCTGTTCGGCGCGATCATGCTGGGCACATATTTTCTGCTCCGCACCCAATCCGACCAGACCGACTTCATTTCCCCGCCTTTGACCGCCGCTCTGCTGGTCGCCAATCTGATTCCCGCGATGACCCTGCTCGTGCTGTTCGGGCGCCGGATCGCCAAGGGCAGGGCAGCGCAATCATCGATCGGCAGCAAGGGCCGTCTGCACGTCCGGCTGGTCGCCCTGTTCTCGCTGGTTGCCAGCATTCCTATGGTGCTGGTGGTTATTTTTGCCTCGCTGCTGTTTCAATATGGCGTCGAATTCTGGTTTTCGGATCGCGCCCGCGGCATGCTGGAAAATGCCAATGATTTGGCGCGCGGCTATTATGAGCAAAACCAGCGCGAAGTCGGTGAAGAAACGATCACGATGGCCAATGACTTGCGCAATTATTTGCAGCAGGCCGACCTGGAAAGTCCGGAATTTGCCGAGGGCTATGTGTTTCAGGTGCTGTCGCGCAAGCTCAATGAATCGGCGATCATCGAATATGGACCGGATGGGGTGGCAAGAACCGCGGCGGCGGTCGATCCCGATGACGGAGACCAGCAGCCGAAGATAACCGAAGCGGTGCTGAAACAGCTGCAGCAGGGTCAAAGCTACGTCGTAACCGCAAGGCCCAACAAGATCGAGGCGGTGACCGCGCTCGACCTGAACTCGCGGATATTCCTCTACGCGGCCCGGGACTCCGACATGCTGGCGCTGAGCCAATGGGAAAGGGCGCAATCTGTCCTTGCCGATTATGAGGACCTGTTCTCGCGATCGCGCAGCCTGCAATTGCAGTTCAACATCGCCCTGTTCGTGATCTCGCTGTTGATTGTCGGGCTGGTGTTATGGATCGCTCTAGTGGTTGCCGACCGGATGGTGAAGCCGGTCAGCGATCTGGTGCACGCGGCCAAGCGGGTCACCGAAGGCGATCTTGCCACCCGGGTGCCGACAACATTCGAGAATGACGAGATCGGTACGTTGGGCCGGGCCTTTAACCGCATGACCGAGCGGCTGGAAACCCAGACAACCGCCCTGATCACCGCCAACGAGCAATTGGGTAGTCGCCGGGCGTTTATCGAGGCGGTGCTGGAATCGGTCACCGCCGGTATCATCAGCCTGGACGAGAAAGGCGAGATCAAGCTGGTCAATTCGCAGGCCCAGTCGCTGCTTTCCAAGCCGATTGACGACCTGCTCGATGTCGATATCGCCAAGGCTGCACCGCAATTTGGCGAGCTCATTCAGGATGGTGTCGAAAACAGCATCATCGAATTTGCCTCGGATTCGGACATGCGCACTCTGGCCGTCAAAATCGTCGGCGGACCGAACGGCCATGTCATCACTTTTGAAGACATCACCCAGCAATTGCTCGATCAGCGGCGGGCCGCATGGTCCGACGTCGCAAGGCGTATCGCCCACGAGATCAAAAACCCTCTGACGCCGATCCAGCTGGCTGCGGAACGGCTGCAGCGGCGATTTGGCTCGCGGATGACGGAGGATGTCGCGATATTTGAAAATCTCACCAACACGATTGTCCGGCAGGTTGGCGATTTGAGAAATATTGTCGATGAATTCTCTTCTTTCGCGCGGATGCCCAAACCGGTATTCCGGCAGGAGAATCTCGACGATATTCTGAAGCAAGCCCTGTTCATGCAGGATGTCGCGTGGCCGACTGTCGCATTTAACTTTATCTCGGACGATCAGCCGATATCACTGGTCTGCGATCGCCGCCAACTGGGACAGGCATTCACCAATATCATCAAAAACGCTGCGGAAGCGATTGAACAAAAAGCGGAATCCAGCGCAGATTTTCAAGTATCCGATGGCGAAATAGATCTGGCGATCCGGACCGAAAACCAGATTGTCGTCATCGAACTGACGGACAATGGCATTGGCCTGCCGATCGAGCGGGACCGGATCGTCGAGCCTTATATGACAACCCGGGCCAGCGGCACCGGACTGGGCCTAGCGATCGTTAAAAAGATTATCGAGGAACATTTCGGCGAGATGAAGTTCAGTGACGCGCCCGATGGTGGCACGCGAGTGACGATCCGCCTCAGCCCTTCGCAACTGGCGCGATTATCACACGGAACCGCAGAGATCTCCGACGATGGCGACAATGGTCCGGACGGGGATGACCCGAAAACCGCAGAAATTGAGTAATGAGGAATAGAGGTTCAACATGGCGTTAGATATTCTGGTTGTCGACGACGAACCCGATATCCGTGATCTTATATCCGGTGTTCTGGAAGACGAGGGCTATACCACCCGCGTAGCCGCCGACAGTGACGCAGCCCTTGCGGCTGTCAACGAGCGGCGGCCGTCGCTGGTACTGCTCGACGTCTGGCTGAGAGGATCGCGTCTGGACGGACTTGAACTGCTGACCGAGTTGAAGCAGCTCGACGCAAAAATGCCGATCATCGTGATCTCCGGCCATGGCAATATCGACACGGCGGTTGCCGCGATATCGCAGGGTGCGGTCGATTTTATCGAAAAACCTTTCGAAGCCGAACATCTGCTGCATCTGGTCTCGAGAGCGACCGAAACCGAACGGCTTCGCCGGGAAAACGAGATTCTCAAGGCGCGGGTCGGCTTTGCTGACGAGTTGACCGGAAATTCTGCTGCCGTGAATAATGTGCGTGCCACGTTGAAACGCGTCGCCGGCACCGGCAGCCGCCTGCTGATTTCCGGTCCGGCTGGTGTCGGCAAGGAGGTTGCGGCCCGTTTGATGCACAACTGGAGTTCGCGCTCCAATGCCGCCTTTGTCACCATCAGCGCCGCCCGACTGTCACCGGAGAGCGTCGAAGAGGAGCTGTTCGGTACCGAACGCAACGGCAAGATCGAAAAAACCGGCCTGATGGAAGAGGCCCATGGCGGAACCCTGTTCATCGACGAAGTCGCGGACATGCCGCTCGACACCCAGGGCAAGATATTACGGGTTTTGACCGAGCAGAGCTTTAACCGGCTCGGCGGTTCGCAAAAAGTGAATGTCGATGTCCGGGTCGTCTCGGCAACATCGCGCGATCTGGAAATCGAGATCCGCGAGAAGCGTTTCCGCGAAGATCTGTTCTATCGTCTCAACGTCGTGCCGGTCATCCTGCCGCCACTAAACCAGCGGCGCGAAGATATCCCGGTTCTGGTCGACCATTATGCCGCCCGTTTCGCCGCTGAGCAGCGTTTGCAGCCACCCGAAATCTCCGATGAAGCCATGGCGGCACTGCAGGCTTGCGACTGGCCGGGCAATGTCCGGCAGTTGCGCAATGTTGTCGAGCGCACGATCATCCTGGCGCCCAAGGACAATTTTAACAAAATAGAGGTGGAAATGTTACCACCGGAAGTGCTGGGCAATGACGATGATCTCGACCAGGGCGTCGCTTCGCTTATGGGGTCGCCGTTGCGGGAGGCGCGGGAAAGTTTCGAACGGGAATATCTGAAAGTGCAGATCCGGCGCTTTTCCGGCAATATTTCCAAAACCGCGAATTTCATCGGCATGGAACGGTCGGCCCTGCACCGCAAATTGAAGATATTGGGCCTGGCTTCGCGAAAGAAAACCGACATCGAATGATATTGCGGGTTTGCCGGTTGTCGTGACCGAGCGAATATCATATATGTCAGACAACGCTCCTCAAGAAGAGCAGATGCTGTCAGAGAAATATAAAATGCCATCGCAAAGCTGGCCAATAATTGGAGTCAAATATGACCGATAAATCAAACAACTTGCAGGATTTATTCCTGAACTCCCTCCGGAAATCGAAAACCTCTGTGACCATGTTTCTGGTCAAGGGCGTCAAACTTCAGGGCATCGTGACCTGGTTCGACAATTTTTCTGTACTGCTGCGTCGCGACGGGCAATCGCAACTGGTGTACAAACATGCCATTTCGACGATCATGCCGTCCGAAGCGCTCGATACGCAGCCTTTTGCCGACCTGATGGACAATGCCAAGGCGCGGCCAGGGGTATTGCAGGAAGTATTCCTCACTGCGGTACGCGACAGCAACGATCCGGTGACGATGTTTCTGGTCAACGGCGTGATGCTGCAGGGTGAAGTCGCTGCCCATGATCTATTCTGTATCCTGCTCGAGCGGGAAGGCCTGTCGCAACTGGTCTACAAGCACGCCATATCGACCGTGCAACCGGGCGGAGCGCTAAATCTGGCCGATTATAACAATGCTGATGACGGTGCGCATTGATACCATTTGAGAAGGAAAGTCTCGACAGCAAGAGCCGCAAGGCGCTCGTCGTACATCCCGACATGGTGTCGCTGAGCCAGTCCGCGCTCGAGCATCGCCTTGATGAAGCCGTCGGCCTCGCTCTGGCCATCGGACTGGTCGCGACTGCGTCCCATTATTTTTCGGTTCGCAAGCCCAAGCCGGCAACATTGTTCGGATCGGGTCAGGTGGACCAGATACGCAAGATGATGGAAGAGCAGGAAGCCTCGATATTGATTGTCGATGGCAGTCTCAGCGCGATCCAGCAGCGCAATCTGGAAGAGAAGCTCGAGGTCAAGGTCATCGACCGGACCGGCCTGATCCTCGAGATATTCGGCGCCCGGGCGGCTACCGCGGAAGGCCGTTTGCAGGTCGAACTGGCGCATCTTGATTATCAGGCAGGCCGCCTTGTCCGCAGCTGGACCCATTTGGAACGGCAGCGCGGCGGTTTCGGTTTTCTCGGCGGACCGGGCGAGACTCAGATCGAGTCCGATCGGCGGATGATCCGCGACCGCATGGCCAAATTGCGCAAGGATCTCGCACATTTGCGCAAGACCCGCGCTTTGCACCGGGAGCGGCGCCAGCGCGCGCCTTGGCCAGTCATCGCGCTTGTCGGCTATACCAATGCTGGCAAGTCGACCTTGTTCAACCGGCTATCCGGCGCCGACGTCTTTGCCGAGGATCTGCTCTTTGCCACGCTCGACCCGACGATGCGGGAATTCCCGCTGCCGGGATATGACAAGGCCATCCTGTCCGACACGGTTGGATTTGTGTCCGACCTGCCGACTCAACTGGTAGCGGCTTTCCGGGCGACGCTTGAAGAGGTTAGTGCGGCCGATATCGTCGTCCATGTGCGGGATATCTCGCACGAGGCAAGTGATGCCCAGGCCCGTGATGTCAGGCAGATATTGGCTGACCTTGGAGTGTCGGAAGAAGCCGGCGAGGGGCCGCCCGTCATCGAAGCGTGGAACAAGATCGACAAAATCAGCCCCGACGATCCGCAATATGCGCGTATCTCGTCGCCACTACCGGAAAATGTCTGCACCATTTCTGCCGAGACCGGAGCCGGCGTCGATACGCTGGTCAACCTGATCGCGAAAACATTGTCGGAAGGCTATAAATCGGAAAAAATCACGATTGATGCGTCTGATGGCAAGAAAATGGCCTGGCTGCACGAAAACGGCCGGGTGTTGAGCAGCGAACAGGATGGGGACAATCTGATATTGTCGGTCGAAATGTCACCGCGCAATTGGGGTCGTTATCACGCGCTTGACTGAGCGATCAGCTGTCTGCCAGACTTGCCTTGGCCCTTTGCCATTCCACTTCCAGTTCGTCGATCGACATTTCCTTCAGGTCTTTGGTAGAATTTGATTCTATCTGATTGAATCTATTGCTGAATTTCTCCGTTGCATCGGCGAGGGCGCGTTCTGCGTCGACCTTGTAATGGCGGGCAAGATTGACCGCGGAAAAGAGCAGATCGCCGATTTCCTCGTGGACTTCTGCTTCGCTGGTGGCAGCCGCAACCTCGTCCAGCTCTTCGAGCAATTTATCCTTCACCGGAGCCTTGTCGGGCCAGTCAAATCCGACACGGGCCGCCCGTTTCTGGATTTTCTGCGCCCGCAACAAGGCGGGCAGGGCGAACGCGACGCCATCCAGAGCGCTTGACTGACCGGTTTCCGCGCGCTCATCGGCCTTGATCTGTTCCCATCCGGGGCTCTGCTGCGCTTCACCAAAGATATGAGGATGACGCCGGGTCATCTTGTTACAGATCGATGTGACGACATCCTCGAAGGAAAACTCTCCTGCATCTGCCGCAATCTGGCTGTGAAACACGACCTGGAGCAGGAGATCACCGAGCTCGTCCTTGAGCGCCAACATATCGTCACGATTTATCGCATCGGCAACTTCATAGGCTTCCTCGATCGTATAGGGTGCAATGGTCCGGAAGGTTTGCACCTTGTCCCAGTCGCAACCATCGTCCGGATCGCGCAGACGCCGCATGATTTCTAGCAGGGGATCGATCAATATCGCTTCCATTCTAACCCATATTTAAGGTTGATAATATATATTATGTTAAATTATTCTTCATCCGGCAGGGCCGGTTCCAACACCATTTCACCCCCCGCTACGCGCCAACTTCCCAACTTTGACAAAAAATTCATGCCGATCACATTTGAATCGCCAAATTCCTCCGCCACAACAATCGGCAGATCATGCGCGACCAGCGGACCGACCTGCAAAGATTGGATTTTCCCGCGCTGGGCCTCAACTGATCCATTGGCTGTGCTCAATATAACCGGAAACGGACTGCTGCTGATATCGACGCCAGCGGCTTCCGCCGTTCGCAAAGTCATCGCCGTTGTCGTGGCTCCGCTGTCGATCAGGAACCGAACCGGCTCCGCGTTAACCTTTGCATCGACCCAGAAATGGCCATCGGCAGATTGGCGAATCCGAAGCGTCTCTCCGACCACAAGTTGTTCATTCGAACCTATCAATTCACCCGAAACCCGGTTCCAAACGGCCAATATTTCCGGCTTGTAAGAGAAACCGACAATGAAAAGTGCAAATATCGCGACCCAGGCCAAAGCGGTCCGGACAATCTCGCCGAAGCCTATTCGCCGGGAAAACAATGCGCTCGCCACCAGCACCAATGCACCGATTGCAAATATAAGATTGATATTCTGGTCTTCGGTCAAGGTTTCAGATTTCTTTCACATAGCCATCATAAGCGGGCCGGACATGGTCGGGCAATATGGACATAAGATGGTGATAATCCATCGACTTGTCCATATGTGTTAACAGGCTTAGCTTCGGTTGGACATCGCCGATCAGGTCCAATGTCATGCCCAGATGCGCGTGAGTGGGATGCGGTTCGTCGCGTAACGCATCCACGACCAGAAGATCGCAATCGCGATATAAGGCTCGCATATCTGGCGTTATCTCGCCAAAATCGGTTGCGTAAACGATCGATTTACCCTGATGCTCGAAGCGCAATCCCGCAGACGTGATGCTGCCATGCGGCTGATCGACATAGCGAACCGAAATATCACCAATCTCGACATCGCGATCCAGCGCAATTCCTTCACAAATTGATGGATAATATTTGTGTCCTTCAAAGGCATAGGCAAAGCGATGTTTCAGACTTTCGAGTGCAAATGGCCGAGCATAGCCGGGTATCGGTTTGCGCGTCTGCTGGAATACAGCCCTCAGATCGTCAATGCCATGGCAATGGTCGGCATGATCATGGGTCCAGATCACCGCATCGATCCGGTCGATATCATTGTCGATGAACTGATTCCGCAAATCCGGAGATGTATCGACCAAAATGCGCGTAGTCGCGCTTTCTACCAGGATCGAGACACGGCTTCTCCGGTTTTTCGGCTCGTTTGGATCACAATCACCCCAGTCATTGCCAATCCGGGGCACGCCCGCCGAAGTCCCGCATCCCAATATCGTCAGTTTCAAAGCCACATTCAGGGGCGTGCCTTGGTGAAGAGCTTATAGAAATTGCGACTGGTTGTTTCGCAAAGCTGACCATAATCCTCGTCCCGCAGTGAAGCGAGAAAACGGGCCGTATCTGCGACAAAGGCTGGCTCCCCTGTCTTTCCACGGTGCGGCACGGGAGCCAGGAAAGGTGCATCGGTTTCGACCAGAATCCGGTCCGAAGGCAGTTTTGCCGCCGTTTCCTGAAGATCCTTGGCATTTTTGAAAGTCACAATGCCGGAGATCGAAATATAGAGCCCCAGAGCCAGCGCCTTCTGTGCGAAATCCTCGCTAGCGGTGAAGCAATGGATGACACCGGAATAGGCGCCCTGCTCCATTTCTTCGTCCATGATTTCGGCCGTGTCCGCTTCGGCATCGCGGGTGTGAACAATGATAGGTAGGCCGGTTTCGCGCGCCGCATGAATATGGGTGCGAAAACTCTGCTTCTGGCGATCCCGGTCGCTGTGATCATAATAATAGTCCAGCCCGGTTTCACCAATGGCGATAACCCGCGGATGAGCAGCCTCCTCTACCAGTTTGGCGAGATCGACATCGGGATGGGCATCGGCTTCGTGCGGATGGATACCGATGCTGGCCCACACATCTTGTTCCCGCTCGGCAGTAGCGACAATGTCGCGCCATTCGCTCTCGCGGGTCGAGATGTTGAGCATCGCGGTAACACCGCTCTGCCGTGCGCGATCCAGGGCAGCGCCCTGCTCCTCGACGAGACCTTTGTAATTTAGATGGCAGTGGCTATCGACGAGCATATCAGGCCTCTGCCTCATCTTTCAGCAGTTCGAGACGCGGGAAAATTCCTTCCGGCTTCGGCAGTTCAAGCCCCTGCTCTATCGGCATACCAAGATGTTTAAAATCGCGGCTGTCCGGCGACTGGGCAAGCAGATCGAGCATCCTGTCACAACTGTCCGGCATCGCCCAGCGCAACATGATCGCCAACTGCCGGATCGCTTCTGCGGTATAGTAAAGCACGCTGTCAGCGCGGGCAGGATCGGTCTTGCGCAAGGCCCATGGTGCCTGATCAGCAAAATATGTGTTGGTGGCGCTCAACCGCTCGCGAATGATATCCAGCGCCTGGTCGATCTTGAACAGGCCGCCCGTCATCGCCGACTTCACATCCGCAAAACAACTGTCCAGCTGGCTGAGCAATTCCTGCTCAGCGGCGGTTGGCTCACCCCGAGGCGGTATTTTCCCGTCACAATTTTTGGCAATCATCGACAGGCTGCGCTGCGCCAGATTACCGAAATTATTCGCGAGATCGGCGTTGGTCTTGGTGACAATCGCGTCGGCCGAATAAGTCCCGTCCTTGCCGAAAACAACGTCGGCAAGCAGGAAATAGCGCAATTGATCAACACCGAAGCGCTCCGCCAATTCCATTGGATCGACGACATTGCCGACCGATTTCGACATTTTTTCACCGCGGTTGAGCAGAAAGCCGTGCCCGAAGACCTGCTTGGGCAGCGGCAGACCGGCACTCATCAGAAAGGCGGGCCAGTAGACCGCGTGAAAGCGGACAATGTCCTTGCCGATAAGATGAAGGTCCGCCGGCCAATATTTGGCAAACATCCCCTCGGTATCGGGATAGCCGACTCCAGTCATATAGGTGGTCAGCGCGTCTACCCAGACATACATCACATGTCCCGGTGATCCAGGCACCGGAACCCCCCAGTCAAAGCTGGTTCGGGACACACTGAGATCCCGCAATCCGCCTTCAACAAAGCGCATGACTTCATTGCGACGGCTTTCTGGCTCGATGAATTCCGGATGCTCTTCGTACAGCTTCAGCAATTTGTCCTGATATTTGGATAATTTGAAGAACCATGTCTCTTCTGCGGTCCACTCGACCGGAGTGCCCTGAGGAGACAATTTCTCACCCCCCTCGCCTGTTTCCAGTTCGTCTTCCGCGTAAAAGGCTTCGTCGCGTACCGAATACCAGCCTTCATAACGATCCAGATAGAGATCACCATTGGCCTCCATCGCTTTCCACAATGCCTTGCTAGCCTCATGATGAGCGGGCTCACTGGTTCGCCGGAAGCCGTCATGATTGATGTTAAGCTTATTGCACATCTCAATGAAATATGACGACATTTCATCGGCAAGCTTGATGGTTTCGACACCGGCTTCACGGGCCGTCTGGACCATTTTCAGTCCATGCTCGTCGGTTCCGGTGATCAGACGAACGTCGCGCCCGCTCAACCGGTAAAAACGTGCGATGGCATCGGCTGCGATCGCTTCATAAGCATGACCGATGTGCGGGCGGCCATTTGGATAGCTTATGGCGGTGGTAATATAGAAAGGTTCTGACATAACCGTCTCTCTTGATGCATTGGCGGCGCTTGTAAACAGCCAAAATATCAATTCTTTTCAACCGTCCTTGGCGAGATCCCCCATCAGGCTACCAAGCCGGAATATTACCGCCTGGTTATCCAGCGCTTTCGGAAGCGCAGCCGAAGCCAAGTCGCTGGCTTCGCGCCATTTTTCGATGGCTCGCATCGAACAGGCAAGCTCGGGTCCTTTGATCTGTTCCGCAATGAGGCTGGGGGCCCGTTCCAGAAATGCGCGATATCGTGGTGTTGCTGCCTTCAACGCAAGCTTTCGGGCCAATTCGCTCTTCAGACTATTATCCCGGTCGCCGGACTTTATAATTTGTCGGGCAATACCTTCCAATTCAGCAAGTCCGACTTCGGCATATTGCAAGGCACGTCCCGGCGAACCTCCACCGGCGAGAATAAGCGCCTCGAGATCGGCCTCTCCCAGTTTCGGTGCGGCATTCTTCAGCACAATGCGCATGTCCTCAGCACCCAGAGGGTCAAATCGCAGCATCTGGCAACGCGACCGGATCGTCGGTAACAGCCGGTCCGGCATATGGCTGATCAAAAAGAAGATGGTATTCTTGGGCGGTTCTTCCAGGTTTTTCAAAATGGCATTGGCGCCTGCACGCTCCAGATCGTCAGCGGCATCAATGATGACGACCCGATATTCGGAAATGGAAGCCTGATTCTGGAACAGAGGTTGCAGGGCACGAATCTGGTCGACCTTAATATTGCGGGCCAGTTCATGCTCGTCGAGCGAATCCAGCCCATTGTCCCGCGCCTTTTTATCTTCCTTGTCACCTTTCGGCCCCCGGCGGAGCAATCGAAAGTCCGGATGCGAGCCAGCGGCGAGAAGGTGCCCGGCCTCATCATCCTGATTGTCCGAGAAACCCGATTGCAAATTGCGCGAATTGAGGAGAAAATGAGCAGCTTGCTGGGCAAAGGCTGCCTTTCCCAATCCCTTGTCACCAGCCAAAATCCATGCGTGGTGAAGCATATCTTTTGCGAGAGCCTGTTGGAATATCTGCCTGGGCCTGTCGTGACCGAGATATGACGTCATGACATCAAGCCATCGAGATTCTGCACGAGATTTCCTGTGATAGCTTTCACGGATTGCGACGCGTCAACAAGGCGGATGCGCTCAGGATCGTCCGCTGCAAACCTTCGGAAATTGGTCATGACTGCCCGATGATATTCACTGTCCCTGCCTCCGATCCGGTCACTGTCGCCACGATCCCTCGCGTCCGCTCTTCTCGACGCAACTGCTTCCGGCAAATCAAGAATGAAAGTACGATCCGGCATCAGATTTTCACTGCCGATCCGGTGCAGATCCATAATTTCTGAGTCGCTTAGCTGTCCATCGACACTTTGGTAGGCTCTGCTGCTATCGATAAACCGATCACAGATCACCCATTCTCCCCGTGCTAGCGCCGGACGGATCAATTTTGCGCAATGTTCGGCACGGGCCGCAGCGAACAGCAGCGCTTCGGTTCGAATATCCCATTTTTCCTCTGCGCCAGTCAGCAACAGTTCGCGAATTGTCTCCGCGCCTGACGTGCCACCCGGTTCCCGGGTCAACAGGACTTTATAACCGATTTTTTCCAAAGCGGCCGCGACTGCTCTCGCCTGGGTAGACTTACCCGTCCCCTCCCCGCCTTCCAGGCTGATGAAGCGGCCCTGGGTCACGCCAATCCGAGCAAGGATTTCAATCCGGCCCAGACACGATCAAAGAAACCGGCTTCGCCAACATCTTCGCCAGAGACCAGAGCCACTGACTGCTGTCCGGCATCCGCCGTGCTGACAATCAGTGTAGCGATTGGCTGACCTTTGCTGATCGGGGCTTTGATCGGACCATCGTAAGTGACCTTCATTGAGATCTTTCCGTCCGAAGCTTTTGGAATAGTTGCAAAAAGATCCTTCGCCGCAACCAGCGATACCGTAGAGTTGTCGCCCAGTTGCACTTCTGCATTCTGAATTCGTGTACCCTTGTCGAAAAGCTTCTTCGGCTCCCAGGCATTGAATCCCCAGTTCATGAATTTGACCGATTCCTCGACTCGACCACCATAGCTATCAAGCCCGGCGAGCACCGATACCAGACGCCGGCCCTTTTGTTCGGCCGAACCGGTAAAACCATAACCGGCTTCTTCGGTATGACCGGTCTTCAGCCCGTCCGACCCGGCCACTTTGCCCATCAGGGGATTGCGGTTCGATTGCGTGATACCATTCCAGGAAAATTCGTCCTGGCCATAGAAACCGTCATATAGTTTCGGGAAATTATTAACCGTCGCCGAACCGAGTTTGGCGAGGTCCCGTGCTGTGACCATGGTCCGGCCTTCATCCGGCCAGCCATTGCTATTGCCAAAGCGGCTCTTCGACATGCCCAGTTCTTTGGCGCGCTTGTTCATCAGCCCGACAAAAGCTTCTTCGGTGCCGGCGATGCCTTCGGCCAGCACGACACAGGCGTCATTGCCAGAGAGAGTCACGATACCGTGCAGCAGATCGCTAACACTGACCTGATCGCCCACGCCAAGGAACATCGTGGACCCCTGGTTGTTCCATTTCTTCCAGGTTTCCTCGTTAACGCGAAACTTGTCATCCAGCTTGAGCTTGCCCTTGTTGATCAGATCAAACGCGACATAGACGGTCATCATTTTCGCCATCGATGCGGGCGGGATTTGCTTGTCCGCATTTTTTTCGAACAGAACCGCTCCCGATGACAGGTCCGTCATATAGGCGATTGGGGCATCGGTATCGAAGCTGGGTGCAGCGACTACAACGGAGGATAAAGCGATGAAAGGCAGTGAAGCCAGAAGATATTTTTTCATTTAGGCCAGGATTCCCGATCAAAATTTAACGGCAAAAACTATTTGTCCGCGCGCAAGATTCGAGCTCCGCTATAGCCGCGCTGCTGCGCCTGTGCCAGCCCTGCTTGTGCATCCTTTTCGTTGGAATAGGGCCCGTAGCGAACGCGCCAAATGGATCGCGTGCCGTCGGGCATAACCTTCGCCCCAATCTTTTGGGCTAGCACATCGGCCCGCGATTTATCGCTAAATGCTGCGACTTGCACGAAAAAGAACCCTGGCAAACCGCCAACATAATTGTTGCCGACACTATTTTGAGCGGCAACCGGACGTCCGGCGCCTTCAATGATGAAGCGGCCATCGCGTGTTCCCGCTGCCGGCGAAGGCCTGGGGCCAGCAATAGCATCTTTGCCCGGAGGGGTAGAGCCAGGCGCAGCGGTTGGCCTGATTGGCGCTGCCGGTCTTGGCAGCTTGGCCAGGTTTTTCCGCAATATCAGAAGCAGTGAATCCGGTGTCGCGATGCGCTCGGTGGCAGGCGCGCCCATGCGAAGCACCGCGCGTTCCTGTTCATTGGGATTGACCTTGCGAACGCGGACACCGGAGACACCGTCCTGATCGATACCCAGTTGCTTGGCCGCTCCATGGGACAGGTCGATCAGCCGGTCGTTGGCAAAAGGTCCACGATCGTTGACCCGAACCAGGATTGTGCGCCCGGTATCCAGCGCCGTTACTTCGACATAGGATGGCAGCGGCAGCGTCTTGTGCGCAGCCGAAATGCCCTGAGGATTGTAGAATTCACCATTGGCCGTCTGATTGCCCGACAGCTCTTCACCATACCAGCTGGCATAGCCCACTTCATCGTAACTCTGCACATCTTCGGGCGTATAGGTGCTGCCACCGACCTTGTAGGGATCACCAATTTTCCGCGGATAGTCGGAAACCGCTGCGGATCCCGCTGCCGGTCCCGCCCCACTGGGCGGAGGCGCGCCATCCGGAAACTGCCCAAAATCGCGCGAACTGCTACACCCGGCCAATGCCAGGGTGGCAGTCGATAATATTCCAAGTTTAACTGCGTATTTCATCCGCTAATAACCCCACTGCTAGCCCGTAAAAATTCGAACAATTATAATCCAGTATGACGCGATAATTGCCGGTCAGCAAATAGGCGGTGCTGCCCGCGCCGTCTGGCTCAAGCAGGGTCGCCATCACATTCTTGTCAAGACTCTTGCCCGTCGCAGGCACAACCCCGAGCGAGCGCCATTCGGCCATGCTTTTCCATTGGCTATGGCGGCCAAATACGCGCGGACAGCGTGTCGGCACGATCTTGCTCGCCACCGCGTCACGGTCGAGCGACGACGGGACGTTGACGGCGATGCCCCACGGCTCTCCGCGGCGCCAGCCCGAATTGACAAAATAATTGGCGATCGAGGCAACCGCATCATATTCGCTGTTCCAGATATCTGCATATCCGTCACCGCTGCCATCTTTCGCCAGTCGCAAATAAACCGAAGGCAGAAATTGCGGCATGCCCATGGCCCCTGCCCAGCTCCCCTTGAGCGCGGATTGCGGAACGCCCTTGTCGATCAGCTGGAGCACGGCGAGCAATTCAGGTTCGAAAAGCGAGCGGCGCCGGCCTTCATACGCCAGGGTTGCCAACGAGCGGGGAATATCAAAGTCGCCCATGTAGGAACCATAGTTGGTTTCTTTGCCGTAAATCGCCATAATGATCGGGCCGGGCACTCCGGTCTCGCGCTCGACATCGATCAGCTTGGCAACCAGGCGACGATAGGCCGCTTTGCCGTTTGCGATCCTCTGACTCGTTATATGCCGCTGCTGATAGGGCGCGAAGGGCGGAATCGCGCTATTGGTACTTCCGCCAGGCTGCGACTGGTCCAGCTGGATCACTCTGGGATTATAAGTCAGGCCCGGCAGCACTTGATCCAGGGTCTGCGCCCGCACACCCTGCTGCAAGGCCTTCTGACGCACCTCCTGCAGATAGGATTCAAAACTGGAGCTGCTTTGTGCTTTGGCGTCTTGCATCGGTGTTGCGGCGCTCATGCCAAAAAGAGCAAAAGCGCTGCAAGCGATAGCGGTCATGATACGCATGAATACTTCCTTTTCGTCTTCCCCGTTGTCGCACAAAGCGAGTCGGAGGGGAATCCCTAAATAACCCGGAGAAGCAACCACTCGCCCCGAAAGCCGTAATCCAGCAAAATCTTGTTCGGATATTTCAAACATTTACAAAATGTTTTGCGCTTTCAAATCGGGAACGCTAGGACGCGTGCGACCCGGCCCTAAGGGCCATGCGGACAGGTGGCAGAGTGGTCGAATGCAGCGGTCTTGAAAACCGCCGAGGGTGCAAGCTCTCCGTGGGTTCGAATCCCACCCTGTCCGCCACCGGCTTGTCCAGCCCAATCCACTGACATCCAGAACTGCACGAAAGCCTTGACTTTTCTGGCGTTTTCTCATCAATTCCATCCAATCCAATCCAGCCTTATCCACAAGATAGTTGGGGTATATTGGGGGTATGATTTTACCAAAATGGGGGTATCAAGATGCTAACGGACAAAGGTGTCAAAGCAGCGGCTGCAAAGGAGAAGCCGTATAAGATAACTGATGGAAACGGGCTTTTCCTCCATGTTTCGAAAAAAGGACACAAAACCTTCCGCTTTAAATTTCGATTCGAGAAGAAAGAGCAGCTTCTTATTATAGGTGCCTATCCAGAGATGTCTCTGGCCGATGCCCGAGAACGGCGCAACGATGCACGCAAGCTGCTCCGCGAAGGCCGCGATCCGCGCCACTCTTTTAACCGCTTGAAACTGGTAGGTAATGCCGCAGGCACCAAAAGCTTCGAGACCTTGGCGCGCGAATGGCATGATAATAGGCGACCACATTGGAAGCCCGTCCACGCCAAGGATGTCATTACAAGTCTCGAACGGGATATATTTCCTATCCTGGGTCCGATGCCGCCCACGGAGATTGATGAGCAGCTCTTGCTTAAGGTCTTACAAAACGTTGAAAATCGCGGCGCGATCGAAACAGCGCGGAGGCTTAGGCAAAGGATTAGCTCTGTATTTGTCTACGCCCGCGCCCATGGAATTAGGATCAGCAATCCTGCTGCGCTGATAGGCGAGTTGCTTAAGCCCCGCCCCCCTTCCCGAAAGCATCCGGCTATTTTGACCGTGGACGGCATACGCCGCTTGTTGTCGGACTGTGATCGGGCCGGAGCTTTCCCCGTTACAAGATTGGGGGCACGGTATTTGGCGCTTACCAGCCAGAGGCCGGGTATGGTGAGGCATATGGAATGGAATGACCTTTCCGGTATCGATTGGGGTGACCCCAGCGCCGACAGCCCGGAAGCCTTGTGGACGGTTCCCGCAGGAAAGCTGAAATTGGAATTGAAGCTAGCAAATGATGAAACCTATAATCACATAGTTCCGCTCGCTCCTCAAGCTGTTGAAACACTGCGAGCAGTTAGATGGCTCACTGGGCGCGACCGATATGTGTTTCCCAACTCGCTATCCGGGTTAAAACCAATGACCGAGAATGCGATTGGCTATCTTTATAATCGGGAAGGATATAAGGGAAAGCATGTTCCTCATGGCTGGCGCAGCAGCTTCTCTACCATCATGAACGAAAAGGCTGAACGGGAATTGGGGCAGGATAGACGCTTGCTAGCGGACCGCTTCATCATCGATCTGATGCTTGCCCACACGCCGACAGGCATGTCAGCGAAAGAACTTGTCTACAATAGGGCAAGCTACATGCCCCGACGTCGCGAACTCGCTGGGATCTGGGCCGATATGATTATGGAAGGTGCTTTGGACACTCAACAAATCCTTAACAGTCCGCGGCGGAAACAGCGAGTTTAGGCTTGCCGCTTGTTTGCATTTTCTTCGATCCATTGCACGATTTCAGATTCCAGCCAAAAGGACCCGCCGCCGATTTTTGTTTGTTCAGGAAACGCATTTTTTTTGATTTTGACATATACGGATGACCTGCTCAGACTGACCATATCCAAAACTACAGGTAGCTTGAGGAATTTCGGCACAACGCCTGGCGGATTGGCAGGTATCGTTTTGTCCGATATTGAGTTTCTTTCAACCTCCTGCTCGATCGAGGCACCATGCACTTCTGTTTTTCGATCACGACCAAACGGGTCGAGAATACGGTTCACTTGATCATCATCCAGATAGCCATAGGGCCGCAAGTCTCTGGCCCAGTTTTTGAATTGTTCTTCATTAACCAAAATACGGTGCGTGTATTCCGCAGTGGCGTCCATCCAGTGTTCGAGATTCAGGGAGGCAAATGAAAACCGATCTAGTGGTTGATCAAGTTCCCAGACATTCGGCTTGAGCAATATGATATCACCTCCACCAATAGGGCGGGCGTAGGTCGATATATTGCCGTTCAATATCTCGTTGGTCAGCGATTCAGCTTCCAAGCGAACTAATTCGCGGGCCGCATCATTCTCGCCTTCGTCGGTCGGAGCGCTAAATATGTCGGGCAACTCAAAGGCCTCTATTTCAACGCGGTCGGATACGAGCATGGCAAAAGCCATTTCCAGTGAGATACGACCAGCAGAGCCCGCACTCAGGCGGCCGTTATAAACGGCCCAAGGTCGTATCGGTTCCATCATGGCTACATCCATAAGGTTCGATCGATTACGAATTGCTAAATCTGCTGGTCACGTATTTTTAACGCATTTGCGTCTTATTTTCCGCCAAGATGCCGAATTTGGTTATCAGAGGCGCTCATCTGCCGCGCGCCTGCTCATCGGCCCACATTTGGCCTTGGATCTTTTGAACATTAATTGGATCTTGCTTCCGCTGTTCCTCAATTTTCGGGGCTAGTTCAGGGTGGAGCGCTTCCAATTTGGCCCGAGATGCCTGGAGTTGAATATCAGCCATCTTTACCTTCTTCATTGCACTATCTAACGCGGCCATCCGATCAACTACATTAGATATCCACGGTGGAAGCTCCTCCGAGGAATAGGTTTGCGGTTGAAAGCTGCGGTCAGTTCCTCGCGGCGCAACAATCAGATCATCGCCTTTAAACTGCAGTGAAATTTGACCGGAGACAGCGCCCATTATCAATTTTTCGCCGAGCACAGCTGAGTGAAGGTTCTTTTCAAAGAGACGGCGCTGCAGATCATGATTTTCTCGATCCTTATCCAAGTTTAGACGATCATCCAATAGTCCACGCTTCTGGGCCTCAAGTTCCATTTTGCGGGAATCCAAACTTGCAACTTCAACGCGTAACGCCTTGGTATGTTCTACAACGAGCGTATTTTTGGCTTCCAATCCTGCAAGCTCATTCGCTAGATTCTCACGTTTTATCCGGAGATCCTGCTCTACTTGTTGGGAAACTTGAATGCTGGCATTGACTGCAATCAAGCTGGTCTTTGCGCTTCTCCACTGGATTTCGGCGTTCTCAACTATTTTTTGAGCGGATTTAGCGTGACTAACACTCTGCTGCACCGACTGCTCGGCAATTTCCTTGATCTTGGTAGCTACCGCTAGTTTGTCTTCCGCCTTTCTGACCAACGGTTCAATTCTTCGCTCCTCGTGAATGAGCCTATTTTCTCTTTCGGTCAAAACCATGTCTTTGCGGCGCAGTGCACTCATTGTCTTTCGAACCCGAATGATCATCGCTTTCAGCCTCGCCTTTCTCGCAAGATCATTCATAAAGTGCAAAACGATGGCTTTTAGGCGCTCTGACCATTCGGCATTTAACGCCTTGTGATAGATCCGCTTACTATCGCTGTCGGCTTTTGAAGCGAGGGACTCTTTTCCTGATATCATTTTTTGTTGTTTTGGGGATGGGATTTTGGACACCCAGATCAGTTGCTGCTCAAATATTTCCAGTCTTTCTTTTTGGTTTTCAAGCCTAGCGACATCTACGCGCAGATTATTTTCGCGATCAGCAATAATTTGGATATTGGTTTGGATATTTTGCGATTGGCGATCAATATCCTGCTGTTGGATTTGTATAGAATTAGAACGCTCCTCCACTCTTTTCTCGTTTATTTCGCACATCAATTCGCGGTTTTTAAGTGTCTCTTCGCGGTTTGCTAATCCTGTTTCGCGCGCATCGAGTTCAGCCTCCCGGGCCGTGATTGCTTCCTCTCTTTTGATCAGCGCCTTTAGTTTAGCATCAACGTCACGTTCCTCGTGACGGAAGTTGTATATTTGATCACGGAGCTTGTCTTCTTCATGAGCTAAAAAAGCTTGATCGCCCGCAAGCGATTCCTGCCACGCTTCCAATTCGCGTTCTTTTTGTCTCAGTTCTTTTGCATACTGCTTCAGTGGTCCGTGCTTGATGCCCTGGCCAAGGGTGATTTTTCCTCGCTCGAGGCCAAGATGGGCGACAAAGGAATGATACCGGGTCTGGAGTTTAGACAAATTTTCTGGTTCGCCTCCCAATATTTCATCATAAGATAAGCGCCATATCTTAGGCGCGTTGGCTTCTTCGAGTTGCCGTTTGGCGATGCTTTCTGCCTTGATTGGTTTTGCACCGCATTTCTTTACAGCTCGATAATATATGGGCAATGCGACCGCCTGAATGTGCGGCGTACTTTCGTCCGTGTGGTACGAAATAGAAATCAGACCTTTGCCAAATTTCTCGTGCAAGAATTTTTCGGTAGATTCGATCCACTCCTTTTTATGCAAATTGGAAGCCTGTGCCCACCACTCAGGAGAAGCTGACAGTAAAATTTCAACGGCAATTATCTGGTTCTTCTTAAATTTCACCTCCAGTTTTTTAAGGAGCGATTTAGCGCGCTGATCGAATGGACCGGTCAATCGTAGCCGCTCCACTGGTGGGGCTGCCCCTGGAACGGTTGCTGCCGGGATAGCCCTAGTGTTGTGCTGCCCGACGGCCCGAAGGTCCGCAAAAGTTTTGATCTTCTCCACACGAAGGATGGCATAATGTTTTTTTATCGTCATAATGTTTTCCGCTCGCATTTCGCGTTCGGTCCCTGAGATTAATTAGCTTTAAACACTCACTCCGGGCTAATACTTCGAATTAGCCCCGTTCGCCGGCGTTGGAATACACGCCGTTAAATGCCCCTTCGCCTTGCGGCACGGGGCAGTGCTTGCCGAAACGGCAAGCACTGCCGGCGTTGATGAATTCAATCATCATCGCCGCCATAGTTTCCAGAAGGGGAGCTTCCGTGCGGATCATCCGAATTCGGTCCCTGCGTTATGCCGCCCTTAACAGGGGCGACGCTTAGCGACCGAGGAAGCTTAGGAGCATTGGTTTCGAGCAGTCTTTCCTCGAGCAGAAGTGAAGCAGGCTGCGCCTGCTCTGTCTCGTTTGTTTCACGGCACTCGTCAGTTAGGGCAGTCGGTGGGCATTCGATGTCATCATCGTCCAGAAATCTGACCTTGCATTCTGATACGATTTGCATTGTTTGAGCATCATATTCCTCCACGCCTTTGAAGTCGTAATCGACAATATCCCATTTGCCGGTTTCATCGTTCTCCCAGGGAGAATAGAATTGATCCAAACTCCGCGCCGTGACCTCGTCGCTTGAAAGGATTTCAGGCATCAACAAATTGTCTGACTTTTCAGCAAATCTATCGTCGATCGTCGCCTCAGCTTGTTCAGCGAACCTATGCAGCGCTTCCATTTCCGACATCGGAGCCATGCTGATGTCGTCAGAATCCGGGAAGTGAGCTTGCAATGCTCCGAACGGATCGATCAGCGCGATTTTCTTTGTCTCGCCATATGGGAGTGTTTTTTTGGTAGTCATGAGTTTTCTCCTGCACGAACATAAATTCGCGCTATCTTGATTAAATTGGCTGTAGTTGGCCCACAGACCTCAAAAGTTTGATGCAGGCCACAGAGGCTATTCCTCAGATGGGGCCTGGCCATGTGCTATTGAGCCCAGCGCATCTCGATCAGCGGCATCAGGATCAATATTTGGCTCAGCATCATTCTGCACTGGCTCCGTTTCATCGGAACCGGTCTGTGTTGAACTCGCATCCGGGATCTGTTCAGCGACCGTCCCAGAAGTTTTTGCGGCAACTTGATCGTCGAGTTCAGCTGCTTCAGCGGATTGAAGTCCAATACCGGATTGCGGTGTGCTTATATGTTTATCGAGTATCTCGCTCAGCTGGCTGTTACGTGCCGCAAGCTTTTCGTTTTCACCGCTCAACCTTGCATTCTCTGCCGTCAGTTCGTCATTTGCATCTCTCGCCGCTTGCAGATCGCTTTCAGCTCCTGTCAGCAGTTCGATCATTTCGTCCGACGAATGCTCGATCGCGTCCCGCTTTCGGGACATTGCAGTTATTTTCAATTCCGCAGAATTATTTAATTCCGTGTATGCGGTTCCCAGAGCGCTAGTGATTAAGTCGCGATGCTCCTGGTGCTGGTTATCAAGCAGTTTGAATATTGGTTCAATAATTGAAGCAGGCGCGGCAATTGCAGCTCCAGCATTTGTAGCGCTGTTCTGTTCTTGCCAGAGCCTGAAGTTTTTATAGAGCTGCCCGTTCGGCTTATCCATGCCCAGCGATTTTGCGACGTCGTAGCCAGTGATATCATACGGCCCGCAGTTCTTTGCTGCCATCATCTGATCTGCCGCATTGAATACTTCTTTTTGGTTTTTCCAATTATTTTGTTTTTTCATTTCTATTCGCCTGAAACGGCGAGGCGCTGAAAAACCCTAAGGTGCGGTAACTGCGGCAACTGCGGTAACGCACTTGACGCACTTGTGGCGGATTTCAGAACGCTCTCGCATAATCAATGGTGTCCAAGCGCAAACACGCTCAAACAGGTTATCGATAATGCGAAGTTTTAGGGAGCGGTCCAGGCAGCTGGTGGATGGGCAACGAACCTGACGGAGTCCTGCTGCAAACTGATCCATTTCAACCACGGATCTTTTGCTTGTTCCGATGTTAGTTGGTCGGCATTTCCGGCGCTGAAAATGGAGATTGCTGCAAAACGTCCGTATACCCACAATGGCACTGGGAATATTATTTCAGCAACATAGGCAAGCAAGCGGCCGATGTTGATCGGAACCATCTCCGATTTTTCACAACTCGAAAGTTGTTCGCCTTTATCAAGATCACTGTCAGCCATATCGGTATGGTATTATTTTTTGAATAATATTTCAATTGGTTAGTTTCAGATAACTTTCATGAATTTTTCTGTCCCAATTAGAAACAGTCTGGCCAACCGGTAGATATCGGTGCTTATCCCGTCGACATTTGGGCCGTTTGCTGATTGGCTACTTTCGGGCAGTGGAACGCAAGTAGCTGTCTTTCGCCAAGTGATGCGATACACCATAGGTCACCGCAGATGAAAGATAACCTATGCGCCTCACTATCCTCCATCCCGAAATGAAGCGGGAGATTGCAAAGTTTGCCGGGGGTCTGATGCCCCTCCGGCTCAGTCATGACGAGCAGCTTTCTCTGGTCATTAAGACCCAAAAAGAAGCGATTCTTGCCGCTCAAATGCATGGGCAGATCGCCTTCTACCTGCCCGCTTTGCTGTCATCCACGGTGACCACGACGTCGCTAATAACCGCCTTCTTCGATGACGATGACGAGCCGCTCACCATCCAAACACCGCTATTCGGCGATGATGACTTCTCGCAAGACATAATCGAACTTCTGAAGTATGACGAAGCCGATATCTACTTCTTCGATGAGAAAAATTACGAGTGGATGAGCTTTCGCACGGAGTTCAAGGATAATGGAAGCTGCCTGATCGGTGATGAGAAAATCTACCTTCTCGGATACCATTCCCAGACGGCGAAAAGCATTCACGGCGCCCTGAAGGCGTGGTTCGGCGCTCGCACCACTGAGGATGACCAGCGCGCGATCCAGGCCGTGTTCAAGGACTCGCACTCCCCAAGCGACCTCTTCGTTCTTGATGCGACGCCGGAGATGAACGGCTATCAGGGTGGGACCACCTTTCGCCACGATTCTCTTAGCAGGACAGATCCCGGCTATCATCAGGAGCGGGATATCTCCGCCTGCCTGCTGCGGGCTTTCGAGCCAGATCAGGTCATGATGAATCCAAGGCGCAAGGACAATCACAAGGAAATCCTCGACCATCTGGTCCTTACTAAAGAGCTAGCTATCCTTGTCCAAGCCAAGGACAGCCCGACGACAGAGGCAAGCCTCACCCGCACGATCCAGCGCAAGCGTCTGGCGACCCATAGCCAGATCGACGCCGCCGTGCGTCAGATCAATGGCGCTGCGCGTTATCTTCAGCAGGAGACTGCTGCAAAGTTAGTGGTTGGCGGGCAGGATATCGAGATTGACCTTGGCGACAGGCGAGTCATCGGTCTTGCGATCGTCAAGGAGCTCTTCGACGATGAAGGCGAAGCCTATGCCGCTGCTTGCGCCAAGATGGCCGCTCTTTCGGGTGGCGGGATGGTGATGGACTACAATTCCTTCCATGCTTTTACCCACCGGTTCGCATCCCACGATGCGTTTGTGCAAGCGCTAGAAAAACTTATCGCCCATGTGCCGAGAGTCGGGTGGATATCGGTGAAGGACGTAGTGCTCGACGGCATCTTGGACTGGGTTGAAACTGTCCGCGCTGATCGCATCAGGGATGGCGGAATGCCTTAGTCTTGATCATGTTTGAATAGAATCACGTTGCTTCACTAGCCGCGACCAGTTGGGGTAGCGAGACGCATTTTTCCCGCACCACGAAATCCGTGCGCTTCGCTTCGGAAGGCAGCATATACATTATGTGGAGCGGGAGTTCTTCCTCCGCCAGTGCCATCTCCGCCTTGAGGCGGGACAAGGCATCGCCGGGCGGGCCGACGATCAGTATGTCGATATCCTGGCCGATCCCGCGCAAGGTTGAGCCAAAAATGTAGGCCTCAAAGTTAGCCAGCGCGCTGCAGCACTCCATCAGATACGCAGCGACTTCACCGGCGGTCATTACGCCGCCCTGAGATACCCTTTCAGTTCGTCCCATTTCATTACCTCGCACCCAAGCTCTTTCCCGGCGTCGACCGCCTCGACCGACGGATTTCCGTTCGGGTTGATGTTCCAAGCGATGTCGACGGCGCCGAACCTGTCCCACAGCTCGCGAACGGCGTTCGCATTTGGCTCATAGTCGGCTATCATGCCTATCCTAACCGCCGTGCCGCTCTTCAGCTTTACGCGGTGGATACGGTCAAACTCGCGCACCACCTCCCGAACCACGCCCAGCTGTCGAAGGAGGCGGTCTGAAAAACGGTAGGTTTTGTGAGACGCGGTGTTTGCGTCTCCGTCTAACGCCGCCGAGTTCAGTGTTCCGGAGCTACCCCATCCAATGCCCGCGTTTTCTAGATACTCGATAGCCTCACCATGCCACACGCACAACGTGCGATAGCCGCATAGAAAATCCATATCCGGGTGCTTCTCTCGGTAACGTTCAGCCGTCGGCGCATCAATCTCGCGTGCGGCCGATATGACGGCAAGCACGTCTGGCTGACCTTGGCTGCCGATCTGTATGAGCTCCCCCTCAATAAGCTCTCCTGACAATTGATGATGCTCTGCGATGTAAGCGAGGGCATGTTCGACTTGCCAGCTCATGAAAACATAGCCTCCATCTCTTCGGGAAACCGGACTGCGCGCCCGGCGACGCCACATAAATGGCGCTCCGCCAAACCCCGGACATGTTCCTGATAAACCGCAAATGTCTTACGTTCCTCGTCGCTCGCCAGCCCAAGATTGGCCTCGATAATCGCTTGGGTGCGATAATGGTTGGGCAGGATCACAGTCCGCATCCGCTGACTCCACGCATGCGCGACACCGGATTCGGGATCATATTCGAACTCCGCACCATCCTCGGGTGCAAACCTTTCCCAAATCGCTCTGCTTTCAGCCATGATCGCTGCGATCGCAGCTTTTGCCTCGGCACGATTATCATAGGCTCTAATGCCTTGTTTTGCGGCCAGATTGGCGAGGTGGGTTTCCTTCCAGTCCAAGAGGACGTTTCGGGGAAAACCTTCGGGATCCTTGTCGATCTTCGTATGACACGTTGGGCACAGTAGGATCAGATTCTCAAAGGCATCCGGCTCGAAATCATCCGCCGGTCGATCTGCATGTCGCGGGCCTGCCTCACCATGGGGTATAACATGCGCCATTTCGGCAATGTGCTTATCTCCGCCAAGCTCGGCTGGGAACAACGCACCTAGACAATCAGGCCTCTGGCAATGGCCAGCGGCCTCGGAGAACAGACGCAGCCGCGTCGCTGTCGGAATTTTTTTTCGATCTGCCATCATCCAGAAGACTCGCGATACCTTCTCGCTCGATCGCGGCCAGTAAGCAGGAAGCCATCGTAGAATAATGACATTGGAGGGCGAAGCTGTCACTGTCAAGGATCTGAGCGAGTGACCGCTTTTGGAAATGCGACGCGTTAGTCCGAATGACCGGGATTGGGGCACAAAGCGGACAGAGGATCAAACTGGCACAGATGTCAGCGCAAAGAACTGGTCAAAATTTACCAATCGGCTTCAACTTCGCGCCAATATTGCCAGAGCAACCGGTTTGCCAAAATCGAAGCACACCTTTAAAATGCGTTTGAATCTGGTCCAGAATGCGATAGCTCTGCCCACTATGAGCCTTTTTGATCTATTCAAACTGCTCCACGAAGAGACAATTCTCGGTGTGGAGATTGGCTTGGCAGTCGCTATAATTTTTCATTTATATTCCTGAAACAGCTTTTCCATCCGTTCACTTTCTGTTCTCAAGGAGCGATGGGTTCCAATACAAACAAGCCGATTCTCCCGAAGGCCTTTTCAACGGCAGGAAATATGCGCCTCAATGGAATCCAAATCAAAGCTTGGTGCACGAAATGCCAAACGACATTCAAAGTCGACCTTGTGGCTCTCATCATGGTCAAAGGCCCGGACTATTCATTAGTTGGCAAGCATCCACCGTGCCGAATTTATGATTGTGACGGCCGATGCAATTTTTTGGTATCGTCTGACAATGGAACACCAATGATTACGCTTGACCGATGGGCTGATTAATTTTCGCCTTCAGCCAGCAACTGCTGCTCATAAGCTGGACCATAATAGTCGATGATCAGTTTGCCATGGACATCAATTGCGATGGAAACGGCACCGCAAACTTCTCCGCCTCATCTCCTGACAGCCAATCGTCATAATCTTCAGGATGCAGAATCACCGGCATGGCTTTGGGATGGATTGGTTTGATAAGCGGATTTGGTTCGCAGGTTAGAAACGCAAAAACATTGCCTTCATCGGAAGGTCGCCAGATCCCGGCGAATGCTGAGACAGGCGCTTCATCGACCTTGAACCAGCATTCTTCCCTCCCAGCATTTGGCTTGGGCTCGGCAAATTGCGTGAACGGCACAAGACAGCGATTCTCAGGCTTTGTCAGCATTGAGCGCCAGAAGGAACTGGAGAGATTGCGGACGTTGGTTATGCGCTTTGTAACGGTCGTGCCTGGGCGCTTCCCTTTCATGGTGAGCGGAACACCCCATTGCATGGTGTCCAGTTTCTTCTGACCTTCATCTACGCGGGCAACTATGCCCTGATATTTCGGCCAGACATCAATCTTGATTTCAGAGAACGGGGTATCATCAGCCGCGCCAATATATTCTTTCCAAGTGGGAATAGCTTCCGGATGGTTTTGATAATGGTTGCACATATTCTCAGCCGATCAGAAGTTTGGTGTGTGGTGATTGCTAATCGCTATATCACAGCGCGTCAAACCAGCCTGACCTCATAGGCATAATTATATGTTGGCCGAGCGAAAGTGTACAAATTTGAAATCGTTTTCGGCGAAAATGGTGGAGGACTTACCGCATCCTCCATTATTGCACCGCTGTTCGATAAACAGCTTTCCCGGTTGCCTCCGCATGAATCCACATTGGGAAAAGCGGCAGATCTATCTTCCGCGCCAAAAGTAGAATAGCATCCGGCTGTAGCCTCAATTTTGAGGTTGGAATATGAATGGAAAATGTTTCCGTCGGCCAGCCTCCTACCAAGAGGTATATCATGAATATCAAGACCACCCCTGGACATTCGCCGACGGGTCACCCGCCTGGAACCGAGCAAGATAAAGTTCGGATATTACACCGTGTCACACCATTCCAAGATTGGCCAGAAGTTGCAGATCCAGTCGAACCGCTGATGCGCGTCGCAATCCTTGATACTGAATCGACTGGTCTTGATCCCCAACGAGATGTCGTGATCGAAATTGCGATCGCATTTGTCATCGTCGATGCAATGGGGCAAATTGTCAGGATCAAAAGCGCTGGGAAGTCATTGCAAGACCCTGGCGTTCCCTTGTCGCCAAAAATTGTCCAGCTCACCGGATTGACGGACGAAATGTTAGCCGGCCAGACTATGAATCCTGCTCGCATTGCAGACCGTCTGAATGAGATGGATGCCATTTGCGCTCACAACAGCTTTCATGATCGGCGATTTGTCGAGAGACTGCTTCCAGATCTTAATGCAAAACCATGGATCTGCTCCATGCGCGATTGCGATTGGGCTGGCTGGGGCTTTGATGGGGCCAAGGCCGATCATCTGCTGATGCAGGCTGGCATGTTTAATCCGGTCAAGCATCGCGCAATGGATGACGTGACCAGTCTCACCAATTTGCTGACCTTTGTCACGCCCTCCGGCAAAACTGCCTTGGGCGAAGCAATTGACAACGCCCGCCGTGACACATGGCTGTTTGAAGCGCGCGGACTGCCATATGATTATCGCCAGATCATAAAAGATCGAGGCTGGCGCTGGAATGGCAAGGTCTGGTGGACTGAAGTCGCGCATGATCAGCGCGAGGCAGAAGAGGCTTGGTATGCGCGGGCTTTAAAGCCATTTTCGGGCACGCCGCATATCGAGCCAATCACATGGCTAGAGCGATACCGCTGAATCCTGAAGATTAAGAAACGGGCAGCTAAAGCGCTGCCCGGAGAACAATGAAATTGAAAGTGAATTTGAGCTTCCGAAGTGAATGGAAAAAGCTCCGTCCAGAAAGGACGTCACTAAGAAAAGGAATATAGAATGAAGAAGAATACAACTGGCGCGGGCTGTCCGCGCAAGGCGATGACGCATGCCTTGCGCCGGGAGATGGGTTTGCATGCCGATCGGACTGGAACCTGCGCCATAACCTTTGGAGCCATCAGTTTTCCATCCGAGGCAGTGATCAACGCCGCTGCAGATGCTGCCATCGATAACAGGCATGATATGATAGTCAGCGTCTGGGCCGATAACATCTGCGAAAAACCATCTGGCTATGCGCTGATCCTGCGTTCCATTGGCGGCGCTGAAGTTTTAGAAGTCGAGCCAGCGCAGCTCGATAGGAGCCGGCCATTGGTGATGGTCTCACTCGATCGAAAGCGGATGTTCTTTTTGAACGAGAGAGCCATTGTCGTGGAAGCGAAATGCGACCGTGGAGGAAAGGTCGAACGGGCAATTCGCCGGGGCAAATCCATATTGGACAAAGCTGCCGCTGATGGCTCTGAGCGGACTGTCCGATGGGAACACACCCGCGTCACCGTTGAAGGAGATATTGTCAAAACCCGGAACAACTAGATCTTCGCAGCATATTTTTATTCACCAGCCAAACGGGCGGCATCTTCGGATGACCGCCCGTTTGGCGTTTCAGGACAGTTTTTATGAAACCTCCCATATATTCGGAGAGGATCGTCACCTTTTCCGTCACCTACCATCCCTATCGCCGCAACACCGAACGGTTCATTCGCGCTTTTGGTGCCTTTGAAGTCAATTTCCAGTCTGGTGACGATGTATTGTTCACGCGCCATCATCATACATATCCGGACAAGGATCGAACCGCTCCTTTACTGGAAATGACGAAGCTGCTGGATCAACAAACCGACTGCGTTTGCACAATTCTGGAAGCTCCGGGCGGGTCTCACCGGCCAAAGCACAAAGCCGATTTTGCTGACGATGTCGTTCGTGCTCTACCGATCTTCAATCTCGGTCTCCACCGCAAGATCCATGTTCACCGGACAGAGGACCAATATGTCAGGGTCAGCGCCGAATTGTTCGGTATTCCTCTGGCTTCGGAGATGGCCGGGCCATCAGAAAAATCCCGGCGAGCAGCAGATCACGCACAGGCGCTGTGGCTGTCATGGGTGTTCAATTGTCTCGCCGAAGATCCGGATCAGGCCAGCTTGGTAGCTGCCTTCCAGGCTTGGCGCCGTGTTGACGACCTCCGTCCCGTTACTTTTTAACAACAAGAACCTGCTGCACGTCAGCAGGAGAAAGAAAAACTATGCAAAAATATACAATCCTCGACACCGAAATGGTGTTCGACCGTTACCTTACCGAAGCCTATCAGGAAATTAATCCTGACTGCCACAAAACCCGCATCGCTGCGCGCAAACTGAATATGATCGCATTGCTCGATATCAGCATCGATGATCTTGGCCGGATATCGGTCGGCAAATTGCGCAGCTGGACAACAGAACATCAGGATGAAGGAGCGATGTTGTCCGCTGCCTTCGATGATTTACGCGCTAGTGCCGATCGGACGTTGGTCACCTATGGAGGCTCAGCGATGGACGCCAAAGTCATGGAACTTGCAGCTATGTCGCATGATCTCGCCCTGCCTCCACAGCTTGTCCAGGCTTTTGGGCCCCGCACAGTGCGTCCAGCCCATCTGGATATCAACGCAGCGATGAAAGGGTTTGGCAAAACCTGGCATCATCTATCGGAGGTGCTCGTCAGGATCGGCATTCCGGTGGCGCTTATTCGCGACAAGGCCAATCCTGATCTGCCGTTTGAAACCGGGAACTGGGATCTTGCGCGCCAGCATTGCGAGTTGGATACCTTGTTGACGGCCATTGCACTGATTGCGTGGCGGCGCATTCAGGGCGATCCATGTCTTCGGATTCCGGGAGCCATCTTTGCGTTGATTGAAGGATATTTGCGGCAGCGGCCAGACGCGATAGCTGGGCCGATTTTGAAGGAAGAGCAGGCAAGTCTTCTAGAGAAAGTCTTTGGGTTGGCAGCAGAGGCGGCTTAAAACTGAATGGAGTTGCGTTTTTCGGCAATCCCAACTTACTCCCGCTTAGAGTTACGTGATTAGGTCGGGGTTGCCGAAAGGTCGTGCTTCAGCCTATGGTGCGGCAAGCTGCTGATCGCCGACGGCACCATTCTTCGAAATTCCCTGCAGCCGAATTCTATGTCTGCTTCGCGCCCAATTGCCGTCATCCCAAACGCCCACTCTCGTCCCCCGAAAGCGGCCATATCCGCGTGCACAATTCACCAGCGTCCAAACGGCCCAAATTGGGTGGGAAGCGGTCGTGCTACAAATCGTATTCACACGACCGCTTTTGGCGCCGGAAGTTGCCTATCCGCTTACGGAAACTGAACTGGTCTTAGCGAAACTTCGCTCGTGCAATTCTGAATAGGCTACTGAGAAGTCGGTCGTAAGCAATCCAGGGATTGGATGTCTCACTAGTCGATATGTCCGCCTCCGTTTTGCCCATCTGGATCCGTGCGTGGATCGAGAGCCATTGCGATTGGCGTAATATCTGGAAGGGACACATATTTTTCCCTCTGATCCGCAGCCACACCTGGACGCCGGAAGACTCGGACAAGCACAAATACCGCGTAGAGTATCGCCACGGCGGATTCGAACAGGAAGAAGCTGGATGGACCATAAATCGCCATGAGCGTCGCGGCGAGCAGCGGACCGATCGTCGCGCCGATGGAATAGACCATCAATAACCGACCCGACGCGGCGATATAATATTTGCTATTTAGACGATCGAATGTCTGAGCGACGCAGAGCGGGTAGAAGCTACTCATTGCCCCTCCAAACAACGGTGCTACAATCACCAACGCTATAAACGGCAAACCCGAAGCCAGTAGGCTCGCAAGTGAACCCCAAGCGATGCCGATTGCTATTAATGCCCCCGACATCACGACGCGCCGGTCATACCGATCCGCCAATGCGCCCATCGGAACTTGGAATGCCAGCCCTCCCAGGACGACTGTGCTCATAAACAAAGCAGATTCAGACACGCTGAGGCCGATCTGCCGTGCAAATACGACACCAAGAGCATAGAATGAACCCACGATCAAACCCGCGACCGCACAACCAATCACGCCGGCGGGTGAAGCTGAATAAAGTGCTCTGACGTTCAACACACGACTAGTTTTCAAATTGGGCTCGCCCAGACTAGTCATTGCAACCGGAATCAGGGAAAGCCCGATAAGCGATGCCGCAAGCATGAATAGATCGGGCGCACCAATATCGGCCACGTTGACCAAGGTCTGCCCCGCCGCGATCGCGAAATAAAAGGTCAACATATAGAAACCGAGGACCCGCCCGCGCGTTTCATTGCTGCTTCGCATGTTCAGCCAGCTTTCGATTACGGCAGTCATTCCCGCGATGCAGAAGCCGTTGATAATCCGGAAGATTAGCCACGCCGCAGGATGGAAAAAGGCTTCATATGCAAGCACGGTGGCCGCTGTGAGTGCTGCAAAAACAGCGAAGGAGCGGATATGCCCGATCCGCAAAATCACGTGCTTGCCGTATAAGCCGCCAAGGGCCAGACCAAAATAATAAGCCGCCATTATAGCACCGGTCAACGCAATTGGGTAACCGGCGGCCTCCATACGAAGCGGCAGGATAACTCCAAGCAGGCTATTGCCAAGCATGAATCCAGCAGTGCCGCCCAATAGGGATTTAACCGAGGCAAGAACTTTGCGCACGCTTTGGGTCATGAACGGGACCATGACCACATTGATTCAAGATTTGCAACGGGAGATGGACTGATGATGCTTGCTCCAGAGATTTATGTAGTTAGGGTTAGCAGCGACGGAATAGAAAGATCGATCTTCAGTAAATCAGTCTGGCATGCTATTCTTTTGTAACTTAATAATGCTGGAGAACTATTTTGGCATATACCGGAAAATACAAGTCCCCTACGGAACTGATGAACGACGAATGTCTGAACCGTGAAGAGAAAATCGAGATGCTTGAGCAATGGAGCCATGATAAAGAAGCTCTCATGCGCGCTGCGGATGAAGGCATGGGTGGCGACTTCCGGGCCGATTTTCTCAAAAAAATCGAGAAAGCATTAGCTCTGCTCAAGGAGAAACCTCCCAAGCAGAACTAGTGCGATCTCATCCGCATCATTGCGTCCGGTAGCCTATCGGATGTTCAGGCCGGGCCGGATTCCTAAGATGCGGTGCAATTGACCCCTGTGGTCGAAGCCGTAGTCTCGCCTTCAGCTAGCGGAGACAACATGCCTTCGGTCATACCTTTGGTCCACCATTCCCAGCCGCCGCCGACATAGCGTGCGCCGCTGGCGGAAACGGCAGAAGCCATCTCGATCGGTTTTCCCTGGATGACGACTTGTGCCGTCTCAGATGTCGGATAAGATGCTTCGACCACGGAGCCATCATTACATTGATATACTGTCGTCGACGCTGATTCAAAAGTGGGTTGATCCGTGCCGGCATCGGCGCACGCGGCGAGTAGCAATGTAGCGATAAGCGCGACTGGCTTCATGGTAACGTTCATTTATCTATTTCCGGTCCGTATTTCTGATTGGGCGATCTTGAGAGATCGCCGCTGGCTCAATTAATCTTCGACGGCGTTCGCCCCGATAAACCAAGCGTCTTTATCGACTATTCCGCACGCTTGGGTGAACAGATCGGCTGTCACTTCGTCACCTGCCTCACTCGCGGCGTTGATGGCATCACGAAGTTCACCGCCATAGGCCATCAACCTCTCCTTCAACTCACGAATATGGTCTCCGGTTTTCAGAATATCGTCCGGATAAGCATCCAGTGAACTTCGTTCGGCAACATTCTGCAGCGTCCCTTTCGCGACGCCGCCCAGTATGACAGCACGCTCGGCCATCGAGTCACTGAGATCGCGCAGACGGTCTGCAACTTCATCAAGCAGTTCGTGAAAGGCGATAAAATTCTTGCCCGTCGTATTCCAGTGAGCCTGCTTGACCGCAAGCACCAGATCAATGGCACCTGCCAAGCGCGCGTTGAGGAGATCGGTCATCTGACCGATGGTGTTATCTTCAAGATTTGAAACAAATTTCTCTGGCATGGTTCACCTTTCTACTAGAGGAATGACAAATAGTTAGACTGTAAATAGTAGCGCAACCCCATGCTGCCGATCAACAGGGTATTACTACGTGGTTGCGACCATACATATGACGCTCAATCAATTCCGCCGCGCAGTAATCGTCCGGCCATTCTCGCTTATGATGGTTAGCTCACCATTGTTAATCGAGTAGTTTTTCACTTTTTGCAGCACAGTCAGCAATTTCTGGTCCTGATTCATCAATGCGGGCGCGCAAGCTTTCTGGGTCAAGGCTACACCGCCGACCAATTCTATATTATTATCGGTGGCCGAATAGTTGCCGGAATAAAAATTGCAGCCGCCCGAACCTGATATTTTGCCATCCTTTGTGAAGGAGATGTTGACGTTGCTCCTGTCAATGACGCCACCGCCGTTGATGTCCTCAACCTGCCAGGCATCGCCGACCAAGGCCGCGCTTCCGGCATTGCCGGATGTATCGACCATCATCAGCTCAAGCTTACCGGTATTGTAGGACGTCGACGATAGGTCGACCGTGTGACCGGTTCGGGTTCTCCAGATAATATCGCCTTCCAGCGACTGAATGACGGCACGAACTTCATAGTCATTGCCAGCAATCATCATAGATTGATCCGCTACAAACGCGAATGGCACAGGCACATTTTTGCCATCGAGCGGAACGGTCGTTCCGGCGAATAAGTTGGCCAGCGGGTTATTGAGCGATTTGTCCAGCAAAACTACCGAAAGCTCTGCCCCTGGAGGCAACGCAATGCGCGGCAGGTAATAGACCTCGCCTGTAATCGTTGTTTTCATGGCTTGGTTACTCGTGATATTTGTATCGCCAGCGGTGGTCGTGCAACCGGCAGTTAAACCCACCAACATTGTCGCCGCCATTATTGTGCGAATTTTCATTATTCAGCTCGCTTTCATTGGTTTGATTGAACCAAGTTATTTGGTCATCAAGTGAAGCTTTCTGCTCCACATTGTCTATAGTCTATAACGATGTGGAGCCCAATAGGTTGCCGAACTTGGGGCTTAAAACCGCACAAACTGCGGGAAAGGGAAAATTTGACGGAGAAAAATTCAATCGACCGGATTGACCGTAAAATTCTTGCCGTGCTGCAGGAAGATGGCCGGATTACCAATCAGGAACTAGCTGATCGCGTCGCCCTGTCTCCAAGCGCCTGCCTCGCCCGCGTCAAACGTATGGAAAAGAGCGCCATCATCAATGGGTATAAGGCGCAAGTCGATGTTACTAAATTGGGACCAAGCCTGACTATATTTGCCGAACTTACCAGCTCGGCACACGATACAGCGAATAATCGCAAAATCGAACAGGCGTTAGAGGAACTGCCCGAAGTAATTGAGGCCTATCAGGTGTCGGGCAGCTATGATTATCTTGTTCGCTTTCTCGTGCCCGATATCGAACGCTGGACAGCATTGGCAGATCAACTTGTTGATGGCGGTCTAAAAATCGAGACAATCAGGTCGGTAGCCTCGATGAAAAAGGTAAAAAGCTGGACCGGCGTGCCAATGGACACGGGTAAAAGCCCAGGGTAGCAAGCGTTGGTCTTCTCATCGCCTTTGCCGCGAGCCGGGTTCTAGGCTAGTTCGGGATATGGCCGAAATAGCAAATACCTCTATTGTTACGCAAAACCGAGTGTCGGACTGAACGTGTTGAAAGCAATATTCATTGTTGTAGCCGCGATGGTTGTTGCCATCGTGATCGCGCGGGTCACTTTCCGGCTGCCGTCGCTTGCGGATCGCCCGGCCAGTTCTGCAACCAAAACCGCTACAAGCGGGCCTTTGCTCAAGCCCGTTGCTCACCTTTTAGAGGAGCATCCCGATAAATCCGGCGTTTATGCGCTCAGCAGCGGGCTTGATGCTTTTGGCGCAAGGGGATTGCTTGCCCGGGAAGCTGCCCAGTCTCTCGATGTGCAATATTATATCTGGCACGGGGATCTGACCGGCTTGCTGTTGTTGGAATCTTTGCGGGAAGCAGCAGAACGCGGGGTCACTGTTCGCTTGCTGCTGGACGACAACGGCATCAGCGGTCTCGACCCGATTTTGTCGGAACTAAACATGCATCCACATATTGAAGTGCGTCTTTACAATCCCTTCACGCTGCGAAAATTCAAAATGGCCGGTTTCCTGTTTGATTTTCTGAGGCTGAACCGCCGGATGCATAACAAGTCTTTCACAGCTGACGGACTGGCGACGATTGTCGGCGGACGGAACATTGGCGATGAATATTTCGATACCGGATCACAGCCGATGTTTCTTGATCTGGATGTTCTAGCCATCGGTAAGGTCGTGCGGGACGTCTCAGCAGATTTTGAAAAATACTGGTCGAGTGCATCTGCCTACCCGCTTGAGTTCATAATTACGGAGTCGGTGACGGGAGGCGACGAACTTGACCACGCACTGTGGGAGATTTCAAAATCCGCCCAATATGACACATACAAAAAGCGTCTAAGCGCTTCGGCTGTAGTAAACGATCTGGAGGCGGGCACATTGCCCCTCGAATGGACCGAAGTCAGGCTAATCAGTGATAGCCCACTGAAGACACTGGGCAAAGCAAAGTCCGATCAGATGCTTATCGGAAAAATCGACAAATTGATGGATGATGTCCATTCAAGCATAGACGTGATCTCGCCATATTTCGTGCCGGGTAAGCAAGGCGTTGAGGAATTCGCGGCGCTGGAGAAAAAGGGCGTAGAGGTGCGCGTTCTGACCAACTCGATGAGCGCTAATGACGTTAAACTCGTGCATAGCGGCTATGCAAAATACCGCGAGAAAATGCTTAAAGCGGGGGCGGAGCTTTTTGAATTGAAAGCCCAGCATTCCCCGCCGGACAATAGCCGCGATGCAGGGATCGCCGGGTCATCAGGATCAAGTCTCCATGCAAAGACTTTCGCCACCGATGAGGAGCGCATCTATATCGGCTCGTTCAACTTCGATCCCCGTTCTATGCAGCTCAACACAGAAATGGGTTTTCTGATTGAGAGTAAAACAATGGCCAGACAACTGAAATACGGTTTTGACGAAACGCTGGAAGACATAGCCTACCGTCTCGAACTGGACGATAACCACCAAATTGAATGGCTCGACCGGTCCGCCTCCGGGGATGCACAGCGCCTAGATGTCGATCCTGAAACGACCAGAGCCGAACGGATCGTCGTGAAGCTGCTTGGTTATCTGCCGATTCAATGGCTGCTATAGATCTGTAGGACTTTCGCAGTCGGATGGACGAGAGATATTTCCGATTAAGTTTCGATTTTAGGTGTTTCTATCCGCATGCCATCGGGAAAGGGCATCTGCGTAAGCGCGCGCAATGAATTCCGGGACGGGGCCGATGGTATTCTCAAGGTCCTCTTCGCTTAGCCCCGCTCGAGCGGCCTCCTTTCGGAACAGCGCAAGGGGACCATCATAAATCGAAAGGTCGTCCGTCGAAAATGGTCCCACCATAATATTGCTGGCAACCCAACCATTTGAAAACGTCAGAACTTTACGGTGTTGAGACTTTATAATTGGCATGGTGGACGGCCTCGCGTCTTGATGTGATGGATCGTGACTGACATGATCAACTCAATAATCCGCCAGAAAAGCAGCAACGTCCTGCGCCGGCCGTGCTGAATAGTCACGATAGATTTCTTCCGCGATCAGTTTAAGCAGGGCAGGACTATAGTGCTTGCGCGCGGTGCCAAGCGCGTCCGGCGGCGCCAATATGATTACCTGTTTGCGCTCTTTAGTCGCAAGTTCTTCCAGTCGGCTCAGGCACTGCATGATGAACCGCTCTTCTTCCTGGCTATGCAGGTCAGTCGTCTCGTAACCACTTCGACGGCTACCCACTCTTTCGAATGACCGTCCAGGCCTGTCGCGGCCAAGTTCGGCGGTCTCGGGAACATGTTGGCGCTTTTTTTCAACCAGTTCCAGTTCGACATGGAGGGCCTTACCAAGATTACGATACAGCGCCATGTTCGCGCCGTTAAGCGCCATAATATAACTACCATTTTCTATAAGCATCAATGCCTCCTTGAGTGTTTGAAGAGCAGAATTTTGGGTCGCGTGGCTAATGGTTTTTGCGTGCGATTTTGGACGGTCGCTTCGACAGTATTTGTGATGAGCCTCGCCAGTTTTTTGCCGCATTTGTAGTCGGCAATAGCGCACCACCTTCGTTTTCCCAGTTTGGGATTGCCGCCTGGACAAACATAGTTGGTCCCGGAATCGCTATACTATGATCAAATCCTTTTTGTGCCATCATGGCCGTATTCCTTCTGAATATTTGCACATGGTAACGGAGCCACTCGATGTGACTCCGACCTGTATGTGTTAAAATGCAGCTGCAGCCGGTTTGGCTGACACCGCTTCAATGCGAGCGATCTGATCCTTGATCGAAAGCTTCAATTTCTTGAGCTCGCTCATTCTTGCGGGGTCATGACTCGCCACCTTTTGTTTTTTTGCAATCTTGCGATCAATTACGTCGTGCTTTTTTCTGAGCCGACGAAGGAATGATTTAGACATTTTTTTCTCCGTTTAAGTTAGAAAATTACGATGCCGATCCGTCGGGCATGGGCTGCCGAATGAGGGAGGAGGCTGGCAGCCCATGCCCATTGGAGCAACAGCGTTATGCGGGCTTTGGCTGACCTGACATTTGTCTGCTCAGCGCACCTGAAACGCTGTTATCCAAATTAGTTTTCACCTTTTGTTGCTTGGGTTTTCTCGGTTCCCGGTTTCCGGTTCTATTCTTCTTTGCCATTTTATTATCCTGTCGATTAAGTTCATATCAAAAGAGCCGTGAGCTCCCGCTGTTATGCGCCTGACCCGGACGGCAATCCCGTGTCCCGGATCAGGCAGAACCAATTGGTTCCGGCGGATAGGCAAGAGTTTTTCTATAGTTCATTGTTGATATCTCCGCATCTAAGCAGAAGCCTTTCATCCATCAAAAATTGTTGTTTTGGCTTTAATCCTCCTACTCGTCACTTATCTCACATGTTCATGGCCATTTGGATCAACACCATAATCGAGAGGGTCAGTGAAACCGCGAATATGCCAAGAATAGCGCGATATTCGCCTTCGCCGATTGGCGGCTCTTGGACATGAACTTGCGCCGTATGAAATATTTGACCTGCTATATCCTGTATCATTTCTTAGTCCCTTTAGCGCGCGACCACCCGCTACCAGCTCACACTAGTCCGCGGTTGTCAGCGCATAAGCGACGGGAAACACCTGCGAATAATCGCAGCATTTATTTCCCACCTATAAATATTGAAAGTGCAGCTGATTTATCGAAATTCTAAGCTGCAGTGTGCGTCGACGACGCATATCCCCGTTGCCGAGAGACTCTTGTCTCCCGATCGGGGCGGGCTATAGTGTCAGCAGTTTTTCCATGCTGTAAAGCCAAAGAGATGTTAATTGCATAACCATATAACTAAGATGGGGTCGCCGGTTTTTTATTCAAGCTGTGGGTAGGAAATTCTATTCGGGGGCAACAAAATGTGAGATTGATCCCATGCATCACGACAATCAGTTCCATTGGCGTCCCATGGTCGCAGAAGATGTCAAAGCGATATCTAATCTGGCGTCGGGCATTCACGTCGACTTTCCCGAATCCGAAAGCGTTTTCCGGGAGAAGCTGGCGTTATTTCCGTCCGGTTGCTTCACACTCGCGAATGGAGAATTGATCTCGGGCTATCTGTTTAGCCATCCTTGGAAACGTTATTCTCCCCCTCCAATCGATAAGTTTCTAGGAGAATTGCCGCCTAGCAAAGACACATATTATATCCATGATCTGGCCGTTGCGGCATCCGCACGGGGACATGGCATGGCTGAACAGATAGTGGCAAAGATTGTACAATTTGCACAATCGTTGGATCTGCTATCGGTCTCGCTCGTCGCTGTAGGTGGTTCGAGGTGCTTCTGGGAGCATCAAAAATTCACAGCGCTCGACACGCCGGACCTAAATGAAAAACTTGGAACTTATGGCGCGCAAGCCTATTACATGGAGCGCTCGGATTTTTAGCGATTGGAACCGGCTATAGTGTGCGGCATATGGGCTCCGTCCGTCCCTCTGTGAGAGACATTCAATCCGATTTAAAACGCCGTCTCAAACGCGTCCATAAGCCAGGTTGTGGCCAAGCCCGGCAGACGATCCTTGCGCCAAAGCGCATGCAGGCCGTAATCTACGCTGGAGCCTTCAGGAAGTTTTAGAACGTGAAGGCGCCCTGCGGCAATGTCCGCCTCGACGGCATGCCGTGGCATATTGCCCCACCCGTTTCCGCCTATCAGCAATTCGTGTCTTGCACCAAGATCGGCGAGGCGCCAGTTGCGGGGACTGAGCACTGAAAATTCCCTTGCTTCGGTATAATTGGACCAGTCCGTTAGCATGAACTGGAGATATTGACTCGCCTCATCAGGTCTTATCGCTGCAATCCGTGCTAAAGGATGGTTGGGAGCGGCTACTTGCGATCGCGAAGCGGACATAGAACGGGAATGAAGTGATACACCACCATAAGGGGCGATTGCGGGCGTTTCTGAACCGCGGGTCAGAACATCAGCTTTGTCGGCGCTCCAGATTAAATGCGGACAGTCTGCTATCGGCCCATTTCCTGCCGTAGGAGCCGAAGTCGTCTTGCGTCGGCTTTTAGGCTCTCACGATTGCCATGCAAATGTCTGATGTTGGGTGGTAAGCTGACTGGCGGAATTTAGGCTTGTAGCGCGAAGTGCAGACATCCCTGAGGGCTTAGGGGAAGTTGTTACCAAGTAGCAGGCAGGCCATTTCTCGATTGCTAGCGTTTATTTTCCCCGATCCTTTTTGCTTCAAAAAATCAAACAACCGTCGAACCGTTCCAACGTGCAATGAGTATAATAAGAATAGCGGTCGAAAAAATCCGATCCGGTCATCAGCATTCAGTTTCCTGCCGGAACCTCGTCTACTTCGAGCCTACCATATTTTCTGAGCACATCTTGAAGCCTATCTTGCGGCAAGGCATGTGCGGTGTTGCCGTTGCTTCCTGTCATCGTGCGCGCTGCTACCAGTGCATTAATAACTGCTTCCTCGGTGGCTTCAACTGTTGCTCGAAAAAGCGGGCTCATTGAATCATTGGGCAAGCTCGTTACGGCCGCAGGCGTAACCCTGTCCCAAGCTCCAGTGTTAGCCGTCGAGAATGCAATAAAAATGTCACCTGAACCATTCGAAGCGTAAGAGCCGGTGCGGGCAATTCCCATGGTGGCACGCTTTGCAATGCGCTTGAGCTGATGGGGTAGCAGAGGGGCATCCGTTGCGACGACAATGATGATTGATCCGTTCTCTTGATTGTGATCGCCATAGGTGGTTGTGAGGTCGGTTATTTCGCGGCCAACCGGGACGCCAGCGACGGTGAAGGTATCACGAATGCCATAGTTGGATTGAACCAGAACCCCCAGCGTATATTCAGTCTCCCCGATCGAAACCACACGTGAGGACGTCCCGATACCGCCTTTGAATCCATGGGTGATCATGCCCGTGCCCCCGCCAACATTTCCCTCGGCAACGCGGCCCGAACTGGCTCCGTCGAGGGAGGCGAAGACATGCGGCTTTTTTACGTGAAATCCGTTGATATCACTCAAATCGCCATCATAAGTTTCAGCAACGACAGGGAGCATCCAGAATGTATCTGACTCCCCTGCAAGGGGTCGGAAATACTTGTTTTTGTGTGCCCATTCGATTGTCGCGTCGCGCACTGTGCCAACACTATGCGTGTTGGTTATCATCACGGGGCCTTCCAGCCAGCCCGATTCATCAACCCATGTTGTGCCTGTCATTTCGCCATTCCCGTTCAGCGAGAACCAACCGGCATAAACAGGATCATAGGTTTTGCCGCGCGGTAGAATGGCGGTTACACCAGTGCGTACTGGTCCTTCACCCGTCACCAACTTTCCACTGCCGGATATCAGCGTCGTGTGCCCAACCTCAACACCCGGAACGTCTGTGATAGCATTGAGCGGGCCGGGATTCCCGTCGAACGGGACACCCAGTTCCCTCGCACGGACAATGTTTTCTGCCGGATCAGTTGTTTGAGACCAGGTTGTTTGATGCGAGACGGCCATTGGTGTGACCAGCATCCATTGGCATGCCCTAGAAAGTTTTTTCATTGAGTAATCCCTCGGCAGAGCATTCTAACTTTTCCCATTTGAAGCAGAATAGAGCAAACGGAAAAGGAAGGAAACACAGATCTACAAAAATCAATCATAGCCTTCGTTACTTCAGACGTTGTGCCAATAATCTGAAATTCACATTTGCAATAAAGCAAATACAGCACGCACAGGCCTGTGGGTCGCGGTCTTCCGTCAAAACCGTCTGCAAAAAGAACGTATTCACTGCTTGGCAATTAGCGCTGCAATCAGCTTGACGATATTTAGAGCCAACTTTTCAGAAAGTCGAATTGGAGAACCGGCGTCCAATAGCGCCATTTTCATCGATCGAATACGTCTGAAAGTATGGCTGTTTAAGAAAAACCTTCTTTGAACTCATAACGACCGATAATTGGGGCGGTAGCCGACTGACTGCTTTTATATTGCCATTGCTGCGATCCTATGTCGCAAAGTGGGGCGTTAGCCGAAGGTCCGCTTTCCACCGCCCAGCATCCAATAGCGGCCGTCGAGATATAATCGTTCAAATGCCCCCTCCCCACCCATTTCTTGCCATGCTAGCGTGAATAAATTATGTGAATTCCTCTTCTCAGGACCAAGCATCAACATTGTTCATGGCAAGAAGAAGCAGGAATCTGACCAATTTTGCAGCTTTTTCAAATCGGGGTATGACTAGGGGTATAATTATAAATTGCTATATAAATATATAGCAATTACAATGCTATAAAGTCTTATATCGACTGTCACCCTGTCCGCCACCGATCTATGGGCATTTTCCACGCCCTGAAACGAGCAGCTCAATTGGCCACAACGGTAATTTTTGGGTGTGGGATCGGGGCCGAAACTCGCACAATCAGCTCTAAACTCACAGAATCTTAGCTTGCAGCCTGAGTTCGGCCGCTGGAGCAGATCTGTTTAAATGCCTGCAAGAGGCTCCACAGTGGACATTTTGATTCCGCCCCGTATAAATCCGGATCAAAATAGTCCATTGCACTTGAAACAAGCGATCTCGACAACACTGACAGGAGAATTCAACATGCGTGAAGCAGTCATCGTATCCTATGCCCGCACCGGACTTGCCAAAGCTGGTCGCGGCGGATTCAATATCACGCCGCCAATGACAATGGCTGCTCATGCCATCAAACATGCCGTCGCCAAGTCGGGTGTTGAAAGTGATTATGTCGATGATTGCATGTTCGGTAATGTAGCCCATGCTGCTCCCAATATCGGACGCAATGCGGCGCTTCTTGCCGGCCTTCCAAAGACAACGGCCGGCGCTACGGTCAATCGTTTCTGTTCGTCGGGCATGCAGGCCATTGCGATAGCTGCAAACCATATTCGTGGTGACGGTGCAGATTGCGTTGTCGCGGGCGGTGTCGAGAGCATTTCTATGCAAGGGCCCCGCGCTCCGGAAGGCAGCATCGACGAAGAAATCCTGAAAATTGCGCCCGCAATCTTCATGCCGATGATCGAGACCGCTGATATTGTCGCGGAGCGTTACAATATCAGTCGCGAATATCAGGATGAATATTCCCTGCAATCGCAACAGCGGATGGCGAAGGCTCAAGAAGCAGGGCTGTTTGCTGACGAAATCGTGCCGATGCACACCAAGATGAAAGTCGTTGACCGCGAAACCAAGGAAGAAACCATCGTCGACTATACAGTCGACCGGGATGAGTGCAATCGACCGACAACAACGCTGGATGGCCTTGCCAGCTTGAAGCCGATCATGGGCGAAGACAAATTTATAACGGCGGGGAATGCCAGCCAATTGTCCGATGGAGCGGCAGCGCTCGTGCTGATGGAGGCCAAGGAAGCGGAACGCCGCGGATTGAAGCCACTGGGTCGCTTTGTATCGTGGGCCGTTGCCGGATGCGAGCCGGATGAAATGGGAATCGGCCCGGTTTTTGCCGTTCCCAAACTGCTCGAACGCCAGGGTCTGACCGTCGACGATATCGACATCTGGGAACTGAACGAAGCTTTTGCCAGCCAGTGTCTTTATAGTCGTGATCGTTTGGGCATTGATCCAGAGAAATACAACGTCAATGGCGGTTCCATCTCTATCGGCCATCCCTTCGGTATGACCGGTGCGCGCTGTGCCGGGCATCTGTTGCAGGAAGGCCGCCGTCGCGGCGCGAAATGGGGCGTGGTCACCATGTGCATCGGCGGCGGCCAGGGCGGTGCCGGACTTTTTGAAATATATTCCTGAGCCTTCAGTCCAGTCAGAATAGAATCAATCTAAAGGAGTAGGGTCAGTTTTGGATCAACTCACAGACGAACACGTCAAGCGCCGGTTGGCCGACGCTTTGGCCCATCGCTCCTCCGTACCTGCCGAGAAGCTAGTTGCCGGATTGCTCCGTACTTTTAGCCTCCAAGCGGATGGTGATGGTGAGTTCATATATCCCGCGCTCAGTTCAACCGCGCGCGAACGGATTTTCGGTGGCCAGGTCATTGCCCAGGCGATTGTGGCCGCCGATCGCACCGTTGATGACGAGAAGAATATCCATTCGCTCCATTCCTATTTTCTGCGGGCGGGGGATGAGACAAAGCCGCTGCATTTCCGGGTTCACCGCGATTTTGACGGACGCAACATCTCTAATCGCAGGGTCGTTGTCCGGCAGAATGACAAGGTCATCTTCAACTTGACGGCCTCTTTTCAAAAGCCAGCAGAGGGGCTTCATCATCAGGTGGATATGCCCGATGTTTTGCCACCCGAGCAATGTATGAGCGCAATGGAACAGATTGCCCGCAACCCGCAGGTTTCGGACGAGCATATCGAGCGGATGAGCATGCCGCGGCCGTTTGACGTCCGCAGCTTTCGTCCGGAAGGGAAGACCAAACACGCACATCAATATCAATGGCTCAAGACCGTCGCACCACTGCCGGATGATCCGCTTACCCATAGAGCGGCTTTGGCTTTCGCCTCTGATATGGGATTGCTCTCGACATCCATGATTCCGCATGGATTGCACTGGACAACGCCCGGATTGTTCTCGACCAGCCTTGACCACGCTATGTGGTTCCATGATGATTTCCGCATGGATCAATGGATCTGCTATGTGATGGATAGCGATTGGACCGGCCATGCGCGCGGTCTCAATCGCGGGTCGCTCTATACGCAGGACGGCATATTGGTCGCTTCCGCGGTGCAAGAGGGAATGATCCGCCTTGCACCGAAAAGCGATTGAGCGTCAGAACAGCCCCTTCAGATCCTTCTTCAATATTTTGCCGTTGGCGTTGCGCGGCAGGCCTTCATCGCGGAACAATATTTTTACCGGTACTTTGAAGCTCGCCAGCCGCTCGCGCACCCATTGCTGTAGCTCGGCTTCGCTGGCTGTTTTTCCTGGCACGAGCTGGACAATGGCAGCCGGTTCTTCGCCCAGCGTCTTGTGATCTATACCGATCAACGCTGCATCCATCACGGCCGGATGGTCATAGAGGACATTCTCGACCTCGGATGAATAGATATTCTCGCCGCCGCGGATGATCATGTCTTTTGCGCGGTCGACAATATAGCAGAAGCCCTCGTCATCAAGTCGCGCCAGATCACCGGTACGGACCCAACCATCGACGAACGTTTCGGCGGTTGCCTCCGGACGCTTCCAATAGCCTTTCGAGACCATCGGTCCACGCGCCCAAAGTTCGCCAACTTCGCCGATTGGCATTTCGCTGCTGCCATCGTCGCCCATGATTTTCAGGTCGGCGGCGGCCACCGGCGGTCCACAGCTGGTCGGCCGATTGAGATAATCCTCGGCGCTATGGCCCGTCACCGTCGCCATGGTTTCGGTCATGCCCCAGCCGTTGCCGGGTAGAGCACCAAAAACTTCATATATTTTCCGGGCCAGTTCGGGTGCCGACGGCGCCCCGCCATAGCTGATCGAATCGATCGAACTCAGGTCATATTGTTCGCGGTCGGGATGTTCGATCAATTGCCATGCAATAAACGGCACACCGCCGGTTGCATTGACCTTTTCCCGCTCGATAATTTCCATCGCCTTGACCGTGTCCCACTTGTGCAGGAAGATCATCTTGTGGCCGCCATGTACAGTCGGCATCATGGTTGCAGAACAGGCAGTGCAATGGAACATCGGTATCACCGTCAGGCCAACCCGGACGGTCGGTTCGGGCATTTCATTGCCCCTGCGCAAAGCTGCGACCGCTCCACTATAACCGGCAGAAACAGCGTTGGTCGTCAGGTTGCGATGACTGCCGAGAGCGCCCTTGGGTTGCCCGGTCGTGCCACTGGTATAAAAAATTGTCGCGGCATCGTCCGGTGCAATGTCGACCGCGGGCAGATCCTGATCCGGCAAATCGCCATAGTCATGGGGTCGGCCGATAATGTCTTCTAGCGGACGTGCCGGCGCTGCCAGTGCCCCCTGGCTACGCGCTACGATGACATGTTTGAGCTCTGGCAACTCTGCCATATGCGGAGAAATCCGATCCCATCTTTCAGCATCGCATAATAATATACTCGACTCAGAATTCTCCAGACCGAAAACCAGTTCCTGATCGGTCCACCAAGCGTTGAGCGGTACGGCAATGGCTCCGATCGATGTCACGGCGAAGAAAATCACCGGCCATTCGGGCAAGTTACGCATGGCGAGCGACACCCGGTCACCCCTGGATACGCCCATTTTCTGAAGTTCTGCCGCAAGAGCAGCGACAGCGCGATACCAGTTGGCATAGGTGACGCGCTCGTCTTCAAATATCAGAAATTCGCTGTCGCCATGACCGCGAGCATGTTCCGCCAGAGCCGCGAGGCTGGGGTGGGCATTTTTCCAGACCCGGGTCGCGACCCCGTCGATGTCGACCATTTCCATTTCAAATGGCTGGCCGGGGGCACATAATAAGGCTTCTACTTCATCACGCGACCGCAGCGGCCATCCATTGCTGGGCGTCCACTTTTCCAGTGGATCTATTGCTTGAGTTGCCAATTTATTCTCTCCTATTCGATATCCGTAGACCTACCCGTTGAATTTTTCGCCTTTGCTGGCCTTGTTCCGCAGCATATCGGCGACCGGCAGATTGTGTTTTTCCAGTCCGGCAACGACTTTGTCGAGACCGACGGTATCGGCCCAGAACATCGGCCCGCCAGTATAAAGCGGCCAGCCGTAGCCGTTAATCCAGACGACATCGATATCGCTGGCCCTTTGTGCCATGCCTTCTTCGAGGATTTTGGCGCCTTCATTGACCATCGGATAGAGCAGCCGCTCGCGGATTTCGTCCTTCGAAATTTCGCGCTGCTGCTTGCCGGCTTTGGCGGCGAATTCGGCGATGATCTGTTTGACTTCATCAGAGGGCGTCCGTTGACGCGCCTGATCATAGTCGTAAAATCCCTTGCCGACTTTTTGTCCCCAGCGGCCGACGGCGCACAAGGCGTCGCGCATGGATTCGATGCGCGACGGATCGCGATGCCATCCAATATCTATGCCGGCCAGATCGGACATCTGGAACGGTCCCATCGGGAATCCGAATTCCAGCAGGACATCGTCGACTTCCCAGTAATTCGCGCCTTCCATGAGCAACGCATTGGCCTGTTCCTGACGCGGGCTGAGCATCCGGTTGCCGATGAAGCCGGGGCAGACACCCGAGACTGCGGCGACCTTGCCTATTTTCTTCGACAGCTTCATCGCCGTCATCAGCACATCGTCAGCGGTCTTTTCACCGCGTACAATTTCCAGCAATTTCATCACATTGGCGGGCGAGAAAAAGTGCAGACCGAGCACGTACTCGGGGCGCTTTGTTGCCGCTGCAATCTCGTCAATATTCAGGTAGCTGGTGTTGCTGGCAAGGATCGCGCCCTGTTTCACAATACTATCAAGCTTGGTGAACACTTCCTTTTTAACGTCCATATTCTCGAACACCGCCTCGATCACCAGATCGCAATCGGCGAGATCGTCATAAGACAGGCTGGGGGTCAATATGCCCATCGCATCCTCGACCTGTTGCTCGGTCATGCGACCGCGCTTGGCGCTATTCTCGTAATTTTTGCGGATCACGCCGACGCCGCGATGCAGCGTTTCCTCTTTCAGCTCGACGATGGTCACCGGAATGCCGGCGGACAGAAAGTTCATGCCGATGCCGCCACCCATGGTGCCGGCGCCCAAAATCCCGACCTTCTTGATAGGGATCAGATCGATTTTGGGATCAATCCCGTCAATCTTGTTGGCCGCGCGTTCGGCAAAGAAATAATGCTGCATCGCAGCCGCTTGGGTACCGGTCATGAGCTTTGTGAACAGCTCGCGTTCTTTTGCCACGCCGTCGGCATAAGAAAGTTCGCCCGCGGCTTTGACCGCCTGGATCCCCGCTTCCGGTGCATCAAAGCCACGAATCTTGCGACCACTTTGCTGCCGGAATTCATCGAATATAGCCGGGTTCTTGATGCCGTCTTCGTTGGCTGTGCCTTCGGAAGAGCGCGGAGGCGCCTTGCCAATCTGCTCGCGCGCAAAGGCTATCGCGTCGTCGGCCAGACTGTCTTCGCCGACGATCTTGTCGATCAGTCCGATGGCATGCGCTTTTTTAGCGGAGATCGGGTTGCCGATCACGACCATCGGAAGCGCTGCCTCTGCGCCAACCACCCGCGGCAGACGCTGGGTTCCGGCGGCACCCGGGATCAGGCCCAGTTTGACTTCCGGCAAACCGATTTTCGCTGACGGGACCGCAACCCGATAGTGACAGGCCAATGCTACCTCGCATCCACCGCCAAGAGCGGTGCCGTGGATCGCCGCAATAACCGGCTTGTCACTGACCTCCAACCGGTCAAGGGCTTCACCCAGATTGGGTCCCTGCATCGGTTTGCCAAATTCGGTAATATCGGCGCCGGCAAAAAACGTCCGTCCATCACAGCGGATAACCACAGCTTCAATTTCATCGTCAGACAAAGCCTCTTCAATACCATCGACCAGTCCTTGGCGAACGGCGGCGCCAAGCGCATTGACCGGAGGATTGTCGGATATGATGACCAGAATATTATTCTGTTTTTCGGTGGTAACTACAGACATTTTTCTCTCCTCAAAGATTATGCCTAGATGAAGAACAGATGCGATGCGGCATGTCAATTGCGCGATTAAATTGAACCAGCTCTCCGGGCATCGTTGATCAATTACCATTCATGCCGGAAACATGCTTTGTCGCGCTATCCCCAGATTATATTTGGTGATAGTTCGCTTCCGGAAACCGGTGCAGCTCCCCAGGAATTCGTCATCGGGGACGTACCAGTGACATGAAATGCAATTTCTCGAAGTTCGGCATAGCTGAAGCCATGCCTGTTTGCTGCGATTGCATTATATGAATATGACGATGATCCGCAGATTGTTATTCAATGGCATCTTGTCGAGAGCAACGGCAGACCGACAGAACTTGTCAGACCATCACGACGAGCGGACCGAATATGTTGCTTGTTAATCCAGAACATTCTGGGCGCTCAACAGGCGATATTCCGACATCAGGCCTTTGAACAGGCTGTAGCAGCACACCAGCAACACCACTGTGAATGGCAGGCCGCTCGCTATCGTCCCGGCCTGCAGCGTTCCCAGTGCCGCAGCACCACCGCCGACCAGCAATGCCGCTGCGACCAGGCCTTGTAATACTGCCCAGAAAATACGCTGTGCAACAGGTGCATCGGTTCGGCCGCCTGCCGTTATCGCATCAATCACTAGTGAACCGGAATCGGACGAGGTGACAAAAAATACGATTAACAGGACGATGGCCAAGGAAGATGCGATATAGGGGAACGGCATATTCTCCAGCATCTGGAACAGCACCAGCGGCACTTCGCTTATCCCGGCAGGCAATTGACCAACGCCTTCCTTGACCTGCTCTATGGCCGTCACGCCAAATGTTGTGAACCAGATGATCGCGACGATCACCGGTACAATCAATACGACGGTCAGAAATTGCCGGATGGTACGACCTTTGGAAATGCGGGCGATAAACATGCCGACAAATGGCGACCAGCTTATCCACCACGCCCAGTAAAATATCGTCCAGCCATGATACCAGATTTTGTCGTCGCGGTCGTTCCAGTCACTCAATGGAATCGCATATTCAGCATAGCTGACGACAGCCGTTCCAAAGCCTTTGAATATCTGCAGCGTAGGTCCGGCCACAAAAACAAATGCGAGCAGCAATGCAGCCAGAACCATATTGATATTGCTCAACAACTTTATCCCGCCGTCCATACCACGGATCACCGAAATGATAGCCAGTCCCGAAATGACGACGATCAGTAATAGCTGCGACGTCAGGCTCGCTTCGACCCCGAACAGAAAGGAGATTCCGGTCGCCGCCTGTTGCGCGCCAAAGCCCAATGATGTTGCCAGACCGAACAGCGTCGCGATCACGGCCAGAATGTCGATAAGATGCCCGGGCCAACCCCAGATACGGTCACCCAATATCGGATAGAAAGCCGAGCGTATGGTTAGCGGCAGGCCTTTGTTGAAGGAGAAAAAAGCAAGCGCCAGACCGATCACGGCATAGACCGCCCAGGGGGTAAGCCCCCAGTGGAACACGGTCGCGCCAAGCGCCAGACGTTCGGCCTCCGGCGTCAGGGCTTCGACATTGAGCGGCGTTCCGCCCCAATCCGTATAATAAGCCATTGGTTCGGCTGCGCCGTAGAATAGCATGCCTATACCGACGCCGGCAGAGAACAGCATGGCGATCCAGGAGGCCATGCCAAATTCTGGCTTGGCGTCCACGCCGCCCAGACGGATTTTACCCAATGGTGAAATTGCGACAGCAAGGCAGAAAAACAACACGAAGTTCGTGGCAATGACAAAGAACCAGTCAAAATATTGCAGCGTCCAGGCCTTGGTCGCCTCTAGCCCGTCTTGCGAGATATGCGGGAATATCAATGACAGGAGCACAAATGCGATAATCAGGATGGCGCTTATAAAAAACACCGGATTGTGCATTTCCAGACCGAATGTATTTACATTGTCCTGTCCCGCTTCATAATCGGTCTCATAATCAATATCGACAACGTCCGCCGCTGCTGTTTCCGTTCCGCTCACTGTCGAGGCTCCAATATTGTTTTTCCCAACGCATCTTTCAGCGGTTGCAAATGTGATTGATAGTGACGCCACAGATCGACGCTCGCTTTGGTGATCGGCTGGCGCACCTGCTCCGAACTGGCGGTACGAACAGCGCGTTCTGTCTGGTGAAAATCGATGCAGGCCTGCTCGAAGGGCAAGCCCAGATAATCGAGCATACGGTGCACCTGCCCGTCGAGATCATCGAGCACCTCTTCATGCTGTACCCGCAGGACAGCGCTGGGCAACACGCTGTCCCAATGTTCCATCAGCTGCACATAGTCCCGATAATATTGGCCGATTTCCTGCAATCCATAGGTGAACTCCTGCCCTTCCGCGAACAGTTGCTTGAAGCCGGAAAAACAGCAGGCCATTGGCTCCCGCCGTGCATCGATAATTTTGGCATTGGGCAAAATGAGTTTGATCAAACCAATATGGCGAAAATTATTGGGCATTTTATCGATGAAGAACGGTGCGCCCTTACGGTGGATCCGTGTGCTATCGATATATTCCTGCCCCATTGCCCGCAACTGAAGAGCCTCGAGATCATGTAGGTTCTCAGGATAAAGCGAGTCATTGCTCGCCTGCTTTGTCCGCCGCAACCGATGCGCGAGTGACAATATATTTGGCAATTCCAGCGTGCCATCAATCTGGCTATGCGATGCCAATATCTGTTCCAGCAAGGTCGAGCCTGCGCGCGGTAGCCCGAGAATGAAAATCGGATCCGGAGCATCGCACCCGTTACCAGCCTGCTTTTCAAACAGCGCCGCCGTACATGCCGTTATCTGACTATCGAGTTCCCCGGTCATCTGATCGGCATCGTAGCGTGACTGCACGCGTTTCAACTGGTTGCCCCGATCATAATTGGCGAAAGACCTGTCATAATCCTTGCGGTCTTCATAGGCCTTGCCGAGCGCGAAACAGATATGGATGCGGTTTTGATAACTCAACCGGTTGCCTTGTTCCTGTGCCTCCATCTGACGCAATTCTTCGTCACTGAAGCTATAGGTTTTGAGGTTCGCCAGACCGTAATAGGCATCGCCATGGCCAGGGTCTGATACGATAGCGTTTTGATAGGACAGGACTGCTTCTTCATGGCGACCAAAGGTTTTCAGTGCGTGACCGCGAGAGGTCAGCGTTACCGGATCATCCGGCAGCCGCTGCAAGACTTTTTCGAATAATTGCAGCGCCTGTTCATAGTCTCCGGTCTGCATGGACTCGATGGCGTAGAGCGATTGGAAAACCGGATTATCTGGTTCCCGCTGATATAGGAATTCGCTTTGCTTCAAAGCCTCTGCAAATTTCTGGCGCTTTCGAAGAGTTTGAATATAATCAATCCGCACCTGAATATTGTCCGGTTCGAATTCCAGCGCGCTCTCCAGCAGAAAATCAGCATCTTCCAATATACCCAACCGCGAACCGATATCGGCCAGCAATCGCATGGCTTCGACATCGTGAGGATTGGTTTGCAGAAAATGCCGACAGGCTGTTTCCGCCTTGATCAGTTTTCCCTCATATAAGAGGTGCGCTATCGCCACCAATGGCTTGGGCATATTGGCAATGCGCTGTTCCTGCCCGCGCATTTCCCTAGCAGCTTCACGGCGTCCCCAGCCCTCCAGTATCTCTGCTTGTGCTTTCCAACTCGCTTGCAAGACGGGATTGCATTGGCAGGCACGGCGATAGGCGATCATTGCGCTTTCGAAATCGCTCTTGGCCTTGAAAATATGGCCCTCTTCCTGATGGGCCCGGCCGAAATCCGGAGACAGGGCCTTCAGCAGGTCAACGCTCGCTAGGGCGGCGTCAGCATGTCCCAGATAGCGTTCGCAAGCCGCCTTCGTATAAAGTGCGTCGATACTCTCTGCATCGTTGCGCAAAGCAGTCTTCGCCAAACGCAGCGCAGCCTCGAACCGCCCCTCATACATTTGAGCGCGTGCCAGTTTCAGCTGTTCTTCGATATCAGGACCAGTTTCAGACATCTATTCTCGGCTTGCAGTCCTTAATAGCAGGGGAAGCTCTCCAATCGGAAAGCCTCCCCCGGCGTTTACACATCTTAATAGGCGAAGGAAACGCGTGCGCCCACGGTTAGCGGACGATTAACCGTTATCCGCGCACGATCATAAACGAAACTACCGCTGATCTCGGCCCGTTCGTCGGTCAGATTCTCACCGAAGATTTCGAATGACCAGCTCTTGTCCGTCACACCGGCCGTAAGTCCGAAGGTTGTCCAACTGTCCAACGTGATCCGGTTGATCTCGATAATGTCGGTAGCCGAAGATGCCGAATATGTAATCTGCGGCTGTATATGCGCTGTCCAGTCACCGAAAGCCTCCCATTCGTAGCGAGCACGGATATTGCCTTGGAAACTCGGCGCATAAGCGAGACTGCGTCCTTCAATCACATCGTTGGTTGGCGTCAGAACGTCGGTAATCTCCGTATCCAATATGGAGAAAGCCGCACTAATCGTCAGACCGTCGATAGAATAAGGTGCGATCGTAATATCCGCCTCGATACCCCGGATCTCCGCATTCGCCGCATTGTCCGAAAAGAACAAATTGGTGATGCTGGTGTCAAAGATCGTCGTCTGCAAATTCTGCACGTCGACAAAGAAGGCGCTGCCGTTGAAACGCAGCTGATTGTCAAAGAGTGAGGTCTTCCAGCCGATTTCATAATTGGTCACATCATCGGTTTCGAGCGCAAACGGGACGGTAAAGCCACCCGGACTTTGCGCGCCGCCCGGCCGGTTCAGCAAGCCTGGACGGAACCCTTCGGAATAAGTTGCATAGAACAGCAAATCATCCGTCGGCGTCCATGTCAGATTGGCTTTGAAGATAAAGCCGTCTGTTGCCGCCTTGTCGGGAGCGCTCAGCGAGTTGAACACTTGCTGTGCCTGCGCCTGGCTCAACCCGGCAGCCTGGATTTCGGCGACTGTTTGACCCTGTGTAAACGTCTGGCGGAGGGCATCATTACAACTGCCGATGAAGGTAAAGCTGCCATCACCATCATAGAGGTCGCTGATATTGGTGCCAAAAGCATTTTCATCAACGCCGCTGGAATTACAGAAAGACGAATTCGCGCTACCTTCCAGATCAACTTCTACGTCATAATAGCGCGCACCGAGGGTGATCGCGAACTGATCCGAAATATCATATGTCGCTTCACCAAACAAACCGAACTGCTTGTCGGTTCGACGCACGTCATTACGGAAAATGACGCCTGCCGGATAAGCGCCGCTATCGGTGTTAAAGACATCGGGCTGCGAAAAGTTGGCCGGAAAAGAGCCGCCGAACAGATCAATCGCAGTGCTGCCGGGATAAGTGAAGTCGTTGCGCTCCGACAGTTCCAGATCGCTATAAAACGCGCCAGCGGTCAAGCGCAGCGGATAGTCTGCCGGTGTGTTGAAACGCAGTTCATGCGTCATCACTTCGGTCTCTGTGCGCGAATTTACTAGCAAATTCGGCGCCTGACACGTTCCTGTAGGAGCGCCGCCTGGATAGGAAACCGAACCGTCGCAGATATAATATGGCAGATATTGGCCAACGAACAGATAGTCCGTATAATCCACCCGCTGTGTTGTTTCGCGCTTGGTATAAGCACCGGTGTAAACCAGTTCCAGTGCGCCAATCCGGCCTTCGAGCGTCCAGCTTGTGTTGCTGAAATCATCCTTGATTTCATCCTGTTCAAAACGTTCGATCTGCAAATCACCGAGCGTTGGATCTTCAAAGAAAACGCCATCGGAATCCAGCCCCTGGCGGGCATGGGCAACGGTCAGGCTCCAGTCATTTGAAAATTCATATTTGCCGCCGACCCGGAAACCGAGATATTGGGTATCGTTAAAATTCTTCTCGGCCAGAGCTGAATTGTCCGCCAATATGAAATTCACACCCGACAAATCGGCGCCCGACTGCAAGCCGTCGCGAGCGGCGCTTACCGGGACGCCATTGTCACGCACCGTGCCAGCGGCACGGAAACGAGCACTGTCAGCCGTGCTGCGTGTTCCGGCTACATTGTCGATATAGCCGCCCTTGTTGTCATAATAGCCAACCGCACGGATAGCGAACCTATCAGTAACCGGGATATTGACCATGGCTTCGATGTTGTAGCTCGGATCACCGCTTTTCGTAAAAGCGAGACCAGATTTCACTTTGGCCTGGAACTGCCCGAGAACAGGCTTGTTCGTGATCAAACGCACTGTACCCGCTTGCGAACTTGCGCCGAACAAAGTGCCCTGCGGCCCAGACAATACTTCCACGCGCTCAAGATCGGCTGCGTAGACATCCAGATTACGGCCCGGCTGTGATACCGGCTGTTCGTCAAGATAAAGAGCCACATTAGGCGCAAGTCCGGCGACGCCGGCAGTGGTCAGATTTGGCGTAGTCGATGCCAGGCCACGAATATATATCGTGCTTTGGCCCGGTCCGCCGCCGCCAGCTGTTACGCCGGGCAATTGCTGAAGATAGTCGTCAAATACGGTGACGCCCAATTGATCGAGAGTTTCTTCGCCCAGGGCCTGCACGGCGATCGGGACATCCTGCAAATTGGCGCTCCGTTTTGTCGCGGTAACGACAATTTCGGTCACGCCCTTCTTCTGCTCTTCAGAGACTGCTTCTTGAGCTTGTGCTGATGCACAGCCCAGCGCCGCGATGACCGCGAGCGATGTGCTCGTTTTTAAATAGTTCAAATTAACCCTCTTGTGGTTTCAATTTTAAATTTAAGGGAAAAACACGTCCGACCGGATAACCTATCGAACCCACTGCAAAGCCGAAAAATAAAATGTCCCCTGCGACATCGGCTTTCAAATATGGGGGAGCTATAGCAGCTATTACAGTTTTGTGAACCGCAGTGTTTAATCGGTCAGTTATCACGATTAACAGGCGCTGACTGTACATAGTTTGAACAATGAACACCGGTTTTGACGATCATCAACACCTTCGTCCTGCTAATGGTCTCCCGACCGAAGCCGCAAGAGAAAGACGCTCGATCTCATACCGATGAAGGCAGGGAAAAGCGAAGAGATCTGCCGCCTGCCCTAGCCCGATCAGTCACCCTCCAGGAACAATTACAAAAAATGATCACGCCTGGTTCTCACGATCTGCCAGCACTTCGGTTTCAGGAGTCGTGTTTCGCGCGAACGGGATATTCTGGAAACTTGCCTTATCCTCTGATCCCACTTGCTCTCGCCGCCACATCCGCAACATGGCAAAAAGCACGATAAAAAGATGTGCGGCCAAAAGGGTCGAGAATAATGCCATCGGTCCGAACAACGTCAAAGCGAGGCCGGCAATGAAAGGTCCGGCAATCGACCCGATTCCGAAGATCATCAACAGCCCGCCGCTGGTCTGGATAAACTGGCCGGGATCTGCGTGGTCATTGGCGTGCGCGACAACGATCGGATACATCGCAAAGATCGCCGCTCCCAGTACCGAACCGATCAGGATATTGGCCGTGCCGGATTCAGGCTGCAAGAAAACAAATACACCGTCTGCCGCCATTGCAACGAGCGCCAGGAATACCAGTACCTTTCTTCGGTCAAACCGGTCCGAGGCGCGACCGACGGGTATTTGCGACATTGCTCCAGCAAGAATGGGTGCGCTGCAGAAAAGAACTATGGTCGTCAGATCAAGGTCGATGTTGTTGGCATATACAGGCGCCAATGCTCCAAAACTGCCGTTCGAGATGCCAATCATCAGCACGGCAAACACTGCGACCGGAGAATTGCGCCAAAGCTGCGGAATATTGAGTTTGACTTCGAACAACGGTGACGGCGCCCGGTTCGAACTGATCGTGGTCGGAATCAGCGCCAGGCAATAGAAAATGGCAGCAAGCATGAAAAACCAGGACGTAGATACATCCGCACCGATCAGGACCAATTGACCGCCGGTCGTACCCACCAGATTTATCATCGTATAGGTTCCGAAAACGCGCCCGCGTATGGATGAATCAACTTCCTCGTTCAACCAGCTCTCTACGATCATTGCCGCTCCGGCAAAACAGAAACCTGATACCGCTCTTAACGGAATCCAGCTCCAGGGACTCGGAACCATCGCCGACAATAATATTGCAATCGCAGCAGTTGCAGCGAGTGTCCCGAACACGCGGATATGACCGACTCGGGATACCAATAATGGTGTATATAGGCAGCCGAGCACATAGCCTGCCGCCCAACCGGTGCCGAGCAATCCCAGGGAAAAGGCGCTGAAGCCCTCGTCTGATCCGCGTAGCGGCAGAATGAGGCCATTTATTCCGCCCGCGATCAGCAGGAAGAGAGAGCCGAGCAACAGCGCGCTGAGGGGGATTAGTCTGGTTGTCATGACCGCTTGGTAACTGCTCGAATTCATGGGCGCTGTCCAGCGAAGCGTCAGCGTGACGCCGCAGAGGTCTGATATCAAATTTTCAGAATCCGAATGCTGAGCATGCGCGTATCCTGCCACATGCGGTCGTCAGATGGCTGATGCCGAAAGCTCCAGAGCTACTCGGTCGCTTTTCCGGCTTAGCGTCCGGGCGTTATTTCCGGCGTTTTTTGCGCTTGGCGTAGCGCTCGTCACGAGCGGCTTTCTTCTCGGCTTCGGTCAGTCCTAGCGCCAATTTTGGCTTGGTTTTTTCTTTCGCGGCTTTGCGCTCTGCCTTCGCTTGTTCAAATGCCGCGCGTTTCGCTTCGCTCGCTGCAGCCTGTTTTTGCTCGCGTGCTAGCTCGGCTGCCTTGCGTTCGGCAATGACTTCATCGCTAAGCGGAGGCTTTGCCTTCAGTTTTTTCAGCGCAGCCTGCTTGGCTTTGGCCGCCATTTGAGTGCGTTCTTGGAAGGTTGGTGGTGTAAAAGGCGGCATTTGAGTTTATATTTCCTTGATAGTGCGATTAAGGCGTGCGCCGGTTTATTCCCGAACAGCGTTGCAGCCCGTACAGTCATTAGAGCAATCGGGCAATGTTTAAGCAACAGTACAGGTTTATATAGCCTAGCGGACGCAAAGAATCAGACCGAAAAGCAACCGGATGCAGCAACGGCACGCAAAAACGGGCCGTCAACAGCCCGCCGCTTTCGATTTAACCGACTATTCCTGTTTGACGGGCCGGGTGCTCGAACTCACGTAACCCGCATAGCTGTCGGTGAAGGCAAACAAGACGCCATCCGCCTCTTCTATGGCAAAGCTGGTCGCTTCGTCATCCGAACTGCCATAAGTCATTTCGTCTTTTTTTATGGCAGAGATCATTGCTTCGCGCTCTCCAGAGCAAGCTGTTTTCGCGGCCTTTTTGAACGCGCCCGTGCCGGTCTTCTCGTCCAGTTGCGTCGTTGTAAACTCGACGAGGCAGTTGGAATAAGTAACCCGCGCTGTTTCCGCGTCGGCGATTGTTGCGGCTGATACGGTGCTGAACAAGGCAATACTCAAAAATGCAATCATGACTATCATTCCTAAATTGAGAACGTCCCTATAGCATAACTCGATTTCAGGAGCGAAGCAGATTCCGCCATCATCCCGCTAAAATCTGTGTTCTGAAATCCGGTGGCATCCAATTTTGGTTTTTGGCGATCACCCACGTAGGATCACGCTCATCCAGCGATCCATTTTACATTTGCACTTGCAACTCGAATCATTTTCGACGAATGGTCGCCAGATATTGGGTTTCTCTTAATCGAGAATTCAAAGGGAAATCGGTGAGAAAAAGGCTTCGGCCCGGCTCAAATCCGGTACTGCCCCCGCAACTGTAAGCGGCTAGCCGATATGCCAAATGCCACTGGATCCGCGGATCTGGGAAGGCGGTATATTCGACAGCGATCCGCAAGTCAGGAGACCTGCCCGGTATCGTCGTTCTTCAGCCGGACGGGGTGTGTCGGGTGAACGGGGTTTTCCCCTGCGTAGCGGCAACTATGTCGTTAACAAAAGGGACTCCCAATGTATAAATTCCGAACCTTAGCCACGCTTTTGGCATCTTCCGCATATTGCTATGCTGTGCCGGCACTCGCCGCCGACGATTCCGAGATCATTGTTACCGCCACCGGCGTCGAACAGGATATCGAAGATACCGGCACCGCCATTTCCGTTATCGATACAGCAGACATACTCGAACAGCAGATCATTTCGATTGCCGATATTCTGCAGGAACTGCCGGGCGTGAACGTCACCCAGAGCGGAGGTTTGGGGTCGCAGACTTCGGTCCGTATCCGCGGTGCCGAAAGCGACCAGACACTCGTTCTGATCAACGGCATCAGGGTCAACGATCCCTCCTCGCCAGATGGCGCCTTTGATTTCGGCAATCTGCTGGCCGGCAATATCGAACGCGTAGAAGTGCTGCGTGGCGCCAGCGGCGTTACCTGGGGAAGCCAGGCAGTCGGCGGCGTCGTCAATATTACAACGAAACGTCCGACCGAAGATTTAACCCTGTTCGCGCAAGGCGAATATGGCGCGCATGATACCGTGCGGCTCGTCAGCAATGCCTCTGGTAAAGTTGGACCTGTGGGCCTGAGCATCGGTGGCGGCTATGTCCGTACCGACGGTATCAGCGCCTATTCCGGCGGTACCGAACCGGATGGCTATCGCCAATATTCGGCTTCCGGACAATTGCAGGTCGATCTGACCGATGCGATCAGCTTTGAAGCCAGCGGCTATTATGCGGACAGCCGGGTAGACAATGATAGCGTCTTCCCGCCTTTCAGTTCCGACAACAGCCAGTTTTCGCTGGCAAAGGAAATTTACGGCAACGCAGCCATTCAGGCTCAAACATTTGACGGCCGGTTCCAGAACCGCTTTGCTTTCAGCATCGCCGACATCAACCGCGATATCGTAAACCCCTTCTTCACCTCGTTGCCCAGAGGGCGGACAGAACGGTTTGAATATCGGGGCGATTTTGCCGCGGCCGAACAATTGCGCTTTATCTTCGGAGCCGAAACAGAAGAGAGCCGCTATGAAAATATGGGCGTAAGTGACTCGACCGGCATCGACTCCATTTTCTTCCAGACCGTGTTCCAGCCTGTCGACGGGTTGACGCTGACTGGCGGGATACGACACGATGATCACGAAGATTTTGGTGGCAATACCAGTCTCGCGGGAAATCTGGTCTATCGGCTCAGTGAAGATGGCCCGACCATTCGTGCCAGCTATGCCGAAGGGTTCAGAGCGCCTTCGCTGATCGATCTTGATGATCGTCCATTCGGCTATGGTACACCCGATCTGGTACCGGAAACCGCAAAATCCTATGAGATAGGCATTGAGCAATCGCTGATCGAGAAAGCGGTGCGGGTCTCTGTGACCCTGTTCCAGCGGGACACAGACAACCAGATATCCTTCGCTGCCTGCCCGGTAGCGCCCGACCCGGCGCCGGAAGTGTGCACCAACGGCAGCCGTCCTTTTGGTACGACGCTCAACATCGAGCGCAACCGCACCAAGGGTGTCGAGGCGGTGTTGTCGATCAGCCCGGTTGAACAGTTGCGGATAGACGCAAATTACACCTGGCTCGACACCGAAAACCGGTCTTCCGGCGCCAATTTCGGTAACGAACTGGCCCGCCGTCCGGCGAGCAGCCTCTATCTCAACGCCAGCTACCAGACCGGTTTCGGCCTGAAACTGGGCGCTGACATGCAGATGGTCGGCGACAGTTTCGACGATCTCGCCAACAGCCGTCGCATCGACGGCTATATACTTGCCGGAACACGCGCGAGCATTCCGGTGACCGATATGCTTGAGGTCTTTGGACGTATCGACAATCTGTTCGATGTCACCTATGAAACAGCCACAGATTTTGGCTCTCAGGGGCGTTCGGCATACATTGGAGCGCGCGCGCGCTTCTGACATCCAATAGCAAAAGGGAATTTGATCATATGCAACTCGTTCAATCTTCATCGTCCGTCCAGAATATCTGGGCCGGTGTGCTGGCAACTTCGTCGGTTCTGGGCAGCCTTGCATTAGCCTGCATATTCCCTTTTGCCGCGATCGCGACCTTGCTGGCGGCAACTTTGCCGTTCCGCAAGGCGGCGGTCTGGATGGGCGCTGTCTGGTTCGCAAATCAACTGGTCGGCTATCTGATCCTCGGCTATCCGCAGACAGCCAACAGTTTCGGTCACGGCCTCGCGATGGGCGTGACTGCGATGGCAACGCTCGGGGTAGCGAAGATGATATTCACCTTGCGCGGTAACCAGTCGCCGGTCTCGTCTTTATTGGCTTTAGGCGGAGCCTTTGTCGCTTTTGAGGCATTGCTTTATGTCGCCGCGCTCTATCTCGGCGGAGTAGCGAATTTCGCGCCGTCGATTGTCTGGATGATCGCGCAAAACGACATCCTCTGGTTCGCTGGCCTCGGCGTCCTCTATCTGGTTCTCGACGGCACATTGTTCGGACGGATTGGAAAGCAGGCAAGCCCGCTAGGCTGATCGCGCTATAGCCTGATCCGCATTTCCGAAAGTTGTGCATAGGCGTCGCGGCACTGGTCCGCGATCGCCTGCCTGCTTTTCTCCAGTTTTATAATGGCGCTTTCCGCCTCTCCAAATCCTGTTGTCTCGACGACACGGCCATACCAGTGGCTGGCCCAGATGCCATCGGTATCGCGCTGACCTGATTGCCAAGAGAGCATGCCCGCGTCCCACGGGATATCCAGCGCAGCGCACAAGGCGCCTAAATGCGCTTCAGGATCGCGTAATATGTCAGCGCTATCCAGCACAACCGGAGCCTTGCCGGTCATTTGGGCAACCCGATCGGCATATTCCAGCTGCCGCGCGTAGCCGAGATCATCGGCTGCCACCTCGACCCGTTTGACGGCGTAACTCGCCACCACGCGTTCAGGATCACGGATCAGGAAGGCGTGGCGATGGTCGGGGAAGTCGGCAATGGACACATCGGCGACCATATGGTGCGGCATATGCTTCTGGTACCAGAGCGGCTTGCCGCCCGGGACCGGGCCCCGCATGCTGTCCGTCACCGATTGCCAGTCACAATCCATCGAGGCGATGATTTCATCCGCCATCGGTTGGCGTTGACCGGAGGTTTTCAGGAAAGCGCCATAAAAAGGTTCGTCGCTGACCGCGCAATCGCTGCGCCCGCCGAAGCTTCGCATCATCGCGGTCGAGATATTGCGCGGGCCGGACCACATGGCGACGCGGGTTGATTCATTCATAACCGTGCTTTCGTCTTTGCGAGGAGCGCAGCGAAGCAATCCAGTGGCCCAAGCGACGCTCTGGATTGCTTCGCTGCGCTCGCGATGACGGACCTAGGCAACATCACGGTCTATCAATTTCTTGTACAGCCCCTGCAGCCGCTCGACCATCGGTCCCCTGCCCTCGGTCAAGATCCGTCCATCGACTTCGGTGGCCGGCACAACCCCGGCAAAAGTTCCGGTGACAAAGGCCTCGTCCGCGCCGTAAACATCGGTGAGCGAGAAATTCTTCTCGAAAACCGGAATGTCGTTCTCGCGGCAGATCCTGATGACATTGGCCCGGGTTATCCCGCCGAGACAATAGTCGCCGCTCGACGTCCAGACCTCCCCCTTGCGCACGATGAAGAAATGGGTGCTGTTGCAGGTTGCAACAAAGCCTTGAGGGTCGAGCATCAGGGCCTCGTCCGCACCGGCCTGGGTGGCCTGGATACAGGCAGTGATACAGTTGAGCTTGCTGTGCGAATTGAGCTTCTGGTCCTGCACCGCCGGGTCGCCACGCCGGACATGGACGGTGAACAGACGGATGCCATTCTCGACCGTGCTCGGCAACGCTTCCTTATATTCCGGGATGATAACGATCGTCGCCGGCGAGATCACCACGCGAGGATCCTGATAAGGCGTTGAACGGATGCCGCGCGTCACCATCAGACGGATGTGGACGCCTTCCTGATCCGCCATGTCATTGCCGCCGATCGTCTCGTAAAGCCGCTCGACCAATGTTTCGCGCGAGATACCGATGTCCATGACAATCGCCTTTGATCCTTCGAACAATCGATCGAGATGAGCGTCGAGAAAAGCGATCTTGCCCTTGTGCACCCGCAGCCCTTCCCAGACACCGTCGCCGAGCATGAAGCCGCTGTCAAAAACCGAAACCACTGCCTCGGCGCGCGGTGTCATCACGCCGTTAACGTTGATCAAAATATTCTCGTTCCGCGGATCGGCGGTAAAGTCATGCGTGCCTTTGGCCATTTTATACAACCTTCTGATTTAGTGAAAAAGCCTGGTGAACTTTACGAACTTTACAGTGTTAAAGAAAAGAAACGGACTGCCGCGGAAAATGAGCATTTTTACGGGTCTAGCTGGTCTGGAAACAGTGTGATTCATGGCCTTCAGGCTAGCGCAAATGGCGGCGTGTAGGAAAGAGATTCGTGTCCTGCGGTGGGGAACAATCATCAGGAGTTTGCCCTTGAAGACTTTGCCTCGTTTTTCCTTCTCCCGTGAGGGAGAAGGATAAGGAGCCTTGCTGAGGAACGAAGCTAGGCGCAGTTGGATGAGGGCGTACTGAACCCCGAAGCTAAGTACGCCCTCACCCAGCTTCGGCTAGGCAGCAAGCTGCCAAGCCTGCACATCCCTCTCCCTCACGGGCGAGGAAAGCAGTGCCTCTCCAGCTTGTTCCCCGGCGCAGGGCTGGGTCCAGACGATCGGGCAGGACTGTCCTGGGCCCTGCCCTACGGCAGGGAACGGCTAGAAATTCTTGGCATACAAAGAATATCGCCTGCTCCCCTGCGCAGGCATTGGGCCATCTCTTGCATGTGCCTATCGCAGCAATGGGCTACTGCCCCTCCGCAGGAGCACATTACATATGCAAGACGCGGTCGTAGGCATCGAGCACGCTCTCGTGCATCATTTCACTGAGCGTCGGATGCGGGAAGACCGTGTTGATCAGTTCCGCTTCGGTGGTCTCCAGAGTCTTGCCGATCGTATAGCCCTGGATCAGTTCGGTCACTTCCGCGCCGATCATATGGGCACCGAGCAATTCACCCGTCTTGGCGTCAAACACGGTCTTGATGAAGCCCTCGGTTTCACCCAGTGCGATCGCCTTGCCATTGCCGATGAAGGGGAATTTTCCAACCTTGACGTCATGACCCGCTTCTTTCGCCTTGGCTTCGGTCAGGCCGACGCTGGCGATCTGCGGGTGGCAATAGGTGCAGCCCGGGATATTGTTCACGTCCATGACATGCGGATGACCGTCCTTGCCCATCGACTGGGCAATGGTCTCTGCCGCAATGACGCCTTCATGGCTCGCCTTGTGCGCGAGCCACGGTCCCGCGGTGCAATCACCGATCGCGTAGATGCCGTCGATATTGGTCCGGCAATGGTCATCGGTCTTAATATGATAGCGTTCGTCCGGCTGGACGCCGAGTTGGTCCAGGCCGATGGTCTCGATATTGGGCATGATGCCAACGGCGACGATGACATGGCTGAAATCGTGCGTCTCTTTCTTGCCCTTGCTGTCCTCGATCTCCGCCTTGACGCCTTTATCGCCGGTTTCGATGCTCTTCACGCCGGCGCCGGTCATGATCGTCATGCCCTGCTTTTTCAATGACTTCTCGAGGAATTTCGAGATTTCCTCGTCTTCCACCGGAACGATCCGGTCAAGCATTTCGACGACTGTCACATCGACGCCGATATCATTGTAGAAGCTGGCAAATTCGATGCCGATCGCGCCGGAGCCGATGACCAGCAATTTAGTCGGCGTTTCGCTGGGCGTCATCGCGTGGCGATAGGTCCAGATGCGCTTGCCGTCGGCCTTGGCAAAAGGCAGATCGCGGGCGCGGGCGCCGGTGGCGATGATGATATTCTTTGCGGAGAGTTCTTCTTCGCCCTTGTCGGTCTTCACGGTCAGCTTGCCAGGCGCGGTGATCGTGCCATCGCCCATGACAACGTCGATCTTGTTTTTCTTCATCAGGCCGGTGACGCCCTGATTAAGCTGCTTCGCCACGCCGCGCGAGCGTTTGACGATGGCGTCGAGATCGGCGCTGATCTTCTCGGCAGCCAGACCATAATCGGCCGCATGTTTCATATTGTGAAACACTTCGGCGGAGCGGAGCAAAGCCTTGGTCGGGATACAACCCCAGTTGAGACAGATGCCGCCGAGATTTTCCCGTTCGACAATCGCCGTCTTGAGGCCCAGTTGCGCAGCGCGGATCGCGGCGACATAGCCGCCGGGGCCGGAACCGAGAACAATGAGGTCATATCCGTTTGCCATGTTATTCCTTTTCGATAATCTCTAGTCTAGTGCGGGGACCTGCACCGGCTTGCCGTCTCCGTCCACCGCCACAAATGTGTAGACGCCCGACGCAGCTTTGGTCATTTCATCCTCGTGCCGGTCACGACGGAAAGCTTCGACTTGAACGGTCATCGAGCTGCGTCCGATTTTGGAGAATTCGGCATAGACCGACAGCTCGTCGCCGATGCCCACCGGATGCCCGAAACGGACGTCATTCGCGCCCACCACAACCGACTGGTGCTTGCTGTGCTGCGCCGCGAGCGCGCCTCCGGCCTGGGCCATCTGTCCCATCAGCCAGCCACCGAACGCCACGCCATAAGGATTGCCTTCGGTCGGCATGACAATGGTGCGGATAGCCGGGACTTTTTTGGTCAGGTCAGTCAAGCGAGCATTCCCAGTGGATTTTCCACGGTTTCCTTGAACGCCTTCATGAAGGCCGCACCTGTCGCACCATCAATCGCGCGGTGATCAAAGCTGCCGGTAGCGGTCATGATCGTGGCGATCTGGACGCTGTCATCGATCACCACCGGTTTCTTGATACCAGCGCTGATCGCCAGGATCATCGCCTGCGGAGGATTTATAACCGCATCAAATGTCGTGACCCCGAACATACCCATGTTCGAAAGGCTCGCCGTGCCGCCCTGATATTCATGCATCTTCAGCTTGCCGGCCTTGGCGCGCTCGGCGAGATCTTTCATCTCGGTGGCGATGGCGCTGAGCGACTTGGTATCGGCACTGGTGACGATTGGCGTAATCAGGCCACCCTTGATGCTTACCGCCACAGCAATATCGGCGCGCTGATAACGGATCAGATTTTCTTCGGTGTAGCTGACATTGCTGTCCGGCGCCTGCATCAGCGCGACCGCCTGCGCCTTGATCAGCAGATCGTTGACCGACAGCTTGACGCCCCGCGCTTCGAGCGAAGCGTTGAGCTCGCCGCGCAATTTCAGCAGCTTGTCGATATTGACATCGATACTGACCCGGTAATGCGGGATCGTCTGCTTGGCTTCGGTCAGGCGGCGGGCGATGGTCTTGCGCATGCCGGAGAGTTTTTCGGCCGTGTGCGGGATGTCAAAGTCACTGACCGGGGCAGCTTTCTGCTTGGCCGGTGCTTCGACAGGCTCGGCACCAACCGATTTTTCTTGGGGCCGTTCGCCCTGAGCTTGTCGAAGGGTGCCGCCTTCCGCTGCGTCAATATCGGCCTTGATAATCCGTCCGTTGGGACCGGAGCCCGACACAGCGGTCAGATCGACACCTTTCTGTTCGGCCAGACGTCGCGCAAGCGGACTGACTTTCAGGCGGTCTTCGTCGCCATTCGGTGCGGCTTTGGGCGCGGGAGCAGGCGCCGGAGCGGGGGTTGCTTTGGGGGCTGGCGCAGGCACCGGAGCGGGTTCTTCCGCCCTGGCGGCCGGCTCTGCTGCGGCTTTTGCTTTCGGCGCTGGCGCTGCTGTCGCATCGCCGACATCTTCGCCTTCTTCGGCTATTACCGCGATGACTTCGCCAACCTTCACATTTTCGGTACCCTCGGCGACAAGGATTTTGGCAATCACGCCCTCATCGATTGCTTCGAATTCCATCGTCGCCTTGTCGGTTTCAATTTCTGCCAGCAAATCGCCGGATGAGACACTATCGCCTTCCTTCACCAGCCATTTGGCAAGAGTCCCTTCTTCCATTGTCGGGGAGAGCGCAGGCATTTGGAGATTGATGGGCATGGCCGATGATCTTTCCTGAATAAGTCCTGTTTTCGCCTAAAGCTGTCCAACATTGCGCCCATGGCGTCAAGGGCGCTCGCTTGCCTTGTGGCCATTTTTATCGCAACAGGTAATTCTGACAGGGCGAGGAGGCTTCATGCGTACATATCTGGTGGTGATCGACGAGACCGATGAGGCAAGCCTGGCGCTGCGCTTTGCCTCGCGCCGTGCGATGAAGACCAATAGCGCCCTGCACATTTTGGCGCTGGTCGAAAGCGAGGGCTTTGTGGCCTGGGGCGGCGTCCAGGCGACGCTCGAGGAAGAATCGAAAAGTCGGGCCGAGGCGCTGGTATCAAGTGCGGCGGGCAGTTTGTTCGAGGAAACCGGCATCCGGCCTTCGATCACGGTCAAGCAGGGCAAGGGACCCAAGGTCGTCCGGCAAATGATGGACGAAGTCGACGGCCTGGCGGCTCTCGTACTGGGAGCGGCGGCAACCGGAGCGCCCGGCCCGCTGGTCAGCCATTTTGCCGCGACCGAGGCAGGGACGCTGCCCTGCCCGGTGATGGTTGTTCCCGGATCGTTGACCAAGGAAGAAATTGACCGGCTGAGCTAGCGCTATTTTGCCAGTTCGCCGCGCGCGGGATAGTCATTCTCCAGCGCATAATCTATGCCCTTGAGCAGCTCGTCAAACGGAGGCCGGGTGAATGGCATGCTCTGGATGCTGGTAAAATAGAGTGTCTGGTCAGGCTTGACCAGCAGCATCCCCGGTTCGGAAAATATTGACGGCTCTTCGCTTCCCGGACGACCCGACGAGATATAGAGATCAAGATCGCGGGCCAGGTCTTCGCTGAGTCCGTAGCCGAGCAAAAGCTCGTCAACGCCCCATTCGTCGACCGACTTTTGCGCCCGTTCCTTGCTATCCATGCTGATCGCCACAACGGTGACACCGCGCTCGGCGAAATCGCCCAGCTTGCGCTGCAATTCGCGGACCTGCATCTTGCAGATCGGGCAATGCACACCGCGATAGAACAATAACAATGTAAAATTGTCGCCGAGCCGCTGGCTCAGCTGAAACTGGCCGCCATCGATAAGCGGGACGGTGAAATCGGGAACGGCTCGGGTTGGCATAATATTAGGCATGGGAGGACTCCTTTTCCATTGCTAAGGTAACCCCTGTTCAGGCCATATGGTTGCGTTGTTACAACAAACTATTACTTCTTCCGGACCTTGCCCTTGTTTCCGCGAATATTGGCGGGACGGCCGGGCTTGCCCTTGCGATGGGGCTTCTTGCCAGCGCGAAACGGCGCCGGACGGCCGGGCATATGATTGGCGCCCTCGGCCAGTTCGAACAGCAGGCTGCCGGTCGCGGCGTTGGCCTCGATCAGACGCAGCTCGATTTTCTGGCCGACATTATAAGTGACGCCGCTATCCGAACCCGTGAGCTGCTGTTTCGACTCGTCATAATCAAAGCGTTCGGCACCAAGCGTGCGCACAGGGACAAGGCCATCGCCGCCCAGCTCTTCCACGGTCGCGAAAAAGCCGAAGTTCTGCACACCGGTAATCCGGCATTTGACGACTTCGCCGACCCGGTCCGCCAGATGCGCCGAGATATAGCGGTCGATGGTTTCCCATTCCGCTTTCATCGCCCGGCGCTCCAGCTTGGAGATTTTTTCCGAGATCAGTTCGAGACGGCCCGCTTCTTCCTTGCTCAGTCCGGAAAATTCCGGAATGGCGCTGTTTTCCGGAGCCGGCTGCTCCAGCTTGCAAGCGCTGACCAGCGCGCGGTGCACGATCAGATCGGCATAGCGCCGGATCGGGCTGGTGAAATGGGCATAGCTTCCCAGTGACAGGCCGAAATGGCCCATATTGGTATGGCCGTAATAAGCCTGGGTCTGGCTGCGCAATATCTGCTCCATGACCAGAGGCAGCAGCAATTCGTCGTCGACTTGCTCGATCAGGTTGTTAAAAACCGCCGGCTTGATCACCTGGCCCATCGCAAAGCTCATATCGAAGCTTTTGAGATAGTCCTTCAGCGCAATCAGCTTCTCGCGGGACGGTGTTTCGTGAACACGATAGATGACCGGAGATTTTTTCGATTCCAGCATCTTTGCCGCCGCAACATTGGCGACGATCATATAATCCTCGACCACACGGTGCGCGTCGAGACGCTCGCGGATCGCAATTTCTACAATCTTACCTTGATCGTCCAGAACCACCCGCTTTTCTGGCAGATCGAGATTGAGCGGTTCGCGTTCGTCACGCGCCTTGGCGAGTAATTTCCAGCAAGCCCATAGAGGTTCGAGCGCGCTGCTTTTCAGCGGATGATCGAGCTTTCCGTCCATCGCCGCCTGCGCATCTTCATAGGCAATATTGCCGGCCAGTTTGACAATCGCCCGCGTGAAACGGGAACCGATGACCTGTCCTTTTGCATTGATCGTAACGTGACAGACCAGAGCCGCCCGTTCGACACCCTGTTTCAGCGAACAGACATCGGTCGACAAAGCTTCCGGCAGCATCGGCACAACCCGGTCCGGGAAATAGACGCTGTTGCCGCGCTTATAGGCTTCCTTGTCGAGCTTGCTGCCCGAACGGACATAATAAGAGACGTCGGCGATGGCGATCAGTGCCTTGAAGCCGCCCTTGTTATCCGGATTGTCATCTGGCTCGGCCCAGATTGCGTCATCATGATCGCGGGCATCGGCCGGATCAATCGCGACAATTGGCAGATGCCGCAAATCTTCGCGTTTCTCTGTCGACACTTCCAGCTTGGTCGCCTGCTCGGCTTCCTCTTTCACCGCATCGGGAAAGTGCAGCGGGATTTCAAATTTGTGGATAGCAATCAGGCTGAATGACTTGGGTGCGAACGGATCGCCCAATATTTCCTTCACCCGCGCTTTGACCTCGGAGCCGCGCTTTAGCGGTTCGGCCAGCACCAGATTGCCCGGCTTTGCCTCGCCCAATTCGATAATCGGTGTGCTGCGCCGGATCTTGCGATCCACCGGCTTTAACCAGTAACGGTCGCGTTCGTCCTTCTCGACGACACCCAGAAGCATTTCGTTGCTCTGGGCCAGTTTCTTCATCAGAAAGGCAATATGCCCCTGCCCGCGTTCTTCGGTCCGCGCGAGGATGCGATCACCGATTGCCAGCGCGGCGCGGCGGCCTTTTTCCTTGATCCGTAGCTTCGGTGCGGGGCCGCTTCCTTCTTCCCAGCGCTCGGGCATACCTATCGCTTCATTGCCGTCAATCTCGACGATCTTGAGCACGGTGACTTTCGGAACGCCGCCCACCTTATGCAAAGCCCGCCCCAGTTCGCCTTCGAGCAGCCCTTCCTTGGTCATGTCCTTGAGCAAAGCCTTGAGCGCGATCTTGTCCGGCCCGCGCAATCCAAAGGCTTTTGATATCTCTCGCCGTCCTGCAGGCCGCTCCGATTGCTCGATAAAATCCAGTATCTGCTGGCGAGAAGGAACCTGTTTCGGTTTGTGAGATTTTTTGGGACCTGCCATTAATAAGCTTTACCTATGATTATGCGCTCGACCGCCGGTTTGCCGGTAAAGATACATTTGCCATCTGCGGCTTCAGAATCAACCGGTACGTTGCGGAAGGTCAGCTTCAGTTTTTTGAGCCGCTCTTCGATCGCTTCCAGTTCTTCGCCGGTCGCCTTGCACCATTGCACTTCCAGCCATCCCGGATGTTTCTTTTTCGCTGCATAGAAACGTTCGACATCCGACCAATATTCAACGCCCTTCTTGACGTTGCTATCGAGACGGTCTTTCGCTTCGGTGTGCAATGCGGACTGGATCTCGGACAATAGCGCAGGGATTTCAGGGATGAAATCCTCCTTGGCGAGAAACTTGGTGTCCAGCTTGCCGCTGTCCTGATAGAGTGCATCGCGACGGATCATCGCGACCTTGCCTTCTGCCATGTCGCGCGGCCCGATTTCGAGAATGATCGGCGCGCCCTTCTTGATCCAGGACCAACGTTTGGTCTGGGTTTTGGCGCCGCTGATATCCAGCTTCACCCGGACCGGTTCGTCAAAGGCTCTCAGCTGGGCGATTTCCTTCGCCAGCGCCTTGCAATAATCCAGGACCTCTTCATCTTCCGGCTTGTCACGCAGCATCGGCACGATCACCACCTGATAGGGCGCAATCAGTGGTGGCACGCGCAATCCGTCATCGTCACCATGGGTCATAATGACGCCGCCGATCAGACGGGTCGAAACGCCCCAGCTGGTGGTATAGGCAAACTGGAATTCGCCGTCCTTGTCCTGAAAGCGGATATTCTGCGCCTTGCTGAACGTCTGGCCGAGAAAGTGACTGGTTCCGGCCTGCAAAGCCTTGCCGTCCTGCATCATCGCTTCGATCGAGTAAGTCGCATCGGCACCCGGGAACCGTTCGTTCTCCGGCTTCTCTCCGGCGACAACCGGCATCGCCAATACATCTTCCGAAAATTCGCGGTACATTTCGAGAATTTTGAGCGTTTCTTCCATCGCCTCGGCTTTGGAAGCATGCGCCGTATGGCCTTCCTGCCAGAGAAATTCGGTGGTCCGCAGAAACATTCTCGTGCGCATTTCCCAGCGCACGACATTCGCCCACTGGTTGATCATAACCGGAAGATCGCGCCAGCTTTGTACCCAGCGGGCAAAGGCGGTGCCGATGACCGTTTCGGATGTTGGCCGCACCACAAGCGGCTCTTCCAGCTTGGCATCCGGATCAACTATCAAGCCGCCATCTTCGCCCTTCTTCAGACGATGATGCGTAACGACCGCCATTTCCTTGGCAAAACCGTCAACATGCTCGGCCTCTTTGGCAAAATAGCTGAGTGGAATGAAGAGCGGGAAATAGCAGTTTTCATGGCCGCTAGCCTTGATCCGCTGATCCATCAGAAATTGCACCCGTTCCCAGATGCCATAGCCCCAGGGCCGCATGATCATGCTGCCGCGCACACCGGATTCTTCGGCGAGGTCGGCTTCGGTAATTACTTGTTGGTACCAGGCCGAAAAATCTTGTTCGCGGCTGATTGAAAGGGCATTTTTCTTCACTTGGTTTTCCTGCGGATTATTATGTTCCGGTAATCAGCTATCGAGCTTGTCTATCTTGGACTGGATATCGGCCAGCTGTTTTTTCAGCGCTACGATCTCGGCGTCTTTTTCCGATGCCGTATCTTCCGATGGCTCGTCCGCCTGCGCATTGTCATTCTGGCCGAGGCTCAGCGCTTTTTCAAAGACACCCGCCAGCGGACTTGCCTTCAGGGCATTTTCGACCGCTTCCTGAAACTGCTTCTGGTTCTTCACCGCCATCTGGCCCAATGGATTTTTGTTGAGCGCGCCTTCGACAGCCTCCTGAAACTGCTTCTGGTTTTTGCGAAAATTGTCCATCGACGCTTCGAGATAGGAAGGCATCAGCGACTGCATGCTATTGCCATACATCGAGATCAACTGGCGCAGGAATTTCACCGGCAGCATCTGCTTGCCGCTGCTTTCCTCATCGACGATGATCTGGGTCAGCACATTATGGGTGATATCTTCACCGGTCTTGGCATCGACTACGACAAAATCCTGATCGTTGCGGGTCATCTCGGCGAGAAAATCGAGCGTGATATAGCTCGACGTCTGGGTGTTGTAGAGACGGCGATTGGCGTATTTCTTAATCGTTATCGGATCACCTGGATTAATGTTCTTGGACTTGGCCATATCAGCTCCCGATGGGTTAGAATTGTTGAAAGTGTTTCAGGTCTTCTAACCATCAAATATTAATTGTTGCACAAGCACTAAACCTATTTGTGCATTGCCGCAACTTCTGTTGTTATGCAGCATTTTTGCGCACCATTTTTATTTTGTGCAACTGCGTTAGTGGGTTTTTATAAGAGCGTTATGTCCACTCTCTCGCCAGTCGATTGCCAAGACCCGTAATCAGCTCATATTGCGACAGTCCCGATTGCCCGGAGGCGATCCCAAGATCATATTCGCAATCAACCCAATCGCCCTCTTTCAGATTCGGTTCGTCTGATAGATCGATTGCGATCAGGTCCATCGAGACACGGCCCAGCACCGGAAGCACAATGTCCCCGTGCATGAACATACCGCTGTTCGAAAATCCCCGTAAATACCCGTCGGCATAGCCCATCGCCAATATACCGACCTTGTGGGGTTCGGCTGCAACATATTGCGCGTTATAGCCGAGCTTGTCGCCCGCACGGAGCGAGCGAACCTGGATGATTTCTGCCCGAGGGAACGCCACCTGTCTGATGAGGTCTTCCAAGGCAGGGCGTTGAACACCGCCATAGAGCGACAGGCCGGGGCGCGTGACATCGAAATGAAATTCGCTACCCAGCGCTATGCCTGCACTGTTGGCCAAACTTTTCCGCTTGGCCGGAACGATTCCGAGCGCAGCATTAAACTGTTCGAGCTGCGCCGCGTTCTGCGGAACGTCTTCATCGGCGGAGGCAAGATGGCTCATTACCATATCGATCGCCATCCCTGCGACAAGACTGGCATTGAGATCTTCCAGATTGATGCCGAGCCGGTTCATCCCGCTGTTGATCATGATGTCGCATGGCCTGCCCGACGTCTTCCAGCGCTGCACTTGCTCCAGACTGTTGAGCACCGGTTTGGCCGGAGACTGGAGGGCAAAAGGCAAATCTGCCTCTCGGACGCCATTGAGCACGGACACCCCTGCTCTGCCAGCGGTCAGATCTTCGATCTCGCCGGCTTCCTGCCAATTGGCGACAAAATAATCCGTGCAGCCCGCCGCCATCAGCCTTTGCACAACATCGCGCACGCCGAGACCATAGGCATTGGCTTTTACCGCGGCTCCTGCTTTCGCCTGCCCCGACATTTGGTCAAGCGCGCGCCAGTTTGAAACCAGCGCATCGGAATCGAGCCTTACAGTCGCGGTCGGTGGTATGATCGGTTTTGCGTCAGTCATCGACCGAGCGATAGTGCCTTTATCGGTCTTCGTCGAGAGCCGCTTCGGGGTCGCCAGGAATACCCCACCATGCGACGATGACTCCGAATGCGACGACGCCCCATGTGTACCAGAGCCCGGCATAGATATCACCGGATCGCGCGACAATATATCCGGCTATTAGCGGCAGGAAGCCACCCAGATAGCCCGCCCCGATATGATAGGGTATCGACATCGAACTGTAGCGGATTTTTGCTGGAAACATTTCAGACAGCAAAGCTGCCACCGATCCGTAGGTCAAGGCGCTCAAGCCACCCAGGACCAGCAAAATCGCGACAATCCCCAATATGCTGATCATGCCCGGTTGCTGTTTGGAAAAGTCATAACCGTAATTGGTCAGAGCATCGCGGACACCGCTGCTGCGGGCAGCACCATCTTCCAGCCGTGCAGGATCAATGGCGATCGCATTGCTACCCGCGCTCAGGCTCAGTTCACTGGCGTCGACAAGCGTGTAGGAGACGCCGGCAGAGGTCAGGGTTTCGAGAATTTTGCCGCAATCGCTCTGCTCGCGACTGAACAGTTCGGCAAAAGGATCGGTGCTGCACGCACTCCCCTCGACGCGCACCGGATTCGCCGCCGCTGCCTCGGTCAATCCGGGGTTGGCAAAATGGCCCAATGCCCAAAATGCCGGAAATAATAATAGCAGCGAGAGCAGCGCGCCGACGATGATCGGCTTTTTGCGTCCGACCCTGTCCGACCATTTGCCGACAACAAGATAGAATGACATGGCGATCAGGCCGGAGACGAATAATATGATGTCGACGGTCCGCGCCTCCATATTCATTGGTCCCCGCAGGAACGACATGCCGGAGAAAAATGCGGTGTACCAGATGGTCGTCAATATGCCGGTAATGCCGAAAAGAGCCACGAAGATGCGCTTCTTGTTTCCGGGATAGGTGAAACTTTCGACAAACGGATTACCCGCAGTTTCGCCAGCCTCTTTCATCGCCTGGAAGACCGGACTTTCATTGAGCTTCAACCGCATCCAGAGCGAGATTGCGAGCAGGATGATCGACAGCAGAAACGGTACCCGCCAGCCCCAGTCGTTGAATTCCTGTTCGGGGATCAGGAAGCGGCAGGCCAGTATGACACCGATCGACAGAACGAACCCGCCAGCAACGCTCGCCTGGATATAGCTTGTGTAATAGCCGCGCTTTTCCCTTGGCGCATGTTCCGCAACATAAATTGCTGCGCCGCCATATTCACCGCCGAGCGCAAGCCCCTGCAATATCCGCAGGAAGATCACGATCAGCGGAGCCGCCAGCCCGATCGTCTCCGCGCTGGGAATAAGCCCGACGCCTGCAGTCGCAATGCCCATCAGGGTAACCGTGACAAGGAACGTATATTTGCGCCCCAGTTTGTCGCCCAGAAAACCGAAAAGAATGGCACCGACCGGGCGAAAGCCGAAGCCGATGGCAAAGGTCGCCCATACCATCAATATTTCAAGCGTCGGATTGCCGCTGGGGAAAAAGGTCGGCCCGATAATGTAGAATAATGTGCCGTAGATGAAGAAGTCATACCATTCGAAAATGGTGCCGGCTGAGGACGCCGCGATAACCAGACGAATTTCCTTGGTCGTCGGTTGGCGTTGCCCCGCCATTGCAACTTCACTGGCCATATTTTACCCCTCCCAAGGCGTTTATTCTATTCCAGTTCGAGTATCACGGCGTCGACCGCTAGACTATCTCCTTGAGCGGCTTCGACCGATTTCACCACGCCATTTTTTTCGGCGCGCAGGATATTCTCCATTTTCATTGCCTCGACAACCGCCAAAGGCTGACCTTCTACCACTGCCTCGCCGACCTCGACATGCAGGGCAACCAGCAGGCCTGGCATCGGGCAGAGCAGGAACTTGGACAGATCGGGTGGAATTTTCTCGATCATGTGCACAGCATGCTGCGCAACATGGGCGGGCAATATCCGCGCTTTGTGGGTCGCGCCGTGGCTGTTGAGCGCAAAACCGCTGGCGGTTTTGGCGATCTTTACCGACAGTGGCTTGCCGTCAATCTCTGCGAGGATCAGGCTGTCGCCAGGCGTATATTCCATGGACAGGTCGACGGCCGCGCCATCGACCGAAATTTCCTCTTCGGAAATCGAGACGTCCATGACCTTGTCGCCGATCTTCACCTGCCACTCCGATGGCGGGTCAAGCCGCTTGCCAAGCTGATTATCGACCCGGCGGGCGCGGTCGGCATGGGCTGTCGCAGCGAAAGCTCCGATGGCAGCGAGATTGGCCAGCAACTCGTCAGACGCCGGAGCGCCCTGGAAACCGTCGGGATATTCCTCGGCGATAAAATTGGTGGTGATATTGCCTTCGCGGAACCGCTCGTGCTGCATAAGCGCCGACAGGAAATCGATATTATGGCCGGGGCCGACCAGCTCGAAACGGTCGAGCGCGTCGATCTGGCGGTCGATCGCCTCGATGCGGGTTTCCCCATAAGTGATCAGCTTGGCGATCATCGGATCATAGAAGATCGAAACCTCGCCGCCTTCGGCCACGCCATCGTCAACGCGAATGCCTTCTTCGGCTTCGGGCGGACGATATTTGACCAGACGACCGGTGGAGGGCAGGAAGCCGCGATAGGGATCTTCTGCATAGACACGGTTTTCGACTGCCCAGCCTGTTAGCTTGACCTCGTCCTGCGTCAGCGGCAATTTCTCGCCATAAGCGACGCGGATCATCTGTTCGACCAGATCGAGACCGGTGATATATTCGGTGACCGGATGTTCGACCTGAAGCCGGGTGTTCATTTCGAGGAAATAGAAGCTCTTGTCCGCACCGACGATCAGCTCGACCGTACCGGCGCTATAATAGCCCACGGCCTGTGACAGCGCGACGGCCTGCTCGCCCATCTTCTTGCGCATTTCGGGATCGACGAAAGGCGATGGCGCTTCCTCGACGACCTTCTGGTGACGCCGCTGGATCGAACATTCGCGTTCGCCGAGATAAATCACATTGCCATGCTTGTCGCCGAGCACCTGGATTTCGATATGGCGCGGCTGTTCGATGAATTTCTCGATAAAGACGCGGTCATCGCCAAAGCTGGCAAGACCTTCGCGCTTGGTCGCTTCAAAGCCTTCGCGGACGTCTTTCTCGTTCCACGCAAGCCGCATGCCCTTGCCGCCGCCGCCGGCGCTGGCTTTCATCATCACCGGATAGCCGATTTCACCGGCGATTCTGACCGCATGTTCGGTGTCGTCAATCTCGCCAATATGGCCGGGAACAACGCTGACCCCTGCCTTCTCGGCCAGTTTCTTCGATTCAATCTTGTCGCCCATTGCCGCAATGGCATTGATTGGCGGGCCGATGAAGGCGATGTCATTGTCATCGAGTTGTTGCGCAAAGCTGGTCCGTTCCGACAGGAAACCATAGCCCGGATGGACCGCTTCCGCGCCGGTTTCCTTGCAGGCCGCGATAATCTTGTCCGCGATCAGATAGGATTCGCCGGCAGGCGACGGGCCGATATGCACGGCTTCATCCGCCATTTTGACATGCGGCGAGCGCGCATCGGCATCGGAATAAACAGCAACCGTCTTGATACCCATTTTCTGGGCGGTACGAATAACGCGGCAGGCGATTTCGCCACGGTTGGCGATCAGGATTTTTTTAAACATTAAGTCTTGTCTTTCGTCATGTGGCGCACGAGCAGAACGCCTCCAATAAATAATAGGATCTGCAGGCCAGGAAACGCAACAAACTTGGCTAGGCCGTCATTTTCACAACCGGTTTCGTCTGGGCCAGGTGCACAATCACCGAGAGCCGCAAAGAAAAGTCCGACAGCACCAACTAGCATCGCAAATAAGCAATAGATGAAGCAACCGAGCTTTTGGGCTACGGTCAGTCTCGGTTGTTCAGTGAAACTCACTCAGCCGCCTCTAACTCAACATCCCGCTGCTCCGCTTCCATCGGAACCAGCCCCAGTTTTGCAAATAATGTCTCGTCCGCATCATCGCCGGCATTGCCGGTGGTCAGCAATTTGTCGCCGGTGAAGATGCTGTTGGCGCCGGCGAGGAAACACAAAGCCTGCGTGCTTTCCGACATGCTTTCGCGGCCAGCGGACAGGCGCACCATCGATGCGGGCATCGTGATCCGCGCCACGGCGATCGTGCGGACAAATTCGATATCGTCGATCTTCGCCAGCGGCGTATCGGCCAGCATATCGCCGAGCACGGTGCCCTTGACCGGAACCAGCGCGTTTACCGGAACGCTTTCCGGATGCCGCGGCAAGGTCGCCAGAGCATGGACAAAGCCGACCCGGTCTTCGCGGGTCTCGCCCATGCCGACGATGCCTCCGGAACAGACGTTGATGCCGCTATTCCTGACATTCTCGAGCGTTTCGAGCCGGTCGCCGAAGGTGCGTGTGGTGATCACCTTCTCGTAATGTTCCGGCGAGGTATCGATATTATGATTATAATAATCGAGGCCCGCTTCGGAAAGCATTTCGGACTGTTCCTTGGTCAGCATGCCCAAAGTCATGCAGGTTTCCATACCCATCTGCCGGACGCCTTTGATCATCTCGATGATCGCCGGCATGTCGCGATTCTTGGGGTTACGCCATGCTGCGCCCATGCAGAAGCGTGAGGAACCGCGGTCCTTCGCCTGCGCCGCGGTTTGCAGCACGGTGCGGACGTCGAGCAGCTTTTCCGCTTTCAGACCGGATTTTGCGCCAGCGGACTGGTTGCAATAGCCGCAATCTTCGGGGCAGCCGCCGGTCTTGATCGACAGCAGGGTCGAGAGTTGCACCTCGCCGGCCTTGTGATTGGCGCGGTGGACCGTTGCTGCCTGAAAAACCAGTTCGTCGAACGGCAGATCGAACAGCGCGGCGATTTCCTCGCGGGTCCAGTCGTTGCGGACTTCGTGTCCCTGCGAAGGCAGGGACCCATCTCGGACCTGCTCGTCCGGACGCGATGGCGGGAGATGGGCACCTGCCTGCGCAGGTGCACTGATATTTTCGTCTAAACTCATTCCGCAGCTTCCTCTTCGGGGGGCATATTATGACCCAGCAATCTCAATATATCGGCTGCACATTCCACAATATTGCTGCCCGGTCCATAGATTCCGACCACGCCGCTTTTGCGCAGAAATTCATAATCCTTGGCCGGGATAACGCCACCGGCAAAAATCTTGATATCGCCGCGTCCGGCTTCTTTCAGCAGGTCGATCAATTCGGGGATCAGCGTCTTGTGACCGGCGGCAAGGCTCGACGCGCCAACCGCGTCGACATTTTCGGACAGAGCCAGATCGCGGGTCTCGCCCGGTGTCTGGAACAAGGGCCCGGAAATCACGTCGAACCCCATGTCGGTGAACGCGCTCGATACAACATTGGCGCCACGATCATGCCCGTCCTGCCCCATTTTCGCGACCAATATCTTGGGCTTGCGGCCAAGGCGCTGCGACACGGCATCGACGCCCTCAATGACCATCGCATAGCGGGCATCGCCTTCATAGGCTTTGCCATAAATGCCTTTGACCGGTGTCGGTTTGGTTTCATAGCGGCCGAAGACTGCTTCCATGGCATCGGATATCTCGCCGAGCGACGCCCGCTTGCGCGCCGCGTCAACCGCGAGCGCCAGCACATTGCCGCCACCCTTCGCACCCTCGGTCAGCGCCTTGAGCGCCGCCTGACAGGCTGCTTCGTCGCGATCGGCCCGCATTTTCTCGAGCCGCTTGATCTGGCCGTCGCGAACCATCGCGTTGTCGATGTCCAGCGTTTCCATCGCGTCTTCTTCGGCCAGGCGATATTTGTTTACCCCGACGATGACGGCATCGCCCTTGTCGACAGCGGCCTGACGGCCGGCAGCGGCTTCCTCGATCATCGCCTTGGGCCAGCCATCGGCCACCGCTTTGGCCATGCCGCCCTCGGCATCGACCCGTTCGATAATCTCCCAGGCCTTCTCGACCAGTTCGTCGGTCAGCGCCTCGACATAATAGCTGCCACCGAGCGGATCGACGACCTTGGTAATCCCGGCCTCTTCCTGCAACACGATCTGGGTGTTGCGGGCAATGCGAGCGGAGAAATCTGTCGGCAGAGCAATGGCTTCGTCGAGCGCGTTTGTATGCAGCGACTGGGTCCCGCCCAAGGTCGCGGCCATCGCCTCGATCGTCGTACGGATGACGTTGTTATACGGATCCTGCTCGGTCAGCGAAACACCAGAAGTCTGACAATGGGTCCGCAGCATTTTGGATCGTTCGGATTGCGCGCCCAGATCGGTCATCACGCGGTGCCACAAAGTTCGCGCGGCGCGGAGTTTCGAAACCTCCATGAAAAAGTTCATGCCGATTCCGAAGAAGAAGCTCAAACGTCCTGCAAAAGCATCGATATCAAGCCCGGTCGCCATCGCCTGCTTGGCATATTCGCGGCCATCGGCAATGGTGAAAGCCAGTTCCTGCACCGCTGTCGCACCGGCTTCGTGCATATGATAGCCGCTGATCGAGATGCTGTTAAACTTCGGCATATGTTCCGACGTGTAGCCGATGATGTCGGAAATGATCCGCATCGACGGCGCCGGCGGATAGATATAGGTGTTGCGGACCATGAACTCTTTGAGAATGTCATTCTGGATCGTGCCGGATAATTTCTCCTGCGAAACCCCCTGCTCTTCTGCTGCAATGATATAGAAAGCGAGGCACGGAATGACCGCGCCGTTCATCGTCATCGACACAGACATTTCGTCGAGCGGGATCTGGTCGAACAGGATTTTCATATCCTCGACACTGTCAATTGCCACACCAGCCTTGCCGACATCACCAACCACCCGCGGATGATCGCTGTCATAACCGCGATGGGTCGCGAGATCGAAGGCTACCGAAAGACCTTTCTGCCCCGCGGCGAGATTGCGACGGTAGAAAGCGTTGGATTCCTCGGCCGTCGAAAATCCGGCATATTGGCGGATCGTCCACGGCCGGCCGGCATACATGCTGGCCTTGACGCCGCGGGTGAACGGACCGAAACCGGGCAGTCCGGGGTCGATCCCTTTTCCGCTGGCATCTTCCGCAGTGTAAAGCGGTTTGACCGCAATACCCTCGGGCGTTTCCCAAGTGAGGTCGCGGCCCTTCACTTCCTTATTGGCCAGTTCCTGCCAGTCTTTGATCGTCGGTTTATCGGTCATATCTGCCTTGCTTGTAATATTCGTCCGTATCAGCCGTTAACGGTGAGCGGTCTATTCACCCTTAAATTCTGTTGGCCGCTTCTGCAGAAAGGCAATCGCGCCTTCGCGCGCGTCCTTGCTGTCGCCGGCAATCCGCTGTCCTTCGGCTTCGCGAACCAGCGCCGAAGCATAATCGCTTTCGAGCGCAGCTGCCAGATTCTGGCGCATCACGCCGAGAGCCACGGTCGGGCCACCCGCCAAGCGTTTTGCCAGCATACCCGCTTCATCCATCAGCGCAGCATCTTCCACGCATTTATAGATCAGTCCCCAGTCCGCAGCCTTCTCGCCATGGATCTTCTCGCCGAGCAGCATCATTTCCGTCGCCCGCGCCTTGCCGACAATACGGGTCAGCATCCACGATGCGCCGCCATCGGGCACAAGGCCGATATTGACGAAGGCCTGCAGAAAATAGGCCGACTTCCCGGCGATCGCGAAGTCGCTCGCCAGCGCAATCGAACAACCGACACCTGCAGCCGGTCCGTTGACCGCGGTGATCGTCGGGATGTTGAGCTTCGCCAGTTTCAGCATCAACGGGTTATAATGCTGATTGAGCGCAGCATAGCTGCCCTGCCCGCCCGACAAGGCGCTGTCGTTCTTCGCCTGCAAATCGGCGCCGGCGCAGAAGGCACGGCCTTCACCGGTAATCACCAAAGCGCGCGCATCGTCCAGCTTGTCGAGCGCAATGAAGATATCGTCCGCCATGCCCAGCGAACAGGCGTTGAGCCGCTCCGGCTTGTTGAGCGTGATGGTGGCCACCTGATCGGTGATGTCGAGCTTGATATTTTCGAATTCCATGTGCGGTCCTTTTGAATATTTCGTCATCCTGAACTTGTTTCAGGATCTCGCGGGGTCCTGAAATAAGTTCAGGATGACGATTGTAAGTTTAATGCCCTTTGGGCGTTTCCATAATCTCGGTTAGCATCCCGCCCATATCCTTGGGATGCACAAAAAAGATAAGCGTGCCGTGCGCGCCGATGCGCGGTTCGCCGAGCACGCGCTTGCCCATCGCTTCGAATTCCGCCTTGGCGGCGTGAATATCAGGCACCTCGAAACAGATATGATGCTGCCCGCCGAGCGGGTTTTTGGTAAGAAAGCCATATATCGGGCTGTCTTCACCAAGCGGTTCGATCAGTTCGATCTGGGTCCCGTTGGTAGGGCCTTCCGCTGGCGTATCGACGAAACAGACCTTCACGCCTTGCGCTGGCAGATCGAACGGTTCGCAAATCGATGTCGCGCCCATGACATCGCGCCAATGCGCGATGCTGTCGGTAATGGATGGCGTGACTACGCCGATATGATTGAGACGACCCAATTTCATTATGCTTCTCCGTGCGGAAAGAATTTATGTACCAGCGGCGCGATGCCCGCGCCAACGAGAACGCCCAAAATGCCCGACAAGAGGGCAAAGGCGATGCCGCCGACCATCATCTTCGCCGAGGCCGGGAACAGGCCGACCAGGGGATGCGAAATGATATCGATCAGATGTTCGGGGCCATGCCAGCCAATGGCTGCGATATTGTGCACCAGCAAGCCGCCACCGACCCAGGCCATGGCCAGCGTGCCGATGATCGACAAGGCGGCGAGCAGCTTCGGCATCAAGCGGACCAGACCGCAGCCAAAGGAGCGCAACGCACCCTCATTATTCTGCGCGATATGCAGCCCGATGTCATCCATCTTCACAATCAGCGCGACCGCGCCATATACGGCGACGGTGATCACGATGCCGATGATCGCCAATATGATCGCCTGTTCCCACCAGATCTGATTGGTCAACTCGGACAAGGCGATGGCCATGATCTCGCCGGACAGGATGAGGTCGGTGCGGATTGCGCCCGAGACCATGTCCTGCTCGCGGCCTGGACCCTCGACGATTGCGGGTTGCTCATGTTTGGTGGACTCGTCGACATGGAAGAATTCAAGCACTTTTTCGGCGGCTTCATAACAGAGGAAAAAACCGCCGAAAATGAGGATGACCGGTATCAAAAATGGTGCAAATTGTCCCAAAAGGACCGCTGCGGGTAACAAAAACACCAGCTTGTTCTTGAACGATCCCTTGGTGATTTTCCAGATCATCGGCAATTCGCGCGACGGATCGAAACCGGTGACATAAGTCGGCGTAACCGCCGCATCGTCGATCACCACGCCAGCGGATTTCGTGCCGGCACGCGTTGCGGCGACACCGATATCGTCAATCGATGCAGCAGCGACTTTCGCAATGGCTGCGACGTCGTCGAGGAGGGCTACTAGGCCTGTTGGCATAATCTATCCAACACTGCAGGGCAGCGATGCATCGATCGAAAAATCTGCAAGCGCATCACAACGGAATATTATCATGCTTCTTCCACGGGTTCTCGAGCTGCTTGTTCCGCAGTTTCCGTAACCCCAGAGCCACCCGACGCCGGGTCGAATGCGGCAGGATCACCTCGTCGATAAAGCCCTTCTGCGCCGCGATGAACGGGTTGGCAAAACGCGCTTCATATTCCGCCGTACGCTCGGCGATTTCTTCCGGCGTCTTCCCGCGGAAGATGATCTCGACCGCGCCCTTCGCGCCCATCACGGCGATTTCGGCGGTCGGCCAGGCATAGTTGAGATCGCCGCGCAGATGCTTGGAAGCCATCACGTCATAAGCGCCGCCATAGGCCTTGCGGGTAATAATAGTGATTTTCGGCACCGTCGCTTCGGCATAGGCAAAGAGCAGTTTTGCGCCGTGCTTGATAATGCCGTTATGCTCTTGGCTTGTGCCGGGCAGGAAGCCGGGAACGTCAACCAGAGTCACGATCGGAATATTGAATGCATCGCAATAGCGGACAAAGCGCGCCGCTTTCTTGGAAGCATTGATATCTAGGCAACCGGCCAGAACCATTGGCTGGTTGGCGACCACACCGACGGTGGAGCCTTCCATCCGGCCAAAGCCGCAGATGATATTGCCGGCATGGGCTGGCTGCACTTCAAAGAAATCGCCTTCGTCGACCATCTTGCGGATGACTTCGTGCATATCATAAGGCTGATTGGCATTGTCAGGGATTAGCGTGTCGAGGCTTTCTTCCAGACGATCCCACGGATCAGCGGTCGGGCGCTCGGGCACTTCTTCGCGGTTGGACAAGGGCATGAAGTCGATGAAATCACGCGCTGCCAGCAGTGCTTCAATGTCATTTTCATAGGCAACATCGGCAACGCTGGTCTTGGTCGTGTGGGTTACCGCCCCGCCCAATTCTTCCTGCGTCACGATTTCGTTGGTCACGGTCTTGACCACATCGGGGCCGGTGACGAACATATAGCTGCTGTCCTTCACCATGAAGATGAAGTCGGTCATCGCCGGTGAATAGACCGCGCCGCCAGCGCAAGGCCCCATGATCAGGCTGAGTTGCGGAATAACGCCACTGGCGAGAACATTTTTCTGGAACACATCGGCATAGCCGCCAAGCGATGCCACACCTTCCTGAATGCGGGCCCCGCCGCTGTCGTTGATGCCGATGACCGGCGCACCGACCTTCATGGCGTTCTCGAGCACCTTGCAGATTTTTTCGGCATGGCGTTCGGATAGCGAACCACCGAAGACCGTGAAATCCTGCGAGAAGACAAAGACCAGACGACCGTTGATCGTACCGGAACCGGTAACGACACCGTCGCCGGGAATATGCTGCTCGTCCATGCCGAAATCGACGCAATTATGTTCGACATACATATCGATTTCTTCAAACGAACCGTCATCGAGCAATATCTCGAGCCGTTCCCGCGCGGTCAGCTTGCCCTTGGCATGCTGGCTATCAATCCGTTTTTGCCCGCCACCGAGCATGGCTTCGGCGCGCTTGGCTTCCAATTGTGCGATAATGTCTGACATTAAACCCCCGGCTGTGAATCACTTGGTGCGGTAGGCCCTAGCCAATGCACAGCCGGTTAGGCAATCGTCAATAGTAATTAATCGCGCGATTAAACCTGACCTTTTCGCTACGGTTGCCGTAACGTTATCTATTTGAACAGGACCAACTCCTCAGCCATGCTCGGATGCAAGGCCACCGTATCGTCAAATGCCTGTTTGGTCAGGCCCGCTTTCACAGCGATCGCCGCCGCCTGCAAAATTTCCGGCGCATCGGGACCGATCATGTGCAGGCCGAGAATCTTCTCGGTCGGATGCTCGACGATCATCTTGTAGAGGCTCCGCTCCGCCCGGTCGGCAAAGACATTGCGCATCGCGCGGAAATCCGACGAATAGACTTTGATATTGCCATATTGTTCGCGCGCTTCGCTCTCGGTCAGGCCGACCGAGGCAATCGGTGGCTGGGAGAATACCGCCGAGGGAATATTTTCATAGTCAACCGTGCGCGGGTTATCGCCGAACACGGTATCGGCAAACGCCTGCCCTTCGCGGATCGCAATCGGGGTCAGTTGCACGCGGTCCGTGACATCTCCAACGGCATAGATATTATCGACATTGGTCTGGCTATAGTCGTCGACAATGATGGCATTTTTGTCGTTGGTGGCAACGCCGGCATTTTCCAGCCCCAAACCGTCAACTTTTGGTCGTCTTCCGGTCGCTGCGAGCACAACATCGGCACGAACCGGATTTCTTTTGCCATCCATATACACGTCGAGAGCGCCATCATCCCGCTTCTCGATTCTGTCGAATGCACAGTTGAATTTGAAATCAATGCCCTTGGCGAGCGAGATCTGGATCAGCCGGTCGCGCACGCTTTCGTCATAGCCGCGCAATATGATGTCGGATCGGTTGACCACCGTAACATCACTACCCAAGCCGTTGAATATGCCGGCAAATTCATTGGCGATATAGCCGCCGCCAGCGATGATGATATTCTCAGGCAGTTTCTCCAGATGGAACATGTCGTTCGAAGTCGACATAAGATCACTACCCGGAAAATCAGCCACGGCAGGCCAGGCCCCGACCGCAATCAGGATATATTTGGCCGTCACAGTCTTTCCACTAGCCAGCTTGATCTCATGCGGTCCGGTCAGTTCGGCACGCTCGAGAATGATCTCAACCCCGTGGTTTTTCAACGTATCGGTATAGGCATTGTTCAGCCGGTCGACGTCCTTGAGAACATGGTCGCGTAATCTGGTCCAGTCGAATTTGGCATTGTCCCAGGTCCAGCCGAAATTCTTGCCGTCTTCCAATTCTTCCGAGAAATGGGAGCCGTAAACCAGCAGCTTCTTGGGAACACAGCCGCGGATTACACAGGTTCCTCCGACCCGATATTCCTCGGCTACCGCAACTTTTGCACCGTAAGACGCAGAGACGCGCGCGGCCCGTGTTCCGCCGGAACCTGCCCCGATAACGAACAGGTCATAATCATATTCAGCCATCTATAATTCCTTGTTGTCAGGCTCCAAAGGCCCGCTTTTTCAATTGTTCGGTCGATGCGTCCAATTGGTTACCATCTTCAGCCGCCAGCTTGTTTGCCATCTGCTTGCCAAGCTCGACGCCGAATTGATCGAATGGATTGATATTCAGCAAAACAGCGTTCACAAAAGTCCGATGCTCGTAGAAAGCCAGCAGCGCACCCAGTGAACGTGCCTCCAATTCTTCCAATAATATCGTGACCGACGGTCTGTCACCCGTATAGTTTCGATCACTGTCATCGGATTTTTTACCCGCCATCAGCGCTGCCCCCTGCGCAAAGCAGTTGAGCAGCAAACCATTATGGTGGGCCGGACTCAGTGAATCGCCCGGCTCGATCACCGCAAGAAACTCTACCGGCACCAGATGCGTACCCTGATGGAGCAGTTGAAAAACCGCATGCTGGGCATCGGTGCCAATGCCGCCCCAGACGATCGGGCTCGAATGCAGCACAAGCGGCTCGCCATCGAGAGTTACCGATTTGCCATTGCTCTCCATTTCCAGCTGCTGGAGATAGTCGGGCACCAGGCCCAGACGTTCGTCATAGGCAAAGACAGCCCTCGTCTCGCACCCTCGAACCTGAGTATAATATTGATCGGCGAATGCCGCCAGCACCGGAATATTCTGGTTCCAGGGTGCATCCTGAAAATGCTGATCCATTGCAGCAGCGCCAGCCAGCAAATCTTCGAACACGTCATAGCCCAGCGCCAATGCAACGCTAAAGCCGATCGAGGACCACAAGGAATAGCGCCCGCCGACCGTCTCGGAAAAGGGGAGAATCCGTGTTTCATCCACGCCCCATTCCACCGCCTGGTCCGGATCTGCAGTCAGCGCGATCACTTGCCCCAGCGGATCTGCAACGCCCTGCTCCGACATCCAGTCGAGCACCGATTGCGCGTTCAGCAGCGTTTCAGCAGTGGTGAAGGTTTTCGAGGCGATTACGAGCAGGGTCTTGTTTGCATCGAAACGCTCCAGAACCGGCTCAAGGGCAGCGCCATCGATATTGGACACAACCGCGAGTTCATATTTTTCGTCACCCAGCTTGAGCGCCTGGTGCAGCATTTTGGGGCCCAAAGCCGAGCCGCCAATGCCGAGATGGATGATTTGCGTGAATTCGCCGAGGACACCGGCGTCGATCACCTCGATCAGACTTTTCATCCGCTGATGTAGCGCGGCGGCATTTTCGACGCTCGCCGGATTGCCGGTGCCGCGTTCTGCGCAATGTTCCGCTGCCCGGCCTTCGCTGATGTTAACCGGTTCGCCGGAAAGCAAAGCTTCTGTCTTTGCCGACAAACCCAAATCGTCGGCCAGTTTCTGGAAGGCTCGAACCACGCTCTCGTCCAGATGGGTTTTGGAAAAATCGAAATAGAGGCCCGCATGTTCCAATCCGAGGCTGGCGACCCTGTCACCATCTTCCTCGAACATCTGATTTAGCGAAACCTTTGGTATCGCCTTGATCGCCTGCCAATGGTCTGAAGTCATTCAATCATCCAATCTCTAGATCTGAAATTGCGAGCATCCCGTGAGTTACTCCGCCCTATCCGCCCAACAGGCCGGTCTCAAGTTGAAAATCTCCACCGGTTCGAGATCGCAAGAAATCTTGACGCCAAAGCCAATGTCGGCGAAGGGGCGCCATGGCGCGAGATAAAGCAGAACGATCGGAAACCGGCGACTTTGTCGCGTTCCTTGTAAAACTTGCATTATTCATCCTGATATTGCGCAGTTTCATCATCTCTCCTTTCAATATTCCATCAGAATCGATGCAACCGCGTTTGGTCGTCGGTGATTATCTGCTGGTGGCGAAATGGCCCTACGGTTTTTCTAGATATAGCCTGCCGTTCAATATTCCGCTGTTTCCCGGACGCGTTCTACCCAATTCTCCTACGCCGGGCGATGTCGTCGTGTTCAAGGCGCCGCCAAGCGCGCAAGATGACTATATCAAGCGGGTAATCGCTCTGTCCGGGGACATCGTACAGGTCACGAAGGGTGTCGTCTCGATCAACGGCAAGCCAGTCAAACGGCAGAGGATCGGTGATTTCGAGCATCCTGTGACACCCAATAGTCCCTGTTATCGTGCTGAATTTGAATCGGCAGCAGGCAACGGCACAGCAGCCTGCCGCTATCCGCAGTTTCAGGAAACATTGCCCAACGGCGTAAGCTATCGCATTCTGGATATCTACGAGAATAGCGAAGGCGACGATACCCAGGCATTCGTCGTACCGGAGGGCCATATGTTTTTGATGGGTGACAACCGCGACCGCAGCGCCGACAGCCGCTTTCCTGCGCAAGAGGGGCAGGCGATCGGCATGGTGCCGGAAGAGAATCTTGTAGGCAGAGCCCTGGTCTCCGTTTTTTCGACTGATGGTTCTGCCGAATGGATCAAGCCGTGGACCTGGTTTACCGCTGCGCGCTGGGACCGCATCGGAGAAGGATTTTGAACCGCCCGGAGTTTCTTGACTGGATCGCAGAGATCACCGGCGCGCAGCCTGTGACTCCTGATCTCTATGTCAGGGCTGCAACCCACGGCAGCCACGGGCAAAAAGATTATCAGCGCCTGGAATTTCTGGGCGACCGGGTTTTGGGTTTGGTGATCGCAGATCATCTCTATCACCAGTTTCCGCAGGAGCCCGAAGGACAATTATCGCAGCGGCTCAACGGGCTGGTTTCCGGTTCAGTCTGCGGTGAAGTCGCCAAGCAAATCGGGGTTGGCAACCATGTACTGCTGGGGAAACAGGCGCGTGACGATGGCGCGCGGCAGAGCGTCAAGGTTCTGGGAGACGTCATGGAATCGCTGATCGGTGCCGTCTATATCGACCATGGTATGGAGGCTGCCCGCAGCTTCATTCTCCGCCATTGGGAGAGCCGTTTTACCGCAACGATTGGCGATATCCGGCATCCCAAATCCGCATTGCAGGAATGGGCCGCAGCCAATAATCGCAAGGTTCCGGCCTATGAACTGGTCGAAAAAAGCGGTCCCCATCACGATTTGAAGTTCACCGTTCGGGTGCATGTTAGCAATATTGGCGAGGTCGAGGCTACCGCTTCCGCCATTCAGGCAGCCGAAACCGAAGCTGCCAAGAAATTTCTGGAAAAATTCACATGACTCAAAAATGCGGCGTAGTTGCATTGATAGGCGCGCCCAATGCAGGCAAATCAACCCTGATCAATGCCTTGGTCGGACAGAAAGTCGCGATCACCAGTTCGAAACCGCAAACCACTCGAACGCGGCTTCTGGGCATAGCGATCGAAGAAGATACACAACTGCTGCTGGTTGATACCCCGGGCATCTTCGAACCGCACCGCCGCCTCGACCGGGCGATGGTGTCCGCTGCCTGGGAAGGCGCTGAAGACGCCGATATTATCGTCATGCTCGTAGATTCACGTGCCGGTCTTGGAACAAAGGTCACCTCGATTGTCGAACGGATCAAGCATCGGTCGGAAAAGACCATTTTGGTGATGAACAAGGTCGATATTGCCGCCAAAGACAAGATGCTCGGCCATGTCGTCAAACTGCATGAACTGGCCGATTTTGACGAGACATTTTTCGTCAGCGCCAAAACCGGCGACGGTCTCGAAGAACTGCGGGCCTATCTGGTCAAAGCTATGCCGGAAGGTCCATGGCACTTCCCTGCCGATCAGGTGTCGGACGCCAGCGAACGCATTCTCGCTGCGGAAATCACCCGCGAGCAGGTTTTCCGGCAGTTGCACGCGGAACTGCCATACGCCACCGCCATTGCGATGGAACAATATAAGGAGCGGCCGGATGGCTCGCTTGAAATTCACCAGCAGATTCTGGTCGAGAAGGCCAGCCAGAAGGCGATCATCCTCGGCAAGGGCGGTCACCAGATCAAGGAAATCGGTGCTAAAGCCCGCGCGGAACTGTCCGGCATATTGGGCAAGCCCGTTCATCTTTATCTCCACGTCAAGGTGAGCGCGAACTGGGATGAAGATCGAAGTCTTTATCAGGATATGGGCCTGGATTGGGTTAAGTAGCCGCAACGGCCGGGATCGCGAACTTGGTTCGGCGGACGGTAGGTAGAATCCCTGATAGGCGAGCGCATGGCTTGCGAATAGTTGCGATGGTAAGAGGCGCTGGAGCGGTTCGGCAATCCGGGCCTTATCCAGCGCCAATTCAATAAGTTCCATTAATCGCAACAAAGGAATATCAATGAGCCACGTAGCGCACGACCTCCATGCCGAATTTCCGGACGACGTCGAAATCCTCCACGAATTGAAGCTTTCTGACGGACATTTCCGGACAGTTTCAGACCGTTATCACGACGTGAACAAGGAAATTCACCGGATTGAATCGGAAGTGGAAGCCGCCTCCGATGAACGCGCCGAGGATTTGAAAAAGCAGCGCCTGCTTATCCTCGACGAGGTTGCCGCAATGATTTCCAAAGCCAAAGCGGCTTGAATGCAAGATGGCGCAGGTAGCAACGAAACTTGCTGCCTGTCGCCTGCTTCCAGTTATTGCCTTATGCCTTCTTGTTCTCACATTATCGGGTTGTGTCTCCCTACCTAGACCGCTCCCGGCCAACGCATCATCACCGGTTCTGGACCCACTGCTATTCTTTGCCGGCCGGACCGAAGGACGCGGAGAATTGAGAAAAATCCTGTCGTCGCCGATACAGGTCACCGTCCGCGGTCACGGCATAGTCGACGAGGAGAGAATTCTCACCCTGGAGCAAGAGGTCCTGGAAGGCGAGAAGCCGCCCCGCAAACGCAGTTGGCGAATCCACCGCGTCGACAGCAACTTATACCGCGGCTCGTTGAGCGATGCCAAAGGTCCGGTAACTATTTCGGTGGACGGAAACCGCATGCACATCGCCTTCACAATGGAGGGCGGATTCCCGGTTGATCAGTATATATTTCTTGCCGCTGACGGGCAGTCGGCAAGAAATATTCTGGTGGTCAGCAAGCTCGGCATGAGAGTGGCTGTACTGGAGGAAGAGATCGTAAAAACCTCCGAATAGCCGGCGAGATTATTTACTTACCGAAGCCAAAGCAGAGCCGGTCTGACCGCCGGACAATGGCAGCAGGCAACCCGAGAATCCGCTCTGCTGCGCCAAGCCAGCGCCCAGAACCGATTTTCCCGCACCTTTGGATAGTGGTCAATCAGCCCGCTATTCGGTCTTCGCCTTTGCTGGAGCCTTCTTGGCTGCCGGTTTCTTTTTCGCCGCTGGCTTTTTCTTCGCAGCAGGCTTTTTCTTGGCAGCCGGCTTCTTTTTCGGTGCAGCTTTTTTAGCCCGTTTTTTGGCTGGGCCTTTGGCAGCGCGATCATCAATCAACTGCGCGGCTTCTTCCAGAGTCAGCTGATCCTTGTCGACCGTCTTCGGCAACGACGCATTGGTCGTACCGTCGGTAACATAAGGACCATAGCGGCCGTCCATCAGCTTGATCTCGGACTCGGTACGCGGATGGTTGCCCATGATCTTGAGCGGTTCCATCTTGCCACGACCACGACCACCACCGTTTTTCGCAGCATCTGCCAGTTTGGCAACGGCAGCGTTCATGCCGATTTCGAAAACTTCCGCTGTGTTTTCAAGGCGCGCCGATTTGCCATCATGACTCAGATACGGACCATAGCGCCCGATTTGGGCCATCACGGGTTCGCTGGTTTCGGGATGCTTGCCAACTTCGCGGGGGAGCGACAACAGCTTCACGGCCCATTCCAGCCCGAAATCTTCCGCCGGAATATCCTTGGGGATCGAAGAGCGTTTGGCTTCCTTGCCCTCCCCTTTTTCGATATAAGGTCCGAAGCGACCGACTTTCTTGGTGATTTTTTCATCGCTGTCGGGATCAACGCCCAGTTCCTGCGGACCCTCATCCTCGTCGCCATTGGCACCGCCGCCCTGCGCAAAACGCCGGGTGAATTTGCATTCCGGATAGTTGGAGCAGGCAACAAAGGCGCCAAAGCGGCCACCGCGCAGGGCCAGCTTGCCCTCGTTGCAGCGCGGGCAAAGACGCGGATCTGTGCCGTCTTCTTTTTCCGGGAAAAGATAATCGCTGAGGAAAGTGTCCAGTTCTGCGGTCACTTCCGATGGCAATTTTTCCATCACCTCGACGGTCTTCGGTTTGAAATCATGCCAGAAGGCTTCGAGAATAGCCTGCCATTGGGCGCGGCCGCCGCTGACTTCGTCGAGTTCATCTTCGAGGGCGGACGTATAGTCATAGGCTACGTAACGGTCGAAAAAGCGTTCGAGGAATCCGGTCAGCAACCGCCCACTTTCCTCAGCGAAGAAGCGGTTTTTCTCGATCCGGACATAGGCGCGATCTTTTAGCGTCTTAATGATCGATGCATAGGTCGATGGCCGTCCAATACCCAGTTCTTCCATCTTCTTGACCAAGCTGGCTTCGCTGTAGCGCGGTGGAGGCTGGGTGAAATGCTGGGAAGCGTCGACGGATTTCTTCGCCGGGCTGTCGCCTTTGGACATAGCTGGCAACAAACCGCCGTCGTCATCCTTGTCGTCATCACGACCTTCTTCATAAAGCGCGAGGAAACCGGGGAATTTCACAACCTGTCCGTTAGCCCTGAGACCGGTCTTACCGGTGCCATCGAGCATTTCCACGGTGGTGCGTTCGAGCCGTGCCGACGCCATCTGGCTGGCCATGGCCCGCTTCAGGATGAGATCATAAAGCTTGGCATGATCCCCGCTACCGACGGTGCGCTTGGTGAAACTGGTCGGACGGATCGCTTCATGCGCTTCCTGCGCATTTTTGGCCTTGGATTTATAGATACGCGGGCTGTCGGGAACATAGCTCGCGTCATAACGATCCGCGATCGCCTTGCGCGCAGCTGAAATGGCGCTGCCGTCCATTTGCACGCCATCGGTACGCATATAGGTTATCGCGCCATCTTCATATAATTGCTGGGCAATCCGCATGGTGTGACTGGCGGAATAGCCGAGCTTGCGCGCGGCTTCCTGCTGCAGGGTAGACGTTGTAAATGGAGGTGGCGGATTGCGGGTAAGCGGTTTTGTTTCGATCGATTCAATCGTGAACAGACCATTTTCAACCGCAGCCTTGGCGAGCATGGCCTGATCTTCGTTGGCCAGATCCATCTTGCCGAGCTTCTTGCCGTCATGGATCGTCAGTCGTGCTTCAAAAGCCTGACCGCCCTGCTCCATTTGAGCCGTAACCGACCAATATTCCTGCGGTCTGAAGGCCTCGATTTCCCGCTCCCGCTCGACGATCAGCCTGAGCGAAACCGACTGTACACGACCGGCAGATTTCGCGCCCGGAAGCTTGCGCCACAAAACCGGGGACAAGGTAAAACCGACCAGATAGTCAAGCGCACGGCGTGCCCGATAAGCATCGATGAGATCCTCGTCGAGCGCCCGTGGGTGGGCCATGGCGTCGGTAACCGCGGCCTTGGTGATTGCGTTAAACGTCACCCGGTCGACTTTATCCGGCAGCGCTTTTTTATTCCGCAACACTTCCTGAACGTGCCAGCTGATCGCTTCTCCTTCACGGTCAGGGTCGGTCGCGAGGATTAATCGCGTTGCTTTTTTCGATTCGGCGGTGATCTCTTTGAGCTGCTTCGCCTTGTCGGGATAATTCTGCCAGGTCATGGCAAAGCCGTCATCCGGATCGACCGATCCATCCTTGGGTGGAAGGTCGCGAATATGGCCGTAGGATGCCAATACCTTGAAATCCGATCCCAGATATTTTTCAATGGTTTTGGCTTTGGCGGGTGACTCGACGATAACTAGCTGCATATGTTCCGATTTTCTTTGTTCTCACGTATACGCGCGAGGCTGTGGCAAGGATTGGGCTTAGGTCAAGGCCCTGAATGAAGTTTTTTGTCAATGGCGATTGAAAATTAGCCTGTCTACCAAAGTTCAGTTCAACAAGCTCACGCGGGCGCCCGCATGGCGGGTCAGCCGACCGGCGAGTTCCAATTCGAGCAGCGCCAATTGCACCGAAGGTGCCGCCAGCCCAGATTGTCTGACCAGTTCATCGACGGCCACCGGCGCGGCGCTGAGCAGGTCTATCACCGGCGCCCGTTCCGAACTGTCAATATCCGTCCGCCCCGCTTCGCGAACGATCGCGTTGTCCCGTTCTGCCCGCAATTCTTGGTCAAGAGTCGCTGATTCCGCCCGATCATCGAAATGACGAATCATTTCCAATATGTCGTCAGCCGCCTGGATCAGGGTTGCCCCTTCACGGATAAGCGTGTTGCAGCCTCTTGACCGGGGATCCAGAGGAGAGCCCGGGACAGCCATGACCTGTCGGCCTGCCTCTGCGGCCAATCTTGCGGTTATCAACGACCCGGAACGGGGCGCAGCCTCGATAACCACTGTGCCTCTGGCGAGCCCGGCTATGATCCGGTTGCGATAGGGAAAATGCCGAGCGCGGGGTTCCGTTCCGGGTGGCTGTTCTGCCAATAACAATCCGTACTCGGCAATCCTTCGCTGTATTTCATCATTCTCCGGCGGATAAAATACATCCAGTCCTCCGGCTATGACAGCAATTGTCGCCTTTTTGAGCGAGCCCTGATGGGCCGCTGTGTCGATGCCTTTGGCAAGCCCCGAAACCACCGAGACGCCTGCCTCGACCAGACTATTAGCCAGATCACGGGCAAAGCGGCACGCAGCGGCAGAAGCGTTTCGTGCGCCTACCACCGCAACCATCGGCTGTCGCATAAGCTCCAGTCGCCCTTGCCACAGCAATATTGGCGGTGGATTTCCCAGTTCCGCCAGCAAGGCCGGATATTCGGGGTCATCGATAAACAGCAACCCCGCACCGAGACCCTGTATCGTCTTTATTTCGGACGCAATTTGACGCGCGTCGGCAATTCGTGGCGAGCGTCCGCCACCACGCGCTGCCAAATCGGGAATAGCTTCCAGCGCACGCGCTGCAGAACCAAATCTTCTGATCAATTGCCGGTAGGTGACGGGTCCGATATTCTCGGATCGGATAAGCCGGAGCCGGTCAAACGCTTCCTGGCTTTCTTCCATTCACTTCAGACCTTTTTTGATGCTCCGACTTTCGGCTCTTCGCCAGCGATCAACCGTTCGATGTTGGAGCGGTGCTTCCACAATACCAGCAGCGCCAAGCCGATGAACATGGGCATCATGGCATATTCTCCCAGAACGAAGGCCGCTATCGGCACCGAAATGGCGGCAAGCATGCCCCCTACCGAAGAATAGCGCCAGATCGCCAGCGAACCAAGCCATGTGACCGCAAATATCAACCCCGCCATCGGGATCAGGGCGGTCACAACGCCGAGCAGGGTCGCGACGCCTTTACCACCGTTGAACCGGAGCCAGACAGGGTAAAGATGGCCGAGAAAGGCGCCAAGCCCGGATAAAACGCCCAGTCCGTCGGAAATCTGCAGTGCAATATAGACCGCAGCATATCCCTTGCCCATATCGAGCAACAGGGTCAGCGCGGCTAGCCCCTTGTTACCGGTGCGCAAAACGTTGGTAGCTCCGATATTGCCGGAGCCGGTCTGTCGCAGATCACCACCGCCGGAAAGGCGCGTCAGAACAAGGCCAAAAGGGACCGAGCCCAGCAAATAGCCGAACAACAACGCCAATATTGGTTCTATCCACATAGACTGCACTTAAAACACCCCTATTTCGATCCGCGCTATATTCACAAACGATGATGAGCAAGTATCGCGGCCGAAAAAACGGCCAAGGCCAAACGCCTGTCAGACGAACCGAAGCGGTTGCCGTCTCTATGCTATTCTGGCTATGGGAAAAATATGACCGAAGCGCAGACTGGCGAATGCCCTCCCTTGTTATTTTTCGATTCCGGCGTCGGCGGACTATCGGTGTTGAAAGAGACGATAAAATTGCTGCCCCGAGCGCCAATTGTCTATGCCGCAGATTACGCGGGCCTGCCTTATGGCATGAAATCCGAAGCGGAATTGGCAGCGCGCGTTCCGGCTCTTCTTGGCCGCCTGGTCGAACGATACAAGCCGCAGTTGGTTACCATTGCCTGCAACACCGCCTCGACAATTGCGCTCGATCACGTTCGCTCCGCCCTGGATATCCCGGTTGTCGGGACCGTGCCGGCGATCAAACCGGCTAGCGAACTTTCCAAGACCGGCGTCATCGGACTTCTTGGCACGCGGGCAACCATCCGGCAGCCCTATGTCGACCGGCTAGCCGCCGATTTTGCCGCCGACAAGATATTGCTTCGCCATGCAGCTCCCGAACTCGTCTATGCAGCAGAGGCCAAGCTGCGCGGAGAAAAGCCGGATATCCGGGTTATCGAAGAAGCGATGTCGGGGCTGATCAGTCAGCCGGAAGGCGAACAAATAGACACGGTCATTCTCGCCTGCACCCATTTTCCTTTGTTGCGCGACGAGCTGGCCGACGCAGCGCGAACGCCTATTCAGTTCATCGATGGCGCGCAGGGTATCGCTCGCCGGATCGCCTATTTGACGAAAAACACAACATGGCCCGGCGATAGTAGAGACGGGATATTTGTAACGACAGGCGATATCGCCGATATCGAACCCTATCGCCCGGCGTTCGCAGAATATGGCATAAGACGGTTTGAAAAGTTGTAAGCCTATGGGGAACAACTCTTATTGCGAGTGGTTCGCGCTGGAAATTCTGGGAAAAGGCCGCTAAAGGCCATTCCGAGACGATCGCAAGAACAGATTTGAAGCAGGATTTGGTGCACAGTGGACTACGATAAAATTTTTTCGCAAGCGATTGACCGGCTTCATGCCGAGGGACGCTATCGGGTATTCATCGACATTTTGCGCAACAAGGGTTCGTTTCCGAATGCCCGCTGCTTCGCGCATCACAACGGACCACAGCCGGTCACGGTCTGGTGCTCGAACGACTATCTGGCGATGGGCCAGCATCCCGATGTGATTGCCGCTATGGAAGAAGCGTTGCACGATGTCGGCGCCGGTTCTGGCGGAACCCGCAATATTGGCGGCAACACCCATTATCATATCCAGCTCGAGCGGGAACTGGCCGACTGGCACGGCAAATCCGGCGCGCTGCTGTTCACATCCGGCTATGTGTCGAATGAAGCAACGCTTTCAACGCTGACCAAGATCCTACCGGGCTGCATTATTTTTTCTGACGAGCTGAACCATGCTTCGATGATTGCCGGAATCAAGAACAGCGGCTGCGAGAAGCGGGTATTCCGGCACAATGATCTGGAACATCTGGAAGAATTGCTCGCCGCCGAAGATACGGAAGTGCCAAAGCTGATTGCCTTTGAAAGCATCTATTCGATGGATGGCGATATTGCGCCATTGCACGCAATTTGCGATCTGGCAGACAAATATAACGCCCTTACCTATTGCGACGAAGTTCATGCTGTTGGCATGTACGGGGAGCGCGGTGGCGGCATTTCGGAACGTGACAAAGCGGCCGAGAGAATTACGATCATCGAGGGAACACTGGCCAAGGCCGTCGGTGTCATGGGTGGTTATATTACCGCAGACCAGAAGATCGTCGATGTCATCCGGTCCTATGCTCCTGGCTTCATCTTCACGACCAGCCTGTCTCCGGTGCTTGTAGCCGGTGCATTGGCCAGCATCCGGCATCTGAAGCAATCAACGGCCGAACGCGATGGCCAACAGGCCGCCGCCCAGACGCTCAAGGACCTGTTTGCCGACGCCGGCCTGCCGGTCATGGACTCAAAGACCCATATCGTGCCTCTACAGGTTGGCGATCCGGTGAAAGCAAAGAAGATCAGCGATGTCCTGCTGGCCGAATATGGCGTCTATGTGCAGCCGATCAACTATCCAACGGTGCCGCGCGGGACAGAACGTCTTCGCTTCACACCGGGTCCGGCACATAGCGAAGCCATGATGGTCGATCTGACGAAGGCTTTGGTGGAAATCTGGAGCCGGATGGACTTGGAACTGGCCATCGCGGCCTAATTTCCGGCGATAATTTTCGCAAATAGCTGATTGTCGACATTGCCGCCGGAAAGCGTGATAACAGTGCGATCCGTAAGCCTTACCTTACCGGCTAAAGCTGCTGCCAGAGCAACCGCGCCGCCCGGTTCAACCACCAGACGCAATTTTTCAAATGCTACCCGCATGGCGTGATGCACTTCAGCTCGGGAAACGGCGATTCCTGTTGCGTTGCGGTCTTTTAAAATATTGAACGTGATCGAGGCGACGCTGAGCGTCTGCAGTGCGTCACATTCGGTCGCGGGCGGGTTTTCCTCTACCGGCACGATTTCTCCACCTTCCAGCGAGCGTTTCATATCATCCCAGCCCTCGGGTTCTACGACCATGATTTTTGCGTCAGGGTTAGCGAGAGCCGTCCCGCTCGCAAGACCACCGCCGCCGCAGCAGATGACGAGCTGATCCGGCTGATATCCGGTTCGTGCCAGCATCTGCTCGCGTATCTCGATACCGCAACTGCCCTGCCCTTCGACGATCCAGGGATCATCAAAGCTGGGAACGACAACGGCTCCGGTTTCCTGTGACAGCTCAGCGGCCAATTGCTCGCGATTACCGCTCATCCGGTCATAGGTAATTACATTGGCACCCAATGCCCTGGTGTTCTCCAGTTTCGCTCTGGGCGCATCCTCGGGCATGATGATCGTCGCTGTCACGCCAAGCCTGCGGGCAGCCCAGGCAACTCCTTGTGCGTGATTACCGCTGGAGAATCCGATAACGCCACGCCCGCGCTGGTCGTCGGTCAGATCGGTCAGGCGGTGCCAGCCACCGCGAATTTTGAAGGCGCCGATCGGCTGCAAGCATTCTGCCTTGCACCAGATTGTTGTGCCGTCAATTTCCAGTGGCAATAGCGGTGTAGCGGGCAATATCGCCGCGATTTTCTGTGCCGCTCGTTCCACCCCCGCCAGAGTGGGTTGCCGCTGCGGGTTCATCAGGTCTTGCTCTGTCATAGTCTCTCCCTATATGCGGGGCTATCATTTCTCCAGCATTTAGAGTGAAAATCATGGGCAAGATATTGGTGATCGGCGCAGGCGGCGTCAGTTCGGTAGCAGTGCATAAAATGGCACAGTTGATAGCGGCAGACAGCGGCCCTTTTACCGAGATATTGCTGGCCAGTCGCACTTTATCGAAATGCGATGCAATTGCCGAGTCGGTCAAACAGCGGACTGGTGTGGCGATTACCACCTCCCAGATTGATGCCGATGATGTTCCTGCGCTGACCGCGCTGATCGAGCAGGAAAAGCCCGATCTGGTGGTCAATCTGGCGCTGCCCTATCAGGATCTGCCGATCATGGATGCGTGCCTGGCGACCAAGACCGACTATCTCGACACAGCCAATTACGAACCGCGCGACGAGGCGAAGTTCGAGTATAAATGGCAGTGGGATTATCAGGACCGGTTCAAGAATGCGGGGATCATGGCGCTGCTCGGCTCCGGCTTTGACCCGGGCGTCACCAGCATATTCACCTGCTGGCTGAAGAAGCATCATTTCGACCGGATCGACACGCTCGACATTCTCGACTGCAACGGCGGCGATCACGGTCAGCATTTCGCGACCAATTTCAATCCGGAGATCAATATCCGCGAAGTCACGGCCAATTCGCGTCACTGGGAAAATGGCGACTGGGTCGAAGGTCCGCCGCTGACGCAGAAGCAGGAGTTTGATTTCGAGGCGGTCGGCCCGAAGAATATGTATCTGATGTATCACGAAGAAATCGAGTCGCTTAAGACGCATCTACCGGAAATCCAGCGTATTCGCTTCTGGATGACCTTTGGCGATGCTTATCTGACCCATCTCGAAGTGTTGCAGAATGTCGGCATGACCCGGATTGATCCGGTGATGTATGAAGGGCGGGAGATCATTCCGCTTCAGTTCCTGAAAGCGGTGTTGCCTGAACCGGCTAGCCTCGGCGAAACGACCAAGGGCAATACCAATATCGGGGTGATCGCTACCGGTGTGAAAGACGGCGTGCAGAAGACGCTCTACGTCAAGAATATCTGCAGCCATGAAGCGGCGTTTGAGGAAACCGGCAATCAGGGAGTCAGCTATACCACCGGCGTTCCGGCGATGATCGGCGCGGCGATGATGATGTCCGGCCAATGGAAGGGCGACGGCGTATTCAACATGGAACAGTTCGATCCGGACCCGTTCATGGAGATGCTGAACCAGCATGGCCTGCCATGGAAATTGGAAGAATTGGAAGCACCTTTGGCGTTCTAGGATGGAGACCAAGGCAGGCGATCCCGGCGCTTTTGCGCATTTTGATCTGGCGCGGGTGCCCTCGCCTGCCTTTGTCGTGGATGAGGTTGCGGTGCGCCGGAATCTGGAGATATTGGCCGATATCAAGGACCGCTCCGGGGCCAGGATTTTGTTGGCGCTGAAAGCCTTTTCGATGTGGTCGCTCGCTCCCCTGATCGATCAATATCTTGATGGCTATTGTGCTTCCGGTCTGTGGGAAGCGCGATTGGCCAAGGAGCATTTCAGCGGCCCCATCAGTACCTATTCACCCGCTTATAAGGCTGACGACCTGCTCGAACTATCGCAGATATCAAAGCATATTACGTTCAATAATCCCCAGCAGATTGAACGATGGAAAAATGATTCTAATCATAATCTTATGCTCGATAGTTCAGAAATTGGCCTAAGAATTAACCCGGAGATCGCACTGGGTGAAACGGAAAAATATGATCCGAGCCAGCCGCATAGCCGGCTGGGCTTCCCGATCAGCCAGTTGCGGCCTGACCATTTTCAGCATCTCTCTGGCATCCACTTCCACAATCTCTGTGAACAGGGCTTCGATGCTCTGCAGAGGACCTGGGAGAAAGTCGAGCCGATTATCGCACCGCATTTCGGCACGTTGAAATGGATCAATCTTGGCGGCGGTCACCACATTACGCGTGACGATTATGACCGTGACGCGCTGGTCGGCTTTCTGAAAGACCTGAAAGCCCGTTCAGGCTGCGAGATCTATCTCGAACCCGGCGAAGCCGTCGCGCTGGATGCCGGCATATTGGTCGGCGAGATACTGGATGTGTTCGACAATGGCATGCCGGTTGGCATTACCGATATTTCCGCAACTTGCCATATGCCGGACGTTATCGAGGCGCCCTATCGCCCTGCGATGCTGGGGGAGCGCTCCGAAGGCACAGCTATTCGACTCGGCGGGCCAAGCTGTCTGGCCGGAGATATTATTGGCGATTATGTTCTACCCGAACCGGCGCATATCGGGCAGCGGATCGCGTTTCTCGATCAGGCGCATTATTCGATGGTCAAGACCAACACGTTTAATGGTGTGCCGCTTCCCTCGATCTGGCTGTGGAACAGCGAAAAAGATGAGTTGAAATGCGTCAAAAGCTTCGACTGGACGGCGTTCAGGGATCGGCTCAGCTAAAAAATGCTTTTGTTCAGCTTCTGTAAGGACTTCGGTCTTTACAGAGCCATCAAGTGGCCATATAGCCGCGCCTTGCTGCCCCATGGCCGCTTGCGTATCCGCAAGGCAGCTCAATCGATCTTAGCCTATAAGGGGGTCCCTTGAGTTGCACCATTATCTTGATGCTGAGGAGCTGACGAACGCTCTAAGCCCAGACATTCCAGTTTTGCTTAACCGGCCACATGCAGCACGACGCGCTGCGCGTTATTTTGTCGAGCAATTTCCCGGAAAATCGCTTTACGCTGTGAAAGCTAATCCCTCTCCCGCGTTGCTGCAGCTGCTGTGGGAAGAAGGCGTGACCCATTTTGACGTGGCTTCGATTGACGAAGTGCGCATCGTTCGCGCGGCATTGCCTGACGCTACGCTCTGCTACATGAATCCGGTCAAGCAGCTCGCTTCGGTACGTGAAGCCTATCACGAACATAATGTACGGATTTTCTCGCTCGACAGTCTCGAAGAGCTGGAAAAGATCGAACGGGGAACCGAGCTTGCCGAAGACCTGACGCTTTGCGTCCGGATTCGCGTGGCTTCGGAATTTGCAGAAATCAGTCTTGCTTCGAAATTCGGCATCGATGTCGATGAATCGGCGGAATTGCTCCAGCGGGCACGACAGCGGGCCGACTGCCTCGGCATCTGTTTTCATGTCGGCAGCCAGGCGATGACGCCGCTCGCCTATGTGCATGCCCTGGAACGGGTTCGCACCGCTATTGTCGGCGCGTCGGTGACCGTCGACATCGTCAATGTCGGGGGTGGATTTCCGTCAATCTATCCTGATCTTGAGCCGGTCTCGCTCAATCATTATTTCACCGCTATCGACCGCACGTTCGAGGATTTGCCGATCAGCTATTCCGCCGAACTCTGGTGCGAGCCCGGACGCGCGCTGTCGGCCGAATATAGCTCGCTGGTGGTCAAGGTCGAACGCCGCCGCGGCAACGAACTGTTTATCAACGACGGCGCCTATGGCACGTTGTTTGACGCCGCGCATATCGGGTGGCGGTTCCCGGTTCGCCAGGTTGGTGCGGATGCGGAAGCCGGAACGACCACCGGCTTCAGCTTCTACGGCCCGACCTGCGACGACATGGATTTCATGGCCGGTCCGTTTAACCTGCCCGACAGCATAAAGGCCGATGACTATATCGAGATTGGGATGATCGGTGCCTATGGATCAGCGATGCGTACCAAGTTCAATGGTTATGGCAGCAGCCACGAATATGATGTCGCAGACGAACCGATGGCTAGCCTCTATGTCGGTGACAATCTGGACCGGTCCGACCGCGACAATGTGGTGTCTTTCCCTAGCGCCTGAGCCTCAAACTAGGTTGCAATTGACAATCGGTTACAGTTGAAGCAGTTTCTCCCGGGTTTTGGGAGAATAAGAATCATGGATATTGCTATTTTGGCACCGGCTGCGGTGCTGATCCTCTGGTCGCTGATCATGTTGTTCTGGATGGCCGCCACAAGATTTCCGGCCATGGCCAAATCAGGGGCAGACCTTGCCAAGGCGCCTCCCGGTGGTCGCGGGAGTGATCTGGAAGGCGTGATCCCCGACAATGTGAACTGGAAATCCCACAATTACACCCATTTGATGGAACAGCCGACGCTGTTTTACGCCACGGTCGTCATTCTCGCGCTCGTCAATGCGGGCCACGGACTGAACCTCTATCTCGCCTGGGCCTACGCGATCATCCGGATCATTCACAGCATCTGGCAGGCGACCGTCAATCTGGTCAATGTCCGCTTCATGCTGTTCATAGCGTCGACCGTCTGCCTGCTGATCATGGCGATAAACGCCCTGTGGGCCACGCTTTTCTAGATTTATAATAATATATTGGGAGGGAATTTTATGGAGAATAGCCTGTTGCTGCAGCCGATGGTTGCGCTCATTTTATGGACGATGCTGATCTGGCTGTGGATGTATGTCACGCGGATTCCGGCGATGAACAAAGCGAAGATAGATTCCGCCAATCTGGTTGGCGGCAAGGGCGGTGACCTGGACGAGCTTTTGCCACCGGAAGTGCAGTGGAAGGCGCATAATTATAACCATTTGCTTACAGAACCGACGCTTTTTTATGCAATTTGCGTCGTTTTGATCCTTTCCGGTCAGGATTATGGACTGAATCTGACCATAGCCTGGATCTATGTCGGCCTGCGAGTGCTGCACAGTCTTGTTCAGGTGACGATCAACCGCGTGCTCTTTCGGTTCATGCTGTTTTCCTTGTCGAGCCTGTGCATCATTGCCCTGGCAATCCATGCGGCGATTGCAGTATTCCACTAGCTCCGGCGTTCCTGCGAAGGCCTTTGCTTTCGCAGGAGCCCGCTAGCGGCTGAAGCTGGACACGATCTCGACATGGGTAGACCATAGGAACTGCCCGACAGGCCAGACCTGCCGGAGCTTGTATCCGGCGTCGCAAAGCTGTTTGGCATCGCGTGCAAAGCTGGCCGGATTGCAGCTGATATAGCAGATTTTGTCGACCTCTGATTGCGCGAGCTGCAAGATCTGTTCGCGTGCGCCTGCCCTTGGCGGATCGAGAATGACGGCGTCAAAGCGATTGAGCTCTTCGGCGCTTAGCGGCCGGCGAAAAAGGTCGCGATGTTCGCAGAATATCTGGCGTTTCGAATGATTGGCGACCATTTTCAGCGCACCCATCGTGTCGCGAGCGCCTTCTGCAGCATAGACTTTTTTGTCGGCGCCGAGAGCCAGAGTGAATGTACCCAGTCCCGCAAAAAGATCCGCGACAAGCCGCGCATCGCCAACGGCCTCCAGCATCGCCGAAACCAGAACCTGTTGGCCATCGCGGGTCGGCTGCAAGAAGGCGCTATGCGGGAAGCTGACCGGAATGCCACCCAATGTGACCGTCACCGGCTCCGGTTCCCACTGGGTTTCCGGACCATAGCCACCGTCGACGGACAGGCGCGCCAGCCCGTTGGTCTTGGCAAAGGCGGACAAGGCTTCGCGTTGCTCCAGACCCTCAGGCTCGTAATTGCTGATCAGCAGGTCGATTCCCTGATCCACCAATGTCATTTCGATATTCATGTCATGCTTGCGGCGGGACGAATTTTTGAGAAAAGCCCGCAAAGGCGCAAGCAGAGCGAATAATTCAGGTGCCATGATCTCGCATTGTTTGAGATCGACGATCCGGTGGCTGCCGGCGCCGCTGAACCCGAGTTTGAATTGATCGCCGAGCTTGGCTGCACGGAGGCTGGCGCGGATACGGGTTTTTGGCGCGGAGACCTGGGGCGGGTGTAGGATTTCTGCTGCCAGCCCCTGTCCTTCCAGTGCGTAGGCCACGCGCTCGGTCAGGAACCGGGTGTAGCTCTCGTCATCCAGATGCTGCAGGCTGCAACCGCCGCAGGACTGGAAATGCTGGCAGGGAGGCTCGACGTGATGCGGCCCCTTGATCAGGCCGCCTTCGTCATTCAACCGGTCCAGCGGTGCGGAAAAGGCGATATGGCGGCCATCGGAGGTCACACCATCGCCCTTCGCGGCAACGCGAATGATCAGGTCGGGATCGGCAGTCGCGGTCATAAACATTCCTGCAATGTGGCGGGGAGTTGGTCGATAAGCATTTCCGGCGTGAAAGCGGGGCCTGCCAATTGTCCGGCCCGGCTGTGCAGCCATTGGCCTTCGCAGGTTGCCTTATAAGCACTGACGCCCGTTGCCAAGCGACTTGCGATGATCCCGGTCAATACGTCGCCGCTCCCGGCTGTGGACAGCCATGGACAGGTTTGCGCGGAAACAAAGACTTTGCCCTCCGGGCTTGCGATGACGGTGTCAGAGCCTTTCAGCAAAATAGTGCATTCTGCCTGTTTGGCGAGTTTGCAACTATCAGCGAGTTTATAATGCAGCGCCTCCTTCGTCAGAGAGGCAAATTCTCCGGCATGGGGTGTAGCGATAGTCTCGGCTGAGCGCTCTTTTACCAGATTGGCGAATTGCGGTCCGGCAACGGTCAGCCCGTCGGCATCGATCACCAAAGGCGCATCCGCCGCTATCGCGGTGGTCAAAAGATCTTTCGCTCGCTCATCCCGGCCCAGGCCAGGCCCGAGAATGATGGCGGAGATGCGCTTGTCGGAAAGCTTTTGGCGAAGGTCAGCCATGTCTTTCACTGTCTCGACCACGATACTCGGATGCGGGGATTCGAAGCCGGAGTATGCAAAGATTTTGACATAGCCTGCCCCCGCTTTCTGGGCAGCCATCGCAGTTAGCTGCGCTGCACCCGGCATCGCACCGGCGACCACGGCAACCAGGCCACGGCTATATTTTTGATCTTGCGATGTCGGCGCGGAAATTTCGGGCTTGGACAGAATTTCGAGATCGCTGTCGGTGGCGATACCGATATCGATCCCGACCAGATTGCCCATTTTTGATCGCGCCGGTTCCAGAAAATGGGACGGCTTGAACGCACCGAGGGCAATGGTTGTATCAAATGCCGGAATATCGTTGAGCAGCGTGCCATGGTCGGATCCGACACCGCTCGGCAGATCGACTGCTACCCGCCGCTTTGCGCCTGCAAACAGGCGCGAAAAATGGCCGAACCACTCGTCGCCTACAGAGCGGGTCAACCCCGTGCCGAAGAGGCAATCGACAAATTGCGCTGCGGGCTGGGCATCGGTCAGTGCAATCGTTCTGCCGCGCCACAATGATTTCGCATGTTGCGCTGCCTCGGTCGTCGGTTCGAGCGGCGCGGCAATGCTGACATCAACATCTTTTTCGAGCAACCACTGGGCGATGACATAGCCATCGCCACCATTATTGCCCGGACCGCAGAGCACCAGAGTTGGCATATCAGCCGAGATCCGCCAGATCATCTGTGCGGCGCCCTGCCCGGCCCGGCGCATCAGTTCCTGAACCGAAATGCCGGAGTCGATCAGCCGCTGTTCCGCCAGCTTCATTTCAGCGGCGGTCAATATATTCCCGTGATTGATCAAGCGCGCCTCTAGTTTCCGGCTTGCGCCGGGTGTTTTTCGACAGCGGGTGCTGCACTTGCATTGGCACCGGGTTTAATCTGTGCTGGCAGCAGATATTTATCCGGTCCAACGCTGACCTGTATCTTGCCGTCCTCGACAATCGAGACATGGGCCTTGTCAAAACCGTCGGCGGCTTCGAGCCCGTGACCGTCGGTCAGCAGATTGAACCGGCGAAAGCCACCATCGGGATGACGGATGATCATCGTCACCCTGCCCTCGCCGCTCAGCCGTTCGGTGAAACAGTCGCGGGTGAAATTGCTGTCACCATTGATCGCACATTCGATCTTTCCGTCATCGACCGCCTGATCCGCTGCCCGTTGTTCCGCTTCCGCGAGCACGCTATTATCCGGCCTGTTTTCGCAGGCCGTCAGCATTAAAGTACAGGCAACAGCGCTAGATATCCGCATAGACATGTTTTTCAGCCTTGGCTCCCGGATGGGTTACCGCTCCCTGATAGGCCGGCCCCACATTTTGCGCATAGCGCCACAATGCTCCTGAACCATAATCGGTTTCGCGTCGTGTAAATTTTTTCCGGCGTTCGGCCAATATCGCCTCATCGACCTCCAGATCTATAATGCCCTTCTCGGCATCGATATTGATCATGTCGCCTTCCTCGATCAGACCGATAGGTCCGCCATCGGCGGCTTCCGGGCCAACATGGCCGATACAGAAGCCCCGGGTAGCGCCGGAGAAACGGCCATCGGTGATCAGCGCGACTTTCTCGCCCATGCCCTGACCGTAAAGCGCAGCGGTGGTGGCCAGCATTTCGCGCATGCCGGGACCGCCTTTTGGTCCTTCGTTGCGGATGACGACAACAGCGCCTTCCTTGATTTCGCGTTTTTCGACGGACGCGAAGGCATCTTCTTCACATTCAAAGACCTGAGCGGGGCCGCGGAACTGTAGACGGTCCATGCCGGCGACTTTGACGATCGCGCCCTCTGGTGCCAGCGAACCGCGCAGGCCGACGACGCCGCCGGTTGCGGTGATCGCGTGCTGAACATCATAGATGACCTTCTGGTCGGGGTTCCAGACGATTTCCTCGATATTCTCGCCCAGGGTCTTGCCGGTGACGGTAATGCAATCACCGTTGATCAGACCGTTATCCATCATCGTCTTCATCAGCATGTAGACGCCGCCGGCATCGTGCATGTCCTTGGCGACATATTTTCCGCCCGGCTTGAGATCGGCGAGATAAGGCGTCGTTTTGAAGATCTCCGCGACATCGAACAAATCGAATTCGATACCCGCTTCGCTGGCCATAGCCGGCAGATGCAAGGCGGCATTGGTTGAACCGCCGGTGGCGGCGACAACGCGGGCGGCGTTGATGAACGCGTCTCTGGTGCAGATATCGCGCGGCCGGAGATTGAGCTCGATCAGGTTCATGATCTGCCGGCCCGCTGCCCGCGCCATGTCGTCGCGGGTTTCATAGGGGGCTGGTGCCATATTGCTGTTTGGCAGCGACAGGCCGATCGCTTCGGCGACGCAGGCCATGGTGTTGGCGGTAAACTGGCCACCGCAGGCGCCGTGGCCGGGACACGCGACTTTTTCGAGTTCGATCAGTTCCTGCAGCGGGCAGTTGCCGGCGCTATGCTGACCGACCGCTTCGAACACGTCGACGACAGTTACATCATGGCCATGGAACCGTCCGGGAAGGATCGAGCCGCCATAGACGAAAATCGACGGCACATTGAGCCGGAGCATCGCCATCATCATGCCGGGCAGACTCTTGTCGCAACCGGCATAGCCGATGACCGCGTCATAGCAGTGGCCGCGAACGCTGAGCTCGACGCTGTCGGCGATGACTTCGCGGGAGACTAGCGAGGCTTTCATGCCCTGATGGCCCATGGCGATCCCGTCGGTGACGGTGATCGTGTTGAACCGGCGCGGGGTGCCGCCCGCTTCGATCACGCCTTCGCGCGCGATATCGGCCTGACCGTCGAGCAAGGTGTTGCACGGAGCGCTGTCATTGCCCGCAGAAGCGATCCCGACGAAGGGTTTGGCAATATCCTCTTCGGTCATGCCCATCGCATAATAATAGCTGCGCTGGGGCGCGCGTTCCGGCCCGACGCTGACGTGACGGCTTGGCAAACGGGATTTATCGAATCTGTTGGTCATTCTGGCTTCCAATATGGCAATTTCCGGATCGTCCTTTCAAAAGTCCGCCGGTTAAGCAAGGGCTGTTCTTATTTTATCGCAACTACGCAATAAAATATCAGCGAAACGGCGCTGTCCTTCCTCTTCCCGGATCAGATCCTGACGGACCTCGACGCCGATATAGGGCTGACCGATGGATTCACACTGGCGGTTCATCGTCGCGTTCAGGTCTTTGCCGGAATAGGGCATCTGATCACCGACGATCAGTCCTTCCTCTTCGCCGAGGTACTGGAGCGCCAGGCGCGGGGCCGTCTGATGTTCGTTATACATGATTCCCATATCCCACGGGCGTTTCAATTGCGGGTTGGTGCGCAGCGTCGGCGAGAAGCTGTGCAGCGATGCAACGAGCGCTGGCCTCAAGTCCGCGATCAAGGCCGCTACCCGGTCGTGATAGGGGGTGAAGAAGCGATCCAGCCTCGCTTGCCGGTCTGCGGCGGACAGATGATTGCCCGGGATTTCCACGCCGTCGCTGCGTTCTACGATAACGGCCGCTTCATCAGGATAGCGGTTGAGATCGACGATCAGCCGGGAAGCCGTGCTGAGAATGGCAAGATAGCCGCCATGTTCCGTCATCAGACGGGCGATCGGCGCGATACCGGGGTCAAAAGCGATATGGTCTTGCTGATATTGCGGTGAAATACCCAGATTAATGTCGTCCGGTACGTGGCTGGAAGCATGATCGACAACGATCAGCACGCCTCCTTCTGAGGGAACACCGGATATTTCAAAAGCTTCGGTCATCGGATTTCCCCAGTCATCGTCCATAGCCCGTCGATCATATTCTGGCAGTGGCTCTCGGCATTTTTGGCCTCCGCGAGTGACCTAAACAAGGCGAAACATGTCGCGCCGGACCCTGACATCCGCGCGATGACAGGCTGGCAATCGTCCAGCACTTGCAGCACATCCGACAATAGCGGCACCATGGCGATGGCCGGTTTCTCCAGATCGTTTCTGCCATTGCGGGCGGCGGTGATGACCGGTCCGCTTTCGAGAGCGCCACGATCCATACCATCCCAGGCGCGGAATATGTCCGCGGTAGACACCGGAACCAGCGGATTGATCAAAAGTGCCGTGCAGCCCGGCAGATCCTTATCGGATATCACCTCGAGATCCTGACCGATACCGGTGCCGCGACAGGTCTGGCTGGCTACACAGGCGGGGACATCGGCACCCAACGGCTTCGCGATTTCCGCCAGTTCTGCAACCGAATGATCAAGCCCCCAGAAGCGGTTGAGCAGCCGCAACGTCGCCGCAGCATCCGCCGAGCCTCCGCCGATCCCCGAAGCGACCGGCAGACGCTTGTCGAGATGAAGGTGGGCGCCGTGCTTCACATCGGATAGCTCCGCAAGCCGCGTCGCAGCCTGCACAACCAGATTGTCGGTCCTGCTCAGCCCTTGCGCAAAGGGACCGCCTATTTCCAGAGTTACGCCCTCGCCCGGCTGAACGGAAATCAGATCACCCTGGTCGAGAAACGCGAATATCGTCTCAAGCTCATGATAGCCATTCGGCAGTCGCTTGCGGACATGGAGCGCCAGATTGATTTTTGCATAGGCCGTTTCACTATTCGCCGCGCCCCGGTCTTGATCGGACATCAGGGCGATACAAGATCGGGCCGGAGACCCAGGTCTATTTTGCTGGCGAGACGTTGTGCATCCTCATCCTCTGCGAATAATTTTGCAGATTTCCAAGCATAGCGCGCTTCATAGAGACGGCCTACTGTCCAGTAAGCATCGCCGAGATGTTCGTTGATCGTCGGGTCCTGCGGCTGGCCTTCGAGCGCGCTTTCCAGATAGGCAACAGCACGATCATGCTCGCCGGTGATGAAATAGGCCCAACCGAGGGAATCGGTGATTGCTGGCGACGTCGAGCGCAATTCATGCGCGTGCTTGATCGCGGCAATCGCTTCTGCTTCATTTTCGCGCCGTTCAAGTTGGGCGTAGCCGAGATAATTCAGGATCGTCGGCGAATTTGGCAGCAGTTCATTGGCTTTGCGCAAAGATTCCAGTCCCGCCGGCCAGATACCGGCCTGTTCCTGTGCACCACCGAGCGCGAGCCAGTAATTGGCCATGATCACATCGGACCGGCCCAGTTTTTCACCCAGTTTGATCGCCGATTCAAAAGCGCTGGCCGCTGCTTTATTGTCACCGTGCGCTTGCAGCGATTGCCCCTTCAATATGTATAGTTCGGGAGCCTCCGGATTATATTCCAAGGCCGCGTCGAGCCGTGCAACCGCCCGGTCATAGTGATTATTTGCCACGAGACTCGCGATCTCGGAACTCAGTCCGACCAGAAAATAGGGACTGTCACGACCGATCCGTGCATATTCCGCTACCGCCAGATCGTGGTTTCCAGCAATCGCATAGGAACGCCCAAGCGTCAGATGGGCATAGTCTGATTTGCCGGCGACGTGCGTGCTGGCCTGGGCCACCATCTGCGAGAGAAACTCGGCCCGCTGCGCCGCCAGATCGTTCGACAGTCTCTGAAAGAGAAATGCCAGCCCGATCGAAGGCGTGACCTTTTGCGCAACGCCCTTTTTCCGGCCGGCCTCAATCTGCTGATATAATCGCTGCTCCGGTGCCGAAGGCCGGAATTTTAGAATTGCCTTCGCCGTCTCCGCATCATTTTCTGCCAAGAAATGCTGGGCAGCGATTATCCGTACCGGCGCCATGCGCGATTCGTTGCGCTCGACCATCGCAGTCAGCATGCGAATCGCTTCGCTTTCCTGCCGATTGGCCAGGCTGTTCAATATGAGATTTTCTTCGAGATAATATTGAGCGGTCGCATTGGTTTTTGACCGCGAAAGAGTGGCCGTGCCGTCCCGTCCTCGCGCCGTTTCCAGCCATGCTTCGAGATAGGGCTGCAGAAAGGCAAAATTCTTCAGCGCCTCCAGTTCGACGGTCGCCAGATCAGCGCCGTTCCAGTCGCCCTGCGCAAAAGCCGCCGCGAAGAGCACCAGCGGCATTTCCGGATCCGCCTTGCCGCGCAATTGCAGGACCCGGACGGCTTTCGCCGCCAGATCAAAATCACCCGTTTCGATGGCGCTGACATAGGCTTTCCCGGCCAGCAGCTCATTGTCCGGCTGTTCTTTCAGGCTCTCGCCATAAATTGCAGACGCAGTCTGCAATTCATCGGAAGATTCAGCCAGCCGGGCTTCGACAAAACGGTTGAGCGCTGCTGCACTGTCGCCGCGGCTGGCAAGCGCCGGTGAAGCTGCTTGTCCGGCGACAAGCAGCGCACATAGGCCGAGACTACATATTCGGATAATTTGGACCTCCGCCACCTTCCGGTACGACCCAATTGATATTCTGGGACGGATCCTTGATATCACAGGTCTTGCAATGCACGCAATTTTGCGCGTTGATCTGGAACTTCGGCTTGCCTGCCTCGTCCTCGATAAATTCGTAAACACCCGCCGGGCAATAGCGTGCCGAAGGACCGGCGAACACCGGCAGATTGACATCAACCGGAATATTCGGGTCTTTCAGCTGCAAATGCACGGGCTGGTCTTCTTCGTGGTTGGTGTTCGACAGAAATACCGAAGACAGGCGATCGAAAGTGAGTTTCCCATCGGGTTTCGGATATTCGATCTTCACACAATGTTCCGCCCGTTTCAGCCTTGACCAGTCGGGGTGCAATTTCATCGTGAACGGCATTTTGATCTTGAGATGCTCAGCCCACATGTTGATGCCGGAAATGATCGTGCCAAGGAAATCCCCATATTTTTCCACCGCCGGCAGGACATTGCGGACCACGCGCAATTCTTCGCGGACCCAGCTATTCTCGTAGGCTGTTCCATAAGCGGTGAGCTCGTCGCTCGTGCGATCAGCCACGATCGCCTCATAAGCGGCTTCTGCGGCCATCATGCCGGTCTTCATCGCAGTATGCGTACCCTTGATCCGCGGCACATTTACGAAACCGGCTGAACAGCCGATCAGCGCGCCACCGGGGAAAAATAATTTCGGCACGGCTTGAAAGCCGCCGTCATTGATAGCACGCGCGCCATAGGAAACGCGCTTCCCGCCTTCCAAAATCTTGCGAATTTCAGGATGCAGCTTCCACTGCTGCATTTCTTCAAATGGCGACAGATACGGATTCTCATAGTTCAGCCAGGTGACAAAGCCGAGCGCGACCTGGTTATCTGCCTGATGATAGAGAAATCCGCCACCGTTAGCGCCTTCGCTCAGCGGCCAGCCTTGCGTATGAATGACGCGGCCCGCTTTATGTTTCGCCGGATCAATATCCCACAATTCCTTGACCCCGAGGCCATAAATTTGCGGCTGGCTCTCGGCATCAAGCGCGAACTGGTTCTTGAGAATCTTGGTCAGATGGCCGCGCGCGCCTTCAGCAAAGAATGTGTATTTTGCGTGCAGTTCGAGACCGGGCTCGTAGTCCGGCTTATGGCTGCCATCGCGGGCAACGCCCATATCGCCGGTGGCGACGCCCTTTACCGAGCCATCTTCATTGTACAAAATCTCCGCAGCAGCAAAGCCGGGGAAAATCTCGACGCCCATATTCTCGGCCCGCTCGCCGAGCCAGCGGCAGAGATTGCCGAGCGATCCGGTGTAGGTGCCCTTATTGTGCATGAATGAGGGCGTCATAAAATGGGGGAAGGCGAATTTTTTCTTCTTGGTCAAAATCCAGTGGTGATTCTCGGTCACGGGCGTTTTTGCGAGCGGACAATCCTCGTCCCGCCAAGCAGGAAAAAGCTCGTCCAGGCCTTTGGGATCAACGACCGCGCCGGACAGGATATGCGCGCCGATTTCGGAGCCTTTTTCCAATATGCATACCGAGAGGTCCTTGCCTGCCTCGTCCGCCAGTTGCTTGAACCTTATTGCTGCACTGAGACCGGCGGGACCACCCCCGACTATCACCAGATCATACGGCATTGACTCTCGTTCGCTCATGTCGATTTTCCTACAATTCTTGCTTTTATTCTCTTGTACATTCGGTCTGTCGTAAACCGCAACCCGCTGGGCAGAAACCTGCTTTCCCGCCAATTGACCTATTCGTCAACTCATGACTCTATGCATAAATGAATTTAATCTCCGCACCAACGACTAATCCGTCCGCTGAGTCGATGATCCACAGCCTGCAAGACTGGTGGTCGCTCGCTGGCGTGGAGCTGGATTATGCCGATCAACCGGCAGCGCTTTTGGCTGCCGAGACTGTATCCCAGATAAAAGAAGCGCCGCCGACGGCAGCCGTTACGGAACGCGTGCCGGAGCAGGCCAAAATTCCGGTACAGGACGAACCTCTGCCTGCCGCCTATCCGGACTTTCTCGAATGGCTGGCCAATGGCGATAGTCTGATCGAAACAAGCTGGTCGAAACAAAAAGTGTCCCCGCAAGGCGCTCTGGAACCGGAGATCATGGTGATTTCCGCGCTACCGGAAAAAAATCGCAATGGGGAAGTCCAGTTGTTCAATCCGGACAATCAGAAGTTGCTGGAGAAGATGCTGGCGGCAATCGGATGTGATTCGCAGCAGTCCTATCTCGCGAATATTGCCGTATCTATTCCCTATGACGGCAGGATTAACGAACAGCACTGGCCCACCTTTAAAAATCGGCTCTTGCATCACATCGCACTGGTCCGTCCGAAACGCATAATCTGCTTCGGTGACCTGGCGGCAAAGATCCTATTCGGCGAAGATCTGCTGACGGCGCGCAAAAATAAGCAATTTATTAACCATAGTTCATCAAAAACAGAGGCGATCGTGACATTTCACCCGCGGATCCTGATCGAGCGGCCATTGTTCAAGGCCGAAGCTTGGAAAGATCTGCAAATGCTGACAAGGATTTCTGCCTCGTGAAAATGAAATTTGCACTGACCGCTTCGCTTTTCACCCTCTTTGCAACGCCAGCGCTGGCCGATGATGGAGCGGTTCTCTACAATAGCGCTTCGGTCGCGAAATATGTCCCCTCGCAGCTGAAGCAACGACAATCCGACCATTATCGGGCCTTGTTCTCGGCAATGAGCACCAATCACTGGGATGTTGCAAAAAACCTGATGGATACGGCGCCGACCGGTCCGCTCAGATCGATCGCTCAGGCCGAATATTTTCTGGCCGCCAATAGCCCGCGGGCCGAACTCGGGCCGCTGCTGACTCTGGTCAATGAAGCACCGCAAATACCGCAGGCAGCCCAATTGGGTCGACTGGCACAGAAACGCGGCGCCCAGTTGCTGCCTGACCTGCCACAGCGTCGCAATCTGTCATGGGTTCCCGGCTCCCCGATCCGGTCAAAGCCGAAGGATGTAAGTTCCGACAGCGCGGCAAATGGCGTGCGCGGCCAGATCATCGATTTTATCAAACATGACAATCCGCAAGGCGCCGAGTCATTGCTCAGCGCCAACGCAATGCAAATGTCGTCCGAAGGGCGTACGGAACTGGAACAGCGGGTCGCCTGGTCTTATTATATCGAGAATGATGACGCTTCGGCTTTGCGTCTCGCCCGGCAGGCGCAAAACGGTTCCGGCGAATGGGTTGGTCACGCGAACTGGGTCGCCGGATTGGCTGCCTGGCGACTGAATGACTGCCGGTCAGCGAGCAGTGCTTTCGAAACCGTCGGCCGGTCGGCCTCCAACGTCGATCTGCAAGCCGCCGGTCTTTATTGGAGCGCCCGGTCCGATTTGAAATGCGGCCAACCAGAGAGGGTACAAGGCAAGCTGCAGGCTGCGGCTCGTCTCGACGACAGTTTCTACGGCATGCTAGCCGCGCAAACGCTCGGCATGGAGCCAAGCAAATCCAAACAGAGCGAGTCATTTGAAAAATCGGACTGGCGGGCGCTCGAGCGGCATGAAAATGTCCGCGCTGCCATCGCACTGGTTGAAATTGGCGAAGAACAATTGGCGGATGAGGTGCTTCGGCATCAGGCCACTATCGGCGACAGCGGCGACCACCCTGCCCTGATCAAACTGGCGCGGGAGCTGGATCTGCCACGCACCCAGCTCTGGCTGGCCCATAATGCGCCGCGCGGCATGAAACCCGATGTCCAGGCCCGTTTCCCGGCACCAAAATGGAAGCCCGACGGCGGCTGGCGTGTCGATCCGGCCCTTATCTATGCGCATACCTTGCAGGAATCGGCTTTCCGCAGCAAGGTCGTGAGCCCGGCCAATGCCATCGGACTGATGCAGGTCCGTCCCGGAACAGCCGGCGATATAGCGAGAGCCAATGGCCTCAACTTCAGCGAATCCGATCTTTATCGGCCTTCTACCAACCTCGAATATGGCCAGTCCTATCTGGAATATCTCGGCAAATCATCGATCACCGGCGGCAAGCTGCCGAAAATTGCGGCTGCCTATAATGCCGGACCCGGCGCGGTGCAGCGCTGGAACAGCGAAATAAAGGATAATGACGATCCGTTGCTGTTTATGGAAAGCATTCCCTATGTAGAAACGCGCGGATATGTCTCGATCATCCTGCGCAACTACTGGATGTATGAAAAGCAGGCCGGCATCCAGTCGGTCAGCGCCCGTGCGCTATCGCAAAATCACTGGCCGCAATTTCCGGGCAATCCGGATGGCCGCAAGACCCAGTTCACCTCGCGCTGACAACAGCGTGGCGCATTAAAAAGCCGGGCAATGCTTTATGCACTGCCCGGCTTTTTCATTTCAGAATATTTCTCGCCTAGTAGCGATAGTGATCCGGCTTGAACGGGCCTTCGACCGGTACGCCGATATAATCAGCCTGATCCTGGCTGAGCGTGTCCAGCTTCACGCCCAGTTTCGCGAGATGCAGTTCGGCGACTTTCTCGTCGAGATGCTTCGGCAGAACATAGACATCATTTTCATATTGTTCCGGACGCAGCCACAATTCGATCTGCGCCAGCACCTGGTTGGTGAAGCTTGCAGACATCACGAAACTAGGGTGGCCGGTTGCACAACCGAGGTTCACCAAGCGACCTTGGGCCAGAATGATCAGCTTCTTGCCGTCTGGGAATTTCACTTCATCGACCTGAGGCTTGATTTCGGTCCATTGCATGTTCTTCAGGCCGCTGATCTGGATCTCGCTGTCGAAGTGACCAATGTTACAAACGATCGCACGATCCTTCATCGCGCGCATGTGATCGACGGTGATGACGTCCTTGTTGCCGGTGGTGGTGACAAAAATATCAGCCCGTTTCGTGGCTTCGTCCATCGTCACAACTTCGAAACCTTCCATCGCCGCCTGAAGCGCGCAGATTGGATCGATTTCGGTCACCAGTACGCGCGCGCCGCCGTTGCGGAGCGATTGGGCCGAGCCTTTGCCAACATCACCGAAGCCTGCGACCGCTGCGACCTTACCGGCGAGCATGACGTCGGTCGCGCGACGGATCGCATCGACCAGCGACTCTTTGCAGCCATAGAGATTGTCGAACTTGGACTTGGTCACGCTGTCGTTGACGTTGATCGCCGGGAAAGGAAGTTTGCCGATCTTGGCCAGTTCATAAAGACGGTGAACACCGGTGGTGGTTTCTTCCGAAACGCCCTTGATGGCTGCTACCGTCTTGGTCAGATAGCCGGGACGTTCTGCAAGAAAGCGGGTCAGGGTCGCAACGAAGACTTCTTCTTCTTCGTTTTCCGGCTTGAACAATTCTTCGCCGGCTTCAACCCGTGCACCCCAGAGCGCGAACATGGTGGCATCGCCACCGTCGTCGAGGATCAGGTTGCAGGTTTCATCCGTGCCCCAGTCGAAGATACGCTCCACATAGGACCAATATTCTTCCAGCGTTTCGCCCTTGATCGCGAAAACCGGAGTTCCGCCCGCTGCTATAGCCGCTGCGGCGTGATCTTGTGTCGAGAAAATATTGCAGGAAGCCCAACGCACGTCTGCGCCAAGGTCGAGCAGGGTTTCGATCAATACCGCCGTCTGGATGGTCATGTGCAGCGAACCGGTAATCCGGGCGCCTTTCAGAGGCTTGTCTGCGCCAAATTCTTCACGCAGAGCCATCAGGCCCGGCATTTCGGTTTCGGCTATTTCAATCTCTTTGCGTCCGAAATCGGCGAGAGAAATATCCTTGATTACATAATCCTGGGTACCGGTGGCCACGTCTTGTCTCCTTGAAAAACGAAATGCCGCACGGGCAATCCGGTGCGACAACATGGATTTTCAATAGAGGCTTGTGGCCTTGGAAGCAAATATAAAGATGTCTTTATATTTGATATTTTGTGAGTCTGGCGCGCCGCAAGCCGTAATAATCAGAAGGTCAGGCGCTGCCGAATCCACTCGACAGTTTGCTCGGATCAATGCCCAGCGCTTCCCAGGCCATCAGCCATTTGTCGCCGGATTCGGTCTCGTACAACCAGTCCGGAGACCCCTCAGCGATCGTCCAGCCATTCTGGGTCAGTTCGCCTTCCAGCTGGCCTTCACCCCATCCGGAATAGCCAAGCGCGATGATCCATTTTTCAGGACCGCGGCCCTGGGCAATTGCATTCAGCATATCGATCGAGCTGCTGAGACCCCAGCTATCTCCCACCTGGAGAGTGTCCGACATATTGATATCAAGGCTGTGGAGGATGAAGCCGCGCTGTGTTTCCATCGGGCCACCCAGAAAGACGTCACAGTTCGGCGCTTCGGCGGTATCGATGTCAAACTGTTTGAGAATATCGTGAAAGCGGATGCCCTCCATCGTCTCGCCGATATTGATACCCAAAGTGCCGTTTTCATCGTGGGAGCAGATAGCCACCACCGATCGTGCAAAGCGCGGGTCTGCCATTCCGGGTGTGGCGAGGAGAAATTGTCCGGAGAAAAAGACGGGATCATTCATGAAGGGCAGCATAGCGCCGCAAATCTGAACTTCCCATGGCAAATGTCAAAAGTCCCATTCCTGGTCGTTTTGCCAGCTTGCAATTTCGCGCCTCTGTCACCACTATCAACTGTAGAGGCAGGCGTTCACAGCCCAATCAAAACCAGGAGCAAGACATGATCAATATAGGCGACAAGATTCCCGAAGTAAAACTGGTCAAAGCGACCGCCGAAGGCCCACAGCAAGTGAGTTCCAGCGAATATTTCGCCGGCAAGAAAGTGGCGCTGTTTTCCGTTCCCGGCGCGTTCACCCCGACCTGCTCCGCGAAGCACCTGCCCGGCTATGTCGACAAGGCTGCCGATCTTAAAGCCAAGGGCGTTGATGAAATTGCCTGCACCGCTGTCAACGATGCTTTTGTCATGGGCGCGTGGAATGATGCATCGGGTTCCGAAGACGTCACCATGCTCGCCGACGGCAATGGCGAATTTGCTCAGGCGGTCGGCCTGACCATGGATGGCTCAGGCTTTGGTCTGGGCCAGCGCGGCCAGCGCTTCTCGATGATCGTCAATGACGGCGTCGTCGAAGAACTGAACGTCGAAGCGCCGGGCGACTTCAAGGTCAGCACGGCAGAATATATGCTCGATCAGCTCTAGGCCGAACTCAATCGAATAAAAGGCCGGCGAGAACTTGGGTTCCCGCCGGCTTTTTCATGCCTACCATCCGCAGGACTTGCCCTTATTCTCTTCCTTCAGCCAGTCCATCAGCGGCGCGAAATAGCTGATCATCGCCGAGCCATCCATTTCACGCTTGCCGGTAAAAGCTTCGAGCGCGTCGGGCCAAGGTTTGGATGCACCCATTTCCAGCATCGCGTTCAGCTTTGCACCGACCTGCTCGTTGCCATAGAAAGAACAGCGGTGCAGCGGTCCCTTCCATCCGGCTTCATCGCAGGCCGCTTTGTAGAACTGGAACTGCAGGATTCGGGCGAGGAAATAGCGTGAATAAGGCGTGTTGCCCGGGATATGATATTTGGCACCCGGATCGAAGGCATCGTCGGGCCGGTCGACCGGCGGCGTGATGCCCTGATATTCGAGCTTCAGGTCATGCCAGGCCTTAGTATAATTATCGGGCGCGATCTCGCCGGAGAATACCTCCCAGCGCCATTTGTCGACCAGCAGGCCGAATGGCAGGAACGCGACCTTGTCCATCGCCTGACGCAGCAGCAGACCAACATCCTTGTCGGCGCTCGGAACCTTGTCAGCGTCGAGCAAGCCGACCTGAACCAGATATTCCGGTGTGATCGACAGCGCGATCGCGTCACCGATGGCTTCATGGAAGCCGTCATTGGCGCCGTCGAGATGCAAATAGCTCTGCTTGTTATAGGCGCGCTGGTAATAATTATGGCCAAGCTCGTGGTGGATGGTGGTGAAGTCATCGCCATTGACCTTGATGCACATCTTGATCCGGATGTCGTCCTTGTTGTCGATATCCCAGGCGCTGGCGTGGCACACGACTTCGCGGTCAGCGGGCTTGGTGAACAAAGACCGCTCATAGAAAGTTTCCGGCAGCGGGTCGAAGCCAAGCGAGGAGAAGAAGCCTTCGCCTGCCTTGACCATCTTCATCGCATCATAATCATTAGCGACCAGCAATTCGGTCGTATCGAAACCAATATCGCCAGCTCCTTCCGGTGCGACGATATCATAGATATTGCCCCATTCCTGCGCCCACATATTGCCAAGCAGGTCCGCGCGGATCGGGCCCGTTTCCGGCTGGACGGCGTCGCCATATTTTTCGTTTAGCTTGTCGCGGGTGTAGCAGTGGAGCTGGTCATAAAGCGGCTTTACCTGCGCCCATAGCTTATCGGTCAGTTTGGCGAAATCGTCGGCCGGCATGTCATAGCCCGACCGCCACATTGCGCCGACATCGGCAAAGCCGAGTTCCCGGGCGCCTTCATTGGCAATCTCGACCATGCGGGCATAATCATCCTTCATCGGCGCGCCGACATTGCTGTGCCAGCTGGCCCACATTTCGGAAAGCTCTTCGGGATTGCGATTGGTGCCCATCGCCGCTTCAATATCGGAACCGTTAATTTCCTGGCCGTTGAGCGTGCCTTTGCCCTTACCATAAGCCGAGTTAAGCTTGGTGGCGATCTCGTTCAGTTCGGTGGCGGCGCCCTCTGTGGTTGGCGCAGGAAGAACAATCCCGCCGCGCAATTTGTCCAGCTTGCGCCGTGTGACCGCGTCAAGACCTTGAACATCGTTGAACATCGCCGCATCAATGGCAGCCTGCACCGACATCGTCGTTCCTTCTGCGCCGACCTTGGCGGCCAAAGCGTCGGTATCATCGGTAATGAAATTCGCGTTTATCCAGTAGATCCGGGAAGCGTCTAACGAAAAGTCGTACAATTGCTTTTCCGTATCTTCGACGAATTGCTTGGCATCGTCGGCGGTTGGGGCAGCAGTTGCTTCCATAGCATCATGCTCGTGATGCTGGGCCAAGGCCGGGCTTGTCAGGGCCATAGTAGCGATTGCGACGATCGAAGCGGCGGTTTTCATATATTGATCCTCAACTGTTTTGACTTTGGTTGGAATTGAAACTTTATTGCCTGGCGGTCAAGCCCGCGTTTCGCGCCATCGCCAGATAAGCGCGCCGATCATCGCGACGGTACCGATGATCCAGCTCAGGGTTTTTACCGGTTTTGCGAGCGCCGCCGTCCCGGCGAGAATGTCACTGCCCTGCTCGTTGACCAGCTGGATCAATTGGCTGACGGTTTCGATATAATCAGTCAGGCCAAAGACAAAATAGCTGAGAACGCATAGCAGGCCGACTTTTTTGAGCGTGGGTGAATTGGCCCGCTGCCAGATCAATCGTCCGCCGATGATGCCGCCGGACATATAGAGGGTGATGAAAACAAGGTCGGCGAACATGCCCCAGCGAGCAAGTTCAAGCGCGCCTGCCGCAGCCCAGCTTTGCTGGATCGCGTTCACCCGTTCCGCTGTTGCCGCGCTCTGGTGATCCAATATGCCTCCAGGCGCGACAGCCGTTTCGAGTACCCCGCCGGTAGCGACCAGATAGAGAAACAGCGCCAAGCCTCCGCCCCAGAATATCCAGAAATTACGCCAGCTATAGAGTTTCGGCATTGTTCCTCCTATCCGACCAGAAAGCGCACCATTTCCTGGCTCATCTCCGCTTTGGTCACACTGCTCATATGGGTTCCCGGAATCGCGACATGGTGGCCGTTGAGCAAAATCGCCGCCAGTTCTTCCGGATCGCCGTTGTCCCGATCTTCACTGCCGCACAGAACCAATGTTTCGGTTTCTATGCTTGCTGCATCAGCGGGATCCATATCGGAAAATGTCGCCAGCAACAAACTCGCCGCCACCGGGTCGATTTTCTGGCTTTTCATAAACTGGATGGCGAACCAGTGCGGGTCGCCGCGCTTGGCACTGTCCTTGAGCCGGATCGCCTCCTGGAAAAATTCCTGTCGCCGTTCCCATCCGGCAAGCCCCTGGAGCCCCATGCCGGCGAGTATCGCCTTGGCCGGATTGGCACCGGTGACCAGCAGCCGTGCCGTCGTCCGCGCACCGAGCGAGAAGCCGCCGAGATCATAATCGGTCAATTCCAGATGCTCGATCAGTGCCAGCGCGTCCTTCACCAGCACATCATCGGGATAGGCGGCCGGATCATGCGGCGCTTCGCTTTCACCATGGGCGCGCAGGTCCGGCATGATTACCCAGAAGCCGGCATCGACCAGCGCCTGCGCCTGGCCAAATTTTATCCAGTTGGTGTGAGCGGTGGAGAATAGGCCGTGGAGCAGGATGACAGGGCGCCCCTCCCCCATTTCATGGATTTTGAGGGTCACACCGTCAAAGGATGAAAAGTCCCAGTTATTTGCGGTCATCAATCGACTCTCTTATTCCAAAGTTTGTCAAAGTTGGGGCCAATGAAGGAGGTTCAGTTAAGTCCATCGGTACAATATTCTAATTCTATGAAAAGTCCGGTCAAATTCAGGTGAAATGCGGACGTCAGGTGCAGCCTGACGCTCCAAATCAATGTAGAAAAGCCCCATAAATCTATCGTTCAACAAGACCCTTTTGCTTCATCCGCCATACCGCCAGATCAATCCGGTCCTGCCCGAAAAACGGCTCGCCTTCGAAGACGAGCGTCGGAACGCCCCAGTGGCCCGCGGCTTCGAGTGCTTGCTGATTCTCCGCGATTTCGGCGTCCAGTCCTTCTGACTGGGTTGAGGCTTCGACTCGAAGCTCGGTCAGATCCAGCCCGGCGCGCTCAGCCCCTATTTCCAGATGGTCACCTTCGTTCCAGCCAGCGGTGCCACCCCAGATCATCTGCGAGACTTCATTGGCAAATTCCAGCCCCTTGCCGCGCCGCGAAGCCGCCTGCCCCATCCGGGTCAGTTCGAAAATATAGGGCTGCTCGGCTGCAATCTTGCGGGTGGCAATATCCTGAACGATCGGATCCGGATTGGGCGGTGCCATCGGTATGCCCATATGTTGCGCCACTCGGAATATATCCCTGAACACATAGCCCAGCCAGTTGGGATGGTTCTTCTCGAAGAAATCCGGTTCGCGGATCGCCAGCGGGTACACGAAACGCTGGTTGATTTTCAGGTCATATGCCTCGGTCAGCGCGACGTAACGCCGCGTAGCCAGATAGCTATAGGGTGAGCGGAAGGACCAATATACGTCTGCTTTCAATGTCATGGCGGTCATATGGCACAATCATCAGTCCGCTTCCATAATTTTCAAAGCTAATCATTGCATATAATAAAATATGTTATTAAATCGGCTCGATGAGCGATAATATCGGATTTATGATCGGTGACATTTCACGCCTGATCCGGCGGACATTTGACCAGCGCGCCAAGGCGATCGGCGTGACCCGTCCGCAGTGGCGGGTCCTGACCTGGCTGCAGCGGCACGAAGGGATCAACCAGAGTGCGCTGGCCGATATGCTGGAACTGGATGCGATGACGCTGTGCCGGATGGTCGACCGGTTGCAGGCTGCAGATCTGGTCGAGCGCCGTCCTGACCCCGCTGACCGGCGGGCGTGGAAGCTTTATCTGACGCCCAAAGGCATTGCCTTGACCGAACAGCTGCAACCGATCGGGGAAGAATTGTTGCAGGAGGCGCTGCACAACGTGCCGAAGAAGGAGCAGGAACAGCTTCATCATCTGCTCGAGCAGTTCCGCCGCAATTTGCAGTCCATCTATGACGGGGATTCACAAGAGAAACGGGCCGCCAATGGCTGATAACCCGAATCCGGAAATGGAAACAGCCGCAAGCCAGCCAATAGAGGAAGTGCCTGCGCCGCGCTCGCCGGCACGGCGCATCGGCCGTTGGCTGTTGATGCTCTCGGTTCCGCTGATATTGGCGGGCGCCGGCACCTATTACTGGATTGTCAGCGATCATTACGCGTCCACCGACAATGCCTATGTCCAGCAGGATATTGTTTCCGTCTCACCCGAGATTGGCGGGAAAATTGTCGAAGTGGGGGTGAGCGAGAATCAGCTGGTTGCAGCAGGTGATCTGCTTTTTGCCATCGATCCGGTTCCCTTTGAGCTGGCCGTTGCTCAGAGCAATGCCCGTATCGCCGCCGCGCAAGTCGAGGTGCAAAATCTGCAGGCCGACTATCAGGTAAGCGGCGTCGATATCGAGGTGGCGCGGCAGGATATCGCCTTCGCTCTGTCCAACTATCAGCGACAGGCGGCGTTGATGGAAAAAGGCTTCACTACCAGAGCGCGACTCGACGCTGCGCAGCATGAAGTCGATCTGGCCCGTGCGAAACTGAAATCTGCGCAATCCGATGTGGTCGCGGCCAAGGCACGCCTGTCAACGGGCTCGGCTGCACCCGGAGAAAATCCGGATATCGCCGACGCCAAAGTGGCGCGAGACCAGTCCTTGCTTGATCTCGCGCGCACGCGAGTGGTAGCGCCCGTCGCTGGACGCGTTGCCCAGTCGACCCGGTTACAGGTCGGGCAAATGATGGTTTCCGGCTTGCCGGTCGTTTCGATCGTGAATGACCAGAATAGCTGGATAGAGGCCAATTTCAAGGAAACCGATCTGGCCAAGATGAAGGTCGGACAGAAAGCCAAAATCACTTTTGATGCCTATCCAGACCTGGAGCTCAACGGCCGGGTCGACAGTATCGGCGCAGGCACCGGGTCGGAGTTTTCCGTGCTGCCGGCGCAAAATGCCAACGGCAATTGGGTCAAGGTTACCCAGCGGGTGCCGGTACGGATCAGGATATTGGACAAATCCCCACGACAGCTGATCGCCGGGATTTCGGCGGAAGTGACCGTCGATCTGCGCAATGGTAAAGAGTGAACACCCCAAATCCTGATGTAGCAGCCCTGCCGGTGAACAACCGGCTGCTGCTCACAATTGCTGTCATGCTCGGCAATATCATGCAGATATTGGACTCCACCATTGCCAATGTCGCCCTGCCGCACATGCAATCGGGCCTCGGAGCCACGCTCGATACGGTGACCTGGGTATTGACCAGTTATATATTGGCTTCCGCAGTGGCTATCCCGATCACCGGGTGGGTCGCCGACCGTATCGGTTCCCGCAACCTGTTTCTCTTGTCGATCGCCGGATTTACCGCGTCGTCCTTGCTCTGCGCCACAGCATCAAGTCTTGAGATGCTGGTCTTTTACCGGGTGATTCAGGGAATGTCAGGCGCGTTCGTGATGCCGCTTTCGCAAACGGTGATGCTCGACATCAATCCGCCGAAAAACCATCCGCGGGCCATGGCGATATGGGGCATGGGCATCATGATCGCACCGATCATGGGGCCGATTATTGGTGGCTATCTGACCGAGAATTACAGCTGGGAGTGGATTTTCCTGATCAATGTGCCGCTTGGCATCATCACCTTCGTCATGCTCTGGACGCTGCTGCCCTCGCGGCCGATCGCCCGCCGGAAGTTCGATATGCCCGGATTTCTTCTGTTCGCTATCTTTATCGCCACCTTCCAGCTCATGCTCGATCGGGGCAATAGCGAAGACTGGTTCGACAGCTGGGAAATCATCATAGAATTCGGGATATCGGCAGCCGCCTTGTGGATATTCGCAATCCATATGGCGACGGCAAAAAACCCGTTCCTGTCCCGGGATCTGTTCAAAGACCGGAATTTGATCACCGCCATGTTATTGATGATCGTTGCCGGCGTGTCGATGTTCTCGACCATGGCGTTGCTGCCGCCGATGCTGCAGAACATCTATCATTATACGCCGATTGATGCCGGCCTGATATTGGCACCGCGCGGCGTCGGTGTCTTCCTGGGCATGGCGATCGGCAGCCGTCTGGCGACAGTGATCGATGCCCGCTATGTCGTCGCAGCGGGTATGGCACTGGCTTCTTACTCTGCCTGGATGATGACCGGATGGAGCCTCGAAATGGACCGGTGGCCGGTGATCACCAGCGGCGTCGTCCAGGGCCTAGGCATGGGCGCTCTGTTCGTGACCATGAATATATTGGGATTTTCGACGCTTTCACCGGCTCTGCGGACCGATGGCGCCAGCTTGCTCAACCTCGCGCGGACCATCGGCGCGTCGGTCGGGATCGCGGTATTCGTCGGCCTATTGGGCCGCAACTGGCAGACCAGCCACGCAGACCTTTCCGCCAATGTAACCGAAGCGAGACTGTCACCGCTCAGCCCCACCAGCATCAGCCGTTTGGGACAATATGGCGAGCAGGCGATGACGATGATTGATGGTGAAGTGAACCGGCAAGCTCTGATGATCGCCTATCTGGGCGATTTCTGGCTGATGTCGGTGGTCACCGCATTATGTGTTCCGCTGGTGTTCCTGATGAAGAAACCCCAGCGGATGAAAGTCGATTCAGCCGAAGCGGCCAGTGCGGCGCACTAGCCCTTTTTCAGATGTTTGCGGCCCAACAGTTCAGCGATCTGCACGGCGTTGAGCGCAGCGCCCTTGCGCAAATTGTCGCTGACGCACCAGATGTTCAGGCCGTTTTCAACCGTCGGATCTTCGCGCACGCGGCTGATGAACGTTGCGCCATCGCCGACACATTCGACTGGCGTCACATAGCCTTCGTCTTCACGCTTATCGACCAGCATGATGCCGGGCGCGTCGCGTAGAATCTTTTGCGCGTCCTTGGCAGACAGCTCGTTTTCAAATTCGATGTTGATCGACTCGCTGTGGCCGACAAAGACCGGAACGCGGACGCAGGTCGCGGTGACCTTGATCTTGGAATCGAGAATTTTCTTGGTCTCGACGACCATTTTCCACTCTTCCTTGGTCGAGCCGTCGTCGAGGAACACGTCGATATGCGGGATCACGTTGAACGCGATCTGCTTGGTGAAGACGTGGTTTTCCTTGGGATCGCCGACGAAAATGGCGCGGGACTGTTCGAACAGTTCGTCCATGCCGCCCTTGCCTGCCCCGGAGACCGACTGATAGGTCGAGACAACGACACGCTTGATCTTTGCCGCATCATGCAGCGGTTTCAAAGCCACGACCATCTGGGCGGTCGAGCAATTGGGGTTGGCGATGATATTGCGCTTGGTATAGCCACTTATCGCTTCCGGGTTCACTTCCGGCACGATCAAGGGCACGTCCGGGTCCATCCGGTAAAGCGAGCTGTTGTCAATTACGACACAACCGGCAGCGGCTGCCTTCGGCGCGTATTCCCTGGTCGGGCCGGAGCCTGCAGCGAACAAAGCCATATCCCAGCCCGAAAAATCGAAATTCTCGATATTCTGGACCTTGAGCATCTTGCCGGTGTCGCCAATCTCGATCTCGCTACCTTGCGACCGCGAGGATGCAACTGCGGCAATCTCGTCATAGGGAAATTCGCGCTCTGCGAGGACGTTGAGCATTTCGCGTCCGACGTTACCCGTCGCACCGACAACTACAATTTTGTAACCCATGAAACTTTTCCTGCTCCTGATATTAAAACAGCCGGTTATCCGTGGATGGAGAACCGGCTGTTTGAAACTTTGATGAAGCGAAGTCTATTTCGCTTCTGTGCCTTTCGCAGGCTGGTTCAAACGGCGTTCCGCAATACGGGCCCGTTTACCAGTCCGCCCGCGCAGATAGTAAAGTTTCGCACGACGCACGATACCGCGGCGAACCACGGTGATGCTGTCGATGTTCGGAGAGTAAAGCGGGAACACACGCTCAACGCCTTCGCCGAACGACATTTTGCGTACGGTGAAGTTGGAGCCCATGCCGCGATTGGTCCGTGCGATGCACACACCTTCGAAATTCTGGGTACGAACGCGCTCGCCTTCAACGACGCGAACACCGATACGCACTGTATCACCAGCGCGGAACTCGGGGATTTCTTTCGACGCGATAAATGCGTCTACGGCTTCTTTTTCCAATGTTTGAATCAGGTTCATGACCTATTCCTTATCTTTATCTTTTTCCTGCGCACCAGAGGGCGACTGATCCGGAGTGTCCCTGTGACGCTCCCATAAATCCGGCCGCCTTAGCCGTGTATCTTCCTCTGCCCTTTGTTTCCGCCAAGCAGCTATTTTCGCATGATCCCCCGATCGCAAGACTTCAGGGATTATGCGCCCTTCCCATATTTGAGGTCGGGTATATTGCGGATATTCCAGAATAACATTCTCGAAACTCTCGTCATCTCCGCTAGAAGACGCGCCCATTACCCCGGGAAGCAGCCGAATGCAAGCGTCTAAAAGCACCAGAGCGCCCAATTCTCCGCCGGAAAGCACATAGTCGCCGATCGAGACTTCCTCGATATCGCGGGCGTCGAACAGGCGCTCGTCAAATCCCTCGAAGCGGCCGCAGATTATGGTGACGCCGGGACCGGCTGCAATTTCGCGGACACGCGCCTGGGTGAGCGGCTTTCCGCGCGGGGTCATGGCGATAATGGGAGTTTTTTCGGAAACAACCGTTCGTGCTAAGCCTGTCGAAGCATCGCTTTGCTCGGCACCAGGTCCTTCGACAGGCTCAGGACTAACCAAGCTTTGTGCCGCGATCGTTTCTGCCATCCGCGCCACCGCATGATCCACCGCTGCGGCCATGATGTCAGCCCTGAGCACCATACCCGCACCTCCACCCGCTGGCGTGTCATCGACGCTGCGATGCTTGTCGGTAGTAAAATCGCGGGGGTTTATCGGGTCACAGGTCCACTTCCCCTCCACCATCGCCCTGCCGGCCAGCGATGTGCCGAGCGGTCCGGGAAACATTTCCGGATAGAGTGTGAGAATTTGGGCGGTGAAGGTCATTTCTTCTTGCGCCAGTTTATCCACAATATCGCGGTTGTCATGCCGACGAAGAAACTGCCAAACATACCCACGGCGGCACCAATAGACATGTAGACGATGCCTTCCCGACCGCAAACCTGACCGCCCAGGCAGTTAGCAGATTGCAGCCACCAGAGGTTGAATAGCCAATATAGCAAAAGCAATCCGGGTATCGGAAGACTGGCCCAGAACGGCAGCCACGCGAGGCTTATTTCTGGCTTGAGCCGTTTCGCAATCTCGATAATCGCGATGGTCAGTCCTGCTATCAGAAAAATGATGACAATCAGGATCATTGCGGCTCGACAAAATCCGCTTCTACAATCGCAGGGTCATTACCCATATCAATCGCGATCACCGGGACCATGAATTTCTTGCCGTTTGGCCGTTCTATCTCGATGACGTCGCCAGCACCAAATTCGTAGATGGCGAATATCTTGCCCAGTTCCTCGCCGGTATCGGAGACGCAGCGCAAGCCAATGATGTCGATATGGTAAAATTCGTCTTCGTCCAGTTCCGGCAAGGCCGAGCGCGGGACGGTTAGTTCGGTGCCGCGGGCCGCTTCAGCGCCGTTGCGGTCGGTGATTTCGGCAATACGTGCAATCGCACCCATCTTATGGGGTTTGACGGATTTCAGCGTCAACGCGCCGCCATTGAAATCCTTGTGCACAGTCAGGCTGTCGAGACTGTCACAGAATAGCTTGAGCCGGACCTCGCCGGTGATCCCGTGAGCGCCGATGATGACGGCGAGCGGGACGGGTTTGTCCGGGGTCATTGATCAAATCCGATCGGGTCGAGCCTATGATGATGACAGGCCGGCCACAAAAAAACGCACCGTTCCCCTTCGACAAAGCCGGGAAGAACGGTGCGCGTTATCATTGGTCGATTAACCTTCAGCTTTGTCTTCAGCCTTAGCTTCTTCAGCCTTAGCTTCTTCAGCCGGAGCCGCTTCTTCAGCCGGAGCTTCTTCAACCGGCGCAGGAGCCGCAGCGGCTTCTTTCGCTGCTTCTTCTGCAGCAGCTGCTTTTTCAGCTTTCTCTTCAACACGCTCGGTGGCTTTTTCGCCAGGCTTGCCCTTGTTCGGGTTGTTGCGTGCTTCACGCTTCAGCAAACCGGCTACGTCCAGAAAACGAGCAACGCGGTCGGAAGGCTTCGCGCCCATTTCCAGCCAATGCTTCGCACGCTCGGTGTCGAGAACAACGCGCTTTTCGTCGTCTTTTGCGAGCAGCGGGTTGTAGCTGCCGATCCGTTCGATGAACTTGCCGTCGCGGGGTGCGCGGACGTCAGCGATAACGATCTTGTAATAAGGGCGTTTCTTGGATCCGCCGCGGGACATTCTCATTGCTACTGCCATTGTAATAAACCTTTCTAAAAATACCAAAATTCAAATTGTTACGACTATTTCTTCTTATTCAATAAATTTGCCAGATCAGGAGGAAGGCCACCCGAGGACATATCCGGAAGGCCGGGCATGCCGCCGCCCTGACCGCCCATTCCGGCGCCAGCGGCTCCGCCGCCTCCACCGAACATCGACATCAGCCCCTTGATTCCGCCCATCTTCTTGATGCGCTTCATCGCCTTGGCCATTTCCTGATGCATTTTGAGCAGCTTGTTGACGTCCTGCACGGTTGTGCCGGAGCCAATCGCGACCCGCCGCTTGCGCTTGGCATTGAGCAGTCCGGGCCGTGTGCGCTCTTCCCTGGTCATCGAGCCAATGATGGCATCCATGCGGACCAGAACCTTGTCGTCCATTGCTCCGCCGGCCATCGCAGCTTTCGCCTTTTTCATGCCGGGCATCATCGATGCCATTGCACCCAGACCACCCATTTTGGTCATCTGGTTCAGCTGGGAGCGGAGATCATTGAGATCGAACTGCCCTTTGAGCATTTTCTCGGCAAGCGCTTCGGATTCTTCCTTGTCGACGACCTGGGCCGCTTTTTCGACCAGGCTGACGACATCGCCCATGCCCAATATCCGGCCCGCAACGCGTTCCGGGTGGAATTCTTCAAGCGCATCTATCTTTTCGCCGACACCGACAAATTTGATCGGCTTGCCGGTAACCGCGCGCATCGACAGCGCCGCGCCGCCACGTGCATCACCGTCCATGCGGGTAAGCACGACACCGGTCAGTGGGACCTGGTCGGAGAAATTCTGTGCAACGTTGACGGCATCCTGGCCAGTCAGCGCGTCGACAACCAGCAGGATTTCCTGCGGCCGGGAGATGTCGGCGACGGCCTTCATCTCGTCCATCAATTGCTGATCGACATGAAGACGCCCTGCGGTATCCAGAAGCAGTACGTCAAAGCCTTGCAATTTGGCAGCTTGCAGAGCACGGCGGGCAATCTCGACCGGTTGCTGACCTGCAACAATCGGCAAGGTGACGGCACCAATCTGCTCGCCCAATACAGCCAATTGTTCCTGTGCAGCCGGGCGATTGACGTCAAGCGAGGCCATCATGACCTTCTTGTTTTCTTTGTCTTTAAGCCGCTTGGCAATTTTGGCGGTGGTGGTCGTTTTACCTGAGCCCTGCAGACCGACCATCATGATGATAGCAGGCGGCGCGACGGAGAGTTCAAGCGCGCTGACCTCGGAGCCCAGCATTTCGGCAATACCGTCATTAACGATCTTTACCACTTGCTGGCCGGGGGTCACTGATTTCAGAACCGACTGGCCAACGGCCTTCTCGGTTACCTTTTCAACGAAATCCTTGACGACGGGGAGCGCGACATCGGCTTCGAGCAAGGCAATCCGCACTTCGCGCATAGCGCCGCGAACATCTTCTTCCCTGAGCGCACCGCGCCCGCGCAGCTTGTCGAAGACTCCGCCAAGGCGGTCGCTTAACTTATCAAACATGTTACCGCCTTTCCTTCTTCAAAACAGCCCGAATTCAGGCCAACGCAAAAAGCGCCGGTGGGCGAAACCTCGCTGACCGACGTGTGAGTTTTTCGAACTCTAAACTGGATTGGCAATACAAGCATTGCCTGACTTGGCAGCCTATTAGTGCAGTTCTCCCGATATCGCAAGCCCGGATTTTTCACAAATATGAACGATTGTTAACCAGAAATTGAGAAGTGTTTGGCAAAAGCCTTCCGGCAACAGCGGGAAAACAACTATGGCTCGACCAGCAGCCGACCAACATCTCAGGGTGATGAAAAACGGATATAAGATATCCGTTGGCCGTGACGTTGTGACCGGCATCATCGTCATTCTGGCGATACTCATGTTTGCCGGCACCGGCGGCACGGTGCTCTCCGATGCGATCGACTCTATTACAGGTCAGGCCAGAGCTGCTGACAACGTGCTGGTTTCCGCATTCCTGCTGAATATTGCCCTGATTCTGTTCGGCTGGCGCCGTTACAACGATCTGACCAAGGAAGTTGAAGAACGGGCCGCGGCCGAACAGCTTGCCCACTCCCTTGCCGTTACCGATCCGCTCACCGGATTGCTCAATCGCCGTACGATTGGGGAAAAAACAGCAGAGATGATCAGCCTCGCGCAACGGCAACAAAAGAGCATCACAGTCATGATGCTGGATCTCGACAATTTCAAAAACATCAATGACGTGCATGGCCACAGCGCCGGCGATGCCGTGCTAAAACAGGTGGCAGCCCGCCTTAAGCAAGTCTTGCCACCCCATAACCTTCTCGCACGCCTTGGTGGCGACGAATTTGCCTGCGCGTTTATTTTTGATCCCGAACAGCCGAAAATGGTCGAACGGATTGCCGACGATCTCATAGAAGCTATCGCAACGCCAATCGTCGAAAATGGCAACCAGCTTGTTGTGACCACTTCCATCGGCATGTCGCGATATGATGCAGAGTCGGAAGGCGTCGATCTGCTGATGCGCCGCGCCGACATTGCCATGTACAGCTCGAAAAAGCAGGGTCGAAACCGCCATTGCTGGTTTGATGCGAACATGGAAAAGGAACTGCAGACGCGGAGTTTACTGGAAACAGGCATGCGAATGGGCATACCCAACGGGGAATTTGCACCCTATTTCGAGCAGCAGATAGATCTCGCAACCGGCAAATTGACCGGTTTTGAGGTTCTTGCCCGTTGGGAATCTCCGACACAGGGATTGATCTCTCCCGAAATATTCATCCCGATTGCCGAAGAAACCGGCATGATCGGCGATCTCTCGCTCAGCATTATGCGGCAGGCGTTCAACCATGCGAAATATTGGGACGCCGGCCTGACGATCTCCGTCAATATTTCACCGGTCCAACTGCTCGATCCGTGGCTGGCGCAAAAAATTGTCAAATTGCTCGTCGAAAGCGGATTTCCGCCAAGCCGTCTGGAAATCGAGATCACCGAGAGTGCGCTGTTTGAAAATCTCAGCCTGGCGCAATCCATCGTCGGCAGCTTAAAAAATCAGGACATTAAAATCGCATTGGACGATTTCGGTACCGGCTACAGTTCTCTCGCGCATCTGCGCGCATTGCCGTTTGACCGGATAAAAATCGATCGCAGCTTTGTTTCTTCGCTTCTCGGCAATGCGGAAAGCAAGGCCATTGTAAAGGCAATCAACGGCCTTGGCGAGAGCCTCGGCCTGCCGATCACTGCAGAAGGTATCGAAGACAAGGATACCGAGGACGAACTGCGCAGCATCGGCTGCGCCCAGGGTCAAGGCTGGTATTACGGACGCCCCTTGACCTTTCTGGAGACACGGAAGATGCTGGCAAAACGCAATTTGCTGCAAGCCGGCGATCTGGAAGACGCGGCGGCTCTTCAAGCCGACCCGGGGCCCTCCTCCATTGAAAAAAATCTCATGCAGAAAGCAAGTTAGACCTGCTTACCGCAACCAATTGCGAGCCGAATTGCTGGACTCCCGGGAACGGCATCCCTAAATCGCCAATCATGACCACAGGACGCTTCCACAAAATGCACGGATTGGGCAATGATTTTGTCATTATCGATGCGCGCGAAGAAGAAATGGAACTGTCCAGCGCGAAAGCGACCGCTATTGCGGACCGGCGCAGCGGGATTGGCTGCGACCAACTGATCATCCTGCGCCCATCCGACAAAGCCGACGTCAGGATGCAGATCTATAACGCAGACGGCAGCGAGGTCGAAGCCTGTGGCAATGCTTCCCGCTGCGTCGCAAAACTGATTGGCGACGAAACCCGGATTGAAACTGCCGGCGGCATCATTATCGGCAGCGCGACTGAGGACGGCGCCATCGTCGATATGGGCAAGCCCCGTTTCGAGTGGCAGTCCATCCCCCTCGCCTATGCCATGGATACGCTCAACATGCCGCTTGGCTGGGAAGATTTGCAAAATCCTGCCGCCGTCAATGTCGGCAATCCGCATGTAATCTTCTTTGTCGACGATAGCGATATCGTCGAGCTGGATCGGCTGGGCCCGATGATCGAGGTCGATCCGCTGTTCCCCGACAAAGTGAACGTCAATGTGGCGCATATCGAGGACGGCACGATCCATTTGCGCGTCTGGGAGCGCGGCGTGGGCCTGACCCGGGCTTGCGGCACCGGAGCCTGCGCGACCGCTGTCGCCGCGATCAGGCGCGGCTTGGTCAGCAGCCCTGTACAGGTCGATTTGCCGGGCGGATCATTGGTTATCAGCTGGAAAGACGGCGAGAATATCCAGATGCAGGGCCCAACGGCCTATGTCTATTCCGGCGAAGCAGACTGGACCCAGTTCGGATGAACGCTCCGGAAATGATCAGCATGGGATGCCGGCTCAACATCGCCGAGAGCGAGACGTTGCGGCAGAATCTGGCGGCGAACAATATCGACGGTGACAATCTGATCATCGTCAACAGCTGTGCCGTGACCAACGAAGCGGTCCGGCAGACCCGGCAAGCGATAAGACGGGCAAAGAAAGACAATCCGGAAAAGAATATCATCGTCACGGGCTGTGCCGCTCAGGTCGATCCGGCAATGTTCGCGGATATGCCTGAAACCAGCGCGGTCGTCGGCAATTCTGACAAATATGACGCAGCCAATTTCAAGCTCGGCCTGCAAAGCAACCGTCCCGATATCCGGGTTTCCGATATCATGCGGATCACCGAAACCGCTCCGCATATGGTCAGTTCTTTCGCCGACAGGTCCCGCGCCTTTGTCGAGATCCAGAACGGCTGCGATCATCGCTGTACTTTTTGTATCATCCCCTTTGGCCGTGGTAACAGCCGGTCAGTGCCGGCGGGCCTGATCGTCGATCAGGTGCAGGCTTTGGTCGACAAGAGCTTTCAGGAAGTCGTCCTGACCGGTGTCGACGTCACCAGCTATGGCCCCGACCTGCCCGGCGAACCGACCCTGGGCATGCTGATCGAACGGATATTGAAGCACGTCCCCGAGCTACCGCGGCTGAGGCTGTCCTCGCTCGATGGTATCGAGATTGATGACCGGTTGTTCGACCTGCTCACCGGAGAAGCGCGGCTCATGCCGCATGTCCATTTGTCGCTCCAGTCGGGGGACAATATGATTCTCAAGCGGATGAAGCGGCGGCACAGCCGGGAACAGGCGATTGCTCTGGTCGAAAAGCTGAAAGCCAAAAGACCGGAAATAGTGATAGGCGCTGACATCATCGCCGGTTTCCCGACTGAAGATGAGGCTATGTTTGCCAACAGCCTGTCGATAATCGATCAATGCGACATTGTTCATGGTCATATTTTTCCCTATTCGCCGAAGCAGGGCACGCCAGCAGCGAAAATGCCGCAGGTTGACGGTCAGGTGATCAAGCAAAGAGCAAAAATATTGCGGGAGGCAGTCAGCCGGCGTGCACGGTCGTGGCGGCATTCGCTGGTCGGGTCCCGACAGAATATTCTCGCGGAGATCTCCGGTGATACCGGCTATTCCGAAAATTTCGCCCGCGTTCGCCTTGATGGTTCCGCGAACAAGGGTCAGATAGTTCCGGTCGAGATTATCGACGTTCAGGACAAGCAATTGATTGGCAGGGTGTTAGCGTGACCGAGAAAAATAGTTGGAAAGATCGTCTGTTCGGCGGTTTCAGCAAGACATCATCGCGGCTGACCGAAAATCTGGCGGGCCTGGTTACCAAGGCGAAGCTGGACGAGGCTACGCTCGACGACATTGAAGACGCGCTGATCATGTCGGACCTTGGCCCGGCAACGGCTGCTTCGATCCGCGCGAAGCTTGCCGTCGAACGTTTTGAAAAAGGCCTGACCGAGCATGCGGTAAAGGAAATCATTCAGCGCGAGATCGCCGCGATATTGGAACCGGTGGCGATTCCGCTGGAAATCGATGCCTTTCCTCGTCCGCAGGTAATTTTGGTGATCGGCGTCAATGGCTCCGGCAAGACCACCACGATTGCCAAGCTTGCTCATCTGTTTCTCGAACAGGATTATGGCGTGATGCTGGCGGCGGGCGATACGTTCCGGGCAGCGGCCATCGGGCAGTTGAAGATCTGGGCCGAGAGACTGGGCGTTCCTATTATCAGCGGGCCGCAGGGCGGCGACAGCGCTAGCATTGTCTATGAAGGTGTGAAGCAGGCGACGGCGACCGGTATCGACGTGTTAATCGTCGATACAGCCGGTCGGCTGCAAAACCGGACCGAGTTGATGGATGAACTGGACAAGATCAGGCGGGTACTGGGTCGGCTCAATCCGGCGGCTCCGCATAATGTGGTACTGGTACTGGATGCAACGACCGGACAGAATGCCTTGTCCCAGATAGAAGTGTTTCAGGACGTGGCCAAGGTCACGGGACTGATCATGACCAAGCTGGACGGCACCGCGCGCGGCGGCGTATTGGTAGCAGCAGCGAAACAATTTGGATTGCCGATACACGCGATCGGGATCGGTGAAACCGTAGAAGACTTGAGGCCGTTCAAGGCCGAAGATTTGGCCGCAGCCATAGCCGGGATAGAAACATGACCGAAGCCACAGCAATTGAAGAAATTCCGAAAGAACATAGAGGTCTCAGCTTCGCGCTCGATTTCGGGCCGCTGCTGATATTTTTCCTCGTATATAAATTCGGGGCTCCCGAAGGCAATCCGGTCACTTCGGCGATCTACGGTACGGTCGCCTTCATGATAGCGATTGTCGTAGCGATGATCGTTTCCAAGTGGAAACTGGGCAAGATTTCACCGATGATGTGGATGTCGGCGATCCTGATCCTCGGTTTTGGTGCGCTCACCATCTATTTCAACGACCCGCGTTTCATCCAGCACAAGCCAACGATTATTTATGCCGGGTTCGCGATTATATTATTCGGCGGGTTGCTGCGCGGCAAAGCGATGCTGAAAAGCCTGCTACAAGCGGCGTTCGAAGGTCTGTCCGACGAAGGCTGGCTGAAACTCTCCCGCAACTGGGCCCTGTTTTTTACAGCCATGGCGGTGATCAACGAACTGATGGTCGCAACGCTCAGCTTCGACTGGTGGCTAACCGTAAAAGTCTGGGGCGTAACCACCACTTCGTTCATTTTCGCGATGGCGAATATTCCGATGCTGATGAAGCACGGCTTTTCGGTAGAAGAAAAGCCGCGCCCCGAAAGTCAGGACGCGGCTTAAAATTCTTTATTGTCGGCCTGCTTAGCCCTGATCGGCGCGGCTGACGCCGTCTCCGTCGAGGTTCAGCGCAACAAAGTCCCAGTCGATCGCATTGTCGAGCAACGCGGAGACATAGTCCGGGCGCGCATTCTGGTAATCCAGATAATAAGCATGTTCCCAGACATCGAGCGTAAACACAGGCTTCACACCATGAGCGACCGGTGTGTCCGCGTCGTGATAGGATGTGATTTTCAGTTCTTCACCGTCGAGTACCAGCCAAGCCCAGCCACTGGCGAAATGACCGGTCGCTTCATCTTTGAACTTGCTTTTGAAGTCGTCAATTGAACCGAAAGTGGTTTCCAGACGGTCTTTCAATTCGCCGGTGATTTCCTTTTTCTCCGGCGACAGGCACAACCAGTAGAAGCTGTGGTTCCAGACCTGAGCCGCATTATTGAACAGGCCGCCATCAGCAGCTTCGATAATTTCCGAAAGCTTTTTGCCTTCATGATCGGTGCCCTTGATCGCGTCATTGGTCTTGCTGACATAAGCATTGTGATGCTTGCCGTGATGATAGTTGAACGTTTCCTCGGAGATCAAATCTCCGAAAGCGGTTTTCGCATATGGGAGCGGGGGAAGTTCAAAAGCCATTTTCTCTTTTCTCCATTTTTTCGAGATTCGGTGGTTCAACGCACCAATAGCGGAAAAGATGCAAGGACAATTGTCTCTTTGATCGCCTGGCGTTGTCAAAAACCTATTTTTTCGTGACATCCTGAGGGTGCGGGCATAAAGTTATGTTCTAAATAGGGATTAACTCTTGGGGGGAATATAATGGCGAAATTTTTCGGAAATCTGAATGCGGTGATGATTGTCGGCTTGATTGCGGCAATCGCGCTGATGTTTGGCTTGGATGGCGATATGGTCACAGGCAATGCAATCGGCCGCTGGCTCCACCTGTTCTTCGGTGTGCTATGGATCGGGCTGCTCTATTATCTGAACTTTGTTCAGGTGCCACTGATGCCGACCATCCCGGACGAGCTAAAACCCGCAGTCGGCAAACATATCGCACCCAAAGTATTGTTTTATTTCCGCTGGGCCGCTTTGCTAACGGTAGTAACCGGCCTGTATGTCGCTTGGGCAAGCGGCTGGGTTCATCAGGCCATGACGCTGCAACAACCATTCACGCTGATTGGTGTCGGAATGTGGATCGCCATTGTCATGGCCGCCAATGTCTGGTTCATCATCTGGCCGAAACAGAAAAAGGTTCTGGGTATCGTTGAGGCAACAGCCGACGAAAAAGCGGCCGCAGGCAAAATCGCGCTGATGGCCTCGCGCACCAATGTCCTGCTGTCACTGCCGATGTTCTATGCGATGGTAAACGCCAACGCCGGATAAGATTGGAAGAATTGGAAGCATAAAAGACAAAAGGGGGCTTGGCGGCCCCCTTTTTCATGTTCCGAGCAGATCATGCCTTTTCAGCGAATGGCGCAACTGATCATAGGTCAGGTTCAATGCCTTGGCCGTCTGCCGCTGGTTGTAGCGCGATTTGGCCAAGGCAGCTTCCAAAATCCGTTTCTCGAAGGCTTCGACCGCCGCTTTCATATCGTCGACATCCTGGAACGCGGGTTCGGACGAAGCGGGTGCAGCGGCCGCTGGAGAGGCTTCTGCTGCCGACCGGGCAGCCGGCTCGGCTTCCTGCTGAGGTTTTGTTTCCCGGGGTTTCCAAGGCGATTCAAAAGGATCGAACACGACATGGTCTACCGGCCTGCTGTGGTCATTCCATTGATAGACCGCGCGCTCGATCACATTGCGCAATTCCCGGACATTGCCCGGCCAATCGTGACGATTGAGAGCTTCTGATGCGAGCCGGCCAAAGCCTGGCCATGATGGCCAATCCAGTTCCGCCGCCATCCGCCGTCCGAAATAATCTGTGAGCACGGGGATATCGCCTTCTCGCACGCGCAATGGGGGCAATGTGACCACTTCGAACGAAAGCCGGTCGAGCAAGTCGGCGCGAAATCTGTTTTCTGCTGCCATTTTCGGCAGGTCCGCGTTGGTCGCGGCGACAATCCGGACATCGACCCGCTGCGGCCGCGAGGATCCGATCCTGGTGATTTCGCCATATTCGACCGCCCTCAACAGTCGCTCCTGAGCGCCGGTCGACAATGTCCCGAGTTCGTCGAGAAACAACGTACCGCCGTCGGCTTCCTCGAACCGCCCTACCCGCGCCTTGGTCGCACCGGTGAAGGCACCGGCTTCGTGGCCGAATAATTCCGCTTCTATCAGCGTCTCGGGCATGGCTGCACAATTGAGCGTTATGAACGGACCGTCCCAACGCAGGCTGAGCCGGTGGAGCCGCTCTGCGATGAGTTCCTTGCCGGTCCCGCGTTCTCCGACTACAAGGACCGGACGGTGCAGCGGTGCTGCCCGGCTGGCTTTTTCCACCGCATCGAGAAAAGCGCCCGATTCCCCGACAAACTGACTTTCGCGTTCCATGGCCAACATATAGTGCAAAATCCCACTAAATAGCAATTAATACTATATGCGTCATGCCGGGAAATTAATTATTTCCATATATATCAGTATGTTAATCAGTTTGGCACGACTTCTGCAAAGTAGGTTTCAGATACGAAACAAACCAACTTCTGGAGCACATCATGCCAGCACTGAACAAATTGAGCCGCATCGACATTTCCGCAATCATCTCGATCCTGCTTTTTGGCGTGACGATTTTGATCAGCGCTGTCGGACCGGCGCAGGCCGAAGGCACGATGGCCAAAAGCCAGAACGATTCCCCCGCTGTCGTATTCGTTAACCTAGGTTATCGAGCATGACAGACAAAATGGCCGGGACCCCTTCTTTTCCCCTTGCCGAAGTCAGGTCCCGGCCACCTTTCGAAATTCACCAGGTTGATGTAGAACAGGACTGGAGCGACGGCTCGAACAGGTTCACACACAACCACAGACGTAACCGGAGTATGTACATGGCAGGTATTTTTTCAAGAACGCGCGACATCATCGCCGCCAACGTTACCGACATGCTGGACAAGGCCCAGGACCCTTCCAAAATGATCCGTATGATCATTCTAGAAATGGAAGAGACCCTGGTCGAGGTGCGCGCCTCTGCAGCTCGCACGATTGCCGACCAGAAGGAAATGCGTCGTCATATCGACAAGCTTGATCATCTGACCGAAGACTGGAGCGAAAAAGCCCAGCTGGCCCTTTCCAAGGATCGGGAAGACCTCGCCAAGGCGGCGTTGGTAGAGAAGCGCAAGGCGGCCGACATGGCCGACGAGCTAAAAGCGGAAATCAAGGTTCTGGATGACACGCTTAGGGCCTCTGAAGGTGACATCGCGAAACTGCAGAAGAAATTGCAGGAAGCCCGCTCGCGTCAGAGCAGCCTGGTCAATCGTCTCGAAAGTGCTGAAAATCGTGTGAAATTGCGTGAAATGTACAATGGCGAAAAGGTGCACGATGCCTTCTCGCGGTTCGAATATCTCGAACGACAGGTCGATTTCGCCGAAGGCCGCGCCGACTCGATGGGCATGGGCGGCGAGCCGCAGAGCCTGGAAAATCAGATCGCCGCGCTGGAATCCAGCGACAAGGTTGATGAAGAACTCGAAGCCATGAAGGCAGCTATGAAAAAAGGTGACGCATAATGCAGGAAGAACTCATCATCATTCCCATCGTAATGGGAACCTTGTTCATCGGTCTACCCTGGTTGATATTTCATTATGTCACGAAATGGAAAACCGCCGCGACGATCACCAACGAAGATGAAAATCTGCTGGAAGAATTGCACCATATGGCGCGTCGACTGGATGACCGCATGGAAACCATTGAACGGATCATGGCGGCAGACAATCCCGAGTGGCGTCAGTCCGGACTACCTAGCCCGACCAACACCCCTGCCCCATCGCTCGAAAATTTCGACGAGCTGCTGAAAAAAGAAAGGCACCCCTCATGAGCTCCTCTCGCACAAAATTCTATCTCGACAAGCAGCGTGCAAAATGGAGCGGTGTCTGCGCCGGGATCGCCGATTACACCGGCATCAATGTAGCCTGGGTCCGTTTTGCAGCGATTGTAGCGACGGTGACCTTTGCCTTCCCCTGGACGCTGATAGCCTATTGGATCGCGGCGAAAATTTCCGATCCGAAGCCGGTAGGCATGTATCTGAGTGACCCGGAAGATACGAAATTCTGGCAGGGCGTGCGACAGTCACCCCGCCGCACAACCCGCGACATCAAATCGCGCTTTCGGGAAATTGACCGCAAGCTGGCCGATATGGAACTTTATTACACCAGCAAGAACACGACGCTGTCGAACGAAATAGAAAACCTGCGCTAAGCAGCCGAATTGGGAGAATGAACATGGATTGGGGAAGCCCCGGATTTGTAATCGCGATAATCGCCATCAGCACCGTAGGATGGATCGTGAACAACTGGATCCGAGCCAAACACGGCTATGAACTGGAAGACGAATGGGGCGGAAAAACCGGCAAAACTGCCAAAACCAGCCCGGATGAGCATCGCAAGATCGAGCTTCTCTCCACTGAAAATGAGCAACTGGTCGGCAAGATCGACCGGCTGCAGGAGCGGCTTCAGGTGCTCGAGCGGATCGCCACCGACCCCGCCAAACGGACGGCGGATGAAATCGAAGCACTAAGGGAGAAGAACTGATGGATCCGGAAAAGATCGCCATGATCACCGAGCTTGCTCCGATAATCGCCACTGTAGCAGCGATTGCAGTCACCGGTTGGGTCGTCACCACCTGGATGCGGATCAAGAACGGCTATCCCTTGGAAAACCAGTGGGGCAAGTCCGTCTATCCCAAAACCGATCAGGAAGCGGTCGAGCGAGTCAAATTGCTGACCAATGAGAACGCCGAACTGCGTGCCGAACTGGGGTCTGTCAAAGACCGGCTGGCCAATGTCGAACGGATTGTCACCGATGACAGCCACCGGCTGACCCAGGAAATAGAACAACTGCGCGACAAGCGCGCGAACTGATAGGAGATATCGAAATGGACGTTGGAGTTCTTATCCCGATACTCGGCATTTCCTGCGGGTTGCTGGCAATTATCGGCGGCGTTTTCGTCAAGCCCTGGATTAAATATAAACAGGAGCAGTTGAAGGTTCAAACCCAGATGACGGCCGAAAAAGCGGCGCAATATGCCGCTCATACGGAATTGCTGGAACAACGGGTCCGGGTGCTGGAACGCATCGTCACCGACAAAGGCATGGATATTTCACAGCAGATTGAAAAGCTGCGGGACGCGACCGATACGAAGGAGCTCAACTGATGTTTGACGAAATCTGGGTCCTGATCCCTCTCGCTCCCTTTCTACTCGGTGGCCTCGCGATCTGGACACGCCATCAGAGCAAGATGGTCGAGAAGCAGAAAGAGCTCATCCTTCTCGGCGAACGCGGGCCGGAAAATAACGAAAGTCGCCAGATGCGCGAAGAGATGAAATATCTCAAAGATCGCGTCGCGGTACTCGAGCAGATCACGACCGATGGTCACAGCACACGGCAGCTCGAAAGCGAAATTGAACAATTGCGCGACCGCTAGACAGGTTCAGCGCGGACTGGAGGGAGATTTTAGATGAATCCGTTTGAAATGGTTGTTGCCATCATCATCGTCATTACGATCGGAAAGGTGCTGAGCACCCGGTTCCGGGCCCAACACGGAATTTCCGAAGATGAAAAGGGCAATGCGATTATCGCAAATGATCCCGATGCAGGGCGACTGAAAGAAGAAGTCAAATATCTCAAGGAGCGCGTCGCCGTGCTCGAGAAAATTGCCACAGATGGTCGCGGTGCCCGGGAACTGGAAAACGAGATCGAGAAATTGCGCGACCGGTAAGCCGGTCCAGAAAGTGGAAGGACAAGCATGATGCAAGAACCTGCTTTTTATATGATCACCGCGGCCTTTTCGCTGATTGGCTTGACGGTTGTCGCACTCATCACCCTCCGGGGCTGGCGCGACTGGATCGCCCTGAAATCCCGCGAAATCGAGCAGCGGCGCGAAGATAATCCGCCGACCGCGACGTCGCGGATCGAGGTGGCGGACTTGAAAGAACGCATCCGCAAACTGGAAGCGATTGCGGCGGGCGTGGAGCTATAGTCACACGCCGTTCGCGCTGAGCCTGTCGAAGGGTCGGCATCGCGCATAAGTCCTTACTTCGGCGAGCTCAGCACGAACGGATTTCTTTTAAACAGATGACCTTTCAACAAAGCCCTGCTAACCGCCCTCCCCATGAGCAAAATTGACGACCTTATCGAAGAATATGAATTTCTCGAACCCGATGATCGCTACCGGCTGCTGATCGATCTCGGCAAAGAGCTTGATCCGATGCCGGACGCGCTGAAAACCGACGCGACGCTGGTACGGGGCTGTTCTGCCTCGGTCTGGGTCTATCCGACGCAACTGGATGACGGACGCCTGCATTTTCTGGCTGACAGCAATGCCGCTATCACCAAGGGCATTATCGCGCTGGTGCTGGAAACGGTACAGGATCAGGCCGCCGAGCAGATCACAGGCACAGATATTGCTGCCGTGCTCGAGCCTTTTGATCTGAAAAACCAGCTCAGTTCAAACCGCACCCAGGGCATTCCGAATATGATCGCGCTTATTCAGCAGACCGCGTCGCGGTTGCAGAGCAACTAGTAGCCCTGCGACGGCACGGGTCCATCTCCGACTCTTCAATCCAAAATATTTCTAGAGGCTCGCACTCGACTATCGTCTGGCGCCATTTCGAAGGGCTATGATTGCCGCAATGGCGGGAGATGGATTCCTGCCTTAGCAGGAGAACAGAAGCTAAATCGGCTTCCAGACCCGCCGTTCTTCGGCGATCCGCAACACATCATAAGCCGCCTGGGCCGCCTGGAATTTCTTGGCAGCCTCGGCATCGCCGGGATTGACGTCGGGATGATATTCCTTGGCCATCGTCCGCCAAGCCTTTTTCACCGAGTCAAATTCAACGTCGGGAGTCAGGTCGAAAATTTCCAGTGCCGTCATTTCGTCACGCGAACGGCTGCCGTCACCGGAACCCATCCAGCTGTAATGTGCCGCTTCCTGATAGGCATTGGCATCGCGTTGCTCGTCGGCTTCGCGCTTCTTGCGCTCTTCCTTGTCCAACCCTTCGAAATAGTCCCATCCCCGGTTATATTCCGCCGCGTGGGTCTGGCAGAAATACCAGCGTTCCGGACTGTTGGGGGATTTGGGCGCAGGACAGCTGCCCGCTTCGTCGCAACCGTGCCGGTCACAAATCTTGACCTGCTGTGTTTCGCGCGAGCTTTCGTAGCTTCCCCATCTCGGGAAACCCCAGTTATCTGATCGTTTTGCTTTTGGCATAGTCCCTATTCTAACAGAGGAACCCGGCGAGTTCCACCGCAAAGATAATACCAGAGGGTCTGTAAGCCGGGTTCTGTCCATCCGCCGAAACGGAATAGCCAGCCATTCATCTAGGCCATGCATTACTGCGTGGCTCAAGCAACCAACCCGGGCAGCAAGCCGAAAAAGCCATATGCCGCCCCTATTTGGTTTTGCTCCAGGTGGGGTTTACCATGCCAGGCCTGTTGCCAGTCCCGCGGTGCGCTCTTACCGCACCCTTTCAATGTCACGTGACCGAAGTCGTCGCGACCTGCTTTCTGTTGCACTTTCCCTAGGGTTGCCCCCGCCGGACGTTATCCGGCACCTTTTAATCGTGGAGCCCGGACTTTCCTCGACATAAATGCCGCGGCTGGCCGACCCTCTGGTGCGCCCTATTTAGTGATTCCGCGCTCTCTGTCCAACATTAAAGACAAAAGCAGCGAGCGGCATTCGCCATCGATCACTCCGTCAATATTTTTTGGCCGGAAGCGCCGTTGAAAAGCGACAACCGCGGCGGTCTGGTCGGAAATATCATAGCCGAACCGTTCCAGTGCCAGCATGAAGCCGCCATCGGTCCAGGGCGGTTCGTTCAGCTTCACAGCCGGTTTTTTCAAGGCAATGCCGTGACGGGCCAGTCGCTCCCAGTCGAACAATTCGCCCGGGTCCTGCTTGCGCGCCGGCGCCAGATCGCTGTGCCCGATTACATTGGATGACGAAATATCGTGCCGCTGGACGATCGAATGGGCAAGCCGGGTCACCGCATCCATTTGCTCTTCAGGGAACGGGACATAGCCCCATTCATGACCGGGATTGACGATCTCGATGCCGATACTGGCGCTGTTCACATCGGTGATACCGCGCCAGAAACCGCGCCCTGCGTGCCAGGCCCGTTTTTCTTCATCGACCATCTGCACGATCTGGCCGTCCTCGGTCACGACATAATGGGCCGAGACTTTGGCTTCCGGATTGGCCAGCCAGTTGATCGCCGACGCCGCATCCTTCATCCCGGTATAATGCATGACGAGAATGCTGATCGGCAACTGGCGATCGTCAAAATTCGGAGACGGCGTCCATATCACATCCATGAAAGACCTCTCCTTTTAAAGCTCAAGCGGTGACGATAGCACCCAAAAGCAATTCTGTCGTGGATGGTGGCGAAATCCGCAAATCGCCGCCATTTTTCAACGTCAGCTCTCGGGTCATCCACGCGCCCGCTGTTCGCGCGCTGAGATCAGCCGGTGCTATAGTGCCGTCCAGAGCAGTCCGGATGCCTTCATCAAGCGCGATTTTTGCGCCTTCTGCTCTGATGACGACTTCGACGCCGAGTTCACCATGCTCGGCACCGACGTCCAGTCGGCCGCCGCGGACGAGGGATTCTTTTGCAATCAACGCGAGATTGAGAAGGATCTTGATCGCCTTTTTCGGCAATGCTTCGCCCTGCAAGGCCCAGCCCAAAGTGATTTTGCCCGAATCGCCGAGCAACGATTCGATCAGCTGCCGCGCCTCTGCCGGATCGACATTGTCGCCGAAGCCACCGGCGGCACCGAAAGCGAGCCGGAAATATTTCAATTTGTCGGCCGATGCTCTGGCACTGTCCGCCAGCAAGTCCATGCAGCGATCGCGCATCACCGGATCGGTTTCGCCTTCCAGCAATTCAAGGCCGTTGTTGAGCGCTCCGACCGGGCTGAGCAAATCATGGCATATTTTCGAACAAAGCAGTGATGCCAGGTCAACTTCACTATTCGACATATAAACGCGCCCTTAACTATGATTTCATTCCGCGGCTGTTTGGCCTTTTGCACCCGAGCAATCAAGGGTGATCGCGTTGAACCGACCATAAAATTCGCCCTTTTCAACTGCGTGCCATGCTGCTGCCTCCTGCCCGTTCAAAATCAGCCAGAGCCGCCCGTCCGGCGCAGCACTATTGGCATCGGTCTGGGAAGGCTTGACGATTCCCCCGGGATGCGAGTGATAATAGCCGAGGATCGGTTCGCCTCCGTCCCGCGCATCGCGCTCCGCCGCGATCAAAATGGCGGGATCAATCTCGAAATGACGGACCGGATCATCTGCCACATTTGCGGCTGCGCGATGGGTGCGGACCTTGCCATTGCGGCCAAACAAGATCCCGCAGACTTCCTGCGGCACTGCCGCAAGGGCCAGGCGCTGGAGTTCCGCCAACATGGCGCTTGATATAAACAGTTGCATGGCCCACATCTACGCGATGAACGAGGCGCAATCCACAATATCCGGAACATTACCGGATTCTCCCAAAAAACAGCGTCTCGATGCGGCTTTGACAGAAGCGGTAGACGGGCTTTCGCGCGAGCGGGTGAAATCACTGATCTCGAGCGGCAACCTTGTGCTGGATGGCGCGACATTCACCGATCCTTCGGCCAAGAAAATCGGCAACAAGCCATTCGAGCTGACTATTCCCGAACCGATAGCCGGCCCTGCCCTGGCGCAGGATATTCCGCTCGATGTGATTTTCGAAGACACGCATCTGATCGTCATCAACAAACCGGCAGGTCTCGTTGTCCATCCCGCCGCCGGTCATGCCGATGGCACGCTGGTCAATGCACTGCTCCACCATTGCCGGGGGCAGTTGTCGGGCATTGGCGGTGTGACCAGACCGGGGATTGTCCACCGCATCGACAAGGACACCTCGGGATTGATGGTCGCGGCCAAAACAGATGCCGCGCACAAGGGCTTGAGCGCGCTGTTCGCCGAACATGACATAGAACGACGCTATATGGCGATCGTCAACGGCAGGCCTAATCCGGCTTCGGCGACGATCGAGGGCGCCATCGGTCGCAGCAATGTCAATCGCAAGAAAATGGCGGTTGTCGGCGATGACCGGGGCAAGTCGGCGATGACCCATTATACGGTCAAGGAAATGCTCGACGGCGCTGCTTTGGTTGAATGTACGCTGGAAACAGGACGCACTCATCAGGTCCGGGTCCATATGACCCATATTGGACATAGTCTGATTGGTGACCCGCTCTATGGCACTCGTCGAAAATCAATGCTTTCCCGTCGGAAAGATATTCAATTTGGACGCCAGGCGCTTCATGCTGCTAGTCTTGGATTTGTTCACCCCATAACGGATGAAAAATTGATGTTTTCTATCGGTTTTCCGGACGATATGCAGGAACTATTCATGAAGTTGCGTGTATAGGTAATACACCTTATATCCGCTTTTGACCAAAGGGTGCTTAATGAGGCCTGGAGGCGCAACAAAGAAGGAACGAAAATGGCTAATGGTAGCAATGTTCCGGCAAAAATCCCTGCCTTAGGGGGGGACGCGAGCCTGAACCGGTATCTCTCGGAAGTTCGTAAATTTCCGTTATTGACCCCCGAACAAGAATATATGCTGGCGAAACGCTATTCTGAACACAAGGATCAGGAAGCGGCAGCCCAACTGGTTACGTCGCATCTGCGACTCGTCGCGAAGATTGCAATGGGCTTCCGCGGCTATGGCCTGCCGGTGTCCGACCTGATTTCCGAAGGCAATGTCGGCCTGATGCAGGGCGTGAAGAAATTTGAACCGGAACGCGGTTTCCGCCTCGCGACCTACGCGATGTGGTGGATTCGTGCGTCTATCCAGGAATATGTGCTGCGCAGCTGGAGCCTCGTTAAAATGGGGACAACTGCCGCACAGAAGAAGCTTTTCTTTAATCTGCGCCGGATGAAGAATAATCTCGATGCCTTCGAGGATGGTGATCTGTCGCCGGAAGACGTGCAGAAAATCTCTACCGATCTGGGCGTTGCCGAACATGAAGTGGTCAATATGAACCGCCGCATGTCGATGGGTGGCGATGCTTCGCTGAACGTCTCGCTTTCGTCCGAGGACGGCGATGGCGGCCAGTGGCAGGACATATTGGAAGACGACGGCCCGCTGCACGATGAATCCATCGCTGCCGCACAGGAAGCCAACTTCCGCCATGAAATGCTGACCGAAGCGATGGGCTCGCTGAACGAACGCGAGCAGCATATTTTGGCTGAACGCCGCTTGTCGGAAGATCCGAAAACACTCGAGGATCTGAGCAAGGTCTATGAAGTCAGCCGCGAACGCATAAGACAGATTGAAGTCCGCGCCTTCGAGAAGCTGCAAAAGGCGATGCTTCGCATTGCGGGAGACAAGCAGCTACTGGCAGCAAGCTAGGCCTCGAAAACCGCTCTAAAAATTATTGGTAAGCGCCCCGAAACAAAATTTGTTTTCGGGGCGTTTTCAATTTAGGCTGCTGCGATGCGGGCAATCAAGTTTCTCCTCAAATTCATCGTCTATTTCATCCTGATCACGGTCGCCTGGGTCGGCATTTACGCGATTGTGCCTCCCCCGATCACTGCGACGATGATCATGGACGGAAACGGGATCACCAAGGACTGGACGAGTTTCAGCGACATATCCCCGAATATGGCGCGGGCGGTGATCGCTGCCGAGGATAGCAAGTTTTGCAGCCATAATGGGTTTGATACGGAAGCGATCCAGAAAGCAATCCAGCGCAATGCCCAGGGAGGTCGGATACGCGGCGGCTCAACCATTTCGCAGCAAGTCGCGAAAAATGCCTTTCTCTGGCAGGGTGGCGGTTTCTTCCGCAAGGGGCTGGAAGCCTATTTCACATTCCTGATCGAGACGATCTGGAGCAAGCACCGGATCATGGAGGTCTATCTCAATATCGCGGAAACCGGCATCGGCACCTATGGCGTGCAGGCGGGCGCACAGCGCTATTTCAACAAAGACGCGAAGGATCTAACCAAGATCGAAGCCGCGCGGATTGCGGCTGCCCTGCCCTTGCCCAAGAAACGGGCCGTCAACGGCGCCAGCGGCTTTACCCGTCGCTATGGCAATACGATTGCGGCGCGGATCAATGTGGTGGCCAACGAGGGGCTGGATAGCTGTATTTATAAGTGAATATGTACGCACGTCTACTGTGATGAAAACTGAACGCAAAATTCTTGTCGGCGTCTGCCTTGCGCTTATCCTTGCCAATTTGTGTTGGTACAGTTTCAACCGACGTACTGATCAATCTGCTGATGTTCAATTGGGCACAACGATTGCGGCTTTAAGTTTTTCCGACAAAGCGTTCATCGATAAATTACCGCACTATGACCAAGCTCAAGCCGCTTGGATTAAAAATGATGTTGAGGTGAAAGACATTGCGACTGAGCTGGTCGACGATGATCCTGACGACGTCGGACCTGATAGCGTGGGCAGATATGTGGTAGTGCGCCTCGAAAAGAAGGCCGGCGCTACAGCCTATATCGAGACAATCGGGGCGCTGGCTTCAAAAGGGATCTGCTTCGTCGCATTAGTAGATGCAACAAACCCTCGACAAGCTGATGGTGTTTTCTGGGCGGACATATCCAGGATTATTAAGGTCAAAAATGACCGTGGGCAGCAGGTAAACTGCCACGACCGTTTTAATATCTAGATGTCTAAGCCATTCTTCGGGATTGCAACGCAGGACCAAGGAAAGAGCCGGATTTTCTAAGCCGCGTCTTCCTTCTTCGCCTTGCTGCTTTTCGCGATCACCTTCACCGGTTCTTTGGTGCCGGCAATGACGTCCTTGTCGATCACAATCTCGTCGACGCCTTCAAAATCGGGCAGGTCGAACATGGTGTCGAGCAGAATATTCTCGACAATCGAACGCAGACCGCGCGCACCGGTTTTCCGTTCGATCGCCTTTTTGGCAACCGCAACCAGTGCGTCATCGGTGAAGGTCAAACCGACGCCTTCCAGTTCGAACAATTTGGCATATTGCTTTACCAACGCGTTTTTCGGTTCCTGAAGAATCGTCACAAGCGCATCGACATCAAGATCTTCGAGCGTGGCGATCACTGGCAAACGACCGACAAATTCCGGGATCAAACCGAATTTCAACAGATCTTCGGGCTCGCCCTGCGCCAGCAGTTCGCCAATACGCCGTTCTTCTGGAGCGGCTACATGAGCGCCGAAACCGATCGACTTGCCTTCCAGACGGTCACCAATGATCTTTTCCAGACCAGCAAATGCGCCGCCGCAGATGAACAGTATGTTGGTGGTATCAACCTGCAGAAATTCCTGCTGCGGATGCTTGCGACCGCCTTGCGGTGGAACGCTGGCGGTTGTGCCTTCCATCAGCTTCAGCAGTGCCTGCTGGACGCCTTCACCGGAAACATCGCGAGTGATCGAAGGATTTTCCGCCTTGCGGCTGATTTTGTCGATTTCATCGATATAGACAATGCCGCGCTGGGCTTTCTCGACATTATAGTCAGACGCCTGCAACAGCTTGAGGATGATATTCTCAACGTCTTCACCGACATAGCCGGCCTCGGTCAAAGTGGTCGCATCCGCCATGGTGAACGGCACATCAAATGTCTTCGCCAGAGTCTGCGCCAATAGCGTTTTACCGCAACCGGTAGGACCAACGAGCAGGATATTCGACTTTGCCAGTTCGATATCGCCGGATTTGGCGGCGTGGTTGAGACGCTTGTAATGATTGTGAACCGCGACCGACAGCACACGTTTCGCGCGCTTCTGGCCGATCACATAATCGTTCAGCACATCGCAGATCTCCTGCGGTGTTGGCACTTCACCGTCTTTACGGCCGGTGGCGGCACCCTTGGTTTCCTCGCGAATGATGTCATTGCACAGCTCTACGCATTCATCGCAGATGAAAACCGTGGGCCCCGCAATCAGCTTGCGGACTTCATGTTGGGATTTGCCACAGAAAGAGCAATATAATGTGCTCTTCGAATCAGATCCCGTCAATTTCGTCATAAAAAGTCCTTTAAACCGGCCAATATTGTATATCTAACCGTCATATTGCAAATTGCCACCGCTTTTTTCGCAGCTTTCCTAGCGAATAGCCAAGTCTATCAAATATGGCTTAAATTTCGTTTAGGGCTGCGCTAACCGCTTATTTATTATCTTCTGATGGCACCGGACGCTTGTCATAAACTTCATCAACAATGCCGAATGCCTTGGCTTCGTCGGCTTCCATGAACGTATCCCGGTCCATGGCCGCTTCGATTTCTGCCAAAGGTTTGCCGGTATATTTCGCATAAAGGTCATTCATGCTGCTGCGAATGCGCAAGATTTCCTTGGCCTGGATTTCGATATCCGATGCCATGCCCTGCGCACCGCCGGAGGGCTGATGCACCATGATCCGGGCATTGGTCGTCGCCATCCGCATGCCGGGCTCGCCCGCCGCAAGCAGGAAGCTACCCATGGAGGCCGCCTGGCCGACGCACACCGTACCGACGCGAGGGCGGATATACTGCATCGTATCATGGATCGCCATGCCGGCAGTCACAACGCCGCCCGGCGAGTTGATATAGAGATAGATATCCTTCTTCGGATTTTCCGACTCCAGAAAGAGCAATTGCGCGGTGATGATCGAAGCCATCCCGTCCTCGACCGGACCGGTGACGAAAACGATACGTTCACGCAGCAGCCGGGAAAAAATATCGAAACTGCGCTCGCCCCGGTTCGATTGTTCGACAACCATAGGGATTAGAGCGTTTGTAATCGGATCATGCATCTTGAAAATTGTCCTGTTTTTGGCTTCGATACTACATCGGGATTATCGCGGAATTGTTCAAGGGCTTTAACGATGTTACGTAGGAAGGAATGTCATCTGTAAAAATCACGTCTCCGATACGACGATCATTGCGCACCATGCACGCTATCCCTACATGTTGATCAAGACAATGCTGATCATCCGGTGATCGGTGCTTCTCAAAATTCCATTAGCGGAGTCCAGAATGACAACCAACAACAGCCCAATCTCTCCCACATTTAACAATGACGAAGAGGACGAAGAGAATAAATCCGGCGGCCTCCCGGGTGCCATGATGACAAAATTTCTGGAAGCCCGCACGATCATGATATTCGGCGGAATTGACCAGAAGCTGGCCGAACGCGTGGCCACGCAATTGCTCTATCTCGACCATGTCAATCACGACCCCATCCGCATTTTTCTGAACTCTCCCGGCGGTCATGTCGAATCGGGTGACACGATCCATGATCTGGTCCGCTACATCAGTTCGCCAGTCGCGATGATCGGAACCGGATGGGTGGCCAGCGCCGGTACCCATATTTTCCTGGGCGTGCCCAAGGAACGGCGCTTCTGCCTGCCGAACACAAGATTTCTGATCCATCAGCCATCCGGCGGCGCTGGTGGCAAAGCTTCGGATATCGCCATCCAGGCGCAGGAAATCGTAAAGATGCGCGAGCGGCTTGCTCGAATTATTGCCCAGGAAACCGGACAGGACGTTGAACGCGTCCGCAAGGATATTGATCGCGATTACTGGATGGGTACGGAAGAAGCCAAGGAATATGGCATTCTCGGTACGGTCATCGACAAGGCTAGCGAAGTCACCTTTTAAGATTGGCTAAAACCGCCAGATGCCGACGGGCATCTGTTGAAAGCAACATATAAAAAGCCGGACAGGTCCTCCCTGCCCGGCTTTTTTATAATCAAACCAGAAGACTTATTTCTTGGCTGGAGTTTTTTTGGCAGCAGGCTTCTTCGCCGCTGGCTTCTTGACAGGTGCCTTTTCCGCCGCAGCTTTGGCAGGAGCCTTTTTCGCTGCGGCTTTCTTGGCTGGCGCCTTTTCAGCGTCGTCTTTTTTCGCGGCAGATTTCTTGGCTGCAGCTTTTTTCGCCGGCGCCTTTTTCTTGGCAGCCGGCTTGGCTTCAGCTTCGTCTTCTGCCTCGATCGCCGCTTCCAGTTCTTCGCGCGTTACCTTGCGGTCGGTGACTTCTGCCTTGTCAAACAGGAAGTCGACAACCTTGTCTTCGTACATCGGTGCACGAAGCTGGGCAGCGGCCATCTGGTCCTGCTGGATATATTGAACAAACCGTTCGCGATCTTCCGCGCGATATTGCTGCGCCGCCTGCTGGATCAGCATGCCCATTTCCTGCTGGCTGACTTCAACGCCATTGGCCTGGCCGATTTCCGAAAGCAGCAATCCGAGACGAACGCGACGAACGGCGATATCGCGATATTCGTCCTTCTCGTCTTCCATTTCCTTGCGAGCGGCTTCGGAATCTTCTTCCTGCTCGGCTTCCTGCTCCAGCTGCTGCCAGATCTGGTTGAACTCGGCTTCTACCATGCCCGGTGGCACTTCGAAGTCATGGCTTGCGGCCAGCTGGTCAAGCAGCTTGCGCTTCATGTGGGTGCGGGTCAGGCCGTTGAGTTCCTGTTCGATCTGCCCCTTGAGCAATTCGGTCAGCTGGTCGATGCCTTCCAGGCCCATGGATTTCGCCATTTCGTCGTCGGCCTTGGCCTCCTTCGGCTTCTGCACTTCGGCGACAACAACGTCGAACGTCGCGTCTTTGCCCTTCAGGTCTTCGACATTATAGTCGTCAGGGAAAGTCACTTTGACGAGAACTTCGTCATTGGCTTTCTTGCCGATGAGCTGGTCTTCGAAGCCCGGGATCAAACGGCCGGAACCGAGTTCGATCGCCATGCCTTCGCCCTTGCCGCCGTCAAACGGCACGCCGTCAACCTTGCCTTCAAAGTCGATCAGGCACTGGTCGCCGGTCTGGGCCTTGTAGGATTTGGCAGCGGTTTCAAACTGCTTCTGGCTCTCTGCGAATTTCTGCAGCGCTTCATCAACGGTCTTCTTGTCCGCTTCGACTTGCAGCCGTTCCAGCTTCAGGCCTTCGACATCCGGTGTCGGAACATCCGGCAGGATTTCCAGATCCAGCTTCACATTGGCGTCCTTGCCAGGCTCATAGCCTTCTTCAAGGTCGACATTGGGCTGCATCGCCGGACGGAGCTTGTTATCCGTCATGGTTTTTTCGATGCTTTCCTGGATCGAGCTGGTCAGCGCGTCCTGCATCAGCGCATCATTGTGCATCTTGCGGACAAGATTCGCAGGGACTTTGCCCTTGCGGAAGCCGGGCATATTCACCTGCGGTGCCATTTTCTGCACTTCGGCTTCTACGCGCGATTCGATATCCTTCGCGGTAATCTTGATTTCATAGGCCCGTTTCAGACCTTCGTTCAGCGTTTCAACAATCTGCATGACTATCCTTCTGGTGCCTTCATATTCGGTGTTTTTCGATAGATATTGCAACTAACTTGGTGCGGGCGAAGGGACTCGAACCCCCACACCCGAAGATACCAGAACCTAAATCTGGCGCGTCTACCAATTCCGCCACGCCCGCCCAGTTACGTCGTCAAACTCTATCGAAGTACGATTGACCCGCGCGCCTAGCGTAAAGGCGCGTTGAGGGCAAGTGGGGTTTGCGAAGGAATTACCCCAGTATCTTCTTCAACAACTCATTCACCACCTGCGGATTGGCTTTGCCCTGCATCGCTTTCATGGTCTGACCGACGAAGAAGCCGAACAGCTTGTCCTTGCCGTCGCGATATTGGCCTACCTTGTCTTCGTTGGCAGCCATGACGTCAGCAATGACTTTTTCGATCGCGCCGGTGTCGGATTCCTGCTTGAGGCCCTGTTCCTCGACGATTTTCTTCGCGCCTTCGCCACTTTCGAGCATGATCTCGAATACCTGCTTGGCGATTTTTCCGGAGATCGTGTCATCGGCAACCAGGCTGAGCAATTCAGCGGCCTGCGCTGGAGAGACGGGGCTATTCTCGATATCGAGCCCCATGCGGTTGAGCGCACCGAATAGTTCGGATGTCACCCAGTTGGCTGCGCTGCTGGCGATTTTTTCGGGCTGGTCGGTGGTTTCGAGCAGTTCCTCGAACCACAGAGCGGTTTCATGCTCTGCCGTCAGGACCGCTGCATTATAGGCGCTCAGCCCGAGCACACTCTTGTAGCGCGCGCGTTTTTCGTCCGGCAATTCCGGCAGGCTGGCCTTGCAGTCGAAGATGAAATCATCTTCCAGTTCCAGCGGCAGCAGATCGGGATCGGGGAAATAGCGGTAATCATGCGCGTCTTCTTTCGAGCGCATCGACCGGGTTTCATTCTTGTCGGGGTCGAAAAGCCGGGTTTCCTGCACAACAGCGCCGCCATCCTCGATCAGATCAACCTGACGCTGGGCTTCATATTCGATCACCGCCTGGATGAAGCGCATCGAGTTGACATTCTTGGTCTCGGTCCGGGTACCGAGTTCGCCGCCGGGTTTGCGGACGCTGACATTGACGTCGGCGCGCATCGAGCCCTGTTCCATATTGCCATCGCAGCTGCCGACATAGCGCAGGATCGAACGGAGCTTGCGGACATAGGCCGCGGCTTCCTTGGGCGAGGTCATATCCGGTTTTGAGACGATCTCCATCAGCGCGACGCCGCAGCGATTGAGATCGACATAGGACATGGTCGGATGCTGGTCGTGCATCAGCTTCCCGGCATCCTGTTCGATATGGATGCGCTCGACGCCAATCGCCTTGCCGTGGGCATCAGGATCTTTCTCGTCGAGCGAAATCTGGATCACGCCCTCGCCCACGATCGGATGATAGAGCTGGGAAATCTGGTAGCCCTGCGGCAGATCGGCGTAGAAATAATTCTTGCGGTCGAAGCGAGAATATTTGTTGATCTGCGCGTTGATCGCCAGACCTGTGCGTACCGCCTGACGAACGCATTCGCCGTTCAGCGTCGGCAACATGCCGGGCATCGCTGCGTCGACCAGACTGACCTGCGTGTTCGGCTCCGCTCCAAATTCGGTGGAAGCCCCGGAAAAGAGCTTCGATTCGGAGGTGATCTGGGCGTGGACCTCCAGGCCGATCACGACCTCCCATTCGCCGGTTCCGCCCTGGATACGATATGTTGATTCGGTCATAATTCCTGAACCCATTTTTTAACTACAAAGCACGATACTTGAGCACGGTCATCTGCGATTCTGGTTGCAGACGTGGTTTTTGAAAACCCGTGAATAATCGCGACTTTCTTATGGAGTCCTTCTTTTCTGGAAACCACGAAAGCTAACTCGTCTTCCAGAACGGGTTTTCCATTGTCATTGATCTCACGGATTGGCGTAACAGTAAAATTAGGGGTCGAGAAGGTTTGTAGGCCACCGGGAAAAGGCAGATTGCTCGATAGCTTCTCTTCCAGTTCTTTTTTCGCCATTCGCCAGTTCAATTCGTGAAATACTTCCACTTTCCCATGTTTTTTACATTTTTCTGTAAATGAATCTTCACTTGAGCATCCTGAAACAATCAGTGCACCGGCCAGTGTGATCGAAAGACTTTCAGCTGAAATCACCACCACTGCTCCGGTTTCGCCACGAATCCGGCGCGTTCTTCGATCGCCAATCCTGCATTAAAGACGCTCTGTTCGTCCAGTGCCTTGCCGATGATCTGCAGGCCGAGGGGCAATCCCTTGCCGTCCAGTCCGGCTGGCACCGACATCGCCGGCAGACCGGCCAGCGAGCTGGGCACGGTGAACACGTCGTTCAGATACATGGCCAGCGGATCATCCATTTTCTCGCCCAGACCGAAGGCGGCGCTTGGCGCGGTCGGGGTCAGCAGCAGGTCACAGCTGTTCCACGCCTTGTCGAAGTCCTGAGAGATTAGCGTCCGCACTTTCTGCGCCTGGGTATAATAAGCGTCATAATAGCCGGCGCTCAGAACATAGGTGCCGATCATTATCCGGCGCTTCACTTCCGGTCCGAAACCGGCTTCTCGGGTGGCGGCATACATGTCCTGCAGGCCTGCCCCGTCCGGGAGATCGCGCAGACCGTAGCGCACGCCGTCATAGCGCGACAGGTTGGACGATGCTTCGGCAGGCGCAATGATATAATAAGCCGGCAGCGCATATTTGGTATGCGGCAGCGAGACATCGACGATGGTCGCGCCAGCATCCTTGAGCATTTCAATGCCCTTCTGCCACAGTGCATCGATTTCGGCTGGCATGTTTTCAACGCGATATTCCTTGGGAATACCGATTTTCTTGCCGGCCATATTGCTGCTGAGCGCCGCTTCCCAGTCGGGAACGGGCAGATCAAGCGAGGTCGAATCCTTGGCATCAAAACCGGCCATCGATCCGAGCATGATCGCGCAATCGCGGACATCATGGGCCATCGGGCCTGCCTGATCGAGCGAGCTGGCAAAGGCAATCGTGCCCCAGCGCGAGCAGCGGCCATAGGTCGGCTTGAAGCCGGTTATGCCGACAAAGGCAGCGGGCTGGCGAATCGACCCGCCGGTATCGGTGCCGGTTGCTGCTGGCGCGATATGGCCGGAGACCACCGCCGCGCTGCCGCCCGATGAACCACCGGGAGCCAGATCGGCGTTACCGCCATCATTGCGCCGCCAGGGCGAAATCACATTGCCGAATGCGCTGGTCTCGTTCGACGAGCCCATGGCGAACTGGTCCATGTTGAGCTTGCCGAGCATCCCGGCGCCCGCCTTGAACAGGTTGGACGAAACGGTCGATTCATACTGGGGAACAAAACCTTCGAGGATAAGGCTGGCGGCAGTGGTCGCGACGCCTTCGGTGCAGAAAAGGTCCTTCATGCCAATCGGCACGCCGGCCATCTTGCCGAGGGTCTCGCCCGCCGCCTTGGCCTTGTCGGTGGCTTCTGCCGCCGCCAGAGCATGTTCCGGTGTTTCGACCAGAAATGCGTTCAATGGCTTGGCCGCGCTGACCCGCGCGATGAAAGTTTCCGCGACTTCCTTCGCGGTGAAATCGCCGTCGGCAATGCCGCTGCGGATATCTGCGATACCCAGTTCAAATATTGCGGTCATTATTCAATCACCTTGGGAACTGCAAAAAAGCCGTGTTCGGCAATCGGCGCATTGGCCAATATCTTGTCGCGAATCTCGCCGTCGGTGACGACATCCTCGCGCAGCCGCAATTTGTTCGGGATCACCGCCGTCATCGGCTCGACCTTCGAACAATCCACTTCGCCCAGTTGCTCGACCCAACCCAGAATCTGGTTAAGCTCGGGCACGAAGGCATCCGCTTCGGCTTCGGTAATCGCGATCCTCGAGAGGCTGGCGATCTTTTTGACGGTTTCCTTATCGATTGACATGACTCATTCTTTTCAGGTTCATCTTTTTGCGGGTATTTCGGAATTAAATATTGTACCGAGCGCCGCTAGCACCGGCGCGGAGCGGCTTCAAGCGGATTGAGGCAGCAGCATATAGGTTGGAGTGTCATTTGGCCCGAAAGTTTCTCTATTTTGTCGCAGGCATGGTCATCCTCGTGCTCGCCGGCGCATTTGTTTATCAGGTCTATGGCGAAGAGCTGATGGAAGTGGCCTTTGTGCCCGACACCGAATTTGCGGCACAGGAAGTGCTGGAAACCAATGTTTATGCCGACACGGCGATGTGGCTGGCGCGGCCCGAACTGGTGAAAGGCAATCCTGCCCTGTGGCTTCCGGAAGGATATGAGGATGCGGAGGATGCGTTTCCGAAAGACAAGAAAGCCGCTGTTTTCTTCGTCCACCCCACATCCTTTCTGAAGAAAGACCGCTGGAATGCGGCGCTGGATGATGACGAATCGCAGGCCCGGGCGCGGATATTCCTGCGCGGTCAGGCCAGCGCCTTTAACGCTATCGGCGATGTCTGGGCACCGCGCTATCGACAGGCGACACTGGGTGCGTTTCTTACCACAAAGCCCCAGGGCCAGCAGGCGCTGGACGCTGCCTATCAGGACGTGCTGGCGGCCTTTGACTATTTTGTTGCGGAAATCCCGGGCGACCAGCCGATCATATTGGCCGGACACAGCCAGGGCAGTCTGCATCTGACCAACTTGCTCAAGGACCGGGTCGCCGGCACGCCGCTCGCCAACCGGGTCGTCGCCGCTTATGTCGTCGGCTGGCCGGTTTCGGTGGACACCGATATCCCGGAAATGGGTCTCGACATTTGCGAAGCGCCCGATCAGACCCGCTGCATCATGGCCTGGCAGAGTTTTGCAGAGCCGGCAGATTACGGCCGGATCGTCAAAGTTTACGACATGACGATCGGCTTTAATGGCGAGCCGCGCAAGGAAACCAGGCTGCTTTGCAGCAATCCGATCAATGGTGATGTCAATTCGTCTGCGGCGGCATCGGCCAATCTCGGCACATTGGTTCCCAATGATGATCTTAGCGAAGCGAGCCTGACTATCGGATCGGTGCCAGCCAAATGCGATGCCAGGGGATTTCTGCTGATCGGTGATCCGCCGGAGATGGGCCCCTATGCGCTGCCCGGTAACAATTACCATGTTTATGATTATAGTCTTTTCTGGGCCAATGTTCGCGCCGATGCACGCCGGAGGATGGTAGCATTTCCGGCACGTTGATTTCTGACGATGTCGCGGCCTTCGCGCAAGCGCTGCCGGATGGTGGCCGTTTGCTGGGCCTCGATATCGGCACAAAGACGGTCGGCATGGCCATATGCGATTCGCACTGGACCTTCGCAACGGCGGCGGAAACGATCGAGCGGCGCAAATTTTCCAAGGATCTCGAACGGATCAAGGCGGTAATTGTCGAACAGAATATTGTCGGACTCGTCGCCGGCCTGCCGCTCAACCTCGATGGCAGCCAGAGCCAGCAAACCCAGGCAGCACGGTCTTTTGCGCAAAACCTGAAACCGCTCGGCCTGCCGATATTATTGTGGGACGAACGGTGGAGCACGCAGGCCGTCACCCGCGATCTGATTGCATCGGACGTCAGCCGGAAGAAACGGGCAAAGGTCGTCGACAAAATGGCCGCCGCCTATATTTTGCAAGGCGCCATCGACAGGCTTGCCGCACTGCAATGATGACTCTATAGAACCCGCTTTAATGACATCGCAAAAAACCGCATCGTCGCAGACCTTTCCAGCCGGATCGGATGCTTTCCCCCATCGTCATCTATTGGGCATCGCCGGGCTGCATCCCTGGGAGATATTATTTCTGCTCGAGGAGGCCAAGCAATGGGTCGATCTCAACAGGAAATCCAGCAAGCACGCGAACAAGCTGGATGGCCTGACCGTCATCAATGCCTTTTTCGAAAACAGCACGAGAACGCTGCTTTCCTTTGAAATTGCCGGAAAACGCATGGGCGCCGATGTCGTCAATATGCACGCCGCGCAATCGAGTATCAAAAAGGGCGAAACGCTGATCGATACGGCGGTCACCCTCAACGCGATGAAGGCCGATGCGATTGTCATCCGCCATGGCAGCTCCGGCGCTGTGCAGCTGATTGCCGACAAGGTCGACTGTCCGGTGCTCAATGCCGGGGATGGCAGACACGAACATCCGACGCAGGCTCTGCTCGACGCTTTGACGATCCAGCGGCGCAAGGGTGACATCAGCGGGCTGACCGTCACCATCTGTGGCGACGTGATGCACAGCCGGGTGGCGCGATCGAATATATATTGCCTGACCACATTGGGCGCCAAGGTAAGGGTCTGCGCCCCGCCTTCCCTGGTCCCCGCCGATCTTGACCGATTCAATGTCGAAGTGTTCACCAATTTTGACGAGGCGCTGAAAGGCAGCGATGTCGTGATGATGCTGCGGCTCCAGAGCGAGCGGATGAACGGCGATTTTATCCCTAGCCCGCGCGAATATCACTATCTCTATGGCCTGACGCGGGAACGGCTCAAACTAGCCAACACGGACGCTTTGGTGATGCACCCGGGCCCGATGAACCGCGGGGTCGAGATTGACAGCGACGTTGCTGACGATCTCGATCATTCCGCGATAACCGAACAGGTGGAGATGGGAGTCGCGGTGCGCATGGCCTGCCTCGATATATTGACTCGCAAGTCCCGCGGCGTGGAGGGCTGGTCATGAAAAAGATCTTTACCAATGCGCGCCTGGTTCTACCAAACGAAGAACAGCCTCAAGACGGCAGCCTGATTGTCGAGGGTGACCGCTTCGCTTCAGCGGATGATGCCACCGATGCTGAACCCGGCGAAACAATCGACTGCAAAGGCAGGCTTTTGGCTCCGGGCATCGTCGATCTCGGCGTTTTCGCGATCGACAAGCCGGCCTTTCGCTTTGGCGGAGTCACCCGGGCCGCATTGATGCCTGATCAGGCCCCGATTCTCGATCTGCCGGCGATGATCAAGCATAATGCCGTCGAGGGGAAGCCGGACCTCTGGTCGCATCCGATCGCTGCGGCAACCAAAGGACTGGAAGGCAAGCAACTGGCCGAGATCGGCCTGATGCAACGCTCCGGCGCCAAGGCTGTGGCCACGGGCCGGCAATGGATCGCCGATAGCGGCATCATGCTCAGGCTGCTGCAATATTGCAAATCTCTGGACTTGCCGCTGATTGTGCACAGCGAGGATGCCGGGCTGACCGCCGGCGCTGTCGCCACCAATGGTGAAACTGCAACCCGGCTGGGACTGGCCAGTGCCACGGCTGCGGCCGAAGCGGTGTCGATCGCCCGTGATATCGCGCTGGTCCGTGAAACCGGGGCCCATGTGCATTTTCGCCAAGTGACCACTGCGGACGGTCTCAGCCTGATTCGGGCAGCCAAATCCGAACAGCTGCCCGTGACCTGCGGGATCACCCCTGCCCATCTGCTTTTGTCCGACATCGCGATCAGCGATTTCCGGACATTTGCCCGGCTATCCCCGCCGCTACGAAGCGAAGAAAACCGTCTAGCCTGCGTGGAAGCCGTCAAGGACGGGACAATTGATGTAATCTCGTCGGGTCATGATCCGCGCGGTCCCGAGGACAAGCGACTGCCTTTTGCGGAGGCCGCACCAGGCATGGCAGGAGCCGAGACATTGCTCGCCCTGTCATTCACTCTGGTTCGCGATGAGTTAATTTCAATCGGCCGCCTGTTCGAGCTTTTGTCCGGCAATCCGGCAAAGATTCTCGGAGTCGAGGCAGGCCTGCTGCAAGCCGGATATGAAGCCGATTTCATCCAGATCGACGAGGACGCTCCGTGGCAGGTGGACACCCGCAAAATGGCGGCTGCTGCCGGCAATACTCCGTTTGACGGGCTCCCGGTCCAAGGCCGGGTTACGGCAATATATAAAGGCGGCCGAGCTTATTAGCTCGCCGCCTTTATCGGATTTCTGGATGAACTAGCGCGAAGCCAGTTTCTGCGGAGCCTGACTGGCCATTCGCGAAGGTGCAGCCTTGTTGACGCCTTTTGCCTGGCGCACGATGCAATTGCCGCCCTTCGCCTTGATACCGTCACACATGGCTTCGGCGGTTTGCGCATTGCCAAAACCGATGGCTGCCAGTCGATAGAGCGTCCGGCCCTTCACGTTGATTGATGAACTGGCATAACGAAATGACTTCAGATCGCTGTTTCTGGCGGACAATATTCCCCAGGCGCGCTTGGCGCTTGCCGGCGAGGAAAATGCACCGAGCTGCACCAAATGGGTGCCCGAAGTCGAAACCACGGTTTGCGACGCTGGCTGATAGGCCGTTTTCTGCAATACGGGTTTGGCTGCAGCCGTGTTCTGGACGGCAGCAGTTTTCACCGGAGCCGGCTTTGCGCCTTCTACGACAAAATTGGCGGGCGTCGCAGCGAGGGCTGGTTTCGGCTGCGCCTTCGCCGCAGAAACAACTGCCGGTGCTTTCGCCACAGCATTGCTGGCTGGCAATGTCACGGAAGCCACTTTGACATTATTTTCCTTGGCGAGAAAATCGGCGTCATCGCCGGCGTTTGGCGCAGGGCCGATAGCCGGAAGCGGGGTATTGCGATCAAAACTGGCCACTTCGCGACCATAATCTTCTTTGGGTGATGCCGCGACATTCGTCGGCCCAAAATTGGAGCGAAGCGCCAGTTGAACCGGTTGACCCGGATCATTGGCAACCGGAGTCACATTGAGGACAGTAGCGATGCGTGTCTGATAAGCACCGGGACGGGCCATCTGGGCCCATTGCATGACCCGTTCAGTGACTGCTGCCGGCGCTACATCCTGCACCGCCATCAACTTGGCTTCTTTCCAGCGACCGTCCAGCGCGTAAGCCAGGCCGAGATTCTGGCGGGTACGGCCCGTAACATTGGATCCGCGGATTGCCTGTTCGAGTACCTCGATTGCAGTCTTGGTGTCACCGGCCAGCGCCAGAGCAAGGCCGTAATCAGCGGCCGGAATATATTGACGATTGTTGACGATGAGGGTTTTCGCCTCGTCCGCCTTGCCCTGCCCCAGTTGCGCGAGGCTGAGGCTCAGGATCGTACGGGCGTCGGACTTGCCGAGTTCCATGGCATCCTGAAAGCTTCGTTCGGCTGAAGCCATGCGACCGGCAGCCAGATAGGTCTGGCCCAGAAGCGCCCGTGTTTCAGGATCGCTGCCAACGCCGGCAACCGAACGCTCGGCATAGGCAATCGCATCTTCGAGATTGCCTTTCGCCAATGCCTTTTCGGCCTTCTTGGCATATTTAGCGCCATCTTTGACCGTTGCCGGTTTGCTGGACATGGATGCGACCGAGCCGCCGCCAAAGGGACCGCAGCCTGTCAACACGGTGGCAAACACCATGGAGGAAGCAGCCATTTTCAAAATTAGATCGCGTTTCATTTTTATGCCCTCGCACTAAAAGTCAGTCGTTTCCGTTCAAAATTCTGTTCGAGCCTGTTTCAGGCAGCGCCACGCGACGGAACGCGTTCGGCCAAGTCATCCAGTTCGGGGATAGACTTCAGATATTCGTCCACAGCCTTGGTCACCAGTTGCTGGGCCGAGATGTTTTTTACCGCGGTTGCCAACCGCAATTTCAAATGTCTTTCCGGATCAAGCCGGAGGGTGAACGCCGTTTTTGCCTTGCGGGTCCGGGATTTCGTCGCCGGGCGTGGCTTTTTGGCTTCGCTCTTCTGAATTCTGGCAGCTTCCAGCGCCGATGATTGTTCGGCAAGTGGCTGAACCTCGCGGGATATCGACAGCGGTACAGGCGCATCGCCGGTTTCTTCCCGGTTGGATTGCTCCGCGACTTCACTCGAAGGCTTCACGCCCAATTTGGCGGCAATTTCTTCCTGCTGCTGCCTGACGGCTGCGCCCGGGTTCGGAATTGCTCCGGCCAGAGGATTGTGAACATGTTCAATCGGATGCGCATCATGATCAGGGTCGACATCATAACCCATGTCATCCCAGCCCAGATCCTCGTGCATTTCACCATCAAAGTCGGATGAATGGTCAGGAAAATTCGTGTAGCCCTGGCGACGCATCGCCGGCTTCGCACCACCTTTTCGGGCCAGCAAGCTGGAGGAAAGAGACGCAAGAGGTTTCGGATCGCTCATTTTTTCAGCCTCCCCCATCACGAACCAACCACGCGGCGGCCAAAATTGCCGCCAGCCCGTTGCATGCCCGGATTGACATTTTGTGCCATCGCGGGGGCGCTGAAAATTGTCCGACGGAAATTTTTCTCAAGCCGGTCGGAGATATAGGACCAGAGATGGACGACTTCCTGCGCCGAACGGCTCTTGGGGTCGACTTCCATCACGGTGCGGCCATCAATCATCGAACCGGCAAAATCAGTGCGGTGATGAACGGTGATTGGCGCGACAGTGCCGTGCTGAGACAGGGCGACCGCCGCTTCTGAAGTAATCTTTGCTTTTGGCGTCGCGCCATTGACGACGAAAAGCAGCGGTTTGCCGGCCCGTTCACAAAGATCGACGGTGGCGCCAACCGCTCTGAGATCATGCGGACTCGGGCGTGTCGGAATAACAATCAGTTCGGCGACCGAGATCACGCTCTGAATCGCCATGGTTATGGCCGGCGGTGTATCGATGACGGCCAGCTTGAAACCCTGCTGGCGCAATATCGCCAGATCCGAGGCAAGGCGCGAAACCGTGGTTTGCGCAAATGCCGGCAATTCGGCTTCCCGCTCGTTCCACCAATCGGCCAAGGAACCTTGCGGATCGATGTCAATCAATACGACAGGACCAGCCCCGGCCAGTTGTGCCTGCACAGCTAGATGACCCGACAATGTAGTCTTGCCGGAGCCGCCTTTTTGCGAAGCCATTGCTAGAACTCGCACGCTCTTCCCCTTGTTCAATCACGGCAATATCTGCCTGGAAATCTCTAATCAGAGGCTTTTGTGACAGAACAGGGCTAAAATAGGGTTAACAGGATCGACGGGAATTTTGCGCTGGCGGGATTATCGGTTACATTCCCTTGGCAGAGGATTCCCGAGCCACCTCTCCAGTTTTTGCTAGACTTGAAGAGTCCCAGCGGTTTAGCAACATGGAAACGGCTGATATCGCGTTACTTTTGAAATTTGATGACCAAGGAAATTCCATGAAAAAGGCCCATTATTCCATCGCTCCGTTGTTCGGTCTGGCGCTGATGCTGGGTTCGGCACCGGCCCTGGCCGATGTCAAAGACGGCGTCGACGCCTGGGGGCGCGGCGATTTTGAGACGGCGATCAACGAGTGGCGCGGTCCTGCCGAGAAAGGCGATGCTGATGCGCAGTTCAATCTCGGCCAGGCCTATAAACTGGGCCGCGGCGTTCCTCAGGATCTGGGCCAGGCGGAAAAATGGTACAAGAGAGCGGTCGATCAGGGGCATTTGCAAGCCATTGATAATTATGGCCTGATCCTGTTTCAGGAAAACCGCCGAACCGAAGCCCTGCCCTATTTGCAGGAATCCGTCCAACGCGGCGAACCGCGGGCGCAATATATTATGGGCACCGGCCATTTTAATGGCGACTTTGTCGAAAAGGACTGGGTCAGGGCTTATGCGCTGATGACCCGCGCCTCGGCGCAGGAACTGCCGCAGGCAACCTCCAACCTCGCCCAGATGGACCGCTTCATTCCGGTAGAGGACCGGCGGCGCGCGGTCGAACTGGCCGGTCAGATGGAACAGGACGAGAAGCGAGTCCGCACCGCACAAATCGGCGGTCTGCGGCCTGCCCAGTCGACCAAGCCTGTGCAAACTGCGCAATTGCCGCCTTCCCGCCCGGCACTTCCCGATCCGGCTCCAACGCCCGCCCCGGTCACGCCCGGCGTGACTTATGCTCCTTATCCGAAAGCTGCGCCGGTCGCGACAGCAGCGCCGGTTACGACACCGGCGCCGGTCCGTGCTGCCGCAGCAACAAGTGGCGACTGGCGGGTGCAACTGGGAGCATTTGGCGACGAGAATAAAGCCAAAAATCTGTGGACCAAGCTTGAAGGCAGCGTTTCTGGCCTAGCCGGAATGCAGCCCTATCTGGTCAAGGCGGGCGGACTCACCCGCTTGCAGGCAGGACCATTTGAAACCCACGCACAAGCCGATTCGATGTGCGGCCGCGTTAAAGCTTCCGGCAATGATTGCATTTCAAAACGACGCTAGGATGCACTTATTCGGTAATCCACTGGTCTCTCGAAATCCCCTGAACATATAGCAGCGCCGTCAGATCATTATATTCGATAGCGACATTCGCGGCTTGCGCGGCCTTCGGCTTGGCATGATAAGCGACGCCCAGTCCCGCTCTTTGCAGCATCGGGATGTCGTTGGCCCCGTCACCGACCGCCAGACAGGATTCCAGCGACAGACTGCCTTCCCGGGCAGCGGATTGCAGCAGTACGTCCTTGCGGGTCGAATCGACAATCGGCCCGTCGAGTCCGCCGGTGAGCAGGCCGGCAGCTTCACCCAGCACATTGGCATGAAAGGATCCAAATCCAATGGCTTGCGCGACAGGCTTGGCAAATTTTGTGAATCCGCCGGAGACCAGAATCGTCGCGGCTCCGCCTGCAGCCATCGTCCTGACAAGGGTCTCCGCGCCCGGCATGATCCTGACCCGTTCCTCGAGGCATAGCTGGATCGCGGCGGTCTCGAGCCCTTCGAGCAGCGCCACCCTGCCGCGCAGTGCTTCTTCGAAATCCAGTTCACCCTGCATCGCCCTTTCGGTGATCGCTGCGATTTCGGACTTGATACCCGCATAATCAGCCAGCTCATCGATACATTCGACAGTGATCATGGTGCTGTCCATATCGGAAATCAGCAGTTTCTTGAGGCGATTGGCTTCCGGCTGCACCGCGACATCAATATCACCTTCGATCTCTTCAAGATGTTTCCGGGCAGTGACGGGATCGCCATCGAAGAAAATATCCAGCACCCGCTCATCAATCACATCGGACTGACGCGTGACGGTGGCACCAGCCCCACCGAGTATGGCAATCGCCGACTGAATATCTCTCTCATTCAGAGATTCTTTTGCTATGAGCGTGGCGATGAACATGATTTCTCCGAAACAGGACCAGAATGTTGCGCTGGTTGTCGGTCCGACGGCCAGCGGTAAATCCGCCTTGGCATTGGACATTGCCAAAAAGCAACCCTCGGTAATCATCAATGCCGATAGTGCCCAGGTCTATCGCGATCTCACCATATTGAGCGCGCGCCCGACCGAGGAGGAGATGCAAGGCATAGAGCATCAGCTGTTCGGCTATATTGACGGCATGGAGGCCTGTTCTGCCGCACGCTGGGCAAGTGACGCCAAGACGGCAATCGCCGCAGCTCATGCGCGCGATCTTTTGCCGATACTGGTAGGCGGCACCGGACTTTATGTCCGCATCCTGCTCGACGGCATCGCTCCGATTCCAGAAATCGATCCGGAAATCCGGCAGAAAATCAGGAAAATGGAAACATTGGAAGCATATCATGCCCTTCAGGATCTCGATCCGGTATCGGCGGAACGGCTCAACGCGACCGATACAACCCGGATCCAGCGCGCGCTGGAAGTAATCCGGTCAACCGGCAAGCCGCTAGACCATTGGCAAAAGCACAAGGTCGGCGGGATTGGCGATCAAATCACATTGCATCCTCTGGTCATTCTGCCTCCGCGCGATTGGCTATACGAACGTTGTGACCGGCGATTGCGCGAGATGATCGAACGAGGTGCGAGGCAAGAAGTGGAACAGCTTCTGGCCCGCAATTTGCCGCCGAATCTGCCGGTTATGCGGGCAATCGGGGTTGCTGAAATCGCGGCCTGGTTATCAGGAGATATCGGCAAGGATCTCGCGATCGAGAGGGCGCAAGCTGCCACGCGACAATATGCCAAGCGCCAATATACCTGGTTCCGCAATCAGAGCCCGCCCGATTGGTCCAGGATAGAAATCGCCGAAAATATCAATATGGGCACAATATTTGAAACTATATTACGCAATTAGCCCTTGACATAACATATTCAAATATGTAGCCAGCCCCGAAATACAAAGCCTTGCCTATTGTGTTGCAGTGCATCATGGCGGGCGAGCAGCACGTAACAGACAGTTGATGGAGCATGATGTGGCCGAAAAAAGCGGCGCCGATATATTGGTAGAAACCCTTCTGGATCTGGGTGTGGATACCGTTTTCGGCTATCCGGGCGGCGCTGTGCTTCCCATTTACGATGCGCTCTACGAGCATCCCAAGATCAAGCATATTCTGGTCCGGCACGAACAGGCCGCGACCCATGCAGCGGAAGGCTATGCCCGGTCTACCGGCAAGCCCGGCGTCGTACTGGTTACATCCGGCCCGGGAGCGACCAATGCAGTCACCGGTATCACCGATGCGCTGATGGACAGCATTCCGATGGTCGTCATCACCGGCCAGGTTGCAACCAATCTGATCGGCACCGACGCCTTTCAGGAAGCCGATACAGTAGGTATCACGCGCCATTGCACCAAACATAATTATCTCGTGAAAAAGCCTTCCGATCTGGCGCAGGTCGTTCAGGAAGCCTTCCATATTGCAACGCAGGGCCGCCCGGGCCCGGTGGTCATCGATATTCCGAAGAATGTCCAGGTTGCAGCGGCTGAATTTAGCCGTAATGCTGCCAGGATCAATACCCGCTATCAACCGCAGACCGAGGGCGATTTCAAGGCGATCAACACCGCTGCCGAAATGATCATGAGTGCAAAAGCACCGGTCCTCTATACCGGCGGCGGGATTATCAACAGCGGACCCAAGGCCAGCGAGACCCTGCGGGAACTGGCCGAATTGATGGGGTGCCCGGTAACCTCGACGCTGATGGGCCTTGGTGCATTTCCGGCGTCCTCTGACAAATGGCTGGGCATGCTCGGCATGCACGGCACATATGAAGCCAATATGGCGATGAACAAGGCCGACCTTGTCGTCTGTCTCGGCGCCCGTTTCGACGACCGGATCACCGGACGGCTTGATGCTTTCTCGCCGAACAGCAAGAAAATCCATGTCGATATCGACCGCTCGTCGATCAACAAGACCATCCGGGTCGACCTGCCGGTTGTCGGCGATGTCGGCCGGGTGATGGAACAGTTGATTGCTGTGCTCAAGGGCCGCCGCTTTGCCGCACCGGACCAAGCCGAATGGTGGTCACGGATTAAAGGCTGGCGCGCAACCAATTGCCTCGATTATCCAGAGAGCAAGACCGAAATCATGCCGCAGGAGGCGATCCGCAAATTGTGGGAAGCAACCCATGCACGCGAACCGATCATCACCACTGAAGTTGGCCAGCACCAGATGTGGGCCGCCCAGCATTTCGATTTCGAAAGCCCCAATAAATGGCTGACCAGCGGCGGTCTCGGCACGATGGGCTACGGCCTTCCCGCCGCGATTGGCGCGCAACTCGGCAATCCCGACGCCCTGGTCATCGACATTGCCGGTGAAGCATCGATCCAGATGAATATTCAGGAACTTGGCACCGCCACCCAATATCGTCTGCCGGTGAAGATATTCATTCTCAACAATGAATATATGGGCATGGTCCGTCAATGGCAGGAACTGACCTATGAAAGCCGCTATTCAAATAGTTACAGCGATAGTCTCCCGGATTTTGTGAAGCTTGCCGAAAGCTATGACTGGACCGGCATCCGGATCGAGGATCCAGCTGATCTGGAATCCGGGATACAGAGAATGATCGAAACAGACGGCCCGGTCATGGTCGATTGCCGCGTTGCAAAACTGGCAAACTGCTTTCCGATGATCCCGTCCGGCGCAGCCCATACAGAAATGCTTCTGACCGAAGCCGACGTAAAGGGTACGATGGACGACCAAGCAAAGGCCCTTGTCTGATGCATATTCACGAAGAAGCCGTTGAACGGCACGTTCTTGCTGTTCTGGTCGATAACGAGGCCGGTATATTGGCGCGTATAGCGGGCATGTTCACCGCGCGCGGCTATAATATCGAGAGCCTGACCGTCGCTGATATCAGCGAGGATCACGCCATCAGCCGGATCACTATCGCCACAAATGGCCCGCCGCATGTCATTGAGCAGATCATTGCCCAGCTGGACAGGCTTGTTCCGGTGCACAGCGTGCGTGACCTCACCGAGTCTGGCCCGCATGTGCAGCGCGAACTGGCGCTGGTTAAGGTCGCCGGCAAGGGTGAGCATCGCATCGAAGCGATGCGACTGGCGGATATATACCGCGCCCGGGTTGTCGATGCGACGACCGAGAGCTTTGTCTTCGAGATTACCGGGGCTCCGGAAAAGATCGAAACATTTGTCGGATTGATGCGCGAAGTCGGTTTGGTAGAAGTTGGCCGCACCGGTGTCGTTGCCATTGGCCGGGGACCGGATACTGCATGAGCGAGATATTGCTCCTGCTGGCTGCGGTACTTGGACTTGCGACGTTGTTTGTGCATTCCATTTTCGGAGAGAAATATCTTATTGGCCCGCTGGTAAATTCCGGTGAAGGAGTCATGCGAAATGATCTTGCTCAACAGGTCGTCCGCTTTGCATGGCATTTGACCAGCTTTTTCGGCTTGATCGCCATTTATATACTGGCAAAAGCCGCCTATGATTTTGCAGCAGCGGATATTGCTCTGCTGGCGGTTACAGGATCAGTATTTTTAGTCGCTGGCATTTACGATGCTATTGTTACCAAGGGCAAACATATCGGCTGGCCTGTGCTAGCCGGAGTGGGCGCCCTTACCTTATTCGCCATCATCTGAAATTTAAGGAAGAAAAATGAAAGTTTACTATGACGCCGATGCTGACCTTGGCCTGATCACCGGCAAGAAAATCGCGATTGTCGGTTACGGCAGCCAGGGCCATGCCCATGCCCAGAACCTCCGTGACAGCGGCGTCAAGGAAGTGGCTATCGCGCTGCGCGCCGGTTCAGCCACCGCGAAAAAGGCTGAAGATGCCGGTTTCCAGGTAATGACCAATGCCGAAGCGGCAAAATGGGCCGATATCGTCATGGTCCTCGCGCCAGACGAGCATCAGGCTGCGATTTATGCCGATGACTTGCACGGCAATATGAAGGAGGGCGCCGCCCTCGCCTTTGCTCATGGTCTCAACGTCCATTTCGGCCTGATCGAGCCACGCGAAGATCTCGATGTGATCATGATCGCTCCCAAAGGCCCCGGCCACACGGTGCGCAGCGAATATCAGCGCGGCGGCGGTGTGCCTTGCCTGATCGCTATCGATCGTGACGTGTCCGGCAATGCCCATGACGTGGCGCTTGCTTATGCTTCCGGCGTCGGCGGCGGTCGCTCCGGCATTATCGAAACCAATTTCCGCGAGGAATGCGAAACCGATCTGTTCGGTGAACAAGCTGTTCTTTGCGGCGGCATCACTCACCTCATCCAGGCCGGTTTCGAAACCCTGACCGAAGCGGGCTATGCTCCGGAAATGGCATATTTCGAATGTCTGCATGAAACCAAGCTGATCGTTGATCTGCTCTATGAAGGCGGGATCGCGAATATGCGCTATTCCATCTCCAATACCGCAGAATATGGCGATATCACCAGCGGCCCGCGGGTTATCACTTCCGAAACCAAGGCGGAGATGAAGCGGATATTGGAAGATATCCAGTCAGGCCGTTTCGTGAAAAACTTCGTGCTCGACAACCGCGCCGGACAGCCGGAACTGAAAGCGGCTCGCAAGCAGGCTGCGGCCCATCCGATCGAGGAAACCGGCGCACAGCTTCGCGCTATGATGCCGTGGATTGGCGCAAACAAACTGGTTGATAAAGAAAAGAACTAGGCCTTATCCGGTCGGGCGGCCTCGTTTGCGGCCGCCCGGTCCCGGGCTTCGGCAAAATTGAGCAGCTCAGCCGCGAGTTCATGGTCGCAATGCTGCACCAGTCGTTCGACGGAGGTTTTCAGACTTTCGTCGGCAGTCACCGTCTGCGAGGCCATCGCCCATTCGGGAAACTGTCGCCGGCTGATCGTACCACTTTTCAAACGAATGATGGCCTGATGACGCCGGTCCATTGAAATCCGCGCAAATGTTGCCTCGACCTTGGCTTCGTCCCCCTCCAGATACTGATAATATCTCCGACGATCATGGATCAATATCCCGGTTATCCCGTTACGATCATTATTGTTTTTGGCCCTCCGCAAAAGATCCTCAGCCTCGTCACCGTCCATTGCGCGGGTTGGTCTGCTCATGTAGACAAGACAATACATTCGCGTTTTTCCATCGATAGTTCGCGACGATCGTAATCCGCCAGTCTTAAAATACTGTAACTTAACGTAAAAAGGCGACGGAAATATTTCCACTGGCTGGCTGGTTTTCGCACCTGCTATCCCCTGACCGCACCGATCGTCGCGCGGATACGACCACAATATCAAAAAAATGCCGCAGCAAGGTTGATTTATCTGGCCATCCAGATAAAACCGGCGGCATGACACGGTCACAAGCTCTATTGCTGCTACGACTTATACGCCCTTAGGCGTACCAATGCTGCTGCCGCAAAGGCGCAGCGCCCCGCCTAAGGGACGATTTTCCAGATATTATAAGCAAACCCTCGAATTTGTGCCTTGCGCGCATCTTCCAGCAGCATAAGAGTGAAGTCATGCACCAGAACCCGTCACAAAAATATCGCCCGTTCCCGCAAATTGACCTGCCCAACCGGCAATGGCCATCACGCACCATCGACAAGGCGCCACGCTGGCTGTCCACCGACCTGCGCGACGGCAATCAGGCCCTGATCGATCCGATGGATGCCCAGAAGAAACAGCGTTTCTTCGATTTGCTGGTCAAAATAGGTATCAAGGAGATCGAGGTCGGCTTTCCGTCCGCCGGTGCCACCGATTTCGACTTCATCAGCGGTCTCGTCAAATCCGGCAAGATTCCGGATGACGTCATGGTGCAAGTCTTGACCCAGTCCCGCCGCGACCTGATCGAAACAAGCTTCGCCAGCCTCGAAGGCGCGCGGGCAGCCATTGTCCACCTGTATAACGCGGTGTCGCCCGCCTGGCGCGATGTCGTATTCCGGCTCGACAAACAGGGCGTGAAGGATATTGCCCGCGAAGGCGCGACCATCTTGCGCGAACAGGCCGAAAAATATCCCGATACCGACTGGCATTTCGAATATTCGCCCGAAACATTCTCGACCGCAGAACTGGATTTCAGTCTGGAAGTGGTGGAAGCGGTGATGGAAATCATCGAGCCGACCGCAGAAAAACCGCTGATCCTGAACCTGCCGGCAACGATTGAAGCGTCGACACCCAATATCTACGCCGATCAGGTCGAGTGGATGTGCAATAATATCAGCAAGCGCGACCATGTGGTGATCAGCCTGCACACGCATAATGACCGCGGGTCGGGCATTGCCGCATCCGAACTGGGCATGATGGCCGGCGGGGACCGCGTCGAAGGCTGCCTGTTCGGCAATGGTGAGCGCACCGGCAATGTCGATCTGGTGACATTGGGTCTGAATCTCTACACGCAAGGCGTTGATCCTGAACTGGATTTTTCCAATATGGACGAGATCGTCAAGACTGTGGAATATTGCAACCAGTTACCGGTTCCGGCGCGCCATCCTTATGCTGGCGAGCTGGTATTCACCGCTTTCTCCGGTTCGCATCAGGACGCGATCAAGAAAGGTTTCACGGCGCAGGAACAGCGCAATGACGAATATTGGAACGTACCCTATTTGCCAATCGACCCGCGCGATCTCGGCCGCGACTATGAAGCGGTTATCCGGGTCAACAGCCAGTCCGGCAAGGGCGGCATTGCCTGGATCCTGGAACAGGACCATGGCCTGAAGCTGCCCAAGCGTCTGCAAGCCAATTTCAGCCGTACAGTGCAGGAACTGGCCGACGAAACGAGCCGCGAATTGTCGTCGGACGATATCTGGGATGCGTTCCAGAAACGCTATCATCTCGATGGCAGCGGCGAATATGCTCTGATCGACTATGAAGAACGCAAAACCGGTACCGACCGGATATTCGTCGGCAAGATCAAAGGCCCCGAAGGCGAAATATCGGTCAGCGGCCGCGGCAACGGACTGATTTCCAGCGTGGTGGATGCTGTTTCAACAGCTCTCGGCATCAATCTGGAGATCAAGGATTATTCCGAACATGCGCTGGGATCCGGCAAAGATGCGCAAGCGGCGGCCTATGTCGAATGCAAATCCGATGACGGCAAGGAATTTTACGGCGTCGGCATCAACAGCGATGTCGCGCGGGCTTCGGTCGAAGCATTGCTCAGCGCCGTGAACCGGATTTAAGCGTTCAATTAAAAAAACAGTAGAATATGCCGCCGCATCGGGTAATGCGGTGGCATAATTTTTGAAAACGGGGTTTCCATGACTTTACCAGCCATTTTTGACAATCTTCGCCTGCCGCTTATCGGCTCGCCTCTGTTCATCATTTCCGGACCGGAGCTGGTCATCGCGCAGTGCAAGGCGGGCATCGTCGGCAGCTTCCCTGCCCTCAACGCCCGTCCCCAGTCGATGCTCGACGAATGGCTGCACCAGATTACCGAGGAACTGGCGGCATGGAACCGGGACAATCCGGATAAGCCGGCAGCCCCTTTCGCGGTCAACCAGATCGTTCACAAATCCAATGATCGTCTCGATCAGGACATGGCGACCTGCGCAAAATGGAAAGTGCCGATCGTAATCACCTCTCTGGGAGCGATTGAAGACCTCAACACGGCCGTAAAGAGCTGGGGCGGTATCACGCTTCATGACATCATCAACAACCGCTTCGCCCACAAGGCGATCGAAAAGGGGGCAACCGGCCTCATTCCGGTTGCCGCTGGCGCTGGCGGCCATGCCGGCACCTTGTCCCCGTTCGCCTTGATGCAGGAAATCCGCGAATGGTTTGATGGTCCGGTTGCTCTTTCCGGTTCGATTGGCAACGGCGCATCGATATTGGCGGCGCAAGCAATGGGCGCTGATCTCGGCTATGCCGGATCGGCCTTTATCGCCACCAAGGAAGCCAATGCAGACCAAGGTTATAAAGACGGCATTGTCGAAGGCAAAGCCGCCGACATCGTCTATTCCGACCTCTTTACCGGCGTGAAGGGCAATTATCTGCGCCAGTCTATCGAGAGCGCAGGTCTTGACCCCGACAATCTTCCGCAAGGCGATTACAAGACCATGAACTTCGGTTCCGGTGGCAACACCGAGAAGAAAGCCTGGAAAGACATCTGGGGCTGCGGCCAGGGCATTGGCCTGATCAACGACGTAATGAGCGTTCAGGATATGGTCGACCAGTTCACCAGAGAATATCGCGACGCTCGCGAAAGCCTGAAAACCCGGTTCAACTACTAGGAAAAAAATCTCTCTGGAGACTGACCGACGACTGTCAGTCCGGATTGGACGCATTGTCCTGATAGGCCGATGCACCGCTCGGGAAATAAATCGGCCCGTCGCTACCCAGCGCGATCCGTCCGCCGACCAGTCCGACAAACAGAAACAGAATCACCAGCCATATGAAAAATATGCCGCTGGTGATTCTCCAGTTTCTGGGCGGCAGTCCCTGAACCAGAAATGTCACGATACCGGCGACGTTGATGCACACCAGGTTGGTCGCGAGCAAGAACAGCGCCTTGAACCCCAGCATTTCTTGACCACTGCCAAAGAACAACCCGGCTGCGGCGATCGGCGGCACCAGCGCGACTGCTATCATGACGCCAACCAGCGAAAGTGAAGCGCCCTGACTGAACGCCAGAACGCCAGCAGCGCCACAGGCCAGCGCCAGCGCGATATCGGCAGGATGGACGATGGTGCGGTTTCTGAGTTCAGGCACCAGCGGATTGACCTCGATGAACATGCCAAGCACATAAGTGAAAACCAGCGCAGCCAATATCCCCGTGACCAGCGTGATGATTGCCTTGCGACCAAGCGCTTTGTCTCCCACCGTTGCTGCCATGGCCATCGCCATGGTCGGACCTAGAAGCGGCGCTATGATCATCGCACCGATGACCACCGCGGTCTGGCCGCTGCGCATGCCCAGAGCCGCGATCAGCGCGGACAATATCACCGTCAGCAGATAATTGGGCCGCAGCTCCAGACTGGCTTCGATATCGTCATAAAGTTCGTTGGTACTGATCCGGTCGCGCGTAAAAAACACTTCCAGCTTGCTCGGCGGTTTCCGATTGCTGGCCGGGGGCGTGATTTCCTCCAGCTCGGGAATTTCCGGTAATACTGCCTCGACCTGCAGAACAAGAACCGAGAAGCCTTCGATCCCTTTGAAGTTGCCGTCCAGGTCGGCAATCAGCGGTTCAATCGAACGGCTCGGCACGACACAGGAATATTTCTCGAGGCCATCTGGTACCGGTTCCTGCCAGAAACGGCTGCAATGTTTTGCAATAATGGCTTTCGCCTGCGGCACTTCGGCGTCCGGGACGATTATCTCAACCAGCCTTGCCGACATAGTCTGTTCCTTCCGCTTGCGAGACGATTGCGAGTCCCGGCAATGCTACATTTCGCCGCGCTCGCGGCGGAGGGCGAACCATTTTTCGACGTTGCGGTTATGCTCTTCCAACGTGTTGGCAAATACATGACCGCCCTTGCCGTCGGCGACAAAATATAGCGCTTCGGTTTTCGCAGGGTTGAGCACTGCCTCGATCGACAAACGTCCCGGATTGGCAATCGGCCCTTTCGGCAGACCGACCATCGCATAAGTATTATAGTCATTCACCTGCGCGATTTCCGATTGGCGGATGCGGCGGCCGAGAGGTTTGCCCTTCGTAATCGGATAGATGATCGTCGGGTCGGCCTGCAGCATCATATTCTTGCGAACGCGGTTGCCGTAGACACCGGCCACCGTCCGGCGCTCTCTCGCCAATGCGGTCTCTTTTTCGACAATCGCTGCCAGTGTGATTGCTTCGTGTGGCGTTTTTACGACGCTCGCTTTTGAACGCTTGGGCCAAAGCTCGGCGATCGTATCTTTCATCGCTTTTTGCATCCGTTCGACCACGGCGGCGCGTTGCTCTCCACGTTCAAAACTGTAGCTGTCCGGCAGGATAGAGCCTTCTGCCGGGACCGGAATCTCGCCCTTGAGCAGTTTTTCGGCCATCAGCTTCTCGTACACGATGATCGACGGCGTGCCTTCCGGAACTGTGATCAGACGTTGCACCGCCTTACCGCCCTGCAGAATATCGAGAATTTGCGCGTTGCTTGAACCGGAGGGAATTTCGAATTCACCGGCCTTGATCGGTTCAGAACCACCCAGGATCTTGGCCCGCGTCAGGAAATCATCAGCGGATTTGATAACGCCTTCCGATTCCATAGTCTGCGCCGCCATGGCCAGACTGGAACCGGACTTGATCACAAGCGTCCGTTGCTCTTCCAGCGGTCCGCTGGCGTTCCAACCATAGAGGAAGTTCCCCGCCAGCAGGACTGCTATGACCGCCGCTGCCACCAATATCAGGCAACCGAGACGGCGCATGATATTAGATGGCCTTCATGATAATGCTGGCATTGGTTCCGCCAAAGCCGAAGCTGTTGCTGAGCACAGCCTTCACTTCGCGCTTTTTCGCAAAATGCGGCACCAGATCAACGCCTTCACATCCTTCGTCAGGATCGTCGAGATTGAGCGTCGGTGGCACAATCTGGTCACGCAGGGCCAAGATGCTGAATATGCCTTCAACCGCGCCAGCGCCGCCAAGCAAATGGCCGATCGCCGATTTGGTCGAGCTCATCGACATGGTTTTGAGATCATCGCCAAACAAGCGCTTGATCGCCGCCAGTTCGATCGTGTCGGCCATCGTCGACGTGCCGTGCGCATTGACATAATCGATATCGGCCGTGGTCAGGCCCGAGCGTTTGAGCGCCATTTCCATCGACCGGTAAGCTCCCGTGCCGCCTGGATGCGGTGCAGTAACGTGATAAGCATCGCCGGACATGCCGTAGCCGACAACTTCGCAATAGATTTTGGCGCCGCGAGCTTTGGCATGTTCATATTCTTCCAGACAGACGACGCCTGCGCCCTCGCCCATCACAAATCCATCGCGGTCCTTGTCATAGGGACGGGATGCCGCAGTAGGATCATCGTTGCGTTTGGTGGACAAAGCTTTCGCCTGCGCAAAACCGGCGATTCCGATAGGACAGATGGTCGCCTCCGCGCCGCCGGCCAACATCACGTCGGCATCATCCAGAGCAATCATTCGTGCGGCGTCGCCAATACTATGAGCGCCGGTCGAGCAAGCGGTCACGACGGCATGATTCGGCCCCATAAGACCATATTTGATCGAAACCTGACCAGAAATGAGGTTTATCAGACGTCCATGGACAAAATGCGGGCTGACCCGGCTTGGTCCGCGTTCGTATAAAACGATGGATTCTTTTTCGATTCCCGGCAATCCGCCGATTCCGGAGCCGATCGAACAACCAGCGCGCAGCCGTTCTTCCTCGGGCATATCGGTAAGACCGGCATCCTCGAGCGCCTGACCGGCCGCATCGATGCCGTAAATGATGAAGGGATCGACCTGGCGCTGTACCTTATGGTCCACGCGCAAATTCGGATCGAAACCATATTCATGATCAGCGGGCTTTACCTCGCAAGCAATATGGCATTTCTGATCGGATGCATCAAAACGGGTGATTTTTCCCGCGCCTGACTTGGAAGCCAATATATTGGCCCAGGTCGTTTCCACATCTCCGCCCAGCGGCGTTACCAGGCCCATTCCGGTTACAACTACACGGCGCATAACATGCCTCTCCTTGCGGGCTTTCCCTGCCCAAAATCAAAAACGGCCACCGGTTCAGGATATTCTTCCCGGGCCGGTGAGCCGCTTTGCTGTTCTTCAGCGATCATTGGCCCCGAGGCGCGCCCATTTTTCGTGGCAGCGCCCCAAAATCAATTAACCCTTGTTTTTGTCGATGAAATCGATGGCGTCTTTGACGGTACCGATTTTTTCGGCTGCATCATCTGGAATTTCGACGCTGAATTCTTCTTCAAACGCCATAACCAGCTCAACAATGTCGAGACTGTCAGCGCCCAGATCGTCGATGAACGCCGCTTCTTCGGTCACTTTGTCAGCTTCAACACCCAGATGCTCAACAACAATCTTTTTAACCCGGTCTGCAGTCTCACTCATGAGAGTTCCTTCTTAGTTTTATTAATTTCGAAATTGTCCTACTGCCATGCTGCGCCGCTTGCAAGAGGGCAACAGCAGCTTTGTGAAACGACAGAAACTATTGCCGCAATTCTCCAAAGCGAAAATCATCCTCGATACCGCGAAGGGCGCCGCGCCATTCAAAATAATCATAGACCCATTCGCGCTGTTTCTTGTCGCCCGGATAACCGACAGCATCCAGATCCCTGTCCATTTTTCCTGACAGGAAAACATCTTCCAATATCTGCCGTCCGGTGGCACCGACATTGTCTTCATAATATCGGTCGAGCCACGGTTTGAAATCCCCGAGACTCTGGATATTCTCGATCAGTCCCTCTGCCAGCAGCCAGCCGTCCATCAAGGAAACGCGAAAAGCATTTCGGGCCTGTATATCCGACCAGCCATGTTTGACCTGACAAGCCTCAGTGACATGCGGCTCGGCTTCAAATGCTTCGATCTCTGTCCCTTTACGCATCATTGCATAATATGCCTGCGCCCGATCGATGGGGATTTGGCTGCTGATACAGTCGAAATTTTCAATCCTCAGCAATCCTTGCGTCGGCATCGCGGGCTGCGCACTCGCAACCACCGCCAAGAGCAGAACAGGCGACATCCTATTTGTCCTGACGCTAGGAAATCATCGCCATGCCGCCATTCACGTGCAGCGTCTGGCCGGTGACATAGGAGGCCTCCTGGCTAGCCAGATAGACGACGGCGGCGGCTATATCGTCGATGCTGCCCATTTTCCCGGCCGGAATCTTGCGATTGATCTCGTCTTTCTGGGCCTCGGTCAACGCATCGGTCATCGGCGTTTCAATGAACCCGGGAGCAACGCAGTTGACCGTGATGCCGCGGGACGCGAGTTCCTGCGCCAAGGCCTTGGACATGCCGACCAGGCCTGCCTTGGATGCGACATAATTGGCTTGGCCCGGATTACCGGTGGCACCGACAACCGAGCTGATCGAGATAATCCGGCCGTGGCGCGCCTTCATCATCGGGCGGGCAGCGGCACGGATCAGGCGAAAAGCCGACTCCAGATTGACGCGGATTACATCGGAAAAATCTTCGTCCGACATGCGCATGACCAGCCCGTCGCGAGTGATACCGGCGTTGTTGACCAATATGTCGAGCTTGCCGAGCTTCGCCACCGTATCAGGCACAAGCGCATCAACCTCTTCCGGTTTCGAAAGATCGCACGGCATGACAATATGTCCTTCACCGGCCATTTGTGGAATCATCTCCATCAGCACGTGCATGCGCGTTCCGGAAAGCGCCACTGTCGCGCCCTGCGCAGCAAGGGATTTGGCGATGGCTGATCCGATCCCGCCCGATGCTCCGGTTACCAGAGCGGTCATTCCGGTTAAGTCAAACATTCCAAATTCCTTCACGATTCCAGATAATTGAGGATAGATGATTGGGTTAGAGAGTCTTCAGAAAAGTCTCGATATCCGCCAATGAGACAAGGCTGACGGTTTCCGCCTCCGGTGCAATACGTCCGACCATCCCGGTCAGGACCTTGCCGCCAAATTCGACAAATTGCTCGACACCGGCTTCTGCCATATTGCCAACCGATTCCCGCCAGCGCACTGTTCCGGTCACTTGCTGGACCAGCAATTCACGGATTTCATCCACGTCCGAGACCGGCGCTGCCGTGACATTGGCAAAAACGGGAACTACGGGCGGCAATATGCTCGCTTCCGCCAGCGCTTCTTCCATCGCTTCGGCCGCCGGGGCCATCAGCGAACAATGGAATGGCGCCGACACCGGGAGCAAAATGCCGCGCTTGATGCCGTGCTCCTTCGCCGCTGCAATCGCGCGTTCGATCGCCCCCATATGCCCCGAGATCACGACCTGAGTCGGGTCATTGTCATTCGCTACCGTGCAGATTTCGCCCTGGGACGAGGCATTGGCCAGCGCTGATGCCTTTTTGATATCGGCACCCAGCAAGGCCGCCATACCGCCCTCGCCTACCGGCACCGCCTTCTGCATCGACAGGCCGCGCAGTTTCAGCAGTTCGGCGGTCGTCGTCAGGTTCAAGGCTCCAGCAGCGCACAATGCGGTATATTCGCCAAGGCTGTGGCCGGCGACATAGGAACAGAGGTCCCCGAGCGACTTGCCGCCATCTTTTTCCATCACCCGCAAGGTCGCGATGGCATTGGCCATGATCGCCGGCTGGGCATTTTCAGTCAGGGTCAGCTCATCGAGAGGACCGTTACACATCAATTCGAACAGATTTTGCTCGAGCGCGTGATCGACTTCTTCGAACACTTCGCGAGCGGTGCTGCTCGCCTCGGCAAGCGCTTTGCCCATGCCAACCGCCTGGCTGCCTTGTCCCGGAAAAATAAATGCGCGCATGATGACCCCCAGTTACAATTTGTGATGCGGAATTAGGGAGGATTGACCGGTCATGCAAGCATCGCTGTCACGCGGTAAAAGCATTGCGTATTTTTAATCGTCTGATTAAACCCCTGTCATGAGCGATGAAACATTCCGGGAAAGACTGGCAATATACTGCACCAAAACCTTTGGCGCAGGCGGTGAACTTGGCGACGTGCAGCGGCTCTCGGGCGGCGCAAGTATGGAAAGCTGGGCCTTTTCATTTGGCGGAGAAGATTATGTTCTGCGCCGCCTGCCCGGCGGAATTTCTTCGGATGACGACGGCTTGCGCGCCATCCCCCTCGCTACCCAGGCGGATATCATCGAACTTGCCTGCAGCGCCGGAGTGACCGCTCCACAGGTTCGTGGGCGACTGGAGCCTGGTGATGGACTCGGCGAAGGCTTCATCATGATCAAGGCAGAGGGAGAAACCCTGCCGCATAAAATACTCGGCAATCCCGAATTTGCGGTAGCCGAAGCACAGTTGACGGAGCAATGCGCGCGCGAACTGGCGGCGATCCACAAGATTCCGCAGGATTCCCTGCCCGCCACTCTGGAATATTTCTCTCCTGCAAAACTGATCGAGGTTCAGAAAAACACATATCACGAGATCGGCGGCCAAATTCCGATTTACGAATATGCCTTCCACTGGCTCGAGCAAAATGCGCCTGACGCCAGTGACAAATATCTGGTCCACGGCGACTTCCGGATGGGAAATCTGATGATCGACCATCAGGGGCTTTCCGCAGTGCTCGACTGGGAACTGGTCCGGCTGGGCGATCCGGTGCAGGATCTTGCCTATCTGTGCACGCCAAGCTGGCGATTCGGCCATTATGAGAAGGAAGCCGGCGGCTTTGATAGCGCGGAATCTTTCCTGCAGGCCTATGCGGACGCCAGCGGTGCAGAGGTCGATCCGGACCGCTTCCGCTTCTGGCTGATCTATTCCACGCTCTGGTGGGGTGTCGCCTGCATGGTGATGGGGCAGATCTGGCGCAGCCATGGTGACCGCTCGCTGGAACGCACCGTGATCGGCCGCCGTGTGTCCGAAGTGGAAATCGATCTGGCCCTGCTGTTCGAGGAAATTCTGCCCGATAGCATAGCCACGCCGCTCGACTGGTCGGCTCCCGAACCGGAAAGCGCGACCGGCGAGACCGGCTATGGCGAACTGCTGACGGCGCTGGACGAATGGAATGCAGAGCAGGTGCTGCCCGGCCTGAAAGGACATGACAAATTCCAGTCCCGCGTCGCCGGCAATGCGCTCGGTATCGCGCGGCGACGGGCCGAATGGGGGCCGGGGTTCCGCGATGCCGCCAACGCGAGGCTCGCCGCTATCGGTTATGATCATCGACAGCTTTGCGCCGGCCTTTCACAAGGTGACATCGCGATCACCAATTCGGCTGTCTGGGACCATCTGCGGCTATCTGCGCTGGAACGACTGTCCATCGATCAACCCAAATATGCCGGCCTGAAGGTCGCGCTCAACAAATGGAGTCCATCATGACCAATTTTGAAATTCCGCAGGAAATTGAAGATTATCTGGACGTGCTGGACGCCTTTATCGAGGCCGAGATCAAACCGGTCGAGCAGCGCGATGACAATATCCGTTTCTTCGATCATCGACGCGAAGATGCGAGAACCAACTGGGAAAATCAGGGGCTACCGACCGAGGAATGGGAAGCGCTGCTGGTCGAGATGCGGCAGATCGCCGATGCCGCCGGCCATTATCGCTATGCCTTGCCGAAGGAATTCGGGGGCCAGGACGGGACCAATCTCGGCATGGCGCGGATTCGGGAGCATCTGGCGCACAAGGGGCTTGGCCTGCATAACGACCTGCAGAACGAGAATTCGATCGTCGGCAATCTTGTCCAACCACTGATGCTCCGCGACTTTGGCACCGAGCAGCAAAAGCGCGACTATATTCCCGAGATGCTGGCCGGCAAGATGGGCTGGTGTTTCGGGCTGACCGAAGAAGATCACGGTTCGGATGCAACATGGATGGACACGACCGCCGTCCGTGAAACCCGCGACGGCGTCGAAGGCTGGCTGATCAACGGAAACAAGATGTGGACCACCGGCCTGCACAAGGCTTCACACGTGATGACCTTTGCCCGGCACAGCGGCAAGGATGGCGACGCCAAGGGTATCGGCTGTTTCATTGTGCCGGTTGATGCCGAAGGGTTCAAAGTCGGCGAATATATGTGGACATTCAATATGCCCACGGATCACCCGAAATGCTCCTACACCAACGTCTGGATTCCCGCTGATGCGGTGCTTGGCGATCTCGACATGGGTCTCGCCTGCGCACAGCATTTTGTCCATGAGAATAGAATAAGACAAGCTGCTTCTTCGCTCGGTGCCGCGCAATATTGCATCGATGAATCGGTGAAATATGCCGGTGAACGTAAACCGTTCGGCAAGCCCTTGTCGGTCAATCAGGGCATCCAGTTTCCGCTGGTCGAACTGCACACAGAGGCCGCGATGTTACGCCAGCTGATCTACGCGACAGCGGCCAAGATGGACACCATGCCGAAACCCGATGTCGCCAAATATCTCTCCGCCCACGTCAGCATGTGCAACTATCGCGCGAACCGTCTGTGCTGTGACGCCGCCGACCGCGCGATGCAGGTCCATGGCGGCATGGGCTATTCCCGCCACAAACCGTTCGAACATATCTACCGGCATCACCGCCGTTACCGGATCACCGAAGGCGCGGAAGAAATCCAGATGCGAAAGATCGGCGGCGATATGTTTGGATTTTTGAACAGGAAGAAATAGCTGCTCACGCAGACATGATATCCCTGCCCGCTGTGAAGCAGGACGTTGATGCTCGGGCAGGATCGGATCCCGCCCCTGACCCACGCTAAAGACGAGTACTTGCGCCAAAAAACGACCAAAATACGTATAGATGAAATATTGAATCATTTATACTATTGACAGCTCCCTTAAATGAGCCAATCCGGTCAATATTGACAACATGTCAAGCTGGGGAGATTGTCGTGAAGAAAATACTGTTTTTAGGCGCCATGTTGACACTCTCCGCTTGTGGCGGAAGCGGAGGAGGCGTTGCATCCACGCCTACTCCCACCCCGACACCAACACCCACACCGGAGCCCACCTATACCAAATTTGCCGACCTGACCGGAGACCAGCTTTTCCAGACGGCTTCCGTAACGATGCCGATTGTATCGAGTGGAGAAGGTGCGATAAATTCTCCCTCCCAAGCTTTTGGCAGTGGCTATACAATCGACTTTGACGCGACCAACAACAGCTATACCGTTTCGGGCTTGCTGAATGTCGCGACGGGTGCGCCAGTGACGCATAGCCAGACCTTTGTGCAAAGCGAAATAACGCGAAATGATGCCGATGCGCTGATCTACAGCAAGCCATCTGCCGGCCAGCCCAATGTCTTCATCATCAGCGTTCCCAAGGTGAACAGCGTTCCTCTTACTTACACCCGGATCAGCGCATGGAATACGGGTACAACTTCGACGCCGAACGTCTTCGCATTTGCGATGCTGGGCGTTTCCACCAAGACCGGCGATGTTCCCACCACCGGCAGTGCTACCTATAAAACCGGGGTTGGCGGTGTCGCGTCCACGGCTTCTGCTGCCGCTGCACCGGTTTTCTATGACTTGTCCCATTCCACCGCAACATTGTCGGCAGATTTTGCCACTGGTGCGATTGCGACCGATCTGATGCTGACCGGAGTCTTGTTCAACCCGTTGACCGGCGGCCCGACCGCAGGACAGCCTGACGTTGCGCTGGGCATATTCAACGGCACGGGTCTGTTGAACGCAGGAGCAAATACATTTGGTGGTTCCTTCTCCCCGGCTAGCGGCTCTGTTTCCCTGGGCTCCAGCAATTTCTTCGGAGCCTTTTTCGGGCCGCAGGCGCTGGAGTTCGGCTATGTATATGATCTCCGGACGGTCAACGGCGCCTTTGGTGATCTGGCCGCGTCGGGATATGTTTACGGCATCAAGCAATAAATGAGCAGGGCGGTACTAATATTTTCGCGGGGGCAATCTCGGTACCACCGCTGCAGCTCCACAAACAGCGCCGAAGGAACAGAGAGCCGCTAAATAACGGAGATCCAGTTTTGATGGCGATTTTACTGCCGACGGCATTTTCACAAACGGGGCGTTTTCCGGTTCATTCTTCGGCCCTGCCGCATCGGAATTCGGCTATGTTTTCATACTCAACGGCAACGGGGACGTTGATGGCACCGTGGAGAATTTCTCGATATATGGCGCCGTTGCCGGTGCCAAAGGACCGTGAGTTCACTTTCCCTTTTACCAATAAATTATAGCTCGGAACATAGAACTTGCCCTATTATTCACCGGTCAGGCTATTTGCAATCACCTGCGCAACTGTCCCCATTGTCGCATTGGCTCCGGCACATGCACAGGAACAACAGCTGTCGTCGATCGATATGTCGGTTTCTCAACTCTTCGCTTTCGCCGATGAAGCGCGCGACCGTGGTGACTATCCGACAGCCGAAACCGCCTATCGCGCCCTTGCCTCCAATCCGGATCTCGAATTGCGCACCGAAGCGCGCTTTCGCCTCGCGCTGTTGTTCGCAGGGCAGAATCGCAACACCGATGCCGCCGTTCTGCTGCGCCAGATACTCGACGAGAAACCCGATGCCGCCCGGGTCCGTCTGGAACTGGCACGCATCCTGGCGCTGATGGGCGACATGTCGGGCGCGGCCCGGGAGTTGCGTCAGGCGCAGGCTGCCGGTTTGCCGCCCGAAGTCGCCCGGCTGGTCAGCATTTACACCAGTGCTTTGCGCTCACGGAAGCCTTTCGGCCTGTCAGTCGAGATCGCCCTCGCCCCGGACAGCAATATCAACCGCGCGACACAGTCAACGACACTCGACACGATCATCGCGCAATTCGATCTGTCGGAAGACGCGCAGGCGCAGTCGGGAATTGGTTTGTCGTTAAAGGGTCAAGCCTATTTTCGCACCGGGATCGACAAGCGGTCCAATCTGCTCGTCCGGATCTCGGGCGATGGTGATCTCTACAAGAAAAGCCAGTTCAACGACATTTCGCTCGGCATACAGGCAGGCCCGGAAATGCGATCGGGGAAAGACCGGATCAGCCCGAGTGTGGGTTACAGCTATCGCTGGTACGGCAATGATCCTTATGCGGACACAGTCAACGTCGCAGTCAACGTTCAACATCCGATGGGAAACAAGGCGCAGGCGACGTTCAACGGCTCCATCGGTCACAGCAATAACCGCCGCAATAATCTGCAAGATGGCGAAATCTATGCAGCGTCACTATCGTACGAACGGGCGATATCGGCTAAATTCGGCGCGGGACTGTCGATCAACGCGGTGCGCCAGGACCTGCTCGACCCCGGCTATGCAACCGCATCGGGTTCGGTCAACATATTCGCTTATCGGGAACTGGGCAAAACCACGGTCGTCGGCTCACTGGGTTACAGCCATCTGGAGGCCGACAAGCGGCTGTTCCTGTTCCCGCGCAGACGGATCGACGACCGCTACAATATTTCGCTCAGCAGCACATTCCGGCAATTCACTTTCAAGGGCTTTGCCCCCCTGCTCCGCCTTTCCTACGAGCGAAACAAGTCCACCGTCGGCATCTATGACTTCGACCGCGTTGCCACCGAGATAGGTATCACGCGGGCATTCTGACGGAATTTTCGCGGAAGAAAGCGGATCCCGAACCCTCGCTCGAAAATTCCCGCTTATTTTGGTTTGATCTGGGTAGCTTTCCAGTCTGCGACGGTGCTGAACGCGGGGACCGAAAGCGAATCCTTGTCGATTTTCGACGTCGGAACATATCCCGCGGGCATATTGGGGACTTCCAGACCGGCTTCGGCGATCAGATAGGGCGATACGCGTCGGCTGGTGCACAGTCCGCCATTGCCGTCACTGACCAGTCGCGTTTCAAATTCAATCCCCTGCTGATTGCCGCTCGACCGGCTGACCGTCGCTACCGCAAGCTGGCCATCGCCAAAGTCGATCACGAATTTTGTACCGACCGGTACATTGTACAATCCATCAACCAGAGCGCCGGTGACCGACAGGTTGCGAATGACGATGGAATAGACATGATTTTCATGGATCATCCGCACCTTGCGGTACATCGACAGACGGTCGTTGCGATGATGCCGCGGACCTGAAGGTTCAATCCTCCAGCTTCCGCCCTCCAGATTCTCGATCAACGTCGCTTGGCTCACCGCCTTGCTGCAGATATGACCCTGGACATGACTGACGTTCAGCTTGCTTATCAGCTCGAATTCGTCGAGCGTTTCGATGCCCTCGGCCGTTGTGTCCAATCCGAGCGCTTCCGCCAGCGCGACAATAGCCGAAATGATCGCGCCATTGCGCGATCCCGGCTCGGTGGCGCCGCGAACGAAATTCTGATCGATCTTGATTTTGTCGAACGGGGCTGTCTGCAAATAGCTCAGGGAGGAATAGCCGGTTCCGAAATCATCCAGAACCAGACGCACTTGCCTGTTTTTGAGAGCCTCGAACATGGCAGTGGTTTCATTGGTTTCGGCTAGAAACACGCCTTCCGTGATCTCCAGCTCAAGCCTTTCGGCAGCCAGGCCTGATGCGCCAAGCGCTGCATCGACAATCGCGGGAAAGCGGTCATTGGCGAACTGGCTGGCCGAAACATTCACTGCCACCCTGGCTTTTCCAGGCCATTTGGCGGCATCTTCACAGGCCCTGTGTATGGCCCATTCCCCCAGTTGCCAGATAAGATTGGCATCTTCGGCAATGGGAATGAACAGAGTCGGAGAAATCAGCCCCCGTTCCCCATGGTTCCATCGCATTAACGCTTCGAAGCCCTCGACGATATTGGTCTTGGTGTTGACGATCGGCTGATAGACGAGCTCGAGTTCGTTCTTTGCTATTGCGTCGCGCAAATCTTCTTCCAGCACGCGCCGGTCTTCGGCGGATTGCTTCAGGTCTTTGGAATAGAAGCGGAAGCGTCCGCGACCATTGCCCTTCGCCTCATAGAGCGCCAGATCAGCGCTTTTCACGATATCATCGCTCGACAGTCCGTCAAACGGGGCAACAGAGACACCGACTGATGCCCCGATGATACACCGGTGACCGTCGACCGAATAAGGCTGGGAAAGGCTGTCAATGATCTTGCTGGCGAGATCCCCGAGAGTTCCCCGGTCATCACAGTCCGGCAACATGATCTGGAATTCATCACCACCCAGGCGGCAAACTTCGCCGCTTTGACCGACGATCTTGAGAAGCCGTTCTGCCACCTGTTTGAGTAATGCGTCACCCGCAGGATGACCCAATGTGTCATTGATCTGCTTGAACCGGTCGAGGTCGACCAACATCACGGCACAAGTCCGCTTCTGTTGCCTGTAGGCCGCGAGTGTGGCCTCCAGTTTCTTCGACATACTGGCCCGGTTAGGAAGCCCGGTGAGAGAATCAAACATCGCCAGTCGCGAAGTATCGTCGGATGCTTTGCGTTGCGCGGTTACGTCGCTGCCGCTGCCGCGGAAGCCCAGAAAGTCGCCTGACTTGTCAAAATGGGGCCTGCCCGAAATCGACAACCAGCGCTCCCCGGCCGTGTTACCAGCCTGTACTTGCAAGGCGTTAAATTGCATTTTCTTGGTGAAAATGAATGGCAGGGACCTGGAGCCGGCATCATTGTCCACCGGCTTCAGAAACAGCGAAACAATCGGCTTACCAAGCAGTTCGAGCGAAGTGCTGCCAAGCACCTCGGCGACAGATTCCGTAATATAGGTGAGATTTCCCGATGCATCCGTCGACCAAAACCAGCCTTGCTGACTTTCCTCGAAATTTTGCAGCAGAAGAAGAGCATCGGACGCTTTGAGATTGCATGTTTCAACCGGTGTCTGTGCGCCGATCCGGGAGCCGATTTTGCCAAGAAAGCCCCGAGAACCGGAGCGAGCAGCTGGCATAGCCTGGTTTTCATTACCGATGGATGTATCGACTTCCATTCGTGATTTCTTCTCGCTTAACTATTTCATCCATAGATATAGGCCCGAGGTGTTGCATATTGGTAAACACTTGTATGTGCCGAAGCAGCATTCCAGGTTGCAAGTGCGGCTGACTTGGGATCGGGCCCACCATCTAGGCTCGTATATACCGGAATATCATGCTCTCGTTCTCTGCCGTAGAACAATGGTCGAACCGAGAAGCACGATGGTGGGAATTGTAAGGGATCAGGCAGAGCGTCCCGACCGCAATTCCGTCGCCAACCAACAGCAGCGCAGCTGCCTGGCATCGGATATTCGATGACCAGCGGACCGGCACAAAACCACACTTGCTTTCCCCCGCCAATTCCGCCATAGGCGCCGCTTCCGCTCGGTTTGGCCTGTCCAGATCACCGGAAAAAGAAGAAAGCCGGAGGGGCGTTCGCATGGTGCGGCGTCAGCGATCGGCGGTAAATGAAGGAATGATTGCATGCCAATGTATGAGCATGTCTTCCTTGCGCGACAGGATCTGAGCCAGTCTCAGGTTGATGCTCTTGCGCAGGAAGCCACCAAAATTGTTGAATCGAATGAAGGCAAGGTCGTTCTGACCGAAACCTGGGGCTTGCGTACGCTCGCCTACAAGATCCAGAAGAACCGCAAGGCACATTATGTCATGCTGCGTCTCGATGCACCGGGCAGCGTTGTCCTGGAACTCGAACGCCAGACCCGGATCAACGAAGATGTCATCCGTTTCCTGACCATCCGCGTCGACGAGCATGAAGAAGGCCCGTCCGTGATGATGCGTAAACCCGAACGTGATCGCGAACGCAAACCGCGCCGCGACGACAATTAAGCCAGAGAAGGAGTTAAAACATGGGACGTCCATTTTTCCGTCGCCGCAAAAGCTGCCCCTTTTCCGGCAAGAACGCAAAGCCCATCGACTATAAAGACGTAAAGACGCTGCAGGGATTCATTTCCGAACGCGGCAAGATCGTACCAAGTCGTATCACCGCAGTTTCCGCCAAGAAGCAGCGCGAGCTTTCCAAAGCTATCAAACGCGCACGCCATCTCGGCCTGCTGCCATATCTCGTGAAGTAGGAGCGAAACAATGGATATTATTTTGCTTGAACGCGTAGAGAAACTGGGAAGCATTGGCGACATCGTCACCGTTAAAAACGGCTATGCTCGCAATTTCCTGCTGCCCAACAAGAAGGCGCTCCGCGCCAACGCGGCTAACAAGAAGATCTTCGAAGCCAATCGCCAGCAGATCGAAGCGGACAATGAAACGAAGCGCACGGAAGCCGAAGCGGCATCCGGTAGCATCGATGGCAAGCAGGTCGTATTGATCCGTGCATCGTCCGCCAGCGGCCAGCTTTATGGTTCCGTGTCGGTACGTGACATTGTCGAAGCGCTGAACGCTGACGGCAAGGGCACCGTGGTCGAAAAAAGCATGGTCATTCTGGAAAAGCCGATCAAGACACTCGGCGTTTTCGATGTTCGCGTTCGCCTCCACCCGGAAGTCAACGTCAACATTCAGGCCAATGTCGCCCGTTCGGATGACGAAGCTGATCTTCAGAAGGACGGCGTCGACGTGATCGCACAGATGTTTGAAGATGATCAGGCTGAACTGGCCGCTGCTGCGCTTTCGCCTGAAAGCGAAGATGACGGTGAAGAAGCTGTCGCAGCCGATGCAGATGCAGAAGCCGCTCCGGAAGCCACAGAAACAGCAGAACAGGACGATTCCGAAACCAAGGAATAGTCTCTTCTGACTTTAATATAGAAAGCCCGGGTCCGGACCATCGCAAGATGGCTACCAGACCCGGGCTTTTTCTTTGCCGACTGGTTTGAGCAGCGATTCGCACGCCCTTTGATAAGATTGCCGGACGTGCAGACCTATTCAAGCAATTCAGCTCGCTGCAACGGCCCTTGATCCAGTCATTGTGATTTATGTGGTCAGCAGAAGCTGACAGCAGGCCTCGAGATCAAGCCTGAGCTCAATAGCCCATCAGGCTCATGACTTCCTCACGGCTACGCGCATCCTCGAGGAAACAGCCGAGCAAACGGCTGGTGGTCATCGAGACGCCCGGCGTACGCACACCGCGCGCGGTCATGCAACTGTGGCTTGCTTCGATCACGACGGCGACTCCGTCAGGCTTCAGATTTTCCCAGATACATTCGGCTACTTCCGCGGTCAGTCTTTCCTGCACTTGCAACCGCCGCGCGAATCCATGGAGTACACGCGCCAGCTTGGAGATACCGACGACCTTGTCGGTCGGCATATAGGCGATGCTCGCCTTGCCGATGATCGGTGCCATATGATGTTCGCAATGGGAATGGAACGGGATGTCCTTGAGCAACACCAGCTCGTCATAGCCGCCGACTTCCTCGAAGGTCCGCGCCAAGTGCATGGCGGGGTTCTCGGCATAGCCTTCGCAATATTCCTTCCAGGCCCGCGCCACACGCTTCGGCGTGTCAATCAGGCCTTCGCGTTCCGGGTCTTCGCCGGACCAGCGCAACAGCGTCCGCACCGCTTCCTGAACCTCGTCGGGTACCGGAATTTTCTGGGCTTCGCGCTCCGCAAGAGCGTCGATAATGGATTGGGAATAATCGGCCAAGACAGGTCCTTCAGTTCATCGGATTTGTTGCCGATAAACTAGGCCAGCATCGGGCCCCGCGCAAGTGCACCTTGGGGCATGATCCGATAAAATAAGGAAAGGTGGTGCGCCCAGAGAGATTCGAACTCCCGACCCCTTGATTCGTAGTCAAGTACTCTATCCAGCTGAGCTATGGGCGCTAACCAGACGGTGCAGATAGGGGGTGAACTCCCCGCTGGCAACCCATAATTTGCGTTGCCGGCCCTACAATCAAAACAATCTTGCCTCGTTCGCGCTCACCGCCGGATACGGAGGCCTGAATGAGGCAGAATTGTCTTGCCGCCTGCCCTCCGCATCCCGTGCGGAGTGCATGATTCTATTTGTTCTGCAGCGCCGCCTGTGCCGCTGCCAGACGTGCAATCGGCACGCGATAAGGCGATGCACTGACATAATCGAGGCCGGTTTTCTCGCAGAAGGCGATCGAAGCCGGATCACCGCCATGTTCGCCGCAAATGCCAAGCTTGATGCCGGGTCGCGCTGCCCTGCCCCGTTCGGCCGCGATTTCGATCAATTGGCCGACACCCTCGATATCGAGGCTGACAAACGGATCGCGCGGGAAGATTCCCTTGTCGACATATTGGGTCAGGAACCGGCCTGCATCATCACGGGAGACGCCCAAGGTGGTCTGGGTAAGGTCGTTGGTGCCAAAGCTGAAAAACTCGCCATGTTCGGCAATCGCGCCCGCCATCAAGGCTGCGCGCGGCAATTCGATCATCGTACCGACGAGATATTCAATCTCGCGACCTTTTTCGGCAAAGACTTCCTTCGCCATGCGGTTGACCACATCCTTCATCAGTTCCAGTTCGCGCGCAGTCGCGACGAGCGGGATCATGACTTCAGGAATCGGGGCTTCGCCGCTGGCTTCTGCCACTTCACAGGCCGCTTCGAATATCGCCCGTGCCTGCATTTCGTAGATTTCGGGATAAGTGACGCCAAGACGGCAGCCACGGTGGCCGAGCATCGGGTTGAATTCGTGCAACTCATTGGCCCGCTGCTTCAGCGTTTCGACGCCGACATCGGCGGCTTTTGCGACTTCCTCGAACTCCGACTGCTGATGCGGCAGGAATTCGTGCAGCGGCGGATCGAGCAGACGGATTGTCACCGGAAGGCCGACCATCACTTCAAATATCTGGCGGAAATCATCGCGCTGTTCAGGCAGCAATTTCGCCAGAGCCACGCGCCGGCCCTTTTCGTCGGGTGCAAGGATCATCTGCCGAACCGCGGTAATACGGTTTGCGTCAAAGAACATATGTTCGGTGCGGCACAGGCCGATGCCCTCGGCACCGAAATCGCGCGCCACCTGGCAATCCAACGGGGTTTCCGCATTGGTGCGGACGCCAAGACGGCGGACCTTGTCGGCCCAGACCATCAGGACGCCGAAATCGCCGACCAGTTCCGGCTGGATCGTATCGACACGGCCGGCCATGACCTGACCGTTGCTGCCGTCAATGGTCAGCATATCGCCTTCTTTAAGCTCGCGGTCGCCAACCTTCATGACCTTGGTTTCATTGTTGATCGAAACCGTACCGGCACCTGAAACACAAGGTCTTCCCATGCCTCTGGCAACGACAGCGGCATGTGACGTCATGCCGCCACGCGCGGTCAATATGCCCTTGGCCGCGTGCATGCCGTGAATATCTTCCGGCGAAGTTTCGGTCCGCACCAGGATGACGTCATCGCCCATTTCCGTGCGCCGTTCGGCGGTGTCGCTGTCGAACACGATCAGGCCGCTGGCAGCACCGGGAGAAGCCGGCAAGCCGGTGGTCAGCACATCACGTTTGGCTTCGGGATCGAGCGTCGGGTGGAGCAACTGGTCGAGCGCCATCGGATCGACGCGCATCACCGCTTCTTCCTCGGTGATCAGGCCGTCATGGGCCATGTCGACCGCGATTTTCAGTGCCGCCTTGGCGGTGCGCTTGCCCGAGCGGGTTTGCAGCATCCACAATTTGCCGCGCTCGACGGTGAATTCGATATCCTGCATGTCGCGATAATGGCGTTCGAGCAGGTCGAATACGTCGGTCAGTTCCTTGTAGGTCTCCGGCATCGCCTCTTCCATCGACAGCGGCTTGGCATTGGCCAGTTCGCGCGCGGCCCTGGAGAGATATTGCGGGGTGCGGATGCCGGCGACGACATCCTCGCCCTGTGCGTTGATCAGCCATTCGCCATAATAAGCGCTCTCGCCGGTAGCCGGATTGCGGGTGAAGGCAACGCCGGTCGCGCTGGTTTCGCCCATATTGCCGAATACCATCGCCTGGACGTTGACCGCTGTGCCCCATTCGCCGGGAATATCGTTAAGACGGCGGTAGACTTTTGCCCGGTCCGCCTGCCAGCTGCCGAATACGGCGCTGACCGCGCCCCATAGCTGGTCATTGACGTCCTGCGGAAAAGGCTTGCCCCAGAGTTTCTCGACCAGGCCCTTATATTCCGCGACCAGGACTTTCCAATGCTTCGACTCCATCTCGGTATCGGTGAAGAAGCCATTGTCTTCCTTGATAATTTCCAACGCTTCTTCAAATGCATCATGGTCGAGTTCGAGCACGACATCGGAATACATCTGGATGAAGCGGCGGTAGCTGTCCCAGGCGAACCGTTCGTCACCGGAGGTCTTGGCCAGACCTTCGACGGTGTCGTCGTTCAGACCAAGATTGAGTACGGTGTCCATCATGCCGGGCATCGAGGCGCGGGCGCCGGAGCGCACGGATACCAGCAACGGATCGGCGGCATTACCAAATTTCTTGCCGGTCACCGATTCGATATGGGCGACGCCCTGCGCGACTTCATCGCGGACGCTGTCGGGATATTGGCCGCCTTCGGCATAATAGCGCGTACACATTTCAGTGGAGATCGTGAAACCGGGAGGAACCGGCAGGCCGATATTGGCCATTTCGGCGAGATTGGCGCCCTTGCCACCGAGCAGGTTGCGGGCCTCTGTGGAATCACCTGGTGCGCCATCTGCGTCCATGCCGCCACCGAAACGATATACATATTGGGTCATTCTTGCTTTCAACTCCATATGTTAGCCCCTTCTCTTCAGAGAAAAGGTCGGGGTGATGCCGTGCCGTAAAAATCCGGAAAGTGCCATCGAGCCCCTTTCCGCATATTTCACCCCTGGATCCCCTCACTTTAAAGAAAGGGTCTTGTTGGTCGGGTCGCTCTAGCGAAAAAACCCGCCGTCAAACTTTACAAACTTTACACTGTTATGAATCAAATATCTTCTAGCCCTCAATCTGAGAGAAATCAGCGACTTGGTGGACGGCGTTGCGGAAGCGTGCCAGCAGGGCAAGCCGGGCTTCACGCTTTGCTTCGTCATCGTCGTTCACGGTCACATCCTCGAAAAACTGATCAATTGGTCCGCGCAGTGCGGCCAGCGCGGTCATCGCTGCTTCAAACTGCTCTGCCTCGATCGCGGCGGTGACTTCCGGCTGCGCCGCATCTAGCGCGTCTATGAGCGCCTTTTCCGCTTTTTCGGGCGTGTAGGAAAGGACATTGTGCTCCTGCGCAGGCAGGAGTCCATCACGGACCGGTGCGTCAAGATCAGAGGTCGGGAGATGGGCCCCTGCCTCCGCAGGGGCACTGGTGGCACCCTCTTTCTTCAAAATATTCGAAGCCCGCTTGTAACCGGCGAGCAGGTTCACGCCATCCGTAGTTTCCACAAAAGCCTGCAAGGCCTTCACGCGGGCGAGCAAGCGCACCAGATCATCTTCACCGCCCAGCGCGAACACTGCGTCGATCAGATCATGACGGACACCCGCTTCGCGTTGCTGGACTTTCAGGCGGTCGGCAATGAACGTGAACAGATCATCAAATATCTCATTTATGTTATCGCCAAACGTAAATGAATCGAGCAAATACCAATTATCAAAATCCTCAGCCAGTGCTTCCACTAGTTGTTTTGGTTCGCTGCCTTTCGCTAACCGTTGAAAAACCATAGATTCTGGATGATTTCCATCTGCCGAAAAATAGAACCAAGCTGAGAGCAATTCCCAGTAACCAATCCTAATTCCATTCTCCAGAATCAAAGAGTTAGCCGATATGGCAGCCCGCCTAAGTGCAAAGGGATCTTTACTGCCCGTCGGCCGTTCATCGATAACAAAAAAACCAAACAAAGTGTCCAGCTTATCCGCCAAACTCACCCAAACCGTCACCGGATCGGTGGGCACATCGTCGCCCTGCCCGACCGGCTTGTAATGATCTCTGATCGCGTGTGAGACTTCTATCGGAAGCCCTTCTTTCTCTGCATAATAGCCGCCCATCAAGCCTTGCAGCTCGGGGAACTCGCCGACCATTTCGGTGACGAGATCAGCTTTGCAGAGACGTGCAGCCAGTTGAGTCTGTTCTGGGTTGGCACGGAGTAACCCAGTCCCTTCTAAAGACGCCAACCACTCAGCCAACTTGACTACACGCTCTACCTTGTCGGCAACCGTTCCCAATTTCTCGTGGAACACAATGTTGCTCAATTTTTTCGCATGATCCTCCAACTTGGCCTTCTGGTCAAGTTCCCAGAAGAATTTGGCGTCGGAGAGCCGCGCAGCGAGGACTTTTTCATTCCCTGCCGTAATTGCCTTGCCGCCATCACTGGCGTCGATATTCGCCGTGCAGACAAAATTCGGGGCCAAAGCGCCCTTTTTGTCGCGGCAGATAAAATATTTCTGGTTCACCCGGGCGGTCAGCTGGATCACCTCTTCGGGGACATCGAGGAAAGCAGGGTCGAACGACCCGAGCAACGGCACAGGCCATTCGGTCAGACCGGCATTCTCGATCACCAGACCTTCGTCCTCGACCAGATCAAGGCCGGCATCGGCTGCCGCCTTGGCAGCACCATCGCGGATGATGTTTTGGCGCTCTTCATGATCGACCAGAACGTGGCAGGCGCGGAGCTTTTCGGCATAGTCCCCGGCATTCCCTATGGTGATCATGCCCTGATGATGAAAGCGATGTCCGACAGTATCATAGCCTGACGTCATGCCGTCAATTTCGCACTCTACCAGATCATCGCCGAATATCGCAACGATCCCGCTCAGCGGCCGCACCCAGCGCAGGCTTTCGGTTGACGCGCTGGCGTCACCCCAGCGCATCGATTTCGGCCATGGAAAGGCTTTGATGATCGCAGGAATGGCTTCCGCCAGAACATCCTTGGTATCGCGGCCTGGCTTGTTGATCACCGCGAACAAAGTCGGACGCCCTTTGACGTCACGCACTTCGAGCTGTTCGCGAGTAACGCCGTTCTTGCGGCAGAACCCCTCGACAGCCTGGTCTGGCGCCGCTTCCGGCGGCCCTTTGGCTTCCTCGCTGACCGCTTCGGTCTGCTCGGGCAGGTTCCTGGCGATGAGGGCAAGTCGTCTTGGCGTCGAATAGACGGTGATAGCACCGGCTTCCAGGCCTGCTTCCGCCATTTGCGCGGTGAACAGGCGTTCGAGGTCGATGCGTGCCTTGGCCTGCATGCGGGCGGGGATTTCTTCGGAAAGCAGTTCGAGAAGGAAATCGGTCATCTATTTCCTCCCTGACACTCGTCATCCTGAACTTGTTTCAGGATCTCGTTCGGCAAGCGCGCAATCTCAAGGGGTCCTGAAACAAGTTCAGGATGACGGAACTGATGACCCATCACGCGGCCCACCCGTTTTTTTCCATATGCGCTTCACAGCTGCCTTTGGCCAGATCGCGGACACGGCCCATATAGCTGGCCCGTTCCTGAACGCTGATCACGCCGCGCGCCTGCAGCAGGTTGAACACGTGGCTCGCCTTGATCGCCTGCTCATAGGCCGGAATCGGAAGCTTTGCTTCGAGGCAATTTTCGCATTCGCCGACCGCCTTGTTGAACAGGTCGAACAAAGTCTCGGTATTGGCTATTTCGAAATTCCATTCCGACATCTGCTTCTCATTATCCAGGAAGACATCGCCGTAAGTCACTCCATTACCGTTGAAATCCAGATCGTAAACACTGTCGACATTCTGGATATACATGGCCAGCCGTTCGAGCCCGTAGGTCAGCTCACCGGCCACCGGCTTGCAGTCAAAGCCGCCCATTTGCTGGAAATAGGTGAACTGGGTGACTTCCATGCCGTCGCACCAGACTTCCCAGCCGAGGCCCCATGCGCCGAGAGTCGGGCTTTCCCAATCGTCCTCGACGAAGCGGATGTCGTGCAGCATCGGATCGATACCGATCGCGACAAGGCTGTCGAGATAAAGCTGCTGGATGTCCGGCGGCGATGGTTTGAGCACCACCTGATATTGGTAATAATGCTGCAGCCGGTTCGGATTTTCGCCATAGCGACCATCGGTTGGACGGCGGCAGGCCTGGACAAAAGCGGCGTTCCACGGATCAGGCCCCAGCGCGCGCAGGGTTGTTGCGGGATGGAAGGTGCCGGCGCCCATTTCCATATCATAAGGCTGCAATATCACGCAGCCCTTGTCGCTCCAGTAATTGTGGAGTTTCAGGATGATCTGCTGGAAGCTGAGAGGCCTCGTATCGGACAATTTCAGGGCTTTCTTCGCGAGTGCAATATTTACGCGCTGCTTTGGCGAAGGAGGGCACTAGGGTCAAGGGAGGATTGGTCCGACTGCGACCTTATTCGTCAGGCGGAACCCGTTTCAGGACCCCTTGAGATCACGCGCTGCCTTTGGAGGTCCTGAAACAAGTTCAGGATGACGAGATTATTCCGATGACGACATCATTCCGCCGCCACCATTTCTTCTGCGCGCTCCACCGTCACCGAAACCGCATTCAAGACGGCATTGCCGGATAGCGGATCAAACACCTCCGTATCGGTCAGATCATTGATCGAAACCCCCGGTTTTTCGCGCGCTACCGACAGGCCGACGCCTTTGCGGCCATGGCCGAAGCCATGCGGGATCGACACAACGCCCGGCATGACGTCATCGGTGACCTCGACCGGGATTTCGACGCTGTTCACCCGACTGGTGACTGACGCCATGCCGCCATCAACTAGCCCGCGCCGCGCCGCCTCATCTGGATGGATCATCAGGGTGCAACGATCGGGCCCTTTCAGCAGTCGCTTGCTATTATGCAGCCAGCTGTTGTTCTGGCGGACATGGCGGCGGCCGATCAGGCGGAGAGCGTCCGGTTGCTCGTTATCGAGCGACGCGGCGAAGCGCTGCAGTTCGGCTAGAAAATCGGGATGGGCGCACTGGATCATCTTGTCCTCGGTGCGCAGCCGCTCGGCCATGCACGGGCGCAGCGGGCCGAGATCGATGCCATTGGGTGCCGCTTCGACTTCCGCCAGCGTCAGGCCGGCGGGCGAGCTTTGCAACATACCGTCAAGCACATCGCGCGGTTCGCGGATATTGGGAACATCCTGCCCGTCCTGGGCCAATATTTCCCGCGCCAGTTCCGCGATAATCTCCCAGTCGGTCTTCTCGCCATCCTGCAGTTCGAAAATTGCCGGCGAGTAGCTGGCATAGTTGCGGATCGCCAGCGGCCCGAAGAAAAACGGATAATGATCCTTCTCCAGCGGTCCACAGGGCGGCAATATATAGTCGGCGTGGCGGCTGGTTGCGGTGACATACATGTCGAACGAGACCATCAGGTCGAGTCTTTCCAGCGCCCTGTCCAGTTTCGCGCCGTCGGGAGCGGACAGCACCGGATTGCCGGTGACCACGAACAGCGAGCGAATCCGCTCTTTATCGTCTTCGTCGCGCAGCATTTCATCGGCGAAGGTGACCATCGGCAGTTCGCTCATCACCGACGGCATGACGCCACGAACGGTGTCCGCCGTGCGCACCGAGCCTCTGCCCACCAGATTGATCGTGTCGAGCGCCGGTTCCGGCACCATCGTGCCGCCGACCCGGTCGAGATTACCCGATGCGATATTGATCACCTGGATCAGCCACTGGTTGAGCGTGCCATATTCGCAGACCGAGACACCCATGCGGCCATAAATCGCGGCAGGCTGGTCAGCGGCCAGATGCGCGGCCATATCCTTCATGGCGACAACGGAAATTCCGCAATGGGCAGACAGTTGCTCCATATCGAAGCCCGCAATCGCCGGCGCGATGGCGCTCCAGCTATCATCCAGTATCGCATCGAGTCGGGAGGTATCGACCAGCCCGGCATCAAACACGCTTTTCAATATCCCGATCAACAGCGCCGTATCCGTCCCCGGCTTCACGAAATGATGCGCATCGGCCAGTTTGGCGGTCTCGGTCCGGCGCGGGTCGACGACGACCAGCTTGCCGTCGCGGGCCTGCATTTCCTTCACCCGCTTCTTGAAGTCGGGTACGGTCCAGATGCTGCCATTGGACGCAGCCGGATTGCCGCCAATGATCAGCAGATACTGGCTGCGGTCTATATCCGGCACTGCGGCAAGACTGACATGGCCGTACATATGATATTGCACGACATGATGCGGAATCTGGTCCAGCGTCGAGGCGGAATAGATATTTTTCAGGCCGATCGCCCGGCGCAAGGTACTGATCTGGGTCGAAATGCCATAATCATGCGCCGCAGGATTGCCCATATACATGGCGGGCTTGGCGCCCTGCCCCTTGAGCGCGGTCATTTTCGCGGCGATTTCGGTAAAAGCCTGTTCCCAGCCAATTTCCTGCCACTGGCCATCGACCTTTTTCACCGGCTTGTGCAAGCGGTCCGGATCATCCTGCAAATCGGCGATAGCGGTCGCCTTGGGACAGATATGCCCCCGGCTCAGCACATGATCGGGATTGCCCTTGATCGAGAGTATCTCCCGCCCCTCGACCTCGACCAATACGCCGCAATTGGCTTCGCAGATATGACAGGTGCGGGCGTGAATCGTGCTCATCGGGAAACTCCTTGATTTAACCATTCGGTTAACAGATTTGCGGCACGCTCGCCAGTGCCACCTCATTATCGGCCAATTTTTGCGTCAATTTTTACTGGGCATTTGCCATCAATTGTTCAATGAAGCGCGCCACACCTTCTGTTGGAGCAATTTCTTCATGCCGCGTAACTGGCTTTTTAACGTCTTACTCCTCCCGCTATATCTGGCACTTACCGCCTGCCCGGCCCCGCAGCAGGATATTGCCAGCACCGGTAGCGATGCGGGTCCCGCGACGATGGATGAAGCCGAATCCGCCGTTGATTATATACCCGCCGTGATGCCGGATGATGCAGATCCCGCGCTCTGGGTAATCAGGGACGAGGACACGACCATCTATCTGTTCGGCACCGTCCACATCCTGAAACCCGGAATGAGTTGGTTCGACGAGGCGGTGAAGGACAGTTTTGAGGCATCCGACGAACTGATTGTCGAAATGATCAAACCCGACGCAGCGGCGATGATGAAAATCGTCAATGAAATGGCGATCGACAAGACCGGCGTTTCGCTGCGCGACAAATTGACCGCAGAAGACCGCGCCGATTATGAAGCAACAATGACCAAGCTGAACCTGCCGGTCACCTCCTTCGATCCGCTCGACCCGTGGTTCGCCAGCGTCAATCTTTCGCTCATCCCGCTGATGCGCAACGGATATGCAGCGGATCAGGGAGTCGAGGATGAATTGCTGGCCCAGGCCAGGGCCCGGGCTATCACAATTACCGGCCTTGAAACGCCGGAGCAGCAGCTGGGTTTTTTCGACAATTTGCCCAAGGAAGTCCAGATTCGCTTTCTCAATTTCACCGTCGATAATATTGACGAGACCACCGAGGGCATGGAGCAGATGGTCGCCGAATGGGCCAATGCCAATGTCGATGCGCTGGGCGAATTGATGAACGCCGGACTGGAAGACAAGATTCTCTACGAAACGCTGCTGGTCAATCGCAACGTTAACTGGGCCAATTGGGTCGATCAGCGAATGGGACAGCCGGGAACAATATTCATGGCGGTCGGCGCCGGTCATCTCGCCGGAGAAAGCAGTCTGCAAGCGATACTGGCGCAAAAAGGACTTGTTGCGGAACGGATCGAATATTGATTATTCTCGCCGTCAGCCTTCCTTTTCCCTGCACTCTCACCAGATAGGCAATATGCGCATCATTACCACCATCCTGTCCCTGATCGCTTCGTTGCTGCTTGGCGCCTGCAATAACACACCCGATCATGTGACCCTGAACACCGTCAAGATAGGCACGCCCGCGCTTTGGAAAGTCAGCGGCACCCGGCCCGGGCAAGTCGGCGTCGCCTATATGTTCGGCACCATCCATATCCTGCCCGATGACGTGCAATGGCGCACGCCGGCGCTGGAAGCCGCGATTGCCGAATCGGACCAACTGGTCATCGAAGTGCTGGGCCTGGAAGACACCCAGAATGCAGCAAAGATATTTTCCCGGCTGGCGATTTCACCCGGACAGAAAAAGCTGGACGACCGCATCAACCCAAAGCTGCACGATGACCTCGACCGGATTATCGACGCCGCCAATATTTCCGAGCGCACGCTCAACCGGATGGAAACCTGGGCTGCGGCGCTGTCGCTGGCATCCGCACAGACCAGAGGCCTCGGACTTGATTCGACCGGCAGCGTCGAGAAAAAGCTCACCGCCCAGTTTGAAAAAGCCGGAAAGCCAATCGAAGCACTGGAAACCATCGAACAGCAACTCGGCTATTTCGACAAGCTTCCTGAAGAGCAGCAGCGCAAGATGCTGGCCAGCGTGGTGGAGGAATCGGACGATGCCCAGCAGGCCTTCGAACTGCTGTTCAACGCCTGGATGACGGGCGATCTGGAACATATTGTGACACTGTCCGATACCGGCATCCTTACCGACCCCAAGACCCGCCAATATTTGCTGGTCGCGCGCAATCTCGATTGGGTGGAGCAGCTGGACAAACGCTTGCAACGCCCCGGCACATCTTTAGTAGCGGTTGGCGCAGCCCATCTGGCAGGTCCGGATGCGGTTCAGGCAACGCTCGCAAAGCGCGGGTATAAAATCGAAAAAATTCAATAATCAGGGCCTAGCATGACATATATATTTGATCGGGAAACCGCGCTGGTCGCGCTGGAAGACGGACTGTTCACGGTCCAGGCAAGCGACGTTTATCGCAATCCGACAGGCATGGCCTTTGGTGGCTGGGTCGCCGCGATAGCCGGACGCGCAGTCCAGATGCATCCCGAATGCCGTGGCCCTTTGGTGTCTCAGCAGATCGTCTACATGACCGGCGTCGGCCCCGGCGAAGTCAAGCTGTCGGTCAAATTGCTCCGCGCCGGATCGTCGACGCAATTCTGGCGCGTGGAACTGTCGCAAAACGGCTCGCTGACCAACGCCGCCGATATCGTCACCAGCACCCGCCGGCCGACGGATATCGACTATCAAGTCGAAATGCCGGCGACCAAATCACCGGAAGAATCTATTTCCCTGCCCTCGGTCAATCCAATGGCGCCCGAATGGGTCACCCATTATGACCAGCGTATTGCCAAGGGCATGCCCTTTGCTGTGAACGATTCGCCCGAAGCAATCGTCTGGATCAAGGAAGCGGACGGCCGTCCGGTTGACCGGGTCGGTCTTCTTTCGATCCTCGATACGCCAATGCCGCGGACATTTTTCGTCACCGAACAATTCCGGCCCGGCTCTACCGTATCAATGGCGACTTATATTTATGCCAGCGAGGAAGATCTGGCGGCTGCCGGAAGCGAATTCATGCTGCTGCGGGTGACCGGCGCGACGGTTAGAAACAGCGCCACCGACGGACGGGTCGAGATATGGTCGCAAAACGGCACATTGCTGGCGACAAGCTCCCAGATCGGCTTTTTCCGCTAGACCTGATCCGGTGCCGCAAACCCCTTGCTTTTGCGATGTTCCGACCTTATAGCGCCCTCTTTCCGACCATGAGCACCCTGGAGGCGTGGCGGAAATCTAACAAAACTTTATTTTTGGAGCAACATTATGAGTGATCAGCTGACTATTTCAGCCGAGCCACGCGAACGGGCTGGCAAGGGAGCCTCCCGTGCACTGCGTCGTGAAGGCCGTATCCCCGCCGTTATTTATGGCGACAAGAAAGAAGCCATCGCAATCCACGTTGAAGAGCGTGCATTGAACAAGCTTCTTGGTACCGGCCACTTCATGAACTCGCTGGTTCAAGTCGAAGTCGACGGGAAGAAAACCCGGACACTGCCAAAAGATGTTGCTTTTGATCCGGTCACCGACCGTCCGCTCCATGTTGACTTCTTCCGCCTTGCAAAGGGCGCGAAGGTTCAGGTCAATATTCCTGTTGTCTTCATCAACGAAGAAGAATCTCCTGGCCTGAAACGTGGCGGCGTCATGAACGTTGTTCGTCACGAACTCGACCTGATGTGCGATGCGGATCATATCCCTGACCAGATCGAAATCGATGTCACCGGTCTCGAAATCGGCGATTCGATCCATATCTCCAGCATCACCCTGCCAACCGGCGCTGAAAGCTCGATCACCGATCGCGACTTTACCATTGCCGGTGTAACCGCACCATCTGCTCTGAAATCTTCTGACGACGAAGCCGAAGAAGATGAAGCCGGTGAAACAGAAGTCACCGAGCAGGATGCCGATACGGTCGAGGGCGAAGACAGCTAGACCTTCAGCCATCAAACAATGTAACGAAAAACCGTCCATGCTACGTTTACAAAGCATGGGCGGTTTTTTTGTCATTCAACAAGCTCAAGGCGAGCTGGAAGAGCGTTAGAAAATGCAACTATGGGTCGGCCTTGGCAATCCGGGCGCGCAATATGCGATGCACCGGCACAATGTCGGCTTCATGGTGATCGACGCGCTCGAAGAAGTGCATGGTTTTCCCGCCCCGAAACAGAAGTTCAAGGGCTGGACCATGGAGGCGCGGCTGGGCGGCGAAAAGCTCGTCCTGCTCAAGCCCGCGACTTTCATGAATGAAAGCGGCCAAAGCGTGCGCGCCGCGCTGGATTTCTACAAATTGCAACCGGAGGATGTCACCGTCTTCTACGATGAGCTCGACCTCGAGCCGTTCCGGATAAAGGTCAAACGCGGCGGCGGCGCGGCCGGTCATAATGGCATAAGATCAATGATCGCCCATATCGGCCCCGAATTCCGCCGCGTACGAATCGGCATCGGCCATCCCGGACACAAGGCGCGGGTGACCGGCCATGTTCTGGGCAATTACGCCAAATCGGAAATTGACGATCTGGCGGATATGCTGGGTGTGATCGCTGCGGAGGCGGACTGGCTGGCGAAGAATGACGACGCGCGCTTCATGAGCGAAGTCGCGATGCGGATGCAGGAATAGCGGGCAGTTTAGAACAAAATCGTCACCCTGAACTTGATTCAGGGTCCAGAGCGTATATGCGCAACTTTTGAACGATTTGGCACGGGATGCCGAGTCAGGTTCAGCATGACGGAGTATTACAATGGGTTTCAAATGCGGTATCGTTGGCTTGCCCAACGTCGGAAAATCAACGCTTTTTAATGCACTGACCGAGACACAGGCAGCGCAGGCGGCGAACTATCCATTTTGCACGATCGAGCCGAATGTCGGCCAGGTTGCGGTGCCCGATCCACGGCTCGACCAGATCGCGAAAATCGCCAACAGCGCCAAGATCATTGAAACGCAGCTCGCCTTTGTCGACATCGCCGGCCTCGTCAAAGGCGCGTCGCAGGGAGAAGGCCTGGGCAATCAGTTCCTCGGCAACATCCGCGAAGTCGATGCCATCGTCCATGTGCTGCGCTGTTTCGAGGATGACGATATCCAGCATGTCGCGAACAAGATCGATCCGATTTCGGATGCGGAAGTGGTCGAGACCGAATTATTGCTGTCCGATCTCGAAAGCCTCGAGAAGCGCGTTCCTGCCTTCCAGAAAAAAGCCACAAGCGGCGACAAGGAAGCCAAGATTGCCGCCAGCGTATTGGGCCAGGCGCTCGAATTGCTGCGCGAAGGCAAGCCAGCCCGACTGACCCAGCCCGAAGGCGAGGAAGAGCAGCGGATTTTCGACCAGTCGCAGCTGCTGACCGCCAAGCCGGTGCTTTATGTCTGCAACGTCAGCGAAGCCGATGCCGCAAAAGGCAATGAGCTGAGCGCCGCCGTGTTTGAAAAAGCCAAGGCCGAGGGTGCCGAAGCGGTGATCGTCTCCGCCGCGATCGAATCCGAACTGGTCGAAATGGAGCCGGAAGACCGTGCCGAATTTCTCGCCGAACTTGGCCTCGAGGAATCCGGTCTCGCACGGGTGATTCGCGCCGGTTATCAGCTGCTCGACCTGCAGACCTTCTTCACCGTCGGTCCCAAGGAAGCCCGCGCATGGACCGTGCACAAGGGCGCCAAGGCCCCCGAAGCCGCTGGCGAAATCCACAGCGACTTCGAACGCGGCTTCATTCGCGCCGAAACCATCGCCTTTGATGACTATATCGAGCTCGGCGGTGAAAGCGCAGCGCGAGACGCCGGTAAATTGCGGCAAGAGGGCAAGGAATATGTCGCTAAAGATGGTGATATCTTCAATTTCAAATTCAATGTCTGAATTGTCACATTGTCCCGCTAGGGTGTGACGCTCGGAGGATCGACATAATGCTCAAGAACCTGATTTCGCTGATTTTGGCTAGTTTTCTACTGGTTGGCGCCCCTGTCTTGGCGGCGACCACGCCCGAGCATGACGATTCTGCCAGCGAAAAAGTCGAGACAAGGGATCCGGTGACGATCCTGATCTCGATCGACGGTTTCCGGCCTGATTATCTCGAGCGCGGGATCACCCCGAATCTGAGCGCGCTGGCCGCTTCCGGCATATATGGCCCGATGCGCCCGTCCTTTCCGAGCAAGACCTTCCCCAATCACTGGACACTGGTGACCGGCAAAACACCGGACCATCACGGCATAGTCGGCAACACCATGGAAGATGCCGCACGGCCTGACGAGGTCTTCAAGATGGCGACCAAGGATCCGTTCTGGTGGGATCAGGCAGAGCCGATCTGGATCCGCGCCGAGAAACAGGGCATCCGTTCCGCCACCATGTTCTGGCCGGGATCGGAAGTGGATTTCAACGGCGTTCGTCCGGCGGACTGGTGGCCGTTCAACCAGAAACTGTCCAATGATCGCCGGATCAATGCGGTGGTCGACTGGATGCGGCGGCCAGCAGATATCCGGCCCAAGCTGGTGACACTCTATTTCGACACGGTCGACACCGCTGGCCATTATTACGGCCCTGCACCGGGCGAGAAACTGCACGCTGCGATCGTTGCGGTGGATAGTGAAATCGGTCGTTTGAAACAGCAGCTGGACATTATGGGACAGCCGGTCAATTTCGTGATCGCATCGGACCATGGCATGACCGAAACCGCACCGGAGCGGATCATCCATCTCGACCAGATCATGCCGCGCGACCAATATCATCTGGTCGAAGACGGCAATTACGCCGGACTGGCGCCGCTGGACGGCAATATCGATGCATTGCGCGCAGCCTTCCTCCGCCCGCATGAGCATATGCAATGCTGGGACCGCGACAATATTCCGGAACATTTCGCATATGGTAAAAATCCGCGCGTACCTGCGATTCTTTGCCTGCCGGAGATCGGCTGGGTGGTCTATCAGGACGCCCCCGAATGGATGACCGGCATTGGCGGCGGCCACGGCTATGATCACCGGGAACAGGACATGATGGCCTTTTTCCTGGCCAACGGACCGGCCATTACAGCCGCTGGTCAACTACCGGTGTTCGACAATGTGAATATCTATTCGCTAGTCGCCAGGCTGGCGGGCGTAACTCCGGCTGCCAGCGACGGCAGCCTCGCCCCGTTCGAGCAAGCCCTCAAACCCTGATTTGAGATTGATCCGCCGGCATTATTGCAAAAGGTCGCTGTCGGCGACTCTGGTATAGACAACTGCGACCGGTGCGCTGTCGGTGACGCTGCATGTTTTCGGATCGACGATCCGGTCTCCCCGAAAACCCCTTAAGTCGAGACCGTCGTCACTCAACGTCAGGCCCATGCCGACCCATATTTGCAGCGCGCATTTTTCCTGCATAGCTCGCGGAAATGGACCGCGATGCGCGCCGTAGATCAGGTTTCCGTGAATGGTCGCGGTAAAGTCGATGTCATTTTCATCATTATTGTTGGAACGCATCCGATATCGCGAGGTCAGGCTGGTCCCGTCCTGCGTGAAATGGAAGATATTGCCATCAGCCTGTCGCCAGTAGCCGGTCAGATCATGATCGACATTCTGCGCCTGATCAGCATCCGGTCGCGCATCGGCGGCGGCACCATTGACCATCATCAGGGCGGCAAGTGCGTAGATCGCTTGGCGATATATCATGGCGAACTCCATTTCATCCTGACCCTGCGCCTAGGACAGTCTCTGCAACAAGCAATGACCTTGATCACAAGCCGCTGGTTAAACAGCATTGCGCCTATTTCCGGCCAAACAGTTTTTCCACGTCTTCCAGCGCCAGCTTCACCCAGGTCGGGCGACCGTGGTTGCACTGGCCGCTGTGCGGAGTCACTTCCATCTCGCGCAGCAAGGCATTCATTTCAGCAACGCTAAGCACGCGCCCGGCCCGGACAGAGCCGTGACAGGCCATGGTCGACGCGACATGATCGACGCGCTCCTTGAGGCTGAGCGCCTGATCATAGGCACCCAGTTCATCGGCCAGATCAGTGACCAGTTCCTTGACATCACCCGAACCCAGCATCGCCGGTGTCGCGCGGACCAGCATCGCGGTCGGACCGAACCGTTCCAGTTCCAGCCCGAATTCAGACAATTCTGCCGCGCGCGTTTCGAGCCGGTCGCAGGCATTTTCGTCCAGTTCGACCACCTCCGCCATCAGCAGTGCTTGAGAGGCCACCGTGCCGCCTTCGACCGCCTTGCGCATTCGTTCCAGCACAAGCCGTTCGTGCGCCGCATGCTGGTCAACGATCACCAGTCCGTCTTCGGCTTCCGCAACAATATAGGTTTTCGCAACCTGCCCGCGGGCGATACCCAAGGGATGGCGGCTGGCTTCCGGGACTGGCTCCGAAGCCTCTTCTGCCCTGCCCATCAGCGGCGCGATTTCCTCGCGCAGATCCATCTTCGCAAAACCAGTGTGCCCATCACGGACCGTGGCGGATGGATAGGGTTGCTGCGCCACGCTGGCCCTGCCCTGCGACGTAAATATGTTCGATTGCGGATCGGGAGCCACCGGCTCGCTTTGCCATCTTCCGAGTGCCGATTCTGCCGGGCGCTGGACCGCGCGAAACCCGCCTTCGTCGAGCGCCTTGCGCAAGCCGCTGACAATCATGCCCCGGATCATCGCCGGTTCGCGAAACCGCACCTCGGTCTTCGCTGGATGGACGTTCACATCGACCAGTTCAGGCGGCATATCGATGAATAGCGCGACAACCGGATGGCGGTCACGCGCGAGCATCTCGGCATAAGCGCCGCGCACCGCTCCGACCAACAGCCGGTCCTTGACCGGACGGCCGTTGACGAACAGAAACTGGTGATCGGCCACGCCGCGATTATAGGTCGGCAGGCCGGCCACGCCGGTCAGGCGAATCTCTTCCCGCTGCAGATCGACGCCGACGCTATTGGCCCGCAAGTCACGGCTGGTCAGCGCGGCGACTCGCTCGGGCCCGGTTTCTCCGGCCTGTACCGCTATCGCCTTGCGCCCCTGATGCTCGAGCGTGAAACCGATATCGGGCCGCGCCATCGCAAGGCGCCGGACGATATCGGTACAGGCAGAATATTCGCTACGCGCCGTGCGCAAAAATTTGCGTCTGGCCGGCACATTGGCGAACAACTGCTCCACCCGCACTTTCGTTCCCGGTGGAATCGCGGTGGGCCCCTCTTGCGCCAGTTCGCCATGATCGATCACCCGGCTCCAGCCATCCTCGCCGGCCATGCGGCTTTCGATCGTCAGACGCGCCACGCTGGCGATCGACGGCAAGGCTTCGCCGCGAAACCCCATGGTCGTCACCAGCTCGATTGCCTCGTCCGGAAGCTTCGAGGTAGCATGGCGTTCGAGCGCGAGAGGTATGTCGTCGCGGCTCATGCCGCAGCCATTGTCGGAGACCTGGACCAGGTCCAGACCGCCCTCCTCGAGGCGAATATTGATCTGGCTCGCCCCGGCATCAATCGCATTCTCGACGAGCTCTTTCAGGGCGCTGGCAGGGCGTTCGACGACCTCACCGGCAGCGATCCGATTTATCAGGCTATTTGGAAGTCTTCTTATTGACATAATCGCGTTCCTAGCCCAAGCGACCTTACCAAGCGACCCCTGATTTTTTGGGCGATTCCCATGGTTAACTTCATGACCCGTTCAGCTTGACTATCGCTTGGTTTAATTGTTGCAGCAAGCTCTGCAAACACAAGAAATTACGGACAAAAATATGTTTGAAAATCTGTTCAAGTTCCGTTCGCAAGATTTGGCGATCGACCTCGGCACCGCGAATACTGTGGTTTATCTCCGCGGCCAGGGAATCGTTCTCAACGAACCATCCGTTGTCGCGATCGAGACCATCAATGGTGTAAAAAAGGTCAAGGCCGTCGGCAATGATGCGAAGATGATGATGGGCAAGACGCCCGACAGCATCGAAGCCATTCGCCCCCTGCGCGACGGTGTCATCGCCGACATCGATGTCGCCGAACAGATGATCAAGCATTTCATCCAGAAAGTGAATGGCAAGAGCAAGCTGTTCAGCTATCCCGAGATCGTGATTTGCGTTCCCAGCGGATCGACTTCGGTCGAACGCCGCGCCATTCGCGATGCCGCATCCAATGCCGGCGCCCGTCAGGTGTTCCTGATCGAGGAGCCGATGGCAGCAGCCATTGGCGCCGATATGCCGGTCACCGAACCAATCGGCTCGATGGTCGTCGACGTAGGCGGCGGCACCACCGAAGTTGCTGTGCTCTCGCTGCGCGGCTTGGCCTATACGACGTCGGTTCGTACCGGCGGCGACAAGATGGACGAAGCGATTGTCTCTTATGTCCGGCGTCACCACAATCTGCTGATCGGTGAAACCACGGCAGAGCGGATCAAGAAAGATTTCGGCGTTGCCCAGGCTCCTGCTGACGGCGTGGGTCATACAATCCATATCAAGGGCCGCGATCTGGTGAACGGCGTGCCGAAAGAAATTTCGATCAACCAGGGCCAGATCGCCGAAGCGCTGAGCGAGCCGATCGGCACGATCATCGAAGGCGTTCGCATCGCTCTGGAAAATACTGCACCGGAACTGGCTGCCGATATTGTCGATCAGGGCATTGTCCTGACCGGCGGTGGCGCCTTGATCGCCGGTCTCGACGCAGCGCTTAGCGATGAAACAGGCCTGCCGGTAACGGTAGCCGAAGATCCGCTTGCCTGTGTTGCCATCGGCACCGGTCGTGCAATGGAAGATCCAATGTTCAGAGGCGTTCTCACAACCGCCTGATTTCGGTCTTGTGATCGAACAACGATAGGAAACGAAAGGATAAACCGATATGGCGCCGCCAAACAATCGGCGTCCAGGATTTTCCAAGCGGGCGCAATATAGCATATTCGCCAGCTATTTACTGGGCATATTGGGAGCGGTCTTGGGACTGCTTCTGTTGCTTGTCTCCTTCATCGATCCCAGAGGTTTTTCGGCCCTTCGCACCATCGGTGCGGAAGCCATGGCGCCAGTCAGCAAGACCCTGTCCGAATTTGGCAGTCTGACCGGAAATGCGGGGGATCAAGTTTCTGCCTATTTCAATGCGGCTTCGAAAAATGCCGAGATGCAGCGGGAACTGGAGCAGAACCGGATAGAGATCCTGGAAGCCCGCGCCCTCAGGCAGGAAAACGACCGCCTCAAGCGGCTGTTGAAGCTGAACGAGGAAGTGCCCGATTCGATCGCCATGGCCCGGCTGATCAGCTCGACCGCGTCCAGTTCGCGCCGCATTGCGACGCTGGGTATCGGCAGCAGCAGCGGCCTCGAGCCCGGTCAGCCCGTCCGCTCGCCGGAAGGCCTGGTCGGTCGGATTTTGGAAACCGGCCCGACAACCGCGCGCGTGCTATTGGTTTCTGATGGCAAGAATGTAACGCCGGTGCAGCGCGCCAGCGACAGCCTTCCTGCCTTTGCCACCGGTCGGGGTGACGGCACCGTTGACATTCAACCGATAAATATCGGCATCAACCCTTTCAAGGGCGGCGATCTGATGATTACCTCCGGTAGCGGCGGCCTGTACAGCCCGGGAATTCCCGTGGCAGTCGTCATCCGGAAAACCGAAACCGGCGCCATCGGGCGGGTATTGGCTAATCCCGCCAAAGTCAGCCACGCGATCGTCCAACCGATTTTTCAGGCTGAAACGGTCCGTCAGATCGAGGAAAACCCGATGGGTGATCTGGAAGAGGAAAACGGCGAATAGTGCCCCGTTCCCGTCAATCCAGGATTGGCCGACAACCGTCACAGTTGCGGATCAAGGTGATACCGCCGGTGACAGTAGTCCTCGGCTCGATGATCACCGCGCTGCCGATCATCACTGATTATCCGATCCTGCCACCCATGGGTTTGCTTGTGGTGCTGGCGTGGCGCCTGATCCGCCCGGGATATTGGGCGGTCTGGGCCGGCTTTCCGCTGGGCTTGATTGACGATATTTTCAGCGGGCAGCCCTTTGGCAGCGCGGCCTTTCTCTGGTCGGTTATTTTCATCCTGCTCGAGACCGTCGACAGGAGAGCGGTCCGCCGCGACTATTGGCAGGATTGGCTTATCGCCTCCACCGCCATCGTAATTGTGCTAATATGCGGAATGCTGATCGTCGATTTTCAATCCAGTTTTCTGCGTCTAGACCTGCTGCTTCCCCAGATATTGCTGTCGATTCTGCTCTATCCGTTTGTCGCGCGGCTGATCGGCGCGATCGATAATTGGCGGGTGGCGTCATGAGACCGGCAAAAACGATCAGTAGCGCCATGCAGGAGCTGACCTTCACTCGACGGGCGACGGTGATCGGCGGATTGCAGGTCGGAGTCGGTGTATTGCTGGCGGCCCGCATGGCCTATATTTCGGTTGCCGAGAACGAGCGCTACAAGCTTCTGTCGGAGAGCAACCGGGTCAATCTTACGCTTGTACCGCCCCGGCGCGGCTGGCTGATCGACCGCAACGGCAAGCCGATCGCCAATAACAAGACCGATTTTCGTATCGATATCATTCCGGACCGGTTGCGCGACAAGGAAAAGACCGTGGCGACGCTGGCGAATTTGCTGGCTCTCGATCCCGAAGAACTGGAACGGATCAACAAGGAACTGGAACAGGCGAGCAGCTTCCAGCCCGTTCAGGTCGCCACCGGACTGGATTCGGAACAATATGCCGCCGTCAGCGTCCGGCTTCCCGACATGCCCGGCGTTTCGCCGCGTCAAGGCTTCTCGCGCAACTATCCGAGCGGCCCGGCGATCGGGCATCTGGTTGGCTATGTCGGTATTGCATCGGCTGAAGACTATAAGGAAAATCCGGATCCGATATTGATCACGCCCGGTTACAAGATCGGCAAAGACGGCCTGGAAAAAATGTTCGAGGACCGTTTGCAGGGCAAACCCGGAGCAAAAAGGGTCGAAGTGACAGCGCGGGGCAAGATCGTCCGCGAACTCAACACCCGCCCGGATGTTCCAGGCAAACCGTTGCAATTGACCCTCGATATCGACCTGCAGGAATATGCCGCTCGCCGGCTGGGCCCCGAATCGGGATCTGTGGTGGTCATCGATTGCCTCACCGGCGACATTTTGACGATGACGTCGATGCCCTCGTTCGACCCGAACAGCTTCTCCGATGGCATCGGTGTCACCGAATATGGCATGCTGCGCGAAGACGATCATGTGCCGCTGCTCGACAAATCGCTGAAAAGCCTGTTCCCGCCGGGATCGACGGTCAAGCCGATGGTTGCCCTGTCCTTTCTGGAAGCCGGACTGAGCCCCAACGAGACGGTCAATTGCAATGGCGGCCTTCAAGTCGGCAACCGGCGCTTCCGCTGCTGGAAACGGGGCGGCCACGGGCGGGTCGATATGGCCAAGGGCATCTACCAGAGCTGCGATGTCTATTTCTATTATTTCGCCCAGAAAGTCGGCATCAATCCGATCGCCTTGATGGCCAACCGCCTCGGACTGGGGCAAAAATTTCCGTTACCGGTGGCGAGCCAGTTCTACGGCACGGTTCCCGATCCGGCCTGGCTGCGCAAGAAATACAAGCGGGAATGGCAGGCCTATGACACGGTCAACACCACCATTGGTCAAGGCTATATGCTGGTCAACCCGACCCAGCTTGCGGTCATGGCGTCACGGCTCGCGACCGGGAAAAATATCGTCCCGCGCCTGATCATGGAGGAGAAAAAATCGCCGATCCCGACACTGAATCTGGACCCCGAGCATCTCCTCTACGTGCAAAAGGCAATGAGCGACGTCGTCAACGGACCGGGCACCGCCGGACGCGCGCGGCTACCGATTGAAAATGTCAAAATGGCCGGCAAGACCGGTACCGCCCAGGTCGTCAACCTCGATTTCGGACGCGGTGGTCAGGATGTCGCCTGGAAATATCGTGACCACGGCCTGTTCGTCTGCTTCGCCCCCTATGATAATCCGCGCTATGCGGCTGCTGTGGTCATCGAACATGGCGGCGGCTCCGGTTCGGCCTATCCCGTCGCAAGGGACGTCCTGACCTTCCTCTATGATCGTCAGAAAGCAATGGATGTACTGACGGGACTCGAAAAGTCCTGGGGTGGCACGATTCAGGAACGGATGGACACCAAAATGGCAGCCTATCGCGCCCGGAAGAATCTCGAGAAAGCGATGGCCAAACAGCCTGCTGCCGCCACACCTGCACCTTCCGAAGCCGGCACCGGAGAATAGAAATTGAGTGATTTCATTCCGGCTCCGATTGCGCAGCTTCCCTGGAAAACGATTCTGCTTCTGTTCGTGCTGGCCAGCTTTGGCTTCATCGTGCTCTATTCGGCGGCCGGCGGCAGCCTGACACCATGGGCAGGCCTGCATATGGTCCGCTTCACCATCTTCGTCGGGATGGCGATCGTGTTGTCGCGGTTCCGGGAATCTTTCTGGAAGGCAGTGGCTTTCCCGGTCTATATTGCCGTGGTTCTCATGCTGCTCGGCGTGGAGTTGATCGGCGCGGTTGGCGGCGGCAGTCAGAGATGGCTCAACCTTGGCGTCATCCGGCTGCAGCCTTCGGAACTGATGAAGGTCGCGATCATATTGGCGGTGGCCCGATTCTATGACCTGTTGCCACCCAGCCAGATACGGACATGGGGCGCGATCTGGCCGCTATTTGCGCTGCTCGCGGTGCCCTGTGCGCTCATCCTGCTGCAACCCGATCTGGGGACGACGATAACCGTCGTCGCCGGCGCGCTGACCATCGCATTTCTCGCCGGACTGCCGCTGCGCCTGTTTATCGGCGGCGGTGCGGCCATCGCGGTGCTCGCGCCCCTCGCCTATTTCTTTGCGCTGGAAGAATATCAGCAACGGCGCGTGACCACTTTTCTCAATCCGGAGAATGATCCGCTGGGCGCCGGCTATCATATCAGCCAGTCGAAGATCGCGATCGGTTCCGGCGGCCTGTTCGGCAAAGGCTTCATGAACGGCACCCAGAGCCATCTCGATTATCTGCCGGAGGGCCATACCGACTTCGTCTTTGCCACCATGGCCGAGGAATGGGGTCTGATGGGCGGGATATTGGTGCTGTTCTGCTTCTTCCTGCTGTTCCGCTGGGGTCTTGGCGTCGCGATGAAGGCAAAAACCCGTTTCTCCCAACTGACCGCAGCGGGACTGACGGTGACTATTTTCTTCTATGTCGCAATCAACCTGATGATGGTGATGGGACTGGCCCCGGTCGTCGGTATTCCCCTGCCCTTCCTTAGCCACGGAGGCTCGTCGATGATGACAATAATGATCTGCGTCGGCATCCTGATGTCTATCGAACGCAATCCTGGCCGAAGCGGCAACGCATTTGGTTGATTTTTCGAACCAAGCGGTTGCGTTCACAAAATCCGGCCCTATATAGCCACTCATATGGACGCTTAGCTCAGTTGGTAGAGCAGCTGACTCTTAATCAGCGGGTCGTTGGTTCGAAACCAACAGCGTCCACCAAATTTTTTCAATGGCAGAGTAGTTACGCCGCTGGAATTGGAAAATATCTCGCGACCACATAACAACCACTCGACTTGGTAATATGTGGTAAGTCAGAACAAATTAGGCACCGTTTTTTAGAGAGAAAGAGCGGCACAATCTGACGGCTCTGTTCCTGTTGGCTATCAACCTGCCGCCCTAGGTTCTTGCAGACTGTTCATGAAAACCTTCAATAAGGCGGATGTCGGAGAGCCATGATAGCCACCGATGTCGGCGAACCAATGTATCTATCGGCTACCGGCATCGTTCATATCTTCGCTTGCTACCTTCCGAGCGAGCCGGTCCGCGCGTCGGCGTTGCTTCTTTTCAAGAATTTTGCGGCTGGCTTCGCCGAGAAGTACGGTATCTGCCATGACCGCGCCGCGCTCGCCGATGGGCCTGTCTTTTCCTGTCGTCGAATCCTCGAACGTCTGGCGTTCGGTTTCCGCATTTATTTCCGCTCCGATCAGAACCGAATAAGCTGACAGGAACAACCACATCAGGAAAATAACAACCGCAGCGAGCGATCCGTAAGTCGCGTTATAGTCGCTGACATTGGCGGCATAATAGCCGAAACCTATGGTGATCAACAACCAGAGCAGAGTTGCCACTACCGATCCCAGCGAGAGCCAGCGCCATTTTGCGGGCCGGCGATCGGGCGCATAGCGAAAGAACAGGCCAAAGGTCAGGCTGACCAGAAATCCCGCCATCAACCAGATCGCCAGTTTCAGAAAGACCAGCACACTATCGCCAAGATAGCCCTGCAGGAAATTGCTGATATAGGTGAATAGTGAGATTGCGGTAAGACCGACAATCGCGACCCCCGCCATGCCGATGGTAATCTGCGCGCCAACGAGTGTCGTCATGAAAATATTACGCGATTCATGTTCTTCATAGATGATATTGAGCGCTTTCATCATCGCATTTGCCGCTCGCGTCGCGCCATAGGTCGAGACAAACAAGGCGATCGCCAGGCCCAGACCTTGGGCGGCCTTGTTCGTGTTGACGACCGATAGCAGCTGCTCGCGCAGGATGGTAAGCACGGCAGTGGGTAGGATGGCAGACAATTGTTCAATGCTGTCGGTAACCGTATCGGGGTTACCGACCAGGCCATATAGCAGCACGATGACTGCGATCAGTGGCACAAAGGCGAGAAAAGCGAAAAAGGCAACGCCGGCCGATAGCAAGGGCAGATTGTGAAAGTCGTTCATCACATATAGGCGCTTCAATATCGCCCACCATGCTTTCAGCGGGAAATGAAGCGGAGACCGAGCCTTTGCTCCGGGCGTCTGCGCCTCGATATCGCTCAGGCTGAGATTCTCATCAAACCGGTTGGTTTGGGCTTTGTCATCGTCAGGCTCACCAATCATCGGGTCGACCCGATTTGCCTTTGGATTGCTTCTTCCGGTTGTCCTGCGGACTCAATGATTTTATCCGCCTTGCGTCCCTCGGCCAGATGTTCGTTCACGCCGGACTCGATTCTCTTGGCCTCTTCGTTCAACTGATCGAGATTATCCTGATATTTTTCATCAAAATCTTTCTCGCAGGCGTTCAACGATAGTAGCGAGATTGCGAGCAATATGATTTGTCCGCGCATTAATAATCCTTCCGGTATCGCACATTGACGTTCGAGCCGCCAAAGCTGCCGACCGAACTCAGGACGGACAGCGCAGGCGTCAGGCTGATTTCCAACTGTGTCGCCGTATAGCCGCGCGCATCGGTCACGATCTCGACATAAACGTCATTGGTTATATATTGCCCGGCGGCAATTGACGTGCTGCGGCCCGTGTCCTTGTCTGCACCCAATATGCGCAGGCGATCGATGCCCACCGAGGATTGCAGCACACCAAGCGGATTGAGCCCTCCCCCACCGCCACGCAATCCGTTTAGCGACGATGCCAGTTGCACGGCTTGGATTGGTGTCAGTTCACCGATCGAATTGCCAAATAATATGCGCGCCATAATCTCGTCCTGCGGCAAGCCGGGCGTCGAACTGAACGCGATTTCCGGATCCTCGGCGCTGCCCGTGATGTTGACGTTGATGTTCACGTCATCCACTTCACCACTGGCTACCAGCAGTAACGTCGGGTTGGTCATCGAACCGCCATTGAAGCGCAGGCGCCCTGATTCCAGATCGAAAGATCGACCGGCAAAGCCAAGCGTTCCGCGGATCAGATCAATGCCGCCGGTCAGCACAGGCTTGCCCGTGGTGCCGCGCACCTTGATATCGGCGGACCATTCGGAATCGAGCCCCATTCCGCTGACATAAATCTGGTTGTCGGCTATCAAATCGATGTCCAGCTTCCAGTTGCCGGGCACCCCGCTAATAGGTTCAGCATCACCGGTGATTTTCTTGCGACCCAAAGCAGGTTTGCGCCGCACTCCGGTCAGGGTCGCGACTTTCGTCGATCCTTCATACACGATCTTGTAGCGCGTTTCGGGCAGGCGAATACGGCCACGGATCGTCGCAGGGGTGGTCGAATTGTTGACTAGCTGGATTTCGCCGGTGGCCGATGCGGCAAGATCGCTGCCTTTTGCAAGCGTTGCATTGTCCAGATCGAGTGCCAATTGCAGCGGATAGCCCTTGGCGGAACTCAACGATACAAAACCCTTGCCGCTGATCGTTCCGTCTCCGGCATTGGCGGTCAATTCGGTCACCTCCAAACGGTCGTTGGTGAAGTTGCCGCGGATCTTCATATTGGTAAGGCGGGTGCCGTAGGCATTGTTTTCGTAAACCAGCTTGTTCGCGCGGACCACACCGGTCAGTACCGGTGACTGCACTCGACCGGAGAAGTCTGCCGCCACGCCGATAGGGCCCCGCAGATCCTGATCGGGAAGCGCCGCGAGAGAGAATAAAGTGCTAGCCGGTCCATTATAGCGCAGGCCTCCGGATAGCGGCGCTGCAAGCAACCGTGTCGTCCATGATCCGGCAGCAGGTGGAAGCGGCGTCAGGTTTACATGCATCCGGCCGATAGCAGCACCCCTGCGCCGGAAAATCGCACGAGCATTGCCGCCATCAGCGAGCAGCCGTCCGACAAAGTGCAGATCCACCGGCTGCGATACCGACGCCAGGCTGGTGCGGGTAAAATTGTCGATCCGCAAGCGCGCGTCCGCTTCCGGAAATGCGCTGGGCGAGCTTTGGGAAAAATCGAGGCTACCCGTCGCTGTTCCCCCGAGGCCAAGACCGGGCATCATCGGGTTGATGAGCGCCAGATTCACGTTGTTCAACCGGCTTTGAATATCGAGGCCGCGCCCGTAATCGCCCGCTAGCTGGATGCTGCCTTTCGACAAGTCGATGGTCGTGGGCAGCAGGCTATATTTGTCACGCCCGGGAATGATCCGCGCGGCTTTGCGGGTTTTAAATTCAACGCCGTTGGCCCGGCCATCAAGCGCCACTCGCCAAAGCTCGGGATCAAGGGCGGCGTTGGCTGCGAAACGGAAAGGAACCTGGTTTCGGCCTTCCGCCATGATTTTCGCTGTGCCTTTTCCGCCGCGATAATCGATTATTGCCCGCGCTGCAGCAATTTGCAGATCTTGCATTTTCAGGCCCTGGATCTGGACATCGGCAATGACCTGCGGCTGGTCATAAAGAATGATATCCGCATCGATGATGGCCCGCTCGATCGCCAGATTGGCAGGGCCAGGCAATAGGGTTTGCACAGCAGTTGCGGCGATGATTGCCCGCTGCTTGCCGCTGAAGGCACTCAGGATCACGTCCCCCTCTATCCCGGAACCACTGGCGGCCAGTTGCCCAGAAAATGGACCGGCTCCGGTCTGACGGATGCGGCCTGTCAAACCGACTCCGGCAAACTGGGTTCCGCTATTCACGTCAACCGTCAGCGGACCACTACCCGCAAGGATATCGACATTGGCGTCAAATTGTCCGTAATCGCTATTGCCATCGGCGACGATGGCATAACCCTTTGCATTGCCCCTGATAGTGGCAACAACATTATTCATGCCCACTCCGAAACCAGGGCGCGCAGCGGCTATTATGGCAACCGGGCGAGCCACGCTGCCGCTGACTTTTACGCCGATCGGTCCATATTGGTCAGACATACCCTTGGCTGCAAAATTGATTCCGCCAGACGGGGTATAGCTGCCACTGCCTTGGGTCAGCCGGAAAGATGGAGCTGCAACATTCAGGCTGCTGACCCGGGCGATGCCGTTCGTGTCATAGGATAGTTTCGCGACGATCAGGCTGTTGCCGCCGAGAAATTCCCGAGCGCCGTCGTTGAATATCTGGCTCGACCGCGCGCGGACTGTGCCGGTCAAGGCAAAGGCGCCATTGCTCCCGGATTCCAGGTCGATATCGCTATCGATATTGAAGACACCCACGCTTTCGACCCGATAGCCGTTGATGCGGCCCTTGAGCCCGCCGGTATATAGTCCCTGGTTGAGATCGGCAACGATGACTGCGGTCGCATTGATCCGGTCTGAAACAATCTTGAGATTGTCGGATAGCAACCTGCCATTGGCATAACCGAAGTCACCATCCAGCCGGACATTGGTAAGCAATGCGCCGACGCCTTCGTCGAGTCCGGCAATCCTTTGCGCCCGCGCCTGTAAAGGAATGCGCCATTCTTCTTCTTCCAGCTTAACATTGCCGCTGGCGCGCAGGCCGATCACCGACGTCTCATCAAAGCCGATCCGCGCTGCATTGATTGTATATGCGATAGCGGGGGCAGCGAAATCACCGTTCAATATCATATTGGCGGTGACGCCGGCGCCATTAACATTGGCGGCAATTACCGATGGCTGAAGCAATCGGAAATCGACGTTGAGATCCTGCATCTTGTTGTTGCCGAGATCAACGATACCGTTGGTCGCCAAAACGAAATTGTCACTAGCAAGCCGCCCGTTGATGTCGAACTTCCGGTCCTCGCCGGCGGCGGTAAAGTCGATGTGGGTGACTGGCTCGAGCATGTTCTGGCCGGGGCCGGAAGTAAACAAACCGGGCCGCGCATCGCCGCGCAATGTGAATGTACCGTTCCGTGCCGATATGGCTACGTTTGCGAGCATGTCCTCGCCGCTTTTGCCTTCCAGTGTACCGTTCCATTTGGCCCAGTCGCCCTTGCCGTTCAGTGCGAGGCTCATCGGCTGACCAGTGCCGGAGAAACCGGCTACAAGTCCATTTTCCGGAGCATCCAGATTGAGCGCGAGGTCGAGCTTATTCTGTTCCGGCATGGCGTCGAGTCTGAATTTCAAACTGTCGCCGCCTGCAACACCCGGCCTTGCAAGCGCCCGGGCTCGTCCGTTTAGAAGCGCGCGGGCATCAGCAATTTTCACCTCCGCTGACAGGCTGAGCACGTGACGTTCGCCAGTTATCACCTTGGCAATATCCAGCTCGCCGACTTCCAGTGTACCAACATCTATATCGAGGTCGGGCAACAGGGGCCCCTCGGACTCTGTTGGTAAAAATTCAGGCATGCGGAGCAGGCTAGCTTTCGGAATGATTAGCGAACGAATATCAACATGACTGCCAATGAAAGCGAAGGGCCGCCAGTCCATTCTGACGGTGTCGGCGGTAGCGAAAACACCTTCCGGATCTCGGATTTTCAGACCGGCAATTTCCATCTCGCCGTAGATGGAACCGCTGATCTCATCGACTTCCAGTTGCATACCGTTTTCGAACTCGAACGCCTCAATCTGATTTTCGACAAAGCGATGTCCGCTGCTGCTGTCCAGCCAGAGATAGCCGGCAATCAGGATCACCAGAACCAGCGCGATCAATGCGCCCGACCAGATCGCAACTTTATGAGTCCAGGGCCCGTAAGTCTCAGTTTCGCTCATGGTTTCGTTATCCGCCATCAGAATGCCTGTCCGATCGAGATATATACCGAAACTCGCGATTCACCCGGTTGCCGGTTTATCGGGGTGGCGACATCGACCCTGAGCGGTCCGAAATTGGTGTAAAAGCGCCCGCCTATGCCGACGCCGTAGCGCAAATTATCAAAGCCCGGAGTGGAACTCGTGTATACTTGCCCGGCATCTACAAAACCGACTATCCCGTAGTCGCCAAAGCGATAACGGACTTCCGCCGCCGCTTCGACCAGACTGCGCCCGCCAATCGGACGGTCTTCAATGTCTTTGGGGCCAAGTTCCTGATACCCGAAGCCGCGAACAGATCCGCCACCGCCGGCATAATAGCGCCGCGAAGGTGCAATCATTTCCCGATCCGCGCCGGCGATAGATCCGACGCGCGTACGGCCCGCAATGATGATACCGTCATCGACCTGAAAATATGCGGTTCCTTCGAGAAGGCCGCGGCCATAGATTTGCGTGCCGCTGCCAAGCGATGCTTCCGGCGACAGTTTCGCAGACAGACGGAAGCCTTGCGTCGGGTCAAGCAAACTGTCCGTCGTATCAAATGTGACCTGACCCGGCAGCGCGGCGACGTAAAAAGTACGCCGATCCCTTTCTCCGGTAGCAAAATTGAAATCTTGTTCATTGGAGCCGAGAACCTCGAAACCATAGCTATAGGTCAGCCGCTTTTGCCAGATTGGGGTGCTGTCGTAAGAGATGCGCCCGGCCAGCTTGCCTGTGAACGCCTCATAGGCTTCAAAATCGCTGTGCAACGCGGAGATGCCCAGTTCGACCGTTCTGTCGCGGCGACCGGCATTGCTGCGACGAAACGTCAAGGACGCACCCTGTTCCTGGGTTCCTGCCACTCCGCTTGCGATAAGCGCGCCTTCTGGCGGGAATAAATTGCGATGGGTCCAGCTGCCTTCCAAACGAAAGCCCTGCCCGGTACTATAGCCTGCGCTGCCCGCTAGAGTGCGCGGTGGCCCTGCTACCTGCTCGACATTGATGGTTGCATATTCGGTTCCGTCCGGCGCGGCCTCTCCACTCGCGGTTGGCTTGACCGATACGATCGAAAACAGACCGGTGGCGACCAAGGCCTTGCGGAGATCGTCGACCATGCGGCTGTCGTAGAGTTCGCCCTTATCAAAACGGCTCAGCACCCCGATATGGTCGGCGTCAAAGGCGGTTGTGCCGGTCGTGATTATCTCGCCATAGCTGCTCCGTGGGCCAATATTGACAGGCAGCGTATAATCTCCGGTGCCGGTTTCTGGGTCGAGTAGAATATCGCGCTGTCCGGTTTCAGCGAAAGGATAGCCTTCCTGTGGCAGAACCACCGCAATATTGGCTTCGGCTGCCAAGACCCGCTCGGCGACAATTGGCTCACCGGTTTTGGGCACAAAATTTCTGGTGATCAGGTCTTCGGGAACGACTCTATCAGCATCGAATATTATAGTGCCGAGATCGTAGCGCCTGCCGGGCTCAACCTGGAGCACGACCGTCAGCTTCTCGCCGTCGGTCTCGGGAAGTTCTACCGCACCGTTCACCAATGCGTCAAAAAACCCCTGACCGGTCATGATGTCGACCAGCAATTGCTGATCCTCTTGCATCCGGGCAGAAACCATTGCGCCGTTCGCGGCTTTGCCGTCAGCCTCTTCCAGTGCAGAAAGCTCCTCAAACAGGCTGCGAATATCATCCGCACTGACAGGACGAACTTGGGTCTTTCCGGTTTCTTCGAGCGATTCGAGTCCTTCTATCCGGTAATCATATCGTAATGCCGCGGTCTGCTCGCTGTCGTCGGCCTCCGTATACTGGCTCTCGTCGAACGGCTCGACATCGAAGCTATCAATTGGTGTCAGCGGATCGTCGATTTCAGGATCATTCACCGGCGCATCGGCAATCAACTCGTCCGCATCGGCATCTTGCAGTTCAGGCAATACCGCTATCCCGTCCCGCGCATTTTCCTGTTGTGCTTGACGTTCCAGTCTTTTTTGTTCGGCAGCCCAGTCTTCGACGCTCCCCATGGGGGCATCAGGATTATCATCAATCGCGGGGATGGTCGCATCGAATTCGGAATCATCAATGATCGGTGCGCGCGGGTCTGTTGGAGACTGGGTGGCATCCAACGCTTGAGCCAGGGCGGCGGTCGAGTTTAAGCTCGCTAGCGATATAATTGCGGTGAATGCCGGGAACATGTTCTTATGACGCATTCTGGTGCCGCACCTAGTTAAACGCACATCAGGAATGAAATGCTGTGATATTGTTTGTCAAAATGAGGCCGCCGAAAATTTCGACAAATAATAGCCTCAGCGACCTTACGCTCAAATCGTCAACCGGTTCCCTATAGAAAACATATTTTCACTCGTCATTGATTAAACGACGGCTTCCCACCCAATTGAGGCCTTTTGAAATGATTAGATGGAAAATAAAAGCAGCCTGACGGCGATCTCCCAAAAGAAGCGGACATCAGCCCGTAAGTGACTGTTGTCCGAGGCAATTTCGAACTGGACTGGCCGTCCGGGTTTGTGCTGCCGGTTCGAATTGTGACGTCCCACTGTTTTTCTCCTTGGCCGGAATGGCCATGAAGAGCGTCAACTGTTGGGGGATAAAAAATCCAGCTGCTATGTCGGAAGTTGGGCCTGAAGCGGACATATAATCGAGTTCACCGGAATGTCTGACATTGGGCCGGTTACACCGATTAAGAGCACGTTGCTGCTCGATTTTCAGGAACGTCAGCTTCGACCCGGTTGGCTGAGTATACACTCCCCCGTTCCTGGGATTTTCAGGATAATTCTATCAACGTCCGATCGTGAAGCTCATTCAACAGATCAAGCACATCCTTGTCGCACACGTCTTTGGAGATATGATATTCCTGCAATATTGCTGTCTTTATCTCGCCAAATTTTTTGCCGTCTCCGATGAGTTCCCATATATGGCGGCCGGAATCGCTCAAACTGTAAAATTTACCGCTTTCCGTGTGCATCAATGCGAGTTCATCATCGACAACCGCCTCGACGCAATCCGCAGTTTTACTGATGAAGCTATTGTCCGTGATGGCGCTCATATTATCCGATAGTCCTGATCATGACAGGGAATGTGTATTTTTGCTGACTCTTAATCAGCGGCTCGTGGGTTCGAATGCACACGGCGGCGATCCGGGACAGGTCATGCCCCCGACGGAACCCCGCGGTCCTGATCTTGCGGCAAGTCTATCGGCGTGGCCGCACAAATCGTGCGTAGCGCCTGTTTCAGCCCTTCTTCGACCGTCGGGTGGTAATATGGCATTTCCAGCAACTGGCTGGCCGTCTGCCCCTGCTGGATGGCCCATGTCAGCATATGCGCGAGATGTTCGCTGGCCGGCGTGCACAAGTCCGCTCCGATCAAGCGGCCATCCGGTGCTGCGGCATAAAGCGTGAGAACACCCTCGTTGGTGCCTTCGACGCGCGCCCTGCCCTGATCGCTGAAATCGGCGGTACCGGTGATCACCCCGTCTTCCTCCGACTGGCCGATACGGGCCACCGGCGGGCTGGTGAAGGTGATACTGAAATGCGGGAAGCGGTCGGCGTGCATCGATGCCGGGAAAGCCACGGCATTCCGCCCGGCAATCGCACCGTCTTGCGAGGCTTCGTGCAACAGAGGCAAATCATTGGCGACGTCGCCGGCCAGGAAGATCGAACTATCCCCGCATTGCATGGTATCGCGGTCGTGGACGGGCACACCATCATCATCGAGCGCGATCCCGGCGGTAGCCAGATCGAGGCTTTCGAGATTGGGTGGCCTGCCGGTGGCAACCAGCACATGATCAAACTGTGCCTGTCCCGAAGAAGCGCCACTCCACGAAAGATGCGCACCGTCTTCGGTTGCGCCGGCCTCCAGTTCCACGCCCAGCTTCAGCGTCAGGTCCGCCTCGATTATTCCCTTAAGCGCCGCATGCACCTTGTCGCAGCGGATGCCGCCAAGGCGTTCACCCTGATCAAACAGCGTCACATCAACGCCCAGTCGCGCCATAGCCTGCGCCAGTTCCAGACCGATGGGTCCCGAGCCGATGACGGCTAGCCGGGCCGGCAGATCGATGAGATCGAATATATTCTCATTGGTCAGCAAATGCTTTCCCAGCCCGGCGAACTGGTCGGGAATAAAGGGCGCCGAACCCGTGGCGATCACTATGCGGCGGGCCTCGATCTGACGGCCATCGTCCAGTTCAAGACTGTCTGACGCAATGAATCTTGCCCTGCCGCGCAAGCGAACGCGGTCGGGAATATCGGCAATGCTCTCGCGAGTCAGTCTGGCAAAGCGGTCGCGCTCGTCGCGCACCCGCTGCATCACAGCTTTTCCGTCGATCTTGATATCCGAGACCGTGATCCCGAACAGGCTGGTTGATCGGGCGGCATGGGCCGCATGCGAAGCCGCGATCAACAGCTTTGACGGCATGCAGCCCACCGTGGCGCAGGTTGTTCCATTATAATAAGGATCGATCAGCAAAGTGCTGGCGCCATTGGAGCGCGCCGCCCGTTCTGCCGCGAGCCCGGCTGTACCGGCCCCGATAACCGCGACATCACATCGCAACATTTTGGTCATATCAGGCGCCAATCGTAATCGACTTGACGTTTACGAACTCCTTCAGCCCGACTTCGCCATGCTCGCGGCCATAGCCGCTATCCTTGACCCCGCCAAAGGGCATGTCCGGTGACGCAATTGCGTAAGTATTGATATTGACCATGCCGGTGTCGAAATAGGTCGATGCCATTTTGACCGCGCGATCGACGTCCTTGCTGAAGATACCGCCGCCCAGCCCGTAGCGGCTGTCATTGGCAATGCGCATTGCGTCTTCGTCGTCCCTGGCTTTGATGATCGACGCAACCGGACCGAAAATCTCGTCATCATAGGCGGGCTGCCCGGGCGCAACATCGACCAGCGCGGTGGCGGGGTAGAACCATCCTTTATCATCGGGGATGACGCCGCCAGCGACGACCTTCGCACCCTTGGACACGCTCTCCTCGACCTGGGAATGGACCTGGTCACGCTGGCTACGTGACACCATGGGGCCAAGCTGGGTATCCTCTTTATTCGGGTCACCCATATTTATATCTTTGAAAGCGGCGGCATAGCCTTCGACAAAGGCATCATAATTTTTCTCGGTGACGATGAAGCGTTTCGCATTCACGCAGGTCTGGCCATTGTTAAAAATCCGGCCCTGTACACAGGCTTTGATTGCCAGATCGAGATCGGCATCGTCGAACACCATATAAGCGTCGTTCGAACCGAGTTCCATGACCGTCTTTTTGGTCACTGCTGCTGCTCTCTGGGCGACAGACCGACCGGCCTTGTCGCTGCCGGTCAGGGTAACACCGCGGACCAGTTCATGCTCGATAATCGCGTCCGACTGATCGTGCGTGATCAGCAGCACGCCGAACAGGCCATTGGGCAATCCCGCGGCTTCGTAAATATCGCGCAGCATCAGACCGCTGCCAGTGCAATTGGCCGAATGTTTCAGCAGCACGCCGTTGCCGACCATCAGGCTGGAAATCGAATAGCGGATCGCCTGATAGCAGGGGAAGTTCCAGGGCTGGATGCCGTAAATAACGCCGAGCGGGGAATAGGTTACTAGCCCGCGCCCTTCCGGTATCTCGCGTTCTTCGTCGGCGAGCATGCTCGGCCCGTGCTTGGCGGTATAATCGCAGATGCTCGCGCACAGTTCGATTTCCTCGCGCGCGTCGCTGAGCAGCTTCCCCATTTCGTCGGTCATCAGCTGGGCAAATTTATCCTTTGATTTCCGTAACTCGGCGCCGATTGCTGCAATCACGCCTGCCCTTTCATCAAGACTTTTCAAACGCCAGTCGAGAAAAGCATCATGGCTGGTCTGGACCACTTCCATGGCCTCTTCATCCGACATGATCGGATAGGTTTGCAGGAGCTCTTCGGTAAGCGGGTTCACGGTTTTAATTGTCTTGTCAGTCATGGGGGATCCTTGTTTTCAAATTTGGTCTGAAGCCTGGGGGATTGGGGATTTGCTCAGCCGTAGGTTTTGCGGTGATCGTCCAGCGTATCGGAAACATGTTCCAGCGCCTTGTCGATTGCCTCTGCGAAGCTTTCGTCGTCGAGACGCAATATGCCGCTATGTGCAGCGCAGACGATATTGGTGTTGGCCCAGTCACGGGCCAGGTCCCTGGCCCAGCGGATATAGTCATCCGCCGCGCCGGCACGCTTTTCCAGCCCGTCCGCAAGCTTGGGATGGAAGCGCAATTTCGGGCCCGGCACCATTTTCTGGGCGAGCGCCGGTAGATTGATGACCATCAGCGTATCATCGACATGGACAATGCCGCTCTCCCTGTGCCGCACAATGACCGAACCGACATGCACACTGTCGTCATCGGAAATGAAGTCGACGCCGGAAGGGATTGAAAAATCGAGAATATCGGCAAATTGCTGTTGGGTAGCCGCATCCTCGATGAGATCCTTGTCCCAATGCAGATGCGGGGCGTGCTCGTGATGGCGACGGGTACCGATGAGCCGGGCATGGGGCAGCATCTCATGCATGAATTCGCAGTGGATGGTGTGAAATGGATGAACGTTCAGCACCGCCTCGATCAATGCGCCGCCATCGGTCAGCGCCATCAGTTCATCTTGGTCGGACTTGTCCAGCTCGTAGGAATCAAGCAATAGGAAGGTCCCGCCGGGCTTGCGAACCAGCGACATATGGGTCCCTATGTTGATAACGTGCGCGATTTTAAAATCACCGCGGATGTTCCAGAAATTGTCAGCCAGATGTTCGATCGCAACGCTCCTAGGAAAATTCGATGGGGGTTGCCTAGACAACACCCGAGAGCTGTATCGGTTCCTACGGAAACGGGAATCATATGGAGCCCGCTGGTAAGGGATATCTTAAAGCTACGGATTTGGCATTTCGATCATGAAACGATCATTCTCGAGAGTGAGACGCTGCCGTCAGATAATGATTATGTCGGGAAATTGGAAAGACGAACGCCCGCTAGCGCAACTGGCTGTCCTTGCTGCCGCGCCGGTTGAAGCCGGCACTCTTCCGGTCGGCATCGCGAACGGACTGACAGACGACACAGGTTCTTGTGCCGGGCAAGGCGCGGCGGCGCGCTTCAGGGATTTCGTCACCGCATTCGGCGCAATATTTGGCGGCGTCTCCGGTCGGCATATCGGCCCGGGCACGTTTCACCGCGTCCGCAATCGTGTCGTCGATCTGATCCTGTACCGCGCCATCGCGCGCCCAACCGCCTGCCATAGAAAGCTCCAGTTTTTCTCTATTGATAAAAGTCTGTCTCTGGGAATTAACGAACAGAAAGCGAGATGGTTGCCATCGTCAGAAGCTTCGGTCCGGCTGCCGGCATTGCAGCCTCATCCCGTGTCACTCTCTCATCCCGTGTCACTCTGGCGCGGTCAAAGAATGTCCGATGACGATCGCTGCCTCCAGAAATTGCAGTAGGTTCGCGATGCCTTCGATACATATAGAAAAAGGCGGGCCCCTTTTCGAGGTCCCGCCTGATATTTCTAGAACAAAGCGCGAAAAAAATGGGGAGCGATACTCTGCTCCCCGGTTTGTTTACTTGTTAACAGCGTCTTTCAAACCCTTACCGGCTTTGAATTTTGCTTGTGTCGATGCTGGAATCTGCATCGGTTCACCGGTACGCGGGTTGCGGCCGGTAGAAGCTTTACGCTTTGAAGTTGAGAATGTGCCAAAGCCAACGAGACGAACTTCGCCGCCGCCGGACAATGCACTGGTGATGGAATCGAATACGGCGTCTACCGCTTTGCCGGCATCGCTTTTGCTGAGGCCGCTGTGATCCGCTACGTTACTGATAAGGTCCTGTTTATTCATTATGGGAATCCCCCCTTCTCTATTGGCAATTCATTTTGAATCGCGCCGTTGTCTGCCAGCAGTAATGCGAAATTATCCGGACGAGTCAAAGAAAAACCGCTGTTTTCTGCGCCAAAGCCCAATTTTCTGCGCCGAATGACAGGAAATGAGACGAACGGTTGAGATGCGGTAGCTGTTTGGATTATTTTACTACCGCATTTCACCTTTGTTTCGAAAGCGCGAATCGCCGATGATCGAGGATCAGTGGCGCGCTGCGGACCCCGCGTCGTCGGCAACAGGGGCCGTGGCATGGCTCGCGAGCTCGTCTGCATCGCTCCACTCAATCGGCTCGACTTTCTCGGCAAGCGCTTCGGCGAGCACTTCATCGACATGGCTCAGCGGAATGATCTTGAGTTTCGACGTGATATTTTCCGGAATTTCGACGAGGTCTTTCTCATTATCCGCCGGGATCAATACCGTGGTGATACCGCCGCGCAGCGCTGCCAGCAGCTTTTCCTTCAATCCGCCTATCGGCAAAATCCGGCCACGCAAAGTGACTTCGCCGGTCATCGCGACATCGCGGCGCACCGGAATTCCGGTCAGGGTCGAAACGATTGCGGTGACGATACCGACACCGGCTGACGGGCCATCCTTTGGCACAGCGCCTTCGGGCAAATGGATATGGATATCCTTGCGGCTGAAGACACTGGGCTTGATGCCGTAAGAAGGCGCGCGCGCTTTCACAAAGGAGAGCGCGGTCTGGATGGACTCGTTCATCACGTCACCGAGCGTACCGGTGGTCTTGATCTGGCCCTTGCCGGATACGGTGACCGATTCAATGGTGAGCAATTCACCGCCGACTTCAGTCCAGGCGAGGCCGGTTACGGCGCCAACTTGGTTCTCTTCTTCGCCGATGCCATGACGATATTTTTGCACGCCGGCATATTCCGCGAGATTATCGGGCGTGATTTCGACGTTCTTGTAATCACCTTCGAGAATGCGGCGCAGCGCCTTTCGGGCCAGCTTGGCAATTTCGCGTTCGAGAGTCCGGACGCCGGCTTCACGCGTATAATAGCGGATCAGATCGCGCAACGCATCATCGCGCAGGGCAAACTCACCCTTTTTCAAACCATGTGCCTCGATCTGCTTTTCAATCAGATGGCGTTTCGCAATCTCGACCTTCTCGTCTTCGGTATAGCCTTCGAGCCGGATGATCTCCATCCGGTCGAGCAGAGGCTGCGGCAGATTGAGCGAGTTGGCGGTGGTCACGAACATGACGTCCGACAGATCAATATCCACTTCGAGATAATGGTCCTGGAACTTGTCATTCTGCTCCGGATCGAGCACTTCGAGCAAAGCCGAGGCCGGATCACCACGGAAATCCTGTCCCAGCTTGTCGATTTCATCGAGCAGGAACAACGGATTGGACGTGCCGGCCTTCTTCAGATTGGAGACGATCTTGCCGGGAAGCGAACCGATATATGTTCTGCGATGGCCGCGGATTTCCGCTTCGTCGCGTACGCCGCCGAGGGACTGACGGACGAATTCGCGTCCGGTGGCCCGGGCGATCGAACGGCCGAGCGATGTCTTGCCGACACCGGGAGGACCGACGAGGCACAGGATCGGGCCTTTCAGCTTGTTGGTACGGGTCTGCACCGCGAGATATTCAAGAATCCGTTCCTTGACTTTTTCCAGCGCGAAATGGTCATCATCCAAAACCTTCTCGGCCTGTTTCAGATCTTTCTTGAGCCGTGATTTCTTGCCCCAGGGCAATCCGAGCAGCACATCGAGATAGTTGCGTGTGACGGTAGCCTCGGCCGACATCGGCTGCATGCCTTTAAGCTTTTTCAGCTCGGCAGTGGCCTTGGCTTTGGCTTCCTTGGAAAGCTTCAGATCCTTGATCTTCTTGCTCAGCTCGGCAAGTTCGTCGCCCTCGCCATCTTCGCCGTCACCCAGTTCTTTCTGGATCGCCTTCATCTGTTCGTTGAGATAATATTCGCGCTGGGTCTTCTCCATCTGGCGCTTGACGCGGCCACGGATTTTCTTCTCGACCTGCAACACGCCCAGCTCGCCTTCCATGAAGGCAAAGACCATTTCAAGCCGTTTGACGGGATCGCTCTCCATCAACAGGCTCTGCTTGTCAGCAACCTTCACATTTATATTGGCGGCCACGGCATCAGCGAGACGGGCAGCATCGTCAATTTCGCCCAGTTGCACGACGGTTTCCGCCGGCATTTTCTTGTTGAGCTTGGAATAATTTTCAAACTGGTCGACCACAGAACGCATCAGGGCCGAGGCTTCGGCGCCTTCCGCCTGCTGCTCGTCAAGCAGATCTATCGCGGCCAATACATAACCTTCCGATTTCTCTTCCAGCGAGACATGCTTGGCGCGCTGCTTGCCTTCGACCAGCACACGAACGGTGCCGTCGGGCAATTTCAGCAATTGCAATACGGTTGCGACCACGCCGAGATCATAAAGCTGATCGCGCACCGGATCGTCTTCCGCCGGATCGAGCTGCGCGACGAGGAAGATTTCCTTGTCCGAATCCATCGCCTTTTCAAGCGCGACCACCGATTTGTCGCGACCGACAAACAGCGGCACGATCATATTCGGGAACACCACGATGTCGCGCAATGGCAACAAGGGCAGTGATTTTGATTCAGGGGCAGGATTGGCTTCGATCTCGGACATTTTTACTCCAACTTTTTGCGCTGCAACAGCGCTTCTGTCCACTATATGGTGCCTGTTGGAGACACTTCAAGCGGAATGCACCCGATCGGAAGGACAGCCTAGAATGGCAGTTTAAAACCTGGGGGTAACTGCATACCGCTGGTCATCTTGCCCATTTCCTCGCTGCTTACGGCATCGGCGCGGTTGCGGGCGTCGTTGAAAGCGGCTGCGACCAGATCTTCCAGCATCTGCTTTTCTTCGGCCTTCATCAGGCTTTCATCAATCGTCACGGCAAGGACCCGGCCTTTAGCGGTCGCCTTGACCTTGACCAGTCCGCCGCCGGCCTGTCCTTCGACTTCGAGACTATCGAGCTTCTTCTGCGCGTCCTCCATCTGGGTCTGGACCTGCTGCGCGGCTTCTTGCGCGGCTTTCATCATTTCTTCCATCGATTTCATGGCTATGCGCTCCTTGTTTCTTGTGGGCGAGGATCATCGTCCTCCAGCAATATGGCATCGGGAAAGGCTTCAAAAGCGGCTTTCACCATCGGGGCATCGAGTATCGCCTGACGTTCGGCATCTCTGATCTGCTGCTCCTTCTCGACCAGACTGGGCTGCGCTTCGCCCTGTCCCTCGGAGATGTTCCACTCCTGACCAGTCTGCTGCTTCAGCGCATCGGCAATTTTCCGGATATCCGCATCGGCAATCGGACGCGCGGGCTGATAGACAAGATTGGGCGCATCGAGCGAGATCAGGCGCATGTCGGCCATCAATATGCTTTCCAGAACGGCAGAGACCTGTCCGACCGCGGTGATAACGTCCGCGAATTCAGTGGGCAGCGTGCTGGTCTGAGGCTCTTGCGCAACGACCGGCGCAGGAACGGCTTGCGCAACGGGCTCGGTCACGGGTGGCGCAGACTGTTGGACTGGCGGAGCACTGGCGGTCGCCGACGCGCCCTGTTCAAGCATTTTCGCGAGCTTTCCCGGGTCAGGCATATCGGCGGCACAGAGCACGCGGAGCAAAGCCATTTCACAGGCTTCGCGCGGCAAATGCGCTTGCTGGACTTCCTGATAGCCCTTGAGCAGCAATTGCCAGAGCCGGTGCAACACCGGATAGGAAAGCTGTTCCGACCAGTCGGAAAATTGTTGCCTTGCCTCTTCCGACAAGGTCGGATCGCTGGCCCGGCCAACCTTGAACAAGGTCACCTGATGCGAAAGCGACAGCAGCCCGTTCATCAGCGACAATGGCTCGACACCGATTTTATACTGGTCGGCAATTGCATCGAGCAGCGCTGCAGAATCGCCTTCGAGCAATCTGGCAAAAAGCCGCCGGACCGCGCCGCGATCGGAAAGACCGAGCATATCCCTGATCTGGGCAGCCTTGACCTCGCCATCGCCGTCCATATCGGCATGGGCGATTGCCTGATCGAGGATCGACAGACCGTCGCGAACCGAGCCCTCTGCCGCCTGCGCAATCAGATCGAGCGCTTCCTGCTCTGCGGTCACGCCTTCTTTTCCGACAATCATGCCGAAATGTTCGGACAGCTGCTCCGGACTGATCCGCTTCAGGTCAAAGCGCTGACAGCGTGACAATACGGTGATCGGAACCTTGTTGACCTCGGTGGTCGCGAAAATGAACTTCACATGTGGCGGCGGTTCTTCGAGCGTCTTCAAAAGCGCATTGAAGGCGTTTTTCGACAGCATGTGCACTTCGTCGATGATGTAGATTTTATAGCGCGCCGAGACCGATGAATAGCGCACCGCCTCGATAATCTCGCGGACATCGTCGACGCCGGTATGGCTGGCGGCATCCATCTCGATGACATCGATAAAGCTGCCTTCGGCGATGCTGCGGCATGGTTCGCATTTGCCGCATGGATCGATAGTCGGGCCGCCCTGCCCGTCTTCACCAATGCAGTTCAGCGCCTTGGCAATCAGCCGCGCGGTTGATGTCTTGCCGACCCCGCGCACGCCGGTCATCAGGAAGGCATGTGCGAGCCGGTCACGCTTGATCGCGTTGCCCAGTGTCTGCACCATTGCATCTTGGCCGATCAGTTCGGAAAATTTTGATGGCCGATATTTGCGCGCCAGCACCCGATATGGCTGCGCTGCGCCCGGGGCGGGCTGCTCCGGCGCATCGACACCGCCAGCTGCGAATATATCTTGTGAATCGGACATGAAGCAACAGTTTAGGCGAGAGGCCGCGGCTTGTCGAAGGCTATTCGCGGTCATTTCTAAGTCTGTCCGAAAACAGGCCGAAAATTCCGCAAGTCACTGATTTTAAGGGTATTTTTATATTTGCAGCCGCTGCCAAAGCTGGGCGCTGGTGCAAAGTAGGAGCCGGGCGACCCGCAGAAAAATCGTTGCGGCTGCTTCCTTCCGGACCTGACCGGGTTGGCGAAGACTGCGTCCACCCGACTCCCGCTGCGCATATGGTGGGAGTTGGGCAAAAAAGCAAGCCGTTAGATGATCTGCATATTGTGGCTTTCGCCGGGCATATGCACGGTCAGCCCGTCAAGTTCGGGGGTCAAGGTGATCTGGCAGGCAAGACGGCTGGTACGGCGCGCTCCGGCGGCCAGATCGAGCATATCCTCTTCCATTTCGGTAGCCGGGGGCAACCGGTCAAAATCCGCAGCCTCGACGATCACATGGCAGGTCGAGCAGGCCATCTGCCCCTCGCATGTTCCCTCCAGCGGCTGATCATGAATTTGCGCAAGGGTGAGCAGATTATCGCCATCGGATGCCTCGACGGAGAGGGTTTTTTCGTCATCGGCGCTGACAAAATGGACGGTGATCTTCTTCATGATAGCTGATTCTCCGCTGCTTGATTGATCAGACCGGCTACCCGTTCGACTTCTTCGACCGTGTTATAGCGCCCGAATCCCAGACGAATCGATGATTTTATTTGTGCCGGCTGCAGTCCCAGCGCCGCCAGCACATGACTGGGCCGCCCCGAACCGCTGGCGCAGGCAGAACCGGCGGAAAAGGCGACGCCGCGAACATCGGACATCAGACGGGCGACATCGAGGCCATCGCGGCGGATGTTGAGATTGCCGGGATAGCGCTGATCGAGAGAACCATTCACCGTCCAGTCGCCAAACAGACTGTGCGCTTTTTCGGCGAGGCTCACGATATGCTGCATATCCTCTTGCCGTCGTTCGGCACAGAGTTTTGCCGCGGCACCCAGTCCCGCGCAGAGAGCCGGAGACAGCGTACCCGAACGCACGCCCTGCTCCTGTCCACCGCCATGGATCGATGGCGGCACATCGATACCGTCGCGCACCCAGAGAGCACCGATACCTTTGGGTCCGTAAATTTTATGTCCGGACAGCGCGATCAGATCGGCTTGCTGCGGAATATCGATCCGGCCATATCCCTGCACCGCATCGCAGAGCATCAGCGCGCCTGCCTGATGCGCCATTTCCGTGATCCGATCGACCGGCTGGACAACCCCTATTTCGTTATTGACCAGCATCGCGCCAACCAGCGCGGTTCGCGGCCCCAAACATGCTTCCAATTCTTCCAATAGGACCAGACCCTGCGGATCAACCGGAATCAGGCTGGTTTCAAATCCCTGCGTGCCATACCAGAGCGCGGTGTCACGGACCGCAGCATGTTCGGTGTCGACAATGGCGATCCCGTTGCGGCCTTGCAGCATCCGGGCCGCACCCATTGCCAGATTGATGGCTTCCGTCGCACTGCCGGTGAATATCACGCGCCCTCCATTGGGGAGCAAAGCAGCAACCTGATCGCGGGCGACCTCGACTGCGGCTGCAGCCTGCCGCCCCATCACATGTGGACTGTGCGGATTGCCGAATCCATCTTTCAGCCAGGGCAGCATCGCATCGAGGACCTCGGGCGCGAGTGGCGTGGTTGCCTGATTGTCAAGATAGATGGGGTTCATCTGCCGGGCTCAGCTCCGCCGGGATTCCGCGAAGATGGACTTCCATTTTTCGATGAAGGCGTAAATATGTGCCCGGCTGGTGTCGCGCCCGATACTCACCCGGATGACTTCCCGCGCGACTTGCGGATCGGTACCCATGGCTTCGAGCACATGGCTGGTCTTCAGCGTCCCGGAAGAACAGGCGCTCCCAGCGGAGACCGAAAATCCGGCCATGTCAAATTTGATCAACTGCGTATTCGCAGCGACACCGGGCATATGATAGCTGGCAATGGTGGCGATACGGGGCGCCTTCTCGGCGATCACCGAGCCGCCTTCTTTCCGGATCGCATCGTCCAGATGCTGGCGCAGTTCCGAAGCGCGCCCGGCCCAATTGGCCGGCGCTTCCAGTGCTGCGGTCATGCCCATTATATAGGGCAGATTCTGGGTGCCGGACCGATAGCCCTGTTCCTGCCCGCCATCGGCTTCGAGCAGCCGGAGATCCTTGACCAGCAGCGCGCCGACACCGGGAGGTCCGCCAAATTTATGCCCGGCGACAATGATCAGATCGGCATCCGGCAATGGCATTTTCCCTATCGATTGCGAACAGTCGGCCATAAGATAGCAGCCCCGATCGCGCGTGACTTTTTCCAGCGCATCCAGATCCTGGATCACGCCGGTTTCATTATTGACCGACTGGATCGACACCAGCGCCGTTTCCTCGGCAGCCTTCAGCAGATGGTTCAGGTTCATCGGAACGACCAGACCGTTCATGTCGACCGGAATCGGTTTCGCGTTGCGCGCGAATCGCAGAACCACATCATGCTCGACCGGCGAGACATATTGTATGGCGGGCTTGGACTTGGTCAGCGCGATCTGAACCGCTTCGCTCGCCCCGCTGGTGAAAATAACGTCGCCATCCCAGTCGAGAGCGGTCTTGAATCGCCGCCGGGCGTTTTCCAGCATCGCCTGGGCGGCGCGCCCGTCGCCATGCGGCGAAGACGGATTGGCCCAATGCTCGAAACCCTCCGCGCAGGCTTTCTTGGCCACATCGAGCATCGGCGCGGTAGCAGCATAGTCGAGATAGATGCGTTTGGTCTCGGTCACGATATTGGCAAAAACTCTCTGGCTTGCGGGATTGAGTTGCGGATTGGTTCACTCTCCCTATATAGACGCTGCATCCAGCGCAAAAGCTATTCTGACTTCTCGCGTTCTGGAGACGACAATCTAGATCGAAGAATTGAAAATCCATGCCTGACGTAATTTTTACCGGACCCGAAGGCCGCCTCGAAGGCCGCTTTAGCCCAGGACCCCGTGACCGCGCACCCGTCGCAATGGTTCTGCATCCGCACCCGCAAGCGGGTGGCACGATGAATGACCGCATCACCCAGGCGATATACAAGACCTTTGTAAAGCGCGGTTTCGCTACACTGCGCTTCAACTTTCGCGGCGTCGGTCGCTCTCAGGGCACATTCGACAATGGCATCGGCGAATTGTCCGATGCTGCGGCAGCGCTCGACTGGGTTCAAAGCTTCCATCCCGAAGCACAGACCACCTGGATCGCCGGCTACAGCTTCGGTGCCTGGATCGGCATGCAGCTTTTGATGCGCCGTCCGGAAATCCGCGGTTTCATTTCGGTGTCTCCGCCAGCGAACATGTATGACTTCAACTTCCTGGCACCCTGCCCGTCCTCGGGCATCATTGTTCAGGGCGTGAATGATGAAGTCGTGACCCCCAGCGCCGTCCAGAAACTGGTCGACAAGTTGCGGACACAGAAGCACATCACCATTCACCATGACGAGATTCCCCGCGCCAATCATTTCTACGAAAATGAAATGGAATTGCTGATGGGATCGATCGACAATTATCTCGACATGCGGCTGGCGCCGGATTCGCCGATCAAGTAAATTGCAGGCCTAGTCGCCGGATTGCGGCGATAAAGGCTGATTGCTCTCCGGTGTCGGTATCGTCCAGATTCCGACATTGGCGAACATGACGGCGGCCGCCACGAGCATCAGCAGGCCCTGCTTTCTGTTGGTGCCCTTGCGCAATATATAAATTCCGCCAGCCAGCAGTGCGGCTCCCGCCAGCATGAGTATCGATAAGATCAGGTTCGACATGCCGAAGCCGTTACCGGTGCATCGGCAGGCTGACAATCAAATCTTTCGAAGATTTCCGGAAATCGCCGCGCCTCCGGAACCGCTACATATACCATTTCCGGCCAAAGCCTGTGGCCCAGATTGCCTGTCACTCACTGCATTGTTACACTTCAGAATACGATAGACTTGATGAGCCTGAAACGGACAATGCTTGATCAATTTTGAACCACCACTCCTGATCGTCGCTCCCTTGGCGGACGATTTCGCCCTGACGCAAGTGCCTTGGTGTGATGCGGCCAGAACAAATATATCGGTCAACCGCGCGAAGTTCAAAAACCTGGAAATGGCCGAAGTCATTGTCGACGCCATGCCTTTTCGGCTCTCTCGTCTGACGGCAGCGGAGGCCAGACGAAAATTGACCGCCGAGACATCTGAATTAAGCTTCTGTGACCTGCCGTCTTCGGCAGAATTTGTCATCGGCGTAGTGCCGGGAGACAACCTGACCAGCGCCAGACATATTCCCGAGGTCAACCGCCGATTGCTATTGCTTGGCAAATGGATCGGGGAAAGCCTGACCGCAACGGGAGCAGCATGGATGCCGTCGCGCAGGCTGGTGAATTTTTCCACCTTTCACCACGCCGTCGTCCAGTATCTCGCTGGCGGGCCGTTTCCGACGCTACTCCGGACCTCTGTATCAGAAGTCCGCAACGGCCATTTCGTGACGACCGGGCTGCATTATTTTACCGGTCAGGAAGTCCGCCTGACCACGCCCGAGAGCTATGATCTCGCTGCGGTCAGCAAACATCTGTTGCGGATCATCGACAACATCACCACCCACGGAAAAATAATCAGACCGGCCCGGTCAGAGGGTCTCGTTCAGGGAGAGACTCTGACATATACCCCCAGTGACAATCTTGCCCATGTCGAAGTCGGCATCGCCAACGATGCCTTCAACTCCGACCGGGTCAAGATTCAATAGGGAACTAGGCTGCCGTAGGCGCCGCTTCGCGGACATTCTGGTCAACATGCTCGGCAAATTGTTCGAAATTGTCGATGAACAGTTTTACCAGCTTTTGTGCGGTTTCGTCATAGGCGCTCGGGTCAGACCAGGTCGAACGCGGATCGAGGATCGCGCTGTCCACACCGGGAACCGATACCGGCACTTCGAAGCCGAAATTTTCGTCGATCCGGAATTCGCCGTCGTTGAGGCTTCCGTCCAGAGCTGCGTTTAGCAATGCGCGGGTTGCCTTGATCGGCATCCGGCTGCCTTCGCCATATTTGCCACCGGTCCAGCCCGTGTTGACCAGCCAGCAACGCACGCCGCCCTTGGCAATCCGCTCTTTCAGCAAATTGCCGTAAACCGACGGATGGCGCGGCATGAATGGCGCACCGAAGCAGGTCGAGAAGGTTGCTTCCGGCTCGGTCACGCCGATTTCGGTGCCCGCGACCTTTGCGGTATAGCCGGAGAGGAAATGATACATCGCCTGCTCTGGTGTCAGCCGGGAGATCGGAGGCAATACGCCGAACGCGTCGGCGGTCAGCATGATGATATTCTTGGGTACCGGACCCATATTTTTTTCCGAAGCATTCGGAATGAATTCGATCGGATAAGCGCCGCGGGTATTTTCCGCTTTGCTATTGTCATCCAGATCCAGTTCGCGGGTTTCCGGGTCCATCACAACATTTTCGAGAACCGTCCCGAACCGGCGCGTGGTTGCGAAAATTTCCGGCTCCGCTTCTTCGGACAGACGGATCATCTTGGCGTAACAACCGCCTTCGAAATTGAACACTGCGGTGTCGGACCAGCCATGTTCGTCATCGCCGATCAATACGCGGCTGGCGTCAGCCGACAAAGTGGTCTTGCCGGTACCCGACAGGCCGAAGAAAATCGCCGTATCGCCTTCCGGACCGATATTCGCCGAGCAATGCATCGGCATGACCGAATCGAGCGGCAGCAAATAGTTGAGCAGACCGAATACCGACTTCTTCATTTCGCCGGCATAGGCGGTGCCGCCGATCAGGATCAGCTTCTCGGTGAGATTGACTGCAATGACGGTTTCGCTGCGCGTGCCGTGACGCGCTGGATCAGCCTTGAAGCTCGGCAGATCAATGATCGTATATTCCGGATCGAAAGCCGCAAGTTCGTCTGCACTCGGCCGTACCAGCATCGTGCGGATGAAAAGATTGTGCCAGGCCAGCTCATTGATGATGCGGACATTGACACGATGTTCCGGCTGCGATCCGCCAAAGAGATCCTGCACGAACAACGTATCTTTCTCGGCCAATGCGGCGAGAAAGTCTTCCTTCAGAGCGGCAAAATGGTCCGGTGTCATGCCGACGTTTGTTTTGCCCCACCAGACACTGTCCTCGGTCTCGCCATCACGGACGATGAATTTGTCATTGGCCGAACGTCCGGTGTGCTTGCCGGTTTCCACAACCAGAGGTCCGTCTTTGGCCAAATGGCCTTCGCCGCGGGAAACGGCGGCTTCAACCAAAGCGGGAGCACCCAGATTCCAGTGCTGCTCGCCTGAATTGGTAAAACCCTGATCATTTAACGTTACAGACGAAACTTTTGGCACTGATAATCCCCTATGGCTTGAAACAGGTTAGGTCACGCCCACCCGGCGTATTTAAAATGGCGCTTACTGAACGCTGTCGAGTCGGTCAAATTTCTTCCCGCGACCTGACAAAAATACAGATATTCAAGACAGATTGCGACTCCATGTGTCAATATCGATAACGACAAGCTATCTTGTAACATATTATCCCATCCACTAGGTCACATTCAGCGCAAGTGGCAAAGGAACGCGAAATAATGGCAGCCAATATTGCTCTTGTCGATGACGACCGCAATATATTGACATCCGTGTCGATCGCTTTGCAGGCCGAAGGCTTTATAACCCGTGTATATTCGGACAGCGAAGCGGCGCTTCATGCGATATTGGAGAATCCGCCGGACCTTGCGGTTTTCGATATAAAAATGCCGAAAATGGACGGACTGGAACTGCTGAGGCGAGTCCGCGAAAAGTCGAATGTACCGGTTATTTTCCTGACGTCGAAGGACGAGGAGCTGGACGAGGCACTCGGCCTTGCGATGGGGGCGGATGACTATATCAAGAAGCCATTCTCGCAGCGGCTGCTGATCGCCCGGGTCCGGTCGATATTGCGACGGACGGAATTTATAAAATCCGTCGACGAAGGTCAGGATGAGGAAGCCGCCGAGCCATTGGTGCGCGGAAACCTGGAAATGGATCCGGCGCGCCATCTGGTCCGGTGGAAGGACGAAAATGTCACTCTGACGGTCACGGAATTCATGATCCTGGAGACATTGGCGCACCGGCCCGGTGTGGTAAAAAGCCGCAACCAGCTGATGGACGCCGCTTATCAGGATGATGTCTATGTTGATGATCGCACGATCGATAGCCATATCAAAAGATTGCGGCGAAAATTCCGTGAAGTTGATCCTGAATTTGATGCAATAGACACGCTATATGGAGCCGGATATCGCTACACGGAATAAAGATAGGCAAGAGGGTGACCGCAGCCTGTCACTCCGCTGGTCAGCCCGGCTTTCGCTGACCACCCGCATCCTGGTCGTCAATGTTCTGGCGATTGCGTTGCTGGCCGGTGGTCTCTTCTATCTCAATAATTACCGCGACCGGCTGACCGAAGAGCGGCTGGTGCAAGCCAGAATGCAGCTGACGATTGTCGCCGATTCCTTAGCGGCCGTTGACGCCCAGTATAAGAATGCCCTCATCCGGCAATTTTCCGACCATCTCGGTGCGCGGCTCCGGCTTTACGGTCCGGATGGCACAAAGGTCATCGACAGCTTTGCGCTGGCAAAACCGAATTACAAATTTGTCGATCCCGAAACAGAGCCGTTGCGCAAGGATATCGCCCGCCTGCTGGACCGCACCATCGAGAGCCTGGTTTTCAGTGCCCCGATCCCGAATTTTGGCGAACCGGCGAATGACGTCGCCGGCGAATGGCCGGAGCTTGTCGCTGCCCGGGACAGGTCAAAAGCCGTCAGCTCCGTCAGCCTGGCGCCCGACCGTACGCCGGTTATTGTAGCCGGCAAATCACTGCCCGACGGTGCCGGCACAATCCTCCTGACCGCAAACGCACGCGATATCACGCGGATTGTCAGAGCCGAGCGGTCGAGCGTGCTGCTGGTGATACTGATTGCCGCAACAGTATCGATATTGCTCTCGCTGTTTCTCGCGCGGACGATTGTCCAACCTATCAGAAAGCTCGCCCATGCCGCCCTGCGCGTTCGCATGGGACGCTCCGACGAAATTGCCATTCCGCGAATGCCGGACCGGCGCGATGAAATCGGCCAGTTGAGCCGTGCCCTTTCCGACATGAGTTCAGCCCTGCGGTATCGTATCAACGCAACCGAAGCCTTCGCCGCCGACGTCAGCCACGAAATCAAGAACCCCCTCGCCTCGCTGCGCTCGGCGCTGGAAGGGCTGGAGCGCGTTGATGATCCGGGCTTGCAAAAACAGCTTTTGGACGTGGCCAACGACGATGTCCGGCGAATCGACCGGTTGATCAACGATATCTCCGATGCTTCGCGCGTCGATGCCGAACTGGCCCGGGCCAAGTTTGAACCGATTGATATAGGGAAAATGCTGGAACAGTTGCTTGCCGCGCGCGAGCAGCGGGCCTCCAATCTCGACGTGCATATCGCCTTCGCACGGCCGGCAAAAGATGTCGCCAGAGTGATGGGTGACGGCGGCCGTCTCGAGCGTGTGTTCAGCAATCTATTGGACAATGCCGTTTCTTTCTCGCCCGATGGCGGTCTGGTTGAAATATTGGCTACCCCCGATGGTGACGAAATTGTCATCCATGTCGCCGATCAGGGCCCGGGCGTGCTCCCCGAACAGCGCGAACAGGTTTTTCAACGGTTCCACTCTGACCGGCCCGATGGCGAAGCATTCGGAAAGCATAGCGGCCTGGGACTGGCGATCGCAAAGACGATCGTCGAGGGCCATCAGGGTACGATCCGCATCCTGGACAGGCCCGGCGGACAAACGGGCGCCTTTTTTGAAATCCGGCTGCCAAAGGCCGCGGGGTGACCGATAGCAGCGATAGCGAGGAGCGGATGATCGTGCACGCCACCGCTGTTGCGATTGACGGCGCTGGCCTGTTGATTCGTGGTAAATCCGGGTCCGGAAAGTCCGATCTGGCTTTGCGGTTGATCGACCGGGGCGCGATGCTGATCAGCGATGACCAGGTCGAGATTAGCCGCGAGAATGAAAAATTATGGCTGAGCCCGCCAGCCAGCCTCGCCGGCAAACTGGAAGTGCGCTCGCTTGGCATATTGGAGCGCGATCATGTTTCCGGGATCGCGCTGGAATTGATCATCGACCTCAACGACAATCCGGACCGGTTCCCGATGGACAGCCAGAGCATGATTTTGCTGGGCATAAAATTTCCAGCCTGTACATTGGCGGCTATGGAGACGAGCGCAGCAATAAAGGCCGAACTGGCCATGCAACGCATAATGCAGGGCGCAATAGAATCATGAACGAGAAATCTGTCAAACCGGTCCTGCTGGTTACCGGCCTCTCCGGGGCCGGAAAATCGACCGCTTTGAAAACACTGGAAGATATCGGCTGGGAAACGATCGATAATTTCCCGTTTCGTCTTGTCGAGCGCTTGCTGAAAACCCCGCCGTCCAGTTCCCGCGGTGACAGCGATCCGCCGCTGGCAATCGGATTCGACAGCCGGACCCGCGGATTTGAACCCGACAAGCTGATCAAAAGCGTCAAGCGCCTGCAGAAAAAACAGGATTATCAGATTACCACGCTTTATCTTGATTGTTCCGGCAGCGAACTGGAACGGCGCTATAGCGAAACCAGAAGGCGGCATCCGCTGGCGCTGGACCGTCCGGCCAAGCAGGGCATAGCGCTCGAACGGACCATGCTCGCCCCGTTCCGTCGCTGGGCAGACCATGTGATCGACACCACCGATCTGACCGTCAACGACCTGCAGCGCGAAATCCGGCAGCAGTTCACGCTCGACAAGGATGCGGTCACCACGATCACCCTCACCAGCTTCGGTTTCTCCCGGGGTATTCCCAATAATATTGACCTTCTGTTCGACGTTCGCTTTCTAGCCAATCCGTTCTGGGATCCGGAACTCAAGCTGAAGACCGGGCTCGACGCAGATGTAGCCGAATATGTCGGCAATGATCCAGCCTATCCCGAAGCGATTGAAAAGATACTCGATCTACTCAAATTCCTGCTTCCGCGCTATCAGGAAGCAGGCAAGGCCTATGTCAACATCGGTATCGGCTGCACTGGCGGGCGTCATAGATCGGTACATGTTGCCGAGCGTCTGAGCAAAGACTTGCGTGCCACCGGATTTTCGCCCAATGTCCTGCATCGCAACTTGGCTTCAAGGCCAGTAGAAGCGCTCGAATCAATGCAGAAATCAAACGGAAACAGGGGAATTTAATCAAGTGATTGGATTGGTCCTCGTCACACACGGGCATCTCGCAACCGAGTTTGTCATTGCCATGGAACATGTTGTCGGCGCCCAGAAAGCGATCGCCGCGATTGGCATTGGTGCGCGCGACGATATGGAAGAACGCCGCAAGGAGATAGCCGGTTGTATCGCGAAGGTGGATTCCGGCGATGGCGTGATCATATTAACCGACCTGTTCGGCGGCACCCCCTCCAATCTGGCCATTTCTCTGATGGAAAAAGGCAAGGTCGAGGTAATCGCTGGCGTGAACCTGCCGATGCTCATCCGCCTCGACGGTGCGCGCAAATGCATGGACATTGCATCGGCGATCGCCGCGGCCAAGGAAGCCGGAATCAAATATATCAGCGTTGCTTCGGAAATATTGGGAAGCGATGCGTGAGTGAATTTCGTAAAACGGTAGAGATCACAAACAGCCGTGGGCTGCACGCAAGAGCCAGTGCGAAATTCGTGACCTATGTCAGCAAACTGCCGGAAGGACTGGATGTCCGGGTGGCGAAGGACGGCACAGAAGTGACCGGCACATCGATCATGGGACTGATGATGCTGGGCGCAGCCAAGGGCGACAGCGTCGAAATCATTGTCTCCGGCGACCAGGCCGAAAGCGCGCTGGAGAAACTGACCGGCCTGATCTTTGACGGCTTCGGCGAAGACTGAGACAATGCGCCACCAAATTACCGGTTTTTCCAACCCGACGATAAAACGGCTCAGAAGTCTGCGCGAAAAGAAGCACCGCAAACGCGAAGGACTGTTTCTCGCGGAAGGGCTGCGGATTCTGACGGAGGCGCTGGAAAGCGGCCGAACCCCGAAGATATTGGTGGTTGTCGAAGATACAGAACTGCATCCGCTGGCACAGAAAATCGAGGCAGCGACCATTGCTGACGGCGGTGATGTCATCGAGACCAGCGAAGCAATCATCGCCAAGCTCTCGGGCAAATCCAATCCGCAATCGATCATCGGAATTTATCCCGATCATCCCGTCGCACTGGAAGAGCTGGATCGATCCAAATCCAATATCTGGCTCGTCGCGCAAGCGCTGCGCGACCCCGGCAATCTCGGTACGATATTGCGGACCGGCGATGCGGTTGGCGCCGGCGGTCTGATCCTGATCGACGATTGCGTCGATCCCTTTTCGGTCGAGGCAGTGCGCGCCAGCATGGGCGCGGTTTTTACCCAGCAGATCGCCCAGGCTCGCTGGCCGGAATTTCTGTCCTGGCTGCGCGACGGACCCGGGGAACTGGTCGGCACCAGTCTCAACACCGACATGGACTATCAGTCGGTGCAATATCAATCGCCGACCTTTCTGCTGATCGGCAACGAAGCACAGGGATTGCCGGAAGAATATGAAGCGGCCTGCGACACGCTGGTCAAGATGCCGATGATGGGCAAGGCCGACAGCCTAAACGCTGCGGTCGCCGCCTCGGTCATGGCTTATGAAGTGCTGAACCAGGGCCGCCATAGATAGTTTGGCGTTATTCCCCTCTCTATGTTAGCTTGCTGACGGAGGGGGAAAATATGAAAAAGATAATCTCATTGTCATCGCTGGCAACACTGGCGCTCACGGCCTGCGGAGCGCCTGCGGAAGAACCACCGGTCGTCGAGGAGCAACTGGGCGACTATAGCGCCATCGGCACCGAGCCCGGCTGGAACGTCGAAATCAAGGACGAGAAAATCCTATTCACTTCTCAGGACGGCAAGGATTTCACGTTGCCGGTTGAACGGACGAAGAAAACCGAGGGCGGCTGGGAACTTAGAGGCTTTTCCGGCACCGATAATATCAACGTCTACATCACCAGCGGCGACGAATGTAACGATGGCATGAGCGACCGCACCTATGCCGATACGGTCAAGGTAGAAGCAAGCAACAACGGCGTGTTGAACGGTTGCGGTGGAAGCTTTACCGAAGGGCCGGACGGTCCGGCCTAGGGCCTATTTTGATGCCCGGTCGCTGATTTCCCGATCATCTTCGATCAGTTTGTCGGCGACCGAATCACTATAGCGGGGCAAAGCTTCGATTTCCGGTACCGGTTCGAGATCCTTCTTGCCGGTTTCGATTTGCAGCTCGGCAAATTTGCGTCCGGTCGCCATGATGTTCCGCTCGAAGCTACCGACAAATTTATTATAATTACCGACGGCGCTGCCAAGGCCCGAACCCATGCGCTTCAGATGTTCGCCGGCAACCGCTAACCGGTCATACATTTCCTTGCCCAATTGCCCGATCTGCTTGGCTTCGGCGGCCATTTTTTCCTGCCGCCAGACGCCAGCGACAGTCCGCGCTATTGCCACCAGATTGGTCGGCGTGGCGAGCAGCACCTTCTTCTCGAAAGCATGGTCCCACAGTGTAGGTTCATGCTCGAGAGCAGCGGCGAGGAAATGCTCGCCGGGCACAAACATGATCACATAATCCGGCGCGTCCTCGAACTGGTCCCAATAGGCTTTTTTCGACAGGCCATCGATATGCGCCTTCATGCTGTTGCAGTGGCGCGCCATGGCAAAATTGCGCGCCGCTTCGTCATCCGCTTCAAATGCATCCTGATAGTCGTTGAGCGACACCTTGGCATCGATCACCAGCTTGCGACCGCCGGGCACGTTTATCACCGCATCGGGACGCAGACGGCCTTCATCGGTATCTATACTCTGCTCGGTAACGAAATCGGTATGTTCGGACAGTCCGCAGGTCTCGAGGACATTTTTGAGCTGCTGCTCTCCCCAACGCCCGCGCGATTTCGGCGCGTTGCGCAGACTGTTCACGAGACGGGCGGCTTCCTGTTGCACCCTGTCCTGCCCCTGCCTTACCTGTTCGATGGTCGCGCTGATCCCGGCGTAGGATTCGGTGCGCTCTTTCTCGATCTTGGTGATCGACGCTTCGTAAGTCGCCAGTCGTTCGTGCACGGGCTGCAAAAGCTTGGCGATCTTCTCGCCGCCCTTTTCATTGGCCTGATCAAAGCGCTGGTCGGCGCGCTCGAGAAATTGCCGCTGGGCCGTTTCCAGCATTTTCGCGCCAATTTCGGAAAATTGCGCTGACAACGCCTCTTTTGCTTCGATCAGCTGCTGCATCTGCTTGTCATGATTGCGGGCATCGGCCTGCAGCGCTGCCAGCTCGGTCTTCGCCGCATCGCGCTCGTCGCGAACGCCGTCGAGCGTGATCCGCAAGGCATCGGTAGCCTGAGCGGCTTCCTTGGCCGCCTGGACCGCATCTCTGGTTGCCTGAGCGGCATCCTTGGCCGGCTTGCCGCCGATAAACCAGCCCAGCGCCAGACCGCCCAGCAGAGCGATGACGATAGCGAAAATGACAATGATGGGATCCAAATTAATTCACTTTCCAATAAGAACGAAAAGAGAACCTAGGATCGTTTTGAAAAATAGGCAATACTCGTCAATCCGCGAAAGACAATTCAGAGCGGTGCATTCGATAGCTGCCGTTCGTCCTGAGCCTGTCGAAGGACAGTTCAAGCCGATAGCTGCGCTTCGACAAGCTCAGTGCGAACGGAGTCTTATAAGCTGTGAAATGAACTGACCATCAGGCCGCGATGCCGTGTTCCTTGCGCAGCTTCGCCAGCTTCTTCAGCACCATTTGCCGCTTCAGCCGCGACAGATGGTCGATAAACAATATGCCTTCGAGATGGTCCATCTCGTGCTGCAGACAGGTGGCCAGCAAGCCTTCGATCTGCTCTTCATATTGCTTGCCTTCGACATCCTGCCAGCGCGCGGTGATCGCTGCGGGGCGTTCGACATCGGCATATTGATCGGGCACCGACAGACAGCCTTCGCTGTACAGGTTCAGATCCTCGGACGGGTCCAGTATTTCCGGATTGATGAACACCAGCGGATCGTTGATCACGCCATGGTCATGGTCGCAATGTTCGCCATGTTCATGCTCGTGCGGTGCCGGTTCCTGCAAATCGATCACCAGCACCCGCTTTGGCACACCGACCTGTATAGCGGCCAGACCGATGCCGGGCGCGTCATACATGGTTTCAAACATGTCCTTGACCAGCGTTTTCAGTTCGTCATCAAACGCGGTCACGGGTTCGGACACAATTTTCAGGCGCGGATCAGGCACCTCGAGGATCGGTAATATAGCCATGCTCCAAATTTAGGGATTCCAGCGGGATTCGTCAAGCGGCGAGCAAGAGTGTTGCAGACCATCGAAAGATCCGGCTGCAATCAAAGACCCGTCTCGCGTGCCGGAACGGTTTTGCAGTCAACGCGATCACCGGCGTGTGCGGGGAAAATAATAAGGCGTGCGGTCCATTATCCTGAACCGCACGCCTTATTTAATCAGCGTCTGATGTTTGGCTTAGAACTGGCCACGCAATGTGATGCCATAGGTTCTTGGTTCCGCAAGGAAGGCCGAATAGGTCTGCTGCGATGCGACAAATGGCGTGTTGAACGCAACCTGCGAATAATTCACATTGAACAGATTTTGTGCCCAGCCTTCGATGGCCCATTTGTTGTCAGGGCCACGGATACCGATCCGCGCGTTTACCAGCGTGAAACCGTCCTGCTCCTTGCCGTAAAGCAAATCCGATCCGGTGTTATAGTCGCTGGTCGTACGCGCATTCACATAGAACAAGCCCGTCAGTCCGCTGCTTCCGATTGGCGGCGTATAAGACAGTGACGCGGTGGCTGTGATTTCAGGCGCGTTCGACAAATTGTCACCTGGCAGCAGGCGCAACGCAGGATCCAGCGCTTCGCCGGTATCCCGGCCCACCAGATCATTTTCGTAGCTGGTATCGGTATAGGTCAGGCCCAGAGAGACATTTACGTGCCGAACCGGATTGAGAGACGCTTCCAGTTCAACGCCCTGCGCGACAACGCCATATTTGACATCATCAGAGGCACAGTTGCCTGTTGTACCATCAGCATCAATGTCCGCGCCGTTCAGATCAGTGCTGCAAGCATTGATATTCTGGACGAGGAAAACAGAGCCGTTGAACGTATTCAGCTGGAAATTGTCAAACTGCTGACGGAACGCAGCAACGCTCAGCGAGAATTCCCGCGTCGAGTATTTTGCGCCAATTTCAAATGCGTTCACCGTTTCCTGGTCGAACTGAAGATTGTCCGTGTCGCCAGTCAATGCCGGATTGGCCAAAGTTGAACTGGTCAACGCAGACCGGTCAAGGTTGAAGCCGCCAGCCTTATAACCGCGCGAATAGCTACCATAGAGCAGCAGATCATCGGTTGGCTTGTAGGAAAGGATTGCCGTGCCGGTAAATTCATTCTCGCTGCGGCTGTCGCTCAAGGTAACGCCGTCCAGTTCAGACGTTGAATTACCCTGACATGACAGACCGATCAGACCGCCTGCCAATGCACCAAGTGGTCCACCGAGCAACGGCGTAAACAATGCGCGTTGCGTTGGGCACATCGTGTTGTCGTTGGTAAAGGCAGCGTTAAAATCCTTGGTTTCATTGGTATAACGCAAACCAAGGGTCAGATCGAGCTTGTCGGAAATGTGGAAGATGTTGTGGGTGAAAAACGCAAAATTCTCGCTTTTCTGATTATAGACATCGAGCACCGTTCCCTTGTCATTGATCGTCGCCAGATTATCCAGTCCGGCAAAAATCAGTGGCGTGGCAGCACCGAACGCGCCAGCGCCGCCATTTGCGGCTTGTAGTGCAGCTCGTCCGCCCGCGCTCAGGCAGCCTGTGCTGGTTGGTGACGCCAGAGCAGGATTAACCGCGTTGACAATACGGCATGGCGCGAAGGCACCATATTGCGTACCGAAACGGATATTATCCCGTGTTTCAAGCTTTTCGTTCGCGTAAAAACCGCCGATCAACCAATCCAGCTTGTCGTCGAAAGCCGAACCCTGCAGCCGCAGTTCCTGGGTGAAGGTTTTAAATTCCCGGGCACCGGCATCTTTATTCGGCTCGCGATAAAGGATGTCCACCTGCGTGTAATCCGTGTCGGATGCCTGGAAGTTGGAATATTCACGATATCCGGTGATCGACGTCAGGTTGAGGTTGCCCAGTTCGGCATTAACTTCAATCGAACCACCGAAATCCTCTGTTTCTCCGGCATAAGAACGACCGGGTGTGACATAGATATCCCGGTTAAACGTACTTTGAGTAAGCGCGTTCGAGTTTTGGCCCAAAGCCAAAAGCACCGGAATGATCGGATTTTCTACACTCGTCAAAGCGGGTGAACCAGGTTGAGGACGGGTAAAAGGATCCAAACTCAGGTTTCCGTTTGGTAAAACTCCACTTTCCCGGAGGGCCAACGGAGCAAATTCAGGTTGGACGAACGTTGCTGCGCAGCAGGACTCGTCTTTCTTGGAATAGTCACCGATAACGCGGACGCTCAGGCCGTCATTTGGTTCAAACAACAATTGGCCGCGCACCAGATAGCGGTCTTTGTTGTTGACGTCGGTGCCGTTTACGACGTCGTTATAGAAACCGTCGCGCTTCAGATAAACGCCGTCGATACGCGCAGCGATCGTGTCGCTCAACGGACCATTGATGCCGCCTTCCAGGCGAAGCTGATCATAATTGCCATACGTCGCGGAGGCGTGTCCTGAAAACACGAATTCCGGTGCTGCAGTGGTGATGCTGATCATGCCGGCAGAAGAGTTCCGCCCGCCCAACGTTCCCTGCGGACCCCGCAGAACCTCGATCCGGTCGATCGGACCAAGTTCGCTGAGCGCATTACCGCTACGCGAACGATACACACCATCAATGAACACCGCCACGGAGCTTTCGAGACCGGGGTTGTCACCCACGGTACCGATACCGCGGATACGGGCAGAGCCGTTGGCTTCGTTGCCGGTCGATGACACAAGCAATGAAGGCGCAAGCTGATTGAGCTCGCGAATATCGCTGGTTCCGCTCTGCTGCAATTGTTCCGCGCCGATGGCCGACACGGCAATAGGCACGTCGGACAAAGCCTGCGCCCGGCCCTGTGCGGTTACCACGATCACATTATTATCGTAAGTGCCCTCATCGCTTCCGCTAGCTTGGTCGGCCGCATCTGATTGGGTCTGTGCATAGACGGGGGCCGTGGCGATTGCTGCTAGTGCGATTGCGCACGCAGACAGATTCAATGCTAGTTTCATAACATGCTCTCCTAAAAACTTCTTTTTTTTATACCCAGAGATGATAGCCCGGCATTTTGCATTTGAAAGCCAAATCGGGGGGTGTTGCGCCGGTTTTCTGCCAACTGTGTCTTTATTGTCATTATTGTTAGTACAGGCAATTTTGCCAGTGGCGCTCTGCATCGAGCATAATTTGCAAGTCCGTTCCCCTCCGCAACCGCTTGGCGCTGGCGTCATCGACGAGAAATATAAATGATTCTGGCGCTCAAAAAGCATGTTTTGCGCCATTCACAGGCCATCGCCTGAGGCAACGCGGGTGCTCGAACCTCGCCGAACGTCACAATGATTGAGTCCACCAGCGGCTGCTTAATCTTTATTAATCGGCCTTCGTGAGCGCAGCGCCTGCGCCAAAGTGCCTTCATCCAGATAATCCAGCTCCCCACCCACCGGTATGCCGTGGGACAATTGGCTGAGTCTGATCGGATAATTCTCCAGACGCTCCGCGATATAATGGGCGGTGGTCTGGCCCTCGAGCGTTGCATTCATCGCCAGCACGACTTCGTCGATACCGCCCGCCTCGACCCGCCTGATCAACGTATCGATCCCGATATCTTCCGGGCGGACACCGTCGAGCGCCGACAGTTTGCCGCCCAGCACATGAAATTTTCCGGGGAACAGCCGGGACTTGTCCAACGCCCAGAGGTCGGAAACTTCCTCGACGACGCACAGCGATTTCTCATCGCGGCGGGGATCGGTGCAAATTTGACAGGGATCCTGCGTATCGACATTGCCGCAGACGCCGCAGGTTACGAGCCGCTCATCCACTCTCTCCATCGCCGCCAATATCGGCTTCATCGCCGTTTCCGGACGCTTGATCAGATATAATACCGCTCGCCGCGCCGAACGCGGACCAAGGCCGGGGAGCTTGGCGAGGGCCTGAACCAGATTTTCGATCTCTTGCGATGCCATGGCTTAGTCATTAGGAGCAGCCGCACAAACCTGCCAAGCACAAAATGCCTGTCCTACAGGAACGCGAATGTTTATCGTCCCGCTCATGCCAAGGTCTGATCAAATATTTGAAGGCAAAAGCAGAATTTTGTAAAAGAACGCCGCTGATCCGGAAAATCAGATTTCCGATTAGGGGGTGTGACCCGTGTGACCCGAAGAAAGATAATTTATGACGTCCGGCACGAAATCTCTGCGCATTGCCTTCATGGGCACCCCGGACTTTGCGGTGCCGGCGCTGAAGGCATTGCACGAAGCCGGGCATGAGATTGTTGCGGTCTATTCGCAGCCACCCCGGCGCGCGGGTCGCGGCAAAAAACTGTCGCCCTCTCCTGTTCAGCGCGTTGCGGAAGAGCTCGGCATAGAAGTGCGCACGCCGGTTTCGCTGAAGGGTGAAGAGGAACAGACCGCCTTTGCCGCGCTTCAACTGGATGTTGCGGTGGTCGCCGCTTATGGATTGATTCTGCCCCAGGCGATACTGGATGCACCGGCAATGGGCTGCCTGAATATCCACGGCTCTTTGCTCCCCCGCTGGCGCGGCGCGGCACCGGTGCAGCGCGCGATATTGGCGGGTGATACGGTAACCGGAATCACCATCATGCAGATGGAAGCGGGACTGGACACCGGCCCGATGCTCTTGAAGTCGAAAACGCCGATTGACGGCAAAACCGCTGGCGAACTGACCGAAGAACTGGCTGAGACGGGTGCGGAGCTGATGGTGCAATATTTGGCAAGCCCGTCGGAATATTCCGCCGAAACACAGGATGATGCGCTCGCGACCTATGCGAAAAAGATTGAAAAACAGGAAGCGCGACTGGATTTCAACAAGCCTCCCAATCATGTCGAACGCCAGATACGGGCCTTCACTCCTGTCCCCGGTGCCTTTTTCAAATTCGAGAATGTTCGGTACAAGATACTCGAAGCGCAGGTCAGCAATTCGGACGGCGAACCTGGCATAACAGTGGACGACCATTTGCTAATCGGCTGCGGCGCCGGATCGATCCAGCCCAGAGTAATCCAGAAAGCCGGCAAGCCGGCCATCGATCTCAAATCCTTCCTCAACGGCACAAAAATCCCGAAGGGTACCCTGTTGCAATGACCCGCTTCGCCCTCACACTGGAATATGACGGCCGGCCGTTCATGGGCTGGCAGCATCAGGATCACGGCCCGAGCGTCCAGCAGGCGGTGGAACAGGCGATCCACAAGATCACCGGTCAGGAGGTGCGTGTCTTTGCAGCTGGCAGAACCGATGCTGGCGTCCATGCTCTGGCGATGCGGGCGCATTTCGATCTGGACACAAAGCTGACTCCCTTCCGGTTGCGCGAAGGTATCAATGCCGGCCTGCGGCCCAATCCGGTTGCGGTGCTGGCCTGTGACATTGCCGACGAGGAATGGCACGCGCGTTTTGCCTGCGAGGGGCGGCGCTATCTCTACAAGATCACCAATCGCCGGGCACCCTTGACCTTTGATCGCGGGTTGAGCTGGCAAATTGCTCCAGACCTTGATGCCGAAGCAATGCACAATGCGGCCCAGGCGCTCATCGGCCAGCATGATTTCACCACCTTCCGTTCGGCGCATTGCCAGGCGCAAAGCCCGGTCAAGACATTGGACAGCATATCGGTCAGCCGCTTTGGCGAGGAGATTGAAGTCGAAGTCGCGGCCCGCTCGTTCCTGCACCACCAGGTCCGCTCGATCGTCGGTTGCCTGAAACTGGTCGGCACCGGAAAATGGACAAAAATAGATCTGAAAAACGCGTTGCAGGCGAAAGACCGCAACGCCCTCGGCTTCAACGCGCCGCCCGATGGCCTCTATTTTGTCGAAGCTGTCTATCCGGAATGACCGTGCCCCTGCGTAGGCAGGGGCCCATCACGGACCAGCGCGCCTGGACGCGATCGGGAGAGATGGATTCCTGCCTACGCAGGAATACTAGAGACCAAACAACCGCGACAGCGACTTGTCCAGCATAAGCAGTTGCCACAGCAAGCGACTATTGTCCGATCGTCCTGCGATATGATCGTCCGCCACCTTGCGTAGCGCGTTGCTGTCAAACCAGCCGGTGCGCGCCAATGCGCCGCCACTGGCAATATCCCGGGCGGTGTCGGCCAGCGGCCCGCGAAACCATTGCGCGATCGGCGTGACGAAGCCCATTTTCGGCCGGTAGAGGATATCATTGGGGAGATATTGTTCCATCGATTTCTTGAGGAGATATTTGCCCTGTCCCTTGTGCACCCGCAAATTCGTCGGCAACTTCGCGGCAAATTCCATCAGCTTGTAATCGAGCAGCGGCTCGCGCGCCTCGAGCCCCACGGCCATGCTGGTCCGGTCGACCTTGGTCAGGATATCTCCGGGCAGCCACATTTTCATATCGGCATATTGCGCCTGATCGAGGCCATTTTGCGCCGGCGCATTTTCCATCAGGTCGATCATCCGCTGCTCCGCCTGATAGTCACCCAGATCGCTGCGCATGCGGTCGGAATAGATCTGCCGTCGTCCCGATGGCGTTGTCACACCGACCGCTTCGGCATAGCCTTCCGGACCGGTTCTCGCGAGCGACAGAAGGGTAGACTTGGCGCGAAACGGCCGCGGTGCCCAATCGGCCTTGGGATAGACCGAACCCAGCCAGCCGAATGCAGGCCCGCGAAAGGACTGCGGCAACAAGCCCCTCACCCGCTCTTCACCATGGTGAAAGACATGACGGCGATAGCCCGCCATCGCCTCGTCCGCTCCGTCGCCCGACAGAGCTACGGTCACGGTCTCGCGAGCCAGCTCGGCCACCCGGTAGGTCGGCAAGGCAGAGGCATCGGCAAAGGGTTCGTCAAAATGATCGGCCAGCGTGTCGATCAAGCCGAAATCATCGGCCGCAACAGTGCGTTCGCGGTGATCGGTCTGGAAACGCTCTGCAATCTGCCGGGCATAGCCGGTCTCGTCCAGCGACTGCTGGTCGAAACCGATCGAACAGGTCTTGACCGGCCGGCGGCTTTTCTCCGCCATCAGAGCGACCACAGCGCTGCTGTCGACACCACCGGAGAGAAATGCACCGAGCGGCACATCCGCGATCATGCGCGAGCCTACGGCCTGTTTCAGCAGATCGACCAGTTCTTCTTCCAGAGCGCCCGCCGAGGCCTTGTGGCGCTGGCTGAAATCCATATCCCAATATTGGACCGGTGCGGGTTCCGGCTTGCCCTGCTCGAGCAGCAAATAATGGCCAGCCGGCAGCTTCTTCACCCCCCTGAGCAGCGATGTCTGATCGGGCACATACCCAAAAGCGAGATAATCATCGACCGCCCGCATATTGGGGTCGCGGCGCAACAGGGGATTTGCGAGCAGCGCTTTCAGTTCCGAACCAAACAATATACTGCCATCGGAAACGCGCGCATAAAACAATGGCTTCACGCCCAGCCGGTCGCGGGCCAAAAACAATTGGCGTGTGCGCTGGTCATAGAGCGCAAAGACAAACATCCCGTTCAGTCGTTTCAGGCACTCCACGCCCCATTGCCGCCAGGCATAGAGAATGACTTCGCTGTCACTGCTGGTCTGGAACTGATGGCCCAGCCTTTCGAGTTCCGCGCGCACCTCGAGAAAATTGTAAATCTCGCCGTTGAAACTGAGCACCTGTGCTTCATCAGCGGTCAGCATCGGCTGCGCGCCGCCTTCGAGATCAATGATCGAGAGCCGCCGATGTCCAAGCCCTACACCCGGCGCGGTCCAGATGCCCGATCCGTCCGGCCCTCGGTGGGTCAGACTGTCGGTCATCTTGCGCAGACGATCAGGATCGACCGGCTTGGCCGTCTCCAAATGAAAGATACCTGCAATTCCGCACATAGGTGCGCCCTAGCGCAGCCCCGCCATCGCGTCAGCCAATTTGTCGACCGGCCCCAGATCAGCAAGAAAGGCATCAATCGAAATCCGGGGAGATGCCTCGCGCTTCGTCTCGGACGAAATCAAGACCGCCACGGCCTGTTGCGGCCCGCCAAGCAGTTTGCTCTTCAGCGTTTCCAGCTTCACCATCGAGCCGCTGCCGGTAAGCTTGCCACCAATGCGATAAAAGGAAACAACATCGCGCACCACCGGTCCGGGCGCGATCAACTCAATGGCAGCCGCGCCTTCTGGCGCTTCGAGGACGCGATTCCGGGACCACTCGGTTTCGGGAACATGAGCGCCCTGCCCATAGCCGACAATCTCCCGCCCATCTTCCTGACGGTTATAAACGGCAATGGAAAGATCGACCTCCATACCGGTCGACAGGTTCCGGTAGCGACCGAGCAGCTGATGACTGGCACCATCGAACCGTGGTTCCCACGGGTAAAGGGGCTGGTAGTCCACTCTTTCCCAACCGGCGACTTTCGGCAGGGCAATCCTGTCGGGCACGGTCGATTCCTGAGCCGCGAGAACCGATATCCACAGCACCGGCGTCAAGATGACAGCCGCCATCGCGGCCATGATCTTCATCGGATGCTGACTGCCAGACGGGATAGACTGCCGACGAGCCAAAGCATCTCCATCAATCATCGGATCGTCGATCTTGCGATCGTAGAAGGGCCAGCCGATCGCCATGAGCAAGACCAGGACGAAGGCGAAAAAGAACCAGCCGTAGAAAATATGATCAAAGCCGACAGCGAAATCGAGCGATGTATGATGCGCGATATAGATGGTGCCAAAGGCGCGGACACCATTGGCAAGGATCGGCACGATGACTGCAGCGATCATGAACAATATCCGGCGGTTCCAGCTCTGGAAGCAGACATTACTGACCAGCGCGCCATAAGCGAACATCGCGATCAGGAACTTGATGCCCGAACAGGCCTCGGCCACTTCGAAATAGGCGGTCGGCGTGGAAATGAATATGCCGTCGATAAAGGCCGGAATATCGGCCCAGCCGAGAAAGACCATCGACAATTTGGCGGTCACCATTTGCAGGAACGGTACAAACTCTTCACCGAACGGGACAAGGAAGAAGCTGAAACCCAGCGGGAATATCAAGCCGCGGGCAACGGTTGGACCGAGCAAAGTGACAACGGCGCCCTGCAGCATCATCAGCAGACCGAGATGGCGCGCAAAGGAAACGCCGGCAGCCTCACCCAGCAACCAGCCGAAAGCAGCAGTTCCCGTCCAGAACAACCCCGGCCACCAGATTTCCGGCGTGAGCTTCGCCAGTTCTTCTCTACGTTGCTGCACCAGCCAGTAGAGGATCGGTACAATCAGCAGACAGTGATTATAGGTGGAGATAGCCCACCATGTCCGGACCATGTCCGCGCCATCGCGCCAGAACATCGCCAATATGGCCAGACTCGCAAATGCGAGCAGTTTCAGATGCGCCGACCAGAGCGACGCCGGAACGGCAGCCTTTTGGCTGCTCTGCACCTGATCGGCAGTCGCACTCGTCATTCCGCCGCCTCGGCAACCGCAGGCTCAGAAAATCCGCACAAGGCTGGCAAGCCGATGAGCTGCCTTGCCCATGAATATTGCGCATGAATAAGTTGTTTCGCCTGCTCGCCCAGACGCTCCGCCCGCTCGGAATCCTGCAGCAATTCGCAAACCAGTTGCGCTTCGTCATCGACAGAATCGGCGATCAGAAAATGCTCGCCGTTGATCGCGTCTATCCCCTCGGCGGCACACTGGGATGCAACCACCGGCTTGCCCATGGCCATCGCCTCGAGCACCTTGTTCTGGATACCGCGAGCAATCCTCAGCGGCGCGACGACAACATCGGCAGCCATGATCCAGCTGCGGATATCATCGACAGCGCCAACCACTACCGTGCCGTTCTTGCCATCGAGTTGCATGACCTTGTCGGTGGGCGACCGACCCACGATAGCGAAACGGGCAGCCGGAAAGCGCGCGAGAATCGCTGGCATGATCTGATGGCTAAAACTCTGCACCGCTTGCACATTGGGCTGATAGTCCATCTGGCCGGTGAACAGGATCATCTGCGCACTTTGTTCGAGCCCTTCTGGCTGCACGTCTGGTGCGCCATAAAATTCCAGATCGATCCCGTTGCCCACCGCTTTCACCCGGTCATCGGTCAATCCCGAGCGCGTACGAAACAACCGCGCCTCGGCTTCGCTGACAAACAGACTATGGTTGGCCCGTTCGGCAATATCGTTTTCGAAGTTCCGCAACAACCGGCCCTCCCGGCGATTGACCCAGGCCATCGGACCCGAGGCATCGTCGGCATAGCTTTCAAATTTCGCGCTATCGACGTCGGCAAAATCCATCACCACCCGACCGTGGAAATTCTCGGGAATGAACTGCGCCATCTGACCGGAGAATACGAAGATGCAGTCAATTGGTCGCGTCGCGATAACATGCGCAACATAGGCGCGGATTTCAGCACTGTCGAAACATGTCAGCGAAACCGGTTTGCCAGAGAATATCGCTTCAATCCCGCCCTGCCATCTGGGCTTGGTCCGCAATATAATCTCACAAGAAGCCAGTTCCGCTTTGCGCTCCCAGCCTAAACTTTGTTCCTCTTCATCCTCGGCAAAGCAGGCGACATGTACCGGCGCGCAGTCCATCAGCTTTTGCAGGAAATGATGCGATCGAATCTTGTCGCCGCGGTTCGGCGGCCAGGGGACGCGATGCGTCAGGAACAATATTTCGCCCACTAGCCGAGGCCTTTGGCGATGATCGGTCCAACACGGTTGGCAACCGACAAGGGCAGACGCTGCCACAGTGCTACCTGCATCCGGTATTTGGGGCTCATCGGATTGACATCGCGGGCCTCTTCGCCATCTGCTGTGCGCGTCGCATAGGAAAGCGGTTGCGGTTCGAAACCCCAGTTTTTCTTGAAGGAAAAAGCGCCCGTACCGTATTTCGATCGCCCAAAGTCGAACGATTTGCATCCCCGTTCGCGGGCATGGTTCATCAGTTCGTAATACATGATCTCGTTGGCCCGAAAACGCCGCGCATCCCACGTTCCGCCGCCCCAGTAAGGCATCACCGTCTGATGATGATAGAGGCTGAGCACACTGGCTACCGGAACGCCATCGCTGAGCACGGTCAGGATATCGGCATTCTCGCCAAATGCGTCGAGAACTTCGTCGAACAGCGCTTTGGGGAACACCGGTGTTCCAAGATTACGGACGCTTTCTGCATAGACGGCATAATGATCCGCCCGGTCTTGCTGCGTCGCCCCGATGCGCACCGTCAAACCGTTCTTCAGACCCTTGCGGACTTCAGCGCGCTGCTTGCGAGGGATCGCGAGCAACTGGCTCTCCGCATCTTCTGCCAGTTCGGTGACAAAACCGGCATAAACATTCTGTTTGCGCTGCCATTGTCCATCGGGCACGGGCCCGCCGCGCAACTCAACGGTAGGAAAGCTGTTGCTTTCGGCAAAGCGCCAGGCTTCGTCGGCGAGCGACTGGATCGCCCGGTCAATGTCCGAGAGAATACCGCCACCCACGGCAAAACCGGAAGAGACCAATGCCCTGCCGAACAAGCCGGAATGGATCAGGTTGAGCGGCAGAATGCCGTGCAATTGTCCTTCGCGATCTTCGGCCAGAAGATAGCGCCACTCATGGCCGCAAGCCTTGCCGACCGACAATACCCATGCAGGGCGATGAAAGGCCGTGCCTTGCGACGAAGCGTCGACAAAAGCTTCAATCCGGGCCAGTTCATTGGCATCGGCTTGCGCAAGAACACGGACGGTCAAGGACTCTGGCTGGAATGCCATGTTCATCACATCAGCCCCGCTTCCAAGGCCGCCAGTTCGTCAACCCTGCCCCATTTGAAATCCTGCCCGACCCGCAACAACTTCGCGCGCATCACTTTCAAATTGGTATAATGGCGGAGTTTGGATCGAAGCGGTGCATTGGCGACGCGCGGCTGATCGGGATCGATTTCCCAGGGGTGGAAATAGAATATCGCCCCATGCCCGTCATCTCGCTGCATTTTTCTGATCGATAGATCATATAAGGCATAAGGCAAAAGCCGAAAAAACCCGCCTCCGCCGGCAGCGAAAGCACGCTTGCCCAGCTTGACCGTGGTGACCGGCAATTCGATAAAATCGGACTGATCCACGGGCTTCCAGGCGAAGCGGGGTGAATCCGCCCAGCCATAATGATCGTGGTTGATCGGCGCGACGCTGGATGAGTAGGTATAGCCCTCTTCGGCCAGTATCTCGTGCGCCCAGGGTGTCCGCTGATCGATAGAAAAACTGGGAGCCCGATAGCCGATGACCTGCTGGCCGGACGTATCCTCGATGATCTTCCGGCTGCGATCCAGGTCGGCGCGAAACTGGTCGGGTGACAGGGTGAACACGCGGGCGTGATCATAGCCGTGATTGGCGATTTCATGACCGGCGTCGGCAATCTGCTGCATCAACGCCGGATAGCGTTCGGCTACCCAGCCCAATATGAAAAATGTCGCCTTGATGCCCGCTTCGTCGAACAGCGACAGCACATCATGGGTGTTGCGCTCTACGCGATGCTCGAGCTCATCCCAGTCGGCGCGATCGATGACCGTCTCGAAGGCTCCCACCTGAAACCAGTCCTCGATATCGACCGACATGGCATTGAGCAAAGCATCCGCTTTTCTCGCCGTGGCGAAAGATTCAGGCCGCACGTCCCGCATTGACATAGCTTTCCTTGCTCCGGACATCGCTCTCGACCCATTCCACAAGCATCGTCAAGACGCGGTGCAGATTTTCTTCCTGATCGCTCATGCGCGTTTCCATCAGCGAGAGCCGCTTCGCTATGATATCGATCCGCTGTGCCATCGCCTTGTCGACAGCTGGCGGAGCAGTAACAGATTCCTCCGCCTTCGGTTCAGTTGCGATCTGTGCTTCGGCTGTCTGCCGGACAAGTTCCGGTTGAGTTTCCGGTCTCCGCAGATTGACAACTTCATGTTCCGGTGCGGGCGCTGGTTCAGCCACAGCCCCGGACTCCGGGCTCGATGACTTGGCAACGGGATCGACACCCGGGTCCTGAACCTTTTTAGGCTTTTCCCAAAGCGGATTCTTGGTCTCGGTTGAAGCAGTAGGTGGCGATGCAATCTCCACGTCTTCGCCATTCAGATCGGCAAGCACCCGTTCGACCATTGGCTGGTCGATCATCTCGGCATGCTCGATGGATCCCATCAACAATATCCGGCTCATCAGAGCGTTGATTTTGCGCGGAACGCCATCGGTCTCGGAATAGAGCAGTCGGAATACACTCGAAGTGATCTTCGGGCGTCCCGACCAACCGCTTTTCGACAGGCGATGGGTGATATAAGGTTCGATTTCTTCAGCATCCATCGGTTCGAGGTGATGGTGCGCGATGACTCGCTGGCGCAATTGTTCGAGCTGGTTGGAGTTTTGCAGCATGTCGCGAAATTCCGGCTGCCCGAGCAGGAATATTTGCAACAGCGCCTGCCCGCCAAGCTGGAAATTGGACAGCATCCGCAATTCCTCGAGCGCGCCCGCCGGAAGATTTTGCGATTCATCCACGATCAGCAGACAACGCCGGCCGGCGCGCGCTTCGGCGTGCAGAAACTCTTCAAAAGCGCTTAGCAATTGCGCTTTGTCCATATGGTCTGTGTCGATATCGAAATGGTTGGCGGCAACGCGCACGATATCTTCGCTGTCCAGTTTCGTGGTCACGATATTGGCAGCGGTCAGACGCGCCTTGTCGATCGTAGCCATAAGATGACTGACCAAAGTCGTCTTGCCCGCACCGACGTCACCGGTGATGACGATAAACCCTTCGCCCTGCGCCAGGCCATAGCCCAGATAGGACAGCGCCTTGCGGTGCGTCAGGCTCTCGAAATAGAAATGCGGATCCGGGGTCAGCTGGAAGGGCCGCCCGTTCAATCCGTAAAATGTGTCATACATGCGTGTATCTCCGATCAACGGCGGTGATGAAGCTGTTAAAAATCATATCTGAGTCCCAGTAGAGCAGAAGCCGTAAGCTCGCTGTCGAAACCGTCTTGCTGGAAGCTATCCAGGCCGACAGCCGCAGTACCCTGCAGTCTTGGCAAAATTTGGCGATAATAAGCTGCGTTGGCGCCGACCCCCAAAACATTGGGTGCATTGGCAAAGCCGCTATCCAGCAGATTGGCGTAAACATTGGCATCGAAACTGGAATAGATATCGAGTTCCCGGCCAATCGTCAGATTGGCATAATAATTCTGGTCCACGAGGCCGTCGACTGCAGAAACTGAACCCAGTTGCGAAGCAAAGAAGCGACGACGCGCATAACCCACGCCAAGCCCGGTATTCCAGCCGCCGGAGTTATAGGTAAGCTGCCCGTTGACACCCCGCGCACGGAATGACGACGAAGCGGCGGATTGAAGCACATCATTGAAGCAGAGGCTGCTCGTCTGACCGAAGGCACAGCCATTCAGTTCACCGCTCAGAGGATTTCGCGTACTGGTAAAACCGGCACCCAGATTTGACAAATTGTCATTGAGCAAATTGCCGAAACCCGAAACCGTGTCATAGACTGAAATACTTAGCGCTGTGTTCTTGTTGGGCTGATAAGCGAAGCTGCCAAAATAGGTTTCACTGCCATAGCGCTGACCGACCCGCGCTTCGAGCGAGGTGCGGCGACTTGGTCGCCACAGGACACCGGCATCCCAGTAAATTCCGTCCTGATCATAAGACAGCAATCGGGGTGATGTTTCGTCGGTGACGAAGCGTCCATCGTCTCCGATAATCGGCACTCCGTTGATGTCGCGTACGGCATCCCGTTCCGAAATCTCGATATCTTCATAGCCAACACCGCCAACCAGCGCCAGGGTTGACGAGACCGGCACAGTTACATCTGCCCGGACCTGTTTTCCTTCAAAGCGCTGATCAAGCTGGCTGCCATCCTCGCGTTGCCAGCCCGCACTAACGGCCCAGCCAAAGGGAAGATCGCCCGGCTGCATTCCGACGCTGGCGCTGGCCGAATGGCTGACACTGTCATCGAAAACATCAATCGGAATCTGACCGGGCGGCAGGACACCGGTAGATTCGTTCTCTACCTTGGTATAGCCGAGCCGGTAAGCGGCATTCACATCCAGTGCGCCGATCCGGGTCGACAGGGTCGGACCGGCATAAACTGAATAGACCTGTGTCACATTGTCGATATTGCCCACCGTATTGGACGGCGCTTCGCCGCGCAGATCGACCCGGCTGCGGGTAGCGATACCGCCGGCTTCCAATGACAAAAGATTGGGAACGACCTGCACGCTGCCGCGGGCCAGACCGGTTATGATATCTTCGTCACCCAGATTATCCTGATAGAAAAATCTGCGTTCATAGCGGATGTTCAACTGGGCTTCGGCATTGCGCGTCTGGAGGGACGTGTCGACACCGGCAGCGACCGACGTATAGGTCAGCACATCGCTGCCGTCTTTCAGATCGGCGACCAATATTTGCTGGATTTCGATGTAGGGTGCCACGTCGGCTTTACGCTCACGTGCCTCGACGGCCGGCGCAGCCATCCCCAGCAGCGGAAGAATAGCCGCTCCATATTTCAGGACATTTCTAGTCATATGCGCGGTCATGGCTTACTCTCCATATCCATAATAGGATCCAAAGCGCCTGCCTGTCGGCGAGAATTTCGTACCGTTCAGGAGGAGTTGGATATGATCACAGCCGCCCAACAAACTCAGCGCATCGCGCAGGGCGGTTTCGGTCGTTTCGTCTGCTTTGACCACCATCAGGACCTGACCGACATGCGTTGCCAGGACAGAGGCAGGTGATGCCGACAAAGCCGGCGGTGAGTCAAAAATCACGATGCGATTGGGGTTATTCTGGGTCAGACGGTTGAGCACCTGCTCGGTCCGTGACGACGCCAGATATTCCGTATCGGCATTAGTCTGATCACCGGCCGGCAGTATTGCCAGGCCGGGAATATCTGTATGGATGATACAGCTTTCTACCGGCAATTGCGGATCGGCAAGCGCGTCCATAAGGCCTTTGCTGCCCTCCAGACCAAGACTGGACAGGATGCTTGGTTTTGCAAAATCCGCATCGACCAGCAGGACTTCATTATCCTTTTCCGCCGCGATCGAGAGGGCGAGATTCAAGGCGCAGAATGTCTTGCCTTCATTGGGGTGCGCCGAGCAGATCAATATCCGTTCGCCCTGTGGTATGGGGTCTACTTTCTGGCTGCCCTTTGCGGCCAGCAGCAATTGACGTTTGATGATCCGAAACTCTTCCGAGATACCGGTCACTGGTCCGTCAGGGACAATGAATCCGGCTTCCCGCAATTTGTCCCGATCGACAATGACGGTCGGACCATCATAGGATTCGACCGGCCTTTGCGTGACCGGCATGACTTGCCGGGCCGGCGTTTCGGGCGGCAAAGAATTCGACGCGCCATCTCGATGTTCGACAGTCCGGACTGCGGGGATATAATCATAGATTTCCCCTGCCCTTTCGAGCAACGAACCGGTCTTTTTGGGAGGATTATATTCGTTCATTTCTGCTCCCTCAGGCCACCATGCCGCGCTGGATAAATTCGACGATCATCAGCATTCCGAACACGCCAAAGAGCGCGCCACTTGTACCGAGAAAGATACGCATTTTTTTCTTCTGTATTTCGCGCTGTGCGTTGGTCAGAATCTGGGAAACAGACCCGATCACCGGCAGTCCGCTGGCTTTTTCCAGCCGGGCTGCGGTCGGATAGCTGGTCTGGACATGGCCCATCGCGAATGCTGTGCCGACACCGCCACCGATTCCGGCGATCAGAACCATCGCGAGCAATAGCGGCCGGTTTGGCGCAGCCGGAGATCGCGGACTGGACGGCGGATCAATGACACGAAACTTGAGCGAGTCGGTTTCCGATTCCACCTGCCCGCGCAATTTGATCTGCTCCCGGTCGGTGAGCAGCTTGTCATACTGGCTTTTCAGCACCTCATGGTCACGATTGATCCGCGACATTTCGGCAGCAACACCAGGCTCCAGCGTCTGTTTCGAGGCCAGTTGCGCCATATCCCCCTGCAGCGCATTTTTCCGCGCCTGCAGTGCGGCGAGGCTTGCCTGACGTTCTGCACGCATGCTTTGCAACGAACTATAGGCCGGATTCGGGGTACGATAGCCACCGCCACCAGCCGGCTCCTTGCCCGCCTGTATACGCAGCGCTGCAATTTCGTTTTTCATCGAGATGATATCGGGATGGCTGTCGGTCCAGCCGCGAGCGCGAGCGCCGGCCAGATTGGCCTCCATCTGTGCAAGTTGGCCACGGGCACCGCCGCTGCCAATTCCGGGCGTCGCGATGGAAGAAGGTGTACCGGCAAGCTGACCATTCAAGGCGGCCAGTGATCCCGATGCCTGACTTATCTGCGAATCAATTTGCCCCAGTTCCGCCCGGGCCGCTTCCATCCGTTGGCTGATCGAGCCGACACCCGGCAGCAGACCCAGATTTTCAGTCTCGAACTGGACCCGTTTCTGCTCGACTTCCTGAAGCTCTTTTTCTCTCTGGGCGAGTTGCGCATCGAGAAACTTGATCGTCTGGCTGGTCTCGTCGCGGTCACCGGACAGATTCTCTTCGACAAAAATATCGATCATTTTCTGGACAATATCGCGGGCCAGAACGGCATTTTCCGCATCGGAAAAATTGCTGGCAGAAGATTTTGCGGTAATCTCGAACAGATTGTCTTTTTCCGACTTTATCTCGATGCTTTTGCGCAGCATCTCGACTTTGCTGGACAATTCACGATCCGTAGCCACCGACTGGTTCAGTGCGGTTCCGCGAACGACTTTTTCGAGATTGATGGTAGACGCCAGTGTTTCCTGAACGCGTTCCATACTCTTCTTGCGTTCGCGCGCATCCACTCCGACCTTGTCGGACAGCAACGACTGCATCTCGACAGAAATGCGCGCCTGCGACTCATAGCTGTTGGGGATCAGCGCGACGACAAGCCAGCCCAGCAGGCAAAGCCCCCAGGCAACAGCCAGTGCAAGCCAGCGTCGATTCCAGACGCTGTGCACCGCTATTTTAAATTCATCATAAAGGCCGTTCATGTGTCTATTCAATTCCTGTGATGGGGAGCCAAAAACAGATTAAAACATACTTTCCGGAATGATGATCACATCACCGGGACGCAGCATGACATTGGCGCGGGTCTCGCCCTTCTTCATCAAATCGTCGATGCGCAGCGAGAATTCCTGTTGCTTGCCGGTACCGCGATCAAAGCGGATCAGGCGTGCGCGGTTGCCGGAAGCAAATTCCGACATGCCGCCCACTGCGATCATCGCGTCGAGCAAGGTCATATTGGCGCGATAGGGTATCGAGGCCGGTTTTTCGGTGGCACCGACAACCCGGATTTGCTGGGAAAATGTGCCGGAGAAATTATTGACGATGACCGAAACCAGCGGCTCGTTGATATATTGGGATAGCTGCAGCGTCAGATCTTGCGCCAGCATTGCCGGCGTCTTGCCCACTGCAGGCATATCCGTGATCAGCGGTGTGGTGATCCGGCCATCGGGGCGGACCTGCACCTTCGCTCCCAATTCGGGATTGCGCCAGACAAATATCGTCAGTTCGTCGAGCGGACCGATAACATATTCTTCTCCGGGCCCTTCCTGCATGGAAACAAAGGACGCCGGCGGCAGTTGCGGCCCGCTGGAATTGCCGGAACAACCGGCAACGGCAAGTGACGCCATGCCGGCACCGACCATCAACTTAGCCAAGTGATTGTTTTTTATCGCAGAACGCATTTTTACCACCTCGTATAAACCATCATGTGAATGGCCGGTTTTCGAGGGAAAACGGGCAATCCACGCAAAGTCACAAGGTGGCTATGCTAGAAAATAGTGAATATAGCGTTAGGATTAGCTGAATTTGCGATTAACGGGAGCTCCGGTTTGACCGCAGCCCGAACCATCGAGACTAGTCTACCAACAGCTCTGTGGCCGGTCCCTGGCCCAGAAAATTTGCCGGGCTCGCCGTCGCCCCATAGGCACCCGCACAGAATATGGCGACAATATCACCGACGCTCGCTTCCGGCATAGCGGCATTGTCGCTCAACCGATCAAGCGGCGTGCAAAGGCAGCCCACTATCGACACCGTTTCCGCCGGTTCTTCGGAAAATCTGCTGGCTATGGCTGCCGGATAATTGCGCCTGACCACTGTCCCGAAATTGCCGCTGGCGGCGAGCTGGTGATGGAGACCGCCATCGGTCACCAGGAATATCTGTCCCTGGCTTTGCTTGCGGTCCACAATCCGCGTCAGGTAAACGCCCGCTTCACCGACCAGATAGCGGCCCAGCTCGATGGCAAATTGCGTAGCAGACAATATCTTTGGCAATTGTGCGAGCTGGTCACCCAAGGCTGCACCAACCTTGGCAATGTCCAGCTGTTCATCGCCCGGGAAATAGGGAATACCGAAACCGCCGCCGAGATTGACATGGGCCGGTGCCTGACCGATTTCGGTCGCCAGACGTGCGGCCAGATCCAGAGTTTGCGCCTGCGTGTCGATAATCGCATCAGCGCTCAGTGCCTGCGAACCGGCAAAAATATGAAAGCCGCGCCAATCTGCTCCGGCGTCCAATATTTTCTTTGCCGTCGGAGCGACCAGCTCGATATCCATCCCGAATGGTTTGGCCCCGCCACCCATTTTCATGCCGGAGCCCTTCAGATCGAAATCCGGATTGACGCGAATTGCGAGCCGGGGCTTTTTGCCCAAACGCTCACCGATTTTAAGCGCCCGATCGCATTCACCCGGCGATTCGATATTGATAGTAACACCCGCCTGGATGGCTTGTTCGAGTTCCTCTTCCCGCTTCCCTGGTCCGGCAAAGCTGATATGCTCAGGCGCCGCTCCCGCTTCCAGCGCCATCTGCAATTCCCCACCGGAAGCGATATCGATACCATCGGCCAGCGCCACCATATGGCGGAGCACCGGCGGAAAGGGATTGGCTTTCATCGCATAATGTAAATCGAGACCGTCGGGCATTGCCGCCCGCAATTGTGCCATACGATCGTCGAGTCGGCTTTTCGAATAGACAAACAGCGGCGAGCCATTTTCCGCAATCAGCGCGCTGCATTTCTGTCCGCCAATGGCGAGTTCGCCGTCGATGGCATCATATCCGGCTGGAATGGGCCCTGTAGCTTTGGTCTTGATCATTCGACATCCATGCTGGCCAATGCGTTGCGGTCCAGCTTTCCATTTGGGTTTTTGGGAAATTCAGAGAGCAGAATGATATCCCGGGGGTGCATAAAATTCGGTAAATTCTGCTTTAAATATTTTGCCAATTGCTCCGCGATAGCTGAAGTCTCCGGTCCAAGCTCAACCGGTCGAGCAAATAACCGGATCGCATGGCCCAGTCGCTCTTCCGTGACTCCCAGGGCGACCGCTTCCGCTATGAGGCCTGATTCGACCGCGATTTCCTCAATCTCTGTCGGGCTGATCCGGTTGCCCGAACTTTTGATCATCGCATCATCGCGGCCAACAAAATAGAGCAAGCCGTCATCACCGCGTTTCACCGTATCCCCGGAGAAAACTGCCATGCCGGTATATTGTGATGCTTCGGGCGCGCTTTTGAACCGTTGCGCCGTCCGTTCGGGGTCATTCCAATAGCCTTGCGCCACCAGCGGTCCGCAATGGACGAGTTCCCCGGACTGATCGGGCGCGGCAACTTTGCCAACTTCGTCCAGCACAAGAATTTCCGCAAACGGAATCGCTCTACCCATGCTGGTCGGCTTATCGTCGATCAGAGCAGGATCCAAATAAGTCGATCGGAAAGCTTCGGTCAGGCCGTACATCGCATAGATATCGGTTCCGGAACCAAAGATGCCCCGTAACTGTTTAACCAAAGTCGGGGTCAGCGCACCACCGCTATTTGTCAGCCGCCGCATCGAAGCGACCGCCTCCTCCGGCCATTCATGCTCGACCAGTTGCACCCACAGCGGCGGCACAGCGGCCAAAGTAGTGATCTGTTCGCGCGCGCACGCCTTCATGACGTCACGTGGAGTCAGATAGTCCAGCGGCACCGCGCATCCGCCAGCGGCCCAGGTCGAGAACAGCTGGTTCTGGCCATAGTCAAAGCTCAGCGGCAACACGCATATCGTGCGATCATCGGCTGAAAGCTTAAGATATTCAGCAACACTGAGCGCCCCCAGCGTCAAATTGGCGTGACTGAGCATGACCCCTTTTGGGCGCCCGGTGGAGCCGCTGGTGTACAGTATCGCAGCCAGATCATCGATATCGGTCGTTGCCGCGCTGGCCGCGATTGGATCTGCAATCGACTCCAGGGCTTCCTCAACGAGCTTGTCCTCGAACAGGCGGCAATCTTCTTCACCATTGTTTTCCAGAGTTTTGAGGCGACCGGCGTTACTAATCAGCAACTTGGCACCGCTATCTGAGACAATATGAACAACTTGAGCTGACTTCAGCAGAGGATTGACCGGCACATGGACGAGACCAGCGCGGGCCGCTGCCAGCGGCATGATGCAAGCGAGTTCGGTCTTGGACAACCATGTCGCCACCCTATCCCCCTTGGCCAAGCCCTGCCCGTGCAGCCATGCCGCCAGCAGGCCGACACGATGATTTAACATCTTGTAGCTAAGAGATCCCGAACGCGTCACGAGGGCGCTTGCATCCGGGTCCTTGCCTATCGCCAGATGGTCAAGCGGGAATGCGGCGGTTTCGATAGCAATGTTCAATTTTTGACCTATGGGAAAAAGAGCAGATTTGTGACAGATACAACCTTAACCATGACCAGCGAATATCATAGCAATTTTCAATCCGTGCAAGCCATTGCCGGAGAAAAACTGGGTAGATCGGTCCAGAAGTCTCTATTCGACCGGATCGACTGGCTGAAACCGCTGCACGAACTGTGCCTGCCAGATAAATCGCCATTGATCGTGCATAGCAAAGAAGGCGAAGCCGAAGCGTGGATGTTCTTGATGAAAACCGGCCTCGGTCGGCATGCCGCCCTGGCCAACTGGTATAATTTCACCTTTCGACCGATTTTCTTGGGCGACTATGACGAAGTGACCAAATTGGCGTTGCTGGCAAAACTGGCAAAGCAACTCAAATCCAGCTCGCACCGTATTGAAATCACGCCGGTTCCTGACGAGGATTCCGCCGCCAGCCTGACCGAACGCGCGTTCGAACAAGCGGGATGGATTGTTTTCCGGTCAAAGGCGGATGACAATCATATCCTGAACGTCAAAGGCCGCACCTTCGACCAATATTGGGCCGATCGTCCGGGACAGCTACGCAACACGGTGCGCCGCAAGGCAAAGAAAAACCTGGTGTCGGTCAGGATCGAAACGCAATTTTCCGACGAAGACTGGAACGATTATGTCTCGGTCTACGAAAGCAGCTGGAAACCGGAAGAAGGCAATCCGGATTTTCTCAGAAAGCTGGCCCGGCACGAAGCGGCCGCCGGCTGCATGCGCCTCGGCCTCGCCTATATCGATGGAGAGCCGGTTGCCGCGCAATTCTGGACCGTTGAAAATGGCGAAGCGCTGATCCACAAGCTGGCCCATATCGAAGATGCGACAAAAACGTCCCCCGGAACGCTGCTATCCGTCGCCATGTTCCAGCACGCAATCGATATTGACCATGTCGATCTGATCGACTTCGGCACCGGCAATGACGGCTATAAGCGCGAGTGGATGGAAGATGTCCGCGATCGCTACCGACTGGAATTCTACTGGCCGAACAATCCTTTGGCCTGGCTACCAATTTTGCGACACTACCTGTCGGGCCTTGCCGGAAAGCGCCCACCGCTTTAGGGAAACGCCGTTATCCGAGATTCGGGGGTTTTTGATGCAGAATAAGGTCGAGTTGACGCCGGAAGCCGCCGTGCGTGCAGTAATGCGGGATATTTTGGGGCTGAGCGAAGTTCAGGTCGCGGAATTTACGGCAGAAACGGAGCTTTTCGGCGCTCTACCGGAACTGGACAGCATGGCTGTCGCAGGATTGCTCACCGAACTGGAAGATCGTCTCGACATCATGATCGACGACGATGAAGTCGATGGCGAACTGTTTGAAACTTTTGGCAATCTGGTCGCCTTTGCCGAGATGAAAGTCACCGGGTGACGCTCATCCCCGCATTCGTCTCCTACGAATTTGCGGATCGCAAAGAATTATGTTTGTCTCTCGCAGCCCAGTCTGGCCGACGCGTCATGCTGGTCCCTCCGCTGTTCGACGAGATGAACCGCATGCGGAAGATGCTGATCGATGTCATGCGATCGCTTGAAGCCCTTGAAATCGCAAGCTTCCTGCCTGATCTTCCTGGCACCAACGAAAGCCTGCTGCCACTGGAGCAGGCCACGCTATCTGACTGGCAAAGAGCCCTGGAAGCTTGCGCGCAACAGCATCAGATTTCGCATATCGCTTCGTTCCGGGGCGGCGCTTTGGCTGTTGCGGAATTGCAAAGCGCCGACCACTGGGTTTTTAGCCCGGTGAAAGGCGCGACCATCTTGCGAACAATGATGCGGACCAAGGTTGCATCTGATCGCGAAGCTGGACTGATCACCAGCCTCTCCGAACTGGCGGCACGGGCCAAGACTGGACCGCTAGAGCTGGCCGGAAATATCATCGGCTCCGGTCTGTTCACGCAGTTGATTGCTGCTGAAATACCGACAATGAGAAACCAGCGGATCGTCCGTCTCGAATCCGATAATAAACCGGGAGACGTTCAAATCCCGGGCACGGCCCTATGGCTCCGCGCGGAACCAGACGATGATCTCGCCATGTCCGCGGCCATCGCGCAGGATATCGCCCTCTGGATCGGCCAATGACGCGGAGCTTCCACCAGATCGACTGCGAGAACGGCATGCTTGCAGCAACGCTCGATGGCGGGACAGGTCCGACCGCCCTGCTGATTGTCAGCGGCGGCAATGAAATACGCTCAGGCGCCCATAGCGGTATGGCACGATTGGCATTGCGGATTTCGGAACAGGATTTCCCGGTGCTGCGCTACGACCGCCGTGGGATTGGCGAAAGCAGTGGCGATAACCAAGACTTTCTCGGTAGCGCAGAAGAAATCGCAGCAGCGGTCAAGTTTCTTCGGCAGGAGCGGCCGCACGTAAAGTCAGTGATCGCCTTCGGAAATTGCGATGCGGCCACCGCTCTGGCTCTGTTTGGGCCGGCTGCCGGTATTAACGGCTATATATTGGCCAATCCGTGGGTTTTCGAAACGAGCAATGAAACGGACACGGAAGAACCGACAATGTCGGCTGGCGCAATCCGTTCCCGCTATTGGGACCGGATCAAAAACCCGAGGACGATCATCGATCTCCTGTCCGGGAAAATAGATTTTGGAAAGCTGCTGAAGGGTCTCAAACAAGCCGCGCGATCAGAAGAAACTAGCGCGCTTTCCTTGCAGCTGCGCGATGCGCTCTCCGGGCTGGATGAAAATACCTATATTCTGCTAGCAAAGCGCGATACCACAGCTCGGGCATTTCTCGCTGTGTGGAACAGCCCGGATTTCGAGTCGGTGCGAAGAAAATCTGCGATCACCGTCGAAACCCTCGACAGCGCATCGCACAGCTTTGCCGATGAAGCGGCGAAAAACTGGCTCACCGAAAAATTGCTGGAGGCGCTGCGCGCCGCCTGACTATTCGGCAGCGATCAGTTCAAATTCCTGCTCCGCCAGAAAACGCTCGGCATCGAGCGCCGCCATACAACCCGTGCCGGCTGCGGTCACGGCCTGACGATAGACATGATCCATCACATCACCACAGGCAAACAGACCCGGAATTTTGGTTTTCGGTGTGCCCGGCTCGACGTGGATATAGCCACCATCGATCAGATCGAGATGATCCTTGAAAATCTCTGTCGCCGGTGCATGCCCGATTGCAACGAACGCACCATCGAGAGCCAGGTGGCTTTTGTCGCCATTTTGGGTGTCGATCAGATCCAGCCCGACAAGCCCGACAGGGTCACCGCCGCCGACAAAGCGTTCGACATTGGTGTTCCAGAGCACCGATATCTTGGGATTGGCAAATAGCCGATCCTGCAAAATCTTCTCCGCCCGCAAGCTGTCGCGCCGGTGGATCAGGGTGACATCATCGCTGTGATTGGTCATGTAGAGCGCTTCTTCGACTGCGGTATTGCCGCCGCCAATCACTGCAACTTTCTTGCCGCGATAGAAAAACCCGTCGCAGGTCGCGCAAGCCGAGACGCCCTTGCCCGACAATTCCTCTTCGCCAGGAAGGCCCAGCCATTTGGCCTGCGCGCCGGTTGCGATCACCAAAGTATCGCCTTCGTAAATATCGCCGCCATCGCCGGTCATCCGGAATGGGCGCTGGGAAAAGTCGACATCGACGATCGTATCGAAAATAGTGCGGGTGCCGACTTTTTCAGCCTGGGCCTGCATCTCTTCCATCAGCCACGGTCCCTGAATGACATCGCGAAAGCCGGGATAGTTTTCAACATCAGTGGTGATGGTGAGCTGTCCACCCGGCTGCAATCCCTGCACCACAATCGGTTCCAGCCCCGCGCGAGCGCCATAGATAGCAGCCGACAATCCAGCGGGTCCCGAACCCAGGATGAGCATTTTCGTGCGATATGTTTCGGCCATATTCCATTCCCAACGATGATGATTCTGTTATCTGCAAATAGGGACGCGCAACACCGGTAGGCAAGGCCTATCACCGCCAAAACTGGCGAAGAATATTTTTGGCCGGTGATAGCGGGCTTTGCCGGCCCGGAAGCTCGGGTCATATTCCAGAAAAATACAACCCCAGCATCGGCCAGCCGTTCAAGCAGAATCTAGACAGGAACGAGATCCGTCGCCCTATTCAGGAAGATGGGCAAATGCGCAGATCTTGTTCCCGACCGTATCGCGCAAATAGGCACCAGCAGCCCTGGTGCACCTTCGTCACGCCCGCCATTGGCAAGACTGGCGGCGGGGAAGCTGTCTACAGCATCCGTGCTAGCCGCTGATGGTGCCTTCGTCATAAGGTGCCATCACCAGCAATTTCCCGGAGTCGGTAGCATAGACGCAGGTGCGGTCGTTGACCTGGCCAACACTATGCAAGCCAAACGGCGTCAACGTGGGATCGTAGTGACAGCGCAATTCCGGAGCGACCAAAAATCGGGACGGTCATGTAAAGCGGGGTGATTACGGGATTACCCATTCCGGGTCGGACGTTTCCGGTCAATCGGTTGGCACTGATGCCGAACTCGGCACCTTGGGCGGCACCAGTTATGCAGAAAGGGACGGGGAAAACCAATTTGGTTCTCCCCCTCCCTTTCTGCCATTACATGAATGAGCGCAGCGCGATATTCAGACCTCGCTATCGTGGCTTCACCCACTTGTAATCTATACGTAAGACTGTACCCATTCAGGTGGATCAGGGGATTGTCAGGGCAAGTGTCGAACATCGCGAACAACATGGAAGCTGCAGTCAATTTCCGGTGGGATAATCCGGATAACGGTTCCGAAAGCGATGGGAACTGCAAAATGGTTTTTTGCATCGCTCGCATTGATAATCACCAAGAGCTTGCCCGTCAGTTCTCGCTTGATCCCGGAATTTCTGTCTCGGAGCTAATAATACACCTATACCGAAGCTGCGGAACGGATTGTGCAAAACAGTTTCTCGGTGATTTCGCTTTTGCGATTTGGGACCCGAAAAAGCGGCACATCTATGCCGCACGGGATTTCATGGGATGCCAACCCGTCTATTATTGGCGTGACGGGCAAGCGATGATGATTGCCGACAATATCGAAAAATTGATCGCCCTGTCCGGGGAATATCCGGCACCCGACGAGGCCTATATTGCAGCGAGCCTCAGCAGCGCCTTCGCGCATCATGAAAGAACCCATTTCGCAGATATCAAGAAGATTCCTCCAGCGCATTATCTGATAGCTGCCAGGGACTCGTGCCAAACATATCGCTACTGGCGGGCCGAAGATATCGCAGAAGGCAAATGGAGCAATCACGAAGATTGTCTCGAAGAATTCCGCACTTTATTGAAGCAGTCAATACGCGACCGGTTACCCCGCGACGGGCGGACAGGGGTGCATGTCAGCGGCGGCCTAGACTGTTCTTCGCTGGCAATTCTTGCGGCAGAGGAATTGCGCTCGGAGAACAGAAAACCGCCCGTGGCCCTGACCTGGTACCCTCCGCCCCATCCCGATCATACCGACTATGAAAGAGGCGAATATGACCGGATATTCTCCGTCTGTGAAAAGGCAAATATCGACCCCGTATTTACGACGCAGACAGCCCACAATATTCGCGATGTTCTCAGGCGAGACAATCGCATCCGGCCCATATGCAATGCGTCATATAATGAACGGCTGGTTCAAAAAGAGGCTCAGAAGATGGGTGTTTCTGTCATATTATCGGGCTTTGGCGGAGACGAAGCGGCATCATTTGACGGTCGTGGCCATTTCCAGCAGCTTGCGCTTACGGGACGATGGATGCAGCTTGCGAAATTTGCAAAAGCCAGTGGAGCCAACCCGCTTCGCTTCTACGTGAGGCATTTAGTCAGGGGCCTGAATGACCTGTTTCTAACCGACGCCGACCTGAAAAAAATGACGGCTAACATTGCCTGGCTGGATGCTACCTATTGGAAGGCCCTGCTGAATATATTGAATCCGTTTTCACGGCGCCGGATGCTTACCCCGTCCCGAGAGCAGCAAAAGCTGATCGATGAAGGCTTGCCCTACATCGATAAAATGTTTGAAACACGGGTCCAACCATTGCCTGCCTTTCCTCCCATCCGCAGGACCAGCAGCAAGAGTGTCCGCTGCCAGTTGTTACAATGGAGCATCAATACCGCGCGCATTGAGTCCTGGGCGGCAGACGGCGCGCGCTTCGGTATCAAATATACATATCCGCTATTGGACCGCCGCGTGGTCGAATTTGCGCTCTCGCTTCCCGGCCATATGTTTATCGACGAAAACCACAGGCGGATCTTTTTTCGGCAGGCCATGGCTCCTGTGCTGCCCCACAACGCATGTTGGGAAGAGACCAAGGCCGATCCGGCGAGGATCGACCCGTTGATCAAGTGCATGATGGAAGCCTATGTCTCGATCGGCGAGCAGCTTGCACACCAAGGCACCCAATCCCCCAAAGCCGCCTATATCGATATGCCTCGTTTCATTGATGATCTCGAAGCCGATAAAATTAACAACCGCACCAGGAAAGGCAAAATCATCCTGGCAATGGAGTTTTTGGGGATTGAAGATCTCGAAGAGCAATAATGTGCTTCCCCTCTGCCTCAAGCGCTCTTCCGGCCGTCTCTCGACAGCGACAGCAATTCAAAACGAAAAGGGGTGAATGATGCCGGATCGTCCAGTCGCAGAAATTGAAGATTGCCGATACCGTCCGTCAAGTCGCCCAGAACGTCTTTGAGAGAGGCTGGCGTATAGGCCAGAACCCGGAGAGGCTCGCAGCCGAGGTGAGGGAGCAGGCAATCGCAAAGCGTGCGCAAAGTCTCCAGGCGAATGGTTTTGCAATCTGGATCAAATCCGATGGCATCGCCCATGGTCCGGCGATTGTGGTGGAACCCCAGTTGCTGGGCAACTCTCTCCAATTGCCCGAAATCGATTGTATATTCATCATGATTGGAAAATCGGACGGCTTTTGGGGATTGGCCTTGGCTGCCATATTCGGTCACCACGACATGGCCACTATCGTTCAGACATTTGTCCAGATTCTGCAGCATTTTGATCGCACCGAAATTGATCACCGCCATTCGTTCCCCGCCTTGCGCAATGGGAACGGATTGTAGCTGGAAATCTTGCGCAAGGATCTCGGCTTCCGACTGCGGCGAACCGCTTTCGCTATTATCGAGCGAAATGGTCGCTACACTGAGGTCGGCGATCACTTCGTTGGATAGCGCCAGATCAAATCTCTGATCCCTGAAATCATAACTTTCAATATTGCCCGAGATAAAATGCGTTTTACCGGCATGGCGGGAACAGTTGGATTTCTGAGCCATCTGCAACTCGGGCGACAGATCGAACAGAGTATAGGAAAGCCCGTCGTAAATTTGGGGATGTTCTTCCTGAAGCCGGTCCAATATGGCATTTGCGAAATAGCCAAGACCGCAGCCAATCTCGACAATCTTGCACGGAGATTTCAGTTGCCCGCTCGCGACCAGCCAGTCGCAGAAGGTCTGACCATAGCTTCTGTTATCAAGGGCGGCATGCGGTTCACGAAATATGTGGGAAATAGTGGTTTCAATTTGATCAAACTGCCGCTGCGAATCCGTCAGCTGCGTCCTGTGAAAGACGTCATTTCCGTCGGCTGTAGCAGCCATTGCCGTCGCGATATCGCGCAACCTGGCGGTCTCGATCAAACGAGCGTGGTCCGCCAATGCTCTAGATGTTTCGCTATTCTGCCACCGAAGGGCACCCTCCCCCCACATATTCAGGCTCTTCAGAAATTCCGCCAGATCGGAAGGCGCGACATTGAGCCGATCCTGAATTTCGGTCCTGGTCGCACCGGTAGAAATATATTGCAATATCTCCGTTTCCAGCTTGGTGAACCTGCGCACTGGCGCCGAATGCGACGCGGTTTGATAAAAACCGAGTGATCCGTCTTCATCGCGCAACCAGATGACCGCCGGATTAAGAATGAACAGCGCGTCGTCTGGGATGTCGATAGAATTTATCCTATTGGCCATCTAAATTCGGTCGCTTTTTCGGTAGAGTTCAGCCCGCTTGAACAGGCGTCGATATCGCGGCTCCATTTTTTCCAACACATCAGCGTCCACTTGCAGCGGATTAACATCCTGAAAATTCTTACTATCCAGGAACCAGTCCCTTGAATAAGCTAGGCATAATATTGGACGGATCTGCGGAGAGAGATTGGCGGTTCCGCCATGCAACACCCGATAGTCAAGCAACAGAGCCGAACCCGGTTCCAGCTGAGGGTCGAACCAGTCATCCTTGTTTGCTTCGCCTCCACGGTCAGGCTTTCGATGACTGTAAGGCCAGATGCGGGTTGTGCCATTTACGCCATTGAGGGACACCAGTGGAACGAACAGATTGATTGCAAAACTGGGCGAGAACCCATCGATCGCGCTGTCAAACAATCCGGCGTAATCCTGATGAAGATGCTGGTTTGGAGCACCCGGCTTTGCTGCAACACAGGTGAAGCAGCTCAGTAGATAACGATCACCTAAAGTCAGCGAGAAAAATTCGTCGAGTTCTTGCGGAGCATAAAGTTCGCCATCATTGAAAGCTCCATCGATCGGAACAGAAATCATCTGTCTTTTGGTCCCGACTTGAATCGATTGCGATCCAGCAACTGGCCGACCAAGAATAGCAGCCGCGTCTTTTGCCAGCGCAGCAATTTTTGCTTCCGGGAGAAAATTGGCGATCTGCAAACATCCTGCCTGTTCGAACCGTTTGACAGCCTCCGGCGTACCGAGAGCGGATCGATCAAAATGCAGTTCTTCTGGCAGCCTGTTTTTCAGATTCTTGGCTCCTGCCAAACGGTCAATGCGCATGTCACTGAAAAATGACGTACCGCGAACGGGGGCGTGGGAAACAAGTTCAGGAAGGCCGGTAGAAATTTATCACTGCGGTTGGTTGAACGGAACCAATGCCATTTTTCGTAACAGACAGAATGTCCGATGCTTCCGATTTCAAGGGTTTCCAGAGTTTTTATCGGATGTCGTCGTCTCGCTGCCGACTTGCATAAGAAGCCAAATGCCATTGACGGCTCAACCTGCAGCAACAATCATTTCGGCATCATGCAGATCCTTCAACAATGCCAACAGCTCTTGCTGGCATTGTTCAGCCTCGACATCATATTCTTCGAGCAAAACATCAAAAATGGCCTGAACGGTGGTTCCGTTTCCGATCAGCTCCCATACTCGGCCCGACGGCCCCTTCAGGCTGAAATATTTGCCCAGATTAATATCCATCATCACCATCTCGTCACCGATATCGGATGAAAGAATCTGCTCTGAGGCAGAAAATTTCGTGTCCATTAATATATTTAGCGACATCCTCACCCCCCATATATTCTATGCCATTATATTATTATCAATACGGATTGCATGACCGGTCGCGACTTTGACAGCAATTCGCGAACCTCAGCCAACGCTAGTCCAACTGCTCCGGAGAATTTAGTGATTCTGAGATGCAGGGCGGCAAATCTAGTACTTCTGCAAACCAGACGGCTGGATATTACAGATTATCTCGCATCACAGTTGCATTCACCGAATGAACGCAGGAGCCTTTGGCCTTAGGAAGGTTTGTAAAAGTTAAATGATTCAGGAGACTGAATACGGCCTATGGGCGTGCCACCCTGAGTAGCGGACGGCACGTCCAGAACATCCAACTTGAGAGGCTTCCAGAGCTTTCTGCCGGAGGTGCTCGGCTTATCGCCTCCTACATTTTTATAATTGTCTACCATCGCAATTCGGCCTTTCTGGTCACTGGCGTCAAAATCAATTGCTTTAATAGCAGCTTACTTACGGATTTCCAACAAAAATGTATTTTCCATTGCGTTACGCTTTGACACTGGACAATAACGAAGGACAGCATCGAAGTAACACCCAAATGCTATTTCGAACTCGGTCAAATAGTAATGTTTCTAATTTGAGAATGGCGGCTTGAAGCCGAAGCGAGAGAAGATACCCTCGCTCTTGAGAGCCGCTTGCAATTTTCGACGAGTCAGAAACTCGACAAACCCGGCTTGCCACATTTGAAAAGCCGTAATGATAGCCCCGTCATCATCCACACGATAAAGAATTTCCATCAGCGACCAAGGCTTGGCCGATCCGGTAAAATGCAGGACTTTGGCGTCTTGCAGCAGGACCTCGCTACTTTCCTGAATAAGCTTTCTGTGCGACAGAACAAAATTATAGGCGGGAGACACCAGCTTCTGCTTGCCTGCAAATAATATATTGAAGAGCATCTGGTCGGTATGACCAGTCGCGTCAGCATGCCAACGATCTGCCGTGATCATTGACAGCATGGCTTGATAATTTTCGGCGCTCAGCAAAGCCTTGCCAAGAATCATGAACCCCGAGTTGAAGGACTCGGGCAATGCCTGACTGTTTCCGGAGGTTGACGGCAATTCGGAAAAATCTTCCCGACTGCGCGCATTCCCCCGATAATATGCCCCGTCACCGCAGCAGATCAAAGGATCAGGCAATGCCATCAATTCTTCGATTGAATCCAGAATCAGAAGATCGCTATCGCAAAATATTATGCGGTCCTGATCGGCAAAGGAAAGAATTTCCAGGGATCCGAACTGCAATTTTCTGCTTTGAATCCACGGCACAGCATCAGCAAGCTGATCCAGGCGCCCGCCCAATGCGTCGGAGATCGAATGCATGATCACATTTGGGAAACAGTCGGTCAGCAAGTCTATCGCGTCATTGCCAAGATCTTGATGGATGATGAATATATCGCCGCGAAACCATTTGTTATGGTTGAGGAAACTGCTCAACATGACCAGAGTTCCGGGCAGGAAGTCTTCCGATGTCACGGTCGCCAGACCCATTTTTTGTGCGCGAGGTTCGTCGGTCATTCAGGTGTCCCGTGGCAGATTTAGATCATAGTCAAATTTCTCAAAATCCAGTCGGTAAAATTCCCTCACCATCTCCTCGAGTTCCCCATCAAAGTGCCGGGCCGACGGTTGCCGGGCCGAGGCATTGACCATTTCAAGCTCGCCCGAAGCTATATCAATCTGCACGCAAATCTTCGCAAAGTCCTTTTGCAGACGCTCATATCGACCGACGAATGAAACCGCCGGATCACCATTTTCGTCCTCCAGAAACATATGCTGCGGTTGCATCAGAACATGTTGGCGCAGTTCCGGGTCGGAGATCATATTTTTCATTGTTGCGGAAGGATCGTCGGCGTTGCCCATGTCACCCGGATTGTAAAAATTACAGAAGGACACAAAGCGATCAAACGGGTTTCGGACAAATGCAAAGCTGAAAAAGCTCTGCCACATACCGGGCAGCAAGAAGGGCTGGACCTCGGCCACCCTCAAATGACCATGCCCGAGTTGTGCGAGACGCGGGACGGGAAACAGTCTCGGTTCATCAAAGACCGATTGCTCCCAATCCCCTTCCCGCAAAAATGGTCGCAGATGCTTGCGCACAGCCTGCGATCCGGTTTTCGGTATCGCAACATAGGCATATTTCTTTTCGAAGGATATGATCATGCATACCCGAACATTTGCATGGTCGAACCATGATCGGACAGAATCTGGTCTCGCTGCTGATCGCTCAATATGTCTTCCCACGTCCCCGAGCGGCCATTTCTGAAGAAATGCGAACTTGCCAGTGGTCGTTCGGAAAATCCGGTTTCTTTTTCCTGCGCCTGCAACGCATCGAACCGGGAATATTCAATAGCCTTGCCCAATCTGTCGCGATCAAGCGAAAGCTCGCTAAAGCTAATGACACGAGAAAAAACATCAAGCGGGGCCGTCAGCATGTCTTCATAGCGAATGGTCAGCACCGGCAGCGCGTCCTGTTCTGACCATCGCCGTACATGACGATCCCAGGGCCCGATATGTTCGGAAAAAGATGTCTTCCCGTGAAGAACCATCGCCTGCTCATCTGCCATCCGCCTGATCATCTCCTCTATGCTGCAATTTTCGTGATGCGCAAATGACGGAGCAACATCCAGCGGGTTTCGAACCAGATAGATCACCTTGCAACGGTCATCTGCAGGAAATACGGTTGGAGCGTCATGTTGGCCGTCATAAGTTTCGTGCACCTTGGTGAAGCTCGTGCCGGGATATTTTTCAATGAATAGCGTGTGAAACTGATGCCGATAATGCGCCAATTCCTTGGCCGAAAGATCAGAGGAAGGGATACCCATGATCTCGTCGAAACCATGGCGAGACAAATGCGATTGAGCACCGACCAGCGGTTCACTTAAATTTGCTGCCCCCATAGCGTCGCGGCGATAATTGCTGAGCAGAACACGCAGCCATGTATTACCGGACTTGGGATAGGAGACGAGCCAGACGAACGCCATCTCAATCGATCACCATGGCTTTTCCATCGACCATTGGCGCTCCTATTTCCTCGACAATCCTGCCAATCAGTTCGTCGAGCATATAAGGATAATCAGGGCGACAAATCTTGTGCACGGGCGTTGCATGAACAAGCTTGGAAAGCTGTTGAAAATGAAAATCACTTAGCTGCATACCATCATAAAAGCGCTTGCGGAAAGTGAAATAGGACAGCCAGTAGAACGCGTCGGTGAAGCCCAGAGGCTTTATATCTATTTCCGGCTTTTCATTGATATCCAGCAGGAAAATTCGTTGCACCGGTTTCGGCGCGGAGTCGAAACCGTCCATGGGCACAATATATTTTTCGACTTTGCTGCGGAGCCTGGAATAGTCTTCTTTCGATTTCCCGAGTTTCGCAATCGCATCACCCCGCAGGCGTGCGAACGGAAAGCTGGGAATGATGTCGGCAGTTCCGTCATCGCCGACCGAAAGTGCAGCTATGTCATCTGTCACCATGTCATAGCCCTTGTCCGCAAGCGCGGCCAAGGTCGTGGATTTTCCGGAACCTGACAATCCCACAAACAGGATAGAACCATGATCGGTCATGATCGCGCTTGCATGGATCGTCAGAAATCTGCGTTGCTGCAGCAATGCAGCAAATGCCGAACTGATGAGGAAGGCATTGATATCATCACCGCTCGCCGCAGGCGCCGCCTCAATCCATATTTCATTGCCATTGTGAACCAGATATTTCGCGACATTCTCGATCTCGAGCGAAAAAATATCTTTGCCGGCCCTCCAGTTGGCATGGCGGGTCGTGAAATTCCGCTGCCCGATATGATCAGCAATCAGGCCGCGGCTTATGGTGACTTGGGCTTCCTGCTTTTCGACCGGCAACAGGGAATCAACAGGCTGATCAGATTGAAAGGTCAGGCCATAGGCTTGATAGAAAAAAGGCGCGCTCATTATGTTGACGACGTGTCGGCGTCAAAATGTTCGAAAATCAGATGGACACGATGCTCTGCGCCGCGATTTTCTGCTGCATGTCTGACAATATTATTCACCTCATAAGCATTGCCATAAGCAAGATGACGCGTGTCATCTTCGATCGTGAACAGAGCGTCCGGGTTGGTCTGGAGCGGGATATGGATTTTGTGAGTCAGAAGATTGGATCCCGCACCGTCAACATGCCGGTCAATCTCCTGACCAGCCAGAAGCCGCGCGAGCATGACTTTTGAATATTCGCAGCGGATATGGCCATATGGTTTGGTAATCGCATCCATCAGCGGCAGAAGTCTGTTTTGCCAAACGGACCAGATCGGGTTGGAATAAAATTTCCGGGGATCGTGGTTGCCTTCGGTAAAACGGAAAATAATATGCTGCGTATGATGAAAAACTGCAAAGCTGTTTTCCTTGCGTCCATCCTCGATCGACCACAAACTGTCGGGAATGGTTTTTACCAGCGCCGATATTGGTTCAACGTCAAAGCTTCCCAGATCGCTAAACGTTTCAGGCTTTTGAACATAATTCATCTGGCTGGATTTTCTATGTGAGTGCCTTCAGATATCGGTTAATAATTGATAACCAAAGAAGCGCATTAGGTCCAGTTTTCTAGCAAAGACTTTGTTAATCGCTCGAATGTCTTCTGGGCCGAGTCGGCCAATATGATCGTCATTCATATCCCTCAGCTGTTCGTCATACATGCCCTTGACGGCGATCCGCTGATTGAAATCAAGTTCGGTTAATTCGGGGATCAGGCGCTGCATTTTTTTTGCGGATTCCAGCGGCTGGCTGCAAATGCTCTCATAGCTCAAGAACAGTCCCGTCGCTTGATAACTTTGAATATTTTGCTTCTGATATTCGAAACAGGTCATGATATGGCTGGCCGCTAGCCTCAATGCTTCCGCCCGCTGCGATTCCTGCTTGATGGTCCGTCTGCAAATCCCTTCGACAACAGCATAAGGGTTGCGGAGAAGAAACAGGAAGCGGACCTGCTCAAAATGCTCCACCAGTTGATCTGCAATCAACAGGAATGGCGGCGACTTGGTGACGAATATATTCGCATCACGGCGCGCGGCCTGGGCTTGGAAATACCAGGCCTTCCGGTTCTTACCCCAGTCATAATTGCCACGGGCCCTTATGAAATCCACTGACTCGGAGGATGATGCCCATGTGAGTGGGATGTCATGATGAAGCGTATCGGGGCCCTGATAGCCAAGCATATGCTGGGCTTCCCGGGACAAGCTCCAGGTTGCGAAACATCTCTCAATCGCTCTTGTTACAAAGGTCGACCCGCTTTGATTGGGACCGATCACAAACAGATGGGTTTCGACAAGTTTTTCGAGATCCTGGTCGGCACCAAGATATTTTTTCGACGGCCCATTTTCCATCAAGCGACCGAACCAATATCATCAATCACAGGCAGCAGTTTTGAAACATATTCAAACCTCTTTCGGGTGAATGAAACCGCAGACCGACAGGCGAGAATCTGCAGCGTTCAGAGACAGGTCAAGCGCTGCGACACGCGTAACCTGATGAAAATATTGCGGCGGAAAAATCACAAGCAGATTATCCTCATGACATATCCGGGTGAACTGATGGGGCAAGGGTTGCCCCGTTTCCCTGTTCCGGTCGAAGAAAAGCAAATCACCGCCCCGGAATTTCTTCGGCTGTCTGTTGAAATAATAGAGATAACTGAGCCGCGCGCCAAATCCGACATCCTGATGCATTTTACCAAATCCACCATCTGGTGTGTAGTCCAGCCGCAGGTCATGCCTGCCCGGCGGAAACTGGTCGACATTTAGCGCGTCACAATAGGAGGGGAATTCATTCATCACCGCTGTCTGGATAATTTCTTCCAGCTCCGGCCTGCAATAAATACCGAACTGGTGCCGTATAGAGCGATCGATCTTAAGTTCCGCATCTCTGTTTTTATCCGCAAGAGTTACTTCCAACTCTTCCATTTCCGGATATTTCGCGTCGAACAAGCGAAGTAGTGCATCGCGTGCATCCAGCGTCAGAAAATTGCGTCGCAAGACAAAGCGTGCAGGCTCGACGGGTCCACTCTCACATTGATTTTCTCCCAGATTGCCGCTGCAGATTTGCGCCACCTTTTTGGCAAAGCCGTCTCCCCCATCCATTGCCGCCAATCGCGCATAAATGCCGGCCGCTTTCGCCAGTTCGCCACTTTGTCGGTAGACCGAGCCAAGCCGGTGTAAAATGCTTTGGTCAGCTGGGCCTCGTTCAATTTGAGACAGAAGATTTCGTTCAACTTCGGCCCAGAGCCCCGCCTCGCCGGCATCGACAATTTTTTGCGCAATATCGTCCATCTAAAAAAGGCGGCTCCCTATTGGCCTATTGGCAAAACGCTTTTTGCTTGCTGTCGGCAATAAAAACTGTTTGTCGATATATGGTATGGAGGGATCATCTGTCGAATGCCAGAAAATTGGATTGCCTATGATATCCTCCGGGAGCGCAAACGTACGGCTTTGACCGCGATTTTATTCAGTGGTTTGAAAGAACAAATTGCGCCTCTCGCCTTGTGTCATCTACTTGGCGACATCACCCAATTGGACGCACACGACACTGGGAATATCGTCAAGCTGGCATCTGCGCTCTTGGAATATGCACCGGACCATGCATGCACTTGGTCGGCCTACGCACAGAGTTTGCGTTTGAATGATCAATTAGCCGAAGCAAAAAAAGCAACGCACAAAGGACTGGAGATAGATTCCGACAGCGTCGAGTTGCTCACGCTTCTCGGAAAGCTCTATCTCGAAGAAAATGAAGTAGCGAAGGCCGAACATGTCTTGCGCCAGGCCTTTGAGAAAGATCCCCAATATAGCGTTCTCCCGTTCTGCGAAACGCTGATCAAAGCGGGAGCCGTGGACAATGCCGAAAAATGTTTAAGCGATACCGTGCGCAAATATGGCCGCACCACAGCAAGCGATGCAACCTCTTATGTCATTAAGCTTCTTAAAGGCGGCGAGCAGAGCCCGAGCATCTCTCAACACCGAGAATTGTTGCAGCAAAGCCAGCAGTCCGAGCATTATGATCCAGATGAAATTGCGCGATTGAATCAGGAACTGTCCAATTGCCTGAAGGCGCACCCGGCGCTATTGTATGAACCCTCCAATACCGCAACCGCGCAAGGCAGGCAGGCCGCGATCCATAGCTTGCTCCCGCCGCAATTAATCAATCCTGTCATCGGCATGCTCCAGGCCGAATCCGAACGGTATTTCGAACGACATCGACAACATGAATTTATGAACTTGCGCCCAGAAAATCTGGCCATCACAAGTTGGGCCGTGGTTCTGGAAAAAGGTGGTTATCAGCATCCCCACATTCATCCCAGTGGCTGGCTGAGCGGCGTATATTATGTGGATATCGGAGGCGACTATGACGTTGATGATAACGGCGGCGCTATCGAATTTCTAAAACCGCCCAAAAGCCTGATCGGTAAAATGGAACCGGAAACAATTGTCATTAAACCTCAAGACGGCTTGATGCTGCTCTTCCCTTCCCATTACTACCATCACACCTTGGCGCACAGCGGTGACAGGAAGCGCATCACCATTTCATTCGACATCGGCTGATTGGTCGGTGACCCGTCCAGGCGGTTTCGACATATTCCTTGGTCAGAGTTTTCGGTAATCCTGGCGCTTCAGCATGGTCACACTGCCTTGACGATATTTGTGCGGCTCGACCAAGTCGATCTGGGACCACAAGCTCTTCCCGTCTTCATCGAGATATTTGGGCGCAGACGTAAATTCTGAGATAATGTCGTGATTGCTATTTGGCTGACCACGATAATAGGTGAAATGAAAGAATATATATCCCGAGCAAATAGGCAAATATTCTTCGCAGAAACTCCGATATTCCTCTGGTCCACCACAGTCAAACCAGACGAAATCCAGCTCGCCATATTCTTCCTTGATTTCCTCTGCCAGGCCTTCGAACATAGCCGGGAAAAACTGAATATAATTCGACTGTAATAAGTCGCTCGAACCGCCCTCCGGTTTTTCGGGTGCGTCATCGTGATTGTCGATACAGATCAGTACCGGATCGTAAGATTTCTTGAAATATTCTGGATCGGCGTTCCAGTCGATGTGGACTTTTTCATTATCCTCGAGCGCCTTGACCAACCATCGCGTGGTATATCCGCAACCAATTTCCAAGAGCCGCATCGGGCGAAGCATGCGAACCAATGAATATAAAAAAGGTGCAACCAGTTCCGTCCCCATGCCCGCCTGGAAAGAGTCCGAAAATGGAAGCAACGGACGGCGCTCGGGGTCGACATCGAAAAACGGATGCTTTTGGTTGGCAGGTTGCTCAGGAGGAGTCATGTAACAGAAGCTTTCGATTGGAAGTCAGCCTGAATTGTGAATCGCGATATTTCGCGACATCCACGCTCAGCAACACGATGCCATTTTCAATGCCTTGCTATTTTCTATCTGCGAATAGACGTTTTCAGCGCCCAACTGAACCGCCCAATTGCGTTCTTCGGCGCCCAGTTCAAAATCATTGACCCGACAAAGTTCCGGAGAGATATTTGAACTTGCCGAGGCAAATTGTTCAGGCGATGGCTGCAGGTTCAATATCTCCGAAATACGCCTGATGTAATGTTCCGGATTTTTTGCTTCGGAATAAGCGACATAATCCAATTTCGGTGCCAGCGCCTGAAGCTTGCTGCGCAACAGCGGCTGGACAGCTCCGTAAGTCTCGACGTAATCTTTCAGGAAGCGGGTCAGGAATGTAAATTCAAAAGTCCCGCTGTCGTGGTGACCGGGATCGGTGTCTGTCATGAATTCGGAACGCGCTTGTTCGGAAGGTTTACGATAGGACAGCAGAATGGAGGAAATACCTTCTGCCGCATCGATCCAGTACGGCAATTGCTTCTCGTCGACAAAGTGACGCACATCCATTTTACAGGCAATATCAGAACGACGAGTTTTTAACACGGCCTGGAATTCGTCCGATGACGGACCGCCATAGAATATTTCCGGCTTTTCAAAATAGCCTTTCGGATTCAGATTCTCGTGAATCTGCTGGGACAGCGGATCGGCTTTTACATCGAATTTCTGGCCGATAACCGTGACACCCAGTTTCTGCAAAATCTGCATGAGCATCGAGGAACCGGACCGTCCCAGTGTCAAAACTATGATCATGGCAACACTGTCTCGCAAATATTCAAGCCTGATGCCTCCATGAAATGTCAGGGATAATGAATCTTCGGTATGCCTGTCGCTACAACATCTTCCGTTTCCACAGATTTCAATGCAGAAAGGTCGATCTGGTCGGCAATTTTTTGAGCGACAAATTTCGAGAAATTGGGCGAATAATGAGCCGCATCCATGATCGCTTTGCGATCACCCCATTCAGCAAAAAGTCCGGTCAGATCCACAAAGCCGCTGTTTTTCGGAAACGCGGCGTAAAATTCCTTTTTCTGCTCTCTTGCTCGCGGTAAACTTGGCGATTTTCCGGAACCGTACAGGTGGATCGGATAGTTATAATGACCGTCAGGTTGCAAAAAAAACATGGACTGGATGCCATATAGATCGGAAATTGCGAGCACGCCGTTGCGAAACTGCAGAAACCTCTCAACAAGCTGTTCGGCTCGCACACGCGCTCTCGCCCCCTTTTCATCCGGTATCGCCGGAGAACTGAATCGCGCGATGAGCGAACGGGCAGCACGCACCATCGGCAGCGACTGCCATTTGTGATCCGATCCAACCTGCGCTTCATTGATGGTACGGTGGTAGCTCGGGGTCAGGGCCGGCGTATCATCATCGCGTCCTAGATTCACTCCATCAAGAAAAATTGACAGCTCTGGTCGTTGACCGCTGCGCAGGACACCCAGAAGCAAGTGCAATTCCTGCGTCGGATAGAAACCGACTCTACCGTAATTTGTCACTTCGACCCGAATATCCAGATTTTCTTTCCGGGCGCGATCGTTGAGAATTTGACTCAAATAGGATGGCCAAGTGTGCTCATCGGGAACGCCACTGCCAAAGGTGGTGCTGCCACCAAAGGCATAGATTTTTATCGTTCTTTCGCCTGCTCCCGTCTCCGGCGATTCAATCGTACGCCGAACGGCCAGACCATTGGGTTCGAGATCGACGTTCAGATATTTTCCGGAGAAGACCCTGGGGCCATATTGGCTCCATGGCTGATATTCGAAACCCAGTTGCGAATCGTCGTAAAATTCATCGAGCATCTCGCTGATTTCCAGCTCGCTCATACTGTCTTCAAAAGCTCTGTAATCGAAAATATTCAAATTGGATGCCGTTCGCTTGCCATTATCAACCGCAGTACCATTTTCATGGAAATGACCCGATTTGGAATAAGCAGAGTTCGTATCGGGCGTGATCTTCGCCTCGTCAAAGGCCCTGAATATCATGAAAAGAACGAGGTTGATGACGATCAACAATAATAGCGTGTTGAACACGATCAGAGCAGCCGATTTATATCCCCGTGCAAATTTCTCGAAGGCGGACACTAGCTTTCGGCATCCCGTTTATCGTTTAAAAAAATCATGATCAGGCAATCTGTTCTGAAGGGCTTGATACGGTTCGCTTCGCCTTGATGTTAGAGACCATCCTGCGGAACAATGTCTCTTTTTTGGTGCGCGCAATTTCGCAACCGCGACAGAGAATATCGATGCTATCGTCCAAATGGCCCCGCATTACGGTCTTGAATTCCGGGCTTTCAAACAGGGATTCATAACGTGTCTCGAGTAAATTTCCGATCATATGCTTCATATCCCAGTCCATACAGCACAGAGCCACGTCACCGCTCGGGAGCAACACATTGTGATAAATCCGGGGGCAGATTTCCAGTTCGCCAACCAGCCGTTCCGGAGCCCGTTTCGCGTCGATTTCAATATTGCCGGCGCGGGTGTTGATCCAGCGGTTTTCCGGTTCGATATTGCGCGCGACCAGCAACACATCGACTTCCTCGTGGACGGCTTCAGGTCCGTCGAGGCCTTCATGAACATGAAAGCCTATATTGCAAATACCGGCTTCCGTCAGCCGGGACAAGGCCGCCATATAGCGTTCATCCACGATGATTCTGGTCAGTTTTTTCGTATCCGGGAGGTGCACAGAAAATTTCACGAAGGGAATATGCTTAAAGCGGTCGATCTGCTCGGGCTCAAGACCCATGACGGTTGTCGAGAGTCTGACCGGCAGCCCTCGGTCTGCCGCATATAAAATCATATCCGTACAGTGGGGGTTGAGAAACGGCTCGTAGAAACCGGTAAAATCCACGGTGACATCGTCGGGCAATTTATCGATACAGGATTTGAAAATCTCCAGACTCATGCTGGAAGGCCCCCGCACTTTTTTATATGCCTGTCCGATCGCCACCTGCGGGCAGTAGGAGCATAATACTCCGCACCCGATCCCGGTGGATATGAGCAAAGCCCGATTCATATATCCATCCCGACCAGAGTCATCCGCATATATGACCAGTTCATAACTTTCGGCTTCCCGGATTTGAGCTTAACCGGCTAAAGGCTAAACCGACTGTTTACTTTTATCCAGCGTTTTGTCGACAAACCTATTCATCCGGTTTTTGCGCACAAAATTTATCGCTGATCATACGATCAATATCTGGCCTGATGAAACCGCTACAGTGAATTCTGGCCGGATTTCGGATACTTTACCGTTCGACTAGCCCAAGCGCTGGAATGAAAAATCGAATGAATGTTCAAGCCATAATCGCATATTTCGACTGACCGGCGCCGCGGCACATTTGTTTGGATATGCGCGTCTCTTCCCCGTCGATAATCGCAACATCGGTAATGGTAAGACATTTGCGACCGTCTGGTTCGGTGTTCAGCGCCGTTACCGTAGAAGATCCTGACACTCCGCCCCGGGTCGGACTTTTCCAGTTTGCGACCGCTCCCACGGTCTCCTGATCGACAACCGCTAAAGTCGCCTCGGCCGCTTTTTCCTGTTCATCCTCACTCAGCTTGCAGGCAATTTCGCCGACAAGAACCGCGCCTACAGCACCGGCAATCAAAACGCCGACATCGTCAAGCCCGGCCACGGATCCGACGACGCTACCGAAAATGCCGCCCAACAGTCGACCACGCCCTCTGGATTTCTTGCAGCTTTTGTTGCCATCCGCTTTCGCCTTGAGTTTCTTCGGCTCTTCAAGCTTGGCGAGACTCTCTGCCACATATGTATAACCGTAATTTTCCGGGACGGGATAACCGCCGCACCCGGTATTGTAGCAATATCGATCGCTCAGATAGTTTCGATCCGCATGGTAGAGCTGCTCTGCCGCCCGGTAGATGGCCATATTGGCACCCTCAGGATCCGAGTTCGCATGTTCCTGCATCATTTCCTGATAGAAACGGTCTCGACTGGCGGCAGAATATTCCATCCTCCCCGCCACTTTCTCCGTGTAAATCCGGGAAAGCTCATCCTGGTACTGGTTCATGCGTTCGCGATATTCAGTCAACACGCCGCTGTAATAATTGTCCAGCGCTGTTGTGCACTGATTGATGTTCTTCGCCTTGTCGTGAGGGTCTGGCAAATGAAGATGATCTTCGCGACAATCCGGATAATCGCGCTGCAATAATGCCGGGAGCGGCGGCAATTCAGGCAAAGGTGGCTCCGCTTGCACGGGCGGCACATAGGCCTTGTCTGCCGATGCCTGAGCCTCCGGACTTTCCGGACTGGCTCCGGAGTCTGCTTCTTGTTGCGACTGCGGCGAGCTTAACGGCTGGCCGACACCGGATGACCCGCCCGGCCCATTTGCAGGGTTGCTGTTGAGGGAGGCCCCAAATCCCGGAGAATCATTTTGCGGCTGCAGACTTCCATAAGCCGAGGATGGCAAAGGAGCCGGTTGCGGTGATGCCGAAGTTCCCGATCGCTGCCAGCTTTGTGCCTGGACGTTGCAGTTCGGCTGGCCTGGAACCGGGCTATAGAGGCATTTGCTATAGGCCATGCCAAGGCTGGTCAAGGCCCTCATCTTGGGATCGGATGGGTCGGAATGACAGTCGGCGCAAGCGATGCCGGTGTTGGATGCAATTGCCACGTTGGCTTCAACCGGACTTGGAGACAAGACAAACGCACCGATCGCGAATGCACCCATCGATCCAACGGCCGTGACAGAAAGCGCTGCTTGAACCTTACCCAAATATTCCTCCTGTTTCGTGCCCCGAGACGAACCGAGAGACCCTTCCCTAACCGAAATGACTGTCCAAATCTAATATAGATCGACTTTGCGCGACCTTTTCAGATCATCGGGTACCATCGAAACGATCTCCAGAATGCTCCAGCCCGGGATTAATCGACCAATGGCTTTCACTTACCCCCTCTGGCGAGCGGCGATTGCGCGCAAACCCGGTTGCGAATTGAAAGTGATTTGATTTCATTAATGTCGATCAGACAAAACACTGTGATCAACGCCACACCGCCCCTTGCCGTCCAGCAACGTTAGTTAATTACTTTCGGATGGCAGCAAGGCCATGACCCGACAAATTCGCCGGAAAAATAATCGCGAGAGTAAAACGCTTTATGTCAAAATGTGATCGACCAAAGCCGCTCGCACAAATTTGCCAAACACAAAGATATCCAGATTCCAGTTTTTGGTAGCGGAGGAGGGACTCGAACCCCCGACACATGGATTATGATTCCACTGCTCTAACCACCTGAGCTACTCCGCCAACCGGTTCCGGCGATCATCACAATCGCTACAAAACTCTCTCTGGACGGCGGCGCTATAGTCATAGCCTTCGGTCTGGTCAACAAGCTGAAGCGAGAAATACGCTAAAACTTGCACGGCCAATACGATCCGCGCTAACAGCGCTTTTCAAGCCGATATGTGGCACCAAGGGACAGATATGAACGCATTTTATGACATATTGATTGTTGGCGCTGGCCATGCAGGCGCGCAAGCGGCCATCGCATTGCGCCAAAAGAAGTTTGAAGGCTCTATCGCCTTGGTCGGAAACGAGAAATATCCGCCCTATGAGCGGCCGCCGCTTTCCAAGGAATATCTCGCCGGAGAAAAGCCTTTCGAGCGGATTTTGTTGCGGCCGGAAAGCTTCTGGGTCGAGCGCGAGATTGATTTGCTCACCGGCCGGAGGGTGTCCAAACTGGACCCGATTGGCAAGACAGTGACTTTGGCCTCCGACGATGAAATCGGCTATGGCAAGCTGATCTGGGCAACCGGCGGTTCTCCGCGCATGCTCGATTGTCCGGGCAGCCAGGCGCGCAACATTCACGCCGTCCGCTCCCGCGCCGATGTCGACAAGATCATGGCCGCCCTACCAACGGTCAAAAAGGTCGTGGTTGTCGGCGGCGGTTATATCGGACTGGAAGCGGCTGCGGTGCTGACCAAATTGGGCAAGCAGGTGACGATCGTCGAATCTCTTGACCGGGTGTTATCCCGCGTGGCCGGCGAACCGCTCTCCAGATTTTATGAAGAAGAACATCGCCGTCAGGGCGTCACCATAGAACTGGAAGCAACCGTCGCCGGATTTGAAACCGGTGACGACGGCATTGCCACCGCCGTTACACTCGCTGACGGACGAAGTCTGGAGGCGGACATGTTCGTGGTCGGAATCGGTATCATTCCGGAGACCGGTCCGCTTGTCGCGGCCGGCGCAGCGACCGGCAACGGCGTTGACGTCGATCAACATTGCCGCACCAGTCTGGAAGATGTCTATGCAATTGGCGACTGCGCCGCGCACAGCAATGCCTATGCCGATGGCGCGATGATCCGGCTCGAGTCGGTCCAGAATGCCAATGACCAGGCAAAAGTGGCCGCGCTCGATATCCTCGGTGAAGAAACCGAATATGATGCCGTGCCGTGGTTCTGGTCGAACCAATATGATCTGCGATTACAGACCGTCGGCCTCTCGACCGGCCATGACAGCCATGTCGTTCGCGGCGATCCGGATTCGCGCAGTTTTTCGGTGATCTATTATCGCGACGGCAAGGTCGTCGCGCTCGATTGCGTCAACGCCACCAAGGATTATGTGCAGGGTCGCAAGGCCGTTGTCGAGGGATTGAACCTGGACAAGGACGAACTGGTCAATACGGAAATCCCGATCAAGGAAGTTGGCGTCCGCTAACGCCCGCGAAAGGGCCAGCTACCGATATCCTGCCAGGGACCGTCGACATAATAATGCAGCCCGATTCCGTGGATGGTAAAGTCACGCGGTTCAAACTCGTCTGACAGCTCTTCAAAAAGGCGCTGAGCCTCTCTCGGGATCACCTTGTTCTGCACAGTGATGTGCAGCCTTGGCGTCTGTTGATCCTGCGCTACGAGCAGCCCGGCGAACCGGTCTGCCAGGTCCATCCGCAGAGATAGCAATTCCGGCGCATGCAGTTGATAGGCCACGCCGCGTCCGAGATGGATCAGACCGGACAATCTGGCTTCCGGTTTCGGCAAGCTGCCGGTCAGGTCGATGACGGCAGACCTGATTTCATCCAGCGCCTGTGGCGGCAGATGGTGGAATAAAGTGATATGGGCGTCCACGACGTTCCGCTCTGGCGGGAAATAGCATTTGCGCAAGCCATTGGCCCAGGCGAATTCCGCCTTGCCCATTTGCGCCGTCATGATGATGGGTTTGTTGAGGCGTTCCATGGAGCGATGCTATCGCACAATGTAAAACCGCGAGCAATTTCTTGCTCGCGGTTCCATTTGCATAAGCTGGGAAAGCTCAGGCTTTATTGTTGTCGAGCCACTCCAGCAGCTTTTCAGGGGTCGATTCGACATAGGGGTCGTTGTCGACGCCGTCATCATTAATACCGGGCTCTTCGAACCAGGCACTGACGACACCATCGTCGGCGATCATCGAATAGCGCCAGCTGCGATCACCAAAACCGAGATGGTTTTTCTTGATCAGCATGCCCATGCGGCGGGTAAAATCGCCCGAACCGTCTGGCAGCAATTTGACTTTTTCGAGACCGAGGGACTTGCCCCACTGGTACATCACAAACGCGTCATTGACGGAAATGCAATAGACTTCGTCCACGCCGCGCGCCTTGAATTCGTCATAGAGACGCTCGTAAGCCGGGCACTGCTCGTTCGAACAGGTGGGGGTAAATGCGCCCGGCAGGGAGAAGACAGCGATGCGTTTGCCAGCGAACAGGTCCTTGGTGTTCACATCCAGCCAGGTAAAGGGGTTTTCGCCGTCGACCGATTCGTCGCGGACGCGGGTTTTCAGGGTAACTTCAGGGATATTTCTACCGATCATTATAGACTCCATTGGTTTCAGATAGCGCCCGTTACCATCGAAGTTTTGAGAGGTTAAATTGATTTATTCGACCCCTCTGATTGATATAATCACTTAAGGATTTTGAGCATAACCAATCGCCCTGCTGGCGCGGCATCTTCAATCCTTCCCGGATTTTATCAGCTTTTTCGACCGTGATAAGACAGCCTGAAACGTCTACATTCCGCCCATCGTTCATTCTACTTGATTGGTAACGGCGGGAGTTGCACTATGCGGCGTCTACGGGAGGATAGAATGACAGGACAGGCGAAACCATCAATCTGGTTCTGGATCATCGGCGTAATTGCGCTGCTGTGGAATATCATGGGCCTCGGCGCCTATTTTCAGCAATTCATGATGAGCGCAGAGTCTTTCGCAGCGCTTCGTCCGGAACAGCAGCAAATGCTTGTCGGCCAACCCTTCTGGCTGACCGGCGCTTTTGCTACCGCGGTATTTGCGGGATTTATCGGTTCCATTGCGCTGCTTTTGCGAAAGCCCATTGCTGTCCGACTATTTCTATTATCGATGATCGCCGTTTTCATCCAGTTCGGCGGGCTCTTCCTGGCTTTCGACTATGCCAATGTGCTGATCGGCGGCGAGTGGGTCATGCCGATTCTGGTCCCGGTTATCGCAGTCGGGCTGTACCTCTATGCTCGCAGGTCTGAGCAGAATCGAATCCTCACCTAAGTCGAAGTACTGAACGGCGTAAAATCGGTGTCTTCATCATAGATATCGATACCCTCGCGCCGCTTGAGCCAGCCGACCACCAGATAGGTCACCGGCGTCAGCACCGCTTCCCACAGCACTTTCAGCGCCCAGTTGGTGACCATCACGGTAAACACGACCGACGGCTCCCATAGTCCCCAGAATGCCAGTGGATAGAAGATCAGGCTATCGACACCCTGCCCCACCACCGTCGAACCGATCGTCCGGCTCCACAAAGCCTTGCCCTGCGTCCAGACCTTCATCCGCGCCATCACGTAGCTGTTCACAAATTCACCGGCCCAGAAAGCGACTATTGATGCCGCGACGATGCGCGGGACCTGACCGAAGACGCTCTCGTAAGCCGCCTGCCCTTCCCAGCCATCTGCTGGCGGCAATGACACCACCACCCAGCTCATGAAGGCCATGAACAGCAGCGCCGCGAAGCCTGCCCAGATCACCCGCCTGGCCCGCGCATAGCCATAGACCTCGGTCAGCACGTCGCCGATTACATAGCCGAGCGGGAAGAATAATATTCCCGCGCCATATATCCATTGCTCGCCGCTGATCATGATGAAGGTCGGCTTGGCTGCGCCGATAACATTGGACAGCAGCAGCACGGTTACAAAGGCCGCCATCACGAAGTCATAATAGCGGAACCGGTGGCCGGTCTGGCTGGAAGCGGAGGTCCGCTGGACGGGGCTATTGATCATAGACTGTTCTTACCCCACATCCGCGACAATTCAACATTTATGGCGGCCGATGCACATCACGGTTTGCAGCCGGTCAAAAGATGGCTAAAGCCCATGCAAATGACGCGCCCGTAGCTCATCTGGATAGAGCGCGAGACTTCTAATCTTGAGGCAGCAGGTTCGAGTCCTGCCGGGCGCACCATTTTTCCTATTTTTTAAAACCGCGCTGGACAGCTTGCATCGGTTCCGATGTAACCGGATAACCAATGCCCTCCGGTATGCACAAATGGACTTCTTCGCCCCGTTTCTCGATATTGGGAGAGACCATCACCGACGGGTAATCCTTCACGTGGGCAACCGCCTCATCGAACGATCCGAATTGCGCCAGCCGTTCCAGATTGCGCTTGGTCGGAAAGATGATTTTCACCTCGCCGGCTTCGGCGCGATCCAGCACCGATTGCGCATTGCCCCAGAACAGATTGTAATTCTCGGTTTCGTCGACCGTGGCCAGAGCCTGGTGGTCATCATGCGAGATCATGTAGAATCGCGTATCAAATACGCGCTTTTCCGCAAAGGGCGGGCACCAGCGCGAGAAGGGTATCAGTTTTTCCAGTTCCAGCTGCCAGTCGAACTGGTTGCAGATATCGGCGAGGACGGTGCCCTTGTGAAGCGCATCCCGGGCTTCCAGAACGCGTTTGGCATCCAGATCGCCCTCCACCGCGACCGCGATCCCGGTTTCCTCGATCGATTCCCGGACTGCGGCGATTCGCGCGCCATATTCGTCAAAATCATCATGGCCGAGCGCCTTGGCATATTCAAAGTCCGCGTCATCGATCCGGCCACCGGGGAATACTGCGGCTCCGGCAGCAAAGACCATTTTGGCCGAGCGTTCCACCATCAACAGATCGGGTGCGCTCTGCCCCGGCTGATCGCGAAATATCACCAGCGTTGAGGCGGGAATCGGTTTCGGCATCGGCTTGCCGGTGATTGCATCCATCGCGGGTGCTGCGCTGTCGGTCTCTGGTTTGTTCATGCTTTCATATGAACAGCAAGCGACTGCTTTGCCAAGCCTTTTGATCGTCAGCGGCACATGCAATCGGATTTGCCAAAAATCGAACAGCGTGGCAAGATCAGGATATGGGAATGTTCGAGCTATTGGGATTGGCCGGTAGCGTCAGCCTGATATCAGGCTGGCGGCTTTATCTGACGGTGTTTGTGACCGGTCTCGCCATGCGCCTCGAATGGATCAGCCTGCCGGAAAATCTGCAGATGCTTGATGCGTTTGCCAATCCCTGGGTCCTGGCAATCAGCGCGCTCGGCGCGGTAGCCGAATTTTTCGCCGACAAGATTCTCTGGCTCGATTCGATCTGGGACACCATCCACACCGCAATCCGGCCGCTGGGCGGTGCCCTGCTCGCGCTGGCGGTCGTCGATGCCAGCGATCCCGCTTGGCAAGTCATCGTCTTTCTTTTGGGCGGCGGTGCTGCCCTGATGAGCCATAGCGCAAAAGCAGGCGCTCGCGCCCTCGTCAACACCAGTCCGGAGCCGGTCAGCAATGCGGTGGTTTCAACCGGCGAAGATATTGCGAGCGGCGGTCTGCTCTTTCTTGCATTCGCGAATCCGGTGGCTGCGCTGATCATCGCATCGGTGATGCTGATCCTCTGCCTGTTCCTGGTGTATAAAGGCTTCAAGCTCTGGCGGAAAATGGTGTCGAACGGCAGCTAGCCGGCGACGGCCCAACAGCTAGCTTCGTTTCAGAAACGATTCTCAGGGAGGCAGGTTAGGCATCGAGACCAATCCGCCGCTTCTTGACCAACCACCTACACTGGGCAGCGTCCGTTCCTTCCATAAGAAGGTCCGAAGCGCTTGCATGCCCAGAGATGGAAATTGCTACAGTGCAATTACAAGGGCTAATCAGGGTCAATTAGCAAAAAATGGTCGGGGAGACAGGATTTGAACCTGCGACCCCCTGTACCCAAAACAGGTGCGCTACCAGGCTGCGCCACTCCCCGACGCGCGCTTCCCCTAGGCGGTGCTTTTCGGAAAAGCAAAGGGTTTTTCACGCTTCTTTTTGCCGTTGCTCAGAAGCTGAGCGATTCACGGCTTTGGAAAAAAATATGGTGGGCCCGGAGGGATTCGAACCCCCGACCTAGCCGTTATGAGCGGCCAGCTCTAACCAACTGAGCTACAGGCCCATATGAGCAGCTTTTCCAGGCAGATCTCAATGGGATGGTGCGATAGCGGAAGCTGTAACGATTTGGCAAGACCGATCATCGCAATTCGTGCGATTGGCGGCAATCGGATGCTAGCCGCCTGCCGCAGCCGCCATCATCTGGCCGATATCGACGGGTTTCACGTTTCTCGTTTCGAGATGTCCGAGAACCTCGCGCCACCAGTCGTAAAAACCGTCCAGATCCTCCTGAGAGCGCACATAAGGTGTATGACCCGGAGCAAGTGACGGGGAATGAAAGGAGAAAACCAGCAGCCGCAAATCATCGTCCAGCGCGACATCAATGGCTTCTTTTGTTTCACGCGCCGATATGCCTTCAGGCGTCAGCGGAATGCGCTCCAGCATCTTGCTGCGGGAGAAGACGGCATTGACCAACGGATATTTTTCCATGATCCCCGCGACCAGGCCCGCCTGTTTGCGCAAAAGGCCCGAATAGACGGTCGTCAGCGGCACTTCGAGGAGTCTGTCGGCTCCATTCCACCAGAAGGGCTCCGAGCCAACCGCCAGAAAGTCAGGACCGCCCTGCCCGCTATAATCAAAGCGCGACCTGATACTGCTGTCCAAGACAAATCCGTGTTTGATCAACAACTCGGCGGTATGCGGCCCGATTCCATAGCGCCCGGCGCGAAAAATCGTCGGCGTGATGCCGATTCTATCGCGAATGGCGTCGCGCAAGATGACCAGCTTTTCTTCTTCCAGCTCTTTCGGCAGATTGCCGGCAAAGCTGTTGTGAACATTAATATTCTCTACCAACGGCGGATTGATCCAGGGATGTAGATGAACGCCGATTTCGGCAGTCTTTTTCTCTGCAACGCTCTTGAGAAACGCAACGGCCGTGTCGTCCTGGACAATCGCATAGTCGATAAAATAGACCGGCTTGAATGCGTGAGCCTCGGAAAATTCCTGAAATTCCTGCAGCTTGGGAACCGATATGGTCGTGTGGCCATCGCGCTGGAACGGGGCGTTCCAGTCAAATTCCTCTTCGGTGTCTATGGAGATCAAGAAGCGCCTGCCGAAATTTTCCGGCCAGATGACGTGGCTATCCGGTCTGTGGATTTTCATCGGATGATAACCCTGTGCAGAAATTTCTGTCACCTCCCTGTTGCCGGCAATCTCGCAAAAACGACAGCTCGAACAGACAGGCTATTCTGATTCCGTTTCCCGAATTTTGATTTTGCTAGTCGTCGCTGCCGGAAGGGTCAAGGCAATGTTATCCGCGTTTATGGTGAGAGAGCCACCGGCTGACTGCGCGAGATTCCGCACCAGACGCAGCGAGAAACCGAGCCCCAGCAGCGAGGATTCGCCGATCTCTCCATCAATGCCCTGCGACGGGTCGAGCAATATGCTTTCGGCAACATCCTTGATCCGCGACGGACGCGAGAGAGTGAACTGGTTGGTCGGTTGCACGCCGATCCGGGTCCGCAATTCTCCCTTCAGAATTTCGCCATTCTCGCAGGAAATAATCGCGGCCGACAACAAGCGGGCAAAAATCCGTTCCACCGATTCGCCATCCAGCGCGAACGGTCGAACCGGCTCTGCCTTGCTGATGTTGAGTTCGACCACTTTGCTCTGCGTCAGGCCCTGCAGGCGCTGCGTCATCCGCTCGAACAGCCAGTCGGCCTTGGTGGTACCGCTGGATTCCGGCAATTGTCCCGAATCGACTTTCACGGCGATATCCAGATCTTCAAAACCGGCCAGCAAACGCCGCGCTTCGTCCATGATGTTGCGCGCCAGTGACCGATATTCGAAGGAGGCCGGGCCGAAGAGCTGCTGCTCGATAATCTCGCTAAACCCGATGACGGCGTTCAGCGGTGTCCGCAGTTCATGGATCAGTTGTTGCAGCTGTTCACGACGCTCGACGTCAATGCCGCCATGACCGGCATCCTCGGCCATATTGGGTCGCCGCATCACTCCGCGATAGCCCTCGAAACGACCGGTTTCCTCGCTGAAACAGGGTATTGCGCTCATCCGCCAGTCGCCGGTAACAATGGCTGCTCCGCAAAGCCGCATCCGGGCGTTTTCCATCGGCATGCGCTGACGAAATGCCGCCGCACCATAAGCATCGGGACCTGGCCCTTCATCAAAGGCCGGCTGGGCTATGGTGACACCGACAATTGCCCCTTTTGGCGGCCCTTCGGTCCAGTTGATCGTGCCCGATTCATCGGTTTCAAAGCGGATCATCTCGAGCGATTCGGCAAAGAAGCCTTTACCGCCACCGTCATTGACCGGCGCGCGCGCCATGTCGACCGGGCGGTTCTTCTGATAGTCGGCAATCTTTTCGACCAGCGCACTGATCTGGGATTCTGCCAGTTGTTCGGCGGGATCGGCTGGCTCGTCCGCTGGCGAATCGATCGCAGGCATTTCGCCCGGACTTTCGTCGGCCGGCAGCGCCTCTTCCGGGGCCTGCGGGGCTGGCCGGTCGGGATGCTCATCTACAATCGCGAAGCCCTGAGCACGCAATCGTTGCTGCGCGCGCGAAGAAAGTCTCGGGAACGCGTCCGAGCAGATTTCCGGTGTCAGATCTGCAGCGGTCATCGCTGCATCACAGATCGCATCGGTATCGGCGGTCAGATAAACCAGCAGAGGAGCGGAGCGCAATCGGCCGTTCAGTGATTGCACCGCGATCAGACGATCCTGTTCGGAAACCCGTTCGTGCAGATCACGCAACCGGGTCAACCCTGCCTGCACGTCCTGATTCGCCAGATCGCCGGGTTTCTGCGCCAACAGATCGATCACTTGCCGCCATTGCGTAGCGGCGCCAGCGCCTTCGGGCAGGCTCCCCTTGAGCACGGTGGTCAGGCGGTCATCGAAGCGCAATATCAGATCCCGAAAATATGTGGCTTATCCAATTGTTAACTGGGTGATAACCCTTTCGGGCGGCAACTGGAAGGGATGAAAATTTCGCGTCACAATGTGGGACATGGGAGAAAGCGTTGCTTGGTCTGCTTATTATATTATAACGATCAAATGATTCGCGAACGGATATTACATCTCTATGGCTGATACGAACCTGGACGAAATTGACTTGAAAATCCTGCAACGGCTGCAGGATGACGGTCGGATTACCAACGTGGAACTAGCGAACAGCGTTGGCTTGACGGCCCCGCCCTGCCTCCGCCGGATGCGGGCGTTGGAAGACGAGGGAGTGATCAATTCCTATCATGCTGCGATTGATCCGGCCAAAATGGGCTATACGATCACGGTGTTCGCGATGGTCAGTCTGAAAAGTCAGGCAGAAACCGATTTGCAGGCTTTTGAAGAACATGTGCAAAAGCTTCCCGAAGTACGCGAATGCTATATGCTCAACGGCGAAATCGACTTTATTTTGAAGGTGGTCGCCAAGGACCTTCAGCAATTTCAAAGCTTCTTGACCAGCCAGCTGACCGCAGCGCCCAATGTGGCCAGCGTAAAAACATCGCTCACGATCCGGTCGGCCAAACATCTGCCCGGGGTTCCGATCCAGGACTAGAAGGGCCGATCCAGGAATAAAAAAGGGCGCCATGAGCGCCCTTTTTCAAATATTCTGTGGATAGCCGATTAGCTTGCGGGTTCCGCAGTCGCTGCCGCAGGGGCCGCTACCGGAGCCGCCGGTGCCGTTTGCTGATCAATCCACGTCTGCCACATTCCAGCCAATGGCGCCCGGGGGCCGGACACTTTGCTGAAGGCCTGCTTCGCTGCCGTGTAGTCGCCGGCATAGGCGTGAGCCGTGCCAACGCCCATATAGCCGCGGTTCAAATCGGCACTCGGCTTCGCAAGACCGGCTTCGTAAAAAGCGACAGCCTTGTTGAAGTCTTTATAACCCAGCCAGACATCGGCAAAGTTCATCATAACCGAGCTGCTGCCGGAGCCTCGCACACCGGATGGCTGGGCTGGCAGGGAGGCTTTGTCGCCGGAAACTTCACGCCGCGCTGGTACCAGCAATTCGGCGATCAGCGGATGGGAAGAGCCTACGGTTCCGTTTTGCTGGCCTTCTTCAAGAACGGCAACCACTTCACCAAACAGATTCTTGCGCTGCGCTTCTTCTGCATATTCCTTATAGTCACTCGACGTCTTGAGCGCGCCAGTGGTTTTCATGAACCGAAGCAGTTCGAGATTCTGCGTACTGTCAGCCTTCAATGTGCGCCGGGTGGCCGCTACGGCGTCGCCCCAGGAATCTCCGGAAGGATAAGCGGACGCCCATTTTGCAGCCCACTTGGCGTAGACACCCATGTCACCAGTCGCCAGCGCGCGATCACGCGCTAGCCGATACCAAGTTTCCGGCGCCTTGGTCTGCGAAGCATTGGCATCGGTAATGATCTGATCCCATTTCGTCAGCCCTTCACTAGACATGTTCCGCTTGAAAAATGTTTCCGCCAACAGAGGTTCGAAATTGTTTCCGCGATAGCCAAGATCATAAGCGGTCTGGAAATAATGCGCGGCCTCGCTCCAGCGTTCATCTCCAAAGGCAAAATTGCCGAGATAGAAGTTAAACGCAGGCATTTGTTCGGCTGGCGCGAAACCGCTGGCGACCATTGCGGTCAAACCGGTTTCCTGCAGACCCTGATCTTTCAGTTTTACGCCGAGATTAACGGCGAACTGGCCCGCGACAAACTGGTCATAACCTGTCCATGTCTGGGCAAGAACACTATCCATCAGCGGTTTTGCCAAGGTTGGATCTTCGCCTTCCATTGCCTTCTGCACAGGAACGATCACCGCGGTGAATTCCTTGCTATTTTTGGGGGCTTTCGGCTTCTTCTTTGCAGCTTCGGCTTTCTGCGGCAACGCGGTCACTGCCAGCGTGCCGACCGCTGCCAACGCAACAGCCATGGAAAAATGAGATAAAAAACGCATGAATATCCTCCGGATGATTATTATTTGGGAGAAACGGGTTCCCCGGAATATGGTTGCACCACACACTCTTGGCCCTATTACCAAGCTTTCTAGTCTTTTCTAGCGTTAATGCGCTGAATAGAGGTTGAACAGCCCCGGTCAGCGACCGCCGCTGGGCATCCACTATAGTATAATGAGGTAAAATCGCGTGCTTGCAATCATATCCCCCGCCAAATCCCTGGACTTTGAATCCGCTATTCCGTCGACCCCGCCATCGGAAAACCGCTTCCCCGATGAAACGGAGAAACTCGCCACGGCAATCGGCAATCTGACCGTCAAGAAGCTGAAAGCAATCATGCCGGTCTCGGACAATCTGATCGCCCTCAACCGCAAGCGCTATAGCGAATTTTTCGATCAGCCGGAACGGCCTGCAATCTACGCCTATAATGGCGATGTATACACCGGGTTTGAAGCAAGCAGCATCAGCGAAGAGGCCATGACCTTTGCACAGGGTCATCTGCGAATCCTTTCCGGCCTCTACGGCTTGCTCCGTCCTCTCGACCCGATCCGTCCCCACCGCCTGGAAATGGGCACAAGATGGGCACCGCGCTACAACAAGCTGACCGACTTCTGGAAAGACAAGATCGCGGGCGCACTTGCAGATGATCTAGAGCAAATCGGCAGCGAAACCATCGTCAATCTTGCGAGCAACGAATATTGGGCTTCGGTCAAACCGCATGTCGCGAAATTGCCCGGACCAATCATCGAAGTGGATTTCCGCAAGGACAGCCCGGACGGCCCCAAGTTCATCAGCTTCGAGGCCAAGCGGGCACGCGGGATGATGGCACGCTATATTTGCGAGAACCATCTGACCGATCCGGAAGCGCTCAAGGGCTTCGACTATGACGGCTACCGCTATGATGACGACGGCAGCACAGAAAGCAGCCTTCGCTTCCTCCGCTCATGACCGGTAAATCCGCCGTTGTTTTTGGTGCCACCGGCGGGATTGGTGGGGCGATCGCCGATGCGCTGCAATCGAACGGCCATTTCGAGACCGTTATCCGCTTTTCCCGCTCAGGTGACACCCCTGTGCCCGTCGACCTTACTTCCGAAGCCAGCATAGAGGCAGCATCAGCGTGGATGAAGGCCGAACGGATTTCACCATCCATGATTTTCGTCGCTACCGGTCTGCTTCACGAAGCGGAACGGGGACCGGAGAAAAGCCTCCGGCAGCTGGACGCCGACTGGCTGATGCAAAATTATCAGGTCAATGCGATTGGCCCCGCCCTGATCGCCAAATATTTCCTCCGTTGATGAACCGCAACGAAGCCATCAGATTTGCCGCACTCTCCGCCCGCGTCGGCAGCATCTCGGACAACCGGCTCGGCGGCTGGTACGGATATCGCGCTTCCAAAGCCGCGCTTAATATGATGATCCGCAACCTTTCCATCGAATGGTCGCGCAAGAATGACCGATCGATAATTGTGGCTCTGCACCCGGGCACGGTCGATACAGCGCTGAGCGCCCCATTTCAGGGCAATGTTTCGCCCGAGAAATTATTCGATTCCGGTCGCGCCGCTCGTCAGCTTCTCGCCGTTCTCGATGCGCTGGCACCCGCCGACAGCGGCAAGATTTTTGCCTGGGACGGCAGTGAAATCCAACCCTGATTTCAGCCCTGTAATATTATTGTAAAACTGGCCCGAAAGGCTGGCTTTTGCCTCCCCGTTCCCCTAGAAGAACCGACAAGAAAAAACCCATTAAAAAGGCCCGTTTGTGAACGAACAAACCACTCCACCGTCGCCATCCAATATCGAACCGATAGACATCGTCGACGAGATGAAAACCAGCTACATGGATTATGCCATGTCGGTCATCGTCAGCCGTGCGCTGCCCGATGTCCGCGACGGCCTGAAGCCGGTCCATCGTCGTATATTATATGCTGCGCAAGAAGGCGGCATGGTCGCCGGACGTCCCTATCGCAAATGCGCGAAAATCGTCGGTGACGTGATGGGTAACTATCACCCGCATGGCGACAGCGCGATTTACATGGCGCTGGCCCGGATGACCCAGGACTGGTCGATGCGCGTGCCATTGATCGACGGTCAGGGTAATTTCGGCTCGATGGATCCGGACATGCCTGCATCGATGCGTTACACCGAAGCGCGGCTGAACAAGGTTGCCAATTTCCTGCTCAACGATCTCGACAAGGATACTGTCGATTTCGTGCCTAACTATGACGGCAGCCTGCAGGAGCCAAGCGTGCTCCCTGCCCGCTTCCCCAATCTGCTGGTCAACGGCGCTGGCGGCATTGCGGTCGGCATGGCGACCAACATCCCACCGCATAATCTAGGCGAAGTGATCAACGCCAGCCTCGCCTATATCGAAAATCCCGGAATCACGATCGACGAGCTGATCGAAATCGTCCCCGGCCCCGATTTCCCGACCGCGCCACTGATATTGGGCCAGTCCGGCGCACGCGCGGCCTATAAGGATGGTCGTGGATCGATCATGATGCGCGCACGCCATGTGATCGAGGAAGGACGCGGCGACAAGCGCTCGATCGTCCTGACATCGATTCCGTTCCAGGTCGGCAAATCCGGCCTGGTCGAAAAAATCGCCGAAGCCGCCAAGGACAAGCGGATCGAAGGCGTCTCCGATATCCGCGATGAATCCAGCCGCGCCGGTGTCCGCGTGGTCATCGAGCTCAAACGCGATGCGACGACCGATGTCGTGCTCAACCAGATCTGGCGCTTCACGCCGGCACAGTCGAGCTTCCCTGCCAATATGCTCGCCATTCGCGGCGGACGGCCGGAAGTTCTGACGTTGCGCGATATCATCGAATCCTTCGTCAAATTCCGCGAAGAAGTCATCACCCGCCGCACCAAGTTCGAACTGAACAAGGCGCGCGAACGGGCGCATATCTTGCTCGGCCTGGTGGTTGCAGTTACCAATATGGACGAAGTTGTCCGCATCATTCGCGGATCATCGACACCGGCAGAAGCGCGGGAATCATTGCTGCGGCGCGAATGGCCGATTGCCGAGATTGCCGGCTATATCCGGCTGGTCGAAGCGACCGAAACCGATGTCGAGGGCGACGTCTACAAATTGTCCCAGGTTCAGGTGAAAGCGATCCTGGATCTGCGTCTGCAGAAACTGACCGCACTCGGCCGCGAAGAGATTGGCGACGAGCTCAAGGAACTGGCGACCGCGATCGAGGAATATCTCGCGATCCTGGCAGACCGCGAAAAGCTCTATGCCGTGATGCGCGAAGAGCTGGAACAAGTGCGCGATGAATTTGCGACGCCGCGCCTTTCCGAAATCACCGCTGCATGGGATGGTCTCGAAGACGAAGACCTGATGGAACGGTCCGAGATGGTCGTGACCGTCACCCACGGCGGCTATATTAAGCGGACACCGCTCGATACGTTCCGGGCCCAGCGTCGCGGCGGCAAGGGCCGCGCCGGCATGGCGACCAAGGATGAGGATGCGATCACCGAATTATTCGTTACCTCGACCCACACGCCGGTTCTGTTCTTCTCGACCCACGGCAAGGTCTATCGCCTCAAGGTCTGGAAGCTGCCGGAAGGCGGACCGCAGACCAAGGGCCGTCCGATGATCAACCTGCTGCCGCTGGCGGACGGGGAAGTCATTTCCACCGTATTGCCGTTGCCGGAAGACGAGGCGGAATGGGCTGCACTGCATGTCATGTTCGCAACCGCCAAAGGCGGCGTCCGGCGCAACAGTATGGACAGCTTCACCAACGTGCCGTCCAATGGCAAATTTGCGATGAAGTTCGAAGAGGGCAGCGATGACCGCCTGATCGGCGTGGAATTGCTGACCGATGATGACGATGTCCTGCTTGCGACCAGAAACGGCAAAGCCATCCGCTTCGCCGGTGACGCTGTCCGCTCTTTCCAGAGCCGCACATCCACCGGTGTCCGCGGCATCGCGCTGAAAGGCGATGACGAAGTGATTTCGCTATCGGTCCTGCGCGGATTTGAAGCGTCGACCGAAGAACGGGATCAGTATCTCAAGGCCGCTCCGTGGAAGGATAACGAGAACGCTCCCGAACTGTCCGCCGAACGCATGGCGGAATTCAGCGAAACCGAAGACTTCATTCTCACCGTCTGTGCCAACGGCTATGGCAAGCGCTCGAGCGCCTATGAATATCGCCAGTCAGGCCGCGGTGGTCAGGGCATTCTCAACATCGACAATATCAAGCGTAACGGTACAGTGGTTGCCAGCTTCCGCGCATCCGACGACGAGCAGGTCATGCTGGTCACCGACCAGGCCAAGCTGATCCGCATGAAAGTCGCGGACATGCGCGTGATTGGCCGGAACAGCTCGGGCGTCAAATTGTTCGACGTCGCCAAGGGCGAACATGTCGTCGGCGCGGCCAAGATTGACGAGGAAGAAGAACCGGAAAACGAAGCGGAAGAAGCCGTGGTCGAAGAGATGGTTGATCAAGGCGTTTCCGATGGTGATGTTGCTGCGCCGGAAGAACCTGAAGAGCCTGAAGATACAGTCGAATAATCCGAATGCATTCATGCTGAGCCTGTCGGTGGACATCTTGCAAAAAGATGCCGCGACAGGAACAGCGCAAACGGAATAAGTCTTGGGAGAGAGCTAATGAAAATCACACCATCCGGGCAAGCCTGCGGTGCCGAAGTGACGGGCGTAGACCTGACGCAACCGCTTTCCGCTGACAGCATTGCCGCAATCCGGTCGGCATGGCTGGAACATCATGTTCTTTCCTTCCCGAACCAGACGATGAATGATGACGATCTGGAGCGGTTCACCCGCTATTTTGGCGACTTCGGCCATGATCCGTTTTTCGATCCGATTGCGGGCCGCAAAAATATTGCCGCGATCCGGCGCGATGCCGACGAGAAATCGCCTTTGTTCGCCGAGAACTGGCACAGCGACTGGAGCTTTCAGGCCCAGCCACCAGCGGGAACCTGCCTGCTGGGCATCACCATTCCTCCAGTCGGCGGCGACACATTGTTCGCCAACCAGCACGCCGCACTCGACGCGATGCCACCCGAAATGCGCGCACAATATGACGGTCTGACCGCGATCCACAGCGCTGGCCTCGCCTACGCGCCCGACGGTGCCTATGGCGAAAAGGACAAGGGCCGCAGCATGGCGATCCGTCCCGACGAATCGGCCCGCGCTGTCCAGACACACCCATTGGTCCGCGAACATCCCGAGACCGGACGTCCGGGACTGTTCAGCTGCATGGGCTATATCATGGGCTTCGAAGGCATGGCGCAAGAAGAGGCCCTGCCCTTGCTCCAGCAATTATACGTATGGCAAAGCCGCGACGAATTTGTCTATCGCCACCAGTGGCAGGAAAATATGCTGATCATGTGGGACAATCGCTCGGTGCTGCACTGCGCGACCGGCGGCTATGACGGCCACGACCGGTTGCTGCACCGGACAACGATCGCCGCTTATCAGGCCTGAACCGGATCGGCGCTGTCTGCGGCCATTTCGTGCCGCAGGGTTCTCACAATCCCCGTCGCGATCATGAACTGGCCGAAATAATAGAAAGGCCAGACCAGCAATGTCGGGATGAAGCTGGTTTCCAGCGGCCCCATCCTGGCAAAGATCAACAGGTCCGAGACGAGAAACAGGATCGCGCCCGTGCCGACCTGATAACGCGAGAAACGGCTGGTCCATGCCATCGACGCCATCACGGCGACCGACAGGCAATAAATTCCGATGGTCAATGCGTCGGCTCTGACAGATGGCAAAGCCCATGCAATCAACACCGATAGCGGCACCAGGAGAATCGCAAACATCTTCTGGCTGAAACCGAGCTTGTGCCGCCGGTAACGGGAATAAAAACCGATCGCGATAAGATGGCCGATCATGAACGCGCCCGCGCCGATCCTCATGTCATATTCCAAGGTCATGTCGCCGATCGCGCCAAAAGCCATGATCGCCCCGACAATCTTGCCATCCAGCCGGTGCAGCCGGATCAGGGCGTATATCGCCAGAAAACTGACGCCTGCGCCCTTCCAGGCGACGATCAAGGGCTCGGGCAGCTCCGGATTGTTGAGCACGCAGGCAAAATAATAGCTGATGCCGAACAGCAGGCTGAGCATCAAAAATGGTCGGTTTTCAGCAAATGCACTTTTCATCGGAATATTCTCTCCCCTACGTCGCAGCGGTCTCTAACACGCAACATGCGCGACTGCCAGATTGACATTAGGGCCTTACCACAACACTAAGGCGCGCATGACACAAGTACATATTATTGGCGGCGGACTCGCCGGGTCGGAAGCAGCATGGCAACTCGCGGAGCAAGGCGTAAAAGTCCGTCTTTCCGAGATGCGCGGGAGCGGCGAGATGACGCCGGCCCATCAAACCGAAGGCCTGGCCGAGCTGGTCTGCTCGAACAGCTTCCGCTCCGATGACGCCGAGAAAAACGCAGTCGGCCTGCTGCATCAGGAGATGCGCGACCTCAATTCGATCATCATCGGCGAAGGCGACAAGCACCGTCTGCCCGCCGGCTCGGCGCTGGCCGTCGACCGCGACCATTTCTCGGAAGGCGTCACCAAGAAGCTGAGCGAACATCCCAATATCGAGGTGGTTCGCGAGCGAATCGACCAGCTGCCCGAAAGCGGACTTACCATCGTCGCTACCGGCCCGCTGACTGCCATGACGCTCGCCGAGAGCATCGGCGCTGCAACCGGCGAGGATTCGCTGGCCTTTTTCGATGCGATTGCACCGATCGTCTATAAAGACAGCATCAATATGGACATCGCCTGGATGCAGTCGCGCTGGGACAAGGTCGGACCGGAAGGCGACGGCAAGGATTATATCAACTGCCCGATGGACCGCGATCAATATACCGCCTTCATTCAGGGCCTGCTCGACGGCGAGAAAACCGACTTCAAGGAGTGGGAAAAGAACACGCCCTATTTCGAAGGCTGTATGCCGATTGAAGTGATGGCGTCCCGCGGTCCGGAAACATTGCGTTTTGGACCGATGAAGCCCGTCGGCCTGACCAATGCCCACACTGGCCAGAGCGAATATGCCGTGGTCCAGCTCCGCCAGGATAATGCGCTCGGTACACTCTGGAACATGGTCGGATTCCAGACCAAGCTGAAATATGGCGCGCAGGCGGATTTGCTCAAAACCATACCCGGCTTGGAAAATGCGGAATTCGCCCGGATGGGCGGCCTTCACCGCAACACCTTCATCAACGCACCCAAATTGCTCGACAAGGAACTGCGCCTCAAGAAAGCCCCACATATCCGCTTCGCCGGTCAAATCACCGGCTGCGAAGGCTATGTCGAAAGTTCGGCGGTCGGGCTGATGGTTGGCCGGATGGTCGCTGCAGAGATCCGCGGTGAACCCTTCACCCTGCCCCCGCAGACCACCGCTTTCGGCGCACTGCTGTCGCATATCACCGGTGGTGCCGACGCGCGCGACTATCAGCCGATGAACGTCAATTTCGGCCTTTTCCCGCCCTTTGAACAGCGGATCAAAAAGAAAGAACGCAAGGAAGCCTATACGACAAGAGCCCGGGCGGATTTCGCCCAATGGCTGCAGCCCTTGTCAGCAGAGGGTCTGCAACTCGCCTAGCATTTGCACCGCGATGCAGAGCGCTTGGGCCGCGTGGTCCGGAATTCCGTCCGCGTCAGTTGTCCGTTGCCATCGTTGTCCGCACCGGAGAAGCGGTCACTGGTCGCGACAGCCCATTCCTCGAAGGTCAGCAGATTATTGCCGTCCGTATCGAGCTTCCTGAACGCGTCAGTGCGGCTGCTCATCATCTCCAGACGGGTAATGCGCTCGTTTCGATTGCGGTCATAGCGGTTGAACCGCATTTCCTCGCGTGTGGCCTTATAGGCTTCGGGCGGCGTCGGCCCGACGGTTTCCTCGTCCAGATCAGCCTCGGGCAAGATTTCAGGATCCATCTGTTCCGGTGGTGGCGGTGCTTCGGGTATCGGAACATCCTGCCCATCTGCACCGATCCAGAGGAACAGGCCCGCCGTTAACATCAGCATCATGCCGGCAGCACCGGCGACGAATTTCTTCATAAGCGGAATCCGCAGATTAGCGGCTGTTGATCCAGATGCTAGCGGCCAGCAATCCCGTGCCAGATAATGCGCGCGGCGCTGGCCGGATTATAGAGATCGGCAGCCAGTTGCCCCTTCCTAACATCGCGGATCATCAGGTTGCAGAGGATTGAGAGTGGTCGTCCGCTTCTGTCAAAATTGGGGCGCCTCTGGGCTGTCACAATCTCCGAGCAGCGGTCGAACGCAGACTGGCGCATCTTTGCATCCGAACAATGGCGGGCAAAATCCCACAAAGCCCACGCCCGGCCCAGTTCGGCCTGCCGCTCGCTCAATGCCTCTTCACCCGCCAGCCCGAATGCGAAAAATCCACCGCCGCGCGCAACGGCATAATTGTCAAACTCGCGATCCTGCCAGGGAAAATCATCGAGCATTGCTTCCCACCCGTCGAGCAGGGTCAGGAGCGGTGCGAGATTCACACCCTTTTCCTCAAGAAGACCGATCTGCCCGACCAGCGGTTCGCCCGCCGGTCTTTCAGACGCAGACTTGGTTAAAATATCCCGCCACCAGGTTAACCGCATCTGTCCAATCAATATTTCCGACGTCGAGCGGATTATATCGGCGAAACGGGCATCGAGCGCGAACAGCAATGCGTATCGAGAGCGATCATCCTGCTTTGCATATGCGTGAACCAACCTATGAAATGGTTCAAGTTGTAAAACCGTGTCAGACATGGACATTGCGTCAACGGTTTTCTGCGAAAAATCAAGGTAAACATGGCCTTAACCATTCCTATTGCGCCGTCACTAACCCTTTTATCCCTATCAGGCAGACCGAATTGAAATTGGATGGCACTGCCGTTCGCGCACAAATCAAGGGCATGGCATGGTTGACAGGAACAAGATGAAAACAGCGAAATCTTTTTTACAAGAGCTGCGTTCAAATACCGCCGGCAACACGCTTGCCATGGCCGGCATGGCACTTTTCCCGCTCGCCGCCATGATTGGCGGTGGTGTTGATGTCAGCCGCATCTATCTGGTGCAGACGCGCTTGCAGCAAGCATGCGATGCCGGTGCGCTGGCAGGCCGGCGCCAAATGGGCAGCGGTAACTGGACCGCGAACGGCAATGCAGCCAACACGGCCGCCAATAATATGTTCAAGGCCAATTTCGATACCGACGCCTTTGGCTCCTACAATGGGTCATCGTCCTTTTCGGAAAATGCCGGAACCGTAACGGGCGTTGCTTCGGTAAAGATCGATATGGCCGTAATGCAGATGTTCGGCTACGGCACCAAAAATGTCTCGGTCGAATGCGACGCCTCGATGAGCATTCCCAATACCGATGTGATGTTCGTTCTGGATACGACCGGTTCGATGAATTGCCCCGATACCGGGACGTCCTATTGCAGCAACAACAATAATAACGAAGCTTCAAATGCCAGGATTAGAGGCCTGCGCTCGGCCGTCAAATGTTTCTATGAGACATTGGCAAAAAGAAACAGCTCCGAAGATTGTGGATCAACCCCGGCAGCAGGCAGCGAAAATACCGCTCACCTTCGCTTCGGCTTCATGCCGTACAGCACGAACGTGAACGTAGGCAAATTGCTGCCCAATGATTATCTGGCCGACAACTGGACCTATCAGTCGCGTAAAGCCGTCACCCGGCTGGAAAATGTGATTGTCGATTATACAGCAGGCACGCCCTATCTTTATGGAACCAACTATTATTATGATGGCAATTGGAGCAATACATCGACTGTTGATACTCATTATAATGTCCGCAACAGTAGTGCGTGTTATGACCTTCAACCCGAAGATTATGACGACATGTCCGGTAGCGAAGGTGCCAAATATAATGAATATACATGGACCTCTGGTGATCAACAGATAACCCGCTGGTACCGTGATATAAACGGAACCAGATATGATTACAGCACCAGTTACAACAGTGGGCGGGACCGTTGCCGTATCCAGCGGCGGACACGGGATATAGTTGAACAACGGGAATATCGGCAAGTCAACACGCCTGTATATGAACAGCAACAGGTCTTTTCCCACTATGATTATGAGCCGGTCACTTTCGACGTCAGCGGTCTGAAAGCAGGCGGGTCATTGTGGAATAATTCGATCGATCTTCCTGTTGGAAATCAGGGTCTGGACACTGGTGTGCGTTGGGATGGCTGTATCGAAGAACGGCAAACGGTAAGAACCACAAATTTTAGCCCAATCCCCACAGCCGCATATGACCTCAATATCAATCTGGTGCCGACCATCGGTGATCCCGCGACGCAATGGGGTCCTTTGCTCGATGAGGCGGTTTGGGATAGATATGATTCCAATGGCTATCGCACAACATCAACGGTTTCCACGTCCAATGACCTACGAAAATATTTCAGCTATACCTGCGCGTCCGAAGCGCGCAAATTGCAGCGCTGGGACAATCCCACCGATTTTGACAGCTATCTGGATAATCTTGATGCCATTGGCAGTACCTATCACGATATCGGATTAATCTGGGGCGCTCGTTTTCTTACGCCTGTAGGGATTTTCGGATCGGAAAATGCTGCGACGGAAACCGGCGGCGCCATTGACCGCCACCTGATTTTCATGACCGATGGCGACACCACCACCAGCAGCACCCAATATACGTCTTATGGAGTGGAATGGTATGATCGTCGCAGAACTTCATCAAGCAGTTCACCCTCGGACAATGATCTTGAAACGCAGGTCAACAGTCGTTTTCTGGCGATGTGCAGTGCTATCAAGAACCAGAATATCACCTTATGGGTTGTGTCATTCGGAAATGGTGTAAGCTCAAGCTCGATCACCAATCTGCAAAATTGTGCGACCTCGGGCAAATTTTATAACGCCAGTAACAGTGCCGAATTGTTGAACAATTTCCGCTCCATCGCCAGCGACATCTCGCAACTGAGACTGACGAACTAATGCGGGAATTTCTGAACAAGCTCCGCGCACTGAAAAGGGATGATGTTGGTGCCGCGCTAGTGGAATTCGCGCTGGTCGCGCCGGTCCTTATCCTGCTGATCATGGGCATGCTCGATCTCGGACATCGTATTTATGCGACGGCAATTCTGCAAGGTTCCGTGCAGAAGGCCGCTCGCGACGCCAGCCTGGACAACGGCTCAGCCAATGCCAGCGCTATCGATGATCGGGTCAAGGAACTGATGCTGCCGGTTGTACAACCGGAACCGGTATCGGATTTTGACTTCAGTCGCCAGAATTACAGCGATTTTTCGGATGTCGCAAAGCCCGAAGATTTTACCGACAATAATAATGACGGTGAGTGCAACAACGGCGAACCTTATGATGACGCCAATGGCAATGACAGCTGGGATGAAGACCGGGGCGCTGCCGGTCAGGGTAATGCCAAGGATGCCGTTCTATATACCGTCAAAGTGACTTATCCCCGCCTGTTTCCCATGGCGGAGCTGATCGGGTTGTCACAAGATGAAGTCATTCAGGCGAGCACAGTTGTCCGGAACCAGCCGTTCGGTGAACAATCTGAGCGCGGGGAGATAAAAAATTGTACCTAAGACCAAAGCCCGGCAGGCTGAAACCCTTCTTGTCTATCAAACGCACCTTGTCCGCTCTCGCGGTCAATACCAGCGGCCTTGCACTCATTGAACTGGCCTATGCGCTGCCGGTCCTGATGGGTGTCGGCATGTATGGTGCAGAAGTTGCGAATGTCGCGATGGTCAGAATGCGTGTGAACCAGATTTCCATGCATGCTGCCGACAATGCTTCGCGTATTGGCGAAGGTTCATTATTGTCGCAGAAGAAAATCTACGAAAGCGATATCAATGACCTGTTCGTCGGCGCGGATCGTCAGGCCGGTAAATATGTCGATATATTTGAAAATGGCCGCATCATCATAAGCAGCCTCGAAAAGCATAGCGATGGCGGTCAATATATCCATTGGCAGCGATGCAAGGGCAAGAAGGTCCATGTATCAAGCTATGGAACCGCAGGCGTAAATTCTTCATCCCGTCCAGTAAACGGCATGGGGCCGGCAGGTGCACGCATAACCGCGCCCGCCGATCAGGCGGTGATCTTTGTCGAGATTTCCTACGATTATCAGCCGCTGATATCGAGCACGTTCACGAACACGCGAACGATCACGACGCGCGGTGCTTTCAATGTGCGTGACCGTCGTGACCTGACGCAAATCTATGACCGGACAGGAAGTGATCCGGTTTCGAGTTGCGATACATATGACGGTGTCGACTAGACCGCTTCAGAACAGCAAGACCCTATTTATAGCAGACCTTCTTCACCGCAGCGATGATCCGTGCGCTGTCGATCAGCGCCGCTTTCTCCAGATTGGCGGCATAAGGCAGCGGCACATCTTCGTTGGTTACCCGCATCACCGGAGCATCGAGATCGTCGAAGCCCTGTTCCATGCATAGCGCCACAATCTCGCTCGAAATCGAACAGGTCGGCCAGCCTTCTTCGGCAACAACCATCCGGTTTGTCTTGGCCAGACTCTTCAGCACCGTTTCCGTATCCAGCGGCCGCAGCGTGCGCAGATCGATAACTTCCGCTTCGATACCCTCGCCTGCCAGAACATCTGCCGCTTCCAGCGCCAGACCGACACCGATCGAATAGCTTACGATCGTGACATCGCTGCCTTCGCGCATGATCCGGGCCTTGCCGATCGGCAGCGTATAATCCTCGATTTCCGGCACATCGAACGAGCGTCCATAGAGCAATTCGTTTTCCAGGAATACGACCGGATCGGGGGTCTGGATCGCCGCTTTCAAGAGGCCCTTGGCATCGGCTGCATCATAAGGCGCGATAACGATCAGGCCGGGAACGGCCGCATACCATGGACCGTAATTCTGGCTATGCTGCGCGCCCACGCGGGAGGCAGCGCCATTGGGACCGCGAAAAACGATCGGGCAACGCATCTGGCCGCCAGACATATAATTGGTCTTGGCCGCCGAGTTGATGATCTGGTCAATCGCCTGCATGGCGAAGTTGAAGGTCATGAATTCGACAATCGGTTTGAGACCGCCCATTGCTGCGCCAGCACCGATGCCGGCAAAACCATGTTCGGTAATCGGCGTGTCGATCACCCGCTTCGGACCAAATTCCTCGAGCAGGCCCTGGGTTACCTTATAGGCGCCCTGATATTCGGCGACCTCTTCACCCATTACGAACACCGTCTCGTCCTTGCGCATTTCCTCGGCCATGGCATCGCGCAATGCTTCGCGAACGGTGACCGAGACCAAGGCGGTGCCAGCGGGGACTGACGGGTCATCTGCCCGCGATATCGGAGCCGGCGGTGCGGTTTCCATGATTTCCGGCTTCGCCTCTTCGACGGGTTCGGGCTTGATTTCTTCCTTGGCTGAATCAGCCGGTGCTGCTTCGGCCTCGGAGCCCGCCTCTTCGTCTTCGCCAGCCATTTCGGCAATGACGGTTCCGACCGCAACTTCGTCGGTTCCGGCGGCAACCAAAATCTTCGTGATCACGCCTTCGTCAATCGCTTCAAATTCCATCGTCGCCTTGTCGGTTTCGATCTCCGCCAATATGTCGCCGGACGTAACTTCATCGCCTTCCTTGACGAACCATTTGGCCAGGGTGCCTTCTTCCATGGTCGGAGACAGGGCGGGCATTTTCAATTGGATGGCCATCAATATTGCTCCACCAAGACGTTGGTATATAGTTCGGAGAGATCCGGTTCCGGCGATTCCTCGGCAAAGTCCGCCGCTTCCATCACCGTCTTGCGGACCTTCTTGTCCAGAGCTTTCAGATCCTCTTCCTTCACGCCCTGTTTTAGCAAAGCCGCTTTCAGGCGTTCGATCGGATCGGATTTCTCGCGCACATCCTGCACTTCGTCGCGGCTGCGATATTTGGCCGGATCGGACATCGAGTGCCCTCGATAGCGATAGGTTTTGAGCTCCATCAACACCGGACCGCCGCCGCCGCGAACATCCTTCAAGACTTCTTCCACTGCGCCGCGCACCGCCAGCACATCCATACCGTCGACTTGCACGCCGGGAATGCGGAAGCTTTCACCACGCCGGTAGAGCTGATCTTCGGCGGACGACCGGTTGACGCTCGTGCCCATGGCATATTGGTTATTCTCGATCACGAAAATCACCGGCAGCTGCCAGAGTTCCGCCATGTTGAAGCTTTCGTAGACCTGCCCCTGATTGGATGCACCATCACCGAAATAGGCCAGACAGACGCCGCCATCTTCCTTATATTTATGGGCAAAAGCCAGTCCGGTACCAAGCGAGACCTGCGCACCGACAATGCCGTGGCCACCATAGAAACCGTGATCGACCGAGAACATGTGCATCGAACCGCCCTTGCCCTTCGAAATACCCGAAGCGCGGCCGGTAAGTTCCGCCATCACGATATTGGGATCAATACCGCAGGCCAACATATGACCATGATCGCGATAGCCGGTAATGACACTGTCCTTGCCCGGATTGATCGCGGACTGCAGTCCGGTCACAACCGCTTCCTGACCGATGTAGAGATGGCAAAATCCGCCAATCAGTCCGAGACCGTATAGCTGTCCCGCTTTTTCCTCGAAGCGGCGAATGAGCAGCATTTGCTCATAGAAATCCAGCATCTCTGCCTTGGTGGCAGTATAAATTGGTGCCTTCAGACCTCCGGTCGAATGCACGACCGGCTTGGCTTTCGCCGGCGCGCGTTTGGGCGCTGCTGGTTTTTTGGCTGGGGTGGTTTTCCGGGGAGCTTTTGCCACGCGAGCGGGATCCTTTTTTTGACTAGCAAATAGCATAGCCAAAACTGTTCCGTTACCCAAGTACTTAGGTTCAGTGAGCGGTTAAATATCTGAATGGCGGCTGGAAACGGCTGATCACTACTTCAACGGAACGATGATTTCGTCCGGATGAATGACATTTACCTTCTTGCGCAGCAACTCGCCGATCAGGTCCGGGTCAGCGCCTCGGGGGTCGAGCAGTTCCACCCTGTTCTTCAGGGCATCCCGCTCGGCCTCCAGCTTGGCCAGTTCGATTCCGCGCGTTTCCAGCTTTGTCTGGTATTCACCCCAGGCCAGAACGCCGGTTGGGCCGAGCACGGCATAGCCAGCAATGGCAAGCAAAGTCATCAGAGCGAATCCCGGCCCGAGAGCCGCTCTGATCAGACCTGAAATTTTTTCCTGCTGTGCCATGACTTGCCTTGAATCAGAAAAGTGATTCGCTGGCAAGAGGCTTAACACCCATTTTGGCTGTTCAGCGCCCAAACGCCCCCGAAAAACGAGGAACCGGCGATCAGCTGAAAATCGAGCGTCCTGCGTAATGCGCGACATCGCCCAATTCTTCCTCAATCCGGATCAACTGGTTATATTTGGCCAGCCGGTCGGAACGCGCTAGACTACCGGTCTTGATCTGACCGCAATTGGTCGCAACCGCCAGATCGGCGATGGTCGAATCTTCGGTCTCTCCCGAGCGATGCGACATCACCGCTGTATAAGAAGCGTTATGCGCCATCCGCACGGCTGCCAGCGTTTCCGAAAGCGTTCCGATCTGGTTGACCTTCACCAACAGCGAATTGGCCAGACCGTCGTTGATACCCATCGACAGCCGCTCGGGATTGGTAACAAACAAATCGTCGCCGACCAGTTGAACTGTGTCACCCACCGCATCGGTGATCAACTTCCAGCCTTCGAAATCATCTTCCGACATGCCGTCTTCGATCGATTTGATTGGATAGTCCTTGCACAGAGCGGCGAGATAGTCTGACATTTCTGCCGGGCTGAGCACCTTGTCCTCACCCGAGATATGATATTTGCCATCGCGGAAAAATTCGGTAGCGGCGCAATCGAGCGCCAGCACCACTTCGTCGCCAATCTTGAAACCGGCCTTCTCGACCGATGCCATGATGAAATCCAGCGCTTCACGGGTCGACCCCAGATTGGGCGCAAAACCGCCCTCGTCGCCAACTGCCGTCGCCAGACCTTTTTCGGACAGGCCCTTTTTCAGCGTATGGAAAATTTCCGACCCCCAGCGGACCGCTTCGGAAAGGCTGTCGGCACCCACTGGCATCACCATGAATTCCTGAAAATCGATCGGGTTGTCGGCATGTTCGCCACCGTTGATGATATTCATCATCGGCACTGGCAACACATGCGCTGAAACGCCGCCGACATAACGATAGAGTGGCAGGCCGCGCGCATCGGCAGCCGCTTTTGCAGCCGCGAGGCTGACGCCCAGAATCGCATTCGCACCCAGTCTCGCCTTGTTGGGCGTGCCATCGAGCGCGATCATCGCCGCATCCAGTTCTTCCTGATCCTCGGCGTCCAGATCGAGCAAAACCTCCTTGATCTCGCCATTGACCGCGTCAATTGCTTTGAGAACCCCCTTGCCGAGATATTTGCTCTTGTCGCCATCGCGCAATTCGACCGCTTCATAGGCTCCGGTTGAAGCACCGGACGGAACCGCTGCGCGACCGAAACTGCCGTCTTCCAGCAATATATCAACTTCTACCGTCGGGTTGCCCCGGCTATCCAGAATCTGGCGGGCATGAAGGTCGATTATTGCGGTCATGATGGGGCTCCGAATGAAGGATAATAATGGCCACGGTCTTATAGAGATGACCGGCTTCTTGCAATCCATTGAACCGCTTTTATCGCCGCTTTCCCCCTTGATTCAAAAGCAAATGATACCATTTCGAATGTAAGGGAACTACAAATGGAACGCTTTCCGCTTGTGGAGTGTTGGCAAGAGACAAACGAAGAAGGAAAACTGATCATGGCAGACATCAAGAAATCAACCGAAAAGGCATCGACAAAAGCCGCGGCAAAGAAGCCCGCCACGAAGAAAGCCGCAGCCCAAAAGACCGCTGCTACAAAAGACACTTCGGAAACGCGCACCACAAAGGCGCAGAAAGCCGCTCCGCTGAAAGCGGGCGCTACCAAGGCTGCAGCGACGAAAACCGAAACCACGAGTGATTTCAAGGACCGCGCTCTGACGAAAGCCAAATCAGCAGCCAGCCAGGGCAAGGAACGCACCGGCACTGCGATCGAGAACCTGAGCAGAATGATCGAGGACAGCGCAAAAACCATCGATGACAATGTCGGCGAAAAATACGGCAATTATGCTCGCTCGGCCGCTGACGCCGTGTCTTCCTTTGCAGAGAAGCTAAATTCCAAGGAAGTTGATGAAATTGTCGAAGATGCGCGCGGATATGTTCGCAAAAGTCCGGCTGTGGCGATCGGTGCAGCTGCGGTGGTCGGATTTCTTCTATCCCGTCTGATCAAATCAGGGATGGATGATAACGACGCATGAGTGTAGCATGGCGACGCCATATGCACGGGTGACGAATGTTGCAGGACAAGGAAATTCCAGTTTTGGATGAAGAGCGTCTTTCCGATGACGCCGCAGCCTCGTTTGCGGATGAAGCGGAACCGAAATCCCTGAAATCCCAGGTCACCGGCCTGATCGAGGACGTGCGCATATTGGCGCATGCCGAAGTCGACTATTATCGCGCCAAATTGTCGATCAATATGGCGGCGACCAAGCGCGTCGTGGTGCTCGCCGGCGTTGCGATCATATCCGGATCGACAGCGATCATTGCCTTGATCCTCGGGCTGCTGCTAATATTGTCGGACTATTTGGGCCCTATCGCCGCGACCGCTATCGTCACGGGAGCGGCTCTGCTGATTGCCGCGATCACCATGGGCATGGCAATAAAACGGGCAAAAAGGCTGCCGCTGGACGAAAATGATGCGTGAGATTGATGATGCCGAAAAATAACGACGAGATATTCAGCCTGCGCAATCTTGCCATCGACCGCGATCAGGCGCGCGCCAATCTGAAACGGGATACGGCCGAGACCCGTACCAGGCTTAAGCCGGCCAATCTCATGACAGAAGCGAAGAATAACGCGGCAGATCGTGTTCGCAAAGCCGGTATGACCGCCATCGACGGTATCCGGGCCAATCCGGGCCTGTCTGCTACCGTTGCGGCAACCGCGACGCTGATCGCCATGCGCCGCCCGATTGCCAAGCTTATCGCCAACCGCAAAATATCCGAGCCGGATCAAACCGAGGAATAGACTATGAACAAACTGACCGACAATATCGACAAAGCCCGCGCAGCATCCCGGGAACGGCTCGAAACGGCGAAGGAAATCGCAACCGAAGGCTCGCTCGTCGCCCGCGAGAAAATGTCCGAAAGCAAGGCACGCGCTGCGGCGATGCTCGGCGAAGGCCGTGATAAAGCGGCCGAAAGCGTTGCCGCCACCAGAGATGCGGCGAAAAAGGCCGTGGCCAAGTCCGAAGAGACCTTGACCAACAGCCCGCTGGCAATCGTCGCAGGTGGCGCCGCCCTTGGTGTCCTGATCGGAGCGCTGCTGCCAAAAAGCAAAGCCGAAGGCAAATATGTCGGCGGTGCCGGTCGCAAGATCAACGAAACCGCAAGAACCGCTTATCAGGCCGCCAAGGATGCCAGCCGCGACCAGATCGGTGAACTGGGTCTGAGCAATGACAATATGCGCGCTCAGTTCAAAGATCTGTTTGGCAAAGCGATCGAGGCTGCTAAGACCGCGATGGCCGCAGCACAGGATGCGGTGAAAGACGAACATCAGGGCAAAAAATGAGCGAACAACGCAGCAAAATTCATCTGGTCATGGGCGGACGGGTCAAGGATCCGCGCGGCGTGGAATTTGTCAATCTCGAAAAGATGGATCTGGTCGGTGTCTATCCCGACTATGAGGAAGCCGAAGAAGCCTGGCGCTCCAAAGCCCAGATGACGGTCGACGATGCCGAGATGAAATATGTTGTCGTGCACCTGCACAAGCTGCTCGAACCGGATGTGCCACTCGAAGACTAGCCACTCGAAGATCAGGCCACTCGAAGATCAGGCCACTCGAAGATCAGGCGCTGCGGAAACGCCAGCTGAGCAACGGCCTGGTCAAGACCAGACCGGCTACAAATCCGCCGATATGCGCGAATATCGCAATGCCTTGCAGGCTTCCGCTGGTCGCCACGCCAATCATGAGCTGAATCCCGACCCACGCCAGCGTCAGCCAGACGATGCGGACAATATGGCCCGGGATCGGCCCGACCGGAGCGACTTTGTTGCGCGCAAACAGCAACGCATAAGAGCCCAGTATCGCCGAGATTGCACCGCTTGCGCCGATCATAGGGATCATCGAATCGCTCTCGACGGCATATTGCGCAAAGGCCGCAGCATAAGCACCGACCACATAAAGCACCGCCATCAACTGCGCGCCCATTGCCTGTTCGACAAAGCGGCCGCAGAACAGCAGCATCAGCATGTTGAAGCTGAGGTGCAACAATCCGCTGTGCAGGAACGCCGAGGATAATGGGGTCAGCCAGGCCGGAACCATCCAGCCATAAGCCGTCAGATCAAGCGCTTCGCCACTCAGACGGATCGGGAACATGCCGCCGCGCAGCAGCGCTTCCTGCTCCCAGCCGAAAATCCAGATTATCAGATAGATCACCACATTGGCGATGATCAGTCCGTTGGTCAGCTTTCCGGCGGGTATATTCATCTGGTTCAGATGAACTCGATTTTTTCGAGCAGGAAATATTTATCGCCCGCCGGCACGGTCACTTCAATCTCTTCCCCGACGCTGCGACCGATCAGGGCCCGGCCAATCGGCGAATTATAGCTGATCTTACCGGACTTGGCATCGGCTTCGGCCTGACCGACCAGCTGATATTTCACCGGCTTGTCATTTTCGTCGAGCAGGGTCAGCGTCGCGCCGAACACAGCCTTGTCACCGGACAGGGTAGTCGGATCGATAACCTGGGCGCGGGACAATTTGTCCTCGAGATCGCCAATGGTCGCTTCGACCTGGCCTTGCCGTTCCTTGGCCGCATGATATTCGGCGTTTTCCGACAGATCACCATGGGCCCGCGCGGTCTCGATGGCGTCGACGATGATCGGACGCTCCAGCTTCAGCGCCTTGAGTTCGGCTTCCATTTTTACATGGCCTTCGGCGAGCATTGGTACTTTTTCAACAGCCATTAGATTGGCCTTTCCTTACTGATACGCTGCCGATTTCTGCCGTGCAGCGCCTAAAACAGTTTTCCGGCGCCCCGCTTGTCAGGAGCGCCCGCAGTGTGACGAAATGTCGGAAAATTAAGTCTGCGAAGCCTTATAATAGGACTGTAACGCGCGAACTTCAAGAGTCTGATCACGCATCGCCTCAATCGCCTGCATCGCGGCGTTGCTCGCCGTCGCCGTTGTGAAGATCGGAATCTTGCCAACCAGCGCCGCCGCCCGGATCGATTTCGAGTCCTTCAGCGACTGCCAGCCTTCGGTTGTGTTGAAGATCAGATTGACTTCACCGTCCTTGATCCGGTCGACAATATGCGGCCGTCCCTCGATGACCTTGTTGACCTTCTCCACCTTGATCCCGTGCTCGGTAAGATAATCCGCAGTTCCGGAAGTGGCGATGAGCTTGAAGCCCAGCTTCTCGGCCAGACGCGCGGCCGGTTCGATCACCTTCTTGTCCGTTTCCTTGACCGAGATGAAGATCGTTCCGCCATTGGGCAATATATTGCCCGCGCCGAGTTGCGCCTTGGCAAAGGCAATCGGGAAGCCCTGGTCGATACCCATGACTTCGCCGGTCGATTTCATTTCCGGCGACAGGATCGGATCGACGCCGGGGAAACGGCTGAACGGGAAGACCGCCTCTTTGACAGCGGTATAACTGATATGCCGGTCTATCGCCGGCAGGTCTTTCAATTTTTCACCCGCCATAACCCGCGAAGCAATCTTGGCAATCGGCACGCCGATCGCCTTGGCGACGAACGGCACTGTCCGGCTGGCGCGAGGATTGACCTCGATCAGATAGACTTCGCCGTCTTTCACCGCGAACTGGATATTCATCAGGCCGCGCACTTTCAGGCCGAAAGCCAATGCCTCGGTCTGCCGTTCCATTTCGGCAATGATTGCGTCATCCAGACTATAAGGCGGGATCGAGCAGGCGCTGTCGCCCGAGTGCACGCCGGCTTCCTCGATATGCTGCAGCAGGCCGCAGACAATCACTTCGTCACCGTCACAAATCGCGTCGACATCGACTTCGACCGCATCGCGCAGATATTGGTCAACCAGCACCGGACTGTCGCCCGACACTTGCACCGCGGTGTTGATATAATTTTCCAGCTGGGCCGGCCCGTCGACGATTTCCATTGCCCGGCCACCAAGCACGAAGCTGGGACGCAGCAATACCGGATAGCCGATACGCTCGGCGATTTTGACCGCTTCGTCGCGAGTCCGCGCCATGCCGTTTTCCGGCTGCTTGAGCTTCAGCTTGTTGACCAGCTTGGCGAAACGTTCGCGGTCTTCGGCCAGATCAATCGCGTCCGGCGAGGTGCCGAGGATCGGAATGCCCGCGTCTTCCAGGGCCTGCGCCAGTTTCAGCGGTGTTTGCCCACCAAATTGCACAACCACGCCGACCAGTTCGCCCGACTGCTGCTCGACATGCAGGATTTCCAGCACGTCTTCCGCGGTCAGAGGTTCAAAATAAAGCCGGTCGGACGTGTCATAATCGGTCGACACGGTTTCCGGATTGCAGTTGATCATGATCGTCTCGAAACCGGCATCCGACAGCGCGAAACAGGCGTGGCAGCAGCAATAATCGAACTCGATCCCCTGCCCGATCCGGTTCGGTCCGCCGCCGAGAATGACGATTTTCTTGCGATCCGAAGGCTGCGCCTCGCATTCCGGCGCCCCGAAAATCGGCGCTTCATAGGTGGAATACATATAGGGCGTCTTGGCTTCAAATTCCGCTGCGCACGTATCGATCCGCTTGAACACCGGCCGCACACCGAGCTTGTGACGCAAGCCGCGCACTTCGGCCTCGGTCGTCGCGCCCGCCATCGCGGCAAGCGCGTCATGCACCAGCCCGTGGCCTTCGGCGACCGCGCGCCCTGCTCCACCGGCAACATGGACCGAATCAATCGCCAGCTTGGCCAGCCGCGCATCGGAGAAGCCCATCGACTTAAGCTTGCGCAAAGCTTGCGCATCATTGGGCAGTCCTTTGTCGATGATCTGCTGCTCGGCATCGATAATTTCGCGGATTCGGGACAGAAACCAGGGGTCGAAACCGGCAATATTGTGGATTTCCTCGTTGGAAAACCCCTCCCGCATCGCCTGGGCAGCGACGAGAATACGATCCGGTGTCGCCCGCGCCAAAGCCGCCGCGATATCTTCGCGCGGCGCATCGATCAGTTCCTGCACGCGGTTAAAGCCGTCGAGACCGGTTTCCAGACCGCGCAAAGCCTTCTGCATCGATTCGTGGATATTGCGGCCAATCGCCATCACTTCACCGACAGACTTCATCGCGGTCGACAGAAGCGGCTCGGCGCCCTTGAATTTTTCAAAGGCAAAGCGCGGGATCTTGGTGACGACATAATCAATCGTCGGTTCGAACGACGCCGGAGTTGCACCGGTAATGTCATTGTCGATCTCGTCGAGCGTATAGCCGACCGCCAGTTTAGCCGCGACGCTGGCAATCGGAAAGCCGGTCGCCTTGGACGCCAGCGCAGACGAGCGCGAAACCCGCGGGTTCATCTCGATAACGACCAGCCGGCCATCCTTCGGATTGACCGCAAACTGGACGTTGGAACCGCCTGTTTCGACACCGATTTCGCGCAGCACCGCGATGCTGGCGTTGCGCATGATCTGATATTCCTTGTCGGTCAGGGTCAGCGCAGGGGCAACGGTAATGCTGTCGCCGGTATGCACGCCCATCGGATCGACATTCTCGATCGAGCAGATGATGATGCAATTGTCCGCCTTGTCGCGGACAACCTCCATCTCATATTCTTTCCAGCCGATCAGGCTCTCGTCAATCAGCACTTCATTGGTCGGCGAGGCATCGAGCGAGGTCCGGACATAATGGACAAATTCCTCGCGGTTATAGGCGACACCGCCGCCGGTGCCGCCCATCGTGAAGCTCGGCCGCATGATCGCCGGCAGGCCGATATCCTCGAGGATTTCCATCGCCTGTTCTTCGCTGTGCGCGACCGCGCTGCGGGGGCTTTCCAGACCGATCTTGTCCATCGCCACCTTGAACTTCTCGCGATCCTCGGCCTTGTCGATGGCTTCAGCATCCGCCCCGATCATCTCGACGCCATATTTTTCCAGCACGCCCATCTTGTTGAGCGAAAGCGCCGTGTTCAGCGCCGTCTGCCCGCCCATCGTGGGCAGGATCGCGTCAGGCCGTTCCTTCTCGATGATCTTCTCGACAATTTCGGGCGTGATCGGCTCGATATAGGTCGCGTCCGCCATTTCCGGATCGGTCATGATCGTCGCCGGATTGGAGTTGACCAGAATGATCCGGTAGCCCTCTTCCTTCAGCGCCTTGCACGCCTGCGTGCCCGAGTAATCAAACTCGCAGGCCTGACCGATGATGATCGGGCCTGCGCCAATGATGAGGATGGATTTTATGTCAGTTCTTTTGGGCATTTAGCTTATCGACTTTTCTATTCTGAACGAAATATCTTGTTCAACCACCGCGAAAATTACGCATTCCAATTCATCATCAGTGACTTGTGATATCAAGAATTGATACTCAATAGAGGTATGATGCGGATATGTGACTTGAAATGCAGAAACCCCACAATTGAGCAAAACTTTGCCACCATAAACAGCAGCTGTGTGTCCTGCATCACGATCTCTCTTCTTTTCTATTGGAGCAGTCTCAATCCGATTTTCGACTATTTCGGGAAATGCTTCTTCTGGTTCCAACAAAACGAAGAAAACATCCTTAGAATCGGTTGCGGCTTGGCTGATTTGAAACCCAAGGAACATGAAAATTGATGCAGCAACTATGCCTCCACCCCAAAGAGCAAATCTATTAATCATGCCGGTCCGCCGACAAACTTCTCGAACAGACAAAAGTCGTATTGCTCACCAAGGCTAGATTCGCACTGATATAACCCACCCATCACGCCGGGTTCTCGTCAGAAATCTCGCCATTCTCGTTGCAGGCAAAGCAGCCCCAACCGTCATGGTCGATGTCATATTCGCTTTCGATCTCGAGGCATTTGCGGGTCAGCTCGCGGATTGTTTCGCGCTTGGTGTCCAGATCAATCTGCAGCTCGATCACCCACTCGTCATCCTCGTTGGAGACCAGCGCCGAGCGAAAGCCCCATTTCGCCGCGTCATTCTTCAGCTTGTTGAGATCGGCAACCGCACCGACAAATTGCACGTTAATTTCGCGCACAACATGCGCGACATCGCCGCCAGCTGCCATATTTTGCAGGATTTCGTCATCAATTGCCCATTCTTCGGCAAGATGCGCAGGATCAATGGGGCCGCTCATTGGCTTAGCCCTCCGATAACGTTATTGGATATATTAACTGGCTGGGTATTAATGTCGCGTTTCACTCCATAGTCGCCAATCTTGATAATCAGGTCGCTACCTGCAGTTCTGTTGGCGGTCCTTGGCATTGATTTCTCAAAGTCAAAGACTTCACGCAAACTAGCCGAACCGTTTCCATCCTTTTCAAACCGAAATAGAACACGCCCCTCTTCTGCTGGATTTTCCGACTTCAAGCTCCAGCCATTTGACAGCATATCTGCTTTAAGATCTTCCAGATGCACGGGATATGCTTCAAAATTCATAAAATCACTGTTGATATCGCAACGGGATCGCCTGCGCGCCTCTCGATTGCTGCTTAAATTAAACCAAAGCATCGCTATCCCACCAATAACCAACAGCAAAATTACTGGAACAAATTCAATCAGAACATCAATCATTCCAACCCCCCGACAAATTTCTCGAACAGATAGAAACTGTCCTGCGGGCCGGGGCTGGCTTCGGGGTGATATTGCACGCCGAATGCGCGTTTGCCGATGATTTCGATCCCGCAATTGCTGCCGTCGAACAGGCTCTTGTGGGTTTCATGAATATTGTCGGGCAGACTGTCGCCGTCGACCGCAAAGCCGTGGTTCATGCTGGTGATCTCGACCAGCCCTTCGGTCTCGGCCCAGCCGCCGCCGATCCGCTGCACCGGATGATTGGCACCGCGATGGCCCTGGTGCATTTTCACCGTCTTGGCGCCCGCCGCGAGGGCGAGCATCTGGTGACCGAGGCAGATGCCGAACAGCGGAATATCCGCTTCGAGCAGCTGTTGGATCACTGGAACCGCATATTTGCCGGTCGCCGCCGGATCACCGGGGCCGTTGGACAGAAACACGCCAGCGGGCTGCAAAGCCATGATTTCTTCATATGAAGTTTCCGCAGGAACTACAGTAACTTTTGCGCCAGCCTTCACAAGGTTTCTGAAGATATTGCGCTTCGCACCATAGTCGATGGCGACAACGTGAGGGCGCTCATTGGCCCCAAGTTTGACAAACTTTGGATCCCCCCCGTTCGTCTCGAGCGAAGTCGAGAGACCCGCTGCCGACGGAGCAGAAGATGCTTCCAATTCTTCCATTCTGGCATAGCCATGACCCAGTCGCCACAGTCCACCCTTGTCCCACAAATGCGTCTGGTGCCCGGTCACTTCCTTGGCCAGATCCATGCCCTCGAGGCCGGCCCAGGCCCGCGCATTGCCTAGCAACTCATCGATATCAAACTTGCCCTCGGGATCATAAGCAATCACCGCATTCGGCGCGCCCGCTTCGCGGATCCGCCGGGTCAAAGCCCTTGTATCAACACCGGAAATTCCGATCCGGCCATTTTCCGCCATCCACTGGTCAAACGGCTTCTGGTCGCGGAAATTGGACGGTGCGGTAATATCCTCGCGGACGATGCAGCCCAGAGCATGCGGGCTGTCCGCCTCGATGTCCTCGTCGTTTGTGCCGGTGTTGCCGATATGGGGAAAGGTAAAGGTGACGATCTGCCCGGCATAGCTCGGGTCGGTCATCACTTCCTGATAGCCGGTCATCGCGGTGTTGAAGCAGACTTCACCGACCGCTGAACCGGTGGCACCAAAGCCCCTGCCCCAGATGATCGTGCCATCGGCCAATACCAATATCCCTGTTGCACCCTCGGGAGCGGCGGGATTATGGTCATGGGTCATGGGCTGTTCCTTTGGGTCCGTCTGGGGCGCAAAATTTCATGGGACCTAGAACCAGATTTCTGGCGTCACAATCTATGAAAAAAATTATCTTCCCGCTATGGTGGTCGCTTACTCCAAAAATATGAGGAACGCCATGATTCGCGATACCGTGAAAGCCGCGCAAATTGCCGCCATGAAGGCCGGTGACAAGGATCGCACCGCCGCAACCCGCAGCATATTGGCGAAGATCAAGGACAAGGACATCGAACTGCGCACCAAGGAAGATGGTCGCGACGACGACACCATCCTGATCGATGTGCTGCAAAAAATGGCCAAGCAACGCCGCGAATCGATCGACATGTTTGAATCCGGCGGCCGCACTGAACTGGCCGCAGCGGAGAAAAAGGAACTGGCCGTGATCGAGGAGTTCCTCCCCGCCCAGCTGAGCGACGAAGAAACCGCGACATTGATCACCGGTATAAAGACGGAACTCGACGCCGACGGCATGAAAGACATGGGCCGCGTAATGGGCGAACTCAAAAAACGCCACGGCACCGAAATCGACATGAGCAAAGCCAGCGCGCTGGTGAAGGCGGCGCTTTCGTGAGAGTTTCGGATTATATCGGCTGTGCGACGCTGGTTCTGGCCACTGCTTCGCTTGCCGCTTGTGCAGACAATGATCTTGGCGATAGCCCGGATAACGCTGTCGATGAGGCGACCGGCAATACCACTCCGCTTGAGGAAACAGCCAGCGACAGCGCCATCCCTGCGATGGATTTTGACAAGGAACAGCTGGGAGCGAAAATTGAAGGGCCGGTCGGGCCAGAAGTCAATGCGTCCTTTTTGCTCGACGAAAAATCCTATGGCGATATCGAAAGCTACGTGGCTTGCCCGGCCGATATCAGCGATTGCAATCCCAAGAACCTGCCCGCCGGCACGGTTTACACCTATGTCCATGTGGTGACTCCGGGTGTCGACAAAGACAATGATAAGCCGTTTCTGCCGAACAAGGATGTGATGACCGTAACGGCCACCGATATTTTCAAGATGACCTCGCCGCCGACCGGATTTGCCGGAGAAGTCGGCTATTCTCTGGGCCAAGCCCGTGCCGCCGCAGGACCAGACGCTGCTTTTTCCGTCACGTGCCAAGACAACCATTTGGTGTTTGAAAAGACATCGGGTGAAGCTTGGGCAACCGGCGAAACAATCACGTTTTACTGGAAATCAACTGTCCCGCCGAAAGGCCCAGCCCAAGACTATTCCTTGGGCGTCGATGGCAAAATGACGGTCGGAACCGGCCCCGTTCCCGGCACTGCTCCAGCTGACGGGGTTAAAGGTTGCTCCTGATCATGATGTCTGAACTGTGACCCTATCCCCGCAATGGCTAGAAGAACTGCGATCGAGGGTCACTTTGTCCACGTTAATCGGGCGAACGGTGAAAGTGCAAAAAGCGGGCCGCGAATATAAAGCCTGCTGCCCGTTTCATAACGAGAAATCGCCCAGCTTCACAATCAACGACGAAAAGGGCTTCTATCATTGTTTCGGCTGCGGCGCGCATGGCGACGCGATCAGCTGGATGACCGAACAGCGCGGACTCGGCTTTATGGACGCGGTCAAGGATCTGGCGGCCGAAGCGCAAATGGAGGTCCCTGCCCCCGACCCGCGCGCGGCACAACGACAGGAGACCCGGGCAACCCTGCATGACGTCATGGCGGCAGCGCAGGACTGGTTTGTCGAACGATTCAACAGCACCGAGGGTGCCGGAGCGCGGGAATATCTCAAAAATCGCGGAATATCGGAGAGCACGATCCGCGAATTCGGCTTCGGCTTCGCGCCCAATTCCCGTGGGCGGCTCAAGGACGCGCTCTCCAAACACGGTATGGACCAGCTGATCGAGGCAGGCCTGCTGATCAAGGTCGACGACAAGGATCCCTATGACCGGTTCCGCGGGCGTCTGATGATCCCGATTCGCGATCCACGCGGTCGGGTAATAGCTTTTGGCGGCCGGATATTGGGCGACGGCGAGCCGAAATATCTCAACTCTCCCGACACGCCTCTCTTTGACAAGGGCCGCACGCTCTACAATCTCGACAAGGCTTCGCCCGCCTCCCGCCAGACCGGACGGATACTGGTGGTGGAAGGCTATATGGATGCCATCGCGCTGGCGCAGGCCGGGTTTAAAGATGTCGTCGCCCCGCTCGGCACTGCGCTGACCGAGCATCAGATCGAGCGTATCTGGAAAATGGTCGAGGCGCCGATCCTCTGCTTTGATGGCGACAACGCCGGTCAAAAGGCCGCCATGCGCGCTGCCTTGCGGGCGTTGCCGATATTACGCCCATCGCACAGCCTGAACTTCATTTCGCTGCCTGCGGGACAAGACCCGGACGACCTGATCCGCTCCGACGGCGCTCATGCCTTCGCCGCCCTGATCGCGAAACCGCAGATGCTCGACGACAAGATCTGGCAGGTGGAATATGACGCGGAACCGCTCAACACGCCGGAGACCAAAGCCGGTCTGAAGAAGCGCCTGTCCGATCACGTTCGCGACATCGCCGATCAGGATATTGCCCAGCATTACCGGCAGGTCTTTAACGACCGCTATCAGGCGACGTTTTTTACCCAGACGGACAATCGCTCCGAAGGCCGTCGCCCGCAGAATTCAAACCGCAAGTTCCCGTCGAAATTTGTCTCTTACAAGCCGCTGGAGGACACCAGGACCTTTTTGATCGAGGGCTATGACCTGCAGATTGCGAAGGGCATATTGGGCGGTCTGATCCGTCATCCGTGCCGGATTTCCAGCCATTTCGAAGAGCTCAGCGCAATCAAACTGGCCGATTCGCAACTGCAGTCCTTGCTCGGTGAATTGATCAATGTCGCAATGCGCAAAGAAACGCTTGATATGCAGGGCCTTCTTACCATATTGGGAAAGACAGATTGTTATAATGTCGCAAAAGGGCTGTTACGGGCCGACGCGCTGAATTTCACTTTCAACCGCAAGCTGCCAGACGATGCCCCTTCGCTATTGATCGAACGGGCGCATAAGGATTTGGCAGAAGCGATAAAAGTGGTGACTGCGCGCCCCGGACTGGAAGCAGCTCTCGCAGAGGCAACGCGGCGGGTGCAGGATGATCTTACGGAAGAAAGTTATGCCGAGCAGCAGCGCCTTCGCGAAGCGAAGCAGTTATTTCACGAGCGATTGGTCGAACTGACCCAGATCGACGACGCTATATAGTTTTTAAATTAGGGGCCTGAGCCATTGGCAAGTAAAGCAAAAAACACCAAAGCCGAAGACGAACCGTTGATTGATCTCAACGATAGCGCCATCAAGAAACTGATCGCTCAAGGTAAAAAGCGCGGCTATCTGACGATTGACGAGCTGAACGAAGCCCTGCCCCAGGACCAGAACGAGCAGATTGAGGACGTCATGTCCGCAATTTCCGAAATGGGTGTCCGGATTGTCGAGAATGACGAGGAAGCCGCCGAAGAACTCGCCGGTGAAGAAGTCGAATCCATTGACGGCAAGGACAAGGACAAGAAAACCGCTGCCGCCGTTCCCAAAAAAGCTACCGCCGACCGCACTGACGATCCGGTGCGCATGTATCTGCGCGAAATGGGCGCTGTGGAATTGCTCAGCCGCGAAGGCGAGATTGCGATTGCCAAGCGTATCGAAGCTGGCCGCGACACGATGATCTGGGGGCTGTGCGAAAGCCCAACCACCTTTAACGCGATCATCGAATGGTCGACGGCGCTCAACGACGGCGAAATGCAGTTGCGCGAAATACTTGATCTCGACGCCATGCTTTCCAAGGATCCCGTTCCGGAGAATCTGGAAGAGGCCGAAGATGATGATGATGGCGAAATCAGCGAGAAAACCGCTGGCCCCTCGTTCAAGGACGATGACGAAGTCGAGGATGAAGAATCGGCTGACGGCGAAGATGATGAAGAAGCAGAACTGACCGAACGTCGCACCAAGCGCGTGGTCGAAGAGGAAGAGGAAGACAACACGCTTTCCCTCGCGCAGATGGAAGAAGCGTTGAAGCCCGACGCGCTGGAGAAATTCGCGCTGATTACCTCGGTGTTCAAGAAATTCTCGAAATTGCAGACGACCCGGCTGGAATCGCTGGCGGCGGGCAAGGATTTTCCGGCAGCTTCTGAAAAGAAATATCATGATTTGCGCGAAGAATTGACCGCATTGGTCGAAAGTGTGCAATTTCATGCCAATAAAATCGAGTTTCTGGTCGACCAGCTTTACTCGTTCAATCGCCGGCTGACGACTTTGGGCGGGCAGATGCTCCGTCTGGCAGAGCGTCACAAGGTTCCACGCCGTGCATTTCTGGAAAGCTATGTCGGTAACGAACTCGACGACGGCTGGCTGGCAAGCATGGCCAAGACCGACAAGAAATGGGCCGCCTTCGTTGAAAAGGAAGCGGAAGCCGTTGATCGTATCCGCGCAGAAATTTCCGACATAGCCAATGCTACCGGCACGTCGCTGGTCGAATTCCGCCGGATCGTCAACATGGTCCAGAAAGGCGAGCGCGAAGCGCGTATCGCCAAGAAGGAAATGGTCGAGGCCAATCTTCGCCTCGTGATTTCGATCGCCAAAAAATATACCAACCGCGGCCTGCAGTTTCTTGATCTCATTCAGGAGGGTAATATCGGCCTGATGAAAGCGGTCGACAAATTCGAATATCGCCGGGGCTACAAGTTCAGCACCTATGCTACTTGGTGGATTCGCCAGGCGATCACGCGATCCATTGCCGATCAGGCGCGGACCATCCGTATTCCGGTGCATATGATCGAGACGATCAACAAGCTGGTCCGCACAAGCCGTCAGTTCCTGCATGAGCAGGGCCGCGAGCCGACTCCGGAAGAAATGGCCGAGCGCCTCTCCATGCCGCTCGAAAAAGTGCGCAAGGTGATGAAAATTGCCAAGGAACCGATTTCGCTCGAAACGCCAATTGGCGACGAAGAAGATTCTCATCTCGGTGATTTCATCGAAGATAAAAATGCGATCATTCCGGTCGATGCGGCTATTCAGGCGAACCTGAAGGAAACCGTGACCCGTGTATTGGCGAGCCTGACTCCCCGGGAAGAACGCGTGCTGCGCATGCGCTTCGGGATCGGCATGAACACCGATCATACGCTTGAGGAAGTCGGCCAGCAGTTCAGCGTGACGCGCGAACGTATCCGGCAGATTGAAGCCAAGGCACTGCGCAAGCTGAAGCATCCAAGCCGCAGCCGCAAGATGCGGAGCTTCCTGGATCAATAATCTCGCGATACGCGCCAATTGCTATGGTTTGTAAATCCCTAACAGCCGGTAAACTTACTCTTTAGGTATCGTCGCTATATTCGAAGGCAGACGAGAATGCTCAATGCATTTTCGCAACCTTAATCGGATATCGGAAACGCGATGCTAGGACAAAATGCACAATTGGTGACACAGCCAGGGTTCGCTGGACAGGTCGGCACATATGGCAGCGACACAGCGCCCTATGTCCAGCTTATCGCCGAGGATTTTTCGACTCTGTCAGGAGCGGATGTCGCCGATATCGTCCATTTCCTGTGCGTTTTGCACGGGCGCCATCCGGGCGTGATCGATCATGCGGCGACCAAAACCGTCGATGATGCCGCGCGCGAATGGCTGATTCAGGCGACCGACGGCTTTGCTGCCGAACGATCTTTCCTGACCAAGCTGACCGTGGCTGCCGGACCGATTTCGGGCGTTAGCCTCGACGACCAGAGCAACGCCGCCGTGCTGGGTCAACGCAAGGCGCTCGAGATGCTGTCCCAGTCCGATCGCAGCGGTTGCGCCATCGGTGCAGCCATCGCCCTGGTTGCAGACTGGCATCATATCAGAAATATTCTGGAGCAGATTGCCCTCCGTGTCGGCGTTGAAGCCCGCTCCTCGATTCTACCCAGCGCCGAAAAAACCTCGGATCTCAACAGCCTCTTGGCAGAAACGCCCGCTTTGGAACGAGCGCTGAATTTCGGGGCGGAACAGCTGCTCAACCAGCATCGCGGCCTGTGGCAGCTACTGGAAGCCCGGCGAAATATGCGGCTTTCCCGTTAAATAACTCGCCATTTTCCTTAAAACTTAACTAAATGATTAACTTGCCTGGAACGGGAGTTTTCCCTATCGCCTATGCTTTGACGTTCACGGCAAGGAATAGAAAATCATGCGTTTTGACGGTACCAAAGACTATGTTGCAACCGATGATCTGAAGGTTGCTGTCAACGCTGCCATGACCCTCCGCCGCCCGCTCCTCGTCAAAGGCGAGCCGGGCACGGGCAAGACGGTTCTGGCCTATGAAATTGCCAAGGCAATGGGGACGCCGCTGATCGAGTGGAATGTCAAATCCACCACCAAGGCACATCAAGGCCTCTATGAATATGATGCGGTAGCGCGTCTCCGCGATGGCCAGCTCGGCGATGAGCGGGTCCACGATATTTCCAACTATATCCGCAAGGGTAAACTGTGGGAGGCCTTCACGGCTCCCGAACTGCCAGTGCTGCTGATCGACGAGATCGACAAAGCGGATATCGAGTTTCCGAACGATCTGCTGCAGGAACTTGATCGCATGGAATTCCATGTCTACGAGACCAAAGAGACGATCAAGGCCGTCGAACGCCCTATCGTGATCATCACCTCGAACAACGAGAAAGAGCTGCCAGACGCATTCCTGCGCCGCTGCTTCTTCCACTATATCAAATTCCCAGATCGCGAGACGATGCAGGAAATCATCAACGTCCATTTCCCGGACATTCAGGGCATATTGGTCAAAAAGGCGATGGATATTTTCTACGATGTCCGTGACGTCCCGGGCCTCAAGAAGAAGCCAAGTACCAGCGAATTGCTCGATTGGCTGAAACTGATCCTCAACGAGGACATGCCGCTCGAAGCCTTGCAATCGAGCGACAGCAGCAAGGCAATCCCGCCATTGCATGGTGCGCTGCTCAAGAACGAGCAGGACGTGATGCTGTTCGAACGCCTGGCCTTCATGGCGAAACGCGAAGCGCGCTAAGCAAAGGCACTGACGATGTTCTTTAACTTCATGGACGAACTCAGGGCCGCTGGCATTTCAGCGTCGCTCAAGGAACATCTGGTGCTGCTCGAGGCGCTTGAGAAAGACGTTATTCGGCGTAGTCCGGAGGAATTCTATTATCTCTCCCGCGCAACCTTCGTGAAAGATGAAGGATTGCTCGACCGCTTCGATCAGGTTTTTTCAAAGGTCTTCAAAGGCATAGAAACTACCTACGGGACCCAGGAAGAAGATATTCCGCTCGACTGGCTGAAAGCGGTCGCCGAGAAATATCTGTCCGAAGAGGAAATGGAAAAGATCAATTCTCTCGGCAGCTGGGACGAGATTATGGAGACGCTGAAAGAGCGTCTCGAAGAGCAGCAAAAACGGCATGAAGGCGGCAGCAAGTGGATCGGCACCGGCGGCACCTCGCCTTACGGCAATTCGGGCTATAATCCCGAAGGCGTCCGGATTGGCGGCGAAGGCGGCCAGAAAAAGGCGATCAAGGTCTGGGACAAGCGCGAGTTCCAGAATCTCGACAACACCAAGCTGCTCGGAACGCGGAACATCAAGGTAGCGCTCCGCCGCCTGCGCAAATTTGCCCGCGAGGGTGCCGCTGACGAGCTGGATATCGACCGGACAATCAATGGCACCGCCAAACAGGGCTGGCTCGACATTCACATGCGGCCGGAACGGCACAATGCGGTAAAGTTACTGCTGTTTCTTGACGTTGGCGGCTCGATGGATCCGTTTATCAAGCTCTGCGAAGAACTGTTCAGCGCCGCGACCACCGAGTTCAAAAATCTCGAATTTTTCTATTTCCACAACTGCCCCTACGAAGGCCTGTGGAAGGATAATCGCCGCCGCTTTTCCGAGCGCACCAATACCTGGGATGTGCTCCACAAATATGGCCACGACTATAAGCTGATTTTCGTCGGCGACGCATCGATGAGCCCTTATGAAATCACTCATCCGGGCGGTTCGGTCGAACATTTCAACGAAGAAGCCGGCGTCACCTGGATGCACAGGCTGACCAACACTTATCCCGCTGCGGCCTGGCTCAATCCGGTGCCTGAAAAGCAATGGGGCTATTCACAAAGCGTCAAAATCATCCGCGAACTGATGAATGACCGGATGTACCCGCTAACGGTCGACGGATTAAGTGACGCAATGAAAGAATTGACCCGAAAACAGGGTTGATTGTCAGTCTTCGACCGCCAGCAGCGTAGTTCCGTCATATTTTTCGGCAGCCGGCTCAAAGATTTCCGACTTCTCGAAATGCAGGTCTTCGACCCGAACATCTTTCAAGCCGGAAAGCTTGAACGTCCCGATCTTGATTTCACGCGGTGGTTGCCCGTCTTTTTCCAGCGGCACGGCATCGACATACATTTCGTCATGGCGCGTATAGAGAATATGCGGCGCCAGCTTGAAAATCGTATTGTTATAGGTCGCGGCCACACATTTTTTCAGTGCAACGCCTTCGAAAAATTCTTTGCTCGGTAACATGCCGGCAAATTACCAGATTCCAGAACAAATGCAATAAATATGTTGCAGTGCAGCATACTTAGTAAAGGCGGTATTTACCCGATATCTCGCCCCACGCCAGTTCATCCGGCGCGACAATTGTGTCCAGATCATCCGCGTTCGACGATGGGTGCTCGATCCATTCGCGCAAGACCGGTCCGCCGTTGATCACGTCAAACGCCAGTTTGCCCTCTTCATATTCATAGGGAAAATCGCGCCACAATTCATATCCGGGATAAAGCTTGCCAATCGCCTTAAACGCCAGCGCCTGAAGCCGCCAGGGTCGGAAAGCGGCGTGATCATACGCCGGACCCTCGGCGTGAATCTGGACGCCATTGCACAATTGGCCCTGATGTTTGTGAAAAGTCGGTTCGAACCAGATTTCCCGCAATATGCAGCCTTCCAGCCATTGCGGCGCCATCTGCTGCATCTCCGCAATGACCGCCCGTGCATCGATATCCGGCGCGCCGAACAGTTCCAGAGGCCGCGTCGTGCCACGTCCTTCGGATAGCGTCGTCCCCTCCAGCATCACGGTTCCTGCATAGGCCCGCGCCATATTGACGTTCGGAGCATTGGGGCTGGGATTGATCCAGATGCGATCTTCCGGCCAGCCAAATCCGGGGCCTTCCGGCTGCCACCCATCCATTTCGATGACCCGATAATCGACTTCAATATCGAAATGACTGATCATCCAGCGCCCCATTTCGCCCATGGTCAGCCCGTGACGCATCGGCATCGGCCCTGCCCCGACAAAGCTTTCCCATCCTTCTTCGAGGAGCGTGCCTTCGATCGGCCTCCCGGCCGGATTGGGCCGGTCCAGCACCCAGACCGTCTTGCCGTGTTCCGCGGCGGCTTCCAGCATATATCGCAAGGTGGTGATGAACGTGTAGATTCGGCATCCCAAATCCTGCAGATCGATCAGCACAATATCGAACGTACCCATCGACTGGCCTGTCGGCCGACGAACCTCACCATAGAGGCTGAACACCGGTATATTATGGATCGGGTCGTTAAAATCGGGCGACTCAATCATATTATCCTGCTTGTCGCCGCGAAGACCATGTTGCGGGCCAAAAGCCGCCGTCACTTTAATCCCGTCAATCGCCGACAATGCATCAAGGCTATGGACAAGATTCTGCGTCACCGAAGCTGGATGCGCAAGCAACGCCACCCGCTTGCCCGCCAATGGCCCCCGCAGGTCCGCGTCTTCAATCAGCCTGTCTATACCAAATTTCATCAACGTTCCGCTGCCTCCATTTTGAGCGTGAAACCATCCCGGTGGTGGAAATCCGGATTAGCTGCAGGATGGGCCAAAGCCCAGAGTGATTTCTCACCGTCTTGCGTTTCAATGACCGCCGAGAGGCCCGCATCGAATTCTTCGCGCACCCAGATATCGGGCAATCCGAAGGTTACTTCGAGAGCCATATGTGTATCACTGAAATCCATGTGGATTTCGGGTGGTTGAGCCAGGGCGAACTGGTCCATTCCGTCACGATACCGGTCGAAACTATAGGCCGCCCAGTTGCCGGATGGCGAAAAGTTAAATTCGCAATAGGGCTCTTTTCCCGGTTCGCCGAGGAATAGTTCGAAACAGGTATTCTGCCACAAATTGTCCATCCGCTGCGACTGGTCGAGATTATCCGGTAACGTGATTTCTTCAACATTCCCGTCTGCATGATATCTCAGCCATATTGTGCCGGACGCGGACATCGACCATTCGACCGCGATTTGATCGATCGCCGATACCGGAGTCATCGAATGGCATTGCAAGTTCAAACGCATATTGCGACTTTCGTTGTCCCCATGTAACGCACCAATCCATGACCAATTATCAATCCGATCTCCTGCGTCTACTGAATGATCGCGGCTATATCCACCAGTTAACCGATGCCGATGCATTGGACTCTCTTGCCAGCAAGAGCATCATTCCCGGTTATATCGGATTTGATGTCACTGCGGATTCTCTTCACGTCGGGAATCTGGTCCAGATCATGATGCTCCGTCGACTGCAGCAAGCAGGGCATAAGCCAATCGTTTTGATGGGCGGTGCAACCACCAAGATTGGTGATCCGTCCGGCAAAGACGAGATGCGAAAATTGCTAGACGATGATGGAATTGCGTCAAATTTTGCTAAAATTCGGGATAGTTTCGAGAATTTTTTGACATTTGGTGACGGTCCCACCGATGCAATAATGGTCAACAATGACGATTGGCTGGGCCAACTCGAATATATACCATTTTTGCGCGATATCGGTCGTCATTTCACGATCAATCGCATGATGGCGTTTGATTCTGTAAAACTTCGACTGGAACGCGAACAGCCGCTGACCTTCCTCGAATTCAACTATATGATCCTGCAAGCCTATGATTTTCTTGAGCTATCGCGCCAGCACGGCTGCAAGTTGCAAATGGGTGGATCCGACCAGTGGGGCAATATTGTCAACGGGATCGAACTAGGCCGCCGGATCGATGGAGCCGAACTATTCGGTGTTACCACGCCGTTGATCACCAAAGCCGATGGTTCGAAAATGGGCAAATCGGTGGATGGTGCGATCTGGCTGAATGCTGCCCGTCTCTCTCCTTATGATTACTGGCAATTCTGGCGCAATACCGACGATCGCGATGTGGGCAAGTTCATGAGACTGTTCACCGATATTGATCTGGAAGAGATCGCGCGACTGGAAGCCCTGCAAGGTTCCGATATCAACGAGGCCAAGAAAATCCTGGCTGATGCCGCAACAACATTGGCGCACGGTCAAAATGCTGCTGAAGATGCTGCAAAAACAGCGCAACAGACTTTCGAACAAGGCGCTGCAGGCGGCGATTTACCGGTATTCGAGATAGCAGACGGTCAGATTTCGATTCTCGATGCCCTAGTGGGGATCGGGTTCTGCGCATCCAAAGGCGAAGCCAAGCGGATGGTCGCGGGCGGCGGCGCTCGGATTGATGACGAACCGGTTAGGGATGCAGGAGCCATGATCGACTTGACGGACGATGACAAAAAAATATCAGCCGGCAAGAAAAAACACGGGCTACTTCGCAAGGTCTGACTGCAGGGAAAATAATAGACTGCAAAAGTCATTTACCATTTATTCTCAATCGGCCGTTATGGTTGCTACGAACCATGTACGGAGCTCGCAGCGAATGACCGGTCTACCACCTCAAACAGCCTCGGACATGCGTCGTGCTACGCGGTTTGCAGTCGATTTTGAGACGATTTGCGAATTTCATCCCCATCAGGAAATCCGGGTCCAAATTTCGAATATTTCCGCTAACGGCATGATGCTTTCCGACCCGATCGATATGGCAAAGGGAGACCGGCTAATCGTTCGTCTGCCAGTCGCCGGACGCATCGAAGCCTATCTGGTCTGGTCTCATCAGGGACGCCACGGCTTCAAATTCGAGCGGGTGATCCGGGAACCGGATTTCTATGCAATGCTGGACAAGATCAACGGCATCTAGGCGCTATCCGCTCCGCAACAGACTGACGCCCCAATCACGCTCGAACAGGTAAAGCGCTACACGCGCTGCTTGCCCTCTTTCGCTGTCCAACCCTCCATCGCGGTCGAGCAACAGCCGGGCATCGTCAGTGGCAGCTCCGATAAATTCACTGACCTGCGCCGGCGTGGCGACGCGAAAGCCGGCATCCCCGGATTGTCGCGTACCCAATAGTTCCCCTGCCCCGCGTAACCGCAGATCTTCCTCGGCAATCCGAAAACCATCATTGGTCTCGCGCATCAGCGTGAGTCGCGCGCGTGCTGTTTCGCTCAGCGTTTCGCCGCGAATCAACAGGCAGTTGGATTTGACGCTGCCTCGCCCGACGCGACCGCGCAACTGGTGCAATTGCGCCAGCCCAAAACGATCGGCGGCCTCGATGATCATCAGGCTGGCATTGGGCACATCGACGCCGACCTCGATAACCGTGGTGGCGACAAGGATCTTGATCTCGTCCCGCTGAAAGCGGCCCATCACCAGGTCTTTTTCAGGCCCCTTCATCCGGCCATGCACCAAACCGACCTGGTCACCAAATCTTGCCTTCAAACCGGCTGCGCGGTCTTCCGCCGCAGCGAGATCGCTTTTTTCGCTCTCGTCGATCAACGGGCATACCCAGTAAGCCTGGCCGCCGGAGCCTATATGCCGGGCCAGGCCTTCAACCACGTCCGGCAAACGTGCATCGGAGATCACGCTGGTATCAATCGCTTGCCGCCCCGGAGGAAGTTCGTCGATGCGGGAGACGTCCATCTCGCCATATTGGCTGAGAGTCAGCGTCCTTGGAATGGGTGTGGCGGTCATTGCCAGCAAATGCGGTGTGCGCTCGGCTTTTTGGGCCAGCATCAGCCGCTGGGACACGCCGAATTTATGCTGCTCGTCAATGACGGCCACGGCGAGATTCTTGTACCGGACATGCTCCTGAAAAATCGCGTGGGTACCGATCAGGATATTGATCGACCCGTCCATCAATCCCATCAGTGTCGCCTCGCGAACCTTACCTTTATCGCGACCGGTCAAGATGGCGATGTTCACTGGCAGTCCGGCTAGTAATTTCTGCAGACCTTGAAAATGCTGTCGCGCCAAAATTTCCGTCGGTGCCAGAAAGGCACCCTGATATCCCGCCTCCACCGCTGACAGCAGCGCCATCAGCGCCACCAGCGTCTTTCCGGAGCCGACATCGCCCTGAAGCAGCCGCAGCATCGGTGCGCTTTGCGCGAGATCGCCCTCGATCTCGGCGATGCAGCGTTTCTGGGCATTGGTCAGCTCGAACGGCAGCTTCAACTGGTCACGCAGCCTGCCATCGCCTTGGATCGGAACACCTTTCTTGGTCCGATTGCTGGCCCGGACCAGCATGAAGGCGAGCTGGTTGGCAAATACCTCGTCATAGGCGAGTCGGTCACTGCTACCCTCGCTTTCGGTATAATGAAGACCGAGGATACTATCCTTCCAATTCGTCCAATTTTTCGCTGCCAGCTGGCTCGGCTCGATCCATTCCGGCAGCGAGGGAGCAAGCGCCAGCGCCTGCCCGACCAACTGCTTCATCCGCAAATTGCCAAGCCCGTCGGCCAATGGATAAATCGGCTCCAGAAGCGCAATATCGTCCGCCTGTGCCGGATCGAGCACTTGATCAGGATGAACCATTTGCAGCTCATCACCATAACGCTCGAGCTTCCCGGAAATGACCTTGGGCTCGCCGAGCGGCAGCAGTTTCTTGGGCCAGCCCGGGTTCCGCCCGAAAAAGGTCAGGCTGATATAATTGCCAAGTTTGTCCGTCGCATGGACCCGCAAGGGGCTGCGCGGACCACCGGTGCGATAATCGACCGGGGTAACCTCGACGATGATCGTCTCGCCGACATCGATTTCATCCAGTTCCTCGACCCGTTTCCGATGCATCCAGTAGCTCGGCTGATGGTAGAGCAGATCCTTGACGCGGGTCAGCCGCAGCTTCTCGAGCGGCTTCGCCAGCACCTTACCGACGCCTTTGAGCGACTGGGTTTCGCCAAATAATGGATTGAGTATCTCGGGCCGCATGTCTATCCGCCTTTATACCGTCGCTGGCTCATTATGCCAGCCAAGTTGGAGCAACAAATATGGATCGCGAAACAAAGCTGAAACGGCTGCAATTTCGCGCCTGGCATCGCGGAACCCGTGAAGCAGACTTTTTGATCGGCGGTTTTTTCAATCGCTATAGTGCGGACTGGTCCGACAAGGAGATCGACTGGTTTGAACTGTTGCTCGTCGAAGATGACGTGGATGTCATGGCCTGGGCGATCGGGACACAACCCGTTCCTCCGGTTTTTGAAGGACCGCAAATGGATAATATGCAGAAACTCGACTATATCGATGCAACGAAATAACTTTCCCGCCCCAAATCCAGAATCGATCCCAAGTGTCTCATCTAGATAGCCTATTATCCTCTGAAAAAGGCATGACTGTAGCCGGTGTGCCCGCTGGTTATCGCCCGCTATTTCTGTCGGATATTGCGACCCAGTCTGGCCGGCGCACGATGTTCATCGCCACCGACGACGCGGCGATGAGTGCGGTTGTCGAAGCCGCCCATTTTTTTGCACCGGATCTGGAGATCATCGAATTTCCGGCTTGGGACTGCTTGCCCTATGACCGCGCATCCCCGGCGCTGCACACCACCTCGGACCGACTCGCTGCTTTGTCCAAGCTGGCAATGCCCTTCACCGGCTCGCAGCTGGTAGTCACAACAGTCAACGCTGTAACCCAGCGGGTGCTGGCGCCATCGCGAATCAAGGAATTTGTCACTCGTCTCGCGCCCGGCACAATTGTCGAACAGGAAAAACTGATTTCGTTCCTCTACGCCAACGGCTTTGTGCGAGTGGATACGGTAGCTGACAGTGGTGAATTTGCGGCCCGTGGCGGATTGATCGATCTATTCCCGCCAGGCGCCGAGCTACCAATAAGGATCGACCTATTTGGCGACGAGATCGAGACCCTGCGGCAGTTCGACCCAGCCGACCAGCGCACCGTCGGCAATATCGACGGGCTTGATCTGCTTCCCGTATCCGAGTTTCTGCTCGATGCCGATAGCATTACCCGTTTCCGCACCCGCTATCGGGATCTTTTTGGTGCCGTTTCGACGAGCGATGCAGTTTATCAATCCATCTCGGAAGGCCGCCGCCTGGCGGGGATGGAACATTGGCTGCCGCTACTCGAAGAACGGCTGGCGACCATCTTCGATTATGTCGAAGATGATTGCATGATCTTGCGGGATGCAGCCGGCTCTGCGGCAGCAGAGGCGCAATTTGTTGCCATTGCAGACTATCACAAGAACCGGGTTGAGGCCGACAAAGCCAATCTGTCGAGCTACCGGCCTCTGCCACCGGAGATGTTATATTTGACGCCGGAAGAATGGCGGGCCCGCGAAAATGACGCTCCCATCCATGTTCTGAGCGAATTTGACGAACCGGAATCTGAAACCGTCATGTCGATGTCCGTGTCCTCACCGCGCGATTTCTCTCCGGAACGAGCGCGCAACGAGAATATTTATCAGGCTTTGGGTGCCCACCTTAACAGTCTGAAAAAGTCAGGTACCACTGCGGTTGTCGCGAGCTATAGCAAGGGATCGCGAGCGCGTATCTTTGACTTGCTCAAAGACCATGATGTCAAGGGAGCGGTGCTTTGCGATGACTGGGATTCCTGCCTCTCGGCCGACCCGGGCATCGCTCTGACAATATTGCCTCTGACTTCCGGCTTTCGGACAGAAGGGCTGTCGCTGCTCACCGAACAGGATATTTTCGGAGACCGGCTGGTCCGCAAATCCAAGCGGCGCAAGAGCAGTGATGCCTTTATCGAGGAACTGTCAGCGCTCAGCCAGGGCGACCTCGTCGTTCATCTGGAGCATGGCGTCGGCCTCTATGAGGGCATTGTTTCCATTCCGGTTGGCACCAGCCCGCATGATTGTGTCCATCTGAAATATGCCGGGGGCGACAAGCTCTATGTCCCAGTCGAGAATATTGATGTTCTCAGTCGCTATGGCGAAGGCGGGGACAGCGTCGTGCTGGACCGTCTCGGAGGCGAAGGCTGGCAACGACGCAAGTCCAAACTGAAAGAACGTATCCGGGCGATTGCCCATGAGCTGCTAAGAACCGCTGCCGCTCGCGCGCTTCAACCCGCGACCCCTGCCCGCGTTGAAGCCAGCGAAATGGCCGGCTTCGTCGATCGCTTCCCCTATCAGGAAACAGACGACCAGCAGCAGGCAATCGAGGAAGTTCTCGCCGACATGGCCTCTGGCAAGGCAATGGATCGCCTGGTCTGTGGTGACGTCGGTTTTGGCAAGACCGAAGTCGCGATGCGCGCCGCTTTTGCCGCAGCTATGGCCGGGATGCAGGTTGCCATAATCGCGCCCACCACCCTTCTCGCTCGTCAGCATTTCAACAATTTCGAAGAGCGTTTCCGGCCCTTCCCCGTGAAGATTGGTCGGCTATCCCGACTGGTACCACCTGCAGAAGCCAAGAAAACCAAAGAAGGCTTGACCAGCGGCGAAGTCGATATTGTCATCGGCACTCATGCCCTGCTCGCGAAATCCGTCGAATTTCAGCGGCTCGGCCTGATCATTATCGATGAAGAGCAGCGTTTTGGCGTGACTCACAAGGAACGGCTCAAGGCGATGAAGGCGGATGTCCACGTACTGACCCTCACCGCCACGCCTATCCCGCGGACACTGCAGATGGCCATGACCGGTATGCGCGAGCTGTCGGTGATCCAGACACCGCCTGTCGACCGACTGGCCGTACGAACCTATGTCATGCCGTGGGACCCTGTTCCACTGCGCGAGGCGCTGCTGCGTGAACATTATCGCGGCGGCCAGTCGTTCGTGGTCGTCCCCCGTATCGCTGACCTTGCCGATATCGAAGATTTCTTCAAGAAACATGCCCCCGAACTGACCTATGTCGTCGCGCACGGACAAATGCCGCCGGCGACCGTGGAAGAACGAATGTCGGCCTTTTATGACCGCAATTATGATGTGCTGCTCTCGACCACGATCGTCGAAAGTGGACTCGACATTCCCAGCGCCAACACGCTGATCATTCATCGCGCCGATCGTTTCGGCCTTGCTCAGCTCTATCAACTGAGAGGCCGTGTCGGGCGCTCCAAAACGCGCGCTTATGCTTATATGGTCACACCACAAGACCGGATAATTACCGAAAAGGCAGAGAAACGACTGAAAATTCTCGGCGATCTCGACAGTCTTGGCGCCGGATTTGAACTTGCAAGCCTTGATCTCGATATTCGTGGCGCCGGAAACCTCCTGGGCGACGAACAATCCGGACATATCAAGGAAGTTGGCTTCGAGCTGTACCAGTCGATGCTGGAAGACGCGATTCTTGAAGCGAAGGCCAAAGGTTCTGGCCTACCAGTGCGAACAGACGGATTCTCTCCTCAGATCACGGTCGACGCGCCGATCCTGATACCGGAAGCCTATGTCCCCGACCTGTCGCTTCGAATGGGGCTGTATCGCCGCATGAACGGCCTCAAGACCCTTCCGGAAATCGAATCCTTTGCAGCGGAAATGATCGACAGATTTGGCGACCTGCCAATCCAGACCGACAATCTGCTAAAGCTCATGCATATCAAGATGAATTGCGTGAAGGCACAGATCGCCAAAATCGAAATGGGTCCACGCGGCGCTTTGGTCACCTTCCACAATGACAGCTTCCCCAATGTTCCCGGCCTGCTGGACTATGTCGACCGTCTCAAGGGAACCGCGAAAATCCGTCCCGACAATAAATTGTTCATCGAACGCAAATGGCGCGATCCCAAGTCGCGCCTCCATGGCCTGACGCAATTGACAACGGGACTATCGAAACTGGCGCAACGCGTGTCTGCCTAATTGCTCCGCAGCGCAAAGGCTTCAAACTCGTCGGGCGACAGCGGTCCGGAGCGCAAGAAGCCCTGGAAAAACTCGCAACCCTGATCTGCCAGGATATCGAGCTGGGATTCGGTTTCAACACCCTCGGCGATGACACTTAAATCAAGACTATGCGCCATATCTATTATGGACCGCACGACCACCTGATCCTTGGTTGAACCGCTGATATCGCCGGTCAGCCCGCTGTCGATTTTCAAATAATCGACCGGTAGCTCCTTGAGATAAGACAGGCTGCTGTAACCGGTGCCGAAATCGTCAATCGCTATGCAAATGCCCGCCTTGCGCAGGCGATGCAATTTGTTCGCCGAAGCCGAAAGGTTGCCGATCAACTCGGACTCTGTGATTTCGAGAGTGAGATGGCTCGGTTCAAAACCGGCGGTATCGACCTGCGCCAGCATATTATCGACAAATGTTTTTGCCGCCAAATCGCCTGCGGTGACATTGATTGAAAGCCGCAAGAAACCGAGGCTTGCTGGCCAGCCAGCAGCCAGTGTCAACGCCTGCTTATGGATCTGGGTCGAGAGCGAATCCATCACCCCTGCCCGTTCCGCGACGGCGAACAGAGTGGAGGCACCCAATAATCCATATTCTGGATGCTCCCAGCGCGCCAAGGCTTCCGCGCCGGACAGTTCCCCGGTGTCGACCTTGATTTGTGGCTGGAAGGCAATGACGATTTCTCCGCGGCCCATCGCCCCGGCCAATTGATCTTCCAGCACTTCTTCCAGATGCACATCGGCTTCCGAAACGGTGCTGAAATTGATCGGAAGCGCGTCGGCAGCGGTCGCTTCCGCAAGCGCCAAGACCGCTTTTCTGATCAATGTCTTTTCGCTGGAATCGCTATTTCCGATCGCGACGCCGGCCCGCGCAACCGGGTTGATCGGGCGCCCCTCCAGCTGCAGGTTCTCAAAGATGCTGCCGATCAAGTCATTGGCAAAATCCGATATCTGGCTACTTTGAATATTGGCGAGCACGATCAGAAAATTCTGACCGTCCAGACGTGCGACCAAGTGCGGCCCTGCATATTGCCGCTGCGTGTGGTCCATCAGCCGGTGACCGACGATCCGCAGCAACTGGTCCCCCGCATTGCGACCGAAAGCGGAGTTGATCATCCGGAAGTTTTTGATACCGATCGCTATCAGTGTCAGTTGGCTGCCGTCTTCCAGCTTTTGCCGAATCCAAGAGCGGGCCGATGCCGTATTGCGCAACCCGGAAAGCAGATCACGCCCGGTCCAGTCGTCCGCTTCTTCATTGTTGGCGAGATATTCAATTCTGCCAAAAATCCGGCCGTCTGCTTCGTGCAAGTGATGGATAACCGGCCGGCCATTGAACCGGTGGGGCACCGCTGCCTGTCTGGCGCCATCGCGAAGACGCCCCATCGCGCCTCTCACACGCTTCTGCTCTTCGCGCGATAGGGCGCGGTAGATACCGGTCACCGGATATTTTTCGAAATCAATCTCGCCGGCGGCAGTCAGGAGGCTATCGCTGATCCAATATTCCATGACCGAGCCCGGGATTATCGACCATTGCAAATCGCCAAATGTCAGCAGAGACTGTTCATGGCTCGCGCGTTCGGCGCCGCCTCTGAAATTTTCGACATAGCGAAAGGCATATTTGATCGACTGGTCGAGATCCGCGCCAGCATCGGCAAAATCCAGATAATGGGTCGCGCCTGAATCAAAGCATTGCCCGATAATGTCCCGGCTTTGACTGCTGTCGACCAGCGCCAGTATCGCAATCCCGCCTTCGGTTGCAGCTCTTGCAAGTTCTGTAATCGCCTTCAAGCCATCATTTTCGGCGCGGCGGGTATCGATCACGGCGATCATCGCGCCGGCAGAGAAAAACCGCGCGCTGAGATTATCCAGTCTGCGGGCCGACTGCACCCGCCAGCCAAAAGACGCAATTTCTGCGGCCAGCGGATCACGCTCGTGGAATGACAGCAGGAACAGATTTCTGAATTCAGCCGGATGCATAGTCGGGATGGATGATATTTTGACCTCGAAACTCCTTAAACTGTGTGGGCGGCAGGGCCGATTTGCACACGCCCGACTATCTTTTTCCGTAGCAGGAAAACCTTTATAGGCCGTTGCCTGCCTATCTGGAAAGCGCTAGCCCTATAGCATTGAATCAACATGAGGCGCCCAATGCAAGACGGTTTCGGACGCAAAATTGATTATCTGCGTATTTCGGTCACTGACCGATGCAATTTCCGCTGCCAATATTGCATGTCGGAGAAAATGACCTTCATGCCGAAGTCGGAACTGCTGACGCTGGAAGAAATCACCCTGATCGCAGAACGGTTCATCGGCCACGGCATCCGCAAGATCCGGCTTACCGGCGGTGAACCACTGGTCAGACGGGATATGAAAGATGTTATCCAGCGGCTGGGCAGAAAGATTGCCTCTGGCGAGCTGGAAGAATTGACGCTGACCACCAACGGATCGCTGCTGACCGAATATGCCGACCATCTTGCAGCCCATGGCGTGCGCCGGATCAATGTCAGCATGGACACGCTGGACCCCGAACGGTTTTCCGAGATCACCCGCGGCGCCGATGTGAGCGTCGTGCTGGACGGCATCAAGGCCGCCAAGGAAGCGGGTATCCGGGTCAAGATCAATATGGTTGCAGTACGAGACTTCAATGAAGCCGATCTTCTGCCCGTGGCCGAATATTGCGCAGAGCACGGCCATGACCTGACGATCATCGAGAGCATGCCTTTGGGCGATGTCGGTGCGGATCGAAAGCTTGCCCATATTTCTGCCGATGAGTTCCTGGTTCCGTTGAGAGACCGTTATTCAATCCTCCCCATTGCCCATCGCAGCTCGGGTCCGGCGCGCTACGTTTCGGTCGAACAGCTTGGCCTGCGACTGGGCCTGATCACACCGCTGAGCAACAATTTCTGCGATGATTGCAACCGGTTGCGCCTGACCACCGATGGCAAGATATTCATGTGCCTCGGCCACAACGCGCATGTCGACCTGCGCGCGGCGGTTCGCAAGGATGGCATTGCTGCCGTTGACCAACTGCTCCAACAGGCCCTAAAGCTCAAACCGCAGCGCCATGATTTCAATGCGCAGCTCGATGGGTCCGCAGAGATATTGGAGCGTCACATGAACGTCACGGGCGGATGAACGACAAGAAATGGGCACTGATCGTGTCGCCTACGCAGCCGGCGCAGGAAGCCGCCGAAAAGCTGAAATCGCTGATCGACTGGGTTCCGGTCGAAGAAGCCGACCGGGCCGTGGTTCTGGGCGGTGACGGCTTCATGCTGCAGACCCTGCACCAGATGCTCAATCGCCGGAAGATCATGCCGGTCTATGGCATGAATCTGGGCACCGTCGGCTTCCTGATGAACAACTGGCACATGGAAGACCTGAACGAGCGCCTGGCCAAGGCCCGCGCCTTCAAGGTCAAGCCCCTCAAAATGGAGGTTGAGACCATCTCCGGCGCCAGCTTCACCCTGCCCGCGATCAACGAAGTGTCACTGCTGCGCGAAACCCGGCAAACAGCGAAGCTCGAGATCGAGATCAATGGCCGTATCATGATGGAAGAGCTGGTCTGCGACGGCGTGCTCATTGCTACGCCCGCTGGCTCCACCGCCTATAATCTTTCCGCCAACGGCCCAATCCTTCCTCTGACCTGCAATCTTCTGGCGCTGACCCCGATCAGCCCGTTCCGGCCGAGACGCTGGAAAGGAGCAATATTGCCGGACAAGATGGAGATCACCATCCGCGTGCTAAACCCCGAAAAACGGCCGGTTAGTGCGGTTGGCGACCAACAGGAAGTCCGCGATGTCAGCTGCGTCAAGGTCGCAATCGACCGCAGCCAGTCGCTGACCATGCTGTTCGATCCGGAGCATGCGCTCGACGATCGCATCGCCATGGAACAATTTGTCGTTTGATGGCTTGCGGGACGCAAATGACATTGTTATAGGCGCGCTTCACCAACAACGGCTCGGTCCATTATCGAGCTTGTTCCCCGATAGCTCAGCGGTAGAGCGTTCGACTGTTAATCGAAATGTCGTAGGTTCGAATCCTACTCGGGGAGCCATTTTCCATGGCTCTATTTTCCAAAATATCAGCGACTTTATCGCCTCAGGATATCGCGAAACAATTTCGAGCGACGCCGGGATTATGAGCATCGAACCTGCGACAATGCGAATCTATCATGCCCAAATCTAACATATCCGGGCCATTGTAGGAAAGCCTGCGCTGCGCGCGACCGGCGATCGGGTTCAGGCGGCCTCGGCCAGTGCGACCTGATTGCGGCCGTTTCGCTTGGCGTGATATAGCGCCTGATCGGCCCGGTCCATTGCGTCATGCAGCGAATCAGCGTCCGTCAGCACCGCCAGCCCGAAGCTCGCAGTAACCTTGTGATCCGGAGCCAGTTCGGGATGGGCGATGAATCGCAGCGAATCACAGATATGCTGCGCCAGTAGCTGCGCCGTTTCGAGCGGGATCCAGTCGGTCAGAATCGCAAATTCCTCGCCGCCGGTTCGGGCCACCTGGCCTTGTTCCTGACAAAGACCGGATGCTGTTTTTGCCACTCTTTGCAAAACTTTGTCGCCCACCGCGTGGCCATATTGATCGTTTACGCGCTTGAAATGATCGATGTCGAAAAGAATGATGGCCCGCACATATACCTTTTTCTGGCGCCGGTCTGCGGACGCATTGAATGATCCCTTCAGCCCACGCCTGTTTAACAGCCCCGTCAACGGGTCGCGGTTGGACTGCCCGTGGAAATGCCAGACCATGTCGAGCCCAGCGGCGTATAGAAGCACCACCGCGAGGGCCAGCGCGCAGATGCCGCTGGTGAAGTGGAATATCCAGGCATATTCCGACTGCGAATAGCTCTGCTCGGTCAGGGTCAGGCCATGCAGGGAATAGACGATCACAATGCGCGCGATGAACGTAGCAGCCACGGTTGCAATCACGCCGAACAGGACCCCGTCGATCACCTTTTCTCCCGCCCTCCACAAGGGCGGCAGTGCCAAGGCCAGAAGAATGGCGGCCACCACGCTGACCAGCACCGACCGGATGGATATATCGGGCGCGACAAAGGTAAGCACGACGAAGGACGTCATGGCAGAGGACAGAATAAGCCCCATGAGGACATTGGGGAAAGCCGCCTCGCACCGGACATAGATCGCTTTTGCAATCGCCAGACTGAATATCCAGAACAAGCCGGTCGACACGAAGATAAAACCGATATTGGTCGAGGCACTGCGCGTGCTGTCGATGATATAGGCCGCCAAAGCCGCCGAATAGGCGACTGCGATCCATCCGGAGAACGGCTGGCGCTTGTTGAAAAAATGGATCAGCCAGAATACCAGCGCAAAGATCGCCAATATAACAACCGTTTGTATATGAAAGCCGGAATTCTCAGACATTGAACCCAAGTTAGCAGCTATCCGTCAATTATTTGTTAACCGGAGCCCCCTCTATTCGCTCCGGCAATCCCAAAGTTTGTCAAAGTTGCGGCCAAGGAAGCATTGTCCGGAAGACATATTCGACCATTATTGCAGCTTTCAACCCCATGTAATTCCAGGAAAATCCCGAAAATAAAAATCAGGGTCTCACGGGTCACACCCCCTAAAGCGGAAAAAGCTTTGCCGGGGAAAAAGGCTTATCGGGACATAGTGTGGACAGTCTCCTTTTGCGTAGAAAAATGGTGCCCGGGTCGCGAAGCAGCGTGCCGGGGCATAGAACGGCGGACGGGTGGTTGGGTGTGAAGCGGCATCTTCATGGCAACAGTTTAACAGATCGGGGATGCTGTAGGAAAGAGCGGATCTGGTCATAATACAGCCTGATGCACCTTCTCCCGTGCGGGAGAAGAAAAGCGCAGATGCTGCAGCGGGCGTGATCATATGTCCAATGGACTCACGCGAAGCCGCGAAGGCGCAAAGTGAATGCGCCCTGTCTTCCAGCCTCGGTGGCTTCGTGTCTTCGTGTGAGTCCGACCATTGTCGTTCTGGTTCACATGGTGCGGGATGTCAGGAAGAGCTACTCGGGCAAAGCGGGACAAAGGGTGTCGATTTGACAGCTACAGTGGGTGGCAAATGGCGGGAGCTTGTCAGGTTCGGTCAGGGGTTTAGTGCATTTTATTCTAAGCGCTGAAACCGATTACTGCCTTACTACCACAATCAGAAGCCGCCCCGGCGCACGACACCCGCACTCGTGGCGCGGGTGTCTTGTTTGTATCTAATGCTCAGAGCTTCCTTTTCCGGATTCAGTTTGGCCAATTATCCTCAGCACGCTTGGAAGCTTCTCTGTTTTGCGTTGCCCGGTCATTTGCATAATCCCGCACTTCCTGAGCCTTTTTTGATTCGCCTTGGCGGTCCATCCTGTCGGCCCGCTCATACTGCTTCGATTCCCACTGCCCCGGGTTTCCGCTATCGCGTTTTTCTTTATATTCGGGCGGTTCTGACAATGCCGGCTGAGCGAGGCAAGATGTCAAAAAAAGGCCTGCAATGATCTTTGCATTTTTGGTAAATTTCATGATCCATACTCCATTGGTTGAAGCATTGAGATACTGATTGAGTGCAAACCGCACCCGTGATGGTGATCACGGCGACAGGAAGACTCGTTCAATTGGACGACAGTACACAATTTCCGGACCGGAAGAACGGCCAAAAGACCCGAGGCACACCCCCTTCAAACCCACAAGATCCTTACCGCCACATAGAGGATCAGCAAAGCGGTCAGCCGCCTGATCCATATTTCCGGCAAGGCCTTGCTGGCCAATATGCTGCCGACTTGCCCGCCGAGCAGCACGCCGAGGAACAGCGGCCAGTAGGCGAGGATCGCTTCTCCGCCGCTGCTCCATCCCGATTTCATCAACTGCCCGGCTAGACCGGCGATTGAATTGACCAGAATGAATACGCTGGCGGTCGCGGCGATGCGGCGGCTGTCGGACCAGCGGGTGAGCAGCAGGATCGGGGCGAGGAAGATGCCGCCGCCGATGCCGACCATGCCGGAGAGGAAGCCGATGCCGGTGCCGGTGGCGGGGGCGAACAGGCGGTGGCCGGTCCATTGTCCTGCGGGGGCGCTATCCCCTGCCCGCTTGATGAAAGGTTCGATGATCAGCAACAGGCCCGCTGCCGCTAGCGCCAGGCCGAGCAGCAGCATGAAGCTGTCCTGCGCGAGGACCATACGCCCGCCGAGCCAGGCGGCCGGCACGGACAGCAACAGGATCGGCCAGATCTTTTGCCAGTCAATCAGGCCGCGCGACTGGAAGCGGATGGTCCCTCCGGTGACCACGATGATATTGCACAATAGAGCAATAACCGGCAGCGCCCGGTAATCGAGCGCGGCCAGCGCCAGCAGGGCGATATAGGTGGAGCCGCCGCCAAATCCGACGCTGGCGTAGAGTGCGGCGGTGACCGCAAACAGCAGGGCCAGGGCGAGAATTGAAAGCTCCATCTCAGTTCCCGCTTGGCCGCTGGCGTTTCAGATCAAAACTTGCCGTGGCAATGCTTGTATTTGCGGCCCGAACCACAGGGGCATGGCGCGTTGCGACTGACCTTGCTGCCGTCGAAGGCATCTTGCGGATTGTCCATCTGTCCCGATTGCCGTGGCGGCAAGGCGGTGGAGACCGTCCCCAATGTGCCGCCATCGATATCATTGCTGTTATCTTCGCCGGTCAGCGGATCGATATGCGTGGTCAGGAAGTCCGGCAGTTCCGGTAGATCGGGTACGACAAGTTCTTCCGGCTGGCTGAACTCGCTGATCGCGATTGTCTTCGTCACGCCTTCGCGGATGATTTCCAGCATCCGTTCGAACAGACCGAAGGCTTCCTGCTTATATTCGTCGAGCGGCTTCTTCTGGGCATAGGCGCGCAGGAAAACCACCTGACGCAACGCATCCAGCGTGGCCAGATGTTCTTTCCAGTGATGGTCGAGCAATTCTAGCAGGATCGATTTTTCGATATCTTCCCATACGCCGGGCTTTTCAGCATCGACTTGTGCTTTTTTGGCAGCGAAGTCGGCATCGGCCATTTCTGCGATCCGGGTCTCGATCAGCTCCGGCTCGACCGCGTCTTCCGTTAGCCAACTGTCGAAATCGGGCGTGAGGTTGAGTACGTCCTGAACGCGGGTTTTCAGCCCTTGGATATCCCATTGCTCGGGGTAGCTGCCCGGCGGGCAAGCGTCGGCGACAATCGCATTGACCGTTTCGTGCCGCATATCCTCGACAACATCACCGACCGTTTCCGCGTCCATGATTTCCGAGCGCTGCTCGTAGATCACCTTGCGCTGATCGTTCATCACGTCATCATATTCGACGACCTGCTTGCGCGCTTCATAGTTGCGCGCCTCGACCTTTTTCTGGGCGGTTTCAATGGCTTTCGACAACCATTTGCCGCCGATTGCTTCGCCGTCCTCGAGATTCTTGTTCATCATCTTGGCGAACATTGTCTCGGTGCCGAAGATGCGCAGCAGATCATCCTCGAGGCAGAGATAGAAGCGGCTCAGTCCCGGATCGCCCTGACGACCGGAACGGCCGCGCAGCTGGTTATCGATCCGGCGGCTTTCGTGCCGTTCGGTGCCGAGCACGAACAGGCCGCCCGCTTCTCTCACCGTCGCGCGCAGAGCCCGCACTTCTTCCTCGATCTTGGCAATGGCCTTGTCTCTTTCCGGCCCTTCTTCCATGTCGCCAAGCTCTTCTTCGATCCTAAAATCGATATTGCCGCCGAGCTGGATATCGGTGCCGCGACCAGCCATGTTCGTCGCGATCGTGACCGCGCCGGGAGAACCGGCCTGCGCTACGATAAGTGCTTCCTGTTCGTGGAATCGGGCGTTGAGAACATTATGCTTCACGCCTTCCTTGTTCAGGAAGTCGGAGAGCAGTTCGGATTTTTCGATCGAAACGGTGCCGACCAATACCGGCTGGCCCTTATCGCTATGTTCCTTGACGGTTTTCGCAATGGCGGCAAATTTGTCGAGCGTATTCTTGTAAAACTCGTCATTCTCGTCAATCCGCAGCACCGGCTTGTTGGTCGGGATGGTGACGACGTTCATCTTGTAGATTTCGAAAAATTCCGCTGCTTCGGTTTCCGCGGTGCCGGTCATGCCGCCCAATTTGGGATACATGCGGAAGAAATTCTGGAAGGTGATCGATGCCATGGTCTGGTTTTCCGGCTCGATCTGGACGCCTTCTTTCGCTTCGACCGCCTGGTGCAGGCCGTTGGACCAGCGCCGTCCGTCCATCATCCGGCCGGTAAATTCATCGATGATGATGACCTTGCCGTCCTTGACGATATAGTCGGTGTCGCGCTTGCGCATGACATTGGCCATCAACGCCTGATTGAGGTGGTGGACGACCTGGGTATTTTCAAAATCATAGAGATTGTCGCCAACCAGCAGACCGGCTTCCTCGAGCAGGCGCTCCGCCTTTTCCGTGCCTTCTTCGGTCAGCGAGATATTGCGCGACTTCTCGTCTTTTTCATAATCTTCTTCGGTGATATTCTGGACCACCGCGTTGACCTGCAAATAGAGGTCGGACTTGTCATCGGTCGGTCCTGAAATGATCAGAGGCGTCCGCGCTTCGTCGATCAGGATCGAGTCGACTTCATCGACAATCGCAAAGTTGAAAGGCCGCTGGACCATCTGGGCGCGCTCGTGCTTCATATTGTCGCGCAGATAGTCGAAGCCGAATTCATTGTTGGTGCCGTAGGTGATATCCGCTGCATAGGCCGCCCGGCGCTTGTCCTCGCCGAGGTTCGGGATGATCACGCCGACTTCCAGGCCGAGGAAATTATAGACCTGGCTCATCCATTCCGCATCGCGGCGGGCGAGATAGTCATTGACGGTGACGACGTGCACGCCCTTGCCGTCAATCGCATTCAGATAACAGGCGAGCGTGGCGACGAGAGTTTTACCTTCACCGGTGCGCATTTCGGCGATTTCGCCGCGATGCAGCACGATGCCGCCGATCAGCTGCACATCATAATGGCGCTGGCCGAGGGTCCGCTTTGCCGCTTCGCGAACGACCGCAAAGGCTTCCGGCAAGATGTCGTCGAGCGTTTCGCCGCCGGCGACCCGTTCCTTGAACTGGACTGTTTTCGCCGCGAGCTCTTCGTCCGAAAGCGGCTCGATCTGCGGTTCGAATGCGTTGACCGCATCGACCACTTTTTGCATGGATTTGACGTACCGGTCATTGGCTGACCCGAAGATGGATTTGGCTAAACCGCCGAACATGACATTTTCCAATTTGTAAATTTTGCCGGCCGGGAAACGGCCGCGAACAGGATGAATTTAGGGAGAGTCGCTCGCCATTCAATATCGGCGAGACCGGGAATGGCGCTAGGGCGCGCCTTCTTCATGCTCCAGCTTGTCGCCCGCTTCGGTGCGTATCGTGACAACGGCCCAGACCAGTGTCTTGTTGCCGGTTTTGACCATGACGCGGGGTGCTGACAGGCAGCTTTCCACCGTCGCGCACAAGTGACGGTCCGCTAATGCAAACCTTGCCGCTTCGATGACCGAAGATGAATCGGCAACTGCCGCTTCGGACAGATTGGCAGCGCTGCCCAATTCCGGCACGATGCGTTCTGCAGCCGCAGCCGACACAGGCACGGCCAGGCCGACAGCGTTGAATAGCAGCAACATAAAACTTGCAAAATATGCGTTCATGGACAAGGCCTCGTCAATATCAGCGCGTTCTATCAAAACATTGTATAAAGGCAAGTTAAGTGTCGGACAAACTTTCGCCCCTGGCGCCAGCACAATCTCCCGTTTTACCCGTTATTGCGGGCGTAACCACCCGCATTGCCCGCGCCCGCTACAAGGATTGGGATCGCTGCGATCTGACCTTTGTGGAACTGGCTGCCGGAACGTCGGTTGCCGGCGTACTCACCCAAAGCAAATGTCCCTCGCCTGAAGTCGAATATTGCCGGGAAGCGCTCAAGGGCGGCAAGGCGCGCGGACTGGTCGTCAACGCCGGCAATGCCAATGCCTTTACCGGCGCGCGCGGCATGGCGGCGGTGCAGAAAATATTGTCGCTGGCCTCGGCCCATCTCGGCTGCGCGGAGCATGAAATATTCGTATCCTCGACCGGGGTGATCGGCGTGCCGCTGCCGCAGGACAAGGCCGAAACGGGCCTGAAAGCAGTGTTTGCAGCTGAGCCTTGCAGCTGGGAAGAAGCTGCGGCGACGATCATGACGACCGATACGTTCCCGAAGATGGCGACTACGAGCGCTATTGTTGGCGGCCAGACGGTCCATCTCAACGGGATTATCAAGGGCTCGGGCATGATTGCCCCGGACATGGCAACGATGCTCGGCTATATTTTCACCGATGCAACGGTGAAAGCCGGTTTTCTGCAGGAAATGCTGAGCGCGGCAACTGGCAGGAGTTTCAACTGCATCACCGTCGACAGCGATACATCGACCAGCGATACCGTGCTCGCCTTTGCCACCGGACAGAATGATGCCCCTGCCCTGAAGTCATTTGACGACGATGGCGCCTATGCCTTCCAGGCGGCCCTGAGCGATTTGTGCATGCAGATGGCACATCTTGTCGTCCGCGACGGCGAAGGCGCGACCAAATTTATCGAAATCGCGGTGTCGGGAGCGGAAAGCGACGACAGCGCGAAACGCATTGCTCTCTCGATTGCCAATTCTCCGCTGGTCAAGACCGCCATTGCCGGAGAAGACGCCAATTGGGGTCGTGTGGTCATGGCGGTCGGCAAGGCGGGCGAACCGGCAGATCGCGACCGGCTGTCGATCGGCTTTGGTGGCGTCACCGTGGCACGCGACGGCCTTGTCGTGCCGGATTATGATGAAGCGCCGGTTGCGGCCCATTTGCAGGGCAAAGAGATCAACATTGCCGTCGATATCGGCCTTGGCAACGGTAAGGCAACAGTCTGGACCTGCGACCTGACCCACGGCTATATAGATATCAACGCCGACTATAGGAGCTAGACCCGTGCATGCACTTTATCAGCCCGTTGTCGACATAATCGAAAATGCGTCGCGCGATATCGTGATGCCTTATTATCAAAATCTGAAATCCGATCAGATTGACGAGAAAACACCCGGTGATCTGGTGACGGTGGCAGACAAGCTCAGCGAGGAATATATTGCCGGGGCGCTCGCAGATCTGCTGCCGGAATCAAAAATCGTGGGCGAAGAAGCCTATGCCGCCGATGAGGCCGTTGTGGACCAGCTGGCCGATGGTGTGGTCTGGATCATCGATCCAATCGACGGCACGGGCAATTATGCCGCCGGACGACCGCCGTTCGGGATTATGATTGCTTTGGTCGAGCAGAATGAGACCGTGGCAGGCTGGCTCTACGACCCATTGACCGGACGCATCTGCCATGCCGATAAAAATGGCGGGGCGTTTATGAATGGGGAACGGGTCTCGGTTCCGGAAGATCATCCGGAAAGACCGGTTGCGGCGCTGGCGACCGGGTTCATGACGGCCGAAGAGCGGGACAGATTATTGGCCGCGGCCGAACCTTATTACGAGATTGTCGATATTCCACGCTGCGCCGCCGAGCAATATCCGCGGCTGGTGCAGGGAACCAATCATGTGTCGGTATTCAAGCGCACCCTGCCCTGGGACCATGCCTCGGGCGTGTTATTTCTGAACGAAGCCGGCGGAAAATGCGCGCGCTGGGATGGGTCGGATTATCGCCCTGCCGACCGCAGGAAAGGGCTACTCGGCGCTTCGTCACCGAAACTCTGGGACGAAGCAGCCGAGCGGCTCGGGGATATTTTCAAGACTTAAGCGGTCAGCGACTGTTCGAGCCATTGCTTGAGCTGGCTTTTCGGAGCCGCGCCAACCTTGGTTTCAACCGCAACGCCGTTGTTAAACAGGATCATGGTCGGAATACCGCGGACGCCATATTTCGCGGGCGCATCCGGACTGTCATCAATGTTGAGCTTGGCAATGGTCACCTTGCCGACCAGTTCATCGCTGATTTCTTCCAGCGCGGGGCCAATCATTTTGCACGGACCGCACCATTCTGCCCAGAAATCGACGAGCACGGGGCCGTCAGCTTTCAGGACATCGCCTTCAAAACTTGCGTCGGTAATTGCTTTGGTAGCCATAACGAATCTCCAATTGTTCAGAACCTATTTAGGTATGGTCGGGCCTCGGCTCAAGCGCGGTAGCGGAAAGGATTTTCATATCGGCTCAAAGCCGGGCTTGTGCCGGTCGATCAAATCCGGAGATAGCTCCAGCATTTGCGGGCCATGCGAGTAGAGCAGGCCCGCCTTGATCGGACGATCCGGGAATATCTTTTCCAGCGCAGCAACATAGGCGGCCATCTGCCGCAGATAGGAGACCGGCGCCAGTTCGGCATTGTCCGGAACCCTGCGGCCGGTTTTGAAATCCACAACGTAGATATGATCGTCGGTGATCAGCAAGCGGTCCACGGTACCGGAAATGACATGCTCGCCGACAACTGCGGCGATTGGTGCCTCCGCGAGACTTTCCGGTGCGAACAAAGCCGACCATATCGGATTGTCCATGACCGACAATACCGTCTTGATAATCTCTGCACGGCGGGCCGGGTCGGCGATCTGCTTCTGCTTTTCCAGCCAACGGTCGGCGACATCCATCCGGCGTTCCGGTTCGATATTCGGCAATCGCTGGAACAGGCTGTGCAGCAATATCCCGCGCTCGGCTGCGTCGCGCATGATCAGGTCCGGTGGCGGATTGCTGGCATCATCGGGGCCGAGGTGCGAGGGGGTTAGAGGTCGCGGTGGGCGTGATTCTTCCGGTGCTGCCCGGAATAGCCAGTCCGGTGGTGGCGCTGCGCCATTATCCTGATCGCTGCCAGCGTCGTTAGCAGACGATATTGTAGGCTTGTTCTGGCTCTCCGTCCGGTATTCCCGAACCGCGAACCAGTCCGGGTCTTCGCGCCAGTCTGAGCCCAGAGCGATCAGGCCGCGTTCCATCGCGCCATACCAGCTCAGTTCCGGTACTTCGCCTTTCGCCCTTGGTCCGAGAACACCGGCAACAACCAGATGTTCTTCCGCCCGGGTCATCGCGACGTAGAGCAGCCGCCAATGTTCCTCCATCGCGACCTTGTCGGCATAAGCGGCATGTTCGGCCAATATGCCGACACGCTCCGCCTTGCGAACCGGGACAACCGGATATTCCAGTTCGCGATCGGTCCCCTCGCCCAGTTTGATCGAGAAGCCGCCGCTTTTCTTGCTCGCCGGATCGAAGGTTGCGTTGGCCAATATAACCAGCGGTGACTGCAATCCCTTTGCGCCATGGACGGTCATCAGGCGCACTTCATTGCCGCCCTCGACCTGTTCGCGCTTGATTTCGACATCGCCCCGGTCGAACCAGTCGAGAAATCCCTGCAGGGTCGGGATATGATCGCGCTCGAAGGCCAGGGCGGTCGCCAGCAATTCGTCGAGCGGGTCCACGGCCGCATGGCTGAGGCGGGACAGCAATTTGCGCCTGCCCTGCATCGGTCCGGACAAGATCGTCTCGAGAAATTGGTAAGGCGTGTTGAAATCGGCCATCGCCAGCAATTGCATCAGCGGTTTTATCTGTTCGCCCAGGCCGTCCTGTCTGCGCAGAAATTCCCAGAGGCTTTTTTCGCCGTTGGTCTTGCCGCGATGGCCGCGAGCCAGCAGATCCTCTTGCGTCCAGCCGAGCAGCGGCGAGACCAGCAAGCTGGCGAGATTGAGATCGTCATTCGGCTGCAGCACGAAGCGGATGGCCGCGAGCAGATCCTGCACCACCAGCGGCTGGTTTAGGCGGATACGGTCGATCCCGGCGACCGGAACCTTTTCGGCAAACAGGCGAGCGACGATCAGCGCGCTCAGTTCGTCGCGCTTGCTCACCAATATCAATATATCCTTGGGTTGCAGCGCCCGGTTTTGCCGATCCAGCCACAGCGGATTTTCCGGCGACAGCCATTGCTTGATCTGCAGTGCCAGTTGCTGGGCAAAAACCCGCTTTTCTTCGCTGGCCCAGGATTCCTCGTCCTCGTCATCACCGTCGCCCGTGTTGGCAATCGGCTTCCATAGGGTGACGCTGCCGCTTGCATCGAGATAATTGCTGCGATGTTCCGGGATTTTCTGGTCGAGGCCCAATTGCTCGTGGCTCAGCTGTTCCAGCGTCGCATCGACAACCTGCAAAATCGGCGGTGTCGAGCGGAAGCTGCGGTCCAGCGACAGGTCGCCAAACGGCTTTTCCGACGCTTCGGCCAGAGCAAAAAATTCGGTTCGCGCATTGGCATAATTATGCGGACTGGTGCCCTGAAAACCGAAGATCGCCTGTTTGAAATCGCCCACCGTGAACAGTGTCCGGTGCCGCTCGGGTTCCACGCCCATGCCGGCAAAAAATTCGCCGGCGAGCGCCCGGACGATATCCCATTGCGCGACATTGGTGTCCTGCGCCTCGTCGATCAATATATGGTCGGTGCGCTGGTCGAGCTTGTAGCGGATCCACGCCGCCATATCGCTCTTCTGCAAGAGCCGGGCGGTCATCCGGATCATATCGTCAAAATCGACAACGCCGTGCAACCTCTTGGCATCAGCATAGCGATGGTAGAAAGCGCGTCCGGCTTCCAGCGCGCCTGCGAACAGGTCGGCATATTCGAACAAGACTGCTTTTTCGAGCAGGCCGTTGCTCCACTCAAACAACGAACCGGCAATGAAATCATAGTCCGGCAGAGTTTTCAGCAACCCTTTTGTTGGTTTTGGCGGCGCCCCTGTAGTCTTGGTGGCCCAGGCCAGATGAACATCGACCAAGCCAGCAGCGCGCTCCTGCGGATTGAGCGTCAGCCAGAGGCGGATCGCCAATTGCCGTTCCTGCTCCTTCTTGCCACCAGATTCCGCCATCGCATCGCGCAATAAGGTGATCGAACGGAGGTCGATCGCTTCGTCACTACAACGACCCGCCAGCCACGATTGCGCATCGCCATCAATCGGCAGACCGAGCAGCCCGCGGACAAAAGGCAATATGCCAGAGGCCAGCCCTTCCATCGCATCGGCCTTGGCCGCGCAGGCCATAAGAAATTGTTCGGTCGCCTCTTCGCCCATACGGACGCTCAAACGCTGGATCGCTTCGATGATCTGCGGACGCTTTGCCTGCTCTTCCTCGAGCAACAGATCGCCGAGAGCCTCACGCGCCAAAATCTTCTGATCGCGGGCCTCGATCGGCTTGAACATCGAGGCAATGCCGGCCTCTTCCGGGAAAGAGGCGAGCAGTGACTGGCAGAAACCGTGGATAGTCATGATCCTGAGGCCGCCGCCTTGCGCGTCAAGCACGCGGGCAAATAAGGTCCGCGCGCGGTCTCTGGTTTCCGGTCCGGTCGATGCGCCGATGGCAGCAAGGTCGCTGGCCAGTCTGACATCGTCCATCCGCACCCAGGCGGCTAGCTGCCGGTTAATCCGTTCCGCCATTTCGGCGGCACCCGCCTTGGTGAAGGTCAGGCAGAGAATATGCTCGGGATCGACTTTTTCCGTCAACAGCAGGCGAAACACCCGCGCTGTCAGGACCTGGGTTTTGCCGGTACCAGCTGAAGCGCTGAGCCAGATATTGGTCTCCGGCTCGACCGCATCGATCTGCCGGTCCTTGAGCGGAAAGATTTTTGACTTTTCGCTACTCATCATCAGCCATTTCTGCCGGTGCACGACCGTACCATTCTTCGAGCCGCATCAACTGGTCATAGTCGGCATAGCGGGCATATTCCGGATGTAGCTTGGCGGTCATCGGCTCGGTGCCCTTGAGATATTGATCGGCCGCCTCGTTGAACCGGGCCACCGCGTGGTCGACCATTGCGTCCGCCGGGATGATATTGTCGCCGCGCCCTTTTGTCGGTGAGCGGACATAGCCGAAATCGTCGGTGCCGCCCTTTTTAGCCAGCGCCCAATATTCGAAGGCGACCGCCTCCCCTTCAATATCCTTGAAGCCGCCCAGTTCGGCGATGGCAGCGAGAAGGCCCAGCTGAAGATTATATCCTTCGGCCACCGCCTTGTTGCTCGGCGCGCCGCCGGTCTTGTAATCGACAATCGCAAGACCACCATCGGGCATTCGATCGATACGATCGGCGATGCCGGACAGCTCGATACCGGCGATCTCGGCCTTGCCGTAAATTTCCGAGACAAGCGGTTCGCGGCCATTCTTGCGGCCCTCCGCCAGCGTGGCAGCGATCCAGTCCAACCCTTCGAGCAAGCGCGGCGCCCAGAGACTGCGCATCAGCGGGTGGAGACCGGGGTCATTGAGGAACGCCTGCGCTCTTTCGCGCAACGCCGCCGGTACATAGTTGTCCTGCTTGGCCCATTGTTCGAGAATGTCGTGGATGATCGTCCCGCGCCAGGCCGCGCTCGGGTCGGCATCGATCATGTCGAGCGAGGCAAAGCCCATGATCTTTTTCGCGTAAAAGGAATAAGGATCAGCGATCAGGCTGTCGACCTGGGTCACCGAAATCGGAATATGGCGCTGCTCTTTGCTCGGCAAGGGAGCGGGGCGCGCATAAGGCAGGGATTCACTGTCCGGCTGGTCGATCGCGGACAACCAGGCGCGCGCCTCCGGATGTTCCTTCAGATTGTCACCGCACATGCCCTTTAGCCGGAGCAGGAAGCGAGACGCAATGGCCGGACCGGAATCATCGCGGTGGGCGCGGGAGAGAATGACTTTCTTTGCTCCCATCGCGCCGACCAGATCATGAGCCGACAGACCGATTTGCCGTTCCTGCGCAGGCAGGCCGAGCGATTTGCGGATCATCGGCGCCAGCCACGGATCGGGCGTTATCGCCTGCGGCCAGCTGCCTTCGTTGAGGCCGCAACAGATCACCAGTTCGGACTGTTGCAGCCGTGCTTCCAGCAAGCCGTAAAGCGCGATGCGCGGGTGGCCTCCGTAGGGCGGGCGCACGGAAATATCGGCCATCAATGTTTCGAAATAGCCGGGCAGCTCGTTCGCCTTGATGCGGATTGGTCCCATTTGAGCGCGGATTTGCAACTTGGCCAATAGATCAGCGAGTTCTCGCCCACCCGGTCCGGCCCAGACAGCTCCATCGGTCAAATTTTCGGCGAGTTGCCGCAACTGGTCGAGAAGTTTCGGCCAGTCCAGCGGTGCTGCAAAAAGCGTCGCGATGGGTTCGAACATGGTGCGGGTCGATTGCCACCATGGCGTGATTGCTGCGCGCAATTTCTTCGTCCGGTGATTGTCGGTCCGCAACAACGCGTCAATGCCCGCCAGTCCTGGCGCCGGGCGCGGGCCGCGAAGCAACAGGTCGAGCTTGCGGACATGGTCGAGCCATTGCAGCCGCCCTTCCCCCCGCTGCACCAGCGGATGTTTGAGCAGAGCGAGAAATTCGGCCGGCGGGAAACCGTCGGCGGTCGCTGCCAGCAGGTTCAGGAAAAACACACCCTCCGGCAGTTTCGCCAAAGGCTGACCGGCGGTATCGTCTACCTGGATGTCCCAGCGCTTCAGATGCGCCGAAATCCGCGTTGCCAGAGACCGGTCCGGCGTAACAATCGCCACCCGCTGGTCCGGGTCTTCCAGCGCCTCACGCGCCAGCAGCGCAATGATCTGCGCTTCCTCGGCGCTGTTGCGCGCTTCGACCGTCTGCACCCCGGCGAGGCTGCGTTCGCTGCTTTCCAGCGTCTGCCAGCGCACCGTCAGTTTCGGGATCGCGAATGCATTGCTCAGCGCCCGGCTGCGCTTGGCTGCCGCGCCGCTTTCGCCGGTGCGCGGCCAGCGCAGGATTTCACCGCGCGCAATCGACATCCGGTCGAGCAGCAACTTCATATGATATTGCGGATGGGTTTCCTGCGCGCGCTTTGCATAGCCACTGTCCGGGTCGGGCTGGAACGGGCCGAGCAAGTCCCATTCCTCGTCCGGCATGATCAGGTCGAGGTCGGGCAAAACCACCAGCCCCTGTGGCACGAAGGATATGGTCTCGAGAAAGCGGGCAATGGCGGGAGCGGAGGTGGTGATGCCAGCCGCGACAACGAAATGGTCGGGCGGCGATGTCTTCCAGCTCTTGGCGATATGATCGAACAGGGCGTTGCGACGCACCGCCTGATCGACCCGCTGCCATTTTTCCAGCTGCTGCTGCCATTTCTCGGCGATGATCAGGAAGAAGCGGTAGGAATCCTGCCAGTGGCTGGACAGGTCAAGGCTCTCCGGCTCCGTCTTCATCAGGTCGGATAGCGAAATTTCTTCGACATTCAGCTGGTCGAGCGTGCTGGCGAACTCGCGCGCCAGCCGCAGCGCGTCCTTGGCCAATATGGCGTCGTCGCGCAGCCGGATTTCTTTCTGGATCAGTTGCGCCAATGTGAGCAAACGATCCATCGGATCGACGGCTGCTGGAATATCGAGCGCCAGTTCCCCGGAATCGAGCGCCACGCCGATGGATTCATCCAGATCGAGATCACCGATCACCGCCATCTGCGGCAACAGCAGACCGTTCTCGCTCAGCCGGACAAAAGCTTCCTGCAGCGCGCTCTGGGCGCGGTTATTGGGCAATATGACGAGGCCGCGGGCCAGTCCGAAAGCATCCTTGGCAAAGCGGTCAATCAGGCCCTGCGCCAGCGCATCGGCGAAGCCGCCGTGCGCGGCAATATTGTAGATGGATGGCCGGCGACGGTCAGACATTCGCCAGCGCGGCTTCTGTCGGTGCTATCGCTTGCGGTGAACCAACCTCGAACCATTGACCTTCGTGCACCGCCCCAAACAGGCGCCCTTCGCCAATCGCCCGCTCCCAGAATATATTGGTGGAAAATGCACCTGTCGGCGCATCACGCAACAGTCGTTTGGAAATCAGCTGGATACCGGAATAGATCAGCGGTGCGGTTTGCCTCGGCAGCTTGCGCGAGATCCGCTTGTTACCGTCGAGATGAAAATCGCCGTCGCCCTGATAATTGTGGGCAGTTTCTCTTGGTATCAACAGGAGCAGCGCGTCCATTCGCTCTTCATTCCATAGCTCTGATAACTGGTGCAAACTGTTCGTCGGACCATCGGTCCAGAGATTGTCGCTGTTGATGCAGAAGAAAATATCTTCTGCGATCATGGGCTCGGCCTGCACTAGTCCGCCACCCGTTTCCAGCAGCTGCGCCCGCTCGTCAGACACCCGGATATCGATCGGATATGCCAGAGCCGCGAGATGCGCTTCCATCATGTCGGCGCAATAATGCACGTTGACCACAGCCTTGCCTATGCCCGCCTCGACCAGCTTCTCGAAACAATGGTCGATCATAGCCTTGCCAGCCACCTCAACCAAAGGCTTTGGACGATTATCGGTAAGCGGCCGCATGCGGGTACCCAGCCCTGCCGCCATGACCATCGCCGTTTCGATCTTGGTCATGGGGCGGCTTTCGTGACGGATATGGGGCGGTTGCGCACCTCATCCGGGATGTTATCGTCAAACCATCCGGCAATGGGTGCCAGCGCCGGATGACGCAAATCCTTCTCCAGCAAGCGCCACATTCTGGGCAGGAAATCGAGATAGCGTTCCTTACCATCGCGCACACAAAGACGCGTGAAAATGCCGATGATCTTGGTGTTTCGCTGCGCGCCGAGAATGGCATAATGGCTGCGGAATATTTCGGCGGCCTTCTCGTCATGATCGGCCAGATAATATGCGAGCATATTCTCTTCCAGATCGTCTGCCACATCGCGGCGGGCGTCCTGCAGCATCGACACCAGATCATAGGCAGGGTGGCCCATCAGCGCGTCCTGAAAGTCCAACAGGCCCATTCGGCCGTCGTCCAGCAGCATGATATTCTCGGCATGATAGTCGCGCATCACCGTCACCGGTGGATTTTGTGCCGCAATAACCGGGGCAAGAATTCGCCGCCAGATCGTTTCGAACCCCTCTGTGTCAACATCCAGCTGCTGTGCCGGGCAATAATATTCGGTCAGCAAATTCACTTCGCGCAAATATTGCGCCTCGTCATAAGCCGGCAGCGCTGCCGGAGGTGCTTGGTGCAATTCCCGAAGCAGATGGATCACCCGACGGTAGATCGCGTCCTCGTCCTCCGGATGAACGTCGAGATGCTCGCGCATCCGCTGGTCGCCAAAATCCTCCAGCAGGACCAGACCCTGGTCCAGATTCCTCGCGAGAATCTCAGGTGCCGCAAAGCCGGAGCCTGTCAGATATTCGGCAATAGCGATAAACGGTTTCGGGTCTTCATGCGGCGGCGGCGCATCCATCAGGATCGCCTTCCGATCGCCGTCTTGAACACGGAAATAGCGGCGGAATGACGCATCCCCCGCTACTGGAGAAATCCGGGCATTATTCCACCCGTTCTGCTTCAAAAATTCTGCCGCTGCTGCTGGCGGTTTCATGTCAGTGGCCATCGATCTTTCCAAGCGTCCCCGGCTGTCCAAGTCAACTGGCGATTGCCCTCGCCGGTTATTTCCAGTTCAATATTGAGCGCATCCGTCCAGAAGCTGTCCGGCATCCGGTCTGGCCATTCGACGATCATGGCGCCGTCGATCAGCGCGTCTTCCAGACCCAGTTCGGGAATTTCCTCGGCATCTTCGATTCGGTACAGATCGACATGCGCGACAGGGATTCTGGTTTCGGGCGGTTCATAGGGCTGGACAATCGCGAAGGTCGGGCTGGGCACTTCCTCGCCAAATCCCAGCCCTTCCAAAATGCCTCTCGCCAATGTGGTCTTGCCCGCGCCCAACGTGCCCCGCAGCGCGATCTTGTCGCCTGCACGCAACAGAGCGCCCAATTTTCGTCCGACATCCAGAGTCGCTTGCTCGTCATCCAATATCATCATGATATCATTGCCGCGGCAGATGCAGGGTGACCAGCGTGCCCTGCCCCGGTTCGGAGGTCAGAGTCAGATCACCGCCATGGGCCCGGACCAGTTGGCGCGCCAAAGGTAGCCCGAGGCCTCCCGATTTTTCATTGGCTTTCTGATCCCGCGATCGGGCGAAACTGTCGAATACCTTGGACTGGTCGCCAGCGGTCATGCCGGGGCCGTTGTCGGATATATGGATCAGGGCCTGCTTCACATTTCCTGATCCATGAATGAGCAACCGCCCGCCCTCACCGGTATATTTGATCGCATTGTCGACGATTTGCGAAATGGCCTGGGTGAGCCGCTTCTTGTCGGCCATCACCGAACCCAGCTTTTCGTCCAGCTGCAGTTCCACCCCGATGGCCTTGCCAGAAGCATCGTCGGCGAAATGACCCGCGATATCCTCGATCAGCTTCTTCAGATTGACCTTTTCCTTGGCGATCGGCAGCGCGCCGGCTTCGCTCTGGCTGAGGTCGAGAACATTTTCGATCTGGTTCCCCAGCCGTTTGACCGACTGCAGGATTGCGCGCACATATTCATGGCCCTGATCGGTCAGCGGTCCGGCAATGCCCTGATCCAGAAGCTCCGCAAATCCGCCGATGGAGGTGAGAGGCGTCCGGAATTCGTAACTCATGTTGGACAGGAAACTGCCCTTGATCGAATCCGCTTCGACCAGAGCCTCGTTGCGTTCGCGCAGCGCCTGCTCGATCCGGTAGCTGTCCGAAATGTCGAGCATCGTGAACAATGCATTGCCATCGGGCAAGGGAATCGCGGCAAATTCGAACCGTCGTCCATCGGCAAAATTGAGCCGGCCGCCTCTTTGCTGGCGCTCGGTCGTTGCGCTGCGCACCATTTCGCGCACTTCCGAAATGCGGGCGGGATGTTTCAACTGACCCGCCATTTTCTGCATCAGCGAATCCACGCGGGGATGCTTGCCGAGATCGGTTTCCTCGAGACCCCAGTTGTTGGCAAACTGATGGTTCCAGATATTCAGCTTCCCGTCGGCGGCAAAAACCGCGAGGGATTCAAACAGATTGTCGAAGGTTGCGGTCCGGACCCTGAGCAGGGTATCGCGGGCGCTCGCAAGCTGGACCTGTTCGGTGCGGTCTTCGAAAATGACCAGCAGCCCGCCGTCCGGAGTCGGATTGGCCAGCACCCGGAGATGGGTCCCGTCGGCCAGCAGCCAATTTTCTTCCATCGCCTTGGCGGACTGGAACCAGCCGGTTCGCTCCTCGCGCCATTCCGGGAAATCACGGACTTCCGGAATGCGGTTCATTTCGCGCATACGATCCAGCACACGCGGGAATTCCGGTCGCTCCGCTATCCATTGCTGGCGCATGGAAAAAATCCGCTGGAACGGGAGATTGCAGAATTTCAACGATTTGTCTGCGGCGAACTGGGCCACGCCGGCGGAAATCCTGTCGAGCATGTCGCGCTGTGATTCACCGAACCGCCGCTGCTCCCGCCGCGCATCGTCGAGTTCCTGGATATCGATTGCATAACCGGCAATGCCGGACTTGCCGAGCGGTACGTCGACGACCTGAGTCATGCGCCGTTCGCCGCCTACCGTGGTCGCCACAACCCGTTCAAAGGGCTCGCCTCTGTCTCTTGCCCTGGCAGCCGCATCAACCGGGCTGAAACCGTCGACCGGTTCGACCAGTTCGACGCCATTGGCGATGACCTGTTCGCCATTTTCGGCATCAACGGCGGCGACATAGGCGCTGTTGACCAAGGTCAGGCGCAAGTCAGGCGAGCGGTGCCACATCGGAACCGGCGCCGCCTCGATCAAGGCGGAAAGCGCATCAAAGGCCGCGCGCGCCGCTTCGTTTTCGTCGCGCAGCTTGGCGATCTCCCCTTCGCTGTCGGTCGCGTCGAAAATCCATAGCAGAGCACTGCCATTGGGCGCGATTTTCTGATCAGCCAGTCCGCCGCGGATCAGCAGCGCCTTGTCCGAACCGCGCACTTTTATCGCGCGAACGAAGCTGCTTCCGGTTTTCTGGGCGAGATTGACATCCTGCATCAACGCATCCAGATCCCGCCGGATCATGCCGCGCGATTCCTCGTATAATTCCGAGATATGCGCTGGCAGGTGATCGAAGCCGAGCCAGTGCATCAGCCTTTGTGATGCCTCCAGCTTGCCATCGGATCGCACCAGCAATGGCAAGGCCGGCGAAGTTTCCAGCAATCGCCCCAGTCGTCCGGATTGCCGGAGGGTGGATTCAGCCTTGTTCTTCATCGCCAGGCCGGTCCAGATAGCCCAAGCAGCCGCGCCCAGCCAGACAGCAAGTATGAGGCCCAGTATGACAGCCGTGAGATCAGGGACGTTGGACATTGACTAATCCGATTAGACGGATAGTTAACCTACGAAAACCCCTATTCTTTATGACTTGGAAATGCGCCGCAGACTAAGCTATTTGCGGTGTCGCATCAAAGCGGAGAACAGCCATGCCAATCGACGAAAGCCGGACCTTCAAACCGATCAATATCGCGTTGCTGACCGTTTCCGATACGCGCACGCCGAAAGAAGACACATCCGGTGAGATATTGGCCGAGCGGATCAAGAATAAGGGCCATATATTATTCTATCGCAACCTGCTGAGAGACGAAAAATCCATTCTTGTCGCTCAGCTCCACCAGTGGATTGACGACGAGCAGGTCGATGTTATCATCACCACCGGCGGCACCGGCCTGACCGGCCGCGATATAACGCCGGAAGCGCTGAATGCGGTCAAGGACAAGGACATTCCGGGCTTTGGCGAATTGTTCCGCTATCTGAGCATCGCCAAGATAGGCACGTCGACGGTGCAGTCCCGCGCGTGCGCCGTGGTTGCGCGCGGAACCTATATATTCGCCCTACCCGGTTCCAATGGCGCGGTGAAAGACGGCTGGGACGGCATATTGGACACCCAGCTCGACAGTCGCCACCGGCCCTGCAATTTTGTCGAGCTGATTCCCCGACTGCTTGAAAAATAGCGGTTAAATCCATTTGTTCTTACTATGTTCTCATAGTATGAAGAGCACATGGTCGACAAGAGCACAGAATTTCATCTGACCCAGAAGGGCAGAGGCGCGCCAAGCAACGGGGTGTCACAGCGATTCAATCTACAGGATCGGGAGATTGACGGCGACTGGCTCGATGAAAAGGAGCGGATCGGGGACAGTGCCGCCAAGCTGAGGACCGACGTCACCGTCGAATTTCCCAAATCGATCATCAATTACAACACATCGCCCGACCTGCCGTTTGATCGCTCGATCAACGCCTATCGTGGTTGCGAACATGGCTGCGTCTATTGCTTTGCCCGGCCTACGCACGCCTATCATGATCTATCGCCCGGGCTCGATTTCGAGAGCAAGCTGTTCGCCAAACCCAGTGCCGCGGAACTTCTCCGTCAAACATTTGCCAAGCCCAATTATCAGCCGGCCAGTCTCGCCATCGGCACCAATACCGATCCGTACCAGCCGATCGAGAAATGCTACGGGATCACACGGCAGATATTGGAAGTGATGCTGGAAACGCTCCATCCCGTGGTTATCACCACGAAATCCAACCGCGTGATCGAGGATATCGATCTGCTGGTGCAACTGGCGGTTCAGCAGCTCACGGCGGTGACGATTTCGGTCACCACTCTCGACCCCCGGACCGCTCGCCTATTGGAGCCGCGGGCACCGGCACCCGCACGGCGGCTCGAAGCGGTGCGGAAACTCAGCGAAGCCGGAATCTATGTGCACGTCAATATCGCGCCGGTCGTCCCCGGCATCACCGATCACGAGATTGAAGCGATTGTCGCTGCCGCCGCGGATTGCGGCGCTACCAGCATCTCCTTCATCCCCATGCGGCTGCCGCACGAAGTGGCACCCCTGTTCGAACAATGGCTGGAAAGTCATTATCCCGAACGCAGGTCAAAGGTGATGAGTATCGTCAGACAGATCCGCGGCGGCAAGCGCAACGATCCCGACTTTCACAGCCGGATGCGTGGTCAGGGCCCGTGGGCGGACCTGATCCGCACCCGGATCGCCATTGCGTCGCGCAAAGCCGGCCTGGACAAGGCCAAACTCAAGCTCAGAACTGATCTGTTCCGGCGCCCCATAGTCAAGGGCAGCCAGATGGAACTATTCTAGGCGTCCGCCAGGCTCTTCAGCTTATAATCCCGATATTCTTCCCGCAGCGACCGTTTCAGGATTTTGCCGGTGGCGGTATGCGGCACTTCAGCGACGAATTTCACTTCATCGGGCAGCCACCATTTGGCGACCTTGTCGCCGAGATATTCGAGGATGTCGGCTTCGGACACATCGCTGCCCGGTTTGCGCACAACCAGCAGCAATGGCCGCTCGTCCCATTTCGGGTGATGGACGCCGACCGCTGCCGCTTCGGCGACACCGGCACAGCCGACAGCCGCGTTTTCCAGTTCGATCGAGCTGATCCATTCACCGCCTGACTTGATCACATCCTTGGCCCGGTCGGTAATCTGCATCGTGCCGTCGGGATGCAGCACCGACACATCACCGGTATCGAACCAGCCGTCATCTTCCACGGCATCTTCATCCGCGCGATAATAGCGCTTGATGATCCAGGGCCCGCGAATTTCGAGCGTGCCGCTGGTTTTGCCGTCGCGGGGCGCGACATTGCCTTCTTCGTCAATCACGCGCAACTCTACGCCAAATGGCGGCCTGCCCTGCTTGCAGATGACATCGACCTGCTCGTCGAAGTTGAGTTCATCCCAATTGGCCGGAAGCGAACCGGCGGTGCCGATCGGAGAGGTCTCGGTCATGCCCCACGCATGGGCGACGCGAATGCCGTTTTTCATCAGGCGCTCGATCATCGACCGTGGACAGGCGGAACCGCCGATCACGACAACGCCCAATTTGCCATAATCACCGCCATTTTCATCCATATCGGCGAACATCGACAGCCAGACCGTTGGTACGCCAGCGCTATGGGTGACGCCTTCCTCGCGGATCAATTTCCACAAGACATGCGCTTCGTTGCTGGCTGAAAAGACCATTTTCGCGCCGACCGCAGCGCAGGCAAAGGGCAATCCCCATGCGTTGGCATGAAACATCGGAACCACTGGCAGCATCACCGATCGGGTCGCCAGTCCCATGACATCCGGTTGTACTTCGGTGATCGCGTGCAGGACATTGGAGCGATGCTCGTAGAGAACGCCTTTTGGATTACCGGTGGTGCCGCTGGTATAGCAAAGCCCGCACGGGTCATTTTCATCGACATCGACCCAGTCAAAATTCCCGTCTTCGGCATCGACAAGCTCGCGAAAAGTCGGATAGTCGCCTTTTTCGCCGTCAAACTGGATATAATGTTCAACCGTTTTCAGCTGTGGCTTGATCAACTCCACGATCGGAGCGAACATCTTGTCGAACAAAAGCACGCGGTCTTCGGCATGGTTGATGATATAGACCAGCTGTTCCTCGAACAGGCGCGGATTAACCGTATGAAGGATCCCGCCGATACCGGCAGAGCCGTACCAGCTGACCAGATGATGGGCATGGTTCATGGCGATCGTGGCGATGCGGTCGCCTTTCTTCATGCCGAGACGCTGCATTGCCTGAGAGAATTTACGCGATTCAAGCCCTATTTCGGCCCAGTTGCTGCGCGTGACATTTCCATCTGCCCAGTAGCTGACAATCTCGCGGTCGCCATGCTCTCTTGCGGCATGATCGATCAAATTGGTGATCTTGAGCGAACTCGCTTGCATTGCACCGGCCATATTTACTCTCCACATTAGTTATATTTGGCGGGTTTCTGGTATGTTTAGCGCTAGCTGACAAGCCTTAATTTGGGTTTTGCTACCCGCATCGGTCGAGCCGGGCCCAAGCGGACGTTGCCAAGACCATGAACCCGCTCCAGCATCTCCACCGTTTCGGCATCCAGACGGAAGGAGCGCCCGAGACAGACTTTGACCAGATCGCCGTCGGGCCCGGCCATAGTAGCTACGATTTCGCTCTGGCCGCCGAGCAATGGCGCCACCAGATTGGTCAACTCCTGCAATCCGGCGATATCATGAACTTCAAGCTCCATGCGGGTCCGGGTGGTTTTTTCCAGCCCGTCGAGCGGTTGAACCGTCCGGATCGCAACACGCGGATTTTCATCTTCCGACTGCTGGTCCAGTTCGACCTTGAGCAGCGCACAGCGCCCCTGTTGCGCAAGCTCTTCCAGAATCTTGCACTGGTCTTCATCAAAGCAACTGGCAGAAAACTGACCGCTGCTGTCGGACAGGTCGGAAAGTGCGAACCTTTTGCCCCGGCGGCTGTCACGCCAGCGCACTTTTTCGATCAGAGCGGACATGACCGCAGGCTTGCGAATCCCTTCGCCGATCGGGTCTCCGCTGCACAATGCCGCATAGGTCATCGCGCCAAGCGAAGAGGAAACCGCCTGGAACTGGGAAACCGGATGCGAGGAGAAATAGAAGCCGAAGGCATCGCGCTCATGGATCATGATCTCGTTCAGCGACCAGTTGCTGTTCTCCGGCAACCGGATCGCCTGCATTTCACCGCCGGCACTGCCCTCGCCGAAGAGACCGCCCTGCCCGCTTTCGCGCGCGTCGGCGGCACTGTTCGCGACCGACAATATCATGTCCGCGCCGTCATAGATTGCGGCACGGTTTGGTTCCAGATCGTCAAAGGCTCCGGCCGAGGCTAGACTTTCCAGTTGGCGCTTGTTGAGGCCGTGCGGGTCGATCCGGTTGGCGAAATCCTCGATCGACGAAAACGGACCATCCTGGGCGCGTTCCGCTACTACCGCCTGCATCGCCTTTTCGCCGACATTTTTCAGACCGGCCAGCGCATAGCGGACGGCCAGCAGAGCTTCCGGCTGCTCCTCGACAGAAAAATTGGGACGGCTTCTGTTGATCGCGGGGCCCAATACGGTAACGCCCAGCCGCTTCATATCATCTACAAAAATGCTGAGCTTGTCGGACTGGTGCATGTCGAAACACATCGAGGCCGCGTAGAATTCATGCGGATAGTGCGCCTTCAGCCAGGCGGTCTGATAAGCTAGCAACGCATAAGCAGCGGCGTGACTTTTATTGAAACCATAGCCGGCAAATTTGTCGATCAAGTCGAACAGCTCGTTGGCCTGCTCGCTGTTCAGGCCATTTTCCGCGGCACCCGTCACGAACCTCTTCCGCTGGACATCCATTTCCGCCTGAATTTTCTTACCCATGGCGCGGCGCAGCAAATCTGCTTCACCGAGTGAATAGCCGGCGATGATCTGCGCCGCCTGCATCACCTGTTCCTGATAGACAAAAATCCCGTAGGTTTCCTTGAGGATGTCTTGCAGCAAGGGATGCGGATAGGCGATTTCGACGCGGCCGTTTTTGCGATCGCCGAACAGAGGGATATTGTCCATCGGACCTGGGCGATAGAGCGACACCAGTGCGATAATATCACCGAAATTGGTGGGCTTCACCGCCGCCAGAGTCCGCCGCATACCTTCGGATTCGAGCTGGAACACACCAACGGTATCGCCGCGCTGGAGCAACTCGAAAACCTTTTCATCTTCCCAACTAAGGCTATCCAGATCGACTTCGACGCCGCGTTCAGCGAGCAACTGGACGCCCTTTTTCAACACCGACAGCGTCTTCAGGCCCAAAAAGTCGAATTTCACCAGACCGGCTTTTTCGACAAATTTCATGTCGAACTGGGTCACTGGCAGGTCCGAACGGGGATCGCGGTAAAGCGGCACCAGCTGGTCCAGCGGGCGATCGCCGATCACCACGCCGGCAGCATGGGTCGAGCTGTGCCGCGGCAGGCCTTCGAGCTTCATGGCCAGATCGAAAAGGCGCTTCACGTCCGCCTGCTTATATTCCTGCGCCAGTTCCGTAATGCCGTTGAGCGAACGCTTCAAATCCCAAGGGTCGGTGGGATGATTGGGGATCAATTTGGTCAGCCGGTCGACTTGCCCGTAAGGCATTTGCAACACCCGGCCAACGTCGCGCAACACCGCACGCGCCTTCAGCTTTCCGAAGGTGATGATCTGGGCGACCTGCCGATCGCCGTATTTTTCCTGCACGTAGCGAATGACCTCGCCGCGCCGGGTTTCACAGAAATCGATATCGAAATCCGGCATCGACACACGTTCCGGATTGAGGAAACGTTCGAACAGCAGGCCCAGCTTGATCGGATCAAGATCGGTGATCGTCAACGCCCATGCGACGACCGATCCAGCGCCCGAACCACGGCCCGGTCCGACCGGAATATCCTGATCCTTTGCCCATTTGATAAAGTCGGCAACGATCAGAAAATAACCGGGAAATCCCATGCTGACGATGACATCCAGTTCGAAAGCCAGCCGGTCGAAATAGATTTTCCGTTCTGCCTCGTCCGACAGTTCCAGAAGTTCCAGCCGTCTTTCGAGCCCTGCGGTGGCATCGCGGCGCAATTGCTCGATTTCACCCGCGAGATCTCCGGCCAGACTGGGCAGGATCGGATCCCTTTTCGGCGGTGAAAATGCGCATCTTTGCGCTATCACCAATGTGTTCTGCAGCGCTTCCGGGATATCGGAAAACAGATCTTCCATCACCAGCGCGCTTTTCATCCACAGATGTTTGGACGGCTTTTCGCGCTCGTTATTCTCGACATAGGCCGATTGCGCGATACATTTCATCGCATCATGCGCTTCGTGGAAATCGGGTTCGGAGAAGCAACTCGGATTGGTTGCCACCAGCGGGATATCCCTGTCCATCGCCAGAGCAATCAGGCCGGATTCCGCCGCCATTTCGACCGGATCCTCGCGGCGGGACAATTCGATATAAAGCCGTCCGGGGAAATATTGCTGCAGCAGGGACAGATAGGCTTTGGCTTCCGGTTGCTGTTCTTCCGCGATCAATCGCGCCAGCGCACCCTCGCCGCCGCCGGTCAAGGCGATCAGACCATTGCTGTGCTGGCCCAGCATATCCATTGCGACATGGGCGTCTAGCTCGCTCGGACGGTCGAGATGGGAAGCGGAGACCAGCTTGCAGAGATTTTCATATCCCTCAGCATCCTGCGCGTAGAGCGCGATCCAATCCAGCACCGGCTTGGTCGGATCGGCACCGCCCGGTCGCGCAACCCTCAGGAAGCAACCGGTGATCGGCTGTACGCCCTGGGCACGGCAACCGTCATCGAAAGCCATGGAGGCGAAGAGACCAATCCGGTCGCACAGTGCAACTGCCGGAAAACCGCGCTCTTTTGCCGCAACGCCAATGGCTGCCGGCTCCATCGCTCCGTCCAGGATGGTATAAGCAGAAAAGGTACGGAGATGGACGAAAGGGACTTGGGCCATATTGTCAGACTAGCGCGGCAATCTGGTCTTGGATATGCCGACGATCATCGTGGCCGAAACTATCGACCATTTGTCCACAGCATATTTGCCGGATGGTAGCGCATGATCCTGACCAGAACGAAATTTCGCCCCTGACCAGGCTGCCTATAGCAGCGCTTCAATCTCGTTTTTGAGCTGCTCCGGCTTCACCGCGGGACCGAAACGGCTGACAACATTGCCTTCGCGGTCGACCAGGAATTTGGTGAAATTCCACTTGATCCGGGAGCCGAGAAGCCCGGATTTTTCAGCCTTCAGATATTTCCACAGCGGGTCGGCGTCATTGCCGTTGACGTCAATCTTGCCCATCAGCGGAAAGCTCACATCATAGTTGAGCGAGCAGAAATTCTTGATTTCGTCGGCATCGCCCGGTTCCTGATTGCCGAACTGGTTGCAGGGAAAGGCCAGTATTTCGAGGCCCTTGTCCCCATATTCCTGGTGCAGCTTTTCGAGCCCTTCATATTGCGGTGTGAACCCGCATTTCGAAGCGGTGTTCACGATCAGAAGCACCTTGCCCTTATGGGCGGACAAGTCCTCCATCGAACCATCCGCCTGCTTAACCTGAAATTCCGTAACCTTCATATGCGCCCCGCATTGTTTGTTTTTTTAGTTTTTCTCGCCCCACAGATTGATACTCGCACGAGAAAAGTCAAAGCCATTCTCGATTCGAACTGAAAAGCCTAGGTTAAAACACCCTCATGAAGGCGCACAACCCGGTCCATTTTGGCAGCCATGCGTTCATTATGCGTCGCGATCAGCGCGGCGCTGCCTTCCTGCCGTACCAGAGCGATAAATTCGGAGAGAACCAGATCGGCGGTCGCTTCGTCAAGGTTACCGGTCGGCTCGTCGGCCAGCACCAGTTTCGGCGCATTGGCCAGCGCGCGGGCGACAGCAACCCGCTGTTGCTCCCCGCCGGACAATTTGCTCGGATTATGATCCAGTCGCGCACCCAGCCCCAGGCTGCGCAACAATGTTTCCGCTCTTTCTTCTGCTGCCTTCTGGCTCACACCAGCAATCAGCTGCGGCATCACCACATTTTCCAAGGCTGTAAAGTCAGGCAGCAGATGGTGGAACTGATAGACGAAACCGAGCAGATCGCGCCGGATCCGCGTATGACCGCTGGCTGGCATATGTGCGGTTTCTTCGCCGGCCAGCTTGATCGAACCTTCAAACCCGCCCTCGAGCAATCCGACCGCCTGCAGCAGCGTCGACTTCCCCGAGCCGGACGGACCGACAAGCGCGACGATTTCATTGGCATGAATGTCGAGATTGACGCCGCGAAGCACCTCGATCTTGACATCACCCTGCACAAAGCTGCGCTTCACATCGCGCAATTCGACGGTTTTCTCGATTTTTCTGTCACTCATAGCGAAGCACCTGGACCGGGTCGGTACTGGCCGCCTTATAGGCGGGATAGAGTGTCGCCAGGAAGCTGAACAACAGCGCCAGCCCGGCGATACCGACCACTTCCATCGGATCGGTGCGCGCTGGTAATTCAGTCAAAAAGCGGATCGACGGATCCCACAGATTCTGTCCGGTGATGATCTGGACGAAATTGATCACATTCTGGCGGAAATAGATTGCGATCAAGCCGAGGATTATGCCCGCGGCTATGCCGAGCGTGCCGATAGCCGTCCCGACGGTGACAAAAATCCGCACCAGCGAGGCACGCGAGGCACCCATGGTGCGCAGGATCGCGATATCCCGGGTCTTGGCTCGCACCAGCATGATCAGCGACGACAATATATTGAAGACAGCAACGAGAATGATGATCGACAGGATCACGAACATCACCACTCGCTCGACTTGCAGCGTTTCGAACAGCGATGCATTCATCGTCTGCCAGTCGGTGATGACCCCGCGATCGGCCACCTTGGGCACCAGGGGTGCGATTATCTTGCCGACATTGTCGGCGTCATCGGTCTTTATCTCGATCATCCCGATCTGGTCGCCGAGCAGTAGCAGGGTCTGCGCGTCCTCCATCGGCATGATTACAAAAGCCTTGTCATAATCATAGACACCGACTTCGAATATCGCGGCGACATCATAGGCAATTTCGCGCGGCACCGTTCCGAACGGCGTCGAACGTCCTTGCGGATTGATGATGGTAATCCGGCTCCCGACCTGCGCGCCCAAAGTCGTTGCCAGCCGGCTTCCGATGCCGACCCGCCCTGATCCTGCCTCGAGACGCGCCAGATCACCGGCGACAGTTTTTCCGTCGAGTGTTTCATTGTTCAATATGTCGGGAACAAGCATCCCCCGCACCAGAACGGCCTCGACCCGCCCGTTGAACGTGGTCAGCAAGGGCTGTTCGATCAAAGGCGATGCGGAGACGACACCTTTGGTTTCGCGAGTTTCCTCGAGCAATTCGCGCCAGTCCGGCAGACGGCCACCATAGCCCTGGATCACGGCATGGCCGTTCAGGCCAACGATTTTGTCGAACAGTTCCGCGCGGAAACCGTTCATGACGCTCATTACCACGATCAGCGCGGCGACGCCGAGCATGACCGCGACCAGACTGATACTGGCAACGAGGAAGATAAACCCCTCCCCTTTGCCGGGTAACAGATAACGTTTTGCGATGACCCATTCATAACGGGATAGGAGCATGACTTGCGACGACTTCCTTGGATCAGGTTTCCCTGCCTTTACGTTCGCTGGTCGGGGCAAGCAAGTGGCATGGTGGTAAATCTGCTGTTGCCGATATGCCACAAGCCGTGACCAATCTTCCCAAACGCCCAAATTTGTCATGACAAATTTATGTCAGTCGATCACACATGGTTACAGAATCAAACATCTCGATTAACGGGTCATGGTTCAGGGATCCCTTCCGGTTCCGCCAAATGTTGGGGGACAAGCGGCGTTGAATAGGACGGGAAAACAGGGGACGAATTAATTCGTCACCATTTTCGCCCGGGTGCTCATTGGCATCCGGGCGTTTTTTTTGCGCAATAAATTTTCTAAACCGTTGGCAATCGGCCTTTTTCTTCCTCTTGAAATCCAGCAAACCGATCATATCTTTATGGGTGTGGAACGCCAATTCGGGTTTCACAACAGCGAACCGGATGCCGCATTTGCGGGTCCAGATTTACATTGCTCAATTGCAGAGGATATAGATATGAATCGTTTTGACTTTACCCCATACCGCCGCTCAACCGTAGGTTTTGACCGGCTTTTCGACCTTCTTGAAAATAATGCCCGCGCGCAGCAATCCGAGAATTACCCGCCGTTCAACATCGAACGCAGCGGCGAAGATCAGTATCGGATCACGCTAGCCGTCGCCGGTTTCAAGGATGAAGAAATCGAAATCACCGCCCAGCAGAACCTGCTGCTCGTCGCCGGCAACAAGAAAGCCGACGATCATGAAGGCAAGCAGTTCCTGCACATGGGCATCGCCAACCGCAACTTTGAACGGCGTTTCGAACTCGCCGATTTCGTCCGCGTCGAAAATGCCGAACTGGCCGATGGCCTGCTGGAAATCGACCTGGTCCGGGAAATCCCCGAAGCGATGCGGCCGCAGACGATCGCCATCAACAAGGGCGACAATGTCACCAAGATCGCCGACAAGCGGAAAAAGAAAGCAGACAAAGCCGCTTAAGCGCGTCTTTTAACCGAAAGCCAGAGGCAGCCAGAGCAATCTGGCTGCCTTTTTTATCGATGGAAAAATAAAATGGGGCAGCCGGATGAGGATCCGACTGCCCCTGACACCCGCTTGGTGTCACTCTCGACGATAATTAGCCCGGGTCGCAAAAGGCCAATTTTCGTCAAGAATCTGCTTCGGCAATATGGGAAAGCATCGCATGGTCCAATATCCGGACCTTTCCGCTCTCCACTGCCACAATCTCGCTTTCCGACCAGGCAGAAAGCTGCCGATTAATATGTTCGCGCGACATGCCGGCAAAGTTGCCGAGTTCGCTCTGGCTCAGGTCCAGCTTCAGTCGCCCTTCTTCTGCCCCGACCACGGATAGTCTCAACAGATAGCGCGCCAGTCGCGGACCGGAAGTATAGGCACGATCGCCTTCGATCATGCTGTTGGCCATCCGGATCCTCTTGGCCATGACTTTCAAAAGCCGCAGCGCCATATTCTTGTGCTTGGCCAAGATATCTTCAAAAGCTTCGCGCGTTATCGAAAGCGCCGACGTCGGTTCAATTGCAGTAACGCTGGCCGTCCGTTCGCCACCATCCAGCAGCGCGATTTCACCCAGGACCTGCCCGGCTTCCGCATAATCGAGAACAACTTCATAACCATTGCTGGCGATCATGCTGGTGCGCGCATTGCCTGACAATAATATCAGCAGCGAGTTTCCAGGATCACCTTGCATGATCAGTTCGTCCCCTTTTTTATATTGCACGAAATGTCCACGCAATATCAAGTCTGCCAGCTCAGCTTCGTCGCAATCGGCAAACAGGCTGTGTTCCGCCAATATATCTGCCAGTTCTTCGGCTCTCACTGCAACCATCCCTCGACCCTGTCTGGAAGTTTTTGCTAACTTCCTTATGCTTTATTTGTGTGACAATAGTCACATCCTGTAAAATATATTGGACAGATTCGACATCCGCCGGAATCTAGCGATAACAATTGATTTCGGCGCCTAGACGAGCCTGCTTTGTTGCAGTGCTGCCGCGATGAAAGAGGCAAAAAGCGGATGCGGATCAAACGGCTTGCTTTTGAGTTCCGGATGGAACTGGACGCCGACAAACCAGCTGTGATCAGGCCTTTCGACGGTTTCAGGAAGCTCGCCATCTGGTGACATGCCGGAGAAGATCAGGCCGGTTTGTTCCAGCCGTTCGACATAGCCCTTGTTCACCTCATAACGGTGGCGGTGGCGTTCGCTGATTTCGCGAGTGCCATAAATTTCGCTGATTTTTGACCCTTTCTGCAGCACCGCATCATAAGCGCCGAGTCGCATCGTACCGCCCATGTCGCCGCCAGCTTCGCGCTTTTGCAGACCTTCTTCGGTCATCCATTCGGTGATCAGGCCGACAACCGGCTCTTCGGTTTCACCAAATTCGGTGGTTGATGCAGTGTCGATGCCAGCCAGATTGCGGGCCGCTTCGACACAGGCCATTTGCATACCAAGACAGATACCGAAGAACGGGATATCATTCTCGCGGGCAAATTTGACCGAGCCGATCTTGCCTTCGCTCCCGCGTTCGCCAAAGCCACCGGGAACCAGAATCGCATGAAGCGGTTCCAGTTTTGCAGCGAGATCCTCTTCATTTTCAAACAGTTCCGCATCGAGCCAGCGAACCTGTACCTTGACCCGATTGGCGAGGCCGCCGTGGAACAGGGCTTCCTGAAGCGACTTGTAGGCATCCTGCAGCCCGACATATTTGCCGACCACGCCGACAATGACTTCGCCTTCCGGATGCTCGATCCGTTCCATGACGTCATACCAGCGTGACAGGTCGGGTTCCGGCGCATCATCAATGGAAAAGGCGCGCAGCACCTCCCGGTCCAGGCCTTCCTTATGATATTGCAGCGGCACGTTATAGATATTGCTCGCGTCCAGCGCCGGTATCACCGATTCCATGCGAACATTACAGAATTGGGCGATTTTGGCCCGCTCGCTCTCGGGCAACGGATGTTCGCAGCGGCAGAGCAATATGTCCGGCTGGATGCCCAGCGAGGTCAATTCCCGGACGCTGTGCTGGGTCGGTTTGGTTTTCAGCTCACCGGCGGCGGCGATATAAGGCACGAGAGTGACATGGACGGAAATCGCATTGTCCCGGCCGACCTTGTTGCGCAACTGCCGAATCGCTTCGATGAATGGCAGGCTTTCAATATCGCCCACAGTCCCGCCGATTTCGCACAAGACGAAATCGATGCCGTCGAGCTTGTCTTCAGCAAATTCCTGAATCGCGTCGGTGACATGCGGAATGACTTGTACGGTCGCACCAAGATAGTCGCCGCGGCGCTCCTTGGTAATGATCGACTGATAGATTCGCCCCGATGTGACATTGTCGGATTGCAGTGACGGGACGCCGGTAAAGCGCTCGTAATGGCCAAGATCGAGGTCGGTCTCTGCACCGTCATCGGTAACATAGACTTCGCCATGCTGATAAGGCGACATCGTGCCTGGATCAACGTTGAGATAGGGGTCGAGTTTCCGGATTCGCACGGAATATCCGCGAGCCTGCAACAGAGCGCCGAGGCTCGCCGCCATCAGACCTTTGCCAAGAGAGGAAACCACACCGCCGGTAATGAAAATATATCGCGCCATGGGAGGAGAGGCTTAAGGCGTAAATACCACTTATGGCAATCCCGCGAATCCGGAAAAGCGAAATAAATATTATTTGGAGGTGGTCATTTTCCGCTCATCGAACGGATAGCGACGCAGCGCCCGAAGGCACTGGTCGCAATGCCCGGAGAATCAAAGTCAGCCGATGGCTTTGAAAAAGCCTATTGGTCCAGCGGGATGGAACTGTCCGTGCTGGTTGCCGGCGCTTCTTCTGCCGCTGCAGCAGCAGCTGCGGCCAATGGATCGTCGCCGACCAGAGGAACATCGTCAGCCGGAGCGGAAATCGGCGCTGTATCCCGTTGCAGGCTCTGGTCGATTGTTTCGACCTTCCCTTCTGCAGCAGCCAGAACCGCCAGAGTGATCGACAAGGCGACAAACAATACCGCCAGAACCGCGGTCGTCCGGGTCAGCAAATCCGCTGCGCCGCGCGCCGACATCATGCCGGATGGCGAGCCGCCGACACCCAGTCCGCCGCCTTCGGATTTCTGCATCAATATGACACCCACCAGCATGGCGGCGACAATGGCTTGAAGGACGGTGAGAAAAAGAAACATGAATTTTCCGAACTAATATAGCGAGCATGCGCTCCGACGTGCAGCGCACATAGCGATTGACCGGTCCGAGTTCAAGCGATGATCCACTCTGCCTCAACCGGCTAAAGTTGGCGAAGTTGCGGCGGAGAGAGCGTGGAAACAGGTGCTGTTGGATAGAATATACCAAATGTAGGAAATTATATTTCCGATAAGATGGTCATCCGCCGCGCTCCAGGCCGGGAGATATGCTTTTAAATCAAACCCTTTCAGGCCGCCGCAGCCGCCTCGATAATCGGACCAAATTTGGCTGCCGTCAGACTTGCGCCGCCGACCAGTCCGCCATCGACATTGGGAACCGCCAGCAACTCGGCTGCATTGCCGCCATTCATCGATCCGCCATAGAGGATGCGCACGGCGTCGCTGCCCTGCCCCATCAATTCTCCGAGCTTCGCCCGGATCGCGGCGTGCATTTCTTCGACATCGCTGGCTTCGGGAACGCGGCCGGTGCCGATCGCCCATACCGGTTCATAGGCAATGGTCAGCCAGTTTGCGCTGGCGCCGGCGGGAAAGGAGCGGGCGAGCTGGATGGTGACTATTTCAATCGCCTGTCCGGCATCGCGTTCTTCTTCGGTTTCGCCAACGCAGATAATTGCGCCCATGCCGGCTGCGTGGACCGCCTCTGCTTTGGCTTTTACTTCGGCATCGCCTTCCTGCTGATCGGCGCGGCGTTCGCTGTGGCCGAGGATCGAGTAAGTAGCGCCTGCTTCCTTCAGCATCGCTGCAGACAGACATCCGGTATGCGCGCCGTTTTCGGCGAAATGGCAATCCTGCGCGCCGATGGCAAAGCCCGGATTGGCCTGTGTGGCTGCGGCAATCAGCGTGGCTGGAGGGCAGATGCCGACATCGGCACCCTCATGATTGGCGGCGATCGCGGCAATAGCCGCTATATCCGAAAGCTGCTCGCGCAGTCCGTTCATTTTCCAGTTGCCGACAATATATTTGCGGTTTGCCATGATGCCCTTAGCCTTTTCCATTTTTATAATGTCCATCCGCTAACAAATATCCTTCCGCTTGCCAATTTCCTTCCGTAGTCTTTTGCTTGAACCACAAAGCCAAGCCGCCTAAAGCAAGCGCAAATCCACCTCCCGCAATGGAACATTTCTTTCATGATCAGTTTTTTCCGCCGTATTTTTTCCTCGAAACTGGGCCTTTTTCTGACCTTTTGTTTCGTCGGGTTGATCGCCATTGCCTTTGCCACGGCCGACGTGTCGAGCAGCGGTACATTCGGCGGGGTCACCGGCTCGGGCACGGCGGCGAAAGTCGGCGACAGCAAATTGTCCAGCGCGGAACTCGGCCAGTCGGTAAACAATGCCTTTCGCAACGAGCAGCGTCAGAACACCGGGCTTGATCTCAAGACCTTCATCAATGGCGGTGGCTTTGACGATGTGCTGGACCGGCTGATCAACAGCTTTGCCATTGCCGATTTCGGTGCCAAATATGGCATGGCTGCCGGCAAGCGCCTGGTCGATGGCGAGATTGCCAGCATCCCGACTTTTCAAGGCGCAGATGGCCAGTTCAGCGAAGAAAATTTCCGCCGCGCCTTGCAGCAACAGGGTATCAACGAAACCCAGTTGCGCGACGATTTTACCCGCAATCTGATGGCTGACCAGTTGTTGACGACAGCCGGGTTCGGGGCCGCAGTGCCGCAGAAGCTTGTCATTCCCTATGCCTCACTGTTGCTTGAATCGCGCGAAGGACAGATCGCAACCATTCCGTCTGTGGCCTTCATTGAAAACAGCAAACCGGCAAAAGCAGCCGTTGAAGCCTTTTATGCCAAGAACGCATCGCGCTACACGATCCCCGAACGACGGACGATCCGCTATGCCCTGTTCGAAAGATCGCGTTTCAACGACAAGATCAAGCCCAGCGAAAAGGAAATCGCGGGCTATTACAAACTGAACAATTCCCGCTATTCAGCCAGCGAGACCCGCAAACTCAATCAGGTTATCCTGCCAACCGAAGCCGCCGCCAAGGCGCTGGCCGACAAGATCAAGGCCGGCACCTCGCTAGAGCAGGCCGCACAGTCGGTCGGGCTTTCCGCCTCCGCAGTGGGACCGGTCAACAAAACCGACTATGCCAATAACGCGTCGCAAGCCGTCGCCAATGCCGCCTTTGGCGTTCGTTCGGGCGCGATTGCCGGACCGGCGCAAAGCGCGCTCGGCTGGCATATCGTCAAGGTTCAGGATATCACGCAAATCCCTGCCCGCTCGCTGGAGCAGGTCCGCAGCGAGATTGTGACCGAACTGACTCGCGAGAAGATCGAAGAAGCCATGGCCGAACTGACCGTCCGGCTGGAAGATGAATTTGCCGATGGTGCGACGTTGGGCGACATTGCCAAGGCGGAAGAGCTCAAGATCGAGTCCACCCCGCCGCTCCTCGCAAATGGCCAGAACCCGAACGATCAAAATTACCGGCCGATCCCGGAGATGCAGCGCATATTGCCGATCGCCTTTGCAGTGGATGAAGATTCCGATCCGCAGATTGTCGAGATCGTTCCCGGCGAGAAATATGCCGCGATCGACGTATCGGAAATTACCGAATCCGCACCGCCGCCTCTGGCGCAGATCGAGCAACTTGTGACCCGCGATTATATGCTGGATCAGGGATCGAAAAAGGCGAAAGCCGTCGCCGACAAGATTGCCAAGGCAGTCAGCAGCGGCACGTCCCTGTCCAAGGCTGTCGCCGACGCCGGGGTCAAATTGCCGAATGTCCAGAAGATCAGCTCCACACGGGCCGAACTCGCACGGCAAAGCCAGCAGGGACAGGTCCCCGCGCCGCTCAGCCTGATGTTCAGCATGGCGCAGGGCACGGCAAAGTCATTGGCTGCGCCGCGCGATCAGGGATGGTTCGTGGTCGTGCTCGACAAGCTCAATCGCGGCGATGCCTCGAAACGGGAAGATTTGCTGAACGCCACCAAGACGCAGTTCAAACAGGTGTTCGGCAACGAATATACCGCACAGTTCATCAATGCGATGAAGGCGGATATCGGCGTCGAGCGTAACGAGGATACGCTGACTGCGCTGAAAAACCAGCTGCTCGGCGGTAACTGATCCCAATATGGGTGGCAGTTTCGGAATAGAAGCGGCGCGCGCGGCTCTCGACAGCGGCAAGCCGGCGCTGATCTGGCGGCGGCAGGTTGCCGACACCGAAACGCCGGTGTCCGCTGCCTTGAAGCTGATGGAAGATGGCCGCGGCGACTATCTGCTCGAATCGGTTGAAGGTGGCGAGACCAGAGGACGGCACAGCATGATCGGCCTTGCACCCGATCTGGTGTTCCGCGCTGATGGCGAGAAGGCCGCGATCAATCGCACATGGCTGCAGGACCGCGAAGCCTTTACGCCGGAGAGCGGCGACAGCCTCTCCGTCCTGCGCAATCTGGTTAAGGCCTGCCAGATGGACGTGCCGGAAGAATTGCCCCGCGCCCTCGCCTGTCTGGTTGGCTATTTCGGCTATGAAACCATCGGGCTGGTCGAGAAGCTCCCCCGCGCCCCTCAATCCGAGCTGGACCTGCCCGACATGCTGTTTGTCCGGCCGACGGTGATCCTGATTTTTGACCGGCTGGCTGATGAGCTGTTTCTGGTCGCTCCGGTATGGCCCGAAACTGACGGCGATAGCGAAGCCAAGATCGAATCCGCAAAGGAACGGCTGGATGAGGTCGAGCGCGGTCTGATCGAAATCCGTCGCCCCGGCGAAGGCCGGGGCCTCTCGCCGTCGAGCGCATCTGGTGCCGAAGGCGGCCCCGGCCTCCGCCAGGGTGACGACATAGAATTCACCCCGCAAATATCCGCCGAGAAATATGGCGAAATGGTGCTGCGCGCCAAGGATTATATCGAGGCCGGTGACATTTTCCAGGTGGTGCTGGCACAGCGTTTCACCACACCCTTCACCCTGCCGCCGATAGAGCTCTATCGCGCGCTTCGACGGATCAACCCCTCACCCTTCCTGTTCTTTCTCGACCTGCCCGGTTTTGCCCTAACCGGGTCCAGCCCGGAAATACTGGTCCGCGCGCGCGATGGCGAAGTAACCATCCGCCCGATCGCCGGCACCCGCCCGCGCGGCAAAAATACTGCCGAGGACAAGGCGAACAAGGACAGCCTGCTCGCCGATCCCAAGGAACGGGCCGAACATCTGATGCTGCTCGATCTCGGCCGCAACGACGTTGGCCGGGTGGCTAGCGCGAACAGCGTCGAGGTCACCGACAGCTATACGGTCGAGTTCTACAGCCATGTCATGCATATCGTCTCCAACGTGGTCGGAGAGCTGGCACCTGACAAGGATGCGCTCGACGCCCTGTTCGCCGGCTTCCCCGCCGGTACGGTCAGCGGCGCACCGAAAGTGCGTGCCTGCCAGATTATCGCCGAACTCGAGCCCGAAACCCGCGGCGCCTATGCCGGCGGGGTCGGCTATTTCTCTCCCGATGGCAGCATGGACAGCTGTATCGTCCTGCGCACCGGGATTGTGAAGGACGGCATGCTGCACGTGCAGGCCGGCGCGGGGATCGTCGCAGATAGCGATCCCGCTTATGAGCTGGCCGAATGCCGGGCCAAGGCCGGCGCTTTACTAGCAGCGGCCAAAGAAGCAGTGAAGCGGGCGCAGGATGCCGGTTTCGGGCAGTGAATGAATAGGCCCGGACAAACGGTCAACAGTCAGACAAGATCACAGACGGAATGAAACGCCCAGATTGACTCCGTGATTGACCCGCGCATCGTTGAAGGAAAGATCGCCCGACACCGGGAAGAAAAAGATTGCTCGATAGCGGATATCGAGCGAAATATTTTCCGCAATGCCCGCCTGCAGGCCGACCGCGATATCGGGACCGACGCTGGTTTCTCCGACCTCCTCAAATATAACCGTTTCGGGACTTAGCGAGAGCAAGGAGGCCGCGACCTTATAATCCGGCTGATGGCTGACATGGAGCATTCCGTTGAAAAATGCGGTTATCGAATTGTCGATCGGGACAAAGGCTGTCGCCCCGAGACGAGCGCTGAATATCTCGATTTTTGTGTCAAGCAACAGATCGGCAAAACCTAGGCTCACCGGCGGTTGCGCGGGTCGCGTCGGGTTCAGCGTGGCATTGGCAAAATTGTCGATGTTGAACGAAACGTCGGCGGAAAGCTGACCCGATGCGTTGACGTCCAGACGCTCGTATCGCAAGCCTCCCGACAGAGCCAGTTTTTCGTTCAACCGCCGTTGCCAGGTCAGTTCGATATCGTAGCGATCGATTTCATTGTCTATCGCGGCATCAATGACTTGCAGGTCTGTAATCGTCTGCACGCCACTATTGAGGCGCTTGTTGGTGATCAGCGTCTGGGTGCGATTGCCCGATCCGGAACCGAACATTCCGGTGAGTGTGAACCGGTCCTTGTCGTCGCCAATCGAGATAGCGGCTCCGATCATCGGATAGGCAATCTGGTCGCCGATGGATGATGCCCTGTCCTCCACCTCCAAACTGGCATCCGGTGTCTGGGCGAGAAATTGCTCGACCTCTGGCGAGACATCGAAAGATGCAATCAGCTCATTATCATCCGTCAGATTGGACGTACGCAAATTGCTATTGTCGAAATAATAGGAGACGCGAGGGCCAAAGATTACTTCGGCCTGCGCCGATTGTGCAAAGAGCAAAGAGCCACTTACCAGTGCGACGCGACCAATATATTTCACTCTGTACCCCCATTTGTGCAGAATTATGGCGGAATGGCATAGGCATCTTGTACATCATATGCAAACCGGCCCGCAGCTTCCCGGCAATGTCGGGCAAAGGCGGGTGTGTTGCTGGCACCTGCGAAAGAACCGGTGAAGCGCGCGCGGGATTTCGGATTTGGGGAGTGATTTATAAGCTTCGCTATGGCCGCAAAAGGGGCATGGCGCGTGCAGTTTCTGTCCGTCGGCAAGCGAACCAGTTCCGGTCATTCCGGACAGTTTATTCCTTTGCTTAAAACTGCCAACAAGTGAGGCAGAGCCTAAGGTCCGGGTTCGGCCCGCTAGCGACTGGTCCGACAAAGGCACGCGAAACGGCTGATTAACGAAACTCTTACTCATATTGTAGCCGTCTCCCTTCCTCAGGCCGGAAGGGATTAGCATTGAATGTCATGCAGGCGATCTGGCGACAAATTGATACAAGATACTTTTATCACAGCCTAGTCTGTATGCTACATATGCTATGCTGCCAGCCGAGGATGCGCCGCCGGTAGCTCTTATCAACGGCATGACCGGTGCCGTTGTTGGTAATGCGGCCTGACAAGCTTTAGCTGAAATGGACTGCGAAGGACTTGGCTGAACAAATATTGCTCCTGTGAATCGGGACGCAGTGAAACCGAAAAACAAGAAGGCCTGAATGTGTTTGTAAAAAACCTCGCTGTAATATCCCAAACACTGCCAATTCTGGCCTTGGTGGGTCTGTCTGCCGCATGTTCACCGACAACCGCGTTGAACACGGCTCAGAATGGAACCCGCTGCGCCGAAGTTACTGCGTCGGTCAACGATGCGGGATTCGGGGAGAAGGTTTCGGTGGACTGCGCAGATGGCAAGGCCGTCATACATTCCAATAGCTATCCCGACCATATTCTGATGACCGGCATAAAGGGAACAAACGAACAGGTTCCGGTGCCGGCAGAAGGTTACGCCGCGCCGCTCCCGCTCGAGCCGGTCTTGGGTGATACGCCGCAGACCAGGGACGCCGCTCTGGGGGTTGCCGTGAATGGCGTTCCCATTTTCGATTATACCGGCGGAGGCGAGATGACCGTTGCCGATCTCCATCACCACCAGACGCAGCATGATACGCTGCAAACCGAGCAGCTTGATGTGTGCGGCGGACATGCAGGCCGGGGGGACGATTATCACTATCACGTAAAACCCACCTGCATGGTTGATCAGATGAAGAATAAAGGCGATGCAGCGATTATCGGCTGGGCCTTTGACGGCTTTCCAATTTACGGCGACAATAATCCTGACGGGACCACGATCGCCGCCGGCGCACTGGATGTCTGCAACGGGCAGCCCGATGCTTCTTATGGCTACCGCTATCATACATCGGCCGAGGCGCCGTATATTGTCCAATGCCTGATGGGCGTGGTTGCCAATATGCGCGAGTTGCCCAGGATTTCCCCTTTGGTTCCGAAATCTGGTGTACCCGGTCTCGATCCGGGTGTTCCACCACAAGGCGGAGTGGAAAATCTGGTGTTCTCGGAAGACGAATCCGGCCAACGCAGCATGGACTACACCTATCAGGGCGAAGCATATTATATTCGCTACAAGCCGGGAAAGACGGCGGGTTGCTATACGTTCGAAACACGGACAGTCACCAATGACGGCGCGCCGATAACCGGAGAATATTGCCGGTGATACGCGCAATTAGCCTGCCTTTCGCGTTATTGCAGGTGGGGGGGGGCTTATCGCCGACAGAGAATTGAAAGAAAAAGGTAAATCTGATGCATAAACTACTGGTGATGGCATTTCTTCTCAGCACAGGATGCGCGGCGACTCAGGATCAGAATCCAGCTGTGTCCGCAGATAAAGACCAAAGTTCCGGGGTGACCGCCGAAATATGGGTCGACAACTGGTTCGAAATGTATGTGAACGGTGAAAAGGTTCTGGAAGACAGCGTGCCGATCACAACCGAGCGCTCGTTCAATGCCGAAACCATCACACTCGAAAACCAGTTGCCGATGACCGTCGCGTTCATGGCCAAGGATTTCAAAGAAAACGATACAGGCCTGGAGTATATTGGCACGAACCGGCAACAGATGGGCGACGGCGGGATGATCGCGCAGTTCCGGGACGCCAAGACGGGCAAGGTTATCGCCGCTACCGACAAGACAATGCGTTGTATGGTCGTCCACCGTGCTCCCGTAGACCGGTCATGTGCCAAGGAAAAAGATCCCGTCGTAGGTGAAGGTGCGTGCGCTTCTGTCAAAACAGAAATCCCGGCGAACTGGACCGCGACTGACTTTGACGACAGCAGTTGGCCTGCGGCAGTGGAACACAGCGTGCAAGAGGTGAGCCCGAAGGATGGCTATGACGAGATTCAGTGGGATGCTTCCGCCAAGCTCGTCTGGAGCGATGATCTGGTGCAGGACAACACGCTTCTGTGCCGCATGACGATCGGGAAATAAGGCAGACCAGGGAGAGACAATCTTCAAGAATTGTAACATTCACCACTATTTGGATTAGCTCTGCATCAGACGAATTCGTGCAGGTTGTTGCGAGTTTCTCTCCCCACATAAACGGCCAGTTTTGGTTAGCATTTGATAGTTATCAAACGACCACAATTGCGCGGCTTGTGCCTTTTAAACTTTCTGGCAGGATTGTCCGCCAAACCACGTTCTCTTTCCAAAAGCAGGCAGGGAACGGTATCTGGCGCAATGTCGTGCTCCAGATGGCCGAGATGCCCCCCTGTCGGCGCAATGTTTATTTCAATATTAGTTTCGCGTCCGCAAATTCACCGGGCGAGAATTGGCCAGGCACAGCCGCTGATGTCTAGGAACGGCGTATTTACGGGGCCTTGTCCTCTCCCATCGATTTAACGCTGCAACTAAGGCTTTGACACAATTTACCGCATGTTCCAGATCGCCTTGAACTGAAATTGGCGATACATGCAAAAGCCAAATGTTAGAGGCATGAGCATATGGCTGCAATAGGGGCAATTTTCGAACGAGACGGAACGCCTGTTTCAGCTAATCATATCGAGCGGATGGCGGCTGCGCTTCAAATTTACGGACCGCTAAGCCAGAACCATTGCCGGTTGGGAAATGTCGGTCTGTGCTGGAACAAGCTTGCCGATTTTATACCGGAAGATCGGTATGACCGCGAGCCGATAGTCGAGGGTTCCATGGCGTTCGTCTTTAGCGGTCGTCTCCATTTTCGCAAGGACTTGGCGCGTGCCGTGGGTTTGGAGGCAGCGCAAATAAGGACGATGGCGGACGGCGAGATTGCGTTCGCTGCCTGGCGCAAATGGGGGAAAGCCGCTCTCGACCGGCTTGAAGGCGAATTTGCACTCATTTTTTCCAATGAAGCGACAGGAAAGCTGATCGCAGCACGATCGCCGTTCGGGGCGCCTCCGTTGGTCTATCATGAAACAAACCGGTCATTCGCTATCGCCTCCGCACCAAGAGGGCTATTCGCCCTGCCCCATGTTCCGCGCGAACTTGATGAGCAGCGTATGGCCGACATGCTCATCCTCAACAATCAGGACAAAAGTCGGACTTTCTATAAGCAAATACAAAACCTGCCGATGGGCCATTGGCTGGAAATTTCCCGTCACGCCATTGAGGTGCAGCAATATTTTTACTTTGGTCAGGTGGAACCGGTCCGGTTGGCAAACGATGATGAATATGTCGAGGCTGCAGATGCTCTGATGCGGGACGCAGTGGAGGACGCCATGCGCGGGATTGTCACACCGGCCTTCACGATCAGCGCTGGCCTCGATTCCTCGACGGTTGCCGTTTACGCCATTGAAGCACTCAAACGCGGTTCAATAACCACAGCCGAGCCATTGATTGGCTTTACCACCGTGCCGGAACCGGGGTGGGACGGGCGGACATATGGCGCTGGTCGGATCGGCGACGAGTCAGGTCCGGTCAAGGCATTCGTGCAAAAATACCCGGAATTCTCGGTCGAGTTCATCGACGGTGCCGGATTGGCTCTCGACCATGAACTGGATACTATGTTTCGACTGGCGGAATCGCCGCCTCACGCCTGGAACAATAACTACGGGGGCATCGCGATTAACAAAAGAGTGAGGGCCAACGGGCGCAATATACAAATTGGCGGAGGCGGCGGGAATCGGTCTCTCTCGTTCAGCAATCGTATGAATTATCCCAATCTCTTTGTGCGGGGTCGCTGGGGCGAGTTGCATGGACACTTGGCCAAGCTTAATGATAGCCAAGGCTTATTGAAATCCTATTATAGACGCGTTTTTCGTCCTCTGTTGCCCGCATCAATATCCAGAAAGATCAATCGCCTGCGCGGCAACCTCAACCAAACAGGATGGGCGAGCTTTTCTGCAATCCATCCTGATTTCGCCGCCGAAATGAATGTTGATAGCAGGGCCAAAGAAATGGGCTGGGACGATAGCTACAGTAGCTTTCGCAGTTCTCGCCAATTGATGAAACATATGACCAATTCAGGTGCCAGGGAATTGGGCGCATCCGAGCGACTTGCGATGCAGACACTATACGGGATGGAAGGCCGAAACCCGCTCAACTACCAGCGCATATCAGAATATTGTTCAGCTATTCCGGAACAGCAGTTCATGAGCAAGGGGCGGGATCGCTGGCTGATCCGCAGGCTCATGAAGGACAGGCTACCCGAAGAGATTCTGACCGCGCCGCGCGGGCGGCAGGCGGCGGACTGGCACCTCCGCATGACTCGTGATCTCGACCGCTATCGTCAGGACATCGACCGGATGGCCGCCGATCCCAAACTGGCCCGCATGTTCGACGTCCCGCGCATCCGCAAGATACTGGATAGCTGGCCAGACAAGACGCCACTTGGGAAAGCCGACCACCCCGATTACATGCTGGCAATGGTCGGGATCGGGCGCGCGATAACCGCTTCGCGCTTCATCAATTGGGTGAACGGGAAGAACGATTGAGCCGAGGTGCCCTTGCCGGTTGGTCTGATCCGGGTCCGGGCGCCGCTGGGCTGACAATCTGCGAAAGCACCAAGCGAGCAAGCCTTCCTGAGAGAGAACTCTGTCCTGATCAAACGGCTTGAAGCCAAAAAGTTTGTTATCGCCACCTAAGTCACAATCAAAATTGATATTGTGCCATTGCACAATGTCTTTATGTCTTTGGAAAGAAGGAAATTCAATATGAATGATATTTCAAAGGATCAATTGAAGAAGCTTGAAAGTCCAGCAGCTTCAGAAAAATGGACGACGCCGCAGCTCATTGACTTGGATGGAGTCGACGGTATCAATAGTTTCGTTGGTCCGCTTAGCGACGTTCAGGGTATTGCTAATGGTACCGATCCAACGACATCATAACCACTTATCGGTCGCCGCTGGTCCAGATTCCCAATATTTGGTTTCTGCCAATTTTAGTCGGGTCAGGTCGATGCGCTACGCTGGTTCAACGAGGCCGGCCTCGACGATAGCATCTACAAAAGCATTGACCTCAATGTCGCAAGTTTGAGCATCAATGCCATATTGGTCGATAATCATATCTTTGATCGACTCCAGATTGTTCGATCCGTCAATTAATCGCCAAATCGACAGGCCGGTATCTTTCAGAGCATGAAACCGCCCGGATTTCGTGTTCATCAACACCAGTTCGCCGTCTAATTCGGTTTCGAGAAAATGGCTGATCGCCTTACGATAAATCATGTTGTTCTTCATTCCAGCTGCTCATTTCTAAAGGCCATAGTTGAACCGTTTCATGATATTAACATGGCACTCGCAAATGCGGTTCACTTGTTCATTCGAAAGATGGTTTTTCCAATCACCGGCCTTTCCATTGCGAAAAAACCGCTTCGCTTTTGATGGCGTTTCTCGAAAACGAGTTTCGCTTTCAGCAGTCTGCATTTTATCAAAAGCTGCGTTTCTGACAGCCTTTTCCAGACGCCAAATTTCTACCGCTTTATCCGGGCGCGCAAAAGCAATGACCCGCTCTAGTTCGGAAATAGTATCTGCAAGCATATCCTCATACCGGACGACCAGTACCGGAATCTCCGATTGGTCGGTCCAACTGCGGACATGATCGCTCCAACTGCCCATAAATTGCCGCAACTGCGCCCGTTGTTCTCCCCCAAGCGCCATATCGCGATTACACATTTTGCTAACCGCGCGGTCCATATCCTCATGCCCGTCATGAAATGCGAGAGAAACAGTCACATCCAGCGGATTCCGAATTAGATACACTACCGAACCAGAGACCGCAGGCGGGAAAAGCCACCGACCATCGGGAAGCATTGCTTGGGCATCGTGGACCTTCAGCCAGTGATGCTGCCGGTTATGTTCCGTTAGCAACTTGTAAATATGCGGTTGAAGTGTTTTGACTTCTTCGGCCGTCAAGTCTGAACTGTCGATCCCCAAAAACTCGTCAAACAGCATGCGTGATGAAGCGATGCCATTGGTTATACCGGGCTTGTTAATGTCATGCGGATCGTCTTGTTCGCTGAAATAATTGGACAGCAACATTCGCATCCAGGTGTTGCCTGATTTCGGGTAGGATGCCAGCCAGTCAATTTTCCCTACCGGCAAATCGCTATCCATGATTACTCTGAATGGCAGCGGCCGCAAAATCGGCGACCTTGTCAAACTGTTTGCTACCGCGCGGACGGTCAAAGCGCGACATCGGTATTTGCCGGCTGATCCGTTCAATGGTCGAAAACAGATCCATTTTTTCAACAATCGAGTTGTAGAATCTGGGTCGGTAGAAGGCCGTACGGGCACGCGTAAACCGCTCAATACCGGAGATGGAAGTTTCTATCGGTTGACTGGCGCGATCCTCCAGAAAGCTTAAATGTGCAAAGGGCAGTGGTTCAGCCGACAAGCCGGCTGGTGGCAAGGCATAGAACTTGTCGAGATCAGGCCGAACCCGAGCTTCGGCGGTGGCTCCCGTCAGCTCCAACGCGTCTCCCCACAATTTTATCTGCTTATGTCCCGGTAAACAGACAATCCCGTTGGGAGCGTTCAAATCAAGCACCAGAACATCGTCAGCCTGCAAAGGGAAACCCCTTGATCCGAGCGCAGCGGCTAAAGTCGATTTCCCCGCTCCCGAATTTCCAGTGAAGGCATATACTTTACGATCATGGACCACTCCGGAGGCGTGGAGCGGTACATAGCCATTGAGCCACGCAATTGCGCCGTAAACAGAACCATTCAGAAACAGCAGGACCTCTGAATCGGAAATATTCTCGGGTTTCGATACAATGACTCCATTCCCGCGTTGATAATGGAATTTTAGCCCACTCGGCAATTTCAACTGGAACGCATCTGCTGAAATCGCAAATGTTGGCGCTTCTGTCAGCGCGTCTTTCAGAACTTTCGGCACTTCTCCATAGCGGACCGAGGCTTCCGCCGCCAAAATTTCAGACGCGCTAGTAGTCATCCGATGGTCATGGGGAAATTTTCGTTAAAATTCAATATCTAACGATTTGCAATTCTGCCTTGAATTTATAGAAATGGACTGCGTGCGCAAAATGCAGGGAAGTATTCCACTGACGAACGGCAATTTGCGGTTTCGTTAGAAGTCGTCCAATTGCCCGAAGGCTTGAAATTCTTTTCTCTCATGCTGACCGGTCACGCAGACTTCACCGTGCATCAACCAGGCATGGAACTGAGATTCTTTTGTGTCCCGGTCTCTTCTTGCACCAATAAATAACTGGGTTGAAATATTGCGACGCGTCAACATCCAACGCGCAGCCATCGCTTGTGGCAGGCAGACCGCCTTAAACGGTACTTTAGAGGCAGTGTTACGCACCCATCGGCCGACTAGCGCCGCTTCGCTGCCGGCTTCAACCGAAGTTGCCAGCCGCTTTTCTTGACGCGACACGCTGTCAATATCGCCGAGGGTTTTATGCCAATATCGAAAGGGGATAAATTTAACGAGAAAACGGGCAGCGGCAAGCATAACAGCCGTTTCAGTCAGCCATTTAGACCGGCCCAACACCTTTCGCGTTTGTCGGTAAATGTTCATAAGCAAAGCATGATTTCCCCGGACTCCGTTTTCTTTCCCGAACCTTTTATCTCCGCATAGTCGAGACCGGAAATACATTCAGCTAGATAATTGTCATGGATTGTTCAGGTGTGTATCCATGCTCCATTCCCAAATTCCAAAAAATATGTCTGAATTGGTTATTTTGAAATTGATCGAAAATCGGGGGTGTACACAATAGAAGGATCCGAAGAATTTTGCGCAATCTGCTGCATTTCATCCAATCCGACCAGAGCATCTAAAGTCTATCCCTAACTTCGCACCCAAAACAGGCCTGTCCGAAAACCACCCAATTGCTCCCAATTGCTGACGTCAGAAATGATCAACGCTTTCGTCGGTTTACGGCTTAAGGCCATTCGGGGCCAACCGACCTACTCCAGCATCTTCGGCGCTTCCTTCATCAGCTTTGCCTTTATCTTGTTGGCGAACATCGCCAGCATCGGCGGCAGGTCGAGAACAACGTACACCTCATCTTCGCGGACGTGCATGTCGCTGACGATCCGCTGGCCGACGGCCTCGAGAGTGAAGTGAAGATGGTCGTCTTCCCAGCGATGACCGGTCAGGCTGGCACCCGGGATGATATCGCTCAAAGTGTGGACACCACTGCCGATCCGGCTTTTGGCTTCGGTCAATCCCAGTTTGTGGGGCACGGTTACGGTTACAGGTTCGCTCATTATCCTGCCTACCAGATCTTCACGCGTTTTTCGGGCGGAATATACATGGCGCTGTCGGGCGTGATATCAAATGCCTTGTACCAGGCGTCGATATTGGGGACAACGCCATCCACCCGATATTCCGTCGGGCTGTGCGGATCGGTGAGCAATTGCTCGCGCAGCGCGTTTTCGCGGGATTTACCGCGCCAGACCTGGGCCCAGGACAGGAAGAAGCGCTGGTCGCCGGTCAGACCGTCGATTACCGGCTGCTCGCCATGGCTGGCGACGTATCGGCGATAGGCGGAATAGGCCATCTCGAGGCCGCCCAGATCACCGATATTTTCGCCCATCGTGAGCTGGCCGTTGACGTGAACGCCGGGAACCGGTTCAAACTTGTCATAGGCAGCCCCGAGCAATTTTGTCCGCGCTTCGAATTTTTCTGCGGATTCCTTTGTCCACCAGTCGCGCAGCTTGCCGGTGCCGTCAAACTGGCGCCCCTGATCATCAAAGCCGTGGCCGATTTCATGGCCGATCACACCGCCGATCGCGCCGTAGTTGACCGCGGGGTCGGCGTTGGGATCGAAAAACGGCGGCTGCAATATCGCCGCTGGAAAAGTGATCTGGTTGAGCAGCGGATTATAATAGGCATTCACGGTTTGCGAATTCATTTCCCACAGCTCGCGATCGACCGGATGTGGCAAGCGAGCCAGATCGACATCGAACGCAAATTTTGCGGCCCGCTGGACATTGCCGAGCACGTCATCCGGCTTCACCACGAGCGGAGAATAATCGATCCATTTCGACGGGTAACCGATCCGGGGTTCAAAAGCGTCGAGCTTCTTTTGTGCTTCGCCGCGGGTCGCTGCATCCATCCAGTCGCTCTTGCTGATCCGTTCGCCCAAAGCCGCAGTCAGATTGGCGACCAGTTCGGTCATCTGACGCTCGCTTTCGGCAGGATAGTGGCGATCGACATATTTCTGGCCGATCGCTTCGCCGATATGACCGTTGACCAGATCGACACCCCGTTTCCAGCGCTCTTTCTGGACCGGAATGTCGCGCAGCGCCTTGCTGAAGAAATTGAATTTTGCCTCGTCGAACGCCTTCGGCAAATAGTCCGCATTATCGCTGATGAAATGCGCCGCCAGATAGTCTTTCCAGGTGCTGACCGGGACAGTTTCGAGCAGTTTGCCACTCGCGGTGATTGCGGTTGTTTCGGCCGCTATTATCGTATCGACCTTGCCAAAGCCGCTGGCTTCCAGCCAGCTGGTCCAGTCGAATTCCGGCGCCAGTTCCATCAACTGCTCGCGATTCATCGGGTTGTAAATCTGTTTGATATCGCGCTGCCGCTCGGGCTCCCACTGCGATTTGGCGAGGGCCGTTTCCAGTGCAATGATCCGGTCGGCCTTGGCAGCAGCATCGCCGATACCGGCCAGTTCCTGGATTTTGATCAGATAATCCCGATAGGCCGCGCGAAACGTGTCATATTCCGCGCCTTCCTTGAGATAATAGTCGCGGCTGGGCATGCCCAGTCCAGCCTGACCGGCTGCCACAACATAGCGGGTGGGATTGGCAGGATCAGGCAAGGTACCCACCCCGACCGGCGAGGCATAGCCGACGGTTCCGAACAGTTTCAGCAATCCCGCGCGATCCTCGACGGCCTTTATCTTCGCGAGATATGGTTCGAGTGGCTTGGTTCCGAGTTTTTCGATTGTAGCCTGATCCATCCATGCGCCGTAAAATGCACCGACTTTCTGATCCAGCGCATCGGCTCCGTCACCGCGTGCGGCGAGATCGTCGAGTATCGCGTGGACCTGATCGTCGGATCGTTCCCGCAATATGTCGAACGAACCATAGCGCGACCGGTCCTCGGGAATCTCTACCGTATCCAACCAATGCCCATTCACATAACGGAAGAAATCCGCACCGGGTGTCACCGACATGTCCCGCGCGGAGAGATCAATTCCCCATGCGCCGATTTCCGCTTTTTCTGTATTCGCAACATTTTCATCTGCCGTCACTTCGGCGGCAGCGTCTTTTGCCAGGCTTGGTGCACTAACCGAGAGGGCGAGCAGCGATGCAGCTGCGGACAGGAAAACATGACTGGTTCTCATTGGAAGATCCTTTGGTTTCAATTGATAATATTGTGGACGCTCGGCGCGCAAATTACAATTGCTGTTGATCGAAAAATTGCGCTGTCTGGTCGCCCCCCGATCAGCATCAAACAGCGGAAAGAACGAAATTCTGCTTGGCCGGTCAAACACGGCCCGTTAGACGCGGTTGATGATTCTGGTTATCGACAATTATGACAGCTTTACCTTCAATCTGGTCCATTATCTGATGGAACTGGGCGCGGAGGTTCGCGTAGAGCGCAACGACGCGCTGAGCGCCAGCGAAGCGCTGGCCACCGGCGCACAGGCCCTCCTGATTTCACCAGGTCCCTGCACCCCCAATGAAGCCGGCATATCGCTTGATCTGGTCGCGGCCTGCGCCGATGCGGCAAGGCCCTTGCTCGGCGTGTGTCTCGGCCATCAGAGCATCGGTCAGCATTTCGGCGGCAAGGTCGTGCGCGGCGGGCTGATGCATGGCAAGACATCGCCGGTCACCCATGACAGCAGCGGCGTCTTTGCCGGCCTGCCCTCGCCTTATACCGCGACCCGCTATCACTCGCTGATTGTCGAGGATATTCCAGACTGCCTGCCGGTCAACGCGACCGCCGATGACGGTTCGGTGATGGGCTTCCGCCACGAAAGCCTCCCGATTCACGGCGTGCAATTCCATCCTGAGAGTATCGCCACCGAACATGGGCACGCGCTGCTGGCCAATTTCATGGCGATTGCGGGGATCGAAGCGAAGGAAAGGGTATGACCTTGCCCGATCCGGCGAGCGCCCTGTCCGAAGCGTCTGCTCGCGAAGCTTTTTCCGCGATATTTGATGGCTCCTGTTCCGCCGACGAAATCACCGCCTTTCTGGTCGCGCTAGCCGACCGGGGCGAAACTGCCATTGAGATCGCAGCAGCAGCAACAGAAATGCGCGCGCGGATGATCGGCGTCGACGCGCCTGCCAATGCGATTGATGTCTGTGGCACCGGCGGCGATGGCAGCCACAGCCTGAATATTTCCACCGCCACCGCGCTGGTGGTCGCCGCCTGTGAAATACCGATGGCGAAGCATGGCAACCGCGCCGCATCGAGCAAATCAGGCGCGGCGGACACGCTGGAAGCGCTCGGGCTGGATTTGGCGAAAGCAGCCAACAAGGCCGAGCAAAATCTGCGCGACATCGGCATCGCCTTTTTCTTCGCGCCCAACCATCATCCCGCGCTCGGTCCGCTGGGACCGATCCGCAAGGCCATCGGCCGCCGGACGATCTTCAATCTGCTCGGCCCATTGTGCAATCCCGCGAAGGTTAAACGCCAGCTGATCGGCGTGGCCTCGCCCGATCTGGTCGAAACTTATGCCAAAGCGGCGCTGCAACTGGGCTATGACAAGGCGATGATCGTCTCCGGCGAGGAAGGGCTCGACGAGCTCAGCATCTCCGGCCCCAGCCGCGTTGCCATGATCAGCGACGGCAGCGTCACGATCAGCCGCATAACACCGGAAGATGCAGGCCTGACCCGCCACCCGGCGGAAGCGATAAAGGGCGGCGAAGCCGACTATAATGCTGCGGCACTCAAATCGCTGCTGCAGGGCGAGAAGTCCGCCTATCGCGACGCCGTATTGCTCAACAGCGCGGCGGCGCTGATGGTTGCGGGCGAAGTCGACAGCTGGGAAGAAGGCGTCGAGGAAGCCGCAGAAGCGCTCGACAAGGGACTTGCCAACGCCATGCTCAACTGCTGGATCGCCAATCAATGAACAAGCTTGATGAAATCTGTGCCACCAAACGCGACCATGTCCGGCAACAGCAGGCTAATGTATCAGCCGCGGCGCTGCGCGACGATATCGAGCACCAGACCCCGCCGCGTGGCTTCATCGCCGCCATCCGGGAAAAATCGGCTGACGGCTTCGCCCTGATTGCGGAGATCAAGAAGGCCAGCCCGTCCAAGGGATTGATCCGCGAGGATTTTGATCCTCCCGCTCACGCCCGCGCCTACCAGGCGGGTGGAGCCGCCTGTCTGTCGGTTCTGACCGACCAGCCCTATTTTCAGGGCGCCGATGATTATCTTGTCACCGCTCGCACCGCCGTCAACCTGCCCTGCCTGCGCAAGGATTTCATGGTCGACCCCTGGCAGGTCGCTGAATCGCGGGCGCTGGGTGCGGACGCTATCCTGATCATCATGGCGGTGCTGGACGATGCTCTGGCAGCGGAGATCGAGGCGGAAGCCCTGTCACTCGGTATGGACGCGCTGATCGAGGTGCATGACGAAGCGGAGCTCGAACGGGCGCTGAAACTGCAATCGCCCCTGCTCGGCATCAACAACCGCAATCTCAAGACCTTCGAGACCAGCCTCGACCAGACCGAACGGCTGGCCAAGCTGGTGCCCAACGACCGGATCATGGTTTCCGAAAGCGGCATATTCACCCATGCGGATTGCCAGCGCTTGTCGCAATCCGGCGCGCGCGCCTTTTTGGTAGGTGAATCCTTGATGCGGCAGGCTAATGTGGAGAGCGCAACCCGGCAGCTGCTGACAGGAACCCAATGAGCAAATTGACCCATATCGACGGCGACGGCGCGGCCCATATGGTTGATGTGGGCGGCAAGGCCGACACCGTTCGCGAAGCCCATGCTGAGGGCCGGATCGCGATGAAAACGGAAGTTTTGGAGGCTATAAAAGCGAACGCCATGAAGAAGGGTGATGTGCTGGCGACCGCCCGCATTGCCGGGATCATGGCGGCAAAAAAGACCAGCGATCTCATCCCCTTGTGCCACCCGCTGGCGCTCACCAAGGTGGCGGTCGATTTCACCTTTCTCGATGACGCTATCAAGGTCTCGTCCATGGCCCGCCTGTCCGGCAAGACCGGCGTCGAAATGGAAGCTTTGACAGCCTGTTCCATCGCACTCCTCACAATCTATGACATGTCCAAGGCGATGCAGAAGGATATGGTGATCAGCGACATCCGGCTGCTCTCGAAAAGCGGCGGAAAATCGGGAGACTGGGTCGCGCGATGAGCGCGCTGCTGCCTCTCGACGAAGCGCAGCAGCGCCTGATCGCGCTGGCGGCCCGCCTGCCCGCCGAAACGCTTTCCGTCCATGATGCGCTCGGCCGCTATATCGCCACAGACCTGATCGCCAAGCGCGAGCAACCGGCGGCCGATATGTCGGCGATGGACGGCTATGCGATCCGCTTTGAAGATAGAAATGGGCCGTGGACCTTGGTCGGTGAATGTCCGGCTGGCAGACCGCCCTGCCGCGCGCTTAAAGCCGGAGAAACCGCCCGTATTTTCACCGGAGCGCTGCTGCCCGAAGGCGCCGATACCGTGGTCATGCAGGAAAATGTCGGGGCAGACGGCGACACCATCCGCCTGACCGCAGAGCCCTCACCCGAGAAAGGCCGCCATGTGCGGCATCAGGGCGGCGATTTCAACCAAGGAAGCGTCGGATTACCCGCAGGCAGCCTGCTCAATGCGGCGGCTTTGGGCGAAGCGGTAATCGCTGGCTATGGCGAGGTATCGGTCGGCACACTGCCCCGCGTGGCCGTGGTCTCGACCGGCGACGAACTGGTCGCGCCGGGCAGCGACACCCTGCCCCACCAGATACCCGCCAGCAATGACGTCATGCTGTCAGCCATGCTCTCCGGCCTGACCGCCGAAACCCGCAGCCTGAGCCGGATTCCGGACGATATGGATATCTTGTGCCAGACGCTGGAAAGCGCAAAGGACTGCGATATCATCGTCACCATCGGCGGCGCATCGGTCGGCGATCATGATCTGGTCGGCCCCGCCTTCCGAAAGCTTGGCGCCGCAATCGACTTCTACAAGATCGCGATGAAACCGGGCAAGCCGGTGATGGCCGGAAGGCTCGGCAAGACGGTGATCCTGGCCCTCCCAGGCAACCCTGCCTCCGCCTTTGTCTCGGCGACCCTGTTTCTGCTGCCGCTGATCCGCTTCATGGCCGGAGCCGGCCGCTACCTGCCAGAATATCAGAGCGTCCCGGCCAGCGAAGCCCTTCCCGCCATTGGCCCCCGTGCGCAATTCCTCCGCGCCAAGGTCGATCAGGCCGGGATCACGCCTTTTGGCAGCCAGGACAGTGCGAAGCTTTCGGTGCTCGCGGCGGCGAATGCGCTTCTGTACCGGCCTGCGGGTGCAGAGGCGGCGGATGTTGGTGAGATGGTGCCTTATATTGCGATATAGTTGGTAGCGTCCGGAGAAAATATATTCGTACCAACAATTTACGCGGACTTTCTCTGGCTTTTTATCATATACCCAGAGGCCGTCCGCTATCAGCGCCCTGATAAAACGCGCTGAAAAGCTCAAAATGGGTGAATTGCTGACTATTCCCTCATAGTTGAACCGGGCTAAACGAAATCTTCACATGGCGGCGCTACGCAACAATGCTTGTCCTTGCTGAAATTCAGCTTCAGGCCGCAGCAAATGATGGAGCCAATGAATCAATTAAATTCGAAGAATTTTAATAACGCAACATCGACAAATTTGGATAAACGGCTGGGGTCTCTGGACCTGTTTGACCAAGCCGCTCCATTGGTTTCCATTGGCGCATGGTCATGCGATCTTGCAAATGAACGGCTTGACTGGACCGACGGCGTTTTTGACATTTTTGGTCTGACTAGTGTCGACGCCTTGGACCGGGAGTCCGCGATCGAACTTTATAGCGAGGAATCGCGCGAGTTACTTGAGCGGAAACGATCTCAGGCGATAGAGAAACGCGCTGGCTTCACACTGGACGCAAGCATCGTTCGCCCTGACGGAATCGAGCGCTGGATACGAATTACCGCTGCGACACGAGGTTCGAACGGGCGGACCGAGATGCTTTTTGGCATGAAGCAGGATATAACAGATGATCGTATGCGATGGGAACTTCTCCGGGCGCAAGCTGAATGCGACCCGCTCACCGGCGTTGCTAACCGGACCCGCTTTCAACGTTTTCTAGATCAGTCGAGTAATGGCGTTGCGTTGGACGACATCGGCACGTTGATCCTGTTTGACATTGATGATTTCAAGCAAATCAATGATCGTTGGGGTCACGCTGCTGGCGACGCATGTCTTGTCAACCTTGCGGATAATCTTCGCAAAGCGTTCATCAACGCCCATCTGGTCTCGCGAATTGGCGGTGACGAATTTGCAGTGTTGCTGCCATCTTCGATATCGCGCGCACAGACTAAGGTTGAATTACAATCTCTTATTGGTAGCCTTCTCAGGCCAATACAGTGGAACGGATGTTTGTTGACGCTGAAGGTATCGGTCGGCTTTGCTTTCGCCTGCAAGGACGGTAAATATAATCCCCAAACGTTGTTCAACACGGCCGACGAAGCGCTTTACTGCGCCAAGAATCGAAAAATATTTCCTTCCGACTAGGCTCCCGAATCAAAAGATCAGTGTTTCACGTGTCGAAAGATCCTGATGCAACAACCACTATTGGGCGTGTCTGGAACGCCAGCTTTTCAACCAAAAACCCAGATAGCCGCCATTGAGGCAGCGGAGCAATTTGTCCAAGTCGCCTACCGTTCTGCTAAAAGCGCAACCACTTCCCGCTTAGTGATTATCCCCTTGCCATACGTAGTAATTTATGCTACATAATAGGCATGAAACAGAAGCCCCTCACAATCGCGCAATTCTTTCGGCAATTCCCAGATGATGAGACTTGCTTGCAGCATATCTTTGATGTTCGTTTTGGACAGGGCTACGAATGCCCAAAGTGCGAAAAGGCTTCAAACTGGTATAGGATCAAAGCAGAGCGCGCTTATTCTTGCCAGTGGTGCGGCCACCACCTGCACCCGACTGTTGGCACTCCCTTTGAAAAGAGCCGGACGCCTTTGCAGCTTTGGTTCTATGCGATCTATCTGTTCACCACCACCCGCCACGGCGTTGCAGCCAAGGAATTGGAGCGCCAGCTAGGCGTCACTTACAAGACTGCATGGCGCATGGCTGGCCTTATCCGTGAACATATGGCCGATGTAGACGGCGAAACCCCCCTAGGCGGCTTTATGAAAATCGTTGAGGTTGACGAAACCTATATCGGCGGTGTCAATCATGGTGGCGGACCGGGCAACAAAGACGGCAAGACAGCGATCATGGGTATGTTGCAGCGTAACGGCGAAGTCATGACGGTTGTTATCCCTAATCGCCGCAAATCGACGCTACAGGGCCATATCGTTGCCAACGTGCTGGCACATACCGAGATCCACACAGATGATTTCATGAGCTATGCTGGTCTGGACGGAACGGGTCACAAATATTGGCACAAGACAGTCAATCACAGCGAGAAGCAGTGGGTTAGCCCTACCGGCACGACCACCAACGGGATTGAAGGTTTCTGGTCACAGTTGAAGCGCGGTATCTTTGGCACTCACATTCACGTTTCGCCGCAACACCTTTGGAAATATGCAAAGGAAGCGGAATATCGCTTCAATCGCCGTCACCGTCCCGAGACGATGTTTTCGGAACTGGTTTCGACTTACCAACCATTGACCTAAGCGTTGCCGCAATGGCGGCTTCGTCGCCGTCATGGTCGGCTTCGTGTTCCTTGATGAACTCTTTGAGTTTGCCCTTTTGTCGGGCTTCTTTAAGTGTGGTCATATCGCGTTCTACCATGTTGATGGACTCTTCTGCAAATTGATGTTTTAACTCGGTTGTGAAGAAAGACCCAGAATTTTCAAAATCCAAATTAGGATTGGCTATTATAGCCTTTTTTGGCATCGCTATAGGTGCTTGGTTGTGGATATCTTCCCAAAACCTAGAGGCCGCTATAGACCATCAAGCAGCCGAAAATGCCCATGATTACACACAATCCCCCTACATAGGCGTGGAAGACGAATGCCCCATGATCTCGTCTGCGGAGATCGATAAGTGCATATTTGAGAAACAAGAACGAGCCCGCGAAGGACGTCGCAAAGAATACGATCTTCAGGCACAGCAAAAAGCCGCTTTGTGGAGCCGCACTACTGGACGAGCTACTATAATAGCTATGGCCGTAGGATTCTTTGGTATTGGTCTGGTTTTTTACACTTTTTGGGAAGCTAGGCGCGCGGCTAATGCTGGCTTTGAAGCCAATAGAATTGCTCAGAATGCGCAAAGACCATGGTTGATAGTCAACGCCATTAAAATGAATGAAGATGGCAGTATTAGCGTGTGCTTCAAGAACATTGGGAAAACTCCAGCCACTAACTTTTTGAAAGATGGAGACTCCGTTGCTATGCCACCAGTTTTTTATGCAAGTCCAATTCCTGAACTGGATGACACGAATGGCACTACGGTTTTCCCAGGCCAAACCGAGTTTATGAAGATTAATAACGCAGGCTCTGACTTGCCAGTTGGGTACGAGTTGTACGTTAGGATTTTCGGTAGCTACCAGTTGCCGTCCGGAGATATTGATCGAATTACAGAGGGTTATGCACTTACCACTACTAAAGGTGCTCGGAAGGTAACTGGCAGGGACTTCATCCCCTTGGAAGATCGTAAAAAAGCAGAGTAAAGCCAGCTTAATCACCGCCCATCTCCCCGCTTAAGGAGGGGTCGCTCGGTGTTACGTATGCAAGAGGGATAATCACTTCCCGCTTGACTTAACCTGTTTTGTTTCATAATTGTTCTTTATTCGTTCCCTGAACAGGATTTTGGACATGCTCACGCAAAAGCAACATGAATTGCTCTGTTTCATTGATGACAGGCTGAAGGATAGCGGCGTTTCTCCCTCGTTCGAGGAAATGAAGGAAGCGCTCGGGCTCAAGTCCAAGTCGGGCATTCACCGGCTGATCAGTGCGCTCGAGGAGCGGCACTTCATTCGCCGCCTGCCCAACCGGGCGCGCGCGCTGGAAGTGTTGAAGCTGCCGGAAGGCGGCGTGCACGAAGCGGAGCCCTCCAATGTTGTCTCGCTGCACCCGGAAACACCGGTGCGCGAAGTCATTTCCAATCCTGCTCCGGCTGCCAATAATGATGTGCTGGAAATTCCGTTGCACGGCCGGATCGCCGCTGGCGCTCCGATCGAGGCGATGGAAGGCCAGTCGGCGCTCAGCGTCCCGGCCGCCCTGCTCGGCCCCGGCGAACATTTTGCGCTGGAAGTGTCAGGCGATTCGATGATCGACGCAGGCATTCTCGACGGCGATTACGCGCTGATCCAGAAAACCGAAGTCGCGCGCGATGGCGAGATTGTCGTGGCCTTGATCCACGACGAAGAAGCGACGCTGAAATATCTGCGCAAGGAGGGTCGAAGCATCCGCCTCGACCCCGCCAACGCCGCCTATGAGCCGCAGATTTATGGCGAAGGCGAAGTGCGCATTCAGGGCAAGATGGCCGGATTGCTGCGCCGCTACTGATCCCGCTTGCCGCTGTCATCGCCTCCGGTCGCAGCGGCGCGATAGCGGGTCCATATATGCCTGCCGGTCCAGCCTAGCGCGGCAGATATGTGCTGGTTTTCCAGATTGATGGTCATGCCGCCAACCTGTGACAGCAGGCTGCGGTCGGCCTTTAACCAGCGCGGCGCACAGCTTTGCGGCAGCCGTCTTTCGCTGACCACAATATCCGCGCGGCGGCAGGCGGCCGACAATGCCAGGGACGGAATATAGTGAGCGCTGCGGGTCGCCAATATCTGCCAGTCCCGCTCGCCCGCACGGATCGTGACCAGACAGCTGTCGGCGTTGCAATCGGCATTCGGCCAGTCTTCGAGCGCCTGCGATTTCCCCTCCACGCCGGCATTTTCACGGATCATGTCGCGAATAAAGTCTCCGCCGCTGGTACGGAGCATCGCCAGCTCTCCCTGATCGTTGCGGATACCGACATGGCGGCCGTCACCGGTGATATAGATATCCGGTGCGCGGTTTGTGATGATGAGCAATGCCCCGATAACTGCCGGGATCACACCCCAATAGCGCCAGCGCTCTCGCCACAGACAGAGCCAGAGGCCGCCGAGCAGCACCAGTCCGAAGGCGATCACGTTCATGGTCGGCAACATCGTCACCGCTCCGGGCCGGCTTGAGACAAAATGGGCCAATGCGATCAGGCTGCCCAGTGCCTGTTCGCAGAGCCACCAGACCGGCGCGCCCAGTCCGACGCTATCCAGCACCAGGGCCAGCGCCTCCAATGGCATGATCACGAAGGTCGTCAGCGGGATGGCGATGATATTGGCCAGCGCGCCGTAAAGCCCTGCCTTGTGAAAATGGTAGAGCGCGATCGGCATCAGCGCGATTTCGACCACCAGACCGGTCAGGAACAGCGCAAAGATAAACCGTCCGGCGCGGCGCAGCAGGCTCTCCTCGCGCAGCATGAACATAGTCTTGATCCGCGGATGCTCGTGCAGCGCGATGATCGCGGTAACCGCCGCAAAGCTCAGCTGGAAGCTCGGCCCGACCAGCGATTCGGGCCAGAATATCAAGACAAACAGCGCCCCGGCTGCGACCATCCGCAAGGTGATCGCGCTGCGCCCCATCATCAGCGCGACCAGTACCAGCAAGGCGGCGACGCAGGCCCGGATCGTCGGCACCTGCGCCCCGGTCATCAGCGTATAGGCAACCGCCGCCAGCGCAGCACAACCAGCTGCCACTACCGGCAATCGAAAGCGCAACGCTAGCGGTGGCGACAAGGCGAGAAGCTTGAGCACCAGCAGATAGATAGCGCCGACGACGGCGGTCACGTGCAGGCCGCTAATCGACAGCAAATGCGCCAGTCCGCTGCGCCGCATCGCTTCGGCATCGGCTTCGTCAATCGCACCACGATCGCCGGTGGCCAGGGTCGCACCGATCGCCCCGGCAGCACCCGCCATTTGCGACTGGACATGGGCCGACAGCTGCTGCCGATATCGGGACAGCGCGAAAATCGGATCGGCAGGACGCAATATCCGGACATCTCCCAGCGCTTGCCCCGTAGCGCCCAGCCCCTGAAACCAGGCCCGTTCCGAAAAATCATAGGCGCCCGGCAGCGCCGGCATCGCCGGTGGCATCAAACGCGCGCGCAACTGGATCAGCGCGCCGTCCTGCAAACCGGGACCGGCCCGATCAAGCGGCACATTGACCCGAACCCGTGGCGGCAGCTCAGGATTATCGCCGGTGCTCAGCGTCAGACGAACCATATCGCGGGCCAGGACCGGCTCGACCCGCTCGATTTCGGCATTGAAAATGGTGACAAGCGGCCGCTCCAGTACTGGCGCGGCAACGCTCCACGACCGAAACCAGATCAGCGCGCAGCCGATGGCGGCCAGCAGCGTGAACCAGAACAAAGCCTTGCCGGCTCTTGTGTCTCTTCCGGCCACCACGGCCAGCAGGGCAATGCCGCCGCACAGGCTGATGAAGGCCAGCCACCAGGCGGGATTGGCCAGATTGAACCAGGACGCAATGCCGCAGCCCAGCGCCACCGGCACCCATAAGGGAAGCTTGTCCCGCTCCTTCTCGAGCTGCGTTTCAATCAATTTGGAGAGTTGCGCGCCCTGCCATAAATCAGACAATTGTCGGGGATGAAACAGCGTGCTAAGGGCGGTGCCAGTCGAACCGGAACCGGTGCCTGTGGTGCCATTCGGGCTCAATCCATCCCGCATTTCAAATACCTATCACAGGGACCTTGCAAGCGTGAATTCAAATGATGCTGAACAGCCGAAAGAGACAAATATGGTCGTAACCCGCTTTGCCCCCTCCCCGACCGGGTTCCTGCATATCGGCGGTGCCCGTACCGCCATGTTCAACTGGCTGTTCGCCCGCCATCACGGCGGAAAAGCGCTGCTGCGGATCGAAGATACCGACAAGGCCCGCTCTACCCAGGAAGCGATCGATGCGATTTCCGAAGGGCTTGATTGGCTGGGCCTCGACTGGGACGGCGAAACGGTGTTCCAGTCGGAACGCGCCGAACGCCATGCCGAAGTCGCCCACGAACTGCTGGCATCGGGCAATGCCTATAAATGTTTTGCTACCCCCGACGAACTGACCGAAATGCGCGAAAAGCAGCGGACCGAGAAAAAGCCGATGCGCTATGATGGCCGCTGGCGCGACCGCGATCCCTCGGAAGCCCCGGAAGGCGCGCCGTTCGTGATTCGCCTGAAAACCGAAACCGCCGGCAAGGTCACCATCGCCGACATGGTGCAAGGCGATGTGTCGGTCCAGAATGGCGAGATTGACGATTTCATCCTGCTGCGCTCCGACGGTACGCCGACCTATATGCTCGCCGTGGTTGTCGACGATCATGACATGGGCGTCACCCATTTGATCCGCGGCGATGACCATCTCAACAATGCTTTCCGGCAACTGGCGCTGATCAAGGCGATGGGCTGGGCCGAGCCGGTTTACGCGCATATTCCGCTGATTCACGGCAATGACGGCGCCAAATTGTCCAAGCGCCACGGCGCGCTGGGCGTGGACGCCTATCGCGACATGGGCATATTGCCCGACGCGATGTTCAACTATCTGCTGCGCCTCGGCTGGGGCCACGGGGATGACGAGATCATCTCCCGGGCACAGGCGATCGAGTGGTTTGCGCTGGAAGGCGTCGGCAAATCGCCGTCGCGCTTCGACGCAAAAAAGCTGCAGAATCTGAACGGCCAATATATGCGGGAGGCCGACGACGCGGCCCTCGTACGGCTCGCGACCCCTTGGATAGAGCAGGAATTGGGCACAACATTATCCGCTCCGGACAGTGAATTGCTCGGCAAAGCCATGCCGGTTTTGAAAAGCCGGGCGAAAAATCTGATCGAATTGGCCGGATCCAGTCTTTTTCTCTTTAAAAAACGCCCACTTGGCCTCGACGAACGGGCAGAAAATCTGCTAGACGATGATGCAAGGACGCTGCTTAAATCGATTCACCTTGGCTTGACTGATCTGGAAGACTGGACACTTGAGGCAACGGAAGAAGTCATAAAAGCGATCGCGGAGTCTGCCGAATTGGGGTTAGGAAAGCTCGCACAACCTATGCGCGCGGCACTGACAGGAAGTACCAGTTCACCCGGAATTTTTGACGTCCTGATACTTCTTGGCAAAGAAGAATCATTGGGGCGTCTTGCAGATCAAATAGAAAAAACCTGATTTTTCAGGAGCAGAAAGGACAATATCGTGGGCGATAACGCAAAATTCAGCATCAATGGCGACACTCATGAATATCCGATTCTGACGGGCACAGTAGGCCCTGATGTCGTAGATATTCGCAAATTATACGGCCAGACCGGTGCCTTTACCTATGACCCGGGCTTCACCTCGACCGCCAGTTGCGAATCCGAGCTGACCTTCATCGATGGCGGCGAAGGCGTATTGCTGCACCGTGGCTATCCGATCGAACAGCTTGCCGAGAACAGCAGCTTCATGGAAGTCGCGCATCTTCTCCTTCGTGGCGAATTGCCGACGGCGGATGAATTCTCCGACTTCACCAATACAATCACGCGCCACACGATGGTGCATGAGCAATTGCGCGGTTTCTATCAGGGCTTCCGTCGTGACGCCCACCCGATGGCAATCATGTGCGGTGTGGTTGGCGCATTGTCGGCTTTCTATCATGACAGCACCGACATCAACGATCCCGCCCAGCGGATGATCGCCAGCCACCGTCTGGTCGCGAAAATGCCAACCATTGCCGCCATGGCCTATAAATATTCGATCGGTCAGCCGTTCGTCTATCCGGATAATGAACTGTCCTACACCGGCAATTTCCTGCGCATGACATTCGGCGTTCCCGCCGAGGAATATGAAGTGCATCCGGCGATTGAAAAAGCAATGGACCGGATTTTCATCCTCCATGCCGATCACGAGCAGAACGCATCGACCTCGACCGTCCGGCTTGCCGGTTCTTCGGGTGCCAATCCGTTTGCCTGCATCGCGGCCGGCATAGCCTGCCTCTGGGGCCCTGCCCATGGCGGCGCCAATGAAGCAGCGCTCAACATGCTGAAGGAAATCGGCCACCCCGATCGCATTCCGGAATATATTGCACGCGCCAAGGACAAGGACGATCCGTTCCGTCTGATGGGCTTTGGCCACCGCGTTTACAAAAATTACGATCCGCGTGCATCGGTGATGCAGGAAACCGTGCGTGAAGTATTTGAAACGCTGAAGGTCAAGGATCCGGTCTTTGATGTTGCCCTGAAGCTGGAAGAAATGGCGCTCAACGATCCGTATTTCATCGACAAGAAACTGTTCCCGAACGTCGATTTCTATTCGGGCATCATCCTGTCGGCGATCGGTTTCCCGACCTCGATGTTCACGGTATTGTTTGCCCTCGCCCGCACCGTCGGCTGGGTCGCACAGTGGAACGAAATGATTTCCGATCCAGGCCAGCGCATCGGTCGCCCGCGTCAGCTCTACACGGGCCCTGCGAAGCGCGACTATGTGTCGATCGACAAGCGGTAAAGACTTTAGATATTGAGAAAGAGGGGAGCCGGCGTGCTCCCCTTTTTTATGCGGTCTTCCGCTCTGGCAGTGACAGGGTGAAGGTCGACCCCTTGCCGGCCTTGCTGTCTACGGTCAGGCTGCCGCCCATCGCGCGAGCCAGACGTCGGGAAATGAACAGTCCCAGCCCGCTACCGCCGTCGCCGGACCGTCCCAGACGTTCGAATTTCTCAAAAATCCGCTCCAGATCCTCCGCAGCGATCCCGTCCCCCTGATCGGTCACGGCAATCCGGGCGAAGCCCTCTTCGGCAGAGACCCGCAGCTTGATCACCGAACCATCCGGCGAATAGCGAATCGCGTTACCGATAAGATTGACGAGAATTTGCAGTGACCGACGGAACTCGCCGCGGGCAGGACGTTTTTTGCTCTCGTCTGGAAGATCTATCCGGATATGATGGTCTGCCGCCTTGACCGCGAGCAAGCCTGCCGCGCGGTGTGCCAGATCCACCAGATCGATATCATCGCCAGCAACGGTGAATTCGGGTCGTTCGATCGCCTCGAGATCGGAGAGATCATTGACGAGGTCGAGCAAATGCCGTCCCGCCGAAGCAATATCCTTGGCATAGCTGGCATAATCGCCGCGTAGCGGGCCTTCCAGCTTGCTGCTGATCGTCTCGGCATTGGCGATAATCTTGCCGAGTGGCTGGCGCAGGGCCGGGCCCAGCTGCATACCAAACAGGCTGTCACTGATCAGTTTTCCGCTGGCATGCTTTATATCTGTACCATTGGCTGCCGGAACATCTGGCGCGTCGTCCGGCGTCGCCGTGAAACGATAGCCGGCGAACAAGCCGGCCTTGTCGATAAGCGGATTGCCCTGCAGCACGAACAGGCGTTGCGCTGCATTCTTCTGCCGCATCCGCTGATTGCGGATCGGCTGGCGCTCGGCCACGGCTTCCAGCAGACTCGCGTTCGCCGAAGGCGGAATTACGTCATATATGTCGAGCAGAGACTGGCCGATGACGTCGAAATCCTGCCCTGCTTCTCCCGACATTTGCTGGGCAATGATCCGCAGCGCCGCATCGGTGCGAATCGCTCCCCGGCCTTCCAGCCGGTCAAAATCGCGCTCGCGCGACGGATCGACCTTGTCGCTCTCGTCATGCGGATATTCTTTCCAGTCGATGATCGAAAGGCTGAGCGGATCTGTCTTGTCCGAGGCAGAGAATCGCGTTTCGACCCACATTTCAATGCGGGATTCGTCATCCGAAGCCTGTACCGGGCGCGAGAGATTCATGCCCAGCCGGCGGCTGAGACGGCACAATTCGGCCAGTTCGGGCACAGCCAAAGGCCCGCCCTCCTTGCCGCCACAGCGCAAATGAAGCCGCATCAGCAGCTGATCGGCCGAAAGAAGCAATCCATCGACATCCACCTGCCCCGACACCGGCTCGGTCAATTTGCGATCGGTGGTCATTTTCTCTGAATATCCAGAAAGTCATCGGAAAGAAGCCGTTCGGCATTCTGATAGGCATCAGGTGATGCCCAGCGCGACACCAAGGCCAGACAGCGGTCCCGGTCGGTCTCGCCATAGGTTGCCGCAGTCAGAATATGGTCGCCGCCGTCGAGCGCGGCAAATATCGACAGGGCTTCCTGTACCGGAAAATCCGCCGCACGCATGACAACGACAAAACGCGCCATATTCGGCTCGGCCGTGAAGGCTACAATCTGGTCGCTGGTCAGGCCGGATTGCCGGGCAAGCCGCGCGACAAACAGCGTCAGGCCGTCTCTCATCGGATGAGGAATGGAATTTTTTTCTGCTTCGGACTGGTCGAGCAACTGGGCCAGACGCTCGGCCTTGCGCGCCACGCCAGCACTTTCGTCATGCGCGGCGAGCAGCCGTTCCGTCGCCTGCTGCAGCTGCGGGCCGGAGAAACCGGACAGTTTGGCAAGCGCGGCGGTTACCGGCCAGGCAAAGGCATAGGCAATTTCCGGCGGTAAATCGGCAAGACTGGCGGCAATCTGACCTGCCGCACCGGTTGTCTTGGACTGGGCTATCAGCAATCCCATCGCCGCTTCGGCGACAGCCGGATCCTCATGATCCAGATGGCGGGTCAGCGTCGATTCCAGATCTTCCTGCGAAATCTTCTGCAGCAATCTTGCCGCCAGTTCGCTCTGCTGTGTTTTGACAAAGAGATGCTGGACGATTTCGGGGGCCTTCAGCAGACCGGATTGCTCAAGCATGGCATAGCTCTGGCCATCACCGCCCTGTGCGATACCCAGCAGCACTTGCTGGCTGACGCCCAGATCCTGGGTCGCGATGATGCAGATACGTTGTTCAATCTGGCCGACGACGCTACGCAGATATTGCTGTGCATTCGAACGCATGCGGTCGTTGAAAATAACGTCGGTTCTGGGAAACAGGGCCTGCGCAAAATCATCAGCCACGAACGAGGCTTTATCGGCCATCGCGCTAGCGTGGCGGACAATATCATTATGCTTGCTTCGATCCATCGGGAAAACTCGCTGTGCCATAGCTAGGCCGTAACCTAATGTGGTTAACAAGCCGCTAAGCCGAATATTGCTCTATTCGCCCCGCGAACCAGATATTTTCGGCGATTTTTTGGCCAAATAGCGATCGAGAAGGAGCGACAGGCCGGAGTAGAGCGCGGCGGGGTAAATGCCGTAGCTGATTGGCCCGAAAATACTGGTCACAAGCAGGATCAGCAGGATCAGTCGCAGATCCGGCCTGATCAGGGCGAAGCGAATATTCTCCGGCGCGGCGCGCAAGAGCAGCAGATGCGCCAGCAGCAATGCGAAAATAACCAGATTGGGCGTTATGGTGATCGCGTCAGAGGCCTGCAGCAACAGAATGGCCACACCGCTGGCCACAATCACATCCAGCGCCATCGCGGTCCAGTCCCGAATTTTCACGACACTGTCAAATTGCACCATCGAGGTCCGGGCAAATTGCGCAACGCTGCCGAAAAACAGCAGGCCGAGCGCAGGAATAGAATAACCGAAAGCCGCCGTCGCTATGCCGGCAAGTCCCGCAGCCAGTGAGAAAATCTGCAGATATTGCGGGGCAGCCTTCCTGGTCCACAGCCTGGGAAGACTTCGCTTGATCAGGGGGCGCAGCAGAAAGCGGTTCAGGAAATTGTCCTTTTCGCCGGGCATTTCTCGCAACTTGCGCCGGGTATATTGCGCCGCGCTGATCTCGCTCTGGATATGGGAAATCGCGCCCGATCCCATCCGTCGGTCCGAGATGATCGCGCGCGGGCAATCGGCCTGAACAGCGGTCCGCAGCAGTGCCGATCCGATCTCCCATTCATCCGGAATATCAATCATGGCAACCAGCCGCGCTGCGTTGAGCGAGACGATCCCGAGCCAGCGCTGGTTGAGGTCAATACGCTCGAATTCCTGATATTCCTCGGCATGCAGCACGGTGAACAGCAATTCCTGCGGCGCTCCGCTCAGCTGACCGACAATCTCGTCATTGGGAATGATGCCGTCGGCGATATAGACGATATGGTCCTGATCACTGGCATATTGGACAAGGTCACTGGGGCTGCGAACATATTCTGCATCCAGTCCCTGCTGCTTCATCTCGTCGATTTTCTGTAAAAGCGCGCCGTGGGTCACTGGACAGAGGAAGATAAATTTCTCGCAGCCGAAGCGCTGCGCGGCCTGAATCTGCAAATCGAGCAAAGTGCCGGCGAACAACGGCAGCAGGGCTATTGGCCCGGTACCGTCAAGATCGTCTTTTGCCAGAGAAATCAGTGCCAGTTTCACGAAATTTGGGGTCCCGAACGATGAAGAGGAAGCATGCTCCTGTCCATAGATGGTGGCGTGCGGACATGCCAACCTATATTCAGCAATCTATCGGTTTGAATCTCCGCTTTTGGGTGGGAAGTGGCCAGCGAAACGCCTGTTTTCTAACGGCAGTGCCATCTCGAATGCGGACACTGGATTGGCTTGCATTTGGTATACTGTCCCCGAAAATTGGGACTGCCGTCGTGGATCGCGAACTGGTCGCCAATGCTGGTCGCATGCTAAACGTGACGACTTTGGGCACGTACACAACCGAAGCGCCATCAAGCGCCGATGAGGCGGTCGACAAAGTGAATTTCAAAAACGGCTTTTGCCGGCGCGTTATTGGCTGGAGTGAAATTGAACGCGCGAAACGTTAGTGTGTTTCGCAAATAGCCGCTACAATAACGGTTAAACAAAACAAAAAAGGAAATCGATATGCGTGCATGGGCCCTGAAGAGCCGTCCCGCCGGTACCCCGGTGGCTGATAATTTCCAGTTGATAGAGGCAGCCGATGCCCCGCTTGGCGAAGGCGAATATCGCATCACCAATAGCTGGCTGTCGGTTGACCCCTATATGCGCGGCCGGATGAATGACGTGAAAAGCTATGCTCCCCCGTTCGGCATCGGTGAAGCGATGACCGGCGGCGCGGTCGGCACGGTGACCGAAAGCAACAACGCGGATTATCCAGTCGGATGCAAAGTGTTGCATATGGCGGGTTGGCGCGACACTGCTGTCGCTGGCGGCAGCAATCCTCCCGAAGGCGGAATGCCACCGGTGAAACTTCCCGATCTCGGTGTTCCCGACCAACATTGGTTGTCAATCATCGGAATGCCCGGAGGCACTGCCTGGTTTGGCTTGCTGAAAGTCGGCGCGGCCAAAGAAGGCGAAACCGTTTTCGTGTCTGCGGCGGCTGGCGCGGTTGGCTCGACCGTTACCCAGATAGCCAAGGCCAAGGGGATGACCGTGATCGGATCAGCCGGCGGCGCTGATAAATGTGCATGGGTTAAAGAAATCGGCGCCGATGCCTGCATCGATTACAAGGCCGGTCCGGTATTGCCGCAATTGCGCGCAGCCTTGAAAGAACTCGGCAAATCCGGCGTTGATGTCTATTTTGACAATGTCGGCGGTGAACATCTCGATGCGGCGCTCGCCTGCTCCAACGAACGCGCCCGTGTGGCGATTTGCGGGATGATTGACGTTTACAACAATCAACAGGCGCAATCGATGCAATATCTGACCATGATCATTGGCCTGCGCATAAAGATCGAAGGCTTCCTCTATCCCGATTTCGCCGCGCAAGTGCCCGAATTCAACGCCGATATGGCGAAACTGATTGCATCGGGCGCTGTGAAGGGCCGTGAAACGGTGATGGAGGGACTGGAGAAAGCACCGGACGCGTTCATCGGGTTGTTTACCGGCGCGAACACCGGCAAGATGCTCGTCAAGGTTTAGGGTTCCGGCGGAAGTAGGTTTTATTGACCGCAACATCCCGATAGCGGAATGTTGCGGTCGATCTACGATACCGACAAAGCAGACACTAGAGCCGAATAACATGAACGACCGCTTTTGGGGCGGAAACGGAAATTTGAACCGGGACATTACCCGATATTCTGGTGATACCGACGGACTCGACGCGCAGGAGCCGGAATATCAGTCCCGATGGGCCTCGACCGCAGAAACGGCGCGTTCCAGTTTCTGCAAGATGACCGGATCGCCCGGCGCGCTATGGGCGGCCTCGTCGGCGAGCTGGAGAATCTTGGTCGCAGAGAAACTCGCGGCCAGTCCTTTCAGGCGCCAGGCGGCATATTCCCAATTGGCGTCACAACGGGCCCTTCCGAGCAGGTCGACCTGCCGTTTTGCGCTCTCCAGAAAAGCCGCACGCAATTCTGCAATAAGGGGTTGATCATCCCCCACTGCAGCCGTCAGAGCGGCATCTAAAGCTCCATAATCAAATGACATTCCTGCCGTTTACACGCAATATGGTTAACTTATGGTTTCTATGATCTGATATTGTGTTAAATAGTCCCATGGCAGGTGAATCTAAGATAATCGGGATGTGGCGCGGTCGGGACGAAAATACCGACGAGGACCAGACAACAACAACCACGAGCGTGGAAAGCGAAGCGCTCGACCGGGCATCGGAAGAGCATGATTTTTCCGAAGAAAATCAGCAAAATAGTGATGGTTCGTCGGAAGATGACTGGAATCATTATGCCGATGATCTTGCCTCTGCCCCTGCCCGTTCCCGCTTCATCCCGCTGCTGTTGTTAGCCATTGCCGGGGTCTGCTGGACCGGATTTTTCCTCTGGGCCAACCGCGACATTTTTACAACAATGGTCACGCCCAAGGCCGGGATCGACCTGCTGACCCAATGGTGCCTGCCGGTCGCCACGCTCGGAATTGCCTATCTGCTGTACATGCGTAACAGCACCCGTGAAGCCGGTCGCTTTGCCGATGTCGGCCTTTCGCTGCGCACCGAGTCCGAATTGCTCGAAACCCGGTTGAAGACGGTCAACAATGAACTGAGCGTCGCCCGCGAATTTCTGAGCCAGGAAAGTCGGGAACTCGAGTTTCTCGGAGACCAGTCTTCCGGCAAGCTGACCACAGCCGCCGGCCTGATCCGGAAATCTCTGGAAGACGGTCTTGGCAAGATGCAGAAGCTGGATGATGTCGGCGGTGCCGCCTATAAGAATCTCGAGCAGTTGCGCGAACATTTGCCGGTGGTGATCAACACCGCCAAGGACGTGACCAACCAGATCGGCAATGCCGGACGCACCGCCCAGACAGAAATGGCGGCAATGGTATCCACGCTCAAGAAAATCGGCGAAGTTGGCACGACGGCCGAGCATAGCCTCACCGCCCTGACCAATAAATCGACCCTGTCGGTCGAAAATCTTGCCGTTGAAGCCGAGCGGATCAAGGCCAGCCTGACAGAACAATTGCAGGAAGCCGAGGCCGGATCGGACCAGCTGTCGGCCCTGTTGCGGAAAACCACATCAGAAACCGTTGAAACCATCCACAAGACACGGGCGCGGCTCGCCACTGAAGCTTCGGACTCGACCACAGCGATGCGGGCCGATCTGGACGCGCTGGAAACAGCGCTGGCAAGCGCCGGACAAATTGCTGACGGGGAAGAAGTGCGGCTGAAAGCGCTGGCCGAGACGCTCAATCAGAATATCTCCGAGATAGCAGAAAATCTCACGAAGCTCGACAATGACAGCGGCGACAAGACAGCCAAGCTGGCCTTTGCCATGACCGCGATGGAGCAGAATAGCGAAGCTCTGCAGCAGTCGCTTGAAAAAGGCTATGGCGTCGCCGATGGCATGATCGAGCGGATGGAGAGACTGCTGGTCGCGCTCGACAGCAGTGCCCGGGAAATGGACGAGACCCTGCCCACGGCTTTCGAACGGGTATCGGAGAAATCACAGGAAAGTCTGGCACTTTATGGCCAGATTGCCCGCGAAGCCCGCAAGGCGCAGGAAGACGCCGGCAGAGTGGCGCAACAGGTTGCGCAGACCGACCATTCGATCACCAAGCAGCAGGAACAGCTTGGCAAATTGCGCGACAAGGGCGACGACGCGAGCAAGTCGATCGTCCAGCAGATTGACGATATTTCAAAAGCCATCGAGGCCGTGCGCGAGCAGAATGAATCATTGGCCGAAAGCGCTGGCGAGAAGATGATCAGCGCGCTGTTGCGGGTCAAGGACACCGCCAAACAGGCTTCAGAACATTCGCGCCAGGCGCTTGAAAATTCTATCGCCGGCTCGACGCAAAAATTCGAAAAGATGAGCGAAGAAGCGCTGAACCGGATTATCGATGACAAGATCGCCTCTATTGCGCCTAAACTGGAACAGGCGGTATCAAGCGCGGTTGTGACCACCCAGTCCACCGCGGCCCATCTCACCGATCAACTGGCGGCAATCGAGGATATGACGACGAAGCTGGAGCAGCGCATCCTGTTCGCCAAGGAAAAGGCCGAGCAAAGCAGCGACGAAAATTTCACCCGGCGGGTGGCGCAGTTGACCGAATCGCTCAATTCCATCTCGATCGATGTCGGCAAGATTCTGTCGAACGATGTTACCGACACCGAGTGGGCTGCCTATCTGAAAGGCGATCGCGGTATCTTCACCCGGCGGGCGGTTCGTTTGCTCGACAATAGAGAAGTCCGCGAAATCCTCGCGCAATATTCAGGCAATGACGAATTCCGCGAGCATGTGAACCGCTATATCCATGATTTCGAAGCGATGCTGCGCGGCGTATTGGCTACCCGGGACGGCAGTGCGATCAGCGTGACCCTGCTGTCATCGGACGTCGGCAAGCTTTATGTCGCGCTGGCTCAGGCGATCGAGCGCCTGCGCAACTAGCGTCAGGTGCCTAGCCCATCCGTTTCCGGCTATCGAAGAAATCAATCGTGTCGATGCTGATCCAGCCATAGACATAGTTGAGATAGAATAGGGCAAATCCAGCTGTTGCGAGCAGAGTCGTAAGCAATAATACCCGCAAGGGACGGAAATTTGCCGGCGCGCCGTCCGATTGCCCCTTCACCATTTCTTCGCCGGTTTCATGGTGACTGCGAATCCCGATTGGCAGGATGATGAACGCGGCGGTCACCCAGAATAATACATAGATCGCGAAGACGGAGTAGAGTTGCATGACCTGCTAGGCCTCCACTGTGAGCACCGAAACGATGGGTTTCTTGCCCGTCCACTCGGTCGCACTGCGACGGACGAGCAAGCGGATCGCTTCATTGAACTTGTCGATATCGCCAACCGGTTTGGAATATTTGCCGACAATCTTGTCGACTACCTCGTCGAGGAAATCCTCTTCGTCTTCCTCGAGCGGTACGCCATGCATTTTCAGCACCGGCTGTCCAAAGATATTGCCCTTGTGGTCGAGACCGATAGCAACGGAGATCATTCCGTTATGGGCTGTCTTGCGGCGGTCATTCAGGGTTCTGCCGTCGGCAGGGATTATCACGTCGCCGTCAACGACAAGCCGTCCGGTGCGTTCCTGCCCCACTATTTTCGGTCCATTGGGCGCCAGACGCACAACGTCGCCATTCTGCTGGAATATCGCTTTTGGAATGCCCTGCTCCAGCCCGAAAGCGACCTGGGTTTTCATGTGGCGGATCTCGCCATGGACCGGCACCAGTATTTCCGGTTTGATCCATTCGTACATTTGCGCCAGTTCCGGCTGTCCGGGATGGCCCGAAACATGGATATGCTCCTGCCGCTCGGTGATCATGACGACACCCTTGGCCGCCAGCTGGTTCTGGATCCGGCCGATGGCAATTTCGTTGCCCGGGATCTGCTTGGACGAGAAGAGCACATGATCGCCTTCGGACAATTTGATCTGGTGGCTATCGCCGGCAATCCGCCCGAGAGCCGCTCTTGCTTCACCCTGACCACCGGTTGCAATGATCATCACATCGCCGCGTGGCAGGCTCATCGCTTCCTGAAAATCGATTGTCGGCGGGAAATCCTTGAGATAGCCGTTTTCGCGACAATTCTCGATGATGCGGTCGAGCGAACGTCCGGCAACACAGAGCTTGCGGCCCGCTTGAATGGCAACCTCGCCCAAAGTCTGGAGCCGTGCGGCATTGGATGCGAAAGTAGTCACCACAACGCGGGTGTCGATTTCGTCGACCACCCGCATCAGATTGCGACGGACTTCGCCTTCCGAACCGGATGCCTTGTCGTTGAAGACATTGGTCGAATCGCAAACCATAGCGAGGATGCCATCGTCACCAATCTTCTTTAGCGTTTCCGGTGAAGACGGGACACCGAGTACAGGCTCGTCATCCAGCTTCCAGTCACCGGTGTGGAAAATCCGGCCATAAGGCGTGTCGATCAGCATCGCATTGCCTTCGGCAATAGAGTGGGCGATCGGCAGATAGCGGAAGCCGAACGGTCCGAGATCAAAACTGCCTTCATTGGGAATGATATTGAGTTCTACATCATTCTGCAGGCCGACTTCTTCCAGCTTGCGACGGATCAGGCCCGCCGTGAACGGGGTCGCGAACAGCGGAACATCAAGATCAGCGGCGAAATAAGGGACCGCGCCGATATGATCTTCATGTCCGTGGGTCAGCACGATGCCGAGCAGATCTTTCCGGTGCTTCTCGATAAATTCGAGATCGGGAAGGATCAGGTCAATGCCGGGATAGCTCGGGTCAGCAAAGGTCATGCCGAGATCGACCATCACCCACTTGCCGTCACAGCCGTAGAGATTGACATTCATGCCGATTTCGCCCGACCCGCCAAGGGCCAGGAAGAGAAGTTCTTTTTTAGGTTTTGTCATGAAGCGTTTGTTGCTCGCTGATAGAGGAAATGCAGGCCCTGAAGTGTCAGGTCCGATTCCAGATGGTCAAATACATCTGTATGTTCGTCAAATAATACGGCTAATCCGCCGGTAGCGATGATCTTGGTCGGGCGTCCGATTTGCGTTTTGGTACGCGCTACCAGCCCTTCGATCATCGCGACATAGCCCCAGAAAATGCCGATCAGCATCTGGCTTTCGGTCGTCGTGCCAATCACATTGTCGTCTTCAGGGGACTCTAGCGCAATACGTGGCAATTGTGCAGTTTTTCCGACAAGCGCATCGAGTGAAAGATTGATCCCGGGCGCGATGATACCGCCCTTATAGGCGCCTTCATAGTCGGCGACATCAAAGGTGGTGGCAGTACCGAAATCTATGATGACGATATCCTGCTTATATTTCTGATGCGCCGCGATCACGTTGAGCACGCGGTCGGCCCCTACGCTATCGGGTTGTTCCACGTCGAGCGCGACGCCCCATTCGGCTGCGCCACGACCGGCGACCAGCGGGGTGACGCCAAAATATTTTTCCGACAATACTGTCAGATTATGCAGCGCCCGCGGTACAACCGTACCAATGATTACCGCATCGACTACGCTCAGTTCCAGTCCTTCTAGCTCGAGCAGCTGCCTCAGCCAGACGACATATTCGTCGGCAGTGCGCCGCGCGTCAGTGGCGATCCGCCAGCGCGCACGAATGTCATCGCCGTCGAAGAGGGCGAAGACAACATTGGTATTTCCAGCGTCTATGGCCAAAAGCATGGGCGAATCGTCTTTCTATCCGATTGAAATGTCACCAGCGCGTATTTCGATAAGCGTTCCGTCGGTTTTTCTCAAGCGCAGCGCACCGTCCGCATGCAGGCCGGCGAATTCTCCGGTGATTTTCTCGCCGCCATCGTCGCTTGTCGTCACCGCCATACCGACCGGATGCGCCAGGCTCTGCCACTGTTCCAATATATGGGTCAGGCCGGCATCGCGCCATACGCGCAGCCATGACTCGAATCCACCGGTCAACCGATCGAGAAAGCCGGCAGCGTCCACGTCAGCGCCTTCCGCTGCCATGCTGGTCACCGACCTTCCTTCCACCTGAGGGGCTTCGGCAATATTCACGCCGATACCGACCACAACCTGTTCTTTTACCCGTTCAAGCAATATGCCGCAGATCTTGGCCTCCGATACGAGCACGTCGTTCGGCCATTTGAGCAGCATCGGCACATCGGGCAAGAAGGATCGAATGGCCGCATGGACGGCCAGTCCGGCGACAAAGGACAAGGAGGAAGGCGCTGGATCAGACGGCCGAATATCGACCACTGTGCTGCAAAACAGATTGCCTTGCGGACTCTCCCATTTGCGGCCCCGGCGCCCTACCCCGCCCGTCTGTTTCTCGGCCCGCAGCCAAAAACCTTCCGGTGCACTGCCGGCAAGAGACAGCGCCTTCAGGTCCGCATTGGTCGATGCGGTTTCGGCAACAGTCTCTACGAATATAGTCAGAAAAGCGACGCCGCAGCAGCGTCGGTTATCGGCGCCATGAACGGTATCGCCAGATAGCCTAGCGGAGATACGAAAAGCGCCAGAAGTGCAATCAGGCCGTTTTCGGTCTTGTGCCCCGTCGCTACGATCTCGCCGGCAGGATCATCGAAATAGATGATCTTGACGACCTTGATATAGTAGAAGGCACCGATCACCGAGGCAGCGATACCGATTACCGCGAGCGGTAACATGCCTGCGGCTACGGCCGCATCAAAGACCAGGAACTTGCCCCAGAAACCGAACAAGGGCGGGATACCGGCTAGCGAGAACATGAAGACCGCGAATGCGGCAGCAAGACCGGGACGTGTCTGCGACAGACCAGCCAGACTGGAGAGGCTTTCCAGCGGCTTGCCATCCTTGTCGCGCATCTCGAGCACGCAGACAAAGCTGCCGAGCGTCATCGCGACATAGACGACCAGATAGAACATCATCGCCGAGATGCCCTGCGCAGTACCGGTGGCAAGGCCGATGAGCATGAAGCCGACATTGTTGATCGAACTATAGGCCAGCAGGCGCTTGATATTCTGCTGTCCGATCGCGGCAACCGCGCCGAGGATGATCGAAGCCAGAGCGACGAACACGATGATCTGCTGCCAGGCCGATGTCTGGCCGCCAAAGGCCTCGATAATTACCCGTGCCGTCAGGGCAACAGCGGCCACTTTAGGAGCACTGGCAAAGAAGGCGCTAACCGGTGTCGGCGCGCCTTCGTAAACGTCGGGCGTCCACATGTGGAACGGTACGGCGCTGATCTTGAATGCGAGACCCGAGAGCACCAGAACCAGCCCGATCAGTGGGCCGGTCGAGAGATCACCGCTCAGCGTTTCGCCGATCACCGCGAAGCTGGTGGAACCGGCAAAGCCATAGACCAGAGAAATACCGAACAGCAGCATACCGCTCGCCAGTGCGCCGAGAACGAAATATTTCAGACCGGCTTCGGACGACCGCACGTCGGTGCGGATGAAGCTGGCCAGAACATAGGCCGAGAGGCTGTTCAGTTCGAGACCGATATACAGCGTCATCATGTCGGTTGCCGACACCATCATGCCCATGCCGACACAGGCGAACAGGATCAGAACCGCATATTCCGGGCGATATTTACCGCCGGCCTGAAAGAAACGCGGCGCAATCATCAGAGATATGATCGCCGCGATATAGATCAGGAATTTCGCTGCACTACCGAACGCATCCATACGATATTGGTCGCTGAATGCGGATGCACCGTCCTTGAATTCGGGCATATGGGCCAGCACCATCAGCAGGATCGAAGCGCCGAACAGCGCCGCTGCCGACAATATCGTAACTAGGCGCGCCGATTTTTCGCCACCCCAGGCGGCGATCAGCAAAAGGATCAGGCTGGAAACCGTCAGAAAGACTTCCGGCGAAACCAGATAAAGGGAATTTCCGATATCCATCAGTGTGCCTCCCCTTGGGCATGGTCTTTGGCGACGGCTTTCGCCTCACCCATTTTGAGATGTGCGTCGCCTTCAGGGGCAGCGCGGTCGATGCGCGCAACCAGCGCGCCGACGTCACCGCGGATCGGCGCCATGAAGCTTTCGGGATAGACACCCATCCACATCACAGCAGCGGCGATCGGCGCGAGCAGCGCCATTTCCCGTGCAGACAGATCCGGCATCGCTTTGACATCCTCGTGGACAAGTTCACCGAATGCAACCCGGCGATAAAGATAGAGCATATAGCCTGCGCCGAGGATGATCCCCGTTGTCGCGACAAGCGTGACCCAGCTGTTGACCTCGTAGAGGCCGACCAGCGAGAGAAATTCGCCGACGAAACCGCTGGTGCCCGGCAGGCCGATCGAGGCCATGGTGAACAGCAGGAACAGGATCGCATATTTCGGCATATTGATCGCCAGTCCGCCGTAGCGGCTGATTTCCCGCGTGTGCAGACGGTCGTAAATCACGCCGACGCAGAGGAAGAGCGCAGCGGATACCAGACCATGGCTCAGCATCACGATGATCGAACCCTCGATACCCTGCCGGTTAAACGCGAACAGGCCGAGCGTCACGATCGCCATATGGGCGACGGATGAATAAGCGATAAGCTTCTTCATATCCTGCTGCACCAGCGCCACCAGCGAGGTGTAGATCACGGCAACCATCGACAGGCCGAAGATCAGCCAGATGAATTGCTCGGACGCTTCCGGGAACATCGGCAGCGAGAAACGCAGGAAGCCGTAGCCACCCATTTTCAGCAGCACGCCAGCCAGAATAACCGAACCGGCAGTTGGCGCCTGAACATGGGCATCCGGCAACCAGGTATGAAACGGCCACATCGGCATCTTGACCGCGAAGCTGGCAAAGAAAGCCAGCCACAGCCATGTCTGTGCCTCGGGCGCAAAATCATAGTTGAGCAGGGTCGGAATATCGCTGGTTCCGGCATCCTGTACCATCCACAGCATCGCAACCAGCATCACCACCGAACCGAGCAAGGTGTAGAGGAAGAATTTATAGCTGGCGTAAATCCGGTTGGCTCCGCCCCAGATACCGATGATCAGATACATCGGGATCAGGCCAGCTTCGAACAAAATATAGAACAGGAAGATATCCTGCGCAGCGAACACGCCGATCATCAGCACTTCCATGAACAGGAAGGCCGCCATATATTCGCCGACCCGAGTCTGGATCGACTCCCAGCTCGCGCCGATACAGATCGGCATCAGGAAGACGGTGAGCATGATCAGCAGCATGGAGATGCCGTCGATACCCAGCGCCCATGCAAAACTGCCGAACAGGTCGGCCCGTTCGACATATTGCCACTGCGGACCGCCAATATCGTAATTGGCCCAGAGAACAACGCCGAGACCGAACAGCACCAGCGTCGTCACCAGCGCCAGCCAGCGCGCCGTCTGCGCGTTGAGGAACAGGCAAATAATCGCTGCCAGCATGGGCAGCCCCATCATCAGGGACAGGATCGGGAAATCAAGCTGGTTCATTAGCTGGCTCCCTGCACGATAATCCAGGTCGCGGCGGCGGCTAAGCCAAGCAGCATGACGAGGGCGTAAGTATAAAGATATCCGCTCTGGAAGCGTTTCATCACGCCGGAGCCGCTGGCGACGACCGAAGCGATGCCGTTGGGACCGAAGCGATCAATCATGCCTTCGTCACCGGTCTTCCAGAATTTCCGGCCCAGCCAGAAAGCCGGGCGGATGAAGATCAGGTTGTACAGCTCGTCGAAATACCATTTGTTGAAAAAGAACTGGTAGAGCGGGCTGAATGTCGCGGCCAGACGCGCCGGACGGTCCTTGCCAAAGAAATACATGAAGATGGCAGTGCCCAGACCGGTCAGCATCGCGACGGTCGAGGACAATTTCACCCACATCGGAACATTGTGAATTTCGTGCATCAGATGCTCGTCAAAGGCCAGACTTCCGGCCCAGAAGGCTGCACCCTCGGCTGCTTCGACAAATTGATTGTGGAACAGGAAGCCGGCGAAAACCGCACCGGTGGCCAAAACGCCAAGAGGGATAAGCATCGTAAGCGGACTTTCATGCGGGTGATAGCCGCCGGTCTGATCGGCTCCGGCTTCCTCGGGTGTTTTGTGGACGCTATGCTGGATATGCTCGGACTGGATCCAGCGCGGTGTGCCCGAGAAGGTCAGGAACATCAGCCGCCAGCTGTAGAAGCTGGTCAGCAGAGCCGCGAGAACGCCGATGAAGAAAGCAAACTGGCCGACTTCGGTACCGCTGGCAAAAGCGACCTCGATAATCGCGTCCTTGGAATAGAAACCGGCAAAGCCGCCGAGCCCGACAATACCGACGCCGGTAATCGCCAGCGTGCCGGCCATCATCGCCCAGAAGGTCAACGGGATTTCTTTCCGCAGGCCGCCATAATAGCGCATGTCCTGCTCGTGGTGCATCGCGTGGATCACCGAACCGGCACCAAGGAACAGAAGCGCCTTGAAAAAAGCGTGGGTGAACAGATGGAACATCGCAGCGCTATAAGCGCCAACGCCGGCGGCGAAGAACATATAGCCGAGCTGCGAACAGGTAGAATAAGCGATCACGCGTTTGATATCATGCTGGACCAGACCGACCGTGGCCGCGAATATCGCGGTCGAAGCGCCGACGATGGTCACAACCATCAAGGCAACCGGGCTGGTTTCGAACATCGGTGACAGACGGCAGACCATGAATACGCCTGCGGTAACCATAGTGGCGGCGTGGATCAGGGCGGAAACCGGTGTCGGCCCTTCCATCGCGTCGGGCAGCCATGTGTGCAGACCAAGCTGAGCCGACTTGCCCATCGCGCCGATGAACAGCAGCAGACAGATTATGGTCATCGTATCGAGACGCATGCCGGCAAAAGTAATGGACGAACCCGCCATGCCCGGTGCGGCTTCGAGGATTTCGGGAATGGATACGGTCCCGAAGACCAGGAACGTAGCGAAAATCCCCAGCATGAAGCCAAGGTCACCGACGCGGTTGACGACAAAAGCCTTGATCGCGGCAGCATTGGCGCTCGGTTTCTTGAACCAGAAACCGATCAGCAGATAGGATGCGAGGCCGACGCCTTCCCAGCCAAAGAACATCTGGACCAGATTATTGGCGGTCACCAGCATCAACATGGCAAAGGTAAACAGCGACAGATAGGCGAAGAAGCGCGGCTGATCCGGATCTTCGTCCATATAACCCCATGAATAGAGGTGCACGAGCGCGGACACGGTGGTCACTACGACCAGCATCACCGCAGTCAGCGCATCTACGCGCAAGGCCCAGTCGAAAGTCAGGTCACCCGAGACGATCCAGGTCAGAACCGGAACGACTTCGGCGCTGCTGGCTCCGCTCAGGAAGCCGATGAATACTGGCCAGCTCAAGGCACAAGACGCGAACAATGCGCCCGTTGTGACGATTTTGGCCGGCACATTGCCGATGATCCGATTGCCGAAACCGGCAACAATCGCTGCCAGCAAAGGCAGGAATACTATGAGGGTGATGTTGTTCACGAACTAACCTCGTCGCCCCAGCGCAGGCTGGGGCCTAACCCGCCTATGGTGGGAGCACATGATTTGGGTTGGATCCCAGCCTTCGCTGGGATGACGATATTGAAATTCACCGGCGCTACCCCTTCATCCGGTTGACATCATCGACGGCAATGGTGCCGCGCTGACGGAAGTAAATCACGAGAATGGCCAGCCCGATGGCGGCCTCGCCTGCAGCCACGGTCAGGATGAACATGGCGAACACCTGTCCGGTCATGTCGCCGAGAAAGGCGCTGAACGCGACGAAATTCAAATTCACCGCAAGCAGGATCAATTCGATCGCCATCAAGATGATGATGATATTCTTGCGATTGAGAAATATGCCGAGCATGCCCATCACGAACAGGATCGAGCTGACGACGAGATAATGTTCAATGCCGATCACAATTCCACTCCCTTGCCAACTTCGGGCTGTGTGTTGCGGGTCGCGTCTTCGGGACGCCGGGCAACCTGATCGGCGATATTCTGTTTGCGGACGCCGCCGCGGGTGCGGTGGGTCAGCACGATCGCGCCGACCATGGCGACCAGCAAGACCATGCCCGCAGCCTCAAACAGGAAAACATATTTGGTATAGAGCAAAGCGCCCAGCTGTTCGATGTTCGACGGCGCGCCTTCCGGCAGGCCGACCACAGCGGTGGCCTCGCCCATACCTGCAGATTGCCAGGTACCGACGCCAAAGATGATTTCCACCACCAGCACCAGAGCCAGCAGCAAGCCGAGCGGCAGGTTCTTCATGAAACCGGCCCGCAGTTCGGCAAAATCGATATCGAGCATCATCACCACAAACAGGAACAAAACCGCGACCGCGCCGACATAGACGATCACCAGCAGCGCCGCGATAAATTCCGCGCCGACCAGCAGCATCAGCCCCGCCGCGTTGAAAAATGCCAGGATCAGCCACAAGACACTGTGCACCGGATTGCGCGAAAAGATGCAGAAAGCACCGCTGGCAAGCACGATGGATGCGAATAGATAGAAAGCGAATATTTGCATATTATTCTGTCTTAGCCCCTGTCCACATTTCCCGTTCGTCTCGAGCGAAGTCGAGAGACGTTTGCGTGATTTCCCTGTGTCTCGACTTCGCTCGACACGAACGGAGCCGGATTTTGATTTTCAATTCGCACGCCCATTACCGATAAGGCGCATCGGCGGCAAGGTTTGCCGCGATTGCCCGCTCCCATTTGTCGCCATTTTCCAGCAGCTTCGATTTGTCGTAAATCAGCTCTTCGCGCGTTTCCGTCGCATATTCGAAATTCGGCCCCTCGACGATCGCATCGACCGGGCAGGCTTCCTGACAGAAACCGCAATAGATGCACTTGGTCATGTCAATGTCATAGCGCGTGGTGCGGCGCGAACCGTCTTCGCGCGGCTCTGCCTCGATCGTGATCGCCTGCGCCGGGCAAACCGCTTCGCACAGCTTGCAGGCAATGCAGCGTTCCTCGCCATTGGGATAGCGACGTAGCGCATGCTCCCCCCGGAACCGCGGCGAAATCGGGTTTTTCTCATAGGGATAGTTGATCGTTTTCTTCTTCTTGAAGAAATATTTCAGCGTCAAAGCATGCGCGCCGATAAATTCGAACAGGGTGAAGGCCTTAATGGTTTGTGCGATACTCATAGCGGTAATCCAAACTTGTCGATCATCACATATCCGCTGACGAGAACAACCCACAGCAGGCTCAGCGGCAGGAATATTTTCCAGCCCAGACGCATCAGCTGGTCATAACGGTAACGCGGTACGGTCGCCATCACCCAGCTGAAGATGAAGAAGAAAAAGAACATCTTGCCGAACAGCCAGATGATGCCCGGAATATCGAACCACGGAATCCAGTCGACGTCGAGCGGCGGCAGCCAGCCACCCCAGAACAGGATGACGTTGAGCGCGCACATCAGCAGGATATTGGCATATTCGCCCAGCCAGAACAGAGCGAAGGACATGGACGAATATTCGGTCTGGTAACCGGCAACCAGCTCGCTTTCGGCTTCGGTCAGGTCAAACGGATGGCGTGCGGTTTCCGCCATCGAGGCGATCAGGAACACCACCGCCATTGGGAACAGCAGCGGGTTGAAGCCATAAGCATTGATCAGCCCGAAGATATGGCCTTCCTGCGAACGGACGATGTCGGAAAGATTGAACGTTCCGGCGAACAGCACCACCGTTATCAGAATGAAACCTATCGAGACTTCATAAGAGATCATCTGCGCGGCAGCACGCATCGCGGAGAAGAACGGATATTTGGAGTTACTCGCCCAGCCGGCAATCACCACGCCATAGACGCCCAGCGAACTGATCGCGAGAATGTAGAGCAGGCCGATATTGATATTGGCGAGCACCATGCCCTCGCCGAACGGAATCACCGCCCAGGCGAGCAAGGCCACGGTGAAGGTGATGATCGGCGCCAGCAGGAACAAGCCCTTGTTGGCACTCGACGGAATGATCGTTTCCTGCAGAAACACTTTCAGACCATCGGCAAAACTTTGCAGCAGGCCAAAGGGGCCAACCACGTTCGGCCCCTTGCGCAGCGCCATCGCCGCCCAGATTTTCCGGTCGACATAGATAATCATCGCGACGGCCAGCATCAGCGGCAGCGCGATCAGCAGGATCAGCGCCAGCGTGGCAACGAACCAGCCGAGCTCTGCGCCAAGGAAGGTGGTTTGGAGATATTCGGTCATCTAATATTTCCTCCCTGTTGCGCAGCAATGGGGAGGTGGCGCGCCGAAGGCGTGACGGAGGGGCCGAACGCAGTGAGGTGGCGCGGCGCCCCTCCACCATCCTGCGTATGGTCCGGCTTAGGGTCGATCGATCTCCCAGATCGATCTTGGATTGCCGGGGGCAATCCAACCCTGCGCCCCCCGTGCTTCGCACAGGGAGGAAAAATGGCGGTTAAATCATTCACTCTGCCGCCTCCATCATCTCATCATCGGCATGCAGCAATTCCGCGGAGCAGCGCTGCATCGTCGCGCTGGCGCGGGCGATGCTGTTGGTCAGGTAGAAATCCTTGATCGGGTGCACGCCCTGCCCCTTTGGCTTGTCGGGCAAGCCGGTTGGCGGCGACCATTCGAGCGTCACCAGGCCTTCGGCCGCCAGCGCGGGATGATCCTTGGCCATTTTCGCGCGCAATTCCGCGAAGCTGTCGAAAGGCAACGTCTTGCCCATCACATCGGACAGGGCCCGCAAGATGCTCCAGTCCTCGCGCGCGTCGCCCGGCGCGAATATCGCCTTGTTCGACCGCTGCACGCGGCCTTCCAGATTGATATATGTGCCGTTTTTCTCGGTATAGGCAGCGCCCGGCAGAATGACATCCGCCGCATGGGCGCCGGCATCGCCATGATGGCCGATATAGACTTTATAGCAGCCTTCGAAGAGGCTGTAGTCGGTCTCGTCCGCACCGAGCGAGAACAGCAATTTCGGCTGCTTCGCCGCTATTGCTTTGATCCCGCCGTCATAGGCATAGCCGAGCATCAACCCGCCGGTCCGCGAGGCACCGATATGCAGGACGTTGAAGCCGTTCCAGCCGTCGCGGACCAGTTTATATTTTGTTGCCAGCTTGAGCGCCGCGCCATGCGCGCCTTCGACGCTGAGCGCGCCGCCGCCAAGGATGATCGCCGGCTTCTCTGCGCCTTTCAGCGCATCGACAGCCGCTTTCGGCAGTTTCGCCAGCAGCCCCATATCATCACCCAGCCATTCGACCGGATAGGTCTGGTCCGCTTCCGGCCCGATGCCGAAGACTTTCGCGCCGCCCTGACGCACAGCCTTGCGGATGCGGGTGTTGACCAGAGACGCTTCCCAGCGCGGGTTGGTCGAAACCAGCAGAATTACATCCGCTTCCTCGATACCGGCGATGGTAGAGTTGAAATTCACCGCCGCGAGACTGGACACATCATAAGACAGCCCGGTCTGACGGCCTTCCAGCATGTCCGATTTCATCGACTTGAGCAGTTTTTTCGCCGCATACATGGTTTCGCAATCGACCAGATCGCCGGCGATGGCGGCAACCGAACTGCCTGCGTTCACATCGGCAATCGCCTGGAATGCTTCGTTCCAGGTCGCTTCTTCCAGCTTGCCGTTCTTGCGCACATAAGGCTTGTCGAGACGGCGCTTCATCAGTCCGTCAATCGCGTGGCGGGTCTTGTCGGTCGCCCACTCCTCGTTCACGTCATCATTGACCCGCGGCAAAGCGCGCAGCACTTCGCGGCCGCGGCTGTCGATGCGGATATTGGTGCCAACGCCGTCCATCACGTCGATGCCGAGCGTCTTGGTCAGTTCCCACGGACGCGCTTCAAACGCATAAGGCTTGCTGGTCAGCGCGCCGACCGGGCAAAGATCGACAACATTGCCGGACAATTCGCTGTGCACCGCGCCTTCGAGATAGGAGGTGATCTGCATGTCTTCGCCGCGACCAACAGCACCGATTTCCTCGACGCCGGCGACTTCCTCGGCAAAGCGCACGCAGCGCGTGCAGTGGATGCAGCGGGTCATCACCGTCTTGACGATCGGCCCCATATATTTCTCGGTAACCGCGCGCTTATTCTCTTCGTAGCGCGAGCCGCCTTTGCCGTAGGCCATCGCCTGATCCTGAAGATCGCATTCGCCGCCCTGATCGCAGATCGGGCAGTCGAGCGGATGGTTGATCAGCAGAAATTCCATCACCCCTTCGCGCGCCTTCTTGACCATTTCGCTATCGGTACGGATTTCCTGACCTTCGGCCGCCGGCAGAGCACAGCTCGCCTGTGGCTTTGGCGGGCCCGGCTTTACCTCGACCAGACACATGCGGCAGTTGCCCGCGATGGACAGCCGCTCATGGTAGCAGAAACGCGGGATTTCCTTGCCGGCAAGCTCGGCGGCCTGCAGCACGGTAGCGCCCTGTGGCACTTCAATTTCGATGCCATCTACGGTGACTTTAGGCATTAGTTTTGCGCCTCGGTTGTTTCAGTGGCTTTCATTCCCAAAGCCAGTTTCATATCCAGTTCATAAGCGACTTCTGCAAGAAGCGTTCGCAATTCAAGACGGGTGAAGCCGAATTGCTGGCCTTCGGAAACCGGCAGACAGTGGCTCATTTCGGCTTGCAGGGATGCGAATGCTGCATCCTCGTCGTTCGAATAAGGCTTCGTGCCAAAAAGCGCGAGCGTTTTGGCCGGAGCCATCCGGGAAACACATTCGGAAAACTGCTTCAGGGCGATGTCTTTTACGACCGCATCACTCGTACCATCGGCCAACGTCGTGACCCGGTAGAGGGGTTCGACAGAAGAATAGTCACCCACTGCGTTGTTGCGATATTTGCGGCTCAGCAATGCCCCGGACAGTGCGGCCCTGAAAAGTGACCCGGAAAATTTCATTTCCGATCCAGCAGGGATACAGCCGCGGTTTTTCGTGGCGAGCGACTTTGTCATTTTCACATTTTCGTCCGAGTTGTCCGCACCAATCAAAACATCTTCAGCGCGCCGGCGGTCATTTTTCGCAACGCAATTGGCAAATCTCCAGAAATGCGTGACAGCCTGTCGTTCGCTGGCCTGCGAAGATTGCGCATAGGCCGGGTCATCAACCCCGCCCATTACCATCATGGCCACGAGTATGAATGCAAAGACCGGTTTCACGCGGCTGCCTCCGGCACAGCTGACCCGATCGGGTAGCCATGTCCCATGTCATATATGGTGAATTCAGACATTAGTCCTGCGCCTCCGGCGGAGTGCTGTCACTGGCGGACGGCGCTCCAACGACGAAGCGTTGCCACATTCCGTCTGCGGCGAAACCGCGGATGTTGGCGGGCGTAAGTTGCAATTGCTGGCCGGCAACGATGCAGGCACTCAGGGCCGGGACCAGAGCCATCGCGGCCTGTTTTTCCTTCTGCGTGCCAGACGCTGTGCGCAGCAGCTTATCCGCGCCCACTGAATCCTGGGCTGCGATACAGTCGGACATTGTGCCCAGAGCGGTTGCAGTCGGCAACATATCGCCCGTCGTCACATAGTCACGCGGTTTGGTTACCCAGCTTTCGTGGTTGGCCGGAACTTTAGGATGCGCGCGCAGATAGGCTGCTTCGAGCATCATATATCGAAAGGCGACCGGGGAGAAGGAGATCGAACTCTGGACGGCATCTCCCTGCATAACGAAGCATTCGCGGATATCCCAGCGCCGGAACATTTTTGAATTATCAATGCCCGCACCTTCGAAATCGACGGTTATCGGATCGCTGATTTCCAACAATCCATCAACTTCCTTTTGATGCGGTCCATAAGCGCAGCTGACATAGCGGTCTCTTACCAGACCATCCTTGACAGGATCGGGCTTCTCCGGCCGGACCGGTATCTTCGAACCCAGCTGGATATCCGGGTTTACCTGTGCATGGGCAGGACTGCTTATCTGCCCGCCAAGGCCCAAAATCACGAGCGAACCCAATATTGCCGATGCGATCCTCATTCCGCTGCCTCCAATATTTCTGCGCTTTTATGTTCGTTTATCCGCCGCTCCATTTCGGGGCGAAAATGCTTGATCAGCCCCTGGATCGGCCAGGCCGCTGCGTCGCCAAGCGCGCAAATGGTGTGGCCTTCGACCTGTTTGGTCACTTCATACAGCGTGTCGATATCGCCGATTTCCGCGTCACCATCGCGCATTTTTTCCATTACCCGCCACATCCAGCCGGTGCCTTCGCGGCATGGCGTGCACTGGCCGCAGCTTTCATGCTTGTAGAAATAGCTGAGCCGCGAGATCGCGCGAACGATGTCGGTCGACTTGTCCATCACAATAACCGCCGCCGTGCCGAGCCCCGAGCCAAGCTCCTTCAGACCGTCAAAGTCCATTGGCGCGTCCATGATCTGCGCGGCAGGAACCAGCGGAACCGATGAACCACCGGGAATGACCGCCAGGAGATTGTCCCAGCCGCCGGTGATTCCGCCGCAATGTTTCTCGATCATATCCTTGAACGGGATCGACATCGCTTCCTCGAACACCGCCGGTTTATCGACATGACCCGAGACCTGAAACAATTTGGTGCCGTGATTGCCTTCGCGGCCAAAGCTGGCGAACCAGGCAGCGCCGCGCCGCAGGATCGTGGGAACGACCGCGATGCTTTCGACATTGTTGACCGTCGTCGGGCAGCCATAGAGACCTGCACCGGCGGGGAATGGCGGTTTCAGACGCGGCTGGCCCTTCTTGCCTTCAAGGCTTTCGATCATCGCGGTTTCTTCGCCACAAATATAAGCACCGGCGCCGCGGTGGACGAAGACGTCGAAATCATAGCCGGATTTGGCGGCATTCTTGCCGATCAGGCCAGCGTCATAGGCTTCCTTGACGGCCGCCTCCATGACCTTGGCTTCGAAAATATATTCGCCGCGAATATAGATATAGGCGGCACGAGCGCGCATCGCGAAACCGGCGATCAGCGCGCCCTCGATCAGCTTGTGCGGATCGTTGCGCAGGATTTCGCGGTCCTTGCAGCTGCCGGGTTCGGATTCATCGGCGTTGATGACGAGAAAGCTCGGCCGTGGATTGCCCTGGCTGTCCTTCGGCGCTTCCTTGGGCATGAACGACCATTTCAGACCGGTCGGAAAACCCGCCCCGCCACGACCGCGCAGGCCGCTGGCCTTCATTTCCTCGATAATCTTGTCATTGCCGCGCTTGATGATGTCGGCAGTATTGTCCCAGTCACCGCGCTTCTGCGACGCCTTCAGGTCCCATGACTGGAACCCATAGACATTGGTGAAGATACGGTCTTTGTCCTGAAGGAAATCAAACGCCATTATTTTTTCCTCCAACGGCCCCAGAGGCCGCCAATGATGCCAATGATGACAACGGCGAGTCCGATCCAGCCTGCATATCCGTCAACGTGCATGGCATCAATATCCTCCACGCTTTTCGTCATCCTGAACTTGGTTCAGGATCTCCATCGGAGAATAGCGCTCTTGCCGCGCGGGGTGCTGAAACAAGTTCAGCATGACGAAGTTGGCACAAATACCCATCACCATTCCCCCCGGTAATCGTGGTTTTCTTCAACCATCGCCTGCAGGTTCGTCGGACCACCTTCGGCTTCGCTGGTCTTGCGACCGATCTGCGAGCCGACCTTGATATCCTTGCCCGCAGCCAGATCTTCGAGGATCCGGGTCATGATGTCATAATCGAGATCTTCGTAATTATCGTCGTTGATTTGGACCATCGGCGCGTTGGAGCAATTGCCCATGCACTCGACCTCGGTCAGCGTGAACAGGCCGTCGGGCGTGGTCTTGCCCTTGGCCATGCCCTTGTTCTTGCAAGCGGCCATCACATCATCGCTGCCGCGCAACATGCAGGGCGTAGTGCCGCAGACCTGGACATGGAACTGCCCGACCGGAGCGAGATTATACATGGTGTAGAAGGTCGCGACCTCATAGGCCCGCATATAGGGCATATCGAGATAGGCGGCGACATATTCGATCACCGGAACCGGTAGCCAGCCCTGCGTTTTCGTGTCTGCACCAACCTGCCGCTGGGCAAGGTCGAGCAAAGCCATGACCGCCGATTTCTGGCGGCCAGCCGGATATTTCGCGATCTGCCACTTGGCGAGCTTCTCGTTCGCGGGCGTGAAAGCAAAATCGCCCCATTTGGCGCGGGTTTCGATTTCGTCTGGGATGTTGGGTGCTTCAGCCATTATCGGTCACACTCTCCAAATACGATATCAATCGCGCCCAAAATAGCGGTCGCATCCGGCAGCATATGGCCCTTGGTCATGAAATCCATCGCCTGCAGATGCGAGAAGGCGGTCGGCCGGATCTTGCAGCGATAGGGCTTGTTGGTGCCGTCGCTGACCAGATAGACGCCAAATTCGCCCTTGGGGCTTTCGGTCGCAACGTAGACTTCGCCCGCCGGAACGTGGAAGCCTTCGGTGTAAAGCTTGAAGTGATGGATCAGCGCTTCCATCGACTGCTTCATCTCGGCGCGCTTGGGCGGGACGATCTTGCGGTCGGTGGAGGCGACGGGGCCATCGGGCATTTCATTCAGGCATTGGCGCATGATCCGTGCGCTCTGCCGGACTTCCTCGACCCGGACCATGAACCGGTCGTAGCAGTCGCCGCTGGTGCCGACCGGAACATCAAATTCCATCCGGTCATAGACATCATAAGGCTGCGACTTGCGCAGGTCCCAGGCGACGCCGCTGCCGCGCAGCACCGGACCGGAAAAGCCCCAGCGCACGGCATCGTCTTGCGAAACCGTCGCGATATTGACATTGCGTTGCTTGAAGATGCGGTTGCCGACCACGAGGCTCATCGCATCCTCGAACAGGGTCGGGAATTCGTCGAGCCAGTCGGCGATATCGGTGAGCAGCTTCAACGGCACATCCTGATGGACGCCGCCGGGCCGGAACCAGGCGCTGTGCATGCGGGCGCCGCTGGCCCGCTCAAAAAATTCCAGGCACTGTTCACGAATTTCGAACACCCAGATATTCGGCGTCATCGCGCCGACATCCATGACATGGGCGCCGAGATTGAGCATATGGTTGCAGATCCGGGTCAGCTCGGCGAACAATACCCGCAGATATTGCCCGCGCAACGGAACCTCGAGATCGAGCAATTTTTCAATCGCCAGCACATAGCTATATTCCATCGCCAGCGGCGAGCAATAATCGAGCCGGTCGAAATAGGGCAAAGCCTGCAAATAGGTCTTGTGCTCGATCAATTTCTCGGTGCCGCGGTGCAGCAGGCCGATATGCGGATCGACGCGTTCGACAATCTCGCCGTCCAGCTCCATCACCATCCGCAAAACGCCATGCGCGGCGGGATGCTGGGGACCGAAGTTGATCGTGAAATTCTGGATCTCGAGATCGCCAACCGTCGGATCGGCTTCGTCTGCGAGATGGTCCATTTCGTCGAGGTAGTCAGACATATTGCACCTCCGTCACCCCTGCGCAGGCAGGGGTCGCTGGGGTCTGCGTGTAATCTGCAGAGGTTCCCGCCTTCGCGGGAACGAAAAACGATGACAATATCATCACTTCCCCTCCCCCTTCTTCTGCGTTCCGGACCTGGTGCGTTTCGGCGCAGGCTTCCTGGCCGCCGCCGTTTTGCGCTTCGATGGCTTCGCGGCTTCCTTGTCGGCCTTTGCGCCAGCGCCGGTATCGCTCTTCTTGTCGGTGGTTTTCGGTGTTGGCGGCGGCGCTTCGCCACCAACTTTTTCGTCACCGGGCAGGATATAGTCCGCGCCTTCCCATGGCGACATGAAATCGAAACTGCGGAAATCCTGGGCCAGCTTGACCGGCTCGTAGACCACGCGCTTGGCTTCTTCGGAATAGCGCATCTCGACATAGCCGGTCAGCGGGAAATCCTTGCGGAACGGGTGGCCCTGAAAACCATAGTCGGTCAGGATGCGGCGCAAATCGGTGTTGCCGTCGAACAAGACGCCATACATGTCGAACACTTCGCGCTCGAGCCATCCGGCGACTTCCCAGATATGGGTGACGCTCGGCACCGGATTGTCTTCGTCGGTCGATACCTTGACCCGGATACGGTGGTTCCTGGTCAGGCTGAGCAGGTGATAGCAGACTTCGAACCGCTCCGGCCGATCCGGATAGTCGACGCCGGCGATTTCGACGAGCTGCTGATATTCATGCTTGTCGCGCAGCTTTTCGAGAACCGTAGCCAGCTTGTCGCGCTCGACCGTGAAACTGATTTCGCCATAGGCCTCGACAGTGTCGATCAGGGCAGCGCCGATAGCTTTGCCTAGTTTTGCAGCAACCCCGTCGTTGCTGGAGATTGTGGGTGCGCTATGAGCCATTAATATGCTCCCTTGCCGTTCGTGCTGAGCTTGTCGAAGCATGACTTCGAAAAACCCTTCGACAGGCTCAGGGCGAACGGATTTATCAAATATACCATCCTAGCGCTCGAACGTCCCGATGCGGCGGATTTTCCGCTGCAATTGCATCACGCCGTAGAGCAAGGCCTCTGCGGTCGGCGGGCATCCGGGCACGTAAATATCGACCGGCACAATCCGGTCACAACCACGAACCACGGAATAGCTGTAATGATAATAGCCGCCGCCATTGGCGCAACTGCCCATCGAGATCACATATTTGGGATCAGACATCTGGTCATAGACCTTGCGCAAAGCCGGCGCCATTTTGTTGCAGAGCGTTCCGGCAACAATCATCACGTCCGACTGGCGCGGACTGGCGCGCGGCGCAGCGCCAAAGCGCTCCATGTCGTAGCGCGGCATGTTGACGTGAATCATTTCAACCGCGCAGCAGGCGAGACCAAAGGTCATCCACCAGAGCGAACCGGTTCGCGCCCATTGAAAAAGCTCTTCGGTCGAGGTGACAAGAAAACCCTTGTCATTCACTTCCGAATTCAAATCCTTGAAAAAGCCTTCATCAGGCTGCGTATCGGGGCGCATCGGCGTGCCGTCTGCGTTCAATATGGCAGAACCACTGGTATTTGCCTCTAGTCCCATTCCAGCGCTCCCACTTTCCAGGCATAAGCAAAACCGATGATCAGCTCCGCAAGAAATACCATCATCGTTGTCCAGCCGACCCAGCCGGTGAACTCCAGCGACACTGCCCACGGGAACAGAAACGCCGCTTCCAGGTCAAATATGATGAACAGGATCGCCACCAGATAGAAGCGCACGTCAAACTGGCTGCGCGAGTCTTCAAAGGCAGGGAAGCCACATTCATATTCCGAGAGCTTTTCGGCGCTCGGATTATGGGTTCCGGTTAGCCGGGAGACGCCCATTGGCAGGAACACAAAGGCTGTGGACAGCCCTGCGGCTACAAACAGGAACAATAATATTGGTGCATATTCGGAAAGATCGACCACTGATGACTCATTTCGCTAATATTCGGGGCCGCTTTTAGGCAGTGGCTCCCCATGCCGCAAGGGTGAAGTGGCTTAAATTTATGAGCTTTTGCGAGCCATTCGCATTTACAGCAGCGACTTTGCCAATATCCTGTGCAGCTTGCTGTGCAGCGCTTCGTTCGACGCCAATATTTCGCCCTGCCCGATCGGCTGATCGCCGCCGGTATAGTCGGTGACAAAACCACCGGCTTCGCGGACCATCAAAATCCCTGCGGCAACGTCCCAGACTTTCAGTCCCGCTTCGAAAAAACCGTCATAACGACCGGCTGCGAGCCAGGCGAGATCGAGTGCAGCCGAACCGTTGCGACGGATACCGGCCACCTGTGGTGCGACGGCACCGAAAATGCGCGCCCATTCACTGAGATCGCCATGGCCCTTGAAAGGAATGCCAGTGGCAATCAGCGCTTCCGACATATCACGACGGGCCGACACGCGCAGACGGCGTTCGCCAAGCCATGCGCCCTTGTCCATTTCTGCCCACCAGGTCTGGTCATTGAGCGGTTCGTAGATCAGTCCGCTGGTAATCTTGCCCCAGCCGCGGCCGTCGAGCGAAGGTTCCTGAACCGCGATGGAAATCGCGAAATGCGGAATGCCGTGGAGAAAGTTGGTTGTGCCGTCGAGCGGATCAATGATCCAGCGCGGCTTGCCTTCCTCGCCCTCGATCATGCCGCCTTCTTCGAGCACGAAGCCCCAGCCGGGCCGCACTTTCAGCAGTTCGTCGTAAAGAATCCGTTCGGCACGCATATCGGCCTTGGATACGAAATCGGCAGGACCTTTTTTGGAGACCTGCAGATGCTCGACTTCGCCAAAGTCGCGGCGCAGGCGCGATCCGGCCTTGCGTGCTGCGCGCTCCATGACGGTGATAAGGGCGGAATGTGCTGGCATTTTAATATCTCCCCCCTCCCGTGTAAGGGAGGGGCTTGGGGTGGGTCTATTTATTTTTCAAAGAACGGGCGAGCGGCATAGTCATGCCCGCCCCAACCCCTCACGCAAGCGGAAGGGGAAATATTCATTTTCAGGCCTTGCCTACATATTCGCGGGCATAGACATCGACGATGATCCTTGTACCGGCCGAAATAAACGGCGGCACCATGACGCGGACACCATTGTCGAGAACGGCCGGCTTGTAGCTGGAAGAAGCAGTCTGGCCCTTGACGACGCCATCGGCTTCGACAACCTCTGCTTCGATCTGGTCGGGCAATGCCACGGAGATCGGCTTTTCGTCATAAAGCTCGAGCTGCACATCCATGCCGTCCTGCAAAAATTCGACCGCATCACCGATCAGGTCGGCGGGCAATGTGATCTGCTCGTAATTTTCCTTGTCCATGAAGGTCAGCAAATCGCCATCGGCGAACAGATATTGAAAGGTCTTCGTATCCAGGCGGACCTTCTCGAGCGTGTCGGCGCTGCGGAAACGGACATTGGTCTTGCGACCGTCCACGAGATTTTTCATCTCGACCTGCATATAGGCCCCGCCTTTGCCCGGCTGCGTATGCTGGATCTTGGCAACCTTCCACAGGCCACCTTCATATTCCAAAATATTGCCCGGACGGATATCTACACCGCTGATCTTCATCGCTAGTCTCGCTTGATAGATTGTTTGATTGAGCGGCGCTGTAATCTGCTGGCTGATAATAGGCAAGCCCGGTGACGCCTAAAGGCCGCGCGATCACGCACAGGTCTTTTCCATACAATACTTCGAATCACTCCGCGCCTATTGATAAATCATGGCACAGACAGAGATCACACGGTTCCGCGGCAATTATCGAAATGCGAGCCCCCGACGCAAAACTGCGTTGGCCGCTGGTCTGTTTGGCTATTCGATCGCCGATGGCCGGACACACTCGTTCAAGGAAACCGAGGGCTATTTACGCGACATGGAACAGATGCCCCATTTTGCCCCGCCTTCGGTCAGTAGTTTTGTCGCCCAATATCTGGCTTCAAATATCGGCAAGACGCACGGCTCGTCCTAGTCCGCCGGACGGTCATCCATTATATCGATAAATTTCCTGACGGCCGCTGCCGGGCCAGCCGGATCACTCCACACCGCGCCGCATACGGCGAGAAAGTCGGCTCCCGCATCGATCAGCGGCTGGCAATTTTCCGGGGTGATCCCGCCAATCGCCACGCAGGGTATTTCCATCATCTCTGACCACCACTGGAGCAGATCCAGTTCCGGCTTGTGATGGGTTACCTTGGTAGCGGTGGGAAAAAACGCGCCAAAAGCGACATAGTTCGCACCACCCTCACCCGCTTCCATCGCCAGATGACGGCTGTCATGGCAAGTGATGCCGATCTGCACATCGAGGCCCAACGTGTCGCGGGCATTTTTCAAGCTTTCGTCGCCCTGCCCCAGATGTACGCCATCCGCACCCAGTTGCCGGGCCAGCGCGACATCGTCGTTGACGATGAAGGCCACGTCAAATTCATCGCAAATCGCTTTCAGCGGTTCGGCCAGCCGGGCCGCTTCCTGCTGATCGACATCCTTCACCCGAAACTGGAACGCAGCGACGGGGCCAGCTTCCAGCGCTTCGCGCAGATGATCGGGAAAGGACCCGCCAACGTCCAGTGGCGAGATCAGGTATAGCTGGCAGGAAGTGTCATTCATTTGCCGGGTTCTAGCGCCTTCATTGGACCAAGGCGAGCAGGAAACCGTCCCACTTCTTGCTGCCCACGGTCTGGATTGCGGTGGCGTCGATTTTCGGATTGTCTTTCAGCGCGTCGTACAAGGCGCGGGTGCCGGCAACCTTGGGATCGCTGGACTGCGGATTTATGACTTCGCCTTCCCGCACAACATTGTCGAAAACCAGCATCGTGCCGGGGCGGGATAACTGGATCGCATAGTCTAGATAGGCGGGGTAATTATCCTTGTCAGCGTCGATGAAGACGAAATCGAACGCCGTCTCGCCATCGCTGCACATCTCGGCGAGCGTGTCGCATGCCGGTCCGATGCGGATATCAACGCGATGGCCTACACCCGCATGATCGACATTGGCGCGCGCCACGGCTGCATATTCCGGCTCGAGCTCCAGCGTGACCAGCACGCCATCGTCGCCCAGCGCGCGGGCAAGAGCGATGGCCGAATAACCGCCGAGTGTGCCGATTTCGAGTATGCGTTTTGCCGCGACAGCGCGCGCCAGCAATTGCAGCAGCTTGCCTTGCGCCAGCGAGACATCGATTGGCGGCAAGCCTGCCTGCCGGCTATTCTCCAGCGCCGCTTCCAGTGCCCTGTCCTCACCGATCAGTTTACCGACGATATAATCATCGACAGCAGACCAGCGGGGATCGGACATGGACAAGCCTAGGCCTTCCGGTCAGGCGATCGAAGCGCGATAAATCTGGTCAATCGCGCCACCGAGTACGGCATCAAATTCCTCGTCGCTCTGCGAAACCCGCAAGTCCTGCAGCAAGCCACGGCTGAAGCTGGCAATCATGCCTTCATTCTTCGCCAGTTCCGCGCAGGCATCATCGGTGGAATAGCCGCCGGACAGGGCGACCAGACGGACCACCTTGGGATGGTCTGCCAGCGATTTGTAGAGATTGGCTTCGACCGGGATCGACAGTTTCAGCATCACCCGCTGGTCATCGTCCAGCGCATCGAGCTGCTTGTTCAGCTCGCCGAGCAGGATTTTGTCGCATTCGGCGCGCTCGTCGCTCTTGATATTCACTTCCGGCTCGATGATCGGCACCAGTCCGTTGGCCAGGATCTGTTTGCCGAAATCGAATTGCTGCGCGACAATCGCCGCAATGCCTTTCGCATTGGCCTTGTTGATCACCGAACGCATCTTGGTTCCGAACACGCCTTTAGCCAGCGCATGTTTGCACTGCTCGTCGAGATCAGGAATCGGTTTCATCAGCTGCACGCCATTGGCCTCGTCCTCAAGCCCCTTGTCAACTTTCAGAAACGGCACGACGCCGCGATCCCAGAGCGCTTCCGGCACCGGCTTGCCGCCAGCATCGCCATTCATCGTTTTTTCGAACAGGATCGCGCCGATGACCTTGCCGTTGCCGAAGCTGGGCGAGGTGATGATGCGGCTGCGCATCTTGTGGATCAGGCCGAACATCTCGTCATCATTGGAGAATGAATCCGCGCCAATGCCATAGCCTGCGAGGGCTTTCGGCGTCGAGCCACCGCTCTGGTCCAGTGCGGCGATAAAGCCTTGGCCATTTTCGATTTTGCTCATCATTTCACTATTCGCCATTTTTGGTTTCCTGATATTTTCACTGTAATTGGTTAAGCGCTTCGACGCCAGGCAGGGGCTTGCCTTCCATCCATTCGAGAAAGGCGCCTCCTGCGGTCGATACAAAGCTGAAATCGTCGGCAACGCCGGCATGGTTGAGTGCCGCGACCGTGTCGCCGCCACCGGCCACCGAAAGCAACTGGCCTTCTTTGGTCAGCGCAGCCGCTGTTCTGGCAAGAGCAACGGTGGCAGAGTCGAACGGCGGCGTTTCGAACGCGCCGAGGGGACCGTTCCAGACCAGAGTCTTGCAGGTCTTGAGCACATCGGACAGCGCTTCCACAGCGGCGGGCCCGATATCGAGGATCATCTCGTCATCGGCCACTTCGTGAACATTGACCGTGCGGGTCGGTGGATTGGCGCGGAATTCCTTTGCCACCACCACATCATAAGGCAAATGCACGGTGCAGTCGGCTTTGTCCGCGGCTTCCAATATGGCATTGGCGATGTCCGCCAGTTCATGTTCGCACAGGGATTTTCCGACATTGACGCCGCGCGCCGCCAGAAATGTATTGGCCATGCCGCCGCCGATGATCAGATGATCGACTTTTTCAACCATCTGCCGCAGCACGTCGAGCTTGCTGGAGACTTTCGCCCCGCCGACCACCGCCGCGACCGGATGTTCCGGATTGCCCAGCGCCTTGTCGAGCGCGGTCAGTTCGCGTTCCATCGAACGGCCTGCATAAGAAGGCAGAAGATGCGCCAGCCCCTCGGTGGTTACGTGGGCGCGGTGCGCAGCGGAGAACGCATCGTTGACGTAGAAATCACCGAATGCGGCAATAGCCTTGGCCATTGCCGGATCATTCTTTTCCTCGCCCGGTGCAAAACGGCTGTTTTCCAAAACCGTAATGCTGCCCTCCGGCAGAGCATCAATGGCGGCCTGATCCGGTTTTTGCATGAAACCGACTTCCCGGCCCAGAACCGCAGCCAGCGGCGCGACCACGGGTTCGAGCGAATATTCCGGAACAAACTCCCCTTTCGGGCGCCCGAAATGGGCGAGCAACAGCAGTTTCGCGCCCTTGTCAGCCAATTCGACAACCGTCGGCATCAAGGCCTTCAGGCGCATGTCGTCGGTTACCTTGCCATCCGCCATCGGGACGTTCAGGTCAACGCGGATCAGACCGCGCTTTCCCCGAACATCACCGATATCATCAAGCGTTTTGAAATTGTTAGCTGACATTAATCAGAACCTTTATGAGTTAAATCAGGCCTGCCATCACCTTGGCAGTATCGATCATGCGATTGGAGAAGCCCCATTCATTGTCATACCAGCTGACGACGCGGACAAGCTTGCCGTCCATCACGGTTGTTTCGAGACTGTCGACCGAGCTGCTGGCCGGCTGATGGTTGTAATCGCTGGAGACAAGCGGCTTGTCTTCAAAGACCAGCACGCCCTTCATCGGACCTTCTGCGGCGGCTTTCAGCGCGCCGTTGATTTCCTCGACCGTGGTGTCGCGGCTTGGCGTGATTACCAGATCGACCAGGCTGACATTCGGTGTCGGTACGCGGACGGACGAACCGTCGAGCTTGCCGTTCAGTTCCGGCAGCACCAGACCGACAGCGCGGGCAGCGCCCGTTGTCGTCGGGATCATGTTGACCGCACCGGCCCGGGCACGGCGCATGTCGCTGTGCATCTGGTCGAGGATCCGCTGGTCATTGGTATAGCTGTGGATCGTGGTCATGAAACCGCGCTCGATGCCAACCGTGTCGTTGAGCACCTTGGCGACCGGTGCCAGGCAGTTGGTCGTGCAAGAAGCATTGGAAACAATGATATCCGATGATGTCAAGACGTCGTGATTAACCCCGAAGACGACCGTTTTCAGGTCACCCTTGGCCGGAGCCGAGATCAATACGCGTTTCGCGCCGGCATCGATATGCGGTTGCGCTGCATCCTTGGACTGGAAGAAGCCGGTGCACTCCAGCACGATGTCGATACCCATGGCGGCATGCGGCAGATCGCCGGGATTGCGTTCCGAGGTTACGGCGACTTTCTTGCCATTGACCATGATGTGATCGCCATGCGCAGTCACTTCACCGGGGAAGCGGCCGTGCACGCTGTCATAAGCGAAAAGCAGCGCATTGGATTCTGCATCGGCGAGATCGTTGATCGCGACCAGTTCAAAATTGTCATCATCGCGTTCCAATATCGCGCGGGCGACAAGACGGCCGATCCGGCCAAATCCGTTAATTGCTACTTTTGTCATCAATTCTGCTCCTTTGAATGCGAACTTGCTGGCCTTAGTTCAGCCAATTTTTTCTAGAATCTGCGGGGTAATGGCATCAGCGGTCAGACCGAAATGCGCGAAGAGATCGTCGATCGGCGCCGACGCCCCGAAACTGTCGATGCCGAAGCGCAGCCCGTCAAGACCGGTATAGCGCTCCCAGCCGAAGGTCGTGCCCGCTTCGATCGAGACCCGCAATATACCGTCGCCGCCAAGCAGACCATTACGATATTCTGCGGATTGATCGTCGAACAATTCGGTGCAAGGCATCGACACAACATCCGCGCCGGTTCCCGCCGCTTCCAGTTTCGCCGCAATAGCCAGCGCCAGCGATACTTCGGAACCGGTTGCGATCAACACGACGCGCCTGGCATTTTCTGCCGCCTTGGCGCGATATCCGCCTTGTGCGCAACGATTTGTGCTGACGTCGTCCCGGAAGGGCGCGAGACCCTGACGGGTCAACGCAAGAGTCGAAGGACCGTCGGACCGCTTGATAGCGAGCGCCCAGCACTCTGCCGTTTCGATCGCGTCAGCGGGCCGATATACGTGCATGTTCGGCATCAGCCGCAGGCTCTGGATATGCTCGATCGGCTGATGGGTCGGACCATCCTCGCCAAGACCGATGCTGTCATGCGTCATGACATAGACGACCCGGGCGTTCTGGATCGCGGAAAGCCGCATCGCGCCGCGGCAATAATCGGTGAACACCAGGAATGTGCCGCCGTAAGGAATGATACCGCCGTGCAGCGCCATGCCGTTCATCGCCGCTGCCATGCCGAACTCGCGGATACCATAATAGATATAGCGTCCCGAATAATCGTCTTTTGTCAGAGGCTTGGTCGAAGGAGTTTTGGTATTGTTTGAACCCGTGAGATCGGCACTGCCGCCGATCATCTCGGGCAGCGCCTCGGTGATCGCGCCCAGGGCCATTTCGGAAGCCTTGCGAGTCGCCCATTTCGGCGGCTCCTTGGCGAGGCCTTCCATATAGGTCTGCATCGCCGTGCCGTCCGGGAGCTCGCCCGACATGCGGCGCGTGAACTCGGCGGCCTGGGCATGGCCTTTCAGCCGTGCATCCCAATCGGCATGCGCCGCAGCGCCCTTTTCTCCCAATTGACGCCAAGACGCCAGAATATCGTCGGGAATGACAAATGGTTCGGAGTCCCATCCCAGCGCCGCGCGGGTACCGGCGATTTCCTCATCACCGAGCGGGGCGCCGTGGGTTGCCGATGTGCCCTGCTTGGTCGGGGCTCCGTAACCGATAACCGTCTTGCAGGCGATCAGCGATGGCCGGGGATCGGCCTCCGCTTCGCTCAGCGCCTTGCGAATGTCGTCAAAATCATGGCCGTCGCAGGAAACAACGTGCCAACCTGAGGCCCGATAGCGCGCCGGAATATCTTCACTTGTCGATAATTCCGTTCCGCCGTCGATAGTTATACCGTTATCATCCCAAAGAACATTAAGTCTTCCGAGACCCAGATGGCCGCCGAGACCGACCGCTTCATGGTTGATCCCTTCCATCAGGCAACCGTCACCGGCAATCACCCAGGTTTTGTGATCGACCAGATCATCGCCGAAGGTCGCGTTCAGATGCCGTTCGGCTATCGCCATGCCGACAGCCGTTGCAAAGCCCTGCCCCAACGGTCCGGTCGTCGTTTCAACGCCTTCCAGCTTGAAATTTTCGGGGTGCCCGGCGCAAGGCGAGCTGAGCTGGCGGAAATCCTTGATATCCTGCAACGTTGGCCGCGCATAGCCGGTCAGATGGAGCAAGGAATAGATCAGCATCGAGCCATGGCCGGCTGACAGGACGAACCGGTCACGATCGGCCCATTTCGGCGCCTTCGGATCATATTTCAGAAAATCGCTGAACAGGACCGTCGCCACATCCGCCATACCCATCGGCATTCCCGGATGGCCGCTGTTCGCCGCCTGCACCGCATCCATGGAGAGCGCTCTGATGGCGTTTGCCATGCTTTTTTCGGTAACGGTCATATCTAGTCTGATCCCCTGGATTGGACGCGTGAAAAAACGCAACGGAATGCCGCGATTCGCTATTTTGCCTCTTCCTTTGATGATCCAGCGACGCGGCGTCAAGGATCGCTTTTCATCATCCGGTGTTTACGGCGTCAGAATAGATTGATAGCAACGAAAGACGGGAACTTACCTGTTGGGAACAAGCTTTGGAAAATGCTCATGGACAATGAACGTGTCATCCTGGCCATCGGTCGGATCGAACGGGCGCTCAGTCGCATAGAATCGGCAGCCAGTATGACGAAGGCCGATGCCGACCCGGCGCTGGAAGCGCGCCACGAGGCGCTGAAAGCGGAAATGCAGCAGGCAATCCGGACGATAGACGGACTGATCGAGCGACAGGAGCACTGACATGGCGCAAATGAAACTGGAAATCGGCGGCCGCTCCTTCATGGTGACCTGCCAGGATGGCGAAGAATCCCATCTGACAAAACTGGCCGCGATGGTCGACGGAAAAGCGCGCGAATCCGGCGATCCGGCAGGACTAACCGAAAGCCGTATGCTGCTGTTCACGTCGCTGTTGCTCGCGGATGAATTGCACAGCGCACAAACCGCCAATGCCGCACCTGCAGAAGCCAGCGCGCCGGCCAAACCCGACCCGATGGACGAGCAGGCGATTGCCGCTCTGGAAAAACTGGCAGATCGTGCCGAACAATTGGCGAACAGTCTTGAGTAACGCCCCCATCGCGCCTAGATAGAGTCCGACGGGTACTGTCTGGCACGAGCTTGATACGAACATCCCTGAGGCGATATAACTTCCTAGGGAGCTGTCCCTGCCCGGATTGCGGACTGTTTTGCAGTCGGGTCCGAAGCACATGGCGCCCACCTGACGTAATAGGCGTCAGAGGATTTTCCGGCCAACGACCAAGACGGTCCCGTCACCTTTCCAAAGAAAGATATTTTTTTGAGTAGTTTAAAAGAGAAAAAGCAGAAACTACGTAAAGAATATAGAAGGCGGCGAGATAGCTTTGTCGGGCAACTGGATGCCGCAAGCCGCAACCTATCCTTCCGCCGCCCTCCCTCGCCTCTGGCCCGCCTGTTCAAATCGGGGCAAACGGTCGCATTCTACCGGAGCGTCGGCAGCGAAGCGCCCACCGGGCGGCTGATCGAATATCTGACAGAGACCGGCGTTAATATCGCCTTTCCTCGCGTAACGGATAACGGCGTGCTGGAATTCCGGCTGGTGACCGGCCCTGAATTACTCGAATCCGGATTCCGGGACATTCCAGAACCTGGCGACACATGCCCCCTCGCCGATCCGGACGTGATCATAGCCCCGCTTGTAGCCTTTGACCGGTCGCTGCGACGCCTGGGCCAGGGTGGCGGATATTATGACCGGAGCTTTGCGCAATATCCCGATGTACCCCGTATCGGCCTTGCCTGGTCGGTTCAGGAAGCAAGTGACATACCGACCGAGCCGCACGACCTGCCCCTGCAGATGATCGTGACGGAATGCGAAATAATAGAATGATACAGGATGACGCCATGACAGCAGAAATCGACACCAAGCCAAAGGATCAACCCAGCTGGCGCAAGCCGGTTGGCATGATATTGATATTAGTATTGATCTTGCTGTGGTGCGGCATTGCCGTAACCCTGATCGAAAAACTTAGTGCGCTGAATTTCTGGCTGCAATTGCCAGTCTATGCGATCCTCGGGATTGCGTGGATTTTTCCGATGCGCCCATTGTTGACCTGGATGAATACGGGGTCTTGGCGCCATTTCCCGGAAAACAAGGGAAATGGCGCGAGTGACGAGACTTGAACTCGCGACCTCCGGCGTGACAGGCCGGCGCTCTAACCAACTGAGCTACACCCGCTTATGTGCCTCTATAGGCGGTGAAGCAGCGCAAGTATAAGAGCGCTGCATCCCTGTCAACTACACTCTTTCGATTATTCTATATATTTCCGATCATGGCTCATTTCGTCGTCATATAAAGCCGTCCCATATCGTGGTGATGGAGACGGATTCCGGAATTCGCAGAACCAGCCGTGTACGGTCGGCATTGCCAGAAGTTACGCGCCATCATGGTAAACAGCGGGTTAACCGCGCCGAAATGACTGCTTAATACACTCAGATAAACGGCTGTTTTCCGTGCCTTTGTAAGACAGAAACCGCAAAACATCATTTATTTTCCGTTTACCAAATATTTTGCTTTCTTTGGCATATGACCGGCATGGAAAACGCACAGACACAGAATTTGGGATGCCGGTTGCCATTGCGAGCAGCTTCTGCCGTTGGTTGCCGACTGGCGCTTGCGATCGGGACGGCTGCCCTTGCCCTGGCATCGACTGCAGCGCAGGCAGCAGGCACGCTGGCCGGAACCGACATCGTCAATGTCGCCCAGGCTACTTATGACTCGCCCGAAGGCGGCACGCCGATCACGATCGATTCGAATACAGTCATCATCAAGGTCGACGAGCTGCTCGATGTCACAGTCGTTTCAAGCGACCCCGGTGACGTGGCAACCGCTCCGGCGCTGACCACACAGGTGCTTACCTATCAGGTCACCAATAGCGGAAACGGATCGGAAGCCTTCACCCTGTCGGCCGATACCGCAAAGCCCGGCGATGAATTTGACACCAGTTTTGAACAGACCATTCTCGATAGCAACGGCAACGGAGTCTATGACCCGGGCGTCGACACTATATATACGCCCGGCACCAATGATCCGGTGCTGGCGCCAGATGAAAGCATAGCGGTTTTCATCCTCTCGACGATTCCTGCTTCTGCCAATGACGGGGATCGCGCCGAGATCGAACTTTCTGCTGTCGCCAATACCGGCAACGGCACGCCCGGCACCATATTCGCGGGACAAGGCGATGGCGGCGGTGATGCCGTAATCGGCTCAACCGGCGCGCGCGATGCCGACAGCGGCTTTTTCGTGATCCAGGCCTCCGATGTCACTTTGACCAAAAGCGCGACCATCACCGATCCCTCGGGTGGTACGCAGCCGGTACCGGGCGCGGTCATCCTCTATCAGCTGGTTGCGACAACGGTCGGCTCCAGCGACGTGACCAATCTGGCGATCAGCGACGATATTCCCGCCGAGACCACTTATAAATCCGGAACCATCACGCTTGAAGGCGCGCCGCTCGGCGATGCCGCGAGCGACGGCGATGCCGGATCGTTCGACGGCGATTCGATCGCCGTGGCGCTCGGCACGGTTCCGGGCGGGCAAACACGCACCATCACTTTTCAAGTCGTCATCGACTGATTTCAATCGGGGTATAGCAAAATGATAAAAGCAATTTCTCTCGCGATAGCGCTGATGATGCCGGGCATGGCGATGGCGGCCAATAATGTCAGCCTGTCGAGCGATGTGTTCGTCGAACGCAAAGTGGCCAAGCCGAACGGCACCATGGCCCTGATCCTCGAACAGCCGACGACCGTCACACCAGGCGACAAGCTTGTGTTCGTCGTCAATTATAAAAATGTCGGCAGCGCGCCGGCTACGGATTTCTCTGTCACCAACCCGCTACCAAAGGCGGTGGCGTTCAATGGAACGTCTGATGGCACTGAAATTGTCTCCGTTGACGGAGGCAAAAACTGGGGCCCGCTTGCGGACCTCACTTACCTGAGCGGAAACGGCAATGTTCGTCCCGCTCTTCTGACCGATGTCACCCATGTGAAATGGACATTCAATCGTGCCCTTTCTGCAGGTTCGGGAGGGAAATTGGTTTTTCGCGGCACTGTGAAGTGACCGCAACCGTACCGGATCGCCGCGGGGTTAGGCGATCCAAATAAGTGAAACAGGAGACAGTTATGACCAGTATACTGAAACTTCTCGTTGCCACTAGTACCATTTCTGTAGCGGCGTTGGGTGCAAACCCTGCGTTCGCTGCAGATCTGGGCACTGATGCGGGCACGAGCATTACCAATACCGTAAGTGTAGCATATAGCGTCGGGGGGACCGGCCAGACCGCGGAAACCGACAGCGACGTGTTTGTAGTCGACCGTAAAGTGAACCTTGTCGTAGCCAAAAGCGATGCGGTGAACACATCGGTAGCGCCGAACGCGACGCAGCAGGCGGTGACCTATACCGTCAGCAACCAGACCAACGACACGATCGACGTGCTGTTGAGCGCCGAGCAACCGGCCACGGACGATTTCGACGTGACCGGCACGCTCACCTACTATCTCGACAATGGCACCACCGCCGGCGTTTTTGATGGCAGTGATACGCTGATCACCTATATCGACAATCTCGGCGAAGACAGCAGTGTTACGATCCACGTCGTGGCAAATATTCCCGGCGGCGTCGTCACCGGCGATCTGTCGGATGTCATTCTGATCGGCCAGGCGGCAGCCCATGGTGGCAGCGGCCTTCCGGCAACCGGTTCGGGCGTGCAGGGCCTTGCCTTCTCGGACGATTCGGGTGAAGCGGATGATGCTTCGGAAGTGCAGAATGTCTTTGCCGACACGGCGGGCACCGGAAGTTCCGATGGCGCTGGCGACGGCTATCACAGCGCAACGGACACGTATGAAGTGGCCGCTGCAGACATTACGGTTACCAAAACCAGCAGTGTCTTGTGGGATCCGGTCAACGGCAGCACCAATCCGAAAGCCATACCCGGTGCAATTGTCGAATATTGCATCGCCGTTGCCAACGCTTTGGGCAGCGCACCGGCAACAGGTGTCGCCATTTCGGATACGATTCCGGCCAACCTGGCATATTACAGCAGCCTGGCCACCGGCCCGTCCACGGTTCCGACCGTGATCGGCGTGGTAACCGAAGGCTCGGTAACCGGGTCCACCTGCAACGCAGATGGCAGCGGCACCGGAGCACAAGCTTCCGGTGTGGTTTCGGGCAATCTCGGTACCGTCGCAGCGGGCGAGACCGAAACCCTCATCTTCCGTGTAACGGTAGAATAGAGCCTTTCGCAATTTGACGGCAAACCGGCGCTTGTGCCGGTTTGCCGCTAAATTCCGGCTTTATCTGTGGGTAAATTCACCACCTTTTTCAAGCCAGTCGGTCTGGCTCTGGCTGCTTGCGCCCTCGGCGCGCCGGCCTCTACGGCACTCGCACAACCCGAGTTTGCCGAGGAGCAGCCGCACGCGCCCGATTTCGCGATCGAACAGGCGCAGCATCTGCCGCTGATCAGCAATATTGCGAGAGCGGAATGGGATATCGGTGGCCAACGGCTGCAGAAACCGTCCAATCGCATAGATATTCAGGTTGTGTCGCCTCCCTACGAGCCGCTCGAGGTCAGGATTTTCCACTTTACCGACCCGCCAGGATCCGAGAATTTCCCGATCGCGGAAACAATGTGCCGGCGTGCGCAAGGCAGTGTGCCGATCGAGCTCACCGGCGCCTTCGCAGGAACGCCCCGAAGCCCGGCCTCGGTCAGGCCGACCGACAATATCAGGGCCGGCGAGCCGCTGATCATCTCTATCATCGACGAAAACCGGAACCTGAATCCGCAGGCAATCGATAATTTCGACATATATCTGTCGACCCCGACCGGTGATCTCGAGCAGATAAATATTGTCGAGACAGCGGTCGACAGCGGCAGGTTTGTCGGGCTGATCAACACCGCTGCGGTCCCGCCTGCCCCGGTTCAGGGCGATTGCGTCCTGTCGGTCAAACGGGGTGAGACGTTCGACATCACCGTCCATGAAATGGGCGGCAACATGATCGGCAGCGCAAAAGTCGGGATCCTGATCGATCCGTTCGGCGAAGTTTTCGACAGCGCCGACGGCACACCGATTTCCGGCGCCCGCGTAACCCTGATCGACGCGTCCACCGGTCTGCCAGCGGACGTGTTCGGCGATGACGGGGTTTCGGCCTTCCCGAGCACGGTCGTCTCCGGGGAAAGCGTGACCGACAGCGGCGGCACGATCTACGATTTCCGCGACGGCTTCTATCGCTTCCCCTTTGCCAGAGCGGGCCGCTACCGCCTGCTCGTCGAACCGCCGCAGCCCTACAGCTTTGCGTCGGCGGCGACGCCCCAGCAATTGGCCGGATTACGGCGGACAGACGGGCTTCCCTTCACCATTGTCGACGGATCCTACGGCGGCATCATCGTCCTGAACGACCCGGCACCGGTCCGCGTCGACGTGCCGCTGGACCGGCCCGGTGCGCCGCTGCTGATCACAAAATCGGCCTCCACCGCCCAGGCAGCACCCGGAGACGCGGTTCAATATCGCATCACGGTCACAAATTCCGATGTCTTGCGGAGCACCGGCCAGATCACGATTTCCGACCAGCTCCCCGGAGCCATGCGCCTGAAGACCGGCACGGTCCGCTATAATGGCGACCTGATCACGCCCGGCATCGAGGCCAATGGCCGCGATTTCTCCGTCGAGGCACCGCCCCTGCTCCCTTCGGGCAGCGCGTTGCTGACCTATATTGCGGAAGTGCGGCAGGATGCGCAGCCGGGAGACGCGCTGAATCTCGCCTCTGCCCGCGATGATCGCGGCGCCACCAGTCCGACGGTTGACGCAATCGTCAGCATCGTTCGTGACGGCATTTCCGAAAGATTCACGCTTGTCGGCCGGATCACGGACGGCGGCTGCAGCACCGATCCCCGGACAGCAGCAGGCATCGGCAATATCCGCGTGATGCTGCAAGACGGGACCTACACGGTCACCGACAGCGACGGTCGCTATCATTTCGAGGGCCTCAAACCCGGCCTGCACGTGGTCCAGATCGATCCGTCGACCTTCCCGGCCGATAGGGCTCCGGTTGATTGCGCGCAGAACACACGGAGCGCAGGCAGCAATATCTCCCGCTTCGTCGAAGGCCGGGGCGGCGCGCTGAAACGCGCAGATTTCCGCGCCATAAAAGTCGCTCCCAGAGATATGAAAGTCGCAGAGAACTTCCATAAACCGGAAGTATTGTCGGATCCGGAAGCGGCAGGCGCTGGCCGTGACTGGGTTACCGGCGAAGAGCCAGGCATTGCTTGGCTCTTCCCCGAAGAAGAGCATAATCCGCGGGTTAAGGCGCTGCGCGTCGCGATCAAGCATCACGCCGGCCAGAGAATTGAACTGTCGGTCAACGGCAAAGCGGTCAATCCCCTCGCCTTTGACGGCATCAAGAAAAGCGCCGACGGCCAGGTCCGGATCAGCACTTGGCGCGGGATCGAGATCGAGGATCGCACCAATGTCCTGACCGCCCGCGTTGTCGACCGCGACGGAAAACTGGTTCAGCAACTGGAACGCAAGGTCCATTATGCCGGCAGCCCGCTGCACGCCGAACTGCTCAAGGACCGCTCGATTCTGGTCGCCGATGGCGTAACCCGTCCGGTCATTGCCGTGCGGCTGACGGACCGCGACGGCAAACCGGCACGCAACGGCATGGTTGGCGACTTCTCGGTTCCGGCCCCTTATTCACCCGCGATTGAAATTGACGCCCAGCAGGCCAACCAGCTTGCCGGCCTCGAACGGGGCAGACCCGTATGGCGGGTCGAAGGCGAGCAAGGCATCGCCTATATCGAGCTGGCACCGACCACCGCTTCCGGTTCGCTCAGCATCAGCTTCCCTTTCCGTGACGGCGAAGTCGAACGCGCCCAGCGGGTGGAAACCTGGCTCGATCCCGGCGACCGGCCGTGGACCGTTGTCGGCTTCGCCGCCGGTACGCTTGGTTTCAACACGCTCGACGAACGGCTCGAGGATCTCGCCGACGACGCAGACAATATCAACGTCGATGGCCGCATCGCGCTTTATGCCAAGGGCCGGGTGACCGGCAAATGGCTGATGACCCTGGCCTATGACAGCGACAAGGAAGAGGACGAAACCCGTTTCCAGGGCGTCATCGACCCGCGCCGCTATTATACCGTCTATGCCGATCGCAGCGAGCAACGCTATGATGCCGCTTCGATCCGCCGCCTCTATCTGAAGCTGGAACGGCCGCAATTTTATGCGCTGTTCGGCGATTATGAAACCGGCATCAGCGAGCCAGAACTGGCCCGTTACCAGCGCGCCTTCAACGGCATCAAGGCGGAATATAAAAGCGATCAGGTGCATCTCAACGGCTTTGCCGCGGATTCGCCGAACCGGTTCCGCCGCGAGGAAATCCAGGGCAACGGCCTGTCCGGCCCTTATGCCCTCGCCACCCGCGATATTTTGGCCAATAGCGAACGGATCACCTTGGAAACCCGCGACCGTTTCCGTTCCGAGCAGATCGTCGAACAGCGCGAACTGACCCGCCATATCGATTATGACATCGACTATCTCGCCGGAACGATCAGCTTCCGCGAACCGATACTCAGCCGCAGCAGCGATCTCGATCCGCAGTTCATCATTGCCGAATATGAAGTTCTCGGCATTGGCGGACGCAATCTCAACGCCGGTGGCCGCGCCACCTACCAGACCGCCGACGAGAAGCTGAAAGTCGGCGCGACGGCGGTGCATGACGAGGACGAGAGCGTCAAAACCGATCTGCTCGGCGTCGACGTCCGCTACCGGCCGGACCTCAAGACCGAATTCCGCGCGGAAATCGCCCTGACCGATAACGAGGCGAAAGACCTTTCCGCCACAAATAGCGGCAAAGCGGCAACCGCATGGCTGGTCGAAGCGGAACATCATGGATCGAAATTCGACATTCTCGCCTATGTCCGGCGTCAGGCCTCCGGCTATGGTCTGGGACAGCTGAACGCCGCAGAAAGCGGAACCCGCAAGTTCGGGATTGATGGCCGGGTTCGCGTTCGGGACAATCTGTCACTCGCGATCACCAGCTATCAGGAGAATTTCCTGATGTCGGATGCGCGCCGCCGTGCGGCGACCGCCGAGCTGGAATATCGCACCGGCAACACGTCTTTCCGCGCCGGCCTGATCTATGCCAATGACCGGCTCTCGGACGGCACGGTAAATGAATCCACCCTCGTCCGGCTCGGCGCGACCCAGCGTTTGTTCGGTGGCAAGCTGGAACTGGATGCGCAAACCGAATTTGCTCTGGGCGGTCAGGACGAAAGCATCGACTTCCCCGCCCGTCACAGCTTCTCGGCGCGCTATGCGGTGACCGAAGACATCAAGATCATCGGCACCTACGAGATTGCCGATGGCGAGAATATCGATGCCCGCACCGCCCGGATCGGCGTTGACGTCTCGCCCTGGAACGGCGCGCGTATCGTCAGCAGCATGAACCAGCAGGAAATTACCGAATATGGTCCGCGCAGCTATGCCGCTTATGGCCTGACGCAAAGTATTCCTATCGGCGACAAGTGGACCGTGGATTTCTCGCTGGATGGCAATGAAACCATCAGCGGATTTGATCGCAGCGATGTCATCAATAGCGAGCAGCCGGTCGCTTCGGGCGGTTTCCTCGGTAATGACGCGACGCTGACCGAGGACTTCCTCGCGGTCACCGCCGGTGCCACCTATCGGCACGCTGACTGGAGCTGGAACAGCCGCGCCGAATATCGCGACGGCGATATCAGCACCCGCTATGGCGCCACCACCGCTTTGCTCAAGCAGATCGGTGAAGGCAGCGCTCTTGGCGCACTGGCCAGTATATTCATTGCCAAAGACGAAACCGGCGTCAGCTCACGCATCATCGAGGCGGAAGCCAGCTGGGCGCACCGTCCATCGGACAGCGAATGGTCGTGGCTCGAGAAGCTCGAATTCCGGGAAGATCGCGTGCGCAACGCCGTTTCCGGCACATCGGGACCGATTGGCGGCGCGGCGCTGCTCGTCGACGGCGATGTCACATCGCGCCGAATCATCAACAGCCTGAGCGTGAACTACACGCCGGTCGATGCAGATCACGGCCTCTTCAAGGAAGCCGGAGAATATAGTCTCTTCTGGGGAAGCCGCTATGTTTTCGACCGTTTCGGTCAGGATGATGTCGAAGGCTGGAGCAATATCGTCGGCGCCGACGTCAAGTTCGACCTGTCCGACACGATCGATGTCGGCGGCCAGGCGACGGCCCGCGTCGGCAATGATTTTGACAGCATCGCCTATTCCGGCGGGCCGAGCGTCGGCATCACCCCGTTCAAGAACGCCTATATTTCGGTCGGCTATAATGTCGTCGGCTTCGCAGACCGCGACTTTGAAGAAAGCCGCTACACCAGAGACGGCCCGTTCGTGACCTTCCGGCTGAAATTCGATCAGGAAAGCCTGGGCGGCCTGGGGCTTTGAAGCTCGACTTCTTCTCCCGTGAGGGAGAAGGATACAAAGCCTTATGAGCGAAGCGAATTAGGCGGCGTTGGATGAGGGTGTTCTGTCCTCTGAAGCGCAGAACACCCTCATCCAGCTGCGACTAGGCAGCCAAGCTGCCAAGTCTTCGCATCCTTCTCCCTCGCGGGAGAAGGACTGCATTTGCCCCATTCCGTTCGCACTGAGCCTGTCGAAGTGCACCTATCGACGCGCGTTGTCCTTCGACAAGCTCAGGACGAACGGCAGTTCGCTCGCCCTCTTCAGTCAGCGAACAGCAGCACCGGCGTTTCCAGAAAATGCTTGAGCGCCTGCACATAGCTGGCCGCATCATAGCCATCGACCACCCTGTGATCACACGAAATCGACAGGTTCATCAGTTTGCGTGCGTGGATTTCGCCGTCGATGATCATCGGCCGTTCGACAATCTTGTTCGGTCCGATGATCGCCACTTCGGGACGATTGATCACCGGCGTGGTGGCGATGCCGCCGAGCGGGCCAAGAGACGTCAAAGTCAGCGTCGATCCGGTCAGTTCCTTCGCCGTCGCGCTACCATCGCGCGCGGCCGCAGCCAGACGGCTGATTTCCGACGATAATTGCCAGATATTCAGATCCTGCGCGTTGCGCAGAACCGGCACCATCAACCCTTGCGAGGTCTGGGTTGCCATGCCGAGATGGACAGCGCCATGACGCGTGACAAAGCCCGCCTCATCATCATAAGTTGCGTTGAGCATCGGGAAGTCGCGTAACGCTTTGCAGATCGCTGCAATCATCAGTGGCAAGATGGTCAGCTTGGCCCGCTCGCCGCGATTGGCATTGAGATCGGCGCGCATATCATCGATCTCGGTCATGTCGATTTCGTCGACATAGGAGAAATGCGGAATATTCCGTTTCGAATCTGCCATGTTTTGCGCAATTTTGCGCCGCATTCCGATGACTTTGATCTTTTCGTCGTCGCGTTTCTGCACGGCACCGGACGGACGATAGCCCTGCCCCGAACCATAGTTCAGATAGGCATCGAGATCGCTATGCCGGATATGCTCGCCCTGTGCCTTGACCTCGCTCAGGTCGACACCGAGATCGGCAGCGCGCTTGCGAACCGCCGGAGTAGCGAGCACCTTCTGACGGTCGTTTACCGGCGGCTTGACGTCGGAATTTGCTGGACTGACAGAAGCGTCTTCAGACTCTTTCTCAGGAGTTGTCTTGGCCGGAATATCTGGCATATTTTCTTTATTATCAATGACTTGATCTGCTTCCAAGACTTCAGATTCCAGTTGATCAGGCGCATCGGCAGCCGTACTGGATGCTTCCAACTCTTCCAGTTTCCCGGCATCGATCTCGCCCTCGACCTCGATCTCGACCAGCATCGAACCGATCGCGATAATGTCGCCTTCTTCACCCGCGATCGCGACAATCTTGCCCGAAACCGGTGCTTCCATCTCGACCGTCGCCTTGTCGGTCATGACATCGGCAATCTGGTCGTCTTCCGCGACAACATCGCCAACTTTGATATGCCATTTAACGATTTCCGCTTCGGCAATACCTTCGCCAATATCAGGCAGGTTGAATGTATATTTGCTCATGATTTCAGGTCCCTGACAATTTTCTCCAGCGCTTCACCGATCCGCACCGGACCCGGAAAATAGGCCCATTCCAGACTGTGCGGATAGGGCGTGTCAAATCCGGTCACCCGCTCGATCGGCGCCTCAAGATGATAGAAACAGCGTTCCTGCACCAGCGCCGACAGCTCCGCACCAAAGCCGCTCGTCCGCGTTGCTTCGTGCACGATCAGGCAGCGCCCGGTCTTCTTGACCGATTTTTCAATCGTCTCGATATCGACCGGCACCAGAGTGCGCAGATCGATAACCTCGGCATTTATGCCATGTTCCTCGACCACCGCTTTGGCGACATGGACCATCGTGCCATAGGCCAGAACCGTCACCGCATCGCCTTCGCGGACGATCTTCGCCTTGCCCAGCGGCACAGTATAATGGCCTTCCGGCACTTCGGACTCGGCAAATTTCGACCAGGGCGAAACCGGATTGTCATAATAGCCGGTGAACGGGCCATTGTAGATCCGCTTGGGCTCGAGAAAGAGCACCGGATCATTATCCTCGATCGAGGCAATCAACAGGCCCTTTGCATCATAAGGTGTTGAAGGAATTACAGTCTTCAAACCGGACACATGGGTGAACATCGCCTCGGGCGACTGACTGTGCGTTTGCCCGCCGAAAATACCACCGCCGACCGGCGACCGGACGGTCATGGGCGCCGTAAATTCACCGGCCGAACGATAGCGTAGCCGCGCCGCTTCCGAGATCAGCTGGTCCATGCCCGGATAGATATAATCGGCAAACTGGATTTCCGGCACCGGCCGCAAACCATAAGCGCACATACCCACGGCAGCGCCGATGATGCCGCATTCGGAAATCGGCGTATCGAAACAGCGCGTCTTGCCGAATTTTTCCTGAAGGCCGGCCGTCGCGCGGAAAACACCGCCAAAATAGCCAACGTCTTCGCCCATGATCACGACATTATCGTCGCGCTCCATCATCGTCTCGAGGCCGCTGTTGATGGCCTCTATCATGTTCATGACGGCCATTTGATTTCCCGTTCTTTATTCGCTTGCGCCGCTTGCTCTTTGAGATGCCAGGGCATTTCCTCGAACACATCCTGAAACATGGTTTCAAACGGCTGATGCAGGCCGTGACCCAAAATGCCGTTTTTGGCGGCTTCGGTGACCGCTTCCTTGACCGCTGCGAGACATTCCGCGTCGAGCTGCTCCTGCTGTTCGACACTCCAGACACCGCGATGGATCAGATACCGTTTGAGCCGCATGATCGGATCGCCGAGCGGCCATTCTTCCCGTTCCTGCGCGCTGCGATAGGCGGTCGGATCATCGGACGTGCTATGGGCTTCCGCGCGATAAGTGAAATGTTCGATCAGCGTCGGCCCCTGATTGGTCCGCGCCCGTTCTGCCGCCCAGCTTGTGGCCGCATAGACCGCCAGCGGATCATTGCCATCAACACGCAACGCGGCAATGCCATAGCCGGCACCACGTGCGGCAAAGGTGGTCCGCTCTGCCCCGGCGAAACCGGAAAAAGACGAAATTGCCCACTGGTTGTTGACCACATTCATAATCACTGGTGCATTATATACTGCGGCAAATGTCATCGCAGCGTGAAAATCACCCTCCGCAGTCGATCCCTCGCCGCACCAAACGGCGGCAATCCGGCTGTCACCCTTGCTGGCGCTGGCCATCGCCCAACCCACTGCTTGCGGATATTGGGTCGTCAGATTGCCCGAAACGGTGAAGAAATTCAGTTCGCTCGAACTGTACATGATCGGCAGCTGGCGGCCCTTGAGCTTGTCCGCCTTGTTCGAGAAGATCTGGTTGACCATCTCGATCATCGGATAACCGCGAACGAACAATATGCCCTGCTGGCGATAGCTCGGGAAACACATGTCATCGCCGTGCAATGCCATGGCGGCGGCAACCGAAGTCGCCTCTTCGCCAGTGCATTTCATATAGAAGCTGGTTTTACCCTGACGCTGCTGGCGATGTAGCCGATCATCAAAAGTACGCACCTGCACCATCGTGCGGAGCATCTTGAGCAATATTTCGTCATCCAGCTTTGGATCCCACGGACCGACGGCTTTATGATCATCATCCAGCACACGGACCATATCATAAACCATATCCCGCATATCTTTGGGTGCAGTGTTTATGTCTGGCCGCGCCTGCGCGCCGGCTTCGGGAATATCGAGATCGCTATAGTCAACCACATCGCCCGGACGGAATTTCGGTTCGGGTATGTGCAAAGTCAGCGGCGGCAAATTGCTTTTGGTTTTTTCATCAGCCATCAGGCCTCTCCAGCAAGAATCGCGCAGTTGTTGCGCTGCAATATTCGTTCAACAAGCTGTTACAATATTACAAAACGCAATTTAGGTCAATCTCCCTGCCCTTTTGATCACTCAAACAGCTACCGGCGCGGAGATATGCCGTTGGGGGTGATAATCCTGCACCTCGAAATTACCGATATCATAGCCAAAAATCGAACCGGGCTTGCCGAGAATTTTCAGTTTCGGAGCGCCCGAAGGCTCACGCGAGATTTGCTCTTCGACCAGATCGGCGTGATTGAGGTATAGATGCACATCACCGCCATTCCAAACCAGTTCTCCCGGTTCCAGATCGCATTGCTGTGCGATCATCCGGATTAGCAGCGCCGCCGAAAAGACATTGAACGCAAAGCCGAGGCCGAGGTCACAACTGCGCTGATAAAGCAGCCCCGACAATTTCCCGTTGGAGACATAGAACTGATAGGTCTTGTGGCAGGGGGGCAAAGCCATCTGGTCCAGTTCGGCAACATTCCAGCCCGTAAAAATATGACGCCGGGAACCGGGATTATTCCGGATTCCCTCGATCAGCAATTCAATCTGGTTGATGCCCTTTTCCTCGCGGCGATACAGCCCCTCGCCTGCTGGCGTATAGCGCGGCCAGTCGACCCATTGCTTGCCATAAACCGGACCGAGATCGCCCCATTTTGCAGCGAAACCGTCATCTTCGATAATCCGCTGTTCAAAAGCGTCCCGGTCCAGTTGCTCGCCGGTTTCCTTGCGATATTTGGCGAGTGGCCAGTCCGTCCAGATATGTACCTTCTGCTTCACCAGCTCGCGGATATTTGTATCTCCGGTCAGGAACCAGAGCATCTCGCGTGCCGCCGTTTTCCAGAAAACACGCTTTGTTGTCAGCAGCGGAATAGCGTCGTCGGCAAGATCAAAGCGCATTGTGACCCCGAAAATGGCGCGCGTGCCGACACCGGTGCGATCGATACGTTCATCACCCTGCGTCCAGATTTGACGCATCAGGTCGAGATATTGCTGCTCATAATGCTGTCCGGGAATCAAACCATCAAACTCCAACTAATGTTCTGCAAACGCTAGACCGCTCTGTGGATATCCTCAACCAAATCCGGTGACAGATATGATCGCACTATAGTTTTGACGACGCGCCTTGCCGATGGCTTGAACCGCAAATCAGACTGGCATATAATGGGCGCATCACATCCCTCGCGCCGAAAAAAGCGAGTAGATCGGGAAGTAGCTCAGCCTGGTAGAGTACTGCGTTCGGGACGCAGGGGCCGGAGGTTCGAATCCTCTCTTCCCGACCACCGGTTTCTCAAACATGCCTCCAGATCTTCCAGAAAAGCTGGCCACGGCAAAGGCTGATGACCGGCATTAAGATGGAAAATGATCCGATAAATAGACGTTAACCTTATCTTGATCATAGCCATGTAGTGCCTTCAATCATGAGCACGCGTGTTTTAATAGTCGATGACCGGCCCACCAATCTGCGGATCTATGCGCAGTTTGTGACGCTGATGGGGGAAAAATATTCCGCCGTCACCTATGCTGATCCCGTTGAGGCGCTGGAATGGCTGCGCGACAACAAAGCAGATTTGATGGTTGTCGATTATCGAATGCCCCAGATGAACGGTGCGGAATTCATCCGCAAAGTCAGGCTGATGCCCGGTGCCAACGAAATACCTGCTATTGTCATTACGGCGCATCAAGATCGCGAGTGCCGACTTGCCGCGCTTGATGCAGGTGCCACAGACTTTCTACAGAGCCCGGTTTCGCATGTAGAATTCTGTAGCCGCGCTTTATCGTTGCTGACCAAAAGCAAGAAAAGTGTGACGCTGCGCAAGCGCGCGTCGGAAATCGGCCGCAAGCATGCCGCGTTCGGCGCAGCAGCCTCAAACGAAGGCCCTTCAGGCAAAAGCATGCTTGAGCAAATCATCGATACAATCCCGATCATGATCAACGCCACCGACCGTTCGGGAAAATGCCTATTTACCAACGCTTATCAATCGGCCTTGTTTGATAAAGACCCGGACGAGATGGTGGGCACGGATTTTGCCAATAATTTCGAACCCACCTTGGCGGCCAACACCCGTCGACGCGATGCAATGGTTTTAAAATCAAGCCTTGCCATTCCGCATTATGAAGAGAAAATCACCAGCGACGGTGTTGATCTGATTTTTCATTGCAACAAATCACCATTGCTTAATCATAAGGGTGAGACGATTGGCGTTTTGACAACTGCAGTTGACATTACAGCCCGAAAATTTGCCGAGGAACATAGAACACATCTGGCATTGCATGACATGCTGACGGGACTGCCCAATCGCGTGCTGCTTGCCGAGAATGTTAAATCAACCATTGCCAATTGCAAGACTACCAACAGCCAGGCCGCCCTTCTGCTGCTTGATCTGGATCGCTTCAAAATCATCAACGATACCCGCGGTCATCATAGCGGTGACGCGCTTTTGCGCGAAGTTGCGGAACGCATTTCCAAGGTCATCGGCCCCGAGGATTTTGCAGCACGCATTGGCGGCGACGAATTTGCGGTCATTTTGAACAAGTTCGAAAATATTGATTCGATCAATTCGCGCTGTTCCAAAATATTGAAAGCGATCAGCGAGCCCTATGCGATTAGTGGTGTGGGCCAGGTTATCAGCGCATCAATCGGCGTAAGCCTGATCCCCGATGACGGCGATGAATATGAGGAAGTCCTGCGCATGGCCGATCTCGCGATGTATGATGCGAAGGCCAACGGGCGCAATTGTTACCGGTTTTTCTCGGACGACATGAACGAAATTGCCCAAGCCGATGCCGCGTTGGAAAACGAATTACGGGACGCATTTAACGAAAACCAGTTCGCGCTTGAATATCAACCGATTGTCGATGCCAAGACTCTAGAATATGTCGGCCTGGAAGCTCTGATCCGATGGGATCATCCGCGTCGGGGCCGGTTGCTGCCGATCCAGTTCATTCGGGTTGCCGATGAAAGCGGACTTATGGATATTCTAGGCCGATGGGTGATCGGTGAAGTGTGTCGGGAAATAAAATCCTACGCAGACCGGGGCATTGATCTGCCACGCGTTGCTATCAACGTTTCCCCGCGACAGTTCCAGAACCAGAATCTGTGCGATGAATTGCTGGAAAATATCAGGGCCAACGGCATCGAACCGTCGAAAATCACTATCGAGATCACCGAAGAATTGTTGATCGACAATAACGAACAAGTCAGAGCGACGCTTCAGCAGATACGCAGCAGTGGCGTCGGAATTTCCATAGACGATTTCGGAACCGGCTATTCCTCTCTGCAATATCTGAGGGACTTGCCCGCCAATTGCCTGAAAATTGATCGCACCTTTATCTCCCGCATCGAGCATAGCCCGGCCGATCGCGCGATTATCGGAACCATCGCGCATCTGGCGCATGCGCTGGACATGCGTGTCGTCGCCGAAGGGGTTGAGAATGATGCACAGCTCGATCTGCTGCGCGTTTCGGGATGCGACGAGATTCAGGGATTCAAGATTGCGCGTCCGCAACGGGCCGAAGATCTCGGAAAATTGTTTGACGGTCGGAAAAATGATCCGCCCAGTCGTGCAGCAGAAGGCTAATCAACTTGCTATCCGCCTCAAAAAACGCGCCGACGAGGTCGCATAGGCACCACATGCATCCAAAAGGCGGCATGGACGGTCAGGTGCGTGACCGTGAGCATGAGATGATCAAAAACCGGATCATTCTGATCATCATCGCATGGTCATCTTTCGCTATCCTCGATGCTTCCTCCGGATTGATCATCGGTTTCGGCGTCTATTTCATTGTGAGCATCGCTGTAGCAATTGCCTATCGCATGCACCCCAAGCCGTCGAGTTTAAGGCGTTTTCTAGGGCTTTGCATAGATTTTGGAGCGGCAGCTTTCCTCTTCCAGATCGGCGGAGAAAGCTTTGCCGCTGTTTATCCGGCATTATTGTGGGTCATCCTCGGCAACGGCTTCCGTTTTGGCGTCAACTGGCTGTATCTGGCATCGGCGATGGCGGCTATCGCATTTGGATGGACCATCTATTCGGTCGATTATTGGCGCAACAGCCCGTCGCTCTCGATCGGATTGCTGGTCGCCCTTATAGTGATACCGGCATATTGCTCGACGCTGATCACCAAAATCTCTCAAGCCAAGGAAGAAGCCGAAGCAGCGAATAAAGCCAAAAGCCTGTTTCTCGCCAGCGTCAGCCATGAATTGCGTACGCCATTGAACGCGATCATCGGCTACGGCACCCATTTGCTTGACATGAAGCTGCCGGAAAAACAGCATCAGATGGTCGCTACCAGCGTGTCAGCGGGCCGTCATTTGCTGCACCTGATAAATCAGCTTCTCAACTTTGCGCATTCGGAATCTCGCGATGAACTGCCTGAACCAAAACCATTTTCTCTTGTCGATGTGCTTTCCGAGGTTCGCGATATCATGCAGATCGCGGCCGACGAGAAAAATCTCAAGATCATTCTTCAAGCGGAACCAAGCAGCGACCAGATCATCTCAGGACAACTCGGCTATATTCGTAATATTCTCATCAACCTGACGAGCAATGCTGTGAAATTTACGGAAGCCGGATCGATCACATTGAGATGCGGATTCAATTCGACAAAAGACCAAGGACAGATGTGGGTTTCGGTAACCGATACCGGCCCCGGCATTCCAGTGGATGCGCAACGGAAGATCTTTGATGTTTTTCAGCAAGCGAATGATACGATTGCCAACGAATTCGGCGGAACCGGTCTGGGCCTAGCGATATGTCAAAAACTGGCCAATCAGATGAATGGGGAAATTTCTGTGGACAGCGAGCTCGGCTCGGGCAGTAAATTTACTTTGTCCTTTCCTACAGAAGTTTTGGAGACTCCAGAAACCCGCCTGGATCAGGATTGCGTCCGGATTCTATCGCTGACGCGAGACCTCGACGCACCGGTCATCTGTAACGATGACAATCAACCGATTAAAATCGACCATATCCAATGTCATGAATCCGACGATATCGGAGAAATTCTCGGTCGCCGTAATCTTGAGTTATACGATATCGCGTTGCTGGATGAAGCCATCGCAAGCGAACATGACGACCAGTCCCCCTTATGGTCCGCATTCCGGGATGCCAAGCTTCCGCCCGTCTTGTTTGCCGAAGACAAAAAGAAAAATCTGAAGGACCTTCAATTGCGTGCGGCGTTCGCGACATTGCTGCCGCCGGGTTCGGACTTTAGCGCGATCCGCAGTGCCGTTCAGATTGGTTGCTCATTCGTCGGTTCGACCGCACGGCAACAGCCCGAGTCAAACGACAATGCCCGAACGCCGGACATTGCGCCGGTTCGAGTGCTCGTCGCGGATGACAATCGCACTAACCAGATGGTGCTTGAAACGATTTTGGCCAATGCCGGTCACGAAGTTACCGTGGTTGAAGACGGAGAGAAAGCTCTCGAGGAGCTCGAAAAAGGAACTTTTGAGATTGTTTTCCTGGACGTGAACATGCCCATCATGGGTGGTATCGAGTGCTGTCGGCTATGGCGCCAGATCGAGGGACCGCGGAAACATATCCCGATCATCGGTTTGACAGCCGATTCTACCGAGGAAACCGAGAAAAAATGCCTTGATGCCGGCATGGATCTGAGGATGACGAAGCCAATTGAGGCGGGCGAATTGATCGAAGTCATCGCTTCGCAGACGGCCAACAGAGCCACCACACCGGCGGACGAAATCGACACCGACCCGATGGGCGTGGTCAGCAATTTCGACAGTAAGTTGCGGCGGCCGGAGCCTCCGGCAGTCGATCCGACACAGCTGGATTATCTTCTATCGATCGGCGATGAGGCTTTTGTGCAATCTATCATCGAAGCCTATCTGGAGGATACCAGCGAGATTCTGGTCGCCTTCCGCAAATCGGTGGATGATGAATCTGTTGATGATTTCCGCTTCCACGCCCATGCGTTCAAGAGCGGTGCTTCGAATGTCGGTGCGAGTTACCTGGTCGAGACATGTTCAAAGCTCGAGGTTATCACCGAGCGAGAGTTCATGGAGAGACGGCATGAATATCTGACGAAAATTGAACGGCAAGTCACCGATATTCGCGCCTATCTCGAAACCAAATCGGCGAGCAGCAACGACAATGCGCCGACCGAAAAGACTGCGCAAATCTAACGGATCGTCAAACGGCCCGAAGTGACCGCAAAATGCGCCGGTCTTGCGCCGATGCTAATCGTTCCATCTTGCGGACATCCGCTTCTTCCAGATAGAGCGCGGTCTCAGCCCATGTATCGGTGATTTCCAGCAACTCTTCGAGGCTCACCGGATTGGCAATTTTCCGCGCACGATACACCGCCCGTTCTGCGTGGAAGCGTTTGCGGTTTTCCTTGGTATATTCGACGATGGCGGCTTCGCCCATCCCATCCTCTGCCAATATGTCAACGACACCCATGTCATATAACTCGGAAGCCGAATATAATTTTCCTTCGAGAATGAACCGCTCGGTTTCCTTGCGGCTGAGGCGCTGACGCAGGAAGCTGTACGCGCCCATCCCGGGGAAAAGATTAAACAATATTTCCGGCAGTCCCAGTCGTGCGCTTTTTTCAGCTACCAATATATCGAAAGCAAGCGCATGTTCGAAACCGCCGCCTAGGGCATCACCCTGCACCAGAGCCATCGTGATGATCGGTGCACCAAATGCGGTGCTATTCTCATATTGCATGTGGACGCATGTACGGGCGTATTTCTTCAACGCTCCCAGGTCACGACGCCGGATGCAATCGGCAAAATGCTTTAAATCCCCGCCAAGATTGTAGATTCCGGGCGTGTGTGAAGCGGCAACGAAATAGCGCAACGGATCCACAGCCTTTGACCCGTTTATTGCATAAGTGGAATGAATCCAGTCCTGAACCTGCTGGATCTCGTCACCGAGTTCATATGTATAGCTGGGACGTGATTTCTGGTTCATATAGCACCAGAATATTTCGTCGGAACGATCGAACCGCAGATCGATTTCGCGAAACTGTTTTGAGAAAATATCAGGTTCCGAAATGGGCGATGCGTGAACTAACATATCATTCGCCTCTACCGTCAAATTCCGATCCAACTCGTTGGCAGCGCGACTGCGAAAGTCCATATTATACTCCATATCTGGCACGATGTTCGACGATACTCAGCCTAACAAATCTATATGCCTTATATGTAAAATTTTATGACATGCCCCATTTCAATGCAAGTAAAACCGAGAAGATGGGGTAACATGCTTAATTGACTCCAAAATTTTCTTATCTTTGAGTCATTTGAGTGATATTATTTCTCCCAAAATGGTTAATATCCTGCAAGAGAAGGCGAGAAATCACCTTGCTTCCCTGTAATTTTGATTGTGATTTCCGGTGTTTGCGCTTGCCGACCAGCGAGTATTTTCAACCCGCGTCAGACTCCGCGCCGGCCGACTGATTGACCAATCCGCGGAATGCACGGACCGCAGACCGGTTGCCTTTTGTGACTTCGAAAACATCCTCGGCAATCGGCATCGCAACGCCATATTTCTTGGCCAGAGCTATCACTGTCGGCGCACTTTTCACACCCTCTGCGACCATGTGCATTTCGTCGATGATTTCATCAATATGGCGGCCTTTGCCCAGCTCGACACCGACATGACGGTTGCGGCTCAGCGGGCTCGTGCAGGTGGCTATCATATCGCCCATGCCGGTGAGCCCCGAAAATGTTTCGGGCTTCCCACCCATGGCAACGCCCAGACGCGTGATTTCGGCAAGCCCTCTGGTGATCAATGCCGACCGCGTATTGTCGCCGGCACCCAGACCATCCCCCATGCCAACAGCGATGGCGATGATATTCTTGAGCACGCCGCCCAATTCGCACCCCAGCAGATCGGTATTGGTGTAAACGCGAAACAGGCCCGAGTGGAACAGCTGCTGCAATTGTTTCACGATAATCTCGTCTTCCATGGAGATCACGCTGGCGGCCGCTTGCCCGGCCATGATTTCGCGGGCCAGATTGGGACCCGTCAATACCCCGACCGGATGGCCCGGCAGAACCTCTTCGATAACCTCGGTCATCCGCTTGCTGGTGGCCAGCTCCAAACCCTTGGTAAGGCTGATAACCGGAACCCATGGCCGGAGATATTGCTTGGCTTCTTCCAGTACACTGCGAAAATTATTGGAGGGTATCCCCATGACCAGGACATCTGCGCCTGACACGGCCTCCCCGATTTCCGACGTTGCGGTCAAAGCAGGGGGCAATTTTATATCGGGCAGATATTTGCTGTTGCAATGATTATTGTTGATATCGCTGACGGTTTCAGAATCCCGCGCCCAGATTTTTATCGGCGCATTGCGCGAAACCAGAGACGCAACCGTGGTTCCCCATGAGCCACCGCCGAGCAATCCAACTTTCAATTCCATAAACACCCTCCATCGGCGACTCCTCTAGCGGAAGCCCATCCTGTCCAAACTGAAGGGAATTTCAGTATTTTGCAAGGAACTCGAGATGACGCTTGGCGGTCCCCTTGGGGTTTTCGATCATCGGGATATGGCCGACTTCCTCAAACACCACTGATTCTGCATTGGGGATGCCGTCTTCCAGCACGTCGACACAACTGACATCGATCAGCTGGTCATGGCGACCCCAGATGATAAGGGTCGGCGCCTTTACCTGATCGAGCTGGTCATTCAGGGCCTTGCCCGTACCATCCTCTACCAAAGTCCAGAAAATCTTGTCGAGCAGCTCGCGATGTACGGCAAAATCCTCGTAGAAAATCTTGCGGAATTGCCCGGGGACTTTCATCGGCTTGTGTGCGACGAACGCGAGCATCCGCTTCACGTCGTCAGGACTGTGAATTTCGAGCGGATTTTTCCCGGCCTGGGCCTCGATCTGAAGCTTGCTTTCATTGGCTCCGACAACGCCCGCATTGTTGAACAAGGTCATCGACAGCAAGCGTTCGGGATAATCCAGCGCGAAGCGCAGCGAGACAAAACCGCCCATGCTGTTGCCGCCGATATGGCATTTATCTATCCCCATGGCGTCCAGAAATTCGCGCACGCGGGCTGCTTGTGTCGCCATGTCATAATCACGATCTACTTCCCGGATATTCTCTCCGAATCCCGGCAAGTCCGGAGCAATCAGGCGGTATTTTCCAACGATTTCCGGCGCGTATATCGCCCAATTATCCTTGTCGCCGCCGAATCCGTGAAGCAGTACCAATGGCTCGCCGTCCGATGGCCCACCTTCGAGATATGGCCAGATCATATCGCCCGCTTTGATCGACTTTGCCGTCAGCTTGCCTTTTCGCCGCAAAGTGTTGCGCAGGAAACCGTATAAAGTTCGCGGGAACAGCACATATAGCGCGATCAGCGACACCATCAAGATGCCCAAAATGGTCAGGAAAATTTCGACTGCTTCCAAGTTACGTTCCTCTCGCCGCCAGTTGTTTGTCCAACCAGTCGGTCATGTCGTTCAATATTGTGTCTTTTTCCGGTTCATTGAAAATCTCGTGAAACAATTCCGGATAGATTTTGAGCTGTTTCTCGCTTGAGGATATATGACGATCCAGAAATTCCGAACCTTCGACCGCAGCCAGGCTGTCCTTCCCACCGTGAAGCAAAAGCATCGGCAGCGAAATCTGTCCGGCATTTTCCTGCACGGTGTTCATATTGGCCAACATTTCAGCAGCCAGTCTTGCACCCATTTTGCCATTGTAGACGAGTGGGTCCGCGAGATAGTCTGCAACGACTTTCGGGTCGCGACTGACCCCGTTCGGATCGAGTTCGAGTACCCCGAGCTTCGGAAAGAAGCGGGACAGAAAGCCGCCGATAGCCTTGAGAACCGCGGATGGTTCTTCGGCCGCCTTTATTGCCGGACCGGAAAGCACACAGGCAGCGAACTTGGTTTGCTCGGTAAGCAGATAGGTCGCGCTGATCAATCCGCCCATGCTATGTCCGACCAGCATGACGGGTAGATCGGAGAAATCCTGCGTGGCTTGAGCGAGCAGACGATCAACACCGTCACGAAAAACCGAAAAGCCTGGCACGAACCCGGGCGTGCCGTCCGATTTTCCATGCCCCCAATGATCCATGGCAAAGACTGCATAGCCCCTGCCTACACAATGTTCGGCAAAATACTGATAGCGCCCGGCATGTTCGGCATAGCCGTGAACGAGCAGGATTATCGCTTTCGGCTTATCGTCGGGCAGCCATTTCTGCCAATATAATTTCGCCCCGCCCGCCCTGGAACCGGTCGCCAGCGTCAGCGTCCCGTCTTCGTGTTTCAAGCGATATTCCTTTTCATCACCAATTCATGGTCGTGCGTCAGCTCATTTTCATATTCGAACAAGATGCGGTCCAGAGTCTGGCTGATCTTGGTCTGAGTGCGAACCATCTCTATTTTCGGCCAAGTCGTGCGCTCGCCAAGCTGGATCAATTCGGCAATGTCCTCAACGGGCAAATTGCTCAAAATCTTGGAAGGTCCCCAGAACATCGTCGGACGAATGATATTTATGTCGCCGGTATAATCCTGGTTGATCACCGACAGCGCCATATTCGCCATGCTATTCAGGCGCGGAAAATAGGACAAGGGTTTCTGCATCATTTCAACATTTGCGTTGAGCCATGCTTTCATGGTGGCCGTCGTTGCATTGCGGATGGACGACAGTGGATTGCGTGTCTGGCTGAAATCAGTGGAAAACGGTGTAATCAGCGGATTGGCCTGACTGACAATATGGTGATTCACGCCATAGAGCCGCGCAAGTCGTTTGACTGGCAGATCGTGGGTAACCGAACCGTCAACCCATTTGCGATTGGGCAGATAGGGCACCCGTTCTCCGCGATGATCTTTGGCCGCCAATGTGACGGGTGGATAGATGCCCGGCACTGCGCAGGAAGCCAGAACCGCTTCGCGAATATAGACATTCGGCGATGCAATTGCGTTTAGCAGCCGGGAAGTCTGATGCTTTTCCGCCGGCGCAATCGAAACGTTGAGATGCCGACCGGTCAGCTCATAGGCCTCCTGAAACGTCAGATCGGGGAGCAAGTCTGTCAGACGCTGGCGTATTTCGTCCGCGCGCATACGACTGGGACCGCCCAGAAATCCGCCCTGTCCTTCATCTTCGTGATCCGTACCCAGAGTTAGGTTTTCCGGTTTGAAAAATGGCGGTATTTCCTTGTCAACATGGGTGCTGATCAAGGCGCCAACGACCGATCCACCGCTGGAACCGGACATAATATCGGGTAGCAACCCTTCTTCCCACAGTGCTTTTGCGACTCCGACATGAAAATAGAGATAGGCACCTGAACCGCTCATCAGAAACGCTGACCGTCCGTAGCAATGCTGCGCCCGCCGAAAGAAATCGAGCTTTTCCTCGAATGGAATATCTGTAACCTTCTCGCTCGCCAGATATTCCAGCGAGTTGGCGATCGCGTCCACATAATCCTGGATAAGCTGTTTGGTGCCAAATTTGGCTTTCTGGTGAAGCCGGGCATGACCCATGCCATCCATATTCCCGTGAATGCCTTCATTCAGCGCGTAGAGAAGCCCAGCATTGTCCTGCGACTTCCATAGCTTGGAGAGGCGTTTCAGCCGGCGGCGAATGGACTTATGATCAAAATGCTTACTTTCGTCAGACGACTTCCATATGTCGACTCCGGTTGATTTGTCGTGCGCTTTCGCGGCTTTTGACCATTCGGAATAGCTCTTGGCCTGGGCCATGGCCTTTTCCATTTTCAAAGTCGTGTTGAGGATCATCTTCGGTTCACTCTTTCACCAAAATTACGCATGGTAGCGCTCACCGCCCGGGAATCGGGCGACGTACGATCTATCCGCTCCTTATTTCACTTTCGGCTTGCCTCCACCGATCGCCTTCGATGCAACGGTTCTAGGTTTTTTGGCAACCCGCCGATACATCGCCGAACCTTCTTTGGGGGATACCGGCCGTTTGGGTGCCACCGCCGCTTTCTTGGTCCGACGTGCAACAGCATTTGGCTTGGCATCCCGCAGTTCGTTAAATGCTCTTTGCAGGCATTCGCGGAAAAACTCAACATCGGGCATCATTTTGCGGTCGGATATGATGCTGAAGGAGATTGTTCCGTTATAGCTTGGCGTGGCGATGAACAGGCCCATTCCGTGCGCCAGAGGGGCCAGTCCATATTGATGGGTTAGCTTTGCACCGTTCATATATAGCTGAATCTGGGGTCCGGGAACGTTGGAAACCATCAAATTGCTCATTTTCGGTGCGAAACGTTCGTCGGTCATGATCCGCGCCACACCCGCCATGGTCACACCAGGAATATGCTTGGTCAGATCGGTCATGATCCGCGCGCTAAGCCCGGACTTTGCCGCCTTGGTTTCACGCGTGGTGTCCCTGATGGCTTCAAGCCGCTCCAACGGGTCAGCAATATTCGACCAGATTTTTATTGTCATTGCCGATATATTGTTGCCGGGATTGGCTTCATCCCCCGAACGGCTGCGCGCGTTGACCGGCGCCACCGCCACAAGCGATTCCTTCGGAAGCTCCTTATGCTTGGTCAGATAATGGCGTAGCGCGCCGCTGCAGATCGCAAGCACCACATCATTTATCGTCGCATCACTTACTTTGAGACGCATTTTCTTCAGCTCGTCGAGATCAAAAGTGACCGCATCGAACATTTTATGCGGCGTAACGGGGCCGTTGAATCTGGTTTCTGGAACGCCGGACTCCGTCTTCTCGCCGCCACCTGTGAGATTTTTTTGAGCGTTTGAAAGCAGTGCGGGCGCAAATTTCAGCAATGCCTGAGCCAATTTTACTGGTGACGTCACCGTGCTATTGACCGCACGGCTCAATATTTCGGCAGCTGTCGGCAGCTCATTTGCCGCCACTTTGCCTTCTGGCAAAGGTATCGCAGGCGTGCCTTTGCTGTCCTTGTCCGAGATGGCGGCAAAGAAATGAGCGCCGGACACGCCATCAATGGTCGAGTGATGAATCCGCGTCAAAATCGCATAGCTGCCCTTGGCATAGCCTGGAATATTGTCGAGCCCCTCGAGCACATACATATCCCACAATGGCCGGGTCATATCCAGCGGCTTGCTATGATGGCGCGCAACGTGAATGCAGAATTGGCGCCAGTCGCCAGGCTCGGGCAGCCGGCTGTGCGAGATATGGGCTTCGAGATCAAAATGCTCGTCCTGAACCCAATAGGGATGGTCGATATCCATCGGCAGACGGTATAGTTTTCGTTTGAACATCGGCGAGATGTCCATCCGCTTGCGCATATGCTCGATAATATCCTTGAACCTTACCTTCCCGCCCGGAGCGGTGGACGGATCATAGATATAGACGGCCATCACGTGGGTGAGATTGGTGGCAGACTGAATATAGAGAAACTGGGCGTCCTGTGCACTCAACTGGCTTATATTGCTCTGCTCGGTCATCAATCATGTCCTTTCGACAGCGCGATCATTCAAATATCTTGTCGGCTAGCACAAGCAGTTCGAGCCTGGACTTTTCCATACGCCGGGACAGCGCTCTGAATTTGCGCAGTAATGCTTTCCGTTCGGCGATCGTGTCCGTGGTGGTTTCGCCGGTCAGCCCTAGTCCTGCGGCCATTCTGAAGCCGTTTTCAAACAGGATTTTTCCGATCGAGGCCTCGCTGGTGATCCGGCGGAGCAGATAGGCCTGCCGACCTTCTTTCAACGCCGTTTCCACACAGCTTTTCTTGTCGATCACATCGCCAGGCTCTAGCCGCGACAATATATCCAGAACGATAGTATAGGCTTCCACGAACGGCAGGAAAACGGCATGGCCAATCAATGGCTGGAAACGGTTGGTCAGGCTGGCCAGCTTGACGCCGCCCTCCTCAAGCTTCGCCTGCCAATCCGGATCGGCCCGCTGCAGTTCGGCTTTCAGGTTTTCGCGATATTGCTGTTTCTCGGGGTAGAAAAATTCAAATTTGAACAGGTCGCGAAGACGGTCGGTCTCTTCCCAGAATACTTCCGCCGCGTTGCGGTCATTGACCTCGCGCGCCTTCAGCACCGACAATTCGATAATCGCCTTGTCGAGAAAATGATGGATGATGGTGTTGCGATAATAGCTGGCGATCGGGTGCTGGTCCGGTTCGATCGCGTAAACCAGAGTCGACCCTTTGTCGTAGCGGACGAGCAGTCCGTTATTGACCAGGGTTTCTATAACACGCTGAACGCCCTCCAGATTCTGGTCGGTCAGGTCTTCGCTCAAGCGGATGTCACGTTCCCGGGCCCAGCCGACCAGAAAGTTGATCACCGCGCGCAGCTCATCTTCTGTCATCGCGCGGGGGGCGGTGCCGAGCAGGCAGAGGCACATCAATGAAGTCAGGGTCAGCGGCGTGGCCCGATTGGCCTGCACGGCAACTTCAAAAGCCATTTTCGACAGCGCCAGCCGGTCATTCGGATTGGGCGCCTTTTTGACTACGACCGGCTCGCCGAAATCGACATAGACCTTGCCCATCGGCTCACGCAGGCTGCGCAGATAGCCGATAAACCAGCTCAACGATTCCGGTTTCTTGAGCCGTCCTGTCTGTTCGCTGGCATATTCCTCGACATCCCGGATAAGGTCAAAGCTGGTGACGACGGGGATGATATGGACATTTTCAATATCGTTGCTGTGCGCACTATCCATGACATATTTGAGCAAGCCATAGCGCGGCGGCATCAGCTTGCCGAGCCGCGAGCGTGTGCCTTCAAACGCCCAGGTCATCGGGAAGCGTTTCTCGAGCAGATAGCTGACATAATAGCGCAACACGAGCTTGTAGACCGGGTTGTTCTCGAAACTCCGGCGGATGAAGATGGTACCGGCACGGCGCAACATGAAACCCAGACCAAAAAAATCCAAATTGATGCCACCGAACAGGTGAATGAGCGGCAAGTCGTTCTGATAGGCGAGATCAGTTGCGGTTACGCCATCGATATAGGTTTTGTGGGTAAACAGCAGCAGCGTCGGATGTTCGCGCATCGTCTGGCGCAAACGGGTCAGTTCCTTGCGATCAAAAACCACCTGGTCGTCATAGCCCTGCGACAGCATGAACCGGTCAAGCTTCGCCTTCATGTCAATGAACAAGGGACTGGGCCGGGCGATCAGTTCCTTCATATATTTTGCAGCTTGCTCGTAGAGCGCCACTTCGCTTTGCCCCGTTTCGCCGGAAAGCTTGGTCATCGCGGCCCGAAACCGCGCATCACTGCGCAGGCCGTCTGCGACATGCCGGGGCACCTTATAGCGCCGTCCGCGCAATCCGCGTTCGGCAATATCCAGAACCAGACCGGCCTGCCGGACCACGAAAGCGGCAAATTCGGTAGTGTCGGTCTGGTCGTAATCCTTGCTCAGTTCGGCAAAATTCTGTTCAAGCTCGCCAATCGTCGCGGGCTGCCCGATCAGGCACTGCGCGCGGCGCTTGTTACGCAACAGGATAGACCGGGCGCGAAAAGCCCCCGGATTTCGCGGATCCCCAAAAATGACATGGCGCATTTTGACCGCACGCCTTTTTTCAAAATTCGGGATACGCCATGCGATGCGGACCGGCACCACCAGAGTATCCGGATTTTCTTTCAGCTTTTCCTCGAGACGGCCGAGACGCATTTTTGCGCGTTCATCGGATATCGGCAAGCTGACCCAGTTGAGTTTCTCACCTGACCCGACGTCGGGCATCGAGGTCTGTATCCAGTTGAGCAGGTAGCGGCGTTCGACACCATTGCGCGCGTCGATCACAAATAGCTTGGGACCTTGCGCCAGCAGCGGCCCGGAATTTGCTATTTGCGCTGCTTCGTCCATCCCCACTCCCTGAATTCAGCCTATTCCGCCGCTTCCATTTTTATCGACTTCCCGGTAGCTCGACCAGCTGTCGAGGTAGATCGACTTGCGGTCTGCTTTGCAACGGATTTTTTGCCAGTTGTTTTTTTGGCACCCGCTTTCCGACCGACGGTCTTTTTCCTCTGCCCCGTTTTTTGTGGCGGTGCCTGCTCTTCGCTTAGAAGCGTTTCAAGTGCTTCCTCTTCTTCTGCCTGTCCGAGAGCCTCGAGGAACATACCCCGCACTTCGGCAACATGGTCATTCATAGTCCGGGTGGTCCATTGGCTGGTGTCGACTGCCGGCAGGACATCAACCCTGACCTTGGCCGGCCGCATCAGAAATTCATTTTTCGGAGCGACATCGCCAGCGTTGTGAATGACAATCGGCACAATCGGAACACCGGCTTGGATCGCCATATGAAAAGCCCCCTTTTTGAATGGGCCCAATTTCGGGGACAGTGTACGGGTGCCTTCGGGTGCGATGACGATGGATTTACCATCGATTTTTATCGCGTCGATCAGCGGCGCCATTGCCTTTATCGCGCTTCTAGCGTTGGCACGGTCGATGAATACGGTGCCGGCCAGTTCCATCAGCTTGCCAATAACCGGCGTATCACGGACCTCCTTCTTGGCAACCCCGCCCATATCCTTTCGGATCAATTTGGCGAGGATCATCACATCAGCCTTGCTCTGATGATTGAAGACAAAGATACAGGGCCGGGAAATCCACAGATTTTCCTCGCCGGTCACCTCCAGCTCGCAACCGGTCAGAGCGGTGGCAATATCGCCGAACAGGCCAGTTGAAAAATTCATTGCTTCTCGCTGCGACCCGGTCAGCGCCCAGATCGGCAGCGATGCGATAGCCGAACCAATCAGCGAACCGGTTGCGTAGATAGTCCGGATATAGTCCACCGGCTTGCCCTGCCCACGGCTTTCATATTTTTCCAGCGGCCAGTCATTTTCCCGTGCTACTTCGCGCAATTTGCCATTCGGGTTCAGCGGCCGAGGCTTGCCAACCCGTTCCAGCAATTCGATATCGTCATAGCTGTCGGAGTAGAAATAGCTGTTATCGAGATCCAGTCCATATTCCGCCGCAAGCCCTTCGGCTGCGATCACCTTGCCTTCGCCAAAGCACAAGGGCCGGATGATGTTGCCGGTAAATTCGCCATTCTCAACTTCATATTGCGAGCAAAGCACATGTTCGATGTCCAGATCGCGGGCGGTCGGCTCGATCTGGTAGATCGTGGCGGAGGACACGATGGCAATCGTATGACCCTTGGCACGGTGGGCCTCGATCAGGGCCCGCGCTTCCGGATAGACTTTGCGCGCGATATGTTTTTCGTAAAGCTCTTCGCCAAATTCGAAATAGCTGTCCTCGGTGACGCCTTTCATGAATTTTGCCGCGCCCGACATCAGTCCTGAAAAACCCATGTTGCCGGTGCTATACTGCGCCATCACATTTATCGTTTCGACGACTTCCTCGGCTGTCATTTCCCGCCGTTTGATTTTCTCCCACAACATCGCGGTCGCAGAATAGCCGGCGATAATAGTACCATCAAAATCGAAGAGAGCGGCGATATGCGCGCCTTCCGGAGCGTCCAGAACGTCTTGCAAATGGGATTGATAGTCAGCCGTTTTTGTCTTGGTCATCAAAATGTCCTTCGCCGGGAGTCCATCGTGCCAAAAAACAGCAGCATTTCCCAGCTATTATTGGCGAAAAGTCGATTCACCGCCTAATCGGCTGTGAAAGCTGCTTTATGGTTCAACTGTGACCGAAGAGTGAAGATTCTCCGGTTAAAAGCAGGCGAAGAGGGATGCCAGGCGAATCCCTCTCGGATTGTCCCAACGATTGATCGAAATCGGAGCCCACCAAAATATCCGATCCCCTCTTCTGTAGCCCGAGTTCAATTTTAGCCAGGCTATCCAGAAAGGAACGGACACGTTTTGCATTCACGCCAAGATCACTCACACCGACCCGACTGACAGAACGCATATCGACGACACTGGCCGCGCCGTCTTCGGCCGGCACCACGCGCAAGACGATGTCATCCTGGAAGCGGATATAGGAGACATTGGCGGTAGCTTCGAAATGCCCTGTTTCAGGATCGGCGACAACGACGTCCCACCCCAGTTCACCGGCGGTTTCCTGAGCATCGGCAATGACTTCGGCCACCGGCTTGGCGATGGTGACCGGCTGAAGATCGGGATAGCCCTTGCTGTGGATTGCCCGCCAGTTTTCAATTGTATCTACGCCGGCAAGATTGTCGGCGCGGAGCGAAAGCTCAACAAATTCCGGCGGATTCGCGAGGTCGGTTGAGATGTCGTGGATAGGCGGAACATCTCCGCCTGCCGCTGCGCGAGACCCGAGGAAGCCAATATGGATTAGCGCGAGGAGCAATCCGAAAAGCGCAGCTTTCTTGCTACCGCCGTTTTTGAAAGCGAGAACAAGTGCACTCACGCCCACCAATAATCCGATGACGGCGATCAGCCCTCCGGCCAGAATTCCGGAGAATCCGGTCAGTTTACCAACGATATCATAGCGCGCGAGAGTGACACCGATCAAAGCGACAAGCGGCGCTGCAATGCCAAAAGTCAGCGCTGATTTACCCAGTCGCTTGGTCCAATTACCGTCTGCCATCAAAACCCCTGTCATATTTGCCGCGCAGTCTGCGCCCGCTTTTGTTGCCTGCCTGTTATCCGAGCCGGCGGTCTCACAGGCCGGTTAGGGAAAGTCAACTTTCGCGGCGATGGTCCGCTGGATCACGGTGATCACGCACATCGCCGAATAAATAACCGCGATGGCAGCAAAATATTGGGGCAGCAGGCACATCAGGACAAAGGCGGTGATCGTCTCCGTGCCTTCCGCGAGACCTGTGTTGTAGAAGAAGCTCTTCTTGCCGTGCGCGTCGGTTTCACGGCCCGCTTTGGCTGCCATCACCGCGTAAGCGAGGAAGCTGATACCGGTCAGGGTGAAGCTGGCGATCAGGATCATCGCGTAGGGAAGATTGGCGAAGGCGGCAAAGCCGAAGCCGACAGGCACCGCAACGTAGAAAGCAAAATCGCTGACAATATCGAGATAGCCGCCGAAATCCGATTGTTTCGTCGCGCGGGCAACAGCGCCGTCCAGCCCGTCGAGCACACGGCTCAGCAGCACCAGCACGAGACCCAATAGATAATAATGGTAACCGATGGCGACGCCCGCACCGATGCCGATCACTGCGCCCGCAATTGTGACCTGATTGGCGGTTAAGCCGGATCGCGCCAGCCCCTTGCCGATGGCATTCAGCGGCGGATCAATCAGCGGTCTCATCCGGGAATCAAGCATCTATCTTCCTCACGCAATGGTTATCAGCCCAATCACCGCTCCGGTCATCGCGGTGGCGCAATTGCCGGCGATCCAGCTTTTCATGCCGAGCCCCGCCACTTCGACGCGGCGCGATGGAGCAAGGGTGCCGATTGTCGACACCAGTAATCCTACGCTGGCAAGATTAGCGAACCCGCATAGCGCGTAGACGACAATCAACTGGCTGCGCGGATCGAAGGTGCCCTCCGGCAGCGCTGAAAGGTCGAGATAGGCGACATATTCGTTGAGGATCGTCTTGGTACCCATCAGAGCCCCGGCGGCGGGCGCCTGATCCCAGGGCACACCCAATGTCCACATCACGGGCGCGAAGAGCCAGCCGAAGGCACGTTTGATCGTTATCGCCTGACCATCAACATAGGGCAATATTGTCAATATCTGGTCGACCAAAGCGACCAGCGCGAAGACCACCAGGATGATGCCGATGACCGCGAGAAACACCTGCACGCCTTCCATCGTTCCACGAACAATGGCGTCGATACTGCCGTCATATTTCAATCCCGGCTCATCCTTGTCGCTGGTCTCGGTCTTGCCGTCACCCGGCACCATCAGGCGCGCCAATAATATCGCGGCCGGCAGCGAGATCAGCGATGCGGAGATCATATGGCCGACGGCATTGGGCACGGTAGCAGACAGGGTTGAAGCATAGAGGACCAAGATTGCGCCGGAGATGGTCGACATCGCCAGCACCATCACCATGAACAGTTCCGCCCGGCTCATTTTTTCAAAATAGGCGCGCAAGACCAGCGGCGATTCCACCACGCCGAGAAAGATATTCGCCCCGCCGCTCAGCCCGACCACGCCGCTGACACCCATGGTCTTGCGCAGCGCCCAGGACAGGCCGCGCACAATCCACGCGAGTACGCCCCAGTGCCACAGCAAGGCGGACAGCGCCGAGAAGACGATGACCAGAGGCAAAATCTGGAAAGCAATGATCAGTGGAGGCTGAGCGCCTTCCTTCAAGACAAAGGGCAATTCCGCCCCGCCGGCATAACCGAACATATATGCGGACCCGACCAGCGTCGCTTTTTCAATCGCCATCACGCCCTGATTGGCGAGACCTATGATATCCCAGACAAAGGGCACCCGGACAATCACCAGCGCGATGGTGAACTGCAGCAGCAGCGCGCCGCCGATCCATTTCCAGCTTGGTCGCGCTTGTCGATCTTCGGATAGCAGCCAAACGAACAGAAGGATCAGTGACAGGCCGATCAGGCCCTGCCCTTGCTGCAGGATGCCGATCATCCGCGCATCCAGCTGTGATAGCGCTCGACCCAGCGCAGCAGACCTTCCGGCGCATGGGCCCGTTTCCATTCGCCGGCGGCATATTTATTGGCTTCGGCCATGGTCGGATAGGTGTGGATCGTTCCCAATATCTTATTTAGGCCGAGTTTATATTTCATCGCCAGCACATATTCGGCGAGTAGTTCGCCGGCATGATCGCCAACGATAGTGACGCCTAGGATTTTATCCTTGCCCGGCGGCGTCAGAACTTTGACAAATCCTTGGGTGGCGCTGTCGGCGATCGCCCGGTCCAGTTCGTGCATCTGGTAGGTCGTGACTTCATAGGCAACGCCCTGCGCCTTGGCGTCCTGCTCGTTCAGGCCGACCCGGGCAATTTCGGGATCGATGAATGTGGTCCACGGGATCACCCGATAGTCAGCCTTGAATTTGCGGAACTGGCCGAACAATGCGTTCACCGCAGCAAACCAGGCTTGGTGTGACGCAACGTGAGTGAATTGATAGGGCCCGGCCACATCGCCGGCTGCGAAAATATTCGGATAGAGAGTCGCGAGATAATCATCGGTGACGACCGTTCGGTCGGTTTCGATGCCCAGTTGCTCAAGACCAAATCCACTCAGGCGCGCTCTGCGGCCGACCGCCACCACAAGCGCATCAAAGGCGATGCTCTTTTCTTTGCCATCTGCGGAGAGGATCAGACGCTTCTCGCCGTCCACCAGCTCACAGCGGATCGCATCATGGCCGGTCAAGACTTCGACGCCCGATGTTCGCTGCGCACCAAGCGCCAATTCCGCGACATCATCATCTTCGCGCGCCAGCAGGCGTCCGGAACGCTCTACCTGCACCACCTCTGCACCCAGCCGGGCAAAGGCCTGGCTCAGCTCGCAGCCAATCGGGCCACCGCCGAGTATGATCATGCGCTTGGGTATATCGTCAAGTTTGGCGAATTCTTCCCAGAGCGTGTCGCTCGTTACATAGCCGACGTCGTCGATACCGGGCAGATCGGGCACAAACGGCCGGCCGCCGGTCGCGATGACGATGGAACGCGTGGTGAGCCTCTGTGTCTCGCCATCCTCGCGCTTGATTTCAACAGTCCAGGGATCAACGATCGTGGCATAGCCCTTCACCACATCGACACCGAGATCGGTATAGCGCTCGACGCTGTCATGCGGTGCAATGTCCGCGATAATGCCGTGAATACGCTGCATCACCGCCTTGAAGCTATATTCCGGCTCGACCTTGTTCAGCCCGTAAATGTCACCGTGGCGCATCTGCTCGGCGACCTTGGCGCTCTTGATCAGTGCCTTGCTGGGCACACAGCCATAGTTGAGACAGTCGCCACCCATCTTGCCGGCTTCGACCAGGGTAACTTCGGCTTTGACCGTGGCGGCGATAAGAGACGACACCAGTCCGGCGGCTCCGGCACCAATCACCACCATGTTCCGGTCATATTTTTTTGGCCTGGTCCAGCGCGCGTAGACTTTCCGGCGCTTGATCAGTCCGACGATCCACTTGCCGATCCACGGCGTTATGCCGAGAGCGGCGAAGGACAGCAGCAAGCCGGGCGAGCCGACATCGCTGACTTCATCGATATTGGCGAGCTGGGTTCCTGCATTCACATAGACGACCGTACCCAGCAACATGCCGATCTGGCTGACAATGTAGAAGGTACGCGCCTTGATCGCGGTCAGGCCCATCAACAAGTTGATCAGAAAGAAGGGAAAGATCGGAACCAGCCTGAGAGTGAGAAGATAGAACGGCCCGTCTTTTTCGACGCCATCGTCTATCGCCTTCAACCGGTCACCGAAACGCGCCTTGATCGTGTCGCGGAACAAATAGCGGGACGACAAGAAGGCGATGGTCGCGCCGATCGTCGATGCGAAGGACACTATGATCGTACCGGCTAAAACCCCGAACAGGGCACCAGCCGCCAAGGTGAGAATGAGCGCACCCGGCAGGGATGCCGCTGTCGCCGCGACATAGATCAGGAAGAAAATACCAATGACCAGGAAGGGTGCGGCCTGATATTGCGCGTCAAAGGCAGCTTGCTGCTCCTTCAGATTGGCCAATGTCAGCTGCGAGCCAAGATCGAAATAGAAGAAGCTGGCGATGGCAACGGCGAAAAGGAAAAGTATCAGTATTTTTTTCATGTAAGACTTTCTGCCCGACGGGGCTCCTCTGCAATGGCCAGCTGTATATATATTTCCCTATATGGAGCTTATGACCGCTTTGGAACCTAGCGTAATTTCCGGATCAGGAAGATTTTCTTTTGTAACCTTTTGCCTTGTCTGGCCGATAGCGTTTCTGGAACGGAAGCGCCAAGCTCCACCACAGGGCCGCCGGGCCGTCTGTCTGATATTCCTTCAGGCCTATGACCATATCGTCATGGCCGGCTTCCGGCTGTGGAATATATGTGTCGAATATCCGGTCCCATAAGGCAATGCTGAAACCGTAATTGCTGTCGGTTTCCCCGGGTACGGTCGAGTGATGGACCCGGTGCATGTCGGGCGTGACGAGAAACAGGCGCAGTCTTTTGTCCAGCCAGTCGGGCAATCGCAAATTGCTATGGTTGAACATGGCGCAGAGATTGAGGATCAGCGCGAACACAAACACCGCCAGCAGGCTCGGGCCGAGCAACAGGACCAGCGCCGACTTGTACAGCATCGACAAGATGATCTCGACGGGGTGAAAGCGTATCGCGGTGGTCACGTCAATGTCGCGGTCAGCGTGATGGACCTTGTGCAGAGCCCATAGCAGCGGGATTTTATGGGTAGCGATATGTTGTCCGTAAATCGCCAGATCGAACAAGATCAGCGCCAGGGTGAACTCCAGCCAGGCCGGCCAGTCGGTCCAGTTGAACAGGCCGATATGATGCTGCGCCGCATAGCTGGCGGCGGCGAGCGCGGCGATCGGGCCCACCAAGCGAAGCGCAGCGCTATCCATCAGGATGATCAGGATATTGGTCCGCCAGCGTTTTACACGCGGCAGCGAGCGCTTCCGGCGCGGGAACATAGCCTCGCTCGCCGCCAGAATCGCGAACAGCAGCAGCGACAGAAGCAAGCCATATTGTGCGAGATCGGATGTCATGAGGGGTGGTACAGCTTCGCCTTTCGGGCTTTCCTGATTCAGGGATAGCGGGAAATCCCTCTATAGCAGAGATGTGAGGCACAAAAGCCTATATTCGAATTTCCCCGTTTTTACAGCGGTTTCAGAGCGAAATTACGATCATTCGCTGCCCGTCTCACCGGTGATTTTTTGCTACGCCGCGATATGGGTTGCAGCGCTGCGTCATGATCGCTAGATGCTGCCCCGTCTATGAGGTGCGTTGGCTGAGTGGTCGAAAGCGCCGCACTCGAAATGCGGTATGCCAGCAATGGTATCTAGGGTTCGAATCCCTAACGCACCTCCACAGACACAGCGGGTTTGATCGCCGACGCTGTTCCCGCCAAATGGGAACGAGATCGCCGCCACTTTCCCGAAATCGGTAGTCATCATCATATCAGCGGCACCTGTTCCGCCGCAAAAATATTATTTCGGGTCACACGGGTCACACCCTCTAAAGCGGAAAAACCTGTGGCCGATGAAACGAGCTATTTTGCTATAAAATCAGCCACCTCCCTATTGATAGAGCACGCGCCCGTCGGCCGGATAGCTTTCCAGCGGCGCTCAAGGTTGCACCGGCAAGGCAGAGCATGATGGCGCGGGTTCATGGGATCGTTGTACCAGAAGGGGGAGGTTGTAGGAAAGAGGGGTTGGAGGGTTATCGAACCTTTCATATCGGAAAGAAAGCCGTTTTCTGCGGGTCATCTGAATAACGTGCCCCCGTAAAATTGGCAGAAATTTGTTCCGATGGATGAAATATGCATCTCGCTTCGTTCTCGTTGCACAAACATAAAGGAGGCATTGAAATGAGAACTACATTTTTGACTACAAGCTTCGCGGTTATCGCGATCACCGCCACCCCGCTGGCGGCTCATGTCAGCCAGCAAAGCGAGGTCGACATCCGCGAGGAACCAATTGCCGGTCAATATAACAAGCATTGGTATAATTATCTGGCCGATATTCTGGAAGCCGACAAGGAACTCAAAAGCGATTTGCGCCGGGCGACCGATGCGGAAGACACGCGCGAGGCGTGGGAAGAATATGAAAATTAGCTTGTCGATGCTAACAAGGACTATGTCGAGGAAATGCGGGATCGTAATTTCCGGGTTGGCCGGGTCACAGTCGGCGACTAGTTCGCCTCAACAGAGGACAAGTAAGGCGGGGATCAAACCCCGCCTTTTTTATTTTCCGCAATATCGCCCCGATTAACCCGTCGGATAAAGATCCTTCGATGTTGCATCTATGTTCGGAGAGCTATTTCCAGCCTTTTTCCATTAATTTGCGTTCGCTGTCCGCGTCCTCGGGAGCGTCGGCCATCATGGCCGCGGCGCGAGCGTTGATTTCGCTGCTCGAGGCCTGCCGGTAGCCGCCTGTGGCCTTGCCGGGAATCATGTCCTCCAGCTGCCAATGATCATTGGCCTTGCAGGCAATTCCGGCAAGAGATTCACCGTCAAAGCTCCGGCAAATCTGATTCGACTGGGAGCGGAAGGTCAGACCGATGCGATAACTGCTGTCATCACTCTGGGCGGAGGCTAGCTGCCTTTCCAGAGCATTTTCGAGCGCGCCGCTGGCGATCAGGGCGCCGTCCTGCTGGGCAATGGGACCACCATTCTGGCCAAGCCCGAACTGGCCAACCACAATGCCCAGCGCCAGCGTTGCCGCCATCGCGCCCCATTGCGCGATACCAAAGCCTTGCTGGCTGGCCGTTTTCCGATCCTCGTCGGCTTTTCGCCCGGCAAAGCTGTTATCGACATTGCTATCCATCGAAGCGGTCAGCAGCGCCGTCAACCGATCCGGAACGGGCTCCTGTGCGACCGGATCATAATGGGCCGCCAATCGGCTTCGTAACGCCTGTTCCCGGGCGATGCGTTCAGCCAATATGCCATCCGTCGCCATCGCTTTCTCGATCCGCCTGGCGGTCACCGCATCGCACTCGCCATCGACATAGGCGATGATCTTTTCCTCATCAAATGTCATGCTGCCTCTCCCAGTCCACGTTGCAATGCCTCTCGTCCGCGGACCAGTCGCGAGGTCAAGGTTCCGATCGGTATATCAAGCAGCTCTGCCGCCTCCTTATAGGCAAAACCCTCGACCAGAACGAGTACGATTGCTTCGCGCTGTTCGAGCGGCAAGCGGTCCATTGCGCGATCGACATCGGAGAGTTCCATCCGTTCCTCCATGCGCTGGTGATCGTCGCCCGCAACATTCTGCATCGCGTCTTCATCATTGGCGACATGTTCCCGCCGACCCGCCGCGCGGACCGTATCGATCCAAATATTTCTTGTAATCCTGTACATCCAGCTATCCAGTCTTGTTCCCGTTTGCCATTGGTCACGCTTGTTCAGCGCACGTTCGAGGGCCATCTGACACAGATCATCTGCATCATCGATATTGCGCGTTAGGCTGCGGGTGAAACGCCGCAGTTGCGGGAGCAATTCCAGCAAATCCTGTTCAAATGCCATTCAGCGCGGATATCCTTTATTCATGGTCTATGGATGAAACGATGGAACGGGTTCGTTTAATCCATGAAGACAAAAAAAAGCAAACGGGCAATGGCCTGTGTCGCTTGGAAGGAATGGAAGCATGAAATTGACGCGCAACTGGTGGATCATTGTGATTTTGTTCATGCCGGCCACTGCTTGGGCGCAATTATCGCTGCCCGGCGTCGGCCCAAGCCTGGCTTTCCCCGATCGAACCATAAGCGACGCAGCCAGCACAATGGTCGATCCGGTTACCGGCGCTGTCGAAGGCCACCTGTTGGACCGGCTTAGCAAATCGGAGCTCAACAATCTGCTCAACCGGTTGCGCATTGACCGCATCAACCGTTTCTTGCGTGAGAACCGGGCTCATGTTGAACGGGATCGCAATGGTGATCCTGCGGTCCGCGGGATTTTGGTGGCGACCGACATTTCGGAAACGTCCATCAGCAAGGCTGTGGAAAATGGCTTTACCGTCGTCGAGCGCGGCCGGATCGACGGGCTGGATCTGGCTTTCGTCAAATTTTCAACCCGCAAGAGCGAGAGCCTGAAATCGGAGCAGAAAAAGCTTCAGAAAATTGCGCGCGAGGCCGATATCAGCGGTGACAATATCTATTTCACCAGCGCCACTGCCCCATCCCGCACCGCGGGTGTCCTGCCCGCTGCGTTGCTTGCCGGAGGTGCGGCGAAAGGCGCGACAATCGGTCTGATTGATGGCGGCGTCGCCCGACACAGTATGATAAAAATCCCCGTTGAACAGCGCGGGTTTGCCAAAGGTGCACCCGTATCGAGTTCCCACGGAACCGCAATCGCGTCGCTGATTTCGATGAGCCAGAAAAATAGCAGGAGCGGCCTATTGTCTGCGGATATCTATGGCAGCGATCCAGCAGGTGGTAACGCGACCGCAATAGCGCGCGCGCTCGGCTGGATGGCGTCGCGGAAAATTTCGGTAGTCACCATCAGCCTTGTCGGCCCGGACAATGGCCTGCTCCACCGGGCGATCAGGTCTGCCCAGGGCAAGGGCATGCTGATCGTGGCGGCAGTGGGCAATGACGGGCCAGCGGCACCGCCGCGTTTCCCGGCTGCTTATAAAGGCGTCCTCGGCGTGACAGGAGTGGATCGCCAGCATCGGGCATTGCCCGAAGCAGGAATTGCGACACCGGTCGATTTCGCGGCCCCCGGCGCGGACATCAAAGGCGCCTTTCCGGGTGGCAAAACCGTGCCGTTGCGTGGCACATCCTTCGCTGCCCCAATGGTGGCGGCGCGGCTCGCCGCTCATTATCCGTCTCCCAATATAGCGCTCATCGAAAATGCGGTGATCGCGCTGATCGGCGAAGCCAGAGATCTCGGCAAAAAGGGCGCGGACAAGGTCTATGGCCATGGCCTGATCTGCGAAAACTGCGCTGTCCGCTAAGCTGATAAATATTTTTTGCAAATGACGGATTAATTCAGCAAGTCGGGTCGTTCTCCTAGCAGATGGCGAAAATACCATCGTCAAAAACGGAGAAACGTCATGAAAAAATTAATCACAAGCACAATCACAATCACACTTCTAGCGACAGCGCCCGCATCGGCCCAGTTGCTTGGTGGCAGCGGCGGTCTCGGAGGCTCGCTCGGTGGTTCACTGGGCGGCAACCTGGGCAGCAATATCGGTTCCGGACCGGACACGATCGGCCAAGCTGGAGGAACCATTACCGGACGTGGTGGAGTCACCAGTTCCACGAAAGTTGACCGCACTGTTGACACCAAGTCAGGCCGGGTGGCAACCGATGCCAGTAGCAGTTCAAGCGCCAACGGCTCGCTGCTCGGCGGTGTGAATTCATCGAATAATGCAGTGAATGGGGCTGTTAACGGGGCCGCAAGCGGGTCCGCTTCCGGTTCTGCAAATGGTAGCTCCGACACGACCTTGCTCGGCACCGATGCCGTGCGCTCGACCGCCGGACAAGCCATCGGGACAACCCGCAATGCTGCCGGGAGCGCAAGATCAGCCGCCAGCGGCGCGGCAGCGACCGCCACCGGAACGGCTCGTAACGCCGTCAGCGGCGCGAGCAATGCCGGCTCCCTTGCTGGCAATGTCGCAGGCAGCGGCAGCGGCATGGCGATGGGCAATCTGGGCCAACTCGCAGCTTCGGGTAGCACAGCAGCTAACGCGGGTGGCATGTTTGCTGTCGCACCTGGAATGCCGATCGAAGACCCGAAGGGCCGCGTGATCGGCTATGTTCAGGATGTCCGGCAGAGCGGCTCGGGCGTTGTCAGCGCGGTGGTTGTTGAAGCCGGCAACCGCACTGCCACCCTGCCGGCGGCGAATTTTGCCGGATCAGGCAACGTGCTGGTGACCGGAATGAGTAAAGGCGAAATCAAACAGTCTGCCAAGCAGCAGGAAAAAGCACCTCAGGGTGAAACCAATCAATAAAGAGTTTGCAGACAGGCTGTCTATGATCTGATCGTCGCCCCACCCCGACATCCTGTTTGCAATTGGCGCGTCAGACCTAGGTCTGGCGCGCTTTTTTGTGCATCGTCGTCTGGTAGGGCGCGCCCGCCTGCCCCACCATCTTACTTCGAGCCAGCAGAAACCCGATGTGGCGCTTGCATCTGATTCCAAAGCGCCTAAATTGTGAATATGAACTCAGCAGACCCATTCAAGTCCGGCAATCCCTTGCCGCCCAATACGCCCGCCATTCTCGATGCGCGCTTTGCCATTGGCGATGTCGTGCGGCACCGGATTTTCGATTTTCGCGGCGTGATCTATGATATCGACCCGGTCTTCGCCAATAGCGAAGAATGGTATGAGGCGATTCCAAAGGATCTGCAGCCGCCGAGAGACCAGCCATTCTATCATCTGTTCGCGGAGAATACCGACAGCAGCTATGTTGCCTATGTCAGCCAGCAGAATCTATTGTCCGATGATAGCGGCGAACCGGTCAGCCATCCCGATGTCGCACGACTGTTTCAGGCGACCGAGAGTGGCAAATACAAGCTGCACCAAATCCACCAGCACTAGTTTTTTGGCGCCGGTGTGCGCCGGGTCAGGACTTGATTTTCCAGCCCGATTTCAGCAGAAAATAGCAAAGCAGCGTCAGGCCGATGTTGATCGCCAGCAGGATCAGCGCGCCCTGCACGACCGGCGAATCCGCCTCGGCGAGAAAGCCATAGCGGAATCCGGATATCGCGTAGAAAAACGGATTCACATGGCTCACGGCCTGAAAAGCTGGAGACAGGCGGTCAATCGAATAAAATGTACCGGACAGCAGCGCCAGCGGCGCAACTACGAAATTGCTGACCGCTGCGGCATGGTCGAATTTTTCCGCCCAGATCGATGTCAGCACGCCGAGCAACGACAGCATAGCTGCACCCATCAGGCCGAACCAGATCACCGCCCACCAATGTGAAACCCCGACATTGACACCCGGCCAGATGAACATCGCCAGCCAGACCGCAAAACCGACCAATATCGCTCTTGTCATCGACGAAGCGACCAGCGCTGCCAGCAATTCGCCGACCGACAAGGGTGGCGTCAGATAGTCGATGATCGTACCCTGGATCTTGCCGACCAGCATCGAGAAACTGCTGTTGGCAAAGGCATTTTGTAACATGCCCATGCAGATCAGGCCGGGCGCGATAAAGTCGGCAAAGGGTACGCCCAATACGGTACGGTCGCCGCGACCCATGGCAACGGTAAAGATGATCAGGAACAATAATGTGGTGATTGAAGGTGCCCAGATGGTCTGCAGCTGGACTTTGACAAAGCGTCTGACCTCTTTCCAGTAGAGCGCCAGAAATCCGGCCCAGTTGACGCCGCGGATGATTGGCTCGCCAGGTTCGGCGAAGCGCATTGCATTGACCGGAGAGCCGGTCGTCTGTTCTTTTTCGGGTTGGTCGAGCATATGCATATCGCCTATCGGCTCGGAGCGCCAATCACAACCCCATATCGCGCTGTGCATGCGCCATCATCACGGCCAATATCGTGGTTGTATAATCACCCCGGCGACCCTATATCCCGCATAACTCGAGATAATTAGGACTTTGCATGGCTTGGACGGATGAGCGGATCGATTCGCTGAAGAATATGTGGGAAAAAGGCCTGACTGCCAGCCAGATCGCGGAAGAACTGGGCGGCGTCAGCCGTAATGCCGTGATCGGCAAGGCGCATCGCCTTGGCCTGAAGTCGCGTCCCTCACCGGTAAAAGCAAAGCCGGCAGCGAAAAAAGGCGCAAAACCCGCGCCCAAGCCGAAAAAACCACCGGCAAAGGCTGGCGCCGTGGCCAAGCCGAAGGAAGAGCATGTTGCGCGCCGCGCCATGCCGCCACCAACGCCGGCAGCCCGTACCCATGCCGCGCAGCAGGCGCGTCAGCCCAAGCATGATGGCCCGAAGATCGTCTCCGTCGGTCCCGGCGGCTTCCTGCGTCAGGGTCCCGGCGATCAGCAGGCACCGATTCCGCCAGCACCGCCGCGCCGTCTGGTTCCGGCCAAGCCGAGCGACGAAATTGCCGACAAGACCAGCCTGCTCGACCTGAACGACAAAATCTGTCGCTGGCCGATCAATCATCCCGGCGAACCCGACTTTCACTTCTGCGGCGAAGAAGTGAACCCGGGCTTTCCTTATTGCGTCGAACATTGTGGTCGTGCGTTCCAGGCCCAATTGCCTCGCGGTGCCCGTCGTGCGCCGCCACCGCTGCCCTTCGGCGGCCCGAGAGTTCGTTAAACAACGCACCAAATAACAAGAATTTTCAATGCACTGGCCAGAGACCACATAAGTCTCTTGCCAGTGTGACTCCTGCGCTCTTATAGGATCGAACATGTCTGATGATCTGTTCGGTTCCAACCCGCCAACCCAATCCAAAACCGGTGACTATGATGCCTCGGCAATCGAGGTTCTCGAGGGGCTGGAGCCTGTTCGCAAACGACCCGGCATGTATATCGGCGGAGTCGATGAACGCGCGCTCCACCATCTCGCTGCCGAAGTCATCGACAATAGTATGGACGAAGCGGTCGCCGGCCATGCCAGCCGCATAGAAATCACGCTGGATTCAGAAAACCGTCTGACCGTCACCGACAATGGTCGCGGCATTCCCGTCGATCCCCATCCAAAATTCCCGGGCAAGTCAGCGCTCGAAGTGATTATGACAACGCTCCACTCGGGCGGCAAATTCTCCGACAAGGCCTATGCGACCTCAGGCGGACTGCACGGTGTCGGCGTATCGGTCGTCAACGCCTTGTCCTCCGACACGGTCGTCGAAGTGGCGCGGAACAAGACCATCTATCGCCAAACCTTTTCCCAAGGGCTGGCAACCTCCAAACTCGAGGAAGTCGGCACAGCACCCAACCGCCGTGGCACCAGCATATCCTTCGTTCCCGATGTCGATATTTTTGGCGAAGGCAACCGGTTCAAACCATCGCGACTGTTCAAACTGGCGCGCTCCAAAGCCTATCTCTACGCCGGCGTTGAAATCCGCTGGAAATGCGACGAAAGTCAGGCCAGCGACGATGTGCCCGCTGAAGCAACCTTTCAGTTCCCGGGCGGCCTCTCCGACCATCTGCGCGAACAGCTTTCCGGGCGCGAATGCGTCACAACGGATTTCTTTGCCGGCAATCAGGATTTTCCCGATGCACAGGGCCGCGTTGAATGGGCAATCACCTGGCCGATCTGGACCGATGGCAGCTACAGCTGGTATTGTAACACTATTCCGACGCCCAATGGCGGCACCCATGAAACCGGTCTTCGTACCGCCCTCGTTAAAGGATTGCGTGCTTTCGGTGAACTGGTGCAGATCAAGAAGGCGTCACAGCTGACTGCCGATGACATTATCTCCGGCGGCGAAATGATGCTGTCGGTGTTCATTCGAGACCCGCAATTCCAGAGCCAGACCAAGGACCGGCTGACTTCTCCTGAGGCGTCAAAGCTTGTCGAGAATGCGATCCGCGATCATTTCGACCATTTCCTCACCGACAATATGGATCGCGGCAAGGCGCTGCTCGGTTTCGTCATGGAACGGATGGACGAACGGCTGAAGCGCAAAGCCGAGCGCGAGGTCAAGCGCAAGACCGCGACGTCGGGCCGCAAGGTCCGTCTGCCCGGCAAGCTCACCGACTGCTCGATCGGCGATCCGGCGGGTACCGAATTGTTCATCGTCGAAGGCGACAGTGCTGGCGGTTCGGCGAAACAGGCGCGCGAACGCAAGACCCAGGCGATCCTGCCGATCCGCGGTAAAATTCTCAACGTCGCGTCCGCCAATAACGCGAAGATCATGGCCAATAGCGAGATTGCCGATCTGATCCTCGCCCTCGGTTGCGGCACCCGCAAGGACTGCGATCCCGACAATCTGCGCTACGAGCGGGTGATCATCATGACCGACGCCGATGTCGATGGTGCCCATATCGCGACCTTGTTGATGACCTTCTTCTTTCAGGAAATGCCCGAGATGGTCCGGCAAGGGCATCTCTATCTCGCACGGCCGCCGCTCTATCGCATCAGCGCCGGGAGCAAGAGTCTCTATGCCCAGGATGACGCGGCCCGCGCGAAAATAGAAAATGGTCCGTTCAAGGGCAAGAATGTCGATGTCAGCCGGTTCAAGGGCCTTGGCGAAATGAACCCATCGCAGCTCCGCGAAACGACAATGGACCCGAAAACCCGTTCGATGTTCAAGGTGACGCTGCCGCAGGAATATGAGCAGCGCGCAAGCGTCAAGGATCTGGTCGACCGGTTGATGGGCAAAAACCCCGAGCACCGGTTCAACTTCATCCAGCAGAATGCTGCCAGCCTTGATGAAGATGTGATCGACGCCTAGTGGATAAAGCTTGATTCATAGATAGTTAGGGGAGATTATTGTGCGGTTCCTTTACGCTTTCGCGCTTTATCTTCTGCCCTTCACACTCGCGTTTGTTTCAAGTCCTGCCACAGCACAGACGCAGACCATCATATCTCCGCAGCTTTCGCTTCGCGCCAATGATGTGCTGCGCCTGTTGCAAGGCGCAGAGATTGAAGCCGAAGTGTTTGACGAGAATTTCCGCAACGCCGTGCCCCCTGCCCAGTTTCGCGCGCTCGTCCAGCAAATGTCTGCTCAGCAGGGACAACCGCTCGCAATATCATCGATCGAGCCGCGTAACGCCAATTCGGCGATCCTCAAGGTTCGCTATGAAAAATCGACTGGCGCGGTCAATATAGATCTAGAGAACGATCCGCCGCATCGCATTTCCGGACTACAGTTAACCGGCTTTGAAGCTGACGGCGATTCGATTGGCGATGTCATGGCCGCGATTGACGCTCTGCCGGGGCGTCAGGGTGTGTTGGTCCAGTCCCTGGATGCGTCCGACCTGCAACCCATCGCCGCGCTCGACCCCGACGGGCGCTATGCCATCGCCTCGGCGGTTAAACTCTATATACTGGCCGAACTCGACCGCGCTATCCAGGCGGGCGAAAGACAATGGTCCGATGTTGTGCAACTGGGGCCGAAATCCCATCCGTCCGGAATCAGCCAGAACTGGCCCGACGGGTCACCGGTCACGCTGCACACGCTCGCGACGCTGATGATCTCGATCAGCGACAATAGCGCCACCGACACGCTCATCCGGATTATCGGTCAGGACAAGTTGGCCCAAATGGTTACAGCCACCGGCCATCACAACCCGGACGAGTTGCGCCCCCTGCTGATGACGCGTCAGGCATCGGCCCTGAAAATGCCGGTTCATGCAGAGCGGCGAGAGCAGTATCTGAACGCAGGTCCCGCTGAGCGCAAACAACTGCTGGCCGATTTTGACAGCGTTCTGACGCTGGACAGTCTCGATTCCCGGACATTGACCCATCGCCCCAATTTTATCGATCAGCTGGAATGGTTTGCGACCCCGACGGACGTCATCAAATTGCTCGATTATCTACGCCGCAACGCCAGCGAGGAAAGCCGGACCATATTGACGATCAATCCCGGTATCGGCCAGGGTGCGGCAGATAAATGGGATTATTTCGGTTATAAGGGCGGATCGGAACCGGGCGTTCTGTCCTTCAATTTTTTACTCAAGTCGAAATCGGGCGAAAATTACGCCGTCTCGGTTAACTGGAACAATGAGGAAATATCGCTGCAGGAAAGTGATTTGCTCGCCCTGACCACGCGCCTGGTCAATCTGCTCGCAGAACAATAGGCCAAAGCCCGGCAAGCTAGGCGTTCGCCAGAGCCTCGACCAATGCCTTCACCTTCTGCTGCCGCCATTGCGGGAGCGGTGCCATCAGCCAGTAGCCGCGCGACGAGACGCTGTCTTCGCCAATAATCTCGATCCGGCCCGCCGCGAGATCGCGCTGAACCAGCATCTTCGGCACCCAGGCATAGCCGAAACCATTGGCCGCCGCCTCGATCGCAAGGCCCCCATCAGCAACCCGCATCAGGGTTTCTTCGCCTTCGGAAATCGGACAACCAGGCCAGTCGATCTTGTTGCCGCCCTTGAGACCCGGCGCAGCGACCTTCACGAAGACGGTATCGCCGAGCATTTTGCCTTCATGCTGCCCCGGCCCGTCACCAAGCCAGATCGCGACATCGAGATTGGCTTCGGTAAAATCAATTTCGTCATCCGCGGCGACCAGCGCGAAACTGGTGTCCGGATTATTGGCGGAAAAGCTCGATAGCCTCTCGTTCAGCCATTTCTGGGTGAAGTCGCGCGGCGCAGCGATGGTCAGCTTGTGCGAGGACTGGCCCGATTGCATTGCCCGGACGGCTTCCTCAAATTGCAGGAAACCGGAGCGCAAAGCATCCAGTCCCGCCGATGCTTCGTCGGTTAATTCGAGACCTTTGGGCGTACGGCGAAACATCACTACGCCCAGCATGTCCTCCAGCGCCCGTATTTGCTGTCCGACAGCCGCTGGGGTTACCGCCAGTTCATCGGCCGCCTTGGTGAAGCTGAGATGCCGCGCAGCAGCATCAAGCACACGCAGCCCGTTCAATGGCAAATGGGTGCGCTTCATTGCTCGACGGTCGGTTCGGTGAGAGGGAAATGCGGAATGCGGACCTCGAAGGCGGGCGGCGTGCTGCCGACCATGACAAAATGACCTTCCATCGCGCCGTTCGGCGTATTGAGCGGGCAACCCGAAACATAATCATGGGATTTTCCCGGCTGGATAACCGGCTGTTCGCCAACCACACCGTCACCGTCGACCATCTGCAGTCCGCCACGCGCGTCCGTGATCTGCCAGTGCCGCATCAACAGCTGTACCGCGGTGTCCCGATGGTTTTCGATCCGGATATGATAAGCCCAGAACCAGCGGTTGCCATCGATATCGGACTGTTCCGGCAGGAAGGTCACAGAGACGCGCACGGTGACGCCATCGGTGGTTTCAGCAAACGGGAAGAATGATTCCATGATCATGATATAGAGTTAAAGCCCGACCGACGAAAGGGCCTGATCCAAGTCTTTGATCAGGTCGATCGGATCTTCCAGGCCGACATTGATCCGCAGCATGTCTTCGGTGATGCCGATCTCCACTCTGGCCTCTTCTCCCAGTCCATGGTGGGTGGTCGAGGACGGATGACACATGAGCGACCGGCTATCTCCGATATTGTTCGATATATCGATCAAATTCAATGCGTTGAGCAGGCCATGCGCTTGCTTGCGGCCCCCACCGACATAGAGAGAAAAGATCGGTCCGGCAGCTTCCATCTGGCTCATCGCGAGATTATGCTGCGGGTGGCTTGACAGTCCGGGATGCAGGATTTTCTCTACCCGCTGCTCTAGAAACTTGCCCACTTCGACCGCATTATTGCTCTGCCGACGGATGCGCAGGTCGAGCGTTTCGAGCCCCTTGAGCACAACCCAGGCATTGAATGCGCTCAATGTAGGGCCGGTGTTGCGGGTGAAAGCGAGCAGCGGACCTTCGATAAATTCTTCGGTCCCGCAGACCGCACCGGCCAGGACACGCCCCTGCCCGTCCATCATCTTGGTAGCGCTATAGGCCACAACGTCGGCGCCATATTCCATCGGCCGCTGCAGCACGTTAGTGGCGAACGCATTGTCGACCACGCTGGTGATACCCTTGGCCCGGGCGAGATCGCAGACTCTGCGGATATCGATCACATCCATGGTCGGGTTGGCTGGTGTTTCGAAGAAGAAGACCTTGGTTTTTGGCGTGATTGCCCGCTCCCAGTTCTCGATATCGCGGCCGTCGACCCCGGTCGTGTCGATGCCGAATTTGGGCAGCAGACTGTCGGTCAGCCAGCGGCAGGAGCCAAACAGGGCGCGGCTGGCGACAACATGATCGCCAGCTTCCAGCTGACACAGCAAAGCCGCGGTCATCGCTGCCATGCCCGATGCCGTGGCGCGGCAGGCCTCCGCGCCTTCCATGATCGCAATCCGTTCTTCCAGCATCTGCACCGTCGGATTTTGCAGGCGGCTGTAGGTCATGCCATCCTGCTCGCCGGCAAAGCGGGCCGCGGCATCCTCGGCGCAGTCGTAGCTATAGCCGGACGTCAGAAACAACGCCTCTGAAGTTTCACCAAATTCGCTGCGCATCGTGCCGCTGCGGATCGCCTGCGTCGCCGGGCGCCAGTTCTTGGTGATTTCGCGGTCTTGGCCGGTGTTTCTTTTCATGAGTCTGTCCTAGCCGCCCGTCAGTTGCGCGACAATAGCGTCGCCGATTTCCGTGGTTGAAGCCTTCCCGCCGAGATCGTGACCCAACACGCCTTGCGCGAGCACGGCGGCAACCGCCGCTTCGATCCGGCTGGCTTCCGCTTCCATGCCGAAGCTGTGCCGCAACATCATCGCCGCAGACAGGATCATTGCCGAGGGATTGGCAATCCCCTGCCCGGCAATATCCGGCGCGCTGCCATGGATGGGCTCGTAGAGGCCCTTGGTGCCTTCGCCGAGCGAGGCCGATGCGAGCAGGCCGATCGACCCGACACACATGCTTGCCTGATCGGAGAGTATGTCGCCGAACAGATTGCCGGTCACGACCACGTCAAACTGGCCCGGATTGCGCACCAGCTGCATCGCTGCATTGTCGACATACATGTGGCTGAGTTCGACTTCGGGATATTCGGCCGACGTCTCGATCATCACATCGCGCCACAATTGCGAGGTTTCCAGCACATTGGCCTTGTCAACCGAACAGAGCCGCTTGCCGCGCACCATGGCGGTCTTGAAAGCGACATGGGCAATACGCCGGACTTCGCTCTCGTCGTAGGACATGATGTCATAGCCTTCGCGCAGGCCGTCCGCGGTTGTGCGTATGCCCTTTTCGCCAAAATAGACATCGCCGTTCAACTCGCGAACAATAACAACGTCGATGGTGCGCGCGATTTCCGGTTTGAGACCGGAAGCATCTTCCATGCCCGGAAACATTTTGGCGGGCCGCAAATTGGCAAAGGTCTGCATTTCCTTGCGCAGGCCGAGAACTGCTTGTTCGGGGCGCAGGTGCCGCTCCAGATTGTCGCAGGATGGATCACCGACCGCGCCGAACAGCACCGCGTCGGCCTCTTTCGCCAACTCGACGGTTTCCGGCGGCAGCGGATGGCCGTGGTTGCGATAGGCAACACCGCCGACATCGGCATGATCGAGACAAAGATTCGGCAAGTCCATCGCCCCCAGCACGCGCAGCGCCTCGACCATGATTTCCTGACCAATGCCGTCACCGGCGAGCACCGCAATATGCATGAGAGTTCCTTCTTGTAAGCGCGCCGTTCCTGCCGATTATCGCGCGCTTAGGCAACCACCCTTTTCAGGCGATCGACCAAAACCGTTCGTGCTGCCATCACATCCTTGCGGCGGTCTTCGAAGAAATGGCGTTTGAGAAAAAATCCGGTAACGCGCAGGCCGTCGAATATATCGTCCCATTCGGGGGTGACCGAATCTTTGAGGAAAGCCGGAAGCGGCAAAAGCCGTTCCTTATATTCCTGCCCCGCAAAGGCGCTGACCGCCGTGGCGCTCTTTGGGCTGATATAGACCAGATCATCTTCCGACCCCGTCACCGCGCATTTTTCCAGTGTGAGTCCAAAGCCCAGTTCCGACAACAGCAGCAGCTCGTAACGCACCAAAGCCACTGCCCATCCCTGAGCAGACGGAGCACTGCAAATCGCATCAAGCAAGGCGGACAGAGCCGAATGCAATTGGGGATAGCTATGTTCTTCCGGCAGGATCGCTGCCGTCAAGGCGGTCACCCAGTCGAGCGCGGCACTGGCCAGCGGCTCGCCCAGAAACGGCCCCCGGCTCTGCTGCAATTCCGCTGTCATCGACGCCAATTGATCCTCGGTCCGCGCGCGATAGTCAGCCTGCACGATATTGGAGGGGATCAATACCGGTCGCATATTGCGCGAATGCGCGCCGCGGACATAGCCGGTTACCAGACCATTTTCGGGGGTTAGCGCGCGCACGACTGCGCCATGCTCGCCATGGGAACGAACCGAGCAGATGATGGCGGAGGTGCGGAGGCTAACCATGAAAATAGTCGTAGATTTTCTGCGCCACCGTCGCCGACACGCCCGGCGCTCCCTGCAGATCGTCGAGCGAGGCATTTTTCACTGCTCGCGCCGTACCGAAATGCAGCAATAGCGCCTTTTTTCGGGCCGGGCCGATGCCGGGCACGTCATCCAGTGAACTATGGCCGACAGATTTGGCGCGTCTCGTCCGGTGTGCGCCAATCGCGAACCGGTGGGCTTCATCGCGCAGACGCTGGAGATAGAAGAGCACCGGGCTGTTCATCGGTAGATTGATCTGGCGGCCGTCTGGCAAGTGAAATGTTTCCCGTCCCGCATTACGGTCGGGGCCTTTTGAGACGCCGATCATCACCACATCCTCGACGCCAATTTCGGCGAGAGCACCTCGCGCTGCGCTCATCTGGCCCTTGCCGCCGTCGATCAGCACCAGATCGGGCCACTCGCCCTTGTCGCGATCCGGGTCTTCCTTTTGCGCACGGGCAAAGCGCCGTTCGAGCACTTCGCGCATCATCGCAAAATCGTCGCCGGGCGCGATATCGGGATTTTTGATATTGAACTTGCGATAGGCGTTCTTGCGAAAACCTTCGGGTCCGGCGACGACCATGCCACCGACCATATTGGTGCCCTGAATATGGCTGTTATCGTAAATCTCAATACGATCCGGCACAGCGTCCAGTTCCAGCAGGTCAACCATTTCGCGCATGATCCTGGCCTGGGTGGAGGTTTCCGCCAAGCGCCGGTCGAGCGCCTCTTCGGCATTGCGGCTGGCCTGCGCCAGCAATTTCCGCCGATCCCCGCGCTGCGGCTTGGAAACACTTACCTTATAGTCCGCCTTGGTGCTGAGCGCCTCGGCCAGCAGTTCCGCATCGGGCAGTTCGCGGTCGAGCAACACCAGCTTGGGTGGTGGCATCTGGTCGTAAAATTGCATCAGGAAACTGGAGAAAACTTCTTCAATCTCGACATTGGTCGTATGCGCCGGAAAGAAGCTGCGGTGGCCCCAGTTCTGGCCGCCACGGATGAAGAAGGCCTGGACGCAGACGGTCGAACCCTTGGCTGCCAGCGCAAAAATATCGGCGTCCGGCAGGCCGGCTGCATTGATCGCCTGACTGCCCTGGATAAAGGTCAGCGCCCTCAACCGGTCGCGGTAAACCGCGGCCATTTCGAAATCGAGAGCCTCGGAGGCCTTTTCCATCGCGCCGCCTAGCTTGTTCTGCACCTCGGTCGATTTGCCACACAGAAAATCGCGCGCATCCTCGACCAGTTCGGAATAGTCTTCCTTGCTGATCCGGTCGACGCAGGGCGCCGAGCAGCGCTTGATTTGATAGAGCAGACAGGGACGCGACCGGTTGTTGAAGAAACTGTCGGTGCAACTGCGCAGCAGAAACAGCTTTTGCAGCGCATTGAGCGTCCGGTTGACCGAGCCCGCACTGGCAAAGGGTCCGAAATATTGCCCCTTGGTACGCTGCGCCCCGCGATGCTTGGTGATCCGTGGAAAATCATGATCGTCGCGCAGCAGGATGAACGGAAAGCTCTTATCATCGCGCAGCAGGACATTGTAAGCAGGACGGAATTTCTTGATCAGCTGCGCTTCGAGCAGCAGCGCTTCGGCTTCGCTGCCGGTCGTCACAATGGTCATCGAGCGGGTCTGCGCAACCATCCGCATCAATCGCTGCGGCAGCCGGTTCATCTGGACATAGGCACCGACGCGGGCCTTTAGCGACCGCGCCTTGCCGACATAGAGCACGTCGCCACGCTTGTCCTGCATCCGGTAGACACCCGGCCTTGTCGGCAGGGTATTCAAGACCTCGCGGATAGCCGCCATCCCGGCTTCGAGATTGGGCGTATCCCCCTCCCCGCGCACCGCATAGGTCGCTTTATCCTCGTTGAAACGGGAAGCGGCATTGGGATGATCGGGACGGTCGGCTTTGGACATGGGGTTTTGTTTAAGTGAGGGATAGCAGCATTGCCAGAGCAATTGCATCCTCTCCCACAGGGAAAGGCAAGTGTAGCTTGTCAGCTTAATGACTAGCGAAACTCGGTGAGGGGTTTGCAGGTCGGGAGGGCAAAACCCCTCACCGACTGCGCCTAAGGCAATGAACTGCCAAGGCTTGTTGCCTCTCCCTATGGGAGAGGCTTCTCGCTCAGTTCAGCGTCTTGCCGATATCGCCAATGGCCTTGTCGACCAGGCTCTTGTCGGCTGCTGCATCATGGCGTGCCGCAATCAGGGCTTCCGCTGCCTTCGTAGCGGCCATCGCGGCCTTGGCGCGAACGGCGGCTATCGCAGAGCGCTCCGCTGCACCAATCTTGTCTTCTGCCATTTTCTTCCGGCGGGCAATCAGAGCTTTGGCTTCCGCTTCGGCTTCACTGACCATAATGGCAGCTTCTTTTTCAGCACTGTCCATCAGCGCTTCAATTTCAGCCTGCGCGCCAGCCGTTTTTGCTTCATATTCGGCTTTCAGCGCTTCTGCTTCCTTGCGCAGATCGGCCGCTTCATCGAGCGTCTTCTTGATCTCGGCAATTTTGTTATCCAGCATACCGCCTACGATCTTGGGGACTTTCGTCCACAACATGATCGCAAATACCACCAGAACGCCGACCGCAACCCAGAATGTGGGATCCATAAACGGACCGCCGGTCCCAGCGCCTTCTGCCAAAATCGTCAATAGCATGTTCTATCTCCTTCAGCAGGCGCTCAGAAAGCCGCCTTGACCGCCTTTTTTGCATCGGTGGCCGTAACCTTGGCACCGGACACCGTCTTGACGATAGCCTGAGCGGCATCTGCCGCAACGGCTTCGATTTCTTTCAGTGCGTTGATTTGAGCCGCCTTGAGCGCAGCATCCGCTTCGTCCGCTTTTTTTGCGATGGCGGTATCCGCACGTTTGATGGCTGCCTCGTTTTTCTTGGTAACCTTCGCTTTGGCTTCGCTGACCTTACCAACCGCATCGGCGCGGGCATCATTGATGCTCACCCGGTAATTGGCTTCGATCTGCTCGGCCTTGTCCTGCCCGGCCTGCGCCGCAGCAAGGTCGTCGGAAATCCGCTTTTGGCGGTCATCGACGGTTTTGCTGATCTTCGGCACCATATTTTTAGCAATGCCAAAATAGATAATACCGATCACGATCAGCAACCAGAAAATCTGGCTGCCGTAAACTTCCATAAGCTGACTAATTTGAGGCATTATTCACCCGATGTTTCGAGACGCAAATAGGCAATTTCGGGGCGAGCCGGACCTGCCGGCCCGCCATCAAAATTATTCAGCGAGTTCAGCTGCCGGAGCTTCTTCAACTACTGGCGCGTCGACAGCCGCAGCTTCGACAACAACAGCTTCAACCGGCGTTGCCGCTGGCGGAGCGTAAAGAATCATCATCGCAACAGCGAAGGCGATCAGGCCGAGCAATTCAGCAGCAGCAAAGCCGATGAACAGACGTCCCTGCTGGCCGTCAGCCGCAGATGGGTTACGCAAAGCGCCTTCAAGGAAGGAAGCGAAAACATTACCAACACCGGATGCAGCAACACCGATACCAATTGCCGCGATACCAGCGCCGATTACTTGTGCAGAAGCGAGATCCATTTTTTAAACTCCGTATTGAAAAATTAGTATTGAAAGTGACTTAGTGAAGATTTTCCGCATCGCTGATATACAGTGATGTCAGAAGAGCGAAAACATAGGCCTGAATTGCGCATACCAGAAGTTCCAAGGCGCTGACAAACGCGATGAAGAGAATGCTCAGCAACGCGATACCCCAGCTAGCCCCGCCTGCGTCGATGGCCTGCACGACGAAACTGGCGAACACCTTGATCAGGATATGACCGGCGATCATCGCCACGAACAACCGCAGCGCGAGGCTGAACGGGCGTACGAGGAACGACAGAAGCTCTACCGAGAAAATCAGCGGCATCATCCACAGCGGCGTACCGTGCGGAATGAACAGGCTGAAAAACTTGAAGCCATGCTTCCAGAAACCGACGACCAATACGATCGAGAAGCTGATCGCTGCCAGCAGGCCGGTAACGGTGAACTGGCTTGTCACGGTAAACGGATGGATACCGGGAATAATGCCGAAAGGCATCATGCCCAACAGGTTGGAAAACAGAATGAACATGAACAGGGTAAAGACCCATGGAGTATATTTCTTGCCATTCGGGCCGATACTGTTGGCGATGATATTGTCGATGAAACCGACTACACCTTCAACCATGACCTGCCAGCGCCCGGGAACCAGCTCGCGCTTCATTCCGCCGATCATGAAAACATAGAGCAGCACAAGGACGGCGAACATCCAAAGCGCGCTGTTAGTGAAATCAATCTGCTGACCGAAAAGAGTGAAGCCATCAAAAATGGGCTGCACTTCGAATTGGTGCATCGGATCAATTTTGCCTTCGGTAGCCACTAATATAACCCCTGATCGTCAATCGTCATCATCTGGTAACGCCGTACCGATGTCATCCACCGGCTGGCTCGAAATCATATAAATTTTCCTGAACGCTACTCCCACCCCAAGGAAGAAGAATAGCAACAGGAACAATGGCGTCGTTCCCAACCAAGTGTCAAACAACCACCCGAGAAGAAAACCGGCAGCCACGCCTCCAATCAAATAGCTTAGCACCCTTGCGCCGAGCCGCTGACTTTCGTCTGGCCCTTTGTTCCGGTGCCCCGCTTTGATCCGCTCCCGATTCTGTGCAGATATCAGTCGCTCATCCAGCGATGAAACCCGCATATCCTCTTCGAGTGGATCTCGATCAGATTCGCTTATTGCCATTATGACCCCTCTAATTGCCCCGAAGAGCGCCGAAAAGAGCCATATATGACAGTAGGCCGACCCGCCAAGGCGCGGTCCGTTTAGGAAAGCAACGTACCCAAGTCAACAGCAATGCTGCAACGCGGAAATTACATAGAATATCAGCGCAATTTTGACAGACTAACCTGCCGGTGGTGACGATAAAAGCGCAACCGTGAAGCAAGCTTGCAACGGACCGGGACGAACCTCCATATAAAACCCATTTTCTTGACGGCAGATAGATTGTGGTGAAAGGTAAAGTCTTCGCGGCAGGAGGCCGCGCTGTAGATGGCATCAGGTTCCAAGACGGTTATTTACGCGGCATTGGCTGGCAATAGCCTGATCGCCGTTTCCAAATTTTTTGCAGCATCCGTCACGGGCAGCTCTGCGATGTTCAGCGAGGGCGTGCATTCGGTGGTCGATAGCGGCAACCAGTTGTTGCTGCTGTTCGGTATGAAACGTGCCGTTCGACCACCCGACGAGAAACATCCGTTTGGCTATGGCATGGAATTATATTTCTGGACCTTCGTCGTCGCGATACTGATCTTTGCCGTAGGCGCCGGTATTTCCATCTACGAAGGCGTGCAAAGCCTCTCTAACCCGCATCCCGTGGAATCGCCGATATGGTCTTATGCCGTCCTGTCCTTGGCGATGGTCTTCGAAGGGGCTGCCTGGTGGGTGGCCTTCCGGGAATTCCGGCGCACAAGAGGTAACCAGTCCTGGTACGCGGCCGTGCGCAATTCCAAAGACCCGACGGTTTTCACGATATTGTTCGAAGACAGCGCCGCAATGATGGGCTTGATGATCGCCTTCGTCGGCATATTCGCCTCGCAATATTTCGACATGCCGATACTCGACGGCATCGCCTCGATTTGCATCGGCGTGGTACTCGCATTTGTAGCTTTGCTGCTGGCTTATGAAAGCAAGGGCTTGCTGATCGGCGAAGGCGCCTCACCGGAAGTCGTTGCGGGCATCCGCGCCGTGGTTTCCGATGACAAAAGGATTACCGGCCTGAACGAAATATTGACCATGCATATGGGGCCGGAAGATATATTGTTGGCGGCCAGTGTGGATTTTGATGACCGTTTGACCGCCGACAAGGTGGAACAGGCTATTACCGATTTCGAGAAGGCTATCAAAAGAGAGTTTCCGCAAGTGAAGCGAATATTCATCGAGGCCCAAAGCTGGCGGCAGCATCATGCGACCGCCATTGCCGCGGGAGAAATGAGTTCACAGCGACCTCCGGACGGGAAATAGAGGGCCGATGACGGGCAGACGGGACAGATAGAAAGCAGGAATAGTAGCCAATGACTGATACACCCGTGGTAAAATCCCGCGTTCACGATATCGAACCGGAAGACGGGCTGTTGTTCGGCTGCATATTGGACGGCAAGGGCGGCGGACGACTATGTGACTGGGCGGAAGTCGAAACGACCGACACCGAGAAAAATCCACTCTGGCTCCATCTCGACAATGTTTCCGATCGGGCTGAAACATGGTTGCGCGAAAAATCCGGCATCCCTGCCCCGGTCGTCGGCGCGTTGCTGGCAAAGGAGTCCCGACCGCGAAGCCTGCGTGTCGACGACGGACTTCTGGTAATCCTGCGCGGCGTCAATCTCAACGAAGGCGCCGAACCGGAGGATATGGTCGCTCTGCGCATGTGGGTGGAACCGACGCGGATTATCACGGTGCGATACGAGCGATTGATGACGCCGCGCGATGTGCTGTCGGATATTGTTGATGGCGGTCATGGGGCCGAGACGACAGCCGATCTGTTTGTCGCCCTGTCCGAACGCCTGTCGCTGAAGATCAACGATGTCATCATCGAACTGGAGGACCGGCTCGACGCGCTGGAGGCACAGGTCGACACCGAGCAGCCGACAAAATTGCGCAGCAGAATAGCCGAGTCCCGTCAGGACACTGTCGCATTGCGCCGTTATCTGTCTCCGCAGCGGGAAGCGCTGGCAAATTTGCAATATGACGCACCGGACTGGCTCAATCCAAGTCAGCGCATGGGACTGCGGGAAACAGCAGACCGGACGATGCGCTATCTCGAAGATCTGGATGCAGCGCGCGACCGGGCAATAGTCGTACTCGACGAACTGGCCAACAAGATGGCAGAATCAATGAACCGGACGATGTACGCCCTTTCGATCGTTGCAGCCATCTTCCTGCCGCTCAGTTTTCTTACCGGGCTGCTCGGCATCAACGTCGGTGGCATGCCCGGGGTGAATAGCAATGTCGCGTTCTGGATCACCTGCGCCATCATGACGATATTGATGGTCACCGAGGTTTACGTACTCCGGCGCCTGAAATGGATATGAGAATATGATCGTGAATTTTCTGGCCCTGACGAACACTATACCGGACATAACCGACGTCCCTTCGCTTCAGGATATCGGCGCCGGGTTTCGCGACATCAGCACGTTTTTCTCCTCCTTCTTTCTGCGCATGCAGGCTGAACTGTTGTCGGGAACAATCTGGCTGCAGCTGGGCGGTATCGTCGTCGCGCTGCTGCTCGGCTTTATATTCACCCGCATATTACGGGCAGCAACCGGCAATTTCTTTGCCGATCTGGCGGAGAGTTTTCACGGCGGAAAATATGAAGCCGTTTCCGCCACGCTTGTCTTTCCGCTGATCGCTTCCACGATTATCTGGATGGTCATCTCCGGCTTCGCGGGACGCGGCATTCCGGTGGACTATATGCGGATAGTTGGAGCCGCGCTCGTCGCGACGCTGATCATCCGCACCTTTGCCCTGACCAGCCGTGACCCGCTGTGGCGCTGGACGACGATCATATTGACGATAATCGGCGCATTGCTGGTGGTGGTGCGTCTGTTCACGCCGCTGATCGAATTTATCGACAGTCTGGCGATACCCGTGGGCGAAAATCTTTCCCTGCTCGATATTTTCAAGGTTCTGGTGATCGCGGTTGCGCTTGTTTGGGGGGCGTCGTTTTTCTCCCGGCTGATTGAAACACGGCTGAGCAAGTCCGAGCGGATGACCCCTTCGGTCCGCGGGCTGTTCGGCCAGTTGGTCCGCATATTGATGATCGGTATCGCCATCTTCATCGCGCTCAACATGATCGGCATCGATCTGACCGCATTTGCCGTATTTACCGGCGCTCTGGGCGTCGGCATCGGCTTTGGCCTGCAATCGATTTTTTCCAATTTCGTCGCCGGTATCATCATCATTCTCGAAAAAACCCTCAAGGTCGGGGATTTTGTCGATCTGGAGGGCGGGATTACCGGCGAAGTTCGCGAAATCAATGTTCGCAGCACATTGATCACCACCAACGACAATATCGACATGCTGATTCCCAATTCGGAATTTATCAACAAGCGGGTGATCAACTGGACCTTGCGGGAAGCCAAACGCCGCATGCACGTGCCGGTTGGTGTGGCTTATGGGACGGACAAGGATCTTGTTAAAAAGGCGATATTGGAAGCGGCGGGCAATGTGGAATTCACCCTGAAGGGCTTCAAGAACCGCAAGCCTGATGTCTGGCTCGTCGGATTTGGCGACAGCAGCCTCGATTTCGAACTGATTGTCTGGCTGACCGATGAAGCTACCAAGAAACCCGGCCGGGTTCACGCGACCTATTGCTGGGAAATCGAAACGGTGCTGAGCAAATATGGTATTGCCATCCCCTTCCCTCAGCGCGACCTCCATTTGGTCAGTAAATCATTCGACAACGAAAAAGGCGCGCCAGCCTAGCCGACGCGCCTTCCCGTTAAAATTTTATGATGCTCTAAATCAGGGGCAGCGCGAATCCCGTACCGGGTCCGAACTGTCTCGTGTGTTCCAGGTTCCGGCCGGCGTCTGGTATTTTTCACCTGCCGAGGTCCGCATGATCAGGTTGCAACCCGAGGTGAAAGCAAATTGCTCTACGGTTGAATTGGTTTCCTGCGCCTTGCGGGTATAAGCCGCTTTCCGTTTGATATTGATATCCTCGACCAGCGCCTTGATCGCTGGTGACGGTGACGTCACATAGCCAAGATAGCCGTCCGGCTTTTCACCGATCTTTCCAGCGGACCGCGCCGCTTCATAGGCGGGATCGCGCTGTGCCATCACCGGCACAGCGACGACCGCCGTCAGAACCAGTCCGCCAATTACGGCCAAAGCCTTGTTTTTCTTCATATAGTCAAACATTAGAAAATATCCGCTTCTTCGTTGATCAGGTCTTTCGCATCACCGTCCAGGCGATACACCACTTCCTGCTTGATATTGATATTGAGGTTGATGACAATCGGCTTGTCCGGTGCAGTCACCTGCACACAGGCAGAAAGCCCGGTCAATGCACCCAATATCAGGCCGACAGTGGTTAAATTCCTCATATTGCTACGAATCGCATCATCTGATCGATCCGTCAATTGACTTGTCTGATAAAGCATCATCGCTTTCCCCCGGCTGAATGGACTATTCATCTTCTTCGAGCACCTTCACGGCTGCCTTTGCCCGTGCCTCCTGCGCCCGCAATAGCGCTGGCAGGTTCTGACCGACCAGTATTTCGGGCTCATAATAGGATTTGGCGCTACTCATCATCTGCATGAAGGGCGCCTGGATCCGCACGTTGAACTGGATCGGAATGCGGGCCAGCTGTTTGGTAATGAAATTGCGGCTGGCATCATCACCCTGCTGCAGCCCGTCGAATTTTACCTGGGTGATGATTTCGCCGGCAATATCGCCGTCCATACCGATCGTCAGATTGCGATATTTGATCGATTTGAGCGCGTTAAAGGCGAAATTGGCCATGGTGCCCATGTCTTCATAGGTCAGTTCCCCGACATAGGCGAGCGTACCGCCACCTTCGCGCGCTACCAGATAACCACCGACAACCCGGCCACCATCCTGATCAAAGACCATCGGCAGCTTGCCGTCGAACACGCCTGTTGCCGTCATATTCTCGAAGTCGAACTGGGTCAGGAACTGCGCGGCATCGACGCCCTCGACAGTGAATTGCAGCCGCCGCTCGGCCTCTTCGCTCAGATCCAATATGGTCGGTTCTAGGTATAGCTTGCCACCCGCGAACGGCCACTCCCCCGCTTCCACCTGTAATTTGAAATCGGGGAGCAGACGGTAGCGGATCTGACCGTTGAACACCGCGACGCCGGGATTGACTTCGGACAGGCTCACTATCTGACCCGGTCTGGTTTCCAGCGCGAGCAGATCGGAAAACTGTATCTCCCCCGCCAAGCCGGTCACCGGACCGAATGCGGCCGCCAGATTTAAACCATGGGTGCTAAAAGTCCCGGAGCTTTTTATGCCATTTTCAGAGGCATCCCAGTCAATCCGGCCCGCACCCGATATCTCTCCCTGCACGTTGGCGATCACACCGAGGGTCAGCGGAGTTAGCTGTTCCGGCTGCAACCGGTCGTTGAAGGCCAGCGACTGGACGTCGATCAGCGCTCTGCCTGCACTGGTTTTCAAGGTGTGAGCAATATCGATTGCGGCAATGGCGGTCAGAGTTTCCGGCTCGCGGAGCCAGCCGGTGGCGGTCAGATCACTTCCGTCAAAGCCCAGCTCGACGTCGTTGCTGATCAAGGGGCGGAACCGTTCCACCGGTTGTTCGTCGCGGACCAGTAGGCTGGCATCAGCCAGGAATTTGCCTTTTTCATAGCGCCAGTCGCCCTCGATCTTTTCCATCAACAGCGGGACATTGGCGACCTTGCCGGAAGCGCCCTCAATTCTGCCGTTGATCGTATCCCCGAAAGCAGCGTTCAGCACCGCCATATCGAGCATTGTCATGCTGTCAGCCGTACCCAGGCGGATGCCGACATTTTGCGCCGTCAGGCCTTTCGCCAACGAAAACCCCAGCGCGCCGCTCGTAATGGCCAAGGGCGTGTTACCGACAGCGCCGTTCAGCTTGAGCGACGGCGCATTGGCCGCGATATTCACATTCGATCCACTACCGGTCACGATGGCACTGCCTTGCGGGCATAGTCGCGCACTGGTCGGCCCGGCGGTCAGGGATGCGGTGCGCAGGCTGGCAAATTGCAGATTGATACATTGTCTGAACAGAGCGAAATCGCCATTTCGGGTGATGTTTCCGCTGACGGGCACTTGCAGCCCGGTGATTAGTCCGTCACCGACCGGCCCGGTCAGGATGATCCGCCCGTCAATATTGGTGCCGCCCTGACGCGTCGGCGAGAAGGCCATCGCGGGAATCTTCAACTGTGCCGAGCCGACCTGATAATTGGCCATTTCGAGCCGTCCGGAAAATCCGCGCGACAGGCTGCCGTCGTCAAGCAGCAATTTGGCACTGGGAAAACCACCCCCGGCAAGCTGAATGGGACCGTCGGCGAGCATCCTGATATTCTTGTCGGTAAAAACCAGCAGCAACGGATCGCTCAGGCTCACTGTTGCGCCCGAACGCGAGCGGGCTCCCGCGGTATTGAGCGCAAGCGTTGTCCGCTCGACCGTCCTGGAAAATTTTATGTCGCTGGAAACATCAAACTGGCTGCCGGCCTGCTGCACCGCTTTCGCGATCCGGTCAGCGATCGGACCGACGGGCGTCCCCGCGACCGATGTCGACAGGCTGCCGGCTTGCCGCAACAGGCTTTGCGCAACCTGGACGCCGCGAATTTCCGGCTGGCCGGTAAAGCTTGCCGTCAGAGTTGCGGCGCCATAGCCCAGCGCAAACGGACCCTGGACCTGCGATACGGCCGCCTTGCCAAAAGGGGATTTCAATCCGCTTGCGGTCAGATCGATATCGCCGCTGGTCTGCTGGAAATCGCCGGTCAGTTTGACGGAAGCCTTGATTTCCTGGCTGCTAAAATCGGCATAGCGAAGCGGCCCGCCGAGCAGGCCGACATTACCGGTCCAGCTCGCCAGATCGACCCCGAGATCAACCGAGACCTGCGCGGCGAAATCTTCTGCCGTCAGATCAAGATCACTGCATGTTACATTGGGAAGCCTCAACGGCCCCTGCAAATGCGGTTTCTTTCCGCGTATCGCGACCTCGCCAAAGAAGGTCGGTTTCCGGAGTGAACAGCCGCCGGCTTCCAGCTGGCTGCTGATCGCGGCAATTTCTCCGCTGAAACCGTCTTGCAATTCGCCTTGCCCGTTGAGTGCCAGCCCAATGGCGCCATATTCGCTATCGATGCGAAGCTTGGCATCGTTCAGCCCGAGCCAGATATCCGGCAGCGCCAGCGGGCTGTCATCTTCGGGATCGTTGAATTTGTCGAGCTCACCAAAGCTGAGCTTGCCATTTTCCATCCGCCCGAACAGCTTTACACCACTCGCGCTGACCCAGTTGATGCCGACACCGCCCAGAGTAAGGCTATTGCCGACTTCTACCAGCTCAGCGGTCAGGTCCGGCCGCTCCGGGTCACCGATGACCAGATTGCGAATGACCTGTTTGCGCAGACCGATGTCCTCGATTTCATATGTCGCCGCGACATCCATCTGTTCGAGCTGGGATTTGACGAAATTGTCGGCCAAAGTCGTTCGACTCACCCACAGGGCAATCAGCCCGAGCAGAATCAGAACAAGCAATATCCCGCCGAACAGTCGAAACCGGGAGCGGCGACCGACGGGGTCATTGGCGATTTCTTCTTCCATTGCGGGTGAAATGCCGAAGTCTGCCTTAAGTTGCAATGTACAAGTGTCTGAACGCCCAGTTTTTGTAGCTGATCCAAAGATTGGACATTTTCGGTCTGTTGTCTTCTAAACGGCGAAGTTCCTGATTTGTTCTGCTATTGAGGGCATATGAGCAAGGGATATGAAATTCCGTCAGGCTTGCCGAAGCAAAGCAGCGGGCACCGCGCCCGGCTTCGTCACCGCATATTGGCCGGCAAGGGCAACGGGCTGCACGATCACGAACTGGTCGAATATTTGCTCGCGCTGGCCATTCCGCGCCGCGACACAAAGCCATTGGCAAAACAATTGATCGACGAGTTCGGCGGCTTCGCCCGCCTGCTGGTTTCCGATGCCGACGCGTTGCAAAAATTTCCGGGCATGGGCGAGACCAGCGTCGCTGCGCTAAAAATTGTCCAGGTCGCGGCCTTGCGCCTGATCTCCGAGCCAGTGCGAATCCAGCCCATCTTGTCGAGTTGGCAGGCTTTGCTCGACTATTTGCGGGCCGATATGGCCCATCTCGCCCATGAACGGGTGCGGGTGTTGCATCTAGACAGCAAGAACCGGTTGATCCGCGATGAGCTGGTGAGCGAGGGATCGATTGATCAGGCGGCCATCTATACCCGCGAAGTCATCAAGCGGGCGCTGGATCTGGGGTCAGCTGCGATCATCCTTGTCCATAATCATCCGAGCGGCGACAGCACCCCCAGCCGACAAGATATCGCGATCACAAGAGACATTTGCGCCGCTGGCGCCACATTGGGCATTGCCGTTCACGACCATATCGTCATCGGCCGGGACGGCCATACATCCTTCCGGTCGAAAGGACTGATCTAGTGATTGAGCCGGCGCTCAATAAAGGAACATCGGCATGCCTTCGACCTGGATGAGACTGGCGCGATACTGGTTCGCATCATAGAGGCCGGAGACATTGACCCCCTTGCTATCCTCAAGCAGCGTGCCGATCGGCACCGAGCTATAATTGCCGTCGGTCAGGCATACCATATTCGCCATCCGGTCCTGCTCGATCAACTGCACCGCCAGCGCACCGAAAGCAAAGCCGACCATCCGGTCCATAGCGTCCGGTTCTCCGGCGCGCATCAGGTAAGCGAGTTCCTGAACGATCGTTCGCTCGTCCGAGCGCGCCTCGATTTCGCGCGCCAGTTGCGTGCCGATATTCAGTCCGTCGCGGCTAGTATTCGATTTGTTTATTTCGTCTGCATAATCCGTCCCACCGGAAAGCCGGGCACCCTCGGACACCAGACAGATGGCGTAGGATTCCGGGTTGGCCTCCTTGTCCTTCAGCAGCAAAGGCAGCAGCACATCCATATCCGCCGGCACTTCGGCGATCACCGTCCTGTCCGCTTGCGAGAGAAAACCGGAGACCAGGGCGGTCTCCCCTGACTGCCGCCCGAATAATTCGATCACCGCTATCCGTTCGTGGCTCGCCGTCGTGGTGCGCAGCGAGTTGATCGCCTGGACCGAACGGGTGACGGCAGTAGAGAAACCGATACAATAATCGGTGCCATAGACATCATTGTCCATCGTCTTGGGGATAGAAATCACGTTGCGGCCAAGGCTCGCCAGATGGGCCGAAAAACGCAGCGTGCCATCGCCGCCCATGGTGATCAGCGCATCGACTTCCAGCGCGTCGAGAATATCGAGTATCTTTTGCGTCTGGTCACCTTCTTTGGTCGTACGCGGATCGCAGCGGGAGCTGTGCAATATCGTGCCGCCTTGCCGGTCAATGCCGCGCACCCGGTCCTGGTCGAGCATCATGACGCTGTTTTCGTTGGCCCAGGGATCGGCGGGATCGATCTCCAGCACCCCTTCCCAGCCGCGGCGCAATCCGACCACATCCCAGCCGCGCTGCCAGGCCGAGGTCGCAATCGACTGGATGCACGGATTGAGGCCCGGGACATCGCCGCCGCCGGTGAGTATAGCCAGACGCATTTTATTCTCCCTGTTTCCGCCGCTGCATTGCCGACTCATTTCGTAGGTGCTAGCGGGACGGCAAATCAAGGCACTTCATTGCCGTAATCGCACTCTTTGTCCAAGGACCAATCATGATCCCACGCTATTCCCGTCCCGAAATGGTTGCCATCTGGGAACCTGAATCGAAATTCCAGATCTGGTTCGAGATTGAGGCGCACGCTACTGACGCGCTGGCCGAGCTGGGCGTGGTGCCAAAGGAAGCGGCAGAGGCAATCTGGGCCAAGGGTAAATTTGACGTCGCCCGGATCGACGAAATCGAGCGCGAAGTGAAGCATGACGTGATCGCCTTTCTGACCAACGTTGCGGAAAATGTCGGCGACGAAGCTCGCTTCATGCATCAAGGTATGACCTCGAGCGATGTCCTCGACACTTGCCTCGCGGTGCAACTCACACGCGCGTCGGACATATTGCTCGCCGATATTGATGCCTTGCTGGCAGCGATTAAAAAGCGGGCCTATGAGCACAAGTTCACACCCACCATCGGCCGCAGCCACGGCATCCACGGCGAGCCCGTCACCTTCGGCCTCAAACTCGCACAGGCCTATGCCGAGTTTGAACGCAACCGTGAACGGCTGGTCGCCGCGCGCAAGGAAATCGCCACCTGCGCCATTTCCGGCGCAGTCGGCACTTTCGCCAATATCGATCCCAAGGTCGAAGAATATGTCGCGGAGAAGCTGGGCCTCGAAGTCGAGCCGGTTTCCACCCAGGTGATCCCGCGTGACCGTCACGCGCAATTTTTCGCCACACTCGGTGTCATCGCCTCTTCGGTAGAGCGGCTTGCGGTTGAAGTCCGGCATTTGCAGCGCACCGAAGTGCTCGAAGCGGAAGAATATTTCTCACCGGGTCAAAAGGGCAGCAGCGCGATGCCGCACAAGCGCAACCCGATCCTGACCGAAAACCTCACCGGTCTCGCTCGCATGGTCCGCAGCTATGCCCTGCCCGCCATGGAAAATGTCGCCTTGTGGCACGAACGCGATATTTCGCACAGCTCGGTCGAACGGATGATCGGACCGGACGCGACAATCACACTCGACTTTTCGCTGGGTCGGCTGACCGGCGTTATCGAAAAGCTGCTGATCTACCCCGAGAGGATGCAGAAAAACCTCGACCGCATGGGCGGCCTGGTCCACTCACAGCGCGTATTGCTGGCGCTTACGCAAGCCGGCATCAGCCGCGAGGACAGCTATCGCATCGTCCAGCGCAACGCGATGAAGGTCTGGGAATCGGACGGGCAAGTCGCCTTGCTCGACCTGCTCAAGGCTGACCCTGATGTCTCGGCGAAACTGTCAGACGAAGAGCTCGAGGAGCGCTTCAACCTCGATTATCACTTCAAGCATGTCGACACGATTTTCGCCCGAGTCTTTGGTGAATAGGCCCGTTTCGGGAACCGCTGCATAGCATCTGGTCACTCGCCTTCTTTAGGGCTAGGATGGCTCCAACACGGCAAAAAAAGGTGAAGCATGCAATTTATCAAAATCCTGTTCTGGGTTCTCCTGCTGGTCGCGACCTTCATTTTCTGGTGGACCAACGAAGCGCGGGCTTCGCTCGATCTGGGAGCGGCAGTGGTCGAGGCACGGGTTTCGACTTTTGTCGTCGGCGCCTTCCTGATCGGCTTCCTGCCCACCTGGATGCTCCTGAGGGGTTCCAAATGGCGGGCCTCGCGGCGGATCAAGACGCTGGAAGGCGCGGCAAGACCCGCAGTTGTTCCAACGCCGGCCGCAAGCCGGGCGCCCACGCCGTCCCCTAGCCCGGAGCGAGCGCCAACGCCGGCACCGGCAACCGCCGCCAAACCGGCTCCAACCCCCACAGCGGCGGCCGAACCCGCTGCTGCGGTATCATCGATCGACAGTGGAAAGGCACCAGACGCATGAGCAATCCGGTATTTGTCGCGCTCGACACGCCCGACCTCGACCGCGCCATTGAAATCGCGCAATCGGTCAAGGGCCATGTCGGCGGCCTGAAACTGGGGCTCGAATTTTTCTGCGCCCATGGTCATCATGGCGTCCACGAAATCCAGAAACTCGACCTGCCGATCTTTCTCGATCTCAAACTGCACGACATTCCCAATACGGTTGCCAAGGCGATGCAGGCGATCAATGTGCTGGAACCCGCGATTGTGACGATCCACGCATCCGGTGGCCGCGCGATGATGGAAGATGCCAAGGCGGCAGCGAACGAACATACCAAGGTTGTCGGAGTCACTCTGCTGACCTCGCTCGACGAAAGCGATATGAGCAGGATCGGCTATAGCGGCTCCCCGCATGACCAGGTCGAGCGACTGGCCGGACTGGCCCGCGAGGCTGGACTGGACGGCATCGTCTGCTCCGGCAACGAAGTCGAGGCGGCGCACAAGATCTGGAAAGACGGCTTTTTCGTCGTCCCCGGACTGCGTCCCAAAGGCGGCGCGATGGGCGACCAGAAGCGAGCTGTGACTCCGCGACAGGCGCGCGACAATGGGGCGAGCGTGCTGGTGATTGGTAGGCCGATTACTGGCGCAGAGGATCCCAACGCGGCAGCGCGGGCGATCGAGGCGACGCTTTGAAAACACCCAAAATGAAATTCACCATCCAAAATTTTCGACAAAGTTCAATTCATTAGTCTCCGGATTGAACAAAATTATTGGCTTATCCTGAAAATTTTCCGGCGTCAGAATTGTGGGTTTCCCGACTACCTTACCGACCATTCGCATGAACTCGCACAACGCATCTAGATCTGATTGCTCGGTCACATCTTTAGGGTCGATATCAAACTCAATTTCTTCCTTTGAAAAGAAATGACAATTTATCAAAATTCCGGAAGCATCAATCTTCATCGTTGTAACAAATTCGTTTGATTCATCAAAAATGACCGATGCATTATCGGGCCATTGTCTAAATTGATTATCCGATTCAATTTTCGGTTGAGGTTGATAATTCTTTAAGCCTGACAATAAGGCATCCCAGTCGTTAATAGACGTGTTTTGAACGTAGATATCCCGAAGTGAACCGGCGTCTACAAAACTCTTTGAAACAAGACTCCAATCGATCATCCCAACGCTATAACAAGATTTTGAATTTCATCACAATCCGTCATCCCCGCGAATACGGCGACGCTTTAAGGCAAAGCTGCCTTAGGCCGACAGAGACGTCATCCTGAATCAGGAGTCGTCATCCTGAACTTGTTTCAGGACCTCCACCGGCACAGCGCAGTCTCCCGGGGTCCTGAAACAAGTTCAGGATGACGAATAATGGTTGGCTCGCTAAGACCCTTCCCATGAAAACCAAAATCAAAATCTGTGGACTATCCACTGAAGCCACCATTGACGCAGCCATCGAAGCCGGTGCCGACTATATCGGCCTTGTCCATTTCCCAAAAAGCCCGCGCCATGTCTCATTGGAACGAGCGACAGAAATCCGCCAATATGCGGGCCAGCGGATTAAGACGGTGCTTTTGCTCGTCAACGCCTCCCCTGAATCAACCGGCCAAGTCATTGCCGACGTCAAACCCGATGTCGTCCAGTTCCACGGCAGCGAAACCCCGGAATGGCTGAAACTGGTGCAGGACAATAGCGGTCTTGAAATCTGGAAAGCGCTGGGCGTCAAGGACAAGCCGACGCTGGCGAAATCCAGCCGCTATGTCGGCGCGGCCGACCGCTTGCTGTTCGACGCACCAGCCCAAGCCCTGCCTGGCGGAACCGGCACCTCTTTCGACTGGTCCCTGCTCGCCGGACACGACCATCAGGTGGACTGGGGCCTCGCAGGCGGGCTTGATCCGGACAATGTAGCCGACGCGCTGAACGCCACGCAAGCGCCGCTCGTCGACGTGTCCTCCGGCGTTGAATCCGCTCCCGGTGTCAAAGATGTGGACAGAATCGTCGCCTTTTGCCAAGCGGTGCGGGACTATGATGCGTCCAAGTAAGACCCGTTCGCCCTGAGCCTGTCGAAGGGTGATTGCCGCAAGGGTTCCTGCTTCGACAAGCTCAGCACGAACGGATATGATCGCACAATGAACGACACACCTCCCAACAGCTTCCGCAACATGCCGGATGACCGCGGCCATTTCGGCGAATTTGGCGGTCGCTATGTCGCCGAAACCTTGATGCCGCTGATTCTCGATCTGGAGAAACATTATCGCGCGGCGCAAGCCGACCCGGCGTTCGAGGAGCAGTTCAACGACCTGCTGCAAAATTATGTCGGTCGCCCCTCGCCTTTATATTATGCCGAGAGCCTGACCGAGGAAGTCCGCAAGGATGCGCCCGAGGGCAAGGGCGCGCAGATCTGGTTCAAGCGCGACGAGCTCAACCACACCGGCGCGCACAAGATCAACAATTGTGTCGGCCAGATATTACTCGCCATGCGCATGGGCAAGACGCGGATTATCGCCGAAACCGGCGCCGGTCAGCATGGCGTGGCAACGGCAACCGTCTGCGCGCGCTTTGGCCTGCCCTGCACCATTTTCATGGGCGCAACCGATGTCGCGCGGCAGAAGCCAAATCTGTTCCGGATGAAATTGCTCGGCGCGGAAGTCGTTCCGGTGACCAGCGGCGCGGCGACGCTGAAAGACGCGATGAACGAGGCGCTGCGCGACTGGGTCGCCAATGTCCACGACACATTCTACATCATCGGTACCGCCGCCGGCCCCCATCCCTATCCCGAACTGGTCCGCGATTTTCAAAGCGTGATCGGCAAGGAAGCGCGCGCCCAGATGCTCGACCGCGTCGGACGCCTGCCGGACATGCTGGTCGCGGCGATTGGCGGCGGTTCCAATGCGATCGGCCTGTTCCATCCTTTCCTCGATGATCCCGACGTCAAGATGCTCGGTATCGAAGCGGCGGGCCATGGTCTCGACAAGGAACATGCGGCGAGCCTCGCCGGCGGCGGCCCCGGCATTCTTCATGGCAACAAGACCTATTTGCTGCAGGACGAAGACGGCCAGATCACCGAAGCCCATTCGATCAGCGCCGGCCTCGACTATCCCGGCATCGGCCCGGAGCACAGCTGGCTGAAGGAATCCGGCCGCGTCGACTATGACAGCGCCACCGACACCGAAGCGCTCGACGCCTTCCAGCTGCTCTGCCGCACCGAGGGGATCATCCCGGCGCTCGAGCCGAGCCACGCGATTGCAGCGGTGGTGCGCGAAGCGGTGAAGATGGATCGGGATAAGATCATCCTCGCCAACCTCTGCGGGCGCGGTGACAAGGATATTTTCACCGTCGCGGAAGCGTTGGGGACGGAGATATGAGGCGGGATTGGCGAGCTTTGGCTTCAGCGATTCTCGCAATTGTCGCCTTCTGTTTCTTCATTGCATTTGGGCGTCAGGCGTTTTCGGAGATGGTTTTGGCAGTTCCTCAGTCCACGACGTCCTACTTGCTTGGGTGGGCAGCGTTAATAAGTGGTATTTTGGTTGTAATCCTAAATCTTTGGGTGTTTCTGAGGCCGAATAAATGACCCGTCTCTCAAACGCTTTCCCGCCCGACCGCGCGGCCCTCGTCGCTTTCGTCACCGCTGGCGATCCGACCCCTGCCGACACCGGCGCGATATTAGACGCGCTTGTTGAAGGCGGAGCCGACATCATCGAGCTCGGCATGCCGTTCACTGATCCGATGGCAGACGGCCCGTCGATTCAGGAAGCGGATATCCGCAGTCTGGCCGCAGGCACCAGGACCGCCGATATCTTCAACATGGCGAAGGAATTCCGCCAGCGTCACCCCGACACACCACTGGTGCTGATGGGCTATGCCAATCCGATGACGATCAGAGGCTCCGAATGGTTCGCCGATGCCTGCGTCGATGCCGGTGTTGATGCAGTGATCTGCGTCGATATCCCGGTCGAGGAAGATGAAAGTCTAGGTGATGCCCTGCGCGCCAAGGATGTTGCGGTGATCCGCCTCGCGACGCCAACCACCGACGCAGAGCGCCTGCCCACCATATTGAACAACGCCAGCGGGTTTCTTTATTATGTATCGGTAGCCGGTATCACCGGCCAGCAGCAGGCCGCACAGGCCAGCATCGAAGAAGCCGTCACCCGGCTAAAAGCAGGCACTGACCTGCCCGTTGCCGTCGGCTTTGGCGTGCGCACCCCCGAACAGGCCGCAGAGATCGCCCGCGTCGCCGATGGCGTTGTCGTTGGCTCGGCAATTGTCGAGATTGTCGCCGAACATGGCAAAGACGCCGCGCCCTATGTCAGGGACTATGTAAAGTCGCTTTCCGATGCTATCAGAGTGGCTAGAGAGATTTAATAATCGTTCGCATCGAGCGAAGTCGAGAAGCCTGTGTGCAAAAAGTCTCTCGACTACGCTCGAGACGAACGGAATAAACGATAAGGGTAAATCATGTCCTGGCTAAGCAATGTCCGCAACAAGATCGCGTCGATCACCAAGAAGGAAACGCCCGATAATCTCTGGCACAAATGCAAGAAATGCGAAGCCATGGTGTTCCTCAAGGAATATCAGGACAATATGTATATCTGTCCGAAATGCGACCATCACGGCCGCATCGGTCCGATGGTCCGCTTCGCCCAGATCATGGACGAGAATAGCTGGAAGTTCATTCCGTGGGCGCCCGTGCAGGAAGACCCGCTGAAATTCAAAGACCAGAAGAAATATTCTGACCGGCTGAAAGACGCGCGGACAAAAACCGGCGAACAGGATGCGCTGATCAACGTCAAAGGCACGATCGAGAATATTCCCTGCGTCGTCGGCGTACAGGATTTCGCCTTCATGGGCGGCTCGATGGGGCTGGCCGTGGGTCAGGCATTCGTCGACGGTGCTAAGCGGGCGCTGAAAGACCAATGCCCATACATCATCTTCACCGCCGCCGGCGGCGCTCGGATGCAGGAAGGCATTTTGTCGCTGATGCAGATGCCGAAGACCACGGTGGCGATCTCGATGTTGCGCGAAGCGGGCATCCCGTTCATCGTCGTGCTGACCGACCCGACCACCGGCGGCGTGACCGCCAGCTATGCGATGCTCGGCGACGTACATATCTCCGAACCCGGCGCGATGATCGGCTTTGCCGGCCAGCGGGTGATCGAGAACACCATCCGCGAGAAACTGCCCGAGGGATTCCAGACAGCAGAATATCTGCTCGAGCACGGGATGATCGACATGGTCGTGCACCGCAAGGAACTGCGCGAGAAACTGGCCCATATCATGGGTTATCTGATGGCATGGAAAGAAGCGGCCTAATTCCCCCTCCCGCTTGCGGGAGGGGAGTTTGTCAGCCCTTGGCTTCATCTGGGAGATGAAGCTGCAACCAAACTGGGTGGGACTATCATCCATGATCAGAACCGCAATTTCAAATACTCAGGCCCACCCCCGGCCCCTCCCGCGAGCGGGAGGGGAGTAGATGGCTGACGGCGCGAAGTCGGATCATCCGGCGGTACAGACACAGCTTGACCGGCTGGAAATGCTCTCGCCTGGCCGCGATGTGCTGGGGCTGGAGCGAATCCACGAAGTCCTCAAGCGTCTCGGCAATCCACAGGAGAAGCTACCCCCCATCTTCCACGTTGCCGGCACCAATGGCAAAGGCTCGACCTGCGCCTTCCTGCGCGCGGCGATCGAAGCGGAAGGCCTCAAGGCCCATGTCTACACCAGCCCGCATCTGGTCCGGTTCAACGAACGGATCCGGCTCGCCGGCAAGCTTATCGAGGATGAATATCTCGCCGAACTGCTCGCCCGGGTTCTCGATATCAGCGAGGATATCAACCCCAGTTTCTTCGAAGCGACCACCGCCGCAGCGTTTCTCGCCTTCGCCGAAAATCCCGCAGACGCGTGCATCCTGGAAGTCGGTCTCGGCGGTCGGCTCGATGCAACCAATGTCATCTCCCGCCCCGTCGCGACCGGAATAGCGGCGCTCGGCATCGACCATGAAGGCTTTCTCCTCTCCCCCGAAGAAGGCACACCGGACGATCCGATGACCCGCATTGCATGGGAAAAAGCCGGCATAGCCAAGAAGAATGCGCCGCTGCTCACGCAAAAATACGCTGACGAAATGCTGCACGCAATCGCCGATCATGCTGCAGATATCGGGGCGCAGCATTTTCCGCGCGGCGAGGAATGGGATGCGGCCATTTACGAAGGTCAGCTGCACTACAAAGACACGACCGGAAAGCTCAACCTGCCCCTGCCCGCTCTCGTCGGCGCACATCAGGCGGACAATGCCGCGCTCGCCATCGCGATGCTCCGCCATCAGAGCGCGGTCACCATTTCAGATGCGGCGCTCAAGGCCGCCATGGGCTGGGCGCAATGGCCGGGACGGATGCATTTCCTGATCGCTGGACCAGTGACCCACCTGTTGCCACCGGACGCCGAAGTCTGGGTCGACGGCGGCCATAATGTCAGCGCCGGCCTGGCGCTCGCCAAATATTTCGCGGACTATGAAGCAGGGTCGATCGATCTGGTGATCGGCATGCTGTCGAACAAGGATCCCGCCGCGATCATCACGCCGCTGCACGAAAAGCTGGCAAGCGTAACGGTGATCCCGGTGCCGGGTCATGAATCGCATACTCTCGGTGATTATCCGGATGCCGGTGCACCGATGAAGGAAGCGAGCGATATTACGGCTGCGCTCCAATCTCTAGAAGCGGGATCCGGCAAGACGGTATTGATTGCAGGCTCGCTCTATCTGGCAGGCGACGTGCTCAAGCTTAACGAGCAGGTTCCGGATTAGTCAGGCTTCTCGTCCGCATGAACCGAACCAGCCGTACCCAGTGACCGGTCAACCAGACCATAACGGATCATCAGCCAGAACATGATAACACCGGGCAAGGCCGCCACGGTGGTGAGCAGATAGAAGTTCACATAGCCCATGCCCTCGATCAGCGAGCCCGCCGTCGTTCCGGTCAGGAAGCGCCCCAATATACTGGCCGCCGCAGACAGAAGCGCGAACTGGGTTCCGGTAAATTGCAGATTGCACAGCGCCGACAGATAAGCGACCACCGCAACGCCGCCGACACCGCTGGCGAAATTCTCGAAGCCGATTGCCCCTGCCATGCCCCAATTGCTGTGACCTGCTGCGGCAAGTGCGGCAAAGGACAGATTGCTGACCGCCATCAGGATCAGGCTTAGCATCACCGCCTTTTTCATGCCGAGGCGCGAATAAACCATGCCGCCGATGAAAATGCCGACCAGAAAGGCAAAGAAGCCCAGACTGACATCGTAAAAAGCAATCTCGTCATTGGTAAAGCCAAGGTCTTCGAACAACAGCCGGAAGGTCAGATTGGCCAAAGTGTCGCCGATCTTGTGAACCAGAATGAACAGCAAGACGAGCAACGCACCGGAACGATTGAAAAATTCGACCAGCGGGCTGACGTAGGCTTTCGCCGCTTCCAGTGGACCTTTCAAGGCCATCGGTTCCTGCCGGCGGCTCGGCTCGCGCATGATCAGGCCGACGATGACCGCGAATAAGGCGAATAAAGAGCAAACATAATAAGCAACAGACCAGTTGGTTCGCGCCGCGACAACCAGCGCGACCGCGCCAGCGGTTGCTGCACCGATGCGCCAGCCATATTGCGACATGCCGGAGCCGACACCCAACTGTTCGGGCTCCAGCAATTCGATACGATAGGCATCGATCACGACGTCGAACGTAGCGCCGGCGATGCCGACCATGATGGCGGCAACCGCGACAGCTGCGATATCCTTGGCAGGGTCCAGAGAGCCCAGATAGATAATCGCTGCCATGGCCAGAGCCGCAGTAACAATCAGCCAGGACAATCTTTGCCCGACACGGCCGATGATCGGCAGCTTCACCACATCGATAATCGGCGCCCACAGCCATTTGAAATTATACGCAAGAAAGGTCAGTGCAAAAGCGGTGACGGTCGATTTCTCGATACCCGCTTGCGCCAGCCTTGTGGTCAATGTCGCGGCGATCATGGTCAGCGGAAGCGCGGAAGAGACGCCAAGAAATAACGCTGCCAGAGGAGCCGCTTCGCTATAGGGGCGCACTCCGGCGGGAAGACGCCCGCGCCATCCCAATTTTTCTGCTTGCTCACTCACGCCAAATTCTCCCTCGAACAGGGGGAATCTTTAGCGCCTATTCACCTGAATGCCAGCTTGATTTTGATGCGCCTCAGATATCCAGCAGCTTTGCCGCGACAATCGGCCCTGCTCCCGGACGCTGGACAACAATCGCATATTTGTCCGCGCCGCTGATGTTCAGATTTTCAGGCGCTATGGCAAGCTTCATCGGCTTGCCGCGCCAGCTGCCGAGATTGCGTTCGGCCTTGACGACATTGACATAATGCATCGTTCTCCCGCCATTTTCGCCACGACCGATGCGCACCGTTTCGGAAGAACTGAGCGCGATCAGCGAAACGCTGGCGAGATAGTCAGACTTGCCGCTGATCTTCACGATTATTTGTCCACTCGCATCAGTCGCAGCCGTGATCGAGGGACCGGACCGGTCAGCCCGCCGGACCAGCGAGCGGATATCATTTTCGCGCGAACCCACTGCACCGCCACCGCCGTTGACCACCATTTGCGGCGTGTACACACCCGAGCCGTCATTGCCTTTTGCGGCATAGGCCCGCTGCAACCGCGTGTTTTCCTCGCGTGCCAGCGTGTCCTTCCAGCCAAGCCGGTCCCAGTAAGTCACCGGCCGCGTGATCACCAGCAGGGAGTCGTCTTTTGCCAGCCGTCTGGCCAGCAAATCTGCGGGGGGACAGGACGAGCATCCCTGACTGGTGAAAAGCTCGATGACGACAGGGTTGGCGGGTCGAGCCACGTCATCGAAACTTTGCGCGGATGCCACCAGCGAACCAGAGCCGGCCAGAGCCGATGGTGCGAATTGCATGCCGATCAAGCCGGTTAAAGCCGCTCCGGCAAACAATAGACACGGGATGATCTTGCTCATTTCAAACTCCAATGAGGTGACAATAGCTATTCGCAGCCACCAAACCAGAGGTTACAGATTGCAGACAGCGCATTTTTCCGCCATGGAACCCGCCTATGACCGAAGATAAACCAGCCAAGATATATCGTGCAAAACCGACCCCCGGAGCAAAGACGCCGGCGGTTGCAAAAGCGCCGACCAGTGACGTTCGCGAAGGGCAGCGCATTGCCAAATTGCTCGCCCGCGCCGGCGTCGCATCGCGCCGCGAAATCGAACGGATGATCGATGCGGGACGGATTGCCTTGAACGGCGATCTCGTCGAGCATCCATCGCTGCTGCTCAAGAATCTGACGGGGATCACCGTCGATGGCAATCCGGTTGCTGAGCCCTCACCCGCCAAACTATACCGCTTTCACAAGCCCAACGGCTATCTGACCGCCGAGCGCGACTTTTCCGGCAAAAAGACGATCTATGACGTCTTGCCCGCGGATATGGAGCGGGTCATGCCGATTGGCCGGCTCGATATGAACACCGAGGGTCTGTTGCTGATGACCACCGATGGCGAATTCAAACGCGAGATGGAGCTGCCAAAAAATGGCATCGAACGCTCCTACCGCGCCCGGACGTTCGGTGACATCAGCCAGAACCAGCTGGAAGAACTATATCGCGGCATCACCATCGAGGGCATGCATTATGGTCCGATCACCGCCAATCTCGAACGGCGCACCGGACGCAACCAGTGGATCGAAATGACCCTGACCGAAGGCAAGAACCGCGAAGTCCGCCGGGTGCTGGAGCATTTCGGTCTGGAAGTATCGCGCCTGATCCGCACCCGCTACGGGCCTTTCGTGCTCGGTGACCTGGAAAAAGGCGAAATCGAGGTCGTCCGCCAGCATGATCTGGTACAGTTCCGCAAGTCGCTGAAATGATTGACTGGGCTAGAGTATCCGTTCGTGCCGAGCCTGTCGAAACACATGGTGGCAGCATGAACGGTCCTTCGACAAGCTCAGGACGAACGGCATAAGATGCGCATAATTGCAGGAAATTGGCGGGGCCGGAAAATCGTCGCGCCCAAAGGCGAAACCACTCGTCCGACCGCCGACCGCACGCGCGAACGGCTGTTCTCGATGCTGACCAGCCGACTCGGCGACTTTGAAGATTTGCAGATACTTGACCTGTTTTCCGGTTCGGGCGCTCTGGGCCTGGAAGCCTTGTCACGCGGAGCCGCGCATTGCACCTTTGTCGAGCAGGACAAGGACGCGATCAGGGCGCTGGAAAAGAATATCGAAACGCTGGGAGCAGATGCCGATGTCCGGATCGGTTCCGTCCTGCACTTGGGTGCAGCGCGGAAACCTTATGATCTGGTTCTGATGGATCCGCCCTATGATTCGGGCGCTGGCGCGGTGGCGCTGGATAAGTTAGGCCGTCACGGCTGGTTCGGGCCATATAGCTGGATCGCCATTGAGACGGCGCGACATGAAAATGTTGAAGTGAAGGGGTTTGATCTCGATTGCGTCCGCGACAGCGGCAAGGCGCGGATTCATCTTCTGCGCCCCACGCAGTCGTCTCAACCGGAAAGCTAGCCGCCCATCATCGTCAGGATCGAAGCGGTTTCACTGCCATGCTGGTACACCGTCGAATAGACGCTGACGCCAGCCATCATCAAGGTCGCGACAATCGCGCTGGTAAATAGTCTCTTGCTCATCTTATGCTCCATCTGCTGGCCGATACCGGCATTTGATTGACAAATGGTGCACCGCAACAAAGATTACAACCTGCCCTTTGGGTCATGTCAAAATAGATATTGGCCTTGCCGCACGCGTCGATGTTCCCTAACTGTTCACGCGTGACCGATACTGTCAATATACCCAAAGAGAATGACCCGCCCTATGTCCGTGGTCTGAATGCACCCCAGCGCGAGGCCGTGCTGACCAGCGAAGGGCCGGTGCTGGTGCTCGCTGGCGCAGGCACCGGTAAAACCGCGGCCCTCACCCGGCGAATCGCCCATATCGTCTATTCCCGCAAAGCGTGGCCCAGCGAGATTCTCGCGGTGACCTTTACCAACAAGGCCGCCCGCGAGATGAAGGAGCGGATCGCGACGATTGTCGGCGAGAATTTTGAAGGCATGCCCTGGCTTGGCACCTTCCACAGTATCGGCGCGAAAATGTTGCGCCGTCATGCCGAAATGGTCGGACTGCAGAGCAATTTCACCATTCTTGACACCGACGACCAGATTCGCCTGCTCAAGCAATTGATCCAGGCCGAGGATGTCGACGACAAGCGCTGGCCGGCAAGGATGCTTGCGGGGCTGATTGACCAGTGGAAGAACCGCGGCCTCAACCCGCGAGATCTCGATGCCAACGAGGCCGAGCGCTATGACAATGGCAAGGGCCAGCATTTCTACACGCTTTATCAGGAGCGGCTGAAAGCGCTCAACGCCTGCGACTTCGGCGACCTGCTGCTGCATTCGCTGAACCTGCTCAAGAATCACCGCGATATTCTCGAGCGTTACCAGAGGCAGTTCAAATATATTCTCGTCGACGAATATCAGGACACCAACAGCTCGCAATATCTCTGGCTCCGCCTGCTCGCGCAGAGCCACAAGAATATCTGCTGCGTCGGCGACGACGACCAGTCGATCTATTCGTGGCGCGGCGCGGAAGTCGCCAATATCCTGAAGTTCGAGAAGGATTTTCCCGAAGCCAAGGTGGTCAAGCTGGAGCAGAATTACCGCTCGACGCCGCATATATTGGCCGCCGCATCGGGCCTGATCAATCACAACTCCGGCCGCCTCGGCAAGACCCTGTGGACCGAGGAAACCGAAGGCGACAAGGTGCAGGTCATCGGCGTCTGGGACGGCCCGGAAGAAGCCCGGCGCATCGGCGATGAAATCGAGGCATTGCAGCAGCTCAAGCAAGTCTCGCTCAACGATGTAGCGATCTTGGTCCGCGCCCAGTTCCAGACGCGCGAATTTGAAGACCGCTTCATCTCGATCGGCATGCCCTACAAGATCATCGGCGGCTTCCGTTTCTACGAGCGCGCCGAAATCCGCGATGCCCTCGCCTATCTGCGGGTCATCACCCAGCCCTCGGATGATCTCGCCTTCGAACGCATCGTCAACACACCCAAGCGCGGCCTCGGCGACAAGACCATCGAAAAGGTCCACCGGCTCGCCCGCGCGCAGGGCATTCCCCTCGCCGCCGCTGCGCTCAGCATCTGTGACACCGACGAACTGCCGCCGCGCGCGCGCAACACCCTGCTTGAGCTTATGCGCAATTTCATCCGCTGGCGCGACATGGCCGCCGACACCGATCATGCCGAACTGGCCCGGGTCGTTCTCGACGAGTGCGGCTATACGACGATGTTACAGGCCGACCGCTCGACCGAAGCCGCCGGCCGTCTGGAAAACCTGACCGAACTCGCCCGCGCCATGGAAGAATATGAAACGCTCGGCGATTTTCTCGAGCATGTATCTCTGGTGATGGACAATGACGCCCGGGACGACGAGCCAAAGGTCACGATCATGACCATGCACGGCGCCAAGGGTCTGGAATATGACTATGTTTTCTGCGTCGGCTGGGAGGAAGGCGTGTTCCCGTCGCAGCGCAGCCTCGACGAAGGCGGCAACGCCAGCCTCGAGGAAGAACGCCGCCTCGCCTATGTCGCGATCACCCGCGCAAAGAAGAAATGCACGATCTTCCACGCCGCCAACCGGCGCATCTACGGCCAGTGGAACAGCTCGATCCCGTCGCGCTTCATCAGCGAATTGCCGGACGACCATATCGAGCATGAAAGCAGCATGAGCGGCGGCGAAAGCCTGTGGCGCGCCAACTGGAGCGAGAATAGCGACCCGTTTGCCCATCTCGCCGCGACCAATGCCACCAGAGCCGGCAAACGCGGCCCCGGCTGGCAACGCGCTGCCTCTTCGGGTTTTGATAAAACGCCCAAGAACATCAAGGAAGCCCGCCGCAGCGCCGTCTCCCTCGGCAACAAGGGCCGAGCCGACGTCACCGTCGGCATGCGCGTCTTCCACACCAAATTCGGCTATGGCGAAGTAAAGGTGAAGGAAGGCAACAAACTGGAGATCGCGTTCGAGAAGAGCGGTGACAAGCGGGTTTTGGACTCGTTTGTCGAGGTGGCTTGAGCAGCTGCGTTGGACACCCGCAACAGGTCCGTTAGCCCCGAATAGCCCAACCGCCTTCCGCTCGTCCTGAGCATGCCGAAGGACAGCTCTCGGCATGAAGCGTGGTTCGACAGGTTCACCGCAAACCACTCTAATCCCAACCCCTCCCTTTCAAGGGAGGGTATCAAAGACCGGGATAACCGCGAACCGGCTCGATGCCGGTCGTGGCTTGTTGGCGCCTGCTCGGCTTTGCCTCGCCACCACCCCAACCCCTCCTCTGAAGAGGAGGGGCTTACACCAACCGCCAATTGTGCGATGGCGGAGTAACCGTGAAGGAAGCCAACAACTTGGCATCGCGCATATTCTCAACAGCTCATCCTCCCTCGCAAAAGCAAGCCTGGCCGTAGTCCTATTGGTCAGGTGCCTTCACCAATCAGGGCAAAGGGAGCCCAGGCATTGGGATGTGCCCAGGTATCAATTTCACTATCATTGGACCGGTCCGCGCGAATCTCGCGCATTGCGTGCTGGAATGCCTCTGCCCGACTAAGATTCGGGTTATCGCGCGCAATCTCTATCGTTCGCACGGTCAGCCGGGCGGCGACCTTGTCGCGAACTGGCCAGTGCGAAGCCAGCAGGTTTCTTGCGCCGGCATAAAAGAATGACCGGGCCAAGCCAGACAGGCCGGGCGCGCCGCTCGAGCCATCGCCAGAGGCCGTGTTGCACGCGGATAAAATCACCCAGTCGGCATCCAGTCGTAACGCAGCCACTTCGGATGCGCTTAAAAACCCGTCATCCTTATCGGTAGCGGTCGACGGGGGACTGAAAACCAGACCTGGTTCACTGGCCCCTTCAATCTCGCCCGCCAACAAACCGTGCGTTGCAAAGGCGAGGATCCGGGCACTGGTCAGGTCGCTCGCTCTTACGCTGGCCTCGCTGGCCTTTGCTGCCGTCAGCACTGCGGATGGAGGTGCATTCAACGCCCGTCGCATCTGCTCCAGTTCCACCGCCGTGCCCGGCAACCGCGCCAGCTTTTTAATGTCATCGACATTGGCAATTCCGGCCTCGGCGTTCACACCATTAGCGGTAAAAATGGAACCCGCTGTCGCTCCGCGTTGTCGCCCTCTTCCGCCACCGCGAATTTCCGCACTGCCGTCCAATAAAGGATCCCCAAAACCCAGGAAACTTACCCGCTCTTGGTTCACTGGTGTCTTTTCAGACCCATATTGCTTGAGAAATTGTAAGGATTGTATCGACGGAATGCTTATCAGGGCGTGGTCGTCGGCAAACCATCGGGTTGCGCGCAGAACCGCAGGATCGCCATCGTCGCCGGTCGGCTCGGCGCTAACCAAAATCCCGAACGGCAGACCGCTTAATGCCCCTCCGGCTGCAATATAAACGTGACGCTTGTTGCCGAGGACATCTCGCATAGGGCCGATCAGCTGTTGATACAGATGATAAGCAGTGGAGCGATCATAAGGATAGGCTCCTTTCCCTTCATCGGCCCATTCTGCAGCCTGAATATTGCTCACGTCGACATTGGCGCCAACGTCCCACAGCAGACGTTTGACCATCGCGTTGATCGTTTTGCGCGTTGCAGTGGATCGTACCCACCGGACATCTTGCCGGGACACGGCGAATACATGCGCTCCCATTTGTGTGGGAACCACCATCAGGAAGGCATCATCCGGCCCAAGCATGGCCTGGGTTTCCGCAATGCTAAGCGGTTCTGGCCGGACCATCGCAAAATATTGAGGAAAGTCTTTTCCCACCCGGATATCAACCGCCTCTATTTTTTCAACCAGTGCGGCTTTCTTCTGACGCAATGTCTTGAGTCTTCTGTCGGGTCGCTGCTGAATCCGGGCCAGTCGCTTGTTTATGAGCGCTTCTGTGCTTTGCCACTGATTGGCGAGAGATTGTCTCTGGCGAAGAAGCTCGTCCAGTCCGGCCACTTCGTTTTCCGCTGCGCGCCGCGCCGCAGTTTGGGCAACTGCGCGGGTGGCGGGCCCCATCATCGCCCGTTGTAACGCACCATATACTTCTTCCTGTAATTCTGCGCGCTGATCGGGACCATCCCTGGCCGCTATCCAGCCCGCATCGGCGAAAAGCGTGAAATAATGCCGCCGATTCTTTATTTCGCGCTGATATTGCAACTCTGCGCGGGCATCATTGCCCCGAATATTCCAGCGATCGAGCCAACCGGTTAACACCGCTCTGGCGGGGATTATGGCCAGATTGGCGCGTTCAGCCTGTTCTATTAAATTATAGGCGAGATTGCCCTGTGTGGACAATGTGTCGGGATGGTCTTCACCAAGAGTTTGCTCCCGCAACGTCAGAACACGACGGTATATTTCTTCAGCCTCGGCGTCCTTTCCCATGTAATTCAAGGTCAGGCCGAGGTTGCCCATAGCGGCCAGGGTTGTGTGATGCGCCTCGCCCATAACCTCGGTCATATATTGCACCGCGCGCCGTTCGAGCGCCTCGGCTTCATCATATCTGCGCTGTTTTTTAAGATTGCCGGCCAGCATACCCATGCTGACAAGTGTATTGGGGTGCTTATCTCCCAATATTCCGATACTCGCCGCATAAGCGCGGCGGTGAAGCGGTTCTGCTTCTTCGAAGCGCTCCAGTTTGTTTAGAATTGTCGCGAGATTATCGAGAACAACCAGAGTCTCCGGATGCTGTTTACCGGATATTTTCGTGCGAATGGACAAGGCTTGGCGAAACAGGGGTTCGGCTTCGGCGTAACGTTCTTGTAACTGGAGATTGCCAGCAAGATTGTTCAGGCTGGAAACCGTCTCTTCATGTTCGCTGCCCAGAATTTCTGTCCGTAGCGCAAGGGCCTCCCGGTTCAGCGGTTCGGCTTCACTGCGACGACCCTGCAGCATCAAATTTAGCGCAAGATTGGATAAGGAAGAAGCCGTCTCGCGATGTTTTCGGCCAAGCACCTCCTGGCGCAATGCCAAAACCTTCCGGTATATCGGTTCTGCGTCAGCGTATCTCCCTTGACCAAAAAGGTTCGCAGCAAGGTTATTATAGGCCGTCAAAGTCTCCGGATGAAGGAGCCCAAAAATATCTTGGTGAAGCTTCAGCGCTTCTCGAACAATTGGTTCCGCCTCCCTGGCACGCCCCGCGTTCATCAGATCGACGCTATGAACAACCAGCGCGTTTGCATAATCCTCGGATTGACGACCTTTAGTAGTAGCGATGAGAGGCAATAGTTGAGCCGATAAGGCCGCTGCCTTCTGATAGTCGCCGGATCGGCGATCTTTACCAGCCTGCTTGCGAAACGTCTTGATATTCGCCTTGATCTCCCGGCTTGTCTGAACGGAATCCTGCGCGGATAGCGGGCCCTCTAGTCCGGGAACAGCGGTCAATGTAAAAAGGGCAATGATGGTAACGATTAAACCCCTGACCCCGGTTAGTATTACGACCTTGCTTGCCATGCTCATCCCCCCAGACGACTGTTTCGAAATGCCCGCATTCCCGCTGTGACACATCTAACTTCATGCTACTGTGAATTTAATCACTGCGGATTGTGATCATCCGGCACAGCCCATGACTTCCCGCATAGGCGATATGAACCGGATGAAAAAGCGGCGAAGAAGAAAAGCGCGTCGGACTATGCGCCGCGCGGACTTGTCCAGCCAGTGCCTGTCCCAGCAATGCGGTCCACGGGCAAATTATCGAAATGGGTAAAGACTGGCGCAGAATCAGCCAAAAGACAGCCCTGGTGACAACCAGCTCGCCATCCGGCATGCCTGCGTCGTCCCATGTATAACAACCGCGCCCAACGCGTCAGCCAGGGCCGCAATAAGCGCATAAGCGATCATCAGGCTCAGCGGTGTATCAATTCCTGTTCTGTAGCGCCTCGGCTTCGTCTTCGTCGGAAAATTCCAGCGCGATTTCCGCATCGAGCTTGTCGCGCGGACTGACGTGGCCGGCCTCGCGTTTTTCGGCCTGGATCGCTTCAAGGCCCCACGCCTTTGCGGCAGCAGCGGCGACCTTGCGGCGGCTTTCCAGCGGGTCATTGGCAGCCAGATCGAGCTGACGCGCCTCCTGTTCCCGACAGGTGGATGCTTTTACACGCATGTGCGTAGCCTTTCCTGTTCGATCATTTTCCGCGATTGCTTTTCATATTATCAAGGCCGACGACCACGCCTGCCTTGCCCGATGGGTTGGACGCATTATTCTTGACCTTGGCGGCCTTCGGCTTGCGGATTTCTTTGTTCGATTTCTTCTGTGACTTGGCCATGATATTGTCCTCTCGGGTTGATTTTCAGACGGCAGCCAGCGGGTCTGCCTCAAGGAGGCGACGGATCGGATCGGCTGTCGGCGAACAAACTAAAACGATAGTGCTGCGAGTGATGTCCTGCCTCAGGAAAGCCGATCAGAGTCATTTCGGATCGAGAAGAGACAATGCCGTTGCGTATTGCAATCGCGCGATCACAAGGGCCTGTTTAACATATAGGGACGCAGGAAGGCGATTGTAAGGCTTTGCGCCTCGGTGACGACTGTTGGACTGTCGCACCAATGGTCACAAAATGGCGTCACCCATATTCATCATCTTGCCGTTGGTGACGATCACCCGGTCGCCGAGCTTGGCCTGCTCGAACAGTCGCCGCGCAAATTCCAGCGGCACACCGATACAGCCCCGTGTCCCCCAACCCCATTTGACGTCGGAAGCATGAATGGCAACGCCATCGTTGGTCAGCCGCATCATATAAGGCATGGGCGATCCATAGATGTTGGAGACATGGTCCTTGCTCTTCTGGGTGATCGGAAAGACTCCGGTCGGAGTCGGTTTTTCGGAATCACCAAAGGTGATCACCGCCGCGCCGATTTCATAGCCGGCGCGGAAGACAGAAATGCTCTCGGCCTTGAGATCGACGGTGACGACCAGTTCGCCTTCGGGCACGCCTTCGTCATCCCATTTATAATAGCCGTGGACGAAGGGCTCATCGATCTGGAGGATGCGCTTGACCACGAACGTGTCGTTCAATAGTAATTTTTCTGCAATTTCCAGCGACTCTGCCGCCATCGGTTCTGGCAAGGAGGCATTCTTAACTAGGGGTTCGGGAGCCGCATTCTCGATCGCAACCGGTTTCGATCGCACAGAAGCGGATTCTGCGTCGGCGCGGGTCAGTCCCATTACCAGCATTGCGAGTATCGCCAGTGCCGCCAGCAGCAAAACCGATGCGCTCACCCGATAGGCTATTTTCTCGACCATCGCTCATACTCCACAAGTTAACGGAGTCTTTACCATGGATTCGCGACGTGAAATGCCCGATTTTTCCGCCGTCCCGCAGCGGTACGGTGGTTACGAGCATGTTAAGAGGGAGCGTTAAGGGGGAGCGTTAACGGGCAGATTTGGGCACCCGTGCTGACGGGTACCCATGATGTTGGTCTCTTGCGCGGAATAGCCCTTACGCCCGAACGGGAATAGCAAGCCTAGAAAACCGCTTTTGCCTCGGTTTCCTTCATCATCGCCTTGCGCACCATCGGAATGGGCGGGCCGCCGTAGCCGAGAAACTCGTCGTGGAAAGCCTTCCACTTGCTGCGGTCTCCACCGGTCCAGTCTTCGCGCAGCTTGCGGATCATCAATTTGCCCATCGTGTAGTTGAGATAGGCCGGATCATAAGTGCCCCGCGCCGCCTGCTGGTCGGCATTGCCTTCATCCTGATAGCATTGTTCGAGGAACATTTTCGTTGATTCCGCGACGCTCATGCCCTGCGAATGGAGTCCGATGGCGGAAAGATAACGGCAATCGCGGAGCAGCGCGTTGGACAATTGCCCGATATGGGTTTCATTGTCGCCCGCGTTGAGGCCCGCCTCCCACATCATTTCCTCGCTATAATGCGCCCAGCCCTCGGCAAAGGCATAGCCGACGAACAATTTGCCGAAGATCGACTGAGCGCGGTTGCTGTGCAGGAAGTTGAGGAAATGGCCCGGCCAGACTTCATGGATCGAAGTGAACAGCAGATCCTTGGTGCCCGGAATATAGGCGGCCCGCTTGGCTTCGTCCCAGGACGGATCCGGCGGCGAGATATAATAGACCGATGGCAAACCTTTCTCATAGGGGCCGGGAATATCGATATAGGCGCTGTTCTGCCGGTTATAGGGTGGCGATTCCTCTACCTGCGCTTCCTCGGTACCGAGTATCGAGACGATATCCTTTTCAATCAGAAAGGCGCGCAGACCCGGCAATTGCAGCCGCGCTTCCTCGACCGGCCCGTCCTTCGGCTTGTCACTGCCCATTTTCGCCATGCAACCATTGATGCTCGCACCCGGTGCAAATTTTCCGCACGCATCAATCAAAGCCGCCTGATTGCGCTTGAGATCCGCCCGGCCAATGGCTTCCAGCTCGTCGAGCGAGATATTGACACCCTCGGTCTTGCTCACCATCGCGGCAAATTTGTCGCCCCCCAGAGCATAGCCGTCCTTGGTTGCCGGAACCGAACCGATATGACCGGCAAGGTCCTTCATCGCCGCAGCAGCTGCAGCTGCTGCAACATCAAACTCCCGCTGGAGCTCGGAATCCTTCACTTCGGCAAAGGCCGCCTTGGCGTCCCCGGTGAAATAATCGGCAAAACCGCCAAAGCCGGCCTGACCAAATTTCAGATAGGTTTCCGGCAATGGCAATTGCAGATTTTCCTTGATCTGCGCCGCAGCAGCAGGGACGGCATTGGCATATTTGATAAAGGCCTTCATCCGCGTTTCAGCGTCGGCATAGGGCCGCGCGATATAGACATTGGGGTCCAGCGCTCCGACATAATAAGCCGGATTTTTATGCGGCCAGTCGGCGGTCTCCAGCCAGAAAAGCTCGCCTTCCATCACATTGACCAGATAGTCCCGCTCGAACTGTTCCGCTTCACTGAGGTTAGCGGCATCGATCGCCTGCGCGTCCGCTATCGCCTGCTTGCGGATATCCACCGCTTTTTGCAGGCCCTCAGCGCTCCAGTCTGGAAGCTGGCCGTCGAATTCGTGCTTGCCCTGATAGACGGCAAAGGTCGGATTGACCGGGAAATAGCCGTCAAGAAAGCCCGAGAGATAACCACCCCAGACAGTGTCCTGATCAATTTCCATCGCCGCGACCGGTTGATCCTCGATCTTCTTGCAGCCGGTTACCGTCAAGGCGGCCAGCGATACCGCCAGCATCAGATTGCGCATCTTCATTTCTGTCTCCCCGGGGAATATTTCTACCTGTGACAGACTGGCATAATCGCCGGTGGCTTGGCCAGTGCTATTCGACCAACCGCCATCTGCAAAATTATCTCGCGGGCGCACGAATTGATTGCAGCAACATCCGGCAATCGCTAGCAGATATCCCGTGATTAGTTCCGCACCACATCCCTTCACTATCGCCAATTATCGCTACCTGTGGTTCTCGCGACTGGCATCGATGTTCGCGCTTTACGCGATGATGCTGATCCTCGGCTGGCAGGCTTATAATCTGGCCCGCGAGGACATGGGCGTCAGCGCCTCGGCGGGGATATTGGGCCTGCTCGGCCTGCTCCAGTTCGTACCCCTGTTCATTCTGACGCCGCTGGTTGGCTGGGTCGCAGACCATATGGACCGCCGCTGGATCGCGCGCATCGTGCTCGCAGCCCAGGCTCTGATTGCGCTCGCCCTGGGATTGCTGACCGCGACGGGCGGGATCACTTTGTGGACCATCTATATAATCGCCGTGCTGCTGGGTATTTGCCGCGCGTTTCTGGGTCCCGCGATCACTTCGCTGGCACCCAATCTTGTCCCGAAAGCATCGCTGCCCCGCGCCATCGCGCTGTCGACCATCGCCTGGCAAGTCGGTGTCATTGCTGGTCCGGGCATGGCGGGGCCGCTTTACAAGGTTGACGCCGCCCTGCCCTATTTCGTCTGCGCCGGCCTTTATTCCCTCGCCACACTGGCGGTCTTCCTGATCGGACCGGTCGCCCGCCCTGCAGCGGACAAAACCAAGGGGCCATTGCAACAGGTCGGCGACGGCATGGCCTATGTCTGGACCAACAAGCTGGTGCTCGGCGCGATCACGCTCGATCTGCTGGTCATGTTCCTGGCAGGCGCAACGGCTATGATCCCGGTCTTTGCCAAGGACATATTGAACGCCGGTGAAATCGGCCTGTCACTGCTCGCCGCCTCCCCGGCTGTCGGCGCGGTTATTGTCGCGCTGATCTTCTCCTTTGCCCCGCTCAGCAAGAATGTGGGCAACAGTATGCTGGCGGCGATGGCCGTGTTCGGTCTCGGCACAATCGGCTTCGGCCTCAGTACAAATCTATACCTGTCGATGGCCTGCCTCGGGATATGCGGTGCCGCCGACATGTTCGGCGTCTATGTCCGCAGTTCGCTGATCCAGTTACACACGCCCGATGCCAAGCGCGGGCGCGTCGGTGCGGTCAGCCAGATGACGATCAGCGCGTCCAACGAACTCGGCGATGCGCTGTCGGGTGGCCTTGCCGTACTGGTCGGACCAATAGCTGCCATTGTCGCAGGCGGAGCCGGTGCTATAGTGGTGACAGGACTCTGGTCGCGCCTGTTTCCCCAACTGGGTGCTGCCAAGACATTTGATCCGCCGGAAGATCTTGAAGCGAAACCGGTAAAAGAATGAGAAGATAAACAGGAGCGCAGGATAATGATTGCCAACAATATTCTCGAAACCATTGGAAACACACCACATATCAGGATGCAGCGCCTGTTCGGCGATGCCAATGTGTGGATCAAGTCCGAACGCTCCAATCCGGGCGGATCGATCAAGGACCGGATCGGTCTTGCGATGATCGAGGCAGCCGAAAAATCCGGCGCGCTCAAGCCCGGCGGCACCATCATCGAACCGACATCCGGCAATACCGGCGTCGGTCTTGCGATGGTGGCAGCGGTCAAGGGCTATACGCTCATTCTCGTCATGCCCGAGTCGATGTCACTCGAACGCCGCCGCCTGATGCTGGCTTATGGCGCAACCTTTGATCTCAGCCCGAAAGAAAAAGGCATGAAGGGCGCGATCGAGCGGGCGCAGGAACTGGTCGACCAGACCCCCGGTTCATGGATGCCACAACAGTTTGAAAACCCGGCCAATTTTGAAGTGCATAAACGCACGACCGCGATCGAAATCCTCAATGATTTCAAGGATGATCCGCTGGACGCCATCATCACCGGGGTTGGCACCGGCGGCCATATCACCGGCGTGGCCGAGGTGCTGAAAGAGCATTGGAGCCATTTGAAAGTCTACGCGGTTGAACCGACCTCCTCGCCAGTGATCAGCGGCGGCCAGCCAGGCCCGCATCCGATCCAGGGCATTGGCGCCGGCTTCATCCCCGGCAATCTCCACACGCAAAGCATCGACGGCGCGATCCAGGTCGAACCCGCCGATGCCAAAGCCATGGCGTTGAGAGCCGCCAAGGAAGAGGGCATGCTGGTCGGCATATCCTCCGGCGCAACGCTGGCGGCTATCGCGCAGAAGCTGCCGGAACTGGGCAACGGGGCGAAAGTCCTCGGCTTCAACTATGATACCGGCGAGCGCTATCTCTCCGTGCCAGAGTTTTTGCCCGAAGAATGAGCTCGATCGAGGTCCAGCAATTCACCTACCGGCATGGTGATGTGGTGCTGTCCGGCTATATGGCGCAACCCAGCCGCTATCCGCGCGCGGGCATATTGATCGTTCCGACCATTGCCGGACCGACCAAGCAGATGTTCGATCGCGCCAGATGGCTGGCTTCGCTCGGCTATAGTGCGATGGTCTGCGACCTCTATGGCAAGGGCGTGATTGACGATATGCGCGAAGCGCGGCAACTGGCCGACGCCTTGCGCGCCGATGCCGAATATTATCGCGATCGGTTCCGCTGTGCGCTTGATGAACTCCGGACGCGGTCGAAACTGGCGAACAACCGGCTTGCTGCGATCGGCTATTGCATGGGCGGTGAAATCGTTCTCGAAATGGCCCGCGGCGGCGAGGACATCGCTCTCGTAGTCAGTTTCCACGGGCTGCTGGCAACACCGCTTCCGGCCAAGCGCGGCACGATAAAGGCACGCATCCTGGTCTGCCACGGCCGGGCCGACCCGCTCGTCCCGCCCAAACAGTTCCGCGAATTTCTCGAGGAAATGGATATTGCCGGTGCCGATTGCCACATGCATATCTATTCCGGCGTGGTCCACGGATTCACCGACATCAGCAGCAATTCAAGATCGATCGAAGCCGTCCGCTACAACGCATCGGCGGACCGGCAAAGCAAGGCCGCCATGCTCAGCATGTTTGACGAGCTGTTCGAGAATAAAAGAACACCGGACCAATATTAGGTCCGGTGTTCCAAAGTTGCGGGAACGGCGGAACTAGTCCGGCTTACCGTCACCATCATTGTCGAGCAGATCGGGCTGGCCATCACCATCGCTGTCCCAGGCATCGGGCTGCCCGTTGCCGCTGCGATCCCAGGCATCCATCAATCCATCACCATCGGTATCGATGGTTGGTGCCGGGATTTCCGACTGCATCTCGTCGGTGGCTTCGGGTTCTGCCGCATGGGCTGCAACCGATAGTCCCAGTCCGACGGTAATCAGAAAGGGCGTCATCCGGCGCATGTTGTTTTGGGCTCTTCTGGAATGCATTGCATATACTCCTTATGCATATCATTCCCCTGTCACCGAACGTGCTGCCGGATTCGCCGCCACGGGTCCACAGACCTTCGACCACATGGTCGAAAGCGGCGATAAATGGCTGAATTCAGGCATCTATCGACAAATAAACACCATTTGTCGCAGCCGAATACCGGTGCCGCTTCTGACAGAATTTCGGCAACACTCTGTCGAATTATCGTCACATTTCGCTGTATAATCCCAACAACGGGTCGGCGATATTTCAACTGAAAGGTTGCAAGCCATGACCACGCAACAGCAACAGGATCGCCCCCTGATCATCAAGATCGGCAAGCGGCTGCGCGACACGATGAACCGTATATCGACAGGCCAGTCGAAAATCCCGACAGAACCGGTCATTCAGGCCAATGCTTTTCCATGGACCGACAGCCTGACCGAAAAATGGCAGATCATCGCCGCGGAAGCCGCTGCAATTCTGCGCCACCGCGATGCCGTGCCGCCGCTCAGGGACATTTCACCCGATCATGCGCGGATTGCCGGTGACGGAAACTGGCGCTCCTTCTTTCTGATCGGCTATGGTTATGAAGTGGCGGAAAATTGCGCCCGTGCGCCGGTAACAACGGAGCTGGTGCACCGGATACCCGATCTCAACTCGGCCTTTTTCTCGATTCTCGAGCCCGGTGCCACGATTCCGCGTCACCGAGGGGTTACACGCGGTCTGGTCACCTGCCATCTCGGGCTGATCATCCCCGACAGGGCGGAGAAATGCGTGATGCAGGTCGAGGATAGCGACCTGCACTGGGAGCCCGGGAAATGGCTGATCTTCGACGACAGCTATTTTCACGAGGTGCACAATGCAACCAATCAGCGACGAGTCATCCTGCTGGTGCAGGTGAAGCGGCCGATGCGCCTGCTTGGCCGGCTGGCCAATGACCTCGCTTTGTGGGGCATTCGCCGGTCACCCTTTGTACAGGATGCCCGGCGAAACCTTCATATGTGGGAAGAGGCCTATCAACAGGCGGAACAGAATGAAGCCGCCTGATCCAATAGCTTAGGCGACCCCGAACATTTCCGGGTCGAGGGCCATGATCGAGTCGGCACCACCTTCAATCTTCCGGCGAAGCGATCCGGTATCCGGCAGGAACCGTTCGGCAAAATATTGCGCGGTTACCAGCTTGGCTTCGTAATATTTCGCATTGTCCGTGCCCGCATCGAGAGTGGCCTGCGCCGCCTTGCTCATCCGCAGCCACATCAGTCCGAGCGACACAATGCCCATGATATGCATATAATGGTAAGCGCCGGCGCCGGCGTTGTTCGGATTGGCCATGCCATGCTGCATGAACCACATCGTCGCTTTCTGCAGCTCGCCATTGGCTTTTTCCAGAGCTTCGGCAAATCCGGACAGTTTCTCGTGCCCTTTTGCTTCGGCGATCTCGTCGGCAACCACCTTGAAAAAGGCCTGAACCGCACGGCCACCGTTCTGGCCGAGCTTGCGACCGACCAGATCCATCGCCTGGATACCGTTGGTGCCTTCGTAGATCATCGCAATCCGCGCATCGCGCACGAACTGTTCCATGCCCCATTCGCGAATATAACCGTGGCCGCCGTAAACCTGCTGCGATTCTGTGGCGATCTGATAGCCCATATAGGTGCCATAGCCTTTGACCACGGGGGTCAGCAGGCTGACCAGATCATTGGCCAACTGCCGATCTTCCTCGGTTTCGGCCTTGTCCGCCAGATCAACCTGCAAAGCGCCCCATAGAACCAGTGCGCGCATCGACTCGGTAAACGCCTTGCCGTCCATCAACATCCGGCGAACGTCGGGGTGGACGAACAATGTATCCGCTTTTTCTTCCGGATCCTGCGCTCCGGTCAATGCCCGGCCCTGACGCCGGTCACCAGCATAGACCACCGCATTCTGATAAGCGATCTCGCCCTGCGCGAGGCCCTGCAGGCCAACACCCAGTCGCGCTGCGTTCATCATGATGAACATCGCGCGCAGGCCCTTATTCTCTTCGCCAACCATATAACCGGTCGCGCCGTCATAGTTCATCACGCAGGTCGCGTTGCCGTGGATGCCCATTTTTTCTTCAATCGAGCCACAGCTCACACCGTTGCGTTCGCCGAGCGAGCCGTCTTCGTTGACCAGGAATTTCGGCACGATGAAGAGCGAAATGCCTTTCGAGCTATCGGGAGCGCCCGGCGTCTTGGCCAATACGAGGTGGATGATATTTTCCGCCATGTCATGCTCGCCGGCAGAGATGAAAATCTTCTGTCCGGTGATCGAATAGCCACCCGCTATCGGTTCCGCCTTTGTACGGATAAGACCCAGATCGGTACCGCAATGCGCTTCGGTCAGGTTCATCGTTCCGGTCCATTTGCCGGAAATCATCTGGGTGGCGTATGTCTGCTTCTGCTCTTCGCTGCCTTCGGTGAGGATCGAGGCAATCGCGCCTTGCGTCAGACCGGTATACATCTCCAGCGCCTGATTGGCCGAGACCATGAATTCCATTACCGCATTGCCGATCACGCGTGGCAGTCCCTGACCACCAAATTCCTCGGGCGACGACAAGGTCGTCCAGCCGCCGTCGGTCAGCTGCTGATAGGCTTCCTTGAAGCCCTTTGGCGTGGTGACCGATCCGTCTTCGTGACGGGTGCAGCCTTCTTCGTCGCCTGACTGGTTGAGCGGATGCAGCACTTCGGTCGAAAATTTCCCGGCCTCGGTCAGGATCGCGTCGACCATTTCCGGCGTCGCATTTTCAAAACCGGGGAGATTCAAATAATTCTCGAGATGCAGAACTTCGTTGAGGATGAACCGGACTTCGCCGATCGGTGCGGTATAACTGGGCATGATTTTCTACTTTCTACTCAAATGGGGCTACCGGATATTACCGGTGTCTATCCTCTATTGATGCTGTGCTTTGGCGTCCGCCATGGCGTCCTGCACAGTCTTTATGAAACCGGTCAGTTCCTTGATCGAACTGTCGATGTCGGCGCGCTGTTTCTTCAGCGTATCGACCTTTTCCTGACATTTTTCGACGGTAACCTGCATCTGCGTCTTACGGCCGTCGCCAAGATCGTAGAGGTCGATCATGTCGCGGATCTCGGTCAGGCTGAATCCGACATTTTTAGCCCGCATGATCCAGGCCAGACGCGCACGGTCGCGCTTCGTGTAAATGCGCGACAGACCCTTGCGGTGCGGGGCAATGAGCCCCTCGTCCTCGTAGAATCGCAAGGCTCGCGCGGTGACACCAAATTCGTCCGACAGGTCGGATATCGTGTAGGTTTCCCGGTTTTGCAGGTCGGGCGTGTCAATTTCGGCATGATTTGGTGGCTGTGACATGACCACCGTATAGCTTACGCTAACGTAAACGTCAATGTTAGCCGCCAGGGCATAGATTATCGAAATCGCGGCCACTGGTTGACCGGGCAACCGCATCGCCCTCGCCTATCATGTAGAAACTGACCCCTTCGAAACCGGCGCGCGCGCTGCAGTAGCTTGAACAGGCTTCCGGCAGACTGCCGGGCAATTCCAGCTCGACCCCGTCAAACCGGGCGGAGAAGCTGCAGCTATCCTCGCTGTTGAGGGTGATCCGGACTGTTTCCCCGTCACGCTCGGCCTCGCCCAGCCCTTCGCACTTGGTTTCCGGCCCGAACACCGCGATCATCCCGACCTGATAGCCATTCTCGTCATTACCCACCGCGCAAAACCGGTCGGTTCCCAAATCGCTGCGCCGTTCAAAGGCACCCGAAAGCGTGACATTGCGGGCATCGGGAATGACGCCAGCATCGATCGCCGCCTGCTCCAGCGGAGAGAGTTCCGCGACGGTTTTTTCGGCTTCGGGTTGCCCCTGACCGCAGGCCGCCAGCAACAATATTAATGAAAGCGCAGCAATGCGACTCAAGCGACCGGCTCCAGCTTGCCGTCGACAATCTTGCGGTAAAAACAGCTTCTCTCGCCGGTGTGGCAAGCGGGGCCCGCCGGCACAGCCTTGATCCACAGCGCGTCCTGATCGCAATCGATCCGCATTTCGGTCACCGTCAGAATATTGCCCGAGGTTTCGCCCTTCTTCCAGAGGCACTGGCGGCTGCGCGAATAGAAATGCGCGATGCCACTTTCCTGGGTCAGTTGTAGCGCCTCGGCATTCATATGCGCGAGCATCAGCAGTTCGCCGGACGAATCATCGGTGACAACCGCCGTGATCAGGCCGTTCGAATCATATTTCGGCTGGAGCGTATTTCCGGTCTCTCGATCATCTTCATTTTTTGTCATGGCAGTGGATTAAGGCGCGATCCGTTCCCGTGCAACGGCTAATGGCGCAATTGGCAGAGCCCCTTTTTGCCCAATCACGCAATATTATGATTTTATGACATTGGGTGCAGACAAAGCACCCTTTCGTACCTATATGGCAGGCATCCCGCGCCCGTCCAATTACATGCCAGGTGAGATATGCTGACAACCCACCCGTTTGAAGATGACAAGCTGCGGGAAGAGTGTGGCGTTTTCGGCATTGCCGGCATTGACGACGCAGCCGCCATGGTTGCGCTCGGCCTGCACGCTCTCCAGCATCGCGGTCAGGAAGCCGCCGGCATCACCTGCCGCAATGGCAAGGAATTTTACAGCCACCGCGCGCTTGGCCCTGTAGCCGGCAATTTCGACAGCGAAGAGATAATCAACCGTCTGCGCGGCGACTCGGCCTGCGGCCATGTCCGCTATTCGACCACCGGTGCAGGCACGTTGCGCAACGTCCAGCCGCTCGAGGCCGACCTCGCGTCCGGCGGCTTTGCCATCGCCCATAATGGCAATATTTCCAATGCTCTGGCATTGCGGGACGAACTGGTTCGCCATGGCTCGATTTTCCAGTCGACCAGCGACACCGAAGTCATCATCCATCTGGTCGCGACATCCAAATATCGCACCTTGCTCGACAAGTTCATCGACGCCTTGCGACAGGTCGAGGGTGCCTATTCGCTGATCTGCATGACCGCCGAGGGCATGATCGCCTGCCGCGATCCGCTCGGCATCCGTCCGCTGGTCATGGGCCGGATCGGTGAGGCCTATGTTTTCGCATCCGAGACCGTCGCGCTCGATCTGGTTGGCGCGGAATATGTCCGCAGCGTCGAACCCGGCGAACTGATCGTAGTCACCAACGGCGAACTGCGCTCGCATCGTCCTTTTCCCGACAACCAGGCCCGGCCCTGCATTTTCGAACATGTCTATTTTTCGCGGCCCGACTCTATCGTCGACGGCAGTTCGGTTTACAGCGTGCGCAAGGGCATCGGCGCGCAACTGGCGATCGAAAGCCCGGTTGTTGCTGATTATGTCATCCCGGTTCCGGACAGCGGCACACCCGCAGCGCTCGGCTTTTCCGAAGAATCGGGAATTCCGTTCGAACTCGGCATCATCCGCTCGCATTACGTCGGCCGCACCTTCATCCAGCCGACAGACGGCGTCCGCCATCTCGGCGTTAAGCTGAAGCACAACGCCAACCGCCCGCTGGTCAACGGCAAGAAAATCGTACTGGTCGACGACTCGATCGTGCGCGGCACCACCAGCCTTAAAATCGTCCAGATGATGCGCGAAGCGGGCGCGGCCGAAGTCCATATGCGGATCGCCAGCCCGCCGACGATGCACAGCTGCTTTTACGGTGTGAACACGCCGAAGCGGGAAAAGCTGCTCGCGGCCCGGAAATCGATCGAGGAAATGCGCGAATTCATCCAGGCAGACAGTCTGGCTTTCGTTTCCATCGATGGCCTCTACCGCGCTGCCGGTGAAGACAACCGCCACGATATCCAGCCGCAATATTGCGATGCCTGTTTCACCGGTGCCTATCCGACCGTTCTCACCGACCGCGATGGTGAAGAAGAGCCGGACCAGTTGACGATGCTCAACGAGCGTTCCGACTCATCGGGTACGGCTCGGGACCATGAACCATCCGGCGACCTGCCTCGCCTCAAACAATCAGCGAACTGACTATGAAATTTGAAGGCCAACTGGCGCTCGTTACGGGTGCAAGCCGCGGTATCGGTGCGGCAACCGCCCTGGCATTGGCCAAGGAAGGCGCCCATGTCGTGATTACCGCGCGCAGCGCCGATGATCTGGAAAAGATCGAAGAGCAGATCCATCTCGCTGGCGGCGCCGCAACCATCGCTCCGCTCGATCTGACCGATGGCGACAGTATCGGCCGTCTGGCCACCGCAATATCCGGCCGCTGGGACGGACTCGACATTCTCGTGCTCAACGCCGCCATGCTCGGATCGCTGGGACCGGTTCCAGCCATTGACGGCAAGGAATTCAACAAGGTCCTGACGCTCAATCTAATCGCGCAGCAGGCGCTGATCGCCGGATTTGATCCGATGCTTCGCAAAAGCGCCAACGCAAGGCTGATCGGGATTACGAGCAGCGTCGGCCGCAAGCCGCGGGCATTCTGGGGCGCATATGGTGCATCAAAAGCCGCGCTTGAGACACTTTTGCTCAGCTATGGTGAAGAAATGCGCAATTTGGGCAAGATTCGCACAGCAATTGTCGATCCCGGCAAGACCCGCACCGAAATGCGGGCCAGCGCCTATCCGGGTGAGGATCCATCCACCGTCAAGCTGCCATCGGTTGTTGCAGACCGCCTCGTCGAAATATTGGCGAGTGATTTCGAAACCGGCGAGCGGTTCGAAATCACCCAACCCTGATAAGTTAGCCGGCCCTAATCAGTTAGCTGGCGCAGCCTCGCTGTCCAGATAGGCCTGCACCGCGTGATAGAAAGCATCGCGCCCGGCCTTCTTGTCATCCGGCGTTGCCCGCGGCCAGTTGCCATTGCTGGCGATCACCAGTTTGCGCTTCGGATCAACAAAGATGCCCTGACCGAAGATGCCCTGAGCGGCAAAACTGCCGTCATCATAGGTCCACCACTGATAACCATAGCCGCGGCCTTCCAAGCCGATATCAGCCTGTTTCGTGCCGGCTTTTTCATACCAGCCATCGGGCACGACCGACGTGTCACCGATCTTGCCGCCGTTCATCGCGAACTGGCCGAAAAGTGCGAAATCTCGCGTGGTGGCCGAGATACAGCAACCGCCGATTTCCTTGCCACCGTCATTCAATATCCAGACCGCATCCTTGGCCATGCCATAAGGCTTCCAGACTTTTTCGGAGAGATATTCGGACAGCGATTTGCCCGTAGCCTTGGCCACCAGCACACCGATCAAATTGGTCTCGCCGGTATTATATTGCCAGCGCGTGCCGGGCTCGGCCTCGTTGACCAGAGTCTTCATATAGAGAATGACCGGATCGACGCCGTCTTTCGATTTGGTCGTGTTGAACTTGGCGACATCGCTATTCTTGTCTTCATAATCCTCGTTCCATTTGACGCCCGAGGTCATCGTCAGCAGCTGTTCGACGGTCACGCCGTCATAGCCGCTGCCCGTCAGTTCCGGGATATAGGTGGTCAGCGGATCATCCAGAGACTTGATGAAACCGTCCTTGATCGCCGCGCCGACCAGCGTCGAGACCAGAGACTTGGCGACCGAGAAGCTGGTCCAGCGGTCGTCTTTGGTAAAATCCATCCGATATTCTTCGAGACGCGCCTTGCCGTCCTGCAATACAACCAGTCCCGCGAGCCGCTGGTCCGCCATGTAATCGTCGATAGAAATACCGGCACCATCGGTTTCATCAGCCGCTGGCAAAAGGGCCGGCAGCGGTTTTCCTGCAGGGATTTCCCGGATAGTATCGCCCGCCTCGATCGTCCGCGTAGTGGTCAGCACCTCCATCTGACGGAACGCATTGTCGCGTTGATCCTGGGTCCAGAACAGCACGTTCTCGTCAGTCGGCAAGCCGGCGGCATTTGCCGCGACTTTCTGCACCTGCTCGCAGGCCGTCAGGCTGATGCAGGCAACGCCCAGCATCGCCATTTTTCCGATAAATCTCATTATTCCACTCTCCCGTGTTTATCATATTTTTATCAGTGTTACTTGTGCGACATTGATGCCGCCGCCGCGAAAACCGCCTTCGCAATAGGCCAGATAATAGCGCCACAAACGAACGAACCTCTCGTCGAATCCGGTCGGCAGCGCCCCGCGCTCGACCGCTTCATCGAAGCGCTCGCACCAGATTTTCAGGGTCTCCGCATAGTCGAGGCCGAAATTCTTTTGATCACTCCATTGCAGACCGCGTTGCTCGGCCAGCGCCCGGAACCGGCTCTCCGAAAGCAGCATGCCGCCAGGGAAAATATAGGTCTGAATGAAATCGGCGCTGCTGGCATATTGTTCGTAAATATCGTCGGCGATGGTGATATATTGCAGCGCCGCGCGGCCACCGGGCTTCAGATTGCGAGCGATGCAGTCGAGAAAATCGGGCCAATATTGCTGGCCGACAGCCTCCACCATTTCAACGCTGGCGATCGCATCATACTGGCCTTCCACGTCCCGGTAGTCCTGAATGAGGAACTGCGCCTCGGGATGATGTTCTCTCGCCCATGCCGTCTGTTCGTCGGACAAAGATATGCCGGTCACGTCTAGACCATGGTCGCGCGCGAGACTGCCCGAAAGGGCGCCCCAGCCGCATCCGATCTCCAGAACGCTGTCGCCCGGGCTAGTCGCCAGCCTCTGCGCTATTGCGTCGATCTTGTTCTGCTGCGCCTGCTCCAGGCCACCCTCATCATCGGCTGCTTCGCCGTTAAAAATGGCGCTGGAATAGCTCATGCTCTCGTCCAGCCAGAGGCCGTAGAAATCGTTGCCGAGATCATAATGATACTGGATATTCTGCCGCGCGCGCCGTTTGTCATTGTCGCGTTTCTGGTGCCGCCGCCGGACCACCCAGTTGAAAAAGCCCGAAGCCCGGCCGGTATTTTTCAGTCCGTCGCGATTGCGGGTGAACAGATCGAACACGGTGACCAGATCGGGACTGTCCCACTCACCCAGCTCCCATGCCCGATACCAGCCGACCGAGCCGCTGTTGATCAGCCGCAGCAACGCGTTCCAGCTGTGCAGGTTGATCGCTGCCATCGGGCCTTCGCCGCGACCGCCCAATATCCTTGTTGTGCCGTCGGGCAGCTTGCCCTCGAACGTGCCATGATCCATGCCCGCATCGATCCGGTCGAGAATATGATGAAAGCCGGGAGCGAACAGGCGCGCAAAAAAACCGCCGCCGGTGGCGAAACGTTTGCGCGCATCAAGCAGATGTTGCCCGCGCCTGGGAGTCTCGACATTCATGCGCGCAAATATGGACCAGCGCTAAGCGCTTGGCAACGTAGAACTATCCGTTAATTCACGATCCAGGTGCGGCCGCAGAGCCGGCGAGAATACCGCCATCGATATTCAGTTCCGATCCGGTGATATAGCCCGCTTCATCCGATGCCAGCAGCACCGCGATCGCCGCCACTTCGCTATCCTTGCCGAACCGCTGCAGCGGCGTGTCGCGGACCAGCGCTTTCTCGGATTCCGCTCGAGCCGCGCCCTCGCCCAGCATCGGTTCCCACATCGGGCTCATGATCGCTGCCGGATGAATCGAGTTGCAGCGAATTTGCCAGCCCTGCTGCGCGCAATAGAGCGCGACCGATTTGCTGTGGTTGCGGATCGCGGCCTTGGACGAGGCATAAGCGGCAGCGCCCGGAATACCGACAAGACCGGACCGCGACGAAATATTGATGATCGATCCCGTGCCCTTGTCCTTCATTGCCTTTATCGCATAGCGGCAGCCGAGAAAGGTCCCGTCAAGATTGACCCGGTGCACCGCGCGCCAGTCTTCGAGCGAGGCATTTTCCGGATCATGCGGACCGATGCCCTTCTCGAAACCGGTCACGCCGGCGTTGTTGACAACGACATCGGCAACCGGGTGCAAAGTGGCGAGCCGTTCCCAGTCCGCTTCCTTCTCGACGTCCAGCACGAGCGTATCACAGTGCAGCTCGTCGCCAGCCGCCATCAATGTCTCGGGATCGCAGTCGGTTAGAAGAACCGTCGCTCCCTCGTCGACGAAAGCCTTGGCAATAGCCTTGCCAATGCCGCGGGCAGCACCGGTGATGATACAAAATTTTCCTGATAGTCTGTGCATGAGAGATCCTGAATATAGGTGTCAAAATATCCGGCCCGAAGGACCGAAGTGAGTAATTTTGATATTGCCTGACGGCGACCTACTTATTCATCGACCCAGTATCCTTTTGATCTGCGGACCATTGATATCGTCATCCCGCCCGCATTTCAATCCCCGCGCTCATTTCACCTTTGCATAGGCGTCCAGAGCACGGACTCGCGCTTCTTTATGTCCGATGATCTTGGCCGGATAATCTTTGGGCTTGCACCCGTGATCTTCCGGATCGTGGATATAAGGCTCGTCTATATCGGCCAGTTCCGGGACCCATAAGCGGATATAGTCCCCGGCATTGAATTTCTCCGACTGGCTGAGCGGCGCCATGATCCGGACGAACATATTGCTGTCGACACCGGTGCCGGACACCCATTGCCAGTTGACGCTGTTGGAGGCGTAATCGGCATCGACCAGAGTGTCCCAGAACCATTGCTCGCCCTCGCGCCAGTCGATCAGCAGATGCTTGATCAGAAAGCTCGCGGCGATCATCCGCACCCTGTTGTGCATCCAGCCGGTCGCCCAGAGTTCGCGCATCCCGGCATCGACGATCGGATAGCCGGTCTTGCCGTGGCACCAGGCCTTGAAGTCGGCTTTGACGTCTGCATCACCCATATCGCGCCACGGCAGCGCCCGCATCTTCTCGCGATAGCTCTCGCCGCCATATTGCGGGAACTGGTCGATCACATTTTGCGCATAATCGCGCCAGACCAGTTCCTTGAGATAGGTCTCGACCTTGCTCCCCTGCCCCGCCAGCCGGTTCCAGACGGTCGCAGGGCTGATCTCGCCGAAGTGCAGATGCGGCGACAGGCGCGACACCAGTTCTTCTGAAGGCAGGTTGCGACCCTCGTCATATTCGGCCGCCTTGTCGGCAAAATCCTCGAGATTGTCTTCCGCTCCAGCGCTCCCCGGCTGCCAGTGGTCGCCGAAGGTTGCTGCCCAGTCCGGCTTGGTCGGCAACAGGCCCCAATCATCCAGCGCATCGCTATCCGGCCAGCTGTCCGGCGCATCGAGGCTTTCAGGTGCAGCAGCGGCTTCCCCCGGCGGCATATGCTGGCGCAGCGCCTTCCAGAACGGCGTGTAGATTTTATAGGGCGTGCCAGACCCGGTCGTCACCGTCCCCGGCGGCAGCAGATAATTGCCGTCATGCAGGATCAGCCGCGCCTCATCGCCGAGTGACTTTTCCAACATTCGTTCGGCATTGCGCCACCAAGGCTCGTAATGATGCAGCGCATGCACTTCATCCGCACCGGTCGATTTGACAATTTCGGCCAAATGCTCTGAAGCCGGCCCGCACCGCAAGATCAGCCGCGACCCAAGATTCTGCAAACATGCTTCCAATTCTTCCAGTGACCGGTGCAGCCACCAGCGCGAAGCCCCGCCCATGATGCGGTGTTTTGGCGTTTCATCGTCGAGAATATAGACTGGAATGACGGGGCCTTTGGCAGCAGCAGCTACCACAGCGGCTTGATCGGAAAGGCGAAGGTCCCGGCGGAACCAGATGATGCTGGGTTTTGTCATATCCCACCCATCCCTCAGGGAGCCGGTCGTTCCAACCTGTCTTTTCGGACATTGATCCGGACCGAGAACCGGTCCCCGACCAGCGGATCCATAAAGCGCTGGTCTCGCACGGTAACGCGAGCGCCGACCGCCTTGATCACCGGCATTCTGGACCAGAACAGAAAAGCTGCGGCGTCATCGCTGGCTCTTGCTATTTCAGGCTCTAAGACCCGGCTATAATCCGGGATTCGTTGTTCTTCGTCGAGGACCAGGCCACCAAACAGATCATAAGCTCCTGATCCGTATGCGGATTCGTTCCGCCACAATATTTCTCGTTTCCAGAACTGGAGCGGAAGCGGGTTTGCCACGACCATATTCTCAGGACTCTTCGCAACAGCTGCAGAAACCTTGGTGTCAAGAAGCGTCGCCGTCTCTGCTTCTGCCCTGCCCGTGATCAAACCATTGGCAAAAATATAAGCGCAGACCGTGGCAAAGCTGATCCAAGCCGGCCGCCGCCAGTTGCCAGTCCCCTTCGTCTCCCGCCGCCGAGAAATCCAGACGCCGGCGATCAGCGCCGCCCAAATCCAGATATCGATAATGAAAATACTGTCGCCGTAAAACCATTGCGACGAAAACGGCTCGAGCAGGCGGATGCCATAGCTGTTCAGCCAGTCCAGCGCCGGATGGCTGAGACACCCGATATAGGCCAAAGCCAGCAGCCAGCCCTTGTGGATCGGCAACCGGTCCGCAGGCCGTTTTCCGCGCTTCGTCTGCCATCGGTCAAACCAAATCATGATCCCGGTCAGCAACAGGGGCAGAACCAGCATCGCGATCGGCCCATGGGTGATACCCCGCCGGAGCGCCAAATGTTGCACCCCGCCGAGCAAGGTTGTCACTGCATCGATATCGGGAATATTGGCGGCGATGATCAGCGTCGCCATGCCGAGGCCGGTTTTCTTTTTCAGGCCCATCTGGCCGAGTACGGCACCGGCGAGGCTGTGGGTCAGGTTGTCCAAAATTTTATCTCGCACGAAGCCACGAAGGCACAAAGAAAGAGGGGGTTAGTTTGCATAATAGTCATTGGCTAGTCGCTTCAGACCTTCTTTGAAAGTGGCAGCGCCAAAGTTCATCAGGAAACCGAATGGCAAATCCATCAAACGCAAATAGGTGACCACCTGTTTTGCATGGATGGGCGCGAAACGCTCGGTAGACTTGAGTTCGATCAAAATTTGCTTTTCAACGATCAAGTCAGCCCGAAAAGCTTTTTCCAAAACCCGGCCCTTGAAGATCACTGGAATGATCTTCTGTCTTTCGACAGCAAGGCCTTTCTCCTTCAAGCTTTCAAAAAGCAATATCTCATAGGCAGATTCGAGCAGCCCCGGCCCAGTATCCCTGTACAGGTGAAACCCGCAATCAACAGAGATTTTGGCGATAGATTCAAGATCTTGCACGATCCCATCTTAGTGCCTTCGTGTCTTTGTGCGAGTCCCAAACCTTTACAGTTCCGGCCCACCCTCGGTCACGGTCCAGGTCTGCCCCTTGCTCAACAACGCTTGCAAATCCGGTGTCTTGCCCGCTGCTGCCGCTTCGTTCTGAGCGACCACAGCCGCTTCAAACGTCGGCCGCGGATCGTCATAGAGGACGCCTAATGCCATAGGGAATTCGCCGAACTGCATTTCGATCAGCATATGCGCGACCGAACGGTTGGTGACATCGTGAACAATCACGTCAGCCGCTTCCCAGTCGCCATCGACAACGTCGACCACTTCCAGTTGCAAGGTCTTGCGATTGAGCGTGATACCCTTGGTGCCCTTGCCGAACAGCATCGGTTCGCCGTTCATCAGATGCAGTTGCGTGTCTGCTGCGGTTTTCTTCGCCGCAAATTCCTCGAACACATCCTTGTTATAGACGATGCAATTCTGGAAGATCTCGATGAAGGACGTGCCTTTGTGGGCATGGGCCGCCTTGAGGACATCGGGCAGGCCCTTGTGGATATCGATACCGCGCGCAACGAACCGCGCACCAGCGCCCAAAGCAAAAGCACAGGGCGAAGCGGGCCGGTCGACCGAACCATAAGGCGTCGACGGGCTTTGGGTACCCTGACGGCTGGTCGGCGAATACTGCCCCTTGGTCAGGCCGTAAATTTCATTGTTGAACAGCATCACCTGGCAATCGAGATTGCGGCGCAGCAAGTGCATCGTGTGGTTGCCGCCGATCGACAGCGCGTCGCCGTCGCCAGTGATGATCCACACATCCAGTTCCGGATTGGCCAGCTTCACGCCGGTTGCCACCGCCGGCGCACGACCGTGGATGGTATGGAAACCATAAGTCTCCATGTAATAGGGAAAGCGCGAGGAGCAGCCGATACCGCTGACAAACACCGTCTTGGACGGATCGGCACCCAGATCGGGCATGGTACGCTGTACGGCCTTCAAAATGGCGTAATCGCCGCAACCGGGGCACCAGCGTACTTCCTGATCGGTTTCCCAGTCTTTCAGCGTCGTCGTGATTTTTGTCATCTCGTTCATGACAGATTCTCCTCAATCGCCGCTTCAATTTCGGCAATGGTAAACGGCTGGCCGGAAACCTTGTTCACCGGCTTCGCATCGACCAGATATTGATCGCGCAACACCGTTTTCAACTGCCCGGTATTCATTTCAGGCACGATGATCCGGTCATAGCTTTTCAGCAGGTCACCAAGATTTTTCGGCATCGGCCAGATATTCCGGATATGGATATGGGCCACATCCTTGCCCGCTTCGACAGCCCGGCGGACCGCCTGATGGATCGGCCCGAAGGTCGATCCCCAGCCGACAACCGCCAGCTTGCCGCCAGCCTTGCCCAACGCAACGTCCTGATCGGGGATGCTGTCCGCGACGCCCAGAACCTTGTCCCGGCGGATTTCGGTCATTTTCTGGTGGTTGGCCGCACCATAATCGATATGCCCGGTATCAATGCCTTTTTCGATGCCGCCAATACGGTGCATCAAGCCCGGCGTGCCCGGCTTGATCCAAGGCCGCGCCAGCTTCTCGTCGCGGGCATAAGGCTTCAAACCATCTTCAGGCATCGTTTCGAGGAAGGTGGTCGGGAATGGTTCGAGACCGCTAACATCCGGGATTTTCCAGGGCTCTGCCGCATTGGCAATATAGCCGTCGGTCAGCAGCATCACGGGGGTCATATATTGCACCGCAATCCGCACCGCCTCGATCGCGCATTCAAAAGCATCGCTCGGCGAACGGGCGGCAATGACCGGCATCGGCGCATCGCCGTTGCGGCCATAGACAGCCTGATAGAGATCCGATTGCTCGGTCTTTGTTGGCAGGCCGGTCGAAGGTCCGCCGCGCTGCGAATTGACAATGACCAGCGGAAGCTCGGTCATGATCGCCAGCCCCATCGCCTCGCCTTTCAGCGCAATACCCGGACCGGAAGATGACGTGATCCCAAGTTTACCGGCATAGCTGGCACCAATCGCTGCTGCGATCGCGGCAATTTCGTCTTCTGCCTGAAATGTGGTCACGCCAAATTCTTTCAGCCGTGACAGGTGATGCAGGATCGCCGAGGCTGGCGTGATCGGATAGCCGCCGAAGAACATCGGCAAACCGGCCAGCTGCGCGCCAGCAACCAGACCAAGCGACAGGGCTTCTGCGCCCGTTACCGTGCGATATTTACCCGGCGCCGCAGGAGCAGCACCCACTTTGCGGGTGGTCAGATGGCCGCTGCCAAGTCCGTCACCGGATAGTTCAGCGGTTTCGCCATAAGCATGGCCGGCGTTGAGCGCCGCGATATTGGCTTCCGCAACATCCGGCAATTTGGCAAATTTGCCCTTCAGCCAGTCGACGATTGGCTGCCGATCGCGTTCGAACATCCAGAGAGCAAGGCCCAGCGTCCACATATTCTTGCAGCGCAGGGCTTCCTTGTTACCCAGCCCGAACGGTTTCACCGCTTCGAGCGTCAGCGCGGAAATATCCAGCTTGAGCAACTGCCATTTCGCCAGGGATCCGTCTTCCAGCGGATCATTCTCATATTTCGCCTTGTCGAGATTCCGTTTTCCGAACTCGCCAGAGTCGGCGATGATCAGACCGCCGGCGCGCAAGGCGTCGACATTGGTTTTCAAGGCCGCCGGGTTCATCGCGATCAATACATCAGGCTGATCGCCAGCGGTTTCAATCGCGCGGCTACCGAAGTTGATCTGGAAAGCGGACACACCGAACAAGGTACCCTGCGGCGCACGGATTTCAGCGGGAAAGTCGGGAAAAGTCGCTAGATCACTGCCGGCCAACGCGGTTGAAAGCGTGAACTGCCCCCCGGTCAGCTGCATCCCGTCGCCGCTATCGCCGGCGAAACGGACGACGACATTCTCGGCGCCTTCGGGATTGGGACTATTCGGTACTTCCTGCTTCAGTGCGGTGGCCATAATGGGTTTTTCCGTGCCTTTATTATTATTACGCAACCCGCTCTAGAGCAGCAATGCGCCCCGCTTCAAACCACAAAAACTAATAGGGATAAAGCATTTGTTTGGGACGCGCGTCCCGATTAGCGCTTGCCTAGTGCGCGCAGCCTGATCTAATCGGTCAATTAAACGCTAGGAGATGATCGATGACTGACGCTTATGTACGCCCCGATGTGCAGATGATTTTGACGATGATGGCACAGTCGGACCAACCGCTCATGTCGGAAGTCGAACCTGCGATGGCCCGCGAAATGTACAATGTTATGGCGGCAATGCTCGAAGCAGACGCGGTTGAAATCCCGCGAATCGAAGATATCTCTTGCCCCGGACCAGCAGGCGACATCGCGCTGCGGCTTTACGACAGTCAGGCCGAGCGCAACACGGAAACGCCGGTCATTATCTTCTATCATGGCGGCGGTTTCGTCATTGGCGATCTCGAGTCCCACCATAGTTTCTGCACCTATATCGCCCGCGAGATGGATATCCCGGTCATCGCCGTCGATTACCGGCTGGCCCCCGAAGCGCCCTTCCCGGCTGCTCCCGAGGACAGCCTGGCCGCAACGCGCTGGGTTGCCGACAATCAGGCGCAGCTCAAACTCAAGATCAGCGGCATGATTCCATGCGGCGATAGCGCCGGCGGCAATCTTGCGCTGGTAGTCGGACAAGTGCTCGCAACCGAACCGGCATCGGTTCCCATCGTCGCCCAATTCCCCATTTACCCTGCAACCCGAATGGATGCAGAAGGCGGATCGATGGACGAATTTGCCGAAGGCTTTCTGCTCACCAAAGAAAGTATGGAATATTTTGACCAGCAATATGCGCCAAAGGATGATGACATTCACGTATCGCCCTATCTCGGCGATCTTGCCGCGTCGCCTCCGACCGTGCTCGTCACCGCCGGCCTCGATCCGCTTCGCGACCAGGGTCGCGACTATGCCGCCGATCTGATCCGCCACGGCGTGAACACGACTTTCATGGAAATGCCCGGCAACGTACATGGCTTCATCAATATCCGCAAAGCCGTGCCGTCGGCGCAGCAGGATGTCGACAAGATGATTGCCGCGTGGAAGACATTGCTCGCTTCGCTGGAATCATAGGGCGGGATGCTCGCCAAAAGATTTTTGAATTTTGGCGCTGTGCTTCCTATTGCTGACAAGGCACCGGATATCTGAATTCCATATCAAGAGTCGCTAGGCTCGACGGTGTGAAATGCGCTAAGAACAGCCTGAACGCGCCGGTTCGATATTACGGCAGCGATTCGGCTGAAGACTATCAAACGTCTGGTGCAGCGAAGATTTTGAAAAGGTTTAATGAAATCGATTATAGCAATCTCCCATACCGCCCTTGCGCCGGTATCATGCTCGCAAACCGGTCGGGCCAGGTGTTCGTCGGCCAGAGGCTCGATGCGGCGGACAGCAACTATCCCGACGCATGGCAAATGCCGCAAGGCGGGATCGACAAAGGTGAAGAACCCGAAACGGCAGCCTTGCGCGAGCTTCGGGAAGAAACCGGCGTTATCGAAGATCTCGTGCAGATCATCGGACGCAGCACCGAAGAATATCTCTATGATTTGCCCGACGAACTGCTCGGCAAGATCTGGAAAGGCAAATATCGCGGCCAGCGGCAAAGCTGGTTCCTGATGCGGTTCACCGGCGAAGATGATCATATCGATATCCAGACCGAACATCCCGAATTCAAGAACTGGAAATGGACCGACCCCACGGGCTTGCCAGATTTGATCGTCCCCTTCAAAAGGGACCTGTATCGGTCGGTGTTGAAAGAGTTTCTGCCGCTGATCTAGTAACAGTAAGCGGGATTTTTCTATGACCAGACCAGCATTAGCATCCGCAATTCTCGTTGCGGCAAGCATCTCCACGCCAGCCGCCGCATTACCGCCTCCGGTCAAGGCCATGATCGATGCCGCCATTGAATCCGGCAACAAGCAGGATGTGCTCGCGGTTGTAAAAATCGCCAAAGCGACGAACCCGGATGATCTCGCCGAAATTGATGCCTTGATGTCCGCCTATAATGCTCGCCTCGCGGAACAGGCCGCAGCGGCACAACGCGAGAAGCAACAGGCCAGCTTCTTTAAAAACTGGAAAGGGCAAGGTGAAATTGGCGGCTTTCGTGCGACCGGAAATACAAAAAGCCTGGGCCTCTCCGGCGGGGTAAAACTGGTCAAGGACGCGGTAAAATGGCGTCTGAATTTTCAGGCCCGCGCGGATTATGAACGCAATAGTGGCAAAACCACCCGCGACCAGTTGAGCGCGACCATCGAACCCAATTACAAGTTCAACAAACGACTCTACGCTTATGGGCTGGGGCAATTTGAGCGCGACCGTTTTCAGGGGTTTTCAGCCCGGTACACTTTGTCGGGGGGGTTGGGTTACGAACTGGTAAAAACCAAAGAATTGCGCCTCGCGGTAAAAGCGGGTCCAGCACTTCGCATCACAAATTTTTCCGGCGGTGCTTCCAAAAGCAGCCTTGCCGCTCTGGCCGGTCTCGATCTCGACTGGAAAATTTCGGACAACCTCAAATTTTCCCAGGATGCCGGCGGCACCTACGCCAGCGATGCACAAGGGTTTAGCTCGGCTGTGGTTGTCATCGATAGCGACAACACCAGTTTGACGGCGACGTCAGCGCTTGATGCAAAACTGATCGGCGCGCTTTCCGCTCGTCTTTCCTATACGATTGAACATGAAACCAACCCGCCAATCGGCCGGATCAAAACCGATACGCTCAGCCGCGCAACATTGGTCTATGATTTCTAAAGTGTAACGACGGCCTGTTTCAGGGCGTTTCGGTAACCGGTTCTTCGTCACCGATTTGCGGCTTGGGCGTAACCGCTTCCGCCGACAGAACCGGTTTCTTTTCCGCCAGTTTGATCGCCGATGCCAGCTGGTCATTTTGCGCACAGCGTGAACGGCAAAGGGTTTCAATCCGCGACAGGTTCACCCGGGCTTTTTCCAGCGCGCCGCGCTGGATAAGCGCCTCACCCTGTCCGGCCAATGCGTCAAGATTATTCGGGTCCAGGATCAGTGCTTCGCGATAGAGACGGATCGCCTTGCCAGGCAGTTCCTGCACCCGGGCAATTTGCGCCAGAGCGATGAAAGCCGACCCGTTGCGCGGATCCACGACCAGAGATGTTTCATAAAGGTCTGCGGCCAGATCAAGTTCGCCGCGCTTCTGCGCAGATTCACCCAATTGCATATATTCAACCGAGCGCTGCTTGATTTCGATATCCGCAGCCTGGCCGAAAGTGGCGCTAGAAACGGTGGCAAAAACGAGAGACAAGGCGACAACAGCCGGTGAAAAACGCATAATCAGCTCCAATAGGGTCTCGCGACCATAGCCAGATTCATCTGCATGCTGGCTTAACATGTTTTGCTATCACAATTTTTCGAGACAGGTAAAATAAAAGCCATCCGTTCCGTCATGATGCGGTGAAAGAAGAGTGCCTTTACGATATGGGCGGCCAATCGGCAAATCAATCGATATTTCCCGCCACTCCGGATGGCTTTCGAGAAACCTGTCCGTCTGGTCGCCACCTTCTGCATCGAGAAGCGAACAAACGGCGTAGACAAGCCGTCCGCCGGGCTTCACCAGCTCGCTGCCGAGTTCGATCAGTCGTTGCTGCAATTCGGTTGTGTGTTCGAGCCGCTTCGGCGTCATCCGCCAGCGCAACTCGGGGTTGCGCCGCCAGGTGCCGGTGCCGCTGCAAGGCGCGTCGATCAACACCAGATCACAACTGGCTTGCAGATGCTCAAGCGACTCCATTTCCTTGCCCGGCCCGAGCAAGATGGTCTCGATATTGCGGGCGCTGGCTCTGCGCTTGCGGGGTTCGATGCGGCTCAAACGGCCGCGATCCGTGTCCGCCGCGATAATCTTGCTTTCCGCAGGCAGCATCGCCGCAAGAGCAAGCGTTTTGCCGCCAGCTCCCGCGCACAAATCCAGAACCAGCTCCGGCTTCGCAGCAGCGCCAGCCATTGCAATAGCCTGACTACCGAGATCCTGGATTTCGATTGCGCCTTCGCGGAACAGCGCCTTGTCTTCGAGCTGGCTGCCGGCCGGCAGTTCATAGCTGTGCGGCAAGGCAAGAGCGACTGCTTCCGGCCAGGCGGATTTGACTTCCATGTCGGTAGAACGCTGGCCGTTGACACGGACATGGAGCGGTGCCCGATCGAACAGCGCCTCACGTTCCGGCTCGTCGATCAGACTGGCGAATTTATCCGCCAGCCAATCCGGAATTTGCGCGCCGCTGGCAACCGGCTCCCCTTCTGCGATCGCAGCGGGACCATAGTTTGAACCGCTGAAAAGCTCACGCAACTCGGGCTGCTCGGCTACCAGACCGAGCAAGGCCTGCCTGCCGCTTTCCGGCCGGTCGCCCCAGCGCCGGATGGCGGAATAGACCAGTTCGCGAATAGCGCGGCGATCACCGGACCCCGCGTAGCGCCGTTCCTTGAAGAATTTCTTGGCGATATTGTCCGCGGAAGCCCCATTGTCCCGCGCAGCAGCGATGATCCAGTCGAGCATCTCTATCGCGGCTTGCATTCTTGCCGCAGGAGTCATGTGTCCACCCGATCATCCAAATGGACGCATTGATGTTCCATCCGGGTAGCAGACCCATATTTCGCGGCAATTTTGGCTTTCAGCACCATAGCATCCTCTTCGCAGCTCTCGACAGTCAGATAAATCTCGTTCGTCCAGAGCGGCTTGTCGTCCATCTGCCCGGCAGGCCAGATGAACATCATCAGGACTATCTTGGCTTCGATCACGCGATGCCTCCGGAGACCCTATCGCGTAGGATAATTCGGCGCTTCTCTGGTGATTGCCACATCATGCACATGGCTTTCCTGCAATCCGGCATTGGTAATCTGGACAAATTCGGCGCGTTCGCGCAAATCCTCGAGCGTCGCAGAACCGGTATAGCCCATTGCCGCTTTCACGCCGCCAACCAGTTGATGGATGACATCGCGCGCCGGTCCCTTGAAAGGCACCTGCCCTTCGATACCTTCTGGCACCAGTTTCATCTGGTCAGTGATATCCTGTTGAAAATAGCGATCTGCCGATCCGCGCGCCATGGCGCCGACCGAACCCATGCCGCGATAGCTCTTGTAAGCACGACCTTGGTAGAGGAAGGTTTCGCCCGGCGCTTCTTCAGTTCCTGCCAGCAGAGAACCAATCATCACCGCAGATGCACCGGCGGCGAGCGCCTTCGCCACATCACCAGAAGTGCGCAATCCGCCATCGGCAATAACCGGAATTCCCGATTTATCGGCTTCTTCCGCACAATCCATGATCGCGGTCAGTTGAGGAACACCGACACCGGCGACCACGCGCGTGGTGCAGATCGATCCGGGTCCGATACCGACCTTGATGCCATCAGCGCCCGCATCGATCAGCGCCCGGGTCGCCGCGGCTGTTGCCACGTTACCTGCGATGATCTGGGTATTGTTCGAACGTTTCTTGATGTCTTCCACTGCCCGCGCGACCATGGCGCTATGACCATGCGCCGTATCGACCACGATCAGATCGCATTCCGCGTCGATCAGCGCCTGCGTGCGTTCCAGACCGCTTTCGCCGACAGTCGATGCCGCAGCGACGCGCAGGCGACCGGTTTCGTCCTTGGTCGCATTGGGATAGGTAACGGCTTTCTCGATATCCTTGACCGTAATCAGACCAACGCAGCGGTAATCATTGTCGACCACCAGCAATTTTTCAATCCGCCGCTGATGCAGGGTGCGCCGCGCTTCTTCCTGACTGACGCCAGCTGGAACCGTTGCCAGATTATCCTTGGTCATCAGTTCGGAAATCAGCTGCTTGGGATTTTCGGCAAAACGGACATCGCGATTGGTCAATATGCCGACCAGCTTGCCGGATTTCTCGACCACCGGAATACCGGAAATGCGGTTCTGTGCCATTGTTGCCTGCGCTTCTGCCAGCGTCGCGTCCGGCGCGATGGTGATCGGATTGACCACCATGCCGGATTCAAAGCGCTTAACCTGCCGTACGGCTGCGGTTTGCTGTTCCAGGGTGAGGTTGCGGTGCAAGACACCGATGCCGCCCATTTGCGCCATGACAATCGCCATGTCGGACTCGGTCACGGTATCCATAGCGGAGGAAATAACCGGAATATTGAGCCCGATCAGCTTGGTCAGACGGGTTTTGGTATTGGCCTGACTAGGCACGATATCTGATGCAGCCGGCCGCAACAGGACATCATCAAAAGTCAGCCCCAACCGAATTTCTTTATGTTTGCTCGACCTGCTCATTATCGCCACTTTCCGATGTCTGAATGTGATTCTGTGGCGGCCCATGTAATCAGTTATCGGCAGAACCGCTAGTGGCTTTTCCGGGATATGTCACAGTCGAGGAGAAATAGCGGCCGAGCGCGACATGGAAATCGGCATCGGCAGCGGCGCCCCCCAGCAACAGACTGTCGTTCACCTCATCGCTAACATCATGATAGGGACCGTTAATATAAGCCTGAAGCCGTTCCTCGTCGGCGAATGCGCTGGTGATCATATAGGCGGGAATGTCGCGTTCCAGAAAAACATAGCCGTCCTGCCGTTTGATATAGGCGTCCGCCTTGCCGCTGCGATCGATCTCGCGCCCCTCTTGCGCGGCAACGATCTCGATATCCCCGTCCAGCACCGTCTCTCCCAGCCCGACAACAGCGATCTTCTTGCGATTGTCGGAAAGGGCGACGGTATCGGCATTGAAGACAGCAATGAAATTTTCGAGTGCAACCGGGGGAGCCTGGACAAATGCCCGCGCGCCCAGAAGACCTTTTTCCTCCGCGGTCGTGGCGAGAAAATATATGTCTCGGTCGTGCTCCTCGGCGGACAGGCGCCTGGCGGTTTCGATCAGCAGCGATATGCCGCTGGCATTGTCGACCGCGCCATTGCAAATCCGGTCCTTTCCCGGTTCCAGCGGGTCTTCGGTCCGGCAAATGCCGAAATGGTCCCAGTGCCCCATGAACAGCAAGGCGCCGCTTGCCGGATCGGCGCCGGGAATCTTTCCGACGACATTGTGGGACAGATACTTGCGGACCTTGGTCTCCACCACGGCATCTGCGCTCAGACCAAGATCAAAGCCGGCAGTGCTGCCGCTTTCGACCAACAATTTTTCGGCATCCAGGCCGGATGGCCGGACCAGCTTTCTGAACTGATCGTAGCTGATCACGCCTTCGACCTCCGCGTGGTTTTCAGGGTCGGCCAAAGCCGTCGACCCGCGCTGGAAGGCTCTGGAATATCTCGGCCAGAGCCCCTCGTCTTCGACAATGGCGATCACCCCGACCGCGCCGTCCCGGATCAACTGGAGTTTGCGGTCACGATATTCCGGCAGATCGTCGTCACCTTCCGGTGGATTACGCGGAAGAAATACCAGCTTTCCTGTGACCGACGCTCCGCTCTGCCCTTGATCGGAATCGGCATAGCCTGCGAAAACAAGCGGTAAATTATATTGCCGGAAGAACGAATTCCGGCTCCGCAGGATAATCTCATCCTGCGGCAGGCGCACGGTATCACTCCGGCTGCTGCCTGTAATATATATGCGATAGGTCGCTGGCGTTCGCTCCACCAGCGGCACTGGCGCGTACCAGGAGCCGTTTTCGCCTGCCGCTTCGAGGCCTGTCGCCGACCATTGGCTGGCGATATAGTTGACGGCCTTGTTTTCGCCGGTCGTGCCGGGTTCCCGTCCTTCGAAATCATCGCTCGCTAATATTTCGATATGCCGGAGCAGATCGGCTTCGCCAATCGGTTGCGCGCGAGCCGCACTGGGGAAGATCAAACCGGTAAAAATCAAAACAGCAATGAAACGCATGGCAATTGCAACCCTTGTGCTAGCGCGAAAAATTCGCTTTTTCCTTGGCATTATCCCGCAAATAATCAATGATAATGAGATGGTTCGCAAAGGAGAATAGAAATGGGTATTCCGCTGTTATTGTTGGTGCTTTTGGTCACCATCATCTATCTTTTTGCGAGTATCAAGATCGTCCGGCAGGGCTTTAATTATACAATCGAATATTTCGGACGCTTCACCACGACGGCGCAGCCGGGATTCAATTTCTACCCCGCCTTTCTCTATCGCGTCGGTCGCAAGGTCAACATGATGGAGCAGGTGCTCGATATTCCCGGTCAGGAAATCATCACCAAGGACAATGCGATGATCTCCACAGATGGCGTGGTGTTCTTTCAGGTTCTGGACGCGTCCAAGGCCGCCTATGAGGTCAATGATCTTTACAATGCGATTCTCAACCTCGTCACCACCAACCTGCGCACCGTCATGGGTTCGATGGACCTTGATGAAACACTATCAAAGCGGGACGAGATCAATGGCCGGTTATTGACGGTGATTGACGATGCGACGACGCCTTGGGGCATCAAGATCACCCGGGTCGAGATCAAAGACATTCGTCCGCCTCAGGATATCATCAACGCGATGGCCCGGCAGATGAAGGCAGAGCGCGAGAAACGCGCCAACATCCTCGATGCAGAAGGCGCACGCGCCTCCGAAATCCTGCGCTCCGAAGGTGAAAAGCAGGGCCAGATTTTGCAGGCCGAAGGCCGAAAAGAAGCCGCCTTCCTCGATGCCGAAGCCCGCGAACGCGAAGCCCAGGCCGAAGCGAAAGCGACCCAAATGGTGTCCGAGGCGATCGCCGGCGGCAATGCCCAGGCGATCAACTATTTTGTTGCACAAGACTATGTGAAGGCGGTCGAGAAATTCGCGACATCGCCGAATGCCAAGACGATATTATTCCCGATCGAGGCCACGCAGCTTATCGGTACATTGGGCGGGATTGGCGCATTGGCCAAAGAAGCACTTGGCGACAATCCACAGATATTCTCGCCACCCGCGCGCAAGGGTCCGTTCGACAATCAGGACAAGTGAGACCGGTCAGAAGCGGAGCATGAACCATGGATGATTTCACGTTGAACAATCCGGAATATCTCTGGCTGGGCCTGGCCGCGATCCTCGCGCTGGCGGAACTGTTCGTTCCCGGTGTGTTCCTGATCTGGGTGGCGGCAGCGGCAGCGCTTACCGGAATCCTCTCGCTATTTATCGACATGACCTTGGCCGGTCAGCTAACCGTATTTGGACTAGCTACGATAGCCGCGGTGCTCGGCGGGCGGCGCTGGTATCTGACGCACAATGTCGAAAGCGAAAATCCCATGCTCAACAATCGTTCGGCGCAGCTGGTCGGCAGGACTGTAACCATCGTGGAGGCGGTCTCGTCGACCAGTGGCCGCGCGAAAGTCGCTGACGGCGTCTGGCCAGCAACAGGGCCGGACATGAAAAAAGGCATGGTCGCGAAAGTCGCCGCGGTCGAAGGCGGAGTCCTCCGTCTGGAAGCACTCGAGGACCCCGTTCCACTGGAAACCAAGCCTATTTCTTGAAGAAGCCCTTGGCCATATTGGTGAGGTCATTGATCGGGTTACCGTCGCCATCGCGGTCGAACAAACCGGTAACCTTGCCCAGCAGCCCGTCATCACCGGTCAGCTTGTCCATCAGACTGCCTTCGCCGTCGAGACCGGCCTTCTCCGCCATGGCCGGCAACAGCCCCTTCAGTTTTTCGGGATCGACACCGGCTTCGGCAGCGGCTTCCCTGATCGCGGTCATCTTGTCGGTGTTGCCATCGCGCAATTTGGCGAACAAGGCCTCGCCGCCCTTTTTGGCTTCGTCCGCCGTCATTCCGGCTTTTTCCGCAATATCGTCGATACTGAAATTTTCAGGCAACATATCCATGATCTTTTCGAGCATGCTCATATTCAAATTCCTCTGGTTCGGGAAAGATTAGCGCGTCAATTTGCCGGCCATGCCGATGATATCGTCGAGCGGATTGCCATCACCGTTGAGGTCGAGCATCGAAGCCAGACCGCCCAGACCGCCGGATGATGCCTTGTTACCGCCGCCCAGCAGGCCACCGATCAAACCACCGATACCACCGCCGTTGCCGGCAGTGCCAGCGCTGTCGCCGCCCTGTTTCGCCATATATCCCGTCACCATCATCGCGACGACCGGCAGCATTTTTTTCAGCAGGTCGCTGCTGATCCCGGTCTGCTGTTCCGCTCCAGCGGCAACAGTCCGGCTGACTTCCTTCGAACCGAAAATCTGGCCGAGCACTTCATTGCCCTTTTCAACCGGCGTCGGCTGTGTACCGAGCACACTGTCGAGCAGTCCGCCGCCACCGAGTTGACCCAGCAATCCGCCGAGACCGTCCAGTCCGCTTGGTTGCGCCTGCGTGGTTTTCTTGAAGCCGCCCAATATGGCAGGCAGCAGTGCCGCAGCGCCGGCTTCAGCGACGCTTTCGTTGATCCCGAGATCCTTGGCCATCGTGCCAATGCCACCCGACTGCTGCAACATATCCAAAATACTCATCATCATTCTCCTTCAATGCCGTGACGGCACGCTTGATTCATTGCTTGCCATGTCTCTAGCATATTTTCAGGCGAGAAACCGCCCAATCGAGGACTTTACGAGTGTTTACACGGCGCAGGTGGCGCATATCCGTGGGGACCGGAGAAGGACAATTGACTCCACGACCGCGAACACCGAGATTGCCATCCAAGGGTGTAGGCAGGCAAAAGCCGGACAGAGAGCCCCCCAACTCAACGAGGAGCATGACATGAGTATTTTTGGAAAAATCAAGAACGCAATCTTTGGCGGCGAAGCCAAGGCAGCAGAACCCGAAGTTGCTGCGACACCTGTTGCAGCGGCACCAGCTAAACGCGCAGCGATTAGCGAAGTGGACGTTGCGTCCCGGCTGGACAGCATCCCGGGCTCCGACAAGCTCAACTGGCGGACATCGATTGTCGACCTGATGAAGCTGGTCCAGATCGACGCCAGCTATGGCAACCGCAAGGAACTGGCGCAGGAACTGGGCAACAGCGATTATAGCGGATCTGCCGAAGACAATATCCTGCTGCACAAGCAGGTGATGAACAAGATCGCTGCAGCCGGCGGAATCGTTCCGGCTGAACTGAAAGACTAATCATCTGGACGACAAGTCCGTTTGAAATTAGGCGGGGGCTGTGAGCGATCATAGCCCCCTTCCTGTTGCGGAAGCCCCGAAAGGCTGCCGCCGCTGCCCGCGCCTGGTCGACGTGCGCAAAACCCTGCGCAAGGACCATCCGGACTGGTGGAACGCGCCCGTACCGGCCTTTGGTGACCCTGAGGCATCGCTGGCGATCGTAGGTCTGGCTCCGGGCACAGAAGGCGCCAATCGCACCGGCAGGCCATTCACCGGTGACGCCTCGGGCGAATTGCTGTTCGCCACCCTGACCAAATATGGTTTCGTGGACGGCCAGTTTGCCAATGACCCCGCCGATGGCATCACACTAAATGGTGCAATCATCCTCAACGCCGTCAAATGCCTGCCGCCGGAAAACAAACCGACCGGCGAGGAAATCAACAATTGCCGAGTCTATCTCAAAAAGCCCATCCGCGCCCTGCCCAATCTACAGGTCATAATAGCTCTCGGCAAAATCGCCCACGACAGTATCATCCGGATGGAGGGGCTGAGGCTGGCGGACCACAAGTTCGCCCATGGCACGGAACATCCACTCTCCTTTGGCCGCGTTCTGATCGATAGCTATCACTGCAGCCGCTACAATCTGAATACGGGGCGGCTCACGGTGGCGATGTTTGAGGATATTTTCGATCTGGCCATCGATGGACGGCCCGATCAATAAACTTCAGGCCGCCAGTTTCGCGTCACCAGAACCTTGTCGCCCTTGTGCACATTGGCAAACAACTTGCGGGCGAATTCCAGCGGCACACCGATACAACCATGGGTAGCCGACAGGCTGTCGACCTCTGCCCCGTGGATCGCAACGCCCTTCCAGGTCAGCCGTAAATTATAAGGCATCGGAGCGTTATTATAGGTGCCGCTATAATGGTCCGCATCTTTTTCGAGAATCGGGAAAACGCCGGTGGGCGTGTCATATTCTTCCCAGCCGCGGGTGATCCTGGTGCGGGCAATCTCTATACCGGCGCGATAGACGTAGAGCTGCTCTGCTGCCAGATCGACGACAATCTGCGCTGAACCCCGCGCCCCGCTGGCCCGTGCGAAACTCTCATCCCAGAAATGCTCGCCGAAATCGAGCGGTCGGTCGAGTTCGATATAATGGTCGACGGCGAATGGCGAGTGTGGCTTTGCCGGAGCAGTTGTGCGCGGTGAGGTCGCGGTCATGCCGGACTCATATTCGACGATAAAGTCAGTCTGTGCAAAGGACGGCGCAGAAATGGAAACCATGCCAACCAGCAGCAATGCGGTCAGCTTTTGGAACCATATCTGCAGGGACACGCCTAAATATCCTCGGTCAACCGACCGTAAAGCTCCGGCCGGCGGTCGCGGAAAAATCCCATGCCGGCGCGGTGCTTGCGCGCTTCTTCAAGATCGATAGATGCGGTGAGAACGCCGGTTTCCTCTGAGCCATATTCCACTACCAGATCACCCCATTGATTGGTGATAAAGCTGTGGCCGTAGAAAGCCTGGCCTTGCTCCAGCCCGATCCGGTTGCTCGCGATCACCGGCATGCAGTTGCTCACCGCATGGCCCTGCATCGCCCGGCGCCACATATGCCTTGTGTCAAATTCCGCATCATAAGGCTCGGAGCCGATTGCAGTCGGATAGAAAAGCAGCTCTGCACCCATCAGGGCCATCGCCCGCGCGCTTTCCGGATACCATTGGTCCCAGCAGATGCCGACACCGATCCGGGTACCGCAGACATCCCAGACCTTGAAGCCCGTATTGCCGGGGCGGAAGTAGAATTTTTCCTCATAGCCGGGGCCGTCGGGAATATGGCTTTTGCGATAGACGCCCATGATCTCGCCATCGGGATTGATCATCGCAAGGCTGTTATAATGATGCGGTCCGTCGCGTTCGAAAAAACTGGCCGGGATTGCGACGCCATATTGTTTGGCCAGTTTCTGCATGGCGAGCACCGGCGTGCTTTCGCCCACGGGCTGGGCCAGAGCGAACAGCGCCTCGTCCTCGGTCTTGCAGAAATAGGGACCGGCAAATAGCTCGGGTGGCAGGATGATCTGCGCGCCCTGCTCCGCCGCTTCGGCGATCAGGCCGCTGACGGCATAGATATTTGTCTGTTCATCGCCACCGAGGGGCAGCTGCAGGGCTGCTACGCTTACATTGGTCATAGCAGCCCTGATAGCGGCTTAAGGGCGCTTCTTAAACAATAATGTCATACGGTCGGATTCGCCGATCGCCTGATATTTATCTTTGTCGGCATCGCCCGATCCGAGAACAGGAGGCAATGTCCAGACCCCGCCTTCATAGTCGGACATATCGGCCGGGTTGGCATTGACTTCGGATTCACTGACCAGCTCGAAACCGTTCAGCTCGAACAGCGCCACAACCGAAGCCTGCTTCAGATAGCCCTTGCTGCCATTGGACATGGCATAGGTTGCGTCTTTCTTGGCCCGGTGCTGGACAATCCCGACCATGCCGTCATCCGCCAGCATATTCCGCAAGGCGCGCAATTCGGAATCAGCGCTATTGCTGTTCAACATTCCGTGCAGAGACCTGAATATCAGAATCCGGTCGACCTTGCCCTTCATGTCTTCAGGCAATTCATCGCTTTCAAAGGCCAATATTTTCTTGGCATCAACGCCTGTCCACTTCTCTGCTGTAGCCGGAAAGCTTTCGGGCCAGCCCTTGGTACGCGCTTCGCGGGCCCGGTTCGGGAAGCTGCTGCCGGAACTGTCTGCGTTGATCGCAATATATTGCCCGCTAGCAGCGAGATAGGGCGCCAACACGCGCGTGTACCAGCCACCGCCGGGTCCGTATTCGACAACCGTCTGTCCGGGTTTGACGCCGAAGAAACTGAGCGTCTCTGCAGGATGGCGATAGACATCGCGGGCCTTGTCTCCGGCGCGGCGTTGATGATCCAGGATCGCCTGCAGACTGGCGTCGGTCATTGCGGCGCCGTGTTTTTCATGGTGATTTGCAGCCGCAGGGACGGCGGCTCCCAGCATTGCCAGTGCCGCGCTCGCCATCAGTAATTTCTTCATCTTGTCGTTCCTTTCAGATGTCCGGTATCTTTCTTGCCTGCATAACTACGCGAGCAAGGTCAGTACACAATATATATTAACGGGCGTTTTCCATAGATGCCCTATATTGCGGCAAAACCTCGGGCCGCGGATAAAGTTCGTCGAACGGAACGGATTTACCGGTATCCTGGACGATCCGGACATGCTTGCGGCCCAGTTTGCGAGGCTCGTCAACGCCGCAACTATGCGCGATCACTTCGACCTCGTGGACGATATTCTTGCAGTAATTGGCCACTTTGACTTTCTTGTCCTGCGGATCGAGTCCGCGCTGCAGACGGGGATTATGGGTGGTGACGCCAGTCGGGCAGGTATTCTTGTTGCATTTCAGCGACTGGATACAGCCGAGCGAGAACATGAAGCCACGCGCCGTGTTGATAAAATCCGCACCCGCACAGATCGCCCAGGCGGCGCTGGACGGTGTGATCCGTTTTCCCGAAGCGATAATCTTGATCCGGTCGCGCAAGCCATAGCGATGGAAAATATCGGACAGCATCGGCAGGCTTTCCTTCAGCTGCAGCCCGACATTGTCCATCAGCGGCATTGGCGCGGCGCCGGTCCCTCCGTCCCCGCCATCCAGCGTGAAAAAGTCCGGAGCACTCTCGATCCCGCGCTGATGGATGGCCTCGCACAATTCCTCCAGCCAGCCATAGGCCCCGACCACCGCCTTGATCCCGGTGGGTTTGCCCGTCACTTTCCGCACATGGTGAATGAAGTCGAGCAATTGATCGACGCTGTTGATCTCGGGATGGCGGTTAGGCGATATGCTTGGCTGTCCCTCCGTGATGCCGCGAATTTCCGCGATCATCCGGTTCACTTTCTCGCCAGGCAATATGCCGCCCTTGCCGGGCTTGGCGCCTTGCGACAGCTTTATCTCGAACATCCGGACCTGTTTGTGCGCCGCGATACCACGCAGCTTCTCGTCGCTGAGGCTTCCGTCAGTATCACGAACGCCATATTTCGCGGTGCCGATCTGGAAGACAATATCGCAGCCACCTTCAAGATGGAAAGGCGACAATCCGCCCTCCCCGGTGTTGAGCCAGCATCCCGCCAGTTTGGCCCCATGTGACAAGGCCTGAACCGCTGGCACGGACAAGGCCCCGAAGCTCATCGCGGAAATATTGAAAAAGGATGTGGCTTCATAGGGATGCCTCGAATGTTCGCCGATGATGCAGGTCGTCGTTTCCGCTGCATCGGTCTCGAGCGTCGGGAACGGGCAGTTAACGAAAATTGCCGTACCGGGGGGATCGAGATTCTTGGTCGATCCGAATGCGATCGTATTGTCCATGCCCTTGCCGGCGCGCTCTACCCATTCCCGCTCGGCGCGGTTGAACGGCATTTCCTCGCGGTCCATGGCGAAAAAATATTGCCGGAAAAATTCACCCAGTTCGGAGAAAATATGGCGGAAGCGCCCGATTACCGGATAGTTCCGGCGCACCGCGTCCTGTTTCTGGGTTATGTCTATGATGAACAGAACGACGAAAGCCGCCAGTCCCAGCCCGAGCAACAGAATGAAAATATAGGTCAGCGCACTCAATACGCCCAATATGCCGTCCGTCATCAATCGTCCCTTCGATAGGAATGGAAGCGTAGCATCTTCCACCCTCCGGACAAGAGTTCGTGCAAATTGGCGTTCAGGTTACGCTTGCAGCGGGATCTGTTGCGATATGCAATGGAAACTGCCGCCGCCTCGCAACAGCGCCTGGCTGGATAGCCCGATCACTTTACGGTCGGGGAAAAGAGCCGCTATCCGATCGACCGCCTTGCTGTCGTTCGCAGCTCCATATTGCGGAACCGCGACCACAGTGTTCCCGATATAGAAGTTCATGTAACTGGCCGGCGCGATGTCGCCGTCAACCTCATATCGTCCGGCCGACGGCAGCCGAACCACTGTGAGACCGTCAGATTCCGCACGCCGTGCGGCATCGTCAAAAATCTCCGCATTGGGATCATCATCAGTCTCGGCTTGCGGAATAACCACAGTGCCCGGAGCGACAAAACGGGCAAGATTGTCTACATGGCCATCGGTATGGTCGGCAGCCAGCCCGTCACCCAACCAGCAGATATGCTCCACCGCCAGAGCTTCGCGCAATCGCGCAGCGGCCTGTTCCTTGGTTAGCCCGTCATTGCGATTGGCATTGAGCACGCATTGCTCGGTGGTAATCAAACGGCCCGTGCCATCGCCGTCGATCGCACCGCCCTCCAATATCCAAGCCTGCTCGCTGTTGCCCAAACCGAAGCGGTCCGACAAGCGCGCCCCGATATCCTGATCGCCAGCCATCTCATATTTGCCGCCCCAGCCGTTGAAGCCGAAATCCCGACCGTTAAGGCCATCCGGACCGATGACAAAAATTGGCGCGGTATCACGTAGCCAGACATCACCAAAAGGCTCGAGAACCACGTCTACGCAGGACTGAACCAGCCCCCGTGCGACATCTGCATCCGCAGCCTCACGGCACACCAGCACAACGCGCTCGCCAGCACCTTCATCGGCAACGGCATTAGCAAAAGCCGCTACTTCCTGCTGCGCGGCATCCCGACCCTGCGGCCATTCCGCCGGATCACCGGGAAAGCCGATCCACACCGCCTGATGCGGTTCCCACTCTGCGGGCCATCTCGTCATGCCTGTTGTCCGGAATCAGTTGCCGGCGCGGCTCTTGTCCCGCGTTGCGCGGAATTCGTCGCCTTCGTTCCAGTTGGGCCAGTCTTCCGTCATCGCCAGCATCCGGGCGACGGTATAATAGACTTTCAAGTCGCCCATCACGCCATCCCAGTTCCAGTTCGGATCATATTCGTCCTTCGGACCATGATAACGGTTTTCGGTATAGTCTTTCGAAATCGCTTCACCGGCTTCGCGGCCACCCTCGACCAGATCCTCGCCACCTTCGAAATAGATCATCGGTACGCCGAGCTTGGCAAAGCTGAAATGATCTGACCGGTAATAATAGCCCTTCTCCGGTGTCGGCTCGGCTTCGGCCACCCGGCCATCTTCCGTCAGCGCCGCTTCGAGATAACGATCCAGTTGCGACTTGCCTTTCCCGACAACGATCACATTTTTCGCCGGTCCGGCCATTCCGAATGCATCCATATTCACTCCGCCCACCGTCTTGCTCAGCGGGTAAATCGGATTTTGCGCATAATAAGCCGAACCCAGCAGGCCTGACTCTTCGGCGGTGACAGCGAGGAAGATGATGCTGCGATCGGGTGCACCGGCTTTGACATGGGCTTCCGCCAGAGCGACCAGCGCTGCCGTACCGGTAGCGTTATCGACCGCACCATTGCAGATATCGTCACCATCCGGCGCCGGCTTGCAGCGGCCAAGATGATCCCAATGCGCGGTATAGATTACATATTCATCAGGACGGGTCTTGCCCTTCAAAATCCCGACGACATTCTTGCTGTCGGTTTTGTTGATATCATTCTCGAGCGAAGCAGATGCCTTCAGCTTCAGGTCAATCGCCTTGAAACCCTTTTTCTTCGCTGCCGCCATTTGCGCGGTCAGGTCCTGACCAGCTGCTGCAAAAATCTTGGCTGCCGCATCCTTCTGGATCCAGCCGTTCAATTTGGTCTGGTCCGCGCCGCCATTAGCCGACTGCGCGTAAAATTGTTCGCCTGTCCAGCTCGATTCGACCACATTCCAGCCGTAAGCTGCTGGCTCGGTGTCATGGATGATCAAAGCCGCAGCAGCCCCCTGTCGCGCCGCTTCTTCATATTTATAGGTCCAGCGCCCGTAATAGGTCATCGCCCGGCCACCAAATTCGCCTTCGAGGCTTTCGGTGCCGAAATCGGGATCGTTCACCAATATGACGACGGTTTTGCCTTTAACATCTACCCCGGCATAGTCGTTCCAGCCGCGCTCGGGAGCGTTGATACCATAACCGACAAACACCATGTCGCTGTCAGCAACGTCAATTTTCGGCTGTTCCTGATAACTCGAGACGACATAGTCACTGCCAAAAGCAAAAGACAAATCGCTCTTTCCGCCGATGATTTTCAAAGGAGACATGTTTTTCGAGGTAATCCCGACCAGCGGCACATCCTGAAACCAGCTATCGCCATTGCCCGGCTCCAGTCCGGCTTCGGCAAATTTGCTCGTCAGCAGCGCCAGCGTCTTTTCCTCACCGGGCGTACCAGGCGCACGGCCTTCATAGGCGTCCGACGAAAGTTCCTCGGTGATCGACTTCATCGTTTCAACCGACAGTTCCGGTGCCGCGATTTCGGGCAGCGCTGCTGCCGTATCACCCTCTTCAATCTTCGTGCAGCCGGCCAGTGCCAGAGACGGCGCCAACAGCACCCAGAGAGACCGTTTCAACATCATGCTTTTCCTTCTGAAATTTTCAGTTCCGAAAATCGTTATGTACTCAATGGCAGACGATATTCAGCAAGGCAAGGAGCCTTGAAGACGTTGGACCGCGGCCTTGCCACGGGCCAACGATCACCACCGAAACACAGGACAAAAAAAAGGCGGCTGTTGAAAGCCGCCTTTTCTTGAAAATTTCTGAAAACAATCAGCGCGAATAGAATTCGACGACCAGATTGGGTTCCATGGTTACCGGATACGGCACTTCGTCCAGTGTCGGGATGCGGACATAGGTTACTTTGTCCGTGCCGTCTGGATTGACATATTCAGGAATATCACGCTCTGGCAGGCTCTGCGCTTCGATAACGAGCAGCATTTCCTGAGCCTTGTCGCTCAGCGAAATCACATCGCCCGGTACAACCTTGCGCGATGCAACATTACATTTGACGCCGTTTACCCGGATATGACCGTGGCTGACGAGCTGACGGGCAGAAAAGATGGTCGGGGTGAATTTGGCGCGATAGACAACCATGTCGAGACGCTGCTCGAGCAGGCCGATCAGGTTCTGGCTGGTATCGCCCTTCATCGCGGCGGCTTCTTTATAGGCGCGGCGGAACTGCTTTTCCGTCACGTCGCCATAATAGCCCTTGAGCTTCTGCTTGGCGCGCAGCTGAATACCGAAATCGGAAAGCTTGCCCTTGCGGCGCTGACCGTGCTGGCCCGGGCCATAGTCGCGACGATTGACGGGAGATTTGGGACGGCCCCAGATATTCTCGCCCATACGGCGATCGAGTTTATACTTGGAACTGGTACGTTTGGTCATATCAATGACTCCTGATTTGCTGTTTTTACGTCTTCCCGGAGCGCACCATCAAAACACAGGTCTTGATGCGGCCGCCGCTTCACCGGGGTGCGGGGCCAATTGCTGTGGCGCCTTGAACAGATTTCTTCAAATCTGTCAAGGCGCCTGATACATGAAAATTCTTGAAAATTCAGGCAAACAGCATGAACTATTACTTAGCTCAGTTACTGTTTTGCGTGCCTCGGCTGTAACTATGATCGCGCCGGATCGATTCTGTGCTCATGCTTGAGTTTGCCCGGTCCAACTGCGCCCATTCTCCTTGGGTACGACAGACACGCTTGGGGATTTTGGACCCGAGAGTCTCAACAGACCGACATACGCGCTTGTTGTCGTCCGCCGATTGCTCTTTGCTATCCATCGTCTGCGTATCGCCAACCATTGCCAGTGATAAAAGTAGTGAAATCATAATTACTCCGAACTTAAAATCTAATGTTACAAGCAATATATCGGTAGTCCGCCACAATATCCACCCCCAAACTGCCTTCTTGCTCGACATTCTGCTCTTAGTAAATTATTCGCGCTGCCATGACCGTAACCACTGAAACCATTAATCAAATTCGCGATATGAAGCACGTGCGGGAAGCTGTTGATCAACTTGATGCGGAGTTGATTGATCTTTTCCGGCGCCGTTTTGCCTGCATGGATGCGGCAGCGCGAATCAAACAGGACCGCAAGGCAGTCAGGGACGAGGGCCGCAAGGCAGAGGTTCTGGCGAATGTAAAAAGGCTGGCAGAGCAAGCATCCATACCGGTGCCGACTATGGCGGCCATATGGGAAATGCTGGTAGAAACATCGATCAGCTATGAAATGCAGAAATGGGACCAGCTTCGCAAATAGCCGATATGATGGCTATTTTTTCTCGGCCTTATCCTTGCGCGGCGGTCTCTCCAGCGAAGATACAACACCGCGCCATGTCTTGACCTCTTCGGTCGTCCAGGCCGGCTTGGTCAGCATATTTCGAAGCGTGACTTTCGTGGCAACAGCCCGCTCGGCCGGATAGAAATAGCCGTTCTTGTCCAGCGCCCGCTCCAGATGCTCGTAGAACATATCCAGCTCTTTTTGCGGAGCCGGTTCGGTCGTTTTCTTTTCCAGCGTCGGCTGGACATTGGCGGCGCTATCGATTTTGGATATTTCATAAGCCACAAGGATGACAGCCTGCGCCAAGTTCAGCGATCCGAACTCGGGGTTGATCGGCACGGTAATGATCTTACGCGCAAGTTCGACATCGACAACTTCCAGACCTGATCTCTCCGGCCCGAACAGGATCGCGCATTTGCCGCTCGCCTGCGCCATGTCTTCTGCCGCTTCCCAAGGCGTCAGCACCGTCTTGGTCATGCCCCGTTTGCGGACCGTGGTGGCATAGACATGGGCGCAATCAGCCACGGCCTCCGCCGTGGTTTCAAAGACCTGAGCATGTTCCAGCACCTGATCCGCGCCCGAAGCCGATGGGCCGGCATCCGGATTGGGCCAACCGTCCCGCGGCTTGACGATGCGCATCTCGGTCAACCCGAAGTTCAGCATGGCTCGCGCAGCTTTTCCGATATTCTGGCCGAGTTGCGGGTTTACCAATATGATTGCGGGCTGATTGCTCACGCCCCGTCAACGTCTTTCAAGCTGCCTGCGAATTCTTTAAAATCCTTGGCCTCGGTAAAATCCTTATAAACCGACGCAAAACGAATATAGGCAACGCTGTCGAGGGCTTTGAGACCGTCCATCACCATCTCGCCAATTCTCTGCGAAGGAATTTCGGTTTCGCCGCTGGTTTCCAGCTGCCGCTGGATCCCGGATACAAGCTGGTCCATCTGCTCTTGCGCCAGCCCGCGTTTGCGGCAAGCCAGGGAAACCGACAGGTCGATCTTCGACCGGTCGAAAGGTTCCTTGCGGTCTTCGCTCTTGACCACCGTAATTTCGCGAAGCTGCACGCGTTCGAAAGTTGTGAACCGCGCGCCGCAGCCCTCGCACTGACGCCGGCGTCTGATCGTGGTATTATCCTCGGTCGGACGGCTGTCTTTTACCTGACTGTCGTCATGGGCACAAAAAGGGCAACGCATGGTCTGGTTTTCCGATCAATCCTGATAGATCGGAAAACGGTCGCAAAGCTCTTGCACCCGCTCACGAACATCCGCTTCTACCGACGGATCACCGCCCTCGCCTTTTTCGCGCAGTCCGTCCAGCACATCCGCAACCATGTCACCGATCATCCGGAATTCGACCGGGCCGAAACCGCGGGTGGTACCGGCGGGAGAACCGACGCGGATACCGCTTGTCTTCATCGGCGGCTGCGGATCATTGGGAATGCTGTTCTTGTTGCAGGTGATGCCAGCCCGTTCGAGCGCTTCATCGGCGTCGCGGCCGGTGATTCCCAGAGGTGACAGATCGATCAGCGCGAGATGGGTGTCGGTGCCACCGGCGACGACATCGGCGCCGCGTTCCTTGAGTGTAGCAGCGAGAACCTTGGCATTTTCGATGACAGCAGCAGAATAGCTTTTAAACTCGGGACGCAATGCCTCGCCGAAAGCAACCGCTTTGGCAGCGATCACATGCATCAGCGGGCCGCCTTGCAGGCCAGGAAAAACCGCAGAATTGATCTTCTTGGCAATAGCTTCGTCATTGGTCAAAATCATGCCGCCACGCGGTCCGCGCAGGGTTTTGTGCGTCGTAGTCGTGACAACATGGGCATGATCCAGCGGGCTGGGATGCAGTCCGGCGGCAACCAGTCCGGCAAAATGCGCCATATCGACCATGAAGATCGCACCGACAGAGTCGGCAATCGCGCGGAACTTGGCGAAATCGATCTGGCGCGGATAGGCGGAACCACCGGCGATGATCAGTTTCGGCTGGTGCTCCTTGGCCAGAGCCTCGACTTCTTCATAGTTGATCAGGTGATCATCCTCGTTGACGCCATATTGGATCGCATTGAACCATTTGCCCGATTGCGCAGGTTTTGCGCCATGGGTCAGATGGCCGCCCGCATCAAGCGACATGCCGAGGATGGTATCACCAGGCTTGACCAGCGCCAGCATAACTGCGCCATTGGCCTGCGCACCCGAATGCGGCTGCACATTGACAAAACCGCAATCAAACAGCTGCTTGGCGCGCTCGATCGCCAGCGTCTCGACATCATCAGACGGCGCGCAGCCCTGATAATAGCGGCGTCCGGGATAGCCTTCGGCATATTTGTTGGTGAAGACCGAGCCTTGCGCCTGCAACACCGCCTTGGAGACGATGTTTTCCGACGCAATCAGTTCGATCTGGTTCTGCTGGCGCGTCAATTCGGAATTGATCGCTCCGGCAACCGCAGGATCGCTCTCGTCGACCGAAAAGTCGAAGAAACCGGTCTGCCTGATATCCTGAATATCTGCGACGTTGCTCATGCGCTTGCTCCTTGGGCTTGTGGTGCGGACAGTTTATCGACGCGGCGCTGATGCCGGTCGCCGCCAAATGGGGTTTTCAGAAAGACGTCGAGACAGTCTTTCGCGATTTCGATACCGACGAGCCTTGCGCCCATCGCGATGACATTCGCGTCATTATGTTCGCGCGAGAGTTTCGCCGAAAGGCCTTCGGAGACCAGTGCACAGCGACAGGCCGGATTGCGATTGACGGCCATGGAAATTCCGATGCCGGACCCGCAAAGCGCTACGCCGCGCTCGACACGGCCCGATGCCACTTCCTGGGCCAGCTTATAGCCATAATCGGGATAGTCGACACTATCGGCTGTCATCGGCCCCAGATCGCTGACCTCGTGACCTGCCTCTTGCAACCAATCCACCAGCGCAGCCTTCATATCGAGGGCGGCATGATCGGAGGCAATGGCGACGCGCATGGGCTGTTCCTGTCAATAGAATCGGGATGGCCGCTATTTAGTAGAGAGCGCAATGATAGGCCACCAAATATTTGACGCGCCACGTGATGCGCAGCGTGACGAAGCAGCCTGTCGCAGCGCAGGGTGGGATCAACCCCGGCGAAGGCCGGGGTCTCTTTCCGATAGAAAAACATATGCGGCCTTAACCGTGTTCAATAACGTCCTGAAATATCATCCAGATACCAACCTACCCGCCCGTCAGATTTCCATCTGGCTTCCCAGCTCCACCACGCGATTGCTGGGCAATTTGAAAAATTCCATCGCGGTCGCCGCGTTGCGCAGCAGCCAGGCGAAGAGTTTTTCCCGCCAGATCATCATTTCCGGTTTCTTCGACGGCAGCAAGGTCTGGCGCGACAGGAAGAAGCTGGTGGTCATCATGTCAAATTCCATACCGCAGCCTTTGACCTGTTTCAGCGCTTCCGGAACATCGGTTTCCTGCATGAAGCCGAAATGGAGAATGAGGCGGTAGAAGCCATGCCCGAGATCCTTCACTTCGCAGCGGTTGTTGGCAGAAACCGTCGGGACGTCTTTGATGTTGACGGTCAGGATTACCACCCGCTCGTGAATGACCTTGTTATGCTTGATATTGTGGAGCAGCGCCGATGGCACGCCGGCAGAAGAAGATGCCATGAAAATCGCAGTTCCGGGTACGCGGGTGGCGCTATTGGCAGCGGATTTGGTGAAAATTTCGATCGGCATGGCTGCTTCTGCCATATTCTTCCGCATGATCTGCCGGCCTTTGGCCCAGGTCGTCAGGATGATGAAAGCAACGCCACCAACAGCCAGCGGGAACCAGCCGCCATCGGGGACCTTGGTCAGGTTGGCGGCAAAATAGGCGCCATCGACGATGAAGAAGATGGCCAGCAATGGCACCGTGATCCATAGCTTCCATTTCCACAGAACCACCATCACGATCGCCAGCAGGCAAGTGTCGATGAACATCGCACCGGTGACGGCGATACCATAAGCCGAGGCAAGGTTGCTCGAACTCTGGAAGGTCAGCACCAGCAGGATGACCGCGATCATGATCGCCCAGTTGACGAAGGGAATATAGATCTGCCCCGCTTCCGACGCGCTGGTATGCTTGATCGTCAGGCGCGGAATGAAACCAAGCTGGATCGCCTGATGAGTGACCGAGAAAGAGCCTGAAATCACGGCCTGGCTGGCAATGAATGTCGCCATGGTCGCCAATATGACCAGCGGCAAGCGCAGCACTTCCGGTGCCATGATGAAGAAAGGACTTTCAATCGCTGCGGCTGCGCCAGCGGCATCGAGCGAGAGGATCATCGCGCCCTGCCCGAAATAGTTGCAGAGCAGAGCCGGCATGACAAAACCATACCAGGCGACGCGCATCGGCTTCTTGCCGAAATGGCCCATGTCGGCAAACAGGGCTTCGGAACCGGTCACAGCCAGCACGACCGAACCGAGCGCCAGAAAGGCTTTCACTCCGTCGGTGATGAAAAACTGCACGGCATACCAGGGGTTGAAGGCAAAGAGGATCGAGGGATGCTCGACGATCTGGATGATGCCAAGCGTAGCGATGACAGCAAAATAGACAAACATCACCGGCGCAAATAATGCGCCAATTTTCGCGGTACCGCGCGACTGCAGCAGGAAGAGGAATATCAGCAGGGTGAGCGCGATCGGAATGACCAGGTGGCCCAGTCCGGGCTGAACAACAGCCAGACCTTCAACCGCCGAGAGCACCGATATCGCCGGCGTAATCATGCTGTCGCCATAGAAGAGCGCCGTCGCGAAAACACCGAGCAATATCGCCAGCCAGCCATATTTTGATCGTCGCATGGCTCCCGAAATCAGCGCCACCAGCGCCAGGCTGCCGCCCTGCCCCTTGTTGTCCGCCCGCATGGTGATACTGACATATTGGATCGTCACCACCAGGGTCATCGACCAGAATATCAGGCTGACCACGCCGAGAACATGGACTCGATCCAGTTCCAGCGGATGCGCGCCGATGAAGGTTTCACGAAACGCGTATAGCGGGCTTGTGCCAATGTCACCGAACACGATTCCAATCGCGCCCGCTGCCAGCTTGGCTATGGCCGTATTGCGTTGCGGCGAGCCGTGGGTTTGCACCGTGCTGCCTTGCGCATCTGCGCTTTCGGTTGGTTCTGCGGACATTGGTTGGCCGTTACGGCGTACCCCGATCAATTTGGACACAACAAGCTGTTTACTGACATTCGTTTCAGCAAGCGCGAGCGCTTAGCACCGGCTTTTATCAGGCGCAACAAACTGACGGACTGCGAATATCAACCCATTCATAATGCAAGGTTTTTACTGCTCTGCAGGCGACTCCGGCGTCACAGGAAGCGATGGTTGTATCTTTTCCATAGTCGCCAGCCGCGACTCGAGATCTTCGCGCCACGGAGCGTCTTCACTGCTCCGGGCCAGCAATTCGGTCCAGATTGCCCGGGCCTGATCGATCTTGCCCGACTGCGCATAAGCCAGCCCGAGGAAAAACGGTGGCCCTGGATGCTCCGGCGACAGATCGGCGGCTTTCTGGAAAGCAAATTGCGCGGCAGGCGTGATCACCCCGTCAGCATGGACCACCAGCGCATTGCCCAATCCGACCCAGAGATCGGGATCGTCCGGATGCTCTCTTACCCCGTTGCGCAGATAATTGGCGGCGGCGCCATGTTTTTTCGCGCGGTTGAGGGAGTCGGAAAAGATCAGCCATTCCTGCGCGGTGCCGAAACGTTCACCCATTTCGTTGCGCGCATCGATCATATCATCGTCGAAGCTATTCGGCTTTTCGATCGGCACCACCGAGACGCCGGCCATGCCGGGATGCCCCTGCCAGGCATAACCGGCAACACCGAGCAACAGCGCCGCAGCGGTTATTTCATAGGTACCGCGCGACAATTTACCCAATTTGATCAGAGCGCCAGCACAAATCAGCACGAACAATAAGAGTATGATCCAGCCCATCATTCACCATCCTTGGTTTTGCGGAACCGTCCGCGCGCCAGCCACAGGGCAGCGAGCAACAGGATTATCGGCGCGACCCACAGCGGCCATGTGACAGCCGAGGCTATCGGCGGATTGTAGGATACCCAGTTGCCATAGCGTTCGATCAGCCAGCCTCTGACCTGTTCCGGAGTTTCGCCGGCGGCAATTCTCTCCCGCACCTGACTACGCATATCACCAGCCATTGGTGCATTGCTGTCGGCAATCGACTGGCTCTGGCATTTCAGGCAGCGCAATTCTTCCATCAGATCGCGCGCAGCGGCTTCCTGCTTTGGATCATCCAGTTGCCGGTCGGCATAAGGCGCCGGTGGCAAGCCGGTTTGAGCCGCAATGGGAGTCGCGAAACAGAGAATGAGCAGGACAAGGAATCTCTTCATCCTGCGTCCTCCAGCAATTCGATCAGCTTGGCGATATCCTCTTGGCGGATGTCACCTATATGCTGGTGAACAATGATGCCATCGCCGTCGATGACGAAGGTCTCAGGTACACCGGAAGAACCCAGTTCCAGCTGCACCTTGCTGGTCGTGTCGGTGCCGATCCGCGTATAGGGATTGCCCCAGCGGTTGAGGAAATTGGCGATATCTTCGGGTGTGTCGCGGCTGGCTATCGCATTGATTTCAACACCCGCCCGCTGCAGCGCCAACAGTTGCGGAGCCTCGGCTATGCAGGGCACGCACCAGCTGGCGAAGATATTGAGCAAAGTCGGTTTGCCTTTGGTCAAGTCGGCGCTGCTCAAGCCAGGCCGTTGCTCGACCGCTGCGGGTAACGCAAAGGCAGGCATCGGCTTGCCGACCATTTTGCTCTCGATGACGTTATCTTTCGGCATGATCAGGCCAGTCGCAACCGCGGCGAAAAAGATGCCGAACAGCACGAGCGGCAGCCAGAGCAACCAGCGGTTCATAGTGTCGCCTCGGCATATTCCCGCTGCTTGCGCTGTTTATAACCGCGCCGCAAGCGGCCGACCATCGCAAGAAACCCGCCGAGCGCGACCAATATGCCGCCATACCAGATCAAAGGCACGAATGGCTTCCACCAGACCCGTATCTGCCAGCGGCCTTCGCTGTCGCCGTCGCCGAGGACCACATAAAGCTGCCCGTTCCAGCGAGTCAGCAGCGCCGCTTCGCTGGTTTGCGTCTGCGCAGCGGCAAACATCCGGTTTTGCGGTGTAATTTCGTGGATGGCGCCATCGCCATATTGCGCGGTCATCCGGGCTTCGAGCGCAGTCCAATTGGGTCCGGCCATAGGCTCGATCGCTTCAAACTTGAGTTTCCACTGGTTCACTGCGATTTCGTCACCGGGTTGGGCCGCGACCAGTCTTTCTTCGGTAAAGCTGCTTTCGCAAGCCATGCCGACGAGAGCCACCGCGATACCGAAATGGGCGATCACCATGCCATAAGTGTGCAGCGGCGTGCGGCGGAGGTTGCGTTTCCACAAAGGTGCGAAACTGGCAACGGCAACGCCGGCTGCCAGCCCGAGGCCAAGCAGTGCGAGAATCGACATCCCGGTGGTGAATAACGCCAGTGCAAACAGGGCAGCGGCGGCAATCAGAATCGGGATCGAAATACGGTTCAGCAAAGCCTTGGGATTATCACGTCGCCAGCGCAGCAGCGGACCGGCTGCCATAACCGCGACCAGCATCAGCGCCAGCGGGCCGGTCGCAAGATTAAAATAGGGAGGGCCAACCGACAGCTTGTCGCCGGTGACCGCTTCGACCAACAACGGATAAAGCGTACCGATGAAAACCAGCGCCAGAATGACCGACAGCAACAGGTTGTTTGCCACCAGCGCGCCTTCCCGGCTGACCAGTTCAAAACGCTTGCCTTCCTTCACCGTGCCGACACGCAGCGCGAATAGCGCCATTGCGCCGCCAATATAGATGGCGAGCAAGGCCAGAATGAAACTGCCTCTTTCCGGATCAACCGCAAAGGCATGAACGCTGGTCAAGATACCGGAGCGCACCAGAAATGTCCCGATCATCGACATTGAAAAAGCCACCACAGCCAGCATCAACGTCCAGGCCCGCAGACTGTCGCGCGTCGCCAGCACCGTTACCGAATGGAGCAAGGCCGTCGCTGCCAGCCAGGGCATGAGCGAGGCATTTTCGACGGGGTCCCAGAACCACCAGCCGCCCCAGCCGAGTTCATAATAGGCCCAGTAGCTGCCAGCGGTAATACCGAGTGTGAGGAATATCCAGGCGCCCAACACCCATGGCCGCATCGCCTTGGCAAAATCTGCTCCGACATCGCGGGTGATCATCGCGCCAACGGCGAATGAAAAGGCTACCGAAAGCCCGACATAGCCGAAATAGAGCGTCGGCGGATGGAAGGCGAGACCGGGGTCCTGCAGCAGCGGGTTGAGCCCCTGCCCGTCCGCCGGCACCGGAAACATCCGTTCGAACGGGTTGGATGATACCAGCAGAAATGCGTAAAACCCCAGACTGATGAAGGCTTGCGCCGCCAGCGTTGCGACCAGCGTTCTGGTCTTTAGCGAGCGTTCGAACAGCGCGATAAAAGCACCGGCCAGACCCATCACCGTAACCCAGAGCAGCATCGATCCTTCATGATTGCCCCAGGTTCCGGCAAATTTGTAGAGCAACGGCTTTACCGAAGCGCTGTTCATCACCACCAGCTTGACTGACATATCGGAACGCAGGAACAACCAGATCAGCAGCAAAAAGGACAGGCTGACAAACAGACCCTGCGCAACCGCTACAGGCCGGATCGCGGCATAATAGTCTTCCCGCTGAGCGCGCAGGCCAATCGCACCCAGAGCAAATTGCAGAAGTGCGAGCGCAGCAGCGAGCCATAGCGCGATCAGACCTGTTTCGGCGATCATTGGACCAGCGTCTCCGTTTTATGCTTGCCGGATGTCATATCAATGCCTTCCAGCTCTCGCGGAATGTAATTTTCATCATGTTTGGCGAGCAATGTCTCGGCGACGAACATGCCATTGGTATCGAGCCGACCATCGGCAACCACGCCCGAACCTTCAACAAACAGGTCTGGAGTGATGCCGGTATAGGTAACTTTTTGCCGGGCACCGGCGTCCTGAACGATGAACTGGACCGTGACACCGTCTGCCGAGCGCTGGATAGACCCATTCTCGACCATCCCGCCAAGACGTATGGCCGCGCCCGCTTCCGGTTTCTGCTCAGCGATATCGGACGGCGTGTAGAAATAGCTCGCCTGATCCTGCAACGCATAGGCGGCCAACAGGCCGGCGCCGATCAGTGCGACCACAGCCAGCAACACCAGTGTCAGTCTTTGATGCTTTGCTTTCATTTCCGCTTGCTCAACTGATCTGCCTTCGCTTCCGCTTTGCGCATCGCCAAATAGCTATGCGCCACAACCATGGCTGTGCCCAACAGCACAAACGCGTAGGAAGCAATCACAAAGGGCAAATGATTCATTCTGCTGCCATCCTTTTCAGCCGTGCGTCGACTTTGGTTTGCGCCAGACTGGCCCGCATCCGCATAAGCACAATCGCGCCGAATAGCAGAGAGAAACCTATCGCCGAAACCAATAGAGGCCATAAATAGAGCGTATCGATAGTGGATTTTCCCATGATGCTGATGCTCGTGCCCTGATGCTGGGTCTCCCACCATTCGACTGAAAAACGAATGATCGGCAGATTGATGATGCCGACAACACCAAAAATTGCGGCAATCCGGCTCTGGCCCTTGCTCTTGCTGGTCTCGTTGGCCAGTACGATATAGGCAAGATAGAGAAAAAACAGCACCAGCATCGAGGTCAGTCGGCCGTCCCAGACCCACCAGGTGCCCCACGCCGGTCGCCCCCAGATCGCGCCTGTGATCAGACACAGCAGAGTGAATAACGCTCCGGGCACAGCGATCGCGCGCGCGGCGTGCGAGGCGAGCGGGTGCCGCCAGATCAGTTCGGTAATACTGGCAATGGCAATGCCGGACCATCCCGCCATGCCAAGCCATGCCATCGGCACATGGACAAAGATTATCTTCACCGTATCGCCCTGCAACCGCTCTGCCGGCGTTCCCCACAGGCCCCAGATGCAGGCAGCCAATACCATGGCGATCCCGCCGAAAAGCAAAAACGGCGTCAGCGGCCTGGCAAGTGACAGGAAGCGGGTGGGATTGGCATATGCGTGCATGGGTAAAGCGATATTGCCTCGGTTACGGATGTTCAACATCAATCGCGGCTTTCGATGGCAGAAGCGCGGCAAGGCGACAAGCGTTTTTCCGAATTGCGACCGGTAACAAGGCTGCACGCCCGCAAATGGACAGCCTTTGCGCTCCCTATCACTTCGCCTTGCCGGAACGGGCTAGTGCACAGTTATCATTGTCAATTGTTCGGCATGGCGCAGCGCAGCAGCATAATCGGCTTCGAAATAGACGCCTGCCTCGTTGTCATCCGGCAAGCCGATACGCTTGAGCATTTCCCGTGGCTGTGGCTGCACACCCGACAGGATGATCTTCGCGCCCGAGACACTGGCCTGCTCGATAAACTCCTCGATCATTGTCACCCCGCTGGCATCGAGCATCGGCACCAGCCGCATCCGTAATATGATGACCTTGGGCGTGCGGCCGATCTTCCGCATCGCATCGAGCAATTCACCGGCCACACCGAAAAACACCGGTCCGTTGATCCGGAATACTTCGACACCCTTCGGAAGATCATCGCGCTGGGTCAGATCGTCTCTATCGGGTTCGTTATCACTATCGGGTGCATTTCCATTATCGAACTGCACGGTCTCGCTCATCCGCGCCATGAACAGGAGCGACGCCAGGGTAACGCCAACACCGATCGCCACGGTTAGATCGACCAGAACCGTAAGCCCGAAGGTCAACAACAGCACCGCACGGTCGCTATTGGGCATGCGCAGCAAAGCGATGAACCGGTCGATCTCGCACATCCCCCAGGCGACAACAAACAGGATCGCGGCCAGCGCGGCCATCGGCACATAAGCCATCAAGCTGCTGCCGAACAAAATGAACAGCAGAATGAACAGCGCATGCATCATGCCGGCCACGGGCGTTTTCGCGCCGGCCTTGATATTCGTCGCTGTCCGCGCGATCGCTCCTGTTGCAGGCAGTCCGCCAAACAGGACCGACCCGAGGTTGGCAATGCCCTGCCCGATCAATTCCTGATTGGAGCGGTGGCGGGTGCCGGTCATGCCGTCCGCTACCACTGCTGAGAGCAGCGCTTCGATCCCGGCAAGAAAGGCAATCGTGAAAGCCGAAGGCAGCAATTCAGCAACCCTTGCCCAGGTCACGACTGGCAGCGACGGCATCGGCATTGTCGCCGGCATATCCGGAAAGCGCGTCCCGATCGTATCGACGGGCAGCTTGAGCAGCGCGACCACGATCGAGGCCAGCACGAGCGCAATCAGGAAACCGGGCAGCTTGGGCGCGAATCTCTTAAGTCCGATAATCACGAAGAATGCGCCGAGACCGACCAGCAAAGTTGCCATATGCACCGTCGACATGGCTCCGAAATAGGCCTGCCATTTCGGCAGAAATTCGGACGGAACAGTATCAAGCGACAATCCCAGAAAATCCTTCACCTGACTGGAGGCGATGATCACCGCGATCCCAGCAGTAAAGCCAGTCACCACCGGATGCGGGATGAACTTGATCAACCGCCCGATCTTGAACGCCCCGGCGGCGATCAGGATCAGCCCCGCCATGAATGTGGCGATCAGCAGGCCGTCATAGCCATGCTGGGCAATGACGTTGAACACGACCACGACAAAGGCGCCCGTCGGCCCACCAACTTGAACGCGGGAACCGCCGAGAAAGGAAATCAGAAAGCCGGCGATGACTGCGGTAATCAGCCCCTTGTCTGGCGATGCGCCGCTGGCAATGGCCAGCGCCATCGATAAAGGCAGAGCAACGATGGCAACGGTGAGACCGGCCACTGCATCGGCCTTGAACAGGCCGGGATTATAGCCTTCGCGCATCGTCGTAATGATTTTGGGGGTAAAGCTCTGCATCGGACGAACCTCTATTCCGCGCCCGCGTCCGACCCTGCCTGGTCGAACAGGATCGAGCCTACCGCATTGGCCGCCTTGCCATCCATGGTCTCGCGCATCCGCACACCGCGGCCGATGCCGATGCTCGATGCATTTTCGCCAATCAGCTCGATCCCGCTATTCTCAAGCGCCCCGATAACTTTGACCAATGTATCGACGACACCACGCACCTGCCCGCCCGACGCTTCCATGCGCTGAATCGTGGGTAGCGAGAGGCCGGCCAGTTCTGCCAACTGCCGCTGATCGATACCTAGCAAGGCGCGCGACGCCCGCATTTGTTGCGACGTGATCATTAATCTATCCTTACTGATATATAAAACATCAAATATCAGTATTAACAATTTATTCTAATAGTGTATAGAGGGTATTCGTCGATGACGGTATATCAGGACCGGCGATCCCGACAGGAACACAAACCAGACCAATTTCACCGCGATGATGGTACCTGTCTTATGATCGGCCCGTTCATCGCCCTCACGGACGCCTGCGGAATATTCCGCAGCTGCCGCAAACCAGAGGCTGCCATAAAGTCAGCCGGAATTTCCAAAGAAGATTGGACAGGAAAATATTAATGGCCGGATTTGAAACTTTGCTCGACAGAATCGTTGACGACATGAGTAGCAGCGATGGAGCAGACGATAATATGACGGAGAAACGCATTATCCCCGCTCTGCCGAGAACGGCGTTGGAAGCGTGCACCCGTGGGCTACTGGGCCGCTGCCCGAGCTGCGGCGAAGGCAAGATGTTCCCCCGCCTGCTCAAGCCTATCGAACATTGCCCGGCATGTGGCCAGGACTGGACCGCGCAACAGGCCGATGATTTTCCAGCCTATGTCGCGATCATCGTGACCGGGCATTTATTGGCGCCCGTCATCATCTTCATGATCAACGAGACCGGCTTTTCGATGTGGACCAATCTTGCGATCATTATAATCCTCGCGCTCATTCTGATTGCGGCCTTGCTGCAACCGGCCAAGGGCGCGATCATCGCCCTGCAATGGTGGATGGGGCTGAACGGATTTGACAAGCCCGCGCGGCCGACTGCGGCCATAATCCCCGATAATGGTCGTGATCTCTGACAACCGGAATTTCGGTCTGGAGACGCGACCCCCCGCGACATGATTTTGGCGTTTTCGTGCTTGTCACGAAAGCGTCAATAAAGATTCACCCAGGAGTCTTCGAAACGGTCATTTCCCTTCACAATTAGCGCCTAGAGGCCCGGTACATCAGATTTACCGGAGGGCATCATGGCCAGAATATCTAAGTTTCGCAAAGAGTTACTAATCGGATCAGCGGCTATTCTGCTCGCTCTTCCGGGCGCGGCATGGGCCGGTACGGTCAGCGGCGTGGTCAGTGACCCGAGCGACACCAGAGGATTGCAGTCCGCCCAGGTCCGCATCGTCGAACTGGACCGCGTGGTCACCACCGGTCGCGATGGCAGCTATCGCTTTCCCGATGTTCCCGCCGGCACCTATACGCTGGAAACCCGCTATGTCGGTGCAGACACCGGTCAGAGCAGTGTAACCGTCACCGAAACCGGACCCACCGTCGCCAACATCATGTTGCAGACCGGATCGGGAATGGAAATTCTGGTCATTGGCCAAAGCGCCAATCAGGCCAGTTCGCTCTCCCGCAAGCGCGAAGCGGACGGCGTAAGCTCGGTCATCACCCGCGATTCCATCGGACAGTTTCCCGACCAGAATGTTGCGGAATCCCTCCGCCGGGTAGCCGGTGTCAACATATTGAACGATCAGGGTGAAGGCCGGTTTGTTTCGGTGCGCGGCCTCGACCCCAATTTGAACGCATCATCCTTGAACGGCGTGCGCATTCCCTCGCCCGAAAGCGATGTCCGATCGGTCGCGCTCGACGTAATTTCCAGCGACCTTATCGAGTCGATCGAAATCAAGAAATCGCTGACCCCCGATATGGACGCCGACACGATCGGCGCCTCGATCGAAATCAAGACCGTCAGCGCATTTGACCGCAAGAAAGACCTGCTGACGGGCAAGATCGAGGGCAGCTACAACGACTATGCCGGTCATGTGTCTCCAAAAGGCAGCATCGACTTTTCCACAAGGCTGACCGACGATATCGGCGTTGCAGGCGGCATATCATATTATAAGCGCAAGTTTGAAACCGACAATGTCGAAGCCGATGGCTGGGACATCAACGACGATGGCGTCGTTTATGCCGAAGAAATCCAGTATCGCGACTATGATGTCGAACGCGAACGGATCAGTGCGTCACTGTCCTTCGATTTCCGCGCCAGCGACAGCACAGAATTATATGCTCGCGGTATCTACAGCCAGTTCGACGATCAGGAATTTCGGACCCGCACCACGTTCAAGCTCGATGAGGAAGCCAGCAGTGGCGATGCGACTAGCGCCCAGTTTGATGACGCCGATGGCGAAATCGAGATCGAACGGGACGTCAAGGACCGTATGGAAAGCCAGAAAATCCGCTCGCTCGTGCTCGGCGGCAAGACCGAAACTGGTCCCTGGAAAATCGAATATTCGGGCAGCTGGTCGAAATCGAGCGAATATGAAAATGGTTCGCTTGACCCCACCACCTTTTCCAACAAGTTCGAAGGCGACGGCGTCGGCGTCTTGTTCGACTATAGCGACCCGCGGATCCCGCTTTACAGCATCGTTTCCGGCGCGGCTCTCGCCAATGATGCCAGCGTCTACGAACTAGACGATGTCGAACTGACCACCTTGTCCGATGCGCAGGACGAAGAATATTCGGCCCGCCTCGACGTCTCCCACATATTCGCAATGGATAGTGGCGATTTTACCGTACAAGGCGGCTTCAAGGGCCGCTGGCGCGAGAAAAGCCACGATAACAACGTAGAATTCTACGAGGACGGTACCGGCAATTATACATTGGCCGATGTGCTGGGCACGCAAACCTATCGCATCGCCGATCTCGGTCCGGTCGCCAGCCACACAGGCCCGACGGAATATTTCCGCGCCAATTTCGGCGATTTCGAGCTGCAGGAAATCGATAGCCAGTTCGACTCCGCGGTTTCGGACTATGTAAATCAGGAAGATATCTACGCCGGCTATCTTCTCGGCCGCTGGGACAGTAACAAGCTTCGCGTCATCGGTGGTCTCCGTTTCGAACGGACCGAAAATGTCATCTCGGCAAACACGGTGACCCTCGTCGAGGAAGATGCGACCTTTGGCGGCGTGCTGTTTACCGAGGATACGGTCGTTGTCGCTCCCAACAGCTTCACGCGCAGCTATGATGACTGGTTGCCAAGCCTGAATATCCGCTTCGAACCGCAGCGCAATCTGGTGTTGCGCGCTGCTGGCTATCGCAGCATCGTTCGCCCCAACCTGTCCGATCTCGCTCCCCGCTTCGCTGTCGAGCAGAATGACGATGACGAGCGCGAAGGTGAATTCGGTAACCCCGACCTCCAGCCTTATGAAGCCTGGAACTTCGACGCTTCGGCCGAATATTATTTCAGCTCGAACGGCGCGCTGACGGCCAATGTCTTCTACAAGGACATCAAGAATTTCATCGTGGATTCGCTCGAGGAAGACGGCACCCGCTTCGGCATTGACTTTGACGAGGCAACCATACCGATCAACGGTAGCAGCGCCGAAGTCTTCGGCATCGAACTGGGCTTCGCGCAAGCGCTCAATTTCCTGCCCGACCCGCTCGACGGCTTTCTCGTCAACTTCAACTATACCTATACCGACGCCACCGGCACGGTGCCGACCGACGGCGACATCACCGACCTGCGCAGCATAAAGCTGCCAAGTAGTTCCAAACATACGTTCAACGCTGTGCTTGGTTATGAAAAGGGCCCGTTTGATTTCCGGCTGGCCGGCACGTACCGCGACCGTTATCTTGATGAGCTCGGTGCGGAAGCCAGCGAGGACCGCTATGTCGACAATCATTTCCAGCTCGACGCCAGTGTGAAATTCAAACTGAACAAGAATATCCGGCTGTTTGCGGAATGGATCAACATCAACAATGCCAAATATTTCGCCTATCAGAATTTCGAATCGACCCAGCGTCTGCTGCAATATGAAGAATATGGCTCGACGTTCAAATTTGGCGCAAAGATAACAATGTGATGAAAAATACTGCACTTTTGCTGCTCTTGAGCAGCGCCGCTCTCGCCGGATGTACGGCCCAAAACGGGATCGCTTCATCCGCCGCCTCTCCGGCACCTACGCTGGAACTGACCGCAGACGCGGAAACGGTTCCAGTCGGTACGGTCAACCGCGACGCTGCGGATGATCCGGCGATCTGGCGCAATGCCAAGGATCCGGCGAAAAGCCTGATCATCGGCACCGACAAGCGCGCCGGTCTCTATGTCTACGGGCTGGACGGATCGAAAAAATCCTTCCTTCCCGAAGGCGAGCTCAACAATGTCGATCTGCGCGAAGTCATGATAGACGGGAAGAAAACCGTGCTGGTCGGGGCAAGCATCCGCAATGATCCCGCCAATGCCCATGTCGGTCTCTACAAGCTCGACACGGTAACCGCTAAATTGTCGCTGCTGGGCAAATATCCGGCGGGTGCCGGCGAAGCTTACGGCTTTTGCTTTGGCCAGGATCACGGCGGCGAAATTTTCGCCTATATGATCGAGAAAAGCGGCTTCGTCCGTGAGCTGACTTTGTCATTTGCCGATGGCAAAGCGACATCGAAGGTCACGCGGGAATATAAGCTGGCAACCCAGCCGGAAGGCTGCGTTGTCGATGATCGCACCGGACGGCTCTATGTGGGTGAGGAAAATACCGGCATCTGGCTATTCGATCTGAACGCCGACAGTTTCACGCCACAGCGCTTTGCCAATATCAATGGCCGTGAACTGGTTGCGGATGTCGAAGGTCTGGCACTTGCAGCCGACGGCGAGAATGGCGGCTATCTGGTCGCATCCAGCCAGGGCGACAATGCCTATGTGCTCTATGACCTTGTAACAGGAAACTATGTGAACCGCTTCCGTCTCGTCGACGGCGCCATCGACGGCACCTCGGAAACGGACGGCATCGAAGTCATAATGGGCGACTTTGGCCCGGCCTATCCCGAAGGCCTGATGGTGATGCAGGATGGCGCCAATGAAGGCGGCACGCAGAATTTCAAACTGGTAAGCTGGTCAAAGATCAAGGCTGCGGTCGCGCCATAATATTGAACGCTGGAACGGAAGGGAGCGCATCTGCGCAGCTCTCTTCCGTCAAAACTTCTTTCCTACAACCGACCCGGTCCTCTATCCTCCGGCCTGTCCTTCGCCATGCGCGGGACAGGCTCTTTGACATTCAAACGGAAGGAGGATGCTCACACGACCTTTGAAACCCCGCGCACCGGGGCGGAAAATCCAAAGGTTACACTAGGCGCCAGCATAGCGGCCAGAAAATGGCAGAAAACTCAGGATTTCAGTCAAAGGTCACAGAAAACAATACAAGTGATCTGTGTAAAGTTCGGCCTGCGCTTAACCCCGCCCGATCAGCTTCATCGCCATATTGTCCGCAACGTCAGAATCCGGCAATTTCTGTGACGCGCTCTGTTCCCATATTTCAGTCAGACGCTCTGGAATCATCGCAACCCTGCGATTGACTTCCTTGACATCACCGTCGCCGAGATATTCCAGAGCAACGCTGATGATACCGCCGCTATTGATGACATAATCCGGCGCGAACAGGATGTTACGGTCAAAGATTCGCTGTCCGTCTTCCGGAGTCGCCAGCTGGTTATTGGCGCCGCCCGCAACGATCGGAACATTGAGATGAGCGATAGAGACCTTGTCGAGTATCGCGCCCAAGGCATTGGGACTGAACACATCTGCCTCGATCCGCATGACCTCGTCGAGTCCGACGACCGTCGCGCCGATTTCCTTTGCCAGCGCCGCAGCATGGTCCTTGTTGATATCGGCGATGCTCAGCTTCGCGCCATCCTTGGCCAGCAAACGGGCAAGACCGCCGCCAACGCTGCCCACGCCCTGAATCGCGACGTGGACGCCATCCATAGTGTCGCGGCCAAGCTTGTGCGCCACAGCCGCCTTCACGCCGAGATAGACGCCCATCGCGGTGAACGGACCGGGATCGCCACCGGCTTCGCCGCTGTTGCTGACCGGCAGGCCGGAAACATATTTGGTCTCTTTGGTCAAAGCGACCATGTCGGCAGCGGTGATACCGACATCTTCCGCAGTCACATATTGGCCGCCAAGCGACTCGACCATCCGGCCGAAAGCGGCCAGCATTTCTGGGGTCTTGGTACGATTGCGATCAGCGAGAATCACGGCCTTGCCGCCGCCCAGCGGCAGACCGGCCATGGCGTTCTTGAAGCTCATGCCGCGCGACAGGCGCAGCGCGTCGGTCACCGCGGTTTCGCGATTCTCGTAATGCCAGAAACGGGTTCCGCCGGCACCGGGGCCCAGATGGGTGCTGTGCAGAGCAATAATCGCGCTGAGGCCGCTGTCGGCATCATGAAAAAAATGGACCGCTTCATGGTCGTCAAAATCCGGCAAATCCCACATCACGCTCATGGCGGTTGTCCCTAGCAAACTGGAGTAATTAAATATCTCATAGCTGTAATTTAATTACAAATAAATAGAGACTTTGCAGCACGGCCAAGTGGTGATGGCCTTATGCTTCTAAGGGGAAAATGGGGCGATCGAGGGGTCTTGAACCCCCGACCTCCGGTACCACAAACCGGCGCTCTAACCAACTGAGCTACGATCGCCACAAGCCGCGCACTATATAGCCGCATTGCGATGGGGTCCATAGGGATAGCCGGTAGCCATCGTCAAGCATTTAGCGGGCCATTCCGGAATTAAAACGCATCGCCGCGCTGGCGATGGACGAGGCGGGCCGGTTGCCGGGCCGCATCGATCAAAGCACGCTCCTCGACCAGCGCGCTTTGCATCTCGACCGCCAGGTCGACGCGGAACCAGCGTGTGGTCAGCTTGACCTGACTTTGGACTTCGGACGTTGCTCCCAGACTGGCCGGATAGGATTGCGCCCAGAAATCATTCAGACTGCCGTATCCCAATTCCGGCCGCCGCCCGAGAAATTGCCGCGCTGGTGTCAGATCGGAAGGCACAGCTCCCAGCATGGCGAGCAATATCGCCTGCTCCGGCCGGAGAGTATTGATATTTATCGGCGACAGATCGGTGGTCGGCAAGGCGCATATCCATGGTGCGAGGCGGACGTACACATCATCGGATACGCCCTTGATCGTTCGCAACTCGCTGACATCGACGATCAGCGCATTGGCCGTGCGATAGGGACTTTCTTGCTGCAGATAATATTGATCCTCTGCCCCTCGGGGAGCCGCCACCATATCGCTGTCGATCCAGTCCGCGACCGATTCCGCAATATCAGCGGCATCGCCGTCCAATATGCCTAGCATGACCATCAGACGTGAAAATTGCGCCATGCCTTCCGGCCTTGCCGAAAGCAAATCCTGCTGCTGCGTGACGAGGCTGTTGATATTGAAGCAATTGCCGCCGTCGGCCAGCGATGCGGTGATCATCCCGCCGGGCACCGGAAAGCTCTGCTCCTTACCGTTCCAGCCGCCAACGTTGATCGTCCGGCCCGGCGAAGCGGACACAATCTCTTCGGCAGACCGCATGCCGATCGATTCCGCCGCGATCAGATAGGCCTTGGCCTGCGACAATTCCCGCGCATTGGAAGCAAGCTTGGTCGCGCCGGCCAGTCGGTCAATCCCGTGCGCCGCCAGGATCGCGATCACCGCGACCAGCAACAACACCGTCAACAGCGCCGCGCCGCGTTCCTTCTCCGTCCCTATCTCCCGAAATTCGCTCACAAATAGCCCGTCCCGACCAGAAACAAATGGCGGTATCGCCGCCCTTGCTGATCAAACTTGACCTCAATCGCCCGCGGCAAATCTGCCAGTCTCTCGGTTTCCCAACGCCCGGACCACAGCCCGCGCTTGTCACGAAAGCGAACCTCCAGTGTCTCGACATTCGAGATCAGCACCGCCGGCTGATCAATCGTGCCGCCGTCGGTCATCCGGTATCGCCACCGCTCCAGATTGCCGTCCGTCAGCCGATATTCGACCCGTTCCAGATTGGATCGCGCCTGCCCGTTGATATTGCTCTGGCCACCCCGGGTGAATTTCAGGAAAGCCGCTTCCGGCCCACCGGTCTCGCTGACAAAGGCTGGCATCCGGTCGCCGCGATCATCGCGATAGCTCCGCGGCAAAGCCTGGCTTAGGTCAGCCTCCATCAATGAAACAAAGCGCTGCATTTCCGCCATCTGGCCCAGATTCTCTGCGGTTGTCTCGTCACTGTCGACAGCAGACCGGAGCATGATCACCCCCGCGACAGACAGCATCGCGAAAATGAACAGCGCCACCATCATCTCGACCAGAGTGAAGCCATTGCAATTGCGGGAGTTGGCGAAAAATTCGTTCATCGTCCTCGCTTATATTCAGATTGGCCCAAGCCGCAAACAGCGGTTGCGATCAACGGGGATTCATTTATCGTGAGACAGGGTAGTTAGGCACAATTTTGGACGATCATATGACAGAGGCCAATAATACATCGGCTGACTATCTTGTCGCATTGGGAAAAGTGCAGCGTTTTCCGCGCAAGGAAATAGAATTGTGCATCGTCAGGAATTTCCTCAGTCCTGACGAATGCAGCAAACTGGTGGCGCTGATCGACGACCAGCGGCGCCCTTCCACCATTGCCGATCCGAACGGTGACGATTATTTCCGGACCAGCGAAACCTGCGACCTCGATCATGAAGACGGCTTCGTCGCCGAGATCGATGCGAAGATCTGCGCTTTTGCGAATATCGACAAGAAATTTGGCGAACCGCTGCAGGGCCAGCGCTATGCCGTCGGTCAGGAATTTAAGGCGCACACGGATTTTTTCGATCCCGCTGGTCAGGATTTCCCAAAATATTGCTCGATCTCCGGCCAGCGCACCTGGACATTCATGCTCTATCTCAACGAACCCGATGCTGGCGGGGCCACACGCTTCACCGAATTCAAGAAGAGCTTCACCCCGGAAACCGGTACGCTGTTGTGCTGGAACAACCGGAATAAAGATGGCAGCGTCAACAACTGGACATTGCACCACGGGATGAAAGTCCGGCGCGGCACAAAATATGTGATTACCAAATGGTATCGCGAGAAACCCTGGCCATGGAACGGTTGAATCAATTGCACCAAAGACGATGAAACTTAGCAGCTATCGGCCCGGTCCGGGCATGATGGTTTCCGCTGCCTTCATCGGCCCCGGAACCGTTACTGCCTGCACATTGGCGGGTGCTAATTTCGGCTTCGCGCTGCTGTGGGCCTTGGTATTCGCCACCATCACGACAATCATCCTCCAGTCCTTCGCCATCCGCATTGCGCTGGTCACCCAGTTGGGACTGGCAGAAGCGATGCTCAGATCCGTCACTTCGCCAATCGTCCGAGCGCTGGCTGCCTTGCTGCTGATTTCTGCACTCGTGCTGGGCAACGCAGCTTATGAAGCGGGCAACATGTCGGGCGCAGCGCTGGGCCTGGAAGCCGTTAATGGTGGTTCGTTGCCCTTTGGCATGGCGCCGGTCATCATCACCATTGCCCTGTTCGCATCTGCCATGCTGATATTCTCGAAACCGAGATGGGTGGAAAATATTCTGATAGGCTTGGTATTATTGATGAGCGCTGCCTTCATCCTGACCTTTCTGCTCATCAGGCCCGACCTAGGGGCCTTGCTGCAAGGTTTTGTGCCTTCAATCCCCGATGGCGGCCTGATGACCGCGATCGCTCTGATTGGCACCACAATCGTGCCCTATAACCTATTCCTGCACGCCGCGAGCGTGCGGGAGCGCTGGGACAAAGAACAACTGCCCGAAGCGCAGCTGGATACGACGATCTCGATCGGAATCGGCGGATTGGTATCCATGACGATATTGGCAACCGCCGCAGCTAGCCTTTTTGGCAGCGGCAAGACGATAGAAAATGCGGTCGACATGGCCCAGCAGCTCACGCCACTGTTCGGCAACATGGCGACCATCACGCTGGGCGCGGGACTATTTGCAGCGGGCCTGACCTCCGCAATCACCGCGCCACTGGCCACCGGCTATATCGTGCAGGAGATTTTCAAATCTTCCAACTCGCGCAGACCGTTCCAGATCGGCGCTCTGATTGTGATCCTCTCCGGTACGTTCGCAGCGCTGCTAGGCTATCGTCCGGTTGAGCTGATTTTCGTTGCCCAGATCGCCAACGGGCTGCTGCTCCCGATCATCGCGATTTTCCTGCTCCGACTGGCGAATAACAGGAAGCTGCTCGGAGAATATGCGAATGGTCTCAAAGCCAATATCCTCGGAGCCGCCATTTTGCTGATCACCACCGCTTTGGGCTTCCGGTTGATCGCCCGTGCTTTAGGATTCTGGCCATGACCTTGACGATCGATTTGAATGCCGATCTTGGCGAAGACGAGAGCCCTGCGGGTATCGCGCGCGATATCGCAATCATGGATATCATCTCCAGCTGCAATATCGCCACGGGCGGCCATGCCGGCTCGCCAGAAAGCATGCGAACGATGCTGGCGGCTGCCAAATCTAGGAATATTGCCCCCGGAGCCCATCCTTCATACCCGGATCGCAGCAATTTTGGTCGCCAATCGATGGATATCTCGCTGGAAGAATTGGAAGCATGTTTGACCGGCCAGTTGCACGATATCATATCCATAGCGAAACAAGTCGGCGTGCCGTTAACCCATCTCAAGCCGCATGGTGCTCTGTACAACGATGCACAGGATGATCCGTCTCTCGCGAATCTGCTCGTCGAGTTGGCAAGCAGAAGCAATCTTGCGCTGGTGGGCATGCCAAGATCCCTGATCCAGAAAACCGCCAAGGAGAGAAAAATATCGTTCATCGCCGAAGCTTTTATCGATCGGCGATATAGCAAAGACGGTCGACTGGTACCCCGCAGCGAAGCGGGAGCTGTACTTGCAAACGAGGGTGAGCGTATCCGACAGGGTCTGTCACTGGCTCAAGGATCCGAACTGACAATGCATGATGAAAGCCTTCTGAGAATCAAAGCACATAGCCTGTGTATTCATTCCGATAGCGATGGCGCTCTGGAAACCGCAAAGAAAATGCGGCTGGCGCTGGAAAGAGCCGGCATAGCGATTAGGCCGGTCGGATAGTGGCGGACGACGAACCGGCGATCCACATCTGCGATGACTGGATCAATTTGACATTTCCCGACTGGAAAGCGGTTCGGGCAGCACAAATTGCCCTTTCTGCCGACAATTACTGGACAGAAATTGTCCCCGGTCTCGACAGCATAGCAATCCAGTTCGACCCTGCCCTTGTTTCACCCGATGAAGCCGTCACCATAGTAAGAGACCAACTGGATCACGCGGCACCCGCTTCCAACAAAACCAATATTTTAGTGACAATTCCAGTATGTTATGATGCAGAGCTGGCTCCAGATCGAGAATATGTAGCCAGAGAACTGGGGATTGCGGCTGAGGCATTGCCATCCTGGCATGCATCACGCCTGCAACGCGTGTCCATGCTGGGCTTCATGCCGGGATTTGCCTATCTCGAGAGCGCGGAGACATGCCCCGCCATTGGCCGACTGGCAAATCCCAGACAATTGGTCAAAGCCGGCTCCATTGGCATCATTGGCCGGCAAAGCTGCATCTATTCCTTCGACAGTCCTGGCGGATGGCCGATCATTGGCCGTACCCCTCTCCGCCTGTTCGATCCCGCAAAAAGCCAGCCAGCATTGCTTTCAGCAGGAAATTCTGTCCGCTTCGAGTCCATTTCAAAAGAGGCGTTCGACCGCTGGCCACAGGAAGCGGAAAAATGAGCTTCACCGTTCTCAAAGCCGGGTTGCAAACGACTTTGCAAGGCGCACCCTTCACCGGGCATCGATATCTGGGCATGCCTGCGGCAGGCGCCGCCGATTGTCTCTCACTGGCACTGGCGAATTTCCTGGTCGGCAAGTCCTTTGATGCAATCGCGATCGAAATCACGCTCACGGATGCGCTTTTCCAGATGAACGAGCCCTGCTCGGTCGCTGTCGTCGGTGCGGCGGAACATGTCCGGATCAATGGCCACGCCCATCCCCAGCACCAGACGCTGAAAGTCATGGCGGGAGACAAAGTCGACATCGGTCCGAGCCGACCGGGATGCCGGACCTATGTGGCGGTATCTGCGAACATTAATGCGGATCGGCTACTCGATGGCCAGTCTACCTATCTCGCGGCGGCTCTCGGCGGCTTTCACGGCAGGGCGCTCAGGAAGGACGATATCATTTCCTTCGCACCGCATTCGCCAGTCACCGACGTGGAACGATTCACCCCGCAAAATCTCAAGCTACATTATAGCGATGACCATGTGCTGCGGATTATACGGGGGCCCGAGGCTTCTATTGCTAATGCTGGAGTGCTCGATGATTTATGCCTGAGCACATATGCTGTCGGAGCACGCGCCAATCGAATGGGCTTGGCGCTGGAAGGTGCGCCTCTAAGCGCTAGCAACTCGTCCAATATGCCTAGCGCCGCGGTTTTCCCCGGTACAATCCAGTTACCGCCAAGCGGCCAACCCTATCTGCTCGGTGCCGATGCGCAGACAACCGGAGGCTATCCCCGGATCGCACAGGTAATCAGGGCCGACCGTCATCTAATCGGGCAACTGGGTTCGGGATCACGGGTTCAGTTTGTGCAGACCACGACAGAACGGGCCACAGAAATATACCGGGAAAAGCTTTCCCTGCTATCTTCCTGGCTGGGCCAGATCAAATTGTGGTAATCTATCGAGGCTATTCAATAGCCTCGATAAAGATCAGCTCTTTTTGAGCGACAAACCACCAAAGCGCTTGTTGAAGCGAGCCACCTGGCCACCTTGATCGAGCAGACGCTGGTTGCCGCCGGTCCATGCAGGGTGCGAGGAAGGATCAATATCCAACTGCAGCGTGTCGCCTTCTTTGCCCCATGTTGAACGGGTTTCAAAAGTCGTGCCATCGGTCATCTGAACGGTGATCATGTGATAGTCTGGATGCGTATCGGATTTCATTTTCGGCTCCTAAACAGGCTGGTTACCGACCAGACCCAAAGCGAATAAATTTAACGGAAGCGGCGCATTAACCGCGGAATGACAAAAGGGCAAGATTCTTTTGAAAAAGCCTATGCTGCGGGAGGGTCGGCTATCATCGCGGTAAAGCTCGCTTCTGCAGCCAGCTTGTCGCCAATCATCGCCCGTCCGGAAAATTTGCAAACGCGCGCGCGCTTCTGCTCGAATTTCACGTTCAAGGACAGCAGGCAACCCGGCTCCACAGGCTGACGGAATTTCGCGCCGTCTATCGCCATGAAATAAACCAGCTTGCCCGATCCGACCATGTCAAAGCTTTCCATCGCGAGAACGCCGGCTGCCTGAGCCAGCGCCTCGACAATCATCACACCGGGCATGATTGGACGACCGGGGAAATGTCCCTGGAAAAAGCCTTCGTTCATCGTGACAGCTTTCACCGCCCGAATGGACTCGTCTTTTACGAGTTCTTCCACCCGGTCAACCAGAAGCATGGGATAGCGATGCGGTAGCACCGCCATCACCCTGGTTACATCATAATCGAGAAGCTCGGTCATCAGCGATCAACTAGCGACTGGCTGGCTGAGCAGCAGGCGGTTGTTGTTGCTGAGCCTGAGCCGCCTGATTACGGGCACTAGCTACCAGCAGCTGCTGCAGTTGCTGATGAAGCGCAACGGTATTGCGCTGCGGTTGCCAATCTGCACCGGGCGTCGTGCTGACGGTCGGAATTCTTGCGTCCAAAGCCGCGGTGATGGCATCGGTTACGTCAATCTGGGAAGGAGCATAGAGAAATACTTCAGGATCCAGAATAACGCTGATTTTCTTGTCCGCGACCACTTTTTGCTGGGCATTGCCATATTCAGAAAAAATGCCTTCAACCGCAAACATCTGGGCCTTGATTGCCGGAGTTTGCAATTTCTGGATTTCATTTTCTTCCGTCTGGATGGTCTGCAAAACGGGGTTTTTCGCCTTTACCGCAGCATCAAGCTCTTCCTGCGTCAATTGCTTGTCGTTGTTCGTATCCAGCTGCGCGCGCAATCCGTTGAGGGTTTTATTACGGGCATCGATCTGGTCGAAATAGGACTTATATTGTGTGCCGATTTGCGAATAGGCAGCCGAGAAAGCTTTTGTCTTGGCAATGGCGACCGTGGGGTTCGCCGTAGCAATGCCGGAAACCTGAGCGTTCGCGACCGAACCAAAAGCCAATGGCGCAGCAGTTACAGTGAGAACGGTGAGTGCAGTTTTAAAAAAACGTGTCATCAGAATTGTGTTCCTACGTTGAAAGTGAATAATTTGGTATCATCGCCCGGCTCTTTCAACAGAGCCTTGGCTATATCGATCCTGAATGGACCAAATGGTGAATTCCAGTTCACACCAAAGCCTACGGACAAGCGTGGACTTATTGTATCACCAAAGAAACGTTCGGTGAAGCTGGTAGCGATCGGATTGGCGATACCGTTAGTCGTTGCATCGAACGTGGTTGCCGCCGCCCCGTTGGCATCGGTGGTAAGGTAAAGCGGCGCAGCAGCTCCCGTGGGCGACGCATTACCCTGACTGTCAAGAGTGCTGAATGACTGGGTCTGAGCGTCTGTCAGTAGCAGAGGCTGGGTCACATTGAAGACGGCTCCGACATCGAGAAAGATCGACGGCCGCAAGCCAAGTTCACTGGCACCGGAACCGAGCGGAATTTCCAGTTCTGCACGCCCCAGATAATAAGCGCGACCACCGATCGCATCATCGGTTTGCGTAGCACTGCTGGCATCCGCGATCATGTTGATCGGATTACCACTGGTGTCGAGCCCGGGAATGGTTGTCGAACGTACAACGCGTGGACCAACACCGCGGATGTCGAAACCGCGAATTTGCGGTTCACCCAGGAAAAAGCGGTCTGTCAGCCGGACGTCGTCAATACCGTCACCCGGAGTCTGCGAGCGCTTTTCCAGCGGATGGATATATCCGCCTTCAGCCTTGGCTGTAAAGATGAAGTCGCCCAGGACACGCCAGTGCTTGGACGCATTAAAACGGCCGCGGAGATATTTGACACTGCCGCCCAGACCGGCGAAATCGACACTTCCAACCACGGTCTGGCCGCGGGTTGGCCGGATACGATTGTCCCGGTCATCATAAATCAGCGAAGCGCCGACCGAGGATGTGGTGCGATTGCCCAGTGCGTCGCAAAGAAAGCGCCCTGCGATTAGCGGGTCACAAGCATCTGCGTTGCTGTTTCCCCTGATCCCGTCTCCATTGCTATCCGTGAAATATAGCGACGGTTCCAGCGTCACATCATCCTGGCTGAGGCCATAGCGAAATGATGCAGAGAGATATTCGGTGATCGGCACGCCCGCCCGGACCTGGAAACCCGTGGTCAGCTGCTCGAAGGTTGTTTCGCGGCTATTGTTGACGAAATTAAAGCTGTTCAGGTCGCGGCGAAACAGGTCGACGCCGACCGCGATATTCCGGTCGAACAAATAGGGTTCGGTGAAACCGAGTTCGATTGATTGCGAATAGCTCGAATAGCTGACACTTGCGCGCAGCTCCTGACCTTTGCCGCGGAAGTTGCGTTGGCGCACGGACGCCTGGAGAATGAAATTCTCGACGCTGGAGAAACCTGCGGAAAGTTGCAGTTCGCCGGTCGCCTTTTCTTCAACATTGGCTTCCAATATGATGCGGTCGGGCGCGCTACCCTGCTTCTGCTCGATTTCCAGATCTTCCTGGAAGAAGCCGAGCGATTTGATACGGTTGGCGGACCGCTTGACCTGGAAGCTGTTGAACGCGTCACCTTCATTCAGGCGGAATTCCCGGCGTACAACCTTGTCCTGGGTCAGAGTGTTGCCGTTGATATCGATCCGTTCGACATACACACGGTCACTTTCCGCGACCTGGAAGAGAACATCCATGGTCAACGTTTCTTTGTTCCGCGTAAATTGCGGACGGACATCAGCGAAAGCATAGCCGAAAAGTCCGGCGGTTTCTGACAACCGCTCGACGGTATCTTCAACCTGCTTGGCGTCGTAAAAGTCTCCGGCTTTCATCGGCAATTGCGGCGTTAGGAATTCGGGAGTGAAATCGCGGATGTCGCTTTCAACCGACACTTCGCCAAACTGATACCGCTCACCTTCTTCAAGCACATAGGTGATGATGAAGTCACGCTTGTCCGGCGTAAGCTCGGCTACAGCCGAGATGACGCGAAAATCTGCATAGCCTTCGGTCAGATAGAACTGACGCAATTTTTGCTGGTCGAAAGCGAGACGATCCGGATCATAAGTGTCACTGGAACTGAAGAAACGATAGAAGCGCGATTGCTTGGTAACCATTTCCCCGCGCAGCTTGCCGTCTGAAAATTCTTCATTCCCGATGATGTTGATCTGCTGAACCTTGGACTTTGGTCCTTCATTGATCTCGAAAACAATATCGACGCGATTCTGGTCCAGTTGAACCATCTTCGGTTCAACATTCGCCGCGAAGCGGCCCTTGCGCTTATAGAGCTCGACGATCCGGGCCACGTCGGCGCGGACTTTTGAACGTGTAAATATCTGTCGTGGAGCCAGCCGGATTTCAGGATAGATCTTGTCTTCCTTGATCCGCTTGTTGCCTTCCAGCAAGATGCGGTTGATCACCGGATTCTCGACAACCTCGATGATCACGGCACCCTGATTGTTCCGGATGCTGACATCCTTGAACAATTCCGTCCCGAACAGATCCTTCAGCGCCTGATCGGCAGATTCTTGCGTATAGGGCTGGCCGGTCCGCAGTTTCATATAGGACAAGACCGTGGTCGGCTCCAGTCTCTGGGCACCATTGACCACAATCGTACGGATAATATCTTCAGCAGGAGCCGCTGGCGCGGCTTGCGCCGCTTCCTGCGCTAGCGCCTGCGAAGAAACCGCTGCGCCACTCAAAATAGTGCCGCACATTAACAAGGGCAAAAGCCGCTTTTTATGATCCACAGACAAACTCGCTTTCACACCATAAATAAAAATGAAACTGACACCAAGGCACCAACTTCGCCAACCCCCTGCCCCAATGCAGCGTGTCAATCAATGGCCAATCAGCCGGAGATAGCTCGGAACACGCCAAATGACGATAAATCGTTAAATGTCACCACCAGCATGAACACCATGACCAATGCGAACCCGGACCGGAACGCCCATTCTTGTACCTTCGGACTGGCAGGCTTCCTCCGAACCGCTTCCAATGCATAGAACATCAAATGCCCTCCATCGAGCATCGGGATTGGCAGCAGGTTGATGAACCCCAAGTTAATTGAGATCAGCGCTACAAAAAGAATGAAGCTTTCCAGCCCCAGTTTGAACTGCTCGCCGGAAACCTGGGCAATTTTGAGCGGCCCGCCAAGTTCCTTGATAGAACGCTTGCCCGTGATCACCTGCCCGAGAGTGGTGACGATCTGATCCACGATGCCGATTGTTTTCTCCACGGCGACGGCAGGCGCTTCGAGCGGAGTGACTTCGCGCCACTCGACTTTGCTGGATGACATACCCAACATGCCGAGCCGATATTCGTTACCGAACCGGTCCTTCATTATATGAACGCCGATAGTGGCCTGCTTGGCGATGCGCTGGCCATCCCGTTCGTAGACGATTTCGACATTCTGATCGGGGATCAGAATCATTTTCTGCCGCAAATCCTCAAACAGATCAATTTTATCTCCGTCGACCGACACAATCCGGTCGCCGGGCTTCATGCCAATCGCCGCCGCCGTCGAATCCGGGGAAATTTCCTGCGCAACCGGCAGGGTTGCGCTGGTGCCATAAGCGATGACAAAGCCCATGATGATCAAAATGGCGAAGATGAAATTGATCGCCGGTCCCGCAAACACGATCGCGGCGCGCTTCCAGAGTGATTTGGACTGGAAGGTTTGATTGCGTTCCGCGGCCGGCAGGCTCAGCCACTCTATACTCTTTGTCCCTGCCGGGTCCATATCTCCGGCAAACTGGACATAACCGCCGAGTGGCAACATGCCGATTTTCCAGCGCGTTCCGCGTTTGTCGGTCCACCCGGTAATTTCTTTGCCAAAACCGATCGAAAAGGTCTCAGCCTTGACGCCACACCAGCGCCCGACCAGATAATGCCCCATTTCGTGCACGAACACGAGCACGCCAATGACGATCAGAAATGAGAATAAATAAATCAAAATACCGGGATTGTCCGTCAAACCTTCAATTCCTCAACCAGCTGTTCGGTCCGAACGCGGGTCTCTTTGTCTATCGCAAAAATATCCGCCAACTCACTAGGGTCTGGCGGGCTATAACTATCTAACAGCCGCGATACAATCTCTGTGATGTCCAGAAACTGAACCGCACGATTCAGAAATGCAGCAACGGCGACCTCGTTGGCCGCATTCAGCATCGCCGGCTTGGCACCGCCCGCCATGATTGCGGCTCGCGCAATTTTGGTGGCCGGGAAGCGATTTTCATCGGGCTGCTCGAAATCCAGCCTGGCGATTTCGGCCAAATTAAGCGGCTGGCAATTGGTGGTCATCCGGTCCGGCCATGCCAGAGCGTTGGCAATCGGTATCCGCATATCTGGCGAGCCTAGCTGCGCCAGTGTCGAACAATCCCGATATTCGACCATGGAATGAATCACCGACTGCGGATGCACCAAAATTTCGATGTTTTCGAGACCGACCGGAAAAAGATGATGGGCCTCGATCAACTCCAGCCCCTTGTTCATCATCGTCGCGCTGTCGACAGATATTTTCGCGCCCATATCCCAGTTGGGATGCGCAACCGCCTGCTCCGGCGTGACGTCGGCCATCTGTTCGCGCGACCACGTCCGAAACGGCCCGCCGCTGGCGGTCAGGGTAATCTTGCGGACCTGATCGATCCGGCCGCCCTGCAGGGCCTGGAATATCGCATTATGCTCTGAATCCACCGGCAACAGGGTAGCACCGGCTTTTCTTGCCTCGGTGATCATCAAGGCACCTGCGGAAACCAGGGCTTCCTTGTTGGCCAGAGCCACCGTCTTGCCGCAACGCAGGGCTTCGAGTGTGGGCGGCAGCCCGGCACAACCGACAATCGCCGCCATCGTCCAGTCTGCGCCCAGAGCCGCCGCGGCGATCAGCGCATCCGGACCGCTTGCGGCCTCGATTGACGTTCCTGCCAGTTGCTGCTTGAGTTCGGGATAGGCGGCGTCGTCTGCAACCACTGCGATCTCTGCAGAAAATTCCTTGGCCAGAGCGGCAAGCTGCGCAGCGTTGCCGTTGGCGGTCAGGGCAATGATATTATATTGCTCCCGATGCTGGCGAACAAGATCCAGAGTCGACAGGCCCACCGATCCTGTTGCACCAAATATCGAGATCGATTTGGTCATGACAGGCTGGGCCAGTTTTCGACCAGCATGATCACGGCAACGACCGGCGCGACCGGAATCAAACCGTCGAGACGATCCATCACGCCGCCATGGCCAGGGAAGATTGTCCCGCTATCCTTGGCACCCGCTTTTCGCTTGAGCCAGCTTTCGAACAAGTCACCCATTTGCGCCAACGCCGCCAGGGGAATGCTGAGCAGCACCAGATGGAAGGGCAGCCCCCAATAGATATGCAGTAGGAAACTCAGCGCCGCTGTCAGGACGACGCCACCGATCAAGCCGGCCCAGGTTTTGTTGGGACTGACTTGCGGTGCCAATTTGGGTCCACCGATCGCACGACCGGAAAAATATGCACCTATATCCGTCGCCCAGACCAGAGCAAGCGTCCACAGCATGATAAGAATGCCGTTATCAATTTCGCGCAAGAAGAGGATCGCAAGAGCCGGAAGGCCGGCGTAGATCACACCCGCAGCGAGCTTGATCGAGCGGTCGAATACCGCGACAAACATTGCAGCCCCGAAAATCAGGCAGAGCGCCAAAAATGATGGGCCCGCAGCCCAGGGAGACATGATCGCCAGGGGAACGGACAGTGCATACATGGCGAGCAGTCGTTTCTCGCGACGCCCTGTCAGCCCTGCCCACTCACTCATGATTCCAAGCGACATCAGCACCGCCAGCAACCAGAGATACATGCCACCAAAATAACCCGCCAGCAAGGCGGCCACAATCAATAGAACGCCGACAATGATGCGGGTTTGCAATTCATTGGCCTTGCCGGGGGCTGGTGCAGCTGGTTTAGCCATGTTCAGCGTCCACCAAAGCGTCGTTCACGATTGCCAAATGACTGCAATGCCTTTTCAAGCTCGGCCTTGTCGAAATCGGGCCAGAGCGTATCGGTAAAATAAAGTTCCGAATAAGCCGCCTGCCACAAAAGGAAATTGGACAGACGCAATTCGCCGGAGGTCCTGATCAGCAGATCCAGCGGTGGCAGACCGGCCGTATCCAGCGCACCCGAAATATGATCGAGACTGATCGCTTCCGGCTTCAGCTCGCCTTGCTTTACATTGGTCGCGATATGCTGGACCGCGCGCAGCATTTCGTCCTGCGCGCCATAGTTAAGCGCTACCGCCAGCGTCATCTTGTCATTCCCGGCCGTTTTCTCGATCGCATTGTCGATCATGCTGACAATATCGGGATCCAGCGCTTTATAATTGCCAATGACCGTCAACCGCACGCCATTTTCGACAAATTCATCAATATCCGACTGTATATATTGCCGCAGCAACCCCATGAGATCGCTGATTTCCTCTTCCGGCCGGTTCCAGTTTTCGGATGAGAAGGCATAGAGCGTCATCGCTTCGATGCCCATTTTTCCGGCTACGCGGACAATATTGCGGACCGCCTCGACACCTTTCTTGTGCCCTAGGGCGCGCGGCAAATGCTTGCGCTTCGCCCACCGTCCGTTGCCGTCCATGATGATCGCGACATGACGTGCACCATATGTCGGGTCGGATATCCCGGCCTTGGCTGGGACCGAGTCTGAAGAACCATTTTTTGAACGCGTAAGCTTCACTGCGTCAGAATTTCCTGTTCCTTTGCATCCGCCAGCTTGTCGGCTTCCGCAATCATCTCGTCGGTCAGCTTCTGAACTTCGGTCTCGAGCCGTTTCCGGTCGTCTTCGCTGATTTCCTTCTTATTCTCGTCGGCTTTCAGGTCATCCATACCGTCCCGCCGGACGTTGCGAATGGCGATACGGGCTTTCTCGGCAAACTGTCCGGTCAGTTTTGCGAGATCCTTACGCCGCTCTTCGGTCAGATCTGGAATAGGGAGCCTGACATTGGGTCCGTCAGTCATCGGGTTCAAACCAAGCCCCGCGGAGCGGATTGCCTTTTCCACGGGCTGGACATTGGCCTTGTCCCACACCTGAACAGACAACATACGCGGCTCGGGCACCGAAACAGTGGCCACTTGATTGAGCGGCATTTTCGAACCGTAAACCTCGACCGTAATCGTATCCAGAAGAGCGATATTAGCCCGTCCGGTACGCAGGCCGCTCAAATCATGCTTGAGCGCCTCCAGCGTACTATTCATCCTCGTTTGCAGATCGGCTTTGTCATATTTTGCCATTGCTGGTTCCTCTAAATTTTATTCAGTTGTCCCGACCATGGTCGCAGTGCCACCACCGCCCAAGACGGTTGCAAGATTGCCCTGCTCCCGGATCGAGAACACGACGATCGGTATCTTGTTTTCACGGCAGAGCGCCACGGCACTGGCGTCCATGACCTTCAGATTATCGCTCAAGACGCGATCGAAGCTCAATTCTTCATAGCGGGTCGCGTTCGGATCGATTTTCGGATCGGCGTTATAGACGCCATCGACACTGGTGCCTTTAAAAAGCGCTTCGCAGCCCATTTCCGCAGCGCGCAATGCAGCAGCGGTATCGGTTGTGAAATAGGGGTTGCCTGTTCCTGCTGCAAAAATAACGATGCGGCCCTTTTCCAGATGCCGCACGGCCTTGCGGCGAATATAGGGTTCGCACACGCTCGCCATCGGTATGGCGGACAGGACCCGCGTGTCGCAGCCCATCTGTTCAAGTGCATTCTGGACGGCGAGCGCATTCATCACGGTTGCCAGCATACCCATATAATCGGCGCTGGTCCGCTCAAAGCCCTTTGCCGCCGCAGCCAGACCCCGAAAAATATTGCCGCCGCCGACCACCAGGCAAAGCTCAAATCCTGCCTCTTTTGCAGATTTCACTTCGTTCGCGATGCGGTTGACCGTTTCCGGGTCAATCCCGAATTCGCTCGAGCCCATCAGGACTTCACCAGAAAGCTTCAGCAAAATGCGCTTGAACGCCGGTCGTTTCATGCAAATCCCATCCTGCCGGAATCAATGCCCGGCCCCAAAAACAGATATGGCGCAGACCATAGATAGTCCGCGCCATGCTGCCAAGCGTTACCGCTTGAAATATTCAATCGGTTGCTCGATTAGCCGGCAACCGCAGCAGCGACTTCTGCTGCAAAATCTTCTTCTTTCTTCTCAATGCCTTCGCCAAGCTGGAAACGGACATATTCCGTCAGCTTGATTTCTGCGCCGGCATCTTTTCCTGCTTGCTCCACAACCTGAGCGACAGGCGTCTTGTTATCCATCACGAACGTCTGGCTGAGCAGCGCATTTTCCTTGGCAAATTTTGCCATCGCGCCATCGACCATTTTTTCGACGATATTGTCAGGCTTGCCGGACTCGGCTGCCTTTTCGGTAGCAATTGCGCGTTCACGAGCGAGCAATTCCGGATCAAGGCCGTCTGCGTTCAGAGCCAGCGGGAATGCGGCGGCGATATGCATCGCAATCTGCTTGCCGAGTGGTTCGAGAACATCAGCGCCAGCGGTGCTTTCCAGCGCAACCAGCACGCCGATCTTGCCCATCGTGGGAGTGACTGCATTGTGAACATAGGGAACGACGAGGCCGCTGGAAACCGCAACGGTTTTCATACGACGGATCGCCTGGTTTTCACCAATTGTCGCAATATTGTTGGTCAGCACTTCTTTTACGGTACCGCCGGAAGGATAATCCGCAGCGGCAAGCGCTTCGATATCATCTTCGTTCAGGCCCAGCGCAACGCCTGTTACCTTGGCAACGAAATCCTGAAACTGCTCGTTTTTAGCGACGAAATCGGTTTCGCTGTTCACTTCAACGGCGACACCCTTGGTGCCTTCGACGGATACGCCGACAAGGCCTTCAGCCGCTGTACGGCTCGATTTTTTCTGTGCGGCGGCGAGACCTTTGGTCCGCAACAGGTCAACCGCTGCTTCGACGTCACCATTGGTTTCGCTCAGTGCCTTTTTGCAATCCATCATGCCCGCACCGGTGCGCTCACGCAGTTCTTTCACTGCTGCTGCTGTAATAGCCATTATTCGTTCCTCAATTTCTTGACCGGGAAATGTGAAATTGGGGCGACAAAAATGCCGCCCCGTATTTATTCTATTACGGTCAATATATGACCGCAGAAAGAAGCTTCAAGTTCAGGCTTTTTCGCCTGCCTTTTCGTCAGCTTTTTCCGGAGCCGCTTTTTCTTCAGCTTTCGGTTCTTCTACCGGAGCTTTTTCAGCCGCCGTCATTTCTGCTGCGATGTCCGCAATATCGGCAACCGCTGCTTCTTCGCCAGAAACCATCGCGCTTGCATTGGCTTCGCTCGAAACGATCTGCTCGACCGGAGGAGCAACCGCTGCTCCAAGATCTGCACCAGCTGCAACCATAGCGTCCTGGCCGCCCTTGGTGGCTGCCGCAGCAACGGATTCGCAATAAAGCCGAATCGCACGCGCGGCATCATCATTGCCCGGTACCGGGAAAGCGATGTTGCTTGGATCAACGTTCGAATCGAGAATCGCGACAACCGGAATGCCCAGAACATTGGCTTCCTTGATGGCGAGTTCTTCCTTGTTGGCATCGATCACGAACATGACATCGGGAATGCCGCCCATGTCACGGATACCGCCAAGCGAAAGCTCCAGCTTGATGTGCTCGCGCGTCATCTGCAGGACTTCTTTCTTGGTAAAGCCAGCGGTGTCACCACCGAGCTGCTCTTCCAGGGTTTTCATCCGGCGGATCGAGTTGGAAATCGTTTTCCAGTTGGTCAGCATGCCGCCGAGCCAGCGATGGTTTACGAAATGCTGGCCACTTGCGCGGGCTGCTTCAGCGATAGGCTCTTGCGCCTGACGCTTGGTACCGACGAACAGGACCTTGCCGCCAGCCGAAGCGGCATTGGCGATAAAATCAAGTGCCCGTGCGAACAAGGGCACGCTCTGCGAAAGGTCAAGAATGTGGACACTGTTGCGGGCGCCAAAGATGTACGGTTTCATCTTCGGGTTCCAGCGGTGGGTCTGGTGGCCGAAGTGAGCTCCGGCTTCAATCAATTGCTGTAGGGTGACGACAGGGGCCGCCATAATATTTCTCCTTATCCGGTTATGCCTCTGGAAAGCTGAGAACCTCAAACGACCTTAAAGACCGCTATCGGCACCGGTATGAGTGCTTTCCATGTGGAATGAGCGTGCCGTTAAGGTGAAGCTGAGAAAAATGCAACCACATTTTGCGCGAAGACGAGAACTTCTCCACAACCACAACCTGACGGATCAGTTGGCGACAAACGCATAACCACGTGCCGCACATTGCCTGGCGGTGACCCGGCATATTTCGGTCAGTGGGTTTGACGGGCCTCCTGGTTTACCGTCGGTTCAAGCAACTGCCCCAGTTCTTTAACCAGGAGCGCTGATTGAATCGGCTTTGCCAGATGAGGAGAATCGCTAAATATATCAGGCCGGTCTTCTCTGCTACGCCCCGAGATCGAGAGATAAGGCGTTCCTGTTTCGGAAAGCAGCTTGGCAATGGGCGCCGATGTCTCTTTACCCAAATTTATATCCAGCACCGCAGCATCGCACCTCTCATTCTCCAATATGGCAAGCGCCCCTGCGGCCGTGGCTACCGGGCCAAAAATTTCGAATCCGGTAGCCTTCAATATTTCGGCTATTTCCATTCCAATCAGTATTTCGTCTTCCACGACCAAAATGCGGCGGGAATCCGAAGTAGACGATTGCCCCGTGTGGGAAGCAACCCGCGATTGCTGGCTCGATATCTCCAGATTATCGAGAACCTTCTCGGCCGGGCAGCTTACATGGCAGGCAAGACCGGTCGGGAGCCAGTCCATAATGACATCGCCATTGATGCTGGCTTCCAATATCTGGTCAATCACCGTGGAGCCGAAACCGTTCCGGGACGGCTTCGTGACTTCCGGCCCTCCCCGTTCGATCCAATCCAGCAACAGTCGTTGCTCAGAGACGCCGCTTCCGTCGAGCTTCCAGCCGATTTCGATCGTACCGTCTTCGTTGGACAGCGCGCCATATTTCGCAGCATTTGTAGCGAGTTCATGCAACGCCATGCCAATCGCCTGCGCCGCCGGAGCTGTGATCTTGAGCGACGGACCTGATAATTTTATCCGCGCTCCGAATATGTCCTGAAAATGTCCCAGCTGCGATCTGACGAGTTCATCCAGCGGCACATTCTGCCAATAGCTGTTCACAAGAACATCATGACTTGCGGAAAGCGCGAGAATGCGTTCGTCAAAACGCTGCGCGAATGTGTGGGCGTCATTTGCGGCGGTCTGGCGCGCAATCACCTGCACCAGCGTCAGCATGTTTTTCGCCCGGTGGTTAACCTCTCCCATAAGCAGTTGCTCGCGCGCTTCTGCGAGTTTCCGGTCACTTATGTCATGGGCAATTTTTGATGCGCCAACGATCTTCCCTGCAGAATCGAAAATCGGCGAAACGGTGACAGACACGTCTACTTCCCGCCCATCCCGGCACAATCGTACCGTTTCGTAATTATTGACCTGCTCGGCGCGACTGATCTGCGCGAGTATATCTTCCTCTTCATTCTGCCGGTCAGCAGGGATGAGCAGGCGAATGGACTTTCCGATCATCTCCTCTGCCGAATAGCCGAAGATTTTTTCCGCTCCGTTGTTCCAGCTTCTGATCGTCCCGTCCAAAGTCTTGGATATGATCGCTTCGCTGGAGCAGGAGACAATGGCTGCAAGATGGGCTTGCGCTTCTTCTGCACGTTTCCGATCGGTGATATCGCTAATCGAAGCATAAAAAAGATTTTCAATGCCAGGGAAAAACTGCACCTGCACCGCAACGTCATAGACGGAACCGTCTTTTCGCTGATGCTGCGTTTCAAATAGCTGGTTTGCAACCTCGCCCTTCCGTAGCGGCGTTACATGCTGAATGAATTCGTCCTTGGTGAATTGGGGCTTGATATCCCAGGGCGTCAATCGACGAAGTTCCTCCATGGAATAGCCGAGATTTTCCCGTGCTCCCCGGTTTACCAACTCGAAATGATAGCTGTCCGCATCGAAAATATACACTTCACTGACCGAATCTTCGACAATACGCCCGAGCCGTTCGTTCAGAGAAGCTGTCGCCAGCCGCTCCAGTTCAGCCGCTGCGCGCCCGGAAAACACTTCAATCACTTCGGAAGCCTGTTCTACATTTTCAAACGGCTTTTCATCCAGCACGGACAGCAGGCCCAGAACTTCCCCCGACGATCTCCGCAACGGCGTTCCAACATAGCTTACAGCGCCCATGTCTTTCAGCATCTGGTCCCGCGGAAAGAGATCGGCAATATTATCGGGATAACAACAGGCGCCATCCCCCACGATATTTTCACAGGGACTGTCTTTCAGATCATATTCGAAATTGTCACCAGGCCCGTTGTCCCATACCGCGACCGTACAAGCTTTCCCGCGATCAACCGGATGAAGAGTGCTCAAAAGCACCCATCGAGCCGAAAGCGCTTCTGCCAGCGCTTCTACCATGACCGGGAAAAATGCCTCTCCCACGACTTGGGAGCAGGAGGCCAATTTGGCCTGAATGGATGGAAAGGAAGAAACAGAGCTTTTTGTCGGCTGTGTAAATTGAACCATCGATCAGTTCCCAAAGAATAACGAGATAAAAGGTTCCTGTGGTTACTGCAATAGATTCTTGGGGTCGACGCACGTCGGCCGTCCCGGATTCTCGAAGGTTTTCGAATAGCGCTTGACAATGAGAACAGAAATGGAACATTAAGGGTTCATCAAAAGAACAAACGGGATTGTCACATGCTTGCTATCGCCATCTCAACCTTTTTTGCCCTCGCCTTTTTGGGCTCGGTCGCCGTCATTACGATGATGTTTTTCCAATATCGTGACAGGATCTCGGATGTCATTCAGAGCGAGTTGAATGGCCACCGGCCCGAAACCGTTATCCCGCCGACAGCCTATCGCCACCGGACGGTCAAAGCGCCACAGCTTATGACCCAGCATCGCTCGCTGCAGCCCGCTCCGCTGCGCGCTGCCGCTTGACCCTTGCATAGCTGCGGACGCTGAATGGAATCATTATCAGATAGATGATACTGATCGCTGACAGCATGATCCACGGTGAATTGATCAGCGCAACACCGATCAAGGCGATGATAGCAATCGCTTCCAGCCTGATATTCTTTCGCAGACGCAAGGAAGACCAACTGTAGGTCGCGGTGTTGGACAGCATCAGAAAAGCAATCAGAACGATCCAGGGAGATACTATCGCATAATGGCGGAAGATTTCCTGATCGGTTATCATCCAGAGATAGAGCGGCAGCATTGCCAAGCCGGCGCCTACCGGTGCCGGAATTCCGGTAAGAAAGCCTGCAGATTTATGCGGCTGATCTTCATCATCGATCAAGGCGTTGAAGCGCGCCAGCCTGAGGGCACAGGCGACCACCATCGTCAGTGCCAGCACCCAGCCGAATTGCGGCATATATTGAGTCGACCAGAGGTACATCACCAGCGCCGGCGACACACCGAAGGCGATCACATCGGACAGCGAGTCGAGTTCCGCGCCAAAGCGGCTCTGCGCATTCAACAACCGGGCAATCCGGCCATCAAGGCCGTCCAATATGCCAGCCAGCACAATCGCTGCGGCTGCCAGCACCCAATTGTCCATATAAGCGAAACGAACGCTGCTCAAACCCACGCAAAGCGCCAGCGCGGTCACCGCGTTCGGAACAAAGGCACGCAGCGGAATACCGCGTTCGGGGCGTTTCATCGAACCTTTGCCAGCCATCAGCGTTGCTCCATCCGGCCATCAGCCCGCCCGGAGGTCATTGGCCGACGCCTTCAATTTCTTTTGTCTGGCCGATCACGGCAAGCACGGTTTCCCCGGCAATGGCCCGCTGCCCCAGAACAACATTCGGTTCCGTTCCCTTGGGCAAATAGACATCAACCCGGCTGCCAAAGCGGATCAGTCCGATTCGCTGTCCGGCGGCAACGAAGTCGCCTTCCTTAACAAAGGCCATGATCCGCCTGGCCACCAGCCCCGCAATCTGGGTAAAGCCGACCTTCAGGCCGTCATTGCGTTCGACCATGAAATGCTGCCGTTCATTTTCGTCGCTGGCCTTGTCGAGGTCCGCGTTCAGAAATTTTCCGGAAATATAGGCCTGGCGTTTCACGGTTCCTTCAATCGGAGTCCGGTTAACATGGACATCAAACACACTCATGAAAATCGAGACACGGATCAGCTCTTCGCTGCCAAGACCGCCCTCGCCCTGCAATTCGACCGGTGGCGTAACCGGCATGATAAGGTTCACCAGACCATCGGCAGGCGCGATGATATATTTTTCATCGAGCGGCGTAACCCGCTTGGGATCTCGGAAAAACGCCAATATCCAGACGGTTATGCCGGCCATGGGCCAGGCAAGAGTTTCCCAGGCCATGAGCGCAAAAAACACGGTGATGACTCCCGCGATGACTGCAAATTTGCGGCCCTCAGGATGAATCGGCGGGAAAGACCATTTAGCCTCGCCCAACCCCTTGTTTGAATATTTCTCGATTGCCATGACCGCTACTTAGTGGCGGGCCCTTGTTCTGACAACACTCCCGTTGATATATTGAAAATTCAATATCGGGATTTTGCCCGACCGCCAGCAAATCGACCCCGCAACTCTGGGTTGAACAAATGGCAATCTTTGCTAAGAGGCTGGCAACATCATTCCTCCCTACTTGTTCCCGTTTCAGGAAAGAAATAAACGATATGTCGAAAATCAAGGTCAAAAACCCGGTCGTCGAAATTGACGGCGACGAAATGACTCGCATCATCTGGCAATGGATTCGCGAGCGGTTGATTGAACCTTATCTCGACATTGATTTGCATTATTATGACCTTTCCATCGAGGTCCGCGATGACACAAACGACAAAATCACGGTCGACGCGGCCAATGCGATCAAGAAGCACGGCGTTGGCGTAAAATGCGCGACGATTACCCCCGACGAAGACCGGGTCGAGGAATTTGGCCTGAAGCGGATGTGGAAATCGCCAAACGGCACCATTCGCAACATTCTCGGCGGCGTTGTATTCCGCGAACCAATCGTGATCGACAATGTCCCGCGTCTCGTACCGGGCTGGACCGATCCTATCGTTGTCGGCCGTCATGCCTTTGGCGACCAATATCGTTGCACAGACTTCAAGGTACCCGGACCCGGCAAGCTTCGGCTGATCTGGGAAGGCGACAACGGCGACAAGATCGACGAAGAAGTATTCCAGTTCCCGTCCCCCGGCATTGCCATGGCGATGTACAATCTGGACGACTCGATTCGCGATTTCGCCCGCGCTTCGATGAACTATGGCCTGAACCGCGAATGGCCAGTCTATCTGTCGACCAAGAACACGATCATGAAAGCCTATGACGGCCGCTTCAAGGATCTGTTCGAAGAAATCTTCCAGGCCGAATTCAAGGACAAGTTCGACAAGGCCGGCATCACCTATGAACATCGTCTGATCGATGACATGGTCGCTTCCGCTCTGAAATGGAGCGGCAAATTTGTCTGGGCTTGCAAAAACTATGACGGCGACGTCCAGTCGGACACGGTCGCGCAGGGCTTCGGTTCGCTTGGCCTGATGACCTCGGTTTTGATGACCCCGACCGGAGATTGCGTCGAAGCAGAAGCGGCGCATGGTACGGTTACCCGCCACTATCGCCAGCATCAGCAAGGCAAGGCGACATCGACCAATCCGATCGCGTCGATCTTTGCCTGGACCCGCGGCCTGATTTACCGCGGAAAATTTGATGATACGCCTGATGTCACGCGCTTTGCCGAAACACTGGAGCGCGTCTGCATCCAGACCGTTGAAAATGGCGACATGACCAAGGATCTAGCGATCCTTATCGGTCCTGACCAATCCTGGATGACGACCGAACAGTTTTTTGAAGCCGTTCGCTCCAATCTGGAAACGGAAATGGAAAACTGGCAGAAGTCATAACGGTTTAACGGGGTTTTCGGGCGAGTGGATATCCTCTCGCCCGAATCCCAGACCGACGACGCGGCCGGGAATACGGCGCAAAAACGCCACCCGGTTTAACAGCCTTAATATTAAAAACGGTCTTTCGATCGGCTTGGTACGTCGCAAAAGCGGCGCAATGACCTTGTCCTGCGCAAATTTCTGCAATGCCTGCATCCGGCGCACCGGTTTTATTCTGCGCGCATAAACCTGCTCCAGCAGCGGATCGGGATTATCTCCCCTAGCCATTGGAGCGGCCAGGACATTCGCGGCGGTTACCGCGTCCTGAACAGCAATATTGATTCCGACGCCAGCAATCGGTGACATGGCATGGGCAGCGTCACCAATCGCCAGCAAACCGGGGCGATGCCAGCGCTCCAGTCGATCAAGCGCCACTTCCAGCATTTTGACCTGATCCCAACTGGCGATCTGGCTAAAAGCCCCGGCCAGGTCGGGAACCAGCGACCGTAAGCCCGCGCGAAAGGCCTCCAGCCCGGCGGCTTTCACTTCGTCAGCCTGCCCCTTGTTGAATATATAGGCGCATTGATAATAGTCCTGGCGATCGATCATCACCATGAACCGGCCCGCCAGAACCGTCCCGAAAACGTCGCCACCAGCATTGTCCGGTTTGTCGACCCGAAACCAGAAAACGTCCATTGGCGCGCCGATATTCCGCAACGGCAATTCGGCTTTGCCGCGCAACACCGATCGCCTGCCGTCCGCAGCAATGACCAGTTTTGCGTCGAGAATTTGCCCGTCGGCGGTCTCAACGCCGCACACACGCTCAGCATTGTCATAGACCAGGCCCACCGCTTCGGTTTCCATGTGCAAATCAAACCCGGGATATTGCTTTGCCTTGCCGGTAATGAAGTTGAGTAAATCCCATTGCGGCATCATCGCAATATAGGGCGCCGCTACCGGCAAATGCCGGAAATCCAATACTTTCATCTGCCGCCCCGCGATGTGGATGGAGGCCTGATCCACTCTGCTGTGCGGCAGTTGCAGCAAATCATCCAGCATTCCCAATTGATGGAAAAGCTCCAGCGTCGAAGGATGAACCGTATCGCCTCGGAAATCCCGCAGAAAATCGGCATGTTTCTCCAGCACAGCCACTTTCAGGCCAGCACGGGCGAACAGCAAGCCCGCCATCATCCCGGCAGGGCCGCCGCCAACTATTACAATGTCACGCTTCTCATTCATGATTCGCCTCCACCGCAATGTAACCTGCTGACAAATAGCATCGTTCGTATATAGAGTCGCCCATGCACAGTCCGCTCGAAAACCCAGCCTTCATCGACGCCATCGTAATCCTCGGTGCCGCCGGGATCGTGATCCCTGCCTTTGCGCGTTTTCGAATCACGCCAATCATCGGGTTCATTCTGGTCGGCGTTTTGCTCGGCCCATCCGGATTGGGCTCACTCCAGGGTCAGTATAGCTGGTTGCAATTTGTAACAATCAACGATCGCGAGGCTATCGAGCCCTTCGCCGAGATGGGCATCATATTATTGCTCTTTTCCATTGGTCTGGAGCTCTCGTTCAAGCGCCTCTGGTCCTTGCGCCGCCTCGTCTTTGGCGTCGGTGCTGCGGAATTGCTGGCATCCGGCCTGATCATCGGTTCTGTCCTGTATCTTCTCGGCCAGAATTCAGCCGGTGCCCTCGGCCTCGGGCTGGCATTGGCACTCTCCTCAACCGCCCTGGTTCTCCCCATGTCGGGCACCAAAAGTCCGGTCGGACGAGCCGCTCTGGCCATGCTCCTGTTCGAGGATGTCGCCATCGTTCCGATCATTTTCCTTCTCGGTGCCATCTCTCCGGCGATAACTGCCGATGGCGGGTGGGATGATCTCGGACGTACGTTGTTGATGGGTGGCGCAGTGATTATTGGCATGCTGGTCCTCGGCCGGCTGCTTCTACCCCGCATCTTTGCGCAAGCGGCCCGCACCAAAAGCCCGGAACTGTTCCTTGCCGTCAGCTTGCTGGTCATCATCCTGGCCAGTCTGGCAACCGCCGCTACCGGCCTTTCGCCGATCGTGGGCGCCCTGCTCGCTGGCCTGCTGATCGCGGAAACCGAATATCACGGTGAAGTGGAAGTCATCACCCAGCCATTTAAAGGCCTGGCGCTTGGCGTGTTTCTGATCACCGTCGGCATGCAGATCGATATTCGCGTGATCATCGCCAACTGGTCGGATTTGCTGATCGCTGTGGTCGGGGTTGTATTGATCAAGGCCGTCGTCACCAGCAGCCTGCTCCGCGTTGCCGGTGCCCGTCCTGGCACCGCGACCGAAGCCGGCGTTTTGATGTCCAGCCCGTCTGAAACCACCTTGATCGTATTGGCCGCAGCGACGCAAGCCCAACTGATCCAGCCACAGACGGCAGCCTTCTGGCAGATTGTAACCGCCATCGGACTGACCATCACCCCCTTGCTCGCCCGCTTTGGCCATGACATCGCCCGGCGGATGGAAATGCGCAGCGGTGGGGGTGCAGCGGCGGATGAATTGCCTGTGGAAGCCCAGCAGACCATCATCATCGGCTTTGGCCGGGTCGGCAAGCTGATCGCTGATCTGCTGACAACCCATAATCAGAAATATCTGGCGGTCGAAACCAACATCGATACGGTCGCCAAGGCCCGGCGCGACGGCTATCCGATCATGTTCGGCAATGTCTCTCGCAACGAAATGCTCGACCGATTGCGGCTGGGCCATGCAAAGGCTCTGGTGCTGACGATGGACGAGCCCGTTCTCTCGGTACAGATCGTCAAAAAGGTCCGGGCCTGGGTGCCCGACCTGCCGATTATCGCAAGGGCAAGAGACATTGAGCATGCCGCCGAGCTCTATCAGGCCGGCGCGACCAATGCCGTGCCCGAGGCGCTCGAGGGCTCCCTGCAATTGTCAGAGGCCGTGCTCGTTGAAAATGGCGTTGCGATGGGCCCTGTAATCGCCTCGATCCATGAACTGCGCGATATCTACCGCAAGCAGATTCAGGAAGACGGAGATCTGGAACAAGAACCCAAGCTGAAATCCTACTCCACTTCCAAAGGGCAGGCGACAGCCGACGATCTGGTGCCGGACGGCCTCAGCCCGCAAGAACAGACCTGATAGCGGCAATCGCGTCATCCGCTTTGGCGCCATCGGGACCACCGCCCTGCGCCATATCCGGACGGCCGCCGCCGCCCTTGCCGCCAACCGCAGCCACCCCGGCCTGAACCAGATCAACCGCGCTGAAGCGTTCGGTCAGATCATCGGTTACACCAACGGCAACGGTTGCCCGACCATCGTTCACCGCGACCAGCGCGCTTACACCGCTCGAGAGTTGCTTCTTCGACTGGTCGATCAGGCCGCGCAATTCCTTGGGATTCAACCCCTGGATGACCTGGCCAACAAAAGCAGTATCGCCAACGGTTTCCGTTTCCGCCGTTTTCGCGCCGCCGCCATCGCCGGCCAACGCCAGAGCCTTTTTCGCCTCGGTCAGTTCGCGTTCAAGCTTCTTGCGTTCGTCGATCAATATGGCAACGCGATCCGCGGCCTCTTCGGGTGATGCCTTCAGCGCTGCAGCAATCGACTTCAGCTTGGCATCACGATCAGCAAGCCAAAGCCGTGCCGCTTCGCCGGTCAGCGCTTCGATCCTTCTCACGCCACTGGCAACGGCAGATTCCGAAACGATCACCATCAGACCGATATCGCCTAAAGCATGGACATGAGTGCCGCCGCATAGCTCTACCGAATAGTCGAGATCAACCTCACGGCCCATCGAAAGAACCCGCACTTCATCGCCATATTTCTCTCCGAACAGAGCGAGCGCGCCTGCGGCGACCGCGTCATCGGGACTCATCAAGCGGGTGGTGACCGGGCTGTTGCCACGAATCTGCGCATTCACATCCGCTTCAACAGCTTTCATTTCGGAATCGGTCAGCGCCGAGACGTGCGAAAAATCGAAACGCAGACGATCCGGGGCAACAAGACTGCCCTTCTGCGTCACATGGTCGCCGAGATGATGGCGCAGCGCCTTGTGCAACAAATGGGTAGCGCTATGATTGGCGCGAAGCGTAGTGCGCCGGTCTGCATCCACCATGAGATGGACCATATCGCCGACCGACACGGAGCCCGACCTGATTTCAATCTGATGTGCGTGGAGCCGTCCGAGCGTCTTTCTGGTGTCGGTCACGGTGGCTGCGAAACCGTCCGCGCCGGAAATTTCGCCAGCATCGCCCATCTGGCCGCCGCTTTCGCCGTAAAACGGCGTCTGGTTGGTCAGCAACGTGATCGTATCGCCGCTCTGGGCGGTTTCGATTTCTGCGCCGTCCTTGACCAGAGCGACAACGACGCCCTCGCCTTCCTCGGACGTATAACCGGTAAATTCGGTGCTACCTTCGCGTTCGGCTATGTCGAACCAAACCGTGTCGGAAGCCTGGTCGCCGGAGCCTTTCCAGGCGGCGCGGGCAGCTGTTTTCTGCTCTTCCATCGCCTCGTCAAAGCCTTCGCGATCCACACCAAGCGATTTGGCGCGCAATGCGTCCTCGGTCAGGTCATACGGGAAACCGAAAGTATCATAGAGTTTGAACGCGGTTGCGCCGGGCAGGATATCACCTTCGCCCATGTCGGCGATTTCGGCATCGAGCAGCTTCAGGCCATTGGCCAATGTCTGGCGGAAATTGGTTTCCTCGCGCAGCAACGTCTCTTCGATCAGCGGCTTGGCGCGGATCAGTTCGGGAAATGCATTGCCCATTTCGCCGGTCAGCGAACCGACCATACGATGCATCAACGGATCCTTGGCGCCGAGCAAATGGGCGTGGCGCATCGCCCGGCGCATGATCCGGCGCAGCACATAGCCGCGCCCCTCGTTGGATGGCAGCACGCCGTCGGCCACCAGAAAAGAGGATGCCCGCAAATGGTCGGCTATCACCCGGTGGCTGGCCTGATTGTCACCGGTCGTGACCGTGCCGGTCAGCGAACCGGATTCGGCGATCAGCGCCTTGAACAGGTCAATGTCATAATTGTCATGCACACCCTGCATGACCGCAGCAACGCGCTCGAGTCCCATGCCGGTATCGATCGAGGGTTTGGGCAGATCGACGCGGTCGCCTTCCCCGCGCTGGTCATATTGCATGAACACGAGGTTCCAGATTTCGACAAAGCGATCGCCATCCTCGTCCGGACTGCCCGGAGGGCCACCGGCAATATGCGCGCCATGATCGTAGAATATCTCGCTGCAGGGACCGCAAGGACCGGTATCGCCCATCGACCAGAAATTGTCATTAGTCGCGATGCGAATGATCCGCTCGTCCGGCAACCCGGCAATTTTCTTCCAGAGGTCAAAGGCTTCGTCGTCGGTATGATAGACGGTCACGGTCAACCGGTCCGGCGAAATACCCCAGACCTTTGTAATCAGGGTCCACGCATGAACAATCGCCTGCTCCTTGAAATAGTCGCCAAAGGAGAAATTCCCCAGCATCTCAAAGAAGGTATGATGGCGCGCGGTATAGCCGACATTATCGAGGTCATTATGCTTGCCGCCGGCGCGAACGCATTTCTGGCTCGATGTCGCGGTGGAATAAGAGCTCTTCTCCGCTCCGGTGAAGATATTCTTGAACGGGACCATCCCCGCATTGATGAACATCAGCGTCGGATCATTATAAGGAATGAGCGGCGACGAAGGGACGATCTCGTGACCTTCGGCCGCGAAATAGTCCAGAAAAGAGCGTCTTATATCATTGGTGGTTTGCATGAAATCGACTTAGGCGACCGATCTGCCGTTGACAATCCCGAGAATGGATCAAAACCTAATCCCGCCAGCAGGTCACGCGCGCGGCGTCCTCCTTCTCGGCGGATTGGCTGACGCCAATAGCAGCATAGCCTTCCAGACCTTCAATGTCCCGCGCCTGACCGAAGACGGGGAGATTCCATCCTCGCCCATTCCACACCGCGCGAACGTCTTCCGGCTTATCCTCGAAGATCAGTGAATAATTGGCAGGCCCCCGCTCGATGCCGAAATAGAGATGAACCCCGGCGAGTTTCAGCCCGTGCCAGTCGGCGGGTTCATCAAGCGCCAGTTGATGCTCGATATTTCCCGACACGGCTTGCAAGACGGATAGATCGATATCCTGACCAGCCATCATATCGACAATCTTCTGAAACGCGGCGTTGGGGCTGCAATCCGGCTCAAAATCAATCTCTTCTACCTGGAATATATCGCCGGAAGCCGCGAGCGGTCCCGAAGCGGACACAGCAACAGCGGAGAGTCCCAGAAGCAAAAGACCATCAAGCATAGGCGTAGGGGCCGCCTTTTTCGAGGGCAGTCTGATATTGCGGACGGGCGTGGATCCGCTCGAGAAATGCCATCAGATTGGGATAGCGCTCGTCCAGTCCGGCGCGGGACTGGCAGGCTTCGAGCGGGAAGCTCATCATGATATCGGCAGCCGTCAGTTCATCGCCGGCAAAATAGTTGCGGTCGGCCAGTTCGGTTTCCAGCCAGACCAGCAGGTCGGTGGTCATTTTGGCAACCGGCTTGCGCGCGGGCAAGCCGAGCAGGCCAAGACGGCCAACGACGAGCAGGCCATAGAGCGGCGGCATCATCGAACCCTCGGCAAAATGGAGATATTGATTATAGAGGCGCGCGCTCTTGGCGTCTTTCGGAGCACCCAGCTTGCCGCCAGCCTTCTTGACCAGATATTCGGCAATCACCGCGGTCTCGATAATCACTTCGCCGTCATCCTCGATCATCGGCGATTTGCCGAGCGGATGGATGGCTTTCAGGCTGTCCGGGGCTTTCTGGGTTTTGGGGTTCCGCTCGTAGCGCTTGATCTCGTAGGGCAGGCCAAGCTCCTCGAGCAGCCAGATGATCCGTTGCGAACGGCTGTTTTCGAGATGATGGAGGATGATGGTCATGGTGTTCCTTATCAGTGATTGATGTGCCTGGCCTTCGCTGACATCAGGAAGGTCATGATCCAAAAGAAACGAACCACCCAAAGGTCCCATACCTCGGGTGGTTCCATTTCAATCGATCAAAGACGGTAAAGCCGATAATCGATATCGAGCTATGCTACTCCGGTTGCGAGCCGTCCGGTTCGTTTTCGGATTCCTCGGCAACAGCTTCTGAAGGCTGTTCATTTTCTTGGGAATCGACAGTCTCTTCAGAATTGGCTTTTGCTTGTAAAAGGGCGGCTTCTTCCTCAGTTACAATCATTACAGGTTTGTCGGTCGATGTCATCAGGCCTCTTTTCATCAAAGACTTTTCAACATCATCACGAACCTTGTAATTATGCTCCGCGACGGTTGAGACGACTTCACCTTCTTTGCCGAGCAACACTGCTTCGTCTGTCGAACCGTCAGCCACGAGCCGGACATGCAGCGGGCGAGGATACAGGCTGTTTGACGCGCCATTGCTGGCATCAACGACACCGCCGATCAGACCACCCATCAAGATATTGCCAGCAGCGGCTCCTCCGGTGCGGCTTTGCACATATACATATTCAGATTTATAGCCATCGAGCACAAAATCTGCTCGATAATCATCCTTCCGCTTCAAGCTGAGCTCGCAGGGAGCGGTACAGCCAATGCCGCCGGTAAATTCGACGGTTGCACCGGATGGCTCCGAAGCAACCTGAATATCCTGACTAGTGCCATTGATAACCGTTGCACAGCCGCCAAGCCCCATTGGCAGCACTATCAGTGCCGCCATTGCTTTTATAGTTTTCATGTATTCCCCCACAAATGTCAGAATTGACGAGTAACTATTTCAATCAAAATTGATGTTGGCAAGTGACAATTTTGGATCAGCAAATATTGGAAGCCTTTTAGCCTCTAATTGGGTTTTATTTTCAGACACAAAAATGGGCCGTCCTTGATGTCGGGGGACAGAAGGACGGCCCTATGCCAGGGATCGCCTCGGGGGAGAGTGATCCGGCAAAACTCGTAATATTTCTATATCGTCGTGGCAGCGCCTGCCGGGTCACCAGAGGCGATGTTCAGATGAGAGCGGCGATCGTCGAGGCGGTGACAGTGGTCACCGCCTCGACGACAAAATCACCTATTTTTCATCATCATCATCGGCTTTGCCGATCGGACCCGTCATCATTTCCTCGGCTACGGCTTCCTGTTTGCCGCGAATCTGGTTTTCCAGCTTGGCCATCATCTCCGGATTCTCGAGAAGGAAGCGCTTGGAATTTTCACGGCCCTGCCCGATGCGAACCGAGTCATATGAGAACCAGGCACCCGATTTTTCGACGACGCCGGCTTTCACGCCGAGGTCGATAATCTCGCCAACCTTGGAAATGCCCTGGCCGTACATGATGTCAAACTCGACCTGCTTGAACGGCGGCGCGACCTTGTTCTTGACCACTTTGACACGTGTCGAGTTGCCGACAATATCGTCGCGTTCCTTGATCTGGCCGGTCCGTCTGATGTCGAGCCGTACAGATGCATAGAATTTCAGCGCATTACCGCCCGAGGTGGTTTCCGGATTGCCGTACATCACACCGATTTTCATGCGGATCTGGTTGATGAAAATCACCATGCACTTGGAACGGCTGATCGATCCGGTCAGCTTGCGCAGCGCCTGACTCATCAGACGCGCCTGCAGACCAACATGGGTATCACCCATTTCGCCTTCGATTTCAGCGCGCGGCACCAAAGCGGCAACCGAATCGACAACCAAGATATCAATCGCATTGGAACGCACCAATGTATCGACAATTTCCAGTGCCTGCTCGCCGGTATCGGGCTGGGAAATGATCAGCTCGTCGGTATTGACGCCCAATGCCTTGGCATAGACCGGATCGAGAGCATGTTCCGCGTCGACAAAGGCAGCGGTGCCACCGTTTTTCTGCGCTTCGGCGATGACGTGCAAGGCGAGCGTGGTCTTGCCGGAGCTTTCCGGTCCGTAGACTTCGATCACGCGGCCTTTTGGTAATCCCCCGATTCCCAACGCGATATCCAGTCCCAGGCTACCGGTCGAGATAGCTTCAATTTCCAATGCCTTGCGCTGGCCCAGCTTCATTGCCGAGCCCTTGCCGAAGGCGCGATCGATTTGCGCCAATGCGGCGTCGAGCGCCTTTTGTCTGTCTGATGAGTTCAACTGATTATCCGATTCTACGACTTTTAAATTGCCGGCCATTTGCCTGTCCCCTTCGCTAAATGCTTAACCATCATCAATCAATGATTGTGATGATGTACCGCATTTGTTCTTATAGAACAAGGGGGGAACATAATTTTTTTGAGGCGAGGCTAATTTGTTGAAAATTAATTGAAATATCGCCGCTTTCTAGCCTTTCTTGGCATGTTCGGCCAAAGTCTCTCCGACCGCTTCCGCTATTTGTGCCACCGAAAAAGGTTTGGGCAGAAAATTCACCTTGTCGAGATCGATCGACTTGCGCAGTTGCTCCTCGGCATAGCCGGACATGAAAAGGATCGGCAGGTCCGGATAATTTTTCCGGACATGTCTCGCCATGGTCGGGCCGTCCATATTGGGCATCACCACGTCGGAAACGATCAGGTCGAACTGCTGCTCCTTGTCGGCCTGCACCGCGAGCAGTCCCAGCGCTTCCTCGCCCTCGCTGGCCGTCACAACCGTATAGCCCTGACGGGTCAGAGCCCGCTCCGCCACGGCGCGCACCATATCCTCGTCCTCGACCAGCAATATGTGGCCGCTGCCCCACAATTCCTTCTTGGCCGTCGCCTTGACCGGCAGCGAATTCAACGTCGCCCGATCGAGATCTTCCTTGGTCGGATGGTGAACCGGGAAATAGATCGAGAAGGTCGTGCCCTCGCCCGGTTTGGAATCGGCAAAAATATAGCCGCCGGATTGTTTGATGATCCCGTAAACCGTGGACAAGCCTAGCCCTGTCCCCTTGCCGACCGCCTTGGTCGTGAAAAACGGCTCGAAGATCTTGCCGATGACATGCGGCGGAATACCGTTCCCGCTATCGGAGAAGATCAACGCCGTATAGTCGCCCACCGGCAGAATATCGCTTTTCAGCGCGCGCACGTCGGATGCCACCACGGCCTGGGTCGAGATCGAAATCTTGCCGCCTTTGGGCATGGCGTCGCGGGCGTTGACACCCAGATTGATGATCACTTGTTCCAGCTGCCCGGGATCCGCGCGAACCAACCCCAGATTGCGGCCATGGCGCACTTCCAGCTCGATGGTCTCGTCGAGCAGGCGCTTGAGCAGGTTAGAGACATCGGCGACCACGTCCGGCAATTGCAACACTTGCGGCCGGAGTGTCTGCTGCCGCGAGAAAGCGAGCAATTGCCGGGTCAGGCCGGCCGCGCGGTTGCTGTTATTCTTGACCTGCTGGATATCGTCATAATCGCTGTCACCCGGCGCATGGCGCAACAGCATCAGGTCGCAATGGCCGATGATGGCGGTAAGAATATTGTTGAAATCATGAGCAACGCCACCGGCCAGCTGACCAACGGCCTGCATCTTCGTGGCCTGCGCCACCTGGCTTTTCAATTTCGACTCTTCGCTATTGTCGCGGATCGACAGCAGCACCGCCGCTTCGCCCAGTCCGCGAACGCCGGCAATGCCCAGCGCGACGGGCTCCTCGCCGCCATTGCGCAGCCGTACCGCCAGATCGCCCGCCAGTGGCGGACCGCTCGCATAGCGACGCACGGCATCGGAAACCGCCGATTTGTCGTCGCGGATCATCAGGTCGCCGGGATAGAGTGGCTGCTCCTTTTCCCCAATGCCGGCGGTTTTGGCAAAAGCCTCGTTGAGGAACAGGAACCGTCCGTCGCGATCCGTCAGGGCCAGACCCAGCGGCAGCAGCGACAGCATCGATTCCACCTGTTCCAGAGCCTTGCCGCGCTCGACCATTCCGCCATCATCGTCGATCAGCAGGATCAGCGCCGGACCCTTTTCCTTTTCCCGGTCGAGCGGCACATGGAAAAGACGCACCGGCGTACCATGCTGTCCTTCGCGTTCGAAAAAGATCGTGCCCTTGTCATCCGAACGCAGGAAATTGATGAAGTTACGACCGGCAATATTGGCATCGACCCGGCCGGTCGCGCGCAAGGCAAAGGCCTGATTGGATGCGCGTATGCGGCCTTCGCCGCCGATAACGCTGGCCAATATGCCGACTTCCGAAAAGGCCCGGCCGCCACCGCCGCTAACCAGACTGACCATCTCGTCCAGCAGGTCCGCCTGGATTTGCGGTATCATCTGCCAAAGCAGATATTCATCACCCTGCCCCGCGCGAACAACTTTCGCGCTATATTCGGCGACTCCACGCTTCAGGCCCTCGGCATAGCCACGACCATCGCGCCAGGCGGTGCGGCCGGCCGTCGCCAGCAATTCATTGCCGCCCGCCTGCAACGGCAGTTCGGGAGGTACGGCCGCACCATTGAACCACTTGGTAAAAAGCTCGTTGGCACAGACCAGCCGGCCGGCCCGGTCGGTAATCGCCAGACCGATAGCTGACTGATCGGCGACCATGCGGGTCACCGCCCAGTCTTCGGGATCGGCTTGGTCCTGATCGGCAGCAATATTCTGCGGGCGCAGGAAAAACGCGACTCCGGCCAGGCTGAGCACCAGAGCCAGAAAGGCGATGAGCAGGGTAACATTCTGCACTTTCCAGTAGAGCAGTCCCGCCGAAGCCAGCACCGCCACGACCAGAACCAGAGCGCGTGTCCGCACATCGCTTTGCGCCTTGCGCGTACTGGGGTTCAGCAATCCGGTCTTGTTCTGCGCCTTACTGGCCATCGTCGGTCCTGTTGGCGCGAATCTTGTTCAACCGCCCTTTCCGTTTCCGGCCAATCCACCAGCGCCATCCGAACGAACTGACCAGATAGCCGACCGCCGCGAAAACTATCGCAAAAATCAGAAATCCGAACGCGGTCACGCCCGCTTCGCGTCCCAGCCAGCTCAGCCACTGGCCGAATTCGCTCTGGATATGGGTGTTGATCGGCTGGCTTGATGTCATCGCATCGATTTGCAGGGCAAATTTTCCGGTCTGGTTGGCCGCGGCGATCCAGAACGGATAGGTCAAGGGGTTGGTAATGAATGTCGTGATCGCCGCAATCGGTACATTAGCGCGCACCGGGAGCGCCAGAAAAACCGCCGCGAATATCTGGCCGACCGGGACCAGAAAGGCAGCCAGCATGCCCAGGGCAACACCGCGCGGCACCGAGCGACGGGTAAATCGCCACAGTTCCGAATGCAGAAAGCGATGGGCTATCGGCTTGAGATATTTGTTCCGTTCCATCCCGGCGCGGGTCGGCATCCTTTTCTGCAACCAATGAACCGTGAACATGATCCACCGCGCGGCAAAATCCTTGTCTTGGATATTGGGCTTGGGGTCAGCCATGTTCGCGCATCAGCCGGCCCTGCTGCCTTTTCCAGTCGCGATCTTTTTCGGTCTGCCGTTTATCCGGCGCTTTCTTGCCCTTGGCCAGAGCCAGTTCCAGCTTCGCGCGTCCCTTGCTGTTGAAATAGATCGACAGCGGCACGATCGTCATGCCCTTGCGCATCACCGCGCCGTGCAGCTTGTTTATCTCGCGACGGCTGAGCAGCAATTTGCGCGGTCGCGTCGGGGTATGATTGTGCCGGTTACCGTGGCTCCACTCCTGGATATTGGCATTGATCAGCCAGACCTCGTCATCCTTCACCTCGGCATAGCTTTCGGCAATGGTGCCCGACCCGGAGCGCAGTGATTTCACTTCGGTCCCGGTCAGCATGATACCGGCTTCGAACTTGTCATCCAGAAAATAGTCATAACGCGCGCGCCGGTTTTCGGCGACGACCTTCTGCTTGTCAAATTCTTCTGGCCGCGGTTTTGCCATCAGACCAGCCCAGCCCCTTCCAGAGCAGCATCCACAGCCTTGCGACTGGCTTCGGACGGCGGTGTCATCGGCAAGCGCAAGTCGGTCGAGAAATCTTCGAGAACCCGCGACATGGCATATTTGATCGGCCCGGGAGACGCATCCGAGAACAAGGACTTGTGCAATGGATAGAGCACATCATTGAGTTCGCGTGCCTTGGCATAGTCGCCGGCGGCACAGGCGGCCTGAAACTCGGCACATAATTTGGGCGCGACATTGGCGGTCACCGAAATACAGCCGATACCGCCTGCTGCGTTAAACGCCAGCGACAGTTCGTCGACACCCGAAAGCATCACAAAATCATCGGCACAATTGAGACGATGTTCAGTAACCCGGTCGAGATCGCCACTGGCATCCTTGATCGCCACGACATTGGGCAGCTTCGACAAGGCCGCAACCGTGTCGGGCATGATGTCCGTCACCGTCCGGGCCGGGACATTGTAGAGAACCAGCGGCAAATCCACATTTTCCGTCAACGTGGTAAAATGGGCGGTGATGCCCTCCTGATTGGGCCGGTTATAATAAGGGGCAACGACCAGACCGGCGGTGGCTCCGCATTTCTTCGAGAAATTGAGGTGCAGCAAGGCGTTGGTCGTATCATTGGAACCGCAACCGGCGATAACCGGCACCCGGCCAGCCGCCTGCTCGATGCATATTTCGATAACCCGGTGATGCTCCGCATTGGACAATGTGGAAGCTTCTCCGGTTGTCCCGCAGGGCACGAGGGCGCTGCTGCCCTGGTCGATCTGCCAGTCCACCAGAGCGCGAAACTGGTCTTCGGCAAACGATCCGTCGCGAAAGGGAGTCGCCAGAGCCGGTATTGAGCCCGAGAACATCTAATAATCCTTTATGTTTGCCTTGGACATTGGCAAAGCCGCCACCAAGTCATTTTCAATATTAACGGTGATATAGTTCGCCGTTCAGCACCTGATAAGGAGCCTAACCGTAAAATGTCCAGCATGGTATCAAGATTTGTTATAGCGGCACTGCTTTTAAGCCCTGCCACCTGCATCGCAGCCGAGAATATCGGCGAACAAACCGGCTGGCAAAATGAAAGCGCCGGCCTGTCCGATCCGACCGGCGGCAATGCGGTACTGGGCCTGCAACGCTGGCGCGTGCTGACGCAATCCGACAATTATTCTTTCGAGGATTATGCCGGCTTTCTGGTCACCTTCCCGGGCTGGCCGGAAGACACGAGAATGCAGCGCAATGCCGAGCAGGCGATCAATATCAACAGCTTCTCGCCCGCTCGCGTGCTTGCCTATTTCGGTCGATTCGAACCGACCACCAACGCTGGCGCGGCAAAATTTGCGGTCGCCCTGCAGGCCACCGGGCAGCAGGACCTGGCCAATCAATGGGCCAGAACGGCCTGGCGTGGCGGCACGCTGACCGACGAAGATGAAGCGGCGCTGATCTCGCGGTTCAGCTCTGCGTTCAGCATCGACGATCATGACGCGCGCATGGATGCGCTATTATGGGCCAGAGCGACGCGCGATGCCGCGCGGCAACTTGGCTTCACCTCGCCGACACGGCGGCCGGTATTCGAAGCGCGACTGTCTCAGCTAACCGAAGCATCCGACGCCAATGCACAGGCCAGCGCTGTCGGTGCCATCGCCCGCGATGACGCTGGCTATCTGGCCGATCGCGCCCGCTATTTGCGCAACCAGGGACAAAGCGCGGCGGCGCGGCAATTGCTCGCCACCCGTCCGGAGCTGCGCGTCAAACCGGCAGCTCCCGATACCTGGTTCGAGGCAATGCTGATCAATGCCGAGGCCGCCGCCAATGACCGGCAATGGTCGACCGCCTATAATATCGCCTCGAAAATCGAGGATGCCTATGCCGTTCCGACCCGGATCGCCGACCAGAATTCGCGCGTACGGGACAAATATTCCGATCTCGCGTGGATTGCCGGCACGTCCGCGCTGAACGGCTTGCGCCAACCGGCCAAAGCTGTGCCGATGTTCGATCTTTATGCGCAATCCTATGACTCGCCCAATATCACGTCCAAGGGCTATTACTGGGCCGGCCGCGCCGCAGCCGAAGCGGGCCAGACCAAACAGGCCAATGCCTATTTCGAAAAAGCAGCTGCCTTTCCCGACTATTTCTACGGCCAGTTGTCGCTGGAACGGCTGGGTCGCCCGCTGCCGGAATTCAACCGCAAGCCGACGATCGAAATAACCGAGGAAGACCGTAAAGCCTATGACAGCGAACCGCTTGTCATCGCGGCCAAGGCGTCAATCCGCACCGGTCCGTGGAAAGAGCAGATCCGCTTTCACAGGGCGCTCGCCTATAATGCCAAGACAGCCAAGGACTATCTGCTGCTCAGCGATCTCGCGACCCGCATCGGCGCCCGCGATCTCGGCGTGATCAAGGGCATCAGCGCGCTGGGCGCTGGCGTCGGCGCGATTGATGAAACCTCCTTCCCGACCATGAATGTTCCCTTTGGCCATGAAAGCAGCTGGACGCTGATCCACGCGATCACCCGACAGGAAAGCCAGTTTGCCGAAGGCGCGATCAGCCATGCCGGTGCGCGCGGCCTGATGCAACTGATGCCGGGAACCGCCCGGGAGCAGTCGGGCAAGGCCAACCTGTCCTATAATCTGTCGTCGCTGACTGGTGACCCGCAATATAATATCCAGCTCGGCAGCGGCTATATCCAGCGGATGATGGACTATTATGGTGGCAGCTACCCGCTCGCCGTCGCCGCCTATAATGCCGGTCCGGGCAATGTGAACAAATGGCTCCGTGCCAACGGCGACCCTCGCATGGGCGGCATCGACTGGGTGCAGTGGATCGAGGATATCCCGATTTCCGAAACCCGCAATTATGTCAAACGCGTGCTGGAGAATGCCGTGGTCTATGACACGAAAAACCCGCGCGGTCCGACGATCCGCAGCGACACGCCGCTGACCCGCTATATCGGGAAGAATTACAAGGGTTGAGCGCTCGGCGTTCGCATTCGATGAAGGTAGAACGGGCAAAGCAAGGCATGCCCTACGCTGATCTCGTCGGGACGTTGGCAGACGTGGGAGTCTTTCACTCTGAGCCGAATATAAGGAATAAGATCAGCCGGGGAAAGTCTACGGCTGTTTTCCTTCTGCAATGTCTCGAAGCCGTTGGGGCAAAGAACTTGAACTGGGAGCGAAGTCCCCCAAATTTTTGGCTGTTTGTTGCAGCATCGCTTTCAGTATTCCAAGAAACTGATTGGCACCTCTGGTATTTGCCTGTGCTTCATGCCACCGCGCTCTAGTTTGGTCATCGGGGAAAAAGCTACCGCGTTCGTGCGCCTTCCAACTGTCTTCAGGGGGAACTTTTATTGGATAGGGTCTTTGAAGAATATGCACCACATCATGCCCAAGCATTTGTGACATGATGTTACGAATATGATCGAGCCGATCCCTGATCTCCGTTTCTCGCTTGTCAACCACATCGTATACCTCTCGGAGCCTGCCTCCTTCGCCGATGCCGTCCAAGTCTGGTGTAATCAAAATCCACTCATCAAATGTTTGCATTTCGTCAAACCGCGTCCAGTCAATTTCTTTCAAAATCCGATCTGCAATATAAGCATCTCGCAGTTCTACCAACTGTTCATCGCTCGCAATTTTTTGAAATTCGCCGCTCCTTGCCTCTTTTTTGAGAATAAACTCAGCAACCTTGATGAGTCTGGCCGAGCCTATCCAATTAAGAACAAATGCAGCTACCATGATAGCCAAGCCAAGGCAGCTCGCCCAAAGTGGGGGGCCGGAAAGCCAAGCCCAAATAGCATCTATAGAATTTATCACAGCGATGACAATCTGCGGCGTGTCATCCCGGAAAGTAGCCATTCCGCCAAAGCTGAGGATTGATCCGCCGATAGTAACCAAAAGAACCAGCGGCAAAATGATAATTTTATATCGCATTGGTTATTGTCTGCCACTTGTTAGCCGCACTGTGGAGTCTTTTCATTTAGATACTTAATCACGCTCTACATTCCTTAGTAGAGCAGCATGGGCAGAACAGCTTGGTGGAATTGCTACATAATGCCGGATCTCAAAACACCCTATGATTCTGCGATAAAGCGCGCAGCCAGCCTCCGCGCCAGCGGCTCCGTTGCCATGATCACATTAACCGACTCACCGCATGCTGCCTATATCACCAGCCAGGATTGTCTGGCCAAGCCACTAGCCCGCTTTGCCAGAAACCCGAGAGCAGTCAGCTCACAAACCTGTGCCCCGAAAAATGTCGCAATTACTTTTCCCTGAAACTAGCGCATCATAAGCCCAAGAAATCTTCCTGCGGCTGTAACGAATCAACTCGTCCGCTTGAATAGCCCTCAAACCATCAGGAATTCTGGAGAATTTATGCCACAGACAACCCGCCGTGTAGCGATACTGGTATCGATAATGCTTCTGCTCACCGTAGCGACACAAGTGCTCTATATCATGACTCTGAAGGGAGTCGGGATTGTTGACGGCTGGCCGTTGCGGTCGACCATCTGGACCACAGAACTTCTCCTGTTTACCGGCATCGCGATCGCGTCGCTCGTCGGCCTGGTCCGGTCTCCGGCGATGCAATGGGGCTGGGCCGCTCTGGTCGCGGCAGGGCTGATAAATATCGTCCAGTCGGGCATCGGACTATCGATGTTTCTGCCCGCAGCCAAAGCCGGTCCCGAGTTCGCGCCGCTTATGGGCACCTTGCTCGCCGGATCATTTCTATTCTACAATCTTTCAAAGGCGATAATCGGACTGGCTGCTCTGCTCTTCGGACTGTCGCTATTCCGCAACGACAAGACAAAAGTCCGGGTAATCGGCCTGATCAGCATGATCGCCGGCGTGATTGCAATTGTCCTGAATATTGCTGCTGTGCGCCTCGGACTTGGGTCCGTGCCTTTTTCCGGTGCGAGCGGAGCAATTGCAACCTTGCTTGCCGGTTGCACAATCTGGTTGTCCGCTCGCTCGGCGGAATGACACTGGCTCGAACTTTTCCGGACTGAGAATTAGCGCTTCAACTGCTAATCCTTGACCACATAGCCAAAGGCGTCATGCGCCAGTTTCACCAGTTCCGGGTCGGCATCCGGAAAATCCTTGGGCAGCGCGGCTTCCAGCGTATCGGCGACATGGGTCATTGCGGCGATGCGCGCGGACTTCTTGTCGTTACCGGCGATCACTTTCCATGGTGCCCAGCGGGTGTCGGTATATTTGAACATGTCGTGCATCGCTTCGAGATAGGCATCGCGCTTTTCCCGGTTGCGAAAATCCTCGGCGGTAATCTTCCAGCGCTTGTACGGCGTGTCGAGCCTCTTGGTCAGACGCTCGTCCTGCTCTTCCTGCGTCGTGTGAAAGAATAATTTTACCAGATTGGTGCCGCCGTCGATCTGCTGCGCTTCAAATTCGTTGATCTCGTCATAGCCGCGCTTCCAGTCGGAAGGCTCGCAAAAACCCTCGACCCGTTCGACCAATACGCGGCCATACCAGCTGCGGTCGAACACGCCGATTTCTCGGCTGCCCGGCAATTTCTGCCAGAAGCGCCAGAGGAAATGCCGGTCTTTTTCTTCCCTGGTCGGGGCGCCGATCGGCCAGACGTCATAATAGCGCGGGTCCCATTCGCCGGTCATCCGGCGGATCGCGCCGCCCTTGCCCGCAGCGTCCCAGCCCTCGAACACCAATATCGAGCGGCTGCCGTGGATGATATGCTTGAAATGGATATGCGCCAGCCGGTCCTGCAGCGCTTCCAGCGCCTCACTATAATCACCATCAAATTTGTCATCGGATTCATAGTCGGACAGGTCTATGGTCATTCTCACTCCGTTCGCGCTGAACCTCTCAACCCGGAGGGCGAGGCACATCAATGGCATCTATCGCATATCGCGAGCCTTTGACAAGCTCAGCCCGAGCAGGTCAATCTATATCAGATGCGTCCGGACGGCCAGCCGCTTAACCACGGTCATCAACCGTGATTTCAGGAGCTTCCGGACCGACGCAATGCCCACTCGTCCAATGCGCGCCGGTGATCGCTCACGCGCCGCAGGGATTCCGTCACTTCAAGCTTGCCGCTCGAAAACCGGTCCGCTTCTTCATAGAGCGCCAGCGCAGCATCAAGATCGCCGCGCTGTTCCGCGCAAAGTCCGCGATTGAACGTCAGAGAGATATGAACCTGTCCGTTTCCAGCAGCCTCGTCCCACATCCGGCAAGCTTCAGTGGCGTCGCTCTTGGTCATCTTGATCGCTGCCTTGAAAAAATTTCCTTCGACTTTGCTCATGCCCTTGCGGCTTTCCAATATCCGGATGTCCTGACGATATTCTTTCGGGGCGAGATCATCGCGAACCGCGCTTGCGGTCCCGGATATCATGCTCCGGATCACCGACTCGCTGCTGACAAAATCCTCGTCATCGCCGAAGCATATCGTCTGCTCATTCTTGTCCGGAAAGCTTTCGGTATAAAGGCTGCGCCCATCGCTATATCGCGTCGCCCGGACCTGCGCCCGATAATCGATAATCCGGGTCTGGCACGGCACTTTGATATTTTTATGAGTGACACATTTGTCCTTGTCATCCCGCTCGACACAGCGCCGCCGCTTCGCGGTCGTGTCAAACTGCTCGACGCCGGCGGTGACATTGCCGGAAAGCGTCGCATCTGACTGCACCGCCGACCGACCGCCGATCACAGCAAAATAGGGCTGGCCAAAGATGGTGATGGCGGAAAGCCGGTCTTCCAGTTCAAACGCCAGTGCCCGACCGTCGCGGCCGCCAAAACGCTCGATGGACAGGGATTGAATTTCGGCAAATTCCGGGGAGTTGGCCGGCGTCATCCCCTCGATGGTCAGAACCTCTGCCTGCGCGGCAGCAGAAAGGCCTGTGACGGCCATCGCAGCCGTGATTGCAGCGGTCAATAATCTGTTCATGCCCATCCCCCGAAATTTGGTCGTTCACGAATATCGATACAAATATGAACAGAATATTAGCCGCTGATGATCAGTTCCGCAATCCGTTTCGGGTCCTGCATCGGCATGAAATGGGTCAGATCGGGCAGATAGACATCGGTCCCATGGGCAAAATCGTCAGCCAGTCCAGGTGGTGTCGGCGAGCCGGCAAAATCAAACGCGCCTTCCCGCTGGATCTGCGGCGCCCGCAAGACAGTGACTGGCTGCTTGATCGTGTCAATCAGCGGCCAGGGATCAACAGTGGCGCTGGTCGCGTAGACCGACGCCTCGGTCTGCGGCGGACAGGCCAGCCTATAGTCGCCCTGCCCGTCCGGCAGCAGTCCATAATCGCAATAATCCTTTAGCACCGCCGGGTCCCACAGCTTGTACGGATGCCGGTCCCTGAACCGCTCGAACATGGCATCCGGCCCGGTCCAGCTGTTGCGGCGCTTGGCAACCATCTCGTAGGTCGCGCTAAAATCAGACGGATTTTGATAGGCCTGCCGTTCCATGATCACCGGGTCGATCAAAACGAGCCGCTCCAGCAGATCAGGGTGGCTGGCCGCGACCTGCACCAGACAATGGCCGCCCATGCTGTGCCCTGCTCCGACCGCGAAGCAGATGCCGAGCGATTGCACCAGTTCAGCGGTTGCGCCGGCGACATCGGTCCAGTCGGTGATAATCGGCGCGGCGCTTCGTCCGTGGCCGAGCTGATCGACCGCAATCACATGGGTGCCGTCCGGAAAGGCTGCGACGACCTGATCCCAGCACCGCGCATGAAAGCCGGTTGCGTGGAGCAACAGAATCGACGGGCCGTCGCCCGCCTTGCCCCATTCGAAATAGCAGATATCGCCATGGGATGACGCGAAATGATGTGTTTCGGAATTTGTCATATGTTTGTTCCGTTAGCCCTGAGCCCGTCGAAGGGCGATTATCGATAAGCGTGGTTCGACAGGCTCACCACTAACGGATTTGAGCCTAGCCTTCCTTCGGCGGCTCGACCACCCGGATATGCAATTCGCGCAGCTGTTTCGCGGCAACCGGACTCGGCGCGCTCATCATCAGGTCTTCGGCCTTCTGGTTCATCGGGAACAGCACGACTTCGCGGATATTCGGTTCGTTCGCCAGCATCATCACGATCCGGTCGACGCCCGGAGCCGAACCACCATGCGGTGGCGCGCCATATTTCAGCGCGTTGATCATGCCGGAAAATTCCGTGTCGACCTGTTCCTTGGTGTAACCGGCAATCTCGAACGCCTTGTACATGATGTCAGGCCGGTGGTTCCGGATCGCGCCGGAGGACAGTTCGATACCGTTGCAGACAATATCATATTGCCACGCGAGAATATCGAGCGGGTCCTTGCTTTCCAGCGCTTCCAGCTCACCCTGCGGCATCGAGAATGGGTTGTGCGAGAAATCCATTTTCTTCAGCTCGTCATCATATTCGAACATCGGATAGTCGACGATCCAGCAGAATTTGAACGCATTTTCGTCGATCAGGCCCAGCTGCTCGGCAGTACGGGTCCGCGCCAGACCGGCCAGTTTGGCCGCATCGGCTTCCTTGCCGGCGGCGAAGAACACACCGTCATCCGGACCACAACCAAGATCGGCGAGCAGCTTCGCCGTGCCTTCTTCGCCATGGTTCTTGGCAATCGGCCCGCCGGCCGCGCCTTCCTTCATGTTGATATAGCCGAGCCCGGCAAAGCCTTCGCTGCGCGCCCAGTCATTCATGGCATCAAAGAACTTGCGGCTATTCTTGCCGGCTTCGGGCGCGACAAAGGCGCGCACGGTGCCGCCGGTCGAGGTGATCTTGTCGAACAGACCGAAACCGGAGCCCTTGAAATGCTCGCTGACGTCCTGAATGATGATCGGGTTGCGCAGATCCGGCTTGTCATTGCCATATTTCAGCATCGATTCCTTGTAGGGAATGCGCGGAAATTCGCCAGCCGGGGTGACCGAGCGGCCATCGGCAAATTCCTCGAACACGCCGGCCAGAACCGGCTCCAGCGTCTGGAACACATCTTCCTGCGTGACAAAGCTCATCTCGAAATCGAGCTGGTAAAATTCGCCCGGCGAACGATCGGCGCGGGCGTCTTCGTCGCGGAAGCAAGGCGCGATTTGGAAATAGCGGTCGAAACCGGCAACCATCAGCATCTGCTTGAACATCTGCGGAGCCTGCGGCAGCGCATAGAATTTACCGGGATGGACACGGCTCGGCACAAGATAGTCGCGCGCGCCTTCCGGTGACGACGCCGTCAAAATTGGCGTCTGGAATTCGGTAAAGCCCTGTTCGGTCATCCGGTTGCGCAGACTTGCGATCACCTTGGAACGCAGCATCATATTCGCGTGAACCGACTCGCGCCGCAGATCGAGGAAACGATAGCGCAGGCGGATATCCTCGGGATATTCCTGTTCGCCGAACACCGGCATCGGCAATTCGTCAGCCGGGCCCTGCATGCTCACCGTATCGGCGACCAGCTCAACATCGCCGGTTGGTAGGTTCTTGTTCACCGTTTCATCATCGCGGGCAACAACCTTGCCGGTCACCGTTACAACCGACTCAACCCGTGCGCCGTCTAGCGTCTTGAAAGCCTCGCTGCCGGTTTCGCTGACAATCTGGGTCAGACCGAAATGGTCGCGCAGATCGACAAACAGCAGATTGCCGTGATCGCGCTTGCGATGAATCCAGCCGGACAGACGAACTTCCTCGCCGACGTTCGAAGAGCGGAGCGCGGAACAATTATGGGTGCGATATGCGTGCATGATGGACCTTTGGAATTGGGTGCTTTCCCAGATGGAAAGATTGCACGCGTAACACAGGTCTGCGGGCCATTTGTCAAGGCTTGAGATTGCCGGAACGGGCTGTGCGCCGCGCTAGATGCGGCGTTTTGGGAGAGACAAGGCTATGGTCGCCGCAAGTACCGCATCATGTGGAAGAATTTAGCGGCGCATCTCATCGTTGCCACACTTTCACGCCTGGCTGTCCTTACGGTCTTTCAGCGGATAGTCTTCGGGCCGCACGGTTGAAACATTGGGGCGGTCGCTGACCCTGTCCGGGGATTTTCCTCCGGGGGTCAGATCATCGTCTTTTTTCTCCGGTACATTTTTGGCATCTCCATACGTACCCCCGGCCTTTCCCTTATCCATGCCATAAGAAGTGTCTGGTCTGTGCGGGGTCCCCAGTGCTGCCCCGGGATTCAACCGTTCATATTCGTGGGAATGTCCGGTTTTCTTATTGTCACTCGTGGCCATAGCGAAACCTCCATTATGTGATGTCATACTGGAATTACGCTGCGACCGCTGGATAGTTCCCGTGATATGGTTGCAAAAACAGCCAATTCGCGAGCAAATAAGGTTTAGGGTCGTTGGCCAGGGATTGCCTTGCATTCCTCAAAGAAATGGCCCCGCACAGGCATCTTGGCGACGCTGCACGGGGCTATCTTTGGGTGATATTATTTGGGTTGGATGCAATCAGAAGCTACGTTCAAACTCGTCGATCTCGCGTTCCGCTTCATCCTCGGCGCGGCCATATTTTTCCTGGATTTTACCGGCAAGAATTTTGCGGTCGCCATTGATTTGGTCGAGCTCGTCGTTGGTCAATTCGCCCCATTTTTTCTGGACATTGCCTTTGACCTGCTCCCAGTTTCCTTTGATCATATTCTCGTTCATAATATTCTCCATTGTCGTTCGTGATACTTAATCAATGGACGACAATCGTTTCTGTTCCCGGATATCGGAAAATTTTTCGAAATTAGGGAAACTTGAATAGAGACAGGATTATATTGTGAGCGGGCAATAGAGTGAACTCCCCCAGTCACCTGCAAAATACATGAAGTTCACGATCGCTTATCAGCGAATCCGGGGTGATCGCCGATCAGCCGATGATATGTTCCATCTGATCAGTGCAAATGACAAAAAATGGGTGGAAACCGGCCTGACCGCTTTCAAAGAGCGGACATAGCAAAGCTGGCAGTCCATTTGAAACTAGATCAGAAGATCAATAGAAACAAAATACCCACTCCAATGACCATGACGATAACATTGACAAAGAGACCCAGTGGGCCGGAGAATATCTCTGCTTTATTGGCTTTACTCGCTAACAGTCCGGCGGACAGTCCCCACCAAGAAAGTCCTAAGCCTAAAACCACAAATATGATGACTGTGAGAACCATTGTATTTCTTTCGATATTGAAACCATGATCTGAATCTGCACTCCTTCGGACAGCAGAATATCTCGAAGGGGCGAAGACCAAAAGCTCAGCCTACATACTGCTGTCCTGCGGTATGTAGCCTAAGCCTGCAACCACCGCCATAGCTATTGTCTATCAAATTATACGTAATCATTCGATTTGATCAATACCCCTGAACATTGCATATCGGCGAGACAACCAATGGAGACAAGCGATGAAAAATTACCTGAATGAACTTGTCAGACGCCATCGAAGCCTGAACCGCCAAATCGACAACCGCAAAGCGGCAGGTTGGCAGGTGGATATGAAGCAGCTCAAACGCCTTCGATTGCGTATCAAGGATGAAATCCAAGCGATACGTAAACGGATGCAAAAATCACCTTCATAAAGCCCGAGAAATTGCGTCGGACGGCGCAAACTTCCCCCACTCTACGCGCGCCGTCCATAACGTTTAACTAAGCCTGCTGATTATAGTAAAGGTAGCAGATAGAATGAGTACAGCACCTTCAATGTCCTGCCCCGTTTGCTCGGTTGCATTGGTCATAAGTGAGCGTCAATGCATCGAGATTGACTATTGTCCGCAGTGCCGCGGTGTTTGGCTTGATCGCGGGGAGCTCGACAAGTTGATTGAACGTTCAGGCCAACCGGTAAAGCAATTTCAGGAGCGACAGCCCTCCGGCAAAGACTATCGGGACAATCGAGACCATGATGAGGGTTATGATCGCGGACATAAAAAGAAGCGCCGGAAATCCTTCTTAGAGGAGCTATTCGACTAACGACTATATTTTGAGCCACTGGTTTCCCGACATTATCAGATGACAACGATGTTTCGCGTCCGTGCTTCTAGGATAAATATATGATTGAATCTCTGACCTATTTAGCGATAGGTCTTGTGGCTCTGCTAGTGGGCGGTGAGGTGCTTGTGCGCGGCGCTGTCCAGTTGGCTTCTCGCGCCGGAGTAACGCCACTCATCGTCGGTCTTGTGATCGTCGGTTTCGGGACATCAATGCCGGAATTGGTAACGAGTGTCGAAGCGGCTTTGCTGGATGCTCCCGGAATCGCGTGGGGCAATATCGTCGGTTCCAATATTGCTAACGGCTTGCTGATACTGGGCGTTGCCGCGCTTGCTTCGCCCATCATCATTACCAATGCCAATTATTTGCGCGACCCGGTGATCATGATCACTGCCTCATTCGGCTTGATTGCGGTTGCCTTGACCGGGCTCGGTCATAGTCTCGTGGGCGTAGCTATGGCCGGATTGCTTGCCGCCTATATCACTTATTGCTACCGACAGGAGACTGTTGCTGTCCGTCTAACTCCTGCTGATCATGATCCGGAATTCCATAATGCACCGCATGACAAGGCGGTGGCGCTGGAACTGGCTGATCCCCTGCTGCCTCATCCGCTATCGCAGGGCGCGGGCAATGGCTGGCTCAAACCAATCATCCTGACGCTAGCAGGGCTTGCCATTCTAATCATTGGCGGGCGGATTCTGGTGTCAGGAGCGATAGATCTGGCACGTATGGCGAACCTGTCGGAAACACTGATTGGGCTGACCATAGTCGCCGTAGGTACGTCCCTGCCGGAACTGGTAACTTCAGTGATCGCAGCTATCCGCAAACAGTCAGAAATCGCCTTTGGCAATGTGATCGGTTCAAACATATATAATATCCTCGGGATCGGCGGTGTCACAATGATGTTTGCACCGAGCGGTGTGCCTGATGAACTGATCAGCCGCGACCTGCCGATCATGCTGGCAACCAGCATTTTGATCATTTTGATATTGATAAAATGGCGTGAATTTAGCCGCATCAGTGGCGCGACCTTGGTCACGTGCTACTTCTTGTATCTCGGCTTTTTGATCTACGGGAACATGGGTAATGGGTAAAATCATTATATTGTCACTGTCAGGCTCAAGCGGGCATTAAAGAAATGACTTTTGCAGATATTGTGGTCCGGATTCTTGATTTTTTGATCATCGGCTTTGCTTTGGCATCGGGCTGGCTCTGGCTAGCAGCCAGCAGGCGGCGTCTGCGGCGAGTGAGCAAGCATGAAACCCTTGATGCCGCCGATTACAACCGGATTATCACGGCCCTCAATCGCACACAGATTCTCAATGCCCGCGCCGCGCTGGCTACAGCAATGGCAGCGTTTATAGCTGCGTTGCGCATCATTTTTTATGGGATTTCCGGAAACTGATTTGGGCTAGGCTTTCCGTCGTTAGATAGCTGTGTAAATGCTGCAGGCGGTGGTCAGGGTATCCAAAACGATCCCTTAGCCAACGGCTGCTTTGGAGGATTAAACCATGGTATACGAACGGCAATGTCTGGGGCGATTGCAGAAGGGCAGCTTCAGCATATTTTTTATCGGGCAGCCTAGATCAACCCCAGTTTGACCAGTTCATCATTGGCGAATACCTGCCGGTCGGCCGGATCAGGCATCACTTGCGCCTGTGCCCATTTCCAGTCGGCAAACTTCTGCCCGTAGTCCCGCTGCACCCGCCGCTTGTCGAGATTGTTGGTCTTGCCCCAATGGCGGGTGAAGGCGATCCCGGCATCATCCAGCGCCTCGATCACTTTCTTGTAACCTTTGTGACTGGATTCAACATTCGGTCCGTCAAAGTCGATAACGACATTGTCCGGCCAGTGGGCGGGCGCGAGCAGACCTTCGGCTTGCCGGACGAAGCGCAGGGTGACAACGGTGCCGCCGCCACCGCGCCTGAAACTATCTATAATTAAATCAAACACTTCACCCAGCTTGTTACGGTCCAATGTCACTGATCCGTTGAACAGGCTGGCAATCGGCTCATGTTCCTCGGTCGTATGGCCCCAGGTAGCGATGGCCGGCGGATCGTCGACATCGCGATTGTCGGGATAGCCCTGTTCCATCGCAAATTGCATGATCGCGCCCTTGAACATGTCGCTTTGCGCCATCGCCTTGCCGAGCAGGGTCAGCGCGTCATAGCCGGCCCCCATGTCCCGCGGCGGCGGCGGCGGGATGCTGGCGTCGAATGGCCGCTTGTAGAGAAAGCGCAGCAGGCATTTCTTGTCGAAAGGATCGAAAGGATTTAGTATAACCTGTTGAAAATAAGGGCTTTCATTCAGGCCGAACGCGCAGGAGAATTTCTTGAATTCGCCGCGGCACAGCCAGTCGATATGCTCGCGCTTTATCTTTGCCGCCTTCTGGATATTCTGCACCATATAGATCGGATCGGTCTCGATCAGCATCGCGGTGACAAAGCCCATGGCGCCGACGTGCAACTGGGCAGCGGCAAATATCCGGTCATCGCGGATGATCTCCGATCCGGTCTGCGTGATAAACGCATCCGACAGCATCGCTTTTGCCGGCGCGATCCACAATATCCGCTCGGGTGTCACCAATTGCACCGCCCGGACATGGTCCTGAATGCCACCCGCCTGCCAGACGCTGCCATGGGTTCCGGTGGCACAGGCCCCGGCAAAGCTCTGTCCGTTGCTGGCACCGCCGGTGCGCAGCGACCGGCCAATCTCTTCGGCACTTTCGTAAACTTCGTCAACCGTCGCACCGGCCTGCACCAGCAACAGCGCTTCCGCGGCAACTTCACAATCTTCATGCAGATCTTTGGCCGACAATTTATAGGTTCTGTTCAGCCGCAACGTCTCGACCAGCCAGCCATCCTCAACGACATTGATCGGCGACGGCGACCAGCCTGCCCCGATCGGCCTTACGGGAATCTGATATTGCTTCGCTTCCCGGAGCAGCGCCAATACTGTCTCTGCCACGCCTTTCAGATGCGCCCGGCCGTTTTTCTCGTCGCCGTTGGCCAGCTCGATCCGGTCCTTGAGATTACATTCCGCGGTTTCGTGATAGTTGGCCCAGACTTGCTGGCCGAGATGAACAACCCGCGCCATCAGGCTTCTCCCACGTCATGGTCGCCGGCATAGCAGCGATAGGCAATGCTCACCTTCCGGACAAAGCCGAAGGTCACCAGACAGACCAGAACATCCTTGCCGGTCATGAAAAAGCGCATGTCGTTGATACCGAGCTGATAGCAGTCATCAACTTGCAGCGATCGCCCTCGCCGCGAAGCAAAACCCCAGGCCAATATCGTGATCTCGATTGTCTTGCCGCCGACCGGTCGCGGATCGGCAACCGCCAGACAGGCGTCACCCCACAGCGCCATAATCTGCCCCAGCAATAGCAGCGCCAATGCACCGATCAGGACCAGTGACCAAAATGTCATGATTTCCCCCAAATTTTATCCTGCACCCACGAATTGTTTGCGGGATGAGCCGCCCGCTGTATAGGATAAAAATGCACATCCATAATTTGCTGACGACCAATCAGGACATCGCCGATATCTGCACTCGCTTTGCGACTGCCGATTTCGTGGCAGTTGATACAGAGTTCATGCGCGAGAATACCTATTGGCCTATTCTCTGCCTCATCCAGATTTCCGATGGCAAGGAAGCGGCCGCGATTGACCCCTTGGCCAAAGGTGTTGACCTCGGTCCGCTGATGGAACTGCTGGTCAACAATGAAAACGTGCTCAAGATTTTCCACGCCGGCGGACAGGATGTCGAAATCATCCACAATATCACCGGCAAGACCCCCCACCCGATTTTCGATACCCAGATTGCCGCCATGGCGATCGGCCAGAGCGAACAGATCGGCTATGCCAATCTCGTGGACAGCTGGCTCGGTATCACTTTGGACAAAGGCGCTCGCTTTACCGACTGGTCGCGGCGCCCGCTCAATGCACGCCAGCTGGAATATGCAATCGCCGATGTCACCCATCTCGCAGATATTTTCCCGAAAATGCTGGATAAATTGCGGGAGACCGGTCGCGGCATGTGGATCAATGCAGAGATGGAAAAGCTCGCTGATCCCGACAATTATGTCAATGATCCGGAGAAATCCTGGCTGCGGGTCAAATCGCAAGGCCGCAATCTGGAGATGCTGGGAAGGCTGAAAGCAATCGCCGCCTGGCGGGAGATTGAAGCCCAGTCGAAAGACTTGCCACGCGGGCGGATCATGCGCGACGAAACACTAGCCGACATTGCTGCCAATCCGCCCAGAGACCAGGTCAAGCTGGGACAGGTCCGCGGTCTTTCGGCCGGCTGGAAGAATAACGATATAGGCGCGCGTTTGATGGAAGTGATCGAACAGGCGGAGCCCCTGTCACGGGACGATTTGCCACTGAAAATTGGCCGGCGCCCCAAAAATGGCAAGTCCAATGCTCTGGTAACCGATCTGCTAAAATTGTTGCTCAAGATACGGTCGGCGGAAATGAATGTCGCATCCCGGCTGCTGGCCCGCGCCGACGATCTGGAACGTATTGTCGCCGGAGAGCGCGAAGGTGTTCCGCTGCTGGAGGGCTGGCGCTACGAAGAATTTGGCAGGGACGCACTGGATCTGGTCGAAGGCCGGGTGAGCTTCACGGTCAAGGACGGCAAGCTCAAAATGACCCACCAGCAGGAAGGTGACACCGCTGAAGCGGAATAGCTAGACGGCGATCATCACCGGCTCCAACCCCATCATGTTCGCGAGATGGCCGTGCCGTTTGGCAACCGCATCACCATAAAGATGGACCAGGTCACCGGCGATCGTCAGCTCGAGCTTTTTCCCGGACTTGCGGATTTGCGTTTGCTCCAGCGGATTGCGGGTCCCGCCGCTCAGTCGCTGCGCCAGCCGCATCGCAAGCCCCCAACTGATCGCACGCTGCGTTGCCTGTTCACTGGCGAGCTTGCCGCCACCGGGGAATATGTAATTGCCGCCGCCGAAACTGGTAAAGAGCGCCTGCCCCAGCATCTCGCGTTCCGGGCCGCTGATAGCCACCCAGTTGCCGTGCAATCCGATTTCCAGTCCCCGCTCGGCCCGGAAGTTCGGATTCGCCCGCCACGCGACATCGCCCAGATTGCAGGCGGCCTGACGGATACGATGCCATTCGACCGGCTCATCGGAAAAAATGTCGGCAATCCATTTGCCGAGCAATTTGCTGTTCGCCGGGAAACGGGCTTGTGCCGCTCCGGCATCTTCGGTCGCAAGCAACAGCGGATCACGTGCCGCTTCCTGCTTGCTGATGCTCTGGTAGAGCAAGCCTTCCCGCACGCCATAAGCAGAAACCACCATCTTGCTGCTGTTCAGATAGCGCACCAGCATCGACAACAGCCAGGCGGCATCCTTCAGCGTCGGGATGCGCGAGGTAGAGAGCCCGGGCACATTCTTGAGCTTGTCCCGGTTCAATTGCGCCAGCCGACTGACCAGCCGCTGTGCGCGGCGCGGTTCCATTTCGTAATTGTGAATAACGGGAAGCGGATAATGGCTGTCAAACATGTCGAGCCGCGCCAGCGACCGCCAGGAACCACCGACCAGATAGAAGGGAAGCTCCTGCGCCTGCTTCTCCCATCCGGTTTTTTTGAGCATCTTGCGCACCTGGGTTTTCAGAGCATCCTGTCCCTTGGCGCGCAGATCGGCGACCCTCAGCACACCAAGCGGGAAGGAAAAGCGTTCCAGAACCTTGCCATTTGCGACCATCGCCAGCTCCAGGCTGCCACCGCCCAGATCGCCTACTATGCCCTTGGCATCCGGTATTCCCGAGATGACACCCAACGCCGCCGATTCGGCTTCTTCGTCCCCTTGCAGAACCACCACATCATAGCCGATCTCGCGCGCGGCTTTCAGCAGATCCTTGCCGTTGCTGGCATCCCGCACGGCAGCCGTGGCGAAACTCTTGATGCTGTCGACTTCCATTTCCACGCACAGGCGATGGAAACGCTTCAGGCCACGCTCGGCGAGCGCCATTGAATCCTTTGCAATCGCTCCAGTGGTCGACAATTCCTTGCCGAGGCCGGCCATCACCTTTTCATTGAACAATATCGCCGGAACCCTGACCGGACCCTGGTAGACAACCAGCCGGATCGAGTTTGAGCCGATATCGACGATTGCCGTACGCTGGCTGCCGTGTTTCTTTCTCGCTTGAACGGATTGAGACTCAGCAGCTGTTTGCACCAGCACCCCGGTCACGCCTTTTTCTTGCGGCGGCGCAAGCTGAGGCGCGGCACTGCATTGCTTTTCTTGAGCGCCTTGCCACGTCCGGAGAGCGATGGATTGGTCATGAAATAGCGATGCAGGTTGAACGGCTTGTCGGAAGGTTTCACTCTAGTATAGCTGCCATCGGAATTCAGCTCCCAGCTCTGCTCGTCATCAATCAGATTGGCCACCATGACCTGGTCCAATATCTGGTCATGAACGGTCTTGTTGGTGATCGGCATCATATATTCGACGCGGCGGTCGAGATTGCGCGGCATCCAGTCCGCAGAGGAAATATAGAGTTTTGCTCCGTCATTGGGCAAATCCTTGCCGTTGCCAAAGGCCCAGATACGGCTGTGTTCCAGAAAACGCCCAACCACAGATTTTACGCGGATATGATCCGACATGCCTGGCACATCGGGTCGCAGGCAGCAGATACCCCGAACCACCAGATCGATTTCGACACCGGCATTGCTCGCCTGATATAATTTCTCGATCAGCGCCGGATCAACCAGTGAATTCATCTTGGCCCAGACCATGCCGGGTTTGCCGGCGCGGACATTGGCAATTTCCTGATCGATCAGTCCCATCAGGTCGTTGCGCATGTCGCGCGGGGACATCGAGATGAGCTCCAGCGCTTTCGGCTCAACATAGCCGGTGATATAGTTGAACAACTGCGCCGCATCGCGCGCGGCCCTCGGGTCAGCGGTGAAGAAGCTGAGATCGGTATAAATTTTAGCGGTTATCGGATGATAGTTGCCGGTGCCGAAATGGCAATAGGTGCGATAGCCTTCCTGCTCCTTGCGCACGACCATCGATATTTTTGCGTGGGTCTTCCATTCGATAAATCCGTAGACGACCTGCACACCGGCACGCTCCAGCGCGCTTGCCCAGAGCAGGTTCTGCTCTTCGTCAAAGCGTGCCTTGAGTTCGACGATTGCGGTTACCGATTTGCCCGCCTCGGCGGCATCGATCAGCGCTCGTATGACGGCGGATTGCTTGCCTGCACGATATAGCGTCTGTTTGATCGCCACCACGTCGGGATCGGCAGCGGCCTGCCGCAGAAACTCGATCACCACCTCGAACGATTCATAGGGATGATGGACGAGGATATCCTTGTCACGGATCGCGGCAAAACAGTCACCGCCATGATCGCGAATGCGTTCTGGAAAACGCGGGCTGTAAGGCGTAAATTTAAGATCGGGGCGATCTTCATCGACCAATATGTCGAGATCACCGACACCAACCAAACCATTGATGCGGCTTTCGGTGGCACCGTCATCGAGCAGATTTGCACGCAACATTGCAATCACCGGTTCGGCGAGATTCGGCCCCATTTCCAGCCGGATTACATCACCGCGCCGCCGACGTTTGATCGCACTGCGGAAATAGCGGACAAGATCTTCTGCCTCTTCTTCAACCTCGATATCGCTGTCGCGGATGATCCGGAAAAGTCCGCTGTTTTTTACTGCATAGCCAGGAAAAAGAATGTCGGAAAATTCCTGGATTGTTGTCTCTACAGAAACATAGATAGCCGATTCACCGGGCAAGCGGATGAAACGCGGGAGGCCCGACGGAATCATCACCAGTTCCCTGATACCCTGATTGTCCGATTCCCTGACCAGATCGAAAACCAGGCTCAGCCCCTTGTTGGGGATGAACGGGAAGGGATGGGCCGGATCGAGCGCTTGCGGAGTCAGCACCGGAAATATCTGGTCGATAAAATGTTGTCTCAACCAGGCCTTCGATTCCTTGGGAAGATCGCCCACTGCCGAGACAAAAATATCTTCGTCGGCCAGCGTCTTGGACAGGGCCGCCCAGACCCGTTGCTGATGTTCTATCAGCAAATCCGTTCGGGCAGCTATGGCGTCCAGCTGCTGCGTAGCGGTCAGGCCATCGGCTGAACGCTCCTCTATCTTCTGGCGATATTGTCCGACCAGTCCGGCAAAGCGAACCATGAAGAATTCGTCGAGATTGTTGCCCGATATCGACAGGAAGCGCAGCCGCTCGAGCAATGGATGAGCAGTGTTCTCGGCCTCTTCGATAACCCGCTCGTTAAAACCCAGCCAGCTTATTTCACGGTTGAAATAGCGCTTGCTGCCATCTTCCGAAAAAGCACCGGAGGCATCATCCCCTGTCGATATGTCCGTATCCGGTGACTCTGTAGCAGGATTTTCCATGGGCTAAATATCCACCTTTTCATCATCAGCGTCAAAAAAGCCGAGCGCTGATTTCGCGATCGCCAGATTGATCGGTTTTTTACTCTCAATCGCAAGCGCATCCATTTTTTGCGCCAGTTGACGCACCATGGCATAGGACCGGACCATGCGCTTTTCCAGATAACGCAGCGCGTCTTCCGATATCGTCAAACCGCGAATCGCGAAAAATTTCTGAAACAGGCCGTCGATCATCGCCTGATCGGGCGCGCCGATTTCCAGATGCAGCGACGCGGCCAGACGTGATTTCAAGTCCGGAAGCATAATCTCCCACTCCGAAACCGGTTTTGATGACAAGAGCAAAAGCGGCTTATGCTCGCCATTGGCGCGATTCCAGAGATGGAATATCTCCGTATCCTCATATTCTGCAGCATCGTCGAGGCAGAGCCCGCCACTCTCCGCTTCAAAAGCCGCAGCCATGGCGGTTTTTCCAGAGCCTTCGGGGCCAGTCAAAATCAGCGTGTGGTGCGCCCAGTCGTGCCAGTTCTGCAAGTGCCGATGCACCTCGGCATTGGCAGCGGTCACCAGATACCCCCCCTGTTCCGGCGACGGTTTTTGTTCAAGAGGGAGAGCTATCTGACTCACGGTCTCGCTACATTATTGTCCGGAACGACTGATACGCAAGGCGCCCGCTCCTTGCTGGACTTGCCAGCCTTGTGCCCGCAGCGCCTGGGCCAGCGTCGAAATATCGCCCCTGTACGTCACGCTCATGACAGAAACTCCGCCCAGAGCGAGGCTGGATGTGGAAGCGGACGTGACACCCGGGATCGAGCGTACCGAAGTTTCACCGCGTCCGACAGCGCCGACATCCGGCGTATCGAATTGCAGTGAGATGCTGGTCGCGGCAGCCGTAGCCACCACGGGCGCTTCTCCGTCTGGTTCGGACGCGCTGGCACCCGCTGCAGCCGCAGAATTATCGCCCTCACCGACCTCAACAGCCAAATCGTCATCCAGATCGAAATCATCCAGGTTCAGTTCGTCGAGATTGAATGGATCCTCAATGATCAGCGACTTGTCGGTTTTCAGAATGCCGCGCGACAAGGCGCTCGAATAGATATTATCCAGTCGTACGATGCCCTGATCCATCATCTTGGGAATATCTTCGCTGCGGTCCACTTTCAGGGTGAAGCTGTCGATATAACGGTTGTCGGGACCATAGCGGGCGGTAAAGCGGCCCGTCACGGGACCACCGGGATATTTATAGGTGAGCCGGACGATCGGGATGATGACATCCGCTGCGCCAAATTGATCAAGAATATTGCGCCACCATCGGCGACTCGGACGATTAGCCTGCCCTGCCGTCAGCACCAGCGATTCGCTGTCAGATCCATAAGGGCGCACATAGTCGATAGCGCTGTCGCCCGAGCGGAATCGCGCCCAGGCCTTTTGCCATTCGGTACGGCTTTCGAATACCTGGGGTGAGCCCCCGCTCCACATGATCGGCAGCACCAGCAGCGGCGGCGATCGCAATCGTCGGCCGCCAACGCCCAGAATCGATCCTGTTCTGGCACGATCGAACATCACGCCGAGCGTGGCGATATAGCGTTTAGGTCCGATCTGCTCTTGCTCGACGATGATCGCGGAGACGATTGTATTGAGGGTGCCGTCAGGCAGGCCGGCGGTTTCTCCACCCTGCGTCCGTTTGTAGAGCATCTTCCAGGCTTTGCGCTGTGCTTCTTCCCAGCCTTTTCGGCGCGCATCAAAAGCATTGTCACCATGGACATCAACTTCCACGCCCATCACTTCGAAATCGCCGGTGCTGGCCAATGGCGCGACGCCGCGTTGGGTGCCTTCCAGCTGGGCATAGACAACCGTTCCGGCGAGCACAGTCACAACGGTAATAGCGGCGGCAATCTTGACCCGGAAGTTACTCAAAAAACTCATTTGCGCCCTTTTGACGATTATGGCGTGGAAATCCAGCCGCGACTTGTCTAATCGCTCAAGTTATGAGTGAAAAGCAAAATGAGCCGGATTCGTACACCTATGCAAAAGCAGGTGTGTCCATCGAAGCGGGCAATGCCCTGATAAAGGCGATCGCGCCGCTGGCAAAAGCCACGGCGCGTGCGGGTGCAAACGCCGAACTCGGCGGTTTCGGGGGATTTTTCGATCTGAAAGCGGCTGGCTATCAAGACCCTCTGCTGGTCGCTGCCAATGACGGTGTCGGAACAAAGCTCAAGCTGGCAATAGATTATGACCGCCATGATACGGTCGGCATCGATCTTGTCGCCATGTGCGTCAATGATCTGATCGTTCAGGGCGCGGAACCTTTGTTCTTCCTCGACTATTTTGCCACCGGCAAGCTGGAAAACGGCATCGCCGAACGAGTCGTCGCCGGGATAGCCGATGGCTGTAAAATGTCAGGCTGCGCTCTGATCGGTGGTGAAACGGCAGAAATGCCGGGCATGTATGCCGAAGGCGACTATGATCTCGCCGGTTTCTGCGTCGGCGCAGTCGAGCGCGAAAAAGCCGTTACCGGAGCGACAATTGAAGCAGGCGATGTCCTGCTTGGGCTCGAATCCTCGGGCGTGCATTCCAACGGATTTTCACTTGTCCGTCGGCTGGCGGCGGACAAGGGCTGGAGAATGGATCGCCCTGCCCTGTTCAACCCCGACATATTGTTGATCGAAGCCTTGATCGCACCAACCCGGATCTATGTGAAGTCGCTCTTGCCGCTGATGCAGTCTGGCCGGGTCAAGGCACTTGCCCATATCACCGGAGGCGGTTTGCTGGAAAATATCCCGCGCGTGTTGCCGGATGGCATGCATGCCCATGTCGATGCGTCAAACTGGGACCAGCCGCGTCTGATGGCCTTCCTGCAGGCGCAGGGCAATATCGAGCCGGAAGAAATGGCGCGGACGTTCAATTGCGGCATCGGCATGGTGCTGGCTGTGTCAGCAGACGAAGCGGATGCAATCACATCGGACCTCGAGGCGTCTGGTGAGACAGTCCACAGGATCGGCGATGTTCGCGATGGCCCCAAAGGCTGCTCGGTATCAGGCGCACGCGGTATATGGTCGGCAACGAACGACTGGACCGCCACCCACAATGGCTGAAAAAGCCAAAATCGCGATATTAATTTCCGGCCGCGGATCCAACATGGCGGCGATGGTCTATGCCGCAAAATCATCCGACTGCCCCTATGACATCGTACTTGTCGCATCCAATGATCCCGATGCGCCCGGCCTGAAGCTGGCCGAGGCAGAAGGCATCGCGACCTTCGCCCATCCGCACAAAGGCCTGACGCGCGAAACGCATGATGGCATCATGCACGATGCTATCGTCGCATCTGGCGCCGAATATGTCGCGCTGGCCGGCTATATGCGGATCCTGAGCGATGGCTTTGTCAGGAAATGGACGGATCATATGATCAATATCCATCCCAGCCTGCTGCCGAAATACAAGGGCCTCGACACCTATCAGCGCGCTATCGATGCCGGCGACAGCGTCGCGGGATGCAGCGTGCATCTGGTCACCGCCGAACTGGATGACGGCCCGGTGCTGGCCCAGACCGAGGTCGCCATCCTGCCCGATGACGATGCCGACAGTCTGGCCAGCCGTATCTTGATCGCCGAGCATCAACTCTATCCGGCCACGCTGGCCAAATATGTCACGCGCGAAGCCGACCCGGACTGGATCTTGACGCAGATTCGCGAGCGTGCGCTGGCGCTCGAGGAAACCCACGAACGGACCAGCTTCGGTGCCCCCGGCTGGCGGGTGGGGAGCAAAACGACGGGAAAATATTTCGCCTATTTCGCGCAGAGTCATCATGGCGAAGCCAGTATCGCCCTGCTCGTCAAGACGGCTGGCCTGGACAAACAGTCTGCGCTGATCGATGCCGATCCCGAACTATATTATGCACCCAAATTCTACGGAAAGTCTGGCTGGATCGCGATCCGCCTCGACACCGGTCGCACCGATTGGGACCATATTGCAAGCCGGCTTTACAGCAGCTGGTGCCAGGTAGCACCAAAGCGGCTCACCAGGATGATCGCGATCGCCGATCAATTTTAGGGAAAAGTGCATCACGGGCTGAAAATCTTTGGACAACAAGGAGGAGGGAGAAATGTTATCCAAAAAAGTCTGCGGCCCGAATTCGGAAAAGAAACTCCAGCCCGCGATGCATTTTCATAAATAGATCGTGATCAGCGCCAAATCTATACGGCCCTAGGACCGTATGATTACATTCCCGCTTCGACAGCCAGCCGGACCATGTCCGCCGCGCTTGGAACATCGAGCCGTTTCATCAGGATCGAACGATGCATTTTCACGGTCCGCTCGCTGAGACCCAGTTCATGCGCGATCTGTTTGTTGAGCAGTCCCTTGGCGATGAATTGCAGCACTTCCCGTTGCCGTTTCGACAGCTCTTTCACAATCCCGACAGCCCGCATCCGCCGCGCTTTCGCCAGGCTCGGCACATCGGCATCGATTTCCACCTGTGATCCGAGAAAATACTCCAGTTCGCCATCTTCGTCGAACAAGGGAGCCACCAGCACAGCATTCTGGAACGGCGTGCCATCCTTCTTGTAATTCAAAATCTCGACCAGAACGGACTTTTGCTGTCTTACGCCGCGCCGGATTTCCTCTGTCAGCCAGGGTTTTGTCTCTTCACCAGACAGAAAGCGGCAATTTCGGCCGATAATGAAGTCCCGGTCATAGCCCGTCAGTTCCACAAAGGCATCATTGACGGCGACAAGCGGATTGTCCGGCAAACGCGGATTGCTAACCACCGAGGCAATCGGGCTTTTTTCGATCAACCCCATTACCGAGGCCGTCGGCAAATCCGATTTGGAAATCGCCATCTGATTTTTCATGCTGGAATTTTTTTCGCGCTCCATCAGGATAAGCTACTCTAGATACATGGTTAAAGGCAAGCGTAGAGCGAACCGGTAGCCCCGAGCATTAACCCTCGGCTGGAGCCGCCCGACGGCATCCAAACCCTCAGGTCAGTAGCGAGACATTTCCCCCCGCAGCGGTTGTATCAATACAGACGTGCCGTTCGACCAGACACTGGTGACCAAAATTCTCTTCGGTAATTATCGGGATCAGCGGTCCGTCCCGTTCGGCAAGCGCCTTGCGGATGGCTCGGATATCTTCAATCTCACTCCAGCAGACAACGGCGTCAATACCGGTCAACACGGATAAAGTTTCGCGAGGTACAAATCCGTCGAGCGCCTGCTCTCCCGCAGCGCCGGGAACGCAGATCAGCGATACACATCCTTGCTGATGCGCCGTCTCCGACTGCTTTGCAGCATCTTCCGGCGTTGGGCCGAGGCACAATATCGTTCCTCGCGCATAGGTGAACAGCTCGTTCGATTCCCCGGTAGGTCCGGGCATGATCTCGGAACTGCGGGGTCGCGTATCGACCGCCGGTAGATTGTTTAATGCCTTTTGCACCGCTTCAAGGCTCAATTCCCCATCATGGATCACGAGCGATACCGGTCTGGAGCCTTGATAAAAGCGCGGCAGATAATGCGGGCCGCCAGCCTTCGGACCAGTACCGGAAAGGCCTTCCCCGCCAAAGGGTTGCGAACCAACAACAGCGCCGACCTGATTGCGATTGACGTAGATATTCCCGACCTTCATCGCGCTGGTCAATTTGTCGATGCGCCGCTCGATGCGTGTCTGCAGGCCAAATGTCAGCCCATATCCGCGTCCGTTGATATCGCTGATCACCTTGTCGAGTTCGCCGCTCTTGAATGTGGCTACATGCAGGACCGGACCGAATATCTCTTTTTCCAGATCGCCAATTCCGTCGACCTTGATGACTGCCGGTCCGACAAAATGACCTTCATCGGGACAGTCCAGCTGTTTCAGCAGCCTGCCCCCGGTCTGTGCGGCGGCAATGTGCGCGCTGATCTTGTCATGGGCCGCCTGATCAATGACAGGCCCGATATCGGTCGACAGCCACCAGGGGTTGCCCATCTCCGTTGCGTCCATTGCACCGTAGAGCATGTTCAGAAATGGCTCGGCGACATCCTCTTGCAGATAGAGCACCCGCAACGCCGAGCAACGCTGCCCGGCCGACTGGAACGCCGACGTGATAATATCGCGAACCGATTGTTCCGGCAAAGCGGTTGAATCGACGATCATGCAGTTCAGGCCGCCGGTCTCTGCGATCAGCAGCGAGTCAGCCTGACCATTTCCGGCGATATTCCGGTTTATCGTCTGCGCTGTTGCAGTGGAGCCGGTAAAAACCACGCCATTGATGCGGGCGTCACCACTGATTGTGGCCCCCACCGTGGCGCCGGCACCCGGCAGCAACTGCAAAGCAGCCGCAGGTACGCCAGCTTCGTGCAGCAAATTGGTGGCAAGAGCGGCAATAAGCGGCGTCTGGTCCGCCGGTTTCGCCAGTACCCCGTTGCCGGCAGCCAGAGCCGCAGCCACCTGACCGGTAAAAATCGCCAGCGGGAAGTTCCAGGGAGAGATGCAGCTGATTATGCCGCGCGGCTTGCTCAGGGGATGCTTCTCAGCTTCCTTCGCGTAATAGCGCAAAAAATCGACCGCTTCGCGCAATTCAGCGATGGTATCGAACTGGGTCTTGCCCGCTTCCCGCGCCAGCAATGCGAAAATTTCGCCGTGATGATGCTCGTAAAGGTCGGCAGCCCTGCGCAGTATCGCAGCGCGCTCGGCGACGGGCGCATCCCAGACGCGCGCATCTTCTATCGCTTCAAGCGCCTGGCTTTCATCGGCCTCGATCACTTCGCCAACCTGGCTGTCGTCGCGCGCCGGATTGAAAATCTTCCGCGCGGTTCCGCTGGTCACCGGCCGCACGGTGATCGGCGAGGAACGCCACAGCTTCTCGGCAAAGGGAGCGCGCTCGCCGACATATTCATTCATGTCGGTGCGATTGGCCAGATCCCAGCCGCGCGAGTTGACGCGTTCCGGCTGGTACAGATCGGCCGGCTTGATGATCTTCGACTGGCTGGATTGCTGATCCGCCTCCAGCGTCTCGAACGGATCAGTGGCAATCATTTCGGCAGCCACGGTATGGTTGGCCAGCTGGTTGACAAAGGACGAGTTGGCACCGTTCTCGAGCAGGCGGCGCACCAGATAGGCCAGCAATTCCCGGTGTTTCCCGACAGGCGCATAGATCCGTGACCGGACTTTTTCGTTGCGGAGCAGCGCATCGTGCAAGGTCTCGCCCATGCCGTGCAGCCGCTGGAATTCGAAGTCCTGCTGGTTGCCCGCCATTTCAAGAATGGCCGCAACGCTGTGCGCATTATGCGTGGCAAATTGCGGATAGATACGATCGGTCATTTTCAGCAGCTGGGACGCGCAGCAGATATAGCTGATATCGGTCGCCGATTTGGTCGTGAATACGGAAAAGTCTGGCACGCCATCCATTTGCGCGCGCTTGATCTCGCTGTCCCAATAGGCGCCCTTGACCAGACGGACCATGATCTTTCTGTCGAGCTGGGTCGCCAGCGAATAGAGCCAGTCGAGCACGAAGCTCGCCCGCTTGCCAAAGGCCTGCACGACAACGCCAAAGCCGTCCCAGCCGGCGAGCCGCGGATCGCTGAGTACCATCTCGATCATGTCGAGCGATATGCCGAGACGATAGGCTTCCTCGGCATCGATGTTCAGCCCGACATTGGCATCGCGCGCAGCGCGCGCCAGTTCACCGACACGGTCGGCGAGTTCGGGAACCGCTTTTGCCTGCTGGCTCATCTCGTAACGGGGATAAAGCGCCGATAATTTTATCGACAGGCCGGGATTTTCCCGGAGGTCATCAGAAACGGCAACCTTGGCGATTTCCTTGATCGCGTCGGCATAAGCGGCGAAATATTCATCCGCGCCGTCTTGCGTAATCGCAGCCTCTCCCAGCATGTCATAGGAGTAAGTGGCGCCCTTGGCCTTCCACTTCTCTGCCCGCTTGAGCGCCAGCTTCATATCTTCCCCGAGCACGAACTGATTGCCGAGTTCTTTCATCGCCTGACGCACAGCCACCCGGATCACCGGCTCGCCCAGTCGCTTGATCGCGCCGCGCAGAGCATCCAGCGGTCCGCGACTTGCCGGCTTGTTGATCACGCTGCGCGTCATCTCCAGCGCATAGGTCGAGGCATTGACCAGCGAGCTTTCCGACTGTCCGATATGATCGCGCCAGTTGGAGGGGCCGATCTTGTCCTCGATCAGCGCGTCAATCGTCTGGTTGTCCGGCACGCGTAGCAGCGCCTCGGCCAGCGTCATCAGCGCCAGACCCTCGTCGGTCGACAGACCATATTCGCCCAGAAAACTCTCGGTCAGTGTCGGCCCGGATGCACTCCGTACGTCCCGGACGACCTGTATCGCCCGTTCCTGAATCCGCTTGCGCGTCTGCTCGTCCGGACCGAAATTCGATATCAGATGGTCCAGAATCTCGGCTTCATCGCTGCGATGATGCGTGCGGATTTTTTCCCGGTAGTCCATCAGAGTGTTCATGGATCAAAGACTTCCTAATAAATTTGCCGACATGTTTTCGATTGGGGGATTCAAATGTCATTGTGAGAGCAGACAATGATCAATGGATTCATCGTGTTGATCAGTTGCCAGATGATAACCGATTATCTCACTTCCGGTTGCAAACGCAACCTTTGTCGCCTGGCGGGCGCAAATTTGCACTTCAATATCGGGACGTCATCGTAATTCGAAGATAGCGAGGGATCGGGCGCTGTCTTCCAGCCTTTATGACTTCGTACCGACCGTACCAATCCCGCGTTGCAACGTAAACTTTACAGAAATGACTGCTTTTGTTTTCCGTGATTTTTGCCCCGAAGCCAGAGCTTTTCTCGACTTTCGGACCGGCAGTAGTGCGGCGAGTGTGACCTTTCTATCTTCGCTGCCATTCGGTCCGTTCAGTTTTTGTGGGCGTGCAGAAGGGGGTTCGTAATCGCTAAATTGTCAAAGAGCCCGGTCCACGCCTGCGCTGAGCAGACCGAGAGACCCGCGGCAATAATAAACGAAGGGATCGGGTGTAGGAAAGCGGTTTTCAGGCAGCAATCAGTTCTGGCTGGCCGGGCGATGCCAAGCGTATCCGGTTTCTGCCGGACCTCTTCGCTTCATACAGCGCCTTGTCGGCCAAACGGAAACTTGTTCCCAGATCGGTCTCTGACTCGTTGTCCAACACGTGCAGACCGATACTCAGGGTCACCTGGCCGATCGTATCTTCACCGTCCTTGAAATCATGCTCGGCGCAGCTGTCCACCAGTTCCTGCGCAAAGCGCGCTACATCATTTGTGGTCCGGCCGGAAATCAGCACGGCAAATTCCTCACCGCCGAAACGCGCGAAATAATCGCCATGTCCGCAACGGCTGTTCAGGATTGATGCCACTTGTACCAATACCTTGTCACCGACGTCATGGCCGTAGCGGTCATTTACATTTTTGAAATTGTCGACGTCGATAACCCCCAATGCCCAGATCCGATCCCGGTTCTTCCGGAGCCCGGCAAATTTGGAAAATGCCATGGAAAAGGCACGGCGATTGGGCACGCCAGTCAGTTCATCAGTATATGCGATATCTTCGAGCCCCTGCCTGACCATGAGGGCATCATCTCGCTCGCGACGCATACCCATCGCTCGATATCCGACGACAATGCTGGTAGCCAATACTTCCGCCAGAATAGCGATGTAAAATCCGAAATCAAAAATCGGCAGATCGTCAATCCAGCCGAAAGCGCGGACAATCCGGCACAGAGCTATAAATCCCGCACCAGACAGGCCCATCAGCAACAACATTGCCATTTTGTCACCCTTGACCGCGCAGTGTAGCAAATTGCCGAGCGCGACAAGAGCCATGGAACCATAGACAACATGGAAGATTAGCGAACCGGTCAGCGACAATTGCTCGGCAAAAATCATGACAATAGTGGTCGTGGCCAAAGTGCTCCAGGCCACAAATTTTAGTGAAAACGCGCCCCATTTTCCAAGCTTGTCCGGATTGCAAAGCGAGCGGATCAGCATGCATCCGCCAAAGGCCAGAGTCGCCAGCGCGATAAAGGCGATCCATGATCGCTGAACCAGGGTCGCCGCAGGAAACAGGTCAAATATCTGCCCCGACCAGCAGATGTGATTGACCACAATGGCGACCACCATCAAGCTGTGGTAGAGAATGAAACGCTGGCGCATCACGACGAAAAACACAAAGTCCAGTAGCAATGGAGCGAGAAGCAGTCCCGCAACCAGGACGCTGACCATCTCGCCGCGTTCATGCAGCGCCAGATCGTCCTTGGCATCAACCAATTCTATGTCATTCCAGTTGGACGGATCCCATGGATTGGCGGCGCCGATCAGAACCGTTTCCGGATGCTGGCCATCACGGCTGACCAGAGGCAGCGCGACAGCATAAGGCGAGCGCCAGCGTGCGGTCATCTCGGCCTGATTATATAATTTTGTCTGGCTGCTACCATCGGGATAAATGCTATGCAGCGTCACAGCGCCCTGCCGCGCCGCGCGAAAGCGCATCACCGGCTCCGCCATATCTTTTTGCAAATCACCGATATCCGCTATCATCCACAACATATCGGTGTTTTTGGCCAGCTTGTCGGGACCGCAATCAAAAGCGGGGCGCAATTTCAATATCTCTTCCGGGCCGGCCTCGGCATGGCCTGCCAGACTACAAATGCGGTGACTGAAATTCGTTATGGCCGTCGACTCTGCCATCGCCGGAGACATAGGTGGCGCTATGAAAAGCGGGCTGATCAGAAACAGCCACAATAGATAACGCAATTTCATCATTATAAGCGCGCCGATTTCCAGAATCTTTTGATTTTCAACCCTGGAAGGACGCTAGCCCAACATCCTTTACGGAGCGTAAACAAGCGTATCCACCACGCATCAGGACGAGTTCAACGTCAGTCAGATCCGCTTCGCCCTATCGTTGCGCGGACGGTCAGAAATCGCGCTGGCTATTATACGAAATATGGAAACATCGGTGCTTACTGTGCCAGTAGGGGGGAAGCGAGGATTGTTCCGCAGCAGTGGATGAGACTCACCATCGCAGGCAGGCGTCGAAAAGCGAACCATCAGATCAAAGTGCAACCTGTTCTGCGCTGAAGCGACAGGAACTGGAGACGACGCAGGCACAGGCCTGCGCCAACATAATGACCCGACTCAGATCGAGAGCGACAATCCAGACCGCTGCTCTCCCTCAAGACATCAGGGAACCACGCCTTCCACCACCGACTTCGCATTATCCACGCGGATCGCCGCACCGTTGATGAACTTGCTTTCGTCAGAGGCGAGGAACAGCACGGTGTTGGCGATATCATCCGGTTCGCCCAGTGCGCTCGGCGCCGGTCCGTCGCTCGAGGGGCGGAGATCGTCGCGGCCCATGACCTTGGGGCCAATGGCCTCGACCATCGGCGTCAATATGCCGGCAGGATGAACGCTGTTACAGCGAATATTATATTTATTATTCGCGCAATGGACCGCGACGCTGCGGGTCAGGCTTTCGATCGCGCCTTTCGCCATCGAATAAGCGACGACAATCGGCTCGCCGATGATCGAGGCGATCGAGCACATATTGATGATCGCGCCGCCACCCGATGCTTTCATCGCAGGAACTGCATATTTGCAGCCATAAAAGGCGCCATCGGCGCTGACCGCCATGACGAAGCGATATTCCTCGGTCGTTTGCGTCTCGATCGTCCCGGGTTCGACCACGCCGGCATTATTGACCAATATGTCGAGTCTGCCATGGCGCGACACAACATCGGCAATCAGATCCTCCCAGCCCTGTTCATCAGCGACATCCTGGACCAGAAACTCCGCAGCGGCTCCGATCTCTCCGGCAACCCGCTCGCCGTTCTCTGCATCCATGTCAGTCAGGATGACGGTCGCGCCCTCCCGCGCGAACATCCGCGCATCGGCTTCACCCAGTCCCTTGGCTGCACCTGTTATTATTGCCACTTTGCCTTGCAGTCTGCCCATGCTTTATCTCCTCATCAGATATTGGTTTCAGGCTAGGACCAGAGTCAAATAATAACGACTGACAAAATTAGGAGATATCAAGGATGTACACTTTGGAGCAACTGTCGGCACGCGAGGAAATTCGCGATATCCTGCACCGATATTGCAAGGGGATCGATCGCCGCGACTGGCCGCTCGTCCGCTCCTGCTTTGCCGATGACCATGTTCACAAACATGGCGATTACGAAGGCCCGCCGGACGAATTTATCGGCTTTGCCAGCCAGACCCTGGAAATTATCCCGGGCACCCACCATTCAATCTCCAATGTCCATATTGAGCTGTCGGACGATGGCAACAGCGCCACCACCGAAGCCAATTTTGTTGCCTATCACTATATCGAGGCAGGCAACCCGGATTTTCATGCTTGCAACGGCAGCAGCAAAGCCACCGACTGGACCGTCGCGGGCCGCTATTGCGACACGCTGGAAAGACGCGATGGCGGCTGGATCATTGTGCGCCGAAACGCATTTCACGACTGGGAACGTTCAGAAGACGCAACCGGCGCAGCGCTGACGGTGGGGAATCATGTGGGCGGCGGTTAGTTTCGCCGAAACTTAGGAACCCTAAGACCCTCGCAGAACGGGGGCTTCCGTGCTACCAGAGCACCCATTCCGTTAGGTTTAAACCAGCAAATACCCGCCATCGACCGTGATGATCTCGCCGGTCATGAAGGCCCCTGCACTGCTTGCCAGCAAGAGTGCCGGTCCCATTATATCCGCGTCATGGCCCCAGCGGTGCAGCGGTATCATTTCGATTTCCCGCTCATATTGTTCCTTGTCCTGTTCAACCAGACTGGTCATTTTGGAATGGAAGCGTCCGGGCGCAATTGCGTTTACCCGGATATGATCATCGGCAAGGAGGCTGGCGAGATTGCGGGTCAGATGGTGGATCGCCGCCTTCGACGTGCCATAGCTAATGCCGCTTCCGGCGCTTCCCATGATTCCGGCTATGGAACCAATGTTGATGACGGAGGCGCTTTTCTCTGCCGTCGCATTTGCTTTCAACAATGGCAAAAGCTGCTGGGTGAGGAAGAAAGGCGTCTTCACGTTGAGGTCCATGACCTTGTCCCAGCCTATTTCGGGAAATTCTTCTACCGAAGCTGTCCACCCGGTGCCGGCATTATTGACCAGAACGTCGATATGATTTTCCCGTTTAGCCAGAGCCTTTGCGAACTCTGCGATTGCTTCTCCGCTACTCATGTCGCCCGGAAGCGCCACGCATTCACCGCCATCGTTCAGTCCGGACAGTTCTTCGGCAGTTTGCTGACATTCCTCGGGTTTGCGAGCAGTGATATAGACCTTGCGTGCTCCAGCCTGCAGAAAGGCACGTGCCATGGCTTTCCCCAACCCTCTGGAACCTCCGGTGATAACGCAGACTTTATCGTGCATGGAAAACAGATTATTTTGCATAGGAAAACTTCCTTCTGACAGGGTGTAGATTCTGGGAACACGCTACACACAAATTCTGTCAGTTGTCAGGAAGTTTCGGATAAATATTGCAGCGAAATTTGCCGTACGAGTGGATCGGGCTTGCCCCACCTGGCCGTCTCGATAACCAATGAAAAACGCCCGGCCGCAAAAATTGCAACCGGGCGTCTATAACCGTTAAAAATTTCGTAGGGTTCAGCCGACGATTTCATCGTCCTTGAAGAAATAGGCGATTTCAATCGCCGCATTTTCGTCGCTGTCGGAGCCGTGAACCGTGTTCGCTTCGAGGCTTTCGGCCAGTTCCTTGCGGATCGTGCCCGGAGCGGCATCAGCAGGATTGGTCGCGCCCATGATGTCGCGGTTGGCCTGCATCGCATTTTCGCCTTCGAGAACCTGCACGACGCAAGGGCCGCTGATCATGAAATCAACCAGTTCGCCGAAGAAAGGACGTTCCTTATGAACCGCGTAAAAGCCTTCGGCCTGTTCCTTGGTCATGTGGATACGCTTGGAAGCGACAACGCGCAGTCCGGCTTCTTCCAGCATCTTGGTTACAGCGCCGGTGATGTTGCGGCGGGTAGCGTCGGGTTTAATGATCGAAAATGTCCGTGTCACGGCCATGATAAAACTCCATAAATGTAGGGATAGTCAAAAGTTGCGCCGCCCTTAGCCGCTGCACTGCAGCATGGCAAGTTTTCGATGATGTGGCCCTTGTTCCAAAGGCGGAATTCCCGAAAATCAGGGACCTTCGACCCAGCGGCCACCATCCTGCTTCCAGTAGCGCGGCGTGACATCGTCTTTGGCCTTGAGATCCCGCCAGACAGTGCGCGCATGATCGATCTGCTCGGCGGTGAACAGGAAGAAGGCGCGCTCGAAAGCCAGCGCCGCGTCCCGCCACAGGCCATCGGACAAGATGATATACGGCGCACCATTGGCCGGTTCGCATTGGTCAGAAATCAGGATCGGTTGCTCCGCCTGCTGCTCGGAACCGCCAAAATCATGAGCGAGGAAGCTGGCCGGCTCAGCGCTCCACAAGGCATCGCTGAGCGCGCCACGGCGGCCCTCGTCCTGCGACAGCAGCAGCAGCCTTTTTCCGACATCCAGCGATTTTCCGGCCAGCATCGGCACCAGTTTTTCCGCCGGATCGCGGGTCAGGTGATAGAAATCAACCCGCACCGCACGACCTTCGAGCCAGACTTCGCCGCATTGTTACTACCGAATCAATCTTCGAAATTGTCAGCAACATATTGGTTGAGCAGGCGCACGCCATAGCCGGTCGCGCCCTTGTCCCAGACCGGGCTGGGCTTGTCGGCCCAGACCATACCGGCAATATCCAGATGCGCCCATTTGACGCCGTCCTTGACGAAGCGTTTGAGGAATTGCGCCGCGGTAATCGACCCTGCCCCGCGCGGTCCGACATTCTTCATGTCGGCAATCGGCGAGTTGATCAGCTTGTCATAGGCAGGACCAACGGGCAGCCGCCACAGCGGATCACCGGAATCCTTGCCCGCATCGATCAGGTCATCGGCGAGATCGTCATCATTGCTGAAGCAACCGGCATGTTCGTTGCCCAGCGCGATAATCATCGCACCGGTCAGGGTCGCCAGATCGATCAGTACTTCCGGCTTAAATGTCTCCTGCGTCCAGTGCATCGCGTCGCACAATACCAGCCGACCTTCGGCATCGGTGTTGATCACTTCGATGGTCTGGCCGTTCATGCTGGTCACGACGTCACCGGGGCGCTGCGCCTTGCCGTCCGGCATGTTCTCGACCAGTCCGCAAACACCGACGACATGCGCCTTGGCCTTGCGACCAGCGAGCGCCTTCATCGTTCCGGCAACGGCGCCGGCGCCGCCCATGTCCCATTTCATCTCTTCCATGCCAGCGCCCGGTTTCAGGGAAATGCCGCCGGTGTCGAAGGTGACGCCCTTGCCGACCAGAGCCAGCGGCGTTTTCTGCTCGCCATTGGTGCCGTCCCAGCGCATCGCCAGCAACCGTGGAGGACGCTCGGACCCTTGCGAAACCCCGAGCAGCGCGCCCATGCCGAGTTTTTCCATCTCGTCCCAGCCGAGCACAGTGAATTCGACGCCAAGCTCTTTCAGTTCCTCGCAACGGGCGACGAAGCTTTCGGGGTAGATGGCGTTCGCCGGTTCGGCGACCAGTTCGCGAGTCAGCGCAACGCCGTCCGCCACGGCCGACAAATCTGTCCAGGCTTTGGCGGTTTCCAGATCCTGGTCGAGCATGGTGATTGTCTGGAGCGTTACCTTTTGCTTTTCAGGCATGGTTGTCCGGTATTTGTCATGCCGCCAGCTGCGCAATTTTGCACCAAAGAGCAATTTCGCCAGACGCTCCTCGTCGAGACCCGATGGCTCGATGACCGCATGCCTGGCACCGGATGCGAGAATTTTGGCGATTGCCGAACCACCGGCTGATTCCGCATTGTTTGGCTTGCCCGTACCCAATCCGGTCAAGACGACCCGCAAGACCTTGTCCGCTTCGGTCACGAAAGTTTCAAAAACTTCGCCCAGTTTCCCCGCAAATCGTGCGGCTTTTGCTCCCGCCTTGACTATATTCGATTGCTCGAGTTCGAGGTTGAAATCGTCCAGTCCATTCTCGGCGATTGCAAAGATAATCGCATCAGCATCTGCGGGCCGCTCGTTGGCAAAGTTGAAATTCATTGGAAAACTGTCCCTATTTTTATGTTTTGAGGAGTGAAAGGCCTTATTGGCTCACTCGTCGATCCGACTCATTGATGAACGGGCCGACATTCATTCTATCGTGGGGCATTGCTGCACCGTCTAGGTTTTCTGGTCAAGCATCTGTTCATCAGAATCTGTCAAAGAAAATTTGCAGACGAAGCAAACTGGTGCAATAGGCGTTCGGAATGTGGACAGTGCGATATTCAATGCCGTCCAAAATGGGGCTAAAAGCAGGTTGAGCCAGTCGATGAAATCTTCACTCGCCGTTTTTACTCTGGGTCTGGCCGCTGTGACGCCGGCTGCCGCTATGGGACAGTCGCAAAGCGACGATGCCGTTTCATCCGATCAGCAAGCCGATGAGATCGAATTCAGCGCCGACAGCATCGACTATGATTTCGAGAATGACTTCGTCACGGCAGAGGGCAATGTGGTGCTCAATCGCGACGGATATGAATTGCGTGCCGATCAGGTTGTCTGGAACCGGAAAACCGGCGCCGTGGTGGCAGAAGGCAATATCAAGTCCGTCAGCCCCGATGGCGATGTTGCCTATGGCGATCGCATCGAACTGACCGACAGCCTGCGCGATGGCGCTGTCGACAACCTCCTGCTCGTCCTGGAAGATGGCAGCCGCCTGGCAGCTCGCCGCAGCGAACGCTTTGTCGACGGCTCGCTGGCGCTGCACAATGCCGCCTATACTGCATGTGCGGTCACGACCGAAGATGGATGTCCGAAAAACCCCAGCTGGCAGATCAAGGCCGTAAAGGTGATCTATGATCCGGTCAAAAAGCGCGTAAAATATCAGGGCGCGCGTATCGAGATTTTCGGGCTACCGGTCATTCCCCTGCCCGGCCTCTCCCACCCGGTTAGCGACGAAAACCGCAGCGGCGTTCTGGTACCGGACATCCAGTTCGATTCCGTCAACGGCGTTGGCGTAACGGTGCCATATTATTTCAGCATCGCGCCTAATCAGGATGCCACCGTTACCGCGCAGATATTTACGGATGTCGCACCGCTGCTCAGCGGTACTTTTCGCAGCCTTGATCAGAAAGGCGCCTTTCAGATTACCGGCTATGCCACTTATGGTTCGCGCATTGCCGCGGGTGCATCCGAGGTTTCACCGGATGCCGAAGAAGATTTTCGGGGTTATTTTTCGACCAGCGGTCGGTTCGTACTTGATGATAATTGGACGATTTCCCAGTCGGCACGCATCGTTTCAGATCGCACATTTCTGAGGCGCTATGACATTAGCGACGACGACAGCCTTCGCTCTACTATCAATGTCGAACGCACCAGCAACAGCAGTTATTTTTCGCTGGCGGGCTGGGCTTTCCAGACTCTAAGGGTCGATGATCCGCAAAGCAGCGTTCCGGTTGCATTGCCGGTGATGGACTATCGAAAACGCTTGAATGATCCCATCTTGGGTGGTCGGCTAGAGATACAGGCCAACAGTCTGGCAATCGGGCGTGGAGAAGGTCAGGACACACAACGGGCCTTTGGTTCGGTACGGTGGGACATGCGAAAACTCACCGACTGGGGTCAGGAAATCACGTTGACCGGATTTGCCCGCGGTGACGTCTATCACAGCGATGATAATTTGCTGAATGAAACAGCAATCTATCGCGGCGACGGCGGATGGCAAACACGCGCCATCGCATCCGTTGCGATTGATGTGAAGTGGCCGTTTATCGGCGAGGCTTTCGGTGGCACGCAGACGATCACGCCGCGCTTCCAGATCGTGGCAACTCCAGGCTTGGCCAATAATTCTCTTCCCAATGAAGATTCCCGATCGGTCGATCTGGACGACAGCAACCTTTTCGCGCTCAACCGCTTTCCCGGCTATGACCGTTACGAAGATAATGTCCGGGCGACTTATGGAGCAGAATGGGAGTTGAATCGGCCGAATTTGCAAGTGAACATGATCGTCGGCCAGAGCTATCGATTGGAAAATAACAACAATATTGTACCGGAAGGCACCGGCCTGTCCGATCGCTTTTCCGATATTGTTGGTCGCACCAATGTGCGGTTCAAGGACATTGTAAAATTCACACACCGCTACCGTCTGGACAAGGACAACCTCGCGGTTCGCCGCAATGAAATTGACGCGACCGTCGGTTCGAAAAGCACTTACGCGCAAATTGGCTATCTACGGCTGAACCGCAATATCAGCTCGGATCTTGAAGATCTCAGAGATCGCGAAGAAGTCCGGGTCGGGGGACGTTACCAGATTGATCAATATTGGTCGGTTTTCGGATCTGCAATCGTCGATCTGACCGATCGTAGCGAAGATCCCCTTTCTGTAGCCGATGGGTACGATCCGGTAAGACACCGGCTTGGCGTTGCCTATGACGACGGCTGCCTGTCGATGGGCGTTACCTGGCGCTATGATTATGAAGATACCGGCGACGCCACTCGAGGCAGTACCTTCCTGTTCCGGCTGGCCTTGCGCAATCTGGGCGTGTAAAGGGCTCTCAAACGGGTTGGCCCGCTCATATTGGGTTCAGCAGATATTTGCTATTTGCTTCGTAAAATTTACTCTTTGTAGTTGAGAAGAAACAAGAAATGAATGTATTGAGCATGAAAATCCAGAGCTTCAAAACCAAGGCTATATTGATCACAGCGCTTGCCGTTGCAGGGGCTTCACCGTCCGCCAGTCAAACGGTAGAGGATGCGTCGCTGCCGCAGACCGGACTGGATATTCCCGACGAATTGACGATATTTGGCGAGAATGACCCGAACGTTCGCCGGGCCACGGCAAAGGTCAACGGAGACATCATCACCGGAACCGACGTCGGTCATCGCCTCGCCTTGATAGTTGCCGCCAATGGCGGCGAAGTCTCGGATGAAGAGAAACAGCGTCTGCGGCTCCAGGTGTTACGCAATCTGATCGATGAAACACTGCAAATTCAGGAAGCCGAAGCCAATGAAATCGTCATTGCGCCAGAGGAAGTCGAAGCCACTTTCCGCCAGGTTGCGCAGCAAAATTTCAAACAGGACCTTAACGCATTCGATCAGTATCTACGCACGCAAGGTTCGTCTGCCGACACGCTGAAACGCCAGATCAAGGGCGAACTCGCTTGGAGCCGCCTGCTTCGCCGCAACATCCAGCCGTTCATCAATGTCGGCGATGAAGAGGTCAACGCCATCATCGAACGGCTGAACGCGTCCAAGGGCACCAGCGAATTTCGTATCGGTGAAATCTATATGTCGGCCAATCAGGAAACCGTCGAGCAGGTCGCCGAAAATATGCGCAAAATACTGGAGCAGATCCGTGCCGGTGGTTCCTTCGTTGCTTATGCCCGGCAGTTTTCGGAAGCTTCGACCGCCGCGACCGGGGGCGATCTCGGTTGGGTCCGCCCAGCTCAATTGCCGCAGACACTTGCCGAAGCTGCAGAGCAAATGCAGGTGGGACAGGTTGTTGGCCCGATCGAAGTACCAGGAGGGCTCTCGATCCTCTATCTGATCGATTCGCGTCAGGTGCTCACCGCCGATCCCCGCAACGCGCTGCTCAGCCTCAAACAGCTGGCGATCGATTTTCCCAAAGGCGTCACCGAAGCACAAGCATCTGCACGAGCCGCAAAATTTGCCGCAGAGACTCAGGGCATCAAGGGTTGCGGCGCAGCCAATGAAGTGGCTGCTCAACTGGGCGCCAGTGTGGTCGATAACGATCAGGTGAAACTGCGCGACCTTCCTGCCGCCTTGCAGGGCGCGATTGCGGAACTGCAGATCGGGCAGGCGAGCCAGCCATTCGGTTCGGTCGAAGATGGTGTCCGCGTTCTTATTCTGTGCGGTCGGGATGACCCGCAGAGCGCTGCAGCACCGTCGTTCGACGCGATCATGTCGCGGCTGGAAAATGACCGGGTCAACAAACGGGCGCAAATCTATCTGCGCGACCTTAGACGCGACGCCATTATCGAATATAATTAATGGCGGATTGGAACGCAAAGCCATTTGCCATCTCATGCGGGGACCCCGCTGGCGTAGGGCCGGAAATCATCGGGAAGAGCTGGCAACAGCGGATGGAAGCCGGGCTCAAACCGTTTTTTGCGATCGGGAATATTGCCGACTTTGAGAATCTCGCCGGCGTTCCGGTCCGGAAAATCGAACAGCCGGTGGAAGCCAGCGAGGCTTTTAATGAAGCATTGCCGGTGTTCCATATCCATGACGCCGCAGCCGCTGTTCCGGGCGAGGCAACGATGGACAGCGCGCAATGTTCGCTGCACGCGCTCGAGATCGCCTGCGGGCTGGCGCGTTCCGGGGATGCCGGCGCGGTCATCACCGCTCCCGTATCCAAGACACAGCTATACAAGATTGGTTTCCGCTATCCAGGTCAGACCGAATTTGTTTCCGAGCGCTGCGGAATAGCGAGAGAGAATGCGGTGATGATGCTGGCGGGGCCGACGTTGCGCGTCATTCCGATGACAACGCATATCGCTCTGAAAGACGTGCCGGAGCAGTTGACGGGGCGGTTGATCCTTGCTCGCGCGCGCGCTGCGGAGAAAGCGATGGTCCGCAATTTTGGCATTGCAAAGCCCCGCATCGCCATAGCGGGTCTTAATCCGCACGCCGGCGAGAACGGGAATCTTGGCGATGAAGAACAGCGGATCATGCAACCGGCGATCGATGAGCTGCGCCAGGACGGAATGGATATCACCGATCCGCTGCCAGCCGACACGATGTTTCACGAAGAAGCGCGGGTTAAATATGATGTCGTGCTGTGCCCTTATCATGATCAGGCATTGATACCTCTGAAGACCCTGCATTTCTTTGATGGAGTCAATATCACTCTGGGTCTTCCGATTGTCCGCACTTCGCCGGATCATGGCACCGCATTCAATATTGCCGGTCAGGATATTGCCGATCCCCGCTCAATGATTGCCGCGATCCAGATGGCCGCAACAGCGGTCGCCAATCGCCAGATCCAAGACAATTGAAACAGCGGGTCGCCCTGCCCCCGCTGCGCGAGGTGATCAAGAAATATGGCCTGTCTGCCAACAAGGCGCTGGGCCAGAATTTCCTGTTCGACCTGCAGCTTCTCGACCGGATCGCTGCCGTTCCCGGTGACCTCGACGGGCAACGGGTCTTCGAAGTCGGCCCCGGACCGGGCGGATTGACCCAGGCATTGTTGCAAGCCGGTGCGCGGGTGACCGCGGTGGAACGCGACAGACGCTGCCTACCGGCATTGGCCGAACTGGGCGCCTATTTTCCCGGCCAGCTCGCGGTCATTGACGATGATGCGCTAAAAATCGATCTGGCCAATCTGTTCGACGAGCCCTTCCACATCATTTCCAACCTGCCCTATAATGTCGGCTCGGCCTTGCTGATCAAATGGCTGTCGGAGCCGCAATGGCCTCCGCAATGGCAGTCGCTCACCCTGATGTTCCAGCGCGAGGTCGCCGACCGGATTGTCGCCAGCGAGGGCAGCGAGGCATACGGCCGCCTGTCGATACTGGCGCAATGGCGGTGCGAAGCGAAGTTGGCGATGACGGTTCATCGCTCCGCTTTCACGCCGCCGCCGAAAGTGATGTCGGCGATTGTCCACCTGACACCAAAGGCCCAGCCGGAGGGCGTCAGTCCCGAGGTTCTGGCCCATCTCACACAGGCCGCCTTCGGCCAGCGGCGCAAGATGCTCAGACAGAGTCTGAAAGGCCTCGCCGGAGCGCTCGATGCGCTGGAAAGCTTGGGAATCGACGGTTCCAGACGCCCAGAAACGGTGAGCGTCGAAGAATTTGTCAATATCGCCCGCCTGCTTTCCTGAAAGCCCGCCCCTTCAGAAGGAGCTTAACCCGCAGCCTTCAGCTTCCGCCGATAAGCATGCAGCAACGGTTCGGTATAGCCGCTCGGCTGCTCGACACCCTTGAACACCAGATCACGGGCCGCCTGGAACGCCAGACTGTCATCCGGATTTGGTGCCATTGGCCGGTACAGCGGATCGCCTGCATTCTGCCCGTCAACCTTGGCCGCCATCCGCAACAGGGCCGCATTAACCTGCTCGGGTGAACAGACACCGTGCAACATCCAGTTGGCCATATGCTGCGATGAAATCCGCAAGGTCGCGCGATCTTCCATCAAGCCGACATCATTGATGTCAGGAACCTTGGAACAGCCGATTCCCTGATCGATCCAGCGGACCACATAACCCAATATGCCCTGCGCATTATTGTCGAGCTCGTGCTCGATTTCTGCGTCCGACCAATTGTGGCCATCGGCGAGCGGGATGGTCAGCAATTTGTCGAGTGGTGCAATGCCGTCAGCTGCGACCTCTTTCTGCCGGTCAAAAACATTGACCCGGTGATAGTGGATCGCGTGCAGCGTTGCCGCGGTCGGGCTTGGTACCCAAGCGGTGTTGGCACCAGTCATCGGATGGCCGATTTTCTGTTCCATCATGTCGGCCATCATATCGGGCGCGGCCCACATGCCCTTGCCGATCTGCGCCTTGCCGGACATGCCGCAAGCGAGCCCGATGGCGACATTGCGCTGTTCATAAGCAGTGATCCAGTCGCTCTTCTTGATATCGGCCTTGGCGAGCACCGCCCCGGCCTGCATCGAGGTGTGGATCTCGTCTCCCGTACGGTCAAGGAAGCCCGTATTGATAAACACGACCCGGTCCTTCACCGCGTGGATACAGGCAGCTAGATTGGCCGAAGTCCGGCGCTCTTCGTCCATCACACCGACTTTGATGGTGTGACGGTCAAGACCAAGCAGATCTTCCACTGCATCGAACAGGTCATTGGTGAAAGCGCATTCTTCAGGCCCGTGCATTTTCGGCTTCACGATATAGATGGATCCGGCGCGACTGTTACGCAGCTCGCCCAGTCCCTTGATATCGTGCATCGCGATCAGGCTGGTGAAGACACCGTCGAGCAGCCCTTCCGGCGCTTCCGACCCGTCCGCCAGCAATACCGCCGGGTTGCTCATCAGATGGCCGACATTGCGGACAAACATCAAGCTGCGGCCCGGCAGAGTGAAAGCATTGCCCTCCAGATCGGCATAGTCGCGATCCGGATTTGCCTTGCGTTCGACGGTCTTGCCGCCCTTGTCGAAGGACGCATCAAGATCGCCGCGCATCAGGCCAAGCCAGTTGCTGTAAGCCAGCACCTTGTCTTCAGCATCCACCGCGGCGACCGAATCTTCCATATCGATGATCGTGGTCAGCGCCGCTTCCATCAGGACATCTGCGATATGGGCGGGGTCATCCTTGCCGATCGGATGCGCCGGGTCGATCACAACTTCCGCGTGCAGTCCGTTATGTTTGAGCAGCAGAGACTGGCCATTCCGGCCAACCAGTTGCGATGGATCAGCCAGGGCGGGTTCACCGCCCGTATAATCGGTCCATGAGCCCGTCGACAGAGGGAAGGCTTCGTCGAGAAAGGCCTTCGCCGCCTTGATAACCGCGGCCCCGCGCTGCGGGTCATAGCCGCCAGGCTTGGCCGGTGGCGCGTCCAGCGCATCCGTTCCGTAAAAAGCATCGTAGAGACTGCCCCAGCGCGCATTGGCCGCGTTCAGGACGAAACGGTCATTGAGCGATGGTACCACCAGTTGCGGCCCGGCCATGGTCGCGATTTCAGGGTCAACATTTTCCGTGGTGATGGAAAAAGCGGCTGGTTCTTCAACCAGATAGCCGATGCTATTGAGAAAGGCCTGATATTCAGCCTGATCAATCGGCTGTCCCTTGTGGTCGATATGCCACGCATCAATCTGCGCCTGAATATCTTCCCGCTTTGCCAGCAGTTCGGCATTGCGGGGAGCGAATTTGCCGAGCAGATTCGCAAACCCGGCCCAGAATTGGGTACCGTCCACACCGGTTCCCGGCAACGCACGGTCATTGACGAAATCAAACAGCTCCTGCGCGATCTGGATACCATTCTGGCTGACATATTTGGACATGGGATTTCCTCTTCAATGATAAGGCACTTTTCGATGCTGAAAGCGAGTATCAGTGCCGATTTGCAGATAGTCCGGGGAGGAATTACGGCGGGATATGACGTTGTGAACCCGTTTTGTAAATGGCAGAATTGAGTCATTGCGGGCCCAATCTTATAGGTTCAGGTATCGGGACATATGCCAACGAAACAAAAAAACGAACTTCTGGAAGCCAGTCTTGAACGGGCCGCAACCATTTTGGGTGATGTGACGGAGCCCGTCATGGCGAGATATTATGCCAGCCATCCCGGGGCAAAAATATCTTTTGAGGAACATGGTCTTGGCAACAGCGTCAAGCTCGAGGCCGAAATGGTCGAAAGCGTGATCTATTGCCTGATGAACTGGTATGACAGACCAGAGGAAATCCGGATCATGTTCGGCAGCACCGTTCCCCATCACAAACATGCCCTGAACGTTTCAAATGAATGGTTTGCGGGATTAATCGACGCCGCGATCACGATCATTTCGGACACGGTGCCGGAAGCAAGCGCCGACGAACTGGCGGTCTGGGCAGAAATACGCACCGGCTTCCAGACGCTTGTCGAGGAAGCGCAAAGCTGATGATCCGCTATTCAGGAAGTCGAAGAGAAACGGGTTACGATTAATGGCTCGAAATGCTATCGGTTTCAAATGAAAGCAGATTCCTTCCCCGAACAAGAGACGCTAAAACGGGCGACCGACCTGCCCTTGTTGCCGCGCACGCTCGAATGGGCAAAAATCAACAGCGGCACCACCAATCTCAATGGCCTGGCAGCCGTTGCCGGGATGTTGGCAGATGCTTTTTCGGTTTTGCCCGGAGAGACCAGCCTGATCGATCCCGCACCAGTCGAGGCGGTGCGCGCCGATGGGACGGTAGATCAGGTCCAGCGCGGCAAGCACTTGGTCGCCTCCGTACGACCGGAAGCGCCAGTTCGTATCCTGCTGACCGGCCATATGGACACTGTGTTTGCGGCAGATCATCCGTTTCAGCGGATCATCGAGCTGGAAAGCGGCATATTAAATGGCCCCGGCCTTGCCGACATGAAGGGCGGCCTGTCGGTCATGCTCGGCGCGCTGCAATTGCTCGAGCAAAGCGAATTTGCCAGTCGCATCGGCTATGACGTGATGATCAACAGCGACGAGGAAGTCGGTTCCGGATCATCGGCATCGCTGATCACGCGACTGGCCAAGGGCAAGACCGCTGCTCTGACCTATGAACCCGCCCTGCCCGACGGTACCCTTGCTGGGGAGCGTGGCGGCAGCGGCAATTTCTCGATCATCTTTACCGGCAAAAGCGCGCATGCTGGTCGCAACCCCGACGAAGGGCGCAACGCGCTGATCGCGGCGGCGGATATGGCCTTGCGACTCAAGGCGCTGCACCGCGAGGGCCTGAGCGTCAATCCAGCTAAAATCGACGGTGGCGGACCGAATAATTCGGTCCCCGACCACGCCATATTGCGCGTCAATTTTCGACCCAAGACATTGGAAGATCAGGACTTGGCGCAAGGCGCACTTGATCAGATGGTCACGGATATTGCGAAGCTGCACGATCTCGGTGTTCATTGCCACGGCAGCTTCGGCCGCCCGCCCAAACCGACTGATCCACAGGCAGAAAAGCTTTTCGGCCTGGTAAAACAATGCGGCGCAGAACTCGGCCTCGACATCAATTGGCGCGGCACCGGTGGAGTCTGCGATGGCAATAATATCGCGGCTTGCGGCATCCCGGTGGTTGACACGATGGGCGTGCGCGGAGGAGCCATCCATAGCTCCGACGAATTTCTAATCACAGAAAGTCTGGTAGAGCGGACACAATTATCGGCGCTGACGATCATGCGGATCGCCGAAAAGGGAGGATTATGAGTTTCCGGATACGCGCAGCGCGGGTCGATGATCTGCAGCATCTTTACGAAATGGCGAAACTGACCGGCGGCGGGTTTACCAATCTGCCGGCAGACCGGGACTCGCTAACCCAGAAGCTGGAGCGGTCAGAGCGCGCCTATCAGAGTGATAGCAGTTCGCATGGTGATGACCTGTTCGTCATGGTGCTGGAGAATGTCGAAACCGGAGCGGTCCGCGGCACCTCGCAATTGTTCACCAAAGTGGGCCAGACCTGGCCCTTCTATTCCTATCGCCTGAGCACCTTGTCGCAAACCAGCAAGGAGCTGGATCGCACGTTCAGCGCCCAGATGCTGGGCCTTGTCACCGATCTCGAAGGCGCCAGCGAAGTCGGCGGCCTGTTCCTCCACCCCGGCGAACGCGCTGGCGGCCTTGGCATGTTGCTGGCCCGCAGTCGCTATCTGTTCATCAAGGAGCATCGCGAACGTTTTGGCGACAAGATTTTTGCGGAGCTGCGGGGTATTATCGACGAAGCGGGTGGCTCCCCCTTCTGGGACGGGCTCGCCGGTCGTTTCTTCGGCATGAGCTTTCAGGAAGCCGATTATTTCAATGCCATCCACGGCAACCAGTTCATCGCCGACCTGATGCCCAAACATCCGATCTATACCGCGATGCTCAGCGAAACCGCGCGCGCCGCCATTGGCATCCCGCATCCCAATGGCCGTGCCGCCATGCGGATGCTGGAGAATGAGAATTTCTCCTACGACGGCTATGTCGATATTTTCGACGGCGGCCCGACGATGATCGCCAAAACCGATGACGTGACCAGCATCCGCAACGCAAAATCGGCAAAGATCAGCACTATCAAAGAAGGCGAAACGAAAGTAATCATTTCGCACGGCAATCTGAGCGATTTTCAGGCGACCTATGCCATGCTGAGCGAGAATGATGATGGCGTGATGATCGACGAACAGGCAGCGGCCAATATCGGCCTCTCGGTCGGTGACGAAATACGGTATATTCCGCGATGAGCGCGCTGGTTGAGATCAATTTCGACGGAATCATCGGTCCAAGTCATAATTATGCCGGTCTCAGCGTCGGCAATATCGCGTCTTCGACCAATGCCGGGGAAACCGCCTATCCGCGCGAAGCGGCTTTGCAGGGCATCGCCAAGATGCGCCACAATCTGGATCTGGGGCTGGCACAGGGGTTTTTCATGCCGCTAGACCGCCCGAATGAGGGTTGGCTGGCTGGTTTGGGAACCGATTCCATCCTTGCTCCCAAACACTTGCTCGCAAATGCTCTTTCTGCTTCTTCGATGTGGGCGGCCAATGCCGCGACAGTATCACCAGGGCCAGATACGATGGACGGTCGTTGCCACCTTACCGTCGCTAATTTGAACACTATGCCACACCGCAGTCATGAGTGGTCGGGTACATTAAAGCAACTCAGGCTCGCCTTTTCCGATACAGGCCATTTTGCCGTGCACGCACCGGTACCGCCTCCCTTCGGAGACGAAGGCGCTGCCAATCATATGCGACTCTGTGCAAATCACGATCGTCCGGGCGTCGAGATATTCGTCTACGGTGTTTCGGGTGGCCCGTTTCCCGCACGCCAGCATATCGAGGCGTCAAAAGCTGTGTCGCGCATCAACGAAACGCAATCTGTGCTTTTTGCTCAACAATCCGAGACTGCGATCGCGGCTGGAGCCTTTCACAATGACGTGGTCGCGGTTGCCAATGAGCATGTCTTGTTCGTCCATGAACAGGCATTTGCAGATGCAGACCCGTTGTACACCGACTTGCGGGACCGGGTACCGGAGACCGAGATCATCATCGTACCAGCCGAAAGGGTCAGTCTGGAGGATGCGATCAAATCCTATCTTTTCAATGCGCAACTGGTGACGCTTCCTGAAGAGGCCGGTATGGCGCTGATTCTGCCTACTGAGGCGCGCGAGAATGATGCGGTCTGGAGCTATCTGACCGATTTGGTTGCCGGCAACGGGCCGATCCGCCGACTTTGCCCGGTAGACGTCCGGCAGTCGATGGCCAATGGAGGCGGCCCGGCCTGCCTGCGCCTACGAGTCGTCGCAGACCCCGGGGCGGTGGACCAGCGGTTCATGGCTACCCAAGAGAAGCTGGACCAGCTTGCCGAAGTGGTAGCTGAGTATTGGCCGGAAGCGATCAATCCGGATCAATTGTCCGATCCTGGACTGGTCAAGGCCATCGTCAAGGCCAGAAACAGCCTGCTCGACGCCTGTGGTCTGATCGAATTGCAGGGCTAGGCACCGCTCCCGACTGTCGGATTAACTTACAGTTTACCATATTTATTTGGCAGAAACGCCCGATTTCTGCGCTTGGCACGGCGCTTGCTACGGAATGGTCATGTGGAAAAAATTCAGACGGCTATTCGTGATAAAGACCAAGTTCGAGGCTTTCCTGATTACCTATGCCCTCGCCACTGGTGCTGTTCAGCGTGGCCAGCATTATCTGGTTGAATATCCCGGCTGGGGTGGAAAAATGCTGTTTCTCGCGGTAACCGGCGCGGTATTCATGGCCGGCGCCAAGATGATCGAGGCAATCGACCTCAACCGGATTTACAGCTCGGAATATTAAAACCGGTCCGTAGCGGCACATCGATCCGATCACTCGATGATCGGGATTTTTCTGTCATTTTGAATGAAGTGGAAGGCTTCTGTTGCCCGGTGCCTTCCAAACCGCTGAATTCCCTTCTGTTGCCCGGTGGGTTCAACCGCGCGTAGCTTTCTAACTTATGACCGTGAGGTCAATGGGTTAGGCAGCGATAGCGAGTGCTTCATTATCGTTTGCACTTATAGGTTTTGAGCAATCACGGCATACTCAGGCCGGGCAAAAATAACGCCTTTGAACACCCGTCGATCCTAGTTCGGCCCCATCAACAAAAGCGTCCCGCATTGCTGCAAATCGCCTGAAATGGTGGAGCCGCCGGGTACTGCCCCCGGGTCCGTAGTGTCTATTACACGCCATCATTTATCACCATAGTCCGTCGAAACGGACGCTTCCTATATAGGGATATAATTCTGAATGAACAGTGCACAGACAAGAAAAAGGGCCAACCGGTCTCCCGGTTGACCCTCCTCTAGTTCCCCAAAGGGAATTCGTGATTACTGGGCGAGAACGCCTTCTTCAGCATCGGCTTTGTCTTCCAGGGCGTCAGCCTTGTCTTCCATGGCCGCTGCCTTGTTTTCCATCATGTCTTCGCCGGCTTCGGTCGGAGCCGCGTCAGCAGCCTCGTCCAGACGGTCTGCTTCCATCTCAGCTTCCTGAGCCTGCAGTTCGGTTTCGGTTTCCGCACCGCTGGTGTCTTCCTGAGCGCAAGCACTCAGTGCCAGAGCTGCGGTAGAAGCGGTCAAAATCATCAATTTACGCATAATAATCCCTCGTCAATTGGAAGAAGCAAAATAGGCTCCTCGGCTATATGAACCCGTCGAACAAAAATAGGTTCCCGCGTGCAGAAAAAAATAATAAAAAAGGGCCAACCAGTTGCCCGGTTGACCCTTCTCTAGTTCCCCAAAGGGAATTTCAGTTGTTTCGAGCTTACTCGGCAACAGCTTCTTCAGCAGGTACAGCAGCTTCGTCAGCAGGAGCAACTTCAGCAGTTGCAGGAGCAACTTCTTCGGTAGCCATAACGTCTTCAGCAGGTGCAACTTCTTCGGTAGCAACTTCGTCGGTTACAACAGCATCTTCAGCTGGAGCATTACAAGCAGACAAAGCGAATACGGCTGCTGATGCAGCCAAAACAGCGAATTTACGCATAATAATTAGTCCCCATATCGTCGTTCAAATCGGCTGAGAATCAATCCAGCCGAGCGAGCCTATAGGATCGAAAATTCCCAATGTATCTCAAAAAATGATGCTATTTGTTATGATATTGTAATAGCACGATTATTATTAGATTTTGGCCGTATTTCGACCGGTTTCCGCGGCACCTTCCCGACCTTTAGAAACAAAAAACGCCCCATTTGCGATGCATGTTTGCGTTACACAAACCACGCTGCAAAAGGGGCGATATTGGCGATCTCGAATTTTTACTTTTTCAGGCTGTCCCGGATTTCGGTCAGCAAATCAATTTCGCTTGGGCCCGGATCCGCCGCTTCCTCTTCCGCTTTTTTCATCACCTTGTTGGCATAGCGGACGATCATGAAGATGATGAACGCCAGAATGATGAAGTTGATCACCACGGTCAGGAACTGGCCCCATCCGAGCATCGGTACGCCCGCTTCCTTCAGCGCCGCATAGTCGGTCATTGCACCGGCATAATCGGCAGGTGGCGAGCCGAGCAGAATGAACATGCCGGAAAAATCGGGAACACCGAATAAGGCGCTGACAATCGGCATGATCACATCTTCGGTCAATGATGTGGTGATTGTCGCGAAAGCCGCGCCGATAATGACTGCGACAGCCAGGTCGAGCACATTGCCCTTCAGAATAAATGCCTTGAACTCGTTTAACATATATATTGCCTTCCCATTTCTAAAGGCGTGTAAATGTATGAAAAATCCAAAATAGTCGAGCGAAGTCGTTGCAAACGCGACCATTGATACCTATTTTTACAAAGTGGTGCGGCGTTTCGCCGTGTGGATGGAGGGTTTTCAAATATGCTGAATAAATTGATCAAGTTTCTAGTGGTTCCAGCCGTGGCCTTGTCGCTGAGCGCCTGCGGAATCAACAGCGTACCGACGGCGGAAGAAAATGCCAAAGCCAAATGGGCTGATGTTGAAAGCACCTATCAGCGCCGTGCCGATCTTATCCCGAATCTCGTCGAGACCGTGAAAGGCTTTGCTACCCAGGAGCAGGACACGCTGACCGCCGTGGTAGAAGCCCGGGCAAAAGCAAGTTCGATTCAGCTCAGCGCAGATGACCTTGGCGATGCCGCGAAGGTCCAGGAATTTGCCGCCGCACAAGGCGCGCTCTCGCAAGGGCTTGGACGACTGATGGCGACGGTAGAAGCCTATCCCGAGCTCAAATCGAACCAGAATTTCCTCGCGCTGCAAAGCCAGTTGGAAGGCACGGAGAACCGCATCAATGTCGCTCGTCGCGATTATAACGAAGCGGTCCGCGAATATAACACCACGATCCGGACCTTCCCGGACATTATCGGCGCGAAGATCATCCACGGCGCGGAACCGATGGAACCCTTTGCCGCAACCAGCGAAGGCGCTGACGAAGCACCTGAAGTCAGCTTTTAAGGGTGATTGCACTTCGGTCCATCCTGCCGCTTAAAACCGTCATTGCCGGTCTGGCTATCGCCTTTATGGCGGTAGCCAGCCCGGCTTTTGCTCAAAGCTTCCCCGAACTCACCGGCCGCGTTGTCGATGAGGCGAATCTGCTTGATCCTGCTCAGGAAGCTGAACTTACCGCAAAGCTGGCTGCGCTGGAAACCCAGTCCAACCGGCAGCTTGTCGTCGCGACGGTCAACAGTCTCGAGGGCTATGATATCGCAGACTATGGCTATCAGCTGGGCCGGGCTTGGGAAATCGGACAAGACGGCGAAGGCGAGGCGGAAAAGGACAATGGCCTGATCCTGCTGATTGCACCCAATGAGCGCAAGGTGCGTGTCGAAGTGGGCTACGGCCTTGAGGGCATCATGACCGATGCCCTGTCGAGCATCATCATCCAGAATGATATCCTCCCCCAGTTCCGCAATGATAATATGGCCGGCGGTATAATCGCTGGCGTGGACCGTATATCGACACAATTGACGCTGCCGGAGGAACAAGCTCTCGCGGTTGCCCAACAGGCTGGTCAACAAGCCAGCAAAGGCGATGGCGAGAATATCGGCCTGATTATCTTCTGGGCGTTCATTCTGATATTCTTTGTTATTATCCCGATGTTCTCGAACCGCGGTGGCAAACGCTACCGTCACGGTGCCGGTCCGGTCGTCATCTGGGGCGGCGGATCAGGCTTTGGTGGTGGCAGTTCCGGCTTTGGCGGCGGCGGATTCGGTGGCGGCGGTTTTGGCGGAGGCGGCGGCAGCTTTGGCGGCGGCGGCGCATCGGGGGGCTGGTAATGAGCAAAGTGAACCAGTTTACGCCCGATGATCACAAGATCGTCACGTCCGCAGTCTCGCAGGCAGAGAAATCGACAGATGGCGAAATCGTCACCATAGTGACCGGCGAGTCCGATCATTATGGCGATGTCGCCTGGGCCCTATCGGGCCTGGTAGCGCTGACCGCGTTGCTGGTCGTCAGCCTTTTTCCGGAAATCTATCTGAATATCATCGACTGGCTGGCCGGTGGCTGGAGCGGCATCACCGCCCTGCCCTATTGGGCCCTGTTTGTTTTTACTGCGATGAAATTTTTCGGCACAAGGCTGATCCTGATCTGGAAACCGTTGCTGTTCCTCCTCATCCCGTCACCGATCAAAAAAGCCCGGGTACGCAAGCGGGCGGTATCCTTGTTCCGTGTTTCGACGGACCATCGAACGGTCGGTCGCACCGGGATATTGCTCTATCTGTCAATGCGCGAACATCGGGCAGAAATCGTGGCCGACGAAGCCATTGTCGCCAAAGTGGAGCCGGCGATCTGGGGTGATGCGATGGTTGCGATGATCGATCTGGTACGCGCTGGTACACCGGGTGAAGGCATGGCCGAAGCGGTCCGCCAGATCGGCATTGTCCTGACCGAACATTTTCCCAAAACCGACCAGAACCCGAATGAACTGCCCGACCGGCTGATCGAGCTCTGACATTCCATTCGCTCTGAGCTTGTCGAAGGGTGAATTTTGCGGCAGGCCTACTTCGACAGGCTTAGCAAGAACGGGGTAGAAATGTCCGACAATATCGAAGTCATGTGGGAAGGCCGGTTCATCACGGCCAAACGCGAAGGCAAGTGGGAATATGTCTCACGCAGCCGCGGCATCACGGCTGCGGTCATTCTCGCGATCGATGCAGGCCATGTGCTGCTGGTCGAACAATATCGTGTTCCGCTGGGCAAAAATTGTATCGAGCTTCCGGCAGGGCTGGTCGGCGATCACGACGACAATGCCGACGAAGACAGTGCTATCGCGGCGATCCGCGAACTGGAAGAAGAGACCGGCTATCGCGCGGAAACCATGGAGAATTGCGGCGAATATTATTCCTCGCCGGGCATGGTGTCGGAGAGCTTTTCGCTGTTCAAGGCCAGCGGTTTGACCAAGGTCAGCGAAGGCGGAGGCGTCGACGGGGAGAATATCACAGTGCACCGCGTCGCATTGAGCGAGCTTAGCGATTTCATCGAGAGCAAGCGTCAGGAAGGCGCCGGTATCGACGTCAAGCTGATGATGTTTCTACAACTGGTTTGAATGGGCCGTCATTATTCCACCGCGCAGACGGGGATGTAACTAGCGGAAGTTGTCGGCGTAAGCCTGAATTTTCAGAGTCTTGTGCGGTGTCGGAATGATCGCATAGACAATCGCATGTTTATCCGCATAAGCCTTTGCCGCATCGCAGCTATCGAAAGTCAGCTCTACCTGCCGCTGCGTATCACCGGAACCGGCCCAACCGGTCAGGGGATCAGGTTTGCGCGGTTCCGCCGGTTCAAATTCCAGCACCCATTTATCGGTCAGCGCTCTGCCCGACTGCATTGCATTTCTGGGAATTTGATAAATCCGTGCGGCCATTTTCTGTTCCTGTCCTGAACCGGCTCAATAAGCGCGGGAGATGGCAAATTCAACCGCTTCGGTCATAGCGTCTTTCGCTTTGCCCGACGCAAATATGCCTAGCGCATCAATTGCCCGTTGACCATAGTGCCGGGCCCTCGACATCGTGTCTTTCATCGCCCCGGTCGAGTGGATCAACGCAGTGGCCCGGGCAAGATCTTCGTCCGAGGATTTGTGCCCGATGATCGCGTCTTTCCAGAATTTCCGGTCTTCTTCATTGCCCCGCGCATAGGCCAATATGACCGGCAAGGTCACCTTGCCTTCGCGGAAATCATCACCGGCATCCTTGCCCATTGTTTCACGATCGGATGAATAGTCAATTGCATCATCGACCAACTGAAACGCTATACCAAGATTTCGACCATAGCTGTCCAGAGCCAGTTCGACTTCATCATCACATTCCGCAACCACGGCAGATATCCGGCTGGCTGCGGCGAACAGGGCCGCTGTCTTGGCACCGATGATATCAAGATAGCGATCTTCGCTGGTCTCGATCTTGCGCTGCGCGGTCAATTGATTGACTTCGCCTTCGGCTATCACTGCAGAAGCATTGGACAATATTTTCAGTACTTTGAGGGAGCCGTCTTCGACCATCAGCTCGAATGAGCGGCTGAACAGGAAGTCACCGACCAATACGGTCGCCGGATTGCCGAAAATGAGATTGGCTGCGGTTTTGCCGCGCCGCATGTCGGAACCGTCGACAACGTCATCATGCAGCAGAGTCGCGGTATGAATGAACTCCACCGCCGCCGCGAGCTTGAAATGGCGATCACCCGGATAACCGATCAGCTTGGCTGCTGCCAGGGTCAGCATCGGACGCATCCGCTTGCCGCCGCCAGCGATAAGATGCCCGGCAAGTTCCGGAATCAGGGGTATTTCCGATTGCATCCGGTCCAATATGACGCTGTTGACCTGGTTCATATCGCTGGCGACCAGCGATATGATGGGTTCAAGTGAAGGCGCGGTGTCCCGCCCGATATGATGGACCGTTGCTGACATGTTGCACCGGATGTGGCAATTCACTAGGGATAAGGCAAGTGAAATCAGGCCATATTCGGTTGCATCTCGTGCATGAAGTGCTGAAATCGAAACAGGTGGAATTGGGGCAGCGTAAAATGGACGAAAAGCTTAAGCAATATCGTGAAAGCATCAACAATATCGACGCGGCGCTGGTGTTCATGCTGGCCGAGCGCTTCAAGGTGACCCAAGCGGTCGGCGAATATAAGGCCGAAAACAGCCTGCCACCCGCCGATGGCGCCCGGGAACAGGAACAGATAGCCCGCCTGCGCCAACTCGCCAGCGATGCCAATCTAGATCCCGAATTTTCGGAAAAATTCCTGCGTTTCATCATCGACGAGGTGATTCGGCACCATGAGCGGATCAAGGCTGAAGCCGACTAGGAATCAACCCCTTCAGACTTGGGCAATCGCAACCGCACCAGCAGGCCGCCCAGATCTTCGCTTTCTTCGAGCGATACAGAGCCTTCATAGATTTCCGCAACATCGCGGACGATGGCCAGCCCCAGACCGGTGCCCGGCTTGCCGCTGTCCAGCCGGACGCCGCGATCGAATATCCGCTGCCGTTCTTCCTCGGGGATACCGCGGCCGTCGTCTTCAATTAGCAGCTCGACAAATTTGTCGTTGCTTTCGACGGTGATGAACACGCTGCCACCGCCATATTTGGCAGCATTTTCGACGAGATTGCCGATCATTTCGTCCAGATCCTGGCGCTCGACCGAAGCAACCGCATCCTTGTCGCCGTCAATGTCGATCCGGACATGCGGGTATAGCCGTCCGACCGCGCGTTCGACCGCCTGCAGACTTTGCCAGACCTTAGCCCGGCTATGCGCGTGGCCGCGCCGGCCCACCGCCCGCGCGCGCGCCAGATGATGGTCGACCTGCCGCCGCATAACGCCGGCTTCACGGATCACCGTATCTGCGAGATCGTCGGCTTTGGCCGTAGCGCTGTTCATGATCACGGTGAGCGGGGTCTTCAGGGCATGAGCGAGATTGCCCGCATGCCGCCGCGCTTCCTCTGCCTGCTTCTCGTTGTGATCGAGCAAGGCGTTGAGTTCATCGACCATCGGCGTGACCTCATTCGGCATCGGTTCCACCACCCGGCGCTGCTGGCCGGTGCGCATGGAGGCAATGGCGATGCGAATCTTGCGAAGCGGCCATAGACCGTAAAGCGTCTGCAACGCCGCCATGCCAATCAGGCCGAGCGCCAATATCAGGAAGCTGTTCACCAATATCGAACGAATATTGGAAATCTGGCCATCCAGACCATCGCGGCTTTGCGCCACCTGGAACAGCCATTTTGTGTCCGAATCAGGCAATATTATCGTGCGTTCAAGCACCCGCAACGGCTCGTCCGGGAACTGGTTGCTGTTGTAGATATGGGTTTCGCGGTCATCGTGGGTGATATTCGACACCATCGTGCGATCCCACAGCGAGCGGGACGGGAAATCGTCATGGCCCTTGCCGCTGATCTGCCAATAGAGGCCGCTATTGGGCTCGAGAAAACGCTGGTCTCCGAGCGGCCGGTTGAGAAAAACCTCTCCATCGGGACCGATCTCTGCCGAAGCGATCATCGCCGTCAGCACATATTCCAGCTGATTGTCGAAATTGCGGGTCACCGCATCGTTCAACACGCGGTCCAACGCAAAACCACCGCCGAACAGCAGGATGACAATCCATGCCGCCGCAATGCCGATCATCCGGCGACCGAGCGATCCGGTGGTCTGCGTGCCTAGCCGAGATTGGGTTGTCGGTGCCTTTTCATCGAACGGACTATCTATCTGGCTCGTTTCACTCAGGCTTCGGGATCCTCTAGACTATAGCCAAGCCCCCTGATCGTCGAAATGACTTCTGCACCCAGTTTTTTGCGAATGCGGGTGACGAACACCTCAATCGTGTTGGAATCCCGATCGAAATCCTGATCGTAAATATGCTCGATCAACTCCGTGCGCGACACGACCTTGCCCTTGTGATGCATCAGATAGGAGAGCAATTTATATTCCTGTGCGGTCAGCTTGACCGGACTGCCATCGAGCGTCACTTTCCCCGACCGCGTATCGAGACGCACGGCACCGGCGGTCAGTTCGGACGAGGCATTGCCGGAAGCACGACGGATGAGCGCGCGCAGACGGGCGATCAGTTCCTCGGTCTGGAACGGTTTTGCCAGATAATCATCGGCACCGGCGTCGAGCCCGGCAACCTTGTCCGACCAACTGTCGCGCGCCGTCAGCACCAGCACCGGAAAATTGCGCTCTTCCTTGCGCCAGCGATCAAGCACGGTCAAACCGTCGATTTCGGGCAGGCCGAGATCGAGGATCACCGCATCATAGTCTTCGGTCGAACCCATGAAATGGCCATCCTCGCCATCTGTCGACAGGTCGATGGCATAGCCATTGGCTTCCAATGTCGATTTCAGCTGTTGTCCCAGCGTGGGTTCGTCTTCAACGATCAAGACGCGCATGCTTGTCCTCCGAAATAATGCCTGTTTCTGTGGAATAGCCTATATCACCATCCCGAAAACGCACAATGATATTAGAAAATTGGAAAATGGCCGATTTTGATCAGCGGGTCTGGCGCAAAATTGTACCGGTCCGGCCATCGACATCGACAAAAATCACCCGCCCGTCGCGAATGAATTTCAAGCGATAAACCTGCGCACCGGGGTCAAATTCGGGACCTATATATTCGCTATCGCCCATTCTTGGCAGAACCCGGTTCTCGATAGAACGGATTGACTTAACCTTGCCCGCCATCATTTGCGCGCGCGCTTCATTCTGTTCACCACGGCGATCCATGGCGCCAGCAATCTGCGGCGCCAGCAGCGGCAATCCGAGCGCTAGGAAGGATAAAAAGGCGAATTTTTTCAACATCGTCACCCTCCTAGGCTCGGTGGTTTTAACATCAGGTGAATGGCGGGTTCAGGCTAGAGATCGCTCTGTTAGCGCGTCATCTCATAAGTAATGTTGAGCGAAACGACGGTTCCGACCTGCCCGGGCGCTACCGGCGGTGCAGAAGAAGCGGCAGAAGCCTCCATCCGCATCATCGGCGCCTCCGACTGGTGCGACATGCCTTCGCTGATCGAAAGCACCCGGACGCCACTATATCCTTCGGACCGCGCATAGCTCATGGCCCGCGCCTTGCCGTTGGCAAGCGCCCGCTCGCGCGCGAGATCCTTAAGCTTGCTATCATCGCTGATCGAGAATGAGGGCCCGTTTAAATTGGTCGCACCGCTGCTGACGATCGCGTCGAGAATCTGGCCAAGCTTGGAAATATCATTCACCGTCGCTGAGACCTGATTGGAAACAACATAGCCGACGAAGCGGTTCTGCCGGCTTTCCTGATCATAATCATAATCGGCGCGGAGATTGATACCGGTTGTCTGAATATCTTTTTCGGCAATGCCGAGCGTTTTGAGCCGGTTAATTACCGCGCGAGCCTGCACCGAATTCTGGCGCAGCGCCTCGGTCGCAGTCTTCGCCTTGGTTTCAACGCCGGTACTGAACGTCGCGGTGTCCGGCGCGCTATCAACCTGTTCGGATACGCTGAGTTCGATCACCGGATTCTGCGCAACTATCTCGACATTCGCGGCTTGCGCGAGGGTAATCGGGGTAAAGACCAAAGCCGCGCCGGCCAATAGAATTGAAAATCTCATATTGTTCTCCATTGTTTCAGCTCGTTATAAATCAAGCTCTCTGAACGGCAGCTATATAGTTTCGACGGATTTTCTCCGTCCGGTCGCCTGGCAATCCATCGCCAATCTTATGGCCGTCAATTTCGACCACTGGCATGATCAGCAAGGTCGACGACGAAACAAATGCTTCTGCCGCGTTTTTCGCTTCGTCAATCGAGAAAGCGCGCTCTTCGACCGTTAGTTCCATGGATTTTGCCTGTGCGAGCATTTCGATACGGGTCACACCAGGCAGGATGCGGCGGTCGAGCTGATGCGAGATCAGAACACCGTCCTCGCTAATGATATGCGCATTTTGCGAGGTCCCTTCGGTAATCATATCGTCGCGGGTCATCCAGACATCATCGACTCCCGCCGCCACGGCCTCCATTTTCATCAGCGATGCATAGAGAAGCTGTGTGGTCTTGATATCGCATCTTTGCCAGCGCAGGTCGGGCCGTGTGATGATTGTCATGCCGCGATCGGCCATCGGGTTGGCGACCAGCACCCGGTTCTGGGCAAAGGCAAATATCGTCGGAGCCGTTTCCGGTGCTGGCCAGCGATAATCGCGTTCGTCCATCACTCCGCGCGACACTTGCAGATAGACCAGACCTTCCCGCAATTCATTTTCTGTTACCAGATTCTCCGAAATCGCTGCCCAGTCGGCAAAGCCATCAATGGAAAGCTCGCCAAGCGATCGCTCCAGTCGGCTGATGTGTCGATCCATGTCGATCAGGCGGCCATTGATAACCGAAATCACTTCATAGACCGCGTCGGAAAACAGCAGTCCCCGGTCGAATATCGATATTTTGGCGGATGACTTGGGAACATAATCGCCGTTCAGATAGACCGTGTTCAATTCGCTTACCTACCCCCGGAATGCCATATGCATCACTAACAATCCGATATAGCGGGGCACGTCAATGGCCTTTGTTCAGAAGAGAAGGCTTGAGCCCAGGCCCGCTTGGCCCTAACGCCCGGGAACCATGGCTCAACCCCCGATCTTCGCTTATGAAAACCTGTCCCTCCATCAAGGAGAGGGCTGGCTGTTTGAAAATCTCGATCTCCACGTCGGGCCGCGCGACCGGCTCGCCCTGATTGGCCGCAACGGTGCCGGAAAAACGACGCTCCTGCGCCTGATTGCCGACCAGATCGAAGCGGACAAGGGCCAGCGGATGATCCAGCCCGGCACCAATATCGTTTATCTGGAACAAGAGCCGGATTTCACACCGTTTGAAACCTTGCTCGATTTCGCCATATCGGGCGAGCAAGGCCCTGCCCTCCACGAAGTCCAAGCCATTGCCGATCAATTGGGTACCGACCTGTCCAAGGGAGCGGCAAAGGCCAGCGGCGGCGAGAAACGCCGCGCAGCCATATGCCGGGCGCTGGCATCCGATCCCGATCTGCTTTTGCTCGACGAACCAACCAACCACCTTGATCTCGGAGCGATCGACTGGCTGGAAGACTGGCTTGGCCGCTACAAAGGCGCGTTCATCACTATTTCCCACGACAGAACTTTTCTGACCCGGCTGACTAAACAGACGATCTGGCTGGATCGCGGGGCGCTGCGGCGGCAGGAAATCGGTTTTGGCGGCTATGACGCGTGGATGGAGAAAATCCATGCTGACGAAGCACAGGCCGCGAGCAAGATTGACGCGAAGCTGAAGCTTGAAGCGCGCTGGCTGGAACGCGGTGTCACCGCGCGGCGCAAGCGCAATCAGGGACGGCTCGAGAAATTGTGGCAGATGCGGGAAGCCCGTGCGGCAATGATCGGCCCTGCCGGCACCGCCAATCTCAAGATCCAGAATGACGACAGCCGCACCAAATCGGTCATTACGGCCGAGCATATCTCCAAGTCCTTTGGTGAAGGCGAGAAGGAACGCCAGATCATCCGCGACTTTTCGCTGCGCATTCAGCGCGGCGACCGGATCGGCATCGTCGGAGCCAACGGCGCTGGCAAGACCACCTTGCTGAAAATGCTCACCGGCGAATTACAGCCGGATAGCGGCAAAGTGTCTCTCGCCAAGACACTCAACGGCGTTTTCATCGACCAGCAGCGCAGCCTGCTCGAAGGCAATAAATCGGTCCGCGATGTGCTGGCGGATGGCAGCGACTGGATCGACGTGCGCGGCGACAAGAAACATGTGCAGGGCTATCTCAAGGAATTTCTGTTTGCGCCATCGCTGATCGACGCCAAAGTCGGCACATTGTCCGGCGGAGAACAATCACGGCTTTTGTTGGCTCGAGAATTTGCGCGGATGTCCAATCTACTGGTGCTCGACGAACCGACCAATGACCTCGACCTGGAGACACTCGATCTCTTGCAGGAAGTAATCGCCGATTATGAAGGCACCGTCCTGCTGGTCAGCCATGACCGCGATTTTCTCGATCGCACGGTGACGGTGACGCTGGGCCTCGATGGCAGCGGAATGGTCGACATAGTCGCCGGCGGCTATGCAGAATGGGAGCAGCAGCGCAAAGACCGGAATTCTCCAAAAAAGGCAGCAAGCGCGCAGAAAAGTTCCACCAACCAGCAACCTCCGCGCTCCGGCAGCCCGGTCAAGAAATTGAGCTACAAGGACCAGCGCGATTATGATCTGTTGCCAGAGCGGATCGAGGCGATTGACCAGCGCATGGCCGAAATCGAACAGTCGCTGGCCGATCCCAATCTTTATACGCGTGATTTCCCGCGCTTTGACGCACTTTCCAAAGAGAATAGCGCACTGATCGAAGAGAAGGACGCGGCCGAAATGCGCTGGCTGGAACTGGCGGAAGAAGTCGAGCGGCTGGCCGATAACTGATCAGCCCGGCAGGCGGTAGAAATTCGCCAGCCGGTCCAGTGCGATCTTCAAAACCAGCTTGCCTGAGCGCGCTGGCCAGCCGAGATTTTTCTCCGCGACGGGCGTTCCCTCCCCGCCGCAGATAATCCGCCAGGCGATATCGGACAAATCGCTGCCCAAATCGTCAATGGCATTTTCGAAGCGCAGCTTGGCGGCAAGTTGCGCTTCTGTTTCGTTCAATATCGCGGGGGCCGCGCGTTTTCCTCCCGCAACCGGCGCCGCATCCCAGCGCATCGTCACGCTCGGTGCCAGATTGGCTCTCTCCCAATCGGCGCGAAGCTTTTCGCCTGCATCAAATTGGCGATCGGACAAATGGCCTCTGGCATGCAGCCAACCCAATGGCGATTCCGACAGATTGACCGTGACGCTCCGCGCGCGCTTGCGCTCTGGCTCGCTTCCATTACGCTCCTCGCCATCTTGCGGCAACGCCCGTTCGGCGAGCAATCTCGGATCATATAGAGATTTATCTGTTTTGGTTGTATGGACTGGCATAGAATCTCCTGTTTGGCTTTGTTACCCTCTTGCCATTTTGGCGATAATGTAGGAAAGGATAAAACCATATAGGTTTGGAGATATATATGATCAGCCGCATCAGAGAGGTTCGCAAAGCCAAGGGATTGACGCTGGATGACGTAGCGCGGCGGTGCGAACCACCTACCACCGCACAAACGATTGGACGGCTTGAGACTGGCACAAGGACGTTGTCGCTCGACTGGCTGAACCGGATTGCCGATGCGCTCGGCGTGGACAGCGCCGCACTGCTATCCTTGCCCGACCAGGAAGAGCTTCCGGTTGCCGCAATCCTCGATCACAAGGGTGCGCACGCTCTGGGCAAGGTCGAGAATATTTATCAACCTGCGATCGAACCAGCGATGGTCGCGCTGCGCGTCAAGAGCGGTGTCGGCGATTATCGCGCGGGTGACGATGTCTGGCTTTCACGGCGTACTTCGGACCAGTTTAGCGGGGCACTCAACCGTGACGTTTTGGTTCCTCGCCCTGCCGGACGCTATCTGTTTGGGCGCCTGATCGGGCGCCAGGACAACAAGCTGCAAATCCTGCCCCTTGGCAGCGGAGCCCGGCAGCAGATTGTCAGCGATCCCGAGTGGATCGGCGTTGCGGTCCGGCTGGTAAGGGAGCTTTAGGGCCTTGATGCTAGGACGCCTGCCATGACCCAGCCGCTCCGCATTCTAACCTTGTCGACATTATTCCCCAATGCGACAGCGCAAAATTTCGGGATATTTGTCGAGCGGCAAACGGCGGAACTGGCCAGTCGCCCGGAGGCCGGGGTAACCGTCCTCAACCCTGTCGGCTTACCGCCTTGGCCATTGAGCAAACTGCCGCAATATCAGGCGCTAGAAGCTCTGGCGGAGCATGAAGAATGGCGCGGCCTGGACGTTCATCGCCCCCGGTTCAGGTTAATCCCAAAGATTGGGGGTGCTGACAACCCGCGACGTATCGCTGACGCGACCCTGTCCTTGGTAAAAGAATTGCACCACAAACAGCCCTTTGATCTGATCGATGCAGAGTTTTTCTATCCCGATGGACCGGCGGCGATGCGGCTGGCCGCTGCACTCGACGTTCCCTTCACGATCAAGGCCCGCGGTGCGGATATCCATCACTGGGGCAGCGAGCCAAAATGCCGCGCCCAGCTTCTGCAAGCGGCGGAGAAGGCCAGCGCCTTGCTGGCGGTGTCCGAAGCGCTGAAGCAGGATATGGTTGAACTTGGAATAGATGGAAGCAAGATTGCGGTTCACTATACGGGCCTGGACCAGAACAGCTTTGTTCCCGTTGATCGGGTCGCTGCGAAACAAAAACTGGGCGTCAGCGGACCGTTGTTCATTACCACCGGCGCGCTGATCAAGCGCAAGAACCAGGATCTGGTTATTCGCGCCATGGCGAGTTTCCCCGATGCCGAGTTGATCCTCGCTGGCTCCGGCGAAGAAGAGCAGGGTTACCGTGCGCTTGCCGAGCGGCTGGGCGTCGCTGACCGTGTACGTTTTCTGGGCAGCGTGCCGCACGAGCAGCTATCGCATCTGACCGCCGCCGCCGATATTGCCATTCTTGTGTCGAAGTCCGAGGGGCTTGCCAATGCATGGGTTGAAGCCCTCTCCTGCGGCACGCCGGTGATCATCAGCGAGGCCGGTGGTGCACGGGAACTGGTTACCAGCCCCTCTGCCGGACGGGTTGTCGACCGGACTGTCGAGGCGATTGTCGAAGCCGCGACGGCCATCCTTGCAGCGCCGCCGACACAGGATATGGTCCGATCATCGGTGAGCCAGTTCAGCTGGAAAAATAACGGCGACCAGTTGCTGGCAATCCTGCAGCAGGCCGCCGGCAAGCTTTAGGAAAGCGGCAGAAACGCGCCGATTATCCAGCGCTCTTCGGCCCGCAACACGCCCCAGGTCCGTGCCGCAGCGCGACTGTCCATGACTTCCAGCCCCATGCCTGCTGCTTCTACTTCCCGCCGGAAAGCGGCGGGCGGTTGCAGCATCGACGGACCGCTGCCGAGCAGGAGAAATTCCGCCTTGGGAGACAGGTTCAGAGTGGACAATATCTCCGCCAGATTCAGCCTGTCGAGCGCAGATCCGGGCCAGCCGACAGCCTGTTCGGGCGAAATCAGCAGGCCTTGCTCAAACCGCTGGTCGCCGCTCTTGAAGCCGCTAGCCGTGAAACCGGTGATAACCGGCCCGGTAAATTCGACGTCCTTGCGTAATTCTACCAACGGTCAGCCAACCTGCTCTGGCCCACCGAGCTTCTCCGCCTTGTCATTGTCTGATTCAGCGGGGACGAATGTGTCCGGACCAACCTTCAGCCAGATCAAGATCGGCGCGGCCATGTAGATCGAACTGTAGGTGCCGACAAATACGCCGAAGAACATCGCAACGGAGAAACCGAAAATCACATCGGGGCCCCAAAGAATCAATGCGCCCAGCGCAATCAACATGGTCAAGCTGGTCATCACAGTACGCGCGAGGGTCTCGTTCACCGACAGGTCGAGCAAGGCAATGATGTCCATCTTGCGATATTTCTTCAGATTCTCGCGAATCCGGTCGAACACGACAATCGTATCGTTCAGCGAATAGCCGATGATGGTCAGCAACGCCGCGACGATATTGAGGTTGAACTCCATCTGGGTCAGCGCGAACAGACCGAATGTCAGCGCGACGTCGTGCACCAGTGCGAACAGCGCACCGACACCGAACTGCCATTCAAAGCGGATCCAGATATAGATGGATATAGCGATCATCGCGAACAGCAGAGAATAGGCGCCGGTTTCAAACAGTTCCGACGAAACCTTTCCGGAAACAGACTCCACCCCATCAACGCGGACATCGGGGTGATCGGCCTTGAGCGTCGAAACGATCTTTTCGGTCATTTCATTGGCCGCTTCCGGGCGCGTTTCCGCTTCGGTTGGTAGCCGCATCCGGATCGAGACTTCATTGGCATCGCCAAACCGCTGGATCGTCGCTTCGCCATAACCAAGCCCGCCAATACTGTCGCGCAACTCGGAAATCGGTGCGGTTTCGGTCTCGGTGAAAGTGGCCTGAATCATCTGACCGCCGATGAAGTCGACGCCGAAGTTCAGCCCCTTGGCTGCCACCAGCCCGATCGATGCGATAATCGTCAGGATGCTGAACGCCATGGCGACATTGCGCCACTTCAGGAAGCTGATGTTGGTGTCGTCCGGAACAAGTTTGATCAATCTCATATCACCAACTCCTGCGGGCGGGCTTTCCTCGCCCAGAGCGCCACAAACATTCTGGTTACGACCACTGCGGTAAAGACGGAGGATGCGATACCGATCATCAGCACGACCGCGAAGCCCTTGACCGGTCCGGAGCCGAACATGAACAGCAGCACACCGGCGATGATATTGGTGACATTGGCATCCATGATCGCTCTTGATGCTTCCTTATAGCCGACTTCAATCGCTTGAATGACCCTTCGCCCTCGCCTGCGCTCTTCGCGTATTCGCTCGTTGATCAGCACATTGGCATCAACCGCGGCGCCAACAGTGAGAACGAAGCCGGCGATACCCGGCAGCGTCAGCGTGGCGTTGAACATTGCCATGACGCCGACGATGATGAACAGGTTCAGCGCCAGCGCGATATTGGCGTACATGCCAAAGCGGCCATAGGTGACGACCATGAAGGTCAGCACGGCAACGGTTGCGATGATGGCGGCAATCATGCCTTTATCGATCGAATCCTTGCCAAGATCTGGACCGACGGTGCGCTCCTCGACAATCTTCAATTCCACAGGCAGTGCGCCGGACCGCAAGGCAATCGCCAATTGGTTTGCGCTTTCCACCGAGAAATTCCCGGAAATCTGCGCCGAACCACCAAGGATCGGCTCGTTGATATTCGGCGCGGAAAGCACCTTGCCATCGAGAATGATCGCAAAAGGCTTGCCGACATTATTTTGTGTCAGGCGCGCAAATTTCGAACCACCTTCACTGTCAAAGGTGATGTTGACCACCGCTGCGTTGGTTTGCTGGTCAAAGCCCTGCCCTGCATCGGTCAGCTTGTCGCCGCTGATACCGCCGAGGCGCTTGACCGCGAGGTTTGGAAATCCGGACGGATTGTCGGGATAAGGGAAAATCTGGCTGCCGACCGGCGCCCGGCCTGCTGCGACCATATTGGGATCGGCTTCAAAATCAACCAGTTTGAAATCCAGCTTGGCAGTCTGTCCGAGCAAGGCTTTCAGCGCTTCCGGATCATCCAGACCCGGCACCTGCACCACGATCCTGTTGTCACCCTGCCGGATGATCGTCGGTTCGCGGGTACCCATTTCATCGATCCGGCGGCGGATCACGTCGGTTGCCGTCTCCATCGCATTTTCGACGGCATTTTCCAGACCGGCTGCGGTCGGAGTCAGTACAAAGCGCGTATCATCGCGCACTTCGATATCCCAGTCGCGCTGACCGGTCAGGCCGGCACCGCTGGTCAGCGGAACGATCGCGTCCCGCGCGGCATCGACCTGGGTACTGTCACGCACCATGAAGCTCAAAACGCCGTTTTTACGGGAAATATCACCAATGCCGATACGCGGAGTGGCGCGGCGCATTTCCGCGCGGACCGATTCTTCCATCGTCTCCAGCCGGGTTGTCGCAACATCCGCCGGATCGGCTTCCAGCAGAATATGGCTACCACCCTGAAGATCGAGCCCCAGGTTGATGGTTTCACTGGGCAGAAAGCTCGGCCAATATTGGCGACCATTCTCGCCAAGCAGGCTGGGAATGGACATCAGCACGCCAAAGGCCAGCAGCAGAGAGATGGAAATGACTTTCCAGCGCGGGAAATCGAGCATCGAAACTAACTTTCTATATCACCGCGATCAGTCGTTCGCAGGTTTGGCACCGCCGCGTGGCATGACATCGGTCAGGGTCGCCTTGATCGCCTTGACGCGGACGCCATTGGCGATTTCGACTTCTACATATTCGTCATCGACCTTGACTGCTTTGCCAACCAGTCCGCCGCCGGTCACGACTTCGTCATTCTTCTTGACCGAGCCGACCTTTGCCTGATGCTCTTTCATCTTCTTTTGCTGGGGGCGAATGAGCAGAAAATAGAAAACCGCAAAAATAAGCACCAGCGGCATTACCGAAATCAGAAATCCTCCGGCGCCGCCAGCGCCAGCTGCTGCAGATAATATAGTGATTGATGTCATGAACTCGTCCCGATTGTTGCAATTTTTTATGTGTGATGTCCGGGCTCGCGTTTCAAGCCCTCGAACAGCCGACCCAGATGTTGCGCGCGCCTATCACGCGCTTGTCACAGGTGCAACGGAATCCGTATTCGGGAAAGGTTACGAGCATGACGCAAACGACTTGCCAAGCCTTACCGACCTCCATATATGCGCAGCCTCGGTCGGGACGTAGCGCAGCCTGGTAGCGCATCACACTGGGGGTGTGGGGGTCGGAGGTTCGAATCCTCTCGTCCCGACCAGTTTTCAGCCATTTTTTAAAATGCTGAATTCTTATATCACTGCTGTAAGTGCAATGTAAGTGCAGATTTTCTGTTTTTGTTCTCCAAAGCATCACCATCATCCCGGGGATCATCATCGGAGGAATATTTGCGCCAACCAGATAGGTTCTTCAAATATGAGATCGCCTGAATTGGAATAGTGCCAAACATCACCATCCGGACACTTGCCGCAAATACTAACTTTTAATCAGTAGGTCGCTGGTTCGAACCCAGCAGGGCTCACCATAATACGTTGAAGATAAACGATTTTCTGACAGAATGATATTCGAAGTTGCAATATTTGCAACTTGGGTAGCATTTTGGGTAGCAAATGGAAGAAATTCCAATATTCGAAGAACTGATGATGGACCAGTTCTTTCAAAGGTAGGGAATACAACAGCGTTGATTGCTAAACCAACGAACCATCCAACCCAAAACAGTGATAAATGTAAAAACGATTTCCGGTAGCGGCGCCTGCTACCATTTCTCGTCGCGAGTAAACTCGACTGCGGTCGCGTCAAGATCTTTCGCCAATTGATTGAACTCACGATATGCTCCAAGGCGCTCTAGACCATCAAGTCGCTGATCGCCGGAAAGGCGGTCCATGCGGGTTCGAATTAGCGCCGCCACAATTTTCAATGTTGCTGGATCTGGCTTGGTCATAGTTGCGTTGTATCACGATTCAAATTGCGATGCGAACAAGAGCTTTAGGTGTTCAGCGAAACAACACCAGAGGGCAGACGAATAAGATGTGTCATGGTAATCTTTTTTTCTGACAAAAATAAACACTGATTGAACAATCCTGGCTAAAGATGATCGCGTTATCCTGAGCAGTCGATGCTGGGGGGGATCGGAGGTTCGAATCCTCTCGTCCCGGCCAGTTTTCAGCCATTTTTTCAAAATGCTGAATTCTTATATCACCGCTGTAAGTGCAATGTAAGTGCGGATACTCTCTTTTTGTTCTCATCGCACCCTATGGATTTCACGCTCATTCTAGAACATGGTCAAAAAGATCAACCAAATAGGTTCAATTGAAAACAATTTCAATTGAGCGATCTTGGCATGACAAATCAGGCTTTCCTATACTATTTTCAGAAAGTGGCAGTCGCACGTCAGGCTTGAACGACCTGCTGGTCGATCACACCACATGGGGATGAGCCGTCAATTCCGCGCCCTTCGATGCGAATAGGGTCACCAAAAGACAGGAACGGCGTTGTGGCTAGGCCCTTGTCGCGGATCACCTCGATCGCACGAACCTCTGAAATACAGCTTGATCCGACTTCTGTATAGTTTGAATCGGAAACGGTACCCGACTCAATAATCGTTGCCGCTACCAGATCGCGCGTCAATGCAGCATGAGCAACCAGTCCCTGGAAACCAAAATCCATGGCTGCACCAAAACGTTCACCGTACAAGTCAATTTATAAGTCGTGTCAAACACGCCATCTTTCTAGACTTCACCCAGTTCATCGGGTGTCACCGCAAAGGGCACCATCGAACAGGCCGGTTTTGCCTGCACCCAACCAAAGCCGGTTGCCATTTCTATCGGAGCAATCGCGCGCAAAGAGCAGTCGTTGATTTTGACGATTAGTCTGATGTGTTTCGTTGCGTCCGTAGCGCATGTTCCCATTGGAACATGATCTACAATAACACCGAACTCGCCTTCAAAATCAATACCATGTTCGATAGTCGGCAACGACACATCTTCGGTCGGGCCGAAAAACCGATCCGAACACCCTGATACATGAGCGGTTTGTCGGTATTGATTGGATCCAGACCAAACGCGACTTGCATAAGGTCTCCATGAGTTGAAAAGGCAGAGCCGTCGAGCCATTGCCAGCTGCGCGGCATCAGCGCAGCACAGTCGGTGGTCGCAAACTCTTCACCTTCCCCCGAAAAAAGGCGATCAAGTGCTTTGGCAACGCTCGGCTGAACCACTTGCCAGTCACCGAAAACAGCGAGCAAATTGGTTGCCGGACCATCGACCCGAAAAACAGCGCCTCCTGCATCACCGTCCGCTCGCCCATCATCGCAGCATCTCCCGCCTCTACAGGAATGCTGAATCGCATCTCTACAATGCTGACAAGACCGAGTTTTTCAACACAACCCGCCCTCTTGTCGGTCGGTCGACCACCTCTTCGGTATTCTTACAAGCAAACACAATCCGCGCTGGGAGATTCTCGGTAGTCTCGGGCGCTATGCCGTCCAACGGCTACATGGCGCAGTGTAGATCATATCCGCTGTATATAAGGATGAGGATATCTACTCTATCCACGTCGTACATCCCGTTAAGCAACTTCTAGCCGCGGATGACTGCCTGATTTATGCTCCGGCAGGAGTCGATCGCTAGCAACGCCAATAACTGGCTTATACCAAAAAAGGGAGCGAGTGGCCCCAGCCACTCGCTCCAGCTGATCCTATGGGAGAGAAGGATCAGAACCAGTTAGATTTTGGGATCTGACGTGTTCAGCACACCCTTAGATTCCCAACCATTTTTTCCATCGCGGTTCGTATGATGGTCAAGTCTGCTTTGGAAATGCCTTTGAACATCTTCTGATAAACGGCGTTGGCTTCTTTCCGAAGTTCCGGAATAATGTCGATTGCCTTTGGACGCAGGAATATCCGCCAGACACGCCGGTCATCTTCTGCGGACCGACGTTCGACAAATTCCAGTTTTTCAAGATGATCAATCGTCAATCCGATCGTAGCTCGTTCCAGTTCTAGGCAAACTGCCAGCTCGGTTTGCGTCATTCCCTCGGTCTTGATCAGATAGGCCAATGTTCTCCACTGGGTGCGGGACAAGCCGAACTGGGCAATCGATTCATCAAATGACTTGCGCAGGACTCGCGGTACTTCCTCCAGCAAAAACGCAAACTCATCGGTCTCATTCAGGAAGCCGTCTTGCGCGTTTGCGCTCATTGTAGCTGTTTCGGTTGTCATGATAGTGACCATATCATAAATTCAATATAATATAAAGCCCTTTACTGCATAAATGCCGTCAAGGCGACACGCTCCCGCGATTACTCCATGTAGGTTCACGGGTTGGGGCTGAAGCCAGCTTTGTTTGGGTTAGTATGCTTGTCGAGATAATTGAGGATCACGTCGTCGGTGATATTGCCTGAGGTGGTCGAGAAATAGCCTCGTTGCCAGAAGCGCTGGCCCCAGTAGCGTTTGCGGATATGCTCGAACTCCTGCTGTATCTTGCGCGATGAGCGTCCCTTTGCCCGGCGCACGAAGTCGCTGACTGCAATATGGGGCGGGATCTCGACAAACATATGCACATGATCGCGTGACAGAACGCCATGGATGATCTTCACGCCCAGTTCGCTGCAGACCTGCCGGATGATCTCCCGCACCCGCAGGCGGACCTCCCCATGCAGCACCTTGAAGCGGTATTTTGGTGCCCAGACAATATGATAACGGTGATGAAAAGCCGTGTGGCTCCCGCGTGAATATGGCATAAGCACTATCCTCCAGAAAATGACTTCGCCTGCGAGCCGGTCATTTTCTGGAGGATAGTGCTGAGCAAACAATAACGGCTGAAGCCTTCTACCAGCTATAAGCTGGTGAGTTTCCTTCAAAGGCGAGACATTAAATAACTTTACTGTTTGGGGCGCCGGAAGCTAGGGGTAGTCCCATGTATTGCGAAACAGTCAGCATTGAAGGAGCTGGAGACTTGACCCTCAAAGCCGAAGCCAACGGCGAGAGTGGTGCGATGCCCATCCTGCTCGCTCATGGTGGTGGGCAAACACGTCGTGCATGGAAGAACGTGGTCGGCGACCTTGCGGAGGCGGGTTTCCACGCAATCGCCATCGACATGCGGGGCCACGGCGACAGCGAATGGGCAGCCGATGGCGCTTACGAAACACACGATTTCGCGTCCGATCTGGTCGCCATCGTATCACGGATGGAGCGCAAGCCTGCGCTGGTCGGGGCGTCGCTGGGCGGAATGGCCGGTATACTCGCCGAAGGGGATTTGGCGCCCGGCAGCTTCGCTTCCCTGACACTTGTCGACATCGCACCGCAGATGGAAGTAAGCGGGGTCAACCGCATTGTCGGATTTATGGAAGAGCATATCGAAACCGGTTTCGCCTCGCCCGAAGAGGCGTCGGAAGCGATCGCGCGTTATATGCCTCTTCGACGCAAGCGGTCGAGCGGCGAAGGGCTGCGTAACTATCTACGACACAAAGCCGATGGGCGGTATTACTGGCATTGGGATCCAGCCTTTATCCTTAGCAGCAGGACGGTCAGCAAACGCGATGAAGGGCGCCATCTACGCCAATTTGAAGCATTAAGCCAGGCGACCCAGAACCTCACCTTGCCGGTCCATCTCATTCGCGGCGGTTCGAGCGACCTCGTTTCCGAAGACGCGGTGGAGCATCTACGCGAACTTGCGCCGCATGCGGAATATACCGACATCGCCGGCGCCACTCACATGGTTGTGGGCGATGCGAACGATTCGTTTTCTCACGCCATTCTCGATTTCCTGAAACGACATCACTCCATGCGGGGACGAGAAACATGAGCGAGGCGCCAGCGCGAATAGATCGGGCACGCATAGAGGAAATTCTCCGTATCGCGCCTTTCCATGCGTGGCTCGATCTGAAGGTTAGGTCGCTGACTCCGCAGCGGCTGGAGCTCGAAATGCCATGGCGCGACGAAATCGTTTCCAATCCTATAATCGGATCGGCCCATGGCGGCGTACTTGCGTCTCTGATCGACCTGACCGGTTTCTACGCCCTCATTGCACAGGGCACGAAAGTAAAGGCTACTGCCGATCTGCGGGTCGATTATCATCGCCCGGCAACCTCAGGCCCGCTCGTCGCAACCGGTTTGATTGTGAAAGTCGGTCAGCAAATTTCAGTGGCCGAAACCAGCGTTACCGGGCCGAATGAAAAATTGCTCGCTAGCGGGCGCGGTGCCTATATATGCGGTGACCTGTAGGGTCGGCATCTAGGATGGCGCCTGCCATCCCAGGCCGAGCGATTTTTGCACCGCAATCCACGCAAGAGTAAGGGCAGCTCTGCCCCGGGCCAAGTCCGTATTGGCCTTCTCCTGCTCGCGCAAAGTCCGGTTGAGATCGATGCGCGAGATCGCCCCCGACTCAAAGCGCTGCCGGTTGAGATCCGCCGATTTATCGGCATGTCGCTTGACCTGGATCAAAGCCGCCAGCGCAGCGCGCTGCTGCGCGAAACGGGCTAAGGCGCGCTCGGCATCCTGCAAAGCTGCAAGCACGGTCTGCCGGTAATTTGCAGCAGCCTCGCGGCGAGCCGCACCTGCCCGGTCGATCGACGCGTCGACCCTTCCGAAATCAAGGAAATTCCATTGCAGGCGCGGAATCGCAATGGCAGAAAACTCGCCTACGTCGAAGATATCTTCCGGCGAGGTTCCCCCCAGCCCGAGGATGCCCATGAACGAGAGTTTCGGAAACTTCGCAGCCTCGGCCACACCGACCCGCGCCGTCGCGGCGGCCAAGGTGCGTTCAGCGGCGCGGATATCGGGCCGCCGCGCGATGAGACTAGCGGGATCACCTACCGCCACTCTTTCGGGCGGCAGGGGGATCTCGCCAATCGGTGCAACTTCGAGAGAAGGCGCTCCCGGAGCGCGCCCGGTCAGAACGGCGAGCGCATCGAGCAACACGGCCTCATCTGCTTCGGCCTCGGCCAGTTGCGACTTGAGCAACTCCAGTTCTGCATTAGCATTTCCGACCGGAAACAGCGGTAGGGTACCTTGCTGATAACGCTGATAGGTCAGAACGAGTATCTGCTCCTGCAACTCGCTTTGCAGGCGGTACCGCACGACCCGCTGCTGTGCCTCGCGCAGGTTCACATAGGCGTTGGCGACGTCTGCAGTTAGCTGGACTCGCGCATCCTCGGCATTCGCTACGGCAGCGGCCAACTGTGCATTGGCTGCCTCGATCCGCCGCCCGGTCCCGCCACCAAAATCGATCTCCCAATTGGCGTTGAGGCCGGCATTATAAAAACTGATGGTATCGTCTTCCTCTTCTGGCGGCATTCCGGGCGTCCCTGGAGGAAGTGGCGGACCGCCCTGAATGTCTAAACCCGGCAGACGGCCCTGCACGACCGTTGCTTGGGTGCCAAGCGATGGCAGGCGGCCTGCGCTTTCCTGCGCGAGGGATGCGCGGGACTGCGCGATGCGCGCACCCACCGCCTCCAGCGAAGGATTATCGGCGAGCGCCGCCTCGATCAGTCGATCGAGTCCGGGATCGTCGAGTAGAATCCACCACTCGGCGAGTTCCGGCACTGTGCTGCTCACCTTGTCGCCGGCCCGGATGAAACCCCCGGCTCCGCCGGCGGCAGCCAACTCGGGCGGCCCCGCATAGTCTGGGCCGGCGGTGCATCCTGCCAGAGTGGCGGCAATAAGAAGAAAAGGAATTGATTTTCGGATCATGTCGGTATCAGTGCATCGAGAGGGAAACGTTCTTGGGCAGCGGCTTGAGGAACACGACAAGCGGCACCGTTATCACCGTCAACAGACCCATCACGAAGAACACGTCGTTATAGGTCATAACAAAGGCTTCACGTTGGATGGTCCGGTCCAGCACGGCCATTGCTTCATCCATACCGCCGAAGGTCCGCGCCAGCGAATCCAGGTAGCTCTGCAGCGAGACGCTGTTTGCATTCAGAGTTTCTTCCATCCGGCGGCTGTGATGCCAGGTGCGCTGGTCCTGGAACGAGGCGAGGCCCGCTAATGCGAATGACCCCCCCAGATTGCGCGCGGCATTGAAGATGCCCGAAGCATCGCCGGCTTCGTCCTTCGCCACCGAGGCAACAGTCGCCTGGTTGAGGAACATCATCGCCAGGATCATACCCACCCCGCGTATTAGCTGGCTTTCGGTAAACACTGCGCCACCGGATTCGGCTGTAAGGCTGGTGCTCACAAAACAGCTAAGGGCCATCAAGAGCATACCAGCCCCTACTGCGATGCGGATATCAACGCGACGGATCATGAAGGGTAGAACCGGCATCAACAGGAACGCCGGCACACCCATCCAGAAGATTACCAGCCCGGTCTGGAAGGCGTTGTAATCAGATATAATCGCCAGGAACTGTGGGATAACGTAGATCGAGCCATACATCACCATCCCCAACGCGAGCGCCATCACAGCGACGCTCCCGAATTGCCGACTTAAGAGTAGCCGGAGTTTAAGAACGGGTTTGGAGGCGTACAATTGACCGTAGATGAGGGACGCGAACCCGATTACAGTGATCAGGGTAAGCCATCGGATGAGAGAGGAATCGAACCATTCCTCGCGGTGGCCTTCCTCCAGCACGACCGTCAGTCCACCAAGCCCGAGAATCATGCCAAGGATACCGGCCCAGTCTGCCTGGGTCAGATATTCCCAGTTCGGCTTTTCGTGTGGCAAACCTACGAATAGGAGCAAGAGGAGGGTCGCGCAGACCGGGACATTGACAAAGAAGGCGTAGTGCCAACTAAGATTCTCAGTCAACCATCCGCCGATCAGCGGCCCCATGACCGGACCTAAGACGACGGTCATGCCGAACAGCGCCATACCGATGGGTTGCTGGTGGGGAGGCAGCCGCTTCGCCACGATCGTCATCGCAGTCGGAATCAGTACGCCGCCCATAAATCCCTGACCTGTACGACCGATAATCATAGTCGTCAGATCGGTCGCGATCCCGCATAGTATCGAGAAGCCTGTAAACGCAGTCACGGCGATGATGAGCAGCGTACGCAAGCCAAACAGGCGCTCCAGCCAGGCGCTGAGCGGGATGACGACAATCTCGGCGACGAGAAAGGAGGTAGCGATCCAGGTGCCCTCGGTACCGGTCGCCCCGATTTCGCCCTGAATGACGGGAAGCGCGGAATTGACGATTGAGATGTCCAAGGTCGCCAGCATAGCGCCGAGCGCGCCCGCCACCACCGCGACCCAGGCAGTGACGTCGGCATTCTGCGGCTTGGTTGGAGCACCGGTCGGGCCAGCTTGGGCAGGCGCTGCCTCGGTCATTCGGCAGCGCTCGAAATCTCTTCGAGTTCGCCGACGGCACCGCGGGTGTCGATGGTAGCGACGACCGACATGCCGGGCACGAGCAGGCGGCGCACTTCGGGTGCTGCGTCGATGGATATGCGGACCGGGATACGCTGGACGATCTTGGTGAAGTTCCCGGTCGCGTTTTCTGGTGGCAAAATCGAAAATTCGGCCCCGGTTCCGGGCGAGATGCTGTCCACCGTTCCAGCAATCTTGCCATCTGGCAATGCATCCACTTCGAGTCTGACCGGCTGACCCGGTCGCACGAGACCGACCTGCGTTTCCTTGAAATTGGCGGTAACGTAGATCTGGCTCACCGGCACCAGAGTCATGAGCCGCTGGCCGGGCTGGACGAACTGCCCGACCCGGACCGACAGGTCACCAATGCGCCCTGCCCTGCTCGCTTCCAGCCGGGTCGAAGAGACATTGAGGTCGGCAACATCGAGCTGCGCGCGAGCAGCATCGGCCTGTGCCCGGGTCTGCTCGATCTGCTCAAACAACGTGGCGCGGCGCCCTGTGGCGGCCGCGACCGCAGCCTGCGCGGAGGCAAGTTCGGCCCGAGCCTGCTGCGCTTGTGTCACGTACTGGTCGAGTTTTTCGCGCGGTTCCGCCCCGCTGGCGGCGAGCGGGCGATAGCGGTTCACCTGTTTGTTGGCAAGGTCTAGCGTCGCGCGCGCGACGGCCAATTGCGCGCGCGCCTGGCGGATCGCGGCGTTCTGTTCGCTCACCTGCGAGCGGATCGTGTCGGCACCGGCCACCGTGGCCGCGATCTGGGCGCGTGCCTGAGCGGCTTGGGCGCGGTAATCACGCAGGTCGAGCTGGACCAGTGCTTCGCCGCGGGCAACCTGTTGGTTTTCCGAAACCAGCACCGCATCGACGTATCCGGCCACCTTGGAAGAGACCACCACACTGTCCGCTGCAACGTAGGCATTGTCTGTTGACTGCATGTATTGCCCGTAGGTAACATAACGATAATACCACCAGGCACCTGCAAGAACGGCCACGATCACCGCCGCGAGGATGAACAGGCGTAGTTTCCTGTTGGAACGCGATCCCGCAGCCGGTGCATTGTCGCCCTCTACAGCTTCGGAAATATCCTTCATTTGTCCGCTCACTCTATCGAACCCGATTCATTTAACGGGTGAGTTAGAGATAGCCCGACAGATCGTAAAGCACTTTATTATATTTGTTTGGTGTTTCATACCAAGTTGGCTAAAGCAATCCCATGGCCATCTATGAACTCCAAGTGCGCGAATCGAAAGACCGTCGGGAGATAATCACTGACGATGATCGGATATCCAAGAACCTTGAAAAACTCCCGGACGCAACGGACTGAGCCAGATGCCCGGAGATTCGGAAAAACTCATAGGCGACCTTTCGCGATTGGCGGAACTCGGTCGAATTTTTGCCCGTCACGGTGCAATGAATCTGGGTAATGCCCTTGGAATTGCACCTTTTCCGGAAGAAGATGTCAGTCCAGAGCACTTGCGACCGAAATCAATGGTTGCCTTGCTGCGCGATATTGGCCCGATCGGTGTGAAACTCGGCCAACTTCTCGCAACGCGCGGCGATGTGTTCTCTGACGAGTGGATAGACGCCTTGGCCAGTCTTCAGGAACGGGTCGAGCCCCTGCCGTTTGACGCGATCGAGCCTGTTCTCGTCGCCAGTTGGGGCGAGAAGTGGGAGGAAGATTTCACGGCATTCGAGCGCGATCCGATGGCCTCCGCCTCTATCGCCCAAACCTATACGGCAACCTTGCTGAATGTAGATATGTAGGGACTCGTGAGACATCTTCTGTAAATTCCTGAAGCAGGAAGGAGATGTATCTATGACCAAGGAAGACGAGCGCGAAGTACAGCGCAAATTACGGATATTGCAGCACGCAGAGAAGATAGGGCATGTCGCTAAGACCTGCCGCTATTTTGGCATTGGCCGGGCCAGCTTTTACAGATGGAAGCGCGCTTATGAGCGCGGCGGTGAAGCTGGGCTGGTCAATGCCAAAACAATTCCTAAAAATCCACCCAACCAGACACCGCCTGAGGTTGCCGAGAAGGTTCTTCATCTGCGCCGCAAATACCACCTCGGACCCGAACGGATCATGTGGTATCTGGCGCGCTACCATGGCATAAAACTATCCGACGCCACGATATATCGGATCCTCAAACGCAATGGCCTAAATCGGCTCCCGCGCGGAACCCGCCTCCGTAAGGTTCACACCAAGCGCTACAACAAACAGGTCCCGGGTCACCATATCCAGATGGATGTTAAGTTCCTGACTTTTATCGGAAAGAAGGGCGAGAAGATACGCCGCTTCCAATATACGGCAATCGATGATGCAACGCGGGTAAGGGCATTGAAGGTCTACAGAAAACATACACAAGCCAACGCGATCGACTTCGTCGATCACATTATCAACAAGTTCCCGTTCCGTATCAGAGAAATCAGAACCGACAACGGCCACGAGTTCCAGGCCAAGTTCCATTGGCACGTCGAAGATCTGGGTATCCGACATGCCTATATCAAACGCGGCACACCACAACTGAATGGCAAGGTGGAACGATCTCACCGCTCTGACCAGCAGGAATTTTACCAGCTGCTAAGCTATAAAGGAGATGTCGATCTGATGGCAAAACTCGATCAATGGGAGCAGTTTTACAACTTCCACAGACCGCATGGCGCGTTTAATGGAAAAACACCTTACGAAGCTCTTCGGGAAAGGCTATAACGCCATGAAGTGAATGTCTCACCAGTCACCCGATGTTACACTCCCCATCTACGATCTGACCGGGGACGAACATTTCGCAGAAGTATTCTTTGACGATGTCGAACTTGGTTCCGACTCGCTGATCGGAGAGGAAGGCAGAGGTTGGCAGCAGGTCGGCGCCGAACTCGCTTACGAAAGAAGTAGGCCCGAATGCATTTATACCTCCACTGTGCTGTTCGACGGACAGTCTCAGCACCTGCGAAAAATGATTGGGCGGATGAGACTACCGCTCGGATCGTGGGCGCGAGAGTTGCGTGCGCACATGCCGCTTAGCTAGCCTTCCTCGCGCAGCTAGCGGCAGGCGAAAGCTCAGCGCGGTACTGAAGCGCTAAGAAGGTGGCGAGCATCTGGTTGAACCGCACGTGCTGCTTCAGGTAGTCAAGCGTGCTGTCGAACAATGCCTGCGCCAAATCGAGCATCTCGGCAGCAGCCTGCCACTGCCTCATATGCCTTGGGCCCAGTGGGCGTGCCCAGCCCCGAGCACCGATATGACTCACGCCATTTTGTATGGAGAGGCGTTTCGTTTGTCGGAATTTTCAGGCCTGCTAGCAAGGTTGACCTTGCTCTTGAGTTCTTCCGGTAATTTTTCGCTAAGAAATTCGTGTACTTCTGTGCGAAACGCGTCGTCGTCCGCGTGGGTGTTCTCTTTCAGCTGGGTCGCCATCATGGTCTCCATCTGAGGATCAGGGTTGCTTCTCCATCGATTGGGCGAGGATTGCGAGACCTATCTCGATGGATCAATATTGCTGTTCGGGCACGTGAAGCACTAGGCCATCCAGCATCGGCTTCATCGGAATCTGGCACGCGAGGCGGCTGTATTCTGTAGTGCCTTCGGCGAACTGCAGCAGCTCGGCTTCCATCCCGTCTTCCTGCAGCCGACCGACCTTGTCGATCCATTCGGGGTCGACATGGACGTGACAGGTCGCGCAGGCGCAAACGCCTCCGCAATCGCCGTCGATACCCGGCACGTCGTTGAACAATGCCGCTTCGCGCGCGGTTTCGCCTTTGTCGATCTCGACTTCCCGGCGCTCTCCGCCGCTCGCGACGAACGTTACCTTTACCATTTCTATCTCCGCAATATTTGGTTCGGACAATCAGCGGGCATGCAAACGCACCGGCAGATTGGTGATTCCCCGCACCAGATTTGAATACAGGCGCTCAGGCTCGCCTGTCACTTCGACCCTTGAGAAACGCTTGTGAATCTCTTCCCAGATGATACGCAGTTGCAGTTCGGCGAGGCGGTTGCCCATGCAGCGATGAATTCCATAGCCAAAAGAGAGGTGATGGCGCGGATTTTTGCGGTCGATAATGAATTCGTCCGCTCGGTCGATGACGCTGCCGTCGCGGTTGCCGGAGAGATACCACATCACGACCTTGTCGCCCTTTTTAATCTGTTTGCCGCCGATCTCCCAATCTTGGAGCGCAGTGCGGCGCATATGGGTCAGCGGCGTCTGCCACCGGATGATTTCCGGCACCATGCTGCCAATAAGCGAAGGATCATTATTCAACTTTTGATATTCGTCTGGGTTCTCATTAAGAGCCAGCACGCCTCCGCTGATCGAATTGCGGGTCGTGTCGTTGCCGCCCACGATGAGCAGCAGAAGGTTACCCAGAAATTCCAGGAAGGGCATGTCCCTTGTCGCCGGGGAGTGCGCCATAATGGAGATCAGGTCGTTCTTTGGCTCCTCATTGACGCGCTGTTCCCACAGCCCCTTGAAATACATTGCGCACTCGATGAGCTCTTCGCGCCTCGCCTCGTAGGATTCGACGATGCCAGTTTCCGGCGCAGCCGTTGTGATGTCCGACCAGCGGGTGAGCTTGCGCCGTTCTTCCCAGGGAAAGTCGAACAGCGTCGCGAGCGTCATAGTGGTCAATTCGATCGAAACCTTGTCGACCCAGTCAATCTCCTCACCGACCGGCAGGTCGTCGAGAATCTTGGCGGCACGTTGGCGAATGATCGGTTCCAGCAGCTGCAAGTTGGACGGCGCGACCGAGGGCGTCACAGCCTTTCGCTGCTGATCGTGCTTGGGTGGATCCATGGCAATGAACATTTCCAGGTCAAGCGCACCCTCAACCGAATGCATGTCCTGAATCGCGATACCGCCAAGCTTCGCCTCGGACGAGAACACCTTGTGGTTGGTATCGACCGCCATGATGTCGTCGAACTTGGTGATCGACCAATAAGGGCCGACATAGCTGTCGCGGCAGTAATGAACCGGATCTTCCTTGCGCAGCCGATCAAAGAACAATCCGATGGTATCGTTCTGGAACAGGCTTGGCCGGGCAACGTCGATCTCTTCAATCGGAATCGCGGCGATCTTGTCTGCAGTATCCATTTCCATGACCTGGGTATTCATATCCTGTCTTCCTCTCCCGCAAGCAATCCTGCCCTAATCTTACAAAAATAATGGTCTAACCGATTCTTGTCAAGAAAGCTTATAATATTTTCTACTTTTTACCCCGCCCTATCGTTAAAAGGCCATTGACAGCGGGCATTGAACGCTTTTAAATGTTATACGACTTTAGCCAAGGGGCAACGATGCAGCCGCAGGTCGAAACAGTGAAGAAAACCAAGCGCGCCTTATCGCTCGCCCAGAACATCGTGCGCGACATCGAGGCGGGGGCGCATTCTCCTGGGGACCGGCTGCCGCACGAGGACGAGATGCTGGCGCGCTACGAGGTTGCCCGTGCGACCTTACGCGAAGCCTTGCGCTTCCTAGAACTCCAGGGCGTGATCCACCTGCAACTGGGGCGCGGAGGCGGGCCGGTGGTGGCACGCCCGCAGACTGGTGATTTCGCCAATAGCCTGTCGCTGATCCTCCATTTCATGGAAGCGGACCTGCGCGGATTGCTGGAACTGCGCGAGGCGATTGCGCCCGATGTCGCCGCCTATGCCGCGCTGCGCGCGACCACGGGCGACCTGAGTGCACTTGCCGATTGCTTCAAAGAACTGGAGCGCAATGAAGCCGACAATAATTTCGAGGAACTGAACCGCCGTTTTCACGACCTGCTTGGCTGGGCAAGCGGCAATCCGCTCTTTGGCTTGCTAACCTCGACGATGCATTTGCTGACCCGCGAATTCTCGAACTCGCTGGGGTATTCGGCACAAGAGCGAGCGGTCCAACTACGATTTTTGCGCCGCGTTCTCGAATCGGTGCGCACTGGCGACCAGGCAGCTGCGCGGCAGGCGATGAGCCGCCTCGTCTCGGGCTCGGCATCCTATCTTGCGGAACGCAGCCCGGAACTGGTGTCCCAACGGGTCAAATGGGGGCAAATTTAGCAGTTGTAACCAATTGAAGCGTTCCAAAAGGCATCGATGCGGAGAGGAAGAGAAAATGGCGCTGAAAAGCCGAATTTGCGGAATGCTGGGAATCGAATATCCGATCCTGCTGGCCGGCATGGGCGGTGCAAGCGTTCCGGCGCTGGCCGCGGCGGTATCGAATGCGGGCGGGTTGGGCGTGCTGGGTGCGGCGGCGTGTTCGCCTGAACAGCTGCGCGACTGGATTCGTCAGACCCGCGAGCTGACCGACAAGCCCTTCGGCGTCGATACGCTGCTGCCCGCCTCGGTCACGCGCGGATCCGCACCGCAGAACGGTGGCGCACCCGAAAATCCGATGGAACTGCTGGGCGAATACCAGCAGTTCACCCGCGATTTCATGGACCGCGAAGGCCTTCCTCAAGTTGATACTGAGGCGGCCATGCGGGCGGCTGGCGCCGCCGAAATGGGGAAAGGCGGGCCTCAGCTCTTCTCGAAGGAGTTCTTTGAAGCACAGATGGAAGTGGTGATCGAGGAAAAAGTGTCCGTCTATGCTGCGGGTCTTGGCAATCCCGAACCGTGGGTGGACCGCCTGCATGCCAATGGCACCAAGGTCATGGCGGTGATCGGCAAGGTTAAACATGCCGAGCAAGTGGTCGGTTCGGGCATCGACATGATTGTGGCGCAGGGTCACGATGGTGGCGGTCACAATTCGCCGATCGGCACCATCTCGCTCATCCCGCAAGTGGTCGATGCGGTAGGCGATCGCGTTCCCGTCATCGGTGCCGGCGGCATTTCGGATGGCCGCGGCGTTGCTGCCGCGATGATGCTTGGCGCCGAGGGCGCATGGATCGGAACGGCGTTCCTCGCGACCGAGGAAGCGGGTATCGAACACTTCCAGAAAGAAGCGATCACCGAAAGCGGCGAGGACGACACGGTGGTCAGCCGATCGCTTACCGGCAAGCCTGCGCGCATGATTCGCAACAGATGGGCCGATGCATGGGCTGCAGCCGACAAAGAGCCCCTCCCCATGCCGTACCAATCGATGATTTCCGGGCCGGTAATGGCCTCCGGCATCAAGGCGGAGCGAAAAGACGTTATTCCCGGTTTCGCAGGTCAGGGGATCGGACTGATCCACGCGATCCGTCCCGCCTCCGAGGTCATGCAGGATCTCGTCACGGGGGCCGAAGAGGCGCTTTCATCCGCCAAGTCCTACTCGTGAACCGCAACGGAGGTATTGTCGTGAATGATGCACCAAACCTGCCGCAAGGGCACGAATTGCGCCGCGGCATTCGCCCTGGAGAAGCCTTGTCGGCAATGCGCCAGCTGATAGCGGACAAGGAAGACACTTCGCAGGTATTTCGCATCGTCCAGGCGCTATCGGGCAATTCCTACTACCGCAACTTCCGCCGCTTCGCCGCCTCGCCGCAAGGGCAGACGATCCTGACGGAACGGGCCGATTTGCTCGGCACGCTCAGCGACCGGGAGCGCCTGGCGCGCTGCGCGCCGGGGACGCTTGGCCGCGCTTATCTCGATTTCGTCTATGGCGAGGGACTGACCGCTCAGGGCCTGGCCGAGGCGAGCGAGGCAAGCGGCATGACAGAATTCAGCGATCCTGCGGTCACGCGCTATCGCCAACGTCTGCGCGATTCGCACGATCTGTTCCATGTGGTGACCGGTTATGGCCGCGATGCATTGGGCGAATTGTGCGTACTCTCTTTTGGCAATGCACAATTCTACAATCACGGCATCACCTTCATCGTTGCGGTCGGTATCCCCAAACTGCTGGCGGAGCAATGGCAGCTCCCCGTCGCGCGCGCCGCGTTTGAGGCGTGGCGACTGGGTCGCAAGGCAGCGGACCTGACCACTTTCTATTGGGAAAGGTACCTCGATCACCCGCTTGAGGAAGTGCGCCGCGATCTGAACCTCCAGCCCCCGGCAGTATATGTAGGCGTGCGTGATCTTTCACAGCGACTGGAGCGTGAGTTTCAGGCGCGCCGGCAAGGCGAGCTGCAGGCATGAACGGTCCCGCCGCCCTAAGCTTCAGCGACAGGTCCGCTATCACTGGCGTTGGCGAAACCGCTTTCGTCAAAGGCACCGAACGCACCGCAGTGGACATGATGCTGGAAGCATCGCGCCGCGCCATCGCGGATGCCGGGCTGAAACCTTCCGATATCGATGGCATGGTGCCGCCGCCGATCTATACGACGTCAGAGGAAATGGCCGCCAATCTGGGTATCGATGTGCTGCGCTATGCCGCCACAGTGCATATGGGCGGGGCCAGCCCGACTACGGCGCTGCAAAACGCGGCAATGGCGATCGCCAGCGGCCTGTGCGACCATGTGCTCATAACGCTGGGCTGGAACGGATATTCAGCGCTCAGGCCCAAGCCAGGTGCGCCGCCGACGCGGCCGATGAACATGAACACGCTGACCAACACGGTCAAAGGCTATTACAGTCCCTATGGCGTGTTTTTGCCGGTGCAAATGTATGCCTGGCTCGCGACCCGCCATTCAAAGCTTTACGGCGTCGGGCCTGACGCAATGGCGGCCGTCGCGCTGGCCTGCCGCCGCCATGCGCAGATGAATCCGCAGGCCTTTACCTATGGGCGCGAGCTGGACGCGGAAACCTATCACTCGGCACGGTTGATTTCCGAACCTTTCCGCCTTTACGATTGCTGCCTGGAAACCGACGGAGCCTGCGCGGTCGTCGTGTCGCGGATGGACCGGGCAAAAGACATGCCGCATGTCCCTGTCAGCATTGCGGGCGCAGCCGAGGGACATCCCTATCCGGCCGACGACATCCCTTCCCGGCCCGATCCGTTCAAAATCGGCCTCAGCTATGCCGCCCCGCGCGCCTTCGACATGGCGGGCGTTCGCCGCGAGGACATGGATTTCCTGCAGATCTACGACTGTTTTACCTATGTCGTCCTGCTACAGCTGGAAGCGCTGGGTTATTGCGAGCCGGGCGGACAGGGTGAATTTGTCGCCGACGGGCAGATCGAGCTGGGCGGGCGCTATCCGGTCAACACCCATGGCGGCCTGCTGAGCGAAGCGCATGTCTGGGGCCTCAACCACGTGGTCGAGGCGGTGCGTCAACTGCGCCACGATTGCGGCGAACGCCAGGTCGAAGGCGCGCAGACCGGACTGGTCACCGGCTGGGGCGACTTGGGCGATGGCAGTATCGCTATCCTGAGGAGGTTTGCATGAGCGACGAGAAGAATCTTCCGCCCAAAATGCGTGCCTCGGCGCAGAAGGCGCCGCCAAAGCCGCAACCGCGCCCGCAGGATCCGGTGGAACAGGAATTCTGGAACCGTTGCCAGGACGGCAATCTCTATTTCCAGCGCTGCGGCGAATGTGGCACCTTCCGCCACCTGCCGCGCTACATGTGCGCAAAATGCGGCTCGCCAGACTTTTCTTGGGAGCAAAGCAGCGGAAAAGGTACGCTGTTTTCCTGGACGGTCACACATCAGGCTCTGCACCCTGCCTTTGCCGCTGACATTCCGTTCGTCTCGGCGGTGGTGGAACTGGAAGAAGGCGTCCGCATGGCCACGCGTCTGATCGATTGCGACCGCGACAAGCTAGAGCTGGACCTTCCGGTAACGCTCGATTTCGAACTGATCGGCGCGGATTTCCGCCTGCCGGTTTTCCGCCCCGATACGAACCTGCCCCACGAAGGATAAGCACGAAATGGATCTCGAATATGGACCCGAATATGACGCTTTCCGCGAGGAAGTGCGACAATTCCTAAAGACGTACGGGAATCGTGCGCCAGCCGGGCAGGGCCGGGCCGCCCGCCCCTGTCCCGAGGCGGTCGAGTGGCAAAAACTGCTGATCGAACATGGCTATACCGCCCGCACGATCCCCACGGAATACGGGGGTTACGGGGCCGAGCCCGACATTCTCAAATCGCGAATCATCGCCGAGGAATTCGCGCGCGCCGGCATTCCCGGCGGACTTGCCAACCAAGGCATATCGATGCTGGTCCCTACACTGCTGGAACTGGGAACCGAGGCACAGAAACGCCAGTGGGTCGCGCCGACGCTGAAAGGCGAGGTCGTATGGTGCCAGGGCTATTCCGAGCCCGGCGCGGGATCGGACCTTGCCAGCCTGAAAACCAGCGCGCGGATCGAAAACGGCGAATTCGTGATCAACGGCCAGAAGATCTGGACCAGCACGGCCAAGCAGGCGGACATGATCTTCTGCCTGGTCAGGACCGAAGCTGACGCGCCCAAGCATGGCGGGATTTCCTACCTTATCTTCTCGATGGATACGCCGGGGATTGATGTGCGTCCGCTCAAGACCATGACCGGTCACGCCGAATTTAACGAGACGTTCTTCACCGACGTGCGGGTGCCGATGGACCAGATCGTCGGCCAGCGTGGTCAAGGCTGGTTCGTCGCCAATGCGACACTGGGTCACGAACGCGGCATGCTGGGCGATCCCGATGCGCTGGAAAACCGATTTCAGGCACTGGTCAAGCTAATGCAGAAAGAACGCGTCGGCCAAGGCCGCGCGATCGACAATGCCGTGCTGCGCGACCGGTTGGCGGCGCTTCAGGCCGAAGTTGCAGCGATGAAATACAACGGAATGCGTATCCTTTCGGACAATCTGAAGGGCGAACCCGGCGGCATGGCCAAGCTGATTGTCAAGCTGCAAAGCTGCGAACTGGCGCATCAGATATCGGCTCTGGCGATCGACGCCATGGGCGAGATCGGCATCCTTTATCACGGTAGCAATCGCGAGCGCGAAGGAGGCGCGTGGCAGTGGAACTACATGTTCCAGCTGGGCCTTATCATCGGTGGAGGTACCGCGCAGATCCAGAAGAACATCATCGCCGAACGCGGTCTCGATATGCCGCGCGAACCTAAGCTGGCCAAACCTGCGCCGGCCGAACAGGGCGCCGCCGTCGCGGCCCGCCAGAAAAAGGGAGCCGCCTGATGGATTTCGGACTGTCGCAAGACCAGCAGATGCTGCGCGATACAGTCGCGCGATGCCTCGCCGACACCTGCCCGCTCGACCATGTGCGTGAGTGCGCCGAAGGCGAAGCTTCTTACAGCGAAAAGGTGCAGTCTGCACTGAGCGAACTGGGCATCACAGGAATGATGGTTCCCGAACAGCATGGCGGCCTCGGTATGACCTTGCTAGATGCAGCTGTTGTGGCCGAACAGCTTGCCTATGCGGTCGCTCCGGTGCCGTTTCTCGCCAGCCATGTGCTTGCACCCATCGCGCTGGCGCAAGCCGGCAACGAGCAGCAGCAGGCTGAGTGGTTGCCTCAGATCGCCAGCGGCAAAGCGCAGATCGCCGTTGCCATTGCCGAGACTATTGAGGTGCGCGACGGGGCGGGCGTGTCCTGCAACGGCGGAAAGCTGAACGGAACGGCATTGTTCGCGCTCGATTTCACCGGCGCCGAGGCCTTTCTGGTGGCCGATACCGCCGGGCGGATGCACTTCGTCCCCGCCGATGCACCGGGGCTGGAGAAAATCCCGCTGACGACGACCGACCGCACCCGCAGCGTAGGGGAAATGCGGTTCGAGACCGTTGCGGCCGAACCACTGGCCGACGATGGCGGAGCGACTGCGGCACGGCTGCGCGATGCGGGCCGGGTGATCCTGGCCGCTGACAGCCTCGGCGCGGGTCAGGCCATGATTGAGAAGGCGGTCGATTATGCCGGACAGCGCGAACAATTTGGGCGGATCATTGGCAGCTTTCAGGCGGTCAAGCATATGTGCGCGGAAATGGCAGCCCGTCACGAACCATGCCGCTCCCTGATTTGGTACGCAGCGCATGCTTTCGACGCAGCGTCGGATGAAGCCACGCTCGCCGCGTGTCACGCGAAATCGCATACCGGCGAGGTGTATCGCTTCGTCGCGCGCACTTCCACCGAAGTGCATGGCGGGATGGGCTTCACCGACCTGCTTGGGCTCCATTATTGGTTCAAGCGGATCGGTTTCGATCGCCAGGTTCTTGGCGGCCCCGAAGCGGTGAGAGCCGAAGCAGCAGCGCGGCAGGGGTGGACCCGGGCAGCGTGATTTAAGTAGCTGCGGGGACGCCGCGAGACAAGCGGCGCCCCGCCAAGAGATGAGATGGAAACGTGATCGACTGGAACCTTGGCGACATTCTTGATGCTATCGAACCGGCCATGCCGAAGGATGCGCCCGCGCTGATCCATGGCGACCGGATCATCACATGGCCGGAAATGTCAGTCCGTTCGAACAATCTCGCGCGCAACCTGCGGGAACGCGGTGCCGTCGACGGGGCGAAGGTGGCGTTCTACATGCGAAACCGTCCCGAATACGGCGAGCTGATGGCGGCCTGCTTCAAGGGTCGGCTCACGCATGTGAACATCAATTATCGCTACGTGCCCGAAGAAGTATTCTACATCTTCGACGATTCCGACAGCGAGGTGATCGTCTACAGCTCCGAATTTCGCGACTATATCCTTGAGCTGAAGGACCGGCTTGAGAAGGTCCACACTTTCGTCGAGATTGGTGATGCGTCGGAAATCGCCCCTTTCGCCGTTCCCTATGAACATCTCACGACGCAGGGAGACGGTTCGCCTCTAGGCATCGAGCGCTCACCAGGCGATCTGCTGTTCATCTATACCGGCGGCACCACCGGCATGCCCAAGGGCGTGATGTGGCGGCACGACGACATGCGCAAGGCTCAGCTCGATGCGCAAAAGCTGCTCGGCCCGGTGCCGCAGTCGCACGAAGAAAACGTCGCGCTGATCAAGAGCCAGGGGGCGGGACGCCGCACCCTCCCCTCCTGCCCGCTGATGCACGGCACAGGCTTTATCACCGGGATCGGCGCGCTGATGTCGGGCGGTGCAATCGTTACACTCTCCGACCCGTCATTCGATGCCGAAGAGTTGTGGGAGACGGTCGAGAAACACAAGGTCGAGAGTATCGCAATCGTGGGTGACGCTTTCGCCAAGCCGATGCTTCGCGCCCTCGACGAACATCCCGGCCGCTGGGATACCAGCAGCCTCGTGTCGATCATCTCGTCCGGCGTGATGTGGAGCAAGGAGGTCAAGGCCGGTCTTTGCAAGCACATTCCTCAAGTCATCCTGATGGACAGTTTCGGCGCTTCCGAAGGCCTCGGCTACGGCCTTTCGGTCACCACCGCGCAAGGCGGCACCAACACCGCCAAATTCGGCATTGGCGAATTCTGCGACGTGTTCGACGAGAACGACCAGAAGATTGAGCCGGGCAGCGGCGTACCTGGCTTTATCGCGCGCAAGGGTGCGATCCCGCTCGGTTATTACAAAGATCCTGAAAAGTCGGCCAAGACTTTCAAGACAATCGACGGTGTGCGTTACTCGATACCGGGCGACTGGTGCCGCGTGGAGACCGATGGCAGCCTGACCCTGCTCGGCCGGGGCAGCGTGTGCATCAACACCGCCGGTGAAAAGGTCTATCCCGAAGAAGTCGAAGAGGTGCTGAAGACCCACCCCGCGATCGCCGATGCGCTGGTCGTCGGGGTACCGCACGAGAAATGGGGTCAGGCGGTAACCGCCGTGGTCCATCTCGATAAACAGGGCGAATTCGATGAGCAAACTGTAAAGGACCACGTCCGCGAACAGCTGGCAGGATATAAGACGCCCAAGTCGATCCATCCTACCGACACGCCTCTGCGCGCCTCGAACGGAAAGGCGGATTACGCAGCGGCAAAGAAAATTGCGGAAGGCAGCAGGGTGGCAGCGTGAGCGGCAAGACCACGCCAGACTATGACGCGGTGATCGTCGGTGCCGGTTTCAGCGGCATCTACCTGCTTCACAAACTGCGCGAGGCCGGGTTCAATGTCCTGCTGGTCGATGCTGCCGCCCAGCCCGGCGGCATCTGGTACTGGAACCGCTATCCGGGCGCGCGGGTCGATTCGCAGGTTCCGCTTTACGAATTCTCTCTTCCCGAAGTCTGGCGGACATGGTCGTGGACTGAGCGCTTCCCCGGCTGGAAAGAGCTCCGGGCCTATTTCCGCCATGTCTGCGATACCTTCGATCTGTGGCCGCAAATGCGCTTGGGCACGAGGGTCGAAAGCGCGCGCTTCACCCAAGAGGCCTCGCTCTGGCGTCTTCAGTTGGACGGCGGAGATACGGTAACAGCGCGGTTTCTTCTCCCTGCGCTCGGCTTCGCATCGAAACCTTACGTGCCCGATATTCCGGGCCTCGACACTTTCTCGGGCGACTGGTGTCATACTGCGCGCTGGCCGCAGGACGGGATCGATCTAACCGGCCGCAAGATTTGCCTGATCGGCACCGGCGCCAGCGGTGTGCAGGTGGCACAGGAGGCAGCAAAATCAGCAGACCGGCTGACACTGTTTCAGAGGACGCCGATCCTGGCCCTTCCCATGCGGCAGGAGACAATGACCGAGGAAGGGCAGGTGTGCGAAAAGCAGGGGTATCCGGCCATTTTCGAACAACGCAAGCAGACCAGCGGGGGTTTTGAATACCAGTCGCTGGAAAAATCGGCACTTGAGGTTAGCGATGAGGAGCGCACCGCACATTTCGAGCATCTCTGGCAGCGCGGCGGTCTAAAATTTTGGTATCACAATTTTGCGGATATGCTCACCAACCGCGAAGCAAACCGCTACGCTTATGATTTCTGGCGCGACAAAGTCCGGGAGCGGATCGTCGATCCGGCGCTTGCGGAAAAACTTGCTCCTGCCGAGCCGCCCCACCCCTTCGGCACCAAGCGGCCATCGCTGGAACAGAATTATTACGAGATTTTTGCGCAGGAAAATGTCGCGCTCGTCGATCTGAAGGAAACGCCGATCGTCCGGATCAGCGCGGACCGTATCGAAACTCAGGATGGGGCGTTTGACTGCGATCTGCTCGTCTTTGCAACAGGCTTCGATGCCGGACGCGGCGGACTGATCGACATGAATATAACCGGGCTGGGCGGGCTCGGTTTGGCACAGGCCTGGAACGATGGCTTGCGCGCCTATCTGGGCATGTCCGTGACGGGCTTTCCCAATATGCTGTTTTCTTACGGTCCCCTGAGCCCATCAGGTTTTGCGAACGGCCCAACGAGCGCTGAGATACAAGGCGACTGGATTTGCGACTTTCTGATATGGCTGAGGCAAGGCGGGATCAAGCTCTTCGATGCCGAACCGCAGGCCGAGACGACCTGGACCGAAATAGTCGCCCAAGCTGGCGCGATGACACTCTTTCCCGAAGCGGACTCCTGGTACATGGGCGCAAACATCCCGAGCAAGAAGCGCCAGCTTATCAATTTCCCAAGCGTGGTTGGCTATGCCGCCGTATGCGACGACGTAGCGCAAAATGCCTATCGCGGATTCGCCACCTAAAAACTCACCAACAAGGAACCTTTCGCGCAATGAATGAAATGACCCCTGTAAACAACCTTCCGACTGACATCGATTCCTTGTGGGCCGGGGACGGTTCGCACCTGCCCGAATGGTTCATAGCAGCACTGAACGTGCCGCGCGAAGAAGCTTATGTAGAGATTTCCGGTGCCAAGGTGCACTATCTCCGCTGGGGCAGCCCCGATAAGCCCAAATTGCTAATGACACATGGCTTCCTCGCCCATGCCCGCTGCTTCGCTTTTATTGCGCCGTTCTTCGCGGAAGAATATGATGTCGTGGCATTCGATTTGGCGGGTATGGGGGACAGCGAAATGCGGGGGGCAGCTGACACGGCGGCCCGCGGGAGGGAATTCACCGAGGTTGCCGAGGCCCTGAACATGTTTGCGGATGGCCAAAAGCCAACGATCATCGCGCACAGCTTCGGTTCGGGTGCCGCGCTGACAGCCGTGACCCAGTCGCCCGACGCCTTTGCTGGAGTGGTCGTATGCGACCTTATGATCATGCGCCCTGAATTGCTTGAAAAATACTGGAAGAACGATCGGTCGAGCCCGGGATCAGGGAATCCGGACAAGCCCAACAAGCGCTATCCCAGCTATGAAGCAGCGCGTGCGCGCTACATCCTATCGCCGCCTCAGCCCGCCGAGGAGCCATTCCTGCTAGATTATATTGCGTATCATTCGCTGAAGCATAAAAGAGGCAGTTGGACGTGGAAATTCTCACCAGAGGTTTTCCGGCGGAGCAATAGGCCCGAGGAGTGGCTGAACATGGGTAAGCGGCTGGTGCAAGCGCCGGGCCGCAAAGCAATCGTGCACGGCGGTAACAGTCTGCTCTTCTCACAGGATTCTGCCGATTACATCCGCGAGATGGGTGGAAACGACATCCCGATAATAGCCATACCGGAAGCCCGCCACCACCTGATGCTCGATCAGCCATTGGCCTTTGTCGCAGCTCTCAGGAGCGTTCTTTCTTTTTGGAAAAGCTCCCACGAACGCTAACCGCAATGTTAGAATGACCTGTCATATCTTCGATGAATTGGGTGGTCGAGAATACCAAATATGAATTTTGATACCTTGATTTGAAGCTAGGTGTTTAGTCTAGGCATTTGATGAGTTGGATTAAGTGTAAATCTGTTTGGTTCAGTTGTCCACATTTTGCAGATGTATTCGAAGGGTGTGAGTCTCTTGAGGGTCTTCAGCCGCCGACCATAATTGTAGGCGTCAATGAAGTCGTTGAGATGCGCGGTCAGCTGGGCATGGCTGTCATAATGATACCGTTTGACGGCGGTCTCCTTGATCGTCCGGTTCATCCGTTCGACCTGCCCGTTGGTCCATGGATGCTTGATTTTGGTGGGGCGGTGCTCGATCCCGTTTTCTTCGCAGCGCATGTCGAACATGTGGGTCATGTAGGTGGCGGTCGGGCCGTCAGCGTAGCGCGGCGGGAGGGTGAACTGGATGCCATAGCACATTGGGAAGCATTTACTGGAAGGGCCGTATTGCCTTGATGAAGCCTGCGGGCGCGTAGCGTCCGCAGGCTTCATCAAGGTGGCCACAATCGGTCAGCAGGTCTCTAAAATGAAGTTATCGACTCAACATTTTGGAGACTAACCGATCATGACCAAGCTTAATCCTACCCCCGATAGTGCCGTTCTGGTAGCCATTGATATGTCAAAGCATCGCCAAGAGGTGTTGATCGAACGCCCGGAGGGCGGAAGGCGCAGGCGCATGACCGTGATGGCTACCAAGACAGACTACGACCGCCTAGCCGACGACCTCTCTGCAATACGTCTGTCGATGACAGAGTAATCTGCCCCAGTTGTGACAATTGAATATTCCCCACTTCTTTTGGTTTCATGCTGTCCGGGGCGCGCCCCGGACAGCATGAAAATGGAAATTTCTGGCAAGTATCTCCTGCGAGGAGGTGCGGCTGCAATGAAGAATTTTGGGGATTTGATTATGATTTTGGACTTACACCGTCAGGGACTGAAGATCTCGATGATCGCCCGCCAACTGGGTATCGACCGCAAGACCGTCCGAAAATATCTCGCCATGGATGTCGGCATTCCGACTTACGGACCAAGACAGCCAAGAAAGCGGTTGATCGATGGCCATGTCGAATATCTGAAGCAGCGGCTTGATGCCTATCCTGGCCTTACTGCGCAGCGCCTGATGCGCGAGATCACCGAGCGTGGTTATGAAGGTGGGTACAGCACGGTGCGTGATGTTGTGCGAGAGCTGCGACCACCGGGCGGCGGGCGTGGGTTCGCGGTGCGGTTCGAGACGCCGCCTGGCCATCAGGCGCAGGTCGATTTTGCCCAGTTCCAGGTGCGCTTCAGCGACAAGCCGGACAAGGTCCAGATCGTATGGCTGTTCTCGATGGTGCTGGGCTTCTCGCGACTGATCTGGGCCCGCTTTGCTTACCGTCAGACACTGCAGACGGTCCTGGCGTGTCACAGGGCTGCGTTCGAAGCGATCGGCGGGGTCCCGCGCGAGATTCTTTATGACCGGATGAAAACTGCGGTCATTGGCGAGGATGAGGAGGGCCGTGTCGTCTACAACCGGGCGCTTGGCGACCTGGCGGGCCACTATGGCTTTTTGCCCAAGGCGTGTCGGCCGTACAGGCCCGAGACAAAAGGCAAGGTCGAGCGACCGTTCCGTTATATCCGCGAGGACTTCTTCCTGGGAACCGTCTTCCGTGACATTGATGACCTGAACGCGCAGCTGTCACGCTGGCTTGGCGATGTCGCCAACCCGCGGGTCCATGCAACGACGGGGCGGGTTGTCAACGAAGCCTTCGCCGAAGAACGAGCGACATTGCAGAGCTTGCCGCTGATCCCGTTCGGATCGGTTCTGAAGCTTGAACGGCGGATCAGTCATGAGGGGATGGTGAGCGTTGCGGGTAATTACTACTCGGTCCCCGACGCCACGCGCAGGCGTATGGTTGAGGTCCATAGCCTGGCCGACGAGATCCAGATCTTCGAAGGGGACCTGCTGATCGCCCGACATCCGATGCTTGAGGGCCGGCGACAACGCTCGGTGCTGAGCGGACACAGAAGGCCCAATCGCAAATGCGACATCTCTACGCCGCCCGCGATACACGGCGACCTCGTCACATGCAGACCGCTCGATATCTACGCCGCCATTGGCAAGCGTCTTGCAGCATCGGGAGAAGCGGCATGAACAGCCTGCTTCCAGAACCCGCCGCACCGCTGCTTGACCGGATCAAGACGTGCATGGTTGGCCTCAAGATGCCGCGGGCCATCGAAGTGGTTGATGAGTGCACAGCGCGGCTTGATCGCGGTGAAATCACCGCGATGGAGACGATCGAACAACTGCTGGTCGAGGAGCTGACGTTCCGCGAGAACCGACGGATCAAGACGGCGCTCGTGATGGGACGGCTGACCACGTTCAAAACGCTCGCCGGGTTCGACTTCAGCTTCCAGCCATCGCTCGACAAGGCCAGGATCCAGGCGCTCGCCCAGCTGTCCTTTGTCGAGCGCGCAGAGGTCGTCCATCTTCTTGGGCCGCCGGGGACGGGCAAGAGCCACCTGGCGACCGCTATTGGCATCGAGGCAGTGAAGGCTGGAAAAAGCGTTTACTTCATCCCGTTGGCCGACTTGCTGGGGGCGTTAGCCAAGGCCGAACGTGAAGGAACACTGCGTGAAAAGATCCGGTTCTACTGCAGACCCGCGTTGTTGATCGTCGACGAAATCGGTTACCTTCCCGTCATTCCCGGTGGCGGCAATCTCTTCTTCCAGCTCGTGAACGCACGCTACGAAAAGAGCGCGATGATCCTCACCTCCAATCGCGGTTTTGCAGAATGGGGGGAAATCTTCGGCAGCCCGGTCGTCGCCACGGCGCTCCTGGATCGCCTTTTGCATCACGCCATCGTCATCCAGATCGACGGCTCAAGTTACCGCCTGCGCCGCCACACCGACCTTCTGCCCGAACATGTCCGCTCCACCGCAAACCTCTCGCCGCCAGCGCCGGAGGCACCGAAGCGGCGCGGGCGGCCACCCAAAAATGGAGGTGCCATGCATCAAACAAGCTGAAAACGCTCCACCGCAAAAGTGGGGATTTTCACTTTGTCACAAGTGGGGATTTTTAAAGTGTCATTGACAACGTCGCCCGATTGTAGTCGGCTTTGAGGCTACAGGCAACTATCATCGGACATTGGCACACGGCTTGTTGAGCGCAGGTTTCGAGCTGCTCCTGATCTCTTCGGCCGCATTGGCCCGCACGCGTGAAGCGCTGCACAATGGCTGGGACAAGAACGATTCCAAAGATGCCCAAGTGATCCTGCACATGCTGCAAATTGGAGCCACCCAGCGCTACGTTGATTCTCTGGCAGCTGGCATCAATGATCTGCAGGAGATGTCGAAGACGCATGAGATGATATCAAAGGCCAAGACCCAGACCTGGCATCGGATATTAACCCACTACCAAAACGATAAATGCCTTTACTGAACCACTAACCGGCTGACGCCGGTCGTCTAATCGAGGGTCATAATGCAAGTCCTTTATTTTAATTGCACGCCGTAAGCGTGTTGGCTGATCATGAAAGTGTATACCGGGAAGCAGGGTCGTCTTCGCAGTCAGCATGAGCCGCTGCATGATGGAGCTTCGCGGGAGGGGCCTTCCAATGTAGGTTACGCACTTCGCTAAAGCACGGTGCAACCGGCATCGCGGAATGGCCCGGCTCACGTCCCCGGCAGGGACACGACCAAGCGTTCAATGCATGAACGCCAGGACGTGTCGCGCGACAATCTAGGTGAAAAAGCGCCGTCAATCAGGATAAGAACTCACCTTTGAGGATGTTGCCTGCGGGCTACGCCCGCAGGCAACATCCTCAAAGGTGACGGCGCGATCTTTAGGGACCGCGCCGTCGGTGATATTGCCTGAGGTGGTCGAGAAATAGCCTCGTTGCCAGAAGCGCTGGCCCCAGTAGCGTTTGCGGATATGCTCGAACTCCTGCTGTATCTTGCGCGATGAGCGTCCCTTTGCCCGGCGCACGAAGTCGCTGACTGCAATATGGGGCGGGATCTCGACAAACATATGCACATGATCATATGCACATGATCGCGTGACAGAACGCCATGGATGATCTTCACGCCCAGTTCGCTGCAGACCTGCCGGATGATCTCCCGCACCCGCAGGCGGACCTCCCCATGCAGCACCTTGAAGCGGTATTTTGGTGCCCAGACAATATGATAACGGTGATGAAAAGCCGTGTGGCTCCCGCGTGAATATGGCATAAGCACTATCCTCCAGAAAATGACTTCGCCTGCGAGCCGGTCATTTTCTGGAGGATAGTGCTGAGCAAACAATAACGGCTGAAGCCTTCTACCAGCTATAAGCTGGTGAGTTTCCTTCAAAGGTGAGACATTAAAATTACAAAATATGGCCCTGCCGAGAAATCGGCAGGGCTTTTTTGTAGCAAAATTGCATCAATTTGCCTGTGTATCGTGCTAAAATGGAGCAAAACTAGATGTTTCACGATTTGAGCCTGGACTTAATCGAGCGATTAGTTAAGTAATAACGGAATGGGGGGGGGTGCGTAAAAATATCACTCTCCGATAAAATGTTGGGATTTGGGAGAGAGAAATGCGTAAATCGTTATTATTAGCCGCCACAGCTATATCTACAATGTCCGTACCTGCCATGGCGCAGGACCGTGATGATGGTACCATTGATAGCAATGTCATTATCGTGACCGCGCAGAGGCAGGCACAAAGTGCTCAGGATGTACCGATTGCGGTTTCCGCATTTTCCGGGGCAGCCTTGGAAGCCCAACAGATCGAGAACAGTTCCGATCTCCAGCTAACGCTCCCGAACATCACCTTTACCAAAACCAATTTTGTCAGTTCCAGTTTTACAATTCGCGGGATCGGCGATCTTTGTGTCGGCGCGTCGTGTGATCAGGCAACCGCCATTCACCTGAACGATTCGCCTCTTTTCGCGACGCGACTTTTTGAAACAGAATTTTTCGATCTCGAACGCGTCGAAGTGCTGCGCGGTCCGCAAGGCACGTTGTTCGGACGCAATGCGACCGCGGGTGTGGTCAATGTTGTCACTGCCAAGCCACAAATGGGAGAGTTCAAGGCATCCGGCGATGCCGAATATGGCAATTATAACGCGATCAAAGTCAAGGGCATGGTCAACATTCCCATCGGTGACAATATCGCATTCCGTGGTGCCGGCGTTTATGTAAAACGCGATGGTTATACCACCAATCTTAACGGCGGCCCTGATCTTGATGACCGGGATATGTATTCGGTGCGTGGTTCGCTGCGTTTCGAACCAACTGCGGATACGACGATTGACCTTTATGCTTCATATTTCCGCGAAGATGACAATCGTATGCGGATTCAGAAGCAATATTGTCAACGTGACCCTACAGGTATTTTGGGTTGTCTGAACAGTTCTCGCAATGCAGAATCGTTCAACGCGAACTCGACTATTGCGGCTACATTATCGTCGCGCGAATTCCTTGCAACTCAGGGTATTCCAACGGCTTTTGCTCTCGGTAGTCTTTACGGTCCAGACCAATATGCAGGTGTTTCCGTTCCCGCGGATCCGCGGACGGTCAACACGGCCTTCACGCCGGAATATTTTGCCAGCGAGTTGACGTTCCAGGGCAAGATCGAACATGACTTCGGGCCGATCAGCGCGCAACTTTCCGGTACCTACCAGAAGGTCAAGCTGGATTCTCGGCAGGACTATAACAACAATATTGGCCGTAGGGATATTTATGCAACTGGATTAAACACGCTTGCTGCAGCTGCAGCTGGTGCGATCCCAGGTCTTCCTGCAGCTTATTTTGCACCTCTTGCTTCTGCGATCATTCCGGATGGACCGAACGGCGTGCTTTGTACTTCAGATACTGATACCACCGGTCTCGGGGTATTTGGGGGCAACAGCATTTGCGACGCAACACCGCTTCAATTTGACCGGTCGAATCTGGATAACAGCAGTTGGTCCGTCGAGGCGATCATCTCAAGCGATCTGGATGGTCCGTTCAACTTCCTGGTCGGCGGTATTTATGCCGACTCTCATCTGACCGAGAACAGCTATTATGTGAACGCCTTCGGGCTCGATTATGGGGCAGGTTTGCTCGGTAGCTTCATTTCGCTTGCCGATGGCTTGCCGCCTTCATTCCTCGGCACGCCATATTATCGCAACCATTCGGATGATCTGACGGTCAAATCCTATGGCCTGTTCGGCGAAGTCTATTTCGATATCAGCGACAAGCTGAAACTGACGGGTGGACTGCGTTACAACAACGACAAGAAAAAAGTTAGAGCGCGTACAACGCTGGCAGACTTCCTTGTGCCATATAGTCAAACAACCGATGCGTTTGAATCACCATTCGTCGGATCTTTGGATGCCGATCCAGGTATACCCGGTAATCAACTTTTCCAGAATCGGGAGGTCAAGTTCAATGAAATCACTGGCCGTGCGGTGCTTGATTATAAAATCACCGACGACAATCTGATCTATGCATCCTATTCTCGCGGTTATAAGTCAGGTGGTATAAATCCGCCACTGCAGCCAATTTTCGCAGCTCCGGAATCCTTCCGGCCCGAGCAGGTCGATGCGTTTGAAATCGGATCGAAAAATACATTTGGCGATGGGGCTCTGCAACTCAACCTGACTGCATTCTACTATAAATATAAGGGTTTGCAGCTCAGCAAGATTGTTGCTCGGACCGCTGTAAACGAAAATATCGATGCCGATATTTACGGTGCGGAAGTCGAGGCAGTCATTCGTCCTGATCCGGACTGGATGATCAACATGGGCTTCAGCTATCTGCACACCAAGGTCAAGGGCGATACGTTTAACAGCGATCCGCGCGATTTTGGCGGAGGCCGGTCGGATGCGGTCATCATCCAGGATATTACCAATGCATCCAATTGTGCGGTGGCTTCCACGTCCGGAAATGCAGCTGGTGTAAATGCTTTTGTCAACACGATAAATGGTGCGATCAATGCCGGTCTGGTGCCGGGACTTGCACCTGGAGCAGGCCTGCAACCAACCACGGCATTCCCTGCTGATGGTGGCATTGCTTCAACCGGTGCCTTTGGTATTTGCGCTGTGCTGGACGCAGCGGCCCAAGGAGCTTTTGCTGGTGCAGGCGTTGTTCCGGCAGCCTTTGGCGGGATCGAGTATTTCTCTGCCGGTGTTCCCAAGAACATTCGTGGGAACCAGTTGCCACAGGCACCTCAGCTGAAATTCTCCACTGGCGTGCAATATACCATGAACTTTGACAATGGCATGAGTCTGGTCCCGCGTGTTGACCTTGCTTATACCGGTGAAAGTTTCGGCAGTATCTTCAACGGCAATGTCAACCGGATCAAAGGTTATGCGCAAGCAAACGCCCAGATTCAGTTGAACGGTACGGATGACCGCTGGTATGTTCGTGGATTTGTCCAGAATATTTTCGACAGCAACTCGGAGACCGGACTATATGTCACCGATCAGTCGTCGGGCTTGTACACGAATATCTTCTCACTTGAGCCACGCCGCTATGGTATTGGAGCTGGCTTCAAGTTCTGATCTGAAGCGACCATGATATGAAGAAAGCCCTGCCGGGAAACCGGCGGGGCTTTTTTTGATCATCTAAGATGCCTTTTGGCGAAAGCGCGACCTGATCCGGATTTTAGATATATCTCGAAATTGGCAGCCATTTTGCCATCAGGAAAGCCGTGCATGGAGACTAACTCCCAAGGGCGAGGCTTGCTGTAAGCGTGGCGAGGACCTTCCAATTACCCACAAGTCGTCGCACGTGTGATTCCATTGGCCGCGCGGACCTTGCTCACGTGGAATCGAGTATGATTCATCCTCTGGCACCTGAAATAGCTGACGGGGTGCACAATGGGGAATTCTGGTTTCGACGCAGTGAGATGGGCCGATGGGGAAGTTGATATCGGCGCATTTCGCGACAAGCGTCTGGGCGAGCGGCTTAGAACGATGCTTGCGCAGATGGCAGGAGCGATTGGCGCACCGATCCCGATGGCCTGTCAGGACTGGGCGAATACCAAGGCGGCCTATCGCTTTTTGTCGAATGAAGCGGTGAACGAAGGCAATATCCTCACTGGTCATTTCCAGGCGACCCGGGCGCGCGTTGCTGCGCTTGATGAGTTTATCCTCGTTCTACAGGACACCACTGAATTCTCCTATCAACGCCGCGCGCCGGAAAAAATCGGTGCAATCGGTCTGGCACCGAGCCGACGCGATAAAAATGGCAGGCTGCGGCTTCATACGGTCTGTGGTCTGCTCATGCATTCTAGCCTTGCGATCACGACCGAGGGATTGCCGCTAGGTCTGACAGCGGCAAAATTCTGGACCCGTACCAAATTCAAGGGCACCAACGCGCTGAAACGAAGGATCAATCCTACGCGTGTGCCGAACGAGGAGAAGGAAAGCTACCGCTGGCTCGAGAACATGCGTCAGTCGACCGCTATGCTGGGCGAGTCCGAGCGACTGGTCCACATCGGCGACCGGGGGAGTGTCAGTAATTTCGTGTGCGGGCGGGCATAATGGGTAAGAAGGAGACTCACTATGTCACGACGCAAAGAACCTGTGATCCCGCATGAACTTCTCGATCAACTGCTTGCCGGCAGCGATGCCAGCTCTGTTTTTGAACAGGGCGGTTTGCTGGATTCGCTGAAAAAGGCGTTTACCGAGCGGGCGCTGGGTGCCGAGATGGATCATCATCTTGGCGAGAACAAGGAAGCAGGAAACAGCCGCAACGGCTACGGCAGCAAGACCCTGATAACCGATACCGGCAAGTTCGAGATCGACATCCCGCGGGATCGTGCTGGCAGCTTCGATCCGCAGCTGATCGCCAAATACCAACGCCGCTTCCCAGGCTTTGATGACAAGATTATCTCGATGTACGCGCGGGGCATGAGCACGCGCGAGATCACCGGGCATCTGCGCGAGCTATACGGCATCGACGTTTCCCCCGCCCTGATATCGACGGTGACCGATGCAGTGCTGGAAGAGGTCACAGCCTGGCAGCAGCGTCCACTGGATCCGGCCTATCCGCTGGTGTTCTTTGACGCGATCCGGGTCAAGATCCGTGACGAGGGCATGGTGCGCAGCAAAGCCATCCATATCGCGCTTGGCGTGCGCGCAGATGGCCGCAAGGAGGTGCTCGGCCTGTGGATTGAGCAGAATGAGGGCGCTAAATTCTGGCTCCGCGTCATGAATGAACTCAAGAACCGGGGCGTTGATGATATCATGCTGGCGGTTGTCGACGGCCTCAAGGGCTTCCCCGATGCGATCACCGCCGTGTTCCCTGATGCCGTCGTCCAGACTTGCATCGTCCATCTGCTGCGCAACTCGATGGATTTTGTCTCCTGGAAAGACCGCAAGCCGCTCGTCAGCGCCCTGAAGACCATCTACCGGGCTGTGGATGCCAAGGCCGCCGAGGAAGCGCTGACGGCCTTCGAGGCCAGTGAATGGGGCCAGCGTTACCCCGCCATCAGTCAGAGCTGGCGGCGGGCATGGGCCGAGGTTATCCCGTTTTTTGCGTTCCCCGAGGAAGTACGCAGGATCATCTACACCACCAACGCCATTGAGGCGCTGAACTCAAAGCTGCGGCGCGCCGTCAGGGCCAGGGGCCACTTCCCCAGCGACGAGGCGGCAACCAAACTGCTTTATCTGATCTTGAACCGATCCGAAAAAGAGTGGAGAATGCCGCCACGTGAGTGGACCATGGCTAAGGCTCAGTTTGCCGTAATCTTCGGTGAACGCTTCATCAAAGCCATGGCGGCGTAATGTTAAACCGCCCGCCCACACACGAAATTACTGACAGTCCCGCGACCGGGAGAACGACATTTACGAATTCTTTTGCGAAGCGCAGGCACTCGGCACACATTTTCTGGTCCGCACCTGTGTCGATCGTCTGGCCGGTGACGGTGACCACACCATTGCCGACGAAATGAGCGAGGTTTCCGTGCAGGGCATGCACCGGGTCGACATCGACAAGGACGATCATGCCGACATTGAGTTACGCTATAGACGGATCCAGGTGTTGCCACCGATCGGCAAGCAAAAGCGCTATCCGTCTCTCAACCTTACCATCCTGCATGCCCGTGAGTGTAGAGCACCTGAAGGGCGGCCCCCTATCGATTGGAGGCTTATCACTGATCTGCCGGTAACAACGCCTGCCGAAGCGATTGAAAAGCTCGACTGGTACGCCCAACGCTGGAAGATCGAGCTTTTCCACAAGATACTGAACCACTAACCGGCTGATGCCGGTAGGTTCATGGCCTGGGGCTGAAGCCAGCGTTGTTTGGCTTGGCATGCTTATCCAGATAATTGAGGATGACGTCGTCGGTGATATTGCCCGAGGTGGTCGAGAAATAGCCTCTTTGCCAGAACCGCTGTCCCCAATAGCGTTTGCGAATATGCTCGAACTCCTGCTGTATCTTGCGCGATGATCGCCCTTTTGCCCGGCGCACGAAGTCGCTGACCGCAATGTGAGGCGGGATCTCTACAAACATATGGACATGATCACGCGACAGAGCGCCATGAATGATCTTCACACCCAGTTCGCTGCAAACCTGCCGGATGACCTCTCGCACCCGCAGGCGAACCTCCCCATGCAGCACCTTGAAGCGGTATTTTGGTGCCCAGACTATGTGATAACGGTGATGAAAAGCGGTGTGGCATCCGCGTGAATATGGCATAAGCACTATCCTCCAGAAAATGACTTCGCCTGCGAGCCGGTCATTTTCTGGAGGATAGTGCGGGGCAAACCAAAACGGCTGAAGCCTGCTACCAGCTATAAGCTGGTGGGTTTACTCCAAAGGTGAGACACTAAAATCCGGCTGTCGGGCTGAGGATGCACGGCTCCGGACTGCCGAACGACTTGTCAATCTGATCGCAATATTCTGCATCCTGTCTTGGCGCATCTTCTGGATGACCATGATCAATCGCGCCGCGCCTTCCGCATCACCCAGGCTCGCGCTGACCGATGACAAAATCGTCCTGATCGATCATCTTGTGGCTTCCAGAAAGAAGGTGCCCAGGCTCATAACCATATCCGATTACCTGTACGAAATCGCGCGGCTCGGCGGCTATCTCGCTCGCGCCCATGACCCGCCTCCAGGTAACATTGTGATCTGGCGAGGATGGACCCGCCTCATGGACATCAAAATCGGTGCCAACGCCATCCGTAAGACTTGTGGGTAATTGGAAGGTCCTCGCCACGCTTACGTGGGTGTGGCCCCTCAATACGTATCAATGTTGGGCAAGTGCACGCGGCCTCACATGGGCCGTCGGCATCCCGTACAAGCAGAAAGTCTATCCCGCCGACGTGGCGATGATTTTTCCCGTCGCCGGGCGTGGTCGCCCCCGCAAGCGGCACATTCCCGACGCTACATCCGTATCGGCGAAGGCGATGTTGGAGGTAGCAAAGTGGCGCAAGGTCAGTTGGCGGCGCGGAACCAAGGGGCTGCTCTCGGCACGCTTCGCCGCCGTTCGCGTGCGAGTTGCCGATGGCCCGCCTCAACGCATCCGGAACAGTGGCGCGCAACATCTGCCCGGCGAGGAAGTGTGGCTGGTCGGCGAACATCGCTCAACCGGCGAGCGCAAATACTACCTCCCCAACCTGTCCTCCGACACGCCGATCAAGCCGCTTGCCGGAGCCATCAAGGCCCGTTGGGTCTGCGAACAGGGACATCAGCAACTCAAGGAAGAGCTCGGCCTCGATCACTTCGAAGGCCGATCATGGAAGGGGCTTCACCGACATGCGCTGATGTCGATGATTGCCTTGGCCTTCCTGCAATCCCGCCTCCTCAAGCAGGCCAAGGGGGAAAAAAGAATCGCCGGGTCGCCACCACAGCCGAGCCTGCCGACGATCAGGCAGGCCATCATTGAACGCCTCGCCAAACCTCCTGATCTGACGTGTCCACAGTGCGGACACTGCATCTCTCATCGCTCGCTCACAAATCTGCCAAAGTAGTGTTAGAACTGGCCACGCAATGTGATGCCATAGGTTCTTGGTTCCGCAAGGAAAGCCGAATAGGTCTGCTGCGATGCGACAAATGGCGTGTTGAACGCAACCTGCGAATAACCAACATTGAAGACATTTTGTGCCCAGCCTTCGATCGCCCATAGATCATCCGGACCACGGATACCGATACGCGCATTCACCAGCGTGAACCCGTCCTGTTCCTTGCCATACAGCAAATCCGAACCGGTGTTATAGTCGCTGGTCGTACGAGCGTTCACATAGAATAGACCGGTCAGCCCGCTATTTCCGATTGGCGGGGTATAGGACAATGACGCCGTAGCAGTGATTTCAGGCGCGTTGGACAGATTGTCGCCTGGCAGCAGGCGCAAAGCCGGATCGAGTGGAGAGCCAGTATCACGGCCAACCAGATTATTTTCATAGCTGGTATCGGTATAAATCAGGCCCATCGAGATATTCACGTCTCTGATCGGGTTGATCGACGCTTCCAGTTCGACACCCTGCGCGACAACGCCATATTTGACGTTATCCGGGGTACAATTGCCCGTTGCGCCGCTGGCATCGCGATCCGCACCACCGAGATCATCGCTACACGCGTTTACATTCTGAACCACATAAGCGGAGCCATTGAACGTGTTGAGCTGGAAATTGTCAAACTGCTGACGGAAGGCAGCGACGCTCAGCGAAAATTCCCGGGTCGAGTATTTTCCGCCAATTTCGAACGAGTTCACCGTCTCCTGGTCAAATTGCAGATTGGCGGTGCTCCCTGCCAATGCCGGGTTGACCAGCGTCGAACTGGTCAACGCGGACCGGTCGAGGTTAAAGCCGCCAGCCTTATAACCGCGCGAATAGCTGGCATAAAGCATCAGATCGTCAACTGGCTTGTAAGACAGGATAGCCGTACCCGTGAATTCATTCTCGCTCCGGCTGTCACTCAAGGTGACCCCATCCAGTTCGGCGGTTGAGTTACCCTGACATGACAGACCGATCAGACCGGCTGCCAATCCGCCAAGTGCACTAGGGAGCAACGGTGTGAACAATCCCCGTTGAACCGGACACATCGTATTGTCGTTGGTAAAGGCAGCGTTAAAATCCTTTGTTTCATTGGTATAGCGCAGTCCCAAAGTCAGATCGAGCTTGTCGGTAACGTGGAAGATATTGTGGGTGAAAAAAGCAAAATTTTCGCTTTTCTGATTATATGTGTCGAGCACCGTTCCCTTGTCATTGATCTGAGCCAGATTGTCCAGACCGGCAAAAATCAACGGTGTCGCTGCACCGAATGCGCCAGCACCTCCATTTGCGGCTTGCAATGCAGCCCTGCCGCCAGCGCTTAGACAGCCTGTGCTGGTTGGAGATGCAAGGGCCGGGTTAACGGCATTGACGACACGGCATGGTGCGAAGGCACCATATTGCGAACCAAAGCGCAGATTATCTCGTACCTCAAGCTTTTCGTTGGCGTAAAAACCGCCGACCAACCAATCCAGCTTGTCGTCGAACGCCGAACCCTGCAGTCGCAGTTCTTGCGTAAAGGTTTTAAACTCACGAGCACCGGCATTTTCATTCGGCTCGCGATAAAGGATATCTACCTGTGTGTAATCGGTATCACTACCCTGAAAGTTGGAATATTCACGATATCCGGTGATCGACGTGAAGTTCATCTCACCCAGTTCGGCATTGAGTTCAACCGAAGCGCCAAAATCCTCGGTTTCACCGGCATATGAACGACCGGGTGTGACATAGATATCCCGGTTGAACGTACTTTGCGTAAGCGCGTTGCTGTTTTGACCGAGCGCCAACAGCACCGGTATGATCGGATTCGCCGTGTCGGTAAGAGCGGGCGCACCAGGCTGTGGAAGAGCGAAAGGATCAAGTCCCGGGCTTACTCTTGCCCGCTGCGCAAATTCAGGCTGGACGAACGTCGCTGCACAGCAGGATTCGTCTTTCTTTGAATAGTCACCAATCACCCGGACCGTCAGTCCATCCTTTGGCTCAAACAACAGCTGGCCACGCACAAGAAACCGGTCTTTGTTATTGACGTCGGTTCCGTTTACAACATCATTGTAAAAGCCGTCGCGCTTCAAATAAACGCCGTCGACGCGCGCAGCAATCGTATCGCTCAACGGGCCATTAATGCCCCCTTCCAGACGTATCTGGTTGTAATTGCCGTAGGATGCTGCGGCATGTCCTGAGAATGTAAATTCAGGGGCGGCAGTGGTAATGCTGATCATACCGGCAGAAGAGTTGCGGCCACCCAATGTTCCTTGCGGACCCCGCAGAACTTCGATCCGATCAATCGGGCCAAGTTCGCTGAGCGCATTACCACTACGCGAACGATAGACACCATCGATGAACACGGCCACGGAGCTTTCCAGTCCGGGGTTGTCACCCACGGTACCGATACCGCGAATACGGGCAGAGCCATTGGCTTCGTTTCCGGTCGATGACACAAGCAATGAAGGCGCAAGCTGGTTGAGCTCACGAATGTCGGTTGCCCCACTCTTCTGCAATTGTTCCGCGTTAATGGCCGAAACAGCAATAGGAACATCGGACAAAGCTTGCGACCGGCCCTGTGCGGTCACCACGATCACATTATTATCGACGGCACCCTCATCACTTCCGTCAACTTGGTCGGCGGCATCCGATTGCGTCTGTGCATAAACGGGGGCGGTGGTGATTGCTGCAAGTGCAAATGCGCACGCAGATAGATTCAACGCTAATTTCATAACATGCTCTCCTGAAAATTTATTTTTTATCCTCATTAATGTATAGCCTAGCCCGTCACATTTGATAGCCAAATCTCGCATCAATGCACCGTTTTCTGCAAACTGTGGCTTTATTGTCAGCCTATGCGGCACTTTTGGCGCAACAAATGAGCAGCCGATTTGCTTCCAACATCCAATGGCCCGCATCTTCTGGAAACAGAGAATAATTAATAAGAGCAGGATGACGTAGCGTCATAGCTGGCGCGGCCTGATCTCCCCGCATTTTGGATGGTTTCCAGGCAAATTTTTGGCCGTCCCAAACACTGCTTGGACCGAAACCGGGTCAATCACTATTTATCGGCCGTCGAGAGCGCAACGCCTGCGCCAGAGTCCCCTCATCGAGATAGTCCAGCTCACCGCCCACCGGTATCCCGTGCGACAGCTGACTGAGTCTCACGGGATAATTTTCCAATCGCTCGGCGATATAATGGGCCGTCGTCTGACCCTCCAAAGTGGCATTCATCGCCAGAACGACTTCGTCAATCCCGCCCTGCTCGACGCGCTTGATCAGCTTGTCGATCGCAATGTCTTCGGGCCGCACGCCGTCCAGTGCTGACAACCGCCCGCCAAGCACATGGAATTTTCCGGGAAACAGCCGCGGTGGGGCATAATGGGTAAAAGGAGTCCCACTATGTGACGACGCAAAGAGCCGACGATCCCGGCAGAGTTACTGGATCAACTATTGGCATGATCGGATGCAGCTTCTGCGCTGGATCAGGGAGGGTTGCTGGATTCGTTGAAGAAGGCGCTCGCCGAACGGGCGTTGAATGCCGAGATGGATCATCATCTGGGTGGCGATGAACAGGTAGGCAACAGCCGCAATGGCTATGGCCGCAAGCGCGTCATCACCGATAGCAGCAAAATCGAGATCGAGGTGCCGCGCGACCGCGAGGGCAGCTTTGATCCGCAGTTGATTGCTAAATACCAGCGCCGGTTCCCTGGTTTTGATGAGAAGATTATCTCAATGAATGCGCGCGGGATGAGCACACGAGAGATCACCGGGCATCTGCGCGCCCTGTACGGCATCGACGTATCGCCTGACCTGATCTCGACTGTCACCGACGGCGAGCATCGCGCCGTGCCGGGGGCACGGGAAGACGCGCAGCGCTGGAAGAAGTTACTGCCTGGCAGCAGCGGCCGCTTGATCCGGCCTATCCACTGGTGTTTTTCGACGCCATTCGCGTCAAGATCCGCGATGAAGGCATGGTTCGCAGCAAAGCTATTCATATCGCGCTTGGCGTCCGCGCTGATGGCCGCAAAGAGGTTCTCGGCCTGTGGATTGAACAAAATGAAGGTGCCAAATTCTGGTTGCGCGTTATGAACGAGCTTAAAAACCGGGGCACCGAGGATATCATGCTGGCAGTCGTTGATGGTCTCAAGGGCTTTCCCGATGCGATAACGGCGGTATTTCCCGAAGCCGTCGTGCAGTGAGAACGGCGGTGCAAAAGTCGGCCACGGTAGCGGCGGGATGAGCTTGCTGCGGGCGGTGTAAAAGTCGTCCACCTTTACCCTTTCTGGCGACAGGGAGGGCGGGAGGATTTTTACTGTGTATTTATATCGGAAGGTTCGGCTGGCCTGTGCTGAGGGCATGAGCCAGCGGGAGGCAGCGCGGCATTTCAACATCTCGCGCGACAGTGTAGCCAAGATGATGGCGTTCTCGGTTCCGCCGGGTTACCGGCGATCGGCACCGGTCAAGCGACCGAAGCTGGATGGCTTCACTGGGATTATCGACGGCTGGCTGGACGGCGATCTGGGGGTTCATCGCAAGCAGCGGCACACAGCGAAGCGGGTGTTCGACCGGCTCCGCGATGAACACGGGTTCACCGGCGGCTACACGATCGTGAAGGACTACATGCGGGAGCGCGAACGGCGCGGTCGCGAGATGTTCGTGCCGCTGGTCCATCGGCCCGGCCATGCCCAGGCCGATTTCGGCGAGGCGGTTGTCATCATTGGCGGTGTCGAGCAGAAGGCGCATTTCTTCGTCATGGACCTGCCGCACAGTGATGCCTGCTTTGTGCGGGCCTATCCGGCGGCAACGGCGGAAGCCTGGGTTGATGGCCACGTCCACGCCTTCGCGTTCTTCGGCAAGGTGCCGATATCGATCCTCTACGACAACGACCGCTGCCTGGTTGCGAAGATTCTTCCGAACGGAACGCGTAAGCGGGCCACGCTCTTCAGCGGGTTCCTGTCGCACTACCTGTTCCGCGATCGCTACGGCCGCCCCGGCAAGGGCAACGACAAGGGTAACGCGGAAGGGCTGGTCGGCTATTCCCGCCGCAACTTCATGGTACCGATCCCGCGGTTTGCGAGCTGGGAGGCGTTCAACGCCTATTTGGAGGAGCAGTGCCGCGAACGTCAGGCGGATGTCCTGCGGGGCCAGTCCGAGACGATCGGTCAACGCCTCGCGCGGGATCTGGCGGCGATGACCGGCCTTCCTGCGGCACCGTTCGATGCCTGTGACCAGGCAACCGGAAGGGTCAGTTCGCAGGCGCTGGTGCGCTACAAAACCAACGATTACTCGGTACCGGTCGCTTACGGCCACCGCGACGTCTGGATCAGGGGCTATGTCGACGAGGTGGTTATTGGCTGCAGCGGCGAAGTCATCACACGCCATCCCCGCTGCTACGACCGCGAGGACATGGTCTTCGATCCGCTGCATTACCTTCCGCTGATCGAGCGCAAGATCAACGCCCTGGACCAAGCAGCTCCCTTGGCTGAATGGAGCCTGCCGCCCGAGTTCGCAACACTGCGCCGCCTGATGGAGGCGCGGATGATCAAGGCCGGACGCCGCGAGTACGTGCAGGTTTTGCGCCTGCTCGAGACCTTCGACATCGACGATCTGCATGCCGCCGTGAAGAAGGCCCTGCAATTGGGGGCAATTGGCTTTGATGCCGTCAAGCACCTTGTTCTCTGCCATGTCGAGAAACGGCCGCCGAAGCTCGACCTCGATGTCTATCCCTACCTGCCGCGCGCCAATGTCGAGACCACATCGGCCGCCAGCTACATGGCCCTGATGACGGAGCCGGCGGAATGACCGACGCGCCGAAGATCCTGCTGGCCGATCATCTGAAGACGCTGAAGCTGCCGACATTCCTGCGCGAGTATGAAAAGCTCGCGCGCCAGTGCGCCGCCGAGGGGCTGGATCATGTCCAGTTCCTGGGACGTCTGGTCGAGCTGGAGCTGATCGATCGCGAGCGCAGAATGATCGAACGCCGTATCAAGGCCGCGAAATTCCCGGCCACCAAGAGCCTCGACAGCTTCGACTTCAAGGCGATCCCAAAGCTGAACAAGATGCAGGTGCTGGAACTGGCCCGCTGCGAATGGATCGACCGGCGCGAGAATGTCATCGCCCTTGGCCCGAGCGGCACAGGCAAGACCCATGTCGCCCTCGGACTTGGGCTGGCTGCCTGCCAGAAGGGCCTCTCGGTCAGCTTCACCACCGCCGCGACGCTGGTCAACGAGATGATGGAAGCCCGAGACGAGCGCCGTCTGCTCCGCCTGCAAAAGCAGCTGGCCGCGGTCAAGCTGCTCATCATCGACGAGTTGGGCTTTGTGCCATTGTCCAAGACCGGTGCAGAGCTCTTGTTCGAACTGATCTCGCAGCGCTATGAGCGCGGCTCCACGATGATAACCAGCAATTTGCCATTCGACGAATGGACCGAAACCTTCGGCACCGAACGTCTGACCGGAGCACTGCTCGATCGGCTGACCCACCACGTCAACATCCTCGAGATGAATGGCGACAGCTATCGACTCGGCCAAAGCCGTGCCCGGAAGGCAAAAGCCGCCACCTGATCCAGCCAATCCAGATTTGGCCCTGACGGGCCAAAGCGGCCAGTCAACCGCCAGCTATTTGGGGAGCGCGGCTGACTGGCCGCCGCCATTTTGCACCCATCACGCTCAACCAAAAACTGGTCTACTTTTGCGCCGCCATATGGCCTGATTTTACTCCGCCGTTGACAATCGCCAAGCCATATTGAAAAAAGAAACGTCCGACTATCCCTTCCATAAAGGCAATAGGCACAAACACTGCCAACGTGGCAAATGTCCCGGCAAGCACCGCCAATGCGACCCGCTTGGTTGCTATTGGTGCGGCCTCCATTGGATCAGCACCTTCATCGACATCGCTTTGCACGGCTTCAACAACGACGATAGCGTCATCAACAAGCAATCCAATCGCGACCGTCAGCGCCAATAATGTCATGAAATTAAGCGTAAAATCGAAGGCAGCAAAGGCAGCGAACGTGGCAATAACGGAAGTCGGGATGGCCAGCATAACGATAAAAGTTGCCCGCCAGCTGAGCAGAAAAAAGAACGTGACAAAAACAACCAATACCACCGCGATCATCAAATCAAACAGGACATCACCAATGGCCGATTCGATAAATCTCGCGGTCTCTCTCGTGACAACAATTTCAACTCCGCTCGGTAGCTGGCCCTTGATTTGCTCTATCTCCGCTTTGATTGCCCTGGTCATTGCAACCGTATTACTTCCAGATTGCTTGCGAACCTCAAGGACAACTCCAGGGCGACCATTCAACTGGGCATAGCTGGTTTCATCCTCGACCGAGTCTTCCACGCGCCCGATATCGCGGACCCGTGTGACCTGTCCGTTGGGCCGATAAGCTACCGCGAGATTGCCAAATTCCGAGGCTGTATTGGCTTCCGCCAATGTTCTGGTTCCATATTGCTTACTGCGACCATCAATCTCAAGACGGCCGCCCGGCAACTCGGCATTTTCGTTTCTCAATGCCGTTATAACATTATCCGCACTAACGGCGCTCGAACGCATCTTTGCAGGATCAAGCCAGACCCGCATTTCTCTTTCCCGCCCACCTACAATTGAGATAGAACCTACACCGCGAATACGCTGAAGCCTCTCTTTAACGACCTCATCTGCAAAGACTGTAAGTTCTCGGACCGGCGCATCTCCTGCTATCAGCAGCGACAATATCGGCGCTGCGTCCGGATCAAGCTTTTCGACAATAGGCGCGTCCGATTCTTCCGGCAAATTGCTTAATATGCTGGCCACCCGGTCCCTGACATCCTGAGCCTTCACATCGGCATCTTCCGACAACTCAAACTCCAACACCACCTGACTGACGCCTTCGGCGCTGACTGAGCGCATTTGCCGAATGCCCGAAACGCTGTTGACCTCTTCCTCGATAACGTCGGTTATTTCAGTCTCAATCGTATCTGGAGACGCACCGGGCAAAGTCGTTGTTATCGAAACATAAGGAAATTCGATTTTGGGGAACAGATCAACACCTAATCTCCCAAAACTCAACAGGCCCAGAACGACTAGCGAAGCAATCACCATTGTCGCGAAAACGGGACGCCGGATCGAGACATCAGAAATCCACATCAGCTTACCGTGCAGACTTTCTTTGCTTGCGCTCTACTTTTTGCCCATCGCGCAAAGTGGATGGTGGGTTTTGGATGATTTTTTCGCCGCTCTGAACGCCTTGGGTGACCTTGACCCGTTCGAAATCTATGCTTTCGACCTTTACATCCCTTTGGCGTGCAATACCATTCTCGAACAGGAATATATATGCGGCCGCGCTATCACCTTTGACAGCCGATTTAGGAAGAATAATTGCAGATTCTGGCGGCGTCTCGATTAGCGCCCGCACACCAAGTCCGCTACTGATCCGATAGTTCGGGTTTCTTATCAGGCAATCGCAATTCGACCGTCCGGGATTCCGGGTCAACCCGGTCATTGATGATGAACACAAAGCTGTCGAAAGGCTCATCAAAGCCATCAATATAAACCTTTGCCTTCTGGTTGAGCTTGAAATCATCAACCCGGGCCTGCGGAGCACTGACGATTGCTGCTACTATTTCTAATTCCTGTAGTTGCAAGGCTGCGGATTGTTCACCCATCGAAAAGCGATTGTTGAGATAGGACCCCTCGTCGACCAATCTGGCTGTAACGACGCCGTTATATGGAGCGCGGGCAACAGTATCGCGCAGCGCTTGTTTGGCCGTGGCCAGTAGCGATTGCGATTGAGAAACCTGCGCTTTCGCGACGATCAAGTCTGTTTCAACCCTTTCGACCTGTGCTTTCGATACAAAACCTCGCGGGGCAAGCGCAATTACGCGGTCATATTGGCGCTGGGCCTGTGTCGCCTGTGCTTCCGTCAGGCGTAGCGCCGCTGATGCTTCCGCGACGCGTCTTTTATAATCTGCTTGCCTGATCTGGAACAGCGCTTGGCCCTTCTTCACCCGGTCACCGACCGTCACAAACATGGTTTCGAGCGGTCCTTCGACGAGAGCGCCAATTGCGCTGCTTTGCTTGGCCGCAATCGTGCCAAAAACCTCTACGGGCTCGGCTAAAGGTTCGGATTTGGCTGTTAAAAAGTCTACTTCGAATGTCGCGCTTTTATGAATGTCATCATCATTGGCATTCTCGGTATCTTCGCTCGCGCAGCCCGAAACCAAGCCCAACATGACTAGAGACAAGAGCATTATGACTTTTTTGACAACCATCTACGTGCTCAAATATGTCCCGCGACCGCTAGCCACCAAGCGATCATCATCGTCGATAATGCGCGTGTCTGCGGTGCTTATGGTTTTTCCAAGCTTCACGACCTGCCCAAATGCAAGAAGCGGGCCGTTGGTGGCTGCCCGATGATAATCTACCCTCATATCCACGGTCGCCTTGGCAATACCCCCTGCAGCAATAATGGCATAAAGCCCGGTCAAATCGATCAGAGACGCCAATATGCCGCCATGCACGGCCCCAATCACGGGATTAGATACAAGTTCGTCCCGCCACGGCATTTCCAGTTCCAAATGATCGTTGTTTTGCTGAATAATTTTCAGACCCAACCAGCGATGGAAAGGCGCAATCTGCATTATGTCAGCAAGATTTTCGGTATTATATTTCATGCTGCGGCACCGCGACTGTGGGTCGCATTCAAGAAGGATATTATCGCCGAGCAAAACGCATCGTTGCGGTCACCAACAACCATATGGCTAGCGTCTGCAATGTCGGTTAAAAGCGCGCTAGGAACCAGCGTTTGGAAATGAGCTACGGCCTCTTCAGACACCATGTCGCTGGAACCTCCGCGTATGAGATGAACTGGCAGTGTCAACTTCGCGGCTGCCGCACTTAACCTGTCAAAACCATTGTCTTTTGCTTCGATAGAGTTGTCGCGAGTATGCGTCACGTGGTGAATAAAATTGGGGTCCCAATGCCAATAATATCGCCCGTCTTCCCGTTTACGTAAATATCGATCAAGCTTGCCTGTGCCGGTGCGTTTCTCTCGCTGCGGCATGTACTCGGCGATAATTCTGGCAGCTTCTTCTGGGGAGGAAAATCCATCTGTCATGTGGGCCTGCATGAACCCGACCACTCTCGACACTCCGACGGCTTCCATCTTCGGCGCGATATCAACCAGTGTCAGCGACCTAAAGCTAGTGGGAGCCAGTTCACCGGCCGCAATCATGCCCGCGATTCCGCCCAGTGATGCTCCCACTAACGCTGGAGGATTACTTAGCTGCTTGGAAATAGCGATTAGATCACGCGCAAAATCGCGCATATCGTAAGCGCCATCTGATGCCCATTCACTGTCCCCATGACCACGCATGTCAAGGGCCGTCGCGCGGTAACCAGCGTTGGCGAGTTCATCCAGCACCTTCGCCCAGGCATGACGGGTTTGTCCGCCACCATGCGCAAGCATTACCGGAAAGCCGGTTTTTGGCCCAGTCGTGCTTGCCGTGATCTGCAAGCCGTTGTGACCGGCCAAGATACTCTCTTCATGATCCATACCGATTTTATAGGCTGTATAGTGACAGACAGTAAAGGGCTTTATATTATATTAAATTGATGATATGGTCACTATCATGACAACGGAAACAGCTATAATGAGTGCCAACGCGCAGGACGGCTTCCTCAACGAGACCGATGAGTTTGCGTTTTTGCTGGAGGAAGTACCGCGAGTTCTGCGCAAGACATTTGATGAATCCATTGCCCAGTTCGGCTTGTCCCGCACACAGTGGAGAACATTGGCCTATCTGATCAAGACCGAGGGAATGACGCAAACCGAGTTGGCAAATTGCCTTGAGCTGGAACGCGCTACGATCGGATTAACGATTGATCATCTTGAAAAACTGAGATTTGTCGAACGCCGGTCCGCAGAAGGCGACCGGCGCGTCTGGCGGATATTCCTGCGTCCAAAGGTAATCGATATCATTCCACAACTTCGGAAAGAGGCTAACGCCGTTTATAAAAAGATGTTCAAAGGCGTTTCCAACGCAGACGTGGCCATCATCCGAACCGCGATGGAAAAAATGGTTGGGAATCTAAGGGAATGTTGAGTGTTTAATCTCCCAAAATTTTAGCGAGTTCTGATCCTTCTCTCCCGTTGGATCAGCTGGAGCGAGTGGCTGGGGCCACTCGCTCCCTTTTTTTTGCAGTCCAGGCCAATTAATTTAATAATTATCGGACGGTGAATTATACCGTTGATACCTGCCGGGACACCAATCAAATATGCGCTAGCGCACAAAAGTTGCTATCGCTGTGGCTAGCGGTTTCTCTGGTTCATGGAAACAGCTGGCGCGGACAAAGCTCGCGGCTTTGCCTTCACGTTCAAAACAACTGTTCGTGAATAGATCGCGCGAACCTACGGCTGGACGCAAATAACGAATGTCAATTGACTCTAGCTGCTGGCCGATCGAACTTTCACCGCCTGCCACACGGCCCTGGCATGCAGACATCAGCGCCGCAGCAACGGCGCCGCCATGGACAATATTTCCGCTTTCCCATCCCAAAACGGCCCGATTTCCTGCTGCAATTTGTGGAGAGTCTGGTGCGCCCGATAAACCCAAACTGGTGCTCATTGGTCCGGGCATTGCTTGAGGACTGAAATCACCGATCAAATTATAGTCGGCCGGAGCGCCCCCCGGGAAGCTCCCCAAACGAAACAGGCCTGTTGCTGTTCCGACGATATCTTTGGACGAGTTGGTTACACTGCCTGTTACAGTGGCAGATGTTTTCCCAACCATCACCGCTTCGGCGGTCAACGTCAATTCATCCCCCATCGAAGATCCTGATAAAAGTCCGATCCGCAAATCAAAAGTTGAAATTCCGATTTCAGCCGCAATCAGTCCTTTCAACGATTGGGACAATCCTTGATCGATAAAGCCCATGAGTGCCAGCGGATCAAGGTTTGGATTTCCCGGTGCTTTGGCAATCCGCCTATTGGCTTTCATTCGACTGATCGAACGCCCGCTGCTGCATTCCAGCAACTCCATGCCGAGCGTCAATTGATAGGGGGTTACAAGTCGAACCCGCATTTTCTCACCCGTCTGTCCATCTGGCTTGATTGCGCAGTCATCCATTTAACTTCCAATAAGGCATACTCAAAATTCCTTAGTTAGGCGTAAATTGCAAACAAACGACTCCGTTCGCCGGAGACGCGAAAATTGATGCCCGCAAAACCCGAACGGTGCAAGGTCATCATGATCTTGGGGAATGAGGTCCGATGATTGCTTTTACAATTCTGGCCAACATCCCCTTTGTCATTTGGTCATGTTAAACTAGCAGGGCAACGTTGAGAGGCGTAGGCAGCGTTGCGCGCGTCGCGCATTAGATATTCACCGTTGCGTCGATGCCATATGCGCGCGGTGTGTACATCGGGTGTCTGGGGAGACACTCTCTACCTGCGATTATAGCCTTTCCCGAAGCGCTTCATAGGGCGTTTGGCAAAACCAAAGACTCTTGTCTCGGCTTCGTCGCGCTCGCCTCATTCTTATTTGCGCCTCCTAAGCCGGTACAATCCTATCCCGCGGCTCCTCAGAGGCGCTCCTTAACGGCCTATCCAATCGAAAAACGCCTAAAACTACCCGATCAGGTAGTTGAATACCCCTCATATGCCTGTCTACTTGTTGCAGATAGGAATCGGACACGAAATTCGAAAAAGTCCGATCCATTTATGGACTAGGGATGCATTTGAAAGGTAGAACGGATGGTGAGCCACGCATTGAATAAGTCGCATCTAGATGGCGATGCGGCACTGAACTATGTCGACAAGAAAAAAGCACTATGGATACTCTCCGTTCTTTGGCCAGCAACGCCTCTGGTAGGCCTTTATCTCGTTTCGGAAACGGGCTGGAGCATCTGGTATGGACTGGTTCTGATCCTGTGGTATTTAATTATTCCAGCGCTTGATTTTGTATTTGGTCAGGATTACTCCAATCCGCCCGAAAGCGCGGTAGAAAAACTTGAAAAAAGTACATATTATCGCGTGCTTCTCTACCTTACGGTGCCAATACACTTCGCCGCGCTGATCGGCTGCGCATGGTGGGTTGCCACCCAGGATCTCAGCGCGCTTGAATTTATTGCGCTGGCCCTCTCGTTGGGTGTCGTCAACGGATTGGCACTCAACACCGGCCACGAACTTGGACATAAGAAATCCTCGTTCAGTCGCTGGATGGCAAAGCTTGTGCTTGCCGTTGTCGGCTACGGACACTTCTTCATCGAACATAACAAAGGGCATCACCGCGACGTAGCGACGCCGCTAGATCCCGCAACTTCGCAAATGGGCGAGAATATTTACATTTTCTCGCTGCGCGAAATTCCGGGTGCATTCAAACGCGCTTGGCATCTGGAAAAGGAACGCCTCGCCCGTTGTGGCAGTAGCCCCTGGACTCTCAAAAACGAGATTCTCCAGCCGATGGTCGTCACCGTCCTGCTTTATGGTGCGCTGATCGCCGCATTTGGCACGATCATGCTAGTCTTCCTACCGATTCAAATGGCGTATGGCTGGTGGCAGCTGACGAGCGCGAATTATATCGAGCATTACGGCCTGCTGCGCGAGAAGTTGCCGAATGGCCGGTATGAGCACCAGCAGCCGCGGCACTCGTGGAACGCGAACCATATCATGTCAAACCTGATCCTGTTTCATTTGCAGCGCCATTCGGATCACCATGCGCATCCGACGCGGTCCTATCAGTCTGTCCCCCGTCAGCAATTGATAGACAGATTGGGTTATTAAAATAGGAGAATGTTTTGGTATCATCGCAGTGACGTAAGGAACGAAGATGAGACCAAAACAGAAAAATTCCAAAGCCTCCGCTGAGCGGGTAGTGAAGGACATTCGCAGAGCGACCCGCAAGCAATATGGTGCGGAAGAGAAGATACGGATCGTGCTGGAGGGTCTGCGCGGTGATGACAGTATTGCTGAGCTGTGCCGTCGTGAAGGCATTGCACAGGGTGTATATTACAAATGGTCAAAGGACTTCATGGAGGCTGGCAAGCGGCGGCTTGCTGGTGACACGGCCCGTGCTGCCAACACTGATGAGGTCCGCGATCTTCGTAAGGAAGCCCGCGATCTGAAGGAGGTTGTAGCTGAACAGACCCTTGAGATGCGGCTTCTTAAAAAAAGCATGCTCGGGGATGGGGGAGAAGACGAATGAGATATCCTGCCACCGAGAAGCTGGAGATCATCAAGCTGGTCGAACGCTCGCACCTGCCTGCCAAGCAAACATTGGACAGGCTGGGCATCGCCCGGCCTACCTTTTACCGCTGGTATGACCTTTATCAGCAGTTCGGGGAGGAGGCGCTGCAAGACAAGCGGCCTGGGCCTCGTCATGCATGGAACCGGATCCCCGATGATGTGCGGGGCCAGATACTGAACATGGCTCTGGAACGCACCGATCTCAGCCCACGCGAACTGGCGGTGACGTTCACGGACACCAAAGGTTACTTTGTGTCCGAGGCCAGTGTTTACCGGCTGTTGAAGGCGCATGATCTGATCACCAGTCCGAGCTTCATTGTGATAAAAGCTGCCAGCGAGTTCAAGGATAAGACCACCGCCATCAATCAGCTGTGGCAGACAGATTTTACCTATCTGAAGATCATTGGCTGGGGCTGGTATTATCTGTCGACCATTCTGGACGACTTCTCGCGCTTCATCATCTCGTGGAAGCTTTGCACCACAATGAAAGCAGAAGATGTCACCGACACACTGGAGCTGGCATTGACCGCATCGGGCTGCGATCAGGTGCATGTGTTGCATAAGCCTCGGCTGCTCAGCGATAATGGCCCCAGCTATGTCGCAGGCGAACTTGCCGAATATCTCGCTGACAAGAATATGAAGCATGTGCGTGGTGCACCATTCCATCCGCAAACGCAGGGTAAGATCGAACGCTGGCACCAGACCTTGAAGAACCGGATACTGTTGGAAAACTATTATCTACCCGGTGATCTGGAAGCGCAGGTCGAAGCGTTCGTCGAACATTATAACCACCAGCGCTATCACGAGAGCCTCAGTAACGTAACGCCTGCTGATGCCTACTTCGGCAGGGCAGAATCCATCATCAAACAAAGAGAAAGGATCAAACGAAAAACCATGAAACAAAGACGCTTGCTTCACAGCAAGCTCGCAGCCTAATATAAATCAAACAGATGATGCCAAACATTCACCAACGTGAAAACCGCATCTGTCTCAAATTATATGACAACGGACACTCGGGGAATATAGCGATGCTTACCCATCAAACATTGCGTATGATCCGCGGCAAAGAGCTTATGTGCGCGGGACGGCCTTTGCGCCCCAGCTGACTGATGGCGATGTTTCAGAATATCTTGCCCAACTGGAAATGCTTAGCAAAGGCTATCGCGAAGAAAGCGAAATTTGGCCGGTCAACATCCCGGAATTTGATACCGTGGCTGTTCACTCACGGCCGATTGCGCCGGAGACGTTTAAACTCGTCCTTGCGGCAATCCGACAGCGGCAATGTCTCAAGGCTAGATACGTTTCCCTCAGTTCCGGTAGTGAAGGGTTCCGAGCGATCCTTCCTCATGCCTTGGCAAGCGACGGTCACCGTTGGCATATGCGAGCGTTTGATTTTGACAACCAACGTTATTCCGATTTTGTGCTTTCCAGACTGGAGGCCAAAGGCTTTGCTGATACACCCAGCGGTGATCTTCCTCGCGATGTTGATTGGACATCTACAATACAGCTGGTCCTCACGGCGGACCCAGCGATGCCGGAACCTAGGCGCGAGAGATTGGAATCTGAATATCGGATGCGGAAAGGCGCTCTCAGGGTCAAGATCAGACAGGCAATGTTGTTCTATTATCTGAGATTCTATGGCTTCAATCCCCATGATCTGGAAGGCGGAGCCATGCGCAATGTGAGCAGTTTTCACCTCAAAGTCGCTAATATGGAGGAGGTCGAAAAATGGCTTGGCCGGAGAAATTAAGACACCTTTTCCAACCTAGAAAATCATCTCAAGATTCCGCGCTTTACGACGGAGAAACGGGGCGGGAGCGAGTAATCGCTATTCTTCGCGAAAATCCAGTTGTGGATGGCCAAGGCGAAGTCGCGGCGACGTTGTACGATCGAGGGGCTTTCCAAGGTTTTAGCAAGGGTGAAGATTTGATCTTGCAGGGAGCGAACGACGACGACGTTTACTTCCTCTTGTTCGGTGAAGTTGATATCTTAATCGACAAGAAATGGCGCGCAAAACGTGTTGCTCCCAACCAAGTCGGCGAAATGGCTGCCTTGGATGCAGGTATGCCCCGGTCGGCCACTGTGCGAGCAAAAACTGACGCGGTCTATGCGTGGAAAGTTCCGGCGCAAAACTTTAACGAACTCTTCGTAGCCGATGGCAAGGCTGCCCTTCGTATTAGGCGGGAGTTATCGTCTCGCCATCGAGAGCAATTGGCTTGGAAGCCCGCTCGAGACGGTTTGAAAAGCTTCGCTTTATGGACCGTCATATCCTTACTGGTAGCGGTTCTATGTGCGGCGATTGCCTGGACAACAACCGCTTTTTTACCCTTTGGGGAGATAGAGCGGGCCGTAACCACTGGAGGAACGGCACTTCTATTTTTCATATTCACGATGCTGCTAAACCCGGCGTTTTTATGGCGCAGGTTGATTTCGTATGTGCTGTTGGGATGGGCCGGGTTGTTCGTGATGGATTGGACTATCGCCGCCAAGATGAAAAACGGATCAGAGGAAACAGAGGTGTCTTTGGTGTCAAGCGGACTGGACCTCGACTGGACCATTCTGACACCCATCGCAATCGTGTCGGTAGTGCTGATTGGAATCTTTGCAGTTTTCGAGCACAAAAGAATGGAGGGTTGAAATGCGACAATCAAATGGTGCCGAGAACCCTATTTCGAGGGCAATGCAACAAGGAATCGAGAGTGGCATAACTCCCGCGACCGGAGGCGCAATAGTGGCCGAATGCCAAGCGCGCTTGCATAGCGCGAACGTTGCACAACGTACTGGAGAGAGTTCGTGTCCCTGAAGGACGATCTCGAGGCGGAGGTCGCCGAAACCTTCGAAACAAAATGGACCACGCGAGACGGCCAAGTTGTACCATCCCCGGCAGACGTCAAACTCGGCAACGACGCAGTCAAGCTGAAGGGCACCGTACTGTATGCCGATCTTTCGGAATCTACCGCGATGGTCAAATCGAAAAAGGATTGGTTCGCAGCTGAAGTGTACAAAACCTTTCTTCATTGTTCAGCGAAAATCATCAAACATTTCGGCGGCACGATAACCGCTTATGATGGAGACCGCATCATGGCGGTCTATTTGGGCAAAAGCAAAAATACCAGCGCCGTAAAAACTGCTTTGAAAATTCACTCAGCTCGGCAACATATCATTCAGCCCGCGCTAAAGAAGCAATATCCCAATAGTACGTTCGAACTGAAACATACTTGCGGGGTGGACACGTCGAACCTCTTTGTCGCCAGAACCGGTGTACGGGGCGATAACGATCTCGTATGGGTTGGACGTTCCGCGAATTGGGCGGCGAAGCTTAGTGATCTTCCCAATACACACGCGACTTGGATTTCCGCAGCCGTATATGATGTGATGCACGAATCTGTGAAGCTGGATGGCAACAAAGACAACATGTGGGAAAAACGCTCATGGACGCCGCAGAATGGAGCTACAATTTATCGTTCCGATCACTGGTGGAAATTGTGAGCTAGATAGGGTCCATTCGCCCTCAAGATGTCGCACGCGCCTCATTGCGGCAATCACTGAACTTAAATTCATAACTCCGAGGATCGATAAAGGGTCAAAAATGGCGATAAACAAAGCTGGATCAGTCTTCGGTTTAGCCGACAAAGAGCAACATTGGTCGACATCGCCTTTGTATGTTTACTACGCCATTGACATATACGCCAATGACGTATAGAAGGCTTGCAATGAATAGCCTTCAAACCGTTGTAGAGCTTCCTGAGTTCCAGAAACGTGCAAAGGCGATAATGTCCGATTCAGAGCGGCATGAAGCAATTGATTACATTGCGGCGAACCCTGAATCTGGCGCTCCGCTTGGCGGGGGATTGAGAAAAGTGCGTATCCCAAGAGAGGGAGGCGGAAAGAGTGGCGGCTTTCGAACGATATATGTGTTCGGTGATAGGCATATGCCGATTTTTTTAATCACGGTCTTTGGGAAAAATGAAAAAGGTAATTTGACTAAATCGGAACAGGCAGCAGCTGTTGCATTGAGCAAAAAAATCATTGCGGCATATGGAGAAAAGAAATGAGCGCTTACGATACTATTGAAAAAGGGTTGAATGAAGCCTTAGCTTTCGCCGAAGGCCAGACTAAAGGCGCTCGTGTTCACAAAATTGAAGTACCGAGCGTCGATGTCGTTGACATTCGGCAAAAAACCGGCCTGTCGCAAACAGACTTCGCCCGCAGCATTGGAGTTGCAAAAGGTACATTACTCAATTGGGAGCATGGCCGAAGAGATCCAAGCGGTCCCGCTCAGGTGCTCCTAGCATTGATCGCGCGCAAACCTTCTGTCGTGCAGGAATTGCTTCGCTAACATCTCACCCAATTCAATACTAAGATGCCAAATGTAAAAATACAATCTTTCATCATACATTGGCCTGGATACTTGTATCAATGAATTTTGGCCCGCAGCCAGCTACATGCACAAAAAATAGGTAGATATACCCCGACTCCTTGAGGATCCGAAAAAATAGCGGTTGCGTTATAGTCGGGAAGCGATTCTGTATTGGGGCATGATCCGCAGTGGTTTCCTGAGCAAAGCAGAACGGCTTGAGCTACGCGCTCTGGCGCGGGATGGGCTGAGTGAAGCGCGCGCGGCGCGCCGTGCCAATGCGATCATTCTGCTGGACAAGGGATGGAGCTGCCAGGAGGTGGCGGAGGCTTTGTTGATCGACGATGACACGGCTCGCTCCTGGCACAGACTTTATGACGAGCATGGCCTGACCGGCCTTGTGGTCTTCGATGTTGGGGGCAGTCACAGCCGGCTTTCTGCGGAACAGGAAGACGCGCTGTTTACGTGGGTCAGCGCCAGCCTGCCACGCAACGCGCGCACGATCGGCGCGTGGATCGCCGGTCGCTTTGGCATTGAGTACAGCCACGCGGGGCTGATCGCGCTGCTGCATCGGCTGAAGCTTTCGTACCGCAAGCCTGCGATGGTGTCGGGCAAGCTGGACGCGGCCAAGCAGCAGGCGTTCATCGCAGACTATGACCGGCTGATGTGCGGCCTTGAGAACGACGAGGCAGTGGTGTTCGTCGACGCCGTTCATCCGACCCATCAGGTCCGTGCGGTGGGCTGCTGGGCACCCACGGGCGAGGCGGTAGCGATTTCCCCCAGCAGCGGCCGTGACCGGGTGAATATTCATGGCGCCATCGACCTCGAGACCGGCAAGACCCAGATGCTCGATGTCCTCACCGTCGATGCGCAAAGCACGATCCTGCTGCTCATGGCGATCCTTGCCGCCCATCCGTCGCGGCGGTTGATCCACGTCTTCCTCGACAACGCCCGCTACCATCATGCCCGGCTGGTGCAGGAATGGCTGGCCCGAAAAGGCCAGCGGATCAGGCTCCACTTCGTGCCGACCTACAGCCCCCACCTCAATCCGATCGAGCGACTCTGGGGAGTGATGCACAAAAACATCACCCATAACCAAGGCTACGCAACGGCGCGCGAATTTAGGGCAGCGATCCTGGGGTTCCTAACTCAAAACGTGCCGAAACAATGGCACGTCTTCCGCGATCAGGTCACCGACAACTTTCGCGTCATCAATCCCGCAGATTTTCGGATCCTGAGGTAGACGGGGTATAGTCAGTAACATGATCTCCTCCTCCTGCTCCATTGCCCATCAAATGATCCGGTGGAATCTTCAAGGCCATCCCAACGAATATATCATCAGGATCATCGAGTTGATCCCGATTGAGATTGAAAATCTCGTCATATCTGTTCTTGTTACCCAAATATTTTGCCGCCAGTTTCCCCAGCGTGTCGCCACGCACTACTGGATGGACCAGTGCAATTTCGTCATCTGATCCCTCAGCATCCACGCCCAATACCGTCATCCTAGAAGCAACGGCGTCCAGAGTCTTTGGCCGATACGCAGCAGCACCTCGTCCTGCACTAGGTTCAGCGTTCCAGCGGCGGCGAGCGCTTGCGCTGACCTGGACAATATCATTTGGTCCGACACGGTCCGAAGAAAGCATGGCGCTCTTCAACTTGCCGATGAGCGAGTTGGCGCTGCGCGCAACCTCGGGATCGTTCTGCAAGGGAGCCAAATGGTTGGGGGAAATTTCATAGGCTCGTGATTCCGGGCCGTTGCGAACTTCTAGTCCTTGCGCTCTGGCACCCTTCAAAACCCAGGCTAGCGTTGCATCTGAAAGCCCCCGTTCCGGACCGCCGCCGCCGACCGAACCATGAACGCCAGGAAACCATTTTTGCTGATATGGGGCGTGGGGATCATACATCGACCAGTCTTGGTCGGTGTTCAGATCCGCCACGTTGTTCCACAGGACAGGCTCAAACAGGACACGGCGCTCATCGATTGCCACAGCATGGCGCGCCGCCTGCAGCTTGCTGGTTAATTTGGCATCGTGAAACTTAAATTTTCGGTTTATCCAAGTGGCTCCAGGAATAAATTTGGGACAGCCCAGCGCAGCCACCGTGTCCCAAACACCAATATATTTGATTTGCAGGATAGGAATATCGCGCCAGTCCATTTCGCTACAATTCTCCTGCCGCCAGTCCTTATCCCACTCGCTCACACAGATTTGTGAAGAATATTGGGAACGGAATTTGAGCGCATCAAGCGAGTCATCGCCGTCACCCTTGAAAACTGCCTTATAAAGACCGATCGCTTCTTCGATTTCTTTAGCGCTATCGACATTCAATATTCCGGCATGTCGGATAAAACCGACAAACGAGCGGGCCGTGAAGGCCCCCCGGGAGAAACCGAAAGCAAAAATATGATCGCCGGGTTCGTAATTGAACAGCAAAAAGCGATAGGCATCCCGGATGTTGTCCATCATCCCCTTGCCAAATGCGCCACCGCGAAACCGTTCATCCTTAGCGGTACCGATACCTTCGTCATAGTAGATTAACTGAGGCGTACCATCGGATGCGATCGGCTTGGTCATCTCTGCCAACAGCACAACATTAGTCGGTGAGTCGGCGGCAAGCTTATTCCAAGTCCCGTCAAAACAAAATACCAGTCTTTTCATGCGTGCCCCCAATTTTCGCCAATGTCTAAGTTTTCAATATGCCCCAAAAACCTTTGATGTTAGAAATGCAGGAGAACAATACTAACCCTTAAGACCAGAGCCGTGTGTTCAGCAGTAGTACAGTTTTGGTATTTTCAAATTTCATGCTAAATCAAATGGCTCCGTATTGGAAGATTAATGCGAAACTATATTTGGCACGATAATCTGAGTAAATTCTGAAGGTGTCCGTACACTAATTGCCTATAGGCCTCACGTTCGATCTGAATCGAATAAACCGCATCAACTATTGTTGAGCCCAAGTGGTTGTGATCCCGAGCTAAAAGCTTCTTGTTTCCGCAAATATTCCTCCACTTTCTTCAACGTCCTGGCACGCGGCCTGCGCCCTCCCCTTAAATCCAAAACAAACCTCGGATCACCCACCGCGCGCCTGCCAAACCGCGTCGGCGACATATGTGTCTGCTTAAGGTGCATTTCGATACGATCCAACAGTTTCAATTGAGGTCTCCTCGAATCATAAATTCCTTGCGTTCTTGTTATGTTCCTAGTAGGAAGATTGCATATTGTCTAGGATAAATCCTATTGAGGGGTCGAAAGGCACAAAAGATGGATGATGTACGAAAAACTCTGGACCGGCTGATCCGCGAAAACGGGGATGATTATTCCGGCCTCTCAAAAATGCTTGGCCGTAATGCAGCCTATATCCAGCAGTTCATAAAGCGCGGCACACCGCGCAAACTGGATCCGGAGGACAGGCTTAGGCTGGCGAGCTTTTACGGCATTGACGAACAACTCTTGGGCGGGCCACCGCCAACCGGCAGCGACGGTATGGTCGAAGTCCCTGTGCTTGATGTCAATGTTTCTGCAGGACATGGCGCGCTTGCGACAAGTGAGGATAGGAAAACGCGTTTCTCATTCGATGAACGCTGGCTGCGCAAACTGACACCGGCGAGAGGCGTCAGCCTATCGGTAGTCCGCGTCATGGGCGATTCCATGGAACCGACCCTGTCGGACGGTGATGATGTGCTCGTGGACGCTTCTGATCATGGTTCGCGGCTCCGCGATGGGATCTATGTGATGCGGGTTGATGACACGCTGGTGATCAAGCGAATTGCGCTGCGTCCTGATAGTCCCTTCATTACCATTGCCAGTGATAACCCGACCTATCCGACCTGGGAGGATGTTGATCGCAGCACCGTCCATATCGCAGGTCGCGTGCTTTGGTTTGGTCGCGCGCTTTGAGAGGAATATCGCTCTGAGCTATTCTAAATCCCCATATCCAATGGCTTGCTGTGCTCTTTCTCAAGTTCTCGCTGGTCCTGTTGCGGTTCTTTGGGCGCAAGTTCATTTCCTTTGGCAAGCCCCGTGGCAGCGGCTTTACCAAGACGCTTGGTCACTTCGAGCGCCGATGTTTTTGCGCCGTCATTCTTTTCAACCGCCGTTTCCAGTTTCTCGCGGTTATCAACAATTAGCGTCAAACCATCCCGCAATCTGGTAATCGTAACCAGAAACGTCTGCTTGTTGGAAAGATTGCGTTCACGGCTATCCATGACGGCGATCCCGCGATCTGAGGTTAGCCCTTGAGCCATATGGGCATTGAGCGCGTAAGCCAGATCAATGCGTTTGAGCATCGGATCATCATGGCGGAGCCGGTGTTCGATGCCGGAAGATGTTCGCAAGCTAACATGCTTGGCATCAATGTCTGTGATGCTTGCCTGATCCGCATTGAACAATCCGCGTTTGTGATCGCTATCGGTCCAGCGGATTTTATCACCGGCATAAATATCAAGATGCTTCTTTTCATAGAGAGCAATCTGGTCTTCAGATGCATTGGCGCGAAGTTTGCTGACCTGAAAGCTCCGCTCCCTGCCCCTGTGATCTTTCAATACAAGCTTCTTTGGGCGTTCATCGACCGAGACGACATCATATTGCCCTTTGCTAAGGCGCTGACTTCTGTCCGGAGCTTTAAGTTCAATCATCATGCCCGGTTTGTAGCTGTGAATATAGCGCAGTTCTTCGCGGGTGCTGTTGACCCGGGAGAAAGTTTCCAATTTGAGTCCGCGTTTGCCGAGCTCACCGTTTTGTTTAAGCCCGGTCTGGACCGCTTCATTGACGGCGGTGCGCAGCGCCCGACCCGAAGCATAAATGGCCGTGGATTGCCGTTCGTGCGGAGAGAGCGCGAGCCAGCGTTCGGCAGCGATCAGGGCGCTGCCCTCTTTGGTTTCGATAATATGGTCCTTCAAATAGGACATGGCCTCGCCGATATTTCCGGCCTGGGCTGAATATTGTGCGCGGCGTAATATTTTATCACGCGCGCGCAAATTGGTGATCATTTTTGCGGTATCAATGCCCGAGGCCTGCACAAGCGCGAAGGGCTTGCCGGCATCGACAGCGCCAAGCTGCTTCTTGTCCCCGATCATCACCAGACGGTCTACCTCGAGCAGGTTTGCGAGCCGGACCAGCTTTTCTTTTTCGACATTGGATACCATCGAGGCCTCGTCGAGCACCAGCACATGGTCTTTCATGGCGGCTTTGGCTTCTGTGAGAGCATTTTTATCCGCTCCCTCCTGTAGGAGGTTTTTGTGACTTCCGATGAAGCGCGCCAGGGTCATCGACGCAATCCCGGTATCGCGTTCGAGCATCTGGACGAGCGTATTCTGGACGGCGAGACCCAGAACCGTTTTACCATTCTCGCCAAAAAGCTGCGAGACGGGTTTAAGAAGGCTGCTCTTGCCTGCCCCGGCAATGCCCTGCACCGCGATAATGCGGTTGGACGATGATAATATCATCCGGCCTGCGGACTCTTGTCCTTCGTTAAGTGTCATCCCAAAGTTAAGACCCGCGACCGCTTGCAGCTGATCGCCTGCCATGCCCGATGACAAAAAAGGCTCTGACTTGCCCCTGCCCGCTTCAACCTGTCCAATTATCCGCTGCTCGGTCTGCAAAGCATCACGCGTGGTGACAAAATCACGGTCGCGTCCTTTGCCCCGGACGAGCTCACCTTCCCTGACCAGCGCCCGTACACGGCGTTCGACATGGGCAATGGATGTCGGTAGGCCAAAATCCAAAGCTGTCTTGTAAACATCATGAACCCCAAAGGCTGCTTCGCGCTGCGCCAGATGGCGAATGGCTGAAGCGGTCGCCTGCGCTGCAGCTATCTCTTCGCGGGGTTTGTTCAGGATATGCACTGGCACCAAAGGATCGGCGGAAGGCTTTGGACCAAATCCCTGAATTTTTTCTGCAAACGCGCGCAGGAAAATCATCCCTTTTTGCGCCAGCGACAGATTGGGATTTTTATCAACCTCCAAACCAGCTGCGCGAATGTTCGCTTTGTCGATCAATCCGCCAAGATCGAGATCCATCGCCCGTGCTGCTTCCTGCCATGTTGTAGACAAGGCATCCCTGTCCTTTATGGCTTCTTTGGGCGCACGGGTGGCCAGAGCGGCAATCTTGCCAGCTTCCAGTCCTGGTCCCCGGCGCGCATCAAGCACCTCCTGTCGGCGGGTCGAAAAGGCCATGACCGCTTCGCGCGATATACCTGCGGCTTCAAAATTACCGTGCTTGCCTTGATGGGCAGGCTGATAGCCAAGCTTTTCGATTTCAAGACGAAAGCGCGCCATCGTCATGCTGTTCAGAAGCGTGTTGTTCGACCAGAGCTTGTCATTATGCAGCGCCCGCCATTTGGCGTCCGGGCCTTGGGTGATATTGGCGACAACCGCGTGAAAATGAACATTGGGTTCAGAATTGCGATTGGTATCATGCTGGAACAGTCCAATGGTGAGATTGCCGGAACCAATGGCCTTGATCTTGCCGCGAGAAAAAACCCGTGTTTCGGCGATATTTTTCTCGGCCCATTGCAGCGTCTCGATCACCGCCGTCCGGTAAGCTTCGATGATCCGTTTATCGCCGCCCACCAGAGCGATTAACGACCAGCTTTTGGGCAGCGAGAAAGTAAGATCGGTTCCGGCGCGGTGATATTGTTTATCGCTGCCAACACGCTCGCCATTTGGCAATTCACCGCGCAGCAAAGCTTCAAAGCCGCTCGCGTCCACCTGGCCCTTTAAACCTAACCGCTCCGCTCCTTCTCCGATCCACTGACCGGACCGGTCGGCATCGGCTTTGGTATAATAGTTATCCGCCGCAAAATAAGTTGCAGCGCCGCCCGCAGAGCGAACATTGGAAGCGGAGAGCATAGTCCATTCCTATCATTGAACGCGCCCTCCACCGCGCAGGTTTCACATGTCATATTCGCCGATATCGCGGTCCGGCTCATCACGCACAGCGCCCTCACGGAGATCCCGGCCAGCATCACGCGGCAGACCGCTCAGCGACCGGGCCTTGTTCGCTGGATCGGATGGATCAGGCAGATCAGAGCGCTGCTGTTTGTCATCTTCGGGAGACGGTGATGGCGCCTGCTCATCCTTGCCGAGCGATTTAATCGGACCATCGGTAGCGGGATCCGCTGTGTTGCCCTTCAGTATTTTATCTTGAGGCTCATCGGACAACTGGACGTCGGTGATTTCTTCGGGCTCCCGAAAGGCAAACTCCTTCTGATCGGCCGCAGATTGTTTGACGCCTTCGTCATTGTCATCGGAGTCCGCTGCTGGCTCCTCCTCCCCGCTGTGGCTATTTTTAGCCGTCCCTTCAGACTTGGAAGACGGCAGTGGTTCTTTGCTGGGTGCGCGAGGTTTATACAGTTCATCGGGCTCATCAAATGCCCGCGCAATAAATCCTTCTGCCAGACTGGGCCAGGATTGCGGGACCAGTTTAACCGGCGCAGCGGGGAAGCCATCGGGGAACTTGATGTAGCCGTTGAGCCGCGGCAAGTTCATAAATTGATCGGGCAGCAGCAGCGGTTCGATCTGCCTTCTGGGGGTTAGACTGACGGCATCACGGGCATTATTATAGCCGTAACTATAGCCTTCTTCCATGTCGCGTATCTGCCGGTGACCGATAAAGTCTGAGCACCATGTTGCCGTTTCCCGGTCGGCTGTAGCCAGTATTAATTTGGTGCGCGCAAGCGAAGACAATGTCATCGCCATATTTTCACCATACACCTCCTTGAGTTTGGCAAATGCATGAATACCAGTCACGATAGCGCCGCCAAAATTGCGGGCCGTTTGCAAACCTTTTTCCAGCGCTGGCAACCGGTGCAATGCGCCCAGCTCATCAATCATGAACCACACCCGCAAATCGGATGTCCGGCTCATCGACATGAGGGTATTCATCGCAGTGTCCATCCACAATGTTAGCAGCTTGGAACAGATACTCATGTCCACATAGCGCGCGGATATAAATATGATCCCGCCGCGTTCGCATTCACCCTGCACCCAGTCGCGGATTGAAAAGTGCGGACCATGTTTGGGCAGCAACATCAAAGCCTCGGCATTTGCATTAAGCACAGCCCGGATTGAGGTTGCCATCCGGGCCGCTTTGGGCGCGGTCAGTTGCTCCGCGACAGTACCCTTTAGGAGCTTATGAACATCTGTGAGATCGGCCGTAATCAGCTTGTTTGCGAGCGCCTCGTTGGTTGGCGTTCCCGCCTTCATCAGTTGCATGCAGGATTGCACAAATACCGAGCGGGCACCAATAACCCAGAACTGGTCATCGCCGCCGCCATCCTGGGGTACTATTGCTTCAGCAGCGCTGTGAAATTCGGCAATGGTGCTGCAATCATTGAACACACTCCATTGCGGACAGCGGGCATCAAGCGGGTTCAATATGACATCACGCGAAGGGTCATAGAAATGTTCGATAAAAGCGCCGGTCAGATCGAATATGACGGCGCGCTGTCCCTTTCTGCGGGCCTCGTCTATCATCTCCAGCAGGGCAACGGTTTTACCGGTTCCGGTGGTTCCGATCAGCATCGCATGGCTCTGTTCAAGCCGCCAGGGATAACGAACACCTGTAATTGCAGAGGGAGTATAATAGCCCGCCGCATCGAGCCCATGCTGCCCTGCCAGTCGCCAACGCCGGCCTAATTCGGCGCGCATTTCCCTTACCTGCTCGCTAGCATTATGGCGGGTTATTTCCGCTTGCAGCTGGGGCAATGTTGCAAGCTGCGCTCCGCGTTCATGTTTACTTTCTTTCGACCGTCCACCAAAATATTCAGCCACCCAATAAAATAGTATAAAGGCAGGCAGAAACAGCAATACGGAGATGGCCAAAGCCGTCCGGAGCGCAGTCCATAATGCTTCCATTGCGCGCACGACAGGAGGGAAGTTCTGAACCGTTGAAATCGCCATTTCAGTGCTCGCGCCACCGGCAAGATCAAGATTAACCGGCTTGGTAGGATCAAACTCCATGAACCCGTAGAGCGATGCATAAAGGTTCATGCCGGCAAGGTAGCGCTGATGGTCGGTGAGGCCAGATGTTACCTGCCAATAGCACATCCCTAACAGGAGAATAGCAGCGATAATGAGAGGGGCTTTGAGCCCACTTGCGAACATGAATCCAAAGTGCCCGAGAAGCTGGCTACCGCGCGTGAAATTGACCAGATTACGCTTCATCACGACCTCCATTCGAAGAGGCAGGAGCAAGCCCCAATCGCTGCAGGCGGCGGGCATAGGCATCATGGGTTTTTTGCCGAAGCGAACTATCTGGATGGGCAGTCAAAATGGCATCAAGCGCTACGGACGAAAATACAATCTCGCGGGCTTTGTCGAGGCCTTTTAAAGCGTCGCTATTACCTTCATCCTGCGCAATATACGCCGCCATCACAAGATCACGAATGAAGACGCTGACACATTCCCCGTGATCGTCAGCCTCCGACCTGACCCACTGCGCCAGCGGATAAGAAAGATAGGTTTGTAAGCAAATATGGTTGGTCATACTCAGGTTCCTTGACGTTCAAGAACCTGGTTCACCCTTCGAAAAGCCCAATAAGAATAAATCGTGAACAAGTCTAAGTCAATCGGTTATATATCGCTTTTTATCAATATGTTATGCTGACGTGATTGGGGTAAGACTTGCCCAAAACCCACCAAGTCTTAGAGGATTTGTCTGTTACATCGGGCCATTTTGGAACTTAAACAATTGATATAAAACAATATACCCAAGGCAGCGAGCTGCGTACGGTGTGCGCTCTTTTGTTCCCAGCTCGGCAGTAAATTTCTAGGAATTTTCTCGATTACATCATGTGGCGTTATGCCACGTGGATAGCATGGATAAAAACGCGCGCTGATGCTTGACATCGGCGTTCCACAATTACCCCATGGCTAGAATTACAAACTAAAGCACGAGCAAAAAATAAGGGCAGCAGAATGGGGATTCCGCTGCCCCTATGTCACCCGATTTGGGTGTTTTCCATATCAACGCCAGCCCGGGTCGCAAATGGCCAGAATCGATACGGAAATTCTGAATAATCTTTATTCCTGATAGTTAGCAACTCGATTCCCGGAATGATTGTATGGAATCGCCTTTCGGCAAAGTACCTTGTATTTCTCCCTGTTAGGTTTAAGCCAACCGACAGTGCAGAAAATGTCTTTCAGGCCGACGGTCGGGGGGCTAGGTTTGAAAGACATTTTCGGCGCTACCACTTTCTGAAGCGAACAAAAATAGTGGCAGAGACCGTTTCCGGCCCCTGCCCTGTGTGCCGTCCTTAGAATTCATCCAGCAGCGCCCCATGGACAGTATGGACAACCCGGTTCATTGCCCATGTCGGTAGCGCGTTATAATCTCCTTCATCCAGTGCTACATAACCCTGGTCGTCGTCCTCAACGACATGCTGATCAAAGAAGCTGTGTAGAGCCCTCCGTTCCGCTGTTTCTACTGCCGCAAAATAGCTTTGTGCATCAAATACCGTATCTATAACCTGTGTCATACTACCTCCTGAAATTTGTCAAAATGACGACAAGTCTCGTGATGCGTGAAGGGTTACCGGGTCACAGGACCGGCTGGAACAGGCGGCCGCGAAGCGGCGATGGGGGAAACGATTTTATCGCGTAAGGCGGCCCAGCCGCCGGAGCGGTAAAATGGTGGGGCCCCGTCGTCCTTTACGCGGTGGCCCTTCGCGCATCATACTTGGACTTCAAGTGAGCAACCCCTCCCCAAATTCGTATTCCACATCCAGATTACATTCGCAAAAATCATTTTCCTACAGGTGGGACAATATGCAATTACGGAGTTTCAAGGGGTCAACACTGAGAAAAAGGAAATCTCATGACCAGAAAAACAGGTGCGCTGGCAGCGCTCAAAAAGCTTGAAAGCGAACGCGCAAAACTCGACACAAAACAGCAAGAGCTGGAGACCAAAGCGGCAATCGAACTTGGACGGATGTTCTTGGGAACCGGCGTCGAAACGTTCAGCGCAAAAAGTCTCAAGCGCATGGGAACAGTTCTTGGAAAAATGAACGAAGAGCAGGCGCTAGCCACACTCAAAATTGGAAATTCTACTTCAGCGCGCTAACTCCCTAAACACGCATGTGAACATAAAAAAGGCCCCGCCGGGAAACCGGCGAGGCCTGATTGATTAAGCATGAAGATCAAGGATTATTCACCGATATCGGGTGCATCCTTGTTATCCTGGGAAGCACCGCGGGTGAGAAAATCCACCTTATCGGCAAGAATTTCGCAGCCATAGCGTTTGATTTTATCGGCATCTTCCCATTGCGTATAATGCAGGCGCCCTTCGATCGAAACCATCTGGCCCTTGGTACAATATTGGGCAACGTTTTTGCCAAGACCGTTGAAGCAAGTGATACGGTGGAATTCTGCATCTTTGACCGTAAAGCCTTTTTCATCCTTGTAGGTCTTGCCTTCACTGTTGCGGGCTGGCCGATCGGTTACGACCGAAAGATTTGTAACCGTTGTACCACCGTTTGTTTCCCGGCTTTCTGGATCGCGAGTGACACGTCCAACCAAAACTACGATATTTGTCATTGTTATTCTCCTGATATTAATCTTCAAACCGGACCATTCCGGCTTGCGAACATCCGTTAGAAACAGGGAGAAGCGGGATTGCACCGAAGGGAAACCAGCTTTGTCCGGGTGGTGCGGGCAGCACCTGAAAGGTGCAACACGGCCGGTAACAAAGCTGGTTGCAATGCGGCTGACCTGGTTCAGGAAGGTTCGCGAAAAAGCCGAATTGGTCACGGTTGATTTGATCTTCAGGAGACGCTGACAGCGCGTGTTTTGGATCCGTCAATCACGATTGAAGCAAGCATGTTTAACGGCTGGCTTAGTGGTTATATATTGGGAACCCGCCTGCAACACCGGCACACGTAGTACGGAACAGGCTGCGCGTGAAAAAGCCTTACGCCGCCATATTCGCTTCAACGGCGACGAGCTTTGGTTGCCCTCGCATCATCCAGGCCTGTGGTTCGATCAGCCGCGCCCAATCCGCAAACGAGGGGATGGTTCCCAAATCTTCCATGACATGCTGTTCGCCGATCAGGCGGACAGGAACCTCGCGGCCATCGGCGTTAACAATGGTCGTACCGAAGAGTGATTCCAGCATGAATATACCTTCGGCATGATGCCGGAGCGCCCGGTGACGCGGGTCCGCCAATATTTCCTTCGATTTATCAAACCATTGATGCAGGGGCAGATAATCGCTTGCCTCCCCGCCCCATTTACGGACCGAAGAAAGCGCATGATAATGACAATGCGACATTATTCCTCTCCGCCGATTTCTGTTTCGGTATAGTCGGTGCTCCGAAGACTACAGCACAGTGCCATCGTACCCTCTTCAACCTCGATCCTGAAGATGCCATAGGCTCCTTCATTGATTTCCCATCCCGGATGATGAACTTCCAGCGCATCATAAGCGAGAGTTTCAAGCGCTTCTGCCAGTGGCATGGATTTACGCATGATCATGGTCGAACCAATCTCAAAAATTTCAATTGCAACTTTGGTATCGGAACAGTCGATTGGTTTGTTATCGTTCGAATAATAGGTAGCACCTTCCAGACAACCACTATCGCCCATACCGTCATAGTTGAGCTCAACGCTCGCTACATTTGCTTCTCGCAGCCCATCAAGAATAGCTGACTTGTTGCGCTGAAAAGACTGGATCAAACGCGCATTGCGGGTTTTCTGTTTGTCGAAATAGTCCGTCATCCATTCCCTCGTTTCCATGATAAATACCTCCGGTTCTGTTTCAGCCGATCACACCGTGTGTCCGGCTCAGGGAAACCCGAGCCTCCTTTCCTCTCAGCGAGAAAAGTCAGCGCCGCCAAAGCGGTGCTGACTCGGACAGCCTAGCTGCCTGTATCGGCTGGCTTTGTCTTGGGACTGACGCCAAGAGGCCCGCGCCGATCAACGACCGTGATACGCCGTCTCTTGGCTTCGATGACCAAACGTTCCAATACGCCATTCCCGGGAAATGCAATGACGTAGCGAGGAGCGAGCCCCAGCATCTGTTCATTGCGTTTGAAGCCTGCTCGTGCGCCCAAATGGCGATCCAGCGAAAAGGTAAGCTGCGCAACGCCGCGACGCTCAGCCCAAGAGGCAGCTAAACGGTCGGCACCCTTGCCATCTCCGCCATGGACCAACACCATGTCACCAACGGAATTATGCACCTTGTCGAGCGTGGCCCAGACATTGTTGGCAAAAGTCTTCGCATCTTCAGTACTGTCTTGCTTGTTGCGGCCACCAGCAAAGATTATTGGCGCACCCTCGGGCATCAGCGCTTTGCGTCTGGACTGGCTGCGAGCTTTGAGAAAATCCCGCCCCTGAATGACGGCAGAGGTCAGCATCGCCCCGTGGCTGGCGCGGGAACTGGAAACTGGTTTCCAGGAGCTGTGCGTTTCATCGAGATAGAGCGCTGCTGCAACCTCGCGCATTTCTTCAAAGGCGACCATGGAGGCTTCTGCGGCTTGCGCGCGTTCTATCTGCTCTTCCAGGTTGCTGGTATGAACTTCCGATCCATCAGCAGATGCGATGAGTGCCCGGACCTCATCCGATGCACGGTCAAGCTGCTTTGATTTACGCTGCGCAGCGCGGTGGAAGAGATTGACGAAGCCCCATCCGAGATCTTCAACGTCGGCTTCAAGAGCGGTATCGGTAAAGACAGCGAATAAATCCGACCAAACAGCTGCAAGTGTCTGCGAGATAGCATCCTGAGCTGGAAAATCCGATGATATAAATGGGGAACTGCTGATCGTGAGACCGGAAAGGTCAAGACCAGCAAGTTGCTGTTTGAATAAATTGTCCATGATGTTCTCCTGATATGCGGGAGATGTTCGGCACCTTGCCGCTTTATCCCGCAAGAGCCCGAAAGGAACGTCAGGGCGCATGACGCACCGCTTGCCCAAGCGGGGAACCTCGCGAGACAAGGCTGGCGCGGGCCACACGGGCCGCAGTCCTCGCGGGGTTGCGTCAAAGCCCTGATGGTCCAGGGCCTCTCTTGCGGGGAGAAAAAACGGCTGGATGCTCAGTCTACCATCAGGAGATTATGGGATCAGTGTCCAGGCGAACTTGGTAGTCCGAAAATCTTCGGTTCAAAGGCGTAGCTTCCCCCGCCCGGAAAAGCCGCAATGGCGTTCAGTCGCCCCTGCTCAAAACGGAAATGCCAGGTCTGGCGATAATCCGGTGTCTTCCCGGCGAATATGGACGGGTCAAATATCGCGCTATTATATCCAGCATCCGGATCTCGCACCGAGACTGTGCGAATAAGCTGCGCATCTGCTTTGCGAGCTACATCAGCAAATTCCTGACAGGTTTTGTATTCGTTGGGATGCACCCAGTCTGATGCTTGCGCGTCAAATGGCGGCCTGGAAAGATCAACCGCGCGTAAGGTCGAAACAGCAACGGAAAAACTCAGATGCTCGCTGGTCCGGTTCCCCGGCACAAAATCCGGTGATCGGCTGAAAAAACGCAGTCGCCAATAGGCAGTCTCTGCAATCGCTGTGGCTTCGGCCTCACTGGCATAGAAAATGCCGGGACGCTCATTCGCCCGCCGGAACCGGCTCAGACTTTTATGACCGTATCGAAAGGGTGAAGCGAGAAGATAATGCAGACCCTGAGCAGACTTCGGAAGGTCGGGTTTTGCTGCTTCGGCAAGCTCTTCAAGGCGTGCCTGATCTTCGAAGGTTTCCGCCAAGCGATTGGTCGATATACGGTGCTGCGCTTCGACCACCCGCCAAACGGTTTTGCGGTAGCGGCGAAATTCAGACGCGAGCGCGGTGGGCGTCCACATAGTCACATACCGTCAAAAGTCCCTTGAAACTGTCGATGAGATCAATCGGCCGCGCCTCGAGATCAAGGTTATGCGATGTCAGCCAGGATTTGGCTGCATCATCATCACTGCCCATAAGCGCGTCCAGACTGCGGAACAGCCGCAGGAGAAACTGCCCAGCTTCAAAAGATTTGGATGCAGGATCCAGAAATGTTTTTCCCGAACGAAGCCGGGAAATGGTTGCTTCCGACAGGCCCAGCACCGCACTTAATTTGACATTGCTCAGGTTCCAGAATTTTGCAATTCTACCAATTGCAGAACTTAGCAACCTATCATCGCTCCGTTCTATTTTGAGTGCCCGTTTAGTCATTTTCATTTCTTTCTAATGAATGTATTTTACAATAATCTTTCATTTGCAAGATTGCAAGTTTTTTGCTCAATCATGCGGCATCGGATAATTCACCAGACTCTTGTTGCACATAACCGCCAAGGCTCAACAGCAGATTTGACGCCTCTTCCGCGCGCGCCGCCGCTGTCAGTATAGCGCGATCATCCTTTTTGAGCAGCTTTAGCCAACTGGCGATATAGCTTGCATGATTATCCAGATGTCCGACCGGAAGGCCAAGCTCCGCGCCCAATATGGCACTGGAAAGCTCTGCTACCAGCTCTTCGGCGGCATAAGCAGCACTGCCAAAACGGTTCTTGAGATCACGATTCAGGCGCGACTTATGGCCTGACCAGTGACCAAGTTCATGAGAAAGGGTCGCACAAAATTGGTCATAGCCATCAAACAGACTGATGGGCGGCATCGTAATACGGTCAGCTACCGGTTCATAGTAGGCGCTGCTGCCATGCTCGCGGGTATTGGCACCAATTCGCGCAAAGAATTGATCCAACTCTTCCGCTCGTCCCTCCGGTTCGATATCCAATACTTCAGCCGTGGGATGGTAGCGTTCGGGCAGACCGTCGCATTGATCGGCATTGAATATAGCATAGGATTTGAGCACGCGGCGGGTTTCCTCCTGCGCTTCACCATGATCCGCAGCTTCGACTTCTTTGGTATAGCTTTTGTAGAATATGGCGATGGACGATTTTTCGCCCTTGCGGACCTGACCGCCAAGCGATGCGCATTGCCGGTAGGTCATCCAGTATGGCGCGCTATAGCCGTTCTCTTGCGCCATCATCCAGAGCCAGAATACATTCATTCCGCGATAGGGCGTACCGCAACTGCGCAAGGGCCGTGAGACTGGAAGTCCTCTCCAAGGCTGTATCCAGGGTTTTGTTCCAACTTCCAGTTTTTCAATGATCGCGGCGGTGATCCTTGCGGCTGGGGATATCTTCGGTGAGAGATATGATCTTTTGGGCATGTGTATTCTCCTGAATATATCCAGCAAAATTGCCGGATCAGACAGGCCCAAGCCCCCCTCTCCTCTCTCATCAGGAAGTCAGGCTATCAATATAACTTGCAATTCTGGAACTGTACTCCATAAATGCAAGGATGATTAACCGCCGAATCCACGATATTTTGCTCGAAAGACTGGATGAAAGTCCAGCAGTAGCCTTGCTTGGGCCGCGTCAGGTGGGTAAAACGACTCTAGCGCAGGAAATTGGTGAAAGCGGTCCTTCCCTCTATCTCGATCTGGAATCGGATGCTGACCGGTCCCGATTAAGAGAACCGGAGCTTTATCTTGGCAATCATGAAGACAAGCTTGTAATCCTCGACGAAGTTCACCGTGTTCCGGATCTTTTCCAGAACTTGCGCGGATTGATTGACAAAGGGCGTAAAAAGGGAAGGAGAACGGGCCGGTTCCTCCTGTTAGGATCAGCATCTCTGGACCTGATGCGCCAGTCGGGCGAAAGTCTGGCGGGCCGCATCTCCTATCTGGAAATGCGGCCACTTGACCCTCTGGAAATTGATCCAGGCGATTTGAATGAACTTTGGGTAAGGGGTGGCTTCCCGGACAGTTATCTTGCCAAAAGCAATCAGATGAGCCTACGCTGGCGCAGGGATTTTATCCGCAGCTATCTGGAGCGGGACATCCCGCAACTGGGACCGAGAATTGCCGCTGAAACACTAAGACGTTTCTGGGTCATGCTCGCGCATCATCAATCAGGCTTATTAAATGCTGCCGATTTCGCAAGATCATTGGGGGTCGATGGAAAAACGGTTGCATCCTATCTTGACTTGATGGTTGACTTGCTGCTCGTTCGGCGTCTTGAGCCCTGGCACAATAATACCGGCAAAAGACTGGTCAAATCTCCGCGTGTTTATGTACGCGATAGCGGCATTGTTCACGCGCTACTGGGCATAGACAGTCTCGAAGCCCTGCTTGGCCATCCGGTCGCCGGAGCCAGCTGGGAAGGATTTGTCATCGAAAGCCTGATCGCTGCCGCACCTGAAGCTGCGCTGGCTAATTTTTACAGGACATCGGCAGGAGCGGAAATCGATCTCCTTTTGACGCTGCCCACAGGCAAACGATGGGCGATTGAGATCAAGCGAAGCTTGACGCCAAAATTGGAAAGAGGCTTTTACAACGCCTGCGACGACATACACCCGGATCGCAAGCTTGTCATATATCCAGGCTCCGAAAGCTATCCTCATTCCGAGGGCATTGAAATTGCATCACTCCCGGAAGTTGCCGGTCAACTGGCCGCGATCCGGTAACCGCCTACTGCCATGATTTTGATGAAAAGAAGCGGCTTGCCTTAAAAAGGCAAGCCGCTTCAGCCAGAAGACCACCTGTCAGGAGGAGGATCAGGCAGCCTTGTCGGCTATCTCTGGAATATCTTCTGATGCGCCGGCTTCCGAAGCTTCATCTTCCAAAACTTCATCAGCCGCAGACAAATCAGCAAAGCGCATCGCATCGGGAACCCACCGCGCAGCTTGCTGTTTGACTTCAGCCTCTGCGATGAAGTTTCCGGAGAAGATGCGTTCGGCGGTTGCTGCAAGATCGGATTTTTTGGACGCGCCGTAGCGGTTTGAAAGCTCCAAACCGCCGACCTCATGCATGCCGTCAAGCGTTTTGGCCTTGGGTACACGGTCAAAATAATTGGCCGCAGTCGGTCGCCACCAAGCCGCCATATCGATTTCCAAGATACCGCCCAGATAATCGTGCATTGAAACTTGGCGATCGCCTTCAACATTCAGGCTCGCAATCAGCGTTCGCGAGACAACATGGCCGAGCCACGCGCTGCGCGCGTCATCGCTGAGCTCCCGAAATGCCACGAAACGCTCGACATCGGTAGTGCTAGCTTTCCAACTTTCATCCAGCGATCCGCGCAATTCCGCTAGGCTTGCACTTGCCGGTGCATCCTTTGCCTCGAAATTATGCGCCGGACCATTTGCAACAGGGCCTTTCAGCGTCGATGCCTCCTGTGCCCGCCAGTCATGGCTGTCGCTATCCGCAAGCGTAAAGATCATAAAATCGAGCGCGAGCGCCGGATCGCTTGCCACATGAAGCGACAAAATATCGCGCCGCTGCATCGCCAGTTCATCGACAAGGCGTTTGGAAAGCGCCGTGCGCTTGGGTTGGGCGGCCTCGCCTTCCTCGACTAGTTCAACGCCTTCATCTTCATGCTCGACATCAACCTTGTCCGTATAATATTGCGGAACCAATGTCGGTATCCCGTCGTTACCAAGTGCCAGAAAAGCGCCTGCTTCGCTGCGAAGCGCATCGGCCAGAACTGGTTTGCGATCATCCAGCGAGCGCATTTCCTGTTCGATTTCCGACACGCGTTTCTCGGCTGCGAAAACGTCATCTTCGCTGCTGTCTTCATTTTCGAGGATGACAGCTTCGCCGTCATATTCGATTTCCAATTCAGACAGACGCGCGATTGCCTCCTCGCTAAGCGGTTCAAGCTCGGTAGGAAGCCGGTTCAAGCCTTCGACAAGTTCATGCGAGACATAACAGTCGAGCGTCGGCTTTACCCAAGCAAGACCATGCTGATCTTTGATCTCGTCGGATCGCCATTCCATTTTCTCAGCAGCGAGACGTTCAAGAAGAGCAACGTCAACCCAGCTTTCAGTTTCATCATCATCGAAGAGCTCCCGGTCGATCTTGCCGCCTGCCTCGAGATAAGCATCGCGTCCGACCAGAACGGCGCGGGGATCGCTGGCCTGGACACTGGCGTCCAGAACCATGCGCCGGATGCTGTCGGAATTTACGCTGTAATATCCTCCAGAGACTTCCTCGAACACCTGGGCCTGACGTTCGACATCCGAGGTCGCGCCGTAAGCTTTTGCAATATCAAGCGTGATGTCACCGCTTGCCAACGCCTCAAAAACCACTGGTGCGAGCTTGGCGAGCCGCAAACGCCCTTCGACAAAGCGAACGGTCTGACCAAAGCGAATGGCAACATCTTCAACGCTTGCGCCGTCGTTCACAATATCCTGAAACGCTTCGGCTTCATCAGCCGGATTGAGTTTTACGCGCTGGAAATTCTCGGCCAGACTGATTTCCCGGATTTCATGCGCTTCGCCGTTTTTGACCAGACATGTGATCGGCTCGGTCTTCTTAATCGCTTTGTCCTTGGCAAGTGCCTTCAACTGGTTGAGACGGCGGCCACCTGCCGTGACCTCAAATTTGCCGCGCGCAATCGCGTTGACGACCAGATTTTGCAACAATCCTCGCGCAGCAATATCCGCCTTCAGCCATGCATCGGCTGCCGGATCAGTCCGCTTGCGGACATTTTTCTTGGATTCAACGAGTTTGTTGAGTGGAATAGATTTGAACATTTTTAACTCCTGATTGATCGAACTAACGATTTTCGGCGACCATCGCCAAAACCGGGTTCAAAAGGGCCAAGCCTCCTCCCCTCTCATTCTTAGAGATCACGCGTTCGCTTTCTGGTGGTTTGAGATTGAGGGAGAGCGGAAGCGCTTAGGCAGTCAGTTTTTCCAGTATCTGCGCTGCTTCATTGACCGGCACGAATAGACGCGTGCGGTAGCGGATAATCTCGGTGAAACAGCCTTTGGATTTATACCAGACGAGCCGCTCGGCTGAAAAGCCCGTCAGTTCCAGTCGCTGGCTGCCATTGACCAGTGAGCGTTTGGCCATAAGGTCATCATGGCTTTGAACTGAAAACGGCTTGCCGCTTTGCATCACCATTTCTGCAATCCGGGAGGGATTGATAGTCTGGTTCATGTCGAGACCAAAGGCCCGTGCGAGATCAGCCATATCGAGTTCGGAAATTTCGCGGCCAATGATCGAACGCCCGTCGCTCGCTGCAATGCGGGTGACACGAACAAACTCTCCGGGGATTTTATTCCAGACTGGCAGCAGTAATCCGGTGGCGAGATGTACGCGTTCATGGGCCGTTTCCATCGCCGCTTGTTCTTCCTCATCCATCCAGCCTTTTCGGAAGCTTTTGAAATCGACCTGCTCCCAAAGGCTTTCCGACAAAGCTTCGAGTGTCCAATTTACCGATTTTAGCGGCCTGATCAGGCGGCGGCGTTCGATTGTCTCTCCCTCATCGGTGATCATACGCCGGGTCGGAATAGATAAGGCGACACCGCCCGAGCGCGCGTTTTGCAGCAGATGGATATTTGGCAAGCTGAAATCATATAGTTGGTACAGTCGCTTGAAACGGAGCGGTTTAAGCGGGCGCTGTGTTTCCAAGGTCACAAGATGCGTGGTTGCGCCAGAAATACCATCCGTTCGCAGAAGCTTGTCTGACATAATTTCAAATGTATCAACCGCAATGGTTTCAACGCCCATATCCAAAGTTCCCGCTTCACGCGCCGCTTCGACGCGGGCTTCGATCAGCGACAGATATTCATCAAATATTGCATTCTGCAGAGCGATGGGCAGCGCCAATATCCGGTTTAGCCAGCGCTGGATGGTTGGCAGTTTTTCAGCCAGATCACCATCGGGTGTTTCAAGCTTAAGGCCCGTGACATCCTGAAAGCGGTCCAGTGATACGGCATCCAATTTACCTGCATAAAGCAGGTGGAACCAGCTAGTGAGCGCGTCGCGAGCATATTCGCTTTCAAGATTATCAGCCGGGTTAAACAGGTTTTGACCGCCTGTTTGTCTTTGGCCGCGAGTCAAAGCGCCAAGGCTGTCGAGGCGCCGGGCGATGGTGGAGATAAAACGCCGTTCACCTTTGACATCAGTGGTTACGGGCCGAAAGAGCGGCGCGGATGCCTGGTTGGTACGATTGGTGCGGCCCAAACCCTGTATGGCATTGTCGGCCCGCCAGCCCGGCTCGAGCAAGAAATGCACGCGCCGCTGCTGGTTTTGTACGTCCAGATCGGCATGATAGGACCGGCCTGTCCCGCCTGCGTCAGAAAATATAAGCACGCGCTTCTCGCCGTCCATAAAGCTCTGAGCTTCGATTAAATTCGACCGCGCCGTGCGGCGTTCGAGACGTTGACGTCCGTCGCTGCCATTTACAAGCCTGCGGGTCCGGCCCGTCACTTCGGCAACATGATCTGTTCCAAAACGTTCGATTACCGCATCAAGCGCCGCCCAAATGGGCGGAAGCGCGCACAGCTTTTCGATCATCGCGTCTCTTGCCTGAACGGCGCGCGGGCAGAGGACTGGATGGCCTTCCGAAGTGGACATAGGCTCTGATCGCAAGTTGCCGTCATCATCGAGGAACACCTGCATCAAACGGACCGGAAAACTTTTGGCCAGATAATCAATGACATATTCGCGCGGGGACAGGTCGATATCAAGCTGCTCGCGTTCTTCAGCACTGAGATCGGCAAGTCTGCGGTTGAGCATTGCCTCGGCGGTCGAGACAAGCTGCACAACGGCGGAATGTCCCTCTTCCAATGCCTGTTCGATCGCCGGGAGCAGGCTGGGAAGTTTCATCGATAGCAGCAGCTGCGCGAAGAAACGCTGCTTGGTACCCTCGAATATCGAAAGCGCCGCTGCTTTTGCATTTCGGTTAAGCGTATCGCCGCTATCCTCATCAACGATCCGCGTGGCTTCAAGGGCCGCCTCGAGATTCTTGTGAATAATCGCCCAAGCCCCGGCATAACTATCGTAAACCGATATTTGTTCCTTGGTCAGTTCATGTTCGAGAAGCTCATATTCAACGCCCGCGAAGGACAAGGCGCGGGCCAGATAGAGACCTTGGGATTTAAGGTCGCGCACGACCAGTTCCATCGCAGAAATACCGCCCGCTCGGATATCGGTGAGGAACGTGTCATAATTGGGAAAGGCGGTTTCCGGTCCCCACAATCCAAGACGCGCCGCATAACCAAGGTTGGCAATATCAGATGCGCCGGTTGCTGATGCATATAATACTCGCGCGCTGGGCAGAAGATTTTGAAGACGCAGACCTGCAATGCCCTGTTCGGATCCTTTGACTTTGCCGCGGCTTCCCGTTCCCCCCAGCGCACCCGCCATCGCATGAGCTTCATCAAAGGCTATGACGCCATCAAATTCCTGCCCTGCCCATTCCAATATTTGAGCAAGTCTAGTCGTATCCATCCTGCCCGAGCGCAGCGTTGGATAGGTGACAAATAAAATCCCGCCTGACATTGAAATCGGCCTTCCCAGCTTCCAGCTCGAAAGCGACTGGATATCAAGCGGCAAGCCGCCGAGCGCGGACCAGTCCCGGCGGGCGTCCTCAAGCAAGGTCTCGTTTTTGGTAATCCAGATATGACGGCAATGACCCTGCAGCCACCGGTCCATGATGACACTAGCAATCTCTCGGCCCTTCCCCGCGCCAGTTCCATCACCTAGGAAGAAGCCAGTCCGATAACAGAAACCCTCTTCGGACGGTTCCAGCCCAGAGCCTTTGTTGATTGGCCTGTAAGTACCGGGCAAATCGCGGGCGAAGGCGTTTACTGCATAAATAAGCGTTTCGCATTGTGCATCGGAAAGAAGCTGTTTCTCCCGCCAGTCTGCCGGAACCAATGGCTGGTGCTGCGGGACTGGCGCAGCAACAGACCCCATCGCTACCGATTCCACCAGTGGGGTCGGGTGAACGGGAGCATTGGCGATTGATATCCGGCTTGGCCGATAGGCTAGATAAATGCCTTTTTGCTCCGGTGTTGGTGCCGCATCGCCGAGAACTTCAAAGATGAGTTTTTCGGATATTTGCGAGTCTGGAGAGGATTTGGAAACTGGCGCGACAGGGCGTTTCGAACGATCGTTCGATACCAGCGCGAATGGCTTTGCATTGGACCTGGAAGTTTGCGCCGTTGGTTTGGAGGTAGCGCGAGCGGGCAAAGCACAGCAGGCTCTGTACAAACCCTCAAAATCAGCGATGTCGATTGGTGTTACGCATTGCTCGGAAACAAATTTATCGAAGACCACCAGGCGCACGGTGATGCCGGTTCCCCGGCGGGCGAAAGATCGCATGATGCGCGCATCCAAACGCAGAGCGCAGGGAGCAGGATCGTTTTTAGCAAATATGGTCGCGTCAAAGCCTTCGGGCATGATCGCGACAAGCCGTCCGCCTGGCGCCAGACGCCGCCAGGCAGAGCGCAAGTGCCGCAGGGCTGAGCGGTAGTCTTTGCCCCGTTCTGCGCTACGGGCAAATGGCGGGTTCATTATGACAAGATTTGGATTGTGGCGCGGTGGAAGCAGTTCGTCGATCAGCTCGCCATCGTGTGAGGAGAGCGGAGCGCCCGGAAACAGCTCGTTTAGACACGCACCGCGCAGGCCGTCGATCTCATTGAGGATTAGCTTCGCGCCAACAAGATGCGGCCAGATGGCGAGAATTCCCGTTCCCGCGGATGGCTCGAGTACGATATCTTCGGGCTTTGTGCCCGCTGCCAAAGCCATAGCCCAGGCAAGCCGGGCGGGGGTCGAAAACTGCTGGAGGGCAATCTGGTCATCATGCCGGTTATGTTGTGGCGGAAGAACTTGCTCCAGAGTTGCGAAGCATCTGTCGGCTTCAGCAAAATCGGAATGGAGTGAAATACCGGAATGATCACGAAGCCACATCAGTTCGGCCAGCTCGATAGCGCAGCCGGACATTTTTACCGACCAACCATCTGTCGCGTCGCTGCTTCCGGTGAAGGTCTTGAATATGGCATTAATGTCTTTTCGTGTGACTTGGGAACTTGTCTCTAGACGACCTGCTATTTCGTGAGCGGCTTTGATTATTATTTCGCTGGCCAGATCCTGTGTATCGTCAAGTTGCAACTGTGCGTTTTGTAGAGTCATGATGGTTTTCCTCCGTTAGGCACGGACAGACCTCAGACGGCCTTCTCGTGCACAAACAGCGAAAAGCCCCCTTTCCTCTGGATCACAGGTGGACCGGGTTAGGTGGAAGCTGCGTTTGCTCGAAACAACTCATTATTCCAGTCATCGCCGCGCCGGCTAGGCCGGCGCGCTATAATGGACCGGCCGGGCATCTGAAAATGTTCACGGGCCTTGGCTTCGGCAAGGTCGCCGCCAGCGTCATGATCCACGAAGAGATAAAGCTGCTTCACGCTTTCCGGGATGGTAACGATCCCAAAGCGCTCATTGCCCAATGTTGCCCAGGTCGGGATGCCGGTCAGCTGCGTCGCGGACATGGCGCTTTCTGTGCCTTCTGCCAATCCCAGAACACCATCTTTGGGTGGAAAAAGGCGCACAGCCCCGGTCCCGAGGGATCCGAGTGCGCGTTTGGGTTTTATGAAATCAGACTGGCCTGAACCATCGGGAAGCAGGAATGTACGGTGAATGGCCATAATATGCGCATCGGTGCGCACCGATGCCAGCATCGCTGGTAGAAAGCGGACATGGCTCTTGGGACCAAGCGGCGTGCGTTCGAGGAAGCGCAATTCTGGAGAAGTAATACTAATCAGGCGCTTTTTGAGATAAGTCCGGGCAATAGTTCCTTGCAGGCGCTGAGCCTGCCGCCAGAGTCGCTGTGCATTGGCGCTCGGCTTTATCTCTTTGGGACTTGTTGCGGGAATTGGAATGGAGCTTCCGCTGAACAGACTGCGCGCGGGCACACCTTGGCGCTCAAAACCCGCAAGCACCTCTTTCTGCGGACACCCCGCAAAACAGTGAAAGAGAATCGCGTTTCGGCCGATACTGACACCAAGCGACGGCGTATTATCATCATGTGCCGGGCAGCAGCACATTCCTTTGTCATTTTTCCAATAGCCTGAAAATTTTTCACAAATCTGTCTGGCAGTATTCTCGAGGGATGATGTGGGATTAGTCAGGACGTTACGGGACATCGAGGAGTTCCTTGCATCTGCGCCAGTTCTCCCCTTCCCGGCAGCCTCCCCTCTTCAACACGTAAGAAAACACTTTCCTACAGCTATATGTTCTATTTATGTTCTCATCCGATTCGATACAAGATGGAGATGAATTTTGGCAAAGAAGCTATCAATGGGACTGCTTACAATAGCGATGTGTTCAAGCGTGACATGGGCGCAGGATGTGAGTTTACAAGAAAGCAATGCCCCCACTGAACGGGAAGCTCTGGATCAACACGCAAGTGAAAAACCCACGTTTCGGTTGTTCCAGCATGGAATTTGGCAACCGGAAAATCAGCTAAAGCCCGTGACTGGAGCACCGACAAATCATGAAGGTACTAAAACCAATCTACAACCAAGAAAGCTTACAGGACTAAGCCGATCAGCCTCGTCAAGGCGGTTTATTTACCTAACCTCCATCCGGGCAGCCGAAAAAAAACACGCCCTACCCTTTGGGTTGCTCGACGCTCTAATTTGGCAGGAATCGCGGTACAATCCTATGGCTGTTAGTTCTGCTGGTGCTGGCGGTCTTACGCAGTTGATGCCTGGAACCGCATTAGACCTTGGGGTTGAGAACCGGTTCGATCCTTCCGCCAATATTGACGGGGGAGCACGGTATCTCAAGCAAATGCTGGATAAGTTTGGGGGGATTCACCTAGCGCTGGCGGCATATAATGCCGGACCTAACGCCGTGCTGAAAGCCAATGGCATTCCCCGATACCAGGAAACACGGAATTACGTAAAGAAGGTCCTTGCGCGCTGGACAGAATCGGGGCTGTAGGACAGAGAACACTTGATCATGAACCATTCAAACTCAAACCGCCTTCGGCTAACCGGTAAACTCATCAAAGGCGAACGCCACTATTTGCTTCAATGCGCAGATGAAAATGTTTGGCGGTTAAACTTTTTGGACGTGAAAACCCCAAAGGACGGCACCCAAGTGATCATTGAAGGCGTTCAATCCGGTGTTGACGGGATTGAAGTGGACTGGATTGGTGTCAAAAATTGAATAATTGAATTTGCTAATCAAGCAGTTCAACAGCTTTTCTCTTATGCTCGGGAGCAAGATGCGCATAGCGCAAAGTCATTTCGTAATCGCTATGACCCAACAGCTCTCTGATAGCGTTCAAATCCACTCCCGCCATAGCCAAGCGGGACGCAAAATGATGCCGCATGTCATGCCAACGAAAATTGACAATTCCCGCTTGTTCTAAGATTGCTGTCCACGATTTTTTCACATTGTTAAAACGCATTCCATCAGCATTTTGAAATACCCTGCCCGATGATTTTGCGCATTGTTTCTGCCAACGGCCAAGAACTTCCAAGCAAGTGCGGTTCATGGGAATATGTCTCGTTTTTCCTGACTTCGCCGTTTCACCAACAACAGCAATTGATCTCACGGTAAAATCGACATGCTGCCACTTAAGATCGAATACCTCCCCTCGCCGCATACCGGTGTGCAGCGAAAGTATGATCATTGGCTTGAGGTGATCTGTGAACGCGCACTTCTTAAAGTCAGGAAGTCGGCGATAGCCGCGTTCACTTCGCCACCGGTTTGCACTGTCCCGTTCACCGCACCTGCGTTCCTCGCGGCGATCTAACGATTCGAGCAGCAACTTCAGTTCTTCATCATTGAGATAGCGAACACGCGGCCTGGTATCCTCTCTTGCCTTCTTCACTTTGGCGATTGGATTTTGTTCAATGATCTCAAAATCGACAGCTCGGTTAAAGACTGCTTTTATGGATGCGATGTCGCGATTGGTGGTTGTTGTTTTGTTTCCCACAGCAATTCGGCTAGCTCTCCACCGCTCCAGATCAATAACATTGATATCATCCATTTTACTTTTCAGAAAATCTTTGAACACGGTTCGGATCCGCTTGATATTTTGCTCATGTGCCTTTTGATGAGATTGAGCCCAAGGTTGGAAAAATAGATCGATAAACTCACCGAGCGTGATTGCTCTGGCGTTTGATTTTTTCTCATCCATCGGATCAATACCGGAATGATACTGAGAAATGATTCGTTTAGCCTGATTTCTTGCTTGTCCAACGGCCATGGAGTCTGCGCGTCCTAGCCGCCAGCGCTTGCCGCGATCATATTCGCAGTAGAATGATTTTACGCCCGAAGGTTGCACCCGAACCAGAAAACCATTCAAACGGCTATCTCTAATTTCATAAGGTCTTTTAGCCAATTTGGCACGGTCTATGACAGCCTGTGTAAGTGCAGTTTGCACGGCCATTTCCTTTCTATCTCAACACACGCACTTTTTCTGTAAGTGCAATGTAAGTGCAAAATGATGAAATCTACCGGGATCAATGAGTACAAAACGGGAACGTCAAAATCAAGCTATCTTTTTGATTTTATTGCAATTATAGTCCCAAATCATACCAAACCGTCCCAGTAAATATCACGCATTTATCAACTGGGGGTGTGGAGGTCGGAGGTTCGAATCCTCTCGTCCCGACCAGTTTTTCAGGCCCAGAGCGCGCCTGAAAAACGAGCGACCGAAAAGCGCAAAGATGCACGCGCGAGATTGGCGGTATCGGGCAATAATCCCCATATAGCCTGTCTGATGGATCCCAAAGTTTTTGAAAATTGCGGCCAAGGAAGCGTTCTACGGGCGCTTGATTGTAAAGCCCGGATCCATTTAAATTCCACAAACACACGGAGACACAAAACAATCATGCGCTCTTCCAGCATGGTGCGAGTCCAGCCATTGCGATATTTCGCCTCAAACTAGACATTGAACCCCTGTTTTGTTTTCCGTAACCTTTGCCTCCAAGCCGCAAAATTCCTCTATCTAGGAGCGTCCACCCAAGCATCGAGTGTAACCTTTCAGATCGCCCTGTCCACCACCGACGCGGCAGAAACAGACCGGCAGGAGCGAGGGCCGTTTTCCTTATCCAAATTGTCAAAGAGCCAATCCCGGGACCGGTAGTGACAATGCGCTATTCGGGCGGTTGTAGGACAGAGTTTTTCCGGCGCGGCGGCGAAGGTGGTGGTGATAAGGGAAAGGAATCGGCACCGATATCGGCGGCTAGTCGCGCATTGCGGACCTGCTCCAACCTGGCAGGGCCATGGAAACAACAACAAGACTGCTATATCAGGACGCGGCCCTCAGGCCCTTTTTGACCAGACCGGAATCCTCCACCGTGGTCCGGCCAGCGGTGACTCGCGTTGGCAGGCCGTATACCGGCTCCAGCTTGTCCGCTCCGCTCTGTTGCGCGTGTTTCAGCAGCAATTCGGTCGCACTTTCGCGCGGGACAGCGGCCGAGTATAGATAGCCCTGCCCCAGTTTGCAGCCGATTTCCTCGAGCAAATAGCCCTGGTTCTCGGTCTCGATGCCCTCTGCGATCACCCTTATGTCGAGCTTGCGCGCGATGCTGAGCAGGCCTTCGATAATCGCCATACCCCGGTCGCCATGCCGCAACTGGCTGACGAAGGATCTGTCGATCTTTATGATATCCACCGGCACCGTCAGCAAATGGGTGAGCGAGGCGAAGCCCGTGCCAAAATCATCCAGTGCCACACGCAGGCCATGGCCGCGCAGCGCCTTGATCTCCTGCGCGACAACCGGGTCATTCTGCCCGAGATAGACCGATTCCGTCACCTCGAGAACGACATGTTTCAAAGGCACATTTTCACGGGCAAAGGCTGCCTTGATACGGTCATAGAGCGTGCCGCTATGAAAATCGGCCGACGAAATGTTGATCCCGACATGCTGGAACGGTATCCCGCATTCAAGCCAGGACCGGACGTCGGCAGCGACCAGGGCCAACATGCCCTCGGTCAGCTTGGCGGCGACATCCACATCGGTGGTGGCCTGATGAAATGACCCCGCCGATACGATATTGCCCTCCGGCTTGCGCAGCCGGCACAGTGCTTCCATGCCGACGATCTCGCCCGTGTCGATCCGGACGACCGGCTGGTAATACGCCTCGATCCGCCCCTCATCCAGCGCTACATCGACATCCTGGATCACCTCGATCCTGTGTTTAATTGCTGTGCCGATACCGGGCCAGTAGCGGACAAAGCCGCCGCGGCCGGTTTCCTTGGCATGATAGAGCGCAAAATCGGCATGCCGGTGCACCGTTTCGGCATCATGGTCGCCCGGTGAAAGTGCTGCGCCGCCGATTGTCGCGCGCGGCTGGATCATATGCCCGCTGCAACTTGTGACAATGCCGACCGCTTCAAGAATCCGCGATGCCGTGCCGCTGAGATCGGCGACCGCCCCGGTTTCCTGGAGGATGATGGCAAATTCGTCGCCACCCAACCGGAACACATGATCGGGCAGGACACTGGTCCTGATCCGCTGTGCGACGCTCTGCAGCAGCTCGTCACCGGCCTGATGCCCGAACGTGTCGTTGATCATCTTGAGATTGTCGAGATCGACCACCAGCAACGCCCAGGTGCCCGGTTCCTTGCAGGACAGGCGGCTCAATGCCGCGTCGAAACCCGATCTGTTCGGCAAGTCGGTCAGTGCATCGACCGAGGCCCGCCGCTCCTGCTCGAGCACCCGGTCATGCCGTTCCAGCGCAATCGCGCAGAGATGGATGCTGGCGCTGACCAGTTGTTTTTCGCGGGCACGCGGCATCCGCTTTTGCTTGAAATATAGTGCAAAGGTACCAAAGACGACGCCATCGGCATTGTAGATCGGCACCGACCAGCAGGCCTTGAACCCGAAGGGCAGGACATGTTCCTTGAACGCAGTCCAGCGCGGATCCCGCTCGATATCGGTCACTATCACCGCTTCGCCAAGATAGGCCGCGCTGCCGCAAGAACCGACGTTGGGACCGATCATAAGACCCTTGATCAGTCCGGAAAAATTTTCCGGGAGACTGGGCGCGGCTAGCGGATCAATTGTTCCGTTATCCATTACCCGCAAGACAGAACAGGCAATGCCGGGCAACAAAAGCTCAATCTCGTGACACAGTCGTTCCACCGTAACATCCAGCGAGACACCGGTAGCGATCATCTCCAGAATCTTGTTTTGGAACAGCAGCAACCAACATTACCCTCTTTACTCGGAACGAATTTCATCAAATCTACCGTATCGGAGTAAACAGAAGATGAAATATTGCCGAAGCGGACCTTTACAGAGAGATTTACGGCTGCGGGGCTGGTAAATTAAGGCGGCCGCGGCGAAAAACCAGAGTCATTGCGCGCGCTGTTTCAGCCTTTGTGGCCAGATGTCTTCGTGCGAGCCCGAACTTGACAGAAAAGCGCGGCTATGTTTTCCGGGACCTTTGCACCGAAGCCGCAGATTTCCCGTCTTTTCGGGCTTTTATCATGCCGCCGAGTGTGACCTTTCAAATTGTCAAAGAGCCTGTGCCACGCCTGTCGCGAAATCGGCGGCTATAATAAGCGATCGGGTCGGGTGTAGGACAGCAATATTTCGCCTGCTCCCCTAAGGGAGAGTGATGTAAAATCGCGCTGCAGAAGCGCCAGCACGGGCGACTAGATACTGTCGGACAAGGGTGGCCCGCTGGTGGATCGCTGCGCCATCTACGTCGCCATTCGTTTTTCATAAGCCAGCACGTCTGCGCGTAGCCGGAGCGCATCGTGATAGGCATTGTGCGGAATGGCACTGCCCTCGCCCGAACTAACGAGAGCGGCATCGACCAGATCAAACCGAATATTGCGCACCGGTTTCATAAGACCCGGACCAATGACCAGCAACCGCGCTGCATGCGCAATATCCTCCGGCCAGTCTGCGACCAGCACAGGCTCCGGATCGTCGCCGAGATAGTCCGCGAACAGGTCCACGAGACCGCTGCGCGTCACTTGCTCCACGTCCAGCACAGGAATGATATGCTCGACGACCCATGGCGTGAGATTTTTGCATTCGACCGCTGCGTAGAAGGGAGCAAGACCGTCATTTTCGGGAACCATAGCGATCGAAATCAATTCACCGCCAAAGCCGTTAAATTCAGTATCAAGAAAATAGCGCATCGTTGAGTATCCCCGTGGTTTCAGTCCTCGTCACGCTTCATTCGTCAATGATTGTGACAGAGGCCCTATGTTCGGAAATCACTATCAAAAAAGCATGAAGCATTACTGTCACCGTAATTCCAATCGGCAATGTAAGTATTGTAATTTTATTTAACTATATCCAATGTTAATCTAATTCCAAAAAATATAATATAGACAATGACCATAGAATATTAATAAACATTGTAATAAATATCAATAATTTCCATATGGCATTTGTATGCTTCATTCCCATGATCCATGAAAGATGAAATATGTAAAGCGTCATTACAGATATTGTTACCAAACATATTATTGGGCTGACCCAGTATAAAAGCCCGAGTGAGAAGCAAATGGTCATTATTTGAGCGCCAATCGCCGAAGCAAAAAGAGCATAAGGTCTTTTCTTTTTTTCTACTATTGGGGATGAATTATTAGGAGTTTCTGCTTCCATATGCCTATCTACGATTTTGCGAGTCCAATATGTCAGTGACGCCGCTAACGTTAGACGCTATCTCAAATTAGAAAGCTCCGCTATCGGTAATCGACGATATTCTCCATCTGGAAATAAATCACTCAAGTCCGACCCATAACTGCCTACCTTCCGGTGTTAGAGGAAGAATTAAAGCTGTTTTTCCATGCTCGCGCATTCGATGTACCCGTCACAGTCATCACAACCGATCCTTGGTCGACAGCACTAGAGCCCCGAGTATTCGTGTGATAAGTTGTCCCCGTTGGACCAGCCTTGGAATACACCTGAACTTGACCCATATAGCTATTCGAATTTGGGTGATATTTGAATTACGGTGAATTACGGTGACAGTTGCAACATTCCCCTATTATTCTCCCTTAGAATTACGGTGCCAATGCACTTTTCTAATGAGGATTAAGTAATTAACCCAAATTCACTGCCACCCTACCCAAACGGCCGGCAAATATCCGCTTGCGGGTGCGTAAACCACTCCGGCCCCGACGCCGTCATATAGAAATGATCTTCCAGCCGGATACCATATTGGCCGGGCACCACGATCATCGGTTCGTTGGAGAAACACATGCCCGCCGCCAGCGGTGTCGCATCGCCTTTGACCAGATAGGGGCCTTCGTGGATATCCAGACCGATGCCGTGGCCGGTGCGGTGGGGGAGGCCCGGCAGATCATAGTCGGGGCCGAGGCCGTGGCTGATCAGCACATCGCGGGCGGCCTTGTCGACGGCTTCGCAGGGCGTGCCGATGGCGGCCGCATCAAAAGCGGCTTGCTGGGCTTGTTTTTCCATGTGCCACAGCTTCTCAATCTCGCTGTCCAGTTTGGACAGGGCATAGGTGCGGGTGATATCGCTATTATAGCCATCGATGGTGCAGCCGGTGTCGATCAGGATCAGTTCGCCCTCTTGCAGCGCCGGGTCGCCCGGTACGCCGTGTGGATGCGAGGTCGCTTCGCCGAACTGGACGGCACAGAAACTGTTGCCACCATCCGCTCCACCAGCGCGGTGCAGGCGGTCGATTTCGGCGATCACGGCGCTGGCTTTCATACCCGGCTTGATCCACTCGAAAATTGTTTCATGGACCGACAGCGTCAGCTGCATGGCTGCGATCATCAGATCGATCTCGGCCTGTGATTTTATCGCGCGCAGCGGGGCGATAATCGACGCGGCAGAGCTTTGGAGGACCGGTTTTTCCAGCTGTGCCAGCGCATCGGACAGGCGCGCGGCATGGCCGTAGGAACATTCAGGATCGAGCGCGCATCGCTGGCAGCCCGCTTCCGCCAATAGAGACGCGATCAGCGCGAAGGGACTTTCATGCTCCTCCCAGAAGGCCATTTCCGAAGCCATCGGGAATTTGGCCCGGATCGCGGATTCCTCGAATTTCGGGCAGATGAAAATTGTTCGTTCCGCCGTAATCAACACACCGACAAAGCGTTCGCTTTCATAGAATGCCTCGGCGAAAAAATAGCGCATATTGCTGCCCGGCGTGATGATGACGGCATCAAGGCCGCTCGCCGACATAGCGCGACGCAACTTGTCCAGCCGCTGTTTGCGTTCGGCGTTACCGATCGATGGCGGTCGCGATATTGTGGTCATGGTAGGAAACTCCAAAAAGGGTGCGCCAATGCCGCGATCACAGTCGTTCGGCATGCCAGCGCAATTGGTCGGCCATGAAAGTGGATATGAAATAATAGCTGTGGTCATAGCCTTCGCGCATGTTCAGGCTGAGCTTTATGCCCGCCTTGTCACAGGCATCCGCCAATAGTTGCGGCTTCAGCTGTTCCTCGAGGAAATTATCGCTCGTACCCTGGTCGACCAAGATGTCGGCAACGCGCGCGCCATCCTCGATCAGCGCGCAAGCATCATATTCCCGCCACGCCGCTTCATCGCTGCCGATATAGCCGCCCAGCGCCTTTTCGCCCCACGGGCAGTTGATCGGCGAAACAATCGGCGCAAAAGCGGACACGCTCTTGTAGCGGTCGGGATTGCGCAGGGCGATGGTCAGCGCGCCGTGGCCGCCCATGCTGTGGCCGAATATTGCCTGCCGTTGCATATCGACCGGAAATTCCCTGGCGATCAGAGCGGGCAGTTCTTTCTCGAAATAGCTGCGCATGCGGAAATGCTCTGCCCATGGCTCTTCTGTAGCGTCGACATAAAATCCGGCGCCCTGTCCCATGTCATAGGCTTCGTCATCGGGCACGCCCCCGCCGCGCGGTGAGGTATCCGGCGCGACAATGATCAGGCCGAGCTCGCTGGCCGCCCGGCGATATTCGCCCTTTTCCATGACATTGGCGTGAGTGCAGGTCAGGCCGGACAAATACCAGACGACCGGCAGCTTCGCGCCTTCTTCATGATCGGGAACATAGACCGCGAAGGTCATCTCGGTGCCCGTTTCGGCGGACGCATGGGAATAGACGCCCTGCGTTCCGCCATAACTTCTGTTGGTGGAGACGGTCTCCATCAAAAGACCACGACGCTGCGAATGCTTTCGCCTGCATGCATCAGGTCAAAGCCCTTGTTGATTTCGTCCAGCGTCAGCGTGTGCGTGATCATCGGATCGATTTCGATCTTGCCGTTTACATACCAGTCGACGATTTTCGGAACATCGGTCCGGCCGCGCGCGCCGCCGAATGCCGTGCCCTTCCAGACCCGTCCGGTAACCAGCTGGAACGGGCGGGTGGAGATTTCCCTGCCAGCTTCGGCCACGCCGATGATGATGCTTTCACCCCAGCCGCGATGACAGGCTTCCAGCGCCTGACGCATCACGTCGGTGTTGCCGGTGCAGTCGAACGTATAGTCCGCGCCGCCGTCGGTCAGCGCCACCAAATGCTCGACAATATCGCCCTTGATCTTCTTCGGATTGACGAAATGGGTCATGCCGAAACGCTTGCCCCATTCTTGGCGGTCGTCATTGATATCGACACCGATGATCTTGTCCGCGCCAACCATCCGCGCGCCCTGCAGCACGTTCAGGCCGATCCCGCCGAGACCGAAGACGATGACATTGGCCCCGGGCTCAACTTTCGCCGTATTGACCACCGCGCCAACACCGGTGGTGACGCCGCAACCGATGTAGCAGCTGGTGTTAAACGGTGCATCGGTACGGATTTTTGCGACGGCAATTTCCGGCACGACAATGAAGTTGGAGAAGGTCGAGCAACCCATATAATGGTAGATGGCCTCGCCCTTGTAGGACATGCGGCTGGTGCCGTCGGGCATAAGCCCTTGCCCCTGGGTAGCGCGGATCGCGGTGCACAGGTTGGTCTTGCCGGACAGGCAGCTTTTGCACTGGCGACATTCCGGCGTGTAGAGCGGGATCACATGATCGTCGGGCGCGACCGAGGTGACGCCTGCGCCCACTTCGCGCACGATGCCGGCGCCTTCATGGCCGAGAACACTCGGGAACTTGCCTTCGCTATCCAGCCCGTCCAACGTGTAGGCATCGGTATGACAAATGCCGGTCGCCATGATCTCGACCAGCACTTCACCCGCTTTTGGGCCTTCCAGATCAAGTTCCACGATCTCGAGTGGCTTTTTGGCTTCAAATGCTACGGCTGCACGGGTCTTCATATGACTAATTTCCTTCTTTTGACCAGTCGATCATATTTGTAGGCCGCACCGATGGTTGTTCGCAAGACAAAGCTCCCGGTGGCAAGCGATAGGTAAAAATATTCATCTACCATCAAGCTAACCTGTTTCCCGTAACATTTCCATTATCATCAACAGCCCAGATAGGTCATCGAGACTTGTCCCGTTGCTTTGGCGCAGAGCGGCCTGCAAGGGGCGACGAAAAGCCCTTCTTCAATAAATGTCTAGCCAGACTTACTCATAAATCGCATGTACCGCGCCCAATCACGCGATTGAAAGAATCGATATGCTGACCGAAAGACAAATATTGACCCTGTCCTGCCCGGACCAGCCGGGCCTGGTCGCGAGCGTCGCCAAAATATTGGCTGAGAATGGTGGTAATATCGTCGACTCACAGCAGTTCAACGACAGCGAAACCGACCATTTCTTCATGCGCGTGGTCTTTGACCTGGCTGAAGGAGCGGCCGTCAACGCGATTTCCGACGCGATGCGGCTGTTTGCCAAAGAAAAGCTGGTGGAATGGAAGCTGCGAAGCAGCCACGAGCGGACCAAAGTCATCGTGATGGTCTCCAAATTCGACCATTGCCTCATCGATCTCCTATATCGCTACCGGATCGGGGAACTGCCGATGGATGTGGTTGGCATTATCTGCAATCATCCCCGCGAGGCCCTGAAAATATCGCTGATCGAAGACGTGCCCTTCCATTATCTCCCCGTCACGAAAGACACCAAGGCGCAGCAAGAAACGCAAATCAAGCAGTTGGTGACCGAAAGCGGAGCGGAACTGGTCATTCTTGCCCGCTATATGCAGATCCTGTCGGATGATCTCGCCAGCTTCCTGTCCGGTCGCTGCATCAATATCCATCACAGTTTTCTGCCCGGCTTCAAGGGAGCCAAGCCTTATCATCAAGCGCATGCACGCGGCGTGAAGATGATCGGTGCTACGGCTCATTATGTAACCGCAGATCTCGACGAGGGACCGATCATCCATCAGGACGTGGAAGCCATCAGCCATGCCGACACGCCCGAAGAGCTTGTGAGCAAGGGTCGCGATATCGAACGCCGGGTCTTGTCGCAGGCGGTCCATTACCATCTGGCTGACCGTGTGTTCCTCAACGGCCACAAGACGGTGGTTTTCAAAAACTGACTGCAGCCGATGGGAAAGTTGCGAAAACGGCTGCCTCAGGATTGGCAGTTGATCTTCCGGCCAAGTTCGTTTCAATCAATATGGATATGACCGCAGCCTGTGCGTTGTCAGGACTTTGCGCCTTTCGCAAAGACTCCCGCAACCAGGCATAGCCGGTCAGCCGCACAAGATTGAAGGACAGGAATACATGCAGGATTACAGTAATATACGCGAAGAAGTTGCCAAGCTTTGCCAGAAATTCCCTGGCGAATATTGGCGCGCTCGTGACAAGGCGCGCGAATATCCGAGCGATTTTGTCGCCGCTCTCGGAGAGGCCGGATATCTTGCCGCATTGATCCCGGAAGAATTTGGCGGCGCGGGATTGCCGATTTCGGCGGCAGCAGCGATCCTCGAGGAAATCCAGGCGCAGGGCTGCAATGGCGGCGCGGTGCACGCGCAAATGTATATCATGGGCACGATGTTGCGGCACGGATCGGACGAGCAGAAAGCCCAATATCTGCCAAAGATCGCAACCGGCGAATTGCGTCTGCAGGCATTCGGCGTCACCGAACCGACCAGCGGCACCGACACGCTGGCGCTCAAGACCGTCGCCAAGCGCGACGGCGATGATTATGTTATCAACGGCCAGAAATTATGGACCAGCCGGGCCGAGCATAGCGACCTGATGCTGTTGCTTGCCCGCACGACACCGCGGGATCAGGTGAGCAAGCGCACCGACGGCCTGTCGGTCTTTCTCGTCGACATGAACGCGGCCAAAGACAACGGACTGACCATCCGGCCGATCGAAACGATGATGAACCACAGCACCACGGAGCTGTTTTTCGACAATATGCGGGTACCCGCCGCCAATCTGATCGGCGAGGAAGGCAATGGCTTCCGCTACATACTCTCCGGCATGAACGCAGAGCGACTGCTGATCGCGGCGGAATGTATCGGTGATGCCAAATGGTTCATCGAAAAAGCGACCGCTTACGCCAAGGAACGCGTGCTGTTCGGACGTCCGATCGGCCAGAACCAGGGCGTGCAATTCCCGATCGCTCGCGCCTATGCGCAGATGCGCGCCGCCGAATTGCTGGTTCACGAAGGCCTGCGCAAATATGAAGCGGGCGAAAATTGCGGCGAGGAAGCCAATATGGCCAAGATGCTCGCCGCCGATGCCAGCTGGGCGGCCGGGGAAGCCTGCGTCCAGACCCACGGCGGTTTCGGCTTTGCCGCGGAATATGATGTCGAGCGCAAGTTCCGCGAGACAAGACTCTATCAGGTCGCCCCGATCAGCACCAATATGATCCTGTCCTATGTCGCCGAACATGTGCTGGGCCTGCCGAGGAGCTATTGATGAGCGACTGGTCAGACTGGATCGGCAAGAGCGAGACGCGGCATGATGTGATCACGGCGGGGTTGCTGCAACGCTTTTGCGCGACCATCGACCGGCCGGTCACGGACGACATTCCGCAGGGACTGCACTGGTGTCTTGGCCTGCCCGATATGCCAACGGCACAACTGGCCGAAGATGGTCATCCCGCAAAAGGCGGTTTCCTTCCACCCGTCCCCCTGCCCCGCCGGATGTGGGCGTCGAGCGAAGTTGCGTTCGAACATCCGCTGCAACTCGGCGATGCAATATCACGCGTGTCGACCGTTGCCAGCATCGAGGAAAAGTCCGGTAAGTCGGGCGATCTGGTATTTGTCGCTGTCGATCATGAAACGCGCGTCGGCGATCAGGTGGCGATCAGGGAACGGCAGAATATAGTTTATCGCGAGCCTGCGGTGGCCTCCGCTCGCGCCGCGATGATCAGCACCGATCCGGTGGACCTGAGCGGTTGGGATTGGCAACAACAAATCGTCCCGTCCGAACCATTGCTGTTCCGCTATTCGGCGCTAACCTTCAACAGCCACCGTATCCATTACGACAAACCCTATGCGATGCAGGAAGAAGGCTATCCCGGCCTTGTCGTTCAAGGCCCGCTGATGGCGACATTGTTGCTCAATCTCGCCGCAAGCGAGCTGGGCGCGAACAAGCTCTCGAGCTTTTCCTTCCGGGGCCAGGCGCCCGCTTTTGCCAATGCCGCGATATATCTCGTCGGCAAACAGGACGGCGAGAATATCACGCTGGCCGTGATCGGCAGTGACGGCAAAGAGATCATGAGCGCGCAGGCGACGATCGAGGCACCGCGCTTGCAAACTTTACAATAGCGCTTCCTTTTGTTTTCTGTAAACTTTGCCCCAAATCATTGTTTTCTAGTATTTTTTCGGGAATCACCTGCCCTCTAGTGTGACCTTTGGATCATCGGAAGATACCGGTCCGGTCGAGGGCAAAAGACCGGAGCGATTTCGCACATATCCAGAATGTCAAAGAGCTTTCGGTTGCGAGATTAAGCCAGCGGGTGGCGTGTAGGAAAGCATTTTGCTCTGCTTCACTGAAAATCCCGTTGAAAATTCTCCGTTCGTGCTGAGCCTGTCGAAGCACGGTTGGGACAAGCTGACATTGCCCTGCAGACGCCGGACCCTTCGACAGGCTCAGGACGAACGGGAGGGGGTTGCGTATTTGGCGTGGTAATCAACACCATCCGTTAGCAAAGGTTTGAGGTCCTGAAACGAGTTCAGGATGACGATGCACCCTGACGACCCAACCGCTCAAAATGAAAAGCCCGGCGGCTGCGGGTCACGCGGCCACCGGGCTTTCTATCATTTAAACGTGGTCTAGAAACGGTCGGCGTTCATCACCTTGGTCCAGGCTGCCGCGAAATCGTCGACGAATTTCTGGCCGGCATCATCGGAGGCATAGACCTCGGACACGGCGCGCAGTTCCGAATTGGATCCGAAGATCAGATCAACCGGGGTGGCGGTCCAGACCAGATTGCCGGTGTCGCGGTCATGGCCCTCGTACAACCCCATATCAGTGGCCGACTTCGCCCATTTGGTCTTCATGTCGAGCAGATTGACGAAAAAGTCGTTGCTCAACTGACCGGGGGTGGCGGTAAATACGCCGTTGGACGACTTGCCTGCATTTGCGTTCAGGGTGCGCAGCCCGCCTACCAGCACGGTCATTTCCGGAACCGTGAGATTGAGCGCATCGGCCTTGTCGACCAATGCTGCCGCAGGCGCCAGATCGGCACCGGAGACATAATAATTACGGAAGCCGTCCGCCTTGGGTTCAAGATAAGCGAAGGATGCCGCGTCAGTCTGCTCCTGCGTGGCATCGACCCGTCCGGGTGTGAACGGCAGTGTGACCTTGTGGCCAGCCTTGTCCGCTGCCTGTTCGACCGCTGCGTTACCGCCGAGCACAATCAGGTCAGCGAGCGAGACTTTCTTGCCGCTCTTGGCACTCCGGTTGAAATCCTTCTGGATCGCTTCCAGCTTGCCGAGCACCTTGTTCAGTTCCGCCTTGTCGTTGACCGCCCAGCCGCGTTGCGGTTCCAGCCGCAGCCGCGCGCCATTGGCACCGCCGCGCATATCGGTGCCGCGAAAGGTCGAAGCCGAGGCCCACGCAGTCCGAACTAGTTCAGGCGTCTCCAGCCCGGAAGCCAGGATTTTTGACTTGAGCTGCGTCACGTCCGCATCGCCGATCATCGCATAATTGGCTGTAGGCAGCGGGTCCTGCCAGACGAACGTCTGGCTCGGTGCATCTGCACCAACATAGCGGGTCGACGGACCGAGGTCGCGATGAGTCAGCTTGAACCAGGCGCGGGCGAAAGCATCCTTGAACTCCTCGGGATTGTCGTGAAAGCGCTGGGAAATCGCGCGGAATCCGGGATCCTCTTTCAGTGCGATATCGGTGGTGAACATGATTGGCGCATGCGTCTTGCCCTTCACATGGGCGTCAGGGACCAAATTGGCGGCCGTGGGTTCGCTGGGGATCCATTGTGTCGCTCCGGCCGGGCTTTTTGCCTTGACCCAATCGAAACGGAATAGATTGTCGAAATACTGGGTGGTGAAGGCAATCGGGTTAGACGTCCACGCGCCTTCCAGACCGCTGGAAATCGTATCCTCGGCATTGCCTTTGCCGCACTTGCTTTCCCAGCCCAATCCCTGTGCTTCAATTCCGGCGGCGGATGGTTCCGGGGCCAGACATTCGTCGGGCTTGTGGGCACCATGCGCTTTGCCGAACGTGTGTCCGCCAGCGATCAGGGCCAGCGTTTCCTCGTCGTTCATCGCCATATTGCCAAAGGCACGGCGGATATCGGCAGCGGCCGCAAGCGGATCATGATTGCCGTTCGGACCTTCTGGATTGACGTAGATCAGGCCCATTTGCGTCGCAGCGAGCGACCCCTTGAGATTGCCTTTGCCGTCCCGGCGATTATCGGTCAGCATCTTGGCTTCCGGACCCCAGTATACCATGTCCGGCTGCCATGCGTCGACGCGACCGCCAGCAAAACCGATGGTCTTGAAGCCCATGTCTTCAAGTGAAACATTGCCGGCCAGCACCATCAGGTCGCCCCACGACAGCTTGCGGCCATATTTTTGTTTGATCGGCCAGACCAGACGGCGCGCCTTGTCGAGGCTGACATTGTCGGGCCAGCTGTTGAGCGGTTCGAAACGCTGTTCGCCGCCATCCGAGCCGCCACGTCCGTCACCGACACGGTAGGTACCGGCGCTGTGCCAGGCCATGCGAATGAAGAACGGACCATAATGACCATAATCGGCAGGCCACCAGTCCTGCGAAGTCGTCAGGACCTTGCGGATATCCTCTTTGACTGCAGCGAGGTCGAGGGTCGCGAATTCCGCAGCATAGTCATAGTCGGCGCCATAAGGGTTAGACTGCGCCTCTTGCTGGCGAAGCGCCGCGAGGTCGAGGCTTTGCGGCCACCAGTCCTTGTTGGACATGGCAGATTCTTGTGCTTGGGCCGGGCTGGCCATCACCAGCGGCGTCATTGACGCGGCCAGCAGTGCGAAAAGCGAAACCTGTGATTTGAACATCTTTCTCTCCATCCTGTTTTTCTTAATATTGTTGTGAGCAGACTTTAGGCTCACAAACATAGATGGCGAAATCAGTAAACTTCCTGAGAGTAATCGAACATTTCGATGAAGGTGGCGTCGGAGATTTTTGTAGTCGATTTTCCCGAGTTCAGAACTTTAGTCAGAGACTGGCAAAAATATGTCGGGGAAGAGGTGGGATAATTTCTGTCTCGGCAACAGTAAAGGCAGAGCCCCTTATCCGAGAGGGCCACAAGCCGGCGCAGCCAAGCACGGTTTCGATGTCTTCATTCCACACAACAAAAGAAGCCCGACGGCCGGGTCGCAATAACCGTCGAACTTCTCCTGGATACCCATAAAGGGCTTGGTGCGGCATCGAGTTCGTATCGAGTGAAACATTTCATCAGATCGATGCCGCATCTTTTTGTTAACCGAATTTTTCCGGGCACCCTGTGACGGCGATCACTGGCCAAAAGAAAAACATGCCTGATTCGCCCTGCCTGCTGCCTGCTGCCCGACGACCGCCGGCATATGGTCAAACGACCTGACGTTCGCGGATTTATGTCATTCACGTCATGGATCGCGTCTTTGGCTGCATTTCATTCGCGTCAATCGAAGCAAACAGCCGGGAGAAATTCCCGCCATTCGCGAGATAGCGGCTGCCCCGATCAAACAAAAAAAACGGGAGCTTACCCGAAGATAAGCTCCCGCTGCGCCTCTGTTGGGGCTGCCTTCCTCTTGCGATTCCGGCGGCCGCTTGTTCGGCGTCCGGTTTCCGGGCCAATACGTTAATGGTCGGTGGTTTTCCACGTGTCCGCTTGCGCTTCTTCGCTTCGGTTCCCGACCCGCAATTGATCTAGTCACCTGATGATCTAGTCTGTCTGATCTGTTCCGGCTTGCGCCTTCCCATTTCGGACTTTCTCCGATCATCGACCGAGAGATCCTTTTCCTTTTCTTGCGAAAAACAAACTGGTCGTCTCGACCATCTTCCGGGTCCCGGGCTGTCCTGCGGGTCATTGCTGACTGGTCGCTGGTTCGTCCAATTCCCTTCCGATGACCTATATATGCTCCCAATCCCTGAGTCGCTCCTAGGGGAAAAAGGCGAGTTATCCACAGGCAATGCACTTACCGGTGGAAAACTCCTGCCGATACGGTGGATAAGCTTGGCGTCCGGGATTTACGAGGGGGGGCTGTTGAAAGTTTGTCCGCTGGTCCGGCCCTTCTCTCATGGGAGGGGATGGATGAAGCACCGGACCTTTGGACCAATCCCGGCGCCTCGTTCGGGAGGAGGAGGAGGCTGCCGGGATTGTAACTTTTTGCCTCAGACCTGAACCGTTGAAAACAGCACGATGCTGCTAACGGAAAGGGCGGCGACAATATTGAAAAGCGTTCTCATGGATTTTCTCCTTATTCCAACGCCAATCACACATCTCTTTTCCTGCGTAACTTACAGGCTGCAGATGGTCCTGTAGCCACTAGGTTTCAATTGAAAATGGAGGATTACCTGTTGCGCGTTTTGCAACCGGCTCCCGCGCTCTATCGCTGCAAAATGAGATTTAACTGACTGATTTTACTAGAATAAGTCTTTCATCAGCTTCTTGCCCTTGTCGAGCGGATCGCGCCGAAACTTCGCTTCTTCGTTACCGATATAGGTAAAAATGCCCTCCATCGTCTGGTCCGTGACACTATCGGTCAGACCATCACGCGAAAGGTCGGCCCCGCCCAGCCGGGCCAGCGAGGAAACAGATCCGAGCTTCTCGACCTGCTGGTAAGCACCCAGTTCCGTCAGCGCTTTTTCAACCAGCGGGCGGACCTTTGCCGACAGCTCTTCGCCAGACGTGCGCCGGAGATAATCTGAACCGGCCTCTTCACCACCGGTTACAATGCCGACGCCGTCCTGCAGGGTCAGGCCATCGATCGCCGAGCGGAACACTGGCTTGGCTTCGAGCGCCGCCTTGCCTGCGGCATCGTTCAGCATCTTGGTGACATCCTTGGTCAGGCCAGCCTTGCTGGTGAAGCGCAAGATGCTCGTCGCCTTCTGCAACGGACCGGGCAGCAATATCCGCACCGCTTTGTCGGCATAGAAAGCACCGGGCTCGGAGAGCTTGTCGAGCGCATTGTCGGAGGCGTCGCCCAAAAGGCTCTTCACTCCGGAGCTTTGCGCCGCTGCCGGTGTTGCCGCGAACGACACGAGCGCCAGCGGAGCCGAAGCCAGGACGACGGCATTGAGTAGACTGCTGAAGGCTTTTCCGTGACGCATGACCAATTCTCCTGTTTTGTTACAGGCGGTCATAGCATATTTCATTGCTCCCCGCCTGAACGGCGCACGCTATGTCGGTAAAATTGTGCAAATTGCAGGAAATTTGGAACAATCCGGGACGCCTATTTGCTTTCGGAAAATTCCAACACGCCTTTGGTTTCGTCCGCGGATATTTCGGTCAAAGCCAGCGAGAAGGGTTCCCCTTCCTCGGTCTTGCCCGAGAGATTGGTTCCGTTCCGTACGACTTCAAAATCATTGGCGGTCAGTCGCGTCTCGTACCAGGCGGTCAATTTTTCCACGCCTGCCGGCGCCTTGAAGCTGATCTGGACCTTGCCGCCCTGCTCGCCTTTGTCCTGGACGTCAAAGCCGGTGACATGGCTACCGGGATAGAAATCGACATCGTTCATGTCGAAATCGTCGCTGTCGAGCGTGATCGACGGCAGGTCTACTTCCATCGAGAAACCATCAGCCTTGATAGAGAATTTGCTGTCTCCGCCGTCCCCGCCGATTTTGATTTTTTCGCCTTCGGACTCGCTCTCATCGCTAAAGTCTATTGAAACAGAGGAACCGTCTGCGGTTTCATCTTCGGCCTTGCTGCAGGCGGACAGGGCAAGCGGGAGGGCCGCGAGTAAAAACAGATATTTCGTGGACATGCTAATTTCTCCAGACTGTATTGCTATATTAATACAGTCTGGAGAACAATCCGTCAAGCTGCAAGCGCTATTCAGGGGTCGATCGACGTTCCGGGACCTGGCGCGTTGACGACGCCGCCATCGACAGGAATGGTCGTACCGACCACATAATCGCCGGCGGAGCTGGCGAGAAATACCGCTGCCGATGCCATATCTTCAGGCCGTCCGATGCGTTTCGCCGGTATGCCCTTTTCCACCGCGTCTTCATGATCGCGAGCGGCCTTGTTCATCGACGAAGCAAAAGCACCGGGGGCGATTCCGGTCACGATGATATCTTCCTGCACAAGCTTGGCAGCCATTTTGCGGGTCAGGTGAATGACCGCCGCTTTCGACGCCTGATAGCTGTAGGTTTCCCACGGGTTCACCTTCATGCCGTCAATAGACGCAATATTGATGACCTTGGCCGGCCGCTCCATGCTCGCAGCGGCTTTCAATTGCGGGTGCAGGGCCTGGGTCAGGAAGAACAGGCCTTTGACATTGGTGTCCATGACCTTGTCCCAGCCGGATTCGGGGAAATCGACATATTCCGCGCCCCAGGCGACGCCAGCGTTATTGACCAGGATGTCGAGCTTGTCTTCGCGCGACGCGATCTCGGCGGCCAGCGCCTTGCAGCCTTCCACCGTCGAAATATCACCCTGGATATAGATGCAATTTTCGCCAAATTCCGCAGCCGCTGCTTCGCCCTGATCCGCCTTGCGGCCGGAAATATAGACTTTCGCGCCCTGGGTCAGAAATCCTTCGGTGATCATCGCGCCAATACCGCGCTGGCCGCCGGTGACGAGAGCAACCCGGCCTTCGAGCGAGAATAGTTTATTAAAATCCATCGTCATTTTCCTTTAGTAGCCGTGCATCTCTGCAACGAGATTGGTGTGATAATTCACGTCGCCCATGAATTCCTGCAATGCCCGATCACGCTTCATATAGAGGCCGATGTCATATTCGTCGGTCATGCCGACGCCGCCGTGCATCTGGACGCCTTCCTTGACCGAAAGCGCTGTTGCCTTGCCGGCCTTGGCCTTGGCAACCGACACCATCAACTCTGCCTTGGATGACCCTTCGTCGAGCATTTGCTGCGCCTTCAATACGGTTGCCCGGGCGATCTCCATCTCGCTGTAGAGATGGGAAATGCGATGCTGCAGCGCCTGGAACGAACCGATCAATTCGCCAAACTGCTTGCGGCCTTTGATATAGTCCACGGTAATATCCATCGAGCCTGCGCCCACGCCGAGTGTTTCGGCAGCGGCACCGGAACGACCAGCATTCAGCAAGCGCCGCAGCACCGTGTCGCCATCATCAACCTCGCCGATCACCGCGTCTGCATCGACCGTCACGCCGTCAAACTGCACATGCGCCGCCATAGCGCTGTCGACCAGCCGCGCGCTGTCACGCGAAACGCCTGCTGCATTGGCGTCGACGGCAAAAAGCGTCAGGCCTTTTTCGTCGCCTGCTTTGCCGCTGGTCCGCGCTGCGACGATCAGCATATCGGCCGATCCGCCCTGCACCACGAATTGTTTCTTGCCATCCAGCTTGAAGCCATTGCCTTCGCGAGTTGCGGCCATGCTGATCTGATCCGGGCGATGTTTCGCGCCTTCGTCGATCGCCAGCGCCAGAACCGTTTCACCGGCGATAATACCGGGGAAATATTTGTCGCGCAGCGCCTTGCCGCCTGCGTTAAGCGCTTCGACGCCGGCAACCGCAGTGGTCAGAAACGGCGAAGGGGTAAGATTGCGCCCGATTTCTTCCAGCACCACGCCGGCTTCGACATGGCCGAGCCCGAGGCCGCCCTCGTCTTCGCCGATCAATATGCCGGTAAAGCCCATTTCCGCGAACTGCTTCCACAAGGCGTGCGAGAAGCCGTCCTTGCATTGCTTGTCCCGAAACTCGCGAAGATGCGCAACCGGCGCCTCGCCTTTCATGAATTCGGCTGCACTGTCGTGGAGCATCTGCTGGTCTTCGTTCAAATATAGCGGCATGTTCTAGTCCTTATCTCAAATTGTGCGCTGCGGGCTCAGGTGCGAGCCGTCCCCGCATGAATAGCTATGGAGGCCTGCTCTATCAGGCGCCCGGCAGTCGCAATATCTGTTTGGAGATGACGTTCAGCATGACTTCGCTGGTGCCGCCCTCGATACTGTTCGCCTTGGTCCGCAGCCAGCTGCGTGCGGTCATCCCGCCATTGGTGGCATCGCTCTCCCATTCCAGCACTTCGCTGCCGCCAGCCGCCATGATCAGCTCGTGGCGGCTTTTGTTGATCTCGGTACCGGCATATTTCATCATATTGGGCTGCGCAGGGTGGCAAAGACCGGCCTTGAACGTATCGCCGAAACGCTCGGCCATGGCGCGGAAGGCCAAGACTTCGATATCCATTTCCGCCATCTGCGCGCGCAGCATCGGATCGTCGAGACGGCCCATTTCATCGCGGCCATATTGATCGGCAAATTTCGCCCCGAGCGATGTCGCGCCTTCCGAACCTCCGCCTGAAATCATGCTGCGCTCGTGGCCCAGCAGATATTTGGCGACATCCCAGCCCTTGTTCACTTCATAGACGACCGACGAAACGCCCTCGCCATATTCTTTCGGTACTTTGACATCATCGAAAAATGTCTCGCAAAATGCGGACTGGCCCGAGATCAGGACGATCGGCTTGGTGGTCACGCCTTCGCTCGCCATGTCGAACAGCATGAAGGTGATGCCCTTGTGCTTTTCATTCTTGTCGGTTCGCGTCAGGCAAAAAATCCAGTCAGCCTTGTCGGCATAGCTGGTCCAGATTTTCTGGCCGTTGACCAGAAAATGATCGCCCTGATCAATTGCACTGGTCTGCAGCGAAGCGAGATCGGAACCGGAGCCCGGTTCGGAATAGCCCTGACACCAGCGGATCTCGCCGCGTGCGATCGGCGGGAGAAAATGTTTCTTCTGCGCTTCGGTTCCGAAATGGAGCAGCGCGGGGCCAAGCATCCAGATGCCGAAGCTCGACAAAGGCGACCGGCATTTGAGCCGTGCCATTTCCTGGCCCAGGACTTTCGCCTGTTCGCGTGACAATCCGCCGCCGCCATATTCTTTCGGCCAATCGGGCACCGTCCAGCCTTTGGCGGCCATGATATCCAGCCATTCTTTCTGGCCCGGCTTGAACGTCGCATTGCGCCCGCCCCATACGGCGTCTTCTTCGCCTGTCATCGGTTCGCGCATCTCTGGCGGACAGTTGGCTTCGAGCCATGCGGCGGTCTCGGCGCGGAAAGTTTCCAGATCGGACATCACGATTTTCCTTTTAATTGAGCAATTAAAGTTGGACTATCATATTTGCGTTGTCCGATTCAATGATTCCCTGAACCGGATAAGCAAATTAATTTCGGCAACAAATCCCGCTTGCGGTTTCCGTAACGGTAATCTGCCGGGTCGACAAAAGCGATCGGCGCATAAATTGCGCGACGCTATTGAAACGAAGAAAAAAGGAACGGATGACGATGCGATTTGAAGGCAAAACTGCGGTTATTACAGGCGGCTCATCGGGCATTGGACGCGCTAGCGTCGAACTTTTCCTGCGCGAGGGCGCCACCGTGGTCATGGGCGACATCGATGAAGCGGAAGGCACCGCGATGATGTCGGCCCTCGGCGAAGGCTTTCTGTTCCAGAAATGCGATGTCACCCAGGAAGCCGAAATCAAGGCGCTGATGGATTATGCTGCCGAAGAAACGGGCGGTATTGATATTGTGTTCAACAATGCCGGTGCCGGCGGCCCGCGCGATCCGATCGACGAGATCAGCGGCGATGACTGGGACTTTGCCATGGCGTTGCTGCTCAAATCGGTGGCGATGGGCATTCGCCATGCGGCACCGCATCTCAAGAAGCGCGGCGGCGGAGCGATCGTCAATACCGCGTCCATCTGTTCTTTTCAGGCAGGCTACGGCCCGATTGCCTATTCCACTGCCAAGGCGGGCGTCCTGCATCTGACCAAGGTCGCTGCGGCCGAGCTGGCCCGCTACAAGATCCGCGTGAACGCGATCTGCCCCGGATTCATCCAGACCAATATTTTCGCGTCGACCGTCGGCGCCAACAAGCAAGAAGCGCAGGAGATCAATACCGTTCTGGGTCAGGCCGCTGCCAGCGTCCAGCCGGTTGCCCGTCCCGGCGTTCCCGATGATATCGCCGAAGCGGCAGCCTATCTCGCTTCGGACGCCGCAGGCTTTGTCACCGGCACACATATATTGGTTGACGGCGGCATGCTGGTCGGCACCGAAGGCAGCTGGAATCCGGAAATACCCGGCATGCTCGATGCGATTCTGCCGGAGCACCTGCGTTGACAGCGACTTCGGACAAGCTGCCGCTTAAAACCAAAATTCTATACGGCTTCGGCGCCTCGGCATATGGGATAAAGGACAACGGTTTTTCCGTTTTCCTGCTCTATTACTATAACCAGGTTGTCGGCATGCGCGCCGATGTCGTCAGCCTGGCGATTGCCATTGCCCTGTTCGTCGATGCCTTCATCGATCCGCTGATCGGCCAGATGACGGATCGGACCAGAACTCCGATAGGCCGCCGCCACCCGTGGCTATACGGCGCCGCCTTTCCCATCGCGATCGCATGGCTGCTGTTGTGGCACCCGCCAGAGACAAGCGCCACGCTGCAATTTTTCTATCTGTTGACGATGGCGATGCTGGTCCGGATCACATTATCCGCCTATGAAGTTCCCTCGCTCGCAATGCTTCCGGAACTCAGCCGGGATTATCATGATCGCACCAGCACCTTGCGCTATCGAACCCTGTTCGGCTGGGCGAGTGGTCTGGGCATCATGGTTCTTGCTTATGGCATATTGCTGGTACCCAGTGAAAAATATCCGGTGGGGCTGCTTAACGCCGACGGCTATTCCTCATTTGCCATTATCGGCGCCTGCGTCATGGCTGTTTCCGTTCTGGTGTCGGCTGTCAGCACGCATAAGCGATTAGTCGGGCAATATAAGGCCGAGACCACCCGGCCGAAAACCGCAGAAGGTTTTTCGGAAATGCTCTCTGCCTTTCGTTTCTCGCCTTTTCTGTTGTTGATGTTCGCTGGCGTTTTCGCGTTCACCAATCAGGGGCTGCTATTCTCGATGACGCCGTATCTGTTGACCCATGTCTGGGAATTCGGCTCGGCGGAAATGACGCTTTATTCTGCGGTTCTCTTCATCGGCGTCATTATGGCGTTTTTGATGGTGACCCCGATTTCCAGACGCACCGGCAAGCCCAAGGGGGCAGCCTTTTTGACGCTGTTCGCAGTGATCGTAGGTACAGCACCTTACTGGCTGCGCATGGCTGGCCTTTTCCCGGAACCGGGGTCTCCCTATCTCATTCCGATCCTGTTTACGCTTCTCGTCATCGGGATCGGCGCCAGCATTTCGGCGATGATCCTGACCATGTCGATGATGGCGGACGTGACGGATGCCTATGCATTTGACGTCGGCAAGCGCACCGAGGGCCTGTTCTCGTCCGGCATGTGGTTCATGCAGAAAATGGTTGGCGGCATGGGCATCCTGCTGTCCGGCCTGATCATTTCCTTCATCCAACTGCCGGCGCAGGCGGTACCCGGGAGTGTCGACCCCCGCATTGTCGACAATCTCGCTCTGGTTTTCGTATCGATGGTCACCGTGATTGGATTTGCCGGCGCCTGGGCCTACACTCTATTTCCTCTCGGCGAGCAGGACCATGGCGAACGGATATCGAAACTGGCCGCGGAAATGCCGAAGGTGAAATGAAGGCACCGGAATAAAAACTGCTGTGGCTAATCGTTTTCGCTGTGGCAAAGCCAGACCGCCTCTGTTAAGTTAATCGCATAGTTAAAAAAGAATAAGGACTTGGGCATGGATTTTGATCTCACTGAAAAGCAGGAATATTGGCGCAATCGGGTACGCGATCATATCGAGACTCACCTCCGCCCCCGCATGGCCGATTTCCACAAAGAGGAATCGACCGGCGAGCGCTGGAAGGTCCTGCAAGTGGTCGAGGAAGAAAAGAAAAAGGCCAAGGAAGCCGGCATCTGGAACCTGTTCATGCCGCCAGCCAATCCCAATCTCACGCATATTGATGATGTCTTTGAATTTGAAGGTCCAGGCCTGACCAATCTGGAATATGCGCTGTGTGCCGAAGAAATGGGCCGCGTCGGCTTTTCTTCCGAAGTGTTCAACTGCTCAGCACCTGACACCGGTAATATGGAAGTGTTCCACCGCTACGGTACGCTCGAGCAGAAAGAACAATATCTGCGTCCGCTGATGAACGGCGAAATCCGTTCTGCCTTCCTGATGACCGAGCCGGCCGTTGCATCCTCCGATGCGACCAATATCGAAACGGCGATCGTTCGCGATGGTGATGAATATGTCATCAATGGCCGCAAATGGTGGTCTTCCGGCCTCGGTGATCCGCGCTGCAAAATTGCCATCGTCATGGGCAAGACTACATTCGAGGGCAGCCGCTACACGCAGCAGTCCCAGATCCTCATGCCCACCGACGCACCGGGCGTGAACGTCATCCGTCACCTGCCCGTCTTCGGCTATGACGATGCACCACACGGCCATATGGAAGTCGAAATGAAGGACGTTCGCGTTCCGGCTGACAGCATTTTGCTTGGCGAAGGCCGCGGCTTTGAAATTGCCCAGGGTCGCCTCGGACCTGGTCGTATCCATCACTGCATGCGCACCATCGGCGTCGCCGAAGAAGCGCTCGAGAAAATGGTCAAACGCCTGCAATCGCGTGTCGCTTTCGGCAAGCGCATTTCCGAATTCAGCATTTGGGACGAGCGCGTTGCACGTGCCCGGATCGATATCGACATGAGCCGTCTGCTCTGCCTGAAAGCGGCCGACATGATGGACAAGGTCGGTAATAAATATGCCAAGGCTGAAATTGCCATGATCAAGGTTCAGGCTCCTACCATGGCGCTGAAGATCATTGATGATGCGATCCAGGCTCATGGCGGCGGTGGCGTTTCCGACGATTATGGCCTCGCCAGCGCTTATGCGCATCAACGGACCCTGCGGCTTGCCGATGGCCCGGACGAAGTGCACAATCGCACGATCGCCAAGATGGAATATGGCAAATATGCCGAAACCGCAGACGGCAGCAAAATGAAGGAAGAATTTTCATCCGGTGATCTCGCCGTCACCCGTTAGGAGCAGATAATGAAAGCAGCAGTATTGATAGAAGCGGGGAAACCGCTCGTCATTGAGGATGTCGTGATGTCCAAGCCGGGACCGCATGAAGTGTTGATCCGGACGGCCGCCTGCGGGCTGTGCCATTCGGACCTGCATTTTATCGACGGTGCCTATCCGCACCCCCTGCCCGCCATTCCGGGGCATGAGGCTGCGGGTATTGTCGAGGCGATCGGTAGCGAAGTGCGCACCGTCGCCGTCGGCGATGCGGTGGTGTCTTGCCTGTCCGCCTATTGCGGCCATTGCGAATTTTGCGTGTCCGGCCGGATGTCCTTGTGTCTCGGCGCTGATACGCGTCGCGCGCCTGAGGATGCCCCGCGTATCACCCGGCCCGATGGTTCAACCGTCGGACAGATGCTCAATCTGTCGGCCTTTGCCGAGCAGATGCTGATCCACGAGCATGCGTGCGTGCGGATTGATCCCGACATGCCGCTGGATCGCGCTGCCGTGATTGGCTGCGCGGTCACCACCGGAGCGGGTACGATCTTCAATGCCTGCAAATTGACGCCCGGCGAAACCGTTGCCGTCGTCGGCTGCGGCGGAGTCGGACTGGCTACAATCAACGCTGCAAAAATCGCCGGTGCCGGACGGATCATTGCCGCCGATCCGATCAAGGAAAAGCGCGACCTGGCGATCAAGCTTGGCGCAACGGATGTTATCGACGCGATGGCCGACGATGCAGCAGCGCAAATAGTGGAAATGACCAAAGGCGGCGTCGATCACGCGATTGAAGCCGTCGGTCGTCCGGCCTCCGGCGATCTGGCTGTCGGTTCGCTGAAGCGTGGCGGCACCGCAACCATCCTCGGCATGATGCCGCTTGATCACAAGGTCGGCCTCAGCGCGATGGATTTGCTTTCCGGCAAGAAATTGCAGGGCGTGCTGATGGGAGCCAATCATTTCCCGATCGACATACCGCGGCTGGTCGACTTCTACCTGCGCGGAATGCTCGATTTGGATAGCATTGTCGCCGAAACCATTCCGCTAGAGCAAATCAACGACGGTTTTGACAAAATGAGAAAAGGTGACGCGGCAAGGTCCGTGATTGTCTTTAACTAAAGGAAGAGGGACTTCCATGAATCCACAGGAAGATATGACCGGCACCATGGACGTGCCGGAAAAGGATAAACTCGACGAAGCAAGCCTGGCGCGCTGGATGGAAGCCAATGTCGAAGGTTTTGCCGGTCCGTTGAGTCTGAGCAAGTTCAAGGGCGGCCAATCCAACCCGACTTACAAGATCGACACACCGACGAGTTCCTATGTGCTGCGCAAGAAACCGTTCGGCAAACTGCTGCCCTCGGCCCATGCGGTTGATCGCGAGTTTCGCGTTATCGCCGGTCTCTATCCTGCTGGCTTCCCGGTCGCCAAACCTTATGGCCTGTGCGAAGACGACAGCGTGCTCGGCACGATGTTCTACATCATGGGCATGGCGGACGGCCGGACATTCTGGGACGGCACCTTGCCCGGCAGCAATCCGGCAGAGCGCAAAGCCATCTATTACGAGATGATTGATACGCTGGCCTTGCTGCACAGCTACGATCCCGCCGAACTGGGTCTGGAAAAGCACGGCAAGCCCGGCAATTATTGCGAGCGCCAGATTTCCCGCTGGACGCAGCAATACCGGCTGTCCGAACTTCAGGTAATTCCCGAGATGGACCGGCTGATCGAGTGGCTGACAAAAACCATCCCGGAGCAGAAAAGCTTTGGTATCGTCCACGGTGACTACCGGCTCGACAATATGATTTTTGACCATGATCAAGCCAAGGTCATTGCGGTTCTCGACTGGGAACTCTCGACTCTCGGCGATCCAATTGCCGATTTCGCTTATTGGCTGATGGCTTATGAAATGGAGCCGGAAGGCCGCAGCGGCCTGAAGGGCGTCGACCTTGAGGCTCTCGGCATCCCGTCTCGCGAAGAAGCCATTGCCCGCTATTGCGAAAAATCGGGCATGGCCGAACTGCCGCCGATGGACTGGTATCTGGCCTATAATTTATTCCGGATTGCTGCTATTCTGCAGGGCATTCAGAAGCGGGTTGCCGATGGCACCGCCAATAGCGCCGCCGCTGCCGAAATGTCAGACCGGGTCACGCCACTGGCACAAGCCGGATGGGAAGCCGCAAAACGCGCAGGAGCATAAGATGGACCTCAAAGGCAAAGTTGCGATCATCACGGGTGCCGGTAGCGGTATCGGACGGGCCTCGGCCCTTCTCTTTGCCGAACATGGCGCAAAGGTCATCGCCAGCGATGTCACCGATGCGGTCGAGGACACCGCCAAGGGATCCGAAGGCAATATCATCGCGATCAAGGCCGACGCCGGATCGGAAGGCGATGTCGAAATGCTCGTCGAAGCAGCAGAACAGCGCTTTGGCGACCTGCATGTCTTCTTCGCCAATGCCGGAATCGGTGGCGGCTTTGAGGGCATTTTCGACAGCAGCGTTGCCGAATGGCAGGAAGTCTTGCGGGTCAATCTGATCGGGCCGTTTCTCGCCTGCAAATATGCCGGCAAGGTGATTGCGGAAAGCAAGCACGGCGGATCGATCATCTGCACCGCAAGCGTCGCCGGCATAAGATCCGGAGCCGGTGGCCCCGCTTATTCAGCGTCCAAGGCTGGCGTCATCAATCTGGTCAAAGTAGCCTCGCAGCAGTTCGCGACATCCAATGTCCGCTGCAATGCGATTTGCCCGGGCATCACCGAAACCGGCATGACCCAGTTCATCTACGACAAGGCCCGCGAAAAGGGCAAGGAAGACCGGCTTGGTTATCTCAATCCGCTGCGCCGCGGCGCGGCTCCTTCTGAGATGGCAGAGGTAGCGCTGTTTCTGGCATCCGACCGCTCATCCTATGTCAATGGACAAGCCATTGCGGTTGACGGCGGCCTGAGCGCTTCGCACCCGGTCACCCGTCAGGAATTTGGCAGGACTGCGGTCTAGGATCAGCTCCTAATTCGCGAAGGCAAGATCGCCGTTCCCGAGTTGCACGAAATCGACGCGGCCTTGATTGGCTCCACACAGGAATGTGCGCTGGTCGCTGTTCGACAATGCGCCTTCCACTCGCCAGCCTTCACCATCACGTGAAACAGACTGGATTGCCGAAACCCGCGCATCGCGACCCGCTTGCCGTTCAGCGGCATCGGAACAGGCATTTATCGCCAGGTCCATGTCGCCTGTGCTGCGGTCATATCTGCTGTCATTGCGCGTATCGGCGCGCCGGTCATCATAGCGCGGCGCATCGTTGCGATAGTCGCGATCTTCATAGCGCCGGTCGCGGTTGCTTTTTGACGCTGCACTGGCAATCGCGGCAATCCCGCCGATTACCAATATTCCAGCGAGGACGTCACCCCCGTCAATCCCGCCACGATGGCGGCGATGTCCGCGATAGCCCCGATATCCACGAGAACTGCGCCAGCCTTCTGCCTTGTCGCTGTCGGCAGTCCAGCCGAGCGCACCGGCATCAATCGGCGTTGCGATCGCGACGCCCCGGTGCGTGGGGCTGTGCATCGGCGCAGCCATGGCTGGTGAAAATCCGGTAAAAACCAAAGCAGTGGAGGCTGCAATCGCAGAAAATCTGGTCATCTTCGTCATATCAATTACCCCGTTTAGCGCAGATCCCATACCCCGAAACCTGCCGTTAGATCCTACATAGATGGTCCAGCCTGTCACCAGGCTGAACCATCATTTGTCGTTCAATCATGCGGATTGCGTCTAGCGCCGGGCATATTTAAGCCCGCTGAACTGCACGTCGCTCACCCGGTTGCCTTCGATATAGCAAGTGAACTTGCCTTTATCGGAATAGCTGTTCCGCTGATAGCGACCACGGTTCTGCTCGACTTCGATCTTTCCCTTGATCCGATAGCCATTGCGGGTCCGGTCGACGTCGCGAATATCGGTTACCGAAGCCCGGCCGCGATTGGTCGCGCCATTTTCTGCGGCGCGTACGCAGCGGTTCACAGCCTCACGCTGATCGATCTGACGATAGCGGGCGTTTGAATAACGATCATTCTGATAGCGGTCACCGCGATAATCATTGTTGCTATATCTCCGGTCCTTGTTGCCGGAGCTCGCAATTGCGGCAATTGCGCCGATGATCGCAACACCGGCGATTACTTCGCCAGCACTCGGTCCGCCATTGCGGCCATCCTTAGCCATTGCGGGGGTAGCAGAAACGGCCATTGCAGCAGCAGTAGCGGTTCCGACAAGAGCCTTGTTTAACTTGTTCATGTCCACTTTCCTTTCACACTGCCCGAAACCTTTTCCCGAGCTTGCAAACTCCTTTTAGGAGAGTCGGCTTGAGTGAACGCTGAACTGGCCTGACAGGAACTGTTCATATTAATGGTCACTTTTATGAACGCGCGAGCAATCGGGGACTAGAGATACAGCCCCTTCTCTGAGTGTAGCGGGACAAAAGCATCTGGAGTCAGGGACAAGAGGTTTTAGAGCACTGGAGATCGTCATCTCCGTCCTGGCTGCCAAAAATTTTGCGCAGTGTTAGTGGTCAATATCTGACATTTGGCACCCGCACGGCGTACGACCGCTTCCGCCCCAATATACGTCATTCCTGCACTTGCCGCAAATGACCGAAAGCCGTCTTTGCAGACGCCATGCCAGCTACCTTTTCCCGTAAAAATTGACATTTATTTTCAAAAGCTTAGGGCGGAGCGAGTTCACGCACATATCGGTCTAGCCAACATAGTAATCCAACCGCCGACAATTATCCAAAAGGGGCCATCAAATGAAGATAACAGAGGCGAAATTGCAAATATCAGTCGAGAAAAGAGATTATGAAAAGCCAGTTTTAATTGAGGTCCTCAGTATAAACGACGACACATTTGGCAAAGGCTTCTATACAGTCAATGAGTATAACAGCCTCAATGGAGGCCCGAGCTAGGGACAACAGGATGGACAGCGCAGGATGATCATTCCTGCGCTGCCATATCAGCTTTGGGGTGCAGACAGATTGTCCAGCCACGGCTGACAACATAATTTCCGCGTCCCGAGTCCACCTTTCGCCCATGCTGTCCATTCTTTGATATACGCCACAAGCGCTGCCTTGCCGTTTGGCGTGCGTCCGCTTTGTTATAATTCGACTCAAAACCCGCCATTCCGCAAACCACCCAAAAGCAGTCCGTCGGCAAGCGCCCCAATAGCTGTCGTTCCTGCGCTTGCCGCAAATGACCTGAAGCCGCCTTTGCGGCCGTCATGCCCGTTACATTCCCCTGCAAAAATTGACATTCATTTTCAGAAGCTTAGGCTTAGAGCAAGTTCACGCACATATCGGGCGTGCCAATATAATAATCCAACCGCCGCAGATAACCCAAAAGGGGTCGCAAAATGAAGATCACAAAACTGAAGACGCAAATGCCGGTCAACATATTGCCATATGAGAAGCCCGTACTGGTCATTTTGGGAAGCACTTTACACACGGAAGCAAAATCTAATTCCCCCAACGAATACACCGCATCCGGCGGTTACCCTGTCGGCCCCAGTTAGTTCGCCACCTAGCAGCATGGCAACTCGGGAATTATTAGCCCGGGTCGCTATATACGAGGTGTAAGGGCTCGGGGATGCAGACAGATTGTCCAGCCACGGCTGACAACATAATTTCCGCGCCCACCTTTCACCCCATATATTAGGGTCCCGATCCTGAGGCCAGATCATTTGGTCGGTGGAAAGAACCGATGGTGATTTTCGACAAAAGTAGACTTTTTGTGTCTCTGACCCGGTTGCAGCAGTCCATGTCCAAAAAGCCTTTCAGCGGGCGGTGCAGTGAAAAATCGATCGGCGATCCTTTGGTCAGCTGGATCGTCGGGTCGAGCGGCAGGAAGGCCGGCCGCCAATCGACAGCCGGTTGATGCGGCGCGATGGACAGCCACTGACCCGCCAGTGACATTTTGAACCAACCGGCAAAACCGTGGCAGATTGCATCGCGGGCCGGATTAAAGGTTATGTCTCAGCGTTGATATCAGAACTGCTTGCCCCATAAAGCCCCAAACGTTCACCTTTTAAGGCCATCAGGTCTGGGTAATGCCAATTAATACAGACAACTATCCAGGGCTGGCAGCCAACAAGCCGGCCAATATGGATCGTGATGAATGCTTCGCGCTTCTCCACCGTGCGCTTAGCGTTTTGGCATGGCTTCAAGACACTGGCGCGGTTGTTGCACACATCAGCGGAGGCAACTTGCCACGTATGATGGGGATGCGGCAATCGTTCGGATACGCAATCGGGGAAGAACGTGACCGATCATCTTGCCGACCGTGTAAAAGTCAATCCCGGCATTGATAATGAACGACGTTGCACTGTGCCCCAGATCGTGCAAGTGAAGGTCAGGTAGTCCAGTGAGATTGCTTGCTAGCATTAAAGTTCTAGGGGCGGGGAGCGTATCACAAAGTTTGTGCATCCCAGCATAGAGATGTCATTATTGATGAACCATATTTACAGTTGTTATAATTTGACCATCGAAAGTGAAATGACATTGACCGAAATGGTCGTCTTGTCAGAGCGTCCGGACTCGGTTGATGTACGCATCACACAGGGCGCAGTGGACCCCGCCGGATTGGAAGGGGCAGAACAGGTTGGTCCCTTTTTATGGGCGACGCCCAATGTGCTGCAACTGCATGTGCCCGATGTGGCCCGTTTCCTGGTTAGCGATGGCAACAGCATTGTTTTTGATCCGGCCCCCGACATTGACGAAGATAGCGTGCGGGTATTCATGCTCGGTTCGGCGCTGGGCGCGTTGCTGTTCCAACGCGGCTATTTGGTGTTGCACGGCAACGCCGTTCAGATCGGTGACGGCTGTATCATTTGTGTTGGCCATTCGGGGGCAGGAAAATCAACGCTCGCAGCCGCGTTCATGCAGCGGGGCTATAAATTGCTGGCCGATGATGTTGTGCCAATCGATAATGATTGCCGCGCCATCCCCGGTTTTCCACGCATAAAGCTATGGCAAGATGCGGCGGACAAGTTGGAGATCGATACGACTCAGCTAACCCGAATCCGCCCGAATATGGAAAAATTCAACCTGCCGATTGCGGATAATTTCGTGTCCAAGCCGCTCCCGGTCGAGCATATTTACATTTTGCGCAGCGACGATGATGAAAACGGTTTTTCTTCGACCGCTATCAAAGGCCTGCAAAAATTTCCTGCTCTCCATGCCAACACCTACCGCCAGAAATTTCTCGACAGCATGGACTTGCGACCTGACCACCTCAATCTATGCGGAAAGCTGGCCAGTCAAACCCCGATAACCCGCGTTGTGCGCCCGCGATTGGGTTTCAAGGTTGATCAACTGGTCGACCATATCTTGGCTGACCTGTCCGAAAGCGTTTAGACGTGGGCGCGATTTACTGGCTTTCCTCCTATCCGAAGTCCGGCAACACATGGTTCCGGACATTCCTGCAAAATCTGAAGCAGGATGGTGACGCACCGGTTGACATAAACGAGTTGCATACCGGATCGATTGCCAGCGGCCGAGGCTGGCTGGACGAAGTCCTGGGTTTTGACACCGCCGATATGCGGCATGATGATATTGATGCATTGCGGCCGGCAGTCTACGACTGGAGCCTGAAAACGCCTGACTTGGAATATCACAAAATCCATGACGCCTATACATTTCTCCCGTCCGGAGAGCCGTTGGTCAGCAGCAAGGCGACGCGCGGCGCGGTCTATTTTGTGCGGAATCCGCTTGATGTGGCCTCTTCCTTTGCCAATCACCTGCAATGCAGCGTCGATCAGGCCATTGGACGGATGGCGGCGCCGGAAATGGCCTTTGTGAAGTCTGAAACGAAACTCAACAACCAGGTGCGGCAAAAATTGCTCAGCTGGTCCGATCATGTGCTTAGTTGGGTTGACGCTCCCGGTCTTAATCTGGAGGTCCTCCGCTATGAAGATATGCTCGGCGACAGCTTGGCAACATTTACCCGGGCGGCGCGCTTTCTGGAGCTTCCTGATGACCAACCGCGTGTGGAAAAAGCGCTCCATTTCAGTCGCTTTGACCGCTTGCAGGAACAGGAACAAGCAGGCGGTTTCAAGGAAAAGCCGGCCAATACGCCAAGCTTTTTCCGGCAAGGCAGGAGCGGCGGTTGGCGTGATGAACTGAATGAGGAGCAAATCGCGAGAATCATTGCAGATCACGGGACGGTGATGCGGCGGTTCAACTATCTCGATGAGCATAACAACCCTTTTTGAAGCTCTAATATCCTGAAATGATGTCTTGGGCTTTTCGCTAAGAGGGCAACAGACCGGAAGCAGATCACAGTTGGCAAACAGCTCAAGCGATCTCTCGCTCTAAAGCTCCTCCAGGAACCCGCCCGTCAAAATTTGCGGCAGACTGGCACCAAAGCCGTTATTCCCCTCCAGCAAAATCGGCCCGCTTGGGGTCAGCACCCAATCCCATGCGATCGCCCAGAAATCGGAAAATTGCTCATGCGCGGAGAGACTGTGCTGGATTAGGGCTTGCCAATCAGGCAGCGGCAGTTGGGCATCAAGCTCCGCGAACATTTCCTTTTGGCGCCCCCGAGTTTCTGCAAGCGGGAGTGCATTGCCGGATAGTGGCTGGATCATTCCGCCTTCGGCGTCGACGGACAAGATAACATAGGTTTCGCGCTTGTCCGAAGGCTTACGTTCGATAGGAATTTCCAGTGTCGCACATAATATGGCGATATCTTGCCCGTTTCGGCGCGTGATACATCTTACCGTGATTGCGCGCCCATCCGGCACCAACTGCGCCAGCTGAGGGTGGTTTTGCAAGGCCGGCTGCACCAACCCATAGTCGCGCTGCAACAATGCTTTCCACGCCCCTATGACCGCGTCTTGATCGGGCAATGCATCGCCCTCGAACATGCGTCCTCCTATGGCTTGCCCTTTATGCCAGCATTCAAAGGCACCGAGTCCGCGATTCCCTGACCTGCTTTTGCAGAATAGATGCTCATGTTTTTCAAGAGCATCAAGGAAATCAAAATCTCCGGTTATGGACACCGTTGCCAATATCGGCGCCATCGGTATCCCGCATGATAGCAATAAATCCGTTGTGGCGGCTTTGTTTGCGAGCAGGGAAATCAGCATCGGCGACATGGCTTGGCGATTGTTCCGCCATTTGTGAAAACCGGCTATATGGCTGTCGCTGACATAGTTCCACAGCCGATCCGGTTGTTCCACTAGTCCGAAGCGATAGGCATCCCCGGGCGGCATGCACACCCCGATGCTGATCCGGACGAGCCGGAAAAACTGGCGCGATATTGAGATGCCGCGTTCATCGCGAAGCGTGTTGCCATATAGGCGCAGCGTTCTGAACAGCGCCAGCCAGCCGAGCAGCCCCGCCCATTTTAGCCATAATATTGTTTCAAGCACCAGATAGAGCGGTCTGGGCAAGCGGGGCAGTGCATTCCAGAATATCTGTCTATGCGCCGCTATCTTCGGGTCGTCCGTCGATAGATAGCGCCAGCTGATCATCCCGTGCGGGATATTGCGCTGCCGCAGCTCCCGATCAAGCGCTTTCAGCAATTTCGAACCCTGGCTACGCAACCGGTGTTCCGTGCAACCAGACGTTAAGCCATTTCAGCGACTTTGCCTGCCGCCTTGTCTGAAAATCTAGAACCGGATCCAAGCCATCTGCTTCAAGCCGCTTGATCTTCGCACGCCATTTATCGCGGTCGATCATGTCGGCCAGCAGTGGATGAAGATCGGCATCGAGTTGGCGCATTTGACCAATAATATCATTGATATTGTCGTTCACGGGGGTTTGTCGCTCCCCCATATATTTTGAATCTTTCCACGCCACCCGATCGGGGACTGTTCCTGTGATTGCCCGGCGATGCAAATATCTGCCGACCCGGTTCGGTCCCGCGCGTTCGATGACCGGCGTTGACAAATATTGCTGCACCAACCGTTGGTCCCAAAGCGGCCAGCGATAGTCTATACCGTAAGATGCAGCCATCAACGTGCAATTCTCGAGCCGTGTCGGTACATAGGCCATTTGCATCAATCCGGTGATGATCCAGTCATTATGCTTGCGATGGACCGCATCATAGCGGGCCGTTTCCATATATTCCTGCTCCAGATTATAGCGGGCAACAACCTCTTCGCGCAGCGGCTGTTCCGGCCATCTTTCTTTCCAGGCAGCAAGGAAATTAGCATTATACCCGCCACTTTTCCTTTCCGCATATATCCGTCTGATCAAACGCAATATCCGGAACGGCAGTTTGCCCGGCATCAAATCAATCGCGGCTTTATAGGCACCCTTGTCGACCAGTTCCCGTTGAACATGATTGGCATAATTGGTGACCACTTCATCGCCACCATATCCGGAGAATAACGTCCTGATGCCGTAAGTTTGACATTGCTCGTAGAAGGGCCGGTGTCCGGTCGCATTACCATGTTCTTCCGGATAACCGAGAATTTCAAGATCCTCCTCCATCTGCTTGCCCGAATAGTCGGGGTCACCATAATGCGAAGTATTAATATGATTATGGGTGATCGATGCGGCCTGGCTGGTTTCCAGAATATGAGCCGGCTCCTGTTCCAAAAGCGCAAAGCCGAAACTGTGCAACCGGTCACCTGGAACGCCAAGGAATTTACCGAGATATGCAGTGATAGTGGCGGAATCGATACCGCCGCTATTTTCTGTGCCGAGCGTATAGTCGCTGCTCATCTGGGAGCGCATCACGCCTTCCAAGACCTTGCGATAAGCATCGACGTGTGCGGGATCGCGGGTGAATACATCCGGCGCATCATCGCGCCATTGATGGTAGCGCCGCAATGCGAGCTTGCCATTGGCGACGCTCAGCGAATGTCCGCCCGGCAATTTCATGATTTCCTGATAGGCCGACCGGTCATGACTCTGTGATTGACCGATCATATAGCGCGCGATCCAGCCAGGGTCGGGCGTAGGTTTTGCATTTTTCAGCTTGAGCAGTGCCGCCGGAGTAGAAGCGAAGACAAGACCTTGTGCGTGCGGCCAATAATAAAGTGGCTTTATCCCTATAGGGTCGCGGGCCAGAAAGGCGGTCCGTTTTTCGCTATCGACAATTGCCAGCGCAAAGTCGCCGACCAGCTTTTCAGGCAGGTTTTCTCCCCATTCATGCCATCCGGCAAGCACAAGATTGGCATCGGGCGTTTCATCCAGTGGGCGGTCGAGGAAAAGCTGTGCCGCGAGTTCATCGCGATTGTCCAGCCTTCCCCAGAAGGCGACACGCAAGCGATCTGCAACCAATGGTACCGATGTTATATGACGGGATGATGGCGTATTGAAAATATCAGCCTCGACCAGCAAGCTATGATCATCGCGCTGGTGGCCGCTCACATCCGGTTGATACCGGGGATAAAGGGAGGAAATCCAGACTTCTGGCGAAACCCATGCTTCAACTGGCGGCGAATTTTCAAAGCATAGCAGTCCGGCAAACATATATCTGATCACACCATTGTTGATTAGTCCATCTGGGCAACTAGGGCGATATCAGGTTCCATGCCAGCGCTTTCAGCAAAGCCGCGCGCGCCTTTTTTTAACCCGCTCGTATCATTTGCCAGCCTGCTTTCCCTTTGATAGTGCGTTGACAAATCCAATCATGGGAGACCAATTGTTATGAGCGCATTAAACCTCGACAGCATCGTCCAGCGAAATCCTGAAATGGTATCCGCCGACATGGACGGTGAAATGGTGATGATGAGCATCGAAAACAGCGCCTATTACGGATTGAACGCAGTGGGCTCCGATCTATGGGAAGCCATGGAAAACCCCGTCAGCATCACTGCCCTCTGTGACCGGGTGACCAAAAATTTTGATATCGACATGGCAAGCTGCCAGAGCGATATCATGGAATTGTTGACCGATTTACGTGACCGAAATCTGGTGCAGTTGGCGGAATAGTGAAATGGGCGGAATCTCACCTCCGTTGCGTCTATCAAGATTGAAACCATAAAGCGAACATTTATGACGGCAACACAAATGCCGCCGCTATTCTGTCTCTGGCTGGTGCCCGCGTGGTTCTTTCTGGGTCTCGCCGCTTTGTCATCATCACTGTGACCTTCAAGCGTTCCGATCATTGGCTGGGCTTGCACGACGGCCTTGCCCCGCGCACACCGCTGACCACAGCCCATCAGGAGATACGCGCACGCGCAATCAGCAGTGCGATTATCGTCGCGTCCAAAAATTTGCGCAGTGTTAGTGGTGAAAACCTGACATTTGGCACACGCACGGCGTACGGCCGCTTCCGCCCCAGTTTCGGTCATCGGAATTGATTAGATGACAAATAAAAGCGGCCGGTCGGCTTCCGCCGCAATTGCTGACGTTCCCGTCGACGTCCAATCAGCCCGAAAGCTGCCGTTTTTTTTCAAACATCTGCCAGTCGGCACCTATCTCAAAAAGTTCTCGTTCGGCAACCACGTTATTTCCTATGTTGCCTTTTCCCAAACCGGACCGCCAGTATCGTTGCGCCTACCAATCCTGCCAAACTGGCAATCACCCAACCTAACGAACTGCTTTTTCCATCTGCTCTCTCTGGCTCCGATTTCTCATAAGACTTGGGCATCTGGTCCGCGAAGGAACTGCGTTCGATAGGCTGGTTTCTGACACAAACTAGATGGTTTGCCATGCTCTGGCAACTACCCCGAGAAATATCACCGCTTCTGTTTTGAAACGAGCAGCTATTGTCAAACTGCTTACCCTCGCAGACCCGCCACATTTCCTCATTGCCGTGCGCGCCTTCATGCGCGGCGGCCGATCCGATGACGAGAGTCAAGAATATCGAGGCGGACAACCCATTTGCTGCTACCCGCCTCAAACTGTTTGTTAGCATCAGCTAACCGACCCTTGCTCTCCGGCAAAGCAGCCGATGAACATATTCTCGCCCGCACCGGCTACATGATAATGATAGCCACGGACATCGTCGCTATGTCCGCGGCAATTGTCGAGGCCCGTTGGTTCTGCGCCAGCAGCGTCAACAAGGGCGTACATCGCGTATCCGTCCAGCGCGTAACCGATCCGTGCCGAGTGACCATCGCTGCTTGCAACCGAAGTCGAGCAACCGGTGGCGGCGTGGTAGTGGTAACCTTCGACGGGATTGATGTGACCGCCACAATCGTCAAACGCGGCAATCGTGTAGGCAGCCTTGATCGCGGCGACCGGTGCCGGTGGATCAAATGTGATGCCGTTGAGCGCAATGCCGACCCCGGACGTGCCGATGGAACCAGTGCTGCTTGCGAGCGGCACGGGATTGACCGGAATGAGGTAGGTTCTCGAAATGCCGCCGCCGACATAGGACATTTTCCCTTCGACGCAGTGGTTTTGATATTGCGCCGCCACATTTGGTCGTGCAGCACCTTCGAATGCCGCCTGCGTGTCGGTGACAAAAATATCTCCGGTCGCGTCGTCGTAAAGTTTCCAGTTGCTGTTGTTGTAGAACGTGGCGAGATTGCGAATGAACGCGCCGGTCAGATCGTAGGCTGTGCCGCTCTCGAACCACATTCCAGCGCCACCATCATTGATATTTCTTGGGCAAAAGGTCCCGACGCCATGATCGCTTGGCGCGCCAACGGTCGTAATTCGGTAGCAAGTTGTGTAGGTGCCGCCCGAAAGCGTGCAGGCTTCGGTCGTGATTGTGGTGGCAAGTCCGGCTGCTATGAAATTGGCGGGATCAAGTGACTCCTGAGTGCCTGTCGGGGTCGGTGTAGGGGAAGGCGTCGGTGAAGGGGTGGGTGTCGAGGTGACAGGCAGGATGATAGACGTGTCCGTGACGGAAGAGCTATCTCCGCCGCAACCAGCCATCGCCAGAGCCAACATGCCCGAAAGCCCAACTCTCGCAGCATTGTTAAACTGGATATTCCACATTGCCATACGCCCCCTTTGTCATTTGAAAACATTTGATAGACCGGAATTGAGGATGGAGTGTGGAGATGCTCAGATCACTGACAATTGCGAATACGGACATCTTGCAGAGGACGCGTTAACGGCTGCGACATCCGTATTGCATGTGCATGAATAATGTTAACGTGGAGCAAAATGTCTGTAATTAGTAATTCATGGCTAAAAGTGGACGGTCGCAAAACCACCCAACTCCTGACGTTCAACCGCCGTGCAATCAGTTACCAAATTTCAGATTTTGACCACTAGTTTGATATTATAAGTTCTTTTGCCGGCGTCACCTTTCAACTAACCAGACAGCTCAGATCAACCGCCTCGATATCGAAGCCACTAAACAACTCACGGATCTCCGGCACTGCATTTATCGACAAAACAAATCGGCTTTGGTGATCAACTCGGCATAGCCCATGCATTCGATGATCGCCGATGCCAGATGCTCATGCACTGTTAGGGGACTAGAGGTTCTGGGGAGCTGAAAGCGTATCAAACGATCTGACATTGCACTTCATTGGTCGCGATTGCGACCAGTCCAGCAGCCGATGGCTAGCCGGAAAAACACAGACAGGGAATGTGGACACTTGGCCGCGAAGGCTGGCTTCCAGATTATTTATCAGCAACGACATCGGTTTTCGGCTTCAGCCAGCGATATAAAAAATCGGGGATATCATCCTGTCCGTACCTGTCGGCCCGAACAAACCAGCGATGTAGCATCATCCGTCCGGCCGCTTGATCGGATGCAGGAAGCTGCTTGTTTCTGTCTGACAGTTTAGTGATCATGCCGCGCATAGGTTCGTAAGCATTGCCGACATTGCTCTGGTCCCAGACCTCCCGTATCTTGGGCAAGGCAAATTCCGTAAGCTGTGCGTCGCTGTGCTCGGAATGCAGCGAATGTTTCAGCATGGCGCTATAGCCGTCATTCCAATATTGCTGGTACGCATCACTCAGCATCGCTGCAAATAATCGACGAACTTCCTTTTCGGGCCGGTAGGCCATCAGATTGCGACCACCTTCTTCAGCCAGCGAGAAACGCAGCGGCGTTATGACATCCGTCGCGGCCTCCACCAGAAACCCAAGCTCCATCGCGTCCAGTTGCTTGTCCGCCATGAAATCCGCGTTGATCTTTTGTGCTTTAGCGATGTCGATTTTCGTCAGGCTATCCTCGGCATTTTCCGCCAGGACTGTAAAAAGCGCGTCATCGACAACGAACCTATTGTCGTCCTGTTCGGTAACGCTGCCAGTGGATACGGACAGGAATGCGGCGGCTATCGTGGCTAACATATTGTTTCCAACTAACTATGATGTGACGCGCCCACCTAGTGGTTATCGTTTGAAGCCTATTTTGTGAACCCGTATTCTTTCACCGCCTTATCGAGTCACCAGTCCTTGCTCGCGATTATCCATCTGACATCCTGACCGACCGCTCTTCATTCGCCTAGCTCAAGTCCTATCGCATGCGCGAGAAACGCGTAAATATCCGAATATTCCTCGATCACCTTGTCCGTCGGCTTGCCGCTGCCGTGGCCAGCCCGGGTCTCGATCCGGATCAGATGCGGTGCATTACCCGTATCCAGCGCCTGTAACCGCGCGGTATATTTGAAACTGTGGCCGGGCACGACCCGGTCATCGGTGTCGGCTGTCGAGACGATCAAGGCAGGATAATCGGTCCCGTTCTTGATATTGTGATATGGCGAATAGCCGAGCAGCGTTTTGAAATCCTGCTCCTTGTCCGGATAGCCATAATCATCGACCCAATAGCGCCCGGCCGTGAACCGGTCGAAGCGGAGCATATCCATAACCCCGACCGCCGCATGTCCGGCAGCGAATAGATCGGGCCGCTGGTTCATGACGGCACCAATCATCATTCCGCCATTGGAGCGGCCTTCTATGGCCAGACCGTCTTCGGGCGTAATGCCTTCGGCGATCAGATATTCACCGGCGGCGATAAAATCGTCGAAGACATTCTGCTTGTTCTGCAGGCGGCCGCCATCGTGCCACTCCTTGCCATATTCGCCGCCACCGCGCAGATTGGCCGAGGCGAAGACACCGCCCGCCTTGATCCACGCCATCCAGGCCGGCTTATATTGCGGCAACACGGATATGTTGAAGCCGCCATAGCCGTAAAGCAACGTCGGTGCGGCTTTTGAGAGATCCTTGCCTTTCATATGCACCAGGAACATCGGAATCCTGGTGCCGTCCTTGCTCTTGTAAAAGCGCTGCGTCACCTCGACCGCTTCGGGATCAAATGGCAGCGCCGGTTCAGCCCAGATGGTCGGTTCCGATGATGGCTCATAGCGGAAAACCGTGGTCGGCCGGTTAAAGCTCCCGAAAGTGAAAAAGCCTTCCTCGCTCTTCATAGAACCGCTGAGGCTAGTCACCTGCCCCGGTCCGGGCAGATCGAGCGCGCCGAGCGCCTTGCCATCGAGATCGAATGTGGAAAGCTCGCTTTTAGCATCGACGAGATAGCTGACGACCAGCCGGTCACCGACAATCATTGCCCCGTTGATCACCGCCTCGCTTTCCGCAACCAGTTCGGTAAACTCAGGCTCGTCCGCGCCCAGATCGATTTTTACCACGCGTAGACGCGGGGCATCCTTATTGGTCGTGAAATAGAGTGTGTCGCCAACGCCATCAATCAGCCGCCAGTCATAGTCGAAGCCGCTGACCAGCTTGCGCGTCTCCAGTTCCGGCGCATCCACCTTGATCATCGTAACCTCGACGCGCTCATCGGTCCCGGAAGCGGACGCAATCATCACCCATTCCTTGTCCGAGGTCAGTTCTGCGAAGTGATTGAGCTCAGGCTGGTCGGGCGTTGCAAAGACTTTGATATCTTTCGACTGATCATTGCCGACGAGGTGCAGATAGACGGCATGATTCATGTTCAGCGACTGGAACGCTTCACCTTCGTCCGGTTTCGGATAACGGGAGTAGAGAAAGCCAGAATTTTTGGGCATCCATACCGGACTGGTGAATTTGGCCCATTCAACCGTATCCGCCTCGACCTCGCCTGTTGCCACATCCAGAATCTTGAGCGTTCGCCAGTCGGAGCCGCCGTCCTGCACCGCATAAGCGAGCAGACTGCCGTCACCGGACGGTTTCCAACCGGCCAGCGCCGTCGCCCCGTCGTCCGACCAGCCAGCCGGATCGATCAGCACCCGTTCTTCGCCATCCACGCCGTCACGGACATAGAGCACCGCCTGGTTCTGCCCGCCGCTCTTGCGTTCGTAGAAATATTTGCCGCCTGCTTCGACCGGAATGCCCAGATCATCATAATCGAACAATGCTTCCATCGATTTTGCCAGAACTTCACGGCCTTCGAGCTTTTCGAGATAGCCGTCGGTGAGCGCATTCTGCGTCTTCACCCAGTCGGCAACCTCGGTATCTTCGCGGACGTCATTTTCCAGCCAGCGATAGGGATCGGAGATATATTCGCCAAATTGCTCTTCGACGACGTCAACAGTCCTGGTTTCGGGGTAGGTCAGCGGGATTTCCTTATTTTCATGATCCGCGGCCAGCGCGGGGGAGGTTGCGGCCAATCCCATGGCCAATGTCAAAATGATCAAACTGCGCATATTTACCCCGGACAAAAGAAAGAGGCCGCAAGCTTATCGCTCACGGCCTCTCATATCAATTGAAACTGTATCCTGGATGAAGGACTTATGCGTCTTCGTATTCATCCTGTGCGCTCTGGTCAGGACCGCTGTCCTGACCCTTGGCGTCCACGTCGCGATCGACGAGTTCGATGATTGCCATCGGCGCGGCGTCGGAACCACGGAAACCGGCGCGAATGATGCGGGTGTAACCGCCACTGCGTTCGGCATAACGGTCAGCAATAGTTTCGAAAAGTTTCTTTTCCTGGGTCTCATCCATCAAACGTGCATGCGCAAGACGACGGTTAGACAAGCCACCGCGTTTGCCGAGCGTGATCAGTTTTTCGACATAAGGGCGCAGTTCTTTAGCCTTCGGAACAGTGGTCAAAATCTGTTCGTGCTTGATCAGTGCAGCCGCGAGGTTCTTCAGCAGAGCCTGACGGTGAGCACCGGTCCGCTGCATACGGCGGCCCTTCATTCTATGACGCATAGTTAAATCCTTCGTTCGTTAAGGGGCCGTATGAGGTACCCCGCAGCAGGTGATTTTACAGAGGCATCACCAGTTAACCTCTTGCCGTCATTCCGGCCTGCGCCGGGATGACGGAGAAATTAACCGAGCAGCTCTTGTTCGAGTTTCTTGGCCATTTCTTCGATATTTTCAGGCGGCCATCCGGGGATGTCCATGCCGAGACGCAGACCCATGCTGGACAGCACTTCCTTGATTTCGTTCAAGGATTTGCGGCCAAAGTTTGGCGTGCGCAGCATTTCGGCTTCGGTCTTCTGCACGAGATCGCCAATATAGATGATATTGTCGTTCTTGAGGCAGTTGGCGGAGCGGACGCTGAGTTCCAGTTCGTCGACCTTCTTGAGAAGATAGCGGTTGAGCTGGTTGGCATCGCTTTCTGCCTGGCTCTGCTGGGCGGCCATGCCGATTGGCGAGGAAACCTGTTCCAGCGCTTCTTCGAAATGTACGAAGAGCTGCAGCTGGTCCTGCAAAATGCGGGCCGCATAAGCGATCGCATCTTCGGGAGTGACCGTGCCATCGGTTTCGATGGTGAGGTTCAACTTGTCAAAGTCCAGTTCCTGACCAACGCGGGCATTGTCGACCTTGTAGGATACCTGACGGACCGGCGAATAGAGCGAGTCGATCGGGATCAGACCAATCGGCGCATCGGCCGGACGGTTGGCAACTGCAGGAACATAGCCCTTGCCGACGTTGACGGTCAGCTCCATGTTCAGCGAAGCGCCTTCGTCGAGATGGCAGATGATCAGGTCGGGGTTCATGATTTCAATGTCGCCGGAGACAGCGATGTCGCCAGCTTTGACTGCAGCAGGACCGGTTGCGGAGAGCTGCAGACGCTTCGCATCTTCGCTTTCCATTTTCAGGGCGATCTGCTTGACGTTGAGAACAATGTCGGTAACATCTTCACGAACGCCGGGCAGCGAGGAAAACTCGTGCAGGGCGTTTTCGATCTTGATCGAGGTAACTGCCGCACCCTGAAGCGAGGACAGAAGCACGCGGCGAAGCGCGTTGCCCATGGTCAGACCAAAGCCGCGTTCCAGAGGCTCGGCGATGAAAGTCGCCTTGCGCTTCGGGTCTCCGCCGGGCTTGATGTCGAGGACGTTGGGCTTCTTCAGTTCTTGCCAGTTCTTCATATTGACAGTCATGGACTTCCCCTAGTGGTTCAAAGAGCGGGTGTGGACGTCAGTACCGCTCTGAATTTTAAAAAAGTGGGACCGGCCAACCGGCCTGTCCCAGAAACTCAAGCGGTTTTAGACGCGGCGCCTTTTTGATGGGCGAACACCGTTATGCGGGATCGGTGTAACGTCACGGATCGATGTGATCGTGAAGCCAACAGCCTGAAGTGCACGAAGAGCGGATTCACGACCGGAGCCGGGACCCTTCACTTCGACTTCGAGAGTCCGCACACCGTGGTCGGCGGCTTTCTTGCCAGCGTCTTCCGCTGCAACCTGAGCGGCATAAGGTGTCGACTTACGAGAGCCTTTAAAGCCCATCATGCCTGCGGAGGACCAGCTTATCGCATTGCCCTGGGCATCGGTGATGGTGACCATCGTGTTGTTGAAAGTGGCGTTGACGTGCGCGACGCCTGCCGAAATGTTTTTGCGCGCACTTTTCTTTATGCGCTGCGGTTCGCGTGCCATGTGATCAATTCCTACCTAATATCTTGAAAATACTTATCCGAAGACAAGTTCTATTTCTTTTTGCCAGCAATCGCCTTGGGCTTGCCTTTACGGGTGCGCGCATTGGTATGCGTACGCTGTCCGCGAACTGGCAGGCCTTTACGGTGACGCAGGCCGCGATAGCAGGCCAGGTCCATCAAACGCTTGATGTTCATTGCAACTTCACGCCGCAGATCGCCTTCAACCGTATGATCGGCATCAATTGTTTCGCGAATGTGCAAAATTTCCTGATCGGTGAGGTCTTGAACCCGGCGGGTCGGATCAATCTTCAGTTTTTCAACAATGTCAGCCGCAGCCGTGCGTCCGATACCGTGAATGTAGGTTAGCGCAATGATTACGCGTTTGTTAGTTGGGATATTTACCCCAGCAATACGTGCCAATATATTTCTCCATGCTCCACAGGGACCGATTCGCCGGGACCTATCTCATAGCCAAGTCGTTAAAAACACACCCGAAACGCACAAAACCAGCGGACGCACGTAGGGCGCTGCCGGTTGTGTTGGATTTCGAATAAAGTTGAAATAGGGAGAGTCGCTGTCGCTGTCAACATGGAATGGCCGGAAAACCAGCTATTTCCTGCCTGCTCGAGCCACTGCCCTATCTAGTTAAAAATTCACGGGCGTCAAATGCTCGATAGGCTCTTTCCGATGTAGCGATGCATATGTCCGCTGGTTCGTGGCATACGCGTCCGCAATTATCGCAATATGCGGATTTCTATCCCCCGATCACCATGAGTCTCGCGTTAGCCCAGCCCCTTATAGCAGGCTCAGGCAGCCGCGCTGATCGTTCATGCTTCGCTTTCCTGCCAAAATGCACTAGCGTTCGCCCAATTTCATCGGGGGGCGTTAATTGACCAATAGAGACAAACATGATCTGTTCGAGATCGGCGGAGAGGCGATTGCGCCAGGAAAAACCGGCGACATTGCGATCCCGGTCAGCGACCTCTCCGCCGGCATGCAGGCCAATATGGAAGTGCGCGTTTTTCACGGCAAGCGCAAAGGTCCGACGATTTTCGTCAGCGCGGCGATCCACGGTGACGAGATTATCGGCACCGAGATCATCCGCCGAGTGATGAAGAAACTGCATCCGTCGCGCATGGCGGGAACGGTCATCTTCGTGCCGGTGGTCAATATGTTCGGCTTCATTAACCACAGCCGCTATCTTCCGGACCGCCGCGATCTCAACCGGTCTTTTCCCGGCACGGAAAAAGGCTCGCTTGCCTCTCAGCTGGCGAATATTTTCTCCACCGAGATTATCGATCGCTGCTCGCTCGGCATCGATATCCATAGCGCCGCGCAACACCGCTATAACCTGCCGCAGATCCGCATCGCTTCGGGCAATGCCGAACTTAAGGAGCTGGCGCTCGAATTCGGACCGCCGGTTGTCATCGAAGCAGACTTGCGCCCCGGCTCGTTGCGCGCCCTGGCCCGGGAAGCCGGCGTCGATATGCTGCTGATGGAAGCCGGTGAAGCGCTGCGCTTTGACGAATTTTCCGTGCTCACCGGGGTCAACGGCATTTTGCGGGTATTGAAGAAACTGGAGATGATCGATACCAAACGGCTCGGCAAGCGCGGGGCACCCCCTGCCCAGACCACCCGCACGGTCTGGCTGCGCTCGACCAGAGGCGGAATTTGCCGGCTGATTTCACAATCCGGCAGCAAAGTCCACAAGGGCGACACCGTCGCCTGTATCAGCGATATTTTCGGCGATGGCGAAGAAGCGATCCTCTCCCCGGTTGACGGAATTGTCATCGGCCACAGCAACCTGCCAGTAGTCAATCAGGGTGACGCGCTGCTCCACATCGCCGAAGTGAGAATATTCCACACGGTGGGAGAACGGCTGGAGCAGATCGAAGGCGAGATTACCGGCAATCAGCTACTCGACGAGGATGAAGTTATCTAGCCTGGCAGCGGCCATTGACACCACTCGACCGTTAAGACTTCAAGGCCCGCGCAGACAATATAAGCCCGATCACCAGCTCAATGGCGCCGACCGCGAATAGCATAGCGCCGGACATGGCATCGAGTGCATATATGCCTGCGAAACCGACAGCTGTGATCAGGGCGGCCAGCAGCCAATATGTTTTGTCGCCATAGAGGGTAGCGAATGCAAAATAATGCACCCCGACCGCGATGGCGGCCACTGGCAACACATATGCTGACTGCAGAGGCAAGAATAGCCAGGCGGCAAACAGCCCGGCAAGCATTGCGATCGTGCTCTCCAGCCCCAGCATCCCGAGCGGGTTGTTCGAAGACAGACCGGGCCGACGGAACAGGACTCGCGAAAGCAGGGCCGAGACCGGAAAGATAGTCATCCCGCCGAGGAACAGCACGATGAAAGCCATGTTCACATCACTGCGCAAATATACAAATCCGGTAACTATCCAGATCAATCCCGAATAGATAACACCCGGTCCCCCGCCGACAAACGAGCGACTGACGGCATCCTGCGTTTGCCGGACTTGCATTATGCAGCTTTGCTCAATGTCGCGATCAGCCTTTGCCCTTGGTCTTGGTATCGCCAGCCTTTGCCTTTGCCTCGATGAATTCGATGATCTGGCCGGCGACGTCCTTGCCGGTTGCAGCTTCAATGCCTTCGAGACCCGGCGAACTGTTCACTTCCATGATCACCGGACCGTGGTTAGCGCGCAATATGTCCACGCCGGCCACGTTCAGCCCCATGACCTTTGCAGCGCGAATAGCGGTCGAGCGCTCTTCCGGGGTGATCTTGACCATTTTGGCCGAACCACCCCGGTGCAGGTTGGAACGGAAATCGCCTTCTGCGCCGGTCCGCATCATCGCGGCGACAACCTTGCCGCCGACGACGAAGATCCGGATGTCGCTTGATCCCGCTTCCTTGATGAATTCCTGGACAAGAATATTGACGTTGAGGCCGCGGAACGCCTCGATCACCGACTTGGCGCTGTTGTTGGTTTCTCCCAATACGACACCGATGCCTTGCGTACCTTCGAGCAATTTGATCACTGCTGGCGCGCCGCCAACAATCTTGAGCACTTCATCGGTCTGCTTCGGATCATGGGCGAAAGCCGTAACCGGCAGACCCAGGCCATGTTTGGCGAAAATCTGCATCGAGCGCAGCTTGTCGCGCGAACGGCCGACGGCAACGCTTTCATTCAATGGCCATACGCCCATCATCTCGAACTGGCGCAGCACCGCGAGACCATAATGGGTGATCGATGCGCCGATGCGCGGGATCACGGCGTCAAAACCGGTCAGCGTTTCGCCATTGTACAATATGCTTGGCCGATGCGAGGTGATGTTCATCGTGCAGCGCAACGTGTTAAGGATTCTCAGTTCGTGGCCGCGCTCTTCCGCCGCCTCCACCAGACGCCGATGGGAGTAGAGTCTGGGATTCCGTGCAAGCATTGCGATTTTCATATATTATCTTTCCTGGTGCCGGCCCAGCATCCAGCGCTTGGCGCTGTTGACGAGGAAGCCCCGCTTGAGCGCCCGGCGACCTATCAGGACCGGAAATATCATCGATTGCCGATTGGCAAGCGTCATATGCCCGACCCACTCCAGTGGCCCGAGCTTCATGACTGCTTCTACCACATAACGGGTTTGCATGACACCATTACTACTCTTTATCCGGCGCTGTCCGTAAACCCGCGCTTCGCAATGATGGTCGGGCGTACCGGACCCCATCGGGATGGTAAATTGCACATATGGTTCGCCATCTTTGTCGAAAGGCTTGATCCGGATGGCGTGGAGCGAGGAAGTCGCTGCCCCGGTATCAACCTTGGCATGAAGATTTTTCACGCCGAATTCCGGCAAGTCGATCAGCTCGCACCAACCGATTTCGCACGGCTCCTTGAGCTTCTTGGGGAGCTGTTTAAGCTTCGGTATATTTGCTTGCGCCATCGGCCGAATATCTGGCCGATGGCGCATTTTTGCGCAAGATAATTATGGCTTAGGTAACACCATAGGCGAGCATGGCATCGGCCACTTTCTTGAAGCCCGCGATATTTGCGCCCTTCACGTAATCGACATAGCCATCGCCCTGATCGCCATATTCGACGCATTTGCCGTGGATGCCTTCCATCAGATCGGTGAGCATCTCGCCGAGCCGCGCGTGGTTCCAGCTGATCCGCTCTGCATTCTGGCTCATTTCGAGGCCGGATACAGCAACGCCGCCAGCATTGGCAGCCTTGCCCGGACCGTACATGATCTTCGCATCGTGGAAGACATGGACGCCTTCCAATGTGGTCGGCATGTTGGCGCCTTCCGATACGGCAATCACGCCGTTCGCAACCAGTTCCCTGGCTTCCTCTTCATTGAGTTCGTTCTGGGTCGCGCAGGGCAATGCCAGGTCACACGGCACGCTCCAGGGACGCTTGCCTTCATGATAGGATGCACCGGTAAAATGATCGGCATAGTCGCTGATCCGGCCTCGCGTATGTGTCTTGTGATGTTTGACCCAGTCAATCTTGTCCTGATCGATACCGTCGGGATCGTGAATGAAGCCGCCGCTGTCGGAGAGCGTCAGGACCTTGCCGCCCTGTTTGGTGATCTGCTCTGCCGCGTGGGTCGCAACATTGCCGGAACCGGAGATAACTGCAGTCTTGCCCGCGATTGCGTCATTCCTGTGCTTGAGCATATTCTCCATGAAATAGACCGCGCCATAGCCGGTCGCTTCTGGCCGCATCTGCGAGCCGCCATATTCGATGCCCTTGCCGGTCAGCACGCCTTCCCAGCGATTGGTGATCCGCTTATACTGACCGAACATATAGCCGATCTCACGTCCACCGACGCCGATATCACCAGCGGGAACGTCCGTGTCCGGGCCGATATGCCGGTAAAGCTCGGTCATGAACGACTGGCAGAAGCGCATGACTTCGGCATCGGACTTGCCCTTCGGATTGAAGTTCGCGCCGCCCTTGCCGCCACCCATTGGCAGTCCGGTCAGCGCGTTTTTGAACGTCTGCTCGAACGCCAGAAATTTCAGCACGCTTTCGGTGACACTCGGGTGGAAACGGATACCGCCCTTGTAAGGCCCGATGGCATTGTTGTTCTGGATGCGGAAACCGCGCTGTACCCGAATGCAGTGATTGTCATCTTCCCAGCAAACACGGAAGGATATCACCCGGTCGGGCTCGGCAATGCGCCGCAAAATCTGTGCGCTGTGATAGGCTTCTTTATCTTCGATGAAATCGAAAATATCCATCGCGACTTCCTGAACCGCCTGAACAAATTCAGGCTGGCCCGGATTGCGCTTCTTGACGCCTTCCATGAATGTCGGAAAATCTACATGATCGGAAACGGCCATTATATACCCCTCAAATATTGTATATCAGCGCGACCCGATTATCGCTGTCGGCATCCTCAAGCCGGCAACAAGTATATATCGATCATAGAACTATTAAGCGGCTAACGTAAAGCCTTGAGGTTGAGCCCTAATCAGCTCTCTTCATCACCTTGCCCAGCCCCGTCATCCGGCAAGACGGCGCCCGGTTTATCCGCTTCAGCAAACAAACCGGCCAGACGAGCCAATTGCTCGCCGATCACGCCGTCCACCGCCGGAGCGATCTGGTCGACGGGAAATTCCATATAGCCACCCACTTTATAGGTGAACCTGACCACGGTGCTATCGCCCTCCGGCTGCAGCAACATGGTCAGCGTGCCGGTAACCGCTTCGCCCTGAAGCGGTCCCAGCGCACCGGACAGCCGCAGCATCTTGTTGTTGCGCGCATAGATCACGCGCATATGCTGGACGCTGCCCTCGGAACTTTTGATATTATCATCCGACGTCGTCCGGATCAGCTCGCAAAAGCAACCGCCGGCCTGCGGCACGAGATAGAAATTTTCGGCATTGCCGGACCAGCTGTGATCCGGGTTCCAGTAGCGAGACGGCGCGATCATCGCCTTCCAGACCGTTTCATTGTCACCGGCGATCACTGCCTGGTGCTGGACGGTGAAGCCGTTGTCGGCGGTGTTGGTCACTTCCGCATTTGCGGCGGTCATGCAGCAAACTGCTGCCATTCCCAAAATTGCGTGAAATGCCAGCTTCGCCATGACCCTATCTCCAGTAAAATTATTCAGAGCGACAGGACAGCCTCTATCGCATCATTGACTTCCGTCATGCTGCCCATGCCATCGACCTTGCGCACGATGCCGCGCGCTTCGTAAATCGGCAGGATCGGCTGGGTCTTCGCCCGATATTCTTTCATGCGGGTTCGCACGGTCTCTTCATTGTCATCCGGGCGGCGCTTGAATTCGCTCTTGCCGCACACATCACAGACACCTTCGACGGCAGGCTTCTTGAACTTGTCGTGATAGCCTGCCCCGCAATTGCCGCAGGTATAGCGGCCGGTGATCCGTTCGACCAGTGCGTCTTCGTCGACGACGAGCTCGATCACGTATGATAGCGTGCGGTTTCTCGCCGCCAATATTTCGTCCAGCGAAACAGCCTGCGCCGCTGTCCGGGGATAGCCGTCAAAGATAACGCCTTGATCGGGGCCGAGTTCATCCAGCCTGTCACCGATAATGCCCGAAACGACTTCGTCAGGAACCAGTTCACCGGCATCCATCAGCGCCTTGGCTTTTTTGCCGACCTCGGTACCGGCTTTTACCGCTGCACGGAGCATGTCGCCCGTGGAGAGCTGGACCATGCCATGTTCATCTTCGAGACGACTAGCCTGAGTACCCTTCCCGGCACCTGGCGGTCCCAACAAAATAATGTCCATGATTGTCCCCTGAAAATTATGATGAGTCTGGTCGGCTGGGCTATCTAGCGTTTACGCCGACCGCCCTTGAGTTTGGCTTTCTTGAGCAAATCCCCATATTGAAGCGCCAGCAAATGGCTCTGGATTTGCGTCACCGTATCGACCGTCACATTGACGACAATCAACAGGCTGGTACCACCAAGGAAGAAGATCGGCAGGCTCGTCTGGGCCATGACATATTCCGGCAGGACACAGACGAAAGCCAGATAGGCCGCGCCGACCACGGTGATCCGGGTCAGCACATAATCGAGATAATCAGCGGTATTCTTGCCCGGACGGATGCCCGGGACGAAACCACCGTTTTTCTTCAGATTTTCGGCCGTTTCTTCCGGGTTGAAGACAACCGCGGTGTAGAAGAAACAGAAGAAGACGATACCCGATGCATAAAGCGCCATGTAGAGCGGCTGGCCGTGCGCCAGATACTGGTTCAGCATGATAACGAAATCACCGAACATGGTTTCACCGGATGTCGCATTGCCGGCGAACTGACTTACCGTCAGCGGCATCAGCAGCAGCGACGACGCGAAAATCGGCGGGATAACACCTGCAGTATTGACCTTCAGCGGCAAATGGCTGCGATCCGCCTGCATCACGCCGTGTTGCGTGGCGCGCTTCGGATACTGGATCAGCACCCTTCGCTGGGCGCGCTCCATGAAGCTGATGAACAATACCAGACCGGCAACCATCACGATCAAGCCGACGATGGTCAGCGCGCTGATCGAACCGGTGCGGCCGCCTTCCATCAGATTACCGACAAAGGTTGGCATCTGGGCGACAATGCCGGCCATGATGATCAGCGAGATACCGTTACCGATGCCGCGGCTGGTGATTTGCTCACCGAGCCACATCAGGAAGAGCGTTCCGCCGACCAGACTGATAACCGCGCCAACGCGGAACATATAGCCGGGCTCTACAACTGCCTGCAGACCGGACTGGGAAGCGAAGCTCTCCAGGCCAACGGCAATGAAATAGCCCTGAACGGCGGTCAGGCCGACCGTGCCGTAGCGGGTATATTGATTGAGTTTCTTGCGCCCGGACTCGCCTTCTTTTTTGACCGCAGCCAAAGTAGGCGAGAGCGCCGCTGCCAGCTGGACCACAATCGAAGCGGTAATATATGGCATCACGCCCAACGCAATAAGGCTCATCCGCTCGAGCGAACCGCCTGAAAATGTATTGAAAATATCAAGAACGCCGCCACGGGTCTGATCATAGAGATCAGCCAGAACGACCGGATCTACGCCAGGCAGCGGAACAAAGCTGAGCAGACGGAAAATGATAAGCGCGCCAAGCGTAAACCAGATGCGTTTACGCAATTCGGTAGCTTCGCCAAATTTTGCCAGGTTGAGATTCGCTGCGACCTGATCGGCTCTTGATGCCATGCTTGACTTCCCTGCCCACTATTAGTTTGCAACGCGCCCCTGCGGAGGCAGAGGCCCATCTCCAACTATTGCGACTTGCTGCAATCTCCGGAGATGAATAGCTGCTTTTGCAGCTATGCAACCCGCCCCATATCGGATGTTAGTGCATCAAAAACAAGGGGCCAGAAAAAGAGGCGCTAAAACTAGCGCCTCTCGAAGATCAATCGTTCTTTTTAGCCTTGTTTGCGGCTTTTTTCTCGCGCGCAGGCTTGGAAGCCACAGCCTTTTTCTCGCCCTTGGGACGGCGTTCGCCACCCGCTGGAAGAATTTCGACCTTGCCGCCTGCTTTTTCAACCGCTGCAACAGCAGCTTTCGAAGCACCGGCAACGGTGATCGTGATTTTGGCTTTCAATTCGCCTTTGGCAAGCAGACGGACGCCGTCCTTGCCGCCACGAGCGAGACCAGCAGCTTTCAGCGTTGCATGGTCGATCGTGCCTTTGCCATCGAGGCTTTTGCTGTCGATGAACTTCTGGATCATGCCCAGGTTCACTTCCGCATAGTCTGTGCCGAAAGGGTTGTTGAAACCGCGTTTCGGAAGACGCATGTGGAGCGGCATCTGGCCGCCTTCAAATCCGTTGATTGAAACACCGGAACGGGACTTCTGGCCCTTTTGGCCACGTCCGCCGGTTTTGCCTTTGCCCGAGCCGATGCCCCGGCCAACGCGCATGCGCGACTTGCGTGCGCCTTCATTGTCTCTAAGTTCGTTTAATTTCATGTCTTGTACTCGCTTTCGCTTTTATGCGCACGGAAGTCTCGGGTGTTACCCTTCGAGAACTTCCACCAGATGATGTACTTTGCCGATCATACCGCGGACTTCGGCGGTGTCTTCCAGTTCGGAAACACGGTGCATCTTGTTGAGACCGAGACCGATCAGCGTTTTGCGCTGAGATTCCGGACGACGGATCGGAGATCCGATCTGCTTGATTTTAATTTTCGCCATCAAAATTACTCCGTAACTGCCGCGGCATCTGCTGCCACTTCAGCAGCCGAACCGCCAGCACGTGCAAGCAGGTCGGTCACTTTCTTGCCGCGTCGCTGGGACACGGATTTCGGGCTCGACTGATCTGCCAGTGCGGCAAAAGTCGCGCGGATCATGTTGTAAGGATTGGCTGTACCATTCGACTTGGTCACAACGTCGGAAACGCCGAGACTTTCGAAAACGGCACGCATTGGACCACCGGCAATAATACCGGTACCAGCTGGTGCCGAACGAACGGTAACGTTACCGGCGCCAAATTGGCCAGTGCCATCATGGTGCAGGGTACGGCCTTCACGAAGCGGTACGCGAACCATCGACTTCTTTGCAGCAGCCGTTGCTTTGGTAATGGCTTCAGGCACTTCGCGTGCCTTGCCCTTACCGAAGCCGGCACGGCCCTTGCCGTCGCCAACCACAACCAGTGCAGCAAAACCGAAGCGCTTACCGCCCTTAACAGTTTTGGAAACGCGGTTGATGTGGACCAATTTCTCGATCAGCTCTTCGCCGCCGTCATTGTTGCCACGACCACCGCGATTGTTACGTCCGCCGCCACGATTGTCACGACCGCCACCGCGGTTGTCACGGTTGCCACCGCCGCCGCCACGGTTTCCACCGCGAGCAGGACGATCGGGAGCGCCGCCGGTTTTAGCTTCAGGCGCTACAGCAGCTGCTGGCTGATTGCCTTCACCGGTCGTGCCTGGCTTTGCCGCGCCGTCTGGTGTTGTGTTCTCTTCAGCCATATTAAAACTCCAATCCGCCTTCACGTGCTGCGTCGGCCAGAGCCTTCACACGTCCGTGAAACAGGAACCCGCCACGGTCAAAAATTACTTCTTTAACGCCTGCCTTCTTGGCGGCTTCGGCTACGCGCTTGCCAACATCGGCAGCAGCGTTGCTATCCGCGCCGGTTTTGACCGAAGACGCTTTGTCGATGGTCGAAGCGGAAGCCAGCGTTTTGCCCTCGGCATCGTCGATAACCTGAGCATAGATATGCCGGCTCGTACGATGGACGGACAAACGAGGCTTTGAGAGCCCGCGCTTCCGCAATTTGCTGCGTACGCGTTGCTGGCGCCGTTTGAACTGAGAAATATTCGCCATGGCTTATTTCTTCTTCCCTTCTTTGCGGAAAATATATTCGCCGCGATATTTAATACCCTTGCCTTTATACGGTTCGGGCTTGCGCCAGCGACGTATTTCGGCAGCGACCTGGCCAACTTGCTGTTTGTCCATGCCGGTGATTTCGATCGTTGTCTGATCGGGTGTCTTGATCTCGATACCGTCCGGGATCGCGAAGTTCACATCATGGCTGTAACCGAGCTGCAAATTCAGGTTCTTGCCCTGAGCTGCTGCACGATAACCAACGCCGTTGATTTCCAGAACCTTGGTAAAACCGGCAGTAACGCCATCAACCAGATTCTGTACCAAAGTACGCTGCATTCCCCAGAATGCGCGAGCGGTTTTCGACTTGTTTGCTGGTTTAACCAGCAATCCACCGTCGCTCAGTTCGTAAGTCAGGTCATCAACCATCGGGGTCGAAAGCTCGCCCTTTGGTCCTTTGACCTTGACCAGGCCATCTTCCATCACGGCAGTGACGCCGTCCGGAATAGCCACTGATTTTTTGCCAATACGGGACATGATTAGAATACCTCAGCCAGTACTTCGCCGCCGACCTTCGCCTGACGCGCTTCTGCGTCAGAGAGAACACCTTGTGGCGTCGATACGATTGTTATGCCCAAGCCGTTGCGTACCCGTGGCAGATCTTCCGAACCGCTATAGACACGACGACCAGGCTTTGAAACACGGGCCACGTGGCGAATTGCCGGTTGGCCTTCAAAATATTTCAGTTCAATCCGCAGACCGGGGTGCTTGTTGACCTCTTCTTCGCTGTAGCCACGAATATAACCTTCGCGCTGCAACACTTCGAGGACGGCACCACGCAATTTGGACGCAGGTGTTACGACGCTGTCTTTGCGTGCCTGTTGTCCGTTACGGATACGGGTGAGCATGTCACCCAAGGGATCGGTAAAAGCCATATTATCTCTCCCTTACCAGCTTGATTTCGTTACGCCGGGAATCAGACCTTTATTGGCCATGTCTCTCAGCTCGATGCGGCACAGGCGGAACTTACGGTAATAACCGCGAGGCCGTCCTGTGGTTTCACAGCGGTTGCGCACGCGGGTTGGATTCGCATTGCGCGGTATTTCCGCCATTTTTAGGCGCGCCATCAGACGTTCGGTCTCGTCAAGAGACTGATCCGATGCCATCGCCTTAAGTTTCGCATAACGGCCAGCGAATTTCTTCACCATCCGTTTGCGTTTTTCGTTTCTGTTAATGGAACTCAGTTTCGCCATGACTTAAGTTCTCGTCCTTCCGTATAATGAAGCGCTCATGCGGCTTCTTTTTCTTCCGATTGTTCCTCTTTAGGGAACGGGAAACCAAATAATGCCAGAAGCGCACGCGCCTCGTCGTCTGTTTTTGCAGTAGTCGTCACAATCACGTCCATGCCGCGGACAACGTCGATGTTGTCATAGGCGACTTCGGGGAAAATGATCTGCTCTTTCAGGCCCATGGCAAAATTGCCACGGCCGTCAAAGCTTTTCGGATTCAGACCCCTGAAATCCCGGATACGAGGCATAGCAACGGTCACCAGACGATCGATAAATTCATACATCCGCTCCCGGCGCAGATTGACTTTACAGCCAATCGGCATGCCTTCACGCAATTTGAACGTCGCGATCGAGTTTTTCGCTTTGGTAATCACTGGCTTCTGGCCAGCGATCAATTCCATTTCGGCTGCAGCAGTTGCAACTTTCTTCTTGTCCTGACTACCTTCGCCAACACCCATGTTGATGGTGACCATGGTGATCCGAGGAACTTCCATGTGGTTGGAGTAGTTGAACTTTTCCTGCATCGCTTTGACGATTTCCTCGTCATATTTGGTGCGCATGCGGGGGATATATTTTTTATCAGCCATCGACTTTCTCCCCGGACTTTACAGCGATACGCTGCATCTTTCCGTCTTCTGTCTTTTCAAATCGGACCCGCGTCGGCTTGCCGTCTTTCGGATCCGCCAGAGCCACTTTGCTGATGTGCATCGCCGCTTCGCGTCGCTCGAGGCCACCCTGGGGGCTTGCCTGGGTTGGCTTGCGGTGACGAATAGCAATATTCACACCGGAAACGATAAGCTTGCCGTCTTTCGGCATCACTTTGGTGACTTCGCCCGACTTGCCCTTGTCCTTGCCGGACAGGATCACGACGGTGTCGCCTTTTTTGATCTTTGCATTGGCCATGATTAAATTACCTCCGGCGCAAGGCTGATGATTTTCATATGCTTTTTCGCACGCAGTTCACGAACCACGGGGCCAAAAATACGGGTGCCGATAGGCTCCTGGTTGTTGTTCACCAAAACCGCTGCATTGCTGTCGAACCGAATGACCGATCCGTCCTTGCGACGAATGTCTTTCTTGGTACGAACGATCACCGCACGGTGAACGTCGCCCTTCTTGACCTTGCCGCGCGGTGCTGCTTCCTTGATCGATACGACAATGATGTCGCCGACGCCGGCAAAGCGACGCTTCGAGCCGCCCAGCACCTTGATGCACTGCACGCGTTTGGCGCCGCTATTGTCAGCGACCTCCAGGTTCGATTGCATCTGGATCATGGATCCAATTCCTTCTTCATAAACCCGGATAACCGGGCGTTTCCTACTTCGTCACCCCGGCAGACCCGGGATATTCTAAACTATTCGGCGGCTGGCGTCGCTTCGGCTTTTTCTTCTGCCGCTGGCTTCACTGGCGCCTTGATCTTTTCGTCTTTCGGATCGCTAGCCGTAATCTCGCTTACCGTCGGTGTTGCTACACCGGCTGCTGCGCCGACCCGTTCCAGAACTTTCCAGGTCTTCAGCTTTGAAATCGGACGGGTTTCTTCAATCCGTACGGTTTCGCCGAGGCTGATTTCATTGTTTTCATCATGCGCATGATATTTTTTCGAGCGCCGGATGATTTTTCCGTAAAGCGGGTGCTTCACCTTGCGTTCGACATTGACGACAACAGTCTTGTCGCCCTTGTCTGACACAACCGTGCCGGTGAGAATACGTTTTGGCATATCGGTTCCTTACGCCTTAGCTTCTGCGGGAGCCGCGTTTGCACGCTCGGCCTGCAATGTTTTGATCCGGGCGATCGTGCGACGCACTTCCCGCGTCCGGCTTGGTTTTTCGAGCTGATTGGTCGCAGCCTGGAAACGCAGGTTAAATGCCTCGCGCTTCAGTTCGCCCAGTTCGGTCTCGAGCTGATCGTCGGTTTTGGTCCGCAAATCTTCAGTTTTCATGCTCATCTAGCTTAACCTTCCAGATGTGACGTATCGCCGAGGCGGGCCACAACCTTTGTCTTGATCGGGAGCTTCATCGCTGCCCGCTCGAAAGCGATCGCTGCAATCGGTCCGGGAACGCCGTCCAGTTCGAACAGAATCCGGCCTGGTTTTACCCGAGCAGCCCAATATTCTACCGAGCCCTTACCCTTACCCTGACGAACTTCGGCAGGTTTCTTGGATACTGGCACATCCGGGAAAATCCGGATCCACAACCGGCCCTGACGTTTGATGTGACGCGTGATCGCACGGCGAGCCGCTTCGATCTGACGCGCGGTAATCCGGTCAGGCTCCATGGCTTTCAGGCCATAGCTACCGAAATTCAGGGTAGAGCCACCTGGCGCCTTGCCTTTAATCCGGCCTTTAAAAGCCTTGCGGAACTTATGTTTCTTGGGTTGCAGCATGATGCTCTACCTATTCCTCAAAAATCAACGTTGGTGCTGCGGACGGACGCCGGAAGTCTGTGCTTCCACATTCAACCGATCCTGAGCCATCGGGTCGTGACCCAATATCTCGCCTTTAAAAATCCAGACCTTGATACCGATAATGCCATAAGCTGTCAGCGCTTCATATTCAGCATAGTCGATATTGGCGCGCAGCGTATGAAGCGGCACGCGGCCTTCACGATACCATTCAACGCGAGCAATTTCTGCTCCGCCCAAACGGCCACCGCAAACAATCTTAATTCCTTCAGCGCCCAGACGAAGAGCGGACTGAACCGCACGCTTCATGGCACGACGGAAAGCAACGCGGCGGATCAACTGATCACCAATGCCCTGCGCTACCAGCTTCGCGTCGACTTCCGGCTTGCGGATTTCAACGATGTTCAAAGAAACGTCACCGGACGACATGTCGCTCAGTTTGCGACGCAGCTTTTCGATATCCGCGCCTTTTTTACCGATGATAACACCAGGACGTGCAGCATAGATCGAAATGCGGCAAGTTTTTGCCGGACGCTCGATCACTACCTTCGAAATCGCTGCCTGTGGCAGCTCTTTAAAGATAAATTTGCGCATCTTGATGTCTTCCATCAAGAGGTCGCCGTAATTGGAACCTTCCGCATACCAGCGAGAGTCCCAGGTCCGGTTGATCTGCAGGCGAAGCCCGATAGGATTACTCTTTTGACCCATGGTTACGCCTCTTCCTCTTCATGCTCGCGCACGACAATGCGAACGCGGCTAAATGGCTTGATAATCTTGGCTGAACGACCACGAGCACGCGCCTTCCAGCGCTTCATCGTGATTGACTTGCCGACGCTCGCTTCGTGAACGATCAATGCGTCAACATCCAGATTGTGATTATTCTCGGCATTGGCGATTGCTGAAGCGAGAACCTTGCTGACATCCTTGGCCATCGACTTCTTGGAGAAGGACAGAATGTTCAAAGCGTCTTCCGCTTTCCGGCCACGGATCAGCTGTGCAACCAAGTTGAGCTTCTGGGCAGAACCACGGATGGAATTGCCTACAGCCAAAGCTTCATTGTCGCCAACCCGGCGGGGTGATGATGCCTTACCCATTATTTCTTGCCTTTTTTGTCAGCGCCATGGCCATAGAAGTTCCGCGTTGGTGCGAACTCGCCAAGCTTGTGACCGACCATGTCTTCATTCACCGAAACCGGGATGAATTTCATGCCGTTGTAAACGCTGAAGGTCAGGCCGACGAAATCAGGCAATACAGTGGAACGACGCGACCAGGTCTTGATCGGTGTACGAACACTGTTTTCCTGCGCAGTCTGCGCTTTTTTCAGCAGGTGGAGGTCAACAAATGGACCTTTTTTGATGGAACGAGCCATGCTTACCTCTTCTTCTTCGCGTGACGCGACCGGATGATCATCTTGTCAGTCGATTTATTGCTACGGGTACGAGCACCCTTGGTTGGCTTACCCCATGGCGTAACGGGATGACGACCACCGGAAGTCCGGCCTTCACCACCACCATGCGGGTGATCGACTGGGTTTTTCGCAACACCGCGAGTAAGAGGACGACGTCCCTTCCAGCGGGTACGGCCTGCCTTGCCGAAATTCTGGTTTGAATTGTCGGGGTTGGAAACCGCGCCAACAGTCGCCATGCAATCGGAGCGAAGATAGCGTTGCTCACCGCTTTTCAGGCGAACAATAACCATACCGCGATCACGACCAACAATCTGGACATAAGCACCAGCCGAGCGAGCGATCTGGCCGCCCTTGCCTGGCTTCATTTCAACATTGTGAACGATCGTACCAACCGGCATCTGCGACAGCAACATTGCGTTGCCAGGCTTCACGTCGGTCTTTTTGCCAGCAATCACGCTGTCGCCAACGTCGAGACGCTGCGGTGCAATGATATAGGCCAGTTCGTCATCTTCATATTTGATCAGCGCGATAAAGGCAGTACGGTTCGGATCATATTCGAGCCGTTCAACCGTAGCAGACATATCCCATTTGCGCCGCTTGAAGTCGACGAGACGATATTTCTGCTTGTGACCACCAGCGATGCCGCGTGACGTGACATGGCCTTTGTTGTTCCGGCCACCGGTCTTGTTCTTGCCTTCGACAAGCTTCTTGACAGGCTTGCCCTTCCAGAGGCCGCTCTTGTCGACCAGGATAAGACCACGCCGGGCGGGGCTTGTCGGTTTATAGGATTTTAATGCCATGTGCCCTTAAACTCCCGTGGTGATGTCAATGGTCTGGCCTTCGGCCAAAGTGACAACAGCCTTTTTGATGTCGTTGCGAGTGTAGGGACGCCCCTTCCACTTCTTGGTCTTGCCCTTTTGCACCAGCGTGTTGACGTTTTTGACTTTGACATCAAACAACGCCTCGATGGCTGCCTTGATCTGCGGCTTGGTTGCGGTGTTCGCAACCTTGAATACCACAGCATTATGCTCGCTGAGCAAGGTCGATTTTTCGGTGATATGCGGGCCGACAATTACGTCATAGTGACGAATATCGACTGCTTCTTTTTTAGCCATTGAAGCGCGCCTCCAGCTTTTCTACCGCTGCGCGCGTCAGCACCAGGGTTTCATGGTTCAGAATGTCATAAACATTGGCACCAGCAGCTGGCATCACATTGACGCGTGGAATGTTGTTCGAAGCCTTCGAGAAAGTTTCATTCACAACATCGCCGTCCATGATCAGCGCCGTCTTGCCAAAACCGAGCTTTGAAATATTGGCCAAGAGCGCCTGTGTTTTGGCCTCCTTGAAATCAATATTTTCGAGCACGATCAGGTTGTTATTTTTGACCTTGTCGCTCAGCGCCATTTTCAGACCCAGAGCGCGAACTTTCTTGTTCAGCGATGGATTGAAATCACGCTTGCGAGCACCGTGGGCTTTACCACCACCGATGAAGATAGGAGCACGACGATCACCATGACGAGCGGTACCGCCGCCCTTTTGATTGCCGTATTTCTTACCGGTACGAGCAACGTCTGAACGCTCGCGGGTCGGACGGGCCGTTCCGCGTGCTTTTTCGCGCTGCCAGTTGACGACACGGTGAAGAATATCTGCGCGCGCTTCGATACCGAAGACATCATCGTTCAATTCGATGTCGCCTTTGGCTTTCGCGTCGAGGGTTATCACTTTCAATTTCATGGCTTAGCCCTCCTTCCCTGCATCATCTGCAGCATCAGACTTCTCATCTGCCGTTTTTTCTGCCGGAGCGTCGGCTGCTGCCGCTACTTCTGCATCGGTTGGACCAGTTGGCGCTTCGATCGCTGCATCCGCTTCGATCATGCCAGCCGGCGCATCTTCAGTCGCCGTCTCATCCGCGTTACGGCGCATAGCACCCGGGAATGGAACACCTTCTGGAAGAGCAACCTTGACGGCGTCCTTAACCAGAAGCCAGCCGCCCTTGGAACCGGGAACGCTGCCACGCACAAAGATCAAACCGCGAGCGGCGTCTGTACGGACGATTTCCAGATTTTGCTGGGTGCGGTTTCTCGCGCCCATATGGCCGGCCATTTTCTTGCCTTTGAAAACCTTGCCCGGATCCTGGTTTTGACCAGTAGAACCATGGGCACGGTGAGAGATAGAAACACCATGAGTTGCGCGCATACCGCCGAAACCCCAACGCTTCATCGCACCGGCAAAGCCTTTACCCTGGGTAACACCCTGGATATCGACCATCTGGCCGGCAATGAAATGGTCAGCAGTTACGGTAGCACCGATAGGGAGCAAAGCATCTTCGCTATCAACCCGGAATTCGGCAACCCGCGCCTTTGGCTCAACTTCTGCCTTGGCAAAAGCTTCACGCTGTGGCTTGTTTACATTTTTCGCTTTACGGGCACCTGCACCAAGCTGAACAGCAAAATAGCCATCACGTTCTTGATTGCGGGCTCCGACAACCTGACATTCTTCCAGAGAAAGAACGGTAACCGGCACATGCCGACCATCTTCCTGAAACAAGCGGGTCATCCCCATTTTTTTCGCGATCACGCCTGTACGCACGATCAATCTCCTTCACAGAGGCCGAACGAACCATTTCGTCCGGCTTGCCAGCCCAAATTGTCATGCGTCACCCCGTCCGGGCTGTAATAGTTCCGGAAAATCCGGAACGAGACGGAGGACGCTGCCCGGTGAAAACCGGCGGTATCCTGTCGTTCGTCTAATTTCCGCCTGGGCAGAAATCTCCAATCAATTGGCTCAGGCCAGTTTGATCTCGACATTTACACCAGCAGCGAGGTCGAGCTTCATCAAAGCATCGACAGTCTGCGGCGTTGGTTGCACGATATCGAGCAACCTTTTATAGGTCCGAACCTCGAACTGCTCGCGAGACTTTTTGTCTACGTGCGGCCCGCGGTTAACGGTGAATTTTTCAATGTGCGTTGGCAAAGGTATCGGTCCACGGATCAGAGCGCCAGTGCGGCGTGCAGTATCAGCGATATCGCCGGTCGCTTGATCTAGAACCCGATGATCGAATGCCTTCAAGCGAATGCGAATATTTTGCGTTTCCATGTACCTGTTACCAATGTCAAAGAGCCAAAAATAAACCGCCCCGATTTTCTAACGAAAAAGGCCGGAGCGGCGAAAAAACTGGCTGCCCGAATCACCGATCCGGGCAGCGAGGCGTTCCTATATTACTTTGTTACGCTGCTGACAACCCCTGATCCAACGGTACGTCCGCCTTCGCGAATAGCGAAGCGAAGACCTGGATCCATAGCGATTGGAGCAATCAGTTTAACACCGATCGTAACGTTATCACCTGGCATAACCATCTCAGTGCCCTCAGGAAGGATCACTTCGCCGGTTACGTCAGTCGTACGGAAGTAGAACTGTGGACGATAGTTGGCGAAGAATGGCGTGTGACGGCCGCCTTCGTCTTTCGACAGCACGTAAACTTCAGCCGAGAATTCGGTGTGCGGCGTAATCGAGCCTGGCTTGCAAAGAACCTGGCCACGTTCAACCGATTCACGGTCAACGCCACGGATCAAAGCACCGATGTTGTCGCCAGCTTGACCGGAATCGAGCAACTTGCGGAACATTTCAACGCCGGTAACGGTGGTCTTCGTGGTATCTTTGATACCGACGATTTCACATTCGTCACCAACATTCACGATACCGCTTTCAACGCGACCGGTAACAACCGTACCACGGCCCGAGATCGAGAACACGTCTTCGATTGGCATCAGGAATGGAAGATCAACTGGACGTTCTGGCTGTGGAATGGCTTCGTCGACAGCTTTCATCAGTTCAAGAATCTTGTTCTTGCCGATTTCGTCGTCGCGGCCTTCGAGCGCAGCCAGGGCAGAACCGGATACGATTGGAATAGCGTCGCCATCAAAGTCATAATAAGACAGAAGCTCGCGGATTTCCATTTCAACCAGTTCGAGCAACTCTTCGTCGTCGACCTGATCAACCTTGTTCATGAAAACAACAAGCGCAGGAACACCAACCTGACGAGCGAGCAGGATGTGCTCACGAGTCTGTGGCATCGGGCCGTCAGCAGCGTTAACCACCAGAATAGCACCATCCATCTGCGCAGCACCGGTAATCATGTTTTTCACATAATCGGCATGGCCTGGGCAATCGACGTGCGCATAGTGGCGTGCTTCGGTTTCATATTCAACGTGAGCCGTTGAAATGGTGATGCCGCGCTCGCGCTCTTCAGGAGCCTTATCGATGTTTGCAAAGTCAACAGCGGTACCGCCAGTTGATTCAGCAAGAACCTTGGTGATCGCCGCAGTCAACGTCGTTTTGCCGTGGTCAACATGACCGATGGTTCCGATGTTGCAGTGCGGCTTGTTGCGCTCAAACTTCTCTTTAGCCATTTTATTTTACCTCTGATTTTCTATCATCTTGATAGTCTGCGCCGCGCTTTGGCGAGACTCTCTAATTCTGTCAACACCCTTTTGCCGGTCCGGGGCATTTCCCGTCAGACCCGCACAAAAGGAAAGCGCGTTACCTCGAAAAGGAGTGGCCGTTAAGCCATTTTCTCCTTGATCTCTTCTGCCACGTTGTTCGGCACTTCCTCATAGTGAGAAAATTGCATCGAATATTGTGCACGTCCCTGACTGAAGGAACGCAGTTCATTCACATAACCGAACATGTTGGCAAGCGGCACCATGGCGTCCACAGCCTGGGCGATACCGCGTGTATCCGTACCCTGGATTTGACCACGGCGAGAGTTAAGATCGCCGATCACATCACCAAGATAGTCTTCCGGAGTGATCACTTCAACTTTCATGATCGGTTCAAGCAATTTGATGCCGGATTTCTGGGCCGCTTCGCGCATTGCTGCACGACCGGCGATTTCAAATGCCAGCGCCGAACTATCAACATCATGATAGGCACCGTCATAGACACGAATGTCAAAGTCGATGATCGGGAAGCCGATCAAAGAACCGGTTTCAGCCGTTTCGCGCATGCCTTTTTCGACCGACGGGATATATTCTTTCGGAATATTACCGCCCTTGACTTCATCGCTGAAGGTAATGCCCGATCCACGCTCGCCCGGCGTGACTTCGAACTTGATACGCGCGAACTGACCGGAACCGCCGGACTGCTTCTTATGCGTGTAATCAATGTCGACAGCCTTGCCGATGGATTCGCGATAAGCAACCTGCGGCGCACCAACATTGGCTTCGACCTTAAACTCGCGACGCATACGGTCGACGAGAATGTCGAGGTGAAGCTCGCCCATGCCCTTGATGATCGTCTGACCCGATTCGTGGTCAGTGGTCACCCGGAAGGACGGATCTTCAGCAGCCAGGCGATTCAGGGCAACGCCCATCTTTTCCTGGTCAGCCTTGGTCTTTGGCTCAACGCTAAGCTCGATAACCGGCTCTGGGAATTCCATGCGTTCGAGAATGATCGGCTTCTCGGAATTACAGAGCGTATCGCCGGTCGTGGTGGTTTTCATACCCGCCAGAGCAACGATGTCGCCTGCGAACGCCTCTTCAATGTCCTTACGGTCATTGGAGTGCATTTCGAGGATACGGCCGACTTTTTCTTTCTTGTCCTTGACCGAGTTCAATACCGTGCCTTTTTCCAGCTTGCCGGAATAGATGCGGCAGAAGGTCAGCGTACCCACGAACGGATCGTTCATCACCTTGAAGGCAAGCGCGGAGAATGGCGCGTCATCAGATGATGCACGTGTATCTTCGGTTTCGCCGTCGAGCAACACGCCCTTAATGGCGGGAACGTCGAGCGGGCTTGGCATATAATCGACAATGGCGTCGAGCAAAGGCTGGACACCCTTGTTCTTGAACGCGGAGCCGCAAAGCACAGGCACGAAGCTCTGGTTCAGCGTACCCTTGCGGATAAGCTTCTTCAGCGTCGCAGCATCAGGCAGATTGCCTTCGAGATAGGCTTCCATGATGTCATCATCCTGGTCGACAGCAAGCTCGATCAGCTTCTCGCGATATTCAGCCGCTTCGTCGGCCATGTCCGCAGGAATCTCACCATAAGTATATTCAGCGCCCAGGTCTTCGTTCTTCCAGGTGATCGAACGCTCGTTGACCAGGTCAACCAGACCGACCAGATCGGCTTCGATACCGATAGGAAGATACAGAACAGCAGGGGTCGCGCCGAGACGCTCTACGATCGAATCGACGCAGAATTTGAAGTTGGCGCCGGTGCGGTCGAGCTTGTTGATGAAGCACATCCGCGGCACTTTATATTTGTCAGCCTGACGCCATACGGTTTCGGACTGTGGCTCAACGCCGGCAACGCCGTCGAAACAGGCTACCGCGCCATCGAGCACACGCAAGCTACGTTCAACTTCAATGGTGAAGTCAACGTGGCCTGGCGTATCAATGATATTGATCCGGTGCTCTGGACCCTTGCGGTCTTCAGCCTGCCAGAAACAGGTGGTCGCAGCAGAGGTAATGGTAATACCACGTTCTTGCTCTTGCTCCATCCAGTCCATCGTTGCCGCGCCATCATGCACTTCGCCGATTTTATAGGACTTGCCCGTATAGAAAAGAATACGTTCGGTCGTTGTTGTTTTACCAGCGTCAATATGGGCCATAATGCCGATATTGCGATATCGTTCGAGCGGATGGCTGCGTGCCATAGTCTGTACTCCAGTATGTGGGGAACCAATTTCTGGCCGCCCTATAGTGAAATGGGCTGAACAATGCCAGCCCCGATTAAATCGAAATCTTGATATAAAGTCCGTCCGTACCCGGCTTGTCGAAGCGCCTCGATCGAGAATAATTCTCTGACGAGATATGCCCTTCAACAGGCCCGGGACGAACGGTCTATATTTCTTACTACCAGCGGTAGTGGGCAAATGCGCGGTTGGCTTCAGCCATCTTGTGCGCATCTTCCCGTTTTTTCACTGCGTTGCCACGGTTGTTCGACGCGTCGAGGATTTCACCCGACAGGCGTGCGGCCATTGTGGTTTCGCTGCGACCGCGAGCGGCAGAGATCATCCAGCGGATTGCCAGAGCCTGCGCACGTTCGGGACGCACTTCGACGGGAACCTGATAGGTCGCACCACCAACACGGCGGCTGCGAACTTCGATGCCCGGCTTGATATTGTTCAGAGCATCATGAAACAATTGCAAAGGATCTTTCTTCGCTTTGGCTTCAACGCTGTCAAAGGCACCATACACGATGCGCTCTGCGGTGGATTTCTTACCATCCATCATCAGGTTGTTCATGAATTTCGAAAGGATAAGATCCTTGAATTTTGGATCGGGTAAAATGACCCGCTTTTCGGGACGACGACGACGTGACATATATTATAACTCCGAAACTGAAACTATTTAGGACGCTTGGCGCCATATTTCGAACGGCTCTGCTTACGGTCCTTGACACCCTGGGTATCGAGAACGCCGCGCAGTACGTGATAACGCACACCGGGAAGATCGCGAACACGGCCGCCGCGGATCAGGACAACACTATGTTCCTGAAGATTATGACCTTCACCGGGAATGTAGCTGATGACCTCGCGCTGGTTGGTCAGGCGAACCTTGGCAACCTTACGCAGAGCGGAGTTTGGTTTCTTTGGAGTCGTTGTGTAGACACGGGTGCAAACGCCACGTTTCTGTGGGTTGGCTTCCATGGCTGGCACCTTGGACTTCGTCTTCTGGGGCACCCGCCCCTTACGGACGAGCTGGTTAATCGTTGGCATAAAGTCTTCACCTTATAGTAGATTGTCCTGCAAAATGCAGGGGTTACTCTCACCGCTCAAAATAGCGGCAAGTGTTTTGCCTATGTAAGTTTTCTGCGGCGTCGAGCGGAGCCCGAAGAAGCGGAAGCGCGGCCCTTAGACGGGATTCGGGCGGGGGTCAAGGGTTTGGAAAGCATCGACACAGGTTCTAATACGATCACAGTTTGCCTAACCTGCCCAATTGCAAGCTAATAGAGTCTTGACTCTAAATTATAAAGTTTGAGTGCCTGGCATACGCATAGATGCTTCCTTTAAACTGATGTCTACTTATAGTAGAATATCTTAATATAGCGTGTCTTATCGGAAGGTTCCGAAACTTCAGTGGTTGAATTCGTATACGTAACGCAACCTCGTGCGGTATCTGGTGATTTTTGGGAAATTGTCAATACCTGTTTACCATCCTGCTCAGAGATTTCATTTGCCTCAATCGCGACACTCTCGTCAGCGTCATTCCAAGTTTTTGGGACTTGCAATGCTGGAAAATGAATGATGACCGACATAAAGTCTGCTGATTTACCGGCTGTTAGAGCCAAAGTCTCTTCGGTCCAACCTTTCTCCTTATATTTCTTCATAGCACCAAACGCAGTTTCTGTTTTTCTGACTCTAACAGAATCTCCTGTTGCCAACGGCCTCGAAAAACAAATCAAAACAGACCGAGCCCGAATTCCACCAGCCTCTCGCAATGGTATAATTAATGCCGGAAATGGCTTATCGTCCTTGCCGACAACATGAACAGATGGATGTAAAAGCTGCTGATCATCCGGAACATAGAATCTCAATTTAAGAAACTGAAGCCCTTGGTTTTTATCTCCAGATAAACCTAAAGTAGTTGTGTAAATGTCGGGATAGTCATCACCCATTAGCGATTGTGCATAAACTTCTTGAGTTGCGACATCGGCATGATAATTAGTATTACGAAGCTGTTCATAAAAGGACAGTGCTACGGAACTGGTTAAGTGCTCCAATTCCAAGAGATCGTGTTTTTCGAGGGAAAACCAATCTGGACTACTGCGAGCCAGACTTCCTTGAAACCAAGCTTCAAACTGCTTTTTGGAATTTTTTGATTTCACATAAAACCGTTGGCGAACTTTACCTTCAAAAACTGAAGCAAAATCGAAAGTTGAAATGTCTGTGTGCAATTGTAAAACATTAGAAGGGCCTAACTGGCGCTTTGATTCTTCTACCCGTTCGGAAACCATTCCTTCAAAGATCGCCATCGCATAATTCAACACTCCTTTTTCCGCTCGGTTAAGGGGCACCTCCGAAACGAAGGAAACTCCCATCGCTCTTTGGCCCGGCCTTAGGTCTTTGAGTGCCTCCTCAGAAGGCAGATTCTGGAACAAACCACCGTCAACGATACAGCTCTTGCTACTACCTTTGACTGGCATACGAAAAGCGATCGGAATTGCACAAGAGTCTACCAACGCTTCAACCAATTGTGTTTGAGAAGTTTCATTATGGACTGGCTTGGTCAAGCCCAGAATATCGGAACAAGAAATTCGAAGTTGAGCAGTTTTTCCATTCATCAACGCCGCAATGGTTCGATCCCCAGAAATTCCGGCCTTATTAAGTAATTCTAATATCAGCGCATGAACCGACGCTTCGTCATAAATCGGTTGATTCAATATCAATCGTCTTACAACATTTATTCTTTTCATACGTTTTGTCGGAAATTTTTGCGCTATCATAGAATCGAAGCTGGCAGCGCTGGCCAATATATTTTCAATATCTCCATCCAACGCGTAAATTGCAGCGGCGATTGCTCCTGCAGATGCGCCTGAAACTCTCATTACGTTAAAGTTTTCCAGGTCCTTTTCCAAAGATCGGATAGCATCGACTGCTGCTAGCAAATCAAATAACTTGGCTCCACCGCCCTGAAAAGCTATAGAAATATCCAACAAAAAACCCCGTTTTCAAGAGTTAGCAGTTTAATTATTATAACGATAATTGCAACAGTTCTCAAATCATCTGTTTTTAGGGATTTACTGTGACATTGAACCCGATGCCCACCGTTCTCCAATAACTCATAGCCAGATCACGGTGACAGTTGCAACAATCCCCAATTTGCCGCCCTCACCCACTAACCGACAACCGCACCCCCATCGCCCGCAGCACCCCCAGCAAGGTCTCCAGCGTCATATTGCCATTCGGACCCAGTGCCTTGTAAAGCGCCTGCCGCGTGATCTTGCTCTCAGCGGCCACCGCAGCCATGCCCTTGGCGCGCGCGACATCGTTCTGCGCGGTGCGGATCAGCGCGGCGTCATTTTCTTCGATCACGGTGACAGTTGCAACAATCCCCAATTTGCCGCCCTCACCCACTAACCGACAACCGCACCCCCATCGCCCGCAGCACCCCCAGCAAGGTCTCCAGCGTCATATTGCCATTCGGACCCAGCGCCTTGTACAGCGCCTGCCGCGTGATCTTGCTCTCTGCTGCCACCGCCGTCATGCCCTTGGCGCGCGCGACATCGTTCAGCGCGGTGCGGATCAGCGCGGCGACTACGAAATGGCCAAAACTGCCCCCCTTACCTTCGTCATCCTGAACTCGTTTCAGGACCTCAGGCGTCGGCGCGCAATCTCACGGGATCCTGAAACAAGTTCAGGATGACGGCGCGGGGAGCTTGCGGTGGGCAGTCACTCTAACCCGCCACCAAAGCCACCCAAATCGCCACAAAGAAACTCGCCCCGCCCATCATCACAAAACTATGCCAGATGGAATAGCGAAAGGGGCACCCCTTGCGGGCATAGAAGATCGTGCCGAGCGAATAAAAGGCTCCACCCGCCAACATCGCCCATAATGATAATGGCGGCAACTGTTCCATCATCTCGGGCACGCCAATAATGCCCATCCATCCCAGACCGAGATAGGAAGCCAGCGACCAGCGCGAATCCAGGTTCTTGCCAAATATCTTGTACAGTATTGCGGGAATAGCGAGCGCCCAGACCGTCGTCAGCAGGAAGAGGCTGAACTCCGTGCCCGCGAGGACAAAAATCGGGGTAAAAGTTCCCGCGATCGTCAGATAGATCGCCGCATGGTCGATCCGGCGCAGCATCAGCCGCCGGTCATGAAAAGGTGACAAATGGTAGAACATGGACATGACGTGAGAAAATGCCACGCAGACCACATAGGTACCGACCGCCGCAACCACAGCCAGACCGTGACCGGCAGCAGCCTGTAAAAGCAACGCCAGGCCGGCCGCCAGGATGAAAATCAATCCTATGCCATGGACGATAAAATCGGCGCGGCGTTCCTGTTTATCGGGAGTGGGGTACATCAGGTCACAATCTTTGGAAGGGGGGCATTGGAGACGGGATAGCGATGACAGCATATTTATCGCCAACAGTCACCCACTAACCAACGGCCGCGATCTGCCCCTCGCCCACTTCGATCCGCTCGATCGATCCTTTCAGCCGCTCGACCGCACCGGGAAGCAGCTTGTGCTCGAACAGGGTGAGATGGCGGAGCAGGCTGCTGCGCACCGCGCCGCCGCCCTGCTCGATCGAGGCGCCCATCTCGCGATAATGGTCGAGGCCGTAGCGCAGGATGATGGTGGCGTTGATCGCCAGATCGGCCAGACGATCCTCCTGCCAGTCAAGCAGCCCGGCCGCGACAAAGGCCTTGAAATAGACGTGAAATTGATGCTGCGTCCGCTCGATCCAGCCGCGGGCGCCGCGCCGGACAATCTCGTCATGGCCGCCATAATCACCCTGGTCGCGGTAGAGGAAGCGATATTCCTGGAACTCCCAGATCAGCGACTGCAGCAGATCGCCATATTCGTCGACAATATCCGCGCCCGCCACCGGCAGCCGCGACAGCCGCTTTTCGATGTCGATCGCAAAGCCTTCGCTGATCGCCGTCAGAATCGCCCGCCGGGTCTTGAAATGATACCAGAGATTGCCCTCGGCCATGCCGAGATGCTCGGCCAGCGCGGCGCTCGACACATTGCCATAGCCGCGCTGGTTATAGAGCCGCCGGGCCTCAAGCACGATCCGGTCGCGGGTTTTCAAATCAGTAACGCTCCAGCTTGACCATCATTTTCTTGTAACCATGGACGAAACAGGCGGGCACACGCTCCGGTTCCTCGAGCACATTGACCCGCAGGCGCCGCTTCGCCATTTCCTCGAGCAACACATGCAGCTGCAGTTCGGCTACTCTCGCGCCGACGCAACGGTGGATGCCGTAACCGAAGGACAGATGCCGCCGCGCGTTGTCCCGGTCGACGCGGATGCTGTCACCATCCTCGAAAATACTCTCGTCGCGGTTGGCGGAGAGATACCAGAGCACGACCTTGTCGCCCTTCTTCATCGCCACGCCGTCCAGTTCGGTATCTTCCATCACCGTTCGCCGCATATGCGCCAGCGGCGTCTGCCAGCGGAGCAGCTCCGCCACCGCATTGGGGATGAGCGACGGATCGGCCTCCAGCTTCGCCCGCTCTTCGGGGAACTGGCTGAGACCGTAGGCATAAGCGCTCATCGAGTTGCGGGTGGTGTCATTGCCGCCGACGATCAGCAGGATCAGATTGCCGATAAATTCCTCGGGCTTCATTTCGCTCATCGATTCCGACTGCATCATCACCGAGATCAGGTCCTTGCCCGGCGCTTCACCGGCCTTGCGTTCCCATAATTTGGTGAAGGCCGCAGCCATTTCCATGGCATATTCATTGCGCCGCGCGATGCCGTTTTCTTCGTGGATCAGCTCGACATCGCCCAGCTTGTTCGACCATAGAGTCAGCTTGTCGCGATCTTCCCACGGGAAATCGAACAATTTGGCCAGCATCCCGGTGGTCAGTTCGATCGACAGTCTCTCGACCCAGTCAAAGGCTTCGCCGACCGGCAGCGAGTCGAGCACCTCGCCGGTGCGTTGTCGAACTTCGTCTTGCATCGCCCTGACTTCGCTGGGCCCGAAAGCCGGCGCGATCGTCCGGCGCTGCGCGGTATGTTGCGGCGGGTCCATCGCAATGAACTGCGGCTGGCGGAATTCGTCCGGCAGCAGGCGGTCGGTATAGAAGGCAATCGAAATGCCGCCATATTCATAGGACGACGAGAAAATCTTCGGCAGCGCCTCGACATTGACGATCGGCTTGTAGGTCGAGATCGACCAATAAGGCCCGAATTTGGAATCCGGCACATATTGGATCGGCGCTTCGGCGCGCAATTTGCGAAACGGCTCCTGCCAGCGATCCTCCGCATAGAGTTCCGCCAGCGAAACGTCGATCGGTTCGATCGCGGCCTTTGTTGCTTCCAATACCGTTGCCATAGTCTTCCCCCTCCAGAGATTTTGCACGACTCGTCTTTTTTTAGGGTGATAACCCTAATTTGGATCGAGCGCAAATTTTCTGTGGGGTGTGGCGTGGGAGCTGGCGTTGCTGTTGAGGGGGACAGAGTGGCCTGAGGATCGCGCGCCGCCCCTCCCTCGTCATCCTGAACTCGTTTCAGGACCTCGGGCGGCAGCGCGCGATCTCTAGGGGTCCTGAAACAAGTTCAGGATGACGAGTAATTGGTTAGGTTAACGACCTCACAACTTATTGTGCCAGAGACTTCTCAATATCCGCCACCGGTGAATTGATCAGCGTTTTCGCCTGTTCCAGCACGATTTTGTCACTCACCTCCTGATGCAGCAGCGGCCGGATTTCGCCCAGCGAGTCCGGATCGGCAACCAGGATCAACCGCTCATAGGCACCCTTGTGCGCGAGATCGTAAAGTTTTTCCGCGATGATTTTCGAGAAGGTCGCCTCCATGCTTTCGCGCGGCGACTGCTCGGACGGTGATTTGCCGGCAGGGCCTTGATCGGCGAGATCGCCAGGCGTCCAGTCGCCGTCATGCTCGAGCGAACCGCTCCTGACATAGAAGGTCTTGGCCTCCCTGCCGGTGGCGATGACGACAAATGTTTCTTCCGGAAAATTCAGGTTACCCATATTCATGTCCTTTTTTAGGTTCGGACAATCAACGCGGAAGTCGGGAAAAGGTTGCTTTCGAGAATTGCCGTCGGGGCGACAATACGTCCCCTCGTCATCCTGAACTCGTTTCAGGACCTCAGGCGTCAGCGCGCAATCTCTGGGGGTCCTGAAATAAATTCAGGATGACGATTATTGCTCCCCGCCATCGCGCCCTTGTCACAATGGTGTCGCACAAAATTCTCCAAAACGTCATCCGGTGACCGTCAACCTGTCACAGCTTTGCTGCACTGCACCATCCGTTCCCGTGTCGCACATAAAAAGGCTGAAAGCTTCCATGACAAAATATTCACCCGACGCCCTGTCCCGCCCCTCTCTGATCGCCCTCGCCGCCGCGCTGTTTATTGCCGGAGCGGCCCCGGCCGTCGCCCAGTCCGATACCGATGATTTGGCAGAAGAGTCGGACGGCGACGTCATCATCGTCACCGCCCAGAAATTCGAGCAGAAGTCGACCGATGTGCCGATCACTATCTCGGCGAATACGGGCGAGCGGCTCAAGCAACTGGGCGTCTCCGATCTCGACGAGCTGTCCAACTATGTGCCCGGCCTGAATATCCAGGAGCAGAGCGCCAATAATCCCGGCATCGTCATCCGCGGCATCACCTCGGACAGCGGCTCGGCGCAGCAGGCCGCCCGTGTCACGCTTTATTATAACGGCGTCGATATCTCCCGTTCGCGCGGCTCCTATCAGGACCTGTACGACATCGACCGGATCGAGGTGATCAAGGGGCCGCAGGCGACCCTGTTCGGCACCGCCTCTGCGGTCGGCGCGATCAGCATCATCTCCAACAAGCCACAGCCCGGCCTGTCCGGCGAAATCACCGCCAGCTATGGCAATTTTGACGCCTATACGCTGAGCGGCCATCTCAACGCGGGATCGGATGTGCTCGCGGTGCGTGTCGCCGGTGCCTATAAGAAGCGCGACGGCTATGTCACCAATCTCGCGGCCAATCAGGATGATCTCTATGCGCAGGACCAGCTCGGTGGCCGCGCTTCCCTGCACTTTTCGCCGAACAGCAATTTCACCGCCGATCTGGTGCTGACCTATGATCGCCAGCGCAACTCCGGCACGCCGTTTATCTCCGGCACGCTGCCGACCAGCGCCGGACCGGCCGATCCATTCGGGGCTGCCGATCTGCGCGGTTCGCCTTTCTCGGCAGCAGTACTGGGCGATGACAAGCTCGGCCTGACCCGCGATGTCTATGACGCCAATCTGACGATGAGCTGGGATTTTGCCGACGAGTGGAACCTCACCATGGTCAACGGCTTTCGCAAGTTCAACAGCAACGAAGTCTTCGACGCCGATGGCTCCGCCGCCTATTTCCTGGAGTTTGCCGAGGATGCCAATGGCGAGCAAGGCAGCCATGAAACCCGCTTCACCTATAATAATGGCGACACGTTCCGCGGCAGCTTCGGCTGGAATTTCTTCCGCGAGGACAGCAATCAGCGAGTGCCCTTCTCGACCGATGAAGTGACCTATTTCCAATGTCTGGCCAACGCCGTCGTCGCCGGCGTTGCCTGTGTCGATGACAATGGCGTGCCGGCCGGAGACGCGATCCGCGACCTGACCGGCGGTGCTGTCGATACCATCCCCTATCAGGCCGTGTTCGAAAATTTCGGCAAGAATGACAGCTATTCGGTCTTCGCCGACGGCACGTGGATCCCGACCCCCAGCGTCGAGTTGACCGCAGGCGTCCGCGTGCTGATCGAGAAGCGCCGCTCAGGCTATCGCGCCACCGCACCGGGTTCCGTCTTCACCGGCGCACCACCCTTCGCGATCACCGACACCGACGGCCAGACTTTCCGCACCGAGGACAGTTTCTCGGCGGTATTGCCGCGTTTCAATATCCTCTACCGCTTCTCCGATGATATCAATGGCTTTGCCACGGTCTCTAAAGGGCGCCGTTCCGCTACGGTGAACGCCGGTGCCACCGCCACACCCACCGGACCGATCGGCAATTTCAACGACATCGCCGCAGAAACCGTGTGGAATTACGAGGTCGGCCTGAAGGGAGCATCGGGCCCGATATCCGGTTCGCTCGGCGTCTATTACCAGACCTATGACAATTTCCAGGTCACCGTCAACGATCCGGCCAGCCCCGGTACCACAACCACGCTCAGCGCCGGTAGCGCGACCAACTTCGGGGTCGAGGCCGAGGTCAGTGTCCGTGCCACCGAATGGCTCAGCCTGTTCGCCAATATCGGCTATATTGACGGTGGCATCGATGACGAGCCGGGCAACGGCAATCTGGCCGGCGCGCGCTTTCGCCTCCAACCGGAAGTCCAGGCAGCAGGCGGCTTCACTATCGATTATCCGATCAATGACAGCACCCGCTTCTTCGCAACGCCCAGTGTCACCTATCGCAGCCGGGTCTATTTCGAAGCGCCGAATTCACTGCTGGCCAGCCAGGCCGCTGTCACGCTTGTCAATCTGCGCGCCGGCGTTTCCTTCGCCGATGACCAGTTCGAGATTGCCGGCTTTGCCCGCAACCTGACCAATAAAAATTACCTGCTTGATGCCGGCAATACCGGCGGTGCCTTCGGCATCCCGACCTTCATCCCGGCGGAACCGCGCTTCTACGGCGTGCAGGCCAGCGCGAAATTCTAGCGACCACGCGCTAGAAACAGACCATATTCCCGGTGAGGCTGCGGCCTTCGCCGGGAATATGGTGACCAATGCACGCCGCTTGCGGATGGCGGACAAATCCGGTGCGAACGGCGCAATATCCGCGAATCTGCGCATATACCGAAAACATTTGTTAACCCTATTTGTACAGCAGTCGCCTAGTCAGGACATTATATACTCAACCCGCTATTGCAGGATGGCCTGACGACATGGATCTAGCGCCACTATCAGAAGAAAACTGGCAGACATCCTGGCAAACTCCATGGCGGTCGCCAAAAATCCCGCAAGAAATCCGGTCCTCGATCGAGCAAATGCAATTGCACCGGGCCATGACCCATGTACCGATGATTTATCTGGTCGCCATTTTCAATCTGGTGTCGGTGATGGTGCTGTCGGCTCACGAAGGGGTTGAGCCAGTCTATTATGGCTGGATGGGCCTGTTAGCGGTCGGCTGCGTAGGGCGGATGGTGATGTGGATGCGCTATCCAAAGGATCCGGATTCTCTGGTCCACTCGCAGAAAATCCTCAGAAACCTCTCCGTCCTCTCGATCGCTATCGTCTCGTTTCTCAGCATCTGGTCGGTCCTCATAATTACAACCGGCATGTTCGCAAACCAGATGTTCATCCCGATGTCATTGGTCTTCGGATCAACCTGCATTGCCCATTGTCTGGCCTGCGTCAAAAAGGCAGCCGTCACCGTTTTGCTTGTCGGAGTGATACCATCGGCTATCGCGATGATCTTGGTAGGCGGTTTTGATGACGTGATCATGGGATGGAGCATGATCACGATCGTGCTGCTGATGATCCGGTTCATCATCGATAGCTATAATCAGATCATTTCCGGTCTGATCATGCGCCATACAATATGGAAACAGGCGCATAGCGACCCCCTGACCGGACTGGCCAATCGCCGGGCGATGATGAACCATCTGCATCTGGCCGAACGGTCCTTCGCCAGCGACGGCAGCGGTTTTGCTGTTGCCTTAATCGACCTCAATCGCTTCAAGCAGGTGAATGACAATCTGGGCCATGATGTCGGCGATCATCTGCTGGTCGAGGTTGCCAACCGGCTAAACCAGAGCTGTGCCGCAGACGAGATTGTCGGCCGTCTCGGCGGCGATGAATTTTTGATTTTGATGCCCGATGTGACCGGTCACGAAAAAGCGCTGGCGCGAGCGACTGCATATCTTTCCGGCTTCGCCAGGCCAGCCAAAATCAACGGCCATATCCTGACACCATCAGCCAGCGTCGGCATCGCCGTTCAGGCGCTTGACGGTAAGGGCACCGAGCAATTGCTCAAGGCTGCTGACAGCGCGCTCTACAAGATGAAGCGTAGCGGCAAAGGCGTGAGCAAGCAGGTGAAGCCGGTTTTGCGCAATATTGCCTGATGTCGCGAAGGCAAGCCGAACGCGAAGCCTCTTAAGCTAGGCCGGGTGAATCGGGAATTTTGCAACCAATGCCGTCATCCCAAGTTCTATCAGGATGAGGAATGGTCGTGATGTACCGAGCGTACCTGTCCACAAACACGTACTGCGACAACCGGTTTGTCATTCTATGGCCTGTCCAGCGAACATCGGGAAACAATATTCATGAAAGCCATACTCGTCCTTATCGTAGCGCTGGCCTTTGCCATTGCGCCTTTTCTGTCGCCGGAATTTGGCGGGATTGACCCGGACCGATATCCGGTACCCCAGAACAATCCACCGGTTCAGCCAATTGGATGGGCTTTCAGTATCTGGGGTCCGATCTACTTGTGGCTGGTCGCCCATGCATTTTTTGGCGCATTCAAGTTCAGGCAGGACGCGGAATGGGACAAGAGTCGCATTGCACTGGCGCTATCTCTGGCCGTCGGCACGATCTGGCTGCCCGTCGCGCTGATTTCGCCTATCTGGGCAACCGTCCTTATATGGATCATGCTGATCGCCGCGCTGGTGGCATTATATCGCTCTGGAAATGCATCACCCGTCTGGATAGCAAAATGGCCACTCGCGCTCTATGCGGGCTGGCTGTCTGTTGCCTCGTTCCTATCCATCGGACTGCTGCTTGCCGGATATGGTTTTGTCGGTGAATTTACGGCAGCAGTGATTGCACTGATTTTAGCGACCGGCTTCACCGGCTATAATGCCCTTCGCCTCCAGTCATGGCCCTATGCCATCGCCGTGGCCTGGGGTTTTTTCGGCATCGCCGTGGCCAATATGGGTTCCGCAATGACGCTGGTGATCGCGGCCGTGGCAGCGGCGGCTATCGTTCTCGGACTGACGGCACTATCGAGGAAATCTTTCGGCTAGAGGGAGAGCTCGGGGATCACTCGTCATCCTGAACTTGTTTCAGGACCTCGGGCGTCGGTGCCCAATCTCAAGGGGTCCTGAAGCAAGTTCAGGATGACGGGCAGCGGCTTACCGCCGCATCCGGCTCAAAGGCAACCACAGCAACAGCAGCCCGATCACCGCTGGCCCCGCCTGCACCAGCGCAATATCCGGCGAAACACGCCAGGCCCCGAAAATGCCCGCTGCGGCCACGAACAGCAGGAAGCTGCTCGCGACCTTGCGCTGCCATTCCGCATCGCGAATGAACAGCGACCAGATCAGGCCGACAGCAACACAAAGATTATAGACCCCCTGATTGGCGGCCATGGCGGTTGTCGGTTCGAACAGGTTGGCGGGGAGGTCTGGAAAGGTCGCCGGCCCCTGCGCCTGCCAGGCGAATATCCCGAACCAGGCGACGTAGAGATGGAGAATGGCAACCAGCGTGATCATGATCTTGGCAAATATCGACACGCAGTAACTCCCCGAGGCTGGTGGCTCTTATAGGCGGTAAATCTGCAAGCTCAACATGGCTTGCTGGCCAGCATTATCTGGCCGTGATAGCAAATGGCTTTCCTACATCGCCGGATTTTGATAAATTCCACACTGGTTCTTTAACATTTTGAGCAGCCTCGGTTTTGGCCGCCTCATATCCAACAGCACCAGCCAAAGGTCGCAGATTTTCGGTTTTCTTAACACTGTAAAGTTTGTAAAGTTCAATCCACCCCGAGAGAATTGTTTTTTACCTTGGCAGGTCCAGTTCAGACATTGTCTGAAGTCCGATCGAAGCCGTCATTGGCCCCAACTTTGACAAACTTTGGATTAGCCGCGCTCGCCGAGCACCTTATTTTCGACGCCGATCCGGTGGCGCAACAGGATCGCGTTGAGGATAGAGAAGACCAGAGCCACCCATGGCAGGCCGAGCATCAGCGGAACGATCGCGATCTCGAGTATGACGACGAGATAATTGGGATGGCTGATATATTTATAGGGCCCGCGTTTGACCCGGTCGAAATGCGGCGCCGAAATGATCCTGGTTGTCCACCAGCGGCCAATGCTCGCCAGCGTCCAGATGCGCAAAACTTGCGTGCCGACGAACAGCGCCAGCATCGCCGGATGGATCGTGTGCAGCGGGTCGACCAGCAAGGCAATGATCGCAATCCAGGCGCTATGGAGAAAAATGAAATAATGATAATGGTCCGCACCATGTTCCTGCCCGCCTTCGCCGAGCAGTCGTTTGGTATTGCGATTGGCGTGGACCAGTTCGCCCAGCCGCTGGACGACGATATAGACAAGCACCCAGGTCACCGTTGTCGGACTGGTCGTGAAAATGGCGCCAAGCTGATCAGTCATGCTGCACCCTGCGGATCGAGGATACCGAGCGCTGCTGTGAAGCCGGGACCGAGCGCGGTGAGCAGGATCGGCTTGTCGGGCTTCTCTGCCAGGAGCTGCTCGAGCACGAACAGCACCGTCGGCGAGGACATGTTGCCATGCTGACGCAGGACTTCGCGAGTGGCAGGGATACCGGCAATGGCCGGCGCGAAATATGCCTCCAAAGCTTCCACCACCCTGCCCCCGCCGGGATGGCAGGCGGGTTCGGCGAGATCGGACATTTCCAGACCCTCCGCTTTCAGAAAGGTATCGCAAAAGGGCGCGAAATCCCTGGTCACGAAAGTCGGAATATCCCGCGCCAGCACCAGATCGAAGCCAGTCGTGCCGATGTCCCAGCCCATCATGTCGCGGGTATCGGGCCAGGTCTTCTGGTCAAAGGCACGGAAGCTGGGCGCACCGGCCTGTCCCGTCTTGCCGCTGAGCACAGCCGCAGCACAGCCATCGGCAAACAGCGCGGTGGCGATCATGTTCTTCTTGTCGAACTGGCTATAATCATAAGACAGGCTGCACAATTCAAGCGAGATCATCAGAACATTCTGACCCTCACCCGCGTCCGCCAGATCATTGGCCAGCCGAAGGCCGAGCACGCTGCCGGCGCAACCATAGCCGAATACCGGAATGGTCTGGGTCGACGGCTTGAAACCCATCGCCTCGATCATCCGGCTGGGAATAGAGGGCGTCATCATCCCCGTAGTCGAAATCACGATGATGGCGTCGATATCGGATGGCGCGAGCGAAGCCTTTTCCAGCGCATCCCCGGCCGCCTTGTGCGCCAGCCGCGTACCGACCTGATCATAGATAGCGGCCCGGCCGGTCCAGCTGCGTGGCTCCAGATAATAATCCGCCTCGCAGGCAAGATAGCGCTGATCAATCCCGCTATTCCCGAGGATTTGTTCCAGCCTGGCCGGAAGTGCCGCCCCCCTGGCCTTCGCCAGCACCGCCAGCACTTCAGCCTGGCTGATCCGGTGATCGGGAACAGCGGTGGCGATAGATTTCAATATGGACATGGGGAACTTTCGATCATCATTATGCAGCTGTTACAACAGATGCAGCAGGGAAACACGCAAATCTGGTGCAATGCACCATAGCACGTATGGCGAAGACCAGAGAAATATCGTTATCAAATAATATACAGTCCCAAAAAACGACTATATTCCAGCAGCTTCTGCGTCAAAAAGTGACTTATTGTGCACTGCACCATTTTTCTTGACATTGGCAGTGTGATACCCTATTTGTGCACTGCAACATAGAAGTGAGATAACCGATGGCTGATACGAAGAACGAAACATCCACTGCCCCGGCAGGAAAAGTAACCGGCTCGCTCTCTGCTGATGCGGCTTATGCTGCAGCGGCCTCCGCGACCAATATTTCCGACAAACCGGCTGCAGAAACCGCGACCGTCGAGAAAGCCGCAGCTGAACAAGCTCCGGTAGTGACAGATACCAAAAAGCCGGTGGCTCCCGCTGCTAAACCGGCAACAGCGGCAAAGCCTGCTGTCAAAAAAACCGCAGCAACCAAGCCGGCAGCAAAGAAGGCCGCAGCGAAGCGTAAAGTCGCTGCGAAGCCAGCCGCCAAAACCACATTGAACAAAACGACCAAAGGAACCAAGAAAATGGCTACCACCAAAACCACCGCAACCAAACGCGTTGTGAAGAACACCAAAGCCGCCAACACCAAGGCTGCCAACACTGCCAAGAAAACTGCTGAGCAGATGGGCTCGCGCTTTGAAAAGCTGACCGCCGACGCGCAAACCCGCGCCAAAGCAGCTGCTGAACGTGCCGTTGCACTGTCGAAGAACGCCGTTGAATTCAACCGCGAAAATGTTGAAACCCTGCTCGAAAGCGGCAAGATCGCTGCGAAGGGCGCTCAGGAAATCGGCAAGACCAACGTCGAATATACCCGCGAGAATTTTGTTGAAGCCAGCCGCGCTCTGCAGGGCCTGTTCAGCGTCGCGACACCGAAGGACATGTTCGCAAAGCAGGCTGACTATGTACGCAGCGGCCTGGACCGGGTGATGGACCAGACTTCGAACAATGCCGATGCTGTCGTCAAGCTCGCTGGCAAAGCCTATCAGCCGATTGCTGATCGCGTCAGCGAAATCCGCAAGGAACTGAAAGCAGCCGCTTAAGCCGCTTCTTCAACCGATCAAAAAGGGCCGTTCCGCTGGAGCGGCCCTTTTTATTTGTGCATTATTGACACGGGTCACCGCAAAAGCTTCCGAAACTATCAATCCGCCACTTGCCCTCGAGGGTAAAAATACCATATCCTGAGGCTAATGATGAACCAGCAGATTCTTTCCCCCTTCCATAAATTCATTCGGCAAATCCCTGCCGGCAACCAGCCGGTCATGGGCGACGATGCGGACAAAGGCTCCGGTGACGACGATGACGACACAAATCTCGGCATCGCGACCAAGACCAGAGCCAAGACCAAAAAGCCCAGCCCCTATAAAGTCCTCATTCTCAACGACGATTATACGCCGATGGAATTTGTCGTCCTGGTGTTGAAGCGATTTTTCAACATGGACATTGATGAGGCCACGCGCGTCATGTTGCATGTCCACCAGAAAGGCGTCGGGGTCTGCGGGACGTTCAGCTACGAAGTCGCGGAAACCAAAGTCACTCAGGTGATGGATTTCGCCCGCAAAAACCAGCATCCGCTGCAGTGCACGCTTGAGAAAGCCTGAAAATAATCAAGGAAGTTCCCATGTCCGATATACCTGTCATCACTATCGACATCGTCTCCGATGTTGTCTGTCCATGGTGTATCATCGGATATAAGAAGCTTGAAAAAGCGATGCAGCAATTCGAAGGCAAGGCCCGTTTTGAACTGGCTTGGCATGCCTTTGAACTAAACCCGTCCATGCCGCCGGAAGGCCAAGACATCAGCGAACATATGGCTCAAAAATACGGCGCTACGCCCGAGCAAAGCAAAGCCAATAGAGAGCGCCTGCGTAACGCCGGTAGCGAGCTAGGTATTGAATTCAGCTATGGTGACAAGATGCGGATGGTGAACACATTTGACGCCCACCGCCTGCTCCACTGGGCCGGAGAGACCGGCAAGCAGACCGCTCTGAAACTGGCTTTGTTCAAAGCGCATTTCACGGATGGCAAGGATGTCAGCAATCATGATACCCTGGTATCCGTCGCAGCGTCAGTCGGTCTGGACGAAAAACGCGCCCGTGATCTGCTCAGCACCAACCTCTTTGCAGAAGAAATACGGGCGACGGAAGCCGAGTGGCAAGACCGTTTCATCACCGGCGTACCGGCCTTCATCTTTAACAAGAAGTTCATGGTGCCAGGCGCCCAGGAAGCGGAAGTTTTTGCCAATATTATTGAAAACAAGCTGCTCAAAGAAGCCGCTTAGCCCGGTTATTTCTTCGGCGGCATCGGAAAGAATCCGGAAGTCCGTTCAATATACTTCACATAGTCCGGCCGGTTCTGTTTCAGGCTTTTCTCCAGCAACGGTGCGCCGCTCCACTTCATCAACGTGAAGCTCAGGAACAATGGGCCGATTGCGGCTAGCCAGACGGGCCAGCCCATCGGCGCCGCGACCAGCCAGATCCCCCACCAGGCGCAGAAATCTCCAAAATAATTGGGGTGGCGGGTATATTTCCACAATCCGCTATCCAGCACCTTCCCCTTGCTGGCCGGATTGGCCTTGAAAGCTTTGAGTTGCATATCGCCTATGGTTTCAAAACCGATGCCGATCACGGCAATCACAGCACCGATGACGGAAATATATGACAGGCTATCGGCACCCGCCAGCAATATACCGAGCTGAGCCGGCAAGCAGACGATGAACAGCAACGGGATTTGCATCGCCCAGGCCTTGAGTAGAGCCGCTTTTGCGAAGCTCATGCCCTGCTTCTCCATCGCGCGACCCATGATCTTTTTATAGCGAGGATCGACGCCTTCCTTGCGCCAGCGCAGGAACAGATGCGTTCCCAGCCTGATACCCCAAAGCGCAGTGAGTGCCCAGATCGTGTAAGCCAGTGATCCGGGGTTTTCGGTCTGCATGAAAGACGCGCTGGCCATAACAGCCATGCCATAGGCCCAGAAGGCATCGATGAAGGATACGTCCCGGATACGTATTGAAATCAACCACAGGATGATCATGATGGCGACCAACAAGCCGAAATTCAGTCCGAGGGCTGCGAGCACGTTCAACGGACCTCTCCTTTATCAAGTTTGTCACCGGCTGATCCGGGTTCGGTCGACACAATATCGCGCATCGCTTTGTCGGGATATTTAGGTGTCACGCTATAATAGAAGTCGCTGAGCTTCCGCATGTCATCTTTGTAGTTTCCGGAAGGCATGAAGGATGGACCCAATCCGCCGCTGCGTTTCGAATAGTCCATCAAACCGATTATCAAAGGCACTTTTGCCTTGAGCGCGATGTAATAAAAGCCTGTCCGCCATTCTTTCACGCTACCGCGCGTGCCCTCTGGCGGAATTGTCAGCAGAAAATCTTCGCGCCGCTCGAATTCTTTGACCATCGCGTCGACCATATTCTGCGATTTTGACCTGTTCACCGGAATGCCGCCCAGGCGACGCATCATATCGCCCCAGGGTGGTTTGAATAACGTGTCTTTTCCGATCCAGTAGGATTTGATCTTCAGTTTATTGATCAGCCCGAAAAAATAGAGAAAGTCCCAGTTACTGGTATGAGGCGCGGCAATGATGACGGCTTTTCTTGGTGGCGGATTTTCCTGAACGGCAGACCATCCGTTTATTGTAAACATGAAGACAGAAAATCGACGAACAATTTCCGACAACCAGTTCGGTTTAATCTCGTCGTGCACACATCCTCCCTCTCGCGGGATTGAGCGCCGCGTTTGCCAGAAGACCATAAGTCTATTTTCCGGCTGCGCAACGAAAGATGTCCGTTGGTGCAATCGTCACCGTCACTTGATGCCGCGATTGCCTGCAACAGATATTCGGGCTCGCCTCAGTTTTGGCCGCTACAGTCCGTCTGGCACAGATCTGCTTCTTCATCCTCAAGTTCGATCTGGATAGTGATATGGTGGATCGAGAATAGCATATTCAGCTCTTTCTGCACGGAGGCCAGAAAACCTTTACCCGGATGTCCCTCTGGCAAAACCAGATGCGCTGTCATCGCCGTCTCGCTCGTGCTCATCGGCCATATGTGCAGATCGTGCACGGCCTGAACGCCAGGCAAAGAAGCAAGATATGCCATAACTTCCTCGACATCGATATCCCGCGGCACACCTGCCAATGACATATGCACGGCTTCAGACAACAGCCCCCATGTGCTCCAGAAGATAATCGCGACGATCAGCAGGCTTATCAACGGATCAATCCAGTTCAGGCCGCTGAAATAGATCGCGATGCCGCCAATCACCACTCCTGCCGACACGCCGGCATCGGCCATCATATGGAGAAAAGCACCGCGGATGTTGATGTCTTCTTTCTGGCCGCGCACGAAAAGCATGGCAGTCCCGAAATTGATGACAATGCCGAACGAGGCGACAACGATGACTGTGGTTGACGCGACCGGGCTGGGCGCGCTGAATCGTTCAATCGCCTCCCAGGCGATGGCGCCGCAAGCAACCAGCAGGAAAAGCCCGTTAAGCAAAGCAGCCAGAATCGATGATCCGCCGAGACCGTAGGTAAATCGTTTGCTGGGCGGCCGTTTGGACAGTTCCGCGCCAGCCCAGGCAACGGCTAGCCCGAGAACATCAGACAGGTTATGACCGGCATCAGCCAATAGTGCCATGGATCCGGCCAGCAGGCCGAATATGACCTCTACGACAATATATATGATGTTGAGGGAAATTCCGAGCGCGAAGGCACGGCTGAAATTCGTCGGCATATGGCCATGCGCGCCGTGGCGGTCGTGATGGCTATGGAAAACATGGCCGTGATTGTGATGATGACCTGCGGACATCGGCGCTCCGACTATTGCAATGCGAATGTTCAAATTTTCGATTACACGGATTAGTCAGAGCGGTCTATCATCTTTATACAATATTTTCCGTATGTTATATCATCTAGTGACGACCTGATGTCGAGATCAGTCGACAATCAGACCGATCGCCAGATAGATTATAACTGCGGAACCAAAGCCAAATATAGTTGCGAGAACGAATATGATACGCAGCAGATTGGCGTCCATTCCACTCCAGTTGGCCAGTCCGGAGCAGACGCCCATCAGCTTGCCATTGGCTTTGTCGAGTTTCAGTTTATTTTTCATGGGTTGTTTGCTTCCTTGTCTGGACGAGACGGGTTCCGGCCAACTGCCGGATGCGGATTCCGAGTTCTTGTTTTGGCTGGCCATCAGATCACCACCGAAGATGCATTGTTAATGGCGGGCAGAATGCTGGCGCCGATAAACAGGGCTGCTGAAACGGCTGCGGCAAAAGCGGCGGAGAAAGAATTCTGAAGATTGATTGACATGGGCTGTGCTTTCCTAGGTTGAATTGGACTTAAGCGACGACCGATGCGGCGTTGCTGACTGCGGGGCCGACACTGGCGCCCACAAATATGGCGGCAGAGAAGATTGCGGCTACGGCGGCGGAGATGTTGCTGGAGACATTCGAGAACATTTTGATTTCCTTTCGGCTTGAAACTGTTTTCGCATCGTTGCGAAGATGTCTGATACTTTGCATGAGCCGTGCCAGTTTATATATTTGTGTATATTCCAATAGGTTGCTTCAATCTCGCAGCCCACGGAAAATTGCCTTAAACCGAATTTTGGCGGTTTTTCCCAAATATTGGCCAACGACTTCCTCGGATCAGATAGAACATATACCCGCGCCGAATTTGCTTCTCATCACAGTTGCCGAAAGCTAGTGACCAGCCCTGTCATGACCTTGTCACAGCTCACTCTGCACAACTTTCGCAACTATCCGGAATTGCGTTTGAATGCCGCCCCTGGGTTCATGGTGTTCAGCGGTGCCAACGGCGCAGGCAAGACCAATATACTGGAAGCGGTGTCGCTGCTCGCGCCAGGCCGTGGCCTCCGCCGCGCTTCGCTCCGCGATATCGCCAGCCAGAATGGCCCCGGCGATTTCGCCGTCGCCGCACAACTGGATGATGTTCATCTAGGAAGCGGCACCAGCATAGATGCGCCCGAACGGCGCAAAACCCGGATCAACGAGGCAGCTGTACCGACCAACGATCTGGGGGAATGGCTTTCGATATTGTGGCTGACACCCGCGATGGATCGGCTTTTTACAGAGGGCGCGTCAGGGCGCCGCAATTTTCTCGACCGGCTGGTGACAGCGCTAGAGCCCTCCCATGCACGGAACTGCGCCCGCTACGAAGCCGCCCGGCGCGAACGCAACCGGCTTCTCGCCGATGCATATTCGGCGGACAAGGACTGGATCGACGGCTTGGATGTGCAACTGGCACAATTTGGCTCGCTCGTCGCAGAAGCCCGCAACCGGATGGTTTCCGCATTGAACCAGCGGCTTCGGCAATCAGACAGCCAGATATTCGCAACACCGGCGGTGGAACTCGCCGACGGGCAGTTGCACGGTGAGCAGCAACTTCAACGGATGCTACAACAAAACCGGTCCGCCGACCGCGCAGCCGGTCGAACCATACGGGGGCCTCATCGAACCGACCTCAACGTCTTTCATTCGGCGAAACAGCAACCCGCCGACAAATGCTCGACCGGCGAACAGAAAGCGTTGCTTTTCTCGATCATCCTGGCGCACGCGGATCTGATTGCCGAACGGCGCGACAGCCGGCCGATATTGTTGCTCGATGAAGTCGCAGCCCATCTTGATCCACAGCGCAGAGCAGCCTTGTTCGGCAAGCTGGCGGAGCGTGGGGGGCAAGTCTGGCTGACTGGTACAGAACCGGAACTATTCCGCGACATACCGGAAAACGCGCTGCATTTCGAAGTCTCGGACGGCACTGTCACGCCGAGGTAGAGACTCGAACGGATGGGATATGGTTTACGAGTGATTCACGATGATCATTAGCTTAGACTTTCCGCCATGCCTCTATGCCCGTTCGGATGAACGCAACGGCTCTCAAAAACATACTGATCACTCTTCGCAACGCGATCATTCCCATGCTGCTGGTATTGCAGGCGATCATGATGCCCGCTCCGGCGCATGCGAATGACTATTTGCAATGCGTTCCTTTTGCCCGCGAGCTCAGCGGCATAACAATTTATGGCGACGCCCATAGCTGGTGGGATCAGGCGGACGGAAGCTACCAACGCGGAACTATGCCCGCGGAGGGTGCGGTCCTGTCCCTGCCCAGCCATGGATCAATGAGGCTCGGCCATGTCGCAGTGGTTCGCGAAATTGTCGATGAGCGCACGATCCTGATCAGCCATGCCAACTGGTCGCCAATCAATGGCCGGCGCGGCCAGATCGAGCGCCGTGTTAAGGCCAAGGATGTCTCAGAAGACAACGACTGGAGCAGGGTCCGAATCTGGTATGCGCCGATCGGCAAGCTTGGGACCACGGCCTTTCCAGTCAATGGCTTCATCTATCCCGCGAAACCATCCAAAAAAGCCAGCCGTCAATGGGCATCTTCCAAACCGCAGCACAGCAGCAGACGGCCCAGTCGCCCGCTGTTTGACCGCAGGTTGAAAGCGGAGCTTGCCCAATCCGCCGTTCAGGAACGGCCGGCCGATACGGAACCCAGAGACTTGATCGGGGAATTGCTGGACAGAGTGGGCAGCTGAGTCCAGATTGAAGCGACATGCTTCACACCGGTACACACATATGATCACGTCCCTGCCCTCATGCCTCGTCATTCTTGCCGGTGGCCAGTCGACCCGCATGGGCAGCGACAAGACGGTCATCAGTTTTGAAGGACAACGGCTGATTGACCGACTGATCGACAGATATGCCGGCACAGCGGACCGGATATTGCTCTCGGCGCGGGAAGATTACGGGACCGGGCTGTCAATCATCAACGATGACCGGGATGCGCCGGATGGTCCGGTCGGCGGCATCTTCTCGGTCGCTGCCGGTCTGCTGGAGATGCAGTCCGCTATCGAAGGCTTTGTCACGGTCCCGGTCGACGCGCCTCATGCACCCGTGGACCTGATCGACCGGCTATCGGCGAGCGGCAGTTGCGCCGTTGCGCGGGACCAGCAGCGCGTCCATCCGACCTTTGCCTACTGGCGCTGCGATATCGTCAATGCCGTCCGGGCCACCTATCAACCCGGCGAGCGAGCGCCGTCGCTGCAATGGCTCGCCCGAGAATGTAGCGCAATATCGGTGTCTTGGCCCGACGATCGGCCATTCATCAACATCAACCGTCCGGAAGACCTGATCGCCGCTGGGGGCGTCAAAAAAGCCGGCGCTTGAGGGGAAGCACCGGCTTTTTTTGGCAGCGATGATCACTGCGATTTTTTATCAAGCAACGATGTGCCTAGTCGAGGCGACGGATTTCCGTCTTGGTCAGGCTGGTGACCAGCTTGCCCTCGGTGTTGGACAGGGTCGAAGCTTCGATCCGCCGTACTTTGCCCTTGTAGATGACCAGAAGATCGCCAGAGTCCAGTACCCGGTTCACTTTAGCGACGCTCGCGCCAGTGGCATCGAACAGGCGGTCGTTGCGCTCTGCTTCGGCAGCGGAAGCTGCTGGGACGGTGAAGGACAGCGCGGTTGCCGCGAGGATCAGGGAGGTTAGTTTACGCATGGTGTTACTCCATTTGGTTTGAAAATTGTGGGGCGACTATGACCGAGCGATATTAAGTTGCAATATGAAATGCTGCACCTGCGAGTTGCATTTTTGCAATTGACCGGAAAACACGTGCAAAAAGTGGAACCACAAGCCTGTTGCCCCCTCCTGTCGCTTGTGCAATCCTCTACCCAATTTGCTAGTCTTATGAGGTTTACATGATCCGATATGCCGTAACGCTCGCCCTTGCGACTCTTCCTGCAGTCACGCAGGCCCAGCAAAATGATATGATGGCGGAAATATCGGCCCTGATCGATACCCGTTCCGGAGAATCTGCAAAGACGGCGCGCCAACTGTGGGAATGGGCGGAAGTCGGCTATCAGGAGCAGAAATCCAGCGATCTGCTCAAACAGACGTTGAAAGCCAACGGTTTCAAGATCGACTCCGGCGTCGCAGACATCCCGACCGCCTTCACCGCCGAATTTGGCACCGGTGGACCGGTGATCGGGATCCTGGCGGAATATGACGCGCTGCCGGGCATCAACCAGGATGCCCTCGCCACCCGCACCCCGATCGAGGGCAAGGGGGCTGCCCATGCCTGCGGCCACAATCTGTTCGCCGCCGGGTCGCTGGAAGCCGCAATTGCAATCAGCAAATGGCTGAAGCAGAGTGGCACGCCGGGGCGTGTGCGGCTCTATGGCACACCGGCCGAAGAAGGCGGCAGCGGCAAGGTCTATATGGTCCGCGCCGGTCTGTTCAACGACGTCGATATCGCGCTGCACTGGCATGCCGCTGATGAAAATTCCGCAGCCGCCCGCACGACGCTGGCCAACCGCTCGGCCAAATTCCGTTTCCGCGGCGTTTCCGCCCATGCCGCCGGCGCCCCGGAAAAGGCCCGCTCGGCGCTCGACGGCGTTGAATCCTTCAACATGATGATCAACATGATGCGCGAGCATATACCGCAGCAAAGCCGGATCCATTATGTGATCACCGAAGGCGGAACCGCCCCCAATGTCGTGCCCGACTTTGCCGAAGTGTTTTACTATGTCCGCCACCCCGATCCGGCCGAAGTCGATGCGATCTGGACACGGCTGGAAGATGCGGCGCGCGGCGCGGCGATGGGCACCGGCACCAAGGTCGACTGGGAAGTGATCCACGGCAATAACCCGCTGCTGGTCAACGAACCGCTGGCGAAGATGATGGACGCCAAATTGCGACAGGTCGGTGGCGTCACTTATACGGCCGAGGAGCAGAAATTTGCCGAGGGCATTTACGCCAGCTTTGACAAGCCCGGCCATGCGCTCGGCAGCCAGGAAGAGATTCAACCTTATAATGTATCGCTCGGCTATGGCTCGACCGATGTCGGCGATGTCTCCTACGCAACGCCAACCGTCGGTCTGCGCACCGCGACTTGGGTCCCGGGCACCTCGGCGCACAGTTGGCAATCGTCTGCAGCGAGCGGCATGTCGATCGGCTTCAAGGGCACCCAGGTCGCGGCCAAGACGCTGACGCTGGCGGCGATAGAGCTCTACACCAACCCCGAGCTGCGCGCCGAGGCCAAGGCCGAGTTCGACAAGGCGCGGGGGCCGGATTATCAATATAAGTCGCTGCTCGGCGACCGCGATCCGCCGCTGGATTACCGTAAATAGTCGGGGCACGTGAGTCGACGTCATGGCGAGAGTTTAGGTCATGCGGTCGGGTGTAGGACAGCCTGTTTTGGCAGCCGGCCGAATAAATGCGCGGTCCCTTTGAGCAGGGCGTTTATTGGACTCACACGAAGACGCGAAGCCGCAAAGCGACTGCGCGGCTTCTTTAAACTCTTCGCGACTTTGTGTCTTCGTGCGGGCCGGACTATTTTTAGGGCTCGCCGCGAACTTTACACAGACGTCTACTTTTATTTTCTGCGACCTTTGCCCCAAAGCCGCAGATTTCCGGGATTTGTTGGGCCACAATCTTGGGCCTAGTGTAACCTTTGAAATCGCCGCGCAATCCTATGCGCCTGTTCGATGCGGGCGCGCGGCAGGGTCTTCCGCTTATCCGGATTGTCAAAGAGCCTGTCCCGCGCACGTCGAGGGGCCAGTGGGGACAATAGATGATTGGACTGGGTGTAGGAAAGCTTTATTCCGGTCACCAGTTTGGGGTTTGATCAGAGAGTTCCGCTGTCGGGGCTTCCCACCAAATTCAAGGCAGGTCGCGCAATGTTGCGATATAGCGCGTGCCTTCATTGCCTGTTTCGCATTCAAGCCCGGCCTTGGCTGTGGCGGCGAAGGCATCAAGAAAGCGTCGTCCCTGGGCACCGTCCCGAACATCCTCGGGAAGCCCGATGCCATCATCTTCGATAGATAATATCGCCTGCTCATCATCTCCGGTCAGGGAGATCGCGATCACGCCGGATTCGCGTCCCTTGAACGCATGTTTCACCGCATTTGTGACGACTTCATTAATGAGCAACCCCATCGCCGATGCGCGGTCGCGCGACAATTTGCAGGGCATGGTATCGATCCGGATCACGATGCCGCCTTCCAGAGCCAGCGCGTTGCCGACCTCCTCACAAAGCTGCTTGATAAACTGGTCGAATTGCACGACCGCAATATTATCGATTCCATAATGGAGGTTTTCATAGGCCTTTGACAGGCTAAGCACCCGGCCGGCCGCTTTTTCCAGAGCGAGTTTGGCGTCCTTATTTTCGGTCTCATGCTGCTGGAGACGCAGCAGGCTGGTGAGGATTGCGAGGTTGTTCTTCACCCGGTGATCCACCTCGCGCAGCAACATTTCACGTTCTGCGATCCGCTCCTCCCGCTCGTGTAGCAAAACGCGAACATTCCGGCGGGCAAACTCCGTCAGACCGATCAGCAGCAATCCGGTCACGATATTGACTATCGTGCGGGGTCCGTCAGAGATATTGGCGAAGGTGAAGCTCCCCTGATACGGAACAATCGCGTACCATGTGACGATGGATGTCAGTATCAGAACAAGTAAACCAGCGCGGAAACGGCCAATCAACGTGGCGATCAGCATGGCAGGGACATTGAGCGCATAAGGCGCGGCCCCCGGGTAGATCATATCGACCAGAAACCGCATCAGAAGTGCAAGCAGCGTGCACCCCACTCCTACAAGCAACTGGGTAATCAATTCCGGCAATTTCGGTGCGTGATCGATCGCATCCAGCTGGGTAATTCTTTGCATGTCGATTTGATTAGTCGCAATCGCAATTACCAGCAATTGCAAATCGACTGGGGGACATGCATTTTGTCGGGCGGGAAATCCCGTTCCAGACCTGAAAATGCATAGGAAGCGGGGAGCAACGAATAATCGGGGACTCGGCCATATACTGGCCTCGCGCGAAACCGCTAGGCGATCGGATGCTTGCTCGAAGCCTTGGTGCCTTTATCACTTCGTGCGCGCCTGCCCCTTTTTGTGGCTCACGGCAAAGTTTACAGAAACGTCTGCTTTTGTTTTCTGTCACCTTTGCCTCATCGGCGCAGATTTTCTGCCTTTGCGTGCCGCCAGCCTGGGGCCGAGTGTGACCTTTCAAATGGCTGCATAATCCAGCACGCTTGATCTATGCAGGCGAGCGACAGGGTCATCCGCATATCCAGATTGTCAAAGAGCCAGCCCCGCGCTTGTCGTGGGATCGGTGAGGAAGATAGAGAATTGGGGCGGGTGTAGGAAAGGAGTTTTCAGGTGTTGAGGTTGAGGATTGTTGCTCCGGTCAGCGTATTGCTACCCAATGTGGCGCGAACACCGCCCGAACAAACAACATTTCATCCCGCGCTTGCCCCTTCTACACCCGAACCTGCTCGGCCTCCGTCGCCACCGGCATCCATTTTTCCAACACTCTGCCCAGATCGTCCTTTATGATCGGCTTGCCCAGATGTTCCTGCATGCCGGCTGCGTGGCAGGCCTTGATATCCTCCTGATAGGCATGGGCGGTGATGGCTATGATCGGCAGCGCTTCGTTGGTGACACCCAGCCGGCGGAGCTTGCGGGTCGCCCCCATGCCATCGACATTTGGCATCTGCAGGTCCATCAATATGATCGAATAGGGGTCCTCGTCGTTGATCGCCTGCTCGATCTTTTCAATCGCTTCGGCGCCATCCTCGGCGATGTCGGGATAAGATCCGAGCTGCTTCAAAAGTGCCGTTATCAGCACCCGGTTGATATCATGATCTTCGGCAACCAATATCCGTGCGTTTCTGGCGACCTTGTCCGGTTGCTGTTTCTTGTCGACGTGGCAGGAGGACCCGGCGGTGAGCGGGTCGGCCTGAGTTGTTTTGAGAAGCTCAACGGAATAGCCACCGGTCTTTTTCTTGATCGTTCATCATGTACGTCAGATGGGCGACATTATTAATATCGGCTGCTTTGCACCGGCACAGACGCCAGCGAATGCGGGGGCTGTTGCAAAGAAAAAGGATGACCCGAATTAACGGACCACCCTCTGTCGTCGGCTGTGATTAGCGGGACTAGCTGAAAGCCGGTTCCAGCGGGCGAGAGACTTTCATCTCGCCGGCTATTCTTGTCCGACTTTCGCGCGGTGGCCTGTTCATCCCCGCCAGCTTTCCGTCGAGATAGCGGGCGCGTTTCAGGCGCTTCTCGCGGGTCAGGAAGGGGTTTTGCGGCGTCGGCAAGGCGTCGACATTGGCCGTAAAATATCCTGCGGTGCGGGCCAGATCTGCTTCCGCCAGATAGGGTCTCGGCGCTGCTGCGACACGGCGCTCGCCGAGGGCTACTCCGCGACTTGCCTTGCCGGCCGGTGTTTCAAAGGCCGGCAGGTCTGCGACAAATTGCGCGAAGTCCGCATTGGTTGTCGCCTTGCTCTCCAGCGTCCGGGCCGTGACCTGCTCCATATCCGCCGCCGGATCGGTTTCTTCCTCAACCAGATCGTGGCGCTGATCGGAAATGGTCGCCGCAGTCAGCGAAGCAGGAAGGGGATCGTTGCTGCGCGGCTCGGTTGGTGCCTCGCCTTCGCTTTTACGCCGACGACTGACCGCATAGGCGCCTGCACCGCCAACGCCCAGCAACGCTGCCAGTGCGGCAAGCAAGCCCCAGTCGGCGCCGGCTTCACCGGAGAGGGCATCGGGCGATGCCGCAACTTCCGGTGTCGGCTGAGCGGTCGGGATCGCCGCAACTGTGCCAGTCGCGCCTTCTGTCCCGATTTCCAGAACTGTCGGCATTTCGGCAACGGCGGTAGCCTCTAGTGCGCGATTATCGACAGCAGGACTCGCGCTGCCGGAAGCCCTAACGGGCGTTTTGACGGAAGCTGCTGCAGCTTTTGCCGTGGCCGCCCTGCGCGCCTGCTGCTCGCGCTCGATCTGCGCCAGCGCTTCGGGCGCTACGGTTTCAGCGTCGAAGCCGCCCTTATTGGCCAGTTCATCAGCCCGCTCCTGGCTGACGGACGGCATAGTTTCCGCTTTGACAGCCGGTGGGCTGCTTGCCGGTGGCGCTGCGATAGTGGGAGCCATCGTCGGCGATGCCGTTGGTGCAGGCTGCGGGCCGATTACCGGCGGTGCCTGTACGGGCGCGGTCATGGCTGGTGCTGTCATTTCCTGGGCCTGCGCGGGCGCCGCGGCCATTCCGACCGAAATCGCCAACATGCTGATCATGGACAGGCTGCCAGCCGCCTTGGCCGGCAAACCGTGACTCAGGGACACATTGATGCTTTTGGTCATCTTGATGCTATTGGTCATTTCATTTCTCCTAATGTGGTGAACAACAAACCCGCCAGAACGAGCTTGGTATCCCTCCACAGGGACAGAATGAGCCATAAAAAGAGACGAACGGAGTTCCTGAACGCCCTATTCATTCGGCGTTCAGTGAATTGAGGCGCCGGTTAAACTGGGGTTCATCCAATTATAGTGGATTTAGTTACCAGTTTACGGAATTTATACTGTTATCGATCGCGTTTTACACAGGTACAGTCACTTAACATGACCGCTATGCCGATATATATATCGTCGAAACAATATAATGTTATCTCGGCAAAATTTTGACCTGATCGCCAGGAAAGTGAAAATAGGCACCCCCGTCACCATCGGCGGTAAACTTGACCAGAACCTCCGCTATCCGGTTGCATGTCTCAATCGGCCAAACCTCGTCCCAACTACCCGTATAGCGGACACCGAATAAATCTGCACCTAGGCCTTCCTCTTCGGATTCAATGCGGATTACGCCCAATTTGAATTTGTCAGCAATCTCGCAACTGACGCCTGCGCGGTCGAGCGCGATATAAGCGGCGGCCCTTGCTGACGGAAGCGCATCACTGATCAGCGAGTCTGATGCATAAGATATGCCGCGATTGACGCGAATCGTTTTCAGGCTGTCGTCTGTATCCTGCATCACCATATAGCGGACCTGAGCGGCATCACATCCCGGCATACGGACAATCAAAGTCCAGGCGTTGCGCATTTGATTGCGGATCAGCGCATTGAAAACAAATCGATCTGCAGTCGCCGGATGAATTCTGTCGATAAAAATCGCGGAACTGGTGCAGGCGTCGTTCAGCCCATAGACCTCTCGCGCGGCACTTTGGATCTGCTCCTTCAACTTCTCGGTGCTCGGCACGGGATCTGCGTCGTTCCATTCGTTGAGTTTTTGAAGAAGCAGAGGATGTTGAGCCTGGCCCGGGCTAACGGGATAAAGGCACAAAAAGAGCAACAGCAGAAGTTTTCTCATCGTCGACAGTTTCCTAAGCTGGTTATGGATTGCGATGGGAGCACGGAGGAAAAGGCAATAATCTTCGAACCCCTGACCTTCACTCCCACCAATAAGCCGCGCGCTTTCTTGAGCCGGTGACAACCTCGTTCATCGTCAGCGGATCGTATAGCCGTCCATTGAGCATCACGAGGTTAATTTTGTCGCTGTTGCGGATGTCGGCGGTCGGATCGGCGTCGAGCACCAGCAGGTCGGCGAGCTTACCGGTTTCCAGTGATCCGATCTCTGTGGCCATACCCAGCGACTGGGCAGAGACTATCGTGCCGGCCGCCAGCGCTTCTACCGGGCTCATGCCGCCACGGACGAAGGACCATAGTTCCCAGTGGCTGCCGATGCCGGCTTGCTGGCCATGCGCACCGATCGAGACTTTCACGCCGGCATCGGCCAGCTTTTTCGCTTCACGGGCATTGTCGTCATCAACGAAGTTGCTTTCCGGCGCTTTGGTCCGACGGACTGTGTCTGCGGCCAATATGGTCGGCGGGGTGTGGACGAGCAGCGGATTTTCCCAGACGTTGGTGGCCTGACGCCAATAGGGATCACCGGCGAGCCCGCCATAGCTGACCACCAGAGTCGGCGTGTAATTGGTGTCGGACTGCGAGAACATCTGCACGACATCTTCATAGAAGATATCGAGCGGGATATTATGTTCGAGCGTCGAATTGCCGTCGGCGACCAGCGCCATGTCCATGCCGAACAAGGAACCGCCTTCGGCCACGACCAGCATATTTTCCTGACGGGCCGCCTCGACCACCTGCTGCCGCTGTTCGCGGCGGGGCTGGTTGTAGTTTTTGACGCTATTGCCGCCTTGCGCCTTCAGACGGCGGACATGGGCGAGCGCGTCGTCGAGATTGTTGATCTCTGCGTAGACGTCGGCGGCTTTAGCACCATAGACGATCTCGCCGGTCGAGAAAATGCGCGGACCTAGGATCATCCCGGCGCGCTGCATTTCGCTGGCGACAAATATCTCGCTGGCGCGGCTGGATGGATCGTGGATTGTGGTCGTGCCGAGCGCCAGGTTTTGCAGGAGCGACCAGTTCTGCTGCGGCACCAGTTCGTCGCTGCCCTGCGGACCGTGCGCATGGGCGTCGACCAGGCCGGGAATGATGGTCTTGCCGGTTACGTCGACAGTCGCGGCGCCTGCGGGAATAGTGACCTGGCCGCGCTGTCCGACTGCGGCAATACGATTGCCCTGAATGACGATCACGCCATCTTCGATGATCCCGCCCTCGTCGCCCGCCATTGTGACAATCCGCGCGCCGGTAAGCGCAACCGTTCCGGAGGGTTTCTCTGCTGCAATCGTCCGTTCGAGCGACACGCCGCTGGTTGGCGGCTGATATTTGGGCGCATCCTTCGCGGCTGGCGCATTGGGGAACAGCGCGCTGGTCGTGGCGGTATAGACCGTGGGCCCGATGCTCCAGTGGAGCGCCTGCCCGCCCTTGGACCAGTTGATATAGTCCGCGCCATTGGCACTGACCCTCGTGACCGGCAGCGATGTACTGGTCGGACTAACCTCGACCGCCTGGGTGCCGGGCATCAGCGGCATGACATAGGCTTCATAGCTTTGCCGGAAGGCGACATTCAGTCCGTCAGGCGAGACAATATAATCGTTGGTCAGGTCGCCTTTGGCATGGGTGCGCTTTGCTTCACCATTGAGATCAGTGCTGATCAGGACGCGCTGATCGTCCTCGTTCTCGAGCATGAAAATCCGGTCGCTGGACACACCATATTGCGGACCGGCGGCACCCTTGACCACCCGCACAGGTGCACCGCCGCTGGCTGGCACGCGGTAGACGCCATCTTCCACCGACCAGTCGGGCGAGGTCATATAACCACCCTCCTTCATCTCGAAAACGATATTCTTGCCGTCGGGGGAGAAATGCGGACGGGCATAATGGCCGGGCCGGCTGGTGACGGTGCGCGAAGACCCGCCGCCTGCCGATACGGTCTTGATCTGGCCCAGCCCTGCATCGGTCCAGCCGACAAAGACGATCGAACGGCCATCGCGCGACCATGAAGGGAACAACTCGCGTTCCGAACCGCTGGTCAGCCGCTTGGCCGTCCCGCCGCTCATCGGCTTGGAGTAGAGCTTGCCCAGACTTTCAAAAACAACGGTCCGGCCGTCCGGAGATACTGCGGCAAAACGCGGCATTTTGGTGGTGAAACTATCGGGTGCAACCGGGATTGTCGGATGGGGGGCATTGGCGACGCCGCGGGTATCGCTGACCTGAAACGGGATCACTGAGGAGGCGCTGCCGTCAGCCGCTACGCGCCGGATCTTGCCGCCGGCCCAGAAAACGATTTCGCGGCTGTCGGGAGTCCAGTCCATATTCGGATAGACGCCGGTCACCGCCCAGGTTTCCTGCACATCCTGATCGAGATCGTCATAGACCTTGCGTTCAATGCCGGATTCCAGATCTTTTACGTAGAGCTTGGATCTGGTCATCTCGCGGCGGACAAAGGCGATTTTCTTGCCGTCGGGAGAAGGATTGGGACGCACGGACCCGCCGAGGCCCGACACCGCTGTCGTGACTTCACCGGTTTCCAGATCATATTTTTCGATGTTGAACAGGTCGCTGTTGCTGTCCTGCGCATAGATGAACGTACCGCCGGGCGTGATATTCCTCGTGTAATAGACCGATTTGCCATCGGGCGCGTAGATCGGCTCGCCGAGTTCCTTTTGATGCTTTTCGCTGGGTTTCTTGACCAGTTGCACCCCGCCGCCACCGGAGACATGGTAGATCCAGATTTCGCCTGTGCCGAGCGAGCGCCCGGTGGTGAAGTGCTTTTTCGCAACGACATAACGGCCGTCAGGGCTCCAGCTCGGCTGGTTGAGCAGGCGGAATTCTTCCTTGGTGACCTGTCGCTTGTCGCTGCCATCGCGGTTCATGATCCAGATATTATCGCCACCGCCGCGGTCCGAGGTAAAGGCGATGCGCTTGCCGTCGGGCGAGAAACGCGGCTGCACTTCCCATGCGAGGCCCTCGGCGATCCGGGTCGGAGACCCTCCCGCAATCGGCATAGTGTAAATATCACCGAGCAAGGCGAAGGTCAGGTTCCGGCCGTCGGGGCTGACATCGACATCGATCCAGCTGCCCTCGTCGACGTTGATCGGAACCTGCTTGATTGTCGCGCCGGTCGGCGCATTTACATCCCATTTGACCTCTTCGGATTTGTCCTGAGCCAGCGCGGCCCCCGAAATGAACAATGTCGCAAGAACCGAAACCAGACTATATTTCATGTTAATCCCCGGAGAAGAATGTCGTCATTCTGTTCCCTCTAATCCAGTTTGTGACCAGAAGAAACTAGGAACAATATTTACTAATTATGTCTTGAACCCAAAGTGCCGGTGATAGCTTTCCACCACCTGCGCCAAAGTCGACAAGGCCAGTGTCGCCGGGTCCCGCGTCGACGGAATCAGGCCGATCGGCGCGACCATTTGGTCGCTCTCTTCTGCTGGAACGCCAATATCGGCCAGATATTGCAGGCGGAGTTCATGGGTTTTGCGGCTGCCCATTGCACCAACATAGAAGGCAGGTGAAGATAAAGCCTGCTTCATCAATGCCGCCTCCCAGTCATGATCGTGAAAATAAAAAATGCAGGCTGTCCAGGGGTCAGGATCAAGCAGTGGCGTCGCCTGCGGCGTTTTCAGCAGGTCCGCGGTCGTAGCCAAGCCCTCAACCGCAGCTATCACACCGGGGTCTGGTGACAGAACAGCGCAATCGATGCCATAGCTCGTCGACAATCCAACCAGGCTTTCGACCGATGGCCCGTGTCCCAATATGTTCAGCTTGGCTGCTGGAATGTGATGCACCAAAATCTGCGAACCTTCCCGCTCCACCGATGTCCGGTGCGCCAGTTCTGCTTCGCAGCTGATATCAGTGCTTTGACTATCGAGGATGATCGTCAGCGGCATACGAGCTTCAATCCGGTCAAAAATATCGGCTACAATCGCGCGATCCACGATCGGGGTAAACAACAGGTCGATGCCGCCGCCGCACGGTAGCCGGATATCAAGATAGGGAGAGTCGGCGCCAAATCTGATCTCACGCGGCGCGCCGGTTTTGATCACGTCCAGCGCTTCGGCAACGACAGCGGCCTCCACGCATCCGCCGGAGAAAGACCCGGTCGACGAACCATCCTCTGCCACGGCCATATGCGTGCCCGGGTTTCGCGTCGACGCACCCGTAACCGCGGCCAGCGTAATCAAGACCGTTTTCTGGTTCGCTGCCGTTTTTGCCTGCAGAAAGTCGAAGGTGGGCAAAATATTGTTCAAAACTGACTGTCCCGCCGGTTACGGAAATGGATCTGGCTAGCCGGTCCATGCCTCAAACCGGAAAATTGGGCAATCTCCTTGATGTCTGCAGGCGAGAAAGGTTGACCCGCACCGGCTTTGAAGTCAGCCATCGATTTGAAATCGCACCCAATTTCGTCCCAATTAACCGGACGTCCGTAGCGGCAATCGCTATCCGCGCAACGTTTCTTTACCCCTCTGCATAAATCTTATCTTCAAAATGCGTAAAAATCCATCTAGGAGCATCTTAATTACAAAAATCCTATCGAAATATGAGGACGGAATATGAGTTTCCCGCCACGGCAAGGCCTGTACGATTCAAAGAACGAACATGACGCATGTGGCGTCGGTTTTGTCGCGAATATTGAAGGTGAGAAATCGCACCTCACGGTCAAACGTGGCCTCGAGATTCTGGTCAATATTGACCACCGCGGCGCCGTTGGCGCTGATCCGCTTCTGGGTGATGGCGCCGGGATATTATTGCAGATTCCTGACGCGCTTCTGCGGGATTGGGCGAAATCCGAAAACCTGACTCTGCCTGCTACTGGCGATTATGCTGTCGCGATGTGCTTCCTTCCGTCGGATCCGGCCGAAACGGAATATGCCACGGCACATTTCGAGCGTTTCATCGCCAAGGAAGGGCAAGTCATGATCGGCTGGCGCGACGTGCCGATCGACACGACGGGCATCGGTAAAGCGGTGCTCGACCAGATGCCGACGATTCGTCAGGCGATCGTTGGCAGAGGCGAATCGATCGCCGATCAGGATGCATTCGAGCGCAAAACCCTGGCGATCCGCAAGCAGGTGCACAATCCGCTCGATGGGATCGCGGAAAAAAATGGCATGCCCGGTCTGACCGAATTTTATATGCCGTCCTTCTCGACCCGGACAATTGTCTACAAAGGCCTGTTGCTCGCGGATCAAGTCGGTTCATTCTACAAGGACTTGCTCGACCCCCTCACCACCTCTGCCGTGGCTCTGGTCCATCAGCGCTTCTCGACCAACACATTCCCCTCGTGGAAACTGGCGCATCCCTACCGGTTCATCGCGCATAATGGCGAAATCAACACGGTGCGCGGCAATGTGAACTGGATGAATGCCCGTCGCCGGACCATGGAATCCGATCTTTTGGGCGCCGACCTCGACAAGATGTGGCCGCTGATCCCGCACGGTCAATCCGACACGGCCTGCCTGGACAACGCATTGGAGCTGCTGGTCGCAGGCGGCTATTCCCTGCCACATGCGGTGATGATGCTGATCCCCGAAGCATGGGCCGGCGATCCGACGATGGATGCCGACCGCAGAGCATTTTACGAATATCATGCTGCCTTGATGGAGCCATGGGATGGCCCGGCCGCCGTCGCCTTTACCGACGGACGGCAAGTCGGTGCGACGCTCGACCGCAACGGCCTTCGCCCTGCCCGTTTCTGCGTCACCGACGATGGTCATGTGATCATGGCGTCGGAATCCGGCGTGCTTCCGGTCAAGGAAGACAATATCGTCCGCAAATGGCGGTTACAGCCCGGCAAAATGCTGCTCATCGATATGGAGCAAGGCCGGATCATCGAGGACGAAGAGATCAAGGCCGATCTCGCCAAGGCCAAGCCCTATGCGAAATGGCTGGAATCGACGCAATATAATCTGAAAGACCTCGATCTTGACGATCTTGACGATGTCGATGCACCAAAGGCGAACGGGCTGGACAGTCCTGCCGCGCTGCTTGATCGCCAGCAGGCGTTCGGCTTCACCCAGGAAGATGTCACCAAGTTTCTCGAGCCGATGGCGAGCGACGGCCTCGATCCGATCGGCTCGATGGGCACCGACACACCGATTGCGGTTCTGTCCGGCAAGCCGCGGCTCCTCTACGATTATTTCAAACAGAATTTCGCTCAGGTAACCAACCCGCCGATTGATCCTATCCGCGAGGAACTGGTGATGTCCTTGGTCTCGATGATCGGGCCGCGTCCCAATCTGCTCGGCCATGATGCCGGTACGCATAAAAGGCTGGAGGTTGACCAGCCGGTGCTGACCAATGCGGATTTGCTGAAAATCCGTTCGGTTGAAGATGCGCTGGATGGGGCATTCCGAACCGAAACCATCGACATTAGCTGGGATGCCGAGACTGGCGCAGCCGGTCTCGAAATGGCGCTGAAGGAAATGTGCTGGGCAGCAACCGAAGCGGTGCTTGCCGACCGTAACATTCTGATCCTTTCCGACCGCGCCAAGGGCCCGGACCGGATCGCGATGCCGGCCTTGCTGGCAACCGCAGCGGTTCACCATCATCTGGTCCGTCAGGGCCTGCGGATGCAGACCGGTCTTGTGGTGGAAACGGGAGAAGCGCGCGAAGTGCACCATTTCTGCGTGCTCGCAGGATATGGCGCGGAAGCGGTCAATCCCTACCTGGCTTTTGAAACGCTCGAGGAAATTCGCGTTCGCCGCGAGCTGCCGCTGACCACGCAGCAGGTCGAACAAAATTATATCAAGGCGATCGGCAAGGGCATTTTGAAGGTCATGTCGAAAATGGGCATTTCGACCTATCAAAGCTATTGCGGCGCGCAGATTTTTGATGCGGTTGGCCTATCCAGTGAATTTATTGAAAAATATTTCACCGGAACGGCGACGATGATCGAAGGCGTCGGACTGGCCGAGGTCGCGGAAGAAACCGTGAAACGGCATTCGGAAGCTTATGGCGACAATCCGATCTACCGGAATATGCTGGATGCCGGCGGTATCTATGGCTACCGGATCCGCGGCGAAGAACATGCCTGGACGCCGGCCAATATCGCGAACCTGCAGCATGCGGTGCGCGGCAATGATCCGAAAAATTACGCTGAATTTGCAGAATCGATCAACGAGCAGAGCGAACGGTTGCTGACCATTCGCGGATTGATGGAACTGACCAAGGCCAATGAACCGCTAGACATCAGCGAAGTGGAACCGGCGACCGAGATCGTGAAACGCTTTGCCACCGGCGCGATGAGCTTCGGTTCGATCAGCCGCGAAGCGCACACGACGCTGGCGATTGCGATGAACCGGATTGGCGGCAAATCCAATACCGGCGAAGGCGGCGAAGAACCGGATCGTTTCATTCCGATGGCCAATGGCGACAGCATGCGCTCTGCGATCAAGCAGGTCGCGAGTGGCCGCTTCGGTGTTACCGCCGAATATCTGGTCAATGCAGACGATATCCAGATCAAGATGGCTCAGGGTGCCAAGCCCGGCGAAGGCGGCCAGCTGCCCGGTGCCAAGGTCGACAAGAATATCGGCAAGGTTCGCCATTCGACCCCTGGTGTTGGCCTGATTTCTCCGCCACCGCATCATGACATCTACTCGATCGAGGATCTGGCACAGCTGATCCACGATCTGAAAAATGTGAATACCGGTGCGCGTATCTCGGTGAAACTGGTGTCTGAAGTCGGCGTCGGCACGGTTGCCGCGGGTGTGTCAAAAGCACGCGCCGATCATCTGACCATTTCCGGCTATGATGGCGGAACGGGCGCTTCGCCTTTGACCTCGCTGACCCATGCAGGTTCGCCGTGGGAAATCGGTCTGGCCGAAACCCAGCAGACATTGTTGCTCAACGGATTGCGCTCGAGAATTTCGGTGCAGGTCGATGGCGGCCTGCGAACCGGTCGCGATGTTGCCATTGGCGCTCTCTTGGGTGCCGACGAATTCGGCTTCGCTACGGCGCCGCTGATTGCCGCCGGCTGCATCATGATGCGCAAATGTCATCTCAACACTTGCCCGGTCGGCGTCGCGACGCAAAATCCGGAACTGCGCAAGAAATTCACCGGACAGCCGGAATATGTGATCAACTATTTCTTCTTCGTCGCCGAAGAGCTGCGCCAGATTATGGCCGACATGGGCTTCCGCACAATCGAGGAAATGGTTGGCCGGGTGGACCGGATCAACATGAGCAAGGCGCTGCACCACTGGAAAGCGGAAGGCGTCGATCTGTCGCGTATATTGCATCAGGTCGTTCTCGCCGAGGGTGAACCACTGCACCAGACGATAACGCAAGAACACGGGCTTGAAGCTGCGCTCGACCAGGAATTGATTGCGGCCGCCGCGCCGGCGCTGGACAATGGCCAGACCGTCAAGATCGAACGCAAGGTAAAGAACGTCAACCGGACGGTCGGCGCGATGCTTTCGGGCGAAGTTGCGAAAAAATATGGCCACGCAGGCCTGCCGAACAACACCATCCAGCTATCGTTCGAAGGCGTTGCCGGCCAGAGCTTTGGCGCGTTTCTGGCGCACGGCATCTCGGCTGAACTGGTCGGCGATGCCAATGACTATGTCGGCAAGGGCCTTTCGGGTGGCCGCGTGGTTGTCAAACAGCCAAGCCATGTCGATCGCAATCCGACCGAGAATATCATCGTCGGCAATACCGTGCTCTATGGTGCGGTTGCCGGTGAAGCCTATTTCAACGGCGTCGCGGGCGAGCGCTTTGCGGTTCGCAACAGCGGCGCGGTGGCCGTCGTCGAAGGCACAGGCGATCATGGCTGTGAATATATGACCGGTGGTGTGATTGCTGTGCTCGGCAAGACGGGACGCAATTTTGCGGCTGGCATGTCCGGCGGGGTCGCCTATGTTTATGATGAGGACGGCCTGTTCCGTCAGCGGTGCAATATGGCGATGGTCGATATCGAGACTATCGACAATGACGCGGATGATGGTGAAGACACCAGGCCGCCACAGCAGCTTCCGGTCGATGTGAATGATTTTGGCATGGGTGACATGCTCTATCATGACGCTGCCCGGCTGAGGATCCTGCTGGAGCGTCACAAGCTTTATACCGGCAGCAAGCGAGCCAGCGAGATTCTCGACAATTGGGAAGAGGCCCTTGGCCGTTTCGTCAAAGTCATGCCGCGCGATTATTCGGCGGCGCTGAAACAACTCGAAGCCGAGCGTCTCGACGCTATCGTTGCTGCAGAATAATTGAAGAAATTGGAGTAGACCGTGGGTAAAGTAACAGGCTTTCTCGAGATTGATCGCAAAGAAGCGACCTATGCCGATCCAAAGGAACGGCTGACAAACTATCGGGAATTCACGATTCCGCTGCCGGAAAAGGACATCAAGGACCAGGCGGCGCGCTGCATGGATTGCGGTATTCCCTATTGCCACAACGGCTGCCCGGTGAACAATATCATCCCGGACTGGAACAATCTGGTCTATGAAGGCGACTGGAAAAACGCACTGGAATCCCTGCAATCGACCAATAATTTTCCGGAATTTACCGGTCGTATCTGTCCAGCCCCTTGCGAAGCCGCCTGCACCTTGAACATCGATGACGTGCCGGTGAATATCAAATCCATTGAATGCGCGATTGTCGACCGCGGGTGGGAAGAAGGCTGGATCACACCACAGATTGCCGAAGAAAAAACCGGTAAATCGGTTGCGGTTGTCGGTTCCGGTCCTGCCGGCATGGCTTGCGCCCAGCAGCTGGCTCGTGCCGGCCATAATGTCACCCTGTTTGAAAAGAACGACCGGATGGGTGGCTTGCTTCGCTATGGCATCCCCGATTTCAAGATGGAAAAGCATCTGATCAACCGCCGCCTCGTGCAGATGGAGGCCGAAGGCGTTGAATTCCGCACCAGCGCCGAAGTCGGCGTGTCGGTTTCGATGGAATCACTGCAGGATAATTACGACGCCGTGGTCATGTCCGGCGGCGCAGAAAAGCCTCGTACGCTCGATATTCCCGGTTATGAAATGTCCGGCGTTCGCCTGGCTATGGAATTTCTAGCCCAGCAGAACAAGCGCAACGCGGGCGACGATGAAATGCGCGCCGCTCCGCGCGGCACGATTACCGCGACCGGTAAACATGTGATTGTCATCGGCGGCGGCGATACCGGCTCGGACTGTGTCGGCACATCCAATCGTCAGGGCGCCGCTTCGGTTACCCAGATTGAAATTATGCCCAAGCCACCGGAAAAAGAAGACAAGACTTTTTCATGGCCCGACTGGCCGTTGAAACTGCGCACCTCTTCCAGCCACCTGGAAGGCTGCGACCGCGACTGGGCCATACTCACAAAACGCGTTGTCGGCACGAACGGCGAAGTGGAAGGCCTCGAATGTGTTCGGATCGAATGGGTCGACGGCCAGATGCAGGAAATCGCCGGAACCGAGTTCACGCTGAAAGCCGACTTGATCCTCCTCGCAATGGGCTTTGTCGGCCCACGCAAAATGGGACTTGTCGATCAGTCGGAAGTGGAACTCGATGCACGCGGCAATGTGTCTGCCAATGTCGTGGATTATAGCACCAGCAAAGAAGGTGTTTTTGCCTGCGGAGACATGCGGCGGGGCCAAAGTCTGGTCGTATGGGCGATTCGCGAAGGCCGGCAATGCGCCCGCGCCGTCGACCTGCAACTCATGGGAAAAAGCTCGCTGCCTCGCTGATAGCGAAGCTGCGGTGACAGCAGGTGCGTAGCAACTGACAAGTCAAAGCTCACCTGTTTCCGCCCCACAGCGTCAGACTTGAACAATTGTCTGGTCAATTGCGACGATGAACAATGAGCTGGCATCGCCGCAGCCGCTCGTAGGGACACGGTCGCCCGAAAACATGCGAGCCGTAACCTTTGGTTGCGCAACATTCGTCAGCACTCAAGTTTAGTTGCAGATACAGTCATACGCGGCCGATAACAGTTTCTCTCTATCCAGACCGACACTGGTACTTCCCCTCCGAACCTGTTTACCGGCTCCCATCCGTCATTGTTGCGTCTCATGATCATCATCACCTATCCACAGAGTATGACTGTCAATCCGGAGTTTGGTAATCGCCAGCAACGCGTCTTTTCTCGCCTGAACTTCAGAACGAAACGCATCGTGGGTCATCCGCTCAACCAGCAACACGTCAGACAGATCAAACGCGCCCAAGTCATGACCGCGCCGCATTTTTATCACTCCATCCACCTGTGCCTTCATACCCTCGCGACTCCGCTTCCACGAACGCCAGGCGGCGTTAGCGGATGCCAAGCCCGTGTCAGCCATTTCCTGAACATCGAAACGCACCGCGCCCGCTTCGGCACTTACGGCTTGCGCTTCCCGTTCAGCTCGCTCGGCTAGCGCGCTGCGATGGCTGCCACCAAGAGGAATGGAAGCGATAAGACCGACCCCCTTTTCCAACCCGTCCCGCTCGCTGAATATCCGAAAGCCCAGCGACGGATCGGCAATGCGGTCACGCCGGGTCCGGTCTGCTAGTGTCTTGACCCGGGCAGCCTCTGCATCGGCTGCGGCTATTTCGTGGCTGCGCGCGATAACCAGATCGCGCAGTGCCGAAAATCCGCCAGCAGGAACGGTTGGAAGCGGCAGCTCAGGCGCTTCGATCGGCAGGGGCAGGCTTGGATATTGGGCGGCGAGACGCACGCGAGCGAGCTCCGCTTTCCCCTTTGATTGTTCCGCTGCCAGCCTTGCGGCTCCCAAAGCTGCTTCGGCCTGATCCACGTCGAGTTGAGCGGCGTCGCGCAATTGCATCCGACGCTCTACAGATGCAAGCATCGCTTCATAATTCATGACCGCCTGCGCATCAACGCGGGCCTCTTCCGCATTGCCCAGCCAGCCCCACCACAAATCAGCCAGCAGGGTGGCAGCTTGATGCTTTACATCTTCAGCCCGATTTTCGGCAGCGACGAGGCCATAGTCTCCCGCCTGCCTGTCGAGCCGTTTCTTGCCCGGAAGACGAAATGGTCGCATGACTGTTGCGTCATATTCGTTGAATCGACCCTCGTTATCCACGTCGCGGCGAACATAGGAGCCTGATAAGGTCACCTCATGGGGACCGGCCTTGAGGGCCCGGGCATCTGCTCTGGCCGCCTCGACACGCGCGCGCGCTGCCATCACGCTCGGGTGCTCGTCCAACGCCGTCTCGACCGCCGCCTCATCAGGCAGTCCGGAGTCATTTTGCGCAGCGACGGAGACGGGAGCCATAGTCACCAGCCATAACGAAAGGGTGTATAGGGCGTTTCTCATGATGGCACCTCTTCGCCGAAGTTCCGGTTACTGGCCTCTTGCTCGTTCTTATTCTCGCCAAACCTCTCGTAGAGCATGGGCAGCAGCACGAGCGTCAGCATTGTCGCGGTCACAAGGCCGCCGATTACAACGATCGCGAGCGGTTTCTGGATTTCCGATCCGGGACCGGTCGCGAAGAGCAAGGGCACCAGTCCAAAGGCAGCAATGGAAGCTGTCATGAGCACCGGGCGAAGCCTGCGGGCAGCGCCTATCCGAACCGCCTCTGCCATCCCCAGGCCTTGGTCGCGGAGCTGCCGGAAATAGCTGACCATGACCAGACCATTGAGCACTGCAATACCGAGCAGTGCAATAAATCCGACCGATGCCGGAACCGACAGATACTCGCCTGAGACCGCCAGTGCTACCATTCCGCCGACCATCGCAAAGGGAATGTTGACCAAAATCAGCAGGGATGCGCGCACCGAACTCAAGGTAGCGTACAGAACGACAAAGATAAGGATCAGAGATATCGGAAGCACGATCATCAACCGCGCCGATGCGCGTTGCTGGTTTTCGAACTGACCACCCCAGACGATCCGATAGCCGGATGGCAGTTTCACATTTGTGCTAATGTCGGCTTTCGCTTCTTCAACATAGCCGACCAGATCGCGACCTGACACAAAGGCCTGGACCATGGCAAAACGCGAACCATTTTCATGTTCAAGTTTCACCGGTCCGGCAATCTGCTTAACAGTGGCGATATCGCTGGCGCGCACCAGTTGGCCGGTGGGCGAGCGATACAGCTGATCGGCAAAGCTTTGCGGACTCATACCGCGGCTACCTTCACCCTTTATCAGGATGGGAACGCGCCGGTTGCCATCGGCAACAACGCCGGAGTGCACGCCTTCTATCTGAGCGCGCATCATGTCCTGCATCATGTCCACTGGCATACCGCTGCGGCCGGCCGCCATCCGGTCAATATCGAGCTGCAGATAGTCAACCGTATCATTGGCAACCGTCATCGCTTCGGTCGTACCCTCGATTTTTTCCAGGCGGGCCTGAATATCGCCAGCGATCCTGGAAAGCTCGTTTAGGTCGGAGCCGAACAGCTTGATTACAAGATCACCGCGCGCGCCGGTGAGCATTTCGGAAATACGCATTTCAATGGGCTGAGTGAAACTGGGTTCGATGCCTGGCAAATCATCAAACACCTTGCGAATTTTCTCGGTCAGTTCATCCTTGTCAGCCACTTGCCATTCACTACGCGGCTTGATTTTCAGAAAACTGTCGGTTTCATTTGGACTCATCGGATCAAGCCCGAGCTCGTCGCTACCAACCCGCGCGATCACATCGGTGACTTCCGGGACTTCAGCAAGAATGGCCTTCTGGACCTTGATGTCACCAGCCACGCTATGGTCAATCGAGATGCTCGGTAATTTCGTCAGCTGAACGATCATCGAGCCTTCATCCATGGTCGGGAGAAAGGTCTTTCCGGTCACATTGTAGGCAAGTCCCGCGATCAGCAGAGAGAAGGCCGCAATAGCATATACAACGGATTTCCGGTTAAAAGCACTGTCCAACACCCGCTCGTAGAAGGGTGACAATTTGCGCATCAACCAGGGTTCGTGGTGACCATCCGGTATTTTCAGAACAAAATAGGCCAGAACCGGAACCAGCGTCAGTGACAGGATCAACGCTGCGAACAGCGCGAGCACGATCGTCAACGCAACGGGTGCGAATAATTTGCCTTCAAGCCCTTCCAGTGTGAGCAGCGGCAGGAAGACCAGCGCGATAATGGCAAGGCCCGATGCAACAGGTTTTGCCACTTCAGCCGAGGCAATGAAGATATTGTGGAGCTTACCGGCGCTGCGATGTTTCTCGTCGGACAACCGTTCGACCACATTCTCGACCACCACCACGGCGCCGTCGACAAGAATGCCAACCGCGATGGCCAGCCCGCCAAGGCTCATGAGATTGGCTGTCAAACCGAGAAAACGCATGGCGATAAATGTGAACAATGCTGCCATTGGCAAAGCGAGCGCAACGATGACCGACGCCCTTATGTCGCCGAGAAAAAGGAGCAGCAAGATCACGACCAATATAGTCGCTTCGAGCAACGCTGATTCGACTGTACCCACGGCGCGTTCAATCAGGTCGGATCGATCATAGAACGGGTCGATCTTCAACGAAGATGGCAGGCTGGATTCAATTTCCTTGAGCCTTTCCTTGACGCCATCGACCACTTTGCTGGCATCTGCTCCGCGCAGGCCGATGACCAGCCCTTGCACCGCTTCGCCCTCGCCATTTTTGGTAACGGCACCATAGCGGGTAAGGCTTCCTGTGCGCACCTGCGCTACATCACCGACCCGTACGACCATTCCACCTTCGGATTTGACAATAATGCCCGACAGATCGCCGAGGTTCCGGATAGCGCCAACTGCGCGGACGATGAGCGATTCCTCTCCGGTTGTCAGCCGCCCTGCACCATCATTTCGATTGCTGCTTTCAATCGCGCTGCGTAAATCTTCAATGGTGAGATTGGTTGCGGCGAGCGCAGCATTGTCGGGTACGACTTCATAGGTTTCAACATAGCCGCCAAGCGCGTTGACATCCGCCACGCCGGGCACCGTGCGCAGCGCCGGTCGTATAACCCAATCCAGAATACGCCGTTTTTCGGCCAGCGATTGTGGCCCTTCAAGCGTGAACATATACATGTCTGACAATGGCGTTGAAATGGGTGCCATGCCGCCGGTTACCGTCGCCGGAATGTCTCCCATCACGCCGTTCAACCGCTCCGCCACCTGGCTGCGCGCCCAGTAGATGTCCGTACCGTCTTTGAAGTCGATCGTAATATCCGCGATCGCATATTTCGCCACCGAACGCAGCACCACTTGATCGGGGATGCCGAGCATTTCCATCTCGATCGGGGTGATAACCCTGCTTTCAACCTCTTCGGGCGTCATACCCGGTGCTTTCAGGATGATCTTCACCTGCGTCGAGCTGATATCGGGGAAAGCATCGATGGGAAGATTGACGAACGCATAGGCACCAAAGCCGGCAAGTCCGGTCGCTATCGCTAATACAGCCATACGAAAGGCGAGCGCTTTTTCAACGAGTTGCCGCAGCATAGGATCAGTCCCCGGCCAACATGACTTTAAGCTCGGCGATGCCGCTCGCGGCGACCTTCTCGTCCGGCTTCAGTCCGTCGCTCAAGATAGCATTGTCGCCCGATTGAGCGACCAGTGTCACTTCACGCCTGGTAAAGCGATTGGCTGAAAGAACGAATACATAGTCCCTGTCGCCGATCCGCGTGACCGACATCGCTGGAACCGACACACCGGTCTCGCTGCCATCTCCCTTGATCGTCACCATGACGCTTTTACCCGCAACCATGCCGGGCGCAGCGCCAATGCGGGCTTTTGCCATGACCGAGCGAGTCATCGGGTCGAGCGAGGGCGAGACCGAAATGATCGTGCCGCTGACAGGGACAGGATCACCATCCCCGGATGACCCGGGCAATTGTAGCTCTACCGTCAGACCCGGAACAACTTTCTTCGCAAGCCGCTCCGGCAATTGAATGTCGAGCATGTAAGACGATGTATTCTCGATCACAAATGGTGCCGTCATCGTGTCAACCGGCCCGCCGGTCTGGACGTTGATCGCTGATACACGGCCCCCGATCGGTGCGCGCAGGGTCATCTGGCCGCTGCCCCCGGCACCGGCTTGCGACAATATTCTCTGGTTCTCGGATATGTTGATTTGCGCTTCGTACAGCGCTGCATTGGCTTCGTCGGCCCGAGCGTCTGCGATAATTCCTTCGCTGGCGAGCTGGTTCAATCGCCGGGCGCTCGCTTGGGCCAGACCCAATTGCGCACGGGCCCGAGCAAGGTCGGCGCCGATCTGCACCGGTTCACGCGCTTTTACCGATGCAAGAGCAGCCCCTTGAGCCACTGCCTGCCCCTCTACTACAAACAGCCGGATTATCGCTCCATCAAACGGCGCGGCTACCGCGACCCTTGCCTCGGGCGGCAGGTTGACCATTGCCGGGACCGTACCAAGCGGAACCGCGTCAGCAGCCCTTGCCGCGACAATCCGGATGCCGAGCTTTTTGATTTGTGCTGCCGAAATGGTTCCAGGCTTGGCGGATGTTGCTACCGCAGATGTATCTGAATCAGTCGCTGTGTCTCCGGAGAATGCATAATATATGCCCGCTGCAACAAGAACTGTCGCCAAGGCAAGAACCAGAATTATATTTCTACTTTTCATATGGTCTCTCACCGAATTCAGGGTTGGTCGCTTGGTTTCGACAATGTTTCAATCACGTATTTTCAGGCTGCTGCACGCCTAACTCGCGAGAAATTATTTGCGGTTTTGGCTGGCGAATTAGTCTCTTCTTTTCCAATGCCCCTATCTTTCATCATTTCTGGGTATTGGGATCAAATTCTGACTAGGGTTGCCAACCATGATGTCTAAATACGTAATGTTACCGATAATGCAGAATCTGATTTCGGTTCATAGTCTGCAAAATTAACGAACAAGACGAACGGGAGACTTGATATATGACTGATCCATTGATGATCATTTGCCCCTCCTGCAGCACGACCAACCGGATTCCAGCGCAAAAGCTGACGGGGAACGGTAAGTGCGGGAAATGCGGCAAGCCCCTGTTTGAGGGAAAGCCGGTCATTCTGAATTCCGGGAACTTCCATAAGCATGCCAGCATTAGCGACATTCCGTTGCTTGTGGATTTCTGGGCCAGTTGGTGTGGCCCGTGTCGTCAGATGGCGCCAGCGATTGACGCGGCAGCTGCGCAGCTTGAACCGAATGTGCGTGTCGCAAAACTGGATACCGAAGCAGAACAGCAGATTGCCGCCCGTTTCAACATACGATCAATTCCTTCATTGATATTGATATCAAAAGGCAAAGAGATGTCACGAACGGCCGGAGCCATGCCTGCGGGATCGATTGTTCAATGGACCAATCAAGCTCTTATGAAATAGGTTTGCTTTCAAGATACGGCCGTTTTCTAGAAAGCTTCAGACTGGCGAATTTGCCCAGATATTCAATTTGGTCGAACTTAATTCGGAAAATTGCTTTGAGAGGCGTTACAAAACCAAATGATTTCCCAAATTCCACGTTCAATAGTTATCGTCGGCCTGTTCTTTACGGGTTGCACGCAAGGACCGGATTATCGTCCCTATTCGGCATCCGACCTCGCGCTGCCCGGGCAATATATCGACGGAAATGACGAGGTTTCTATTGATGATATAACTGAATGGTGGTCTCAATTTGACGATCCTGTGCTCGCCGAATTAATTGACACGGCACTTTCGGAAAATCTCGATATTGCACAATCAGCGGCACTGGTGGTCCGAGCCAGAGAGTCTCTGATCCAATCCGGTGCCGATCAACTGCCCGCCATTGGTTTCTCGAGCAGCAGTGGCAGAAATTTCTATTCCGAAACATCTGACAGCTGGTCTTTTTCGCGCTCGATCGACGCCAGCTGGAGCGCGGATATATTCGGCGGCCTGAAACGATCGAAACAGGCGGCACTCGCCTCCTATCAGGCAGCAGGATATAGTCTCGCCAACATCCGGACACTGATCGCTGCAGAATTGGCGAGCAATTATGTGACAGTTCGGTCCTTGCAGGACCGCCTCCTGATTGCCGAAGACAGTCTGCGGAACCAGGACAACAATTTGCAAATCGCCAAATGGCGCGCTCAGGCCGGACTGGTATCATCGGTCGATGTCGAGCAAGCCAAGGCCCAAAGGGCGCAAACTGCCGCCATAATCCCGTTATTGGAGCAGTCCGAAGCCGCTGCGCGATACCGCCTGGCGGTGCTCACCGGACAGGCACCCGGGGCGGTTGATGGCTTATTGGGCGGTGATGGTCGCCTTCCGGCCATTCCGGATTTTATCGCCAGAGGCGCGCCGGCCAACATATTGCGTCAACGCCCGGACATCCTGTCTTCCGAGCGCGACCTTGCATCAGCAACAGCGCTGATCGGTGTGGCCCAGGCGCAGCTATATCCGGCACTGACACTCACGGGGAATATTGCATCCACATCCAGTGAATTCGGCAATATCACCGATATCCTGACCGGCGGGCTGTTTGCATCAATCGCGCAAAGCATTTTTGACGCGGGCAGCCGGAGGTCCGTTGTACGGTCACAGATGGCGGCTGCGGATGGCGCATTTGCCGCCTATCGTTCGACCATATTGACAGCGCTCGAAGAAGTGGAAAATGCCACCATATCCCGGCGCACGGCAGAGGCGCGTATTTCGGCCTTTTCGGATCAGAGTATGGCGGCCAGCAACGCTGCAATTCTGGCACGCGCCAATTATCGCGCGGGATTGACTGACTTTCAACGGTTGTTGGAGTCCGAGCGCAGCTTGCTGTCGGCCAATGATAGCCTGGCGGTGGCCCGGGCCGATCGGCTGACTGCCACGATCCAATTATATCTTGCCTTGGGCGGCGGATGGCAGTCCGTACCGCAAAATGGCAATAATGAAGAGGCCTCGAAATGAACGCATCTGGCGAAACCACAAATCTGGATGAATTTCTGCAAACTCCGGAACCCTCGCCAATATGGCGTTACGGCAAGTGGGTCCTGCTGGCGGTCGCAATCGGTCTCGTCGCCCTATTTGTCAGCCAATTGTTCTTCAGCGATACTGGCACCGAATATGTAACCGATACAGTCAAGCGCGGCGATATAACGGTGGATGTAACCGCGACCGGAAATCTTGCGCCTACAGAGCAAGTTGAAATTGGTTCGGAGATATCCGGGATCGTCAGAACAGTCCTGGTTGATGTCAATGACCGGGTATCAAAAGGACAGGTTATTGCGACAATCGACACCGACCGGCTTATTGATATCGTCAAGCAATCACAGGCCAGTCTGGCGGCCAGTCGAGCATCGGTTGTCAGCGCTCAGGCGTCGCTGGATGAGGCCCAGGCACAGTTGCGACGGTTGCAGGAAGTCTATCGCATGTCCGATGGCCAGGTTCCGTCGGACACGGAAATGACCGCGCAGAAAGCGGCAGTGGCCAGGGCAGCAGCGTCTTTGAATTCGGCAAGGGCCAATGTTGCGGCCGTGCAAGCCGAGCTGTCTTCCAACAAGACCCAGCTCTCGCGTGCCTCTATCCGTGCGCCGACGTCAGGAGTGGTGCTGAAGCGGCTAATTGACCCGGGACAAACCGTGCAGGCGTCTTTTAACACACCATCTCTTTTCATCATCGCCGAAGATCTGGCCCGCATGCAGCTTGAAGTTGCCGTCGACGAGGCGGACGTCGGGCAAGTGGAGGCAGGACAGAGTGGCAGCTTTACCGTTGACGCCTATCCCGGCAAGAAATTTCCGGCGAAGATTCTGAGAGTGAATCTGGGGTCAACCAATCTTTCCGGCAGCTCGAGTAGCAGTTCCACCTCTACGTCCGATGTCGTTTCCTATACGGCTCTTCTCAATTTCAACAATGATGACTTGAAGTTGAGGCCGGGAATGACCGCGACCGCGACAATCCGGACCAATGGTGAGAAAAATGTGCTGATGGTCCCCAATGCAGCGCTCCGCTATATTCCGCCGAAGGACGAGGAAGCCGAGGAAAGCGGCGGCTTTGAATTCGGGCCGCCCCGCTCGAGCGGGACCCAGGTCACCCAGGAAACCGAAATCGGCGTCGGCAGCAGCCAGACAATCTATGTTCTGGGCGATGATGACAAATTGCGAAAAATCACCGTCGTGACAGGGCAAAGCAATGGCCGCCAGACGGCTGTCACTGGCAAGGATATCAAGGTTGGACAACGTGTCGTGACCGGGCAAAAGGCAAAAGCGGCAGAATGAGCGAGCCGATCATCAAGCTGATCGATATCACCAAGACATTCGGTGAAGGAGAAGCTGCTTTTCAGGCTTTGAAAGGCGTCAATTTGGCCATCAATGAAGGCGATTTCATCGCCATCATGGGGGCCAGTGGATCCGGCAAATCCACAATGATGAATATCGTGGGTTGCCTTGATGTGCAAACCACCGGCTCATATCTTTTCAAAGGTGTGCCGATAGAATCACTCAATGTTGATCAGCGAGCCTTGCTGCGCCGACGTTATCTGGGCTTTGTGTTTCAGGGGTTCAATCTTTTACCCCGGACCTCCGCCCTTGAAAATGTCGAATTGCCCCTGCTTTACCGGGGTGAAAGTCCGGCGAAGAGGCGAGAATTGGCTTTGGCGGCGCTTGATAGCGTCGGCCTTGTTCCTTGGGCTAATCACAAGCCGAACGAACTGTCCGGCGGCCAGCAACAACGTGTAGCGATCGCCCGGGCCATCGTCACGGAGCCGGCTGTGCTGCTGGCGGACGAACCGACCGGCAACCTCGACAGCGAACGATCAGAGGAAATCATGGAACTATTGACACAGTTCAACAAGGAACGGGGCATCACCATCATGATGGTAACCCACGAACCCGAACTTGCTGCCTTTGCCCATAAAATTGTGATCTTCAAGGATGGCCTGGTCGAACGCGTGGAGCAACACTGATGCTGTCGACGACATTTCTATTAGCATTCCGTGCAATCCGGCGTCACCTGCTGCGCTCCTTTCTGACCCTGTTGGGTATCATGATCGGCGTGCTGTCCGTGATCACCATGGTGACACTGGGCAACGGGGCCACGGAGGCAATCAAGACATCGATTAGCGCTCTCGGGTCTGACCTGCTGCAAGTATATCCCGGACAGCGAGCCAGCCCTGGCGGCGCCGGCGCCGGTGAAGCGCCGCCCTTGTTCAAGCAAGCCGACGTCAATGCCATTGCCGAGCAGATTGGCGGCGTCACGGTGGTAACCGGTCAGGTGCAAACCAGCGGAGCCGCAATCAGAAATGCACAGAACTGGACAACCACGGTCAATGGCACCACCAATAATTATTTTATCGCCCGGAAATGGGAGCTGGCGGAGGGACGAAATTTTTCCGCAGAGGAGGAGCAGGCTGGCAAAAGTGTCTGCATGATCGGCTCGACCATCGTTACCAATCTGTTCCAGGATACCGACCCCATCGGACAGAATTTCCGTATCAAAGGCGTCAGCTGTCAGGTCATCGGTATCCTCGAAGAGCGCGGTCAAAGCGGTTTTGGCGGAGATCAGGATGATACGGTGATCATGCCGCTGAAGGCCGTCCAGAGACAGATGACCGGCAATCAGGATATCAACTCGATCATGATTGGCCTCGATCCTGCCTACGAGACCAGCGCGGTAAAGGAATCGATGATCGCGCTACTGCGGGAGCGCCGGAGTCTGGGGCCGGACGAAGAAGACGATTTTAATGTCCTCGATGCCAAGCAGATTTCCGACACGGTGTCTGGAACAGTCGGCATCCTGACCACATTATTGGGAGCGGTTGCCGGTGTCAGCCTGCTGGTAGGCGGTATCGGCATCATGAATATCATGCTCGTGAGCGTCACCGAAAGAACGCGTGAAATTGGAATCAGGCTCGCCATTGGCGCGCTCGGTCGAGAAGTGATGATGCAGTTCCTGGTGGAATCGATCGTGTTGTCCAGCCTCGGCGGACTGATCGGCATATTTCTGGCACTGATTGTCGGGATTGTTGCCGCGCCTTTAATGGGCCTGGAATTCCAGTTCGATATCCAGATAAATGTAATCAGCTTCCTGTTCTCCGCCGTAATCGGGGTCATATTTGGATATTTTCCCGCACGACGCGCGGCAAAGCTCAATCCGATTGATGCCTTGCGATCGGAATAAAGTTTGCCCACCGACAACTGGCCGGTTTTCGGGAACGTGCAATATGTGGGCTCCCTGCTTCGAACTACAGCGCTTGATATCAACAAATGAAAAGCGGGCGTCCACCAAGCGCAACTGATCACCCATTCATTCAATAAAACACTTAGTGTAAATGAGTAATTGAATTGGATTCAGGGCGAATTGCGAGCTATCATTTCCGAACAATCAGAAAGGAAAGATTATGACATTGCATATTGGAGACACCGCCCCCGACTTTACCGTCGACACCCAGAATGGGGAAATCAGCCTACACGAATGGGCTGGCGACAGCTGGGTATTCTTTTTCAGTCATCCGGCTGATTTCACCCCGGTCTGCACCACCGAAATGGGTCGCACCGCGCAGCTCGCTGGCGAATTTGCCAAGCGGAATACCAAGCCGCTCGGCCTGTCGACCGATACGGCGGAGGAGCATCGCAAATGGATCGAAGATGTGAACGATACACAAAACACCAATCTTACATTTCCGATCGTTGCCGATGCAGACCTGGCAATCGCGAAAATGTACGACATGATCCACCCAGACGAGAGTCAGACCGCTGCGGTCCGGTCGGTGTTCATCATTGATCCCGACAAGAAGATTCGCCTGACCATGACCTATCCTATGAGCGTTGGTCGGAATTTCGATGAAATTTTGCGGGTCATCGATGCGCTGCAATTGAGCGATAAAAAGCGCATTGCCACGCCCGCAGACTGGCAAATAGGCAAGGATGTGATCATTCCGCCATCGATCAGCAACGAAGAGGCGAAGGGCCTGTTCCCACAAGGATGGACGGAGCATCGGCCGTATCTGCGCACAACCGATGTAAGCTAGATTAGTCAACTTCGACCGCAGCTCGGCGGGACATATCCAATCTGGATGAAAATTGTTCCGCCGATCAGCTGGGTCTGACTTTTTCCGCGTTTCGGAACAATCAATGAAAGACTTAATAATGCCGTTAGTTGAGAATAAGGACGAAAAATGCAGGGCAATCCAGAAGCTCATCGCGTCGGGAATGGGCGTTTGCGAAAGCTGTCGGGAGATCGGGGTTTCTGAAAAGACCTATTATCGATGGCGTCTTGCGAATGCGGACAAGTCCAAGACCTAGCTTACCTCCTGCTCGTCAATTGTGGCTTCCCAATCTCATGCTTCCAAAGTGGGTCGACGGGAGGTCACCCAGACGTTGCAATTTCGTCGATCTTGGTGGACTGTATAACCATGGAAATTGGAAGCGGAACCCTACATAATAAGTCGACCGGCGCCTTCGCTGGCTTGCCCCTTGGGGACGGAAGACGGGCGAAGCGACCTGTTTGGGAACGCGGCCTCTTGTTACCCGGCTTCGCACTGGGCGATTGATGTTATTGGGCTGGATCATCGTCTTCAGTATATTGGGCAGCCTAGGCGCGATCGCCGGTGCCGCATTGATGCTGTTGTTTCCGGCAAATGTCCGAAAATCGATTTTGCCCTATCTTATCAGCTATGCAACCGGCACTTTGCTTGGTGCCGCATTTCTCGGGATGATACCCAAGGCACTAGGTCACGCCGCGCCGATAGCGGTATGCGGAACCGTTCTGGCCGGGATTCTGCTTTTCTTTGCACTCGAAAAAATACTGCTCTGGCGCCATTGTCATGACGAAGACTGCGAAGTCCATTCGAATTCGGGTCCATTATTGCTGATCGGCGATGCCTTCCACAATTTTGTCGATGGCTTTGTCATCGCGGCAGCTTTTTTGACTTCGATCCCGTTTGGCATTGCAGCCTCTCTCGCCGTCATCGCCCATGAAATCCCGCAAGAGGTTGGTGATTTTGCTATTCTTTTGGAAAATGGCTACTCCAGACTGAAGGCTCTCGTCCTTAACTCCCTGTCGTCCATCACAACCCTGCCAGGAGCAATTATTGCCTATTATTTTCTCGGAGAAACGCAGCAGGCCATTCCCTATATCCTCGCGCTCTCCGCAGCCAGCTTCATATATATCGCCCTTGCCGATCTAATACCGGGCCTACACCGCAAGACAACGCCGGGATCGGCGCTGCTCCAGTTCATCCTCATAGCAGCCGGAATTGGAACGATCGGGCTTATCCAGTTTGCGCACTAGGGAATACGCCAATTGCAACTGAACTAAATCAGTTTCTCCAGTGCCAGGTTGATCTCCCGCAGCTGATCAACTTCATTGTCTGGCATTCCTTCATCCGTCCCCTGTTTTGTTCTTTCTATTCATAAGCCCGTCGTTTCAGCAGCTCAATCTTGATCGCATCCGGGAGTTCGGTGGCCATCAGCTTGCCCGGAGTCTGAAAGGCGCCTTCCGGATCAATCATTGCATCGTCGAGGCCCCGACCGTTTTTATTGCATCTGATCGCAGGGTCGCAAGATAGTCGCGCCGGTCGATACAGGCTTCGACTTCCGGTTCCGACGGAAAAGCCTTACCGAACGCGTAATATTCGCTATCGCTGCCCCCAAATTGCCTTGCGCCTGATAGGTCCGCTTTTCGGAGCCCGCCGCCGCGCCGAGATATTGATCTTCGAATTTTCTCTGATCCTCGAGCAGGCCATGAACATGGACGTCGGCCCCCGAGTGAGCGGATAAAATTTGCACTGCGCGTTGTTCATTGCCCTTGCTCCAGGTCCGTACCCACAACAGCAGCGTAAGCGAGAGCTGGGGGCCGCGTATTATGCGGCTTGACGGTTCCGTTTGTTATTGTCTGTCCAGTTCCATGGCATGAGTTCGTCCCAACGGGAAGCGGGCCAATCGGATGCGATTTTTTCAATAACATCGGTAATATAGGCTTGGGGTTCTACGCCATTGAGTTTGCAGGTTTCGATAACCGAGTAGATAGCGGCAGCGCGTGTTCCTCCGGCCTTGGATCCGGTAAATAGCCAATTTTTTCTGCCTATCGCTATGGAACGGATGGAGCGTTCTGCAATGTTATTATCCATCTCGGCTATGCCTTCACCGAGATAGCGCGTGAGCGCATCCCAGCGTTTGCGGCCATAGGTTAGCGCCTTGGCCATGCTTGATTTGGGCGACAGACGGCGCAAGGCATCGTCGATCACGCTGTGCAGCGTCTCGATTTGCGGTTTGCTATGTTCTTGGCGCTGCTGACGGCGGATATCGGGTGGCTGACCGCGAACATCGTCCTCGATCCGGTATAGTCCTGCAATCCGTTCCAGCAGGTCGGTGGTGAGCGGCGTCGGACTTGCTTGATGGTTCTCGAATATCTTGCGCCGGAAGTGCGCCCAGCAGGCGACCTCGCGTATCCGGCCATCCTGATAGAGCTTATCGTAACCAGCATAGCCATCGGCCTGCAGCAAACCTGTAAATGTCTTAAGCTCGGTCTGCGGATGGATACCGCTGCGATCAAGGGTAAACTTGTACCAGACCAATGCCGGACCGGTAGAGCCGGATGCGCGGTCATCGACAACATGGGTCCACAGCCTCGCTTGTGCCGTTTTACCCTTGCCGGGTACCAGCATCGGGACCGGCGTATCGTCGGTATGGATCTTTGCGGCCTTTAAGCCTTCTTCGCGGATACGGCTAACGATAGGATCGAGCAGACTGGCGGCTTGGCCAGCCCAACTGGCCAGCGTCGAACGGTCGATGTCCACACCTTGCGCCGCCATCATCTCGGACTGACGGTAGAGCGGTAGATGATGATCGAACTTGTTCACGACGACATGGGCAAGGGTGGCGAAGCTGGCTTTACCCCGGGCAATGGCTTTGGCAGGCGCATGGGCCTGCACAATCTTCTCGCAGGAACGGCAGCTATATTTGGGACGGATGGTACGGATAACGCGCCATTGCACCGGCAGTACATCAAGTATCTCGTCGCTGTCTTCGCTAAGCGGGCGAAGGGTGCCGCCGCAATCAGGACAATTACAGGCACCTGTCTCCGGTTCAATGCGGCGTTCATCGCGTGGCAGATGATCAGGCAAAGCGCGAACGGGCGATGGCCGTCCGGCTTTTACGATCGGCTCAGGCGCCCGGGCATCGGAAATCGCAGCTTCACTCTCCAGCTCTTCGAGCGTCAGTTCCAGTTGCTCGATCTGCTGCGACAGCTTCTCCGACGACTGGCCAAAGGTCATACGGCGCAGCTTGTCCAGTTGTAACCGCAGCGTCTCGATCAGCGTGTCACGGGCCGCCAAAGCAGCTTCCAGCTCGGCGATCCGGGCGTCTTTATCGGGGTAAGAATGAGCGGTATCTGACACCGCCATTTAATAGCCGAGTGGCTCATGGATTACCAGTAAAACCCGCCCAAATATGCCGTTTTATCCCGCCAGAAGCGGAACGGCCGTGCGTTCAGGTCTACGCCAGTCAATGCCTTCGAGAAGCATGGAAAGCTGGGCAGAAGAGAGGTGCACTTTGCCGGTCCTGGTCACCGGCCAGACGAAACGGCCACGATCCATCCGTTTGGAAAACAGGCACATCCCTTGGCCGTCATACCACAGCAGCTTGACCAGATCACCGCGCTTGCCACGAAAGGCGAACAGCGCCCCTGAATGCGGGTTCTTCTGCAATACTTGCTGCGCCAGTACCGCCAGACCATTAAAACCCTTGCGCATGTCGGTCGCACCGCAAGCTAGGTAAATGCGCGTCGAAGGAGATGGCGGGATCATCGGGAAAGCACCGCGAGCACCCGTGTCAGCGCATCGGCATCGACCGCCGCGTCCACCGTCAGTCTTATCCTTGTCGGCAGGTCTATCCTGATCAGACTAGGCTGTGCAGGATTTACCGCCGCTCGGTCGCTTGGGCCAGTATCCAGCGAGACTTCGGCAAAAGCAGGTGCGGCAAGCGCTCGGCCTGACGGGTTCATGCCACCTAACTGACCGTTCACCGCCAGACGCCGCCATGTGTATAGCTGGCCACTGCCAATCCGGTGACGCTCGCAAGTCTGGCCAACCGATCCTTCCGGACCAAATGCATCTGCCAGCATCGCCAGCTTCTGCTCGGCTGTCCAGCGCCGACGGCCGCCGACAATCTCTACACGGCCAAGACTAGAACCACTCATATGAGTGGTCATATGACTAATCGTATGACTGCTCGCTGATCCCGAACCCATGTCGTCCATAATCGCCGCTCCCAAATAAGCAGCCTTCAACCCTTAAATGCCATAACGCGCAAGGCGGCCTACAGCTCTCGCTTACACAGCAGCCCGCCATGGCTCAGTTGATCCGCAATATCGTTGGCATGATGCTGACCGACTCCGGATGATCTCTCGCACCCGCAGGCCTAGTGCCTTCCTTCGCTAGGGCGCTAGCTTCATATGGCATATTGCTAAACGAACAAAAGCCCCGATCTTTCGACCGAGGCTTTTGGTTAAGCAGTTGTATCTGGAGTTCCAGTTGGTTGCGGGAGTAGGATTTGAACCTACGACCTTCAGGTTATGAGCCTGACGAGCTACCGGACTGCTCCATCCCGCGCCAACGTTTCCGGTTTGGCTTTTGTGCCGTACCAGAGAATCAAAAAAGCGGCCGGCCCTATGAGGGACAGGCCGCTTTTGAAAAGGTGAATGGGTTATTTCCTCGTGACTACAAGTCTATGCGCCTGCTGCAATGCCTGGCGACGTCCTACTCTTCCATGCCTTGAGACAAAGTACCATCGGCGCAACCTGGTTTCACGGCCGAGTTCGAGATGGGATCGGGTGGGGCACAGGCGCTATGGCCACCAAGCAATGAAGCAGGCGCATAAGCTGTAATCACGGGTCTTTTAATCGATGTTGGTAAGATCACGCCCGGACATATCCCGAGGGGTAATATCCGTGCATGTTGACCATGGGCCGAGCTTAATTGTCCGTTCTTCAACAAACATGCTTTCCAACATTGTTGTTGATGGCGGGATTCTACAAGCGCGAATTGAGTAATTAGGACTGGTTAGCTTCACAGGTTACCCTGCTTCCACACCCAGCCTATCAACGTGGTGGTCTTCCACGACTCTATGATAACTTATCTCGAGGGAGGCTTCCCGCTTAGATGCTTTCAGCGGTTATCCCGTCCATACATAGCTACCCAGCAGCACGCCTGGCGGCATGACTGGTACACCAGAGGTATGTTCAACCCGGTCCTCTCGTACTAGGGTCAACTCCTCTCAATTATCGACGCCCACGGCAGATAGGGACCAAACTGTCTCGCGACGTTCTGAACCCAGCTCACGTACCACTTTAATTGGCGAACAGCCAAACCCTTGGGACCTGCTCCAGCCCCAGGATGTGATGAGCCGACATCGAGGTGCCAAACGATTCCGTCGATATGAGCTCTTGGGAATCATCAGCCTGTTATCCCCGGCGTACCTTTTATCCGTTGAGCGATGGCCCTTCCACGAGGGACCACCGGATCACTATGACCGACTTTCGTCTCTGCTCGACTTGTCAGTCTCGCAGTCAGGCTGGCTTATGCCATTGCACTCTAACAGACGGTTTCCAACCGTCCTGAGCCAACCATCGCGCGCCTCCGTTACTCTTTAGGAGGCGACCGCCCCAGTCAAACTACCCGCCACAGAGGGTCCCTGATCCGGATAACGGATCTAAGTTAGACACCAGAAAACAATAGGGTGGTATTTCACATTATGGCTCCACTCGGACTGGCGCCCAAGTTTCAAAGCCTCCCACCTATTCTACACAATTCTTTCCTAATGCCACTCTGAAGCTGCAGTAAAGGTGCACGGGGTCTTTCCGTCTAACCGCGGGTACTCCGCATCTTCACGGAGAATTCAATTTCGCTGAGCATATCCTGGAGACAGTGGGGAAGTCGTTACGCCATTCGTGCAGGTCGGAACTTACCCGACAAGGAATTTCGCTACCTTAGGACCGTTATAGTTACGGCCGCCGTTTACTCGGGCTTCAATTCAGAGCTTGCACTCCTCCTCTTAACCTTCGAGCACCGGGCAGGCGTCAGACCCTATACGTCGTCTTGAAGCCGACTTAGCAGAGTCCTGTGTTTTTGCTAAACAGTCGCTACCCCCCAGCTTGTGCCCCCTACCAAAAGTTGCCTTCTGATAGGGCCTCCTTCTCCCGAAGTTACGGAGGTAATTTGCCGAGTTCCTTCAGGATACTTCTCTCAAGCGCCTTGGTATACTCTACCTGCCCACCTGTGTCGGTTTAGGGTACGGTCTATATGGTGGAGCTATTTCCTGGAACCTCTTCGAAGCCTGATCAATCCAATAAGATCAGACAACACACGAGATCCGTCACATTCCACCAGGTCACGGAATATTAACCGTGTTCCCATCGACTACCCCCTTCGGGCTCGTCTTAGGGGCCGACTCACCCTGCTCAGATTAGCTTTAAGCAGGAACCCTTGGGCTTTCGGCGACAGTGCATCTCACACTGTTTGTCGCTACTCATGTCAGCATTCGCACTTCCGATACGTCCACCGTCGGTTACCCTTCGGCTTCATCCGCTTACGGAACGCTCCGCTACCGCTCAGAATAAATTCTGAACCCTAAGCTTCGGTGCATATCTTTAGCCCCGTTACATCTTCGCCGCAGGAACCCTTATTTAGACCAGTGAGCTGTTACGCTTTCTTTAAAGGATGGCTGCTTCTAAGCCAACCTCCTGGTTGTTTTGGGATTCCCACATGCTTTCCCACTTAGATATGACTTGGGGACCTTAGCTGTAGGTTAGGGCTGTTTCCCTTTTGACGACGGACCTTAGCACCCGCCGTCTGTCTCCCGGACTTGTCTCTATGGTATTCGGAGTTTGGTTAGGTTTGGTAGGTCTCGCGACCCCCT